>NZ_CP029824.1:0-3723585 GCF_003233675.1 Burkholderia sp. JP2-270 | reverse complement strand
GCAGTTGGTTTCCTGTACCGGCGTGTCCGTAGCCGCGCGGATATGCGCGATGAACATCCGCGAGCGGATCGCGCGTGCGGCTTCGCGCAGGTTGCGGTCGTTCCACGCGGGATGCACGGAGCGGTAGCGGAACGGGAGTTCGTCGGGGCGCCCGTACCAGCCGATGCCGAAGCCGTCGCCGTTGGTGGTCGTCGCCCCCAGCTCCGAATGCAGGCTCTGGTCGATCAGCGAATGCTTCGCGCGGAACAGCACGGTTTCCAGATGGATCGGATTACCCGTATAGGCGAGCCAGCGGCACATGAAGCGCTCCTTCACGATGGATCGTTCGCGCATGGTAGCCGACTTCGCGGCGCATCCTCGCCCGCGGGCGCCCGGCCCGCCATTCGGGCGGGTACGCTGGCCAATCGTCATACATCATTTGCCCGGATGCGCGGTGCGCAACCGGGCAGACATGCAGCCATGCAGCCGGGCGCCGTCACGCGACGGCAGCGCCGCGGCCGTCAGGTTCAGTCGCCGAGCGCGTCCATCACGCGCGCCGAATAGACGAGCGCCGCACCCGCGTTCAGCGCAATCGCGACGCCGAGCGCTTCCGCCACTTCCTCCTTCGTCGCGCCATGCTTGGCCGCTTCGGCGGTGTGCACGGCGATACAACCGTCGCAGCGTGTCGTGACCGCCACCGCGAGCGCGATCAGCTCGCGCGTCTTTGCGTCGAGATGGCCCGTCTTGGCGCCGGCGCCGGCCAGCGCCTGGTAGCCGGCCAGCGTGTCCGGCGACAGCTTGGCGATGTCGCCGATGCGCGTCGAGAGTTCCTTCCGGTATTCGTTCCAGTTCAGCATGATGCGTCCTTTTCGAGAAGAGGTGAGGAGGGCGGCGGGCGCCGCGATCTCGGGCGATGCAGGGTTATTCTGATCGTTCACGCTGAGGGTTTCGATACGCTAGAGTGTCAATTTTTAGCGCAATCGTCTCATGGATGCCCTGAGTCAACTGCTGTCGCTGGGCCGCAGCCATGTCGAGCTCGACGTGCGCTGCCTGCTCGGCGGGCCGTTCGCGATGCCGCACGACCCGCTGCCGCCGGGCGAGGCGGCGTTTCACCTGGTGCTGGCCGGAACGTGCCGGCTGCATACCGCGGAAGGGCGCACGCTGCAGCTCGCCGACGGCGATTTCGTGCTGCTGCCCGCGGGCGGCGCGCACGAGCTGCTCGACGCTGGCGCGGGCCGGTCGCGGCCGGTTGCGGCGCTGCGCGAACACGGTGCCGGCGGCGGCGCGGTGCTGCCGGTCAAGACGAATCTCGATCCGGCCGAACCGGGCGGCGCAAGCGTGGATCTGCTCTGCGGACGGTTCGTCTATGCGCGCGGCGCGGGCGAACTGCTGATGCGTACGCTGCCGCACGTGCTGCATGTCGGGCTGCGCGAGGCATCGGGGTTCGCACCGCTGCAACTGCTGACGAGCGTGCTGCGCACCGAGGCGTCGAATGGGCAGCCGGGCGCCGGCGCGATCGTGAACGCGCTCGGGCAGGCGCTGCTCGCGTACGCGTTGCGCGCCGGTCGTGGCGCGCGCGTGCCGTCCGGCTGGCTTGCGCTCGCTGCCGATGCGCGGCTCGGCCCGTCGGTACAGGCCGTATTGCAGGCGCCGGAGAAGCCGTGGACGGTCGAGTCGCTCGGCGACACATCCGCGATGTCGCGTGCGACGTACGCCCGGCATTTCCGCGAGCGGGCCGGAATGAGTGTCGGCGCGTTCGTCGCGCAGATCCGGATGATGCATGCGTGCGCGCTGCTGCAGGACACGCAGCGCGGGCAGGCGGAGATCGGGCAGGCGGTCGGTTACCAGTCGGAAGCCGCGTTCGGCAAGGCGTTTCGCGCGGTGCTCGGCACGACGCCGGGGCGCTGGCGACGCGCGCGGCGCGAATCGTAAGACTGCAAGCAAGCCGTCTTGCCGCGTGCCAAAGCTGCTACCATGCGCGAAACGCAGTTCAACGAAAACGATTTCGAACAAGAAGAAAGAGAGGGCAAAGCAATGAACCAGACCACCATCCAGCAACCGTCGTTCGCGTTCGTGGCCGCGTCGTGGGCCGCGCTGCTCGCCGGTTTCGCGGCATTCCTGATCGGTCTCTGGAACGCCGGCATGCAGCTCAACGAGAAGGGCTACTACTTCACCGTGCTGGTGTTCGGCCTCTACGCGGCGATCTCGCTGCAGAAGAGCGTGCGCGACCGCGCGGAAGGCATTCCCGTCACCGGCATCTACTACGGCCTCAGTTGGATCGCGCTTTTGCTGTCGATCGCGCTGCTGATCGTCGGCCTCTTCAATGCGACGCTGCAACTGAGCGAGAAAGGCTTCTACGCGATGTCGTTCGTGCTCGCGCTGTTCGGCTCGGTGGCCGTGCAGAAGAACACGCGCGACCTGCAGCGCGCGAAGCCGCGTTTCTCCGACGCAGATTCCGCGCCGTCCGTGACGGAGTGAACGCGCGCGGGGCGGGTGGCCGTTGCGGCCGCTACGTCGCGCGACGAACCTCGCGGCGGGCACCGGGCGCCGGCGCAACGCCGGATTTCCGTGCGCCCGATTCATCCGTGCCGCCGCGCATGACAGATGATATGCAACCGATGCACGATACGTGTGCGGCCGCTCGTTTTGTCGCGAGCGGGGGCGGGTTCGCGCGGGAGCTCTAGCAAGGCGAAGACGATGATAGCCTTAAGCGTCTTGTGCGGGCGCTGTCGGGCCAGACGGTGGCGCAGGCTTCGCGCAATGGATCATCACGTACGATGGGTTGCCCGCCGATGCATGTGCACAGATTGCTGCAGTCGTTGGCGGCCAGATCGACTTCGTCGAGATCGGTTCGGACACCGGCGGCTACGGTCGAGTAGTCGCTTGCACTATTCGGGCGCGACGCTGGCGATCTGGACGTCACCTTATCCGGGGTGCTCCGCTTGAGTGCGATTAGAGGTCCATGTCGAACGATGGTGCGCCGCGTTCATTGCATGGCAAATCCGGACTGTATGTCGTGCGCCCTCGGTTGACCGAATGGTCGGGTTGTTGCGCGGGGCCGCGATGTTGCGGAGTGTGCATGGGACTCAACGCTCGGATCGGCATTCGCGACACAAAATTTGCGATGTCGATTGCCATTGCTCGATCCTCGGGGACATTGGAATGGGCCAGTGCGTGTGCCATTTCGTGCCAGGCGCTCAAGGTGTCGAGATGTGCCTCCCATAGAACCTGGCGTGTCTCGTCGTCCATCACCGACGAGTAAAAGCGGAGAGGAATACCTTGTGCTGCCATCCAAATAGCGGCTTGTTTCGGAAAGCGTTGAGTTTGGCCTCGCACGATTCTGGGTGTCGCGTTCGCGTCGACGCCATGTTCTCGCAATTGCCGTGCGAAGGATTCTCGCCACTGATGCAAATCCTGATTGCGCGGATTGAGTCGCTGGCCATCAGGACCACGTGTATGGATACTTAGGTGTACATGAGGATGTGCTTCATCATCGTGTACCGCGAAGACGTATGGCCGCCCATCGCAGAATGTCTCGTGTGCAAATGCGCTTGCCGCATCCCGAACTGCTTGGCGATTTGTACCGGGAGGCATCGACAGCAGCACATTGAGGGTCTCTCTTCGCCTGCTTTCTTGGGGAATTCCCCAGCCGCCCAAGTGCCATTGCTCGAGGAGGTCATTCAACTCGGTCTTTCCGGTGATCACATGCCCGTCCTGATCTTCCAACTCGACATCACCGTTGCGCGAGATGTACTGCAAGTGACGACGGACTACGGCCATCCCCTGCGCGCCGCCCCCCTTGTTGCTAATCTTGACCATCACCTCTGGAGCGCGCCCAAGCGTTGCAACCAGCTTCTCACGCAAATGCAGGGCGTGTCGGTGCGTTGTCCAATGTGATAGGTGCTGAGCGTGGGCATGCCGAAGCGGTTCGTGAAACAGTCGATCTCCCCAGTTGACCAGCAGAGCATCGACGTAGGTTCTGGGAAAGGCCATGTCAGCGGCTCCATCGATCCAGGTTGCTCCGCACGAGCTTCGCGGCGGCGCGTAGGTGCGCGTCAATTGCTGCGCGAGTGTCCTCCCAAGCGGGTCCCTGCCGAGAGGGGCTCGTGTCTGAACTCCTGACGAGTTCACCGAGTAGCTTACGGATTACCGCAAGTTGTTGATTGGACTCTGCGAGAAGTGTTAACTCTCGGTTCCCAAGCTGCGGTTCACCGGTGAGGTGCGCCCGAATCAGCGCGACGATCCATCGGTTGGCTGTGAAACCGCTAACATAGGCCGCGGCCCTGACGCATTCGTGCTCAGTGCGAGTGAGTCCGATCCCGATGCGTATGCAGGGGCCGTCTCGAGGGGGAAATGATGCTCGCGTATCTGGTCGGTCGCCTGCCCGTTCAATGGCCTTCGCTGCGAACTGCCGCAGACCCTCGCTGGGCGTGACGCCGCGTTGTGCGCACCACGCCTCCCATTCGGCTTTGAGCGGCCCAAGTTCGACGCTGAGTCTCGCCCGGGGTGCGTTCACGGTTCACCTGCCACGGGTTGGGCATCTGTCGTGGGGCGCACGCACGTGTGGCTGCCTGCTCGGGTACGCGGAATTGCTTTTGCAGGAAGGGCGGCGAGGATTGTATCGGGAGTGCTTTGGAATGGGCCTCTCGTGACTCGGGGCATGAAGCAAGAGCCGATCGGCGAAGCAATATCAATCTGGCGGTGCATGGCCTCTTGTTGACTGAGCCGAATGTTGTCAAATTTCGGTCCCGCCGTGTGCATTACAAGACGCTCGAGCCACCCCGCGCGGGGCGAGATGTGCTCATGGTCAGCCGATTGGCCACCATGCCACATTTGGCGAAGATTTCCTTGCCGTGGACAGGCGTCAAGCCTTACTCGACACTGCAGTCCATTGAGCTGTTGAGTGATGATTGGGCGCAATTTCATGGCAGCATTCCTCATGGAGCGCATCCCAAGGGCCGGGACCGATGCACACAGAAATGCAGTCGGTCGTGCGTACCGCGTATCTGCGACCTATGGCGAGGGTCGCAAAAAGTGTTCAGATGCAGGCTCGTCGCGAACGGCACGATGGCCGTCGTGACCAGTGAACAGAGGTGACGGCGTGGGCAAGCATGCGCTCGATTGCGCATGCCCGTTGACCGGACCGGATTGGCTTGAATCTAGGTCGATTTTTCAGCAGAAACAAGAGGGCACGCCGAGGTGTCGGCGGGCACACGCATCCGTGTCGTTCTCAGTCAATCCGCTGAGTGCTGGAAAAATTTTTGGCTGACAACACCGGGCTAGGGTGGTTCGCCAAGCCGGTTTGCGCGCTGGCTCGTACGGCGAAGTCTCCGTGACCGGTGTTCTATGCGAGGTGCGTGCTCGGTATTCCGATATGGGCATTCACCCAACTTGGTTGCATGCCTTACTTCACGGTTGCCAAAGGCAAGAACAACGCCAATGGGTCATTCGCCAGTTGCTCAAAGCCGAAATGCCGATAGAACGTGGCGGCAGCCTCGTTCTTCGCGTCGACCGTGAGAGCGACTGCGGCGATTTCGGATCTCGCGGCACGCTGTAGCGCATTCACGAGCAGCGCCGCGCCGAATCCCCTGCCTCGGTAAGTCTGATCAACGGCTAACCGCCCCATGCGCACGGCTGGAATCGCCGGATACCGCGGCAGCTTGCGTGCCAGATCATGCGGTAAGTCTACAAGGGTGATACTGGCGGCAGACAGTGTGTAGTAGCCGACAACGACATTGCCGTCGAGCATGACGAAACAGGCAGCAATCTTTCGGCGAACGTCCTGCGTGACTTGCTCTCGCAAATAACGGTCTAGCGCTGGCGTTCCACAAACGAACTGCGATCGGTCATGAATCGGTCCCAGGGCAGCGACAACAAGTGTTGAACGGCTCATTCGTCACGCAGGAGTTGCTCGTGGCGCTCGAGCGCACGCTTTAACGCGTCGACGGGTTCTGCCGGCGACAGAATTGCTTGCGCGAAACGTTCGGAGTCCGTCACCGACAGCCGGATAATTTCGGCGTCGGCGATTGCACGTTGCGCCGCTTCGCGAGCGGCAGACACGACGAAGTCCGACATGGTGCGCCCTTGGATCTCGGCGGCGCGCCGGATCACTGCATGCACGTCTGTCTCAATGCGGGCTTCAAATCGAGTAGTAGCCATGGTCGCTTACCTCCTGATGCCACTGTACGGAAAATTGCCGGTCAAGTCAACATGTACGGAAATTTGCCGGTTCGGTCGTTCGTCCCCATTGGGCGATCGGTGCTCACGACGGGTCGGGCGCGTACATGCTGGCAGATCAGGGTGCCGGCCATGGTGCCACGGCACGATTCGATCCAAGAAGGGGCCGCGCGCACGGCTCGACCGCCCTCTCACCGGGATTGGCGCGCCATATGCCCGAAGATGGCTTCGTTCTGAGGTGGTCGGCGTCGTCAGCGTAGGGAAGCGTGGCACGGTGCGGCTTTTGAGATGCTTTCGCTGCGCCACACGGATAGACCACGTAGAGCCTTGCCAGACCTGCGAGCACACGCATTAGCCAAGCCTTCGATCGTCGTCGGTCTCCACTGCGACGCACAGAAGTGGGTGGCCGCGCAAGGGAGCGTCAGGAGGCTCGAGCCGCAGCAGAAAGTCGAAATACCGTTCGGTGAGTTTTGCGAGTTGTTCTTGTACCGCGCCCAGCCGGATCAGGCATTGAGCGTCCCAGTTCATGCCCACGACGAGTTCGCTCGTCTCGCATTTCCACTCGCTCAGCAGAATCGCGGCGGCCCGGGCATTCTCCTCGGCGAAGCGCTCGACGCGCTGCTCAATGTAGCGCACGTCGTCGCGCATCAATTCGCCCGAGATGCGCAGTGAGACGGTGTGTGCCACCTTGTCGTGCTTCAAGTGCACCGTCGCTATGCCGCTCAGATGCCGAGACACTCGATCAAGCTGCTCATCTTCCAAGTCATCCTGAACGGATAGCGCACCCGACAGGACGTAGCGTGCTGGCTCTTCCATCGTCTTCTCCGTTGCTTCGGTTATCCTAGGCCAAGGGTTGTCGTGGTCTGTCAGCGTTCTCTCGCGCGTGAAGTGGTGGAGGGCCGAAACTTTTCCAGAATCCGGGCCTGGCGTTGCAGGAAGGCGTCCAGTTGCAGGTGCTCGTCGGCGAGTTCTTCAAGCAGTTCGACGTAATGGGCAAGGCCGATGGGAATAAACGATGATTCACCGTATCGCACGCGGCGGAAGATGGCGCCGGCACGCGCCCATTTCTGGGACAATTCCTCCAGCGCCTCCTCGACGGACCGGGCTTCATCGTCATTGAGTACGCCGCGAATGCGAATCATGAACGAATGAGTGACCGCGTCAGTGGCGAAATAGACGTCAGCGGGGTTCGCGATACTCTCGGCGAATCGCTGGGCGTGTTGGTGGCGAAAGTTGTCGAGGACGGACAAGGCACCGCAAATTTCGTATGTGGATGTCATGATGGTTCTCCATCTTGAGAATATGGGGTGCCCGACAACTGCTCAAACGAAATACTTGGCGCCATAAAAATGACTCAATCAAGCTTACTTGAAACCAACTATAGGATCTTTTGATCCGTTGTCAAGAAGGGAACTATCTCGAATGGACGAGTTCGGCGAGAGGCTGAGGCGCGAGCGGTCGCGGTTGGGATTGAACCAGACGGAGTTTGGCGCCTTAGGTGCTGTCAAGCAGCGTGCGCAGTATCAATACGAAAAGGGGCTACGCCGGCCGAATTCCGATTACCTCACCGCAATCGCGGCGGCGGGCGTGGATGTCGGCTACGTTCTTACCGGAGAGGAGGGGGCTCTGCTTGAGAACCCTGACGAGCGGCAGCTTGTCGCGAGGTTCCGGCTGCTCGATGTGCGCAAGCGCGAGGCACTTCTAGCTTTCATTGAGGCGTTTGCCGAGCCGTCCGAGCAGTAGATTCTGGTCTATCTGGTCCAATGTGATTTTAGGGTGGGGCGGGCATGGCGCTGTAAGGCGTTGCATGTCTCTGTTGTCCGCACAGCGCTGTCCGGCTGATCGTCGCGGCAGGTGTCCATCAGCCTGAACATCATGTCCGCAGAGACTACGGTCCCCATCGGCAGTAACACCGTTTGACGCATGCTTAGTTGGGTTGATGGCGATACATTGATCTGTTTCGCTACCATCTCGACTGACGAGGCGAAGCGTTATCGATTCTGCCTCGGTCTCGCGACATGTCTGATCGCGCTCTGTATCGGTTCCGCTGCGCGCTCAGGCGTCGTGTCATGCCCCACGCAGTTCGGTTCGCTTCGCTGTCGACGAGCACTTCGCTGGATGCGTCGGGCAATCTCTACGTGGCGGATAGCGGCAGTGCGTTGATCCGCCGCATCGATCCGTCAGGGCAACGTGCAGACGGTGAGCGGCACGCTCAGCGACGAGACGCGGGTCGACGGCCCGTTCGCGCAAGCGACGTAATGGCGGCCGCGCTATCTGCGTTTCGATCATAACGGCCGGTTGTACGTGCTCGACGACAGTCCGTATATCGGCAGGCGCGGCGCACGTATCCGGCGGCTCGATTTCTCGGCGGGAACGGTCACGACCGTTGCGCGCGATGAACAGCAGTACAAGATTCCGCGCGAAGAGGTCGAACGTTTCGTGACGAGCCGCCGGCTGCCGGGCAGCTCTTCGTGCTGAGTCGCGATGTGATCTGGCAGATCGATCCCGCGACCGGCGCGCACCGGATCCACTTCCTGCCCGGGCCGTGGCCGGCCGCGGAACATGCGTACTACGGCGCGCGCTCGCGAAAGCGGAATCGCGCGACGAAAAGGACCGGCTGACGAACAACCTGATCAGTTGCGACTGGACATGGTGCATGCCCGGTCGCATCGCGGCCGATGCGAGAAGCAACGTGTACGTGAGCGACAGCGGCAACCACACAGTGTTGCGGATCGATCCGAAGGGTGACGCGGCGGTCATCGCGGGGCAACTCGGCTCGCGCGGCAATCGCGCGGGTACGTTGCCGGGTTCGTTGAACCGGCCGGCGGGGATGGTTGTCACGCCGCAGGGCGATCTGTACGTCGAAGTCGGGGACGCGGGGATCATGCGGTTGCGCGCGCCGGCAGCGGCGGCGGGGCAGGTGCCGGTTGCGGCCGCGACGTCGGAGAATGCCGTGGAGGCCAACGCACGACAGCCGTGACGGGCAGGGAACGGACGTCGTGCCCACGCAAAAGCAACAGACGCAAAAAAGCCTCCGCTTGGGAGGCTTTATTTGCACTATCAAAGATAGTTGGTAGGGTGGGAGGGACTCGAACCCTCGACTCTCTGATTAAAAGTCAGATACTCTAACCAACTGAGTTACCACCCCACGTTCTTGAAACCTGTCGGTTCGTTGCTTGAACAACTTGGGCAACGACCCAAAGAGCAAAAGATTATAGCGACGGAGCGTCAGGCTGTCAACAACCCGCCGCGATAATTATTTGATCGTTTCAAGCTTGCCTTGCGCCGTCTGTGCAGCATTCGACCCGGCGTACTGCGAAACGACCTGCTCGAACGTCTTCTTCGCGGCCGCCTTCTGGCCTTGCTCGAGCTGGTTCGTGCCGATCGCCACGAGGGCATCGGCCGCGCGCGGGTGCTGCGGGAACTTGCTGACGATCCCTTGCCACGTCGCAGTCGAACCGCGGTAGTCGCGCAGTGCGTATTGCGCATTGCCGTACCAGTACTGCGCGGTCGGCTGGTAGGGGCTCTGCGGATACTTCGCGATGAACGCGCGGAACGAAGCCGCGGCCGCCTTGAAGTTGCCGTTGCGGAACTGCTGTTGCGCCGCATTGAGCGCATCCGTTTCACCCGGCTGCACGGTGCCTTCGACACCATCGATCGTCGCCTGCTGCGGCTCGAACTTCTTGAGCCGCGTGTCGAGATCCTGGTAGTACTCCTTCTGCTGCCGTTCGAGCGTCGTCAGCCGGTTCGTCAGATCCTCGTTCTCGCCGCGCAGCGTCGCGACCTGCTGGTTCAGCTGGTCGAGACGGCCGGATTGATCGAGGATCGTACGCTGGGCGGCCGACAACTGGCTGGCCAGGTTGTCGGTCTTGGTGCGCAGATCGAGCACGGCGCGGCGCGCTTCGTTGTCGTCGAACACGCCGGCGTGCGCCGGCGCGACCGACCACGCCGCGCCCGCGACGCAGAATGCTGCGGCAACGCGCAGCAGGGATACACGGTGCGTCATACGGCGATTCTTCCGTTACTTACTGTTGGTAGACGAGGTCGGCGCGACGGTTCTGCGCCCACGATGCTTCGTCGTGACCCGTTGCCTGCGGCTTTTCCTTACCGAGGCTCACGGCTTCCATCTGCGAATCGTTCACGCCGAGCAGTGCCATCGCACGGCGGACGGCTTCCGCACGCTTCTGGCCCAGCGCGAGGTTGTACTCGCTCGTGCCGCGTTCGTCGGTGTTGCCCTGGATCAGCACGTGGCGCTGCGGGTGGCTCTTCAGGTACTGGGCGTGCTGCTGCATCAGCGACTGGTAGTCGTCCTTCACCGAATAGCTGTCGAAGTCGAAGTAGATGCTGCGCTTCGCGAGCGGGCTGTTCGGGTCGTTCAGCGGATCGACGTTCACTTGCGCGACGTTGTCGGCGCTCGGCTGCGTGCTGACCGCACCCGCGTTGTTGGCCTTGTCGTCGAGCTTCACGCCCGACTTGCACGCTGCGAGCGCGCTGATCATCATCACGGCCAGGGCCAGACGAGCTTTATTCGACATCATGGTTACTCTCCTTGTGGTCATTGCATGAAGGGCCCCCACGACGGCTCACGTACGGAGCCGCCCTGGACGGACAGGATTTGCGGCGGCGCGCTGCCGTCGGAGGGCACTGCTGCCAGAACATTGCGACCACCCGACTGGGTAGCGTACAGAAGGTACTGGCCGTTTGCCGCGAAGCTCGGCGATTCGTCGCGATTCGTATTCGTGATGGCGTTCGCCGCGCCCGATTGCAGATCCTGAACGTACAGCTTGAAGCCCCCGCCCGTGCGGGAGATGTAAGCGAGCAGCTTGCCGTCCGGGCTGATACGCGGACTCGTGTTGTAGCTGCCGGTGAAGGTCACGCGCTGCGCGGCGCCGGCGCTTTCGCCCTGTGCGGGCATCCGGTAGATCTGCGGCGCACCGCCGCGATCACTCGTGAAGTAGATCCAGCGGCCGTCCGGCGAGTAGAACGGCTCGGTGTCGATCGAGCTGCTCTGCGTGAGGCGGCGCAGGCCGCCGCCCGTCGAATTGACCGAATAGATTTGCGTATTGCCCGTCAGCGACAGCGCGACGGCCAGCGTGTTGCTGTCCGGCGACCATGCCGGTGCGCTGTTGTTGCCCTTCTGGTCGGAGACGATGTAGCGGCGGCCGGTCGGCAGGTCGTGGATGTAGACGATCGGCTTCTTGCGCTCGAACGACACGTACGCGACCTTCGTGCCGCTCGGCGACCACGACGGCGAAATGATCGGCTCGGTGCTCGACAGCGCGATGCGCGCGTTCTGGCCGTCCGAATCCGAGATCTGTAACTGGTAGCGGTTACCGGTCTTGATCACGTACGACAGGCGCGTGGCGAACACGCCGCGCACGCCGAGCAGCTTCTGGTAGATGTAGTCGGCGATCTTGTGGCCGGCCGTGCGCAGCGTGGTGTCGGTGGCCGTCAGCGACAGGCCGCCGAGGCTTTGCTGCTTCACGGTGTCGTACAGGATGAAGTTGACCTTGTACTGGCCGTTCGCTTCGCGGTTCACGCTGCCGGCGACGAACGCATTGGCGCCCTTGGCCTTCCATGCGCCGAGATCGACCGATGCGGTCTCCGGCACGGGCGTGCTGCCTGCGTCGATGTTGGTGAATTTGCCGCTGCGGGCGAGGTCGGCGCGGACGATCGACGTGACCTGCTGCGGCAGGTTCGCCTCGTTCGCGAAATTCGCGGTGGCGATAGGGAACTGGGTCGACCCGACACCGGTGATCAGCACGTTGACCTGGGCGTTAGCGGCGCTGCCCGCCGTAATCAGACACGAGGCCACGAGTGCCCTGAAACCTAGCTTTGTCATCAAACTCATGCTTCTTGCTTCCCGTATGGCTTGGATCGCTGCGCAACGGCAGAGACAGTAAAAATACCCGATTCGTTCCCGTCCGACAGCGACGCCCGGAGTGTAAGCGCATTTCGTTTCACTCCGCCGCCTTGAAGGTAATCGTAATGTCCGACGGGGTACGACCGTTAGAATCGGGCGGCAACGGGACCGATGCGTGGATCGCATTGACCACGGCTTGATCCCACCCCGAATTCCCGCTGGAGCGGGAGACCGATGCGCTCAATACGTCACCGGACGGCGTGCACCGAATCTTGACGACGGTGGTCAGGCCTGCCCGCTCGCCGCCCCAAACGATGTTCGGCTTGACGCGGCGGCGCACCTTGTCGGCATAGCCGGGCGTCGCGGCATTGCCGCCGGAGCCCGTGCCGGTGCCGCTTTTCGCGAGGCCTTCGCCGCCGCCTTCACCGGCGCCGGACAGGCCCTGCATCTGCGCGAGGCGCGCGCTGCGCTCGCGGTCGAGCTTCGCGTTCGCCGCCGCATTGGCCTTCGCGCGTGCCGTGGCTTCGGCCTTCGCCTTGGCCTGGGCTTCTGCCTTTGCCTTCGCGGCCGCGTCGGCCTTCGCCTTCGCCGCCTGCTGCGCTTCGAGCTGCGCCTGCTTCTGCTGCTGGAGTTTCTGCTGTTCGAGCTTCTGCTGCTCGGCAAGCTGCTGTTGCTTGAGCTTGTCGGCCTGTTTCTGCCGGTCGCGTTCCGCGGCCTTTTGCGCCGCGAGTGCGGCCGCCTGCTGCGCGGCAAGCTGCGCGCGTCGGGCTTCCTCTTCCTGTTGTGCCTTCAACTGCTGTGCGCGGCGCTGCTGCTCGAGCAGCGCTTCACGCGCGGCCGCTTCCTGCTGCCGCTTCTTCTGCTGCAGCGCGATGTCGGCCTGCTCGTCGCGCACGGGGGGAGCGGGCGGCGCGACCTTCACGGGCGGCGTGGGCGTGACGACGGGCCGCGGCGCGGGCACGTCGGGCACCTCGGTCCACAGCTCGGCTTCGGCGCCGGCCGGCGTGCTGTTCTGCCACTGCACGCCGTGATAGAGGAACAGCGCGAGCAGCACGTGCATCAGCGCGGCGAGCGCGAATGCGCGCCAGGTACCGCGCTCGCGGGGAGGCTGAGGCGGGTAGGCGGAGCTGCGCGTGGATTGCTGCCGGTTCATTGCGATTTGACGAGGAGGCCGACGCGCTTGACGCCGCGCGCCTTCAGATCGGACATCACGGTCATGACCGCATCGTACTGCACGGTCTTGTCGGCCGCGATCACGACCGGCTGGTCGGGATGATCGGCCTGCCGGGCCACGATGAAGCTGTCGAGCTCGGCCTTCGTCATCGTGTCTTCCTGGGTCGCGCCCGAGTCGCCCTTGTACTTGACGCTCATCGTGCGATCGGCCTTGATGTTGACGACGACGGGCGGTGTCTGCTCCTGCGGCGCGGCGTTGCCGACGGTCGGCAGGTTGATGATCGACGGGGCGACGAGCGGTGCGGTGACCATGAAGATCACGAGCAGCACCAGCATCACGTCGATGTACGGCACGACGTTGATGTCGGCCATTGCACGGCGCGAGCGGCCGCCGCGCATGCTGGATCGGATGGGGCTTCCTGCCATGGCGCGCTCCTTACTGGGCCTGACGCTGCAGGATGTTCGAGAACTCTTCGATGAAGGTCTCGAAGCGGATCGCGAGGCGGTCGATGTCGTGCGCGTAGCGGTTGTACGCGACCACTGCCGGAATCGCGGCGAACAGGCCGATCGCGGTGGCGACGAGCGCCTCGGCGATGCCTGGCGCGACGTTCGCGAGCGTGGCCTGCTGCACGTTCGCGAGGCCGCGGAACGAATTCATGATCCCCCAGACCGTGCCGAACAGGCCGATGTACGGGCTGACCGAGCCGACCGACGCGAGGAACGCGAGGTTCGCTTCGAGCACGTCCATTTCACGCTGGAACGACGCGCGCATCGCGCGGCGTGCGCCGTCGAGCACAAGGCCCGGATCGCTGATGCGCTTTTCCTTCGCCTTCAGGAACTCGCGCATGCCCGATTCGAAGATCCGCTCGAGCGCGCCGATCGTGTGGCGGTTGTTGGCTGCGCTCTGGTACAGCGCCTGCAGGTCGCCGCCCGACCAGAAGTCCTTCTCGAAGCGTTCGGTCTGCGCGCGTGCGCGGCGGATCGCGAACCACTTGCGGAAGATGAAGGTCCACGACATCAGCGACAGCAGCAGCAGCAGCCCCATCACGGCCTGGGCCAGCACGCTCGCGTTGAGGACGAGGGAAATGATCGACAGGTCTTGAGAAGTGTTCATAGAGGTTTGAGTAACGTCCCTTCGGGGCGCCCGGTATGCGTGCGGCGCGGCGCGCCGGCCATGCCTGGCGCCGAACCTTGCTTAGTATCGAATCAGAAAGGCAAGTTCATAGGCTGTGTCTAAACGGCGCTCATGCGAGCTTCGTTGACAGTGCAGTCTGCCCGTCGTCGATGACGGGCCCGCGTTCCAGCGCGTCGAGCACGGCCGGCGGGATCGCCGCGGGCCGGATGCCGGTACGGTCGACGCAACCGAGGCGGATGTGCCCGGCCACGAGCAGCGTGTCTCCACACCAGGCTTCCTGCGTGAACTCCACCGATGCGCGGCCGATGCGTCCGGGCCGGCTCGTGATCGCCAGGGTGTCGTCGAGTCGCGCCGGTGCGCGGTAGTCGAGCGACGTGCTGCGGACGACGAAGATCGCACCGGTCTCGTCGGCGAGCCGACGCTGGTCGATGCCGCAGGCGCGCAGCCACTCGGTGCGGGCGCGTTCGAAGAACTTCAGGTAGTTGGCATAGAAGACGATGCCGCCTGCGTCGGTATCCTCGTAGTACACGCGCACCGGCCAGATGAAGCCGGAGGGCGCTTCCGGGGAGCGGGTAGGCTGGGTCATGGCGCGCATTCTACCGGAAGGCAGGAGCCTGATTCGTAACCGATTCGTAACGGAATGTAGTATGCGGTAGCACACTGCTGGCCGGCCCGAAGGGGCCGGCCCGCGGGGCTTCAGCCGCGGTGGACGGTCGGGCCGCCGGGTGCTTGCGCGATCGGCATCAGCTCGATCGTGTTGACGTTGACATGCGCCGGGCGCGTCGCGATCCAGTAGATCGTGTCGGCGATGTCCTCGGGCATGAGCGGCTGGACGTTGTTGTAGACGTTCGCCGCTTTTTCGTTGTCGCCGCGATAACGAACGTTCGAGAATTCGGTGCCGCCGCACAGGCCGGGCTCGACGTCGGTGACGCGCAACGGCGTGCCGAGCAGGTCGGCGCGCAGGTTCAGGCTGAATTGTCTGACGAAAGCCTTGGTCGCCCCGTAGACGTTTCCGCCAGCATAAGGGTACGAACCCGCGACCGAGCCAAGATTGAAGATATGGCCGCAGCCGCGCTCGATCATGCCGGGCAGCAGCGCGTGCGTGACCGTGACGAGGCCCGTGCAGTTCGTGTCGATCATCGTGTGCCATTCGTCGAGGCTGGCCTTTTGGGCCGGCTCGACGCCGAGCGCGAGGCCGGCGTTGTTGACGAGCACGTCGAGCGCCGCGAATTCGGCGGGAAGGGCGGCCGGCACGGCCTCGACGGCCGCGCGATCGCGTACGTCGAGCTCGAGCGGCAGAAGGGAATCGCCGAGTTCGGCGGCGAGCGCATCGAGACGATCCTTGCGACGCGCGGTCGCGACGACGCGGTGGCCTCCGTTGACAAAGGCACGGGCGATGGCGGCGCCGAAGCCGGCGGACGCGCCTGTGACGAACACGATCATTGCTGCTCCTGGTCGAAGACAAAATAGCGGGTGATATCCCGCAAGCCTACTGAGAATGCCGCACCGCGGCAAGGCGGCAAAGCGTTCCGGCACGGGCGCGTAGAGTCTGGCCCCAATTGCTCCGGGCGCACCGCCGTGCGGTTGCCTATTCATGACGCATCCAATACACTAATGCGCTCATCACCCCTGCGTGACTGGCGATAGAACCCTTCGGGTTCAAGGTGGAGCATCCCACCGTGAAGCGCGGGGCGCCGTTTTTGCCGTTCGCCTGGGCAGCCGTTGTGCGCCGTCGCGTGCATCGCCGGTGGCTGTCCTGCCTCGCGTCATACGGATTCCTCCGCCACGTCGAGCTGGTCCCGCCAGCAGCGCACCGTACTCGGCCACTTCGGTCAACCTGTACACACTTAACGGAAACCGTATGTTTGACAGAGCCCAAAGCACCATCGCGAACGTCGATCCCGAAATCTTTGCTGCGATCGAGCAGGAAAACCGCCGCCAGGAAGATCACATCGAGCTGATCGCGTCGGAAAACTACACGAGCCCGGCGGTGATGGCCGCGCAGGGTTCGCAGCTCACGAACAAGTACGCGGAAGGCTATCCGGGCAAGCGCTACTACGGCGGCTGCGAATACGTGGACGTGGTCGAGCAGCTGGCGATCGATCGCGTGAAGCAGCTGTTCGGCGCGGAAGCGGCGAACGTGCAGCCGAACTCGGGTTCGCAGGCGAACCAGGGCGTGTTCTTCGCGATGCTCAAGCCGGGCGACACGATCATGGGCATGAGCCTCGCGCACGGCGGCCACCTGACGCACGGTTCGCCGGTGAACATGTCGGGCAAGTGGTTCAACGTGGTGAGCTACGGCCTGAACGAGAACGAAGACATCGACTACGAAGCGGCCGAGAAGCTTGCGCAGGAACACAAGCCGAAGCTGATCGTCGCGGGCGCGTCGGCATTCTCGCTGAAGATCGATTTCGAGCGTCTGGCTAAGATCGCGAAGTCGGTCGGTGCGTACCTGATGGTCGACATGGCGCACTACGCCGGCCTGATCGCGGCAGGCGTGTACCCGAACCCGGTGCCGCACGCGGACTTCGTGACGACGACGACGCACAAGAGCCTGCGCGGCCCGCGCGGCGGCGTGATCCTGATGAAGGCGGAGTACGAGAAGCCGATCAATTCGGCGATCTTCCCGGGGATCCAGGGCGGCCCGCTGATGCACGTGATCGCGGGCAAGGCGGTGGCGTTCAAGGAAGCCCTGTCGCCGGAATTCAAGGCGTACCAGGAGAAGGTGGTCGAGAACGCACGCGTGCTGGCTGAAACGCTGGTGAAGCGCGGCCTTCGCATCGTGTCGGGCCGCACGGAAAGCCACGTGATGCTGGTCGACCTGCGCGCGAAGAACATCACGGGCAAGGCAGCGGAAGCCGCGCTCGGCGCCGCGCACATCACGGTCAACAAGAACGCGATCCCGAACGATCCGGAAAAGCCGTTCGTGACGAGCGGCGTGCGCCTGGGCTCGCCGGCGATGACGACGCGCGGGTTCGGTCCGGCGGAAGCGGAACAGGTGGGCAACCTGATCGCTGACGTGCTGGAAAACCCGGAAGATGCAGCGACGATCGAGCGCGTGCGCGCGCAGGTCGCCGAGCTGACCAAGCGTTTCCCGGTCTATCGCTGATCGACGATGCGCTGCCCGTTCTGCCGGCATGACGACACGCAGGTCGTGGACTCGCGCGTGTCCGAAGATGGCGCCGCGATCCGGCGGCGCCGTCGCTGCTCGGCTTGCGACAAGCGCTTCACGACGTACGAGCGGGTCGAGCTGTCCCTGCCGTTCGTCGTGAAGAAGGACGGCAGCCGCACGGAATTCGACCGTCGCAAGATCGTCGCCAGCATGCAACTCGCGCTGCGCAAGCGGCCGGTTGCTGCCGACGCGATCGACGCGGCGGTCGCCCGCATCGAGTATCAACTGCTCGCGACAGGCGAGCGCGAAGTGCGTAGCGAGAAGCTCGGCGAACTCGTGATGAACGAGTTGCGCGGCCTCGATACGATCGCTTATGTCCGCTTCGCATCGGTGTATCGCCGGTTCGAGGACGTTTCCGAATTTGCCGACGTGATCGAAGAGTTCCGTCGCGCCTCTCCCGCCAAGACTCCGCGTAAGCGCTGACGCGCTGCGTCCGTTCATCGTCTTCTCCGTTGGATCAGTTCGCGCCGATTGTGTCGGTCGCGATCGCATGCCGCCAGTCGGCCGTTCGGCAAATGGCGCGCGTCCGCACGCGTCGCTACAGTCGTCGCATCACCTTGGCGAAGGACGGCTGCGATGGGACTGCACGCTTTACCCCTGAAAAATGTGTTGCGCCGCTCGGGCGGGTTCACGCTCGTCGAGCTGATGGTCGCGCTCTCGCTGGCGGCCGGGCTCGCGCTCCATGCGGCGCCCGCGTTCGATCAGTGGCGCATGCGTGAACGTGTGGATGCACGCTCGCGCGCGTTGCTCGGCGCGCTGTCGTTTGCACGTACCGAGGCGATGCGCCTCGGCGTGCGCGTCACGCTGTGCAGGGCCGGGAGCGGCGGCGCCTGTTTGCGTGCGGGTGAGCGGTGCGATCCGGCCGAATGGTCGTGCGACTGGATCGTCAGCGGGCAGGTCGACGGGCAGTCACGCGTGCTGAGGCGCTATCCGCGCGATGCCGAAGTGGCCGTCGCGGGTGCGGCGCACGATCTCGCGTTTGCGCCGCCGGTCGGTCAGGCAATCGGTGGTATCCGGCGGTTCGAATTGAGTCCACGACGCGACATATCGGAGGCTGACGCCACACGTGCGTCGCGTTGCGTGCGGATTGCGGCAGGCGGCCGGGCGCGGGTTGTCGCCGGCCGCTGCGACGCGGCGTGAGTGTCATGATGCGCAACGCAATGCGCGGCACGTCGTTGCTCGAAGCGATGCTGGCCGTCGCGCTCCTCGCGGCCGTAATGCTGGCCGTGGCGGGCAGCCAGCTTGCGATGGCGCGTGCGCAGCGCGCGACGATCTGGCGTGAACGCGCGCTGTGGCTGGCTGATGCGCGTATCGAGCGTTTGCACGTAGCCGCGCAGGCTGACGATGGCCTTGCGGCGCGGGCCGCAGCGTCGCTGCCCGGCGGCGCGATGATGCGTGGCGATGGGCCGGGTGGCGTCAGCTACGCGGTTGTCGGCTGGCGCGGCGGTCATTCGGCTACCGGGCCGCGATGCGATGCGACGGGCAGGCCGGCGCAGCCGCCTTCTTGCGTCCGGATTCCGTATCGGGAGACTGACGCCGATGAACGCTGATCGCCGCATGCGTGCGCATACGCTGCTTGAAGTATTGATTGCGATGACGGTCGGTCTGCTCGTGCTCGCGGCGGCCGTTGCGCTGCTCCACGCGCAGCGCATCGCCCAGCGGCGTGCGGACGACGGGTTCCGGATGCGCGATGCGGCCGGCACCGCACTGATGCTGATCGGCCAGCAGATCCAGATGGCAGGATTCCGGCCGCTCGATGCAGGGGGCGTGCCGTCGTTGCCGCCGGTGTTCGGCTGTTCGATGGCGCGTGTGAGGGGAAGTGGCGCGCAAGTACGGTGCGAGCCCGTGCGCGCTGCATCGGACGCGCTGCTGATCCGGTATGTCGGCGACGCCGTGTCGACGTGGCCCACCGTTAGCGGCCAGGTGCCGGATTGCCTCGGGCAGGGTATCGGCGGGGCCGGCGAACGTGCGCCGGTGGAGAACCGCTTCGATGTGCACGTTAGTCCGTCGACGGGCGAGCCCGAACTGTATTGCGAAGGAAACGGCCGTCCGGGCACGCCACAGCCGGTCGTGTCGGGAATCGATCAGTTGCGGGTGCGCTATCTTCGTCGCGGCGGCACGCAGTTCGTCGATGCCGATGCCATGCGCGTCGACGACTGGCACGAGGTCGTGGCCGTGCATGTCTGCGTGCGGGCGCGCGGTGAACCGTCGGGCGAGCCGGCGCGGCACGTCGACTGTGATGGCCGCACCGTCGTTGCACAAGACGGCCGCGCGCGCATGACGCTCGATCGCATCGTCGCATTGAGGAATGTCGCGGGCGCATTCGACGATACGCCGCGCGATGCAACGGATGACCGCGAGGTGCTGCGATGAACGGAGCGGGGCGGCACGTGCCGCAGCGGTCGGCATGCGTCGCGGCAGGCAACCCGCACGAGCGTGTCGCGACAAGTGGCGAAGACCTGCGGCGGGCTACGGGTGCGGAGGCCCTGGCGTCGAGACGGCGAGCGCTGCACATGCGCTTGCGGTCAACCAGCTGCGATCGGCGTCGCGAAGCGGGCCTTGCATTGCCTGCGGTGATCGCGGTTGGCGCGGCGGTTGCGGCGCTGACAGGCACGTGGTTCGAAGCTGCACTGACGGAATCGCGCCGCACGCGCGCGTTGTCCGATCGGCTGGTCGCATTTCACGCGGCCGATGCCGCGCTTGCCGCGTGCACCGCGCGATTGCGCCGGGGCTCGGCGCCCTACGTAAGCGAAGGCGAGTCGCACGCGGAGCCCGACGCGTGGCGGCGCACGCCGGCGCTGGCGGCGGCCGAAGCGTTCGAGCCGTTCGCAGGATGGCCGACGGTCGTGCAACCGCCGCGATGCCTGATCGAAGCGTGGCGCGGGGCCGGGCCGGCCGATGCCCGTGCGTACGTGGTCACCGCGCGCGGTGTCGGTGCGCATGCATCGAGCGCCGTCTGGCTGCAGCATCAGGTCGCGATCCGCGACGGATACATCGTCGCCTTGCGCTGGCGTCACGTCGCGACGGTGCTTCGATGAGCGGTCGCCTATCCGTGCGACGCTCGGCGGGATTCACGCTGATCGAGCTGATGATCGTGCTCGCGATCGTCGCGGTGCTGGCCGGATGGGGCATCCCGTCGTATCGCGAGCATGTGGCGCGCGCTCATCGCGCATCGGCAGTCGCCGCGCTGTACCGGGCGGCCCAATATCTCGAAACACTGGAGGGGGTGCCGCCTTCGGCGTTGCCCGCGGCACTCGCGCAAGTGCCGCCGGACGGGCGCGCGGTCTATCGTCTGGCGCTCCGGCGGCCGGACGGCGACGATTCGCCCGTGAGCTATGAGCTGGAAGCCATTCCGCTCGACACCGGCCCGATGCACGGCGATGCATGCGGCGCATTCACGCTGCGCTCGGACGGGACGAAGGGCAATGTCCGAAGTGATGCCGTCGACGAACAGGTCGCCGCGTGCTGGGGTGTGCGTTGAGTTCGAATGAAAGGCGCGCCACGGCGGATGGCCGTGCGCGCAGGATGGCGACGATCAGTCGTCGTGCGCGTCGAGTCCGCGCTCGTTGCGGGACGCCTTCCAGATCCGGTAGACCTCCCATGCAGCGAAACCGAGGGTGCCCCACTTCAGCGCGGGCCCCGCGCTCGCGCGCAGCAGCGAGCGAACGGGTTTGGCGAGCACGAGCGATGCGAGCGAACTCAGCATTGGATACTGGTTGACGAGCTGGCCGAGGCTCGCGTTCAGGTTCTTGGCGGACTGACTGAACTTGTTGCTGGACAGGCCGGGGATGAACACCTTGAGCCAGCTGAAGCGCGTGACGGCCTGGCGCATTTCGCCGGCGGCTTCCGCGAGTTCGAGCCGCTCGACTTCGGATCGCAGGATCAGCAGTTCCTTGCGGAGCGCGCGATGCTGCGACGCGCTCCAGTTCGATCGCGACGAATGGGAGCGGGGGGAATTGCCCGTGACGTTCTGGCTCATGGCGCGTCGGCGAAGTAGGTGGGAGGGGTGAGCGCGACTGCGTTCACGGCTTGCCGCGGAACAGTTCGCGGTCTTTCTCGAGTTCGGCGAGCGTCGCCTCGAATACGGTCGGCGCGTCGCGCAGGCCCGAACGGGCTTTCAGTGCGCACGCGATCCCGCCTGCGGCATAGAGCGCGGTGATCGCCGCGAGCGACTGCCAGCGGTAGGTATCCCAGAACGCGATCGCGACGAGTACGGTCAGGCTGATGAGTGCCATCGTCGCGAGCATCATCGCGGCGAGCCCGAGGAACAGCACGCCCATCAGGCGCTCCTTCTCCTCGGCAAGCTCGATGCCCACCAGTTCGAGGCGCGTTTGCAAAAGCCCGATCGCGGAGCCGACGAGGCGGCGCAGCGGTCCTTGGCCGGACGGCTGCGAGGTGGTGTCTGTCGTCATGGGTGAGGTGCGTGCGCGTGCAGTGTGCAGCTAGGACAAAGCCGGCCGGCGGAAACCGCCGGCTGGCTTCGACGCCCGCAGGCCGCGTGAAGCGGCCCGCGGGACGGAACGACGCAGGGCGCGTTACTTGCGGTTGATCAGCAGGCCGATCAGCACGCCGACGCCGGCGGCGACGCCGATCGACGTCCACGGATGCTCGTGCACGTAATCGTCGGTCGCGCGTGCGGCCTTCTTGCCTTTCTCGACCACGACGACCTGGACGTCGGCTGCCTTTTCCTTGGCCTGCTTCAGGCGCGACATGGCTTTCTCGCGCAGCTCGGCCGCACGGTCGCCCGTGCTGCTCGCAGCTTGCTTGAGCAGGTCTTCGGCGTCCGAGAGAACGGTTTTGATATCCGACATCAGTTTCTCCTTGTTGATTTCCGACATTGCAACTCCCTTCATGCTGTCATGCTGCAGGTTCACATCGTAGCGAAACGCCTGCCTGCTGGCGAGCCGGGAAGACACACGACGGCAGCGCAAGACCGCATGGTAAACGACTTGTAATGATCAACAGAGCGGCAAACGGGGTGAAAAGTTTCCCGCAGGGCTGCCCGCGCTGCACCGACACCGGGCAAAAATGACAAAAAAGTATGAATATCAAACGGAATAATCGTTCGCATGCCCCATTGCTTCCCGTAAGCTGACACACTTTCCCGCGCCGACCCGGGCGCGGTTTCAACCAGCATCGTTCGAGGAGGGAACATCATGAGTCTGCGTCTTGGCGACATCGCACCGGATTTCGAGCAGGAATCGAGCCTGGGCCCGATCAAGTTTCACGAGTGGCTGGGTGACGGCTGGGGTGTCCTGTTCTCCCATCCGGCCGACTACACGCCGGTATGCACGACCGAACTCGGGCTGACCTCGAAGCTGAAGGGCGAATTCGAGAAGCGCAACGTGAAGGTGATCGCGCTGTCGGTCGACGGCGTCGAATCGCACAAGGGCTGGATCAACGACATCAACGAAACGCAGTCGACGGTCGTCGGCTTCCCGATCATCGCCGATGCGGACCGCAAGGTTTCGCAGCTGTACGACATGATCCACCCGAACGCGAACGAAACGCTGACGGTGCGTTCGCTGTTCGTGATCGACCCGAACAAGAAGGTGCGGCTCATCATCACGTATCCGGCCAGCACGGGGCGCAACTTCGACGAAGTGCTGCGCGTGATCGACTCGCTGCAACTGACCGACAACTACAAGGTCGCGACGCCCGGCAACTGGAAGGATGGCGACGATGTCGTGATCGTGCCGTCGCTGCAGGATCCGGAAGAGCTGAAGAAGCGCTTCCCGAAGGGCTTCAAAGCAGTGCGTCCGTATCTGCGCCTCACGCCGCAGCCGAACAAGTAAGCATCTGCGGCACGTGAACGCGTACCGGGCCGCCGGCCCGGAGCGCGGATCCGATGAAAAACGGCCCGCCCGGCAGTGATGCCGGGCGGGCCGTGTCGTTTATGCGTGCGCGGCGCGGCATGGCTGCCGGGCGCGCCGCATCCGGCCGGTCAGAAGAACGCCTGGATGCCCGTCTGCGCACGGCCGAGGATCAGCGCGTGGATGTCGTGCGTGCCTTCGTACGTGTTGACCACTTCGAGGTTCACGAGGTGGCGCGCGACGCCGAATTCGTCGGAGATGCCGTTGCCGCCTAGCATGTCGCGCGCGAGCCGGGCGATGTCGAGCGCCTTGCCGCACGAGTTGCGCTTCATGATCGACGTGATTTCGACGGCCGCCGTGCCTTCGTCCTTCATCCGGCCGAGGCGCAGCACGCCTTGCAGGCCGAGCGTGATTTCGGTCTGCATGTCCGCGAGCTTCTTCTGGATCAGCTGGTTCGCGGCGAGCGGCCGGCCGAACTGCTGGCGGTCGAGCACGTACTGGCGCGCGGTGTGCCAGCACGATTCGGCGGCGCCCAGCGCGCCCCACGCGATCCCGTAGCGGGCCGAGTTCAGGCACGTGAACGGGCCGCGCAGGCCGCTCACGTTCGGCATCAGGTTCTCTTCCGGTACGAACACCTCGTCGAGGACGATCTCGCCGGTGATCGATGCGCGCAGCCCGACCTTGCCGTGGATCGCGGGTGCCGACAGGCCCTTCCAGCCCTTCTCGAGGATGAAGCCGCGGATCGCGTCCTTGCCGTTCTCCTCGAGCTTCGCCCACACGACGAACACGTCGGCGATCGGCGAGTTCGTGATCCACATCTTCGCGCCGGACAGCGAGTAGCCGCCGGGCACCTTCTTCGCGCGGGTGACCATGCTGCCCGGGTCGGAGCCATGGTTCGGCTCGGTCAGCCCGAAACAGCCGATCCATTCACCGGTCGCGAGTTTCGGCAGGTATTTCTGCTTCTGTGCGTCGGAGCCGAATTCGTAAATCGGCACCATCACGAGCGACGACTGGACGGACATCATCGACCGGTAGCCCGAATCGACGCGTTCGACTTCGCGCGCGATCAGTCCGTAGCTCACGTAATTGAGGCCGGGGCCGCCGTATTCCTCGGGAATCGTCGGGCCGAGCAGGCCGACTTCGCCCATCTCGCGGAAGATTTCGGCGTCGGTGCGCTCATGGCGGAACGCCTCGGTGACGCGCGGGGCGAGCTTGTCCTGCGCATACGCCTGCGCCGCGTCGCGCACCATCCGCTCTTCTTCGGTCAGTTGCTGGTCGAGCAGCAGCGGATCGTCCCAATGAAAAGTTGCAGCACTCATCGTCTCATCTCCTGTCGGGCAGAGTTGGCGCTTCAGCGCTTACTCTGGCCCCATGCTTAGCCGTCGGTCCGGTCTTCCAGCCGGGCCCCATGCCAAAAGTTCGCTTGACTGGCGTTCCGCTGTGCGGAACAATGTTTTGCAAATCGAACCCAGTGTAGCACCAGATGACACTTTCAACCATCGACGAAACCACGATTGACGAGCGCAAGTTCGTCGTCGCGCTCGCGCGCGGGCTCGACCTGCTGCGCGCATTCCGGCCCGGCGAGACGATGCTCGGCAACCGCGACTTCGCGGAGCGCACCGGACTGCCGAAGGCGACCGTGAACCGGCTCGCCTATACGCTGACCGTGCTCGGCTACCTGCGCTACGACGAGACGCTCGGAAAGTATGCGCTCGACGCCGGCGTGCTGTCGCTCGGCTACGCGCTGCTGTCCGGCTCGGGGACGCTCGACCTCGCGCGGCCGCACATGCAGGCGCTCGCGCGCGACATCGGCGCGGCCGTGTCGCTCGGCTGCCGCGACGGGCTCGACATGATCTATCTGGAGACGATCCGCAGCGAGACCGCGCTGACGCTCGGGCTCGCGCCCGGCTCGCGGCTGTCGATGCTGACGAGCTCGATGGGGCGCGCGTACCTGGCCGTGCAGCCGGAGGACGTGCGCCGCGCGCTCTATGCGGAACTGCATCGCGCGGCCGGCGGCGCGGCCGACGCCGACGCGCTCGTCGCCGCCGCGCAGCATGCGGTGGCTGAATTCTCCGCGGGCGGTTGCTGCTATTCGTTTCGCGCGTGGCACATGGACGTGAACGCGGCGGCCGTGCCGTTTCGCGAGCCGCGCGAGGGGCGCTGGCTGATCCTGAGCTGCAGCGGCCCCGCATCGTCGATGGACGAGGACGTGTTCCGTACGCAGGTCGGGCCGAAGCTGAAGGCGCTCGCGCAACGGCTCGGGCAGACGGCCTGAGAAACGCGGTGCGCGTTGCCCTCGCACCGCAACCGCGTCGTCGCCGGTGAAGGTGAGGGGGATGGTGACGGCGGGCGGCGGCTGCCGCCGTCTCTTGTGCCGCGCCCGAACCGCGCTCATCATCGATCGCCAGCTTCCCGACGACGAGGTCTGCGATGTCTCACCCGGAATCCATGGAAGGCGGATGCGCGTGCGGCGCGATCCGCTATCGTATCGCCCAAGTCCCGACCGACGCCGGCTTCTGCCACTGCCGGCTCTGCCAGCGCACGACCGGTGCGGCGGTCGTCGCATCGGCATCGGTGCCGATCGACGCGTTCGAATACCTGCAGGGCGAACCGACCGTCTACGCGTCGAGCGCGTGGGGCGAGCGGCGCTTCTGCGGCCGTTGCGGCGCGCAGCTCGAATACCGGCTGATCGACGCGCCGAAAACGGTCGAGATCAATTACGCCACGCTCGATGAGCCGTCGCGGCTACGTCCGGCGTGGCACGTCTGGTATGGGGATCGTTTCCCGGGCATCGAGATCGACGACGATCTGCCCAAGTACGACGATGGCGGAAGCGCGTAGGCGGTAACCGTCTGCACTGACGGGCAGGCGTCGAGCCGCGGGTCGCGCCGGGTCACCCGATCGCTTCATCCTTCTTCAAGCGGCGCCACACCCTCGCCGCGCATCCGGCGCGCCGCTCCCCGCGTGCGCCGGCTACCTCATCCGTTCAGGCCGTCACGACCTTCGCGAACACCGGCCCCTGCATGAACCGCACGTCGTGCTGGCGCAGCAGCTCGCACTGCGTTTCGTCGACGACACCGTCGAAGATCAGCGGAATCCGCACGCGCTGCGCATACGCGACGAGCGCCTTGACCATCCCGTCGCGCAACGCGATGCCCGCATCCATCTTGATGTAGTCGGGGCGCGCCATGTCCGATTCGACCGCGAGGATGCGGCCCGGGTCGGGCAGCTTGTCCGCCACCTTGAAGCCGTGATGCTGATAGCTGCGTGTCAGGTAGCCGAGGAAGGTCTTGTGCGCGACCGCGACCGCCGGCAGCTCGATCACGATCCGCTCGGCCGGCAGCCCGAAGCGCTGCAGCACCGACGAGAAATGCTTGCCGTGGTCGTACTTCACGCTCTTCAGCAGGCGTTCGTGCACGCGCAGGAACAACAGCCCGTGGCGCTGGGCGCCGAAGAAATTGATCGCGTGCAGCGCGCGCGACAGGCGGTCGATCGCCACGAGCGTCTGGTCGTCGACGGCCGAGTCGACCGGATCGTGCGGCGCGCCCGTGACGACCGTCACGGCCTGGAAGCCGAGCTCGTCGCCATAGCGCTCGATGGCGTCGGCGAACGACGTCGATTGCGGCGCGCCCGGCATCGTCACGTCGTAGATCGGTTCGTAGGCGCTGCCGAGCGTGCGCTCGGGCAGATTCGCGCTCGCGGTGCCGCCTTCGGCAAGCGCGAGGTGATCCCGCAGATACGGCAGTTGCCCGGCACGGGCGACCAGCTCGGGAATGGTGGGCGGAATCATCGGCGTAAGAAGGAAAAACGGCGGCCGAACGGGCCGCCTCGTATCTCGATATTAGCAGCGCGCGCCACGCTCGGCTCGGCGTTTCGCTCATATGGTTATCCCGTTCTCGAGCCGGCGTCTAGGGTTTACGTTGATTTCACTATTCGTAATTGGTTTTACTATTCGTAAATCCAGGATTTGTCGCCGATCAAAAAATGCGGCATTCGGGCGCCGCTCGACGGCGCCGTTCGCGAATCAACAGGAAGCAAGGAGCGAGACGTGGCGGTTGACAGGAAAGGCGGGCAGGCGCGCCGGCAGGCGACGGGCGGAACGACGGGCGCGCCGGCGCGCGCAGGGCAGGGTTGAGGAGCGGATGGCGACCATGAGCATCGATTACCAGACGCTGAAGTTCGAGTACCGTCCGCGCGCGCATGACGCGGCCGTTCACCCGGTGATCGTCGTCGGCGCGGGCCCGGTGGGCCTGTCGGCCGCGATCGACCTCGCGCAGCAGGGCGTGCCCGTCGTGCTGCTCGACGACGACGACACGCTGTCCACCGGCTCGCGCGCGATCTGCTTCGCGAAGCGCACGCTGGAGATCTTCGACCGGCTCGGCTGCGGCGAGCGCTTCGTCGACAAGGGCGTGAGCTGGCACGTCGGCAAGGTGTTCCTGCAGGACGAACAGCTTTACGCATTCGATCTGCTGCCCGAGGAAGGGCATGCGCGCCCCGCGTTCATCAACCTGCAGCAGTACTACGTCGAAGGCTATCTGGCCGATCGCGCGTTCGAGCTGCCGAACATCGACATCCGCTGGAAGCACAAGGTGACGGGCGTCGAGCAGTCGGCCGAGCATGCGGTGCTGACGATCGAGACGCCGGACGGCGTCGCGACGCTGCGCGCGCAATACGTGATCGCGGCCGACGGCTCGCGCAGCCCGATGCGCACGATGATGGGCCTCGAAAGCCACGGCCGTACGTTCAAGGACCGCTTCCTGATCGCCGACGTGAAGATGAAGGCGGAGTTTCCGACCGAGCGCTGGTTCTGGTTCGATCCGCCGTTTCACCCGAACCAGTCGGTGCTGCTGCACCGCCAGCCCGACAACGTATGGCGCATCGACTTCCAGCTCGGCTGGGACGCCGATCCCGTCGCCGAGAAGCAGCCGGAACGCGTGATCCCGCGCGTGCGCGCGCTGCTCGGGCCGGACGCCGAGTTCGAGCTCGAATGGGTGAGCGTCTATACGTTCCGCTGCCAGCGGATGGAGTCGTTCCGTCACGGCCGCGTGCTGTTCGCGGGCGACTCCGCGCACGGCGTGTCGCCGTTCGGCGCGCGCGGCGCGAACAGCGGCGTGCAGGATGCGGACAACCTCGCATGGAAGCTGAAGCTCGTGCTCGACGGCCGCTCGGCCGACCGCCTGCTCGATACGTACGCGAGCGAACGCGAGTTCGCGGCCGACGAGAACATCCGCAACTCGACGCGCTCGACCGATTTCATCACGCCGAAAAGCCCGGTGTCGCGCGTGTTCCGCGACGCGACGCTGAAGCTCGCGCGCGATTGCGAATTCGCGCGCAAGCTCGTGAACAGCGGCCGCCTGTCGGTGCCGGCCGTGCTGGCCGATTCGCCGCTGAACACGCCGGACCGCGGCGGCGACGCATTCGCATGCGCGATGCGGCCGGGTGCGGCGGCAGCCGATGCGCCGGTGCGTGTGCAGGGCGCGGCGGGCTGGCTGCTGCAGTACCTGCGCGGCGGCTTCACCGGCGTGCTGTTCGGATTGCCGGGCGACGCGGCCGCGCTCGCGCAGGCCGTCGACGGCCTCGCGCTGCCGGTGCGGCCGGTGCTCGTCGTGCCGGCCGGGCACGCGCAGCCGGTGGCCGGCATCGACGTCGTGGAGGACGTCGGCGGTTTAGCCGCGCAACGCTATGACGCGAAGCCCGGCACGTTCTACCTGCTGCGTCCCGACCAGCATGTCTGCGCACGCATGCGCACGCTCGACCGTCAGGCGATTGCCGACGCACTGGCGCGCGCGACCTGCGCACGCTGAATACGATAAAGACACCGGAGACCCCGTCATGCCCTCCCTCGACACCCGCCCGCGCCTGGCCGATCCGGACGCGTTCTACGAAGCGCTGATCGACATGCATCGCGACCTGTCCGACGCCGACAGCCAGCTCGTCAACGCGAAGCTGATCCTGCTGCTCGCGAACCAGATCGGCGATGCCGACGTGCTGCGCGAAGCGATGGCGCTCGCGCGCCAGGGCGTGACGCCGCCCGTGCATCCGGCCGCCGAGGTCGCGCAATGAGCGCGGCGCCGGCCGACGCGCGCGTGCTCGAAGTCGAGCGCGTGATCGACGAGACCCATCGCCCGGGCTTTCACTGGCTGCTGCTCGTGTTGTGCGGGCTGTGCCTCGTGATCGACGGTTTCGATGCGCAGGCGATGGGCTACGTCGCGCCGAGCGTGATCGCCGAATGGGGCGTGCCGAAGCAGGCGCTCGGCCCGGTGTTCAGCGCGAGCCTGTTCGGAATGCTGCTCGGCGCGCTCGGGCTGTCGGTGCTGGCCGACCGGATCGGGCGGCGCCCGGTGCTGATCGGTTCGACGCTGTTCTTCGCGGTGACGATGCTCGCGACGCCGTTCGCAAGCTCGATTCCCGTGCTGATGGCGTTGCGCTTCGTCACGGGCCTCGGCCTCGGCTGCATCATGCCGAACGCGATGGCGCTGGTCGGCGAGTTCAGTCCGGCCGCGCATCGCGTGAAGCGGATGATGATCGTGTCGTGCGGCTTTACGCTTGGCGCTGCGATCGGCGGCTTCATCAGCGCCGCGCTGATTCCGGCGCTCGGCTGGCGGTCGGTGTTCTTCGTCGGCGGCGCGGTGCCGCTCGTGCTCACGGTCGCGATGGTCGTGCGGCTGCCCGAGTCGCTGCAGTTCCTGGTGCTGAAAGGGCGCGTCGCGCAGGCGCGCGACTGGCTCGCGCGCTTCGCGCCGCAGGCCGGCATCGATGCGGACACGCGGCTCGTCGTGCGCGAGCGCGCTGCCACCGGCGCGCCGGTGGCCGAGCTGTTCAGCCACGGCCGCCTGCCGGTCACGCTGCTGCTGTGGGCGATCAGCTTCATGAACCTGATCGATCTGTACTTCCTGTCGAACTGGCTGCCGACCGTGATGCGCGACGCGGGTTATTCGCCGGGCACGGCGGTGATCGTCGGCACGGTGCTGCAGACGGGCGGCGTGATCGGCACGCTGTCGCTCGGCTGGTTCATCGAACGCTACGGCTTCGTGCGCGTGCTGTTCGCGTGCTTCGCGTGCGCGGCCGTGTCGGTGGGGCTGATCGGCTCGGTCGCGCATGCGCTGCCGTGGCTGCTGGTCGTCGTGTTCGCGGGCGGGTTCTGCGTGGTCGGCGGGCAGCCGGCCGTGAACGCGCTCGCGGGCCAGTATTACCCGACGTCGCTGCGCTCGACTGGCATCGGCTGGAGCCTCGGCATCGGCCGGATCGGCTCGGTGCTCGGGCCGCTCGTCGGCGGACAACTGATTGCGCTCAACTGGTCGAACGGTGCGCTGTTCCACGCGGCCGCGGTGCCCGTGCTGTGCTCGGCGCTGTTCGTCCTCGGGCTGGCCGGTGTGACGCGGCGAAACGGCGCGCATGCGCCGAACGCCGCGATGAATTGATGGAGAAAGGAAACGATGACGCTTGACCTGTCGAAACCGGCGACCGCCGGCTACCTGAGCGGTTTCGCGAACGAATTCGCGACCGAGGCGCTGCCCGGCGCGCTGCCGCACGGCCGCAACTCGCCGCAGCGCGCACCGTACGGGCTGTACGCGGAGCAGTTGTCGGGCACCGCGTTTACCGCGCCGCGCGGCCACAACCGCCGCTCGTGGCTGTACCGCATCCGCCCGGCGGCCGTGCATCGGCCGTTCGAGCCATATGCGGGCCCGCAGCGGCTCGTGTCGGAATTCGGCGACTCGGCCGACGTGCCGCCGACGCCGCCGAACCAGCTGCGCTGGGATCCGCTGCCGATGCCGGTCGAGCCGACCGATTTCGTCGACGCTTTGGTGACGATGGCCGGCAACGGCTCGGCGGCCGCGATGAATGGCTGCGCGATCCACCTGTACGCGGCGAACCGCTCGATGCAGGACCGCTTCTTCTACAGCGCGGACGGTGAACTGCTGATCGTGCCGCAGCAGGGGCGGCTGTTCATCGCGACCGAATTCGGCCGGCTCGACGTCGAGCCGTTCGAGATCGCGGTGATCCCGCGCGGCGTGCGTTTTTCCGTCGCGCTGCCGGATGGCGACGCACGCGGCTACATCTGCGAAAACTTCGGTGCGCAGCTGCGCCTGCCGGACCTCGGCCCGATCGGCTCGAACGGTCTCGCGAACCCGCGCGACTTCCTGACGCCGCAGGCCGCTTACGAGGATCGCGAAGGCGCGTTCGAGCTGATCGCGAAGCTGAACGGCCGCCTGTGGCGCGCGGACATCGGCCATTCGCCGCTCGACGTCGTCGCGTGGCACGGCAACTACGCGCCGTACAAATACGACCTGCGCCTGTTCAACACGATCGGCTCGATCAGCTACGACCATCCCGATCCGTCGATCTTCCTCGTGCTGCAGTCGCAAAGCGATACGCCGGGCGTCGACACGATCGACTTCGTGATCTTCCCGCCGCGCTGGCTTGCGGCCGAGGATACGTTCCGCCCGCCATGGTTCCACCGCAACGTCGCGAGCGAGTTCATGGGGCTCGTGCACGGCGCGTACGACGCGAAGGCGGAAGGCTTCGTGCCGGGCGGCGCGAGCCTGCACAACTGCATGTCGGGCCACGGGCCCGACGCGGACACGTTCGAGAAGGCGTCCGCGATCGACACGACGAAGCCGCACAAGGTCGACGCGACGATGGCGTTCATGTTCGAGACCCGCACGCTGATCCGGCCGACGCGCTACGCGCTCGACACCGCGCAACTGCAGGCGGACTACTTCGAATGCTGGCAAGGCATCAAGAAACACTTCAACCCGGAGCAACGATGAGCGACACCCAAGACTGGCGCGCGACGCTCGACCCGGCCCGCAAGAGCTGGGTCGACACGGCGAACGATCCCGCCTGCGATTTCCCGGTCCAGAACCTGCCGTTCGGGATCTTCAGCGATGCGAGGCACGCGGCGCGCCGTGCGGGCGTCGCGCTCGGCGACCAGATCGTCGATCTCGCGGCGCTTGCGCGCGCGGGCCTCGTGACGCTGCCGGCCGGCGTCGACGCGTTTGCCGCGCCGACGCTGAACGCATTCATCGCGCTCGGTCGCGACGCATGGCGCAGCGTGCGCGTGCAGCTGTCGGACCTGTTCTCGCGCGACAACGCACGGCTGCGCGACGATGCGGCGCTGCGCGCGCAGGTGCTCGTCGCGCAGCGCGACGCGACGCTGCATCTGCCGGTCGAGATTCCCGGCTACACCGATTTCTATTCGTCGAAGGAGCACGCGACCAATGTCGGCTCGATGTTCCGCGATCCGAAGAATGCGCTGCTGCCGAACTGGTCGGAGATGCCGATCGGCTACAACGGCCGCGCGTCGTCGGTGGTCGTCAGCGGCACGCCGGTGCGGCGCCCGAACGGGCAACTGAAGCTGCCCGACCAGGAGCGCCCGGTGTTCGGCGCGTGCCGCAAGCTCGACATCGAACTGGAGACGGGCTTCATCGTCGGCCAGGGCAACGCGCTCGGCGAGCCGATCGCGTGCGAGGACGCGGAAGCGCATATCTTCGGGATGGTGCTGCTGAACGACTGGAGCGCGCGCGACATCCAGCAGTGGGAATACGTGCCGCTCGGCCCGTTCAACGCGAAGACGTTCGCGACGACGATCTCGCCGTGGATCGTCACGCTCGACGCGCTCGAACCGTTCCGCACCGCGCAGCCGGAGCAGGTGCCGCAGCCGCTCGCGTATCTGCGGCACGCGGGCAAGCATGCGTTCGACATCGCGCTCGAAGTGACGCTGCGCGCCGAAGGGGCGGCGCATGCGACGTCGATCTGCCGCACCAACTTCAAGCACATGTACTGGACCATGGCGCAGCAGCTCGCGCATCACACGGTCGCGGGCTGCAACACGCGGGTCGGCGACCTGATGGGTTCGGGCACGATCAGCGGTCCGACGAAGGATTCGTTCGGCAGCCTGCTCGAACTGACGTGGAACGGCAAGGAGCCGGTCGCGCTGGACGGCGGCGGCAGCCGTGCGTTCATCGAGGACGGCGACGAGCTGACGCTCGCCGGATGGTGCCAGGGCGACGGCTATCGCGTCGGCTTCGGCTCCTGCGTGGGCAAGATCCTGCCGGCGCGGAGCGCGTAACGCGCAAGACGTGGCACGCAGCACGGCAGTACCGGGCGGCCCGCATCATGCGGGCCGTCGTCATTGTGTGGCGGCGCGTGCGTGTCAGACCGCGCGTTGCAACGCGGCGCGGCGCTCCCACAGCGCGGCCGCGACGAATGCCGCGACGCAGACTCCCAGCACGCCGACCAGCGCGTTGCTGCCCAGTTGCTCCATCAGTGCGCCCGCAACGAGCGGGCCGCCGAAGCTCGCGGCGCTCCACGACGCCGACACGAGCGAGCTCGCGGTGACGAGCGCCGCACCGCGGAAGCGTTCGCCGCACGCGACGAGCGACAGCGTGTAGATGCTGCCGGCCGCCGCGCCGAGCACGAACAGCAGCGGCCAGCACAGCCACGGGTTCGCGATCACGAGCGGCAGCAGCGGCAGGCCGGCCAGCACGATCCAGCCCGCGCCGAGGTGCACGCGTTCGCGGCCGAGCTTGTCCGCGAGCCAGCCGATCGGGAATTGCATCGCGGTATCGCCGAACAGCATGATCGACGCGAGCAACACGGCGGTCGCGCTCGCGACGCCGTGATCCATCGCATAGAGCGGCAACAGCGACAGCGCGAGCGTGTCGAACAGCGCGAAGAACCCGGTGCCGATGATCAGCGCGGGCATGCGCGGCAGCACGTCGAGCCAGCGACCGTGTGCCTCGTGTTGCGCGTCGTCGCCCGCGAGCGGCGCGCGCCGGATCGTCGCGAGCGTCGGCAGTGCGAGCAGGAACAGCGCGCCGCACAGCGCGAAGCGAATGCTCGTTGCGCCGGCGATCTGGCTGACGAGCACGGGGCCTGCCATCTGGAACAGCGTGAAATTGGTCGCGTAGATCGCGACGACGCGGCCGCGCGTCGAATCGTCGGCGAGCTGGTTGACCCACGCCTCGCCGATCGTGAACAGCAGCATCAGCGCGGCGCCGCACAGCACGCGCAGCACGCCCCACAGGAGCAGGTTCGACGTGAACTGCATCAGCGCGGTGGCTGCCGCGAGCAGCACGACCGATACGACGATCGCGCGGCGCGAGCCGATGTGCCGCGCGAGCGCGGTGACGAACGGGACGATCGCGAGGCCGCCGAGCGCCTGCGCGGCCGTCAGCATGCCGACGACGTTGGTGCCGTGTCGGGCTTCGGTCAGTGCGAGCGCGGTGAGCGGCAGCGTGGCGCCGGTCCCGAGGCCGACGACCGCGACGCTCAGGATGAGCGCGAGGAAATCACGATTGAGAATGGCTTTCATCGGCCGGGATGCTACACCGCGGACCTTGAAAGGTCCATGAAGGCCGTCAGGATCGAATGGCGTTGCGCGCGCAACGAATGCGCGCCGGCGCGTTACACGTATTCGGTCGGCGCGGCCAGCGGGCGGCGTTCGAGCGACGCCGACCATAGCGTGAGCGCCAGCGCCGCGACGGCCATCGCGACGCCGACCCACGGCAGGTTCACGAGCGACACCCCGGAGCCGATCGCCATTCCGCCGAGCCACGCGCCCGTCGCGTTGCCGAGGTTGAACGCGCCCTGGTTCAGCGTCGACGCGAGGTTCGGCGCGTCGCTCGCGCGATCGACGATCAGGATCTGCAGCGGCGGCACGATCGCGAACGCGAGGATGCCCCATACGAAGATCGTCGCGAGCGCGGCGAACGGCAGATGCATCGTGCCCGCGAACAGCGCGAGGACGATGCCGATCAGCGCGAGCGTCGCGATCAGCGACGGCATCCGGCGCCAGTCGGCGAGCTTGCCGCCGAGCGTGCCGCCGACCGTCAGCCCGAGGCCGAACAGCAGCAGCACATAGGTGACCTGACGCGGCGAGAAGCCGGTCACGTCCTCGAGGATCGGCGTGATGTACGTGAACACGCTGAACAGGCTCGCGGATGCGAGCACGCTGATGCCGAGCACCATCAGCACCTGCGGGTGCTTCAGCACGCTGAATTCGCGCGTGATGCTGGTGTCGGGCATCGCGAGGTTCTTCGGCAGGAAGACCGCGAGCGCGGCGGCCGCGGCGATGCCGATGCCGGTGACGGCCCAGAACGTCGCGCGCCAGCCGAATGCCTGGCCGAGCGCGGTGCCGAGCGGCACGCCGAGCACGTTCGCGAGCGTGAGGCCCGTGAACATCAGCGCGATCGCCTGCGCGCGGCGGTTCGGCGCGACGAGGTTGCTCGCGACCACCGAGCCGATCCCGAAGAACGCGCCGTGGCAGAACGCGGTGACCACGCGGGCGGCCATCAGCACCGCATAGCCCGGCGCGATCGCGCAGAACAGGTTGCCGGCGATGAACAGCCCGATCAGGCCCATCAGCGCGCGCTTGCGCGGCATCTTCGCGGTGACGACCGCGAGGATCGGCGCGCCGATCGTCACGCCGAGCGCATAGCCCGACACGAGCATCCCGGCGGCCGGAATCGACACGCCGAGGTCGCGCGCGACGTTGGGCAGCAGCCCCATGATCACGAATTCGGTGGTACCGATTCCAAATGCGGCGACGGCGAGGGCGAAAAGTGGCAAGGGCATCGCGGTAGGCTCGGGGAAAGCCGCCGCTCGGGCGGGCGCGGGATGCGCGGGACGGGCGGACGGGAAGGCGAACGACAGCGCGATTCTACTTCAGTGAAAACCCTTATGCTCGGGGCCAAAACGGATGTTGCCGGCGTGCGACGGCGCAGCCGGCGGGAAGCTCACAATGTGGGATTTGGCGGCGGTTTGCGACGTGCGAATTCGTCGGGGTCGGAGCGATGGCGGCTGCTGGGCCGCGCTTCAGGCCAGCCGTTCGGGTGAACCGTCGGGGAGCGCGGCGGATTGCGCGGGTTCGGCGATCGCGTCCGATGCGTGTCGCGCGTTCGGGTCCGCTGCGGCGTTCGTGTTTGCGGGTGACGCAGGCGATCCGGCGGCGTCGAGCGCGGCCGGATCGTCCCAGCCGTTCTCGAACAGGCACGCTTCGATCGGCATCCGCGCGGCCCAGCGCTCCTGCTCGAGCATCGGCTTTGCATAGAACGCGTCGACGTGCCCGACGCACAGCACGGCGATCGGCTTTGCGCCGTCGGGCATCCGCAGCAGCGTGCGCAGCGCATCGACGTCGAACAGCGACACCCAGCCCATCCCGAGCCCTTCCGCGCGCGCCGCGAGCCACATGTTCTGGATCGCGCACGCGGCGGACGCGAGGTCCATTTCCGGCAGCGTGCGGCGGCCGAACACGTGGCGCTCGCGGCCGTCGGCGAGCGCGACGACCAGCAGCTCGCCGCATTCGCGCACGCCTTCGACCTTCAGCCGCATGAATTCGTCCTGGCGCTCGCCGAGCGCATCGGCGGTCGCGCGGCGCTCGGCCTCGACCAGCGCGTGGATCGCGGTGCGCAGCGCGGGATCGGTGATGCGGATGAAGCGCCACGGCTGCATGAAGCCGACGCTCGGCGCGTGGTGCGCCGCGCGCAGCAAGCACGCGAGCACAGCCGGATCGACGGGCGCCGGCGTGAAATGGCGCATGTCGCGCCGTTCGAAAATGGCGCGGTAGACGGCGGCGATGTCGGAGTCGTCGAAACGCATGAGCGGCAAAAGCAGGGGGATGACGTCGGCGCAACGATAGCAGACCGAGCGCGGGCCGCGTTACATCAGTCGAAACAAAACCCGCGATTGTTGATGGCGCGCGGACGCGGCGCCCGGACGCGAAATCGGCCGGCAAGCGAACGGCGCGCTGCGTTTGCGCCGCGGCCGCGCGTCAGCGATTCTGGCTCACGACGTTTGCGGGCGTGCCCGCATGCCAGGCCTCGATGTTCAGCAGCGTCGTGTGCGCGATCTCCGCCAACGCCTCGCGCGTGAAGAACGCCTGGTGCGACGTGACGATCACGTTCGGGAACGTCAGCAGGCGCGCGAGCACGTCGTCCTGCAGCGGCAGGTCGGAGTGATCCTCGAAGAAGAGCCCGCTTTCCTCCTCGTACACGTCGAGCCCGAGATGGCCGAGCTGGCCGCTCTTGAGCGCGTCGATCAGCGCCTGCGCATCGACGAGGCCGCCGCGGCCGGTGTTGATCAGCATCGCGCCGTGCTTCATCCGCGCGAGCGTCTGCGCGTTGATCAGATGGTGCGTCGACGGCAGCAACGGACAGTGCAGGCTGACGATGTCGGCCTGGTGCAGCAACGCGTCGAGCTCGACATAGCGCGCACCGAACGCGATCAGCTCGTCGTTGTACGGCGGCACCGAGTGCGCGAGCACATGCATCCCGAATCCCATCATGATCTTCGCGAACACGCTGCCGATGATGCCGGTGCCGATCACGCCGACGGTCTTGCCGTGCAGGTCGAAGCCGAGCAGGCCGTTCAGCGAGAAGTCGCCTTCGCGGGTGCGCGCGACGGCACGCGGCAGGCGGCGGTTGAGCGCGAGGATCAGCGCGACCGCGTGCTCGGCGACCGCGTGCGGCGAATACGCGGGCACGCGCACGACCGCGATGCCGAGCCGCTCGGCGGCGGCCAGGTCGACGTGGTTGAAGCCCGCCGAGCGCAGCGCGATCAGACGCGTGCCGCCGTCCGCCAGCCGTTCGAGCACGGCTGCGTCGACGGTGTCGTTGACGAACGGGCAGACGACGTCATAGCCGTGCGCGAGGATCGCGGTTTCCGCGTCGAGGTGCGACGGCTGGAAGTGCAGCCGATAGCCGAACTGCCGGTTGGCGGCGGTAAACGAATCGTCGTCGTACTGCCGGCTGCTGAACAGGATCACGCGCACGCTGCACCTCCGATGGCTGACGCGCGCAGTTTACTGCAGGCCCGTGACGATGTCGGAGCGGTCGGGGCCGCGCGACGGACGCAGGAAGCCGTAATCCTTCCGCTCGCGGGCCGTCTGCTCGCTGAAGTGGTCGAGCGCGTGCTCGACGAAGCTGCGCGTGCGGGCCGGCACGTACTGGCGGTTCGGATAGACGAGCGACAGCTGCGCGTCCGGGTCGTCGATCCGGTAGCCGGGCAGCAGCCGCACGAGCGTGCCGCTGTTGAGCGCGTCGGCGACGCACGGCTCGGGCAGCACCGCGATGCCGGCGCCGGCAATGGCGGCCGCCTGCACGAGCGCGAGCTGGTTGAGCGTGCAGGCCGGGCGCACCGTGACCGAATGCGCGACGCCGTCGTGGCCGACCAGCTGCCACGCGGGCGCATGCTGGTGCGGCGCGAGCGTGACCCAGTCGTGGCCCGGCAGGTCGTCGGGTGCGCGCGGCTCGCCGCGCCGGTCGAGATAGGCCGGCGCCGCGCATGCGACGAACGGGTTCGGCGCGAGCGCATGGCCGATCAGCGTCGGGTTGCCGTCGAGCCGGTTGCCCGTGACGATACCGACGTCGTAGCCCGATTCGAGCACGTCGAGCGGCCCGTCGGCGACGGTCAGCTGCACGCGCAGCTCGGGGTAGCGGTGCCGGAAGCTGCTGACGAGCGGCGTCAGCGCGAGCGGCGACAGCAGGCCCGACGCGACGACGCGCAGCGTGCCGGCCGGTTCGCGCACGGCATGCGCGACGGACGACTCGAGGTGGTCGAATTCCTCGAGCAGCGCGCGGCAACCGTCGAGGTAGCGCACGCCGGCCTCGGTGAGCGACAGGTTGCGCGTGGTGCGGTGGATCAGCCGTGTGTTCAGGTGACCCTCGAGCATCGCGATCGAACGTGTGACGAGCGCATTGGACACGCCGAGATGGTGCGCTGCGCGCCGGAAGCTCTGCTGCTCGGCGACGCAGACGAATACACGCATGGTCTGAATCTGGTTCATGGCTTGTGTATTTCTGGCCCGGTTGATTGATTATGGTTGTGATTTTTCGCCGCGCAACCTCGAAACGCATCGCACGGCACCCAGTTCTCCCTCGTATCGAAAAATCGTTTTTCGATTCCGCAGACGATTGTTAAATACAGTTGCGATATCCGTCAACCTGAGAAAACGGGCGGGTTGCGGAAAATCGAAATCGCGAGTACCGGTTAAATGTCGGGCTGTCCCGCGTGCCTGCCGTTCAAAGGCGGCAGGGTATTGGAATATGCATCGTGGCGGCGAATAATTCGTATGTTAATCAATTGGTTGTTCGTGATTCGGTCAGATTTGCTCCGGTAAATTGGGGAATCGCGCCCTAATACATGCTGCAATAATGGATGTTTTTACCCGTGCGCGGATTTTGCGTATCGCATTCCGCGCGGCGATTTTTATCGAACATCCGGTCTATTCCGTTCGATACGCAAGTCGCGCTGAACCGTCGGCATCGATGAAACACGGCGATATTGGCGGAGAAAATCGCGCGCATGGAACCGTTTCGCAACCGGCCGGCAATGCCATTCCAATCCGGAACGCCGGCGCGCGATGCCTGGGCGGCCGGCTGGCCCGGTCCGGCGACCGGGCCACCGTCGCGCTGTCCGGCCGCGCGTGCCTCTTGCGCGAGGCCGCGGAACGCGGAATGATCGATCAGTTCGCCATGCAGTTGGTTTGGCGGGCGTCCGTGTATTTCCCTTCCTCACCTATTGCCAGCCATGTCCATCGATTACTCGCCGATTCCCTGTCCCGTCGTCGTGCCGCTCGACGCGATCCTGCCCGAAGAACCGCTGCTGATGATGGGGGCCGGCCCGGTTCCGATCCCGGCCGCCGTCGCGAAGGCGAACACGATCGTGATCAACCACCTCGGCGCGACGATGGCGAAGATCATCGAGCAGGTGAAGGAGATGGCGCGCTACGTGTTCCAGACCCGCACGAAGTGGGTGCTCGGCGTCGCGGGCCCCGGCTCGGCCGCGATGGAAATGGCGATCTCGAACCTCGCCTGGCGCGGCACGCGCGTGCTGTCGATCCGCAACGGCTTCTTCAGCGCGCGGATGGCCGAGATGGCCACACGCGTCGGCGCCGACGTCGCGACGCTCGAAGTGGCCGACCGCGCGGTCGCGAGCCTCGACGAGATCGCGGACGCGATCGCGCGCGAGCGGCCCGAGATCGTCACGATCGTGCAGGGCGAGACGTCGAACACCGTGTGGAACCGCGACCTGCGCGACATCGCGGCGCTCGCGAAGGCGGCCGGCGCGCTGGTCGTCGTCGACGCGGTGTGCACGCTGTCGACGATGCCGCTCGACATGGACGCATGGGGCATCGACGCGGTGATCACCGGCGGCCAGAAGGGGCTGTCGTCGATCCCCGGCGTGTCGCTGATCGCGTTTTCCGACGCCGCGTGGGAGCGCATGAAGCATCGCCCCGAGCCGAATACGCACTGGTGCCTCGACATGGCGCTCGCGGAGAACTTCTGGCACAACGCCGGCTATCACTACACGGCGCCCGTGTCGGGCGTGCTCGCGCTGCACGAGGCGCTGCGACTGGTGTGCGCGGAGACGCTCGAAAGCCGCTTCGCGCGCCACCTGCGCTGCTCGCTCGCGCTGCAGGCGGGTGTCGAGTCGATGGGCCTCAAGCTCTATGCGCCGAAGGACTGCCGGCTCAATTCGGTGGTCGGGATCGAGACGCCGGAAGGGCTCACGCCCGGGATGGTCTGCGGCCATATCTCGAAGCAGTACCAGGTCGAGATCTCGGGCTCGTTCGGGTTGCCGATCGTGCGGATCGGGCAGATGGGCGAACAGTGCCGCGAACACAACCTGTTCCGCACGCTGCATGCGTTCGGCCGCACGATGGTCGACCTGAAGGTGGCGGTCGACCTGCCGGCCGGCGTCGCGGCGCTCGAACAGGAACTGTCGCGACGCGGCGCGTAACACCGCAGGGGGCCGATCGGCGTCGGGGGCCGGCAGGCCGCGATCGGTCGATCGCGCTCAGCGGCCCTGCATCGCGCGCCGGTACGTAGTCGGCGTCGTGCCGTGCGCGTCGCGAAAGCGATGGCTGAAGTGGCCGGCGTTCGCGTAACCGCAGTCGGCCGCGACCTGCGCGAGCGGCAGCGACGTCGTGCGCAGCAGTTCGCGTGCCCGCGCGAGCCGCTGCTCGGCGACCCACGCGTGCGGCGCGCGGCCGAACGATAGCCGGAACATCCGCGAGAAGTGATATTCGGACAGCGCGGCGACATCGGCCAGTTCGCCGAGCGTCAGCGGCTGCGTCAGGTACGTGTCGATGTAGTCGCGCACGCGGCGGCGCACGGCCGGCGCAAGCCCGCCGCGGAACGACGCGTCGGTGCGCGTCGTGCTCTGCCCGCGCAGCAGCAGGCTCAGCACCTCGTGCGCGGTCTCGTTCACGCGCAGCCGCTCGTCGGCATCGTCCCAGCCGTCCAGCGCGAGCGAGCGCAGCAGCGCGGCGACGCGCGCATCCTCGAAATAGGTGCGGTCGGCGAGCTTCAGCTCGCGCGGCTCGCGGTCGAGTTCGCGGATCGCGCGCTGCGTGAAGTGCTCGGGCAGGAAATACAGGTGGATGAAGTGCATCTCGCCGCGCACCCACCAGCGCGATTCGTGGTCGCCCGGCAGCGCGCACAGCAGGCTCGGCGCGCCGTAGCGCGGCACGCGTTCGCGCTCGGTCCGGTAGCCGCCGTCGAGGTAGCACGACAGCGTGTGGTGGCCGGGCTGCTCGTAGATCGTCTCGCTTTCGTCGGTGATCCGCGTCCATTCGGCGATCGCGAGATGGTCGCCGAGCCACGCGAAGCGCTCGAGCGTCGCGTTCGCGTCGGCGAGCGTGCGGCAGACCGACTGCAGGCCGAACGGCAAATCGCCGCCGGCCAGGGGGGCGGCGCGGTCGACGGGCGGGGCGGAGAGGGAGACGCTCATGATGCGACGAGTATAAGCGGGCGTGCGGCGCCGGGTGCGGCGGCCGGAAAAAGACCGCAATTCCGGACAATCGGTGCGCGCCGCGCGGCGGCATAGTCGGGATCCCGTTTCATCCGATTTCCGGACCTTCGCCGCCATGAACCTGTCGCTTTATTTCGTCACCGTGCTGATCTGGGGCACCACCTGGATCGCGATCAAGTGGCAACTCGGCTCCGTGCCGCCGCCCGTGTCGATCGCATGGCGCTTCTGGCTCGCGGCCGCCGTACTGTTCGCGCTGCTGCGCGTGATGCGCCGGCCGGTCCGGCCGCCGCGCGAAGCCTGGCGCTACCTTGTCGCGCAGGGCTTCGCGCTGTTCTGCCTGAATTTCCTGTGCTTCTACTACGCGGAGCAGGTCGTGCCGAGCGGGCTCGTCGCGGTGATCTTCTCGACCGCGCCGCTGCTGAACTCGATCAACGGCCGGCTGTTCATGGGCCGCCCGCTGCGGCCGTCGGCGATTGCCGGTGCGCTGCTCGGCCTGATCGGCATCGCGTGCCTGTTCTGGCAGCAGATGGCCGGCCATCTCGACGATCACGCGACCTGGATCGGGCTTGCGATCGCGTTCGCGGGCACGATGTGCTTCTCGGCCGGCAACCTGCTGTCGAGCCGGATGCAGTCGATGGGGCTGCATCCGCTCGCGACCAATGGCTGGGCGATGCTGATCGGCGCGGCGATCCTGACCGTCGGCAGCGTGGTGGCCGGGATGCCGTTCACGCCCGACATGAGCCCGCGCTATCTCGGCGCGCTCGTCTACCTCGCCGTGCCGGGCTCGGTGATCGGCTTCACCGCGTACCTGACCCTCGTCGGCCGGATCGGGCCGGAGCGCGCCGCGTACTGCACGGTGCTGTTCCCGATCGTCGCGCTGGCTGTGTCGACGGTGTTCGAGGGCTACCAGTGGTCGCCGCTCGCGGTGATCGGGCTGCTGCTCGTGGTGGCCGGCAATCTCGTCGCGTTCGACCTGACGCGCCGGCTGTTTCTCCGGACGGCCTGAGCGCGCCGGCCGTCGCAATGGTCTCCACATAAAAAAACGCCTGCGCGATGCAGGCGTTTTCTTTTTGACGCGGCGGCGCTGCGACTTCCGCGACCGGCCGCCGTGCGGCGAGCAGCGCGATCAGGCGGCCGCGCCGCTCCCCGCCACGCGCGCCTGCCGCTGGTACAGCACCATCGACAGCGCGACGCCCGCGGCGGCGGCCACCGCCGCGAACAGGAACACCTGCGGATAGCCGAACGCACCCGCGACATAACCGGCGAGCGGACCCGTGATGCCGAGCGACAGGTCGAGGAACACCGAGTACGCGGACAGCGCCGCGCCGCGGCTCGCGGGCGGCACGAGCGCGACGGCCTCGACACCGAGCGCCGGGAAGATCAGCGCGAAGCCGAAGCCCGTCAACGCCGCGCCGACGAGCGCGACGTGCGGCACCGGCGCGAGCCACAGCAGTACGAGGCCCGAGCATTCGAACGCGAACGACACGATCGCGACGCGGAAGCCGCCATGAGTCTTGATCGTGTTCGCGAACAGCAGGCGCGCGCCGATGAACAGCGTGCCGAACACGGTCAGCGACAGCGCGGCGTTCGGCCAGTGGCGCGCCGCGTAGTACAGCGTGACGAAGGTGGCGATCGAGCCGAAGCCGGCCGAGCCGAGCGCGAGGCCGAGGCCGTGCGGCAGCACGCGCGTGAACACGCTCGCATACGACATCCGTTCGCCGTGCACGAGCGGCACCGAATCGATCAGGCGCGCGAGGTAGAAGCCGATCGCGGCGAGCGCGATCACGATCACGCCGATCAGCGCCGGATTCAGCGTATGCGCGATCGCGACGCCGACCGGCGCGCCGAGCGCGAGCGCGCCGTAGGTCGCGATGCCGTTCCACGAGATCACCTTCGCGTTGTGTGCGACGCCGACCCGGCCGATGCCCCACAGGATCGCGCCGGTGCCGCACAGGCTCTCGCCGACGCCGAGCACGAGCCTGCTCGCGACCAGCAGCACGAGGCTCGCGACCGGCCAGTGCGCGAGCAGCAGCGCGACCAGCAGCAGCACGCCCGACACGCCGCAGCCGACCAGCCCGCGCAGCACCGTCTGCTTCGGGCCGAGCGTATCGGCGAAGCGCCCGGCGAGCGGCCGCGACGCGAGCGTCGCGAAGTACTGGACGCTGATCGCACCGCCCGCGACGATCGCGGAAAAGCCGAGGTCGTCATGGACGAAGCCCGGCAGCACCGCGAGCGGCAGGCCGATGGTCAGGTAGCAGATGAACGTGAAGCAGACGACGGACACGATTTGCAGCGTGACCGCAAACCCGCTGCGTGCTGGTGTGGCGGAGTCGGTAGACATGGGGTCGGAACGAATGAGCGAAACGGAGCGTGACGAAACGGAAGACGGCGCAAAACGGAATCGGGATTTTCCCATGGAACCGGTTTTCACGCAGGTACCGTTTAGTTAATCGCGACCCGTTTTCGCGCGCAACGGAACGGTGCCGGCACGCCGGGGAGGCCGGCGGGGTACCGTGCGGAAAGGGCGCCGGGCGGCCCCGGCGCTCATATCGCGGCAGTTATATGGGCCTCATGCGTGATGGGCTATGGGTTGCGAAATTTGATGGTGATAGCGTGCAAACTGTCAGAAAGACGTCGGTCGAGCGCTTCGCGCAGGCCGCCTAGCCCCCCAATTGAAGAACCATCGAGACATGAGTGAGCCGATCCGCTTCTACCATCGTCACGCAATCCGCGAAGTCAGCGGCGCGGACGTTACCCGCACCGTGCTGCAGTACCTGCGCGAGGACGCGCATTGCACCGGCACCAAGGAAGGCTGCGCGGAAGGCGACTGCGGCGCGTGCACGGTCGTTGTCGGCGAGCTGACCGACGCCGGCGCGGTCGAGTTCAAGGCCGTCAACGCGTGCATCCAGTTCCTGCCGACGCTCGACGGCAAGGCGCTGCTGACGGTCGAGGACCTGCGCCAGCCGGACGGCGCGCTGCATCCGGTGCAGCAGGCGATGGTCGACTGCCACGGTTCGCAATGCGGGTTCTGCACGCCCGGCTTCGTGATGTCGATGTGGGCGCTGTACGAGAAGCACGGCCACGAAGGCTGCGGCAGCGCGTGCGCGAAGGCGAAGGACGTGCCGACGCGCACCGAGATCGCCGACGCGCTGACGGGCAACCTGTGCCGCTGCACCGGCTATCGCCCGATCGTCGATGCGGCCGTGCAGATGTATGACGCTCCGGCGCCGTCGGCACCGGTCGACACGGCCGCGCTCGCCCGTACGCTCGCGTCGCTCAGGCGCGACGATACGTTCGACTATGCGACACCCTACGGCGCGCGCTTCGCGGCGCCGCGCACGCTCGACGCGCTGGCCGCGCTGAAGGTCGAACGGCCCGACGCGCGGATCCTCGCGGGCAGCACCGACATCGGCCTGTGGGTCACGAAGCAGATGCGCCGGCTCGACGACCTGATCTACGTCGGCCAGATCGCCGAACTGCAGCGTGTCGCGGAGCGCGGCGACTGGATCGAGATCGGCGCGGGCGTGACGGTCGAGAACGCGTATGCGGCACTGGCCGGCACCTATCCGGAGCTGACCGAAATGTGGAAGCGCTTCGCGTCGCTGCCGATCCGCAACGCGGGCACGCTCGGCGGCAACGTCGCGAACGGCTCGCCGATCGGCGATACGATGCCCGGCCTGATCGCGCTCGGCGCGCGCGTCGTGCTGCGCGGCGGCGACACGGTGCGCGAACTGCCGCTCGAGGCGCTCTACACGGGCTACCAGCAGAAGGATATGGCGCCGCACGAATTCGTCGTCGGCGTGAAGGTGCCGACCCGCACCGGCGCGCGCGCGAAGCTGCAGTTCCGCACCTACAAGCTGTCGAAGCGGTTCGACTCCGACATCTCGGCCGTCTGCGCGGCGTTCGCGTTCATCGCGGACGGCGACACGATCCGCGAGCCGCGCATCGCGTTCGGCGGGATGGCCGCGACGCCGAAGCGCGCGGCGCAAACCGAAGCCGTGCTCGACGGCGCGCTGTGGCACGAAGCCACCGCGCAGGCCGCGATGCAGGCGCTCGAGCGCGACTACCAGCCGCTGTCGGACATGCGCGCGACGAGCACGTATCGCCTCGATACCGCGAAGAACCTGATGTATCGCTTCTGGCTGGAGACGCGCCCGCACGACCCGCTGCCGCCGCAAGCCCTGAATGTGCGTGAAGTGGCTGCCGAAGCCGGCGCCGACGCGGCGCGCGTCTGAAGACGGAGAACACCGAAGATGAACCAGCAAGCAGAACCGTTCCTGAGCACCCTCGACCCGCAAGCCGACGCCGCGCAGGTGCACGTATCGCGCGCGCACGAATCCGCGCACCTGCACGTCAGCGGGCGTGCCACCTATACCGACGACATTCCGGTCGTCGCGGGCACGCTGCACGCGGCGCTCGGATTGTCGGCGAAACCGCACGCGAGGATCGTGTCGATGAACTTCGACGCGGTGCGCGCGACGCCGGGCGTGGTCGCGGTGTTCACGGCCGACGATATCCCGGGCGTCAACGATTGCGGCCCGATCATCCACGACGACCCGGTGCTCGCCAAGGGCATCGTGCAGTTCGTCGGCCAGCCGATGTTCATCGTCGTCGCGACGTCGCATGAAACCGCGCGGCTCGCCGCGCGCCGCGTGCAGGTCGACTACGAGGAGCTGCCCGCGATCCTGACCGCGCAGGAAGCGCGTAAGGCCGAAACCTACGTGATCCCGCCGCTGAAGCTCGCGCGCGGCGACGCGGCCGCGCGGCTCGCCGCCGCGCCGCACCGCGAGTCGGGCGAAATGCTGCTCGGCGGCCAGGAGCAGTTCTACCTGGAAGGGCAGATCGCGTACGCGGTGCCGAAGGACGACGACGGGATGCACGTGTACTGCTCGACGCAGCACCCGAGCGAGATGCAGCACCTCGTCGCGCACGTGCTCGGCGTCGCGTCGCACAACGTGCTGGTCGAATGCCGCCGGATGGGGGGCGGATTCGGCGGCAAGGAATCGCAGTCGGGCCTGTTCGCGTGCTGCGCGGCGCTCGCCGCGTGGAAGCTGCTGTGCCCGGTGAAGCTGCGCCCGGACCGCGACGACGACATGATGATCACCGGCAAGCGGCACGATTTCCACTACCGCTTCGACGTCGGTTACGACGACGACGGCCGCCTTGACGGCGTGGCGCTCGAGATGACGTCGCGCTGCGGTTTCTCGGCCGACCTGTCGGGCCCGGTGATGACGCGCGCGGTGTGCCACTTCGACAACGCATACTGGCTGGGCGACGTCGACATCGCCGGCTACTGCGGCAGGACCAACACGCAGTCGAACACCGCGTTCCGAGGCTTCGGCGGCCCGCAGGGCGCGTTCGCGATCGAGTACATCCTCGACGACGTCGCGCGCGCGCTCGACCGCGATCCGCTCGACGTCCGCTACGCGAACCTGTACGGCAAGACCGAACGCAACGTGACGCCGTACGGGCAGACGGTCGAGGACAACGTGCTGCAGGAGCTGCTCGGCGAACTCGAGGCGACGAGCGACTATCGCGCGCGGCGCGCGGGCGTGCGCGAATTCAATGCACGCAACGCGGTGCTGAAGAAGGGCATCGCGCTCACGCCGGTGAAGTTCGGGATCGCGTTCAACGTCACGCACTTCAATCAGGCCGGCGCGCTGGTGCACATCTACACCGACGGCTCGGTGCTCGTGAACCACGGCGGCACGGAGATGGGGCAGGGGCTCAACACGAAGGTCGCGCAGGTCGTCGCGCACGAACTCGGCATCCGCTTCGGCCGGATTCGCGTGACGGCGACCGATACGAGCAAGGTCGCGAACACGTCCGCGACGGCCGCGTCGACCGGCTCGGACCTGAACGGCAAGGCCGCGCAGGATGCGGCGCGCCAGTTGCGCGAGCGGCTCGCGGTGTTCGCGGCGAAGCAGTACGGCGACGGCAACGCCGATGCGGCCGACGTGAAGTTCGGCAACGATATCGTGTGGGTCGGCGGCCAGGGCGTGCCGTTCGGCGAAGTGATCGCGAAGGCCTACCTTGCACGTGTGCAGTTGTGGTCCGACGGTTTCTATGCGACGCCGAAGCTGTACTGGGATCAGTCGAAGCTGCAGGGCCGGCCGTTCTACTACTACTCGTACGGCGCGGCCGTATCGGAAGTCGTGATCGACACGCTCACGGGCGAGATGCGCACGCTGCGCGTCGATGCACTGCACGACGTGGGTGCGTCGCTGAACCCGGCGCTCGATATCGGCCAGGTCGAAGGCGCGTTCATCCAGGGGATGGGCTGGCTGACGACCGAGGAGCTGTGGTGGAACAAGGGCGGCAAGCTGATGACGCATGCGCCGTCCACGTACAAGATCCCGACCGTCAACGACACGCCGCCCGAGTTCAACGTGCGGTTGTTCGAGAACCGCAACGTCGAGGACAGCATCCACCGGTCGAAGGCCGTCGGCGAGCCGCCGCTGCTGCTGCCGTTCTCGGTGTTCTTCGCGGTGCGCGACGCGGTCGCGGCGGTCGGCGATTACAAGGTGAACCCGCCGCTCGACGCGCCGGCCACCGGCGAGTCGATCCTGCGCGCGGTGAATGCGGTGCGTGCGGCCCGGGCAGTGCAGGCAGGCTGACATGAACGGACCCGCACGTTCGCTTCGCACCGCGTCGCCCCCGACGTTCGCATCGGGCACCGGAGGGCGCAACCGCGCGACCGGCGCGCCGGCGCCGATGCACATCGTGCTGTTCGGCGCCGGGCACGTCGGTCACGCGCTCGTCACGCTGCTCGGCGCGCTGCCGTGCGTCGTGCAGTGGGTCGACACGCGCGACGAGCTGTTCCCGGACGAATGTCCGCCGAACGTGCAGCCGGAGCCGACCGATACGCCGGAGGCCGTCGTCGATGCGGCGCCGCCCGGCGCGTACTTCCTCGTGATGACGCACAACCACGCGCTCGACTTCGCGCTCGCCGCGCAGATCATGCGGCGGCGCGACTACGCGTACTTCGGGATGATCGGCTCGCGCACCAAGCGCGTGAAGTTCGAGCGCCGGCTCGCCGCGCGCGGCGTCGATCCGGCGCGGCTCGTGGAGATGGTGTGCCCGATCGGCGTCGCGGGCATCGTCGACAAGGCGCCGGGCGCGATCGCGGTGGCCGTGTGCGCGGAACTGCTGCAGGCGCGCTCGGGCATGCCGGTGGCCGACGCGAAAGCGGCCGCGGCGGGGCGCGCGCGCGACGACATGTACTGCGCGCGGTAACGTCGCGCGGCCGGCGCACGCTCGCGCGTTTTTGCATACACTGCACGGCAACGCGCGGCACCGGGCCGCGCCTTTCCGTGCAGGCGCCATGTCCGATCACCCGATCTATCTCGACGCGCTCGATGCGAGCCTCGTCGCCATCGAGCGCTGGCTGTCCGGCGTCGACACCGCGCCAGCGGCGCTCGACGCGCTGCTCGCGCCGTTCTCCACCGGTTTCACGATGATCCTGACCGACGGCCGCGTAGTCGACCGCGACGGCACGCGCGCGCTGTTCGCGAAGCTCGCCGGCGCGAAGCCGGGACTGCGCATCACGTTGTCGGAAATCCGCGTGCTCGCGGCCGACGCATCGCATGCGGTGATCACCTATCTCGAAGCGCAGCACGCGGCATCGGGCGAGCTGCCCGCGCGGCGCGCGACCGCCGTGTTCGAACGCGACGCGGCAGGCGTCGTGCGCTGGACCCATCTGCAGGAAACCTTCTGCACGGCCTGAGCGGCCGCGCCTTGCATCAGCGCTTGCGAGTGCGGGCGACCGTCAGCTCGTCGGACACGCTCTGCATCAGCGCGCACAGCCATGCGATGTCGGTCGGGCGGTCGGGCTGCGGATGCGTGAGCAGGTAGCTCTTGATGCGCGGGAACGGCACGGGCGGCATGACGACGACGAGCGGCAGCAACTGCGCGTAGTGCGTCGCGAAGCGGCGCGTCGTCGTGAAGATCAGGTCCGACTGCAGCAACACCTGCGGCACGATCCCGAAGTAAGGCAGCGTCGTCACGATGCGCCGCGCGAGGTGCGCGCGTGCGAGGCCGATCTCGATCGCGTTGCGCTTGTCGCCGGTGTACGGCGTGGGCGCGACATGCGCGGCCGACGCATACGCTTCGCGCGTGAGCGGCACGTGCGCGAGCGGGTGTGCTTCGCGCATCAGGCACACGATCGTGTCGGAGAACAGGTCCTGGCGCGCGAACTGCGGGTCGGGCTTCGGCCAGTTGCCGATCACGAGATCGAGCGCGCCCGATTCGAGCGCGCCCGCGTGGTCGAGCGCGGGATTCAGCGAATCGATTTCCAGGTGCGCATGCGGCGCCGCGTCGCGAAAGCGCTCGATCAGCGTCGGCATGAAGAAATCGTTCAGATAGTCGGGCGCGGCGACGCGGAACGTGCGCCGCGCGGACGACGGGTCGAAGTCGCCGTGCGGCGTCGCGATGAAGTCGACCTCGCGCAACGCGCGCTGCGCGGCTTCGAGCAGCGACGCGCCGTATTCGGTCGGCACCATCCCGGATTTGCCGCGCACGAGGATCGGGTCGTTCAGCGTCTCGCGCAGCTTGCGCAGCGCGGTGCTGATCGCGGGCTGGGTCTGGTTCAGCCGCAGCGCGGCCTGCGTGACGCTGCGCTCGAGCAGCAGCGTGCGCAATACGCGCACGAGCCAGATATCGAGCGAGGCGGTACGGTCGTCGTCTTCCATCGGTGCGGGGTGATTCGGGCGAAGCCTAACCTTACCACCGCAGCCGCGCGTTGCCGTGCGTGATACCGGCCATCACGCCCGACCCTTCGGCAGCGTGCTGATCCGCTTGACCTCGCTCGATTCGAGCCAGTTCGGCGTGCGCGCGCAGTACAGCACCATCGGCAGCGCGTCTTCACCCCAGAACAATTGCTTGTTCATCCAGAACGTCGGCACGCCGAACACGCCGAGCGCGATCGCGTCGGCATTGTTGCGGGCCAGTTGCGCACTCGTCTCCTCGAATTCGATCAGCTCGTCGCCGTGGCCGACGCCGACGCGTTCGCACAGCGCCGCGAAACCTTCCGGCGTCGACGGATCGTTGCCTTCGCGCCAGATGAAGCGGTACATCTCCAGCACCGTTACGATATCGGCGCGCAGCGCGATCGCGAGGCGCAACACCTTGTCGGAATCGAACGGGTGCGCGGGCGGCATCTTGAAGCGGATGCCGAGCTGTTCCGCGCGAAACAGCGCGTGACGGTACGTGAATACGCGCTTGGCCGGCACGTCGGCGCTCGGGCGTTGCCCCCAGTGGCGCTGCAGGTCCATGAGCGACACGGCGACCGGTTCGAACGGCACGTCCGGCCATTTGTCATGCTGTTCGAGCAGCAGATAGGAGAACGGCGACACGAAGTCGAAGAACCAGGCGGGCTGGGCGGTGTCGAGGCCGGTTGTCATGACGATCTCCAGAGGGTGGGGCATACGGCGGCCTCCATGGTACGCGGGCGGGCGCGCATGCAGCAATGATCGCGGATCGTCCGCCTACGCGGAACCGGGAGTCGCCCGGGGGGGCTCGCCGGCCGGAGGCGCGGCATCGGTGCGTGCATGCGGCTGGCCGCCGGCGCCGGGTGACCCTGCCGGCGTGTCCTGGTCGTGCGCGGTGAGCCGTTCGCGCACGAAGCCGATGTGCTCGCGCAGCACGTAGAACTGCCCCGCATAGGCGAGCGGCATCTTCATCCGGTTCACCGCTTCCTCGATGTCGTCGAGCTCGTCGAGCAACCGGACGCGTTCCTCGGCCGTGTGCTCGCCGAGCGCGCGGCGCTCGAGCGCGATCAGCGCGCCGTACCAGCGATAGATACGCGAGCGCACGCGCCAGCCGTACAGCGACGGCACGAGCCGCAGCCCGGGGATCAGCACGACGATCAGCGGCACGATCACGACGAGCAGCCGGTCGACGAGGCTCGCGACCCAGAACGGCAATCTCCGGTACAGGAAGGTCTTGCCCGACTTGTAGTAGCGCGCGGCATCGTCGGACAGCGGGAAGCCGCGCGTGACGGACGACGGGAATTCGCCCGCGTGCTGCAGGATCGTCGCGTGGCCGTGCACCTCGCGTGCGGCCTCGATCAGCAGGTCGGACAGCGCGGGGTGCAGCGAGTCGCGCGCGACCAGCTCGATCGTCGGCGCGACGGTGTGGATGTCGGCGGGCGGCAGGTTCCGGCCGAGATCGTAGACACCCATCGGCAGCGTGATCGCGGTCAGGTACGGAAAGCGCCGCGCGTACGCTTCGGCCTGCGTGAACGAATACACGTGCACGCCGGGCGCGCGGAACAGTTTTGCCATCACGGGGATCTGCGTCGAGTCGCCGGACAGGAACGCGGCGTCGATCTTGCCGTCGAGCAGCGCGGTCGCGGCGTCCTCGCCGGCGGTCGGCAGCAGCTCGGTCGGGCCGCCGGGCACGATGCCGTTCATCTTCAGCAGCGCGAGGCTCAGCTCGCGTGCGCCGCTGCCTTCCGCGCCGAGCGCGAGCCGCTTGCCCTTGAAGTCGGACAGGCGCGCGACGATCGGGCCGCGGTACATGATCGCGAGCGGCACGTAGCCGATGCTGCCGAGCGATACGAGTTGTTCGTCGCGCTCCTTCGGGCCGATGCCGCTCTGCACGAAGCCGACGTCGACCGGCGCGTTCGGGTTCGACAGCCGCGCGAGGTTCTGCGCGGATCCTTCGGACGATTCGACGTCGAGCGTGACGCCGTTCTTCGCGAGGATGGCCTTGTATTTCTGCGCGGCGTTCCAGTACGTGCTGCCGGGCGGCCCGGCCGAGATCACGAGCGTGGACGGCGGCGCCGGCTGGATCAGCCTGACCGCGAGCCAGACGGCCGCGCCCGCGAGCAGCACCGTCGGGCCGATCGACAGCGCGAGGTCGCGCCACGACACCGCGACGAAGCGGGCGAGGATGCGACGAGGCGGGCGAGGGAGGACAGGCTTCATGGGATCGGCGAATGACGCTGGCGTGACGCATCGATGACGGCCGTCATGGACGATGCGGATTCTCGCGGCGATGGTACCCGGTTTCGCCGCGCATGCGCGAGTCGGGCGCCGCGGCGCGGCTCCGCGACGACAGCGGCGGGCGGCGCTTCGTCAAAAGCTTTGCGCTTCCGCGGGCGCTGGATTACATTGTGCGACGCAGCCGCGCCCGATTCGCGCGCGACCCGGCACGCAATTAGACCGGGCGCGTCCGGCCGGTGGCTGTCCGGCCCGGCCGGCCCGCTATCGCGCGCGCCGGCTGTCGGCCCGTCTCGCCTCTCTCGTATCGCCGTGGAAATCACCGGCTGTCCCGCCCGTTCGCGCGCGGGCCGGCTGTCTTTGGGGGTATCCGGCCGTACTGTGCACGGCCGTTCCGGAGTTACAAGGAGATAGCATGAAGTCGATCGTGTTGAGAGCGTTGGGCGTCGCCGCCGTGGCGGCCTGTCTGTCGGGCAGCGTGTATGCGCAGTCGAGCGATGCGGCGGCAACCGAAGCGCCGGCGGCCGCGACGAGCGCGCCGAAGGCCGCCGCGAAAACCGCGAAGAAGGCGAACCGCAAGCTCGGCTACGCGGTGCGCAAGGCGATTTCGAAGGAAGCCGGCGTGGATGTGTCGAACCTCGTCGTGCGTTCGAAGGGCGGCGCGATCTCGCTGGAGGGCACGATGCCGGCCCAGGATCAGATCGACAAGGCCGAAGCTGCAGCCAAGGGCGTGAAGGGCGTGACGTCGGTCACGAACAAGCTGACGGTCCAGCAGCAGTGATGCAGGGCGGCGGCGCGCGAGCGCCGCGCATGCCCGCTTTCGGGCGGGCTCCGGCATGCCGGGGCCCGTTTGCGCTTCAAAGTCCGCAAGCCGCGTGCGACGCGGCGGCGGACCGATAACGATATCGAGAGGGCGGCGATGGCGAGGCTCGGGTGGGGCAGGTGGATGGTTTTCGGTGCGGCGCTGGCCGCTGTCGCGATGCTCGGCGCCTGCAACGGCGACGAATCGGCCGAGCGCAACCGGCTGCCCGGCTTCGTGTCCGGCAGCGTGCGCACGACCGCCTACGACGGCGCAAGCGACGATTTGTTGACGGCCGGCCTCGGCAAGACGGGGCTCGCGGCGGCGACCGCGCCCGGCTTTGCGAATCCGTCCCGGCCGACGAGCGCCGAGCTGCGCCGTCTCGCGATCTGGTCGAACTACCGCGCGCTCGTCGACATGAGCGCGAACGGCGGCTACGGCCGCTTCTGGGGGCCGAACGTCGACCTCGACGGCAACGACACGCTCGGCGAAGGCAAGATCCCCGGCACCGAGTATCTCGCGTATTCCGACGACGGCAGCGGCAGCAAGAACGTGACGCTGCTCGTGCAGGTGCCCGCCAGCTTCGACCCGGCGCAACCGTGCATCGTCACCGCGACGTCGTCGGGCTCGCGCGGCGTGTACGGCGCGATCTCCGCGGCCGGCGAATGGGCGCTCAAGCGCGGCTGCGCGGTCGCATACAACGACAAGGGCGGCGGCAACGGCGCGCACGAGCTCGGCACCGATACGGTCACGCTGATCGACGGCACGCTCGCCAACGCGGTGCTCGCCGGCACTGCGAGCCTGTTCACCGCGAACGTGACGAGCGGCGATCTCGCAGCGTTCAACAGCCGCTTCCCGAACCGCTATGCATTCAAGCACGCGCATTCGCAGCAGAATCCCGAACAGGACTGGGGGCGCGTGACGCTGCAATCGGTCGAGTTCGCGTACTGGGTGCTCAACGAGCAGTTCGGACCGCTGATCGACGGCTCGCATCACGGCGTGCGCTATCGTGCGGGCGACATCACGACGATCGCCGCGTCGGTCAGCAACGGCGGCGGCGCGTCGCTCGCGGCGGCCGAGCAGGACAACCGCGGCTGGATTACCGCGGTCGTGGTCGGCGAACCGCAGATCAATGTACGGATGGCGCCGAACGCAATCGTGCGCACGGGCGGCCAGCCCGTGCCGTCGTTCGGCCGGCCGCTGGCCGATTACGCGACGCTCGCGAACCTGCTGCAGCCGTGCGCGGCCGCGTCGGCATCGCTCGCCGGCGCGCCGTACCTGAGCGCGCTGCCGGCCGCGACCACGCAGTCGATCCGCACGCAGCGCTGCGCGACGCTCGCAGCGGCCGGGCTCGTGTCGGGCGCCGACCCGCAGAGCCAGGCCGCCGACGCGCTCGCGCAGCTCCACGCGGCCGGCTATCTGGCCGATTCCGACCTGCTGCAGGCGCCGATGTGGGATTCGCAGGCGATTCCGGCGATCGCTGTCACCTATGCAAACGCGTACACGCGCTCGCGCGTCACCGACAACCTGTGCAATTTCAGCTTCGCGACGACGAACGCGGCGACGGGTGCGGTCGCTTCGCCGGCCGCGTCGCCGATGACGGCCGTGTTCGGCGTCGGCAACGGCGTGCCGCCGACGGCCGGCATCAACCTCGTGTTCAATACGGGCGCGGGCGTCGACCACCGGCTCGCAACGCCCGATGCGAGCTTCGCGGGCGCGCTGTGCCTGCGCCAGCTCTGGACGAACGGGATGCTCGGGATGCCCGCGAACGTCGACGCGGTGCGCGTGAACGCGAACCTGCAGGGCAAGCCGGCGATCATCGTGCACGGCCGCAGCGACGCGCTCGTGCCGGTGAACCACGCGTCGCGCGCGTACGTCGCGCAAAACGGCATCAGCGAACGCGGGCGCAGCCGGCTCGTGTTCTACGAAGTGACGAACGGCCAGCACTTCGACGCGTTCCTGCCCGTCGCGGGCTTCGACACGCGCTTCGTGCCGATCCACTACTACAACCTGCAGGCGCTGAACCTGATGTGGCGGCACCTGAAGAACGGCGCGCCGCTGCCGCCGTCGCAGGTGATCCGCACGGTGCCGCGCGGCGGCACGCCGGGCGCCGCGCCCGCGCTGACGAGCGCGAACCTGCCGCCGATCTCGGCTGCGCCGGGCGCGAACGCGATCACGACCGGCGCCGGCGCGATCGACGTGCCGCTCTGACGGCGCCCGCCGCGCCGCCATCACGAAGCCGGACAGCCGTCCGGCTTTTTTTCATTTGATCGCCTGGAATCGGTCCCGTACCGCCTTTTATCCGAATGGCGAGTGCCGTAACAAATTATTACTTTACGGCGGTAAATCGGGAACCTATTATGCGCCGGTATTTTCACTTAATTTAATAAATTACAGATACGAGATATTTCTTTCCATTTGGTTAATTGATCCTTTCGATTTTATTAAATCGGCTTGAATTGCGATTGGTCGCCGTTCTGCGATTAATCGGCATTTCGCCGGCGGGGGATTGTTCGTCTGCTCGAAGCGAAGCGGCCTTGTTGGGTCGGGCTTTGCTGGGTGTGATTTTGCCGTCGATTTTGTGCGCATGCCAATGCGCGGAATGAATTCGTATTGCTGCGGATTATCGAATTGTTGTTCGTAATGGAATTGATTTCATTGTGCTGTCGCAGAAAAATATGGGTGGGGTAAATCGTGCCGATCGGCATTCGCCGATCCGGTAAAAAACTCGGAGTGCGTCGCATAACGAATGCATTCCCGGTGCGGAGCGCCGGCGCAAACGATCCTTTGCGGCCGGCGGTATTTATCGTTCTGTTCGAGAGGCAATAATGACGACACGGAAGTCCTTGAAAGACGGTTTCGCGCTATTTGGAACGACACTGAGCGTGCCGCTCGCCGCAGCCGCGGCCGCGGCGCTGCTCGTCACGGGATGCGGTGGCGACGACGGGCCGAGCCCGTCCGCTTCGGCTGCAACCGCGGCGGCGACGACCTCCGGCGGCAGCACGTCGGCCAGCACCGACGCAACGGCCGCCGCCGCGGCCGACCAGCCGTACGTCGACAACGACGTGTACGGCACCGGGCCGAACGACGCGGTCACGGATTCGACGGAAGGCGCCGCGGTCGTGCACCGCCAGGTCACGATCGGCGGCAAGACCGTCAAGTACACGGCCACCACGGGCCACCTGACGACGATCGATCCGATCACGTCGGCGCCGAACGCGAAGATGTTCTACGTCGCGTACACGCAGGACAATCCCGATCCGTCGAAGCCGCGCCCGGTCACGTTCTTCTACAACGGCGGCCCCGGCTCGTCGTCGGTCTACCTGCTGCTCGGTTCGTACGGGCCGAAGCGCTTGCAGTCGTCGTTCCCGAACTTCACGCCGCCCGCGCCGTACAAGCTGCTCGACAACCCGGACAGCCTGCTCGACCGTACCGACCTCGTATTCATCAACCCGGTCGGCACCGGTTATTCGGCTGCGATCGCCCCGGCGAAGAACAAGGACTTCTGGGGCACCGACCAGGACGCGCGCTCGATCGACCGCTTCATCCAGCGCTACCTGACCAAGTACTCGCGCTGGAATTCGCCGAAGTTCCTGTACGGGGAGTCGTACGGCACCGCGCGCAGCGCGGTCGTGTCGTGGGTGCTGCACGAGGACGGCATCGACCTGAACGGGATCACGCTGCAGTCGTCGATCCTCGACTACGCGAACGCACTGTCCGCGCCGGGTACGTTCCCGACGCTCGCGGCCGATGCGTTCTACTGGAAGAAGACGACGGTCAACCCGACGCCGACCGATCTCGACGCGTACATGGTCCAGGCCCGCAACTACGCGGACAACACGCTCGCGCCGCTCGCGCAGAAGCCGAACCCGCAGGACGGCGGCTTCGTGAACGTGCGGCTGAACCTGAACCTGCAGACCGCGCAGCAGATGGGTTCGTACATCGGCACGGATCCGACGTCGCTGATCCAGACCTTCGGCAACCCGGCCGCGCTCGGCAACGTGCCGTCGTCGAACGACAACCCGCCGTACACGTTCTTCCTGACGCTCGTGCCGGGCACGCAGATCGGCCAGTACGACGGTCGCGCGAACTTCACGGGCAAGGGCATCGCGCCGTACATCCTGCCGAACTCGGGCAGCAACGATCCGTCGATCACGAACGTCGGCGGCGCGTACACGGTGCTGTGGAACAGCTACATCAACACCGACCTCAAGTACACGTCGACGTCGTCGTTCGTGGACCTGAACGACCAGGTCTTCAACAACTGGGACTTCAGCCACACGGACCCGACCGGCGCGAACCGGGGCGGTGGCAATACGCTGTACACGGCCGGCGACCTCGCATCGACGATGAGCGTGAACCCGGACCTGAAGGTGCTGTCGGCGAACGGTTATTTCGATGCGGTCACGCCGTTCCACCAGACGGAGCTGACGCTCGCGCAGATGCCGCTCGATCCGACGCTCAAGGCGCAGAACCTGACGATCAAGAACTACCCGTCGGGCCACATGATCTACCTGAACGACGCGTCGCGGACCGCGCTGAAGGGCGATCTCGCCAACTTCTACGACGGCATCCTCGCGAACCGCACCGCACTGCAGCGCGTGCTGAAGCTGCAGGCGCGCACGCAGCAGCTCAAGCAGCAGCAACTGAAGCAGCAGGGGCAGTAAGCGCCGCGGGCGGCTTTGTGCCGCCCCGGATGGACGACAGCCCGATCGGCGCGGCCGGTCGGGCTGTTTTTTGCGGCGGGCGATGGGCCGGCGTGTCGTGCGCTGGCGGGACAGGACGTAATGGAGGAGGAAAGCGCGGCCGGCCCGCTTACGCGAGCACGAGCCGCACGCCGACCGCGACGAGCGTCGCGGCGAGCAGGTTGCGCAGCAGCCGCTCGGGCGCGCGCGCCGACAGCAGGCTGCCGAGCACGATGCCGGGCAGCGAGCCGAGCAGCAGCGACAGCAGCATCGACCAGTCGACCGAGCCGAGCAGCCAGTGGCCCATGCCCGCGACGAGCGTGAGCGGCACCGCGTGCGCGATGTCGGAGCCGACGATGCGGGTCGTCGCGAGTGCCGGATACAGCAGCAGGAGCACGGTCACGCCGATCGCACCGGCGCCGACCGACGTCATCGACACGAGTATGCCGAGCACGGCGCCTGTCAGCACGGTCGACCATAGCGTGCGCGCGGGGCTCGGCGCGAGCGGGTTGCGCGCGGCGAACGCGGTGAGCTGCGGCCGGAAGATCAGCGCGAGCGACGTGAGCAGCAGCGCGATGCCGAGCACGAGCTGGATCATCCGCGCGGTGCCCGGCGTGTTCATCCCGTGCGTGTGCAGCCACCACAGCGTGAGCGCCGCGGCCGGGACGCTGCCCGCCGCGAGCCGGCCGGTGATGCGCCAGTCGATCGAACCCTTCAGGCCGTGGACGAGCGTGCCGGTGGCCTTGGTCGCGGCCGCGTACAGCAGGTCGGTGCCGACCGCCGTCGCGGGGTGGACGCCGAACAGCAGCACGAGGATCGGCGTCATCAGCGAACCGCCGCCGACGCCCGTCAGGCCGACGAGGATGCCGACGAACAGACCGGACAGGGAGTACAGCAGATCGATATGGGGAAGCGACATCGGAAGCAGGCGGTTATGCGGCGTTCGGCGGCGGCGCGTGGGTCAAAGTCCGCCATTGTCGCAAAAGTGGCGGGTCGATGTACGACTGTGTTCAAAATCGGCCGCAAAGGCCGGTGCCGCGGGCGGCCGGACGGGTGTGAAACGCGTGTTCGAGCGAGGGCGGGGCCGATAACGGTGATCGGCCCGAAAGGTATGACGAACCGGGAATGCCTGCCGCGGCTCGGCACCCGCAAAAAAGGGCGCGACACTGCGCACCCTGGTTCGATGCCGGCGACCGGCTTCGTCGGCCGACGATCAGTGCGTCGCGGGGCCGACGCCTTCGACGCCGTTCTGCGGCCGGATGCGCAACGCGAGGCCGATCAGCGCGGCCGCGGCGGCGAACGTCGCGCCGAACGCGAATGCCGCATGATAGCCGCCGTTCAGTGCGTCGAGCGGCGCCGCCTGCGCGGCCGCGAGCGTATCGGTGCGGGCGGCCGCGAGGCTCGCGAGCACCGCGAGGCCGAGCGCGCCGCCCATCATGAACGCGGTGTTGACGATCCCGGACGCCAGCCCGGAATCGGCCGGATCGACGTCGCTCATCGCGGCGAGCAGCATCGGGTTGAATGCGACGCCCGCGCCGATGCCGAGCAGCGTCATGCCGGGCAGCACGTGCCAGACGAAACCGCCGTCGACCGGTGCGCGCGAGAACAGCGCAAGGCCGCAGGCCGCGATCAGCAGGCCGGCCGCGATCGGGCCGCGGATCCCGAAGCGCATCACGATGCGCGCCGACAGCCCGAGCGAGAACGCGGCCATGATCAGGTTCGCCGGCAGGAACGCGAGGCCGACCTGCAGCGGTGCGTAGCCGAGCACACGCTGCATGTACAGCGCGGACAGAAAGAACCACGCGAACATCGCGGCCGCCCACAGCACGCCGATCACGTTCGCGAGCGCGACGTTGCGCGCGGCGAACAGCGTGAGCGGCATCAGCGGATGCGCGGCGCGCGCCTCGATCGCGATGAACAGCGCGAGCAGCGCGACGGCCGCGCCGATCAGCGCGACGGTCTGCGTCGACAGCCAGCCGGCCTCGTTGCCACCGACGATCCCGTAGACGGCCAGCATCAGCGATGCGGTCACGGTGACCGCGCCCGCGACGTCGAGCCGCGCGGCGCCGGCCGGCGCGCGCATGCGCGGCAGCAGCGCGACGCACATCGCATAGACCGCGATGCCGATCGGCAGGTTGACGAGGAAGATCCAGTGCCACGACAGCGAACTCGTCAGCAGCCCGCCGAGCAGCACGCCGATGCTGCCGCCGCCCGCGCACACGAAGCCGTAGACGCCCATCGCCCGCGCGCGTTCGCCGGGCTCGGTGAACAGGTTCATGATCAGCGACAGCGAGACGGCCGACACGACCGCGCCGCCGAGCCCCTGCACCGCCCGCGCGGCAATCAGCATCGCCTGCGATTGCGCGAGGCCGCATGCGAGCGACGCGAGCGTGAACACGACCAGGCCCGCGAGGAACATGCGGCGCTGGCCGTACAGGTCGCCGAGCCGGCCGCCGAGCAGCAGGCAGCCGCCGAACGTCAGCAGGTACGCGTTGACGACCCACACGAGGGCCGTTTCGGTGAAATGGAGATCGGTGCTGATCGACGGCAGCGCCACGTTCACGATCGTGCTGTCGAGCACGATCATCAGCACGCCGAGGCAGAGCACGATCAGCGCATACCAGCGCTTTTCGCCGTGAATCCCGTGTGTCATGGGCCTGCAGCCTTCTGATAGTTATTTGAAAGGATGCATTGTAGACGTCCTCGACGCGGGCTTCCTGCCGGTTTGTGGCAGGAGCGACGCGTAGTGGCGCGTCCGGACGGGACGCGCGGGATGGGCGTTGCGCGTGTTACGGGCGCGCCGGCAGTTCGCAGCCGTCGGGGCCGCATGCCGCCGCGTCGCTGCCGGCGAGTTCGACGATGCCGTCCCGCCAAGCCTGGTCGAGCGCCTGCGCGAACGCGTCGGCCGGCTGTGCGCCCGATACCGCGTAGCGGCCGCCGAATACGAACAACGGCACGCCGCGCCCGCCGATCTGCGCGGCGCGCGCGATGTCGGCTTCGACTTCGGCGCGGTACGCGTCGCTGCGCAGCACGTCATCGACGGCCGAGCGCTCGAGCCCCGCTTCGACCGCGAATTCGGTCAGTTCCGCATGATCGAACAGCGAGCCGTGCTCGCAGAAATACGCGCGGTACAGCCGCTCGGTCAGCGCGTGCGCGCGGCCCGTCGCTTCCGCGAGCTTCACGAGCCGGTGGCCGTCGAGCGTGTCGCCGACGAGCGTGCCGGGCAGGTCGTAGCGCAGCCCGACGCTCGCGGCCGCGTCGGTCACCTGGCGCAGCATCTGGTCGACCTGCGCGGGCGACATCCGGTACTTGCCGGCGAGCATCGCCTCGACCGGCTCGACGGGCTGGCCGGGCATCAGCCGGTACGCGCGCAGCGCGACGTCGACGCGGTCGGCGTGTGCGAACGCTGCGAGCGCCTCGTCGAAGCGGCGCTTGCCGATCCAGCACCACGGGCAGATCAGGTCGGACCAGATTTCTACGGTGAGGGTCGGGCGGGCAGTCGGGGCGGGGGCGGTCGTCATGGGCGGTCCGGGGCGGCAAAAAAGTGTAACCGGGACTATATCATTTTATGTTTCGACGCTTGGCCCTGGCCGGGCCCGTGCGGAACGGGCCCGCGCGCGACGTATCACGAAGCATAGGCACGGAAGGCGCGGACCGATAGCGACTGCCGATCCGGATGCCGGATGCGGCGGCGGGGCCCGGCGAACCGGCCTGCGGGGCATGCCGCTTACGCGTCGCCCTGCGTTTCCTTCAGGTGCTTGAGATGCTTGTAGACCGTCGCGCGCCCCATCCCGAGCACGTTCGCGACGTAGTTCGCCGCGCTCTTGCCGCGGAACGCGCCTTCCGCGTGAAGCGCTTCGACGAGCTCGCGCCGGTGCTCGCGCGTGAGCCCGTTCAGCCCGACCTGCCGCTCGCGCAGCCAGCCGTGCAGGAACGTGTTGATGCGCTCCTGCCAGTCGTCGCGGAACAGCTCGTCCGGCTGCGCGACGACGCCCGCGCCCTTGATGAACAGGTCGAGCGTCGCGCGCACCTCGTCGAACACCGCGATGTTGAAGTTGATGCACATCATCCCGGCCGGACGGCCTTCGTCGTCGAACAGCACGTTGCTGACGCAGCGCATCCGCCGGCCGTCCCAGTTCAGCTTCTCGTACGGGCCGATCACGCGCTCGCGTGCGGAATGATCGATTTCCTCGAGCGCGGAATCGTCGCCGACCTCGCGCTTGGACAGGTTGTTCGCGAGATACAGCACGGTCTGGTCGTGCAGGTCGTGGATCACGACTTCCGCGTACGGGAAGAACAGCGCGGCGATACCGTCGGCGATCGGCGCGTAACGGGTGAGCAACAGGTCTTTGACGGGGGATCTCTTCTTGCGCATCGGTGTCGCCATCTCGGGTGGGCGGGGGCCGGGCGGCGCATCGGGCCGGCGTGCCGGCGCGCCGGTGGCCGGCATGCCCGTGCGCCCGCGCGCGGCCGCCGCGGCGGTTGCGCCATTGTATCGGCCCCGCGCCCGCGTGATGCTCATGCGCGCGTCAGGTGCGTGTACAGCGCGTGCGCGATCGCGATGTCCTCGAGCCCGAGGCCGATCGAGCGGAAGAACGCGTGACGCGTGCGCGACGGCGCAGCGCAAGTACCCGCGACGAGAGCCGGCAAGTCGCCGACGATCCGCCCGGCGTCCCAGCCGTGGTCGGCCGCCGCGATCTGCATCTCGCCGGCGCTCGCGGGCGTCGTGTGCCGGTAGTCGCAGTACACGTCCATGTCGGGCAGCCATGCGGGCGGGATCTCGTGCGCACGTACGACGTTCGTGCTGATCGACGTGACGAGCGCGGGGCGCGTGAGCATCCCGTCGCCGAGCACGGGCGTGCCCGACGACGTGCACAGCATCACGACGTCCGCGTCGCGCACGCAGGCTTCGACGCTCGCAGCCGCGCGTGCGCGCGGGTCGAGCTCGACGAGCGTCGCCTGCTGCGCCGCATCGCCGGCGAGCGCGGGCGAGTACACGCGGATCGTCTCCCAGTCGCGCAATGCCGCCGTGTGCCGCAGGTGCGCGAGGCCGACCGCGCCCGCGCCGACGATCGCCAGATGACGCGCGTCGCGCGGCGCGAGGCAGTCGACCGCGAGTGCGGTCGTGCCGGCGGTGCGCTCGACGGTCAGCCGCCCCGCGTCGCACCACATCAGCGGCTGGCCGGTGCGCATCGACATCAGCGCGGTCCACGCGGTGACGATCGGTTTCCCGTCGGGTTTGCCGCCCGTCACGACGTACGGCGACAGCTTCGCGCCGAACACCTGCTCGTCGGCGAGCGCGCCGAGATACGTGATGAAGTCGCCGGCCTGGTCGGGAAACAGCGTGAGGGTCTGCGGCGGCTGCACCGCGCGCGCCGACGCGAGCGACGCGAACATGCGGCGCAGCGTGCCGAGCACGTCGAGCGACGGCAGGGCCGCGCGCACCACGGCTTCGTCGACGGTCAGCGGCAGGGGCGGGACAGTTTGCGTCATGGGGACATCTCCGGTCGGGGCCGGACAGGCATGTCTAGAAAGACGGTGTCCGGCGGTGTTCGTGATGGACGAAAAGTCTAATATAGACAAGCGAAATCTGGAGAATTTTTCTTTTCGAGACTTTTCAGTCGCTGTATTTTTTGGAAAACACTTAAAAATCAATGATGTATTGAGAGGTCGACGCAATTTCTATGTGGCGCGACGGTGCGCGATCCTCGTATCCCCTATAGTCTAATATAGACTTTTAGTCTATATTTCGCGTGCAGGACAAGACGTGTCGCCGTGCGGCGGCCGCCTGTGTCGAATGCCGATCCGGCGCCCGGACGAGGGCGCCGCGCGACCGCTCTTCATCGCCTCAATCCAGAACAGAAGGACCGCCATGAACTGGAAGCTTTCCCTCTGCGCCGCCGCGGCGCTTGCGTGCGCGGCCGTCACGGCACACGCGGAACAGACCACATTGCGCTTCGGGATCGAAGCCGCCTATCCGCCGTTCGAGAGCAAGACGCCGGCCGGCCAGTTGCAGGGTTTCGACGTCGATATCGGCAACGCGGTATGCGCGAAGCTGAACATGAAATGCGTGTGGGTCGAAAATTCGTTCGACGGCCTGATCCCGGCGCTGCAGGCGCGCAAGTTCGACGCGATCAACTCGGCGATGAACATCACCGCGAAGCGCAAGCAGAGCATCGACTTCACGCCGGCGATCTACGTGGTGCCGATCGTGATGGTCGCCAGGCGCGGCTCACCGCTGCGGCCCGACGTCGCGAGCCTGCGCGGCAAGCATGTCGGCGTGCTGCAGGGCTCGTCGCAGGAGGATTTCCTGAAGGCGCACTGGGCCGATGCGGGCGTGGCCGTCGTGTCGTATCAGGACCAGGACCAGATCTACGCCGATCTCGTCGCCGGTCGTCTCGACGCGGCCGTGCAGGAAGCGCAGACCGCGCAGGACGGTTTCCTCGACAAGCCGGCCGGCCGCGACTACCGGATCGTCGGCGAGCCGCTGAAGGATCCGGCGACGCTCGGCGAGGGCACCGGCTTCGGGTTGCGCAAGGGCGACAAGGCGCTGCAGGCGAAGATCGTCGGCGCGCTCGACGCGCTGAAGAAGGACGGCACGCTGGGCGCGCTGTCGCAGAAGTACTTCAAGCGCGACATCGTCGCGAAGTAAGCACGGCCGCGCGCCGGCCGTGGTGCCGGCGCGCGTCGCATCGAATCTCGACGCTGGGCGGGGAAGCATGGATTTCGACGTCATCGTTCTGGGGGCCGGCATCGTCGGCGTGTCGTCGGCGCTGCATCTGCAGGATCGCGGGCTGCGCGTCGCGCTCGTCGACCGGCGCGCGCCCGGCGAGGAAACGAGCCACGGCAATGCCGGGCTGATCGAGCGCTCGTCGGTCGTGCCGTATGCGTTTCCGCGCCGGCTCGGCACGCTGCTGCGCTATGCGCGCAACCGCTCGGTCGATCTCTATTGGGACTATCGCGCGCTGCCCGCGTATGCGGGCTGGCTCGCGCGCTTCTGGCGCGAATCGTCGCCGCAGCGGCTCGCGGCCGCCGCGCGCGACATGCTGCCGCTCGTCGCGGCGAGCGTCGTCGAGCACGATGCGCTGCTCGCGCGCACCGACGCGCAGCCGCTCGTGCACGGCGGCGGGTGGCTCGAGGCGTTCCGTTCGCCCGCGCTGTTCGACGCGGAAACGCGCGCGCAGCAGCGCGTTGCCGACGTGCACGGGTTGCGGATGACCGTGCTCGACAAGCGTGCGCTGCGCGAACGCGAGCCCGGCGTCGGCGACGCATTCTGCGGCGCGTTCCATTGGCAGGACCCGAAGACCGTGTCGAACCCGGGCGGGCTGACCAAGGCCTACGCGCGGCTGTTCGAACGCGACGGCGGCACGTTCGTGCTCGGCGACGCGAAGACGCTCGCGCAGGTGGATGGCGGCTGGCGGGTCGCCACCGAGCGTGGGGCGATTTCGGCGCGCTCGGCCGTGGTCGCGCTCGGGCCGTGGTCCGATCACGTGTTCGCGCCGCTCGGCTACCGGATTCCACTGCGCGCGAAGCGCGGCTACCACATGCATTACCTGCCGACGCGCACGCTGCTGAACGTGCCGGTATGCGATACCGAGGAAGGCTTCGTCGTCGCGCCGATGGAAGGCGGCCGCCTGCGGCTCACGACCGGCGTCGAGATCGCGCTGCGCGGTGCGCCGCCGACCGGCGTGCAGCTCGCGCGCGCCGAGCCGCTGGCGCGCGACGCGTTCGGCATCGGTGAACGGCTCGATCGCGAGCCGTGGCTCGGGATGCGGCCGTGCACGCCCGACATGCGTCCGGTGATCGGGCCCGCGCCGCGCCATCGGCATCTGTGGTTCGCGTTCGGCCATTGCCATCACGGGCTCACGCTCGGCCCCGCGACCGGGCGCCTGCTTGCCGAAATGATGACGGGCGCGCCGACCTATATCGATCCCCATCCATACCGGCCCGCGCGCTTCGGTTGAGCCGGCGGCGCGGCGATGCGGCCGCAACAGTTTTTCATCCGGCTATCCGAATTATCAAAAGCCGGGTAATCGGAAATGATCTGTGTAATCGCCGGGAAAGAAGTCGCGCAATAAAGAAAAATAAGAGAATTAGCGATTTATCAATGCATTTTCATTTCGCTGAAATGCGCATTGGGCAGTCGGTCCTGACGCTGCATGGCAGCGTCGCGACCGCACGCTCCGGCGTTACGCGAATGTACCGGAACACGTTACTGCAGGGCTCGCAAACGTTACGTTACATCCGCGTTCCGTCGGCCCTTTTATCAGATGATTCCGGTTCCGCAGCCCGCCTATTTCGCCTGAAATCCATAAAAAAGCGTTATTGCCAGGAAATAAGCGGGCGATGCAATCCGTTTTTTGAATTGGCACGCTTCGTGCAATCCGTCCCCATGCTTTATCAACGTAGTGCCAACCGAGATGGGGTAAATAAGAATGGGACAGAATTTCAAGTTGACGGGTGCGGCGCTGTCGGTTGCGACGGTGTTCGGGGTGCTGGCTTCGGGTTCCGCGCTGGCGGGGGCCCTCGATTCGCTGCCGATCCCGCAAGAGATCGTCAATCCGCCGACGAACAGCGTGTCGGTCGGGCTGGTCGCGACGGGTACGTCGCCGCTGGGCTCGGTCACCGTGACGACAGGCGGTTCGGGCGCGATCCAGACGTCGCTCGGCGGCCCCGGCCAGGTGCTGTCGGGCGCCGCGGGGGCGGTGACGGGCGCGCTCGGCGGTGGCGGCAACCCGGCCGGCGCGCTGACTGGCGCACTTGGCACGGTGACCGGTGCGCTGGGTAACGTCGGCGGCGGTGCGAACCCGCTGGCGCCGGTTCAAGGCGTAGTGAATCAAGTGACGGGCGCGCTCGGTGGCGGCAACCCGGCCGGTGCACTGACTGGCGCGCTGAATACCGCGACGGGGACGCTGAGCAACGCCCTCGGCACCGCAACGGGCGCTCTGGGTGGCATCGGCGGCGGCTCGAATCCGCTGGCGCCGGTCCAGGGCGTCGTCAATCAAGTGACCGGCGCACTCGGCGGCGGCAATCCGGCAGGCACATTGACCGGCGCCCTCGGCACGGTAACGGGCACCCTGGGCAACATCGGCGGCGGCTCGAACCCGCTGGCACCGATCCAGAGCGTCATCGACCAGGTGACAGGCACGCTCGGCAGCGGTAACCCGGCCGGCGCGCTGAGCAACGCGGCCAACACGATCACGGGCACGCTCGGCAGCGTCGGCGGCGCGGGGAGCCCGCTCGCGCCGGTGCAAGGCGTCGTCACGCAACTTGCCGGTACGCTCGGCAACGACAATCCGGCGGGCGCACTGACGGGCGCGCTGAACTCGGTGACGGGGGCGCTCGGCAACCTCGGCGGCTCGAACCCGCTCGCGCCGGTGCAGGGCGTCGTGAACCAGGTCGTCGGCACGCTGTCCGGCGCAGGCGGCGGCAGCCCGATCACGCCGATCACGAATCTCGTCAACGGCCTGCAGAACGCGCTGCCGACCGGCGGCAACGCTGCCGGAGCACTGACCGGTGCGCTCGGCTCGGTGACGGGTGCGCTCGGCAACCTCGGCGGCTCGAACCCGCTCGCGCCGGTCCAGGGTGTCGTGAACCAGGTCGTCGGCACGCTCGGCGGCAGCAATCCTGCTGCGGCGCTGAGCAACGCGGTCGGCACGGCCACGGGCGCACTCGGCAATGCAGTCGGCTCCGTCGCGGGCGCGCTCGGCGCGCTGGGCGGCACGAGCCCGCTCGCGCCGGTGCAGGGTGTCGTCAACCAGGTCGTCGGTACGCTCGGCAGCGGCAATCCGGCCGGAGCACTGACGGGCGCGCTGAACTCGGTGACGGGTGCCCTCGGCAACCTCGGCGGGGCGAACCCGCTGGCGCCGGTGCAAGGCGTCGTGAACCAGGTCGTAGGCACGCTGACGGGCGCGGCCGGCAACAGCCCGATCGCACCGATCACGAACCTCGTGAATGGCCTGACGGGCGGCAGCAACCCGGCCGGCGCACCGACCGGTGCGCTCGGCTCGGTGACGGGCGCACTCGCGAACGGTCCGGCGGCACTCGGCCAGGCGGCCGGCGCGCTGTCGGGCGCAGCCGGTTCGACGGCAGCGGCAGGCGGCAGCCTGCTCGGTTCGGGCTCGAACGCGGCCGGCGGCACGGCGGTCGCCGTCGGCTCGCTGTTGACGACGGGTGCCAACTCGACGGCGACGGTCGTCAATGCGGCCGGCACGTCGGTGGGCACGGCGCTCGGTTCCGCGCCGGGCCTGTCGGTGACGCCGCATTCGGGCAACGGCTCGCCGAACAACCCGCTCGCACCGGTGACGACGCTGCTCCAGTCGCTGACCGGCGCACTGCCGAGGTAACGAGCCGGAAACGCACGGCGGCGCCGTATCGGCCGCCGTGCGCAACGGCCATGCAACATGGGTCGCGCAACGCGGCATGACAGGGATGTCATGCCGCGTTGTCTTTTTGGGTTTCCCGCTTTATTTCGTCGTATGAATGGCCGATAGCGGGCCGCTGCCGATCGTCGCCGGGCGGCATGGAATAACCGGCCGCCTCCGTCCGTTTACTTACCGAGTCCCGGCACGACCGGCCGGCGGGATAATGGTCTCGACGAAGCCGATCGTCCCGTCCGGCGCCGCCGTGTCGCGATGCCATGTCAAAAGGAGAACGGGAATGAAACGGATGCTTTTCGCCGCCGCGCTGATGGCGGCGATCGTGCGGCCGGCGGCCGCGGAACCGCCGCAGGTCGGCGACGGGAAACTGGTCGACGAAGATCACATGACGCTGTACGTGTTCGATCGCGACGCGCCCGGCAAGAGCGCGTGCGACAGCGCGTGCGCGGCCAACTGGCCGCCCGCGATCGCCGACTCGTACGACAAGGCGTCGGGCGCGTGGAGCCTCGTCACGCGCAGCGACGGCAAGAAGCAATGGGCGTACCACGGACGCCCGCTGTATCGCTGGAAGATGGACCACAAGGCCGGCGACGCGGGCGGCGACGGGATCGGCGGCATGTGGCACGTTGCTCGTCCGTAACGGCGCGGCGACGCGCGACGCATCGATGAGCTACGAATCGGACCTGCTGGTGTGGCTGCCGCATCTCACGCGCTATGCGCGTGCGCTGACGGGCGACCGGGCCTGGGCGGACGATCTCGTGCAGGACACGCTCGAGCGTGCGCTGAACCGGCCGCCGCGCGATGGCGGCAACCTGCGCGCGTGGCTGCTGACGCTTCTGCGGCACCGCTTCATCGACCAGTTGCGTGCGCGACGCGAGATCGCGGTCGACGACGCGACGGCGCCGTGGCAGACGATGGCCGCGCCGACCGGCGAGATCGGCGGGCTGGTGCTGCGCGACGTGCAGCGCGCGCTGTACCGGCTGCCCGTCGAACAGCGCGAGGTGCTGCTGCTGGTTGCGCTCGAGGAGTTGAGCTATCGCGACGCCGCGCAGGTGCTCGGCGTACCGGTGGGAACGGTGATGTCGCGGCTCGCGCGGGCGCGCGGGCAGATGCGCGCACTGCTGTCGGACGAGCCGTCGGCGCACGGCACAACTGCGTTACGGATAATCGGGAAGACATGATGGACGAACCGCACAAGCCTTCGAACGAGCGGGACGACGATGCGTCGGCACAACTGCTGTCCGCGTTGCTGGACGGCGAGCTGTCCGGGCACGAGCAGCGCGAGATGCTCGAGCGCCTGCAGTCCGATCCGAAGGAGGCCGAACGATTCGCGCACTACCGCGCCCAGCGCGACGCGCTGCAGGCGCTGTTTCCGTTGCCGGGCGCCGCGCCCGCGCTGTTCGTGCAGCGCCGCGCGCCGCGCGGGCGCGCTATCGCGTATGCGTTCGCGGGGCTGGCGGCCGGGCTGCTGATCGGCGTCGCGCTGCACGCGGGCTGGGCCGCGTTCGGCAGCGAACCGGCGTTCGCCGCGCGCGCGGATGTCGCGTATGCGGTGTACGCAGCCGATCGCGAGCACCCGGTCGAGGTCGGTGCGGGCGATCCCGCGCACCTTGCCGCGTGGCTGTCGGCGCGTGTCGGGCGGCCCGTGCGCGCGCCGTCGCTCGATGAATACGGCTACGCGCTGCTGGGCGGCCGCTTGCTGCCCGGCGACGCGGGGCCGGCCGCGCAGCTCATGTACCAGCGGGCGGACGGCAAGCGCGTGACGCTGTACATGACCGCGTACGACGCGCGGCACCTCGCGCCGCGGGCGATGTCGGCCGACGGCCGCTACACGTATTTCTGGTCGGATCGCGGCATGGGCTATGCGCTGTCCGGCCGCGGCGACGAACGGCGCCTGCGCGAGCTCGCGATCGAAGCGTGCGGCGCGCTAGGCGGCTCGACCGACGCGTGGAAGGGATGACGTGCGCGGTGCCGGCAGGGAGCAGGCGATGAAGATGACGACGAAGATGGCGAAGGCGCTCGTGCTGATGCCGATGCTGGCAGCACTCGTCGCGGGCGCCGCGCTCGCGCGGGCCGACGGCGATGCGCCCGTGCGCGTGCCGGTCGATGCCGACGGCGTGCAACGGGTGACGATCGTAGGCGGCAGCTATTTCTTCCGCCCGAACCGCGTGATCGTGCGCGCGCACGTGCCGGTCGAGCTGACCGTGTCGGCCGAGCCCGGCGTGGCGCCGCACAGTTTCGAAATCGATGCGCCGCAGGCCGGCATCGCGGTCCACACCGAGCTGGCCACGACGCCGAAGAAGCTTCGCTTCACACCGGCGCAGCCGGGCCGGTTCGCCTACTATTGCACGCATCGGCTGCTGTTTTTCAGGAGCCATCGCGAGCGCGGGATGGAAGGCGTGCTCGACGTCGAGGCGGCGCCGTGATCGCCGCGTTGCTGGCCGCGAGCCTGATAGGAGCGAGCATGACAGCCGATCCCGTGACCGTTGCGCAGGCACATTTCGAACACGTCCGCTCGTACCGCGCGACGATCCGCTCGTCGGCGCGGAGCGGCGAACGCGCCGAAATCCGCTACGCGTACCTGAAACCGGGCTTTGTCCGGATGGATTTCGTGTCGCCTCATCACGGCGCGGTGCTCGCATACGATCCCGGCGACGGCAAGGTGCGGCTGCGCCCGTTCGGCGCGCACGCGCCGCCCGCGTTGACGCTGTCGCCGTCCAATCCGCTCGTGCGCGACCGCAGCGGCCACCGGGTCGACCGGTCGGACGTCGGCGAACTGCTGCGAAACGTTCATGCGCTGCAGCAGGGCGGCGCGACGGTGACCGAAGGCGAGGAGGCCGTCGGCGGCCGGACCGCGCTGCGCGTGTCGGTCACGGGCGCGCCCGCACATGCGGTCGGCGGCGTGCATCGCTACCGGCTGTGGCTGGACGCCGAGGACGGTTTTCCGCTGAAGATCGTCAGCTTTGCGGACGATGACGACGTGCCGCTCGAAACCGTGACGCTCGACGATATCGAGATCGACGTCGCGTTTCCCGAGCGCTTCTTCGCGCCCTGATCGGTGCGCTGATTCATGCCCCTGACGCGCATGCCGGAGGCTGCATGGCGGAATACCGGTTCTCGACGACCTGGCGTGTGGACGCGCCGCTCGCGGCGGTCTGGGACGCGATCTACCAGGTCGACCGCTGGCCCGACTGGTGGAAGGGCGCCGTGCGCACCGTCGAGATCGAGCCGGGCGACGCGCGCGGCGTCGGTGCGCTGCACCGGTATACGTGGAAGGGCGCGCTGCCGTACCGGCTGACCTTCGACATGCGCGTGCGGCGCGTCGAGCCCGGGCATGCGCTCGAAGGCCGCGCGAGCGGCGCGATCGAAGGCGACGGATGCTGGTCGTTTGCCGGCGACGGCGCGTGCACCGTCGTGCGCTACGACTGGCACATCCGCACGCAGCTGAAGTGGATGAACTGGCTGGAGCCGATCGCGCGTCCGCTGTTCAGATGGAATCACGACGTCGTGATGCGCGAAGGCGCCAAAGGGCTCGCGCGGCTGCTGGGCGCGGCGGTCGAGACGGAGGGCCGGACCTTCCGGCCGCTGTCGGGCGCGGGCTGCGCCGATACGTGACGACGTGTGACGGGGCGTGACGCTGCGTGACCACCGGCCGCGCCGCTCAGCGCGCGTACGCCATCGCCGCACCGTCGACGACGAGCGCAACGCGTTCGCCGACGGCCGGACACCGGCGTCCCGGCACGCGTACGCGCACGAACACATCGGATCGACATCGATGCATCGGCGAGGAGGGCGCGCAAGGGGCGTCCGGCGTACGCGAAGGCGGCGTTGCAGCATGCCGGATCGTCGCCGGCACAGTTTTTTTGATGCGATGTCGCCGGCCTCAGGAACTCCGTGCTTACCCGGTGTCCAAACGGGGCTGGATGGGATTCGCGGGCCCCTCGGGCCCGCCGGCCAGGCTTGGTGTGTTCGTCAGGGTTTTGTTTCTAAAGGGTTTTTGGTTGTTTTCGCGTGTTTTTCCCGCTGCCGCGCCGTTCGAAAAATTCGTTCGGTTTCCCTTCTTGAATTTGTCAAAACCCGTCCATATAATTAGCACTCGCTGCACGAGAGTGCTAACAATTCTCTGCCGGGCGTTCCGCCGGGCAGATTCCCCAAGCGTTCTTCAATCTCAGTCAAGAGAGGAGTGAATATGAACCTTCGTCCTTTGCACGATCGCGTGATCGTCAAGCGTCTGGATCAAGAAACCAAGACCGCCTCGGGCATCGTCATCCCCGAAGCCGCTGCTGAAAAGCCGGATCAAGGCGAGATCCTCGCGGTCGGCCCGGGCAAGCGTGACGACAAGGGCGCCCCGATCGCGCTCGACGTGAAGGTCGGCGATCGCGTCCTGTTCGGCAAGTACGCAGGCCAGACCGTGAAGGTCGACGGCCAGGAACTGCTGGTCATGCGCGAAGAAGACATCATGGCCGTGGTCAACGCTAACTAAGCGTCCTTCGACGGTACATATTCCCAAGAATTCAAGGAGTTAGAAGATGGCAGCTAAAGACGTCGTATTCGGCGATTCCGCCCGTTCGAAGATGGTCGAAGGCGTGAACATTCTCGCCAACGCAGTCAAGGTCACGCTGGGTCCGAAGGGCCGCAACGTCGTGCTCGAGCGCAGCTTCGGCGGCCCGACGGTCACCAAGGACGGTGTGTCGGTCGCGAAGGAAATCGAGCTGAAGGACAAGCTCCAGAACATGGGCGCGCAAATGGTCAAGGAAGTTGCTTCCAAGACCAGCGACAACGCAGGCGATGGCACGACGACGGCAACCGTCCTCGCGCAATCGATCGTCCGCGAAGGCATGAAGTACGTCGCATCGGGCATGAACCCGATGGACCTGAAGCGCGGCATCGACAAGGCAGTCGCAGCGGCTGTCGAAGAGCTGAAGAAGATCAGCAAGCCGTGCACGACGAACAAGGAAATCGCGCAGGTCGGCTCGATCTCGGCGAACAGCGATTCGTCGATCGGCGATCGCATCGCTGAAGCGATGGACAAGGTCGGCAAGGAAGGCGTGATCACCGTCGAAGACGGCAAGTCGCTGGCTGACGAACTCGACGTCGTCGAAGGCATGCAGTTCGACCGCGGCTACCTGTCGCCGTACTTCATCAACAACCCGGACAAGCAAGTCGCCGTCCTCGACAACCCGTTCGTGCTGCTGCACGACAAGAAGGTGTCGAACATCCGCGATCTGCTGCCGGTGCTCGAGCAAGTCGCGAAGGCTGGCCGTCCGCTGCTGATCATCGCTGAAGACGTCGAAGGCGAAGCGCTCGCAACGCTGGTCGTCAACAACATCCGCGGCATCCTGAAGACCGTCGCGGTCAAGGCACCGGGCTTCGGCGATCGTCGCAAGGCGATGCTGGAAGACATCGCGATCCTGACCGGCGGTCAGGTCGTCGCGGAAGAAACCGGCCTGACGCTCGAGAAGGCAACGCTGGCAGAACTGGGTCAGGCGAAGCGTATCGAAGTGGGCAAGGAAAACACGACGATCATCGACGGCGCAGGCGAAGCCGTGAACATCGAAGCACGCGTGAAGCAAGTGCGCGCGCAGATCGAGGAAGCGACGTCGGACTACGACCGTGAAAAGCTGCAAGAGCGCGTGGCCAAGCTGGCCGGCGGCGTGGCAGTGATCAAGGTCGGCGCTGCGACCGAAGTCGAAATGAAGGAAAAGAAGGCACGTGTCGAAGACGCACTGCACGCAACGCGCGCAGCTGTGGAAGAAGGCATCGTGGCAGGCGGCGGCGTTGCGCTGATCCGCGCTCGCACCGCGATCGCGGGCCTGACCGGCCTGAACGCCGACCAGAACGCCGGCATCAAGATCGTGCTGCGCGCAATGGAAGAGCCGCTGCGCCAGATCGTCACGAACGGCGGCGAAGAAGCCAGCGTCGTGGTGGCGGCAGTTGCTGCAGGCAAGGGCAACTACGGCTACAACGCAGCGACGGGCGAGTACGTCGACATGGTCGAAGCCGGCGTCGTCGACCCGACCAAGGTCACGCGCACCGCACTGCAGAACGCAGCTTCGGTTGCAGGCCTGCTGCTGACGACGGACGCAGCCGTTGCAGAACTGCCGAAGGAAGATGCACCGATGCCGGGCGGCATGCCGGGCGGCATGGGCGGCATGGGCATGGACATGTAATCGACTTCGGTCGATGGTGTCCGGAGCGCGCAGCGATGCGCGTTCCAGCCAAAAGAAAAGACCCGCAGCGATGCGGGTCTTTTTTTATGTGCACGCGGAAATCGGAAGCGTGAGCAGGCCGGGCGTCGCACCCGATGAGGCTGAGCCTCGTGCGATGGCGGGCATGCCCGCCCCGGCCTGATTCAATGCCGGTGCGACGTCCTCGGCACCGGTTCGACCTTCGTGGCCGGCGGCGTATCCGCATCGTCGTTGCTGCGCGCCCAGAAGAACCGGTCGGGCAGGTACGCGCCCATGCCGGGCCGGAACGCGTCGCGCACGGCCTGATACAGGTATTCCTGCGCCTCGCGGACCGCCTCGGGCGGCTCCTGGCCGTTCGCAAGCAGCGCCGCGATCGCCGCGCCGAGCGTGTCGGTGATGCCCATCAGCCGGTGCGGCGAGCGATCCCACATGTCCTCGCGGAGCTGGCCTTCCTCGCCGTACAGCGTGTTGACGAGCCGGTGCGAACCCGTTTCGGACGACAGGATGTACTCGCAGCCCTGCGACAGCAGGTGCGACACGGCCGCGTCGAGATTCGGCGCCTCGGCGTCGCCGTCCGGCTGCGCGAGCGCGATCAGCGTCGCGTAGTCGGCGACCAGCAGCGTCGTCTGCGGCGCCAGCAGGTCGGCGATCGATTCGCGCAGGTCGTCGGCCGCGAGCACGTGCTCGTCGTCGAGCGTGAAGTCCGGTGCGAGCACGAGCGGCACGCCGTCGTAGTCGGCGACCACTTCGGCGATCGCGCTGACGACTTCCGCGCGCGTGGCCGCGCCGATCTTGAACGCGGCGACCGGCATGTCCTCGAGCAGCATGCGCGCCTGGGCGGCGACGACGTCGGGGTCGAGGCCGGTCACTTCGTCGCAGGCGGCCGAGTCGCGCACGGTGTAGCCCGTCAGGACGGATACGCCGTGACAGCCCATGCTCGCCAGGGTCATCAGATCGGCTTGGAGGCCGGAGCCGCCGGTGGGATCGGACAGGCCGAAGGTGAGGACGATCGGAGGGGCGTTGCTGGACATGTAAAAATGGGGCAAGAGAAAAACGGGAAAAGCGACGGAGATGCGGACGGCGAGGCGAAATGGGCATTCTCGGCCCTGTGTTGCCCGGCAGGCCGCACTTTTCAGCCATTATGCGGCGGAATCCGGCCCGCACGACGGATTTTTTAGCGCAGCGCAACGTAGTCGCCGGACTCCAGCGCGATTGCTAGGCAGTCCGGCCCCGACACGGTACCATCATGGCTCCCGAATTTACCGACTTTCCCGACGCGGCTTAAGATGGAATACAAGAGCTGGATGTGCCTGATTTGTGGCTGGATTTACGACGAAGAAGCCGGGCTGCCGGAAGAGGGCATTGCCCCGGGCACGCGCTGGGAAGACGTCCCGATCAACTGGACGTGTCCCGAATGCGGCGCCCGCAAGGAAGACTTCGAGATGGTCCAGATCTGACCGGACCTTCAGCCCACGGACACCCCGCTCCGGCCTCGCATCGGCCCGGCGCTCGCGCGCCGAGCTTCGTGCGAGCGGTTTGACGATGACAGGCGCGCGTGTCCATGACGTCCGATCCGGCGAACGTTCCCCTCCCTGACGCACTGCCCAACCCGCGAGGCGGAGCCGTGCGCGCGGCCGACGCGTGGCTTGCGGCGGCCGCCGACGCATTCGAGCGGCACGACGACGCGGCCGCGCCGCTGTCCGCTGCCGCGGCCGTGCTGGCGGAAGCCGGCTGGCTGCCGGCTGCGCGTTTCGCCGGGCAACTGTCGGCCGCCGCGCCGCTCGTCGCCGTCGAGCCGACTTCGGCCGGCTGGCGTGCCGCGCTGCGCGATTTCCGCGCGGCCGTCGGGCGTCACAACCTGCGCGAGCTCGCGTGCTCGCCTGTTCTCTTCGAGCATTTCCGTGCATTGCGTGCGCAAAGCGCCGCCGACCTGCGCGCGAGCGCGCCGCTCGACGCGCTTGCGCTCGTCGGCCGCGCGGTGCCGCCGGCCACGCTGCGCGCGCTGCCCGATGCGTTCGCGACCCGGATACGCGCGCGCTACGAGCAGGCGCTGCTCGGCGTACTGCGTGCGCAGCGCGCCGCGCCCGACGCGGCGCTCGACGAACTCGATGCGATGCAGGGCGCGCTGGCCGACGATGGCCCGTACGACTTCTGGCGGCTCGCGGTCGCGTGCCTGCGCGCGCTGCGCGCGAGCGGCGCGCCCGAATTGAAGCGATTTCTTGCGCGGACGAACCTGCTGCTCGGCGAGCAGGCGCAGGGCCTGCGCAGCGCGCCGCCCGAACTCGTGCGCGAGACGGTTGCGCTGTTGTGGCGCGATTTCGCGCTGTTCGGCGCCGCGGCCGAGGACGTCGCGCTCGTCGACGTACTGCACGACTACGGGCTGACGGTCGACTGGCACGTCGCCGGCACACCGGCGTCCGAAGCGCTGTGGGAGGCCGATGCCGCGCGGGCCGAGCACGACGCGGTTGCCGTCGCGCCGACCCGTGCGCTCGGCGTCGTGACCGTCAATGCCCATGCGTACGAGGATTTCCTGCAGACCGCGGACGCGTCGATGGCCGACCTCGCGGCCGATCCGGCCGCGGCCGACACGAGTGCCGCGTGGCGAGCGTCCGGCGCCGCCTACCGGGTCGGTACGGCCGCGTGCGCGCTCGGGCTCGGCCACGCGGCGCTGCTGGCCGACACGCTCGGCCTCGCGTGGCGCCGTGCCGCGCACGGCGTGCCGCTTGCCGACGGCGGCCTCGACGCGCACGGTCACGCGTCCGACATGTTGCGCGCGGCGCTGTTGAAGATCGCGGCCGGCGTCGCGCCGCCGGACCTGACCGCGGCGTCCGAAGCGCTCGGCACCGCGCTCGGCCGGACCTGACGAACAAGGGGACGGACACGCGGTGGCGACCCTTGCCGAACGGGCCCGCAACACGCTGCCGACAGTGCCCGCGCGCGTGTTAGAGTGCCGTGTGATCCGCGCGCGCCGTTGCCAGCGCGGCGCGGCGTTGCTTGTTGATCGCGGCCCGGTCAGGCCGCGGCGTCTTTGCTAAAATTCAAACCATGTCAAAGCCTTCCGATCGCATCAACCTCACCAACCAGTTCCTGATCGCCATGCCGAACATGGCCGATCCGACGTTCTCGGGAACGGTGGTCTACCTTTGCGATCACAGCGAGCGCGGTGCGCTCGGCCTCGTCATCAATCGTCCAACCGACATCGACCTCGAATCGCTGTTCAACCGCATCGACCTGAAGCTCGACATCGAGCCGCTGCTGCACATTCCCGTGTACTTCGGCGGCCCGGTCCAGACCGAGCGCGGCTTCGTGCTGCACGAGCCGGTCGAGGGCGCGAGCTACAACTCGTCGATGTCCGTCGACGGCGGGCTGGAGATGACGACGTCGAAGGACGTGCTCGAGGCGGTCGCGACGGGCACCGGCCCGAAGCGCTTCCTGCTGACGCTCGGCCATGCGGGCTGGGGCGCGGGGCAGCTCGAGGAAGAAATTTCCCGCAACGGCTGGCTGACGGTCGCCGCCGATCCGCGCATCGTGTTCGACACGCCGGCCGAGGAGCGCTTCGAAGCCGCGCTCGGCCTGCTCGGCGTCAGCTCGTCGATGCTGTCCGGCGAAGCAGGGCACGCATGAGTGGCGCGAGCGCGCGCGATGCGACGCTCCTGGCGTTCGACTACGGCGAAAAGCGAATCGGGGTCGCGATCGGCAATGCGCTGACGCGCTCGGCCCGCGCGCTCGTCGTGATCCAGAACCTGAACCGCGAACACCGCTTCAAGGCGGTCGGCGACCTGCTGGCCGAATGGCGGCCGGACGCGCTCGTCGTCGGCCTGCCGATGCATCTCGACGGCACGCCGCACGACATGACGCAGCAGGCGAAGCGCTTCGGCAACCAGCTGAACGGCCGCTTCGGGCTGCCCGTCACGTGGGTCGACGAGCGCTATTCGTCGGTCGAGGCCGAGGCCGGGCTGCGCGAGCGCAACGTGCGCGGCCGCGCACGCGCCGAGATGCTCGATGCCGAAGCCGCGCGCGTCATCCTTCAACAGTATCTCGATCAATTGTCCGACCATGAGCACCATTGACGCCGAGGCGCTTTACCGCGTCCTGCTCGACCAGATCCGCGCCGCGTACGGCACGGCTTTCGCCGAACCGGGCGGCCCGCGGCTCGCCGGCATCTACAGCGGCGGCGCGTGGCTTGCCGAGCGCCTCGCGCGCGATCTCGGCGCGCCGGCGTTCGGCGTCGTGAACGTCGCGCTGCATCGCGACGACTACGCGAAGAAGGGGCTGCACAGCCAGGCCAGCCCGACGTCGCTGCCGTTCGACGTCGACGGCGCGCGCATCGTGCTCGTCGACGACGTGCTGTACACCGGGCGCACCGTGCGCGCGGCGCTCAACGAGCTGTTCGACTACGGCCGTCCGGCCGCGGTCGAGCTCGCGGTGCTCGCCGATCGCGGCGGCCGCGAGCTGCCGGTCGCCGCGCGCTTCGCGGGCGGCGCGCTCGACGTGCCGGCCGGCGCGACGCTCGTGCTCGCGCGCGACGATGCCGCGCAGTTCACGCTTGGCGTCGAGGCGCACGGCGCCTGAACGACACGCGAAACCGTATCCCGGGCCGCTGGTTTGCACCGCGGCCCGTTTGCATAGTTGGAATCACGCACACCATGACCACCGACACCACTGGCCGCACCGGCAATCCCGCGGCGGCCGCGAGCCCCGACCGGTTCCGCTACGGTTTCCTGAAGGGCAACCCGCAGCTCACGAAAAACGGCGAGCTGAAGCACCTGCTGTCGATCGAGGGCCTGCCGCGCTCGATCGTCAATCACATTCTCGATACGGCCGAGCAGTTCGTCAGCGTGACGGACCGTGAAGTGAAGAAGGTGCCGCTGCTGCGCGGCAAGTCCGTCTTCAACCTGTTCTTCGAGAACTCGACGCGCACGCGCACGACCTTCGAGATCGCCGCGACGCGCCTGTCGGCCGACGTGCTGAACCTGAACATCAATGCATCGTCGACGAGCAAGGGCGAATCGCTGCTCGACACGATCAACAACCTGTCGGCGATGCATGCCGACCTGTTCGTCGTGCGCCACGCGTCGAGCGGCGCGCCGTACCTGATCGCCGAGCACTGCGCGCCGCACGTGCACGTGATCAACGCCGGCGACGGCCGCCATGCGCACCCGACGCAGGGCCTGCTCGACATGTACACGATCCGTCACTACAAGCGCGACTTCACGAAGCTGCGCGTGGCGATCGTCGGCGACATCCTCCATTCGCGCGTCGCGCGCTCGGACATTCACGCGCTCACCACGCTCGGCGTGCCGGAAGTGCGCGCGATCGGCCCGCGCACGCTGCTGCCGGGCGGCCTCGAGCAGATGGGCGTCAAGGTGTTCCACAACCTCGACGAAGGGCTGAAGGGCGTCGACGTGATCATCATGCTGCGCCTGCAGAACGAGCGGATGAGCGGCGCGCTGCTGCCGTCCGCGCAGGAATACTTCAAGACCTGGGGCCTGACGCCCGAGCGCCTCGCGCTCGCCGCGCCCGACGCGATCGTGATGCACCCGGGCCCGATGAATCGCGGCGTCGAGATCGATTCGCAGGTCGCCGACGGTCCGCAGTCGGTGATCCTCAACCAGGTCACGTTCGGCATCGCCGTGCGGATGGCGGTGATGGGCATCGTCGCCGGCAACAACGACTGAGCCCGCTTTCGCGCACCCTTATTCACGCAATCAACGCATTCACAGACAGCGCATGAAGATTCATATCAAAGGCGGCACGCTGATCGACCCGGTCGCCGGCACCGAGCGGCAGGCCGACGTATTCGTCGCGGCCGGCAAGATCGCCGCGATCGCCGAGGCTGGCGCGGCGGCGCCGGCCGATTTCAACGCCGCGAAGACCATCGACGCGTCGGGCCTGATCGTCGCGCCCGGCCTCGTCGACCTGTGCGCGCGGCTGCGCGAGCCCGGCTACGAGCACAAGGCGACGCTCGCGTCCGAGATGGCCGCGGCCGTCGCGGGCGGCGTCACGACCCTCGTGTGCCCGCCGGACACCGATCCCGTGCTCGACGAGCCGGGCCTCGTCGAGATGCTCAAGTTCCGCGCGAGCAACCTGCGCCAGGCGAACGTCCATCCGCTCGGCGCGCTGACCGTCGGCCTCAAGGGCGAAGTGATCACCGAGATGGTCGCGCTGACCGAGTCCGGCTGCGTCGGCTTCACGCATGCCAACGTACCGGTGCGCGACACGCAGGTGCTGCTGCGTGCGCTGCAGTACGCGAGCACCTACGGCTACACCACGTGGCTGCGCCCGCTCGACGCCTTCATCGGCCGCGGCGGCGTCGCCGCGAGCGGTGCGCTCGCGTCGCGACTCGGGCTGTCCGGCGTGCCGGTCGCGGCCGAGACGATCGCGCTGCACACGATCTTCGAACTGATGCGCGTGACGGGCGCGCGCGTGCACCTCGCGCGGCTGTCGTCGGCGGCCGGCCTCGCGCTCGTGCGCGCGGCGAAGGCCGAGGGGCTGCCCGTGACCTGCGACGTCGGCGTGAACCACCTGCACCTGATCGACGTCGACATCGGCTATTTCGATTCGCAGTTCCGGCTCGACCCGCCGCTGCGCAGCGAACGCGATCGCGAAGCGATCCGCGTGGCGCTTGCAGACGGCACGATCGACGCGATCTGCTCCGACCACACGCCCGTCGACGACGACGAGAAGCTGCTGCCGTTCGGCGAAGCGACGCCCGGCGCGACGGGGCTCGAGCTGCTGCTGTCGCTGACGCTGAAGTGGGCGGACGAGACGCGCACGCCGCTCGCGCAGGCGCTGCGCCGCATCACGTCCGCGCCGGCCGACGTGCTGAAGCTGCCGGCGGGCCGTCTGGCCGAAGGCGGCGCGGCCGACCTGTGCGTGTTCGACCCGCGTGCGCACTGGCGCGTCGAGCCGCGTGCGCTGAAGAGCCAGGGCCACAACTCGCCGTTCCTCGGCTACGAACTGCCCGCCTGCGTGCGTGCGACGCTCGTCGCCGGACAGATCGCGTTCGAGCGCCACTGAACCACGCCGGACCCTCGCCATGATTGCTCTTCGCAAGCTGCGTCTCGTCTTTCACCTGTTGCGCGGCATGGCGATCGTCGCGCTGCGTTTTTCGCACGTCACGCCCGCGCGCCGCGCCGAGATGACGCGCCGCTGGTCGCTCAAGATGCTGCGGATCTGCGGGATGCGCGTCGTCGTCCATAACGACGGCGCGCGGCTCGACGCGAACGCGCTCGTCGTCGGCAACCACGTGTCGTGGCTCGACATCTATGCGGTCAACGCGTGGCGGCCGACGCCGTTCGTGTCGAAGGCCGAGGTGCGGCAGTGGCCGGTCGTCGGCTGGCTCGCCGAGAGGCTCGACACCGTGTTCCTGCAGCGCGAGAAGCGCACCGAGGCGATGCGGATCATGCACGAGATGGCCGAGCGCCTGCGCAACGGCGGGCTGATGTGCGTGTTTCCGGAAGGGACGACGTCCGACGGGCAGGACCTGCTGCCGTTCCATGCGAACCTGTTCCAGGCTGCGGTATCGGCCGGCTGCGCGGTGCAGCCGATCTGCCTGATGTACGAGGACGCGCAGCGGCGGCAGTCGGTTGCGCCGGCTTACACGGGCGAGCTGTCACTCGGCAAGTCGCTCGACATGGTGCTGCGCGGCGGCCCGCTGGTCGCGCATCTGTACGTGTGCGAACCGATCGCGCCGGGCGGCGACCGCCGCACGACGTCGGCGGCGGCGCGCGATGCGATCGCGGCTGCGCTCGCGTCGATGCAGGAGAAGGTCGACAAGCCGTCGGCCGCGTCGCTCGCGGAGCTGGCGAAGCATGCGTATCCTGCGACCGAGCTCGGCGCCGGCGCGTCAGGCGACGGGGCGGCGGCCGACGAGCCGGTGCCGGGGCGCGAGGGGTAAGGCGCTTCCCGGTCGGACGCCTCGGCGCGTAATCACTCGCCGCCCGGCGCGCCGCACGCTTCGCACTGCACCTGCGTGACCGTGCGCTGCGCCGGATCGGCCGTCAGCAGCACGGCCGACAACTGGTTTCCCCATACGCATCCCGAATCGAGCGCGACGACGTTCTCGCGCAGCATCAGGCCGAGCGCGGCCCAGTGGCCGAACACGACCGTCACGTCCTCCGTGCGGCGCCCCGGCACGTCGAACCACGGCAGGTAGCCGGGCGGCGCGCTGGCGGGGCCGCCATTCGCCTTGAATTCCATCGCGCCGTCGGGTGTGCAGAAGCGCAGGCGCGTGAACGCGTTGAATGCGACGCGCATCCGGTCGCGTTTCTTCAGGTTCGGGTTCCACTGGTTCGGCTCGTTGCCGTACAGGCCTTGCAGTGTTTCGCGCCAGTCGGGCGCGCGCAGCGCGCGCTGGAGTTCGTCGGCGAGTTCGAGTGCCAGCGTGGCGTCCCATTGCGGCAGCACGCCCGCGTGGACGAGCAGCATCCCGTTCTCCGCATGCACGAACGGGCGGTGGCGGACCCATTCGAGCAACGCTTCGGCGTCGGGCGCGTCGAGGATCTCGCCGATGGTGTCGCCCGGGCGTTCGGTGCGCAGGCCGGCGGAGACCGCGAGCAGGTGGAGGTCGTGATTGCCGAGTACGGCGGTCGCGCGCGGGCCGAGGTCGACCAGCGTGCGCAGCGCGGCGAGGGAGTCCGGCCCGCGGTTGACGATGTCGCCGGCGATCCAGAGCGGGGTTTCGGCGGCGGGCGAGAGCTGGTCGAGCAGCGACTGGAAAGCTGAATGACAGCCTTGGATGTCGCCGATGGCGATGGGGGGGCGGATCATGAGAGGCGAATCCTGCGGGTTTCCTGGATGAAAGAAAAGTACTCGGCGTTCGGCGGCTTTTTTGCGATTGCGATTCTCTGAAATGCTCTTTATTTGACAGGAAATTTCATTTCCGGCAAGGGTGCGGAGCGCTGTATCAAGTTGTTAGCGGCATGGCTTTTGCGCGGCGCGGCTCCCTATAATTGTCGTTTTCCCGAACAAAATTAGCATTTCATGACTTTGGCGGCCATGTCGACCGGTTAAAATTCCCGGCTTGGCGCAGCGACCATGGTTGCTTGCTACGAATCTGAGGCGGCCGGTGTTGCACGGGCCTGCCGCGCATTACTAGAGGGAGCCTCATGATCCTGGTTACGGGCGGCGCGGGTTTTATCGGTGCCAACTTTGTACTTGACTGGCTGCGCGATTCCGACGAGGCCGTGCTCAACGTCGACAAGCTGACATATGCAGGGAACCTCCGCACGCTCAAGTCGTTGGACGGGAACCCGAAGCATGTGTTCGCACGTGTCGATATCTGCGACCGTGATGCTCTCGATGCGCTGTTCGTCGAGCACAAGCCGCGTGCCGTGCTCCATTTCGCAGCTGAGAGCCACGTCGATCGTTCCATTCACGGCCCCGCGGATTTCGTGCAGACCAATGTCGTCGGTACGTTCACGCTGCTCGAGGCGGCCCGTCAATACTGGAATGGCCTGAACGACGCGGACAAGGCTGCATTCCGCTTCCTGCACGTGTCGACCGACGAGGTGTTCGGTTCGCTGTCCGCCACCGACCCGCAATTCTCCGAGACGACGCCGTACGCGCCCAACAGCCCATATTCCGCGACGAAGGCGGGCTCTGACCATCTGGTGCGCGCATACCATCATACGTATGGCCTGCCGACGTTGACAACGAACTGTTCGAACAACTACGGTCCGTACCAGTTCCCCGAGAAGCTGATTCCGCTGATGATCGCGAATGCGCTCGCCGGCAAGCCGCTGCCGGTGTATGGCGATGGCCAGAACGTGCGCGACTGGCTGTACGTCGGCGATCACTGCAGCGCGATTCGCGAGGTGCTCGCACGCGGCGTGCCGGGCGAGACATACAACGTCGGCGGCTGGAACGAGGAGAAGAACCTCGAAGTCGTGCATACGCTGTGCGATCTGCTCGACAAGGCCCGCCCGAAGGCCGCGGGTTCGTACCGCGATCAGATCACCTATGTAACGGATCGGCCCGGCCACGATCGCCGCTATGCGATCGATGCGCGCAAGCTCGAGCGCGAGCTCGGCTGGAAGCCTGCGGAAACATTCGAGACCGGTCTGGCGAAGACGGTCGACTGGTATCTCGACAATCAGGCCTGGGCCGACGAAGTCGCGTCGGGCGAGTACCGCAAATGGGTCGAGACCAACTACGCGAAACGCGCTTGAGGAGAGAAACGATGGCACGCAAAGGCATCATTCTCGCCGGCGGTTCCGGCACACGGCTGTATCCGATCACGCACGTCGTATCGAAGCAGCTTTTGCCGGTGTACGACAAGCCGATGATCTACTATCCGCTGTCGACGCTGATGATCTCGGGCATTCGAGACGTTCTGATCATTTCGACGCCGCAGGACACGCCGCGCTTCGAATCGATGCTCGGCGACGGCAGCCAGTGGGGGATGAACATCCGGTACGCGGTGCAGCCGTCGCCGGACGGTCTCGCGCAGGCGTTCATCATCGGCAAGGAATTCGTCGGCAACGATCCGTCGGCGCTGATCCTCGGCGACAACATCTTCTACGGCCACGACCTGGCGAAGCAGCTCGAGCGTGCGCACGCGCAGGAAGCCGGCGCAACGGTGTTTGCGTATCACGTGCATGACCCGGAGCGTTATGGTGTCGTCGAGTTCGACAAGTCGTTCCGTGCGCTGTCGATCGAAGAGAAGCCCGCGAAGCCGCGTTCGAACTACGCGGTCACGGGTCTCTATTTCTACGACAACCGCGTATGCAATATCGCCGCCGACATCGAACCGTCGGCGCGCGGTGAGCTGGAAATTACCGACGTCAACGCGCGCTATCTCGCGGATGGCGCACTGAACGTCGAGATCATGGGGCGCGGCTATGCATGGCTCGACACGGGCACCCACGATTCACTGATCGAAGCGGCGACCTTCATCGCGACGCTGCAGAAGCGGCAGGGGCTCGTCGTTGCGTGTCCCGAGGAAATCGCGTACCGCCAGCAATGGATCGATGCGGAACAGGTGCTGAAGCTGGCGCAGCCGCTTTCGAAGAACGCATACGGACAGTATCTTCGGAACCTTCTTACGAATCAGGTGGCATGGCTATCCAAGTAATGGCAACGGTGTTGCCGGAGGTCAAGCTCGTGGAGCCGAAGGTGTTTGGCGACGCGCGCGGCTATTTCTATGAGAGCTTCAATGCCCGCGAGTTTGCCGAGCAGGTGGAGCCGGGCATCGAATTCGTCCAGGACAATCACTCGCGCTCGTCGAAGGGAGTGCTGCGCGGGCTGCACTATCAGATGCAGCATGCGCAGGGCAAGCTGGTGCGCGTGGTGGAGGGCGAGGTATTCGACGTCGCGGTCGATATCCGCAAGCATTCGCCGAATTTCGGCAAATGGGTCGGCGTCGTGCTGTCGGCCGACAACCATCGGCAGATGTGGATTCCGCCCGGCTTCGCGCATGGCTTCGTCGTGCTGTCCGATGCCGCGCAGTTCCTGTACAAGACGACCGACTACTGGTTCCCCGAGCACGAGCGCTGCATCGTGTGGAACGACCCCGAAATCGGGATCGAGTGGCCGATCGACGTCGAACCGGTGCTGGCGCCGAAGGACGCGGCTGGCAAGCGCCTGAGCGAGGCCGAAGTCTATGCGTGACGGCAGCGTGAATCGTGGACCGACGATCCTCGTGACGGGCGTGAACGGCCAGGTCGGGTTCGAGTTGCTTCGGACGCTACAGGGGCTCGGCCGCGTGGTGCCTTGCGACAGGTCGATGCTCGACCTGTCCGATCTCGATCGCGTACGCGCCGTCGTGCGCGATGTGAAGCCGTCGCTGATCGTCAATCCGGCCGCGTATACGGCAGTGGACAAGGCCGAGACCGACCTCGACGCCGCGCGGCGCCTGAATGCCGACGTGCCGCGTGTCTTCGCGGAAGAAATGGCGCGCAGCGGTGGCACGCTGGTTCACTACTCGACCGACTACGTGTTCGACGGCACGAAAGCGGATGCTTACGTGGAAACCGATGCGACGAATCCCGCGAACGTCTACGGCGCGACGAAGCTTGACGGCGAGCGGGCGATCGCGGCGACGGGATGCGCGCACTTGATCTTGCGAACGAGCTGGGTGTATGGCCGTCGCGGGAGGAACTTCCTGCTGACGATGCTGAAGCTGGGCGCCGAGCGGCCAGCGTTGCGGGTCGTCGCGGATCAGGTCGGCGCACCCACCTGGGCGAAGACCATTGCGGCCGCCACGGCGCACATCGTCGCGCAGGGCGCGGCGTCGACCGAGGACGATTGGTGGGCGCAGCGCTCCGGCGTGTACCACTTCACGTCGGCCGGCGCGACGTCGTGGTGCGGTTTCGCCGAAGCCATCTTCGCGACCGCGTTGGCGTCACCCGCGCCGCAGGTCGTGCCGATCTCGTCGAGCGAGTATCCGACGCCGGCGAAGCGGCCTGTGAACTCGAGACTGGCGCTGGACAAGCTGACCGCGACATTCGGACTGCAGATGCCGGACTGGCGTGATGCGCTGGCGCTGTGTCTTGCCGAATGATCCCGGTCCGGCCCGGTGCGTGCCGACCGTCAAGCGGGCGAAGTCCTGGATGACGGTCGCGGAGGATTGTTCCCGGGCGGGAGGACGCCGCCTGGCTTGACAGCCGCGACTGTTCCAGCACGCTAGACGACGTCGAGGTGCCCGACCGTAACGTCCGATCGCCGGACACGGCAGTCCTGCCGCCGATCAGGACCGAGGTGAGGCCGGATGATCGCGCTGCAGGCGTGTGCGGGCCTTTTCTGGCGGCCGTCCCGGGGGGGGCGTCGTTTTCGGAGGGAGAGGTGCCGGCTATAATTCTGTCCCGGCCGGGTCTCGCAAGACCGGCTGGCAACCACGCCGGCGGGTGTATGGATGTAAGTGGCGAAGGCGTTGGCTTCGCCAGCGAATACTAAATCTGGAGTGAATGTGATGTTAATCCCCGTCATCCTGTCCGGTGGTGCCGGTACGCGACTTTGGCCCGTGTCTCGCGAAGGGCATCCCAAACCGTTCATGAAGCTCGCCGACGGCGAAAGTCTGCTGCTGAAAACCTACCGTCGCGCCGCCGCAGTGGTCAGCGGCGGCGAGGATGCGCCGTGCGGAGAATTGCTGACGGTTACTAACCGCGACTACTACTTCATGAGCAAGGACGAGTTCGCGAGCGCGGCGCTTGGCGAGCAGCGGCCGGGCGTATTCATGCTCGAACCGGCCGGCCGCAACACGGCGCCCGCCGTGGCGATGGCGGCGCATCATGTCGCCGAAAAGTACGGGCGCGACGCGCTGATGCTGGTACTAGCGGCCGATCACCTTGTGCAGGACCAGAAAGGCTTCGTGGCCGCTGTCGCGAGTGCGGCCGAACTGGCGAAACAGGGCCGGCTGGTGACGTTCGGCATCGTGCCGACGAGCCCGGATACCGGCTTCGGCTACATCGAGGCAGGGGAGCCGGTCGGCGCCGGCCGGGCCGCGCTGCGCTTCGTCGAGAAGCCGGATGCGGCGAAGGCGGCCGAGTACCTTGCGGCGGGCAACTACCTGTGGAACTCGGGCATGTTCTGTTTCAAGGCCGGCGTCATTCTCGACGAGATGGCTCGTCATGCACCGGACGTCGCCGCGGCCGCCGAAGCATGCTGGGCAGCGCTGCAGGAAGCCAACAAGACGTCGACGCAGATGCTCGAGATTCCCGCCGAAGCGTTCGAGAAGATGCCCGACATCTCGATCGACTATGCGGTGATGGAGCGCTCGTCGAACGTGGCGGTGGTGCCGTCCAGCTTCGGCTGGAGTGACATCGGCTCGTGGGGCGCAGTGCGTGACCTGGTTGCGCCGGACGAGGACAGCAATCGGGCCGTCGGCGATGCGATTTTCGTCGACAGCCGCAACATGTACGTGCAGACCCAGGATCGCGTGGTAGCGTCGGTCGGCGTGGCCGACCTGATGATCATCGATACGCCGGACGCACTGCTGGTCGCGCATCCCGACCGCGCGCAAGATGTGAAGCAGGTCGTCGCCCGCCTGAAGAAACGCAATCACGACGCCTACAAGCTGCATCGCACCGTGAGCCGTCCGTGGGGAACCTACACGGTGCTGGAAGAAGGGCCGCGGTTCAAGATCAAGCGTATCGAAGTCAAGCCGGGCGGGAGCCTGAGCCTGCAGATGCACCACCACCGCAGCGAGCACTGGATCGTCGTGAGCGGGATGGCCAAGGTCGTCAACGGGGATCAGGAAATTTTCGTCCGGACCAACGAGTCCACCTATATTCCTGCCGGCCACAAGCACCGCCTCGAGAATCCGGGCGTGCTGGATCTCGTGATGATCGAGGTGCAGAGTGGCGAATACCTGGGAGAAGACGACATCGTTCGTTTCCAAGATGTGTACGGGCGGGCTTGATGCTGGGCATGCTGAGAGCCCTTTGGGCCTATCGCGGCTTCATCCTAGGCAGCGTCAAGCGGGAATTTCAGTCCAAGTACCGTAATTCCCTGCTGGGCGCGGCATGGACCGTCCTCAATCCGCTCGCGATGATCGTCGTCTATACGGTGATCTTTTCGAGGGTCATGCATACGAGGTTGCCCGGCGTCGACAACAGCTTCGCGTACAGCATTCACCTGTGCGCGGGCATGTTGCCTTGGGGCATGTTTGTGGAAGTCGTCAGCCGTGCGCAGAACTCGTTCATCGAAAACGCGAACCTGATCAAGAAGCTGAGTTTCCCCCGGCTCTGCCTGCCGGTGATCGTGGTCGCCAACTCGTTGGTCAATTTCGCGATCGTGTTCGGGTTGTTCGTCGCGTTCCTGGTGCTGACCGGCAACTTCCCCGGCATCGCGTTCCTGGCCATCATTCCGTTGCTGATGCTGCTGACGCTGTTCGCGATCGGTCTCGGGATCACGCTCGGCGTGCTCAACGTGTTCTTCCGCGACGTCGGGCAATTCTTCAATATCGTGCTGAATTTCTGGTTCTGGCTGACGCCGATCGTCTATTCGATCGAAATCCTGCCCAAGCCGATCCAGGCCGGCATGCAGTTCAACCCGATGGCATCGCTGATCCAGTCGTTCCAGGTCGTGATGATGCAGGGTCGGTGGCCGGACTGGTCGCAACTCTGGTTCGTCACGGCACTGGGCGTTGGCTGGTGCCTTCTCGGTTTCAGTCTGTTCCGCAGGCACGCGGGCGAAATGGTGGATGAACTCTGATGGGCACCATTACCGTTAGCAATCTGGGCAAGGCCTACAAGCAGTACCCGACACGCTGGTCGCGTCTCGTCGAGTGGATGGACCCGCGCCGCAAGCAGCATCACACGCTGCACTGGGTGCTGCAGGATGTGAACTTCACGGTGCGCGCCGGCGAGGCGCTGGGCATCATCGGTATCAACGGCGCGGGCAAGAGCACGTTGCTGAAGATGATCGTCGGGACCACGCAACCGACTGTCGGCAGCGTGACGATGACGGGTCGCGTCGCAGCGCTGCTGGAACTCGGGATGGGCTTTCATCCGGACTTCACAGGGCGCCAGAACGTCATGATGGCCGGGCAACTGCTCGGCTATTCCGTCGACGAGTTGCTGGCGCTGATGCCGGAAATCGAGGCGTTCGCCGAAATTGGCGAATACATCGACCAGCCGGTGCGCGTGTATTCGAGCGGCATGCAGGTGCGTCTTGCGTTCAGCGTCGCGACGGCCCGCAGGCCCGACGTGCTGATCGTCGACGAGGCATTGTCGGTCGGCGATGCGTATTTCCAGCACAAGAGCTTCGATCGTATCCGCGAGTTTCGCACGCAAGGTACGACGCTTCTGATCGTCGCGCACGACAAGGCCGCGATCCAGGCGATTTGCGATCACGCGATCCTGCTGAATGCCGGGCGGCTGGAGATGGAAGGGGCGCCCGAAGCGGTCATGGATTACTACAACGCGATGCTGGCCGATCGCAAGGATCATGGGGTCCGGCAGGAAAAGCTCGAGAGCGGCGCGGTGCAGACCGTGTCCGGAACGGGCGAGGCCGTGATCGAAGCGGTCGATCTGCTGGACGAATCGGGGCAGCCCATCGAGGTTGCTGGCGTCGGGCAGCCGGTCGCGCTGCGCGTCAAGGTCCGCTGTGTCGAAGCGATCCCCGAACTGGTGGTCGGGTACATGATCAAGGATCGACTCGGACAGACGGTGTTCGGAACGAACACATATCACCTGAAGCAGGTGCTGGTCGATCTCGATGCGGGCCAGTCGGTCGAGCTCTACTTCGAATTCACTGCCAACATCGGGGTGGGCAGTTATTCGGTCGCGGTGGCGCTGCACACGGGGGACGCCCATGTCGTGAACAACTACCAGTGGCGCGATCGCGCGCTGGTATTCAACGTCGTCAACAAGAAGATGGAAACTTTCGTCGGCGTGGCGTGGCTACAGACGACGGTGAGGAGCTTGCCGTAGTGGACAGTTTTTATCGCGCGTTTGAAGATCAGCATCGTGGTTCGAGGGAACTGATCAAAGGCCGACTGGCGAAATACCTGCCTTTCATTACGCCACTCGCGACGCTCTATCCGGGCGGGAAGACCTTCGACCTCGGTTGCGGTCGCGGCGAATGGCTGGAGCTTATGGCCGAGGCAGGTTTTTCCCCGGTCGGGGTGGACCTGGACGCCGATATGCTGGAAGCATGCCGCGAGCGCGGCCTGCCGGTATTCCAGGGCGACGCGATCGAATATCTTGCCGCGCTTGATTCGGACAGCCACGCGCTCATTTCGGCTTTTCACGTTGTCGAGCACGTGTCCTTCGAACAGGTGCGCAAGATCGTCAGCGAAGCGTTGCGCGTACTGAAACCCGGCGGGCTGCTGATTCTCGAGACGCCGAACCCGGAAAACATCGTCGTCGCAGGCTGCAATTTCTATCTGGACCCGAGTCACAAGCAGCCGATTCCTCCCGATCTGCTGAGTTTCGTCGGCGAATATGCCGGATTTGCGCGGGTCAAGCGGCTTCGATTGCAGGAAGCGCCTGCGTTGCAGAACAAAGACGCGCGGATCCATCTGCTCGACGTGCTGGGCGGCGTCAGCCCGGATTACGCCATCGTCGCGCAGAAATCCTGCAGCGAAGAAGAGGCCGCATCATTCGACGAAGCGTTCAATGTCGACTACGGTCTGGCGCTGGCCGATCTTGCCGCCCGGTTCGAGGAAGGGGCGGCGCGGGAGCATGAGCGAACCGCCGAGCAGATCAGGATGACCCGCGACGAAGTGGAGCAGGTCCATGGCGAACTGGGCCTGGTCCTTGACGAACTGAGGCGTGCCCGCAGCGAACTGGGGCAAGTTCTCGACGAGCTTGGACGGGTCCGCGGCGAAGTCGGCCAAGTTCGGGATGATCTGGGGAAGGTTCGTGGCGATCTGGGGCAGGTCCAAGATGCGATCGGCGAGATCCACGGCACGCAGGGCCTGGTTCAGGGCGAACTCGGGCGCGTCCATGACGAAGCGCAGCACACTGCCGAGCAATTGCAGGCGGTCTACGACAGCACGTCGTGGCGTATCACGGCGCCGATGCGCAGCGTTGTAACGTATGCCCGTGGCGCGAAAGGCACCACCAAATCCGCCGTGCGACGCGCATTGTTCCGCGGCGTCGCGTACGCCAATCGCAATCCGCGGCTGCGGCGAGTGGCCGTGCGAGTGTTGAGCAGGATGCCTGGCGTGAAGCAGCGACTCGTCCGGATCATCGTTGGCGCGCCTGCTCAACCGGTGCAAAGGAAACCGGTCGATGATGATGGTTTGACGCCCCGCGCGCGCGAAGCGTTCACGGCATTGAAGTCTGCCCTCGCGCACGAAAATGGGAATGTTGAATAATGCGTATTGTTGTTGACATGCAAGGGGCGCAGAGCCTCAACTCGCGCAACCGCGGCGTGGGGCGTTACACCGAGTCCATCGTCAAGGCGATGATCCGGAATCGTGGCGAACACGAGATTGTCCTCGCTCTGAACGGGTCGTTCGAAGAGTCTGCGCGGATTCTGCGTGAGGAATTCGAAGCAATCCTGTCGCCGGGCAACATCCACGTCTGGCATGCAGTGGGGCCGGCTGCTTACGTCGATAAAGCCAACCTGTGGCGTCGCCAGTCAGGTGAACTGACTTATGAGGCATTTCTGACGAGCCTGCGGCCGGATTTCATTTACATCGCCAGCTACTTCGAAGGTTTCGGCGACGATTCGATTACCAGCATTCACGCGCTTCAGACGAACGTTCCAGTCGCGGTCACGCTGTATGACCTGATTCCGTACCTCTATGCCAAGCCTTATCTGGAGAATCCGCTTTTCAAGGATTGGTACCTGGGGAAAATCGAGCATCTTCGACGCGCCGATCTGTGGCTGGCGATATCCGAATCGTCGCGCTCGGAGGGTATCGAACATCTCGATCTCTCGCCCGAGTGGTCGGTCAACATGTCTGCCGATGTCGACGCGTGGTTTCGGCCGGAACAGATTGCTCCCGAGCGCGAATCGGCCTTGCGGGACAAATACGGGCTGACGAAGCCGTTCGTGCTGTATACAGGCGGTATCGACCATCGCAAGAACGTCGAAGGCATGATTCGCGCGTTCGCGTTATTGCCGCCCGCGTTGCGAAAGTCGCACCAGTTGGCGATCGTTTGCTCGATTCAGCCTGCCAGCCGTGATGCGTTGGCGCGCCTGACTCGGCAGGTCGGACTGGATGCGGAAGATGTCGTGTGCACGGGATTCGTGCCGGACGAGGACCTGCTGGCGCTGTACAACCTATGCCGATTGTTCGTTTTTCCATCGTGGCACGAGGGATTCGGATTGCCGGTACTGGAGGCGATGCGTTGCGGCGCGCCCGTAATCGGCGCGAATACGTCGAGTGTTCCCGAAGTGATTGGATGGAACGACGCGCTGTTCGATCCCAAATCCGATGAGGAGATTGCGCGCTACATGCAGCGCGGCTTGACGGACGAGGACTATCGTCAGGCACTGATCGAGCACGGGACGCGCCAGGCCGGGAAGTTTTCGTGGGATAAAAGCGGGCGTTGCGCGCTCGACGCAATGGAGCGACGGCTTCAGACGTGGCGAGCCGAACGACGCGAACTGGAAGTTCAGTCGCGACGTCCGCGGCTGGCTTACGTGTCGCCGTTGCCGCCGGCCCGCACGGGGATTGCCGACTACAGCGCGGAACTGCTGCCGGAACTGGCTCGTTTTTACGATATCGACGTCATCGTCGACCCGGATGAAGCGGGAGACATGTCGTCCGTGCAGTCCGAGCATATTTCGGTGAAAACGCCGGCGTGGCTGCGCAAGCATGCGGATTCCTATGACCGGGTGCTCTATCATTTCGGGAACTCGTCGTTCCACCAGTACATGTTTCCGCTGCTGGAGGCCGTACCGGGCGTGGTCGTGCTTCACGATTTCTTTCTGTCGGGCATCCTCGCGCACATGGCAATTCACGGGAATCGCCCCGACGGCTGGTCCAGAGCACTGTATGACGCTCATGGCTATGTCGGCCTCAGAGCCCGTCATCAGAAAGAGGACATCGCGGATGTCATCTGGGAGTATCCATGCAGCCTGGGCGTGATTCAGAAGGGCCTGGGCCTGATCGTTCACTCGCCCAATTCGCTGCGACTGGCGCGGCATTGGTATGGCGGGGATGCGACCGACTGGACCGTGATTCCTCACATGCGCGATGCCACTACCGCGTCGAGCAGTGACGACGCGCGTGATGTGCTGGGATTCGACAAGAACGACTTCGTGGTGTGTGCGTTCGGGGGGCTGGGTCCGTCCAAGCTGAATCATCGCTTGCTGAATGCATGGAGTCGCTCGTCCCTCGCGCGCGACCCGGCTTGTCATCTGGTCTTTGTCGGAGAAAACCAGCCGACCGAGTATGGTGAGGAACTCGCGCGCAGCATTCGGCAAATGGGCGAGAAGGTCCGGGTCCGCATTACCGGCTGGGCTGATGCGCAGACGTTCCGTCAGTATCTGGCGGCGGTCGATGTCGGCGTCCAGTTGCGGACGCTGTCACGCGGCGAGACGTCGGGAACGGTGCTGGACTGCATGAATTTCGGCAAGGCGACGATCGTCAACGCGAACGGAAGCATGGCCGATCTGGATCGCGAGGCGGTGTGGATGCTGCCGGACGAGTTCACTGACGAGCAACTGGTCGACGCATTGGAGACGTTGCGTTCGGATGGGGCGCGCCGGCAACGGATGGGCGCACATGCACGGGATATCATCGTGACCGACCATGCCCCTGACGTCTGCGCCGAACAGTATCGCGATGCCATCGAGCGGTTCTATCTTCGGGCCGATGCGAATCCTGTCGTGCTGTCCCGCGCAATCGCGCGCCGGGCTGGCCAGGCAAGCGACGACCAGTTGCGCGCGTGGGCGCTGACCGTCGCGAGGAATTTTGTGCCGCGCAACAACAAGCGGCAATTGCTGGTCGATATTTCCGAGCTCGTCCGGGTGGACGCAAGGAGCGGGATTCAGCGTGTGGTCCGCAATCTGCTGAAGGAATGGTTGGATTCGCCGCCCGACGGCTTCCGGGTCGAACCGGTTTATGCGACGACCAACGATTCCTATCGCTATGCGCGTGATTTCACGATGCGGCTGATGGGGTTCGAGGACGGCTGGCTGTGGGACGAGCCGATTGACTTTGCGCCGGGAGACGTGTTCGTCGGTCTGGATCTGCAGCCCCAGGTCGTGCCCGCGCAGCGGGCGTTTTACCGGAGCCTGCGATTGCAGGGTGTCCAGGTCAAGTTTGTCGTCTACGATCTGTTGTGCGTGCTGCTTCCGCAATACTTCGTTCCCGGTGCCGCGGACGGCTTTACGGGCTGGCTCGATGTCGTAGCGGAAAATGACGGCGCGTTGTGCATTTCAAAGGCGGTGGCGACGGATCTGTCGACGTGGCTCGATGCGCATATTCCGCAGCGGTCGCGGTCGTTTGAAATCGACTGGTTCCATCTGGGCGCGGATATCGAGAATTTCGCGACTTCGTCGGAGATTCCGCGCGATGGCGATAAAGTGCTGCAATACCTGCGTAGCGCCCCGACGTTTCTGATGGTCGGGACCCTCGAGCCGCGCAAGGGCCATGTGCAGGTTCTGGATGCGTTCGAGCGGCTATGGCGCGAGAATCAGGACGTCAACCTGGTGATCGTGGGCCGGCAGGGGTGGATGGTCGAGGATCTGGTCGCGAGGTTGCGCGCGCACGCGGAGCAGGGGCGCCACTTGTTCTGGCTGGAAGGCGTATCGGACGGTTATCTTGAGAAGATTTACGGTGCGAGCTCGTGCCTGATTGCGGCATCCTATGGTGAAGGTTTTGGTTTGCCGCTGATTGAAGCCGCGCAGCACGGACTGGCGATCATCGCCCGCGATCTACCGGTGTTTCGTGAAGTGGCCGGCGAGCATGCGTTTTATTTTTCCGCGCAGGAAGGGAGCGATCTGGCGACGGAGATCAGGGCATGGCTGGAGCTTCGAGCGGTGCAGCAAGCGCCTTCGTCTCGCGGCATGCCTTTCCTGACCTGGGCGCAGAGTGCTCGTTATTTGGCAAAAATTCTCACGCACAACGAAGCGTGTTCCTAAAGCAGGTCTATCATGTCTAAGAAAATTTCCATCATCACCGGCATCACCGGCCAGGACGGCGCCTATCTCGCCGAACTCCTGCTCGACAAGGGCTACACGGTCTACGGTACCTATCGTCGCACCAGCTCGGTGAATTTCTGGCGTATCGAAGAGCTCGGCATCGCCAAGCATCCGAACCTGCATCTGGTCGAATACGACCTGACCGACCTGTCGGCGAGCATCCGCCTGCTGCAGACGACCGGTGCGACCGAGGTCTACAATCTCGCGGCGCAGAGCTTCGTCGGCGTGTCCTTCGACCAGCCAGTCACGACCGCGGAAATCACGGGCGTCGGTCCGCTGAACCTGCTCGAGGCGATTCGCATCGTCAATCCGAAGATTCGCTTCTACCAGGCAAGCACGTCCGAAATGTTCGGCAAGGTGCAGGCAATTCCGCAGATCGAATCGACGCCGTTCTATCCGCGCAGCCCGTATGGCGTGGCGAAGCTGTATGCGCACTGGATTACGGTGAACTACCGCGAGAGCTACGATATCTTCGGCTGCAGCGGGATCCTGTTCAATCACGAGTCGCCGCTGCGTGGCCGCGAATTCGTCACGCGCAAGATCACCGACTCCGTCGCGAAGATCAAGCTCGGCCAGCTCGACGTGCTCGAACTGGGCAACATGGATGCGAAGCGCGACTGGGGCTTTGCGAAGGAATATGTCGAAGGCATGTGGCGCATGCTGCAGGCCGATGAGCCGGATACGTTCGTGCTGGCCACGAACCGTACCGAAACCGTGCGCGACTTCGTGCGCATGGCGTTCAAGGCGACCGGCGTCGACCTCGAATTCAAGGGCAGCGACGTGAACGAGGTTGCGGTCGATGTCGCAACCGGCAAGACGGTCGTCCGCGTCAATCCGAAGTTCCATCGTCCGGCCGAGGTTGACCTGCTGATTGGCAATCCGGAGAAGGCGAAGCAGAAGCTGGGCTGGGAGCCGAAGACGACGCTCGAGCAGCTGTGCGCGATGATGGTTGAAGCGGATCTGCGACGCAATGAACGCGGCTTCTCGTTCTGACGCGCCGCGGGCGCTGGTCACGGGGCTCGGTGGCTTTACCGGCGACTATCTGGCGCAGTCGCTGAGGGCGGCCGGCTATCGCGTGTTCGGCACGGCGCACGGGTCCGAGGCAACCGGGGCCGACATGTATCGGGTGGATCTGTGCGACCGCGCGGAACTGGCGAAGGTCGTCGCCGACGTGCAGCCGGACGTGGTCGCGCATCTTGCCGCGATCGCGTTCGTCGCGCACGGCGACGCCGACGCGATCTATCGCACGAACGTGGTCGGCACGCGTAATCTGCTCGAGGCGCTCGCGGCTCAGGGGAAACGTCCGAATGCCGTTTTGTTGGCCAGCAGTGCCAACATCTATGGTAACGCGGCGGTCGAAATCATCGACGAAGCGGTCGAACCGAATCCGGCGAATGATTACGCGGTTAGCAAGCTGGCAATGGAGTACATGGCGCGTCTGTGGCAAGACAAGTTGCCGATCATCATCGCACGTCCATTCAACTACACCGGCGTTGGCCAATCACCGCAGTTCCTGTTGCCGAAGATCGTCGGTCATTTTCAGCGCGGCGAGCGCGTAATCGAACTCGGCAATATCGACGTCGAGCGCGATTTTTCTGATGTGCGCCGCGTGGTGGATGCGTATCGGCGTCTCCTGCAACTCGCGCCCGCCGGTGGCGTGTTCAACGTCTGCTCGGGACGGGCGGTATCGCTGAAGTCGGTGATCGCGCTGATGGAGCAGATCGCCGGCTATACGATCGAGGTGCGCGTCAATCCGGCTTTCGTGCGTGCGAACGAGGTGCGCCGATTGCAGGGCGACGGCGCGCGGTTGCAAGCCGCAGTCGGGCCGCTCGAGGATATACCGCTCGAGAGTACGCTGCGTTGGATGTTTGGTGGAGGGCGCGGGTGAAGGTTGGTTTCGGCATCGCTGCGCTGACCCGGCGTAGTGCGTGTGGTTCACCGTGCGCGCGTTCGCAGTGCGTCGAACGCGCGGGGCGCGACGAGGTATCGCCGCGGCTCGGCTCGCCTGCGCAATGCCGCTTGCGGAACGGCAGCGTTCGTGCGGCCAGCGTCTGCGGCGAAACCGTTAGCCGTCTGCAACGCCCATCCGTGCTGGCCTCATCGTTCATGGGCGGTTTTGCTTTGAGGAGCGCCGCGTGAAGTTGGGGGTGGATATCACCTGGATGGTGGGCAATTACCGCGGCATGGGGCGATTCGCGCGACAACTGGTGGAGCCGGTCAGCGCGTCGGTGCTGGGCCTGGCGCCAAGTGGCGCCAGCGCCGACGAATGGCCGTGCGTCAGCAGGGGGCGCGGTTTCTTCCCGTGGTGGGAGCAGGTCGAGTTGCCTCGCTTGTGCCGCGAGCAGAAGCTCGACTATTTGCTATGCCCGTATAACACGGGGCCGCTGCGGTCCACGGGCAACACGCGGGTGATCGCGGTCGTCCATGACCTGATCTACATGAAGCCGTGGCATGTGCTGCCGCCCGCGCGATCGCTGTATCAGACCGTCGGGCGCGTCTACCGTCGCCATGTGGTGCCGCGGCTCGTGCGCCGGGCCGACGCCGTGCTGACCGTCTCGCGGTTCACTCAGCGGGAGCTGATGGAGCGGTTCGGGTTGCGCGAGGCGGATGTCCCTGTCATTCCGTGCATGATTTCGGATGACTGGTTCGCGCTGCCGGTGAGCCGGGCCGCGCGCCAGCCGTACCTGTTCACGGTGGCGGGAGAGGTGCCGAGCAAGAACGTCGATCGTCTGCTGCAGGCCTTTGCAGTGGCGCGACCCGCGCTCGGCGACGACGCACGGCTGAGGATCGCCGGGATCAAGTCCGATCATCACGCGCATTTTCTCGGACGGGCGGACGCACTCGGGCTGGCGGGCGTCGTCGAGTTGCTCGGCTATGTGTCGCGGGAGGAACTACGCGAACAGTACCGTCAGGCCCGCGCGTTCGTCTTTGCTTCGTTGTTCGAAGGGTTCGGGATTCCGTTACTGGAAGCGATGGCGTCCGGTACGCCCGTCGTGTGCAGCAACACAACGTCGATGCCCGAGATCGTTGGTGAGTGCGGCCTGCAGTTCGATCCTTATTCGGTGGAAGACATGGCCGAACAGATCCGCAGGGTATGGGACGACAGCACGAGATTCGACGTGGCGGTCGGTGCCGGCATGGACCGCGCGCGCACATTCTCGGCGTCCGCCGTTCGTCCGTCGATTCAGGATTTCTGGGCGCGTCTGTCATGAGCCGGGACAAGAAGAAGCTGCTGGTGCTGACGCCCCGGTTCCCGTATCCGGTGATCGGCGGCGACAAGCTGCGGATCTATCATCTCTGCCGTGTGCTGTCCCGTCATTACTCGCTGACGCTGCTGAGCATGTGCGAGACCGACGAAGAGATGCACGCCGCGTTGCCGGACGATGGCGTATTTGACCGGGTCGAACGGGTCTTTCTGTCTCGCCGGCGGTCGTACATCAATACGCTGCTCGCGCTGCCCACGCGCACGCCGCTGCAGGTAGCGTACTACCGGAGTCGCGCGTTTGTGGCGGCTGTGGCGCGATTGCTGCCGTCGCACGACGGCGTATTCGTGCATCTGGTGCGCTGCGCCGAGTACGTACGCAAGTCGGACAAGCCGCGCATCCTGGAAATGACCGACGCGATCTCGCTCAACTACAGCCGTGTGAAGCAGTTGAAGAACGCACGCGGGCTGAAGTCGCGCGTGTTCGGTATCGAGGCGAAACGCCTGCTCGACTACGAGCGCACGATCGTCGATGACTTTGACCTGTCGGTGTTGGTTTCCAGGACCGACCGCGACTACTTGTTTCCCGGCGAGTCGGGCAAGAAGGTGATGGTGTGCTCGAACGGTGTGGACCTGTCGGGCCTGCCATACACGGCGCGCAGAATGGCGAGCCGGATCGTGATTTTCATCGGCGACATGCGCACGGTCCAGAACCAGGACATGTGCCACTTTTTCGCGGAGGCCGTACTGCCGTTGCTGCGCAAGCGTGCCGATTATCGTTTCCGGATCGTGGGATCCATCGCGCCAGCACTGGCCGAACAATTTCACGCTTATGACGGCGTCGACGTCACCGGCCGGGTCGAGTCGGTTGCGCAAGCCGCATCCGACGGCGCGATCGGTGTGTGCCCGATGCGCATTGGCGCGGGCGTGCAGAACAAGATTCTCGAGTACATGGCGCTCGGGCTGCCTGTCGTCACCACGTCGCTGGGCCACGAGGGCCTGGGTGCGGAAAGCGGCCGCGATCTGCTGATTGCGGATACACCGGAGGAATTCGTCGAGCGCATCGAGCAACTCGTCGCCGACGAGGCCGCGTCGGTCGAGATGGCGGCGCGAGCACGAACTTTCGTCGAGCACGAGCACGGGTGGGAGCGGATGATCGCGCCGCTCGTCGACAAGGTAGGTACGTTGCTGGCCTGAGCGGCGGCACGGCCGATTTGCGCGGCGCCGGCGAGCGCCCGGCTTGGTTGCCGTCGGCCGGCAAGGTTACAATGGCCGCGCATCCATAGGGCACCATCGGCACTGGCAGCCAATGGCCTTCGGGCGGGATTGCACAGTAGCGAAGTCGCCGTCCCGCGAGCCATGCCGCGCGAGGTTTTTATCTGATTCGGAACCCGAACATCGCTTTGTCTTTCCATGTGGTTGTAGCAGGCCGCGCATGCTTCGATGCGCCGCCGGATGTCAGTCGCGAGGCGCCGATCGATGACGGCGCCGGCGATCGGCATGCTCCCTGTCTTCGAGATCCTGACGTGTTCGTTTCCGCCTCCCTTTCTGTTTCCCCGAGCCGGCGGCCGTGTGCAGGTGGTCGCGTGTGTTGGCCGGCGTTGCGTGCCGGTGCCACCAGCGGTTTCACGCCGCTTCGCCCAGCCGTCAGTCGACAAAGTCGGAGGTGGCGATGACTAATCTCGTCGTCACCGGCGCGAACGGCTTCGTCGGCCGTGCGGTTTGCCGTCGCGCGCTGCAGGACGGGCACACCGTTACCGCACTGGTACGGCGTCCGGGCGGCTGCATCGACGGCGTACGCGAATGGGGGCATGGCACCGCCGATTTCGACGGCCTTGATGAAGGGTGGCCGGCCGATCTAGCCGCCGATTGCGTGATCCATCTCGCCGCCCGCGTGCACGTGATGCGCGATGAGTCGCCCGATCCCGACGCCGCGTTCGACGCGACCAACGTCGCTGGCACCCTGCGTCTCGCCGAAGCGGCGCGCAATCACGGCGTACGCCGCATCGTGTTCGCGAGCAGCATCAAGGCGGTCGGCGAGGGCGACGGCGGCGTGCCGCTGTCGGAAGCTTTCGAACCCGATCCACAGGATGCATACGGCCGCTCGAAACTGCGTGCGGAGCGGCAACTCGCGCAGTTCGGCGCGTCGGCCGGGCTCGACGTCGTCGTCGTTCGCCCGCCGCTCGTCTATGGCCCGACTGTCCGTGCCAACTTCCTGCGGATGATGGACGCAGTCGCGAACGGGATGCCGTTGCCGCTCGGCGCTGTTACAGCGCGCCGCAGCATCGTCTTCGTCGACAACCTCGCCGATGCGCTGCTGTGTTGCGCAATCGACCCGCGCGCGGCCGGCGAATGCTTTCACGTCGCCGACGACGACGCACCATCAGTCGCTGGCCTGCTGCGTCTGGTCGGCGACGCGCTCGGCAAGCCGGCGCGGCTGATCGCGGTACCTCCTGCGCTGCTGCGCGTGCTCGGGAAGCTGACCGGCCGCCGCGCGGCCATCGACCGCCTGACAGGCAGCCTTCAACTCGATACCGGCCGAATCAAGCGCGTGCTCGACTGGCATCCGCCCTATACGACTCGCCAGGGCCTCGAAGCGACCGCCGCGTGGTATCGTTCGCGCGATATACAACAATAGTCGACATGCATTTCCCGATTTCCACATGGCCTGCTGCGGTCGGGGTGGCGCTGGTCGCCGCCATCGCATCGACGGCCATCCTGCGCATGCTGCTCGCGACCGGCCTCGCATGGCGTCTCGCCACCGATATTCCGAACGACCGTTCGCTCCATACGCTGCCGACGCCGCGCGTCGGCGGATGGGGCATCGTGCCGGTATGCATCGTTGCGCTGTTGGCGCTGGCGCCGCGACTGTGGCTGATCGCCATTGCCGCCGCGGGGCTGGCCGCGATATCGCAGATCGACGACCGGCGCGGGCTGCCGGCTCGCGTGCGGTTCTCGGCGCACCTCGCGGCAGTCGTCGCACTGATCGTCGTCTTTCCGGCCGACGCACCCTGGTGGCTGCTCGCCGGCGTGGGCTTCGCGATGGTCTGGCTGACGAACCTGTACAACTTCATGGATGGCGCCGACGGCCTCGCTGGCGGCATGGCGCTGTTCGGTTTCGGCGGGTACGCGGTCGCGGCGCTTGGTGGCGCGCACGGGGCGCCCGACCTCGTCGTGGCGGGCGCCGCGGTCGCCGGTGCGGCGCTGGGCTTTCTTCTGCTCAATTTCCACCCGGCCAGGCTGTTCCTCGGCGACGCCGGCTCGATTCCGCTCGGATTCCTGGCCGGCGCGCTGGGCTACTGGGGCTGGCGTACGAACGTCTGGCCGATCTGGTTTCCGGAGATGGTATTCGCGCCCTTTATAGCTGACGCATCTGTAACACTTTTGAGACGCTTGTTACGCGGAGAAAAGTTCTGGCAGGCGCACCGGGAGCACTATTATCAAAGGATGGTCCGATCGGGCGTAAGTCACGGTCGGACCGCTCTTTATTGGTACCTCATCATGCTCATGGGCATAATTGTCGCCATGTGGGCAAAGGGCCGCACCGAACTGCAGCAATGGCTGTCGTTCGTCGCATGGTATGGCGTCCTGGCATGGTTCGGATGGTTGATCGACATGCGTTGGCGCCGGTTTCAGTCGGCCGCCGAAAACAACTCTTGAGGTTCTCCGCCGATGTTGCGATCCAAAGCATCGTGGCTGTCACTGAGTGCTTTCCTGTTCGACCTGACAGCGGTTGTTGCCGCATGGTTGTTCGCTTATCTCGTTCGTTTCAATGGCAGTGTTCCGCATGATTTCCTGAGCGGCGCGCTGATGGCGCTGACATGGGTGCTGCCCGTGTACGCGCTGATGTTCCACGGGTTCGGCCTGTATCGCGGGCTGTGGGTGTTCGCGAGCCTGCCCGACCTGATGCGCATTGCGAAGGCGGTGGTCGGCGGCGGCGTGATCGTGATGATCGGCGCCGTGATGTTCCAGCCGATTCCGATCATTCCACGCTCGGTACTGCTCGTGTCGCCGCTGATGCTGTTCCTGGCGATGGGCGGCGCGCGCGCGCTGTATCGAGCGACGAAGGAGTACTACCTGTACGGCGGCCTGGTCGGGAAGGGCAAGCCGGTGCTGGTGCTCGGCGCCGGCACGGCCGGTGCGAGTCTCGCGCGCGAACTGTCGCGCTCCGGTGAATGGCGCCTCGTCGGCCTGCTCGACGATGACGTCACGAAGCACGGGCGTGAAATCTACGGCTACAAGGTGCTGGGCTCGTTCAACGACCTGAAGCACTGGACCGACGCAATGAAGGTCGAGTACGCGATCATCGCAATTCCGTCCGCATCGGTCGAAACGCAGCGCCGCGTCGCGACGCTGTGCGTACGGGCCGGCGTGAAGGCGATGGTGCTGCCTTCGCTCACCGCGCTGATGCCGGGGCAGGGCTTCCTGTCGCAGGTACGGAACATCGATCTCGAGGATCTGCTCGGCCGCGACGCCGTGACGATCGACACGCCGCACGTCGAGGCGCTGCTGCGCGGCCGTGTCGTGATGGTGACGGGGGCGGGCGGCTCGATCGGCTCGGAACTCTGCCGGCAAATCCTGCGCTTCGCGCCGGCGCAACTCGTCGCGTTCGACCTGTCCGAATACGCGATGTACCGGCTGACCGAGGAACTGCGCGAGCGCTTCCCCGACCTGCCGGTCCTGCCGATCATCGGCGATGCGAAGGACTCGCTGCTGCTCGACCAGGTGATGTCGCGCCATGCACCGCATATCGTGTTCCATGCAGCCGCCTACAAGCACGTGCCGCTGATGGAGGAGCACAACGCATGGCAGGCGCTGCGCAACAACGTGCTCGGCACGTATCGCGTGGCTCGCGCGGCGATCCGCCACGACGTGCGTCACTTCGTGCTGATCTCGACCGACAAGGCCGTCAATCCGACCAACGTGATGGGCGCGAGCAAGCGTCTGGCCGAAATGGCTTGCCAGGCGTTGCAGCAGACGAGCGGGCGCACGCAGTTCGAGACCGTGCGCTTCGGCAACGTGCTAGGCAGCGCGGGCAGCGTGATCCCGAAGTTCCAGCAGCAGATCGCGAAGGGCGGCCCGGTAACGGTCACGCACCCGGAGATCACGCGTTTCTTCATGACGATCCCGGAAGCGTCGCAACTCGTGCTGCAGGCGTCGAGCATGGGGCATGGCGGCGAGATCTTCATTCTCGACATGGGCGAGCCGGTGAAGATCGTCGATCTCGCGCGCGACCTGATCCGCCTGTACGGTTTCTCGGAAGAACAGATCCGCATCGAGTTCACCGGGCTGCGGCCCGGCGAGAAGCTCTACGAGGAGCTGCTCGCGGACGACGAGGCGACGACGCGCACGCCTCATCCGAAACTGCGGATCGCACGCGCGCGCGAAGTGCCGGACAACCTGCTCGATGAATTGCTGCCGTGGCTGATGCAGCACCGCGTACTGAGCGACGACGAGGTGCGGCGCGATTTGCGGCGCTGGGTGCCGGAATATCAGACGGCGGTTGCGCCGACGTTGCAGAGCGTACCGTCGGTGCGTGCCGTATCGAACGAGTGACGCGGCGAGAGCGGCGTGAGCCGTACGGCCCGGCAACGACGAAAAGAAACGCGCCCTGCGGGGCGCTTTTTACTGTCCGGACGCCGGCGTGCTGCTCAGTGGCTGCGCCGGTGCTTGCGCACCACCATCCACCTCGGCGCCCTGAACCGCACGATGCTGATATAAAGCCACACATACGTCAGCGCGAACAGCACGACAAAAACGAACAGATGCACCGTATGCCGCCAGAACAGCGTCGCCGGAATCACCGCGACGAGGCACAGCAGCCACAGGTACGGCGACGTCAGCGAGTTGCGGCGCGTGAGGTCGTGCGCATGCTTGGTGCCGACCGCCCACCGCATCAACCGCTTGTACACCAGCATGTGCAGGTGCACGCCATCCGGAATCCCAGGCGACATCCCGCGGATGAACTTCTTCCGGTAGATCGAGAAGCACGTCTCGAAGATCGGATACATGAACAGCAGCACCGGATACCACGCCGACACTTCGCGATTGCGCATCACGAGCATGATCGCGAGTTCCGCGAGCATGAATCCGATGAAATACGCGCCGCCGTCACCGAGAAAGATCAGCCCGGCGGGGAAATTCCACAGGAAAAAGCCGAGCACGGCGCCCATCATGATGATCGACGCGGACATCACGACCGGGTCGTTGACATGGAACGCGACATACGCGAGCGACGCGAACATCATGAAGCTGACCATCGACGCGAGTCCGTTGAAGCCGTCGATGATGTTGATCGCGTTGGCGAGCGCCGCGACCGCGAGCACCGTGATGAACGCCGAGATGGCCACGTAGCCGAGCAGGAAATCGAGCGGCGGCACGCTGATGCGCTTGACCGCGATGCCCATCAGCCAGAACGCCAGCGCGGCCGCGCCCATCGTGCACAGCAGCCGCGCGCGCGGCGACACGCGCTTGGTCAGGTCCTCGACGAGCCCTGACAGGAACGCCGGCATTCCGCATGCGGCGATCCCGAGAATGCTGCCGGCGATCGTCGGGTAGCGCCGCGACAGGATCAGCGCGGCAATGACGACCCCGGCGAGGATCCCGATGCCTCCGACCCGCGGCACGGGCCGCACGTGGAATTTCTGCACGCCGGCCAGGTCGCTGTCGACCGAGAACTTCTCGTGAAGGTGCGCGTAGCGCACGATGAACAGCGTGACGAGCAGGGAGACGATGAAGCCGGACGCGAAGCTGAGCATGGGATCGCTCGAAAAATGGACAGCGGATTATACAAAACCGCGCGGGTTGCCCTCCTGCCATTTCCAGTGGTCGGCGCACATCTCTTCGATGCCGAGCGTCGCGCGCCAGCCGATGATGTCGGCCGCGGCCTGCGGATTCGCGTAGCACTCGGCGATGTCGCCCGGGCGGCGCGCGACGAGTTCGTACGGCACCGGGCGGCCGGACGCCTTCTCGAACGCGCGCACGACTTCGAGCACGCTGTAGCCCTGGCCCGTGCCGAGGTTCACGACGAAGCTCGCGTCGCGCTTCGCCAGCGCGTCGAGCGCGGCGATGTGCCCCTTCGCGAGATCGACGACGTGGATGTAGTCGCGCACGCCCGTGCCGTCCGGCGTCGGATAGTCGGAGCCGAACACGCGCAGCTTTTCCAGCTTGCCGACGGCGACCTGCGCGACATACGGCATCAGGTTGTTCGGGATGCCGGCCGGATCCTCGCCGATCAGCCCGCTCGCATGCGCGCCGACCGGGTTGAAGTAGCGCAGCGTCGCGATGCGCCACGACGGATCCGACACCTCGAGATCGCGCAGGATCTGCTCGGCGATCAGCTTCGACTGGCCGTACGGGTTGGTCGCGGACAGCGGGAACGATTCGTCGATCGGCGAGCGCTCGGGCACGCCGTATACGGTCGCGGACGAGCTGAACACGAACTGCTTGACGTTGCGCTCGCGCATGACCTTGAGCACGGCGAGCAGGCCGCCGATGTTGTTCTGGTAATACTCGAGCGGTTTCGCGACCGATTCGCCGACGGCCTTGAGCGCCGCGAAGTGGATCGTGCCGGTGATCGGGTGCGCGTCGAACACCTTCGCGAGCGCGGCTTCGTCGCACACGTCGACCTGGTGGAACGCGGGTTTCCTGCCCGTGATCTGCTCGATGCGCCGCACGGACTCGGCCTTGCTGTTGACGAGGTTGTCGACGATCACGACATCGTAGCCGTTGTCGAGCAGCTCGACGGCCGTGTGCGAGCCGATATAGCCCGCACCGCCGGTGACGAGGATGGTGCCTTTAGCGGTCATGCTGATGCGCTCCTTCAGAGGGTGATGCCTGTCAACGAATGAATGGTCTGCCGGTAACGTTCGACGACCTGCTGCTCGTCGAATTCCGCCGCGACCTTCTGCCGGCCGCGCGCGCCCATCGCGTCGCGTCCGGCCGTTCCGAGTCCGATCATGCGGAGCAGTTGCTCGGCGAGGCTCGCGCTGTCGCGCACGCGGCACAGGAAGCCCGTTTCGCCGTCGGCGACGACGTCGCGGCAGCCCGGCACGTCGGTCGCGACGATCGGGCGGCCCATCGCCGATGCTTCCATCAGCGTGCGCGGCACGCCTTCGCGGTACGACGGCAGCACGACGCAGTCGGCGGCCGCGATGTGCGGGCGCACGTCGTGCGCTTCGCCGAGATACTCGACGATGCCTTCGCCGACCCACGCGTCCACATCCGCGCGGCCGATCGCGCTCGGATTGTCGACGCCGAGCGGCCCGAGCAGCTGGAAGCGCGCGTTCGGGCAGCGGGCCCGCACGACGCGCGCGGCCTCGACGTATTCACGCACGCCCTTGTCCCACAGCAGCCGGCCGATCAGGATGAAGACGGGCGCGTCGCCGCCGGGCAGCGGCACGGGCGCGAACTGTTCGAGGTCGACGCCTTCGCCGTGCAGCAGCCGCGCGCGGTCGGGATGCGCGAGCAGCTGCTCGTCGGTGAACGTAGCGAGATCGTCGCGGTTCAGGAACCAGACTTCACGCGGGAAGCGGAACGCGAACCGGTACAGCCGTTTCGCGACGCTCGCCGCGCGGCTTTTCTGGATGAACACGTAGCCGAGCCCGGTCGTGACCGCGATCGACGGCACGCGCGCGAGCCACGCGGCGATCGAGCCGTAGATGTTCGGCTTGATCGTGTAATGGAACACGAGATCGGGCTGCAGCGCACGGTAGTGACGTACCAGCGCGGCGAGCGTGCCGAGATCCTCGCGCGGGCTCGTGCCTTTCGACGCGACCGCGAGCGCCACGTAGCGGCAGCCCATCTGCTCGAGCAGCGGCACCGTGCGGTCGCGCGGCGCGATCACGATGACCTCGGCGCCGCGCGCGACGAGCGCACGGATCAAACCGTGGCGGTACGTGTAGATCGCCCAGGCCGTATTGCAGACGAGCGCGATGCGCAGCGGGGAGGTGGCGGACATGAAAAAAGAAAAAAATAAAGCGTCGAAAATGCCGAAGGGGCCGGATCCGCGCTCAAGCGGACGGCCGCGCGGCGAACAGCGTCTGCTTGATCCGCTGCAGCGTGCGGTACGGCGTCACGAAATGCAGCAGGTTCTTGGCGAGGCCGGCCCAGTCGTACGGGTTCAGCGCGTTGAAGTGGCTCAACAGCAGCGACAGCGTCGATACCAGCTGGCGCCGGCGCTTGGTCGCGCTGATCCCGCCCTCGTTGAGTTCGTAATAAAGGCCGAGTTCCGGCAGGTTCGCGCAATCGTAGCGTTGCATTAATCGTAAAAAAAGATCGAGATCCTCGGCCGCGCGGTATTTCTCGCGATAGTTGCCGGCCTCCAGCACGGCGTCGATGCGCAGCATCACCGACGGATGCACGAGCGGCGAGCGCAGGAAGCGCGTGCGGCGCAGCGTGTGCGGATCGGCGGGCGGCGTCAGCATGAAGCGCGGCTCGCCGGCGCGCGACACGACCTGCGTCCACATGCCGACGCAGGCCACGCGCGGATGGGCGCCCAGATACGCGCGCTGTTTCGCGAGGCGCTGCGGCGCGGCGAGATCGCCTGCGTCGATGCGCGCGGCATAGCGGAAGCCGCGCGCCGCGAGCGCGTCGATGCCGGCCGCGAGCGCGCGCTCGATGCCGCCGTTGCGCGGCATGCGCAGCACCTCGATCGCGAGGCCGGGCAGGTCGGGCGCGACGATCGGCGGCGTGCTGCCGTCGTCGACGATCAGCACGTGCACGGGCGCGTCCTCGCGAAACGACGCGAGGGTCCGGACGACGTCGTCGTGCCCGTTGTAGGCCGGCATCAGCACGGCCACGTCGGCGAGCGGGGGCGGGCAATCGGGGGGCGTCATGTTTGCAGCTTGAAACGGATGTAATAAAAATTGACGGCGGCTGCGGCCAGGTAGCCGGCCGCCAGCCCGACGAGCGCGCCGTACAGGCCGAGCCGCGGGATCGCGAACAGGTTGACGAGCGCGGCGATCGCGAGCGCGAGCAGCCATTTCGACAGCAACACGAATTTTGCTTGATATTTGAGAACGATAAGATTGCCTATCGCCTCGATGCCGGCCGGCACGGACAGCCAGACGGCCCAGCGGAAGATGTCGACCGATGCCTCGTAGCCGCGGCCGAACACCTTGCCGACGATCAGCGGGGCGGCCGCGTCGAGCACGAGCGCGCCGGCCGTCATCAGGCAGGCCGTCATCGCGATCAGCCGGACGATGTTGCGGCGCAGCCGCGCGACGTCCTGCACGCGGTAGACGAAGGCGGGCGCGATGGTTTGCGCGAGCATCAGCGCGAGCGTGATCCAGTTCTCGTTGAGCTGCTGCGCGGCCGAGTAGCGGCCCAGATCGGCGAACGATACATGACGCTCGAGCATCAGGCGGTCGAGTTTCAGGAACAGGTACATGCAGATGAGGCCGAGCCAGAACACGGTGCCGGCCGTCGCAAAGTGCCTGAACAGCGGTTTATCGAACGTCCAGCCGAGCGCGCCGCCGTTACGATGCCGGTAGTACAGCAGCAGCGCGAAGCCGATCGCGGCAGCCTCGAGCGCCCACAGCCACCCGAAGCGCGCGGGGCCGGCAGCTGCGTGGACCAGCAGCCAGACGAGCAGCGCCTTCGCCAGCGCGGTGATCATGCTGGTGACGAGCTGCGGCTTGCTGTAGGTCAGGCTTTGCAGCCACGCGTTGATCACGCCGACGAACGGCTCGCGGAACACCATCGTGACCGCCAGGCCCGCGAGCATCGCGCCGACCAGCGGATCGAAGGCGCCCGCGGCGATCGCGACCCAGGTCGCGACGAGCGCGGCGGCCGATACGGCGATGCGCAGCGCGAATGCGCTGCCGAGTACCGCGCCGAGCTGGGCGGGCGGGCGCTGGACGATGGTCGGAACGAGGATTTCCGCGCCGCACACCCAGGTGAGCGGCGCCAGAACCAGGAGGAGCGTATTCGCATACTGCCATTTGCCGAACACATCCGGCCCGAAATAACGGGCCAGAAGACCGCTGATCGCGATCGCGACGCCGATCTGCGTGAGCCGTTCGAGCCCCAGCCAGACCAGGTTCGCGACGGCCTTCGCGACATCCGGGTTGCCGAAGCGCTTCAGCATGCGCGGCGGCCGCATGTACGCGGGGCGGCCGGCAGGGCGCCCGGAGGCTGCGGGTTGGCGGCGGCGGGTCGGCTAGGCATTAAAATGGGCGACATGCGCGTCATCAAAACCCGCGATTATAAGTGGGATCGGGGCCGCTCCAGCCGTTCTGTTCCTTGTTTCGCAGGGCCTGCCTGTATCATGCGCGGCACCGGCGAGACGCGGCCAGACAATTTTCCATGCACGCAACCGAGAGAGAAGAGAATCGATGATCTCCCAATCCATCTTCAAGGCATATGACATTCGTGGCGTGGTCGGCAAGACGCTCGACGTCGACACGGCGCGCGGGATCGGCCGGGCATTCGGCAGCGAAGTGCGCGCCCAGGGCGGCGACGCGGTCGTCGTCGCGCGCGACGGCCGCCTGTCCGGGCCCGAACTCGTCGGCGCACTCGCCGACGGCCTGCGTGCGGCGGGCGTCGACGTCGTCGACGTCGGCATGGTGCCCACGCCGGTCGGTTATTTCGCGGCGAGCGTGCCGCTTGCGCTGAAGGGCGGCGAGCGCCGTGTCGATTCGTGCATCGTCGTCACGGGCAGCCATAACCCGCCCGACTACAACGGCTTCAAGATGGTGCTGCGCGGCGCCGCGATCTACGGCGAGCAGATCCAGGCGCTGTACCGCCGCATCGTCGACGAGCGCTTCGAGACGGGCAGCGGCACCTACGAGCAGGTCGACGTCGCCGATCAGTACATCGCGCGCATCGTCGGCGACATCAAGCCGGCCCGTCCGATGAAGCTCGTCGTCGACGCCGGCAACGGCGTCGCGGGCCCGCTCGCGACGCGCCTGTTCAAGGCGCTCGGCTGCGAACTCGTCGAGCGCTTCACCGACATCGACGGCACGTTCCCGAACCACCACCCCGATCCCGCCCACCCGGAAAACCTGCAGGACGTGATCCAGGCGCTCAAGGACACCGACGCCGAGATCGGCTTCGCGTTCGACGGCGACGGCGATCGCCTCGGCGTCGTCACGAAGGACGGCCAGATCATCTATCCGGACCGCCAGCTGATGCTGTTCGCGGAAGAAGTGCTGTCGCGCAACCCGGGCGCGCAGATCATCTACGACGTGAAGTGCACGCGCAACCTCGCGCAGTGGGTGAAGTCGAAGGGCGGCGAGCCGCTGATGTGGAAGACGGGCCACTCGCTCGTGAAGGCGAAGCTGCGCGAGACGGGTGCGCCGCTCGCCGGCGAAATGAGCGGCCACGTGTTCTTCAAGGATCGCTGGTACGGCTTCGACGACGGCCTCTACACGGGCGCACGCCTGCTCGAGATCCTCGCGAAGACGGCCGACCCGAGCGCGCTGCTCAACGGGCTGCCGGACGCGATGAGCACGCCCGAGCTGCAGCTGTGGCTCGAGGAGGGCGAGAACTTCCGCCTGATCGACAAGCTGCAGAAAGAGGCGAAGTTCGACGGCGCCGAGGAAGTCGTCACGATCGACGGCCTGCGCGTCGAATACCCGGACGGCTTCGGCCTCGCGCGTTCGTCGAACACGACGCCGGTCGTCGTGATGCGTTTCGAGTCGGAGACGCAGGAAGGGCTCGAGCGCATCCAGGAAGACTTCCGCCGCGTGCTGATGGCCGCGAAGCCGGACGTCAAGCTGCCGTTCTGAGCGTCGGCGGCCTGCGGGCCGCCAACGGCGCGACGGGCGATACACCGGTCGCGCTATCCCCAAAAAGCGGCGCACGCGACAGCGTGCGGCCGCTTTTTGTCTGTCTGCTCCCACGGGCGAGATAAAATCGCTCCTTTATGTCTGTCGCCGGCTGCCAGCCGGCGTTTTTTCAGCGTGCAAAAGATCCTGATCGTGCGTGTGTCGTCGCTGGGCGACGTCGTGCACAACATGCCGGTGATCGCCGATATCCGGCGCCGCCACCCCGATGCGCAGATCGACTGGCTCGTCGAGGAAAGCTTCGTCGACCTCGTGCGGCTCGTCGACGGCGTGCGCGACGTGCTGCCGTTCTCGCTGCGCCGCTGGCGCAAGAAGCCGTTCTCGGGCGCCACGTGGCGCGAGATCCGCGCATTCCGCCGGCGCATCGCGGCCGAGCAGTACGACCTCGTGATCGACTGCCAGGGCCTCATCAAGACGGCCTGGGTCGCGAGCTGGGCGCGCGGCCCGCTCGTCGGGCTCGGCAACCGCACCGACGGCGCCGGCTACGAATGGCCCGTGCGCTTCTTCTACCGCAAGCGCGTGCCGATCGCGCCGCGCACGCACGTCGTCGAGCGCTCGCGGCAACTCGTCGCGGCCGCGCTGGGCGACCCGGTGCCGACGCCGGCCGATCCGGTCGACTTCGGCCTCGATACGCGCGCGGCGGCGCTCGCGGTGGGCGCGCTCGGCCTGAACCTGCCGGTGCCGTACGTGATGTTCGTCCATGCGACGTCGCGCGCCGACAAGCAGTGGCCGGACGCCGCGTGGATCGAGCTCGGCCAGGCGCTCGTGCGGCGCGGCGCGTCGCTCGTGCTGCCGTGGGGCAACGACGCGGAGCGCGCGACGAGCGAGCGGCTCGCGAAGGAGTTCGGCGCGGCGGCGATCGTGCCGCCGAAGCTGTCGCTGCCGGCCGTGGTCGGTCTGATCGACGGCGCGGCCGCAACCGTCGGGGTTGATACAGGTCTGGTTCACATCGCGGCCGCGCTGAAGCGTCCGACGGTCGAACTGTACAATTTCGCGACGGCCTGGCGGACCGGCGGCTACTGGTCGCCGAACGTCGTCAATCTCGGCACGGCGGGGCAACCCCCGTCGATCGCGCAGGTGAAGTCGGCGCTCGCGGGCTTCGGTCTCCTGTAACGCCTGTCATTTACGCGAACCGATCATGAGCGAATCCCAGATCATCGAAGTCCCGTCCGCCGACTGGAGCGGACACAACCTGTCGGCGCCGCGCGAGCAGCTGCTGGCCGCGGTCGAGGAAGGCAAGGTGCTGTATTTCCCGCACCTGCGCTTCGCGATCGAAGGCGGCGAGGAAGCGCTGCTCGATCCGGCGCTCGCCGATCCGAAACGCAAGAACATCAGCCTCGCGCCGAACGGCGGCGCGCTCGCCGGCGTGCTCGGCGACAGCGTCACGCAGTCGGCCGTGCGTGCGCTCGTCGCGCGCTTCCAGCAGCAGGCCGGCACGCTCGTCGACGGCCTGTTCCCCGAATACCGCGGCAAGCTGCGCGTCGCGCCGACGAGCCTGCGGCTGATGCAGGTCGAGACGCGCCAGACGTCGTGGCGCAAGGACGACAGCCGGCTGCACGTCGACGCGTTCCCGTCGCGGCCGAACTACGGCGAGCGCATCCTGCGCGTGTTCACGAACGTGAACCCGGCCGGCGCGCCGCGCGTGTGGCGCGTGGGCGAGCCGTTCGAGGACGTCGCGAAGCGTTTCCTGCCGCGCATCAGGCCGCAGTTCCCCGGTTCCGCGTGGCTGCTGAACCTGCTGCACGTGACGAAGTCGCCGCGCAGCGCGTACGACCACTTGATGCTGAACCTGCACGACAGCATGAAGGCCGATCTCGACTACCAGAAGACGTGCCCGCAGCAGACGATGCCGTTCCCGCCGGGCAGCGTGTGGATATGTTTCTCGGACCAGACTTCGCACGCTGTGATGTCCGGCCAGTTCATGCTCGAGCAGACGTTCTTCCTGCCGGTCGACGCGATGGTCCGCCGCGAATGCGCGCCGCTCGGCATTCTCGAACGCCTGAAGGGCAGGGCGCTGGTTTGAGCACGCACCTGCTTCGAAGCAATACGAGGGCCGTCGCATGCTGAGGGCGATCTATCGCGCGCTGTGGTGGCTCGTCGCACCCGCTGCGGTCATCCGGCTCTATGTGCGTTCGCGCAACGAGCGCGGCTATCGAGAGCACATCGGCGAACGCTTCGGCCGCGTCGCGGGACGCTCGCGCGACGACCGTGCGCCGCTGATCTGGGTGCATGCGGTATCGGTCGGCGAAACGCGCGCCGCGCAGCCGCTGATCGATGCGCTGATGCACGCGCGCCCCGATGCGCGCATCCTGCTCACGCACATGACGCCGAGCGGCCGCGCGACCGGCGAGCAGATCTTCGGCGATCGCGTGCTGCGCTGCTACCTGCCGTACGACATGCCGGGCCTGGTGCGGCGCTTCCTGCATGCATGGCGGCCGACGCTCGGCCTCGTGATGGAAACCGAGGTGTGGCCGACGCTGATCGACGAGTGCCGCCGCGCGGACGTGCCGCTCGTGCTGACCAATGCGCGGATGTCCGCGCGTTCGTTCCGGCGCGCGGCGAAGTTCGGCGCGGCGACGCGCGACGTGTTCGGCGGCTTCTCGCGCGTGCTCGCGCAGAGCCCGGCCGATGCGGAGCGGCTGACGTCGCTCGGCGCACGCAACGTGACCGTACTCGGCAATCTGAAGTTCGACATGGCGACGCCGCCGGAACTCGCGGCGCGCGGCCACGCGTGGCGCGACGCGATCGGCGCGCGGCCCGTGTGGGTCGCTGCCAGCACGCGCGAGAACGAGGAGGCGCTGGTGCTGCAGGCGTTCGCCGCGATGCGCACGCCCGGCGCGCTGCTGGTGCTCGTGCCGCGTCATCCGCAGCGTTTCGCCGAGGTCGAGGCGCTCGTCGAGCGCGGCGGGCTCAAGTGCGTGCGACGCTCGGCATGGGCCGCCGACACGGCCGCGCTCGCAGCCGGCCACCCGGCTGCCGAACCGCTGCCGGGCGACGTGACGGTGCTGCTCGGCGATTCGATGGGCGAACTCGGCGCGTATTACGCGGCTGCCGACGTCGCGTTCATCGGCGGCAGCCTGCTGCCGCTCGGCGGACAGAACCTGATCGAAGCGTGCGCGGTCGGCGTGCCGGTGCTGATCGGGCCGCACGTGTTCAACTTCACGCAGGCGACCGCCGATGCGATCGCGGCCGGCGCGGCGATGCAGGTCGAGGATCCGCTCGATCTCGCGCACGTGCTCGACGCGCTGTTCGCCGACAAGGCGCGGCGCATCGCGATGGGTGCGGCCGGCGCGGCCTTCGCGTCGCGTCACCGCGGCGCGACCGCGCGTACGGTCGACGTGCTCGCGGCACTGCTGCCGCCCGCCGAACGCGGCGAGCGTGAGCAGCAGGATGCTTCCGACGAATAGGCGAGGGCGGCGTAATGCCGCCCAGGCACGCGTGGCGGCGTCGTGTGCCGCCGCCGCGCTGCTCAGACCGTCAGCAAGCCCTTCTTCTCGATGAACGCGATCACGTCTGCGACGCCGTCGAGCGCCTTCAGGTTCGTCATCACGTAAGGCCGCTCGCCGCGCATCTTCTTCGTGTCGGAGGCCATCACGTCGAGGTTCGCGCCGACCAGCGGCGCGAGGTCGGTCTTGTTGATCACGAGCAGGTCGGACTTCGTGATGCCGGGGCCGCCCTTGCGCGGAATCTTCTCGCCGCCCGCGACGTCGATCACGTAGATCGTCAGGTCCGACAGCTCGGGGCTGAACGTCGCCGCGAGATTGTCGCCGCCCGATTCGATGAACACGATGTCGGCGTCGGGAAAGCGCGACAGCATCCGGTCGACGGCTTCGAGGTTGATCGATGCATCCTCGCGGATCGCCGTGTGCGGGCAGCCGCCCGTCTCGACGCCCATGATGCGTTCCTCGGGCAGTGCGCCCGCAACCGTCAGCAGCCGCTGGTCTTCCTTCGTATAGATGTCGTTGGTGATCGCGACAAGGTCGTAGCGGTCGCGCATCGCCTTGCACAGCATTTCGAGCAGCGTGGTCTTGCCGGAACCGACGGGGCCGCCGATGCCGACGCGCAGCGGCGGCAGTTTCTTCGTGCGACGGACAGAGGAGGGAGCAGGTGCGTTCATGGCGGGTAGTCGTGTTCAGGAGCGGAACAACCGCGAGTACTGGGTTTCGTGCCGCGCGGACAGGATGCCGAGCTGCGGCGCGAACGTATTGACGGCGTCGGGCGGCGTCGCGAGTGCGCGGCGCACGGCCGCGTCGATCGCGCCGCGCAGCGCGACGATGATGCGTTGCCCGGCGAGCTGGCCGAGCGGCACGGCCTTCAGCGCGGCGGACGTCTGGTTCTCGACCCAGCCGAATGCGTACGCGGCGAGCGTCGCGTCGGCGCCGGCGTCGTGCGCGGCGGCCGCGTATGCGAATGCGGTCGGCAGTGCGATCGGCGACATCGATGCGAGCGTCGCGCGGCGCGCGGCATCGCCCCATTCGAGCGATGCGCAGAGCTGCGCGAGCGACCAGCCCATCTGTTCGGTCTCGCGGCGCAGTTCCGCCGATTCGCGGCTCGCGATGTACCACGCATTTTCGGCGGCGAGCGCGTGCGCGACATGCGCATGCCAACGCGCGAGCTGGTGTGCGAGGAACGGCAGCTCGCCGTGCGCGAGCACGTCGGTCAGCCCGCTCGCGATCCAGTCGCGCGCGGAATCGGCGTCGTGGATCAGGTTCGCGTCGAGCGCGGCTTCGAGGCCCTGCGAATAGCTGTACGCGCCGATCGGCAGCGCCGGCGACGCGAGGTGCAGCAGCGCGACGAGTTCAGTGGTGGTCATGGCCGTGGCCGTGCGTGCATCCGGGACCATGTTGATGATCGTGATCGTGATCGTGATCGTGATCGTGATCGTGATCGTGATCGTGCGAATGCGAATGCGAATGCCCGTGGTGTTCGCCGAACACCTGCTGCGCGAGTGCATAGTCCTCGGCGAACGTCGCGTCGTGCCCGTGCTTGTGGCCGCCGCCGTACGCGCCGGCTTCCGGCTGGAACGGCGCGCTCGCTGCTTCGACCTGCGTGCCGAGCCGGCGCAGCATGTCCGCGAGCACCGGGTCGGCTTCGAGCTTCAGGTAGCCGTCGCCGATTTCGACCGGCGTATGACGGTTGCCGAGGTGGTACGCGGCGCGCATCAGCGTGAGCGGATCGGCCGCGCGCACGAGCAGCACGGCTTCGGACGCGGCGGCGACACGCACGAGCGCGCCGTCGTCGGCGACGAGCACGTCGCCGTCGCGCAGCACGGTGCCGCGCGGCAGCAGCACTGCGACGTCCTCGCCGGTATCGAGTGTCGCCGCGAGGCGGCTCTTGCAGCGGGCGTCATACGCGAGCGTGAGCGTCGGCGCGCGCGCGACGAGCGACGCGGCGAGTTTCACGTTCGGGGCAATGCGTTTGTCGAGGGTGCGCATAAAACGAAAACCGGAAATCAGAACAGGAAATAGCGCTGCGCCATCGGCAGCACCGTCGCCGGCTCGCAGGTGAGCAACTGGCCGTCGGCGATCACGTCGTAGGTTTCGGGGTCGACGCTGATCGACGGGCGCCATGCGTTGTGGATCATGTCGGCCTTCGTCACGTTGCGGCAGTTGCGCACGGGCACGATCCGCTTCGCGAGGCCGTAGCGTTCCGCGATGCCCGCGTCGGCCGCCATCTGCGACACGAAGGTCAGCGACGTACGCGCGAGCGCGCCGCCGCGCGTCGCGAACATCTCGCGATAGTGGACGGGCTGCGGCGTCGGGATCGACGCGTTCGGGTCGCCCATTTGCGCGACCGCGATCATCCCGCCCTTCAGGATCATCGACGGCTTGATCCCGAAGAACGCGGGCTCCCACAGCACGAGGTCGGCCCACTTGCCGGGCTCGATCGAACCGACTTCGTGCGCGATGCCGTGCGTGATCGCCGGGTTGATCGTGTATTTCGCGACGTAGCGCTTCGCGCGGAAGTTGTCGTTGCGCGCGCCGTCTTCCGGCAGCGCGCCGCGCTGCACCTTCATCTTGTGCGCGGTCTGCCAGGTTCGGATGATCACTTCGCCGACGCGGCCCATCGCCTGCGAATCGGACGACAGCATCGACAGCGCGCCGAGATCGTGCAGGATGTCCTCGGCCGCGATCGTCTCGCGGCGAATCCGCGATTCGGCGAACGCGAGATCCTCGGCGATCGACGGATCGAGGTGATGGCACACCATCAGCATGTCGAGATGCTCGTCGAGCGTGTTGATCGTGTACGGGCGCGTCGGGTTGGTCGACGACGGCAGCACGTTCGCCTCGCCGCACACCTTCAGGATGTCGGGTGCGTGGCCGCCGCCCGCGCCTTCGGTGTGATACGTGTGGATCGTGCGGCCCTTGAACGCGGCGACCGTCGATTCGACGAAACCGGCTTCGTTCAGCGTGTCGGTGTGGATCGCGACCTGCGTGTCGGTGTCGTCGGCGACCGACAGGCAGTTGTCGATCGCGGCGGGCGTCGTGCCCCAGTCCTCGTGCAGCTTCAGCCCGATCGCGCCGGCCGCGATCTGCTCGACGAGCGGCTCGGGCAGGCTCGCGTTGCCCTTGCCGAGAAAGCCGAGGTTGATCGGCCAGCCGTCGGCGGCCTGCAGCATCCGCTCCATGTGCCACGGGCCCGGCGTGCAGGTCGTTGCGTTGGTGCCGGTGGCCGGCCCCGTGCCGCCGCCGAGCATCGTCGTGACGCCCGATGCGAGCGCCTCGTCGATCTGCTGCGGGCTGATGAAATGGATGTGCGTGTCGATGCCGCCCGCCGTCACGATCAGCCCTTCGCCGGCGATCACTTCTGTCGCAGCGCCGATCGCGATCGTCACGCCCGGCTGGATGTCCGGGTTGCCGGCCTTGCCGATTGCGGCGATGCGGCCGTGCTTGATCGCGATGTCGGCCTTCACGATGCCCCAGTGATCGAGGATTACCGCGTTCGTGATGACCGTGTCGGGCACGTCGGCGGCCACGCGCTGCGACTGGCCCATCCCGTCGCGGATCACTTTCCCGCCGCCGAATTTCACTTCCTCGCCGTAGGTCGTGAAGTCGCGTTCGATCTCGATCAGCAGTTCGGTATCGGCGAGCCGGACGCGGTCGCCCGTCGTCGGCCCGAACATTTCCGCGTACGCGCGGCGGCTCAAGCGTAGTGTCATGTCGTGCTGTTCCTGAAGAGACGGGCGTGAGGCGTCGCTCAGAGCGGCCCCATCACCTTGCCCTGAAAACCGTAGACGGCGCGCTCGCCTGCGAGCGCGACGAGCTCGACGGTGCGCGTCTGGCCCGGCTCGAAGCGCACGGCCGTGCCGGCCGCGATGTTGAGCCGGAAGCCGCGCGCGGCCGCGCGGTCGAACGACAGTGCGTCGTTGACTTCGAAGAAGTGATAGTGCGAGCCGACCTGCACCGGGCGGTCGCCGGTGTTCGCGACGACGAGCGCCAGCGTTTCGCGGCCCGCGTTCAATTCGTGCTCGCCGTCGTCGGTGAGGATTTCGCCGGGGATCATGCGTTGCCTCACGGAATCGGGTGATGAACGGTCACGAGCTTCGTGCCGTCGGGGAAGGTCGCCTCGACCTGGATATCGGGAATCATTTCCGGCACGCCATCCATCACGTCGTCGCGCGTGAGCAGCGTCGTGCCGTAGTGCATCACCTCGGCAACCGTTTTGCCGTCGCGTGCGGCTTCCATCAGCGCGGCGGTGATGAAGGCGACCGCCTCCGGATAGTTGAGCTTCAGGCCGCGCGCACGACGGCGTTCGGCCAGCAGCGCCGCCGTGAAGATCAGCAGCTTGTCCTTTTCTCGGGGAGTCAGTTTCATGAAGGCAAACGTTCAGGAAAACGTAATTTTTATCGGTGCGCGCGCCACCGGGCGGACGTGCGGATCATCGTAGCACCGCGCCGTTTTGCGCGCGCCGTGTATCGGTTATGTAAGCAGCAAGGCGCGTGCCATGTGCATGGAACGCAGCGCAATGCGCGTTCGTGGTGCGCGGTGCATGGATAACGTGCGGCGCCTGATGTGGGGATGCGCCGAAACGGTGCGTGTCGCGGGTGCGCTCAGGTTTGCCAGAGGCGCAGCGGCCGTGCGTCGACGCCGTGCACGATGGGCCGCAACTGCAGCCAGCAATCGGTGAAGTGGCGCTGCAGCGCTTCCATCGACGTCGACAGCGCGCGCACGAGCACGACGCCGGGCGTTACGCAGGTGGCGCCCGCGCGCAGCGTGTCGTCGAACGGCATCCGCGCGGCGAGCGATTCGGCCAGTGCGGCGTCGCACGCGGCGCCGGCGGCCCACAGCGTGCCGTACGCGGGGAAACCCGCGAGGCCCTGCGGCGCGCCGCGCAGCGGATCGTGCGCGTCGAGCAGCGCGCGCTCGGTCCACAGTGGCCGGCCGTCGGCACCGACGAGCGCGGAGGTCGACGCGATGCGGCCCGCCGACCAGGTCTCGCCGGCCGCCTGCCGGCCGAGCTGCGTCGCGTCCCAGCCGATCGCGCTCGCGCCCGCGCCGAGCGTCACCGTGAAGTCGAGCGCTGCGTGCGCTGAGTCGAAGAACAGGTTGTTCTGCGGCAGCCAGTCGAGCTTCGCGTGCTCGCCGACAGTAATGGCGATGCGCTGCGTCGCGTCGAGGCCGTTCGACTTGTACCACTTGGTCGCACCGGGCGTCGTCAGCACCGCGTGCGTGCCGGCGCCGAGCGCGATGTCGATGTCGAGCCGGTCGCCGCCCGCGACGCCGCCAGGCGGGTGGACGATCACCGCATGGCAGATCGCGTCGCCTTCCGGGTACAGCGGCCGCTGCACGCGCAGCGGGCCCTCGTGCAGCCGGTGCGCGAGCGTCGTGCGCGCGCCGTGCCGCTCGAAGCCGAGTTCGAGGCGACCGCGCCACGATTTGGCGACGGCGGGGCGGGACAGCGGGGCGTGGGAATCGGGGGCGGACATCGGCGGCGAGCGGGAAACGAGAGAAACGGGCGCGAAGGACGTGGATGCTACCGGAACAATAATCCAGATGCCGCGTTCGTTGAAAGCGCCGCGTGCGGCCGCACCGCGAACCGGCCGCCCGTGCCCGCTGCCGTGCCGCGCGTCACACCGCGATCAGCTCGCGCACGCCGTTCGTCTCCATGTCCCGCGCATCGCCGCCGGCGACGATCTCGCCGCGGCTCATCACCCAGTAGCGGTCCGCGATCGATCGGGCGAAGTCGTAATACTGCTCGACGAGCAGCACCGTCATGTTCGATTCGTCGACGAGCTGGCGCAGCGTGCGGCCGATGTCCTGGATGATCGACGGCTGGATGCCCTCGGTCGGCTCGTCGAGGATCAGCAGCTGCGGCTCGCTCATCAGCGCGCGGCCGATCGCGAGCTGCTGCTGCTGGCCGCCCGACAGGTCGCCGCCGCGCCGCGCGCGCATGTCCTTCAGCACCGGGAACAGGTCGTAGATGCGGTCCGGCACTTTCGACGGCGCCTTGCGGCTCGCCGCACCGACGAGCAGGTTCTCCTCGACGGTCAGCCGCGGAAAGATGTCGCGACCCTGCGGCACGTACGCGAGCCCGGCCGCGACGCGCGCGTACGGCGGCAGCGCGCCGAGCGCCGTGCCGCGCCACGACACGGTGCCGCTTTTCGCGGCGACCACGCCCATCAGGCAGCGCAGCAGCGTGCTCTTGCCGACGCCGTTGCGGCCGAGCAGCACGGTGAGCTTGCCGTCGTCGGCGGCGAGGTTCACGTTGCGCAGGATATGGCTGCCGCCGTAGTACTGGTTCAGACCTTCGATATTCAGCATCGCATCAACGCCCCAGATATGACTCGATCACCGCGTCGTCGCGCTTGACCTGGTCGAGCGTGCCTTGCGCGAGCACCGCGCCTTCGGCCATCACCGTCACGCGGCCCGTGTCGCCCGCGAGCGCCGCGACGAATTCCATGTCGTGCTCGACGACCATCATCGAGCAGGTGCCGCGCAGCGTGTTCAGCAGCTCGGCGAGCTCCATCGTCTCGTGGTCGGTCATTCCGGCCGCCGGTTCGTCGAGCAGCAGCAGCGCGGGGCGCTGCATCAGCAGCATGCCGATCTCGAGCCGCTGCTTCTGCCCGTGCGACAGTTCGCCGGCTGCACGAAACGCATGGCTTTCGAGGCCGATCAGCGCGAGCGTCTCCTCGATCTTCGCCTGCGCCGTGCGGTCGAGCCGCGCGCGCAGCGATGCGCGCCAGCCCTTGTCGGTCTGCATCGCGAGTTCGAGGTTTTCCCACACCGGATGCTGTTCGAACACGGTCGGCTTCTGGAACTTGCGGCCGATGCCCGCGCGCGCGATCTCCGGCTCGCTCATCCGCGCGAGGTCGAGCGTCTGGCCGAGGAACACGTTGCCGGCGTCGGGGCGCGTCTTGCCGGTGATCACGTCCATCATCGTCGTCTTGCCGGCGCCGTTCGGGCCGATCACGCAGCGCAGCTCGCCCGCGTCGATCGCGAGCGACAGTTTCTTCAGTGCGCGGAAGCCGTCGAAGCTCACCTCGATGTCCTCGAGGTAGAGGATCGTGCCGTGCGACGTGTCGATGCCGGGCGGCACGACGCGGCCCATCGATGCCGTGCCGCTGACGGCCAGCAGCTCGTCCTCGGGCGGCGGCGAGAATTGGTAGAGGGCCGTTCCGTTCATGCGCGTTTCCCCTTCGCGAGCACGGTTTCGACGAGGCCCATGATCCCGCGCGGCAGCAGCAGCGGCACGAGCACGAAGATCAGGCCGAGGAAGAACAGCCAGTATTCGGCGAAGTACGCGGTAAACAGGCTCTTCGCGCCGTTCACCGCGAACGCGCCGACGATCGGCCCGATCAGCGTGCCGCGCCCGCCCACCGCGACCCAGATCGCCATTTCGATCGAGTTGCCGGGCGACATCTCGCCGGGGTTGATGATGCCGACCTGCGGCACGTACAGCGCGCCGGCGATGCCGCACAGCACGGCCGACACGGTCCACACGAACAGCTTGTACGCGAGCGGGCTGTAGCCGAGGAACATCAGCCGCGTCTCGCCGTCGCGCACCGCGGTGACGACGCGCCCGAGCTTGCTCGTGACGATCGCGCGCGCGGCGATGAACGCGAGCACCAGCGTCGCGAACGTCAGCAGCAGCAGCACCGTGCGCGTGCCGGGCGACGTGATCGCGAAACCCGCGATGCGCTTGAAGTCGGTGAAGCCGTTGTTGCCGCCGAAGCCCGTCTCGTTGCGATAGAACAGCAGCATCGCGGCGAACGTCAGCGCCTGCGTGATGATCGACAGGTACACGCCTTTCACGCGCGAACGGAACGTGAAGAAGCCGAACACCCACGCGAGCACGGCCGGCACGAGCACGACAAGCGCGAGCGCCCACGCGAGATGCTGCGTACCGCTCCAGTACCACGGCAACTGGTGCCAGTCGAGGAACACCATGAAGTCGGGCAGGTCGCTGCCGTACTTGCCGTCGCGGCCGATCTCGCGCATCAGGTACATGCCGATCGCATAGCCGCCGAGCGCGAAGAACAGCCCGTGGCCGAGGCTAAGAATCCCGCAGTAGCCCCATACGAGATCGAGCGCGAGCGCGGCGATCGCGTAGCACATCAGCTTGCCGGCGAGCGTCATCGCGTAGGCGGACAGATGGAATGCGCTCGCTTCGGGCGCGACGAGCGCGGCGAGCGGCACGCCGACACCGATCGCGATGCACAGCGCGACGAGCGCGAGCCATGCGCGGCGCGACAGCAGCGCAGGGCGCGGCGGCAGGCCGAGCGCGAAGCCGTCTGCCGCGCGTGCGGCGGCAGTGGGCTTCGGTGTGCCGGCGACCGGGTTCGACATCGAATCGGTAATGAAAGTCACGTCAAGCCTCCGCGCTGCGGCCCTTCGGGGCGAACATGCCCTGAGGACGTTTCTGGATGAACAGCACGATCATCACGAGCACCACGATCTTCGCGAGCACGGCGCCCCAGAACGGCTCGATCGCCTTGCTCGCGAGGCCGAGCCCGAAGCCGCCGAGCACGGTGCCGGCGATCTGCCCGACACCGCCGAGCACGACCGCCATGAACGAATCGATGATGTAGTTCTGGCCGAGATCGGGGCCCACGTTGCCGATCTGCGACAGCGCGCAGCCGCCGAGGCCGGCGATGCCCGCGCCGAACGCGAACGCGTACGCATCGACGCGCGCGGTCTTCACGCCGACGCACGCGGCCATGCGGCGGTTCTGTGTGACCGCGCGCACGAACAGGCCGAGCCGCGTCTTCGTCAGCACGGCCCACGCGACGAACACCACCGCGAGCGCGAACGCTAGGATCGCGAGGCGGTTGTACGGCAGGATCAGGTTCTGCATCACGGTCACGCCGCCGCTCATCCACGACGGGTTCACGACCTGCACGTTCTGCGCGCCGAACAGCATGCGTGTCGCCTGGATCAGGATCAGGCTCACGCCGAAGGTCGCGAGCAATGTCTCGAGCGGGCGGCCGTACAGATGGCGCAGCACGAGCCGTTCGAGCACGATGCCGACGAGCGCGGCCGTCGCGAACGACACAGGCACGGCGACGAGCGGATACCAGTCGAATACGCCGGGCGCGTAGCGCTGGATCAGCGTCTGCACGACATAGGTTGCGTACGCACCGATCATCAGGAATTCGCCGTGCGCCATGTTGATCACGCCGATCAGCCCGTACGTGATCGCGAGGCCGAGCGCGGCGAGCAGCAGCACGCTGCCGAGCGACAGGCCGGCGAACAGCGTGCCGACGATCTCGCCGCGGCGCTGCAGCGAGTGCAATGCGTCGAGCCCCTGTTGTGCGGCATCGCGCACGCGCGCGTCGGGCTCCGCGTAGCTGCCGTCCGCGTTCTTCGCGACGAGCGGGCGCAGTTGTTCGATCATGTCGAGGTCGCGGCGCGCGGCCACCACCTGCACGGCGTCGAGGCGCTTCGCCGGATCGGCATCGTGCAGTGCGGCGATCGCCCACAGTGCGTCGAGTCGACGCTTCAGCGCGGGATCGGTTTCCTTCGCACGGGCGCGGTCGATCATCGGCTTGAGTGCCGGGTCCGGCGACTTCAGCAGCGCATCGATCGCGTCGCGTCGCGCGGCGACGTCGGGCGATGCGAGCGCGAGGCCCGACAGCGCGCCTGCGATCTTCGTGCGCAGCAGGTTGTTCAGCATCACCGGCTGCGCGTCGCCGGCCGGTGTCGCGGCCTGCGTGAGCGCGTCGTGCGCGCTGTCGCCGCTCTGGATCAGCAGGCGGCCATCGCCGGTCGCGAGCGCGTCGCCGGTCGACAGCGCGTTGAGCACGGCAACGGCGCGCGGATCGGCATCGGCGGCGAGCCGGTCGATCGCGGCCGTCTTCGCGTCGAAGTCGTCGCCGGCTAGCGCGGCGGTATCGGCGGCCGTCAGCGCGAACGCGGCGCGCGGCAGCGCGCCCGCGAGGGCGGCGCATGCGACGATCGCGACGGCGGCTCGGCGAAAGCGAATAGGCATCGGGAGGTCCTGTCGGGCGAGGGAAAGCGGATTCATGCGGCGAGGCGCCGGCGCTTGCGGTTCGTCACGACAAGCGCAGCCGGCGTCTCGGCACCTGCATGCGGGCGGCACGTCACGCCGGTGCGCGACGCGCCACCCCACGTCAGGCCAGCGCCGCGCGCTGCCGGCGCAGGAACGCGGGGATCGACGAGACGATATCCGGCTTGCCCTGGTTGCCTGCGATGAACGGGCTCCACGGCTGCGCGCGCACCGCGGTCTTCGTCTTCCACACGACATTGAACTGCCCGTCGCCGCGGATCTCGCCGATCATCACCGGCTTGTGCAGGTGATGATTGCCGTCCATCGCGAGCGTGAAGCCCGACGGCGCGGCGACGGTCTGGCCGATCATCGCAACGCGCACCTTGTCGACGTCGGTGCTCTTCGCCTTCTCGACGGCCTGCTTCCACATGTGGATGCCCACGTAGGTCGCTTCCATCGGGTCGTTGGTTACGCGCTTCGCGCCGCCCGGCAGGTTGTTCGCCTTCACCCAGGCGGCGAACTGGTCCTTGAACTTCGTGTTGGTCGGGTTCTTTACCGACATGAAGTAGTTCCACGCGGCGAGGTGGCCGACGAGCGGCTTCGTGTCGATCCCCCGCAGTTCCTCCTCGCCGACCGAGAACGCGACGACCGGCACGTCGGTCGCCTTGATGCCCTGGTTGCCGAGCTCCTTGTAGAACGGCACGTTCGAGTCGCCGTTGATCGTCGAGATCACGGTCGTCTTGCCGCCCTGCGAGAAGGTCTTGATGTTCGCGACGATGGTCTGGTAATCGCTGTGGCCGAACGGCGTGTAGACCTCCTGAATGTCGGCGTCCTTCACGCCCTTCGATTTCAGGAACGCGCGCAGGATCTTGTTGGTCGTGCGCGGATACACGTAGTCGGTGCCGAGCAGGAAGAAGCGCTTCGCGCCGCCGCCTTCAGCGCTCATCAGGTACTCGACGGCGGGAATCGCCTGCTGGTTCGGTGCGGCGCCCGTGTAGAACACGTTGCGCGACATTTCCTCGCCTTCGTACTGCACCGGGTAGTAGAGCAGCCCGTTCAGTTCCTCGAACACCGGCAGCACGGACTTGCGCGACACCGACGTCCAGCAGCCGAACACGCACGCGACCTTGTCCTGCGTGAGCAACTGGCGCGCCTTCTCGGCGAACAGCGGCCAGTTCGACGCGGGATCGACCACCACGGGCTCGAGCTTGCGGCCCATCACGCCGCCGCTCTTGTTGATGTCGGCGATCGTCATCAGCGCGGTGTCCTTCAGCGACGTCTCCGAGATCGCCATCGTGCCCGACAGCGAGTGCAGGATGCCGACCTTGATCGGGCCGGTGCCCGCATCGGCCGCATGCGCGAACGGGCTCTTGCCCGCCAGCGCGAGCGCGCCGGCCATCGAACCGAACTTCAACAGACTGCGACGTTTCATCGGGTTCCCCTTGACGTGTTGGATGTGCGTGCGCCGTGGCGGCGCCGGCCATCTGGTAACGCAAGGCATGTGCCAGTCGCGCGGACGCACGCCCGGCGCGCCTGTGCGGCGCTGTGCAGGGGCGTCGGAGTGGTGCGGATGATGCGTCGTGCAGCACGCGCGGTCCGTCGCGGTGCAGGTTCGCGGGCGCAAATGGTGCACGGACGCGCTTCACCGTTCCGGTGCCTGCACGCGCTACCGGAACGGCGCGATGGTATGCGATACGGACGATACGGGTGACATCCCCGCGTTCTCGCCGCCGCTCGTCATCGACGACGCGCAGACTACCGGGCTGCTCGCGATCGTTGCCGATGCGACGCTGAAGGAAACGGAGAAGGGCGGGAAAGAGAAACGGGCGCGCAGTGCGTGCCCGTTCGGCGGATCGGTGCGGCAGGCGGAAACTCGCCGGCGCACAGGTGCGGCGGTGCGCCGCCGGAAAGGTCAGTAACGCGGCACGGACGGATCGACGTCGCGCGACCACGCGTCAATCCCGCCCTGCAGGTTGTACAGCTTCGTGAAGCCGCGCGATTCGAGGAACATCGCGACCTGCGCGCTGCGCATCCCGTGATGGCATACGCAGACGATTTCCGCTTCGTCGTCGAGCTCTTCGCTACGCGCGGGAATCTGCTGCATCGGGATCGACACGCTGCCGGCGATCTGCGCGGTCGCGACTTCCCACGGCTCGCGCACGTCGAGCACGACCGGCGCGGGGCGCGCCGTATCGCCGAGCCATTCCGCGAGCATCGCGGGCGTCAGGATCTGCATGGAGGCTCCGTCGCTCAGAACTTGAAACGCGACGGCTCGATCGCGTTGACGAGGTGGTCGATGTAGGTTTCGAACACGTCGGCGACACGGTACTGCTTGTCGTCGATGCGCGTGATGATCTGCGCCTTCATCACCGGACGGCCGCCGACGAACGCCGACAGGCGGCCGCCGACCTTCAGCTGTTCGAGCATTTCCTGCGGCACGACGGGCAGGCCGCCCGCGACGCAGATCACGTCGTACGGCGCCTTGGCGGCCCAGCCGCGCGAACCGTCGCCGAGCACGACTTCCGCGTTGGTCACGCCGTCGTTGCGAAGGTTGTCTTCCGCGAACTTCGCGATCACCGGATCGATCTCGACTGCCGTCACGTGCTGCGCGCGATGCGCGAACAGCGCGGCCAGGTAGCCCGAGCCCGCACCGATCAGCAGCACGTTCTCGTGCTTCTTGACCGTCAGCTCCTGCAGCACGCGCGCTTCGACGCGCGGGAACAGCATCTTGCTGCGGCCGCCGGGCAGCGGCAGTTCGAGATCGGCGAACGCGAGATCGCGGTATTCGGGCTGAACGTAGTTTTCACGCTTGACGATCGACAGCAGGCCCAGGACGTCCAGATCCAGCACGTCCCACGGACGGATCTGCTGTTCGATCATGTTGAAACGCGCGTTTTCGATATTCATGGTGTGGTCACGCAGCCTGGTCGGCCATCAGCGGGGGTAGATAAACTACGCGATTGTACCAAACAGGGCGGCGGTCAAGCCTTCAGGCAGCCTGCAACAGACCTTTACCCTTTGCTCTTCTTGATCTGCGCCTCGAATGCGAGGTCGAGCTTGCTCGCCTTGCGCGGCTTTTTGGGGCCGAATTCGTCGACGAACTTGACGAACTCGTCGAGCGGCAGCGGCTCGCAGCGCTTCTCGGCGGTGCCGCCCGAGCGGTCGACGAGATAGAACAGGCCGCCCGCCATCGCGACGGCCGCGAATTGCGGGTTGCCGGAGCGGGTCTTCAGGCGTTCGACCGCGTGGGTCGCTTTGGTGGTGCGCATCGTGCGGGTTCTGGCGGAGCGGAAGCCTCACACTGTAGCAAACCGGCGGCCGCCCGCGTGCGGCCGCCGGTTTGGCGCCGGCGCTAGACCGTGCGCGAGTAGCGCTGTCGAGACGTCTGGCCGAGATACGCGTCGAACGCCATCGCGATGTTGCGCACGACCATCCGGCCGGCCGGATGGATCGTCAGGCGGTCGCGCGCGATCGTCAGCAGCCCGTCGCGCTCGAACGGGCGCAGCGCGTCGAGCTCGCGCGCGAAATGATCGGCGAAGCGGATGCCGTGCGCGGCCTCGACATGCGAGAACGGCAGGTCGAGGTTGCACATCAGTTGCGTGATCACGTCGCGGCGCAGCCGGTCGTCGGACGTGAGCCGCACGCCGCGCACGATCGGCAGCCGGCCCGCGTCGAGCGCGGCGCCGTACGCGGGCAGGTCCTTCGCGTTCTGCGCATAGACGTCGCCGACCTTGCCGATCGACGACACGCCGAAACCGACGAGGTCGGTATCCGCGCGCGTGCTGTAGCCCTGGAAGTTGCGCTGCAGCGTGCCGTTCTGTTGTGCTCGCACGAGCTCGTCGGACGGCCGCGCGAAGTGATCCATCCCGATGTACACGTAGCCGGCCGACGTCAGCATGTCGATCGCGAGGCCGAGCAGCGCGATGCGCATTTCGGGCGGCGGCAGCGTTGCATCGTCGATCTGCCGCTGCATCTTGAACAGGTGCGGCATGTGCGCGTAGCCGAACACCGACAGCCGGTCGGGCGCGAGTTCGATGATCGTCTCGAGCGTGCGCGCGAACACGGCGACCGTCTGGTGCGGCAGCCCGTAGATCAGGTCGACGCTGACCGAATGGAAGCCCGTCGCGCGCGCGGCAGCGAGCAGGTCGGCCGTCATCGCGAGCGGCTGGATGCGGTTGATCGCCTGCTGCACGGCCGGATCGAAATCCTGCACGCCGAGGCTCAGCCGGTTGAAGCCGATCGTGCGCAGGTGCACGAGCGTCGCGGGCGTGACCGTGCGCGGGTCGATCTCGATCGAGAACTCGGCGTCGGCGTCCGGCGCGAGCGCGAAGTGCTCGCGGGTGGCCGCCATCAGCTCGGCCGTTTCGTCGTCGGAAAGAAAGGTCGGCGTGCCGCCGCCCCAGTGCAGCTGCGTGACCGGGCGGGCCGGATCGAACAGCGCGGCCTGCAGCGCCATCTCGCGCTTGAGCTGGTCGAGATACGGGCGCGCGCGGCGGCGGTTGTTGGTCGCGATCTTGTTGCAGCCGCAGTAGAAGCACGCGGTGTTGCAGAACGGGATATGGATATACAGCGACAGCTCGCTCGACGACGCGCCGGGGTCGCCGGCCGCGCGCACGTAGTCGGCCGGGTCGAAATCGTCGCGGAACTGCAGCGCGGTGGGGTACGACGTATAGCGTGGGCCGTTCGCGCCGTATTTCGTGAGCAAATCGGGACGGAACATTACGTCGGCAGAACCGGAGCTCATGATGGTCTCGCGCTTTTCAGATGTTCTCGAGTATATAAACGCGCGATTCGGCTGCATTGCGTAATAACGTCGCAGCCGGCGATGGCACAATGCGGGGTGGGCTGCCGGACGCCGCGTCCGGTTGCCGCACCGTTTTTTGTTGTTCGTTCGAGAGAGCCGAGTGTCCGTCGAAATGCCTGTCCGCCCGGCACCCGCCGATGTCCCGCCGCCGCACGCGTGCCGCGAGGGCTGCGGCGCGTGCTGCATCGCGCCGTCGATTTCCAGCCCGATTCCGGGCATGCCCGACGGCAAGCCGGCCGGCGTGCGCTGCGTGCAGCTCGGCGACGACCTGCGCTGCCGGATCTTCGGTCGGCCCGAGCGTCCCGCGTGCTGTTCGGGGCTGCAGCCGTCCGCCGACATGTGCGGCGCGTCGCGCGATGACGCGCTCGCGTGGCTCACGCACCTCGAGGTCGCGACGCAGCCGTCGCCGCGTGGCAGGTTGGGGCGGTAGCGGGTTGCCGGCCACGTTCGGCACGAATACGACGCATGGAACCCGCGGCGCGGGTTGAAGCACTAACTCCGGTCGATTGCCCGGCATGGGCGCAGCGCCGACAGCCCGATCGCCGCTGCGCCCGATACAGGAGATTGTTCAAGCATGACCGCACTTCGCGCGCCCGGCCGGCGCCGTTTTCTCGCCGCAACCGTCGGCGCCATCGGCGTGACGCTGTCGCTCGCCGCCTGCGCGTCGACGTTCCCGTTCATCCCCGATCACTACACGTTCTCGCGCGGCGACGTGCAGAAAGCCGTCGCGCGCAAGTTCCCGTACCAGAAGACGGTCGCGCAGGTCGTCGACGTGTCGCTCGCGAACCCGGCCGTCAACCTGCTGCCCGACCAGAACCGCGTCGCCGTGCAGCTCGACGCGAATTTCGCGAGCCCGTTCCTGCGCGCGCCCGTCAGCGGCAAGTTCACCGTGTCGGGCCAGCTCGCGTACGACGCGCCGAGCCGCTCGGTCGTGCTGAAGGCGCCGTCCGTCGACAGCCTCGTGCTCGACGGCGACGCGCAGATGTATGCGCAGCAGGTCGGCGCGGCCGCCGGCCTGCTCGCGACGCAGGTGCTGACCAACTATCCGATCTACACGTTCAAGCCTGAACAATTGCAATTTGCCGGGGTGAACTACGAACCCGGTACAATTACGATTCTTACAAACGGCATACGCGTGGCGATCGTCGAAAAATGACGTCGAACCGCGCGGCCGAGCGGGCCGCGCGGCAACCTGGCCCTTCCTTTCGACCATTTCGGAGTTGGGCCACGGATGGACTGGATCCTGATCTGCAAGGCATTGATCCTCGGCGTCGTCGAGGGGCTGACGGAATTCCTGCCGGTGTCGAGCACCGGTCACCTGATCGTCGCGGGCAGCTTCCTGAATTTCAACGATTCGCATGCGAAAACCTTCGACGTCGTGATCCAGTTCGGCGCGATCCTCGCGGTTTGCTGGGAGTATCGGCAACGGATCGCGTCGATCGTGTCCGGGCTGCCGAGCCGGCCCGATGCGCGGCGCTTCACGCTGAACGTCGTGATCGCGACGATTCCCGCGATCGCGCTCGGCCTGCTGTTCGAGAAGAAGATCAAGGCCGTGCTGTTCTCGCCGGTACCCGTCGCGTTCGCGCTCGTCGTGGGCGGCGCGATCATCCTGTGGGCCGAGGCGCGGCAGCGCGAGCGCGGCGAGCCGCCGCGCGTGATGGCGGTCGATGCGCTGACGCCGCTCGATGCGCTGAAGGTCGGCATCGCGCAGTGCTTCGCGTTGATTCCCGGCATGTCGCGGTCGGGCTCGACGATCATCGGCGGGATGCTGTTCGGCCTCGACCGGCGCGTCGCCACCGAATTCTCGTTCTTCCTCGCGATTCCGATCATCTTCGGCGCGACGCTCTATGAAACCGTCAAGGATTGGCAGGCGTTCACCGTCGATTCGCTCGGCCTGTTCGCACTCGGGCTCGTCGCCGCGTTCGTCAGCGCGTTCGTGTGCGTGCGCTGGCTGCTGCGCTACGTCGCGACGCACGACTTCACCGTGTTCGCGTGGTACCGGATCGCGTTCGGGCTGTTCGTGCTGCTGGTGGGGTACAGCGGCTGGTTGAACTGGGCGTGATGCAGATACGGAGGCGGGCACGCTTCCGATAAAAAACGGCCCGATCGGCAGATGCCGGTCGGGCCGTCTTGTCGTCCGGGGCGGTGCGACGTGCGCCGCCTCAGCGGAATGGCTTAGCCTGCGCGCTTGCGGAATACGAGGTCCCACACGCCGTGGCCGAGCCGCAGCCCGCGCCGTTCGAACTTCGTCACCGGGCGATAGTCGGGGCGCGGCGCATAGTCGGCGGCCGTGTTTTCGAGCGTCGGTTCCGCGCCGAGCACTTCCAGCATCTGTTCCGCGTAGTTCTGCCAGTCGGTCGCGCAGTGAATGTACGCACCGGGCTTCAGGCGCGACGCGAGATGCGCGACGAGCGGCGGCTGGATCAGCCGGCGCTTGTGGTGGCGCGCCTTGTGCCACGGATCGGGGAAGAAGATGTGCACGCCGTCGAGGCTTTCCGGCGCGAGCATGTGCTCGAGTACTTCGACCGCGTCGTGCTGGATGATGCGGATGTTCGACAGGTTCTGCTCGCCGATCAGCTTCAGCAGCGCGCCGACGCCCGGCTCGTGCACCTCGACGCCGAGGAAGTCGTCGCCGGGGCGGTTCGCGGCGATCTCCGCGGTCGATGCGCCCATCCCGAAGCCGATCTCGAGGATGCGCGGCGCGCTGCGGCCGAACACCGCATTCCAGTCGGGTATCTCCGGCGCATACGGGACGACGAAGCGCGGGCCGAGTTCGTCGAGCGCGCGGCGCTGGCCGGTCGACACGCGGCCGGCGCGCGTGACGAAGCTGCGGATGCGGCGGTGGTGCAGCGGATTGACTTCGTCGGCGCCGTCGGCGGCTTCGTCGGGAATGGCGTCGTCGTGCGGCGGCAGGCCGGCTTCGTTCGGATCGTCGTGCATCATCGGTACAGAGAAAGGCGTTGTTGCGGGCGAAGGCCCGTTGCGCGCAGCAGTGCGCCGGGGAACCGGCACATGGTACAAAAAAGCCGCCTTCGACGAGGCGGCTTTTGCGCAGGCTGCGATGCAGCCGGAAAGTGGAGCGGGCGATGGGAATCGAACCCACGTCATCAGCTTGGGAAGCTGAGGTAATGGCCATTATACGACGCCCGCAGAACGCGTGATTCTACAGGGTTTGACGTGAGGATGGCAAGCGGGCGGTTTGAGGCAGTGGCAGCGAAACTGGCATGGCTGAATCATGGGGCGGTGGCGTCGCCGAGAATGGTCGTCAAAGATCGGCCAAAAAACGGTCCGTCAACGCGATTTGCTCGATTGGTTGAATCCACAAATCTGGGGCCATTCCGCCCGAGCCAGGGGGAAGCGCGCCTACAGACGAGCCGGTGTCGAAAATAGACGAGTCGGTGTCGGAAGCATACAAGCCCCGGTAACGCTTCCGAACTAACGTGACGGATCACTTATACCCGATCGTTTGGAGCTGACATGTCCGATTTCATTACCGTTTTGCGCGAAACCTGCCCGACTCCGGTCCTTGACGCGACCAAGTGGAAGCGCATCGGCGGCGATCCGCACACCGTGAACCTCAATGCTTACGTCTCCAAGGACGGCAGCAAGATCATGGGCACCTGGATCTGCACCCCGGGCAAGTTCGAGGTGAACTACGAGAAATGGGAGTTCTGTCACTTCCTCGACGGCTACTGCATCATCACGCCGGAAGGCGAGGAGTCGGTGCACCTGAAAGCCGGCGATGTGTTCGTGATTGAACCCGGCATGAAAGGAACCTGGGAAGTGGTGGAGACGGTGCGCAAGTACTTCGTCTTCGCCTGAGCGAGCTTGTAGATTCGACCACGCATATCGTCGTCGTGCGGATCTTCCCGATTAGCGGCATCTGTCATCGCGGCCCTTGCATGTTGCAAGGGCCCATACACATTTAAAACAAGACGACGCTCGCAGAACGCGTGGTTTTGCACGGAATCACGCCGGAGTGGCAACGGTGCGATTCGGGCCGGTCGAACGGCTGCCGTGCCCGCGGTATCGGTCCGCGGCATCTTCGCCGTGATCCAGGCCGACTTCTCTGCGACCGTACAGCCGCGGCGGCGCGATGGCCGACACCGGTAACGAACACCTGCGCCCGACCGCGCCAGCGCCTATGATGCAGCGGTCTGCTTGTCGTTCCGGCCGCACCGCTTGAACCATCGCATGCGCCGGACGCCCCACCGGAACCCCGACCATGCGCATCACCGGCATCCGCGAACATGCGATTCCCGTTTCCCGTTACACCGATCCGTCCATTCCATCCGGCGGCCTGACGACGAGTGTCGTCGCGGTCGTCACCGACGTCGTGCGCGACGGCCGCCCCGTAACGGGCTACGGCTACGCATCGGTCGGCCGTTTCGCGCAGGGCGGCCTGATCCGCGAACGGTTCGCGCCGCGCCTGCTGGCCGCCGCCGACACGCTCGCCGACGAAGCCGGCACGAATCTCGATCCGTTCCGCGCATGGCGCGCGATGATGGCCGGCGAAAAACCCGGCGGACACGGCGAACGATGCGTCGCAGTCGGCACGCTCGACATGGCGATCTGGGATGCCGCCGCGAAGATCGCCAACCTGCCGCTCCATCGCTTTCTCGCCGACCGGCTTGAACGCGTCGCGGCACCACGCGTGCGCGTGTACGCGGGCGGCGGCTACCGCTTTCCGCATGACGATCTCGCGTGCCTGTCTGACGAGATGCGCCGCATCGCCGATCTCGGCTACACGCATGCGAAGATCAAGATCGGCGGCGCGGATCTCGATCAGGACCGACGACGCATAGAAGCCGCCGCTGCCCAGCTCGCCGACAGCTCGCATCTCGCGGTCGACGCGATGAACACCTACGACGCAGCGACCGTGCAAGCCGCCGCGACGATGCTCGCGCCGTTCGATCTCTGGTGGTTCGAGGACATCTGCGACCCGCACGATCTGCCACTCCAAGCAGACCTTGCCGCGCGATATTCACCGCCGATCGCAGCAGGCGAAGCGCTGTTCTCGCTCGCGGAAGCGAAGCTGCTCGACCGCTACGGCGGCCTGCGCAGCGATCGCGATGTGCTCGTGTTCGATCCGGTGCATTGCTACGGACTGCCGGGCTATCTGCAGATCGTCGACCACTTTGCGTCGCGCGGCTGGCGACGCGACGCGTTCTGGCCGCACGGCGGCCACCTGTTCTCGCTGCACGTCGTTGCCGCGCTCGGGCTCGGCGGCGCGGAAGTCAACCCGTTCGCGTTCCATCCGTTCAGCGGACTGGCCGATGGCGAAACCGTCGACGCCGGCTACGCACGTGTGCCGCAGGCACCGGGCATCGGCTTCGAACTGCATGCCGACGCGTACGACGGGTTTCGCAAGCTATCGGGCCGCTGACGCGTGAAGTGCGCCGAGCGCGATCAGCAGCGCGTCGCTGCCAGCGCAGACAACGGCAATGGAGAGCAGATGGGGACCCGAGAGGGCTCGAGATCGAACGCTTGATGACGAAGGCGTCCTTGGGGCCGACCGACGTGAACAGGCCGGCGCCAAGCAGCAGGCCTTCGAGGAAGGCAGGGGTGTCGAGCGCGAGCGGGCCGACAACCTCTCAAGCTGAACCGGTGATGGTTACGATGGGAGCAACGTCAAGGGGGGCCGGGGAGCGATGTCAATGCGCCGCGCCGCGCAGGTCACGCGCGGCCTGCATCGCCGGCCGCCCACTCCGTCCGCTGCCCGAGCGTGTCGAACAGCCGCACGATCTCGGCCTTCACCTTCTGCACCGCATTGCTGACGAGCGCCGTATCGTGCCAGCACAGCGACAGGTCGCGCGCGAACAGCCGGTGCGCGACCGTCGACAGTTTGAGCTTGCGTTCCTCGATCTCGACGTGCGCGGCCGTCCACGGCAGGATCGTCACGCCGAGCTGCGCCATCACGGCCGCAAACAGCAGCCCGGTCGAGCTCGCCTCGAAGCTGATCTCGTACGACAGCCCGGCCTCGCGCATCGCCCAGTCGACGCGGTTGCGGATCGTGTTCGGTGCGCTCGGCAGCACGAGCGGCATCCGCGCGATCGTATCGAGCGGCACGGGATCGTCCGGCACCGGAAACCCGGGCCACGTGATCAGGTACAGCGTCTCCGTCAGCAGCCGGTGGATCGCGATGCCGCGCGTGTCGATTGCGTCGACGACGATAGCGAGATCGAGCCGCGCACGCTCGAGCAGCGTGTCGAGATCGGCGCTCGGTGCCTCGATCAGCTCCAGCATGATGCCCGGATAGCGGTCGCGCACCGCGCGTGCGAGCGGAATCGCGAGCACGCGCGCGGTGCTCGACGGCATGCCGACCGTCACGCGGCCCTGCGGCGTATCGGCGTCGCGGCGCAGCAGCTCGCGCGTGCCGTCGGCCTGGCGCAGCAGTTCGAGCGCATGCTGGTAAAGCGTGCGGCCGGCGGCGGTCGGCGCGACGCCGCGCACGCTACGTTCGAGCAACTGCATCCCGAGATCCTGCTCGAGATTGCGCATCTGCTGGCTCACCGCGGGCTGCGCGACATGCAGCGCCTCGCTCGCATGCGTGACGTTGCCGAATTCGACGACCTTCACGAAATAGCGCAACTGTCTCAAGTCCATCGCCGCCGTCTCCCGATTCAAGCCATAAGCCAATCCGATCGATCAAGACGAATATCATATTTTTCGGCGATTGAAGGTATTTCTATACTCGTCTCACAAAAGAGCCAGCCTGCCGGCCATCCCGGACCGGACGCGGCAACAGCGCCGGCCCCGCCGGCAAGGAGACGAAGATGTTCAAGGCGATCGACGCGCCGGCGGCCGGCGCGAAGCCGCGGCGCACGCCGCTCACGCGCGAGCAGGTCAAGGGCTTCTGGGCCGTGTACGCGGGCTGGGTGCTCGACGGTGTGGATTCGGTGATCTATGCGCTCGTGCTGATTCCCGCGCTGACCGAACTGCTGCCGGCATCCGGCATCGCGGCGACGCCCGCGAATCTCGGCATGTACGGCTCGATCCTGTTCGCGCTGTTCCTGATCGGTTGGGGGCTGTCGTTCGTCTGGGGGCCGCTCGCCGACCGCTTCGGCCGCGTGCGCACGCTCGCCGCGAGCATCCTGATCTATTCGGTGTTCACCGGTGCGGCCGCGTTCGTGCACGACGTGTGGGCGCTGGCCGCGTGCCGGCTGATCGCCGGGATCGGCGTCGGCGGCGAATGGGCGCTCGCGGGCACCTACGTCGCCGAGAGCTGGCCGGAAGACCGTCGCAAGATGGGCGCCGGCTACTTGCAGACGGGCTACTACTTCGGCTTCTTCATCGCCGCCTGCCTGAACTACACGATCGGCGCGACCTACGGCTGGCGCGCGATGTTCCTGTGCGGGCTGGCCCCCGCGCTGCTCGCGGTGTTCACCGTGATGCGCGTGAAGGAGCCGCGGCAGTGGCGCCGGCACGACGCGCGCGACGGCGACGTGGCCGACGCGCGGCGCGCGCATCCGCTGCGCGAGATTTTCGCGCCGGCGTTCCTGCGCCGCACGCTGACGAGCGCGAGCCTCGTCGGCGTCGCGATCGTCGGGCTGTGGGCCGGCTCGGTCTACGAGGCGAGCGCGGTCAGCACGCTGGCGGCGCGCGCGGGCATCGATCACATCGGCGCGATGCGGCTTGCATCGGTCGGCGCGGCGATCCTGTCGTGCGCGACGATCGTCGGCTGCCTGGTCGCGCCGTGGCTGTCGGAACGGCTCGGCCGGCGCGCGGCGCTCGGCGTGTATTTCGCGGGCATGGCCGGTGCGATCGTGTTCGCGTTCGGCTGGGCGTTCTACCAGCCGAACGGGCTCACGGCGTTCATGGTGTCGCTCGCGTTCCTCGGCTTCTTCGGCGGCAACTTCGCGATCTTCTCGCTGTGGCTGCCCGAGCAGTATCCGACGCGGGTGCGGGCGACCGCGTTCGCGTTCAATGCGTCGGTCGGCCGCTTCATCGGTGCGGGTGTGAACTTCCTGCTCGGCGCCGCGATTCACGGCTACGGTTCGCTCGGCGTGCCGGTCGCATGGACCGCGGCCGTGTTCGTGCTCGGCATCCTGATCCTGCCGTTCGCGGTCGAAACGCGCCATCAGACGCTGCCCGAATGAGCGGCGCGCCGCGATCTTGCGGAAGCACGCAACATCCAGTCATCAATATCAGGAGTCCGGAATGCAGGCATTACAAGGAATCAGGGTTGTCGATCTGAGTCGCGCGTTGTCGGGGCCGTTCTGCTCGATGGTGCTCGCCGATCTCGGGGCCGACGTGATCAAGGTCGAGTCGGGGCCGAACGGCGACATGAGCCGCGCGTGGGGGCCGTTCGATCGCGGCGTGAGCACGTACTACCTGTCCTGCAACCGCAACAAGCGCGGCATCTGCGTGGATTTCCGGCAGCCGGCCGGCCTCGACGTCGTGCGGCGGCTGATCGCGCAGGCCGACGTCGTGATCGAGAATTTCAAGGCCGGCACGATGGACGCGATGGGGCTCGGCTACGCCGCGCTGAGCGCGCGCGATCCGCGGCTCGTGATGGGCAGCGTCACCGCGTTCGGCCCGCGCGGCCCGTTGCGCGACTGGCCGGGCTTCGACCAGATCGCGCAGGGCCATGCGGGGCTGATGAGCCTCACCGGCTTTCCGGACGGCGAGCCGACCCGCACGGGCACCGCGATCGGCGATCTCAGCTCGGGGATGTGGGTCGCGACCGGCGTGATGGCCGCGCTGTTCGAGCGCGAGCGCACGGGGCGCGGGCAGCATGTCGGCACGTCGCTGCTCGAAAGCCTCGTCGCGCTGTTGAGCGTGCACGGGCAACGCTATCTGAGCCTCGGCGACGTGCCGCGCCGCACCGGCAATGCGCATGCGGTGATCGCGCCGTACGGCGTGTTCGAGACGGCCGACGGGCCGCTCAACCTCGCGCCGATCACGACCGACATGTGGCTGCGGCTGTGCCGGTTGCTGGATCTGCCCGAGTTGCCGAACGATCCGCGCTTCGCGACCAACGATGCGCGCGTCGAGCACCGCGACGCGTTGAAGGCGCTGCTCGAAAGCCGGCTGCGCACGCGCGGCAAGCGCGAATGGACGCAGCGTTTCGTCGAGGCCGGGCTGCCGGCAGGGCCGATCAATACGCTCGACGAAGTGTTCGACGATCCGCAGCTCGCGCACTGCGGGCTGGTCGAACCGGTCGCGCATCCGACGCTCGGAACGCTGCGCCAGGTCGTCACGCCGCTCGGCGGGATGGGCGACGATGTGCCGGCGCCGCGCACGCGCCATGCGCCGCCGCTGCTCGGCGAGCATACGGTCGACGTGCTGCGCGAAGCGGGCTACGGCGACGACGCGATCGACGCGCTGCTGGCAGAGCGTGCGATCTTCCAGGCGGAAGCCATGGCGGAGGCCGTGCATTGACCGATACGACGAAACACGAAAGCGCGTCGCGCGTGACGGTCGACATGATCGGCGAGCGGATCGCGCGCGTGCGATTCGCGAATCCGGCGCGGCGGCACGCGCTCGACGCGCCGTTGCTCGATGCGCTCGTCGCGCGCCTCGATGCGCTTGCCGAGCTGGGTCCACCGCCCGTCGTGATCCTGTCGAACGACGGCAGCGGCGACGTGTGGAGCGCGGGGCACGACCTGCGCGAACTGGCCGACGACCGCGATCCGCTCGCATACGGCAAGCCGCTCGAACGGGCGCTGCGGCGCGTGCGGTCCTATCCGGGCGCGGTGATCGCGGCGGTGGCGGGATCGGCGTGGGGCGGGGCGGTCGATCTCGTGATGAGCTGCGACCTCGTCGTCGCGGCACGCGACGCGCGCTTCGCGATGACGCCTGCGAACATCGGCCTGCCGTATTCGACGAGCGGCCTGCTGCGCTTCTACGACAACCTGCCGATCCACGTGCTGAAGGAAATGTTCTTCTGCGCGCAGCCGCTCGATGCGGAGCGCGCCGCGCATCACGGGCTCGTAAACCGGCTGGCCGAAGCGGGCGGCGTCGACGATGCGGCGCTCGACGTCGCGCGCACGATTGCCGCGAAGGCGCCGCTCGCGGTTCATGCCGTGAAGGAGCAGTTGCGCGTGCTGCAGGACGCACGGCCGTTGCCGGTCGATGCGTTCGAGCGGATTGCCGAGCTGCGCCGGCATGCATGCGAAGGTGCGGATTTCGACGAAGGGCTGCGTGCGTTCGCGGAGCGGCGCGCGCCGGTGTTCCGCGGCGCCTAGGCGTTCAGGTGCTCGCGTGGCGCGGCGTCGCGGCGCGACGACGGTATGCGCTATACGCCGCCGATTGCGTGCACGCCGACGAGCAGCAGCGCGCCCGCCGCGATCAGCAGCAGCGCATGAATGCGCGAAACCATCACGCACAGTGTCGACGCGACCGCGATCGCGCGCGCGGGCCAGCCGCCGTCGAGCGCCTGCAGCAGCACCCACACCGATGCGACGATCATGCCGGCCGCGACCGGACGCAGGCCGGCTTCGAGCGCGATCTGCCAGCGCGCGCCCTGGTGCCGCCGCCACAGGTGCGCGACGCCGTAGATCAGGAATGCGGTCGGGCCGAACAGCGCGAGCGTCGCGATCACCGCGCCCCAGAAGCCGGCCACCTGCCAGCCGATCAGCGTCGCAAGCAGCGACCCGGGGCCCGGCGCCATCCGCGCGATCGCGAAGTCGTTGACGAACTGCGTGGCGGTCATCCAGTGATGCACGTCGACGACCTGCCGCTGGAGGTCGGCGATGATCGCCTGCCCGCCGCCGATCGTCGCGATCGACAGCGGTGCGAACACGCCGAACAGCGCGGCGTAGCGTTGCGACGCGGTCATCGCGTGTCGCTCCCGGCCGGTGCCGCGGCCGCGCGGCGGTATTCGAACGCGACGCTCAGCGTGCCGCCGATCAGCACGGTCCATACGAGCGGCCAGTGCAGCACCGCAACCGACACGAAGGTGAGCGTCATCACCGCGAACGGCAAAGCGCGGCGCGGCAGCCGGCGCACGGCCGTGATCGCCATCGAGATCGACAGCCCGATCGCCGCGGCCGCCGCGCCGGCGAGCGCGACATGCATGAGCGGGAAGCGCGTGAGGGTCGAGAGCGCGATGCCGAACAGCACGATCAGCACGGCTGGCGGCGCGATGATGCCGGTGAAGCCGGCCACCGCGCCGCGCCATCCGGCGAGCCGGTAGCCGATCCAGATCGCGAGGTTCTTCACGTTGACGCCCGGCAGCGCCTGCGACAGCGCGAGGCCGTTGAGGAACGCCTCTTCGTCGAGCCAGCGCCGCTCGTGCACGAAATCGCGCATCATCCGCCCGCTCAGCCCGCCGCCGAAGCTGGTCAGGCCGATCTGCGCGAACGCGACGAACAGCGCGAGGATGCCGGGCGGCGGCGCATCGCCCGCGGCCGGTGCAGGCGGAATCGTGGTGGATGGCGGGGGCATCGTGCGTGCGGCGTGTGGCGATTGGGCGGGCGCCCATGTTAGCAAGCGGTGCCTGTCAGCACGCTGACATCGCTGCGGCGGTGGCGTGACGAAAACCCGCAACCGATCCGATGAGCACGATGCGGTGCGCAACCGCACGGATTCGAACCGAACCGGCGCCGCTATGCGCGCACGACCGTCACGCCCGCGGCCTCGATCGGCTTCGTCAGCGCGGCTTCGGTTTCCTTCTCGACCACGACGGTCTGCGCGAGCGTGATGTCGCCGATCACGAACTGCGACGCCGCGCGCAGTTTCGACTGCGACGCGAGCACGACCGTGTCGGCCGCGCGTTCGGCCAGCGCGCGCTTGATCGCCGCTTCCTCGAAGTCGCCGGTGCTGAGCCCCGCAGCCGGATGCACGCCCGTGACGCCCATGAAGTACAGGTCCGCGTGGATGCGCGCGATGCCTTCCATCGCCGCGGCGCCGACCGCGACGATCGAATGCTTGTAGAGCCGCCCGCCGATCAGGATCACGTCGATCGACGGATGCGCGGCGAGCGCGACGGCGACGCTCGGGCTGTGCGTGACGATCGTCGCGCGCAGGTCGGCCGGCAGCTGGCTGACGAGCAGCGCCGACGTCGTGCCGCCGTCGACGATCGCCACTTGCCCCGGCGAGATCATCTGCGCGGCCCGCCTTGCGATGCGCCGCTTTTCTGCCGTTTCGATCACCTCGCGCTGCGCGAACGGCGCGACGGCCGGCGACGCCGGCAGCGCGCCGCCATGCACGCGCTGCAGCAGGCCTTCGGCCGCGAGCTCGCGCAGGTCGCGGCGGATCGTGTCTTCGGACACGCCGAATTGCGCGCTCAATTCGACCGCCAGCACCTGGCCGTCGCGTGCGAGCGCATCGAGGATCGCTTTCTTGCGTTGCGTCGTCAGCATCGTGTTTGCACGAAATTTCTTGAAGTTGCACGAATATGCACGTTACCATGGGCGCCGTCTTTTGTCGAATGGGAGGCTGTGATGGCTGCAACGCGGGACCGCGTGCGCATCGTCGATACGACGGTGCTGTCCGATGACTGGTATGTGCTGAAAAAGGTGACGTTCGATTTCCTGCGCCGCGACGGAACGTGGCAGCGCCTGAGCCGCGAGACGTACGACCGCGGCAACGGCGCGACCATCCTGCTGCGCAATGCCGGCACGGGCGACGTGCTGCTGACGCGGCAGTTCCGGATGCCGGCGTTCGTCAGCGGGCACGATGGCATGCTGCTCGAAGCGGCTGCCGGCCTGCTCGACGACGCGACGCCCGAAGCACGCATCCGCGCGGAGGCCGAGGAGGAGACCGGCTATCGCGTGCGGGGCGTGCGCAAGGTGTTCGAGGCGTTCATGAGCCCTGGGTCCGTGACGGAGAAGCTGCATTTCTTCGTCGGCGAATACGACGCGTCGCTGCGCACCGGCGACGGCGGCGGCGTCGCGGAAGAGGGCGAGGATCTCGAGGTCGTCGAGATGCCGCTGCAGGCCGCGCTGGACGCGGTCGAGCGCGGCGAGATCCTCGACGCGAAGACGATCATGCTGCTGCAGTACGTCGCGCTGCGGGAAACCGCCGGCGCGCGCGCGGCATGACGCCGCTGCTCGTGCTGGTTGCCGGCCCTTATCGCAGCGGCACGGACGGCGACCCCGCGCGCATCGCCGCGAACCTGCACCGTCTGGAAGCGGCGGCGCTCGCCGTATATCGCCGCGGGCATGTGCCGATGATCGGCGAGTGGGTGTCGCTGCCGCTCGCGGTTGCGGCCGGGTCGCGACAGATCGGCGACGAAATCAGCGAGGCGTTCCTGTATCCGGCCGCGCACCGGCTGCTGCAGCGCTGCGATGCGGTATGGCGGATCGACGGCGCGTCGCGTGGCGCCGATGCGGACGTCAGCCTCGCGCGGCAGCTTGGCAAGCCGGTCTATTTCGCGATCGACGAGATTCCGGTCGCGCAAGACGATTCGGATAGCTGAGCAGGTGGGGAGGTGGCGGATCGCGACGTCGCCCGGGCTTCGCTGCGTCGGCGGCAGCGAGAAAAGCCCGGCGCCGCGCGGAATCACGACGTTGCGATCGCGTCATGTCTTTGCATTGCACATATGGTGTCGCGCCCGAACCGGCGTATGATCGCGACGCCGCCCGCGCACCGTTCGACGTTACCGCCGCCCCATCATGCCGTTTCCCGATCCCGACGATTCCACCGCTGCCGCCGCGCAGCTTTCCGCCGATCTCGTCGCTGCCGCCGTTGACGTGCTCGCGCGCGCCGACGCGTTGCTCGTGACGGCCGGCGCGGGCATCGGCGTCGATTCCGGGTTGCCCGATTTTCGTGGCACGGACGGTTTCTGGCGCGCGTATCCGGCGCTGCGCCACGAGCGTTTCGAATTCCACGAGATCGCGTCGCCGCACGCGTTCCGTGCGCGTGCGCAACTCGCGTGGGGGTTCTACGGGCACCGTCTCGCGCTTTACCGCGCGACGGTGCCGCATGCGGGTTTCGCGATCCTGCGTCGCTGGATCGACGCGATGCCGAATGGCGGCTTCGTGCTGACGAGCAACGTCGACGGCCAGTTCCAGAAAGCCGGTTTCGACCCGGCGCGGATCGTCGAGATCCATGGCTCGATTCACGCGATGCAGTGCCTGCGGCCGTGCTCGGACGATACGTGGGATGCGGCGCCGTTCGTGCCGGACGTCGACGAAGCCACCTGCCGGCTGGTCGGCGAAGCGCCGCGCTGCCCGCACTGCGGCGGCCTCGCGAGGCCGAACATCCTGATGTTCGGCGACACCGGCTGGCTCGGTGCGCGCTACGACGCGCAGGAACGTGCGCTGGAAGACTGGATCGTGCAGGCCGGCCGTGTCGCCGTGGTCGAGATCGGCGCGGGCACCGCGATTCCGACCGTGCGCCTGTTGAGCGAACGGCTCGGCGCCGACGTGATCCGCATCAACGCGCGCGAAGCGCATGCGCGCCGCTCGGACGTGATCGGGTTGAAGGGCGGTGCGCTGGCGACGCTGACCGTGCTTGACCGCGCATGGCGCGGCGGCTGAACGCCGCGCCGTGGACCGACCGGCGACGCTCGGGTGGTTACGGCTGGGCGACGAGCGCCTGCACGAGCGACGGTGCTTGCGGCGAACCGAGACCCGTCACGTAGTCGTAGCCGCCCGCTGCGTTGCAGATGCTGCCGCAATTGCCGTTGGACCCGGTCGTCACGTCGTGAAAGTCGCTGCCGTATGCGGTTTTGCCGACCGTATAGAGCGAGTCGTAGGTGCCGCTCAACCGGCTCTTGCCGGCCGCCGCGCGCAGCGAATTCGCGATCGCGACGAGCGCCGACCATTGCGGCGCGCCCGCGCTCGTGCCGCCGACCTGGAACCAGCCCGCCTGCCCCTGGTAGGCGACCGAGTCGTACACCGCGAAGCCGGTGGACGGATTCGCGTCGTAGCTGACGTCGGGCACGCCGCGCTTGCCGGCGACCGGAACCGGCCATGCGGTCTGGCCGGCCGGCTCGGCCTCGACGGTGCTCACGCCGCCGCCGCTGCCGCTCCACGCCGCCTCGCCGACGTAGCTGCCGTACGCATCGATGGACAACGTCGTGCCGCCCACCGCCAATACGTACGGCGACGCCGCCGGGTAATCGGTCCCGGCGCCGCTGTCGCCGGACGACGCGACGAACGTGACGCCCGCGACGTTGAAGTGGCTGTCGAAGCCGGCCTCGCTGCTGAACTCGCTGCCGCCGAAACTCATCGATACGACCGACGCGCCGCGCTTGACCGCGACGTCGACCGCGGCCAGCAGGTCGCTGAAGCTGGCCGACGCGGCCTCGACGAGCACGATCTTCGCCTTTGGCGCGATCGCATGCACCCATTCGACATCGAGCGACATCTCGAGCGCCCAGCCCGAATCGGTCCTGGGCCGCGTACCGCGCGCATACACCTTGGTGAAGCAGCCGTTCGACGACGTGCAGGCCGGCAGCGAGAACGCGTTGCTGAACACGCCGAGATCGGCCTCGATCTTCGGGTCGTCGTACGCGTCGACGATCGCGACAACCATCCCGTCGCCCTGGTTGGCGATCGAGTCGAACCCGTACGCGTGTCGGGTGAGCGCGGGCGTGAGGCCGGATATCGAAGCCGTGCTCGCGCGCGGCTTCGTGTGAAACGGCGGGCGCGCGTATCCTTTCGGCGCGCGGTTGCCTTCGACGTAGGACGGCGGTCCGTTGCCGTCGGCGAGCGCGACATTCGATGCGAGCAGCGATGCGCACAGCGCCGGAATCAACATGGCTGACAGGCGAATATTGTTCATTTTTCGAGTCTCCATGTCGATGGAGTGGGGTGGCGGAACAAGTCTACAAAATCGGCGAAGTCAATTGCATGGAATATCGGCCGGATACGGGAATGTCTGATAAGGGAAACTCCGCGGAAGCCCCGTGAAATATGGGTTTTTCAAGGTGGGCGTGCAGCGGATGAAGCTGCGTTGCCGAATTTTGAAAACGCTGATGGATAATCAATTGGTTTTTAATTGATTTGTAATATCCTGCGTAATGCGTCGGAAAATATCGAGTGCGACGGATTCGCGGGAATAATGAAATGCATCGTGCCCGTGCGACACGATCCGGCGCACGACGGCCCGTTCCGCCGGCGTTGCCGCCACGGCGCGATTCCGCATACAGTTCAGCGTAGGCCGCATCCGCCACGCGGCGTCGTCAGCGAGGAGTGCCCTTGTTCTATTCGATCGTCGCGATCTTCGTCGGCGCCGGGCTCGGCGCGGTGCTGCGCTGGTTCCTGAGCCTCGCGCTCAACGAATTCTTTCCCGAGGTGCCGCTCGGCACGCTCGCCGCGAACCTGATCGGCGGCTACGTGATCGGCATTGCCGCCGTCGTGTTCACGACCCGCGTCGGGCTGCCGCCCGAATGGCGGCTGTTCGTGATCACGGGTTTCCTCGGCGGCCTCACGACGTTTTCGACCTATTCGGTCGAAGTGATGACGCATGCGTTGCAGGGCGAATTCGGATGGGCGTTTGCGGTGGCTGCCCTACACTTGACTGGATCGTTCGCGCTGACGGCGCTCGGCATGTGGACCGCGCGCGCGTGGCTCGCGGCGGCTTGAGCGTGCCGCCATCGGAGGGAGCGATGGACAAGGTCTTCTTGCGTTTCTATGTGCACGAGCAGCATCGGCTGCACTGGAAGCCGCTGTGGGAATGGCTGCTGGAGGAGGCGAACCGGATGGGCGTCGCGGGCGGTTCCGCATTTCGCGCGATGGCCGGCTTCGGCCAGCATCGCGTGCTGCACGAGGACCGCTTCTTCGAGCTGCAGGGTTCGCTTGCGATCGAGGTCGAATTCATCGTCACCGAGGACGAGGCGCAGCGTTTGCTCGAACGGTTGTCGCGCGAGAAAGTGCGCGTGTGCTACGCGATGATTCCGGCGCGCTTCGGCGTGATCGACACGCTCGGCGCGCCGCCGGCGCAGGGGCCGGCGGCGTAGGGGCAGCGTCAGTCAGATGCCGAAGATCGTCAGCGACACGGCGGCGCGCGTGACGATCATCAGCAGCACCTGCACGATCACGAACAGCAGGATCGGCGACAGGTCGATGCCGCCGAGGTTCGGGATGATGCGGCGCAGCGGGTTCAGGAACGGTGCGGTGAGCTGGAAGAGGATCGGCATCGCCGGCGAGCGCGGGTTGAGCCACGACAGCAGCGCCATCAGGATCGTCATCCAGATCACGAGGTTGAGCGCCCACTTCACGACGGTGAGCAGCGCGACCACGACGAGCGTCGGGATCGCCGCGGCCGGATCGAAGCCGGCCATCACGACCATCAGCACGACATAGACGAGCGCGGTCAGCAGCGCGGCGACGACGCTGGCCCAGTCGATGCCGCGTACGCCCGCGATCACGCGGCGCAGCGGCAGCACGAGCCAGTTGGTCGCCTGCAGCACGGCCTGCGTGACGGGGTTGTACGGCGGCACGCGGACGGCCTGCATCCAGACGCGCAGGATCAGCGCGGCGCCGAACAGCGTGAAGACGGTATTGAGCAGAAAACGGGCGATCTCGCCGAACATCGTTGGCATCCTTTTTATACAGTCGAGTAGCGTGCGGCCGCCAACGCCGGATGGCGGCGCATCGGCCGACACCTTATCACGCCTCGTCTCGCGACGGGGAGGGGGGCGAGGCCGTGCGCGCGAGCGACGTTTCGACGGCTTCGGCGAGCGCCGGCAGCGACGCCGGCGGCGCGGCACGCTTCGCCGCGAGCGCGACCGCGCGGCGCGTCATCAGCGCGTACAGCGTCGCGTGATCGCCGCCGCGCGCTTCGAGCAGCGCGAGCTGGCGTTCGACGATGCCCGTATCGCCGCGCGACACGGGGCCGGCGAGCGCGTTCGCGAGCCCCTTGTCGCGCGCGGTTTCGATCGTGCCGGCGAGCATCGGCAGCAGTGCGCGCAGCGCGGCTTCCTCATCGAAACCGAGGCCGCGCCACAGCTCGACCGCTTCCGACAGCCCGCACAGCGCGAAGCTCGCCGCGTAGTGTGCGGCTGCGTGATAGAGCATCCGGCCGCCGGGCGGAATCGACAGCGGATGGCAGCCGAGTGCGGCAGCAAGTCGCATCAGCGTCGCGTGCAGCGCGCCGTCGGCTTCGATCGTGACCGAGCAGCCGTCGATGCGTGCGAGGTCGGCGTCGGTGCCGCCGAACAGGTAGAGCGGATGGAAGCCGCCGGTGGCCGCGCCTTGCCGTTTCGCCGGATCGAGCAGCGCGACCGCCGACGCGCCGCTGCAATGGACGATTGCCTGGCTGGCGGCGCGCGACGCATCGAAGCGGAGCGCCGCGGCGGTCGACGCGAGATGGTCGTCGGGGACCGTCAGGAAGATCAGGTCGGCGGCGTCGGCGACCTGCTGCGGCGTGTCGACGGCCCGGCAGCCGGCGATGCGCGCGGCGAGCGCCGCGGCCGATTCGGGCGTCCGGCTCGCGATCGCGACGACGGGAAAGCCGGCCTGCGCGAAGCGCTGTGCGACGCAGCGCGCGAGGCGGCCGGCGCCGATGAAACCGAGACGGGGTGTGTCGGGAAGAGGCATGGCGGCGGACGTAAGCGAAAACGAAGCAGCCGCCAGTATCGCAGGAATGAAGGTGCGGTCGTGGAAGGTCGATTACCGCGCGGACGCATGTATTCGTTACCGGTGGGGCGGCACGATTCGCACGCGTACTTGCGGCCGGCATTACGGTCGAATTCCGATCGGTGAATCCGACCCCGAAACATGTTGCGCCGCGCGTTCCTCTTGAATCGTCGGCGTCCTGTTTCAAATTTGTAATCGTTCATTACGCTCGCGCGCTCGCCGCGCGTGCCGTATCCGGTAAGACTGACCGGCCATTGCGTTGCGCCCCGTCTCGTCGGACGGAATCGCGCGACCCGCAAGGGTTGCCGCAATCCTCGGAAGCCACGCCGCACGGCGGCTACGGCCGCATGCAATTGCAATTTGCAACAAATGCGAAACACGCGAGAGGCGGGTTTTCGCTACATTGCTTGCATGCGACGTGCATGCCCGCCGTTGCCGACAGGAGCGCATAAAATACCGCTCCAGCAGGAGAATCGAAGTGAAAAAGCTCATTCCGTTCATCGCCGCCGCCGCGCTGGGTCTGGGTGCCGCAAGCGCCGCGCAGGCTCACGTGTCGATCGGGGTCGGCATCGGTATCCCGGTTGCACCCGCGTATCCCGTCTATGCACCGCCGCCGCCCGTGTATTACGCGCCGCCGCCTCCGCCCGTCTACTACGCGCCGGCACCGGCCTACTATGCGCCGCCGCCTGCCGTGGTCGTCGGCGGCTACGGCGGTTACTACGGTCGTCCATACTGGCGTCATGGTTACGGCGGCTGGGGCCATCACGGCTACTGGCGTCGCTGATCCGTCCCGCGCGGCCTGATCGCGCGTGGCAAAACGGCGCAACGTCCCGCGAGGGGCGCTGCGCCGTTTTTCATTGGGGTTGCCGCAACGACACGCGGCCCGCGCAGGCCGGCTTCGCTTACGCCGCGTGCACGATCAGGTCGCGGTAGCCGCCGACGATCACGCTGTACGAGAAATACGCGAACAGCAGCGCCGACGCGATGTGGCACGCGCGCATCAGCCCGGCGCCCGCGCGCTTGCGGCCCTGGCTCGCGAGCGTGCACATGAAGAGCGTCCACGCGAGGCCGCCGAGGAAGAAGCCCGACAGGAACACCGACGCGGTGGCCGGCGTGGTCGCGCCGGCTTTCGCGATCAGCGCGCCGCCGACCGCCGCGAACCACAGGATCGCGCTCGGCGACGACATCGCGAGCAGCATCCCGCGCAGGAAACTGCGCCGCGCGCTTGCGCGCGGCGGCGGTGCCGCGTCAGCGTCGTCGTCGGCCGCCCTGGCCGGCGCGAGCGCTTCGCGCGCCATTTTCCACGTGAGGAACAGCAGCACCGCGCCGCCGCCGATCCAGACGATCCAGCGCACGGCCTCGAACTGCAGCAGCACGGCCATCCCCGCGAGCGCGAGCGCCGCGTAGAGGAGGTCGCCGACGCACGAGCCGACGCCGAGCCAGAAGCCCGGCCGGAAGCCGTGCGACAGCGTCAGCGACAGCATCGCGACATTCACGAGGCCGATGTCGAGACACAGCGACAGCGACAGGAAGAAACCGTCGGACAGCATCGAGGCGGGAGGAAAGCTCATCTTCGTCGTTCTGGTGGTGGGTGCGATGCACGGGCCGGCGGGCGCCGGCTACTGCCTCAGAGTCCGATCTCCTGCCAGAGCCGGTCGACGCGCGCCTTCACGGCCGCGTCCATCTCGATCGGACGGCCCCATTCGCGGTTCGTCTCGCCGGGCCACTTGTTGGTCGCGTCGAGCCCCATCTTCGAGCCGAGACCGGCAACCGGCGACGCGAAATCGAGATAGTCGATCGGCGTGCTGTCGACCATCACCGTGTCGCGCACGGGGTCGACGCGCGTCGTGATCGCCCAGATCACTTCCTTCCAGTCGCGGATGTTCACGTCCTCGTCGACGACCACGATGAACTTCGTATACATGAACTGCCGCAGGAAGCTCCACACGCCGAACATCACGCGCTTCGCGTGGCCCGCGTAGCTCTTCCTCATCTGGACGATGGCCATCCGGTAGCTGCAGCCTTCGGGCGGCAGGTAGAAGTCGGTGATCTCCGTGAACTGCTTCTGCAGCAGCGGCACGAATACCTCGTTGAGCGCGACGCCGAGCACCGCGGGTTCGTCGGGTGGTTTGCCCGTGTAGGTCGAGTGGTAGATCGCGTCGCGGCGCATCGTGATGCGCTCGACGGTGAATACCGGAAACCACTCCTGCTCGTTGTAATAGCCGGTGTGGTCGCCGTACGGCCCTTCGAGCGCGTGCTCGTACGCGGCGGACGCGTTGCCGGCCGGACGCGGGGGCGCGCCGGCCGGAGCGGGGGCAGGGGTGCCGTCCTGCGGATGGATGAAGCCTTCGAGCACGATCTCCGCGCGCGCGGGCACCTGCAGCGTGTCGACGCCGGGCGTCAGGCACTTGGCGAGCTCGGTGCGGCTGCCGCGCAGCAGGCCGGCGAACTGATACTCGGACAGCGAATCGGGCACGGGCGTCACCGCGCCGAGCGTCGTGGCCGGATCGGCACCGAGCACGACCGCGACCGGATACGGCTTGCCGGGGTTCTGCAGCGCGAATTCGCGGAAGTCGAGCGCGCCGCCGCGATGCGCGAGCCAGCGCATGATCAGCTTGTTGCGGCCGATCAGCTGCTGGCGGTAGATGCCGAGGTTCTGGCGCGCCTTGTTCGGACCGCGCGTGACCGTCAGGCCCCACGTGACGAGCGGCCCCGCGTCGCCGGGCCAGCAGGTCTGAATCGGCAGCTTGTGCAGATCGACGTCGGCGCCTTCCCAGACGATCTCCTGGCACGGCGGCGACGACACCGACTTCGGCGCCATGTCCCATACGGCCTTCGCGAGCGACAGCAGCTTGCCGGCGTCCTTCAGGCTCTTCGGCGGGTCGGGCTCCTTCAGTGCGGACAGCAGGCGCCCGAGATCGCGCAGCGAGCCGAGCGCGGCGTCGTCGCCCGCATCGACGCCCATCCCGAGCGCGACGCGGCGCGGCGTGCCGAACAGGTTGCCGAGCACGGGAAACGCATTGCCGGGCGGCGCGTTGAACAGCAGCGCAGGGCCGCCGGCGCGCAGCACGCGGTCGCACAGCTCGGTCATTTCGAGCACGGGCGACACGGGTTGCGTGACGCGCCGCAGCTCGCCGAGCGCCTCGAGGCGCTGGATGAAATCGCGTAAGTCTTTGTATTTCATGAAGAAGGTCCGGGCCGCCCGCATGGCGGGCGACGGTGGGCGGGCGCAGCGGCCGGCTGCGGCCCCGAATCGACCGACGATTTTACCCGGCCCGGCGCATGGACGCCCGGCCGCGAAAAAAGTCGACCGCGCGCAAACCCCTACGGCAAGGGGCTCCCGATCTGAAGGGCGGCTTTAAATTACTTTTTGTTATGATTTTGAGATTTTATAGTGTTGACGATCTATAAAACCCTGCTAGAATCCGCTCACATTGGTTGCAGGGTAAAAGGCTTCGAGCCGCCAATCACCGATCTTTGACGCAGCGCGTCACCGTCCGCCGAACCCTGCACGGCGTATTCGACGGCCTTAGTCGTAGTCCCAGCCAGCGCTACCAGACGCTGGTTTTTTGCGTGGGTGCCACCGCGTATGCCCGTCTCGCCCAGTGTGCGAAGGCGTCGGCCTTCTTACACCGTGGCCTCGAACGGTACTTATACCGTTTCCCCGATGCTTGCACGTCCCAACCAAGGCGTGCGGCGTCGTGATTCCGCGGCGCGTTTTTGTCTCGCCATCGAGCTGAGCGAGCCGCACGAGTCATGTTCATGGGAGATGATCTGAATGAACGCTTGGTTATCGTGGCGTCCCACTGAGCAGCATGCGCAAATCGTGCGCAACATGCTGCGTCGCGGGACGCGTGTCAGTCACCATCTATTCAGCGTTGTCGGCTGTCTCGCTGTCGCGGTTGCGCTTGCACTGTGGCTGCTGCCAACCGTACGCGGCACGCTTGCCGCGAAGCTGATGCCGGTCGTATCCGCGGCCGTGCAGGCCGGGCCTGCCCGTTTGCTGTCCGGCCATCCGCTGCCGAACTTCGCGCCTGCCGGCGCGCAGCCGCAGCAGGAAGAGAGCCCCGAAACGGACGCGCTTGCGGTCGGCCTCGATGTCGCACCGGAAGCCGCCGCGCAGGGCGATGCGTCCGATCCGGCCCGCAACGGCCCGTCGCCCGTCGCGCTCGCGAAACTGATCCCGACCCAGCGGGTGCCGGCCGACGCGCGCGACGATCGTGCGCTCGCGTCGAACCGCGAACAGGCGCTCGTCGCGACCTATCTGTCGCGCCGTTACCGCATCGCCCAGGAGCCGCTCGGACAGCTCGTCAAGGCCGCGTTCCAGACCGGCCGTGACGTCGGTCTCGATCCGCTGCTGCTGCTGTCCGTGATGGCGATCGAATCGGGCTTCAACCCGTATGCCGAAAGCGGCGTCGGCGCGAAGGGCCTGATGCAGGTCATGTCGAAGGTCCATTCCGACAAGTTCGAGTATTTCGGCGGCACCGATACCGCGCTGCAGCCGCTCGCGAACCTCCAGGTCGGCGCGCTCGTGCTGAAGGACTGCATCGCCCGCGGCGGCTCGCTCGCGAACGGCCTGCGCCTGTACAACGGCTCGACGAACCCTGACGACAACGCATACGGCGCGAAGGTGATGGCCGAGCGCGGCCGGCTGCGCGACGTGTCGCACGGTCGCAGCGTGCCGGTCAATGCACCGCAGGCGCCTGCGCAGCCGGCGAAGCCGATCGTCACGACCGCTGCCGTGACGGCAGCGGCAGGCGGCGCGAAGCGTGTGCATGCGACGCTCGAAACCGCGACGTCGACGAAGACGACGGCGTCGAAGGACGCGTCGCCGCAGAACGACGCGAGCGTCGATACCGTGAAGCAGTCGCACGGCGCCGACCATTCGGAGCTCGGCGCGTAACGTATTGCGTACCGCGCGGTTCCGGCCGGCTGGAAATGAGAAAGGCACCCGATCGGGTGCCTTTTCCTTTTGCGGTGCGCGAAACGGCCGGTGTGCCGGCCGCGGCGTCAGTGCTGCCCGAACAGTGTTGCGAGCCGATCGACCGCCTCCTCGAGCCGCGAGTAGGCCGTCGCATAGGACAGACGGATATAGTCTCGCGGCGCATGGACGCCGAAGTCCATGCCGGGCACCAGCACGACGCCCGCGTCGTGCAGCATCGCCTGCGTGAGCGCGGCGCTGTCGCCGGCTGCCGGGTGGGCGACGCCGCCGCAATGCGCATATACGTAGAACGCGCCGTCCGGCATCACCGGAACCGTGAAACCGAGCCGTTCGAGCGCCGGTGCGATGAAATCGCGGCGACGCTTGAATTCGAGCCGGCGTGCCTCGTAGATGTCGAGCGTGGCCGGCTCGAAGCACGCGAGCGCCGCGTGCTGCGCGAGTGCGGACGGGCAGATGAACAGGTTCTGCGCAAGCTTTTCGAACGTGCCGACCAGCGCGGGCGGCACGACGAGCCAGCCGAGCCGCCAGCCGGTCATGCTGAAATACTTGGAGAAGCTGTTCACGGTGACGACATCGTCGCCGAACGACAGCGCCGACACGGGCGCCGCGTCGTAGCTGAGCCCCTGGTAGATCTCGTCGACGATCGTGAAACCGCCGCGTGCGCGCACGGCTTCGACAATCCGCTTCAGTTCGTCCGGCTCGAGCGACGTGCCGGTCGGGTTCGACGGCGACGCGAGCAGCACGCCGCGCGTGCGGTCGCTCCAGCGCGTGCGGACGTCGTCCTCGGTGAGCTGGAAGCGCGCGTCCGGGCCGCTCGGCACGAGCACTGCGCGGCCTTCGGCCGCCGCGACGAAGTGCCGGTTGCACGGATACGACGGGTCGGGCATCAGCACCTCGTCGTCGCGGCCGACGAGCGCGAGGCACGCGAGCAGTAGCGCGGCCGATGCGCCGGCCGTCACGACGATCCGTTCGGGGCTGATCGTGAGGCCATATGCGCGCGCGTAGTGCGCGGCGATCGCTTCGCGCAGCGGCGCAATGCCGAGTGCGCTCGTGTACTGCGTGACGCCGCGGCGCAGCGCGGCCGCGGCCGCTTCGACGACAGGCTCCGGCGCGGTGAAATCCGGTTCGCCGATGCCCATGTGGATAACATCGCGCCCGGAGGACTCGAGCCGCTGTGCCTCCTTCATCAGTTCCATCACATAGAAGGGCTGGATCGCGTCGACGCGTGCGGCGAGCGTGACGAGCGAATCGGCGGTGGTATTCATTGGTCGGGCGGGGCGGGGGAGAGAATGAAAAACGGGCGCTTGCGCGCCCGTGGACAAACAAACGGCATCAGCCGTTGCGGCGCGCCTGCGTTTCGGCGGGGCGCAGCTTCGCGGCGAGCTTGTCGAGCACGCCGTTCACGTACTTGTAGCCGTCGGAGCCGCCGAACGTCTTCGCGAGTTCGACAGCTTCGTTGATGATCACGCGATACGGCGTTTCGACGTGGTGCGTGAGCTCGAACGTCGCGATCAGCAGCACGGCGCGTTCGACCGGCGACAACTGCTCGATCGGACGGTCCAGCGACGGCGTCAGCGCTTCGACGAGCGTCGCGTGCTCGCGGATCACGCCGTGCAGGATGGCTTCGAGCAGCTCCTTGTCAGCCTTGTCGTAACCGAGCGCGCCGCGCAGTTGCGCGTCGATCTCGCCGGAGGGCGCGCTCGACAGCAGCCACTGATACAGGCCCTGCGTCGCCAGCTCGCGCGATTGTCGGCGGGCGCTCTTCTTCATGCGCGCTCCTCTTCGTCGTCTTCGTCCTCTTCTTCGTCCTCGTCATCGTCGCCGAGCTGGTCGAGCGCCATCGTCAGGTTGGCCATCTCGACGGCGACGCGCGCAGCGTCACGACCTTTTTCGGTCATGCGCGCGACGGCCTGCTCGTCGTTTTCGGTCGTCAGGACCGCGTTCGCGATCGGCAGGTTGAAGTCGAGGCCGATGCGGGTGATGCCCGCGCCGCTCTCGTTCGACACGAGCTCGAAGTGGTAGGTCTCGCCGCGGATCACCGCGCCGAGTGCGATCAGCGCGTCGAATTGGCCGCTTTCCGCCAGCTTCTGCAGCGCGAGCGGGATTTCCAGCGCGCCGGGCACCGACACGAGCAGCACGTCTTCACCGGTGACGCCGAGGCGCTCCAGTTCTTCGACGCACGCGTCGGCGAGACCGTTGCACACGGGCTCGTTGAAGCGCGATTGCACGATGCCGATACGCAGGCCGTCGCCTTCGAGATTCGGTTGGTATTGTCCGATTTCCATGATCTTGTCCGTGGTGTGGATGAACGGTTATAGGGCGAAAGCGCCGTGGCGGGTTACGCGTGGGACGCCGGGCAGGACTTGGCTTCGCCGCCGGGCATCGGAATGAAGCCCGTGACTTCGAGGCCGTAGCCGGACATGCTGCCCAGCTTGCGCGGATTCGACAGCACCTGCATCTTGCCGACGCCGACATCGCGCAGGATCTGCGCGCCGATGCCGAACGTCTTGAAATCGACCGGCCGGCGCTTCAGCGCAGCGGCCTTTTCTTCCTCGTCGAACGCCTTGAAGACGTCGATCAGGTGTTCCTTCGTGTCGCCGCAGTTGAGCAGCACGATCACGCCGAGGTCGCGTTCCGCGATCTCGCGCATCGCGGCGTCGAGCGTCCACGAGTGGGTCGACACGCCCGTTTCGAGCAGGTCGAGCACCGACAGCGGCTCGTGCACGCGCACCGGCGTATCGACGTCGGGCGACGGCGTGCCGCGCACCAGCGCGATGTGCGGCGAACCGCTCGGCTGGTCGCGGTACAGCACCGCGCGGAACGTGCCGTGCGCGGTCTGCATCGTACGCTCGGCGATCCGCTCGATGATCGATTCGGTGCGGCTGCGATAGTGGATCAGGTCGGCGATCGTGCCGATCTTCAGACCGTGTTCCTTCGCGAATTCGATCAGGTCGGGCAGGCGCGCCATCGTGCCGTCGTCCTTGATGATCTCGCAGATCACCGCGGCCGGCGTGAGGCCCGCGAGCGCGGTGAAGTCGCAGCCGGCCTCGGTGTGGCCCGCGCGCACGAGCACGCCGCCCGGCTGCGCCATGATCGGGAACACGTGGCCCGGCTGCACGATGTGCTCGGGACGCACGTCGTGCGCGACGGCCGTGGCGATCGTGTGCGCGCGGTCGGCGGCCGAGATGCCGGTCGTCACGCCTTCGGCCGCTTCGATGCTGACCGTGAACGCGGTGCCGTACTGCGTGCCGTTGCGGTAGGTCATCAGCGGCAGGTGCAGCTGCTTGCAGCGTTCCTGCGTCAACGTCAGACAAACCAGGCCGCGGCCGTACCTGGCCATGAAGTTGATCGCTTCCGGTGTGACGAATTCGGCGGCGATCACGAGGTCGCCCTCGTTTTCGCGGTCTTCTTCGTCGACCAGGATCACCATCCGGCCGGCTTTCAGCTCGGCGATGATGTCGAGCGTGGAGGCGAGCGTCATAAGGGGGCGAGAAAGAGGAAAGTGCGTATTTTACGCCAGCCGGACGGCGTTTCGGCTGGCGCGGCTTGCGCTCGGCCGGCAAGCGCTCCGGAAGGCGGTGCAGCCGGCCTGCGCGGCAGGCCCGGCCGGGCCGCCGTGCGTTGCCTGCACGCGGGTGCGAGCGGTTGCGGGCCGGGCTGTGCCCGGCCACGCGTCACGCGTGCTCGTCGAGCCTGCCGAGGTAGTCGAGCTTGCCGAGCTCGACGCCGCTGTGGCGCAGGATGTCGTACGCGGTCGTCACGTGGAAGAAGAAATTGGGCAGCACGAAGTTCAGCAGGTACGACTGGCCGGTGAACTCGATCGGGCCGACGCGCATCTTCAGCACGATCTGGCGCGCCTCGCTGCCGTCGATCTGCGCGGCGTCGAAGCTTTTCAGGTAGTCGATCGTCTTCTGGATGCGCGCGTGCAGTTCGTCGAAGGTCTGCTCGACGTCCGGGTAGCTCGGGATCTCGGCGCCGGCGAGCCGCGCGGCGCAGCCCTTGGCCGTATCGGTCGCGATGTAGACCTGGCGGACGAGCGGCAGCATGTCCGGGTAGAGGCGCGCGCCGACGAACACCGACGGGTCGATCTGCTTCTCGGCCGCATGCGCCTGTGCCTTGCCGAGGATGTGCTGCAGGTTGGTCAGGCCGCGGATCAGGACGGGCAGCGAAGCCTGGTACATCGAGATGGACATGGGAACGACTCCTGTGGGAAAAGGGGCGGCCGGTACGCGGCGCGTCGTGCGTTGCGGCGTTGAAACCGCTGTCGACGCATCTTAGCGCGACGGGATGACGCGTGCGCGTCGTTGGCCGTTCGGCCGAGGATCGGGCCCGCGGGTCGACGAGCGGATGCGACGGGGAATCGTATCGATGGACCGAAGATCTCGGAATCGACCGACCGACGGGACAGGCTGCGGTTGGAAATGGGGCCGGGGCGTCGCCCCGTCATCGACGAGGCAGTGAAGCGCTGAAAGGCCGACCGCCCGACCGGGCGGCAACGCGCTCATGGAGCGGCTTGCCGGTATACGTCGCGGTTCGCGCAGGGCGGCCGGCGATTGGCAGAAAACGGCGGCGATGCGGACCCGGGCGGCCCGGGACCGAACCGCCGGCCGCCATTTTCAAGAAAACACGAAAAAGGACGATCAGTCCTGATGCACGCCCTGCGACGTCGACAGCATCCGCTCCACATACCGCGCGATCATGTCGACTTCGAGATTGACCTTGTCGCCGGCCTTCAGATGGCGCAGCGTCGTCACCTCGACCGTATGCGGAATCAGGTTGATCGAGAATTCGCAGCCGTCCGCGCGATCGTCGACCGTGTTGACGGTCAGGCTCACGCCGTTGACCGTGATCGACCCCTTGTACGCGAGATAGCGGCCGAGCTCGCGCGGCGCGACGATCCGCAGCTCGTGCGACTCGCCGACCGGCGCGAAGCGCGACACGGTGCCGAGGCCGTCGACGTGGCCCGACACGATGTGCCCGCCGAGCCGGTCATGTGCGCACAGTGCCTTCTCGAGGTTCACTTCGCCGGGCTGGGCGAGGCCGACCGTGCGGTTCAGGCTTTCGCGCGACACGTCGACGTCGAACGCGGTGTCGGTCTTGTCGATTACCGTCATGCACGCGCCCTGGATCGCGATGCTGTCGCCCAGCGCGACGTCGGCGAGGTCGAGCCCGCCGGCCAGCACGGTCAGACGCACACCGGCATCGGCCGACGTGCCGAGCGGATCGATCGATTCGATGCGGCCGACGGCCGCGACAATTCCGGTAAACATCGTGACGGTCCCGTTCAGTGCGTGGCGTCGGGCGGCGCGACGCGCGCCAGGATCCGCAGATCGTCGCCGATCCGCTCGACACCGTGAAACGACAGCCGCGTGCGTGCGTCGAGATTCGCCGGCGCGGCGAGGTCGAACATGCCGGCCGCGTCGGCGCCCAGCAGGCTCGGCGCGAGATAGACGAGCAATTCGTCGACGCATTGCTCGCGCAGCAGCGAGCCGTTCAGCTTGTGGCCGGCCTCGACGTGCAGCTCGTTGACGCCGCGCGCGCCGAGCGCCGCCAGCATCGCGGGCAGGTCGACCTTGCCGTGCGCATTTGCGAGCGACACGATTTCCGCGCCGCGCGCCTTCAGCACGTTCGCGCGCATTTCGCCGCTCGCGTCGAGCCGGCCGCAGAAGATCAGCAGCGGCGGGCCCTCGAGCAGCCGTGCGTCGAGCGGCAGGTCGAGGCGGCTGTCGACCAGGATGCGCTGCGGCTGGCGCGGCGTGTCGATGCCGCGCACGGTCAGCAGCGGGTTGTCCTCGCGCACGGTGCCGATGCCGGTGAGGATCGCGCAGGCGCGCGCACGCCACGCGTGCCCGTCGAGGCGCGCGGCCTCGCCGGTGATCCACTGGCTTTCGCCGGACGGCAGCGCGGTGCGGCCGTCGAGCGACGCGGCGGTCTTCATCCGCACCCACGGGCGGCCGCGCGTCATCCGCGACACGAAGCCGATGTTCAGTTCGCCGGCTTCGTGCGCGAGCAGCCCGCAGCGCACGTCGATGCCCGCGTCGCGCAGCATGCCGAGGCCGCGCCCCGACACCTGCGGATTCGGGTCTTCCATCGCCGCGACGACCTTCGCGACGCGCGCCTCGATCAGCGCGTTCGCGCACGGCGGCGTGCGGCCGAAATGGCTGCACGGCTCGAGCGTCACGTAGACGGTCGAGCCCGCGACGTCGTGGCCGCGCGAGCGCGCGTCCTTCAGCGCCTGCACTTCCGCGTGGTCCTGGCCGGCCGGCTGCGTGAAGCCTTCGCCGATCACGTCGCCGTCCTTGACGATCACGCAGCCGACGCGCGGATTCGGCGCCGTCGTATACATGCCGCGCGCGGCGAGCGCGAGCGCGCGCTCCATGTGGGCGAAATCGGTATCCGAGAACATGCGCGCGGCCCCGGGTCAGGCGGCGAGTGCCGCGAACGCGCGGCGCGCGGCCGCGAGCGTCGCGTCGATCACCGCGTCGTCGTGCGTGCTCGACACGAAGCCGGCCTCGTACGCGGACGGCGCGAAGTACACGCCCTCGTCGAGCATCAGGTGGAAGAAGCGGTTGAAGCGCTCGGTGTCGCTCTTCGTGACTTCCGCGAAGCTGGTCGGCACGCGTTCGGCGAAGTAGAGGCCGAACATCGCGCCGATCGAGTCGGCCGCGAACGGCACGCCGGCCGCGCGCGCTTCGGCCGCGAGGCCGTCGGCGAGACGCTTCGTCTGCGCGGTGAGCGCATCGTAGAAGCCGGGCGCCTGGATCAGCTGCAGCGTCTTCAGGCCCGCGGCGACCGCGATCGGGTTGCCCGACAGCGTGCCGGCCTGGTAGACGCCGCCGAGCGGCGCGAGGTGGGCCATGATGTCGCGGCGGCCGCCGAACGCGGCGGCCGGCATCCCGCCGCCGATCACCTTGCCGAGGCAGGTGAGGTCGGCGGTGATCCCGTAGTACGCCTGCGCGCCGCCGAGCGCGACGCGGAACCCGCACATCACCTCGTCGAAGATCAGCACCGCGCCGTGCTTCGTGCACAGCGCGCGCAGCGCGTTCAGGAATTCGGGCGTGCCGCGCACGAGATTCATGTTGCCCGCGACGGGCTCGACGATCACCGCGGCGATCTCGTCGCCGAACGCGCCGAATGCTTCCTCGAGCGCGGCGACGTTGTTGTATTCGAGGACGGTCGTGTGCTTCGCGATGTCGGCGGGCACGCCGGCCGACGTCGGGTTGCCGAACGTCAGCAGGCCGGAGCCGGCCTTCACGAGCAGGCTGTCCGCGTGGCCGTGGTAGCAGCCCTCGAACTTGACGATGCGGCTGCGGCCCGTGAAGCCGCGCGCGAGACGCAGCGCGCTCATCGTGGCCTCGGTGCCGCTCGACACCATCCGCACCTGCTCGATCGACGGCACGAGCTTGCAGATTTCCTCGGCGATCTCGATCTCGGCCTCGGTCGGCGCGCCGAACGAGAAGCCGTCGGCGAGCACGTTCTGCACGGCCGACAGCACTTCCGGATGGACGTGGCCGACGATCATCGGGCCCCACGAGCCGATGTAGTCGATGTACTGCTTGCCGTCGGCATCCCAGAAATACGGGCCTTGCGCGCGCGCGACGAAACGCGGCGTGCCGCCGACCGAACGGAATGCGCGCACCGGCGAGTTGACGCCGCCGGGAATGGTCTTCTGGGCGCGTTCGAAGAGAATCTGATTATTGGACATGGGCGAAACCTGCGAGAGAAGGGCGCGGGGGGCCAGTGCACGGGCCGCGGCGCCTGGGCGGAACGATCGTCTGATTGTACCGGAGACGCGCGCGACGGGCCCGCGAGGCGGTCTGCGGCCTTTCGGCGCGTGGGGTGGAAAGGAGGGCCCGGCTATCGCGGCGGCTTGCGCTTGCCGGTCAGCTCCGCCCAGCGCTTCTCGAGCGGGCCTTCGACCATCGGCTTGATCGACGTGCCGGACGTCTGCGCGTCCCAGGTCTGCACCGAGTACGGGTGGACGCGCAGCGCGTCGCGCGCGATCACGACGTCCTGGTGCGCGTCGACCAGCCAGTCGTACACGAAGTCGATGCACAGCCGGTAACCGCGCTTCGTCGACGGATCGGGCACCTCGTACGGCGCGCGCGTCACGTAGCCGGAGCCGAACACACCCTTGGGCTCCTTCGCGACGCGGTGCAGGAACACGCGGTCGCCCGGCAGGATGCCGCGTGCGAAGCCGCAGCCCCACACGTCATGCACGGCCTCGCCGGCCTTCACGCGCGCGGCGACGTCGGGCAGCTCGGGCCATGGCCATTTCTTGGGGCTCCAGATCAGCAGGAAAGCAGTCATCGGTTCGGTCGTGCGTCGAATTGATCAGACAAGAGAAGCGGGCAGCAGCAAGCTTAATCGAATCCGCGCGCGATCCCGCGCAACGGGCGCCGCGCCGGTGTTTCCCGGCCTGCTGCCGCACGCGGCTCGCGGCTCGCAAAAAAGTTGCGCGTACAATCATGGGCCTGAACGCGCCGTCCGCGGCGCGGCTTCCCGTCTTCACCGCCATGCGCGCCCCGATGCGCGCGGGCTCCATTCCGGATACCCATGTCTCACGTCGTCCGGCGCCGGCCCGATGCCCGGCTGATCCTGTTGCTCGGCGCGCTCGCCGCCTGCGGGCCGATCGCTACCGACATGTACCTGCCGAGCCTGCCGTCGATTGCCGACGGCTTCTCCGTCAGCCCCGGCGCAGCGCAGCGCACGCTGACGAGCTTCATGGCCGGCTTCTCGGTTGGCATGCTGCTGTACGGTCCGCTGTCCGACACGTGGGGCCGCCGCCCCGTGCTGCTCGGTGGCATCGCGCTGTTCACGCTTGCGAGCATCGGCTGCTTCGTGTCGGGCTCGATCGACATGCTGATCGTCGTGCGCTTCCTGCAGGCGCTCGGCGCCGGCGCCGCGTCGGTGCTGGCCCGCGCGATCGCGCGCGACGCGCACGAGCCGAGCGACGCGGCGAAGGTGCTGTCGATGGTCGCGATCGTCACCGCGGTCGGGCCGCTGCTCGCACCGCTGATCGGCGGCCAGATCCTGCGCTTCTCGGGCTGGCGCGGCGTGTTCGTCGTGCTGGCCGTGTTCGGCGCGGTGTGCGCGGCGACCGCATACCTGCGCGTGCCCGAAACCTGGCCGAAGGAGCGGCGCAAGAGCACGGCCGTGCTCGCGTCGTTCGCGTCGTACGGGCGCATCCTGTCCGACCCTGTCGCGTGGGGGCACATGCTGTGCGGCGGGATGGCATTCGCGTCGATGTTCTCATACATCACCGCGACGCCGTTCGTGTACATCGAGTATTTCCACGTGTCGCCGCAGCACTACGGGCTGCTGTTCGGCCTGAACGTCGTCGGGATCATGATCGGCAACTTCGCGAACACGCGGCTCGTCGGCCGCGTCGGCTCGCTGCGCATCATCGCGGCCGCGTCGCTCGTGAGCTGCATCGCGTCGCTCGCGGTCGCGCTCGTCGCGCTGACCGGGTGGGGCGGGCTGTGGTCGATCGTCGTGTGCCTGTTCTTCGTCGTCGGCGTGGTCGGGATCCTGTCCGCGAACTGCACGACCGACCTCATGCATCGCTACCCGCACAACGCGGGCGCGTCGGCCGCCGTGTTCGGCGCGATGCAGCTCGCGCTCGGCGCGCTCGCGAGCGTCGCGATCGGCGCGCTCGCGGACGGCACGCCGTTCGCGATGGGCGTGACGATCGGCGTCACGGGCGTGCTGTGCTTTGCCGGACGCTTCCTCGTGTTGCGCTGGCACGGGCGGCCGGTGAAAGCGGGCGCCTGAGCCGGCGCGGCCGGGCGGCACAAAGAAAAACGCCACCGAGCGCGATGCGCCGGTGGCGTTTTTCTTTGAAGTGCAGGACGCGGCCGACGCCGCGCCGTGCATCAGTCCCGCGCGACGTCCTTTGCCGCCGGCGATGCGCCGTGGCTCAGCCAGTCGAGCACGTCGGCCGTTTCGTCGTCGCTCGCGCGCGCCTTCGCCTGCGCGACGGCCTCGGGCAGTTCGCCGTTCGGCGACGCGCGGCGGATCGCGACGCCGACCGCGAGGATGTCGATCATCAGCAGATGCAGGATCCGCGAGATCATCGACAGCTGCGACTCGCGCATCTCGATGTGGTCGGTTTCGAGCGCGACGGTCGCGCGCTTCGCGAGCGGCGTGTTGCTCGACGTGATCGCGATCACCTTCGCGCCGGCCTGCATCGCGACGTCGAGCACGCGCAGCAGCTCGGGCGCGCGTCCCGACTTCGACACCGCGACGATCACGTCGCCCTTGCCGAGCAGCGCGGCCGACGCGGCCTGCATGTACAGGTCGCCGTACGCGATCGTCGGGATCCCGAAGCGGAAGAACTTGTAGTGCGCGTCCTGCGCGACGATGTTCGAGTTGCCGAGCCCGTAGAACTCGATGCGCCGCGCGCCGTTCAGGATCTCGATCGCGTTCTCGACGTTCTCGAAATTCAGGTGCTCGCGCAACTGCAGGATCGCCGACACCGTGTTGTCGAGCACCTTCGCGCCGAAGTCGGTGGCCGTGTCGCCGAGATGCACCTGGCTGTGGCTCATCGGGATCGTGCCGGTGAGGCCGGTGGCGAGCTTCAGCTTGAAGTCCGACAGCCCCTGGCAGCCGAGCGAGCGGCAGAAGCGGATCACGGTCGGCTGGCTCACGTCGGCCTTGCGCGCGATGTCGACGATCGGATCGTTGATGATCGAGCGCGGATGGTTCAGCGCGAGATCGGCGACGCGGCGCTCGGCCGGCGTCAGCGCATCGCGCATCTGGCGGATCCGCTCGAACACGGCCGACGACGCACCGCCCGAGCGGTTCGACAGCTGCTCCGCGAGGATCGCCGACACGCCGAGGAACGCCGGGTATTCGGCGGTGATCAGGTAGGTCGGGATGTTCTCGAGGTAGTGCGTGAAGCGGCCCTTCGCCTCGAACCGTGCGCGGAACGACGAGCGCGTGAACAGTTCGCCTAGCTTCAGCGCGACGCCGCCGCCGATGTACACGCCGCCGAGCGCGCCGAGCGTCAGCGCGACGCTGCCGGCGAACGCGCCGAGAATCCCGCAGAAGCATTCGACCGTCTCGAGCGCGAGCGCTTCGCCCGCATGCGCACGCTCGACGATCTCGACCGTGTCGACGCTCGCGGCGACACGCTTCTTGTCGCGCGCGGCGAGCGCGCGATAGATGATCTCCATGCCGGGGCCCGCGCACACGCGCTCGAACGACACGTGCGGAAACTTCTTGCGCGCGTACTGCAGCACCAGGTCCTCGCGCTCGTCCTGCGGCGCGAACGACGCGTGGCCGCCCTCGCTGCCGAGCGCGATCCAGCGGTCGTCGGCCGGGATCAGCCCCGACACGCCGAGCCCGGTGCCGGGCCCGAGCAGCCCGATCACGCTGTTCTGGCGGCGCGTGCCGCCGCCGACCTGCACGCGCTGCGCGTCGGTCAGGCCCGGCAGCGCCATCGCGAGCGCGGTGAAATCGTTGACGACGAGCAGCGTGTCGAAGCCGAGCGCACGGCGCGTCGCCTCGATCGAGAAGCTCCAGTCGTGGTTGGTCATCGTGACCTGGTCGCCGTCGACCGGATTGGCGATCGCGATCGCCGCGTGGTTTACGCGGCTGATCTTCACGTCCTTCAGGTACTTGCGGATCGCGTCGGTGATCGTCGGATAGTCGGCGCCGGGATATACGCGGATCTGCGTGATCTCGCCCGGGCCGGTTTCCAGCGCGAAGCGCGCGTTGGTGCCGCCGACGTCCGCGAGCAGGCGCGGGCCGTCGGCATGCTGACCCGCGACGACCGCCTTAGTTTGCGCACCAGTAGACATCGAGCTGGGTCCCCTTGTCGTTGGCCAGTTGGGAAATCGCGTTCTTCTGCAGCGACGCGGCCGCGGCGTCGAGCACGGCGCGCTTGGCGGGGCCCGCGATCAGCAGGAACAGCCGGTCGACGCGCTTGAGCGCATCGAGCGAAAAGCTCACGCGCGCATGCGGCGCGGCGCCCGGATGCACGGCGACGAAACGCTCGGGCGTCGCGATCGCGTGGTCCCATTCGGGCGCGTCGGCGAAGATCGACGCGGTGTGGCCGTCCTCGCCCATGCCGAGCACCGCGACGTTCGGCACGCGGTAGTCGGCGTTCGCGTTCAGCGCGGCGACGTGCGCGTCGAGCGTGGCGCGCGTGTCGACGAGCGGCAGGAAGCGGGCAGGGGCCGCCGCGTGCTGCAGCAGCGTGTCGCGCACGAGGTGCGCGTTGCTGGCCGCGTCGTCCTCCGGCACCCAGCGGTCGTCGACCAGCGTCACGTCGACGCCGGCCCAGTCGAGCGCCGCATGCGACAGCGTTTGCAGGAACGGGCGCGGGCTCGTGCCGCCGGACACCGCGAGCGTCGGGCGCGCGGGGCCGGCGAGCGCGGCGCGCAGCGCATCGCCGACGGCGCGCGCGAGCGCTTCGCTTTGCGCTTCCTGGGTGTCGAAAGCGTGGATCTCGATCACATCTCCTCCGGACTGCTTTGTATGTTCAAATCGTACGAATCGTGGGGCACGTTGCCGCACGCGGTCACGCGCGCGGCAACGGCCTGCATCAGTTTTCTTCTTCGAGCCAGCAGGTGTCGTGCTGCGCGAGCATCGCGCTCGCCGCGGCCGGCCCCCACGTGCCCGCCGCGTACGGCTTCGGCGGCTTCAGCGAGCGCGCCCATTCGTTCAGGATCGGCTCGACCCAGCGCCAGGCGGCTTCCTGCTCGTCGCGACGCACGAACAGCGCGAGCCGGCCGTTGATCACGTCGAGCAGCAGGCGCTGGTACGCCTCCATCTGCCCTTCCTTGAAGAACCGGTCGAACGCGAGGTCGAGGTGCACGCTCGCGAGGTTCATCCCTTCGCCGGGCTGCTTCGCGAGGCAGTACAGGCGGATCGTCTCGTTCGGCTGCAGCCGGATCACGAGGCGGTTCGAACCGGGACGCAGCGCGGTCGGTCCGAGCGCCGAGTGCGGCACCGGGCGGAAGTTGACGACGATCTCCGCGACGCGGTCGGCGAGACGCTTGCCGGTGCGCAGGAAGAACGGCACGCCGGCCCAGCGCCAGTTCTCGATCTCGACCTTCAGCGCGACGAAGGTTTCGGTCTGGCTGTCGGGCTTCACGCCCGGCTCGGTCGCGTAGGCCGGCACCTGCGCGCCCTTGATCACGCCCGCATGATACTGGCCGCGCACGGCGACCTTGCCGATGTCGCGCGGATCGACCGGCTTCAGCGCGCGCAGCACGCGCAGCTTCTCGTCGCGCACCGAGTCGGAATCCATCGAGTGCGGCGGCTCCATCGCGACGATCGACAGCAGCTGCAGCAGGTGGTTCTGCACCATGTCGCGCAGCGCGCCGGTGTTGTCGTAGAAATCGCCGCGCGCTTCGACGCCGAGCTCCTCGGCGATCGTGATCTGGATGCTCTCGACCCATTCGCGGCGCCACAGCGGCTCGAACAGCGCATTGCCGAAGCGCAGTGCAAGCAGGTTCTGCACCGGCTCCTTGCCGAGGTAGTGGTCGATCCGGTAGATCTGGCCTTCCGCGAAGATCTCGCCGACCGCGTCGTTGATCGCATTCGACGAGCGCAGGTCGTAGCCGAGCGGCTTCTCGAGCACGATGCGCGAGCCTTCGCTCAGGCCGACCGACGCGAGCGCGTTGCAGATCGGCACGAACAGCGACGGGCCCGTCGCCAGATAGAACACGCGGATGCCGGGCAGCGATGCAATCGCGTCGCGCAGCACCGCGTAGTCTTCCGCGCGGCCGAGGTCGAGCTTCACGTACTCGATGCGCTGGAGAAAGGACTTCCACGCGGCTTCGTCGAAGGCCTTGCCGGCCGCCTTGACCGCATGCGGCTTCACATGCGTGTCGACCCACTCGAGATAACCCGCCTGATCCGATTCGTGCCGCGCCACGGCGACGATCCGGCCGCTCTCCGCCAGCATGTTCGCACGATGCGCTTCGAACAGCGCGGGCAGGATCTTGCGCATCGACAGATCGCCGGTGCCGCCGAAAAGTACGAAGGTAAAGCTGGAATCGGTATGCATGTGTCTCCGCCGGGTTTGGGGGTGCTTGGAAGCGATCCGTAGTGCGATAAAAATATTTTTGACACTGAATTGTAGTTTAACTACAATCCGCCGCAAGGGGTAGCACCTGGGTGAAGAAAAAAAGAAGTGCGGTCGATGAACTGCGCGAGCTTCGCCTTCGGGAGCGCCTTGTGCCGAATGTTATCGGACATTGACGGCGCGCATCGTCCGCGCACCGTTGGCCCCGGGCTCGCGTCGCATCATCGCGGCGGGCCAGAAACACAAAGAGGAGACACGCCGTTGAATCTCGATTCACGCTTTCTGTAAGAGCCCGGCCGGTCATCGGCCCCGTACGCTGCATGCGTCCCGCGGCTCGATTTCCCCGTCGTTATCAAGAAGCCGGTTCCCGGTCAGGGAACCTCACGAGTTGATTCAGTCTGGAGGAGATAAGTAATGAAAGTTCGCTCGATCATGGGTGCGCTCTGCGCGGCAGGTCTGATGGCTGGCGCCGTGGCGGCGCAGGCAGCCGAGAATGTAACGGTGCTGCACTGGTGGACCTCGGGCGGCGAGTCGAAGGCCGTCGGCGTGCTGAAGGACGACGTGCAGAAGCAGGGCTACGTGTGGAAGGACTTCGCGGTCGCGGGCGGCGCGGGCGCAGCGGCGATGACCGCGCTGAAGACCAAGGTGATCAGCGGCGACGCACCGTCGGCCGCGCAGATCAAGGGCCCGCTGATCCAGGACTGGGCCGACCAGGGCGTGCTCGTCAACATCGATTCCGCCGCCGGCGACTGGAAGCAGAACCTGCCGCCGGAAATCGACAAGATCATCAAGTACAAGGGCCACACCGTCGCCGCGCCGTTCTCGGTGCACCGCGTGAACTGGCTGTACATCAACAAGGCCGCGCTCGACAAGGTCGGCGCGAAGGTGCCGACCACCTGGCCTGAGTTCTTCGCGGTGGCCGACAAGCTGAAGGCCGCGGGCATCCAGCCGGTCGCGATGGGCGGCCAGCCGTGGCAGGACCTGACCCTGTGGGAAGACGTCGTGCTGTCGCAGGGCCCGGCCTTCTACAAGAAGGCGCTGGTCGACCTCGACCAGGCGACGCTGACGTCGCCGCAGATGCTGTCCGTGTTCGACACGGTGCGCAAGATCCAAGGCTACTTCGATACGGGCCGTAACGGCCGCGACTGGAACCTCGCGACCGCGATGGTCATCAACGGCAAGGCCGGCATGCAGTTCATGGGCGACTGGGCGAAGGGCGAGTTCGAGAACGCCGGCAAGAAGGCGGGCAAGGACTACATCTGCGCGGCGGTGCCGGGCACGGCGAATGCGTACACGTTCAACGTCGACTCGTTCGTGTTCTTCCAGCAGAAGGGCGACAAGGCCGCGACGCCGGGCCAGATCGCGCTCGCGAAGACGATCATGACGCCGGACTTCCAGGAGCAGTTCAGCCTGCTGAAGGGCTCGGTGCCGGTGCGCCTCGGCGTGAAGATGGACAAGTTCGACGACTGCGCGAAGAAGTCGTATGCCGACGAGCAGACCGCGATCAAGTCGGGCGGCTTCGTGCCGTCGCTCGCGCACGGGATGGCGCAGAGCGATGCGACCGCCGGCGCGATCACGGACGTCGTGACGAAGTTCATGAACTCGCAGCAGGATTCGAAGAGCGCGGTCGCCGCGCTCGCGAAGGCCGCGAAGGTCAAGTAACGCACGACACGCGCCCGGCCGGACACGCTTCATCGGCCGGGCGTTTTTGCATGTGCAGCAAACGGGCTCGCCCGCGAGCCCGTGCCGTACCCGGCGCCGGCCCGGCCTGCGTCGCCCTCGTTCCAGGAGTCGAATCAAGTGGCTGCCCCTCTTAGCGGAAACGGATCCGGCGGTGCCGATGCACGGCGTACGTCGCCGATGTCGGCCCTCGCCGATCGCTGGATTCCGAAGCTCGTGCTTGCGCCGAGCGTCGCGATCGCCGTGGTGTTCATCTACGGCTTCATCCTGATTACCGGCTATCTGTCGCTGACCAATTCGCGGCTGTTGCCGAACTACGAATTCGACGGCTTCGGCCGTTACTCGGACCTGTTCCAGAACGACGTGTGGTGGACCTCCGCCGCGAACCTCGGCTGGTTCGGAATTCCGTTCATCGCGATTTGCGTCGCGCTCGGGCTGTTCCTCGCGATCCTGCTCGACCAGCGGATCCGCAACGAAGGCGCGCTGCGCGCGATCTTCCTGTACCCGATGGCGCTGTCGTTCATCGTCACCGGCACCGCGTGGCAGTGGATCCTGAACCCGGGCCTCGGCCTCGAGAAGGTGATGCACGACTGGGGCTGGACGAGCTTCTCGTTCGGCTGGCTCGACGATCCGGACAAGGCGATCTTCTGCGTGGTGGTCGCGGCCGTGTGGCAGTCGACCGGCTTCGTGATGGCGCTGTTCCTGGCAGGATTGCGCGGCGTCGATGCGGAGATCTTCAAGGCCGCGCAGGTCGACGGCGCGACGCTGCCGACCATCTACCGCAAGATCGTGATCCCGAGCATGCGCCCGGTGTTCTTCTCGGTGCTGCTGATCCTCTGCCACATCACGATCAAGACCTTCGACCTCGTCGTCGCGCTGACGGCGGGCGGCCCTGGCACGTCGTCGTCGCTGCCGGCGATGTTCATGTATACGTTTTCGTTCAACCGCGGCCAGCTCGGGCTCGGCGCGGCGTCGTCGGTGATGATGCTCGCGACCGTGGTCGCGGTGCTGGTGCCGCTGATGTATATGGAATCGAGGAGCACCCGCAATGCAGCCTAAGATGACGATCAGCCGGGCAGTGATCTACGCGGCGCTGATCCTGTTCGCGCTGTATTTCCTGTTCCCGATCTACGTGATGCTGTCGACGTCGTTCAAGGACCTCGACCAGCTGCGCACCGGCAACCTGCTGACGCCGCCCACCAACTGGACCGTCGATCCGTGGGTGAAGGCGTGGAGCGGCGCGTGTACCGGCGTGCGCTGCGACGGGATGAAGCCGTTCTTTCTGAACTCGCTGCAGATGGTGATCCCGGCCGTGCTGATCTCGTCGCTGATCGGCGCGTTCAACGGCTACGTGCTCACGCACTGGCGCTTTCGCGGCGCGGACGCGCTGTTCACGATGATGCTGGTCGGCTGCTTCATCCCGTTCCAGGTGATCCTGCTGCCGATGGCGCGCCTGCAGGGGATGCTCGGCCTCGCCAATACGATTCCCGGCCTCGTGTTCGTGCACGTCGTGTACGGGATCGCGTTCACGACGATGTTCTTCCGCAACTTCTACGTGAGCGTGCCGGCCGAGCTCGTGAAGGCCGCGCGCATCGACGGCGCGGGCTTCTTCACGATCTTCACGAAGATCCTGCTGCCCGTGTCGCTGCCGATCTTCATGGTGTGCCTGATCTGGCAGTTCACGCAGATCTGGAACGACTTCCTGTTCGGGATCGTGTTCTCCGGCGTCGATTCGATGCCGATCACGGTGGCGCTGAACAACCTCGTCAACACATCGACGGGCGTGAAGGAGTACAACGTCGACATGGCCGGCGCGATCATCGCCGCGCTGCCGACGCTGCTCGTCTACATCGTCGCCGGCCGCTACTTCGTGCGCGGGCTGACGGCGGGCGCGGTGAAGGGGTAGGCGCGACCTTATCCGATACGACGAACCGGCCGCGCACGTCGCGCGGCGCATCGAAACGAACCCGACGCGGCGCCGTAGCGCCGCGCGAGACGAGACAGAGGATTCACAGCATGGCAAGCCTTTCCATCCGTGACGTGTACAAGACCTACCCGAACGGGGTGCCGGTCCTGAAGGGTGTCGACATCGAGATCGAGGACGGACAGTTCCTGATCCTGGTCGGCGGTTCGGGCTGCGGGAAATCGACGCTGCTCAACATGATCGCCGGGCTGGAGACCGTGACGAGCGGCGAGATCTGCATCGACGGCAAGGTCGTCAACGACCTGTCGCCGAAGGATCGCGACATCGCGATGGTGTTCCAGTCGTACGCGCTGTATCCGTCGATGACGGTGCGCGAGAACATCTCGTTCGGCCTGAACATCCGCAAGGTGCCGAAGAGCGAGCAGCAGCAGATCGTCGACCGCGTGTCGCAGATGCTGCAGATCCAGCACCTGCTCGACCGCAAGCCGGGTCAGCTGTCGGGCGGCCAGCGCCAGCGCGTCGCGATGGGCCGCGCGCTCGCGCGCGATCCGTCGCTGTTCCTGTTCGACGAGCCGCTGTCGAACCTCGACGCGAAGCTGCGCATCGAGATGCGCGCGGAAATCAAGCTGCTGCACCAGCGCCTCGGCACGACGATCGTCTACGTGACGCACGACCAGATCGAGGCGATGACGCTCGGCGACCGGATCGCGGTGATGAAGGACGGCGTGGTCCAGCAGTTCGGCGCGCCGCAGGAGATCTACGATTCGCCGTCGAACCTGTTCGTCGCCGGCTTCATCGGCGCGCCGCCGATGAACTTCATCAACGGCAAGCTGGTCGAGCAGGGCAGCGGGATCGCGCTCGAGATCGACACGGGCATCGCGCGCAGCGCGCTGAAGCTGCCGTTCGACGCGAAGCGGATGAACGGCCACGTCGGCCGCGAGGTGATCCTCGGCCTGCGTCCGGAGCGCATCACCGACGCGCGCAACGCGCACAATGGCGAGGCGTCGAGCCTGCAGCCGATCGACGTGCGCGTCGACGTGACCGAGCCGACCGGGCCGGATACGCACGTGTTCGCGCAAGTGAACGGCAAGCGCATCGTGAGCCGCGTGCATCCGGCCGCGAACCCGCAGCCGGGGCAGACGCAGTCGCTGCTGTTCGACGTGTCGAAGGCCGTGCTGTTCGATCCGGCATCGGAAGAGCGGATCGCGTGACGCGGCGTTCGCGCCGAATGAAGGAGAAGGGGCCGTCTCGAATGAGCGGCCCCTTTTGTTCTGGCGCTGAAGTTGGAGTTGCGGCGGCAGTCAGTGCGGCAGCCGCACGTCGAATTTGAACGTCGCCAGCCGCGCGGCGAGGATGAAGCCGGTCGCGAGCAGCACGCTGTACACCGAATCGAACTGCAGCCACACGAGCAGCAGGTAGAACCAGCAGCCGACGAACGCGCAGGTCGCGTACGGCCGCGAATCGCGCAGGATCAGCGGGATATCGTTGCACAGCACGTCGCGGACGATCCCGCCGACCACGCCGGTGATCACGCCCATCATCACCGCGATGAAGCGCGGCATTTCGGCGTCGAGCGCGATCGACGTGCCCGAGATGCTGAAGATGCCGAGCCCGATCGCGTCGGCGACCAGCAGCAGCCGCTCGGCCGACAGCCGCGACAGCATCCGCAGCACGAACGGCGCGAACAGCGCGAGCACGAAGATCGCGATCACGTAGTCGTCGTGCACGACCCAGTAGAACGGCCGGCGCTCGAGCAGGATGTCGCGCAGCGTGCCGCCGCCGAACGCGGTGGCGAGCGCGACGACGAACGTGCCGACCGAGTCGAGGCGGTTCTTGCGCGCCTCGATGAAACCCGAAATCGCAAACGCCAGCGTGGCGATCGCCTCCAGTACGGCGATCGCGAGCGTCAGCCTAGGATGCGGCACGCGGCCCCCGGTCGGCGGGAGCCGCGAGCGGCTGCAGCAGCACGAGCACCGCGCCCGCGCCGCCGTCGTTGCCGCGCGCCTCGCAGAACGCGATCACTTCTTCCTTCTGCACGAGCCACGCGCGCACCTTGCCTTTCAGCACGGGTTCCTTGCCGATCGAGCCGAGCCCCTTGCCGTGGATCACGCGCAGGCAGCGCAGCCCCTTCTTGCCGGCTTCGCGGATGAATTCGGCAAGCGCGTCGCGCGCCTCGTCGCGGCGCATCCCGTGCAGGTCGAGCTGCGCCTGCACGATCCACGCGCCGCTCCTCAGCTTGCGCACCACGTCGCGGCTGATGCCGGGGCGGTGGTAATACAGCGAGTCGTCGCTGTCGAGCAGCGTTTCGGGATCGAATTCGTCGGACAGCGTCGCGTTCAGCACGGCTTCCTCGTCGCGCTGCGTCTGCTTCGGTAGCGGCTCGGGCGGCATGCGGCCGGAAGCCGCGCGCTGCGGCGCGTTCAGCGGCCGGATCGCGCCGATTTCGTTGCGGAACAGGTTCGCGTCGGCTTCCGCCTTGCGCTCGGCCTTCGCGGTTTCGACGCGCTCGCGTTCGCGGCGATCGGCTTCGCCTTGCAGCGACTTGCGCAGCGCGCCGAGGCCGGCGAGGCCCTGGCCGCGCAATGCGGCCGGATCGGGCGCGGGCGGCGGCGCGGCCGGCGCGGGGTTTGCGGGACGGGCGGCGATCTGCCGCTTCGCGGGATCGCTCGGATGGGGCTGGTTCTTCGCCATGATTCGATAGCAGGGCAGGCGCGTTCGGGCGCGCGGGCAAAAAAAAGCCGCTGCGCGGCGGCAGCGGCTTTCCGGTCGGGCCCGCTTCGCGGCAGCGGACGCCATTGTAGCGCCCGGCGCGGCAGGGCTCGCGGCTTACTTCTTGTCGTGCAGGCTTTCGAGGTAGCGCTGCGCGTCGAGCGCGGCCATGCAGCCCGTGCCCGCGCTCGTGATCGCCTGGCGGTACACGTTGTCCTGCACGTCGCCCGCGGCGAACACGCCCGGCACGCTCGTCGAGGTGGCGTTGCCGTGCAGGCCGCTCTTCGTCAGGATGTAGCCGTCCTTCATCTCGAGCTGGCCCTGGAACAGGTCGGTGTTCGGCTTGTGGCCGATCGCGACGAACACGCCCTGCACGTTCAGGTCTTCCGTCGCGCCCGTCTTCACGTTCTTGATGCGCAGGCCCGTGACGCCCGAATCCGCGCCCGTCACCTCGTCGAGCACGTGATCCCACTTGATGTCGACGACGCCTTCCTTTTCCTTCTCCAGCAGGCGGTCGATCAGGATCGGCTCCGCGCGGAACTTGTCGCGGCGGTGGATCACGGTGACCTTCTTCGCGATGCCCGTCAGGTAGAGCGCTTCCTCGACGGCCGTATTGCCGCCGCCGATCACCGCGACTTCCTGGCCGCGATAGAAGAAGCCGTCGCAGGTCGCGCAGGCCGACACGCCCTTGCCCATGAACGCTTCCTCGGACGGCAGGCCGAGGTACTGCGCGGACGCGCCGGTCGCGATGATCAGCGAGTCGCACGTGTATTCGCCCGAGTCGCCGATCAGGCGGATCGGCTGTTCGTGCAGTTTCGCGGTGTGGATGTGGTCGAAGACGATTTCGGTGTTGAAGCGCTCGGCGTGCTCGAGGAAGCGCGCCATCAGCTCCGGACCCTGCACGCCTTTCGCGTCTGCCGGCCAGTTTTCGACATCAGTCGTGGTCATCAGCTGGCCGCCCTGCGCGATGCCGGTGATCAGCACCGGGGACAGGTTGGCGCGTGCCGCGTAGACGGCAGCCGTGTAGCCGGCGGGGCCGGAACCGAGAATCAGGACTTTGGCGTGTTTGGGCGTGGACATGTGCGAATCCGTAAAAGGCGGCCGCGGCGGGCGGGATAGGGCTCGCCGGACGATCCGGGGTTGGCCGGGATGCCGTCATAGATGGGTATCAGTCGCGCATTATAAAGGCCCCGTTGCTGCGTTGCCGAACGAGAGTTTCAATCGTGGCGATAGCGTTTCGCGGCGAGCCTCCCGCGCCGGCGCGGCGGGTCGGGCGGGCGGCTGGCTCGCGGTGGTGCGTTGTCGCAGGCCCGGTTCGGCACCCCGTCTCCGTTATGTAACCGTCATTTACACTTGGCGGCCCGGTGCAGCGTTTACAATAAGCGCGATCGAACGACAGGCGGGCGCACGGCCCGTCCTCTTTATACGGATTCATGGCAAAAGCTCCTTATTCCGCCCAGGCACAGGCGTTGCCGCACCGGATGTCGAAGCTCCTCACGGAGATCCGCTGGATTCTCCAGGTCGCGCTCTGCGCATTTCTGGTGATGGCCCTGCTGAGCTACAGCCGGCGCGATCCGAGCTGGACGCACGCCGCGCAGGTGGACCACATCTCGAACTGGGCCGGCCGCGTCGGCGCGTGGACAGCCGACATCATCCTGCTGCTGTTCGGGCTGTCGGCCTACTGGCTGGTCGTGCCGCTCGGGCGGCGCATCGCCGTCAACTACCGCCGCATCACGCGTCACGAGGCGATTCCCGACGAACCCGAGCGGCCGATCGGCTGGCTCACCGAGATCTTCGCGTTCGTGCTCGTCGTGCTGGCATGCGACGGCATCGAGGCGCTGCGCATGTGGTCGCTGAAGGTGCAGTTGCCGCGTGCGCCGGGCGGCGTCGTCGGCGAGGCCGTTGCCGGTGCGATGTCGCATGCGTTCGGTTTCACGGGCGGCACGCTGCTGCTGCTGATCGCGCTCGCGATCGGCCTGTCGCTGTATTTCCGCTTTTCGTGGCTGTCGGTCGCCGAGCGCGTCGGCGGCGCGATCCTGTCCGCCGTCAACGTCGCGAAGCTGCGCCGCGAGGCCGAGCGCGACCGCAAGCTCGGCGAGGCCGCGGCCGTGCGCCGCGAAGGCAAGGTCGAAGAGGAGCGCGTGCGCATCGAGGATCACGAACCCGTGACGATCGTGCCGCCGGTCGTCACGCCGGCGAAGTCCGAGCGCGTCGAGCGCGAGCGCCAGGTGCCGCTGTTCACCGACCTGCCGGGCGATTCGACGCTGCCGCCGGTGTCGCTGCTCGATCCCGCGCCGAAGACGCAGGAAGCGATTTCGGCCGATACGCTCGAATTCACGTCGCGCCTGATCGAGAAGAAGCTGAAGGATTTCGGCGTCGAGGCGAGTGTGGTTGCCGCGTATCCGGGCCCGGTCGTCACGCGCTACGAGATCGAGCCGGCCACCGGCGTGAAGGGCAGCCAGATCGTCAACCTCGCGAAGGATCTCGCGCGCTCGCTGTCGCTCGTGTCGATCCGCGTCGTCGAGACGATCCCCGGCAAGAACTACATGGCGCTCGAACTGCCCAACCAGCGCCGCCAGACCGTGCACCTGTCCGAGATCATCGGCTCCGAAGTGTATGCGGCCGCATCGTCGGCGCTGACGCTGAGCCTCGGCAAGGACATCGGCGGCAAGCCCGTATGCGCGGATCTCGCGAAGATGCCGCACCTGCTCGTCGCCGGCACGACCGGTTCGGGCAAGTCGGTCGGGATCAACGCGATGATCCTGTCGCTGCTGTACAAGGCGACCGCCGAGCAGGTGCGCCTGATCCTGATCGATCCGAAGATGCTCGAAATGAGCGTCTACGAAGGCATTCCGCACCTGCTGTGCCCGGTCGTCACCGACATGCGTCAGGCCGGCCATGCGCTGAACTGGACGGTCGCGGAGATGGAGCGCCGCTACAAGCTGATGAGCAAGCTCGGCGTGCGCAACCTCGCGGGCTACAACAACAAGATCGACGACGCGGCCAAGCGCGAGGAGAAGCTGCCGAACCCGTTCAGCCTCACGCCGGAAGATCCGGAGCCGCTCGGCCGGCTGCCGAACATCGTCGTCGTGATCGACGAGCTGGCCGACCTGATGATGGTCGTCGGCAAGAAGGTCGAGGAGCTGATCGCGCGGATCGCGCAGAAGGCGCGCGCGGCCGGCATCCACCTGATCCTTGCGACGCAGCGTCCGTCCGTCGACGTGATCACGGGCCTGATCAAGGCGAACGTGCCGACGCGGATCGCGTTCCAGGTGTCGTCGAAGATCGACTCGCGCACGATTCTCGACCAGATGGGCGCCGAATCGCTGCTCGGGATGGGCGACATGCTGTACCTGCCGCCTGGCAGCGGGCTGCCCGTGCGCGTGCACGGCGCGTTCGTCGGCGACGACGAAGTGCATCGCGTCGTCGAGAAGCTCAAGGAGCAGGGCGAGCCGAATTACGTCGAGGGCCTGCTCGAAGGCGGCACCGCCGACGGCGACGAGGGCTCGGCCGGCGCGGGAACCGGCGAAGGCGGCGGCGAGTCTGATCCGCTGTACGACCAGGCGGTCGAGATCGTCATCAAGAACCGCCGCGCGTCGATCTCGCTCGTGCAGCGGCATCTGCGGATCGGCTATAACCGCGCGGCGCGGCTGCTCGAGCAGATGGAGCAGTCGGGGCTCGTGTCGGCGATGTCGTCGAGCGGCAACCGCGAAATTCTTGTGCCGGCGCGCGACGCGGAATGAGTCCGCGGCGCCTGCGGCGCCGGCCACCCAGGGAGAAAACCGCAATATGCAGCAACATTCGTTCGCAATGTCTCTTCGTTCGATGCGGCGCTGGCTCGGTGCGGCGTTCGCCGGCGCATCGCTGATGCTCGCGGCGACGCACGCGTTCGCGGGCGGCACCGAGCAACTGAAGGCCTTCGTGTCGCAGGTGCGTTCGGCGAAGGGCGACTTCACGCAGCAGATCGTCAAGGCGCCGGCCAAGGGTGCGAGCGCCGCGCAGGCCGCGCCGAAGCCCACCGACAATTCGAGCGGCACGTTCGTGTTCGCGCGGCCGGGCAAGTTCATCTGGACGTACCAGAAGCCGTACCAGCAGGTGCTGCAGGCCGACGGCGACAAGCTCTATGTGTACGACCGCGACCTGAACCAGGTCACCGAGCGCAAGCTGAACGGCGCGCTGGGCGCGAGCCCCGCCGCTATCCTGTTCGGCAGCAACGATCTCGACAAGAGCTACACGCTGCGCGATGCGGGCGAGAAGGGCGGCATCGAATGGCTCGAGATGCTGCCGAAGGCGCAGGACACGCAATTCCAGCGGATCGGCATCGGCTTCCGGAACGGCACGCTCGCCGCGATGGAGCTGCATGACGTGTTCGGCAACGTCACGCTGCTGACGTTTACGAACATCCAGACGAATCCGCCGCTGAAGGGCGATACGTTCAAGTTCGTCGTGCCGAAGGGCGCCGACGTGATCAACGGCTGACCGGCGCCGCGCGCCGCTCTTCTGCAACGGGCCTGCCGGCGACGGCGGGCCCGTGTCGTTTCCGGGCGCGGGCACCGGGCGCGGGCACCGGGCGCGGCGGCGCCGTCGCACGGCTGTCATAATGTCGGGTCCGGCGGCCGGTTCGGTCGCCATTGTTTGATGTGGAGCGAGGGTTCATGTCCGACCTGTTTCAAGTCGAGCCGCGCCGGCCGCTCGCCGAGGCGCTGCGGCCGAAGACACTCGCCGAGGTGATCGGCCAGACGCATTTGCTGGGCGAAGGCAAGCCGCTGCGGCTCGCGTTCGAATCGGGCAAGCCGCATTCGATGATCCTGTGGGGGCCGCCCGGCGTCGGCAAGACGACGCTCGCGCGGCTCACCGCGCTCGCGTTCGACTGCGAGTTCATTGCGCTGTCCGCGGTGCTCGGCGGCGTGAAGGACATCCGCGAGTCGATGGAGCAGGCGAAGGACACGCTGAACCGCACCGGCCGCCACACCATCCTGTTCGTCGACGAGATCCACCGCTTCAACAAGGGGCAGCAGGATGCATTGCTGCCGTTCGTCGAGTCGGGGCTTGTGACCTTCATTGGCGCTACGACCGAGAACCCGAGCTTCGAGGTCAACTCGGCCTTGCTGTCGCGTGCGCAGGTGTACGTGCTGAAGTCGCTGAACGACGACGAGATGCGCCAGCTGCTGAAGCGCGCGCAGGAAATCGCGCTCGACGGCCTCGCGTTCGACGACAAGGCGATCGATACGCTGGTCGGTTATGCGGACGGCGACGCGCGGCGCTTCCTGAACCTGCTCGAGCAGGCGCAGACGGCGGCCTCGTCGGCCGGCGTCGCGACGATCGACGCCGAATTCGTCAGCAGTGCGATGACGCTGAACGCGCGGCGCTTCGACAAGGGTGGCGACAACTTCTACGACCAGATCTCGGCGCTGCACAAGTCGGTGCGCGGGTCGAGCCCCGACGGCGCGCTGTACTGGTTCTGCCGGATGATCGACGGCGGCGCGGATCCGAAGTATCTCGCGCGGCGCATCGTGCGGATGGCGTGGGAAGACATCGGCCTCGCCGATCCGCGCGCGCTGCAGATGGCGAACGATGCGGCCGAGACCTACGAGCGGCTCGGCTCGCCGGAAGGCGAACTCGCGCTCGGGCAGGCGGTGATCTATCTCGCATGCGCGGCGAAGAGCAACGCGGGCTACAACGCGTTCAACCAGGCGATGGCGTTCGTGAAGCAGGACAAGTCGCGCGAGGTGCCCGTGCATCTGCGCAACGCGCCGACCAAGCTGATGAAGGAACTCGGCTACGGCCACGCATATCGTTACGCACACGACGAACCGAATGCGTATGCGGCCGGCGAGACGTACCTGCCGGACGGGGTGCGCGAGCCGCACTGGTACAAGCCGGTACCGCGCGGGCTCGAATCGAAGATCGCCGACAAGCTCGCGTGGCTGCGCGAGCTCGACTGCGAGGCCGGCAAGAAGGACTGACGGGCGACGTACGGGCCGGCCGGCGCCGTTCCGAATGCGTCAGCGCTTGCGGCCCGGCTGCTGTTTCTTCCAGTACTCGAACGGCTCTTCGTGGCAGTCGATGTCGAGCTCGGCGACCCGTGCGTGCAGGCGTTCCTGCGCGTCGGCGATCGCGAGGTTGTAGATCGCGGGCGCGATCTCCTCGACGAAGAAGTGCAGCAGCGCGCCGGCCTGGATGTTGCCGATCGGCTCGTCCATGTTTTCTGTGAAATAGCGTTGCAGCGACGCGATTGCGCGGTCGCGTACATCCTTGTCCAGTTCGATGGCCATCGGGTTCCTTGAATGGCGGTGATGCGGAGGCGGGGGCGTCGTACGGCGCGTTGCGTGCGGCCGGTGCAGGCGTTTCGCCGTCCGCAACGGTTTGGCACAATGTGATGCTCTGGCCGCTGGAGCGAGCCGGCATGGCGATACTGCCACGACCGGCCGTTTTCGGGCATCGTCCATCAGGCCGGTGCCGTGGCGGCCGCGCGGTGCGTTAGAATTCCCGTCTCATACAACGATTTTCCAAGTCCTCCCATGCTCGACATCCAGTTGCTGCGCAAAGACCTCGACGGCGTCGCCAAGCGCCTCGCCGATCGCGGCTACACCCTCGACATCGCCGCGTTCTCCGCACTCGAAGCGGAACGCCGCGCGATCCAGACCCGCACCGAAGAGCTCCAGGCGCGCCGCAACAGCCTGTCGAAGCAGATCGGCGCGATGAAGGGGAAGGGCGAGGACACGTCGGCGGTGATGGCCGAGGTCGGCGGGATCGGCGACGAGATGAAGGCGGGAGAAGCCAAGCTCGGCGACATCCAGGCACGCCTGTCCGACCTGATGCTGGGCATGCCGAACATCGCGCACGAAAGCGTGCCGGTCGGCAACGACGAAGCCGACAACGTCGAGGCGCGCCGCTGGGGCACGCCGCGCCAGTTCGATTTCGAGGTGAAGGATCACGTCGATGTCGGCACGCCGCTCGGCCTCGATTTCGAGACGGGCGCGAAGCTCGCCGGCGCGCGCTTCACGATGCTGCGCGGCCCGATCGCACGCCTGCACCGCGCACTCGCGCAGTTCATGATCGACACGCACACGCAGCAGCACGGCTACACCGAGACGTACACGCCGTACATCGTGAACCCGGAGATTCTCTACGGCACGGGGCAGTTGCCGAAGTTCGTGGACGACATGTTCAGGGTCGAGAAGGGCGGCGCGGAGAACACGGTCACGCAATATCTGATCTCCACGTCCGAGATCTCGTTGACGAACACCGTGCGCGAGTCGATCGTCGACGCGTCCGCGCTGCCGATCAAGCTGACCGCGCATTCGCCGTGCTTCCGCTCGGAAGCCGGGTCGTACGGCCGCGACACGCGCGGGATGATCCGCCAGCACCAGTTCGACAAGGTCGAGATGGTGCAGGTCGTCGCGCCGGAAACGTCGTACGCGGCGCTCGACGAGATGGTCGGCCATGCGGAAGCGATCCTGCAGAAGCTCGGCCTGCCGTACCGCGTGATCACGCTGTGCACGGGCGACATGGGCTTCTCTGCCGCGAAGACGTTTGACCTCGAGGTGTGGCTGCCGGCGCAGAACACCTATCGCGAGATCTCGAGCTGCTCGAACACCGAGGCGTTCCAGGCGCGCCGGATGCAGGCGCGTTTCCGCAACGCGCAGGGCAAGCCCGAGCTCGTGCATACGCTGAACGGTTCGGGTCTCGCGGTCGGCCGTACGCTCGTCGCGGTGCTGGAGAACTACCAGAACGCGGACGGCTCGGTCACGGTGCCGGAAGTGCTGCGTCCGTACATGGGCGGCATGGAGCGGATCGACGCGCCTGCACAGGCGTCGTGAAATCGGCTGCCGAAGCACTCGCAAAAAAATTTGCGGAAAGGGCTTGTCAGCTCAGAAAAGATCGTTTTATAATCTTTTCTTTCCCGGACATGACCAACCGGGAAATGCAGTAAAACGGAGAGGTGGCAGAGTGGTCGAATGTACCTGACTCGAAATCAGGCGTACGGTTTCCCCGTACCGTGGGTTCGAATCCCACCCTCTCCGCCAGAACACGAAACCCCTTGATCCGGAAGGATCAAGGGGTTTTTCGTTTTGGGTCTGCGGCGCGATGTGTCGATTGCCGTTGCAGTGGCAACGGTTTTGGCCATCGGCACGTCGGACGTGCTGATGCGATGGCGACGAACTGCGCGCACGATCGTGTCGCGTGTTCGATGCGGCTGCGCTGCATGGCAAGCACCGCGACCCAATGACGAACCGACTGTCGAAAGCCCCGAAGGCTTTGCACTGCTGACTGCCATCATCGCAGTCGTGGACATCCGCGGCGCGCATCGTGCCGGCATGGCGCTGACGCTCGGCAATGCGGCGCCGGTCTTCGCCGCTTTCCTCTGCTTTAAGCCTTCTCGTCCCGCGCCGTTAACACGGTGCGGCGGCCGGCGCCCGTGCCGAGCCGCGACGTTCCCCGTCGATTCAAGGCCCCATGAAGCTGAGCTACAAGATTCCCCTCGCATTTGCCATCGCGCTGTTGCTGATGTTCGGTGGTGCGCTGTACGGCATCCACATCCTCAACCGGTCGATCGATACGTTCGCCGAAGACGTGCAGACGAACGTCGGAGACGAACGGCTCGTATCGGCCACGCTCGCGCAGTTCAAGCTGCAGGTGCAGGAATGGAAGGACACGCTGCTGCGCGGCAAGCAGCCCGACAAGCTCGACCGCTACTGGCAGGCGTTCCAGACGCGCGAGCGCACGGTCGATTCGCTCGCTGCCCAGCTCGTCCGTCGGTTGCCGCCCGGCGAGAGCCGCTCGCTCGTCGAGCAGTTCATGCGTGCGCACACGGCGATGGGCGACGGCTACCGGCGCGGCTTCGACGCGTTCAAGGCGGCCGGCTTCGAGCCGTCGGCCGGCGATGCCGCCGTCGCGGGCGTCGACCGCGAACCGGCGGCGCTGCTGGAGCGGGCCGCGAAGTCGATCGCCGACGAGAGCGCCGCCGTGTCGGCGCAAGCGAGCCGCGACGCACAGCGCGCGACCACTGCGAGCCTCGCGCTGATGCTGGTCGTGCTCGGTGTCGCGATGGTCGGCGCGTACCTGTTCAGCCGCGCGATCCTGCGTCCGCTCGACCGTGCGGTGGCGTGCGCGCAGGCGGTCGCCGGCGGCGACCTGACGCGCGACGTCGACGCGACCGGCCACGACGAGATCGCCGATCTGCTGCGTGCGTTGCAGACGATGCAGGCGAGCCTGTCGGGCGTCGTGCTCGAAGTGCGGACGCATGCCGAAGCCGTCGCGACGGCGAGCGCGCAGATCGCGTCGGGCAATCACGATCTGTCGTCGCGCACCGAGTCGCAGGCCGCGTCGCTCGCGGAGACGACGGCCAGCATGACCGAACTGACGGGCATCGTGCGCCAGTCGGCCGAGCACGCGCAGCACGCGGCGCAGCTTGCGCGCGACGCGTCGAATATCGCGTCCGCGGGCGGCGGCGTGATGACGGACGCCGTCCACACGATGAGCGGCATCGCCGACAGCGCGGCAAAGGTCGGCGAAATCATTGCGGTGATCGACGGCATTGCATTCCAGACCAACATCCTCGCGCTGAACGCGGCCGTCGAGGCGGCCCGTGCGGGCGAGCAGGGGCGCGGCTTCGCGGTCGTCGCGGCCGAGGTGCGCACGCTCGCGCAGCGCAGCGCGTCGGCTGCGAAGGAGATCAAGGGGCTCATCGAGCAATCGACGCAGCGGGTCGACGAGGGTGCCGTGCTGATCCGCCGCGCGGGCGAATCGATTCACGAGATCGTCGGCGCGGTGCAGCGCGTCACGACGATCGTCGGCGAGATTTCGTCGGCGTCGCAGGAGCAGAGCGGCGGCATCCAGCAGGTGAACGTCGCAGTTACGCAGATGGACGAAGCGACGCAGCGCAACGCGGCACTCGTCGAGCAGGCCACGGCCGCGACGCAGGCGCTGGCCGAGCAGGCGAGCGCGCTGCGGCATGCGGTGGCCGTGTTCAGGCTGCCGGAAACGGCATGACGGCGTGGCTGTCGCGCCGGGTTCCGAAGGAACCGGTTGCCGGCGCGGCGCAGGCTTTCAGCGGCGCGCGCCGTGGCGAGCGCGCACCGACGCCCGCCGGCCCGCCATCCGCAATTACGCCGCGGCCGGAAACTGCGCGAGCACCCTGTCGCGAATCGACGGCTTGATGTTCGATTGCGCCATGTCGCCGCCGTAGTGCGCGACGACGCGCGGATTCATCACGCGATACCAGAGCGGCGGCACGTACGCGAACAGGATCATCGTCGCGTAGCCGGCCGGCAGTTGCGGCGAGTCGTCGAAGTGGCGCAGCGCCTGGTACGAGCGCGTCGGATTCGCGTGATGGTCGGCGTGCCGCTGCAACTGGTACAGGAACAGGTTGGTGACGACGTGATTGCTGTTCCACGAATGCTGCGGCGTGCAGCGTTCGTAGCGGCCGCTCGGCAGCTTGCGGCGGCCGAGCCCGTAGTGCTCGACGTAGTTCACCACTTCGAGCAGCGACGCGCCGTAGACGGCCTGGATCACGAGGAACGGGATCACGACCTTGCCGGCCATCGCGATCGCGACGCCCCACACGACGACGGTCATCGCCCATGCGTGCAGCACCTCGTTGCGCCAGGTCCACGGCGAATGCCCGAGCCGCTCGAGGCGTGCTTTTTCGAGCCGCCACGCCGAGCGGATGCTGCCGGTCACGGTGCGCGGCAGGAATGCCCAGAACGACTCGCCGTAGCGTGCGCTCGCCGGATCCTCGGCCGTCGCGACGCGCACGTGGTGGCCGCGGTTGTGCTCGACGTAGAAGTGGCCGTACGCGACCGGCGCGAGCGTGATCTTCGCGAGCCAGCGTTCGAAGCGGTTCGTCTTGTGCCCGAGCTCGTGCGCGGTATTGATCGAGATGCCCGTCGCGGCGCCGAGCGACAGCGCGAAGCCGACGTAGTCGTACCACGCGAGCGCATGCGTGCCGACGATCCATACGCACATGAAGAATGCAACATACTCGACGAGCGTCGCGAGATAGACGATGAACCGGTAATAGCGCTCCCGTTCGAGATGCGGCACGACGGCTTCGGGCGGATTGTCGCGATCGTCGCCGATCAGCGTGTCGAGGATCGGGATCACGCCGAACGCGAACAGCGGACCGAACCACCAGAACACGTGAAGACCCGTCGACAGCGCAAGCTGGGCGGAGAGGATCGGCAGCGTGATCGTCAACGCGCCGAGCAGCCACAGGTAACGCTTGCCATCCGACCAGCCCGAAGCCGATCCGTCGGTCATTGCCATTGTCTCCCTCCAGTCGGCCGGCCCGGTGGGCGACCGCATGCACGGTTGTTCGAATCCTCGTTGGCCCGCGATACGCGAGGTGGCGCCGGATCGTCGCCCGGTTCTGCCTGTTATACGACCCGTGCGCACGCTTTCCAAACCCCGGCGCTAGGCGCAAGGCTCCAAACGGAGCGCCGTGTGCGACGCATGCGGGGAAGGGCCGGCGCGCTCCGATTGAAACATGCCGGGGAGGCCGGATCGGCCGCGTGATCCGCGTGTTTATCAGATGATTGGCGCGTGTGGCGCGGCGCGGGTATCGCCTCGCGGGCTCGCAACGAATGTTGCGTCGCAATAAGCGAAATGGGGCTGGTATCGGCAGGGCGCCTGTATCGGCTACATATGTTACGGATCATTACGGTCTTCGGGACGAGATGCAAAGCACCCGAAACGCGTCTGCCGCGTGTCGCAAGGCGAACGAAGCGACGCATCGAACGAAGAGGCTGCGGCAGCCGTTCGTCGACACGCGTCGATACGCCGATGCTGCACCTGCACACCGGTTGGTACACGCCGGCGGCGACGGCGCCTGTCGTCTTTCGATTCGCGCCGCCGTTTGAAAATAACGATTTGACTCATGCCCCGCTTTCGGTTGAAGCTACTAGCTTGCTGTCCGAAGGGGGCTGTGCCTGCATGAGTTCGACCTTGACCGTTCGTCGTATCGTTGCCGACCAGGGCGGCGTGTATCGCGAACTCCGCGCCGCATCGCTGCGTGAGCCCTACGCACCCGGCGAAGCGCCGGAGGCCGAATTGCTGAACGTCGAAACGGACGCAGCGTCGGCGATTGCCGCGCAGCGTGCCGTGTCCGACGAGTCGACGACTTTCCTGCTGTACACCGAAGGCCATCCGGCCGGCATGATCGGCGCGTATTTCGACAACACGCCCGATCGGCGCGCGTTCGTCAGCGAGCTGTGGGTCGCGCACGCGGTGCGTCACCTGCGCGGCGGTGTGCTGCTGCTGGAAACGGCCACCGCGTGGCTCGCCGAGCGCGGCGCCCAGGAGGTCTATGCATGGATCGCCGATGCGAACCGCAACGCGATCCGTTTCTACGAGCGCGCGGGTTTCGGCAACACCGGCGAACACGCGCCGATCGCGCGGATGCCCGGCGCGATGAAATCGCTGTTCGTGTCGCAAGTGAAGCACTGACGTGACGCCCGCGCGGCGCGATGAAGGTCTGGTCGCCCGCTTGCCTGCCCGCCTGCCGGTTGCGCGCCCGCCCGGGCCATCGCAACCCTGTGTCCCAAAAATAATGGCCGCGCGCGTGGACGCCTGTAAAATACGCAAAAAATTTTTGCAGAGTGTCCATGTCGCTTAAAAAATCGCCATTCTTCGAGCTGCGCAGCGGATCGGTCGATACGTTGCTGTTCACCGTGAAGACGACCGATCTCGACGCGTTGCGTGCCGAACTGGTCAAGCGCTTCGAAGCGACTCCCGAGTTTTTTGCCGATGATGTCGTCGTGATCGACGTCCGCCGTCTGGCGGAGGGCGAGCGCGTCGCGCTGGCCGATATCCGCCAGATGCTGAACGACGTGCGGATGCGTCCGGTGGGCGTGGTCGCATCGGCAACGCAGGGCTGGGCGGGGGAAGCCGGCCTGCCGTTGCTCGAGGCGCGCGATCGCCGTGCGCCGGCCGCGAAGCCGGCCGAGGGCTCGGAAGCGTCGGCGGTCGCCGAGGCCGTCGTCGCTGCAGCAGCCGCGGCGGCGCCCGAGCAGGCGTCCGAGCCGGCGCCGGCGTCGAACCAGACGGGCGGACAGACGCTCGTGATCGACCGGCCGTTGCGTTCGGGGCAGCAGATTTACGCGAAAGGAGACCTCGTGGTGCTCGCGCCGGTCAGTCACGGCGCAGAAATCATCGCGGAAGGCAATATCCACATCTACGCGCCGTTGCGCGGCCGCGCACTCGCGGGCGTGCACGGCAATCACGACGCGCGCATTTTCTGCACGTGTCTCGAACCGGAACTGATTTCGATCGCGGGTATCTATCGAACCACCGAGAACCCGTTGCCCGCCGAAGTACTGGGCAAAGCGGTGCAGATCCGGCTCGAAGAGGAAAAACTGATGATCGAACCGCTGCGCCTGACGTAATTCACGCGGTGCGCGCCGGATCGATCGGCTCTCATTGACGAACACAGGGTATTGGGTAAATGGCAAAAATCATCGTGGTGACCTCGGGCAAGGGCGGCGTGGGCAAGACGACGACGAGCGCGAGCTTTGCGTCCGGTATCGCGCTGCGCGGCCACAAGACAGCCGTGATCGACTTCGACGTCGGCCTGCGCAACCTCGATCTCATCATGGGCTGCGAGCGGCGCGTGGTGTACGACCTCGTGAACGTGATCCAGGGCGAAGCGAACCTGAACCAGGCGCTGATCAAGGACAAGAAGTGCGAGAACCTGTTCATCCTGCCGGCGTCGCAGACGCGCGACAAGGATGCGCTGACGCGCGACGGCGTCGAGAAAGTGCTGAACGACCTGGTCGCGATGGACTTCGAATACATCGTCTGCGATTCGCCGGCCGGTATCGAGGCCGGCGCGCTGCACGCGATGTACTTCGCGGACGAAGCGCTGATCGTCACGAACCCGGAAGTGTCGTCGGTGCGCGACTCGGACCGCATTCTCGGCATCCTGTCGTCGAAGACGAAACGCGCGACCGAAGGCAAGGATCCGATCAAGGAACACCTGCTGATCACGCGCTACAGCCCGAAGCGCGTGAGCGAAGGCGAGATGCTGTCGCTCGAGGACATCAGCGAGATCCTGCGCATCAAGCTGATCGGCGTGGTGCCCGAGTCGGAAGCCGTGCTGCACGCGTCGAACCAGGGCCTGCCGGCCGTGCACATCGACGGCACCGACGTCGCCGAAGCGTACAAGGATGTCGTCGCGCGCTTCCTCGGCGAGGACAAGCCGCTGCGCTTCACCGATTACCAGAAGCCGGGCCTGCTGCAGCGCCTCTTCGGCAGCAAGTAACGGAGGCCGCCCATGTCCATCCTTTCGTTTCTCCTCGGCGAGAAGAAGAAGTCCGCATCGGTCGCGAAGGAGCGCCTGCAGCTCATCATCGCGCACGAACGGGTCGGCGGCCGGCCGCCGGCCGACTACCTGCCGGCTCTGCAGAAGGAGCTCGTCGCGGTCATCTCGAAGTACGTCCATATTTCCGACGATGACATCCGCGTGAGCCTCGAGCGCCAGGACGATCTCGAAGTCCTCGAAGTGAAGATCGAGATTCCGCAAGCCTGACGCTTGCCTGTCCCTCCGCACGGCGGCACCCGCCGCCGTGCGCGTCTTACGCCCTGTTGCACTTTCGGGCACGCCGTAACAAGGCGTCTGTCGGCCGTTATCGGTCCTCCCGCATTGAACGAATACTCGCGTTACTTGTTCAACCAGGAGGTTGTGATGGCTGTCTCTACCGTTCACCGTCGTATCGTTTCGCTCGCGCTGTTTGCCGCGGGCCTGTCAGCCGTCGTCGCACCGTTTGCCGCGCATGCGGACGAGATTCTCGTCGGCGCACCCGTGATCGCGCCGCAGGGCCGCGTGGTCGTCGCCGAGCCGGTCGCCGTGCGTACCGAGGAAATCGTCGTCGTCGCGCCGAATGCGCCGCCGCCCGTGCGCTACGAGGTCCTGCCGACGGCGCGGGTGGGCTATGTGTGGGAGCGCGGCCACTGGCACTGGGACCATGGGCGCTACGTGTGGATCGGCGGTCACTGGGAAGCCGAGCGCGTCGGCATGCACTGGGTGCCGGGCCACTGGGATCAGCGCGGTCCGAACTGGTTCTGGACCCGCGGCCACTGGGCGTGACGGAGGCGTGTGATGAAAAGAACCGCAATCGCCATCGCGCTCGTCGCGATCACGCTGGCCGGGTGCATCGTCGTGCCGGCGCGGCCCGTCTACTACCGGCCGGCACCCGTCGTGATTTACTGAGCGTCGCGCGAGCCGGGCTGCGCCGGGGCGTGCGTACCGGGCGCCGCCGGCCCAGCGTCGTGCGTTGCCGTCGCGTGTGCCGCATGTTCGCCCGGCGCAGCGTCGGCCGGCGCGTCGGTGCCTTCGTCGCGCAGCGTGTCGAGCGGATCGGCGGGCGCGGCGGTCGCATCCTGCGGCTCGGTGACGCCGGTCGTCGTCGCGGCACCCGCTGCGGTGGCCGCGGCCGGTTCCGCGGTCGCAGCGGGCGGCGCGAGATAGCGCTGGGCGAGCGTTTCGTAGAGCGGCGGCGCGAAAAAGCGCGACACGCGGCTCGACACCAGCGCGGTGGCCATCAGCGAAATCACGAGCGCGTGGCCGTTGATCATCTCCATCACGATCACGAACGACGTGATCGGCGACTGCGTGACGGCCGCAAGATAGCCGACCATCGCGAGCGCGATCAGCATCGGCAGGCTCATGTTGCCGAACACGACGTGCAGCAGGTTGCCGAACCCGGCGCCGATCGACAGCGACGGCGCGAAGATCCCGCCCGGGATGCCCGGCAGGTACGACGCGACCATCGACACCATTTTCAGGAACGGATAGAACACCGACAACTGCTCGCGGCCGTCGAGCAGGCCGCGCGCCTCGGCATAGCCGCTGCCGAACGTCGTGCCGCCCGACACGAGGCCGACGACGGCGATCACGAAGCCGCACAGCGCGGCGAACGCAATCGGCCGCTCGCGATACAGGCCGAGCAGTTGCGCGGGCAGCCAGCGCCCCGTATTGAGCAGCAGCCAGCAGAACAGGCCGCCCGCGATGCCCGTCACGATCGCGGTGACCAGCACCGCGAGCGCCAGCAGCTTCGGAAAATGGAGGCCGGCATCGATCGTGCCGAAATACGTGTAGTTGCCGTTCAGGCCGAGTGCGACGACGCCGGCGAGGATGATCGCGGTGATCAGCACGCCGCTGGCGCGCGCGGAGAAGCTGCGCGTCAGTTCCTCGATCGCGAACACGATCCCGGCGAGCGGCGTATTGAACGCGGCCGACAGCCCGGCCGCCGCGCCGGCCAGCACCAGCTGGCGTTCGATCTGCGCATTCGAGCGCGGGTAGAAGCGCCGCAGGTTGAACATCAGCGCCGCGCCGACCTGCACGGTCGGCCCCTCGCGACCGATCGTGAAGCCGCCCAGGATGCCCAGGAACGAGATCAGCACCTTGCCGAACAGGATGCGCAGCGTCAGCAGCCGGGCGCCGAACGCACTCGGGCGCGCATGCAGCGTCGCGATCACCTGCGGGATGCCGCTGCCCTCTGCGCCGCGGAAGAACCGGCGCGTGATCCACGCCGACAGGGCGGCGATCGCCGGCGTCAGCAGCAGCGGCAGCCACGCGGCGTGATCGCGCATCGTGCGGAACGTCTCGTAGCCCCAGTCGATCAGCCGCGCGTAGAGCACGGCCGCGAGGCCGACGACGATCGCGCCGAGCCAGAAAACGCCATACTGGCGCCAGATTCGCAGCGAGTGGCGGGTGAGAGCGGGAAACAGCGCGGGACGGGCAGGAGGGGCGGGGCGGGGCATCGACGCGGGCCGGAAGGCAAAGACCGGATTATAAAAAGAACCGGATGCGGGCGGGGGACGACAAAAATTCACAAAGGAGACGCATTTTGTTACAAACGTAATGTCGAAGTAATGTTCGCGCACGGCAACCGTCGCTAGCATGCCGAAATGGTCGTGAATCCCCACATATCGTGAAACGCATCCTCATCGTAAAAGTGACGTCGCTCGGCGACGTCGTCCAGACGCTGCCTGTCGTCGCGGACCTGCATCACGCCTTTCCCGGCGTGACGGTCGATTGGGCCGTCGACGAATCGTGCGCCGAGGTCGTGCGCTGGCACCCGGGCGTGAGCGCCGTCCTGTGCGCACCGCTGCGCCGCTTCAAGAAACTTCGGAATGCCGGCGACCTGAAGGCGATCTCGGCGTCGATCGGCGCGTTGCGTGCGCACCGCTACGATGCCGTCATCGACCTGCACGGCGTCTACAAGAGCGCGATCATTGCCGCGCTGGCGCGCGCCGCGCGCCGCTTCGGCTACCAGACGCAGGATCTCGGCGAAACGGGCGCACGCTTCGCGTATTCGCATCGCTTCGGCCCGCGGCCGGACTGCGACGCGTGGCACGGGATGCGCGTGAGCGCCGGCGAGGCGCTCGGCTACGTGCCCGAAGGCGTCGCCACGTACGGCATCGTCGCGCCGCAGGACGCGAGCCCGCCGGCCGCCGTGACCGACGGCGCGCCGTTCATGCTGCTGTTCCATGCGACGTCCAATCCCGACAAGAAATGGCCGGCCGACCACTGGGCCGCGCTCGCCACGCAGATGATGGCGCGCGGCGTGCGCGTGCTGGTGCCGTGGGGATCGGCTGCCGAGCATGCCGACGCGCAGGACATCGCCGCGCGCGCGCCGGGCGCGATCGTACTGCCCGCGATGACCGTGCGCGAACTCGGTGCGGCGCTCGGCCGGGCCGCGCTCGTGGTGGGGGTCGATACGGGGTTCGTGCATATGGCGCACGCGCTGCAGCGGCCGACCGTGATGATTTTCGTCGCGACGTCACGCCACCATTGCGGCATCGGCGGTGCACCGAATGCACTGTCGATCGGCGAGCCGGGCACGATTCCGTCCGTCGAGCAGGCGCTCGACGCGATCGACACGGTCGCCCCTGCCTATGGCGCGCTGCGCGCGCGGCTGACTGCCTGACGCAGCGGGGCAGCCGGTTCAGGCGAGCAGCGCCTCGACCGTGATGACGGCGGCGATGGCCGCCAGATTCGCCAGCAGCGCCTCGAACACGAGGCCGCGCCATGTCTTCGGCCGGAAGCGCAGCGCGAGCAGCAGCGCGCCACCCAGCGCGAGCGCGAGGATCAGGACGAGATCGGCATTGCCGAGGCGGATGTTCATGGCGGCGGCTCCTTCGGGGCGGGATCCGGGGGGCGCGCAGCGGCGCGCCCAGGATCGAGTATAGGTAGCGCTGGTCGCCGCACAACCCGGGCCGCCCCGGGGTCTCAGACGAGCGACGCGTCGCGCGTTTCGCGCATCAGCAGCACGCCGACCAGGCTGATCGCCGCCGCAACCGAAACGTAGCCGCCAACCCATGACAGCCCGCCGCGCGCAGCCAGCAGTTGCGCGATATACGGCGCGATCGACGCGCCGAGAATCCCGCCGAGGTTGTACGCGACGCCCGCGCCCGTGTAGCGGACGTTGGTCGGGAACAGTTCCGGCAGCAATGCGCCCATCGGCGCGAACGTCACGCCCATCAGGAACAGCTCGATCGTCAGGAACAGCGCGACGAGCGGCATCGAGCCGCTGCCGAGCAGCGGTTCCATCGCGAAACCCGACAGCAGCGCGGCGATCGCGCCGACGACGAGCACCGGCTTGCGGCCGAAACGGTCCGACGCCCACGCGGAAAGCGGCGTCGCGAGCCCCATGAACACGACCGCGAAACACAGCAGGCCGAGGAAGCTCTGGCGCGGAATATGCAACGCCGACACGCCGTACGACAGCGAGAACACCGTCGAGATGTAGAACAGCGTGTAGCAGACGACCATCGCGAGCGCGCCGAGCAGCGTCGGCTGCCAGTGTTGCGTGACGAGCGTCGCGACCGGCACGCGCACGCGCTCGTTGCGGTCGAGCGCCGCCTGGAACGCGGGCGTTTCGGTGATCTTGAGCCGCACGTACAGGCCGAGCGCGACGAGCACCGCGCTGACCAGGAACGGGATGCGCCAGCCCCAGCTGCGGAACTGCTCGTCGGACAGCGACAGCGCGAGCGCGAAGAACAGCCCGTTCGACATCAGGAAGCCGACCGAGGGCCCGAGCTGCGGGAACATCCCGAACCAGCCGCGCTTGCCCTGCGGCGCGTGCTCGGTCGCGAGCAGCGCCGCGCCGCCCCATTCGCCCCCGAGGCCGATCCCCTGGCCGAAGCGCAGCACGCACAGCAGCACCGGCGCGAGCGTGCCGATCGCGTCGTAGCCGGGCACGAAGCCGATCGCGGTGGTGGACACGCCCATCACGAGCAGCGACGCGACGAGCGTCGATTTGCGGCCGATGCGGTCGCCGAAATGCCCGAACAGGAACGAGCCGATCGGGCGTGCGATGAACGCGATGCCGAACGTGACGAATGCGGACAGCGCCTGCGCGGTCGCGGAGCCGTGCGGGAAGAAGACGGGGCCGATCACGAGCGCGGCGGCCGTCGCGTACACGTAGAAATCGTAGAACTCGATCGCGGTGCCGATGAAGCTCGCGAACACGATGCGCCGGTGGCTGACGGCGCCGGCCGAACCGGTTGCGAGTGCAACGGTCGGGGAGGATGCGGACATGGATGTCTCCGTTTTGTCGTTGGGGCGGTCGGCCGTGCGTGCGTCCGGGCAGGCGGACGCCTGCCGACGGGCAGCCGAGCGGATGATGCGGTGGCGGTGTGGACGCGCGCCGTGGCGCGAACGTCACCCGCCGGTCGACGAAGGAGACGGGTATGTCGCCGCCGCCCGATGCCGGCGTGGTCGGCTCGCGTGCCGGATGGGGCGCGCGAACGCGCGCGCGGCGTGATGGTCGCGCGATTGCGGAAAATTATAGCCAGCGCCGCAGCACACCGGCAATCGCGGCGCGGCGGGCGGTCAGTCGAGCGATTGCGCCTGCGCGGACGCAGTGCTTTGCAACTGGAAGTGGCCGTCGTCGTTGAAGAGCCAGCCTTCCATCATTTCGATCTGGCCGTTGCCGTCGAGCAGTCGCGATGGCGGCGCCGGCAGCGGCGCCGAGCGGCGCAGCGACGCGAGCGCGAGCGCTTCCGCCTCGCTGTCGCCGTTGCTGCGATAGACGGAGGCGTTGACGAGGCGGCCGTTGCGATCGACGGTGAATGCGACGACGACGAGCGAGCGGAGCATCGCCTGCGGTGTGCCGTGCAGGACGCCGGACGGATTGCGTTCGGCAACGCGTTGCGCGATCTCGACGCGATACTGGGCGCGGCTCGCGCTGCGCGTGATCGATGGAATCGTCAGGACCGAGTGCAGCGACGGCGGCGGCGTGATCGTGCATGCGGCAAGCATGGCGACGACGGCCAGCGCAGCAGCACGCAGCCGGTCGACGCGCGGAGTAAGAACGGGGCGCATGGGAGATAGCCGGAAGTGACTATAAAAAAATGATAGGCGTACGCACGCAAGCCGATATCGGGAGAAACGCATAGCGCGCGACGCCGGATGTTGCGATCGCTGATGACGACGGCCGGACGCCGCACCGCGCGTCGCGACGTGACGTGACATGTGACAGCGCGCCCGACCGGCCCGCGTTGCGGCAGCGCGTGCGCATGCCCGCGCCCATGTTGCAGGTTTGAAAGTTTGAAAGGCGCGGCACGCGAGTCGCGCACAGGCTCGCGTCGTTCGTCCGGCTGCGTGCAGCGGTTGCCGAATGCGGCACCGCGACCGACGTCCGCACAATCACATGCGATGTCGTTCGTCCGCGTCAGAAGCCGTGCGTGACGAGCGACAGCACCGACAGGTCGGGGTGCGTGCCGTCGATGATGCTCTTGCCGATGTGCACGGCTTCGTGGACCGCCTCGTCGACGCTCGCGAAGCTTTCCTCGCCGTCCGCGTGGAACGGCACCGCGTGGCCGGGCAGCGCGGGATTCGCGCCAGGATGGCACACATAGCCGGTGTACGTGTAGCGCGTGTCGCTGCCGGGCGCGGCGGCCGGTACGACATGGATCTCGAAGCCTTCGTAATCGACGTGATCCGTCGGTGTCGACAGTTCGGTCATGGCGATCTCCGTGTGCCGCGCGCAGGGGTGGCGCGTGCGGCATCGAGTACGCGGCGGCGGTCGTGTCGCCGTGTTGAACGAATTCTAGGTGATCGCGGGGCGGGCCGGGAGGCTTCCGGCGGGGGCACGACAGCGGCCGTTACGCGGATTCGGTTGTGCGCTGCCGCGAGCGCGTCCGTCGAGACGGAACGTGCGCTCGGGCACATGGCTGCGTCATTGTTTGCAGCGCGCGTCCTTTCGCTGCACGACGACGATCACCGGGTACTTCTGGCCGTGGTCGAGCTCCACGCGCGCCACGACGGTCAGCGTTGCCGGATCGGAATCGTCGTATACGCTGACCTGTTCGTTCCTTAGGTAGGTCACGCCGGTGCAGTTCGACGTGCGACCGTCGTCCGACACCTTGCACTGGAGATCGTTGTCCTTCAGGTAGTTGTAGGGCGACGGGCTCGCGAGGTATTCGCTCAGGCCGCGCGGCGAGCCGCCGACGCCGGTCACGTACGCGATCGCGCACGACGCCTGCGCGCCGCTGCCGGAGGCGGTATCGGCCGCGGCGTGCGTGCTGACGGCAGCCAGCATGGCGACGAGCGACGAGGCGATGAAGGGTTTCATGACGTGGGTTTCCCGTTTCGCAAATCGGAGCGCGGGATTGTAACGGCATCCGGCGCGGTGCGTCGGAACGTGGGGCAGGGGCGTGCGGGCAAACAAAAACCCCGTCATTCGGCGAATGGACGGGGTTTGACGAATTTCCTGGCGGAAGCGGTGAGATTCGAACTCACGGACAGTTTCCCGTCGCTGGTTTTCAAGACCAGTGCCTTAAACCGCTCGGCCACGCTTCCACGCGAGGCGGCATTGTAACCGAAATGCCGCCGCTGTCGACCGGAGTCGGCACTTCAGTGCTTACGCCGGTCCCATGCTTCGCGGTCGACCGGAGTCGACATCGCTTCAATCGTCGCGCAGGAACAATTCCTGCAGGTCGTTGAGGAAACGCTGGCCCAGTGGCGTCGGCGCGATCTGCGTGAAATCGCGCGTGATCAGCCCGCGCCGTTCCGCTTCCTTCAGCGCCGGTTCGATCGTGCTCATCGGCAGGCCCGTGCGTTCGGCAAAGCTGTGCACGGGGAAGCCCTCGACGAGCCGCAGCGTGTTCAGCATGAACTCGAACGGCAGGTCGCGCGCGCCGACTTCACGCTCTTCCTGCACGGCCGCACCGGCCGTCGCCTGCTCGATGAAGGTCGCCGGATGCTTGTAGCGTGCCTGCCGCAGGATCCGGTTCGGGAACGACAGCTTCGTGTGCGCGCCCGCGCCGATCCCGAGATAGTCGCCGAAGCGCCAGTAGTTGAGGTTGTGCTTGCACTGATGATTCGGCTTCGCGTAAGCGGAAACTTCGTAGCGCCCGTAGCCGGCCTCGGCCGTGCGCGTGTGGATCCATTCCTGCATGTCGGCCGATGCGTCGTCGTCGGGGACGACGGGCGGGAATTTCGCGAACAGCGTGTTCGGCTCGAGCGTCAGGTGATACAGCGACAGATGCGGCGGCGCGAACGACAGCGCGGTCTCGATGTCGGTGCGGCATTCGTCGAGCGTCTGGTTCGGCAGCGCGAACATCAGGTCGAGGTTGAAGTTGTCGAAGTTCTTCGCGGCGATCTCGACGGCCGCGCGCGCCTGCGCGGTGTCGTGAATCCGGCCGAGCGCCTTCAGGTGCGCCTCGTTGAAGCTCTGGATGCCGACCGACAGCCGGTTCACGCCGCTCGCGCGGAACTGCGCGAACTTCGCGGCCTCGAACGTGCCCGGATTCGCCTCGAGCGTGATCTCGGCATCGGCGTCGAGCGGCAGCAGCGCGCGCACGTCGGACAGCATCCGGTCGAGGCCGGCCGCCGACAGCAGGCTCGGCGTGCCGCCGCCGATGAACACGGTATGCACCTGCCGTCCCCACACGAGCGGCAGCGCCTGCTCGAGGTCGGCGCGCAGCGCGTCGAGATACTCGGTTTCCGGGAACCGTTCGCCTTTCCACTCGTGCGAGTTGAAATCGCAGTACGGGCACTTGCGCACGCACCACGGAAAATGCACGTACAGCGCGAGCGGCGGCAGCGACGTGAGCCGCACCTGTCCGGGCGACGCGAACGTCGCAACGACGCGCGCGCCGGTTTCCGCGGCCTGGCTCATGCGGCCTCCCGCAGCGGATGGGTATCGGGCACGCTCATGCTTCCTCCGCGAGCCGCGCAAGCAGCGCCTTCAGCGCAAGCGCGCGATGACTGTGCGTGTTCTTCACGGCCGGCTCGAGTTCTGCTGCCGTTGCGCCGAGCGACGGCAGGTAGAAATACGGGTCGTAGCCGAATCCGTGCTCGCCGCGCGGCGCGTCGACGATCTCGCCGGCCCAGCGCCCTTCGGCGAACAGCGGCTCGGGATCGTCCGCATGGCGCACGAGCGCGAGCACGCAGCAATAGTATGCGCGCCGGTCGTCGACGCCGCGCAACTGTTCGACGAGATACGCGTTGTTCGCCGCGTCGCCATTGTCGCGGCCCGCGCGCTGCGCGTAGCGCGCCGAATAGACGCCCGGCGCGCCGCGCAGCACGCGCACGCACAGGCCCGAATCGTCGGCGATCGCCGGCAGCCCGGTGAGCCGCGACGCGTGCCGCGCCTTCGTCAGCGCATTCTCGATGAACGTGCCGAACGGCTCGTCCGCCTCGGGCACCGCAAGGTCGCCCTGCGGGACGATCTCGATGCCGACCGTCGAGAACAGCGCGGTGAATTCGCGCAGCTTGCCGGGGTTGTTCGACGCGAGAACGATGCGCGACAGCGGCGCGATGGTGCGATCGTCAGGCATGGCCGGCGCCCAGGACGTCCTTCTGCAGTTGCACGAGCTCGGCGATCCCGCCCTGCGCGAGATCGAGCAGCGCGTTCATCTCGGCGCGCGAGAACGGCACGCCTTCGGCCGTGCCCTGGACTTCGACGAAGCCGCCGGCGCCCGTCATCACGACGTTCATGTCGGTATCGCAGCGCGAATCTTCCGCGTAGTCGAGGTCGAGCACCGGTGCGCCTTCGTACACGCCGACCGAGATCGCGGCGACGTGATCGGTGAGCGGCGAGCGCGTGAGCTTGCCGGCCGCGATCAGCTTCGACACGGCGTCGTGCGCGGCGACGAATGCGCCGGTAATGCTCGCCGTGCGCGTGCCGCCGTCGGCCTGGATCACGTCGCAGTCGATGTGGATCGTGCGCGGGCCGAGCGCCTCGAGATCGAACACCGCGCGCAGCGCGCGGCCGATCAGGCGCTGAATTTCCTGCGTGCGGCCCGTCTGCTTGCCGCGCGCGGCTTCGCGGTCGCTGCGCGTGTGCGTCGCACGCGGCAGCATCCCGTACTCGGCGGTCAGCCAGCCTTGCCCGCGATCGCGCAGGAATTCGGGCACGCGCTCGGCGACGCTCGCGGTGCAGAGCACCTTGGTGTCGCCGAATTCGACCAGCACGGAGCCTTCCGCATGTTTCGTGTAGTGGCGCGTGAGGGCGACCTTGCGCAGTTCGTCGGCGCGGCGGCCGCTCGGGCGGGAAAGGGAGGACGTCATGTGGGAATCGCGGAAGGAGAGGAAACCCCGATTTTAGCGCCGAACGGCGGGCTTGCCCGGCGGGGTGGTCCGCAAAAATGGGATAATGCGCGCTTCCCGCCCCGCGCTTATCCGATGCGCCGGGCGCCTCGACATATCCCCGCCCGCGAGGGCACCCAGACGGCGAGACGAACCATGATCTACAGCATGACGGGCTACGCGAGCGCGACGCGCGAACTCGCAACGGCCACCGGCAACGGCGGCACCAGCGTGTCGGTCGAACTGCGCACCGTGAATTCGCGCTTCCTCGACCTGAATTTCCGGATGCCGGACGACGTGCGCGCATGCGAACCCGCGCTGCGCGAAATGCTGATGAACAAGCTGTCGCGCGGCAAGGTCGACGTGCGCATCAACCTGCAGCGCGGCGAACAGAGCATCGGCGCGGGCGCGCTGAACCAGTCGGCGCTCGGCCAGCTTGCCGATCTCGAGCGCGCGGTGCTCGACTCGTTTCCGGGCGTCGGCCGCCTGCGCGCGGGCGAGATCCTGCGCTGGCCCGGCGTGATCGCTGAAAGCGGCGTGTCGGCCGACGCGATCCGCGACGCGGTGCTCGCATGCGGCAAGGAAGCGATCGGCGAGCTCGTCGTCGTGCGTTCGCGCGAAGGCGCGCAACTGGCGGCGATGCTGCTGTCGAACGTCGCCGAGATGGAGGCGATCGTCGCGCGCATCACGCCGCTCGTGCCGGAGCTGATCGCGAAGCATCAGCAGAAGATCGTCGAACGGCTGCAGGAAGCGCTCGGCATCGCGGCGCCCGAAGGCAGTGCGCCGATCGTGACGCGCGAGGAAGCCGCGGAGCGCATTCGTCAGGAAGTGACGATGTACGGGATCCGGATCGACATCGCGGAAGAGCTGTCGCGGCTCACCGCGCACCTGAACGAAACGCGTCATGTGATCGAGAAGGGCGGCCGCGTCGGCAAGCGTCTCGACTTCATGATGCAGGAGCTGAATCGCGAAGCGAACACGCTCGGCTCGAAGGCGGCGGCGAAGGAACTCGCCGACGCGTCGATGGCGCTCAAGCTGTTGATCGAGCAGATGCGCGAGCAAGTGCAAAACCTGGAGTAACGCAACATGACCCAACCTACTCACGACGGCCACGCCGCGCATTCGCTGCACGGCGGCGTCTATCCCGGCAACCTGTTCATGGTCGTCGCGCCGTCGGGCGCCGGCAAGTCGACGCTGGTGAATGCGCTGCTGTCGAAGGACAGCGACATCTGCCTGTCGATCTCGTACACGACGCGCAAGCCGCGCCCGGGCGAACAGGACGGCCAGCATTACCACTTCACGACCGTCGACGATTTCCGCACGCGTCACGCGGCGCACGAGTTCCTCGAGAGCGCGGAAGTGCACGGCAACTACTACGGCACGTCGCGCGTCTGGATCGAAGAGCAGATGAAGAACGGCCACGACGTGCTGCTCGAGATCGACTGGCAGGGCGCATTGCAGGTGAAGAAGCAGTTCCGCAACGCGGTCGGCATCTTCATCCTGCCGCCGTCGCTCGACGCGCTCGAGGAGCGTCTGAAGAAGCGCGGCCAGGACGAACCGAACGTGATCACGCGGCGCCTGCTGGCCGCCGGCAGCGAGATCGCGCACGCATCGGAAGCGGAATACGTGGTGATCAACGAGAATTTCGAGCGCGCGCTCGCGGAGCTCGAATGCATCGTCGCGGCGACGCGCCTGCGCTTTGCTTCGCAGTACGCGCGACACGCCGAGCTGTTCATCGAGCTCGGCATCCATCTGCCCCATGCTGAATGACGCGGGGCACGAGGGACATAAGGTAGAATAAGCACTATATTCAGAAGGAATTACCAACATGGCTCGCATTACCGTCGAAGACTGCCTGAAGCAAATCCCGAATCGCTTCGAACTGGCGCTCGCCGCCACCTATCGCGCGCGGCAGCTCGCGCAAGGCCATACGCCGAAGATCGAAAGCCGCGACAAGCCGACCGTCGTCGCGCTGCGCGAGATCGCTGCCGGCCAGGTCGGCGTCGAGATGCTGAAGAAGGTGCCGGTGTAACGCGCATCCGGCCCGTTTCAGCCATGTAGTCCACGCGCGCAACGACTCGACCTGGAGGCGAATATGAGCACCACCCCATCGTCCGCCTCCGCGGATTCGACCACCGAAACCACGGCCCAGTCGCCTGCGCGCCAGTACATCGACGCGGTCCTCGAACAGTCCTTCCGGCATCTGTTCGGGCCGACCGCCACCCCGGAGCAGCCGCGCAAGCACGGCGTCGTTTCGATCGCGAAACTGACGGCCGCGCTTGCCGAGTATCTCGCTCCGGACGAAATCAAAGAGGTCAAGGCGGCGTTCCACTTCAGCGACGAAGCCCACCTCGGTCAATATCGCCAGAGCGGCGAACCCTACATCACCCATCCCGTCGCCGTCGCGGAAATCTGCGCCGGCTGGAAGCTCGACGCGCAGGCCGTGATGGCCGCGCTGCTGCACGACGTGATGGAAGACCAGGGCGTGACCAAGAACGAGCTGGCCGAACGGTTCGGCCCGAAGGTCGCCGAACTGGTCGACGGCCTGTCGAAGCTCGACAAGATGGAATTTCGCAGCCGCGAGGAAGCGCAGGCGGAAAACTTCCGCAAGATGCTGCTCGCGATGGCGCGCGACGTGCGGGTCATTCTCGTCAAGCTCGCCGACCGCCTGCACAACATGCGCACGCTCGGCGCGGTGCCGATGGAAAAGCGCCGCCGCGTCGCGCGGGAAACGCTCGACATCTACGCGCCGATCGCGCACCGGCTCGGGTTGAACAACACGTATCGCGAACTGCAGGACATGAGCTTCGCGAACTTCAATCCGCATCGCTACGCGACGCTCGAGAAGGCCGTGAAGGCCGCGCGCGGCAACCGCCGCGAAGTGATCAGCAAGATCCTCGAGGCCGCGCAGCGCGCGATGGCCGACGCGAAGATCGACGCCGAGATCACCGGCCGCGAAAAGACGATCTACAGCGTCTACCGCAAGATGCGCGACAAGCAGCTGTCGTTCTCGCAGGTACTCGACGTGTACGGCTTTCGTGTCGTCGTCGACAGCCCGCTCGACTGCTACACATGCATCGGCGCGCTGCACTCGCTGTACAAGCCGGTGCCCGGCAAGTTCAAGGACTACATCGCGATCCCGAAGATCAACGGCTATCAGTCGCTGCACACGACGCTCGTCGGCCCGTTCGGCGCACCGATCGAGTTCCAGGTGCGCACGCGCAAGATGCACGAGATTGCCGAGGCGGGGGTCGCCGCGCACTGGCTGTACAAGAACGGCAGTGCGGATCTCAGCGACGTGCAGAAGCGCGCGCACCAGTGGCTGAAGTCGTTGCTCGACATCCAGAGCGAAGCCGGCGATTCGAGCGAATTCCTCGAGCACGTGAAGATCGACCTGTTCCCCGATGCGGTCTACGTGTTCACGCCGAAGTCGAAGATCATGGCGCTGCCGCGCGGCGCGACGGCGCTCGATTTCGCCTATTCGATCCACAGTGATCTCGGCAACCAGTGCGTGGCCGTGAAGATCAACAATGAGCTGCTGCCGCTGCGCACCGAGCTGAAGAGCGGCGACATCGTCGAGGTGATCACCGCGCCGTACTCGAAGCCGAACCCGGCATGGCTCGGCTTCGTGCGTACCGGCAAGGCGCGCTCGGCGATTCGTCACTATCTGAAGACGATGCGCCTGAACGAATCCGTGCAGCTTGGCGAGCGGCTCGTCGACCAGAGCCTGAAGGGCTATGGTCTCGCGCTGGCCGACGTTGCGCCGGAAGTGTGGGAAAAGCTCGTGCAGTGGACTGGCAACAAGAGCCGTCAGGAAATTTTCGCGGACATCGGCCTCGGCCGCCGCGTCGCCGCGGTGATGGCCAAGCGCATCGAGGTGCTGATGAGCGGCCGCGACGCGGACGACGACCTGCCGAAGTCCGAGCGGCATCCGGCGCATCATGCGCCGCCGGTCGTGATTACCGGTACCGAAGGGATGTCCGTGCAGTTGTCGGCATGCTGCCGGCCGATTCCGGGCGACGCGATCATGGGCTACATCGGCATCGGCCTGGGGATGGCGATTCATACGACCGATTGCCGCGTCGCGCAGCGCATCCATCGCCGCGATCCGGGCCGCTGGATCGACGTCGAATGGGCGCCGCAGCCGGGCCGGCTGTTCGATGTCGCGGTGAAGGCGCTCGTGAAGAACGCGAAGGGAATCTTTGCGCGCGTCGCGGCGGACATCACGTCGGCCGACGCGAACATTGTCCATATCGCGATGGACGAGGATCTGACGCACGAATCGACGGTGCTGCGTTTCGTGATCCAGGTCAGCGATCGCGTGCATCTCGCGAACGTGATGCGACGCGTGCGAACCAATCCGGACGTGATGCGGATCATGCGCGAGCGCTCGACCGACGACGGCGCGCATGCGCGCCACGACGGCGGCATGCGCATCGAGCGCGAGCGGCAGGATTATTGACGCGTACGCCTCGAGGGCGATCGTTCAACGGCGGCTGATGGCCGCCGTTTTCATGTGTGTTGCGGAACCGGAAGTGCGGCATTGCCGGCATCCGGCCGAAGCCGGTCGGGCGCATGCATATCGTGACGCGAGCGAGAGGGGGGGGCAGAAAAGAAAAAGGGCTTTCCCGGAGGAAAGCCCTTTTAAGGTGGCGCGGCTGGCAGGATTCGAACCCACGACCCCTTGGTTCGTAGCCAAGTACTCTATCCAACTGAGCTACAGCCGCACGCAAAACGGTACTGCTTCAACTGTCGGAACCTTCTGCGATGGGAAGGCCCCCAAAAAAGTGGCGCGGCTGGCAGGATTCGAACCCACGACCCCTTGGTTCGTAGCCAAGTACTCTATCCAACTGAGCTACAGCCGCACGCAAAAACACTACTACTTCGAACTGAAAGGGCCTTCGGTTTGGAAGGCCCTCGAAAAGGTGGCGCGGCTGGCAGGATTCGAACCCACGACCCCTTGGTTCGTAGCCAAGTACTCTATCCAACTGAGCTACAGCCGCACGCAGAAGCGAAATTATAGCAGGGTTGTATAAAAAGGGAAGCCTTATTCGCGAATTTCGCGGCGCGACCTTGTCGGGGCGCCCTTCGTGTACCCTTGAAGCATCAGTCATCCACATGTTGAATCTGCATCATGAACAAGGCGTTTGTCAAAGAGTCGGACGGTGACGACGACGATCTCGACCAGGCTCAACCCGCGATTCCCGCGGGCGCGAAGAACTACATCACGCCGGCCGGCCACAAGCGGCTGAGGGACGAGCTGCTGAACCTGATCGACGTCGAGCGCCCCGAGGTCGTGCGGCTCGTGTCGTGGGCCGCGTCGAATGGCGACCGGTCGGAGAACGGCGACTACATCTACGGCAAGCGGCGGCTTCGCGAGATCGATCGCCGCATCCGCTTCCTGACGAAGCGGCTCGATCTCGCCGAAGTCGTCGACGCGAGCCGTCAGGAGAATGTCGACCAGGTGTTCTTCGGCGCCACGGTCGATTACGAGACGCCGGACGGCGAGGACCACACGGTCACGATCGTCGGGATCGACGAGGTCGATCTCGACCGCGGCTGCGTCAGCTGGATTTCGCCTGTTGCGCGTGCGCTGATCAAGGCGAAGATCGGCGATACCGTTACGCTGATGACGCCGGCCGGCCCGCAGCCGATCGACATACTCGACGTCCGCTATCCGGCACCGGGCGCCTGAGCGGCGGCTCACGTATTCGGGCAAAGAAAAAGCGCCCCGGCGGGGCGCTTCGTCATCCGGCGTGAAGCGGACGCGCCGGTTCCTTAGAAGCGATGGCGCAGGCCACCCGTGACCGCGATCTGCTTGTTGGTCGACGATGCGGCACCCAGCCCGTTGATGTTGGCGCCGATCGGCAGGCCGTCCGCCAGCACCCGCTGGTATTCGCCCTGCAGGTACACGTCGGTGCGCTTCGACAGCGCATAGTCGGCCTGCAGGTTGAACTGGTGCCAGCTCGGCTTCTGGCCGTCGAGACGGCCGTCGGTATACGTGTACGAGCCCGCGAGCGACAGCGCCGGCGTGAGCGCATAGCGGCCATTCAGTTCGTAGTTGTTGAAGCGGGTGCCGCCCGCCAGCGGAATGCCGCCCGACACGCCGGATTGGCCCGCGCTGATGCTGGCCGAATTGGTCAGACGCGTCTGCGTGAACACGAAGCCCGCGGTCGCCGGCCCGAACGTGTAGTTGAGGCCGCCGCCCCAGGTGCGCTGGCGGCTGGCCGCGAAGGTCCAGTCGCCGGCGACCGCGCCCGGATCGGTTGCCGCGAGTGCCAGCGAATTGATGTTGTTGTTCAGCTGCATGTACGCGGCCGCCACGTTGAAGCCCATGAAGCTGTACGACGCGCCGACGCTGTACGCGCGGTTGTTCGAGAAGCTGGACGAATTCGAGAAGCCGTACAACGCGCCGAACTTTAGCCCGTTGTAGTTCGCGCTCTGGTACTTGACCGAGTTGTTGATCCGGAACGAGTTGTTCAGGTTGTCGTTGTCGAACGGATGCGCGAACTGAGTGCCGCCGTACTGCGTGCCGGTCAGCGACAGCGGCCCGAGATAGTCGACGACGCTGTCGTATTGCCGGCCCAAGGTGAGCGAACCGTAGCTGTCGTGCGCGAGGCCGACGAACGCTTGCCGGCCGAATTCGCGGCCGTTCTGCTTCAGTGTGCCGTTGTTGATGCCGAAGCCGTTTTCCAATGTGAAGATCGCTTTCAGGCCGCCGCCGAGATCCTCGGTGCCGCGCAGGCCCCAGCGGCTGCCGTTGATCGAGCCGCTCGTTTCCTGCCAGGCGCTGTGGCCGTGCTGGTTGTTCGTGTAGGTGATGCCGGCGTCGATCAGTCCGTATAGCGTGACGCTGCTTTGCGCATGGGCGACGGTCGCGAACGCGCCCGACAAGGCGGCGACGATCAGGGTCTTTTTCATGGATTTGTCTCCAAACAGGATGATATCGATCGAACCTGCTGCTGGCATCGGCGGCGGCAAATCGTTGCGGCGCCGAATTTAGTGGGCATGGGAACCCTTGTCGGAAATCCACTTGCAGTGTACGGAGCGGGCCGGGCGCGAGGGAAAACTGCTTTAAGCAATACAGTATTCTGGAATACGCAAGAATGGATGGGCGGGCTGAAACCCATGTCCATCAAGGTTTTGCGGCAGCGCAGCGAACGGAGGAGACAATCAGGAGTGCGTGGCGGGCGTTGCGCGATCGCGACAGACGCTCAGCGAAGGACCTCGGAGGTATTAGCGTGATTATTGACGCTTCGGCAATAGAGGTTTGTGTGGAGCACGGCTAATGAAAGGTTGTTATCTCGCTATACTGCGATCTCTGCTTTCCGAAGCAGACTTTTTCGTTGACGGAAAAGATCTCCAAACCTTTGTCGGCGCGACTTCCCAGTCGCGCTTTTTTTTTGCCCGCTTTCCGTTTGCTATTGCGCGTACGAGCGTCGCTTCTTGCGCTTGCCCGCCGGCGCAACTTCCTCGGTTTCGGTGTACGGCGGCGTATAGGTCCAGTCTTCCATCACGTAGTGGCGCGCGTCCAGCGGCGATGCGAGCAGGTTCTGCCAATGATCGCCGTGCCACGTCGTATCGAACTCGGTGTCGCACGGCGCTTCGCGAGCGGACTCGGCCAGGGCGCGGGACTTGCGACGTACGCGTCCGAGCCGGCTCGCGAAGCGCTTGATTCCGTCCAGCCACATGACCTTCTCCTTCCTTTCGGCGTTACACCAGCATCGCAACGTCCCCGGATTTCCGCAACCCGAAAAAACCCGAGGATTTTACCGAGTCGATTTGTCCCCGGTAGGATTTTCGCGGTCGAGATTATTGATGATCCGATCCCGGTAACATTGACAGGTTTTTGATGCGAATCAATTAATCAAAGGCGACGGTGTACCGATTCCAATGGCATTAGCGCTTTTTTGATAAAGAGGTCGTCAAAAATTTTCTTGACGCACCCGGATTGTCCAATTTATAAAGTCAGCACTCCGTCCTCGGGCGGCGTGCTGGTGCGGGTGCTGGCGCAATGTTTCGGGATTTCGGGAAACGGCTATAAAAATAGCTTTTTTGATCTAAACGAGTGGGGAACGAAGACATGGATACCGGTATCGTGAAATGGTTTAACGATGCTAAAGGTTTTGGCTTTATTACGTCGGACAATGGCGGCGAAGATTTGTTTGCGCACTTTTCCGAAATCCGGATGGACGGCTTCAAGACGCTGAAGGAAAATCAGCGTGTTTCATTCGACGTGAAAGTCGGGCCGAAAGGCAAGCAGGCAGCGAATATCCAGGCGGTCTGACGCGCCACGCATTGCCGATCACGTCCGGCCCCCGCATGGCGGGGGCTTTTTGTTTTCCGGGGGCGGATCGTTCCCGTCCGTGCTGGCGGCGAACACGCGTGCCGGTGCATACTCACGGAAGCATCGTTTCCGTGTCTTTTCATGTCCGATTCCCGTCTGTCCGATCCCGCCAGCGAACAACCGCTCGTCTTCGTCGACCTTGAAACCACCGGTGGCTCGTCCGCCGAGCATCGCATCACCGAAATCGGCGTGGTCGAAATCGGCCCGCTCGGCGTGTCGACGTGGACCACGCTCGTCAATCCGGGCCAGTCGATTCCGCCGTTCATTCAGCAACTGACGGGCATTTCGGACGCGATGGTGCGCGACGCGCCGTCGTTCGCGTCGCTCGCGCCGGAGCTGTTCGAGCGGCTCGACGGCAAGCTGTTCGTTGCGCACAACGCGAGTTTCGACCGCGGTTTCCTGCGCGCCGAATTCGAGCGTGCCGGCTTCGCGTTCAATCCTGATGTGCTGTGTACGGTGCGGCTGTCACGCGCGCTGTTCCCGCGCGAATCTCGGCACGGGCTCGATGCGTTGATCGAACGGCATGGTCTCGTTCCGGCTGCGCGCCACCGGGCGCTCGCGGATGCCGATCTGCTCTGGCAGTTCTGGCGTCAACTGCACGACATCGTGCCGCTTGAGCGGTTGCGCGACCAGATCGCGCGTACGACGCGCCACTTCCGTCTGGCCGGCGATCTGACCGAAGCCTGGCTCGACACTGCGCCGGCCGGGTGCGGTGCATACGCGTTGTTCGGGGAGGGTGACGCAGCGCTGTATGTCGGTCGCAGCGTGCGCGTGCGGCAGCGGCTGCGCGCGCTGCTGACGGGCGAACGGCGCTCGTCGAAGGAAATGCGGCTCGCGCAGCAGGTGCGGCGCGTCGAATGGCACGAGACCGGTAATGAACTGGGCGCGATGCTGGCCGAAGCGCAATGGATCGCCCGGCTGCGTCCGTGGTACAACCGGCGTCCGGCGGCCGATACGGCCCGTGCAGGCGGTGCGCCCTGGCCGTTCGAGGGTGCCGTTGCGTTCGAGGCGAACGGCGAGCGACGCCTGTTTCATGTGATCGACGGCTGGCGCTACCTCGGTTCGGCCGAATCGCTCGATGCGGCGGCGCGGCTCGTGGCCGACGCGGCGGACGGCACGTTCGAACCCTTTACTCATCGCCTGCTGCAGACGCATCTCGCGCGCGGGCTTCAACTGATTCCGCTTGCTGCGCTGACGCCCGCGGGGTGAGCCCAGCGGCGCAATCCGCGCCTGCGGTGCCTGCCGTGTCAGCCGATTGCGCTTGCGCCGCCGGCCGAACAGACATGCGACAGCGCAGTGTCGAGCGCCCGCGTCTGCGTCGAGTCGTAGCGCGTGAGCGTCTTCCAGTTCGCGATGCTGCGAGCAAGCCGCGCCTGGCAATCGGGCGCATCGCGCAGCGGCGCGACTTGCGCGAGACCTGCGAGCATTTTCTGCGTCAGCCGGTCGAGCGCCGGGCGCGTGCTGGTCGCGAGATCGGGCGGCGTGCCCTCGGGCGGCCGCGTCGCGCGCCAGGTCGCGAACAGTGCGTTCTGTACGTCCTTGCTCGCGGCGATCTGATCCTCGAAGAACGTCCGTGCGAACGCAGGATCGACGCCGGCCTGTGCCGCGCGCTTCTCGACCGACGTGAGCAGTGCCGCTTCGCGCGGCTGGTCCTCGATCGCCTTGTGATTCGCCCATTTCCATCGCGCGACCGGTTCGGCGAGCGCGAGGCGCTGTGATGCGAGCGCGACGACGTTGGTGAGGGCGGTGTCATCGCCGTCTGCGCTGGCGATGCGCGGCGATGAAAAGAGGGCGACGCCGAGCGCGGCGGCAGCGACGCTGGCACGAATGGCTTGCTTCATCGGAATGATCGGGAGAGCCGGGCGGGCCGGACGTGGAAAACCAGAAGAATAGACGAAGACAGTCGCGCGGCGTAGCGACGCGACAGGAGAATCAGCAGGCGAGCTGATCCGGCACCGTCAGGCTGTTGCGGCCCGGGTGCGACGCGAATTGCGCGCGATGCGCAGCGATGAACCGCACGATAGCGATGATCGACACGTGGCGGTTACAGAACCGAACAGGCGTTCACTTCGGCGAGTACAGCTTGTGCTGCTCGTCGAAGAATGCCCGGACGTGCTCGGGCAATTCGGCGAGGAATTCCACGCCGACGGGTTCCGGATCCGGGCTCATCACTTGCTCGGGCGGTGGCATGCGAGTTGGTCTTTCGTCCATGGTTGTTTCTCCAGCAGGTTCGATGATTATCAACCTCGTGCTTGGATTTGTGCCAGAGGCGAATCGTTAGATTTTGTCTCTGTTGTATTAACGGCACATGCGCTGCGATGCCGACTATCGCGTCCTGAGCAATCGGCAACGATCGGGCCGCTTGATATACTTGCGCGCACTTTTTCCTGGACCGCGATGAAACGGACGACGCGATGGATCGGCCTGGTATGGCTGGCGCTGGTACTGAACGTACTGTCGCCCGTCATCGGCTATGCGCGTCTTGCATCGAGCGGCTCCGGCGAGCTCACGCTCGAGTTGTGCAGTGCGGCGGGCGCTCGCCAGGTCGTGCTCGCGCAGTCGGGCGACGACCGCGGCACATCGTCGTTCGATCATGCCGGCGTGCCGCACTGCGTGTACTGCCCGGGCTTCGCGGCGAACGTCGCACTCGGCGCGAGCCTGCCCGCGATGCCGGGCTTCATACGGACGTTCGCCTACCGCGCGGCCACCCCGGCCGTTCCCGATTTCCCCCGCAAGGGCATCCGTCTCGCGCAGCCGCGCGCCCCGCCTGAAAACGCCCCGATCTGATTGATGTCGTTCGCGCGCCCCGGTGGCGTGCGTGCTGCTCGCGGCCGGGGTCCGCGCGCCGCGCCGTTCGTGCGCGGCGCGTTCGCTTGTGTCCGGCGGCGTCCGATCACGTTTTCAGGAATTCACTCATGTCGTCTACCTTCGCCGCGCGGTCGCCGCGCGGCCGGCTCGCGCTCGCGTGCGCGGCCGCTTTCGCGTGGCCGGCCGCCCACGCGGCCTCGCCGGATGAGGCACGCGTCGATCCGGCCCGCAGCGGTATCGATCGCTCCGCCGGTGCCGCGCCGGCCTCTGCTGTCGCAGCCGCGTCGGGTGCACCGGCCGGCGATACGCTGACCGCCGTCAGCGTGACCGCGCAGCGGCAACCCGTCGATCCGGATACGCCGGCCGTCGTCGAGTCGATCACGCGCGAGCAGATCGATACGCATACCAACGTCACCACCGAGGACGCGCTGAAGTACGCACCGAACCTGATGGTTCGCAAGCGCTATACCGGCGACCGCAACAGCGTGTTCGCGGGCCGCGACTTCAACGAACTGCAGAGCGCGCGCGGGCTCGTCTACGCCGACGGCGTGCTGTTGTCGAACCTGCTCGGCTCGAGCTATGCGTACCCGCCGCGCTGGTCGCTGATTCCGCCTGACGACATCGCGCGCGTCGACGTGCTCTATGGCCCCTTTTCCGCGCTGTATCCCGGCAACTCGATCGGCTCGACCGTGCTGCTCACGACGCGCCGCCCGGAAAAACTCGAGACGTCGCTGTCGACGCAGTTCTTTACGCAGCGCTACCACGACGGCTACGGATTCGCGGACAGCTTCGGCGGCAATCACCAGACCGCGCGGATCGCAAACCGCGTCGGCCGGTTCTGGTTCGCGCTGTCGCTCGACCGGCTGGAGAACGACGGTCAGCCGATGCAGTACGCGAGTCCGAATCCGGCCTACAACCCGAAGCTGGGCGGCGCCGTACCCGTGACCGGCGCGGCGACCGACATCGGACCCAACGGCAAGCCGCGGACGATCGTCGGCGCGCAGACGATCGAGCGGACCGAGCAGCTCAACGAGACGGTCCGGATGGGCTATGCGTTCACCGACCACGTCGACGCGACGCTCACGCTCGGGCATTGGGAGAACCATTACCGGCAGCACGGCGAGACCTTCCTGCGTGATGCGGCCGGCAATCCGGTCTACGGCGGCAACGTGTCGATCGGCGGCAAGAACATGACCGTCGCGCCGAATGCGTTCGCGCCGCAGCGCGGCGACCAGGAGAACTGGCTGTATGCGCTCGGCCTGAACGGCCGGCTCGATTCCGGCTGGCGGCTGTCGGGCGTCGTGTCCGCGTACGACGTGTCGCGCGACGTGCTGCGCGCGGCGTCGACCGTGCAGGGCGGCACGGGCACGCTGTTCCAGGGCGACGGCACGGGCTGGCGCACGCTCGACCTGAAGGCCGAGGCGCCGGAAGTGAGGGGCCACACGTTCACGTTCGGCTATCACTACGACCATTACTTCCTGCGCAACGTCACGTACAACACGGCCGACTGGCTGGCCGGGCCGACCACGTCGCTCTCGAGCGTCTATCGCGGCGATACGCGCACGCAGGCGCTGTTCGCGCAGGACGCTTGGCGCTTCGCGCCGGGCTGGCTTGCGACGCTGGGGCTGCGTTACGAGCGCTGGGATGCGTATGGCGGCGCGCTCGGCAACGCGACCGGCACGCTCGGCTATGCGGACCGCGGCGCGAACGCGCTGTCGCCGAAGGTCGCGCTGCAATGGGACGCGACGGACGTCTGGCGCTTCCGGCTGTCGTTCGCGACCGGCACGCGATTCCCGACGGTCGGCGAGATGTTCCAGGGCACGATCTCGAACAACGCGATCGTCAACAACAACCCGAACCTGCGGCCGGAAAAGGCGATCGACTGGGACTTCACGGCCGAACGCGACGTGGGCGTCGGCGTCGTGCGCGCCAGCGTGTTCCAGAGCGACCTGCGCGATTCGATCTACAGCCAGACCACCGTGTCGGGCGCGTCGACCGTCACCAACATCTCGAACGTCGACCGCGTGCGCGTCCGCGGCGTCGAACTCGCGTTCAGCGGCGAGAATGTCGGGCTGAAGGGGCTCGCGATCGACGCGAACGTGTCGGCGAGCAACGCGCAGATCCTCACCGATGCTGCGAATCCCGCGTATGTCGGCTCGCGCTTTCCGCGTATTCCGCGCATGCGCGCGAACCTGCTCGCGTCGTATCGCTTCGACGAGCACTGGCTCGCGAGCGTCGGCGTGCGCTACTCGGGGCGCCAGTTCAACACGCTCGACAACAGCGACGTGAATCCGGACGTCTACGGCGGCACGAGCTCGTTCACGGTCGTCGACCTGAAGGCGCGCTACCGCTTCGCCCGTCACTGGACAGCGTCGGTCGGCATCGACAACCTGACGGATCGCCGCTACTACGTGTTCCATCCGTATCCGGGCCGAACGTTCTATGGAGAACTGAAGTGGTCGCTGTGAAATCGTTCGCGACCGGCGGTGCGCTGTGGTTCGCGGCGCTCGATGCGGGATGGAGGGGGGAATGCACGCACCGTTTGGATAGGGCGCGACGGCGTACGTGAAGCGTGCAGCGGATTGCTGACGGCCGACGTGCTCGACGGCTGGTTGCGGTGCGCGAAGCGCTGAACGAGCCGATGGCGCGCGCCGGCCTGATGCGAAAACGCGCCCGAAGGCGCGTGGAGAGAGGCGTCAGGTCGCTCGCTTGAATAGCCGGATCACGAACAGCAGGATCACCGCGCCGATGACCGCGACGATCACCGAGCCGATGAAGCCGCTGCCGATGCTGATGCCGAGGAGTCCGGCGAGCCAGCCGCCGATCACCGCGCCGACGATCCCGACGATGATGTCGACGATCAGCCCGAAGCCGCCGCCCTTGACGAGCACGCCGGCAAGCCAGCCGGCGATCGCGCCGATGATGAGCCACATAATCAAGCCATGAGTCATGGTGGTCCTCTCCTTGTGTTGAGTCGAAATGACCGGACTTCGGCCGTCGCGCCGCGAGCTGGGTGATGGCGGCGTTGCGACCGCCGCGCCGCCCGCGCAATGTAACGCGATAGGCGGGTCAGAATCGTTAAGTAATGTTATGCACCCTCAAGCGGATTTTCCAGGGAATTCGTCTGCCTACGGCGTGGCTCGCGCGCGGATGATGGATGGTGCAATGAATCCGTAAGAAATGGTCGTCGATAAAGTCCGTCGGTCAGGAATCGTGCCCTTCGTGCGTCGATGCTTGCATACCCGCATCGGGTAGTCTGTCGCCTGCTACGGCGATCAGCCGCGCGACGGTCGCGGTATCGCCGATCTCCTCGATCGGCAGCAGTGCTCAACGGGCGGGAAAGAGCGATGCGTCGGCTTTGCCGATACGGGGCGTCGTGCGGAAGGGTTCGGCATCGGTCATCATGCGGTCTCCTAAAGATCGGTCGATGCGTGCAGACGGAGCGCGCGTTCGAGCGCGGCGGCCACGTCGTCGGTGCGAGCGTCTTGCCAGCGGCCGCATACATGTTCGGCCGGACGCCCCAGGTAGACGGTGCCGTCGCGCGCACCGTACATGTCGAACAGCCGGCCGTCGTCATGGCCGACACAGGCCGGGTGCCGCGGCGCCGCATGCCGTGCGAGCGCGACGAGTGCGAACGGTATCCGCGCATCGTGCAGGCGTCGTTCGAGATCGGCCAGTGCCCGGATCGGACACGCCATCGAGCATGAAGCAGAACGCGGTGAAGCGCGGTGCGACGAGATCGGTCAGGTTGGCGCGCGGAGTGTGGTTGCCGTGTTGCGGGAGAGGGCAGAGGGGTCCGGCGATTGCAATCGCCGGAGCGCGCGGGAGATGCCGCGCAAGCGGACGTGGCGCGAGAAGAAGGCGCGCGCGATTTCGGCGCCGGAAAAGAGAAAAGGCCTGACAAGCGATGCTTGTCAGGCCTTTATGTCTTGGTGCCGGAGATAGGAGTCGAACCTACGACCTTCGCATTACGAATGCGCTGCTCTACCAACTGAGCTACACCGGCAGCAGAGAAATGAAATTATATGGTCAAATCCGAGATCTTGGCAATAGGTTTTGCGAATTTTTTTCAGCTTGCTACTGCTGCTGCTTCGCGAAACCATCGATCCGGCGGACTTCCCGCTTTCACTTCACTGCGATGCGACCGGTCAGGGCCACATCGCGAGGCGCGATTGTACTTGCGTCTCGCACCTCCGTCCAGTGCTGCAGTGCAAATTATTCTGCTTCGTCGTGATAGCCGGTGACGCGCTCGACTTCGTTCTTCGAACCGAGGAACACGGGCACGCGCTGGTGCAGGCCCGTCGGCTGCACTTCCATGATGCGCTGCGTGCCGGTCGTCGCGGCGCCGCCCGCCTGTTCGACGATGAACGACATCGGGTTCGCTTCGTACATCAGGCGCAGCTTGCCCGGGCGATCGGGCGTGCGCTTGTCGGCCGGGTACATGAAGATGCCGCCGCGGTTCAGGATCCGGTGCACGTCGGCGACCATCGATGCGATCCAGCGCATGTTGAAGTTGTCGCCGCGCGGGCCGTCCTTGCCGGCGTTCAGCTCGTCGACATAGCGCTTGACCGGGTCGTACCAGTGGCGCGCGTTCGATGCGTTGATCGCGTATTCGCGCGTGTCGGCCGGGATCTGCATGTTGCTCTGCGTGAGCACCCACGAGCCGACTTCGCGGTCGAGCGTGAAGCAGTTCACGCCGTTGCCGGTCGTCAGCACGAATACCGATTGCGGGCCGTAGACGGCGTAGCCGGCCGCGACCTGCTCGGTGCCGGGCTGCAGGAACGATTCCTCGGTGGCCTGCTTGCCGTCCGGGCAGCGCAGCACCGAGAAGATCGTGCCGATCGACACGTTCACGTCGATGTTCGACGAACCGTCGAGCGGATCGAACACGAGCAGGTATTCGCCGCGCGGGTAGTTCGCGGGGATCGGGAAGAACGTTTCCATTTCTTCCGACGCCATCGCGGCGAGATTGCCGCCCCATTCGTTCGCGTCGAGCAGGATCTCGTTCGACAGGATGTCGAGCTTCTTCTGCACTTCGCCCTGGACATTCTCGCTGCCGGCGGTACCGAGCGCTTCGCCGAGCGCGCCCTTCGACACGTTGTAGCTGATCGCCTTGCACGCGCGGGCGACGACTTCGATCAGCAGGCGCAGGTCGGCGGGGAGGTTGTTGGTCTCACGTTGCTGTTCGATCAGGAACTTCGACAGCGTGGTGCGGCGGGCAATGGACATGACAGACTCCGAAAGGCCAAAGAATCCTTGAATTGCCGCAATTTTACCCGTCGCGCCTCGCGTGCCGCCGGCTTTTTTCGTCCGGTTACAAGGCCGGGCGGCCGGATCGGCCCGGTTCCCGGCATTGGCGGCGGGCGGAGTGCGCATCGCAGCGGCTGCAGATTGCTCGATCAGACCCCGCGATTCCGCCCGGTTCCAGTCGTACTCGCGCAAAATAAAAAAGCCGGCGCCGCATCAGGCGGTACCGGCTTTATCGCGCGAGCGCGATGCGGTCGCTTGCGTCAGGCGAGCGCTTTCTCGACGATCTCGCGCACGTCGCGCGATTTCGCACCGGCGGCAACCTGCTCGAGCGCCGAGCGCATCCGGTCGCGCAGCGCGGGCGTGAAGCGGCGCCACAGTTCGAGCGAGCGCGCGAGGCGCGCCGCAACCTGCGGGTTGATCGCGTCGAGCGCGAGCACCTGTTCGGCCCAGAACGCGTAACCCGAGCCGTCCGCCGCATGGAACTGCGCGGGGTTGGCCGCGCAGAAGCTGAAGATCAGCGAGCGCGCGCGGTTCGGATTCTTCAGGTTGAACGCGGGGTGCGCGAGCAGCTTGCGAACCTTCGCGAGCGTCGGCTGCGCGGGCGTGCCGCGTTGCGCCGCCTGCATCGCGAACCACTTGTCGATCACGAGCGCTTCCTTCTCGAAGCGACGGTAGAAGTCGTCGAGCGCACGCTCGGCCGGCTCGTTCGCGCCGGCTGCCGCGGCGGACAGCAGCGCGCCGAGCGCAGCCGCGCGATCGGTCATGTTGTTTGCCGCGTCGTACTGTGCGGTCGCAAGGCGCACGGCGTCGGCCGGGTCGTCGAGCTCGGCCAGATACGCGAGCGCGAGGTTCTTCAGCGCGCGGCGGCCGGAGGCCTCCGGCGTCGGCTCGTATGCGCCGGGCGTCTGGTGCTGCTGGTACGCGGCGAGCCAGTCGGCGCGCAGCGCGGTCGCGAGCTGGCGGCGCACGAACAGGCGCGCGCGATGCACGGCGGCCGGATCGGCCTCGGCCATCTGGTCGGCGAGATAGGTTTCCGACGGCAGCGTCAGCGCGAGTTCGCGGAACGCCGGTGACAGCGTCTCATCGGTCAGCACGCGGCGGAACGCGGCGACGAAGTTCTCGCCGAGCGTGAGCGGCTCGTTCGCGGCGGCACGTGCGGCGAGCGTCAGCAGCGCGCGCGTCGCGAGGCGCTGGCCGGCTTCCCAGCGGTTGAACGGATCGCTGTCGTGCGCGAGCAGGAAGGCAAGGTCGTCGTCGCTGTAGTCGTACTCGACGATCACCGGCGACGAGAAATTGCGCAGCAGCGACGGCAGCGGTGCTTCGGGCACATCGACGAACGTGAAGGTCTGCTCGGTGCCGGTGAAGTCGAGCACGCGCGTCGTGCCCGATGCGGCGGCTTCGCCGTCGAGGCGCAGCGGCAGGTCGCGCCCGTCGCGGCCGATCAGGCCGATCGCGAACGGAATCAGGAGCGGCCCCTGCTGCGTTTCGCGCGCGGCCGGCGACGCGTCGCCGTAGCCCTGCGCGAGCGTGACCGTATAGCGGCGCGCGGTCGCATCGTACGCGGTGCGCACCGACACGCGCGGCGTGCCGGCCTGGCTGTACCAGCGCTCGAACTGCGCGAGGTCGCGCCCGTTCGCGTCGGCCATCGCGTGACGGAAGTCGTCGCAGGTCACTGCATGGCCGTCGTGGCGCTTGAAGTAAAGGTCCATCCCCTTGCGGAAGCCGTCGCGGCCGAACAGCGTCTGGTACATCCGCACGACTTCCGAGCCTTTCTCGTAGACGGTCATCGTGTAGAAGTTGTTGATCTCGACGTAGCTCTCCGGGCGCACCGGATGCGCCATCGGGCCCGCGTCCTCGGCGAACTGCAACTGGCGCAGCACGCGCACGTCCTCGATGCGCTTGACCGCGCGGGCCGCCGATTCGACGTCGTCGCCCGCGGCCATGTCGGCCGAGAATTCCTGGTCGCGGAACACCGTCAGGCCTTCCTTCAGGCTCAACTGGAACCAGTCGCGGCAGGTCACGCGGTTGCCCGTCCAGTTGTGGAAGTACTCGTGGCCGACCACCGATTCGATGTTCGCGAAGTCGGTGTCGGTCGCGGTCTCTGGGTTCGCCAGCACGTACTTCGTGTTGAAGATGTTGAGCCCCTTGTTTTCCATCGCGCCCATGTTGAAGTCGCCGACCGCGACGATCATGAAGCGGTCGAGATCGAGCTCGAGGCCGAAGCGCTTTTCGTCCCAGCGGATCGAGTGGATCAGCGAATCCATTGCGTGACGCGTCTTGTCGAGATCGGCCGGCTCGACCCACACCTGCAGCAGTTTCTCCTTGCCCGAGCCGGTCGTGATCTTTTCCTCGATCGCGACGAGCTTGCCCGCGACGAGCGCGAACAGGTAGCTGGGCTTGCGGAACGGGTCTTCCCATTTCGCGAAGTGGCGGCCGTTGGGCAGGTCGCCCGAATCGACGAGGTTGCCGTTCGACAGCAGCACCGGGTACGCGGCCTTGTCGGCGCGCAGCGTGACCGTGTACGACGCCATCACGTCGGGGCGGTCGAGGAAGTAGGTGATGCGGCGGAAGCCTTCGGCTTCGCATTGCGTGAAGAAGTTGCCGCTCGACACGTACAGGCCCGACAACGTCGTATTCTGGTCGGGCGCGCATGCGCTTTCGAGCGTCAGCTCGAAAGCCTCGGGGACGTTCTCGACGGTCAGCCCGTGCTCGTGCGCGCGCACGGCGCCGTGCGGCGCACCATCCAGCCGTGCGCCGAGGAATTCGAGCGCTTCGCCCATCAACTCCAGGTGCGGCGCGGGCGCGGCGTCCGGATTGCGGCGCACGCGCATCGTATTCCTGACGATCGTGCGGGCCGGCGCGAGATCGAATTCGAGCGCGACGGAATCGATGAGGAAGGCCGGCGGCGTGTAGTCGGCGCGGCGGATCACGGTGGAGGAGGCGTTGTCGGACATGGTCGTCGAGATCGGTGGAGTGGGGGACGGGCCCGCGGCACGGGCCGGGCGAACCGGGCCATTGTACAAAGGCTTGCGGCTGCGTGCCGCGCGAACTTTTTACCGGGTCCGGCAGTCCGCGTATTATCGGCATCCCGTCCGGTTCGCGCGGTGCGACGAACGGGTGACGGATCGACGAGGATCAACATGAAACGCGAATGGATTTCTCGCGGTGCGGGCTGGGCGGTGGCGCTGTGCGTGGCGCTGCTGACGGGCTGCACCAGCTATGTGACGACCCAGGTCACGGCTTTCTCCGACTGGAGCGGCAGCGATGCGACACGCACCTATGCGTTTACGCGCACCGAGGCGCAGAAGAACAGCATCGAGCAATCGACCTACGAGCCGATCGTCGCGAGCGAGCTGTCCGCGTATGCGTTCCGGCAGGTGCCGCAGGCGCAGGCGCGGTATCTCGTCGGGCTGACCTATGCAGTCGGCAGCGATCTCGTGACGGTGCCGCAACCCGTCTACTACGATCCCTGGTTCGTCGGGCCGGGGCCGTACTGGCGGCGCGGGCCGTGGGGCCCGTGGGGGCCCTGGGGGCCGATGCCGGCCGGCTACGTCGCGCAGACGTACCAGGTGTTCGACTATATGCTCGGCATCCGCATCACCGAGCGCGCGACGGGCAAGGAGGTCTACAACGTGTCCGCGCGCACGACCGGCGACAACGGCACGCTGCTGTTCGCGATGCCGTTCCTTGCGCGCAGCGCGCTTGCCGATTTCCCGCTGTCGAACGGCGCGGTCCGCTCGGTCCGGCTGCCGGTCGACAAGCGCGGCGGGCCGGCGGCGCCGGCCACCAACGAGCGTGCAGTGCCGGCTGCGCCGGCTTCGGCCGCGGCGGTCGCGAAGTAACGCTGGGTCAGCAACGGCGTGGCCGCCCGGCCGCGCCGGCCACCTCCGTGCGTCAGACCCCGACGCCCAGCAGCGCGAGCGCGCCGAGCACGACGAACAGCACGGCAGCGATCCCGTGCACGAGCTTCGTCGGCAGACGGTGCGCGAAGCGGTCGCCGAGCAGGATCGCCGGCACGTTCGCGAGCATCATCCCGAACGTCGTGCCGGCCACGACACCGATGTAGTCCTGGAAACGCGCGGCCAGCGCGACGGTCGCGATCTGCGTCTTGTCGCCCATTTCCGCGAGGAAGAACGCGACCAGGGTTGCGCCGAACACGCCGAGCCGCGAACGGTTGGCATTGGCTTCGTCGGCATCGAGCTTGTCCGGCACGAGGATCCACAACCCCATCGCGATGAACGAGAACGCGAGCGCCCAGCGCATGATCGACGGCGTGACGAGTGCGCCGAGCCATTCGCCGAGCGCGCCGGCGAAACCGTGGTTCACGAGCGTCGCGACGAGCACGCCGAGGATGATCGGTACCGGCTTGCGATAGCGCGCGGCCAGCACGAGGGAAAGCAGTTGGGTCTTGTCGCCGATTTCAGCGAGGGCGACGGCGCCGGTGGAAATCAGGAAGGCTTGGGACACGTATGGGGTTCCGCGGGCCGATGTTGTGCGTGCGAGCGACGATCCACGGCGCGCCGGGCCCTGATGCGGCGCACTGTGAACCATCGGTCTCGCCAGGCCTAGGTGGCTGCGTCCGCCATGGCCGAACGGCCAAGTCTGTTGACGGACGCCTCCGTCACGATGCGCGCCGGGGGCGCGAGGCATCGAGCGGAGCGGCTACTCCCCAATGAGCGGCGAATTCTAGCACGACGTGTCGCGGGCGGGAAAGCCGTCGGGTGGGGCAACGAAGGGCGTCGGGGCGCGGTCGGCGCGTGGCAACCTTCGATTGTCCGGCATGCGCGACGGCGGATGCGCCGCGCATGCCGGGACGGGAGTCCGGCGGGCCGTTACGCCGCGGCCGCGCGGCAGGCCGCGCCGCGTTCGTGGACGAGTTTGCCGGCCGCATAAGTGCGGTACACCGCGCGGTCGTCGCCGAGCAGCGCGAACGCGAACAGCAGCTCCTCGAGCGAATCCGCGCGCTTCGTGCGGCGCGCGAGCAGCGGCGTGGCCTGCGGATCGAGCACGACGAAGTCGGCCTCGGTGCGCGGCGCGAGCGTGCCGACCGTGTCGGCGAGATCGAGCGCCTGCGCGGCGCCGGCCGTCGCGAGCCAGAACATCCGTGTCGCGGTCAGGTGGTGGCCCGACAGCCGCGCGACCTTGTGCGCTTCGTTCATCGTCTGCAGCATCGAGAACGACGTGCCGCCGCCGACGTCGGTGGCGAGCGTGACGGGCACGTCGTATTCGCCGGCCTTGTCGAAATCGAACAGCCCGCTGCCGAGGAAGAAGTTCGACGTCGGGCAGTGCGCGACGACGGTGCGCGTCTCGGCCATCCGGCGCCGGTCCTCGTCGTCGAGGTGGATGCAGTGACCGTACACCGCGCGCGGACGCAGCAGCCCGTAGCGGTCGTAGATGTCGAGATAGCTGCGATGGCCGGGGAACAGCTCGGCCACCCATTTCACCTCGTCGACGTTTTCCGCGACGTGGCTCTGCACGAACACGTCCGGATGGCGGCGCGCGAGTTCGCCGCACGCTTCGAGCTGCGCCTCGGTCGACGTCGGCGCGAAGCGCGGCGTGATCGCGTACATCTGGCGGCCCTTGCCGTGCCAGCGGCCGATCAGCTCGGCGCTGTCGTCGTAACCCGATTGCGCGGTGTCGCGCAGGAATTCGGGGCAGTTGCGGTCCATCAGCACCTTGCCCGCGATCATCCGCAGGTCGCGCGCGTCGCTCGCCGCGAACAGCGCGTCGGCCGACTGCTTGTGCACCGTGCAGTAGACGAGCGCGCTCGTCGTGCCGCAGGCGAGCAGTTCGTCGACGAAGAAGTCGGCGACTTCGCGCGCATGCTCGGGATCGCCGAACTGGCGCTCGGTCGGGAACGTGTACTTGTCGAGCCACGGCAGCAGGCCGGGCGCCGGCGACGCGATCATGTCCGTCTGCGGATAGTGGATGTGCGTGTCGATGAAGCCGGGAACGATCAGCTTGTCGCGCAGGTCATGGACGATCGCGTCGCGCGCGAGCGTCGCGGCGAGCCGCGCATACGGACCGGCCGCGACGACCTTGCCGTCGTCGACGATCAGGAGGCCGTCGGTCTCGTAGTTCGCGGCCTGGCTCGATTGCGCCGGGTCGCCGTTGAAGGTCAGCAGTTGGGAACGAAAAGCGGTTTGCGTCATGACGAATGGTCCTGCATCAAGGTAAGGCGAACAGAAGAAGCGATCGATGCCGCGCGGGCGACGGCATGGATGGCACCGCCCGCGCGGCTGCGGGGCGGCGCTTCGCGAGCCGCCGCGACATACTGCGTGCGGCGCGGCGGGATGCGATTGCGCAGGCGTTCGTGGCGGCCGCGGCCGCCATCGCGTGATTGCCGGCGAATCTCGCAGCGTTGGCGATCGCGACCGATGCGGCGGCGACGGACAGCGCCGCCGCCACGCGGGCGACGAACGCGTTGAACGCGTTCGCGCCGGGCGCATTCATGCGTTCGGCTCTGCGCAAGGCCGGACCGGGAGTCGCGAAGCGGATGCCGTTGCCGTGTTTCATCTGTCTAGCGCACCTCGATGCGGGCCGTCACGCGGCCTGCCAGTACGCGTCGAGGCGCGCGATCAGTGCGTCGCGCTGCGCAGTGTCGACGAACGACGCCTCGAAGCCGTTGCGGATTACCGCATGGACTTCGGCATCGGTGAGGCGCAGCCCTTCGGCCGTCGCGAAGTAGTTTTCATTGACGTAGCCGCCGAAATAGGCCGGATCGTCGGAGTTGATCGTTACCGCGACGCCGCGGTCGAGCAGCGCCTTCAGCGTGTGCTTCGCCATGTCGTCGAACACGCACAGCTTCAGGTTCGACAGCGGGCAGACGGTGAGCGCCGTGCGCGTGCGCGCGAGGCGTTCGACGAGCGCCGCGTCCTCGATGCTGCGCACGCCGTGGTCGATCCGGTCGACCTTCAGCACGTCGAGCGCTTCGTAGATGTATGCCGGCGGGCCTTCCTCGCCCGCGTGCGCGACGAGCTTCAGCCCGAGCGAGCGCGCCTTGTCGAACACGCGCGCGAACTTCGTCGGCGGATGGCCGAGCTCGGACGAGTCGAGGCCCACGCCGATCAGGCGATGGCGATAGCGCTCGAACAGCGGCAGTGCGGATTCGAACGTCGCGAGCGCGTCCTCTTCGGACAGGTGGCGCAGGAAGCACAGAATCAGCTTGCTCGACAGCCCGCGCGGCTCGGCATCGGCGAGCGCGCGCTCGATGCCCGCGACGACCGTCTCGATCGGCACGCCGCGTTCGGTGTGCGTCTGCGGGTCGAAGAACAGTTCGGTATGGACGACGTTGTCGGCGAGCGCGCGTTCGCAGTACGCGGCCGTCATGTCGTAGAAATCCTGCTCGGTCAGCAGCACGCTCGCGCCTGCGTAATAGATGTCGAGGAACGACTGCAGGTCGGTGAACGCGTACGCGGCGCGCAGCGCGTCGATCGAGTCGTACGCGAGCTTCACGCCGTTGCGTTGCGCGAGAGCGAAAATCAGTTCGGGCTCGAGCGAGCCTTCGATATGGATGTGCAGCTCCGCTTTCGGTGCGCGGGCGATCTTGTCCTTGAATGTCGGGGTCATGGCGTCGTTCTTGGTCGGTCAGTATGTTGGGGAAGCCTGCGCGTTTGCGTTCGCCTCGACGGCCTGCAGCAACTGCGCGGCCACCGAGATCGCGATCACTTCGGGTGCCTTGTCGATGATGCCTTCGACACCGATCGGGCAGCGCATCCGCGCGACCTGGGCCGGGTCGATGCCGATGGCCGCAAGGCGATGATCGAACTGCACGCGCTTCGCGTGCGAGCCGGTCATCCCGAAGTACGCATAGTCGCCGCGTCGCAGGATGCGCTCGGCCAGCACGAAATCGAGTGCGTGGTCGTGCGTCATCACGACGAAGTAGGACTGCGGCGGTGCCGTGTCGACGGCGTCTGCCGGGGCGGCGGCCGCCTCGATCGCGAGATTGCCGATGCCGGCGAGCACGTCGGCCGGCGGGAACACCGCATCGGGCCCGTCGATCCAGCGCACCTGGCACGGCAGCGTCGCCAGCACCTTCACGAGCGCGGTGCCGATGTGCCCGGCGCCGAACAGCACGACGGGGAACGCATACGGCGCGATCGTTTCGGTCATCAGCGACACGCCGCCGGTTTCCCACAGCAGGCAGTCGGCGCGCGCGGCTTCCGATTCCGGTTCGCTCAACAGCGGCGCGCCCGGCGAGGGGCCGAATGATACGCTACGCACGGTCGCGGCGCCGGCCGCGACGCGCTTCGCGAGCGACATGATCCAGCCGAGATCGCCGACGTCGAGCCGCTCGAACGCGAGCACGACCGCGCCGCCGCAGCACTGGCCGAGGCTCGGGCCGAGCGCGAGCCGTTCGAGCCTGCGCGCGTGGGGCACGTGCGCGCCATCCTTCAGCAGATGCCGCGCGATCTCGATCGCCTTCCATTCCAGATGACCGCCGCCGATCGTATGGCGGGCCGTGTCGCGCGTGACGAGCATCTTGGTGCCGGCTTCGCGCGGCGCGGAGCCGTCGGTGTGCGCGACCGTCACGAGCACGGCCGCTTCGCCGTGCGCGAGCAGTTGCTGCAGATCGCCGAGCCAGGCTTCCATCAGCACGCTCCGTTCGGGACGACGCAGCACGACACGCGGCGCGGGCTGGCGGGCGCGGCGGCAGCGAGGACGGACGGGAGCGGGGCAGGCCGGCCGCACGGCCGATGCAGTGCGGCGGCAGCGCGCTGAACGCGCGTGCGAACGGCGCCGCCGCCGGACACGCGGACGCCATGAGGGTGACGGATGCGGATGGTTTGCGTTGTCATGATGAATCCAGTCGACATTGCGGATCGGGCGCGCGTTACGCAGTGGGCGGTGAGACCGCCTGGCCTCGCGCACGTAGATCGCCATCCAGTCCCGAAGATAGCACCGCGAGGCGACGGGAACATTGTCGGGCGGTGATCCGGGCTATCAGGCGGCGATCATGTCGATCATAGGCCCGCCGCGCGATATCGGGGCGCCGGTGCGTGCACATCGGGCCGAAACGCAGGCGCGGCGGGGCGCGGGTGCGACAGTCGCGCGACGCGCGTTCGCCCGGAAATCCGGGTAGCGGCGGGGTAGGGGTTTACGTGCGGCCGGCCGGGTGCGGCTTGCGAAGGCGTCCGGCACGGCCGGAAGGCGACGGAGCGGCGGCGCGGCCCGACTGAGCGGGCCGCGCGCGCAGGGCGTCGCTAAAGCGGCTGGCCGGTCAGGCCGCGAGCTTGCGGCGATGGCGCCAGAGGCTCGCGACGACCGCAATCAGGATCGCGGCGAAGCCGATCAGCGCCCAGCCGGGCAGCAGGATGCCGAGGATCGGCGGGTAGACGGTCTCGCACAGCCCGGCGACCTTGAACATGCCGGGGAACCACTGCGCGGGCGGCAGGCTGTCTACGATCGGCTGCAGCGTGTCGAAGCCGCAGCTGAAGCCCGGATTCATCTGGATCGACAGGTGCCGCGCGGCGGTACCGACGCCGCCGGCCGCGGCGATCGCGATCAGCAGCTCGAGCACCCAGATGCCGCGCCAGTTGCGGATCCCGGCGGCCAGGAACGCGAAGATTCCGATCGCGGTGAAGAAGTAGCGCTGGATGATGCACAGCGGGCACGGATCTTCGTTCTTCACGTACTGCAGGTACAGCGCACCGGCCAGCAGGGCGATGCACACCCATCCGAGCAGCATCAGCAGGCGGCGTTCGCGGCGTAGCGCAAGCGTGTAGTCGTTCATGTCGGCGGGGTTCCTCGTGGGTCGGTCCGGAAAACAATCGCGCGATTTTAGCGCGAACGGTCTGGCACGAAACTGACAGCGCGCGTGCGGCACCCTGCCGCACCGCGCGCATCGCCCGCCGTCGATCGGCTGGCGCGGTCAGCGGATCGTGTTCAGCACGGCTTCGACCGCCTGGCCGATCGCGAGCAGCGCGTCGTCGCGATGCGGCGCCGCTGCGAGCATCAGGCCGACCGGCGCCGCGTCGCGCGGATGGCACGGCAGCGACAGCGCGCACGCATCGAGGAAGTTGAACGCGCTCGGGTTGCGCAGGATCAGCGCATTGGTGCGCGTGAACGCGGCGTCGTCCGCTTCGAGTTCCGCGATGCGCGGCGGCACGACCGGCACCGTCGGCGCGACGAGCGCATCGAAGCGCGACCAGACCGTGTGCGCGGCTTCGTCGAGCATCGCGGCGCGCGCGGCGAGCAGGTCGAGATAGTCGGCCGCGCTCGCGGGCTCGCCCTTCAGGATCCGCGTCAGCACGCGCGGGTCGTACTGGTCGCGGTGCTGTGCGAGCAGCGGGCGATGCCATGCGTACGCCTCGATCGGCGAGAAGCCGAAGCGGTTGATGTCGGGCAGCCGGTCGAGCGCGGAGAAGCGCACTTCCGTGACGATCGCACCGGCGGCTTCGAGATGCTTGAGCGCGGCGTCGAGCGCGGCCGCGACGTCGGCATCGACGCCGTCCGTCACGTAGTTCGTCAGCACGCCGAGCCGCACGCCTTCCAGCGGCCGCGCGGCCGGCACGTGCGGTTCGAGGCCCGCGAGCATCCGGTCGACGAGCGCGCAGCAGGCGACTGTCAGGCCGATCGGGCCGAACGAGTCGAGCGTCGTCGACAGCGGCACGCCGCCTTGCGTCGGGATCCGGCTCGCGGTCGGCTTGAAGCCCGTCAGCCCGCACAGGGCGGCCGGAATGCGGATCGAGCCGCCCGTGTCGGTGCCGAGCGCGACGGCGGCCATCCCGTCGGCGACGGACGCGGCCGCGCCCGACGACGAGCCGCCGGAAATCCGCGCATCGCCCGGCACGTCGCGGTGGTACGGCGAGCGCGGATTGCCGAAGTGCGGATTCAGCCCGAGCCCGGAGAACGCGAATTCGCTCATGTTGGTGCGGCCGACCAGCACGGCGCCCGCGCGCTTGAGCCGCGCGACGGCGACTGCATCGGTGCGCGCGGCCGGCGCGCCGTCGAGCACGCGCGAGCCTGCGCGCGTCACCTGGCCCGCGACGTCGAACAGGTCCTTCACCGACACGGGAATACCCGCGAGCGGCGACAGCACGGTGCCGGCGGCGCGCAGCTGGTCGTGCGCGTCGGCGGCCGCGCGCGCGTTGTCGGCATCGACTTCGGTGAAGACGACGGCGCCCTGGCCCGACGGATCGGCGATCCGGTCGAGCGCGGCGTCGACGAGCGCGCGGCTCGTGGTCCGGCCGGCGGCGAGGTCGGCGGCGAGCTGGGCGAGCGGGGGGAAGGGCGTGAACGTGGTCATGGGCGGCTCAGGGGCGAAGATGTTGAAGAAGCGTGGAGCGAAACGAATCGATATGGCGTTCGACGGCTGCACGCGCGCCGGCGGCGTCGCGCGCGGACAGCCGTTCGAACAGTTCGCGATGCTCGTGCTGGACGTCGGCGAGATGGTGAGGTTCGGACAGCGTGACGAACCAGAAGCGCAGCGAGCGCTCGTGCAGCGCGCGCAGGATCTCGGCGAGGACCGCATTGCGCGCGGCCGCGGCGATCGCCTGATGAAACGCGCGGTCGAGTTCCATCATGCCTTCGACGTCGTGCGTGGCGACGCAGGCCTGCCCGTCGTCGAGCAGCGCGGCCATACGCGCGAGATCGTCGGGCGTCGCGTGGCGCGCGGCGAGTTCGGCGCAGTGCGCTTCGTTGATGTGCCGCACGTCGATTACCGCGACGATGTCGTCGAGCGACAGCGGCTGCACCATCAACCCCTTGCGCGGCATCACGGACAGCAGCCCTTCGAGCACGAGCCGGTGCACGGCCTGGTGCACCGGCGTGCGGCCGATCCCCGTGCGCGCGACGAGATCGGCCTCGTTGAGCGCGGCGCCCGGCTTCAGGCGCATCGTGATGATGTCGCGCTGGATCAGCGCGTAGGCGCGGTCGGCGAGACTGATCGCCGACGCGACGGGCCGGTCGCGGGGGACGTCGGGCAGGGCATTCATGCGGGATGCGGCGCGGCGGCCGGACGGGGCGCGATCATGGCGCGGGCGATCGGGAAGCGTGGACAATCCGTGGATATTATTGTGATATATCACTGGTGTCCAGTGCACGCGGCACGGGGTGACGTCGCCGGCACGCGAACGGGGGCGCCCCCGGCGGCTTGCCACCGACTTGCAACAATGTCGACAGGATGTTGCAGGTTTACCGCGCGATCGTGCACTGAAGCATAATGAATCCTCGTTTATCCATACGCGTGAGCGACGTACCAGACCATCGTCATGAGCGAAAACACGCTTTCCCCGGCCGGTCTGCCCGGCACCTCTTCCGCTTCTTCCGATTCTCCCCGTCCCGATCCGGCGAAAACGCCCGATGCGCCGGCAGCGCAGGCCACCGCGCAAAACGTCGCCGTGGACGGCGCGTCGCCCGTCACGGCCGCATCCGAGCCGGGCGCGGCGGGTGCCGCGGCCGATGGTGTCGCCGCGCCGCCGAAGCCCGGCTCGCCGCCGCCCGGGTTCGGCGCGCCGCCCGATTTCGATACGCCGCGGCCGCCGCCCGCGAGCGCGCAGAATGCGCCGCCGGCCTACCTGAAGCAGAGTGACACGCCGTGGTCGGTGTTCGGCCGGATCATCGCGGCGCGCGCGCGCCGGCTGTTCGACCGCGCCGGCCAGCGCATCACGCAGCGCACGCTGCGCATCGGCGTGTCGGCGCGGATCTTCCATCCGGAACCGGGCGCGAAGGGGCTGCGGGGCAAGACGCTGCAGTATCTGGAGGAATCGATCGCACACTGGGTGATGTCGCGCGACGTGCTCGTGTTCATGATTCCGACCGTCGGCCACCAGGGCATGATTCACCCGAGCAACATCCGCCTGCGCGACTACGCGAAGCATCTCGACGGCCTGCTGCTGCAAGGCGGCGCCGACGTGTCGCCGCAAACCTACGCGGCGTCGGACGCCCGCCCCGAATGGCCGGGCGACCGCGTGCGCGACATGTACGAACTCGAGCTGCTGCACGAGTTCGTCGAATCCGGCAAACCCGTGCTCGGCGTCTGTCGCGGCTGCCAGCTGATCAACGTCGCGTTCGGCGGTTCGCTGTACCAGGACATCGCCACCGATGTCCCGACCGCGAATGCGCACGTAAGCGAGCATTACGACCAGCATCGCCACGCCATCCGCTTCCCCGACTCGTCGACGCTCGCGAGCATGTTCCCCGGGCGCAGCGAAGCGATCGTCAACTCGATCCACCACCAGGCGATCCGCGATCTCGGCCGCGATCTGAACATCGAGGCGGTGTCGGCCGGCGATGGGATCATCGAGGGCATCCGCCATCGGCGTTCGCCGTTCGTCGTCGGCGTGCAATGGCACCCCGAGTTCCATCGTGCGGGCGGTTCGGAGCTGCTCGACTGCACGCCGCTGCTCGATGCGTTCCTGCGCGCGGCGCGCGAAACCCGCCTGTAGCAAGCCGCATTTTTCGTGTCGCACGAAGGCCCGGCCGCATCCCGATAAATTCGAGATGCGGCCGTTTCGTTTTGAACGATAATCGCGAGTTCCGATTCGTTCGCCGGAGTCTGACGTTGGTTTTCCGAAACTTTTTCCCTGCACGATGCGCAACGTGGATCGTTGCACTGGCCGCCTGCACGCAAGCGGGCGCGGCCTGGTCCGCCGACGCGACCGCGCCGGTCGCCGGTACGCGTCCTGCGGTCACGAGCCTGAGCGGCGATACGGTGCCGGCGGCATCCGAATCGGACGCAAGCACGCAAGGCAACGTCGCCGAATTGACGCAGATGCTGCACGACGGCCGGATCGTCGAGATGCGCACGACATACAACGGCAGCTATGGCGCGAGCCTGATGTTCGATCCGCGCGAGATGACGTATTACGTCGCGCTGTTCCAGGACAAGCATCTGTGGCGCGTGATCCGGTCGCAGGAGAAGAACCGCGCGGAGATGGTGTATGCGAATTTCGTCCAGCAGACCGTGCAGCTCGCGGATATCGAGATCCGCCGTACCGAGCTGCAGGCGCAGAAGACGTTTCTCGAACGCGTGATCGCGCTGCAGGCGAATCGTGCGCAGCAGTTGCAGGCCGATCTGAGCGTCGCGCGCAGCCAGCAGGCCGAAGTCGCGCAGCGGCAGAAGTCGGCACAGGAGCAGGCGCAGGCGCTGCAGGTCGAGAAGCGGGCCGCGCAGATGCAGTTGCGCGATCTGCAGGAGCAGGTGCGGCAACTCGAGAAGCAGACCGAGACGGGGCTGCCCTCGCACAAGTAACGATTCGTCAGACGGACGGCGAGAGAGACGAGCGAAACCCGGCGAAGCGATCTTCGCCGGGTTTTTTATTGGGCGACCGTCAGCGCGCGAACGCGTCCGGTGCGTCGGTCAAGCGGCGGTGGGACAGTTGCGACGTCCAGTCGAAGCCGGTGGCCGGCGCAGGCGCCGGACGGGCAGGCTGCGCGCCGCGCAGCGCGTTTGCCATTGCGATCAGCGTGAGCGGATCGTCGAGCGTGTCGCGCGCATCGCGTGCGTCCGGTGCGTGCGGCGGCGAGGCGAGCCGATCGCGTGTGTGGGCGTTGGCTGTATCGCTCAGGGCTGGCGGACGTGCAGCCAGCCGCCGCACGGTCGGTGACCGGGGCGGTGCTGTCGTCGTGCGCGTGATGCTTGTTCGACGTGGCAATGCAGTGGCGGTGCGCTGCACGTCGGACGTTGCCTTCGGGCGAAGCGACGCCGGACGAGGCGCGGCGTGGTGCGTGGCCGGTGGAGATTCTGCAGTTTTCGCGACAGGTGTTGCCACCGTGCGCTGCGATGCAGGGTGTGTCGACGTACCGGACTGAACCGCGGCAACCCGCACGGTACCGGTCGATGACGTGGCGTGATCCGGCGCAATGCCGCCCATCTGGATCGTATGCGAAGACTCGAAGCCCGTGGGCGGTTCGTGCGCGGCGATCAGCCAGCCGATGATGCCGAACGCGCCGATGCTCCAGCAGATTGCGTACATCGCACGTCGGTCGCGAGCGCCTTGGACGGTACGTCGGGAGATCGTGCCGGCAACGGCAGCCGGCGCGACCGGCAGCCCTGCCGATTGTGGCGCTGACGCCGTGGGCCATGGCTGCCAGCGACACGCGCGGTGCGGCCGGTCGACGTCGATGCAGGATGTCGTCAGTGTGGCGAGGCAGTGCTTGCCGGGCCGTGCACCGGGCGCGCCGCGAAAGGTCCATTCGCGACCGAACGGCGGTACGTGATCGAGCGGGGCGACGCGAGGGCGGGCGAGCGCGCCTTCGACGGGGACGAGGGGCGATGGAGTCATGAGGGCGGTGCGCCGTGCGACACAGGCAACCGTGCCGGCCGCAGCGCGGAAATCTCGTCGCAAATCGTGACATTGTGGTCGGCCGGCGAGAGCCGGTCGATCAGATCAATCTGATTTTCGCGAGTCGAAGGTTGCGACGGCGGCGGCAGGGGCGACACAACGCAAATATCGGCTTGGCGTGGCATCATTCGCGGACCATGCCGGTGCGCGCGTCGTCGCGTGGCGCGCCGCCGGCGGCCGGCGATGCCCGTGGGTGCCGGCCCGGCGCCGCGGGCGTCGTCTGATCCATGCGGCGCGGATTCGCGCCTTCCGATCTGAGCGAGAAAAACATGTCCACAGCGTCACACGCCATCGCGCAGGAATCGAAATTCCGCACCGTATTCCGGGTCGTCAGCGGCAACTTCCTGGAAATGTACGACTTCATGGTCTACGGGTATTACGCGTCGGCCATCGCGAAAACCTACTTCCCGAGCGGCAACGCATTCGCGTCGCTGATGTTGTCGCTGTCGGTGTTCGGCGCGGGCTTCCTGATGCGGCCGGTCGGTGCGATCGTGCTCGGCGCGTACATCGACCATCACGGCCGCCGCAAGGGGCTGATCCTGACGCTCGGGCTGATGGCGCTCGGCACGCTCACAGTGGCCTCGATACCCGGCTACGCGACGATCGGCCTGCTCGCGCCGGTGCTCGTGCTGCTTGGCCGGCTGCTGCAGGGTTTCTCGGCGGGCGTCGAACTCGGCGGCGTGTCGGTCTACCTGTCGGAGATCGCGACGAAGGGCCACAAGGGGTTCTATACGTCGTGGCAGTCGGGCAGCCAGCAGGTGGCCGTCGTGTTCGCCGCGTTCGTCGGCGTGCTGCTGAACCGCGCGCTGCCGGTCGAGGAGATGACCGCGTGGGGCTGGCGCATTCCGTTCCTGATCGGCTGCCTGATCGTGCCGTTCCTGTTCCTGATCCGTCGTTCGCTGAAGGAAACGGACGAGTTCCTCGCGAAGCGCCACCGCCCGTCGATGGGCGAGATCATGCGCTCGATGCTCGACAACTGGGGCATCGTGGTTGCCGGCATGGGAATGGTGATCATGACGACGGTGTCGTTCTACATGATCACCGCGTACACGCCGACGTTCGGCAAGGAAGTGCTGCACCTGTCGTCGCTCGATGCGCTCGTCGTGACCGTCTGCGTCGGCATTTCCAACCTCGTGTGGTTGCCGCTGTCCGGCGCGCTGTCCGATCGCATCGGCCGCCGCCCGGTGCTGATCGCGTTCACGGTGCTGACGCTGCTGTCGGCTTACCCGGCCGTGCTGTGGCTCGTCGGCGATCCGTCGTTCCTGCGGCTGCTCGCGGTCGAGCTGTGGCTGTCGTTCCTGTACGCGTCGTACAACGGGGCGATGGTCGTCGCGCTGACCGAAGTGATGCCGGCCGACGTGCGCACGGCCGGATTCTCGCTCGCGTACAGCCTGGCGACGACGATCGGCGGCTTCACGCCGGCGATCTCGACGCTGCTGATCCACCAGACGGGCAACAAGGCGGCGCCGGGGCTGTGGCTGAGCGTGGCCGCGATTTGCGGGCTGATCGCGACGCTCGTGCTGTATCGCACGCCCGACGCGCGCAACCAGTACAAGACGGCCTGACAGGCGCTCGTACATTGCACATCGCACGGCGCCGGCCGCATGCGTTGCATCAAAAAAAGGAGCGCAGCGCGCTCCTTTTTTTGTCTGCGTTCAGGCGTCGCGCAGCCTGTCGGCGACCATGGCCGCCACGTCGAGCCACGCTCCCGGCGCGGGCTGGCGGGCGATCCTGGCCTGCGGATACCACGGACAGTCGTCGCCGGTGAACCAGCGCCAGTCGGGCGCGAACGGCAACATGACCCACAGCGGCTTGCCGAGCGCGCCCGCGAGGTGCGCGACTGCCGTATCGATCGTGACGACGCCGTCGAGCCGCTCGATCAGCGCGGCCGTATCGGCGAAGTCGTTCAGCCGGCCGTCGAGGCGATGCACGCGCGGATGCGCGTCGACGCGCGCACGTTCGTCGTCGTCGAGTGCGGGCTGCAGCACGATCCAGTCGATGTCCGGCAGCGCGAGCAGCGGCGCGAGCGCGTCGAACGGCATCGAACGGTTTTCCTGTGCCTGCCGGCGCCCCGACCACGCGAGGCCGAACTTGCGTTTCGACTGCCCGCCGAGCGAGCCGCGAAAGCGCCGGCGAGCGCCGTCGGGCGCGTCGAGGTAGCGCGAGCCGCCGACGATGTCCGCCGGTTGAAGCCCGAGCAGGAACGGCAGGCTCATCAGCGTGCAGGCGACGTCCGCCGCAGGCGGCTTCGCGGCGCCCTGCGCGACGAGCGTCACGCGCCAGCGCGATGCGGCGGGCGCCAGCAGCGGCACGAGTTCCGGCTGGACTTCGAGCACGACGCGCGCGCAGCGTGCGCGGGCAAGCGGCACGAAGCGGACGAACTGCAGCGTGTCGCCGAACCCCTGTTCCGCGCGGATCAGCAGCGTGCGCGACGCAATCGGCTCGCCCTGCCAGCGCGGCAGCGTGCCGAGCGGTGTCGCGCCCGGCGTCTCGTGGCGCGCTTCGTACGCGGGCAGCCCGCGCGTGAAGTCGCCGAGCGTCAGCAGCGTGACTGCGCGGTGCAGCCGCGCAAGCGTGAGATCGGGTTCGACGCGCAACGCCTGGTCGAATGCGCGCAGCGCCATCTCGTGCGCGCAGAGCGCGTGATGCGCGTTGCCGAGGTTCAGCCACGCCAGGCCGAACGACGGATCGAGACCGACGGCGCGCTCGTAGTAGGGCAGTGCGTCGCGGTGGCGTGCCTGCGCGCACAGTGCGTTCGCGAGCCCGAACAGCGCGAGCGGAAACGGCGGATGCAGCGCGAGCGCGGCTTCGAACGCGGCGGCCGCCTCGGCATGCCGGCCGACCGCATCGAACGTGTTGCCGAGATTGAAATGTGCGGCGACGAAGCGCGGCTGCGCGGCGATCGCGGCCTGGAAGTGCGCGATCGCGTCGTCGGCGCGGCCCATCGCGTTCAGCGCCATCGCGAGGTTGTTGTGCGCGCCCGCATGCCCGGGCCGCAGTTCGAGCGCGCGCCGGAACGCGGCGAGCGCGTCGTCGTGGCGGCCGAGCGCGTTCAGCGCGTTGCCGAGATTGTTGTGGATCGATGCGTCGTCGGGCGTGAGCCGGAGCGCGCGGCCGAATGCGTCGATCGCATCCTCGTGGCGCTGCAGCGCCGCATACGCGTTGCCGAGGTTGTAGTGCGCGAGCGGAAATTCGGGCGCGAGCGTCAGCGCGTTGCGAAAGCGGTCGATCGCTTCGTCGAGCCGGCCGAGCGCTTTCAGCGCGTTGCCGAGATTGAGCTGCAGCGCGGCATCGTCCGGACGCAGCGCGACGGCGCGGCCGACGAGATCGGCCGCCTCGGCGTGCTGGCCCTGCTGGTGCCGCAGCACGCCGAACAGATGCAGCGCGTCTGCGTCGGCGGGGTTGGTGGCGAGCGCGGCGCGATAGCCGTGCTCAGCCTCGGCGAGGCGGCCCGCGCGGTGTGCTGCATACGCTCGGTCGAATGCGGAATCCATGACGCGAAAACTGACGGAAAGCGCGTATTTTCCCACACCGTGCACGGGTGCCGCGCGTCGACCGGTCGGCATATGGCCCCGTCACGCGGAGCGGCGTAGACTTGCAGGGTCGCGTGTCATCGAGGTTCTCATGGCTGACACACTGCCCGATATCCCGCCCGTGCTGATCGTCGGCGCGGGGCCGACCGGCCTTGCCGCGGCGATGAGCCTCGCGCGGGCCCGCGTGCCGGTGCGCATCATCGACCGCCTCGCCGCGCCCGCGCCGTATTCGCGCGCGATCGGCATCCAGGCGCGCACGCTCGAACTTTTGGAGCAGCATCGCGCGGTCGAGCCGTTTCTCGCGCTCGGCCATCGCGCGCATGCGGCCGCGCTGCATGCCGACGGCCGCGTGATCGCGCGGCTCGATTTCGATCCGCTGCAAACGCGCTACCCGTATCTGCTGTTTCTCGACCAGAGCATTACCGAGCGGCTGCTCGCCGAGCACCTGGCCGGGTTCGGCGTGACGGTCGAGCGCGGCGCGACGCTGACCGCGTGCGATGCAGGCGGCACGTCGCTCGACGTGACGATCCGCTGTGCCGACGGCCGCGACGAATCGTTCGCGCCGTCGTACCTGATCGCTGCCGACGGTGCGCACAGCACGGTCAGGCATCTGCTCGGCCTGGGCTTCGCCGGGCAGGCGTTCGAACAGACTTTCCTGCTCGCCGATTTCGCGGCGATACCCGACTGGCCGGACGACGAGATCCACCTGTTCACGACGCCCGAAGGCATGGCGGGCCTGTTTCCGATGGGCGGCGGCCGTTACCGGCTCGTTGCCGACCGGCCGCCCGGCAGCGATGCGTCGCCCGATGCGCCAACCCCGTCGCTCGCGGAATGCGAGGCGATCGTGCGCGCACGCGTGGGCGCGTCGATCTCGCCGAGCGATCTCACGTGGTCGTCCTATTTCCACCTGCATAGCCGGATGGTCGACCGACTGCGTCACGGCCGCGTATTCTTCGCGGGCGACGCCGCGCACGTCCACAGCCCGGCCGGCGCGCAGGGCATGAATACCGGCATCCAGGAAGCGTTCAATCTCGGCTGGAAGCTTGCGCGCGTGCTCGGTGCGGGCACGCCAGAACGGCTGCTCGACACGTATCACGCCGAGCGCCATCCGATCGAGCGCGACGTGTTGCGGCAGACCGGTTTCATTACGCAGATCGTCGAGGCGGATCGCGGCGCGATGAAGCTGCTGCGCGATCATGTCGTGCCGCTGCTGGTGTCGTTCGGGCCGATGCGCGACGCGGTGCGGCGCACGGTCAGCGAACTCGGCGTGCAGTACCGGAAGAGTCCGCTCACGCTGGAGCGTGTGCTCGACGGCGGTCCGCGCGCGGGCGAGCGGGCACCCGACGCACTCGTGCGCGTGCTCGACGGCCCGCTCGGTCAGGCGCCCGGAACGGCGCGGCTATACGATCTGCACGATCCGGCGAGCTTCACGCTGCTGCTGCTCGAGGAGCCGGTGAATGCCGACACCGGCGCTGCGCCGCCGATGGCGGCCGATGCGCAGGCGCTCGTGCAGGGGCTCGAACGGATCATGCCGGGCGCTGTGCGCGTGTGGCGGATCACCGATATCGAAGGCGACGGTGCCGCCGGGCTGGCACAGGAGTACGGCCGCTCGCGGCCGTCGTTCTACCTGCTGCGGCCCGACGGGTATGTCGCCGCGCGCGGGCGCACGGCGACCGACGCGAACGGGCTGCTGCGCCATTGCGAAAACTGGTTCGCGGGCATGTCGGTGTCCGGGTAGCAGTGCGCTCAGGCGGTCGCGGGAGCAGGAACGAGCGACGCGCGGTGCGCGGCGATCGCATCGCGCACGATCGGCGCCGCGCGTTGCGCGGCTTCGCCCGACGGATCGTCGAGCGCAGCGAGCAACGCGCGGCGCATCCGCGGCTCCCAGAAGCGCCGGATATGCTCGGCGATACCGGTCAGCGCTTCGTCGCGATCGGGCATCGATTCGAAGAATGCGCCGATCTGGTTGGCCATGTCGATCAGGTGGTCGTTGTCCATCGCAGCCTCACTTGCCTGTCGTCACGGTGTCGGGCGTGCTTGCGCGGCGCTCGAGCAGGTCGATCTGCTCCGCATTGAAGCGCGCGTACGAGCGCTGCCATTCGGACGGCTGCGCAACCGGCAGCACCTGCACGGCCGTCACCTTGTATTCAGGGCAGTTCGTCGCCCAGTCGGAGCTTTCCGTCGTAATCACGTTCGCGCCCGATTCGGGGAAGTGGAACGTCGTGTACACGACGCCCGGCTGCATGCGTTCCGTCACGAGCGCGCGCAGCACCGTCTGCCCGGCACGCGATTCGATGCCGACCCAGTCGCCGGTCCGGATGCCGCGATCCTGCGCGTCGTGCGGATGGATCTCAAGGCGATCCTCTTCATGCCACCGGACGTTTTCGGTCCGGCGCGTCTGCGCGCCGACGTTGTATTGCGACAGGATGCGGCCCGTCGTCAGGATCAGCGGATAGCGCTGCGTGACCTTTTCCGGCGTCGGAATGAACTTGGTGATCACGAACCGGCCCTTGCCGCGCACGAACTCGTCTATGTGCATCGTCGGCGTACCTTCCGGCGCGTGCTCGTTGCACGGCCACTGGATGCTGCCGAGCGCGTCGAGCTTCTCGTACGATACGCCGGAGAAGGTCGGCGTGAGCCGCGCGATCTCGTCCATGATTTCCGACGGATGCGTGTAGTGCATGTCGTAACCGAGCGCCTGCGACAGCTGCAGCGTCACTTCCCAGTCCGCGTAGCCCGCGAGCGGCGGCATCACCTTGCGCACGCGCGAGATGCGGCGCTCCGCGTTCGTGAACGTGCCGTCCTTCTCGAGGAACGTCGAGCCCGGCAGCAGCACGTGCGCATATTTCGCGGTCTCGTTCAGGAAGATGTCCTGTACGACGATGCACTCCATCGCCGACAGCGCGGCCGACACGTGCTGCGTGTTCGGGTCCGACTGGACGATGTCCTCGCCCTGGCAATAGAGCCCCTTGAAACTGCCGTCGAGCGCCGCGTCGAACATGTTCGGGATGCGCAGCCCCGGTTCCGGCTGCAGCTTGGCCGACCACGCCTGCTCGAACTGCGTGCGCACGATCTCGTCACTGATGTGCCGGTAGCCGGGCAGTTCGTGCGGGAATGAGCCCATGTCGCACGAACCCTGCACGTTGTTCTGGCCGCGCAGCGGATTGACGCCGACGCCTTCGCGGCCGATGTTGCCGGTCGCCATCGCGAGGTTCGCGATGCCCATCACCGTCGTCGAGCCCTGCGCGTGTTCGGTCACGCCCAGCCCGTAATAGATCGCGGCATTGCCGCCCGTTGCGTAGAGGCGCGCGGCGGCACGTACCAGCTCGGCCGGCACGCCCGTCACGTCGGCGGTTGCCTCGGGTGAATTGTCGGCGCGCGACACGAAGTCTCGCCATTGCTCGAACGCGCGCGTCTCGCAGCGCTCGGCGACGAACGCGTCGGCAACAAGCCCTTCGGTGACGATCACGTGCGCGAGCGCGTTGACGATCGCGACGTTGGTGCCGGGGCGCAGTTGCAGGTGATGCGTGGCCTTCACGTGCGGGCCGTCGACGACATCGATGCGGCGCGGGTCGATCACGATCAGCTTCGCGCCTTCGCGAACGCGCCGCTTCAGCCGCGAGCCGAACACCGGGTGGCCGTCGGTCGGGTTCGCACCCATTACGACGATCACGTCGGCCTGGTCGACCGATGCGAACGTCTGCGTGCCGGCCGATTCGCCGAGCGTCGTCTTGAGGCCATAGCCGGTCGGCGAATGGCACACGCGCGCGCAGGTGTCGACGTTGTTGTTGCCGAACGCGGCACGCACGAGCTTCTGCACGAGGTAGGTTTCCTCGTTCGTGCAGCGCGACGACGTGATGCCGCCGATCGAATCGCGGCCGTACTTCTGCTGCAGCTTGCGGAATTGCGTCGCCGCGTAGGTGAGCGCTTCGTCCCAGCTCACTTCGCGCCACGGGTCGGTGATCTTCTCGCGGATCATCGGCTTCGTGATGCGGTCCTTGTGGGTCGCGTAGCCCCACGCGAAGCGTCCCTTCACGCACGCGTGCCCCTCGTTCGCGAGGCCGTTCTTGTTCGGCGTCATGCGCACGACCTGCGTGCCCTTCATCTCCGCCTTGAACGAGCAGCCGACGCCGCAGTACGCGCAGGTCGTGACGACCGAGTGTTCGGCCTGCCCGAGCTGCACGACGGATTTCTCCTGCAGCGTGGCCGTCGGGCATGCGGCGACACAGGCGCCGCACGAAACGCATTCCGATGCCATGAACGATTCGCTTTCGCCCGCAGCGACGCGCGATTCGAAGCCGCGCGCGGCGATCGTCAGCGCGAACGTGCCCTGCGTTTCCTCGCACGCGCGCACGCAGCGGTTGCAGACGATGCACTTCGACGGGTCGTACGTGAAGTACGGGTTCGATTCGTCCTTGCGGTCGTCGAGGTGATTCGCGCCATCGAAGCCGTAGCGCACTTCGCGCAGCCCGACGACGCCCGCCATGTCCTGCAGCTCGCAGTCGCCGTTGGCGGGGCAGGTGAGGCAGTCGAGCGGATGGTCGGAGATGTACAGCTCCATCACGTTGCGGCGCAGCGACTGCAGCCGGTCCGACTGCGTGCGCACCTTCATGCCCGCTTCGGCCGGCGTCGTGCACGACGCCGGATAACCGCGCCGGCCTTCGATCTCGACGAGGCACAGCCGGCACGAGCCGAACGGCTCGAGCGAATCGGTCGCGCAGAGCTTCGGGACGTTGACGCCGGCTTCGATCGCCGCGCGCATTACCGACGTACCGGCCGGTACCGTCACCGGCTGGCCGTCGATTTCGAGCGTGACGTCGGTATCGGCATGGCGTTGCGGCGTGCCGTAGTCGGTATCGTCGAACGGGTCGCGGGCGCGCGCCTGTGCGGCGCTCTTGCACGCGCATTGGCCCGAGCCGCAGCCGCCTTGGCGGACGTTGTTCGTGTCGAGGGACATGCAGGGCTCCTTCTGGGTCAGGCCGCAACCTTGACCGGGCTCGACGCGGCATCCTTGCCGCCAGCGAGCCCGAAATCTTCGGGGAAATGGTCGAGCGCGGACAGCACCGGGTAGGGCGTCATCCCGCCCATCGCGCACAGCGAACCGGCCAGCATCGTGTCGCACAGGTCGCGCAGCAGCGTGACCTGCCGCTCCGACGTGTCGCCGCGGCGGATGCGCGCGATCGTCTCGACGCCGCGCGTCGAACCGATCCGGCACGGCGTGCACTTGCCGCACGATTCGATCGCACAGAACTTCATCGCATATTCGGCAAGCTCGGCGAGGTTCGACGTGTCGTCGTGCAGCACGATGCCGCCGTGGCCGACCACCGCGCCGATCGCCGTGTACGCCTCGTAGTCGAGCGGCACGTCCCACTGATGGTCGGGCAGGTAGGTGCCGAGCGGGCCGCCGACCTGCGCGGCGCGTGCGGGCCGGCCGCTTGCCGTGCCGCCGCCGAAGTCGAACAGCAGCTCGCGCAGCGTGACGCCGAACGCGAGTTCCACGAGGCCGCCGTGACGGATGTTGCCGGCCAGCTGGAACGGCAGCGTGCCGCGCGAGCGGCCCATGCCGAAATCGCGGTAGAACGCGGCGCCGCGCGCGAAGATCACGGGTGCCGTCGCGAGCGTGATCACGTTGTTGATTACGGTCGGCTGGCCGAACAGACCGGCGAGCGCGGGCAGCGGCGGCTTCGCGCGCACGACGCCGCGCTTGCCCTCGAGCGATTCGAGCAGCGCCGTTTCCTCGCCGCACACGTACGAGCCCGCGCCTTTCGCGACGTGCAGCTCGAATGCATGCGCGGAGCCGAGCACGCGTGCGCCGAGCCAGCCGGCGTCGCGTGCGCGGACAATCGCGGCTTCGAGCGTGGCGATCGCATGCGGGTATTCGCTGCGCACGTAGATGTAGCCGACCGTCGCGCCTGTCGCGATGCCCGCAATGATCATCCCTTCGATCAGGCAGTACGGATCGCATTCCATCATCAGGCGGTCGGAGAACGTGCCCGAATCGCCTTCGTCCGCATTGCAGACGATGTACTTCTGCGTGGCGCTCGCGTGCCGGACCGTGCGCCACTTGATGCCGGCCGGGAACGCCGCGCCGCCGCGGCCGCGCAGCCCCGATTCGATCAGCGTTTCGCACGCGGCATCGCCGTCGAGCGCGAGTGCGTTCTTCAGGCCGGCCAGACCTTCATGCTGCAGGTAGTCGTCGATCGACAGCGGATCGGTCAGGCCGATGCGCGCGAACGTGAGGCGCTGCTGGCGCGCGAGATAGGGGTGCGCGTCGACGAGGCCGACGCCGCTCGGATGCGCACCGCCTTCGAGCCAGTTTGCGTCGAACAGGGCCGGCACGTCGGCGGCCGACAGGTTCGCATAGCCGACGCGCCCGGCGGCCGTGCCGACCTCGACGAGCGGCTCGAGCCACAGCAGCCCGCGCGAGCCGTTGCGGATCAGTTCGATCGCGATGCCGCGGCGTTCGGCTTCCGTGACGATCGCGGCGGCGAGCGCGTCGGCGCCGAGGGCCAGCGCGGACGAATCGCGGGGGACGTAGATGCGGGCCGTCATGCGGCCTCCGGCGTGTGGGCGAGAGCATCGGCGAGCAGTGCGTCGAATTTCTCCGGCGTGACCTTCGCATGCAGCACGCCGTTGACCGTCAGCGACGGCGACTGCGCGCACAGTCCGAGACAGTAGACCGATTCGAGCGCGACGGCGTCCGGCGCGTGCGCATCCGCGGCATCGCCATGCGCTGCGTCGAACCGGCAGCCCGTGCGGGCTTCAGCGTGCGCGGCGAGCGTTTCGCAGCCCATGCTGCGGCACGCTTCGGCGCGGCACATCTGGATCGTCACGCGCGCGGGCGGCGTGGTACGGAAGTGGTGATAGTAGGTCAGTACGCCGTGCACTTCTGCGCGCGACAGGTTCAGCGCCCTGGCGAGCGGCGCGACGCAGCCCGGCGGCACGTAGCCCGCGTCGTCCTGGATCGCATGCAGGATCGCGACCAGCGACCGGCCGGCGCGCGCATGGCGCTCGACGAGCGCGTCGGGCGCATGGGAATTCGGGGACATCGGTTATGCTCCTCCAAAGTCTCATATGCGCTCACTATTCATATAGCGTGCATCGCGACTTCGTTAAGATTGATTTTCGTCAACGATAAGCGGAAGATTTCGCAGTCGCAATAGGAAATCGGAGTACATAAGTGGTTCGAATCGAATGCGACGCGTATCTGACCGTACGCGACACGGAAGGTCGCACGGCCAGCCTGTCGGACGTCGCGCCCTTGCTGGAACTCGTGGCCGATACGGGCAGCATTGCGCAGGCTGCCCACGCAAAGGGGCTGTCGTACCGGCACGCGTGGGGCATGCTGCGCGCGCTGGAAGCGTGCATCGGCGGGGAGTTGATCGAAACCGCGCGGGGCAAGGGGTCGACGCTGTCGGAGCTTGGGCGGGCAGTCGTCGACGCGCAGCGCCTCGCGCGCAGCCGGCTCGACGGGAACCTGCGCACGCTGGCAGCCGAGGTGGCCAGCGACCTGAACCGGCGGCTTGCGCAGCACGACGGCGTCGTGCGTATCCACGCGTCGCACGGTTACGCGGTCGCGACGCTCGTGTCCGCGCTCGTCGATGCGCAGGCAGCCGTCGACATCAAGTATCGCGAGAGCGTCGAGGCCGTGCAGGCGCTCGCGCGCGGCGAATGCGACCTGGCCGGCTTCCATTTGCCGCGCGGCGCGTTTCGCGCGCAGTGCGCGCAGATCTACCGGCCGTGGCTCGACGACACGCGCCACGCGCTGATTCACCTGACGCGCCGCCAGCAGGGGCTGTTCGTGTCTCGCGGCAACCCGAAGCAGGTCTGCGGGCTCGCAGACCTCGCGCGCAGCGACATCCGCTTCGTCAACCGGCAGCCGGGGTCGGGTACGCGCATGCTGCTGGATCTCGCGCTGCGCGCGATCGGCATCGATCCCGAGCGCATCGACGGTTATGCGTCGGCCGAACTCACGCATTCGGCGATCGCCGCGTTCGTCGCGAGCGGGATGGCCGATCTCGGCTTCGGCGTCGAGCCGGCCGCCCGTCATTTCGGGCTCGATTTCATTCCGGTTGTCGACGAGGACTATTACTTCGCGTGCGAACGCGCGCGGCTCGACGCGCGGCCGCTCGCCGGCGTGCTGGCGCTGCTGTGCGACGCGCGCTTCGTCGAGCGCGTCGCACATCTCGACGGCTACGATCCGGCCGCATGCGGGACGCTGACGAGCATCGCGACGGGGCTGGCCGGCAGCGACGGCACGAGCGCGCCGGACGGCCATTCCCGGTGACAGGCACGCGGTCGGACCGCGCTGCAGCAGCGAGGGATTTGCGCTACGCTTGGCGCTTGATCAACGTTCCAACAAGCACGCCGTTCAGGCGTCATCCCGCCATGAAATTTTCCGTTTCCCTCGCCGCGGCAGCGTTGACCGCGGGGCTTCTGGTCGCGGCTTCGCCGTTTGCACTTGCGCAGAATTCTCCTGGCGTGCCGGGAGGCATCCTGAGCGAACAGTTTCGCCTGAACGAGCATCCGCAGATGCCGTTCGCGGCGTCGGCGCCGTCGCAGAAATACCAGGGCAGCAAGAAGTCGGCATTGCGTCGCAAGGGCGACCTGGGTGACCCGAACGGCTGCAACCTGAAATGCCCGATGGATAGCCAGTAACGCGCGGACAGGCGTGTTTGCGCCGTCGTCGTGCGGTGTCGATTCGGCAGGCGGGTGGATGTGCACGCGCATATCGGCTTGATCGTCTGACCGGCGCGAATGCCCGAATCCCGTGCAATACCATTCGAGCCCCGCGAAGCGTTGTTGCTTCGCGGGGCTCGTGCTTTCAGGCGAGTCGTCATGCGACGCGATGCCGGATGAAGCAGCGTTCGCGAATCGCCGGCCCGGCAGGTGATCTAGGGTTAACCCGTAAATCAGTAAGGATGTCTTCCAGAAATCTGCCTTATTCTTAAGCATCCGCCTACATAAACTTCGGTTTGTCGGCGCTGAACAAGGTGTTCACCGCGGAAAACAGACAAATCTGGAGGTAGGTCATCATGAAGTCGCTCGTTCAAGCTGTTGTCGTTGCTGCCGCTCTCGTTGCCCCGGTCGTGTCGTTTGCCCAGTCGGGTTCGACGATCACCCGCGCGCAGGTCCGTGCCGAGCTGGTCCAGCTCCAGCAAGCCGGTTACAACTCCGCCCGCGGCGAAGATCCGCACTATCCGGAAGCGGTCCAGGCCGCCACGGCGCGTGTTGCCGAGCAGCAGCGCAGCGCACTGGCGCAAGCGCAAGGCGCCGACGCCAGCGGGTACGGTGCGCAGGCACAGGGCGCATCGGCATCGGGTTCGCGTGCCATGGGCGTGCGCCCGGCCAGCGCTGAAGAAATGAAGTCGCTGTATCGCGGCAGCTAAGTCTTGTATTGCCCGGTGTGCTCGAGCGCAGGGTGCGGCGGAAACGTCGCGCCCTGCGCAGCGGCAACCGGGCTGGCCGCAACCCGTTGCAACCGACGCTTGCGCGGCCACCGCGGAATATCCGTCACCTCCTGTCGCTGGAATACCGGCGGCATTCCGCCCGGCCCGTTCGTGGCTGGGCGCTTTTTCGGAAGGAAGGGGGACGCATGCGTTTCGCCAGCAACAAAAAACCCCGCAGACTTGCGTCATGCGGGGTTCGTGCGGCGAACGCGGAATTTGGTGGAGGCGGCGGGAATCGAACCCGCGTCCAGAAGCGCTCCACGACTAGTTCTACATGTTTAGTTCAGTCATTTGATTTAACCGCAGCGACGCGGACGAACACGCTGCACTACGGCGATTCGCTAGGTTTTCGACCCTGGCGTCGCGACGCCGACAGGGCTTAACTGACGTAAATGACCTCTGGCGGTATTGCTACCGGTCTTGCGACACTAGCCCGTCAGTGAACTAGGCAGAGGACGGCGGCCGTTAGGCTGCCAGTGCGAACGTATCGTCGTTTGCAGTTACGATTTTCCCATTGATTAACGAGGTGACGGGTCCTCGACATGCCCTAGCCGCTTCACAACCCCTGTCGAAACCAGGTCGCCCCCGCGGATCAGATCAACCATTATATCCCAACATCGCGCAGCAGTTCGCGCAGTTCCTGCGTCGTGTCGACGAGATGCTGAGCCTGCCAGTCGGCCGGCGCGGCGCCGTCGCCGCAGTAGCCGTACGCGGCCGCAACCGTCGCCATGCCGGCGGCGCTGCCGGCCTGAATGTCGCGCAGATCGTCGCCGACGTAGACGATGCGCGCCGGCACGAGCGTCAGCTGGTCGGCCGCGTGCAGCAGTGGAGCGGGGTGCGGCTTCGGGTGCGGCGTTGTGTCGCCCCCGACGACGCAGGCAGCGCGCGGTGCAAGGCCGAGCAGGTCGACGAGCGGCGCCGTGAGCCGCATCGCCTTGTTCGTGACGATGCCCCAGCGCACGCCGCGCGTATCGAGTTCGTCGAGCACGTCGCCGATGCCGGGGAACAGCGTCGTATGCACGCAGATATCCGTCGCGTAGTTGGCCAGGAACTCATCGCGCATTGCTTCGTAGCCGGGCGTGTGCGGATCGATGCCGAACGCGCCGCCGAGCAGGCCGCGCGCGCCGGCCGAGGCCAGCGGCCGCAGCACGTCGAGCGGCGTTTCGGGCAGGCCGCGCGCGCGCTGCATCTTGTTGACGGCGGCCGCGAGATCGGGCGCCGTGTCGGCAAGCGTGCCGTCCAGGTCGAACAGCACGGCAGCGCAGTGCAGCAGGCGCGGTTCGTCGAGTGCGGCCCGCGCGGTCGAAAGGGGAGTCGTCATGCCGGTCGGAGGGTCACGCGCCGCGGCGGCACGCGACGAGGTAGTTGATGTCGGTGTCGTTCGACAGCGCGAACCGCTTGCCGATCGGGTGATACGTGATGCCCTTGATCTCCACGATGTGCAGATCCGTCGCACGCACGAAGCCGGCCAGTTCCGACGGGCGGATGAAGCGCGCGTAGTCGTGCGTACCCTTCGGGAGCATTTGCGCGATGTACTCGGCGCCGATCACCGCGAACAGGTAGGACTTCAGATTCCGGTTCAGCGTCGAGAAGAACACCCAGCCGCCCGGCTTCACGAGCGTCGCGCATGCGGCGACGACATCGCCGGGCGACGGCACGTGCTCGAGCATCTCCATGCACGTGACGACGTCGTAGGTGCCTGGCTCGCGCGCGGCGATCGCTTCGGCGGCAATCGCCTCGTAGTCGACCGCGATGCCGCTTTCGAGGCTGTGCAGGTCGGCGACGCCAAGCGCTTCGGTCGACAGGTCGACGCCTTTCACCTGGGCGCCGAGCCCGGCCATCGATTCGGACAGGATGCCACCGCCGCAGCCGATGTCGAGTGCACGCTTGCCGGCCAGGTGCGCATGCGCGTCGATCCAGCCGAGCCGGACCGGGTTCAGGTCGTGCAGCGGCTTGAATTCGGCATTCGGATCCCACCACCGGTGGGCGAGGTCGCTGAATTTCTGGAGTTCGTGCGGATCGGCGTTGGTCATGGCGGCAAACGGGCTACGGAAGGAGGGCGGTGCTGCGGTTCGTCAGCCCCGAGTATATAAGCGGGCGGACGACGAGGCCAGCGAGCGCCTGGACGGGCGTCAATGAAAAAGCCCCGCCGGAGCGGGGCTTTGAAGCAGTCGAAAACCGCGGCTTACTGCGCCGGAACGGTCGTCTTCTGGACTTCTTGCGTACCAACCACTTCGACTTCCACGCGGCGGTCCGGTGCGAGGCAGGCGATCAGTTGCTTGCGGTTCTTCTGGTTGCAGCCAGTCGTAACCGGGTTGCGCTTGCCCTTGCCTTCCGTGTAGATCTTGTTGGCCGGCACACCCTTGCTGACCAGGTACGACTTCACGGCTTGCGCACGGCGCAGCGACAGACGGTCGTTGTACTTGTCCGAACCGATGCGGTCCGTGTAGCCCGTTGCGACGACCACTTCCGTGTTCATGCCTTGGATCTTCGAAGCCAGTTCGTCCAGCTTCTGCTTGCCCAGCGGCTTGAGCGTTGCCTTGTCGAAGTCGAACAGCGCGTCAGCTTGATACGTGATCTTCTGGCTCGTGATGGCCGGAGCGACCGGAGCGACCGGCGGCTGCGGTGCCTGGGCGACCAGTGCGCCATCGCACTTCGCGTTGGCGGTGGCCGGCGTCCAGAACGCATCGCGCCAGCAGAGCTCGTTCGTGCCGTTCATCCACACCCATTCGCCCGTGCCGTTCACCCAGTTGTCATTGACGGCTTGACGCGACGCCGGCACCGACTGTGCCGAAGCGGATGCAGCCATAACTGCGGTAGCTGCAATGAACGCGAGCTTTGAAAGTTTATTCATATTTCTCCTCTCGAAATTGAGATTACCGCAGGTTTACTGCGAGCCTGTTGACGGTGACAAGTCATACATTGCTCGAAGTATAACATTGGTGCGGCACAAAAAACGCGGCACCGCTCTGTGTAGACTTCGAGCAGCGTCTAACTTTCAGTGCGTTGGCATTTTGCCATATCGTTCCCTTCCTACGAAAAAAAATCCTCCCCACCCTAAGATCCCCTCAACTTTGTGGTGCATGCGCAACACCGGCCTGCCGCAACTTTTAGAGATTGTCAAGAGTGCGCCGGCGAAATTGCGCGGATGCGGGCAACTGTTTACTCGGGCGCGTGAAACGAACGGGGCGCGATCAACGGTGACGTCGAGCCGCGGGCGATTCGGGCCGGTTCGCAGCCGCCGCGATTTTTGCTATTTATATATAGAGGGGAGGCGAATTTGCGGCTGATGGGTGCATGTTAGAATCTCGCGTTGCGTTGCGCATGCAGCGCCCACGCGAAAGGCGTTCGCCGTCTTCGCTCCGAAACGATACGGATACATGGATCAATTCGCCAAAGAGACCCTGCCCACCTCCCTCGAGGAGGAAATGCGCCGTTCGTATCTCGATTACGCGATGAGCGTGATCGTCGGACGTGCCCTCCCGGATGTCCGCGATGGCCTGAAGCCCGTGCACCGGCGCGTGTTGTTCGCGATGCACGAACTGAACAACGACTGGAACCGCGCGTACAAGAAGTCGGCGCGTATCGTCGGTGACGTGATCGGTAAGTACCACCCTCACGGCGACACCGCGGTCTACGACACGATCGTGCGGATGGCGCAGGACTTCTCGCTGCGCTACATGCTGATCGACGGGCAGGGCAACTTCGGCTCGATCGACGGCGACAATGCCGCGGCGATGCGTTACACCGAAATTCGCATGGCGAAGATCGGTCACGAGCTGCTCGCCGACATCGACAAGGAAACGGTCGATTTCGAGCCGAACTACGACGGCAACGAAATGCAGCCGTCGGTCCTGCCGTCGCGCATCCCGAACCTGCTGATCAATGGCTCGTCGGGCATCGCGGTCGGCATGGCGACCAACATCCCGCCGCACAACCTGAACGAAGTCGTCGACGCGTGCCAGCACCTGCTGAACACCCCGGAAGCGACGATCGACGAGTTGATCGAGATCATCCCGGCGCCGGACTTCCCGACCGCCGGCATCATCTACGGCGTCGCCGGCGTGCGCGACGGCTACCGCACCGGGCGCGGCCGCGTCGTGATGCGCGCGGCCACGCACTTCGAGGAGATCGACCGCGGCCAGCGGATGGCGATCATCGTCGACGAGCTGCCGTACCAGGTGAACAAGCGCTCGCTGCTCGAGCGGATCGCCGAGCTTGTCAACGAGAAGAAGCTCGAAGGCATCTCCGACATCCGCGACGAGTCCGACAAGAGCGGCATGCGTGTCGTGATCGAGCTCAAGCGCGGCGAAGTGCCCGAAGTGGTGCTGAACAACCTGTACAAGGCGACGCAGCTCCAGGACACGTTCGGCATGAACATGGTCGCGCTCGTCGACGGCCAGCCGAAGCTGCTGAACCTGAAGGAAATCCTGCAGTGCTTCCTGTCGCATCGACGCGAAGTGCTGACGCGCCGCACGATCTACGAACTGCGCAAGGCCCGCGAACGCGGCCACGTGCTCGAAGGTCTCGCGGTCGCGCTCGCGAACATCGACGAGTTCATCGCGATCATCAAGGCCGCGCCTACGCCGCCGATCGCGAAGCAGGAACTGATGGCGAAGCCGTGGGATTCGTCGCTCGTGCGCGAGATGCTGACGCGCGCCGAGAGCGAGAACGCGGCGGCCGGCGGCCGCTCCGCGTACCGCCCGGAAGGCCTGAACCCGGCGTTCGGCATGCAGGTCGACGGGCTGTACCGTCTGTCCGACACGCAGGCCCAGGAAATCCTGCAGATGCGCCTGCAGCGCCTGACCGGCCTCGAGCAGGACAAGATCATCGGCGAGTACCGCGAAGTGATGGCGCAGATCGCCGACCTGCTGGACATCCTCGCGCGCCCCGAGCGGATCACGACGATGATCGGCGAGGAACTCACGTCGGTGAAGGCCGAATTCGGCGATGCGCGCCGCTCGAAGATCGAGCTGAACGCGACCGAGCTGAACACCGAGGATCTGATCACGCCGCAGGACATGGTCGTCACGATGTCGCACGCGGGCTACGTGAAGTCGCAGCCGCTGTCCGAGTACCGCGCGCAGAAGCGCGGCGGTCGCGGCAAGCAGGCGACGCAGATGAAGGAAGACGACTGGATCGAGACGCTGTTCATCGCGAACACGCACGATTACATCCTGTGCTTCTCGAACCGCGGCCGCGTGTACTGGGTCAAGGTCTATGAAGTGCCGCAGGGCTCGCGCAACTCGCGCGGCCGCCCGATCGTCAACATGTTCCCGCTGCAGGAAGGCGAGAAGATCAACGTCGTGCTGCCGGTCAAGGAATTCTCGGCCGACAAGTTCATCTTCATGGCGACGTCGCTCGGCACCGTGAAGAAGACGCCGCTCGAAGCGTTCAGCCGTCCGATGAAGAAGGGCATCATCGCGGTCGGCCTCGACGACGGCGACTTCCTGATCGGTGCGTCGATCACCGACGGCGCGCACGACGTGATGCTGTTCTCCGACGCCGGCAAGGCCGTGCGCTTCGACGAGAACGACGTGCGTCCGATGGGGCGCGAGGCGCGCGGCGTGCGCGGCATGCAACTCGAGGACGGGCAGCAGGTCATCGCGATGCTGGTTGCCGGCAGCGAGGAGCAGACCGTGCTCACCGCGACCGAGAACGGCTACGGCAAGCGCACGCCGATCACCGAATACACGCGTCACGGCCGCGGCACGAAGGGCATGATCGCGATCCAGACGTCCGAGCGCAACGGCAAGGTCGTGGCAGCGACGCTCGTCGACGCCGAGGATCAGATCATGCTGATCACGACCGCCGGCGTGTTGATTCGCACCCGTGTTTCCGAGATTCGCGAGATGGGGCGCGCCACGCAAGGTGTTACACTCATCAGTCTCGATGAGGGTACCAAGCTCTCTGGCCTGCAGCAGATTGCGGAGGCCGAGGAGGGCGATGGCGAGGCCGACGAGGCGTCGGACGGCGAAGCCTGAAGAACGGATGAGATTCTGGCCGCCGCGGGCGTGAAGCGCCGCGGCCGGCGAGCAACCATTCATATTTCCAAAAGGGAGTGATGATGCAAAAGCAATTCAAGCAACTGGTCCTGCTGGCTGCACTGGTGCCGACGTTCGCGATGGCGCAAGCGCTGTCGAATTCCGCACCGGCGCCCGCTGCGGCAGCTGCGCCGATCGACGCCGACAAGAAGGCCGCGATCAAGGATCTGCTCGACGCGATCGACGCGCCGAAGCTCGTGTCGGCAATCGGCAACAGCGCCGAAATGCAGGCCAAGCAGCTCGTGCCGGCGATCCTGTCGGACGCGCTGTCGGAAAACAAGACGTTGAACGACAAGCAGAAGCAGGCTGCCGTTCCGACGCTGCAGAAGAACGCGGTGCCGAAGCTGGTCGACGGCGCGGGCAAGGTGTTCGGCACGCAGCAGTTCCAGAACGACGCAATGTCGGCTCAGTACGATGCATACGCGAAGTACTACAGCACGTCGGAGATCAAGGATCTGACGACGTTCTACAAGAGCCCGACGGGCCGCAAGTTCATCCAGGTTCAGGATCAGGTCGGTCGCGACGTGGTCAACGGCCTGATGCAGAAGTACATGCCGCAAGCGATCCAGGCAACGCGCACGCAGGCTGACAAGGAAGTCGCAGCAGTCAAGCCGGGCAAGTAAGCCGATCGGGCACGCCCTCGGCCGTTCGGCCGGGTTTGGCGGGAGCCTGACGACAGTGCGATAATGGCCGTTTGCGCGTGAGCGCAAGCGGCCATTCCTTTTCTGGCGCGGCTCATTTGCAACTGACATGCGGCGGCAAGCCGCCGGTCGCGTCCCTTCCGAGGTTTTCACGATGCGCGTCTTTAATTTCTCCGCCGGTCCTGCGGCGATGCCCGAGGAAGTGCTGCGGCAAGCCGCCGACGAAATGCTCGACTGGCACGGCAGCGGCATGAGCGTGATGGAGATGAGCCATCGCGGCAAGGAATTCATGTCCATTCACGAGGCCGCGCTGACCGACCTGCGCGACCTGCTCGGCGTGCCGGCAAGCCACCGGATCCTGTTCCTGCAGGGCGGCGGCATCGCGGAAAACGCGATCGTGCCGATGAACCTGCTCGGGTCGCGCAACACCGCCGACTTCGTCGTGACGGGCTCGTGGTCGCAGAAATCGTTCGGCGAGGCGAAGAAGTTCTGCACGCCGCATCTCGCCGCAACCGGCAAGACGGAAGACGGCTTCACGCGCGCGCCGGCGCGCGCCGAATGGCAACTGTCGGACGATCCGGCCTACGTGCATCTGTGCACCAACGAGACGATCGACGGCGTCGAGACGTTCGAGATTCCCGATCTCGGCGACGTGCCGCTGGTCGCGGATGTCTCGTCGCACATCCTGTCGCGCCCGATGGACGTCGCGAAATACGGCGTGCTGTTTGGCGGCGCGCAGAAGAATATCGGGATGGCCGGCGTGACGGTCGTGATCGTGCGCGAGGATCTGCTCGATCGCGCGCTGTCGATCTGCCCGTCCGCGTTCGAATGGAAGACTGTCGCCGAGAACAACTCGCTGTACAACACGCCGCCCACCTATGCGATCTACATCGCGGGCCTCGTGTTCCAGTGGCTGAAGCGGCAGGGCGGCCTCGAAGCGATCGAGGCCCGCAATATCGAAAAATCGAAGCTGCTCTACGACACGATCGATGCGAGCGGCTTCTATCTGAACAAGGTCGAGCCGGCGGCGCGTTCGCGGATGAACGTGCCGTTTTTCCTGGCCGACGAAACGCGCAACGAAGACTTCCTTGCCGGCGCAAAGGCGCGCGGGTTGCTGCAGCTGAAGGGCCACAAGTCCGTCGGCGGCATGCGGGCGTCGATCTACAACGCGGTGCCGCTCGAGGGCGTGAAGGCGCTCGTCGAGTACATGAAGGACTTCGAGCAGCGCGGCGCCTGACGGCGACGCTGTTCAAACAGCACGGCAAAACGCATGGACGACGAACTGAATTCCCGCCTGAAACCGCTGCGCGATCGCATCGACGCGATCGACGCGCAGCTGATCGCGCTCCTGAACCAGCGCGCCGCGGTGGCGCTGGAGGTGGGCGAGGTCAAGAAGCATTTCAACGCGCCGGTGTTCCGGCCGGAACGCGAGCTGCAGGTGATCGCGCGGCTGCAGGACATGAGTGAGGGGCCGCTCGAGAGCGAGCACATCGGCGCAATCTGGCGCGAGATCATGGCGGCGAGCCGTGCGCTCGAGCAGACGATCCATGTCGCGTTCCTCGGGCCGGTCGGCACGTACAGCGAACAGGCGATGCTCGAGTATTTCGGCCAGTCGATCGAAGGGCTGCCGTGCCCGTCGATCGACGAGGTGTTCCGCTCGGTCGAGGCCGGTGCGTCCGCGTTCGGCATCGCGCCGGTCGAGAATTCGACCGAAGGGGCCGTGTCGCGCACGCTCGACCTGCTGCTGCAGACGCAACTGCTGATCAGCGGCGAGCTCGCGCTGCCCATTCACCACAACCTGCTCACGCAGAGCGGCACGCTCGACGGCGTGAAGCGCGTCTGCGCGCATGCGCAGGCGCTTGCGCAATGCCAGCAGTGGCTCGCGGCGAATGCGCCGCAGCTCGAGCGGCAGGCCGTGGCGAGCAACGCGGAGGCCGCGCGTCTCGCGGCGGCCGATCCGACCGTCGCGGCGATCGCGGGCGACCGCGCGGCCGCGCATTACGGCTTGCAGATCGCGTTCTCGTTGATCCAGGACGATCCGCACAACCGCACGCGCTTCGTGATCGTCGGCAAGCAGCCGGCCGGGCAAAGCGGTCATGACCAGACGTCGCTGATCGTGTCGGTGAAGAACGAGCCGGGCGCCGTGTTCAAGCTGCTCGAACCGCTCGCGCGGCACGGCGTGTCGATGACGCGCTTCGAGTCGCGTCCGGCACGCGTCGGCACGTGGGAGTACTACTTCTACATCGACATCGAAGGGCACCGTGACGATGCGTCGGTCGCGGCCGCGCTCGCGGAACTCGGCCAGAAGGCCGCGTTTCTGAAGATACTCGGTTCGTATCCGCGCGCACGCTGACGCGCGGCGGCCTGTCGCCTGCTTGCGCAGGCGTGGCGGCCAGGCGGGCAGGGCAGGCCGATCGGCGCTGCCGAAGGCGGGTTCGGGCGGCATCCGGAGCAGGTCGCGCCGGGTGCGGGCCCGTTGCCCGGAATCTGGAATTCCGTGTGCGGGGCGTCGTTCCGCGCGCGTAACTTGGCTCTTGTCGTGTCAGGCTTTGCATTCAACAAACTGGTCATTTTCGGTGTCGGCCTGATCGGCGGATCGCTGGCCCGCGCGCTGCGCGAGCGCGCGCCGGGCGGCGCGGGCGAGATCGTCGGCGTGGGCCGTTCGCGCGCATCGGTCGAGCGTGCGTTGTCGCTCGGCGTGATCGACCGCGCAGCGGCGCTCGACGACGACGCGCAGTTGCGCGACGCGCTGGCGGGCGCCGATCTCGTGCTGCTGGCCGCGCCCGTCGCGCAGACGGGCCCGCTGCTTGCGCGCATCGCGCCGTGGCTCGCCGATGCGACGATTGTCACCGATGCGGGCAGCACCAAGTCCGACGTCGTCGCGGCCGCGCGCGAAGCGCTCGGCGCGCGGATCGCACAGTTCGTGCCGGGGCATCCGATCGCCGGCCGCGAGTCGAGCGGCGTCGAGGCCGCGTTGCCGGACCTGTACGTCGGCCGCAACGTCGTGCTGTGCCCGCTGCCGGAGAACGCGCCCGAATCGGTCGCGCGGATCGACGCGATGTGGCGTGCGACCGGCGCCGACGTGCGCACGATGAGCACCGGGCAGCACGATCGCGTGTTTGCGTCGATCAGCCATCTGCCGCACGTGCTGTCGTTTGCGCTTGTCGAGCAGATCCTCGGCGAGACGGACGCGGAACTCAAATTCTCGTACGCGGCGGGCGGCTTCCGCGATTTCACGCGCATCGCGGCGTCGAGCCCGGAGATGTGGCGCGACGTGTGCGTCGCGAACCGCGCGGCGCTGCTCGACGAACTCGACGGCTACACGCGCGTGCTCGCGCGGCTGCGCGAGGCGATCGACGCCGGCGACGGCGCGGCGCTCGAAGCCGTGTTCACGCGCTCGCGCGCCGCACGCAAGGCATGGCAGGAGCGTGGCGGCACGCCCGCTGCCGAACCGGTCAAGAAATAACAGGACGATTCTCATGGACTATCTCGATCTCGGCCCGTACTCCAGCGCATCGGGCACCGTGCGCCTGCCCGGCTCGAAGAGCATCTCGAACCGCGTGCTGCTGCTCGCGGCGCTTGCCGAAGGCGATACGACGATCACCAATTTGCTCGACTCCGACGACACGCGCGTGATGCTCGATGCACTGGGCAAGCTCGGCGTGAAGCTCGCGCGCGACGGCGACACCTGCGTCGTCACGGGCACGCGCGGCGCGTTTACCGCGAAGACGGCCGACCTGTTCCTCGGCAATGCGGGCACGGCCGTGCGGCCGCTGACCGCGGCGCTCGCGGTGAACGGCGGCGACTATCGCGTGCACGGCGTGCCGCGCATGCACGAGCGGCCGATCGGCGATCTCGTCGACGGCCTGCGGCAGATCGGCGCGCGGATCGATTACGAACTGAACGAAGGCTACCCGCCGCTGCGGATCAGGCCCGCGACGATTTCGGTCGATGCGCCGATCCGCGTGCGCGGCGACGTGTCGAGCCAGTTCCTCACGGCACTGCTGATGACGCTGCCGCTCGTGAAGGCGAAGGACGGCAAGATCGTCGTCGAGGTCGACGGCGAACTGATCTCGAAGCCGTACATCGACATCACGATCCGGCTGATGGAGCGTTTCGGCGTGGTCGTCGAGCGCGACGGCTGGCAGCGCTTCGTCGTGCCGGCCGGCGTCCGCTACCGCTCGCCGGGGCGGATCATGGTCGAAGGCGATGCGTCGTCCGCATCGTACTTCCTCGCGGCCGGCGCGCTTGGCGGCGGCCCGCTGCGCGTCGAGGGCGTGGGACGTGCGAGCATCCAGGGCGACGTCGGCTTCGCGAACGCGCTGATGCAGATGGGCGCGAACGTGACGATGGGCGACGACTGGATCGACGTGCGCGGCATCGGCCACGACCACGGCAAGCTCGAGCCGATCGACATGGACTTCAACCTGATCCCCGATGCGGCGATGACCATTGCGGTCGCGGCGCTGTTCGCGAGCGGCACGAGCACGCTGCGCAACATCGCGAGCTGGCGCGTGAAGGAGACCGACCGCATCGCCGCGATGGCGACCGAACTGCGCAAGGTCGGCGCGATCGTCGAGGAAGGTCCCGACTATCTCGTCGTCACGCCGCCGGAAAAGCTCACGCCGAACGCGGCGATCGACACGTACGACGATCACCGGATGGCGATGTGCTTCTCGCTCGTCAGCCTGGGCGGCGTGCCCGTGCGGATCAACGATCCGAAGTGCGTCGGCAAGACGTTCCCTGACTATTTTGACCGCTTCGCCGCGCTCGCCAAAGCCTGACCCGACTGTTCCGATGAAATCGACCCGACCCTTTCACCCGACTCCCGTCATCACGATCGACGGCCCGACCGCTTCCGGCAAGGGCACCGTCGCGGCGCTCGTCGCCGCGCATCTTGGCTTCCACCTGCTCGACAGCGGTGCGCTGTACCGTCTCGCGGCGCTCGCAAGCGTGCGCTACGGCATCGCGGCGGAGGACGTCGACGCACTGGTGAAACTGATCGACGATCTCCACATCACGTTCCGCGAAGGCTGCGCGCAGCTCGACGGCGTCGACGTGTCGAACGACATCCGCGCCGAAGCGGTCGGCAATCGCGCGTCGGCCATTGCCGTGCACGGGCCCGTGCGCACCGCGCTGGTCGCGCGTCAGCGCGCGTTCCGCAAGACGCCGGGCCTCGTTGCCGACGGCCGCGACATGGGTACGGTGATCTTCCCGGACGCCGTGCTGAAGGTGTTCCTGACGGCCAGCGCCGAGGCGCGCGCGGCCAGACGGCATAAGCAATTGATGCAAAAAGGTTTTTCTGCTAATATAGATAACTTGCTCCGGGATCTTCGTGAACGTGACGCGCGCGACAGCAATCGCGCGGCCGCACCGCTGAAGCCCGCGGCAGATGCCGAGCTGCTCGATACGTCGGCACTTTCGGTCGATGAAGCAGTCGACCAGGTGCTGCAGTGGTACCGGGCGCTCGGCCAGCCCGCCTGAGAAGGCGGGCAGCGGTAGGTGCCCCGCGTCGCAAGCGCGGAGCGTGTTTCGAACCCTTAACCCCGTGTGGTCTTCGATCTGGCCCTTTCAGCCTGCCATTCCGGCCGGCGTGGCTCAGCGATCCATGCACAATCAGATTTTTATGTCCGACCTGCAAACCTCCACCCCGAATACCGAATCCTTTGCGGCTCTGTTCGAAGAGTCGCTGACCCGCCAAGACATGCGCGCCGGCGAAGTCATTTCCGCCGAAGTCGTGCGCGTCGACCACAACTTCGTGGTCGTCAATGCAGGCCTGAAGTCCGAGGCTTACATTCCGATCGAGGAATTCCTGAACGATCAGGGCGAGGTTGAGGTGCAGTCGGGCGATTTCGTGTCCGTCGCGATCGACGCACTCGAAAACGGCTACGGCGACACGATCCTGTCGCGCGACAAGGCGAAGCGCCTTGCATCGTGGCTGTCGCTGGAAAAGGCCCTCGACAACAACGAACTCGTCACCGGCACGATCACCGGCAAGGTGAAGGGCGGCATGACCGTGATGGTCAACGGCATCCGCGCGTTCCTGCCGGGTTCGCTGGTCGACACGCGTCCGGTCAAGGACACGACCCCGTACGAAGGCAAGACGCTCGAGTTCCGCGTGATCAAGCTCGATCGCAAGCGTAACAACGTCGTGCTGTCGCGTCGTGCAGTGATCGAAGCGACCCAAGGCGAAGAGCGCGCGAAGCTGCTCGAGACGCTGAAGGAAGGCGCGATCGTCAACGGCGTGGTCAAGAACATCACCGACTACGGCGCGTTCGTCGACCTCGGCGGCATCGACGGCCTGCTGCACATCACCGACATCGCATGGCGTCGTGTGCGTCACCCGAGCGAAGTCCTGTCGGTTGGCCAGGAAGTCACCGCGAAGATCCTCAAGTTCGACCAAGAGAAGAACCGCGTCTCGCTGGGCATCAAGCAACTGGGCGACGATCCGTGGGAAGGCATCTCGCGCCGTTACCCGTCGGGCACGCGCCTGTTCGGCAAGGTCACGAACATCACCGACTACGGCGCATTCGTCGAAGTGGAATCGGGCATCGAAGGCCTCGTCCACGTGTCGGAAATGGACTGGACCAACAAGAACGTTGCTCCGTCGAAGGTTGTCCAGCTCGGCGACGAAGTCGAAGTCATGGTCCTCGAGATCGACGAAGACCGCCGTCGTATCAGCCTCGGCATGAAGCAGTGCAAGCCGAATCCGTGGGATGACTTCAGCCGCAACTTCAAGAAGGGCGACAAGATCACGGGCGCAATCAAGTCGATCACCGACTTCGGCGTGTTCATCGGTCTGCCGGGCGGCATCGACGGCCTGGTCCACCTGTCGGACCTGTCGTGGAGCGAAGCCGGCGAAGAAGCCGTTCGCAAGTACAAGAAGGGCGACGAAGTCGAAGCAATCGTGCTCGGTATCGACGTCGAGAAGGAGCGTATTTCGCTCGGCATCAAGCAACTCGAAGGCGACCCGTTCAGCAACTACGTTGCAATGAACGACAAGGGCTCGATCGTCGACGGCGTCGTGAAGACGGTCGATGCGAAGGGTGCGGTCATCACGCTGACGGGCGACATCGAAGGCTACCTGCGCGCGTCGGAAATCTCGCAGGATCGCGTCGAAGACGCACGCAACGTGCTGAAGGAAGGCGACAAGGTCAACGCGATGGTGATCAACATCGATCGCAAGTCGCGCGGCATCAACCTGTCGATCAAGGCGAAGGATTCGGCCGAGCAACAGGAAGCGATCCGCGGCCTGCAATCGGACTCGAGCGCTGCTGCGACCGGTACGACCAACCTCGGCGCGCTGCTGAAGGCGAAGCTCGACGGCCAGAACCAGTAAGCCTCACGAGGTCTGCTGAAGTATGACCAAATCCGAGTTGGTCGCGCAGCTGGCATCGCGATTTCCGCAACTTGTCCTCAAGGATGCGGATTTCGCGGTGAAAACGATGCTCGATGCGATGTCCGATGCCCTGGCGAAAGGGCATCGCATCGAAATTCGGGGTTTCGGCAGCTTCGGCCTCAACCGTCGCCCGGCGCGTGTCGGACGCAACCCGAAGTCGGGGGAGAAAGTGCAGGTGCCCGAGAAGTTCGTGCCGCACTTCAAGCCTGGCAAGGAATTGCGTGAACGCGTCGACGGTCGCGCCGGTGAGCCGCTGAAGGCTGACGATCCGGACGACGAGCGTTGAGCGTCGTTCGGTTTGCCCGGAACCTGCCGGCGAAGGCTGAAGAAAAAAGCGCCCCTTGCGGGCGCTTTTTTCATTTCCGGCGATCGCGGCGCAATGGGGCGCGCAGGATCTGCGCAGCCGCGGAAACGCTTCCTTTACAATACGGGTCGATTCGGTGCGACGAAGGGGAGTCGCGCGCCGCGGCAAACCTCAACAAAGAGAGGGCTTCATGAAGTTTATCGTCTGGCTGATCCGGGTATTGGTGTTCGTACTGCTGCTGGTGCTCGCGCTGGCCAATACGCAAACCGCGACGCTGAATTTTGTTGCCGGCTACGCATGGCAAGCGCCGTTGATCCTGATCGGCCTCGCGTTCTTCGTCGTGGGGCTGCTGGCCGGCCTGCTGTCCGCGCTGCCTTCGATCTTCCGTCTGCGTCTCGAGAACGGGCGCCTGAAGCGCGATCTGCGCGCGGCGCGCGAAACGCCTGCCGTCATCGACCAGCCGCCGATGCCGCCCGTCATTTAACACGGACACCGCGCGACAATCGCGCGGTTTTCGTCTCTGCTTCGATATTTCGCATGGATCTGGATTTCTGGTGGTTGCTCGCGATTCCGGTTGCGTTCGCGCTCGGTTGGGCGGCGTCACGTTATGACCTGAAGAATCTTCTGTCGGAGAGTGCCAATCTGCCGCGATCGTATTTTCGCGGCCTGAATTTTCTGTTGAACGAACAACCCGACAAGGCGATCGACGCGTTCATCGAGGTCGCCAAGCTCGACCCCGAGACGGTCGAGCTGCACTTCGCACTCGGCAACCTGTTCCGCCGTCGTGGCGAAACCGATCGCGCAATCCGCGTGCACCAGAACCTGCTGAGCCGTACGGACCTGCCGGTCAACGAGCGCGACCACGCGCTGTACGAGCTCGGCCAGGATTTCCTCAAGGCCGGCCTGCTCGATCGCGCCGAGGAGGCGTTCCACAAGCTCGCCGACGGCGATTACGCGCTCGGCGCACAGCGGGCGCTGCTGACGATCTACGAGATCGAGAAGGACTGGAACAAGTCGATCGATACCGCGAAGCGCATCGAGTCGATGAGCGACAAACCGCTCGGCACCGAAATCGCGCAGTTTCACTGCGAACTCGCGCAGGACGCACTGCAGCGCAAGAACGCGGCCGCGGCAGCAGAGCAACTGCGGCTCGCACTGACCGTGAACCCGCAGAACGTTCGCGCGACGATCCTGTCCGGCGATGCCGCGGAGGCGGAGGGCAATCACGCGGCTGCGATCGAGCACTGGAAGCGTGTCGAAGCGCAGAACCCGGCGTATCTGCCGCTCGTCGCCGACAAGCTGATGAAGGCCTATGTCGCGCTCGGCAAGAACGTCGACGGCGCGGAGCTGCTGATGGGGTATGTCGACCGCTATCCGTCGAACGACCTGCTCGACATCGCCTATCAGCACATCGCGGGGTTGCGCGGCCAGGACGCGGCGCACACGCTCGCGCGCGCGCAGATGGAGAAGTCGCCGAACCTGTCGGGGATGCTGCACCTGCTCGATGCGCAGATCACGGCGGCCGACGAACCTCGTCGTAAGGAACTTGAAATGATGCGTGCGCTGATCAAGCAGCGCACGAAAAATCTGCCACGGTATACGTGCCAGAATTGCGGTTTCCGGGCGCGGCTCTTCTATTGGCAGTGCCCCGGATGCAGCGGCTGGGAAACCTATGCGCCGCGCCGCGTCGAACCTGCGATGTCGAGCTGATCCCGGCATGCGGAGCCAACGCGCAGCGGTTGTCGCCGGGCTCGGCCCGGAGGCCAAGTTAGTCAATTACCGGGAAGTACCGGAACATCTATGAAAATCACCATCATCGGCACCGGCTATGTCGGCCTCGTCACGGGCGCATGCCTCGCGGAGATCGGTCACGACGTCTTCTGTCTCGACGTCGATCCGCGCAAGATCGACATCCTGAATAACGGCGGGATGCCGATTCACGAACCGGGGCTGCTGGACATCATCGCGCGCAACCGCGCGGCGGGGCGCCTGCGCTTCTCGACCGACCTCGAGGCGAGCGTTGCGCACGGCGAGATCCAGTTCATTGCGGTGGGCACGCCGCCCGACGAGGACGGCTCGGCCGACCTGCAATACGTGCTCGAGGCCGCGCGCAACATCGGCCGCCACATGACGGGCTTCAAGGTGATCGTCGACAAGTCGACGGTGCCGGTCGGTACCGCGCAGCGCGTGCGCGGCGTGGTCGACGAGGCGCTTGCCGCACGCGGGCTCGGGGGCAGCGTCGCGCATCGCTTCTCGGTCGTGTCGAACCCGGAATTCCTGAAGGAAGGCGCCGCGGTCGAGGACTTCATGCGCCCTGACCGGATCATCATCGGCGTCGACGGGGACGAGACGGGCACGATCGCGCGCGAGAAGATGAAGAAGCTTTACGCGCCGTTCAACCGCAACCACGAGCGGACGATCTACATGGACGTTCGTTCGGCCGAATTCGCGAAATATGCGGCGAATGCGATGCTCGCGACGCGTATCTCGTTCATGAACGAAATGTCGAATCTCGCCGACAAGGTCGGTGCCGACATCGAGGCCGTGCGCCGCGGGATCGGCTCCGATCCGCGTATCGGGTATCACTTCCTGTACGCGGGCGTCGGCTACGGCGGCTCGTGCTTCCCGAAGGACGTCCAGGCGCTGATTCGCACCGCGGGCGAGAACGGCCAGCCGCTGCGCATCCTGGAAGCCGTCGAGGCGGCCAACCATGCGCAGAAGGACGTGTTGATCGGCAAGATCGAGCAGCGCTTCGGCGCCGACCTGACCGGTCGCGAGTTCGCGGTCTGGGGGCTGGCGTTCAAGCCGAACACCGACGACATGCGCGAGGCGCCGAGCCGGCGCCTGATCGCCGCGCTGCTCGAGCGCGGTGCGATCGTGCGCGCGTACGATCCGGTTGCGGTCGACGAGGCGCGGCGCGTATTCGCGCTGGATTTCGGCGACGATGCGGACGCGCTCGCGCGGCTGCAGCTCGTCGATACGCAGGACGTTGCCGTGACGGGGGCGGATGCGCTCGTGATCGTGACCGAATGGAAGGAATTCCGGAGCCCCGATTTCACGCGCCTGAAGGCCGAACTGAAGGCGCCGGTGATCTTCGACGGGCGCAACCTGTACGAGCCGGACGCGATGGCCGAACTGGGCATCGACTACTACGCGATCGGCCGGCCGTATGTCGATCCCCAGTCGTTCTCCCGTGGCTGATCACACGATGAATACTCTCCGCGAAGTCGTTCCGGTGCCGCGCGCGCAGCTCGCGCGCTCGCGTGTGCTTGTCGTCGGCGACGTGATGCTCGACCGTTACTGGTTCGGCAACGTCGATCGCATTTCGCCTGAAGCACCCGTGCCGGTCGTGCACGTGCAGCGTCAGGAAGAGCGGCTCGGCGGTGCGGCCAACGTCGCGCGCAATGCCGTGACGCTCGGCGGCCAGGCCGGGTTGCTGTGCGTCGTCGGTTGCGACGAACCCGGCGAGCGGATCGTCGAGCTGCTCGGCAGCAGCGGCGTGACGCCGTATCTCGAGCGCGACCCGACGCTGCCGACCACGATCAAGCTGCGCGTGCTCGCACGCCAGCAGCAACTGCTGCGCGTCGACTTCGAGGCGATGCCGACGCACGAGGTGCTGCTCGCGGGGCTCGCGCGCTTCGACGCGCTGCTGCCGCAGCACGACGTCGTGCTGATGTCGGATTACGCGAAGGGCGGCCTGACGCACGTCACGACGATGATCGAGAAAGCGCGTGCGGCCGGCAAGGCCGTCCTCGTCGACCCGAAGGGCGACGACTGGGCGCGCTATCGCGGCGCCTCGCTGATCACGCCGAATCGCGCGGAGTTGCGCGAAGTGGTCGGGCAGTGGAAATCGGAAGACGATCTGCGCGCGCGTGTCGCGAATCTGCGTGCGGAACTCGGCATCGACGCGTTGCTGCTCACGCGTTCGGAAGAGGGCATGACGCTCTTTTCCGCCACCGGCGAACTGCACGCACCGGCGCTCGCGCGCGAGGTGTACGACGTGTCGGGCGCGGGCGATACCGTGATCGCGACGGTCGCGACGATGCTCGGCGCAGGCGTGCCGCTCGTCGACGCGGTCGTGCTCGCGAATCGCGCGGCAGGCATCGTGGTCGGCAAGCTCGGCACGGCCACGGTGGACTACGACGAACTGTTTCACTGAGCGCATTCGGCGGCGCGACGAGCGCGCCGCACGAGTGGCTCGCACTTTTCAGGCAGGACGATCATGACCCTCATCGTCACCGGCGCGGCCGGTTTTATCGGCGCGAATATCGTCAAGGCGCTCAACGAGCGCGGCGAGACGCGCATCATCGCGGTCGACAACCTGACGCGCGCGGACAAGTTCCGCAATCTTGTCGATTGCGAGATCGACGATTATCTCGACAAGACGGAATTCGTCGAACGCTTCGCGCGCGGCGATTTCGGCAAGGTGCGCGCGGTGTTCCACGAAGGCGCCTGTTCGGACACGATGGAAACCGACGGCCGCTACATGATGGACAACAACTTCCGCTACAGCCGCGCGGTGCTCGACGCGTGCCTCGCACAGGGCGCACAGTTCCTGTACGCGTCTTCGGCCGCGATCTACGGCGGTTCGACGCGTTTCGTCGAGGAGCGCGAGGTCGAGGCGCCGCTGAACGTGTACGGCTATTCGAAGTTCCTGTTCGACCAGGTGATCCGTCGCGTGCTGCCGACCGCGAAGAGCCAGATCGCAGGCTTCCGCTATTTCAACGTGTACGGCGCGCGCGAAACGCACAAGGGCCGCATGGCGTCGGTGGCGTTCCACAACTTCAACCAGTTCCGCGCGGAAGGCAAGGTGAAGCTGTTCGGCGAGTACAACGGCTATGCGCCGGGCGAGCAGACGCGTGACTTCGTGTCGGTCGAGGACGTCGCGAAGGTGAACCTGTTCTTCTTCGATCATCCGGAGAAGTCGGGCATCTTCAACCTCGGCACGGGCCGTGCGCAGCCGTTCAACGATATCGCGTCGACGGTCGTGAATACGCTGCGTGCACTCGACAACCTGCCGCCGCTGACGCTCGCGCAGCAGGTCGAGCAGGGACTGATCGAATACGTGCCGTTCCCCGATGCGCTGCGCGGCAAGTACCAGTGCTTCACGCAGGCCGACCAGACGAAACTGCGCGCGGCCGGCTTCGACGCGCCGTTCCTGACGGTGCAGGAAGGCGTCGACCGCTACGTTCGTTGGCTGTCCGGCCAGGTTTAAACGGAAGCGTTGCATCGATAGACTGGGTCTCACGGTCGGCAGCCGCCGGCCGTTTTCATCGGAGATCCAGCACATGATCAGGAAATGGTTTGCCGCAGCGGTCATGCTCGGCGCAGTCGCGTCGGCCTGGGCGGCCGTCGACGTCAACACCGCGAACGAGGATGCGCTCGTCGGCATCAAGGGCATCGGCCCGGCGCGGGCGAAGGCGATTCTCGACGAACGCGGCGCGCGCGGTCCGTTCAGGAATGCGGAAGATCTCGCGTCACGCGTAAAAGGCATGGGTGGCCATACCGTCGAGCGACTTCAGCAGGAAGGGCTGACGATAGGTGCGGCGGGCTCGGGTACCGCAGCCGCGCCGGTCGCGGGCAAGCCGGCAGCAGCAAAGGCCGCCGCCGCGCCTGCCCGCACCGCGCAGAAGTAACGCGTCGCGCGCGACCGACAAAGAGCTCCTTCAGTCGCCGTCATTGCGACGGCTTCCCGCGGCATGCCGCGGGTTTTTTGCGTGCGCGGCGATCGCGAATCGCACGGCATGCGTATTCCATCGTCGCAAAGGGGTTGCCGGCGCGAGCGGCGGTGCTGGTTTACAATCGATCGATTGATTGATCGGCCTCGTACTCACGGTATATCCATGGCTTACAAAACTATCGAAGACACGATCGGCAATACGCCGCTCGTGCAACTGGTCCGCTTGCCGGACGACGAGATTCGCGCGCGCAACAACGTGGTGCTCGCGAAGCTCGAAGGCAACAATCCGGCCGGTTCCGTGAAGGATCGCCCGGCGCTGTCGATGATCAGCAAGGCCGAGGCGCGCGGGCGCATCAAGCCGGGCGATACGCTGATCGAGGCGACGAGCGGCAACACGGGCATCGCGCTCGCGATGGCAGCGGCGATCCGCGGCTACAAGATGGTACTGATCATGCCGGAGGACCTGTCGGTCGAGCGTCGCCAGAGCATGGCCGCTTACGGTGCCGAAATCATCCTGACGCCCGTGAAGGGCGGAATGGAACTGGCGCGCGATCTCGCTGACCAGATGCAGCGCGAAGGCAAGGGCGTGATCCTCGACCAGTTCGCCAACCCCGACAACCCGGTCGCGCACTACGAAGCGACCGGCCCGGAGATCTGGCGCGATACCGACGGGCGGGTGACGCACTTCGTGTCGGCGATGGGCACGACCGGCACGATCATGGGCGTGTCGCAGTATCTGAAGGAACAGAATTCCGCGATCGAGATCGTCGGTGCGCAGCCGGAAGAAGGTTCGCGCATTCCGGGCATCCGCAAGTGGCCGGAAGCCTATCTGCCGACGATCTTCGATCGCAGCCGTGTCGACCGCGTCGAGAGCGTGAGCCAGGCCGCCTCCGAAACGATGGCACGCCGGCTGGCGGCTGTCGAAGGCATCTTCGCGGGCATTTCGTCGGGCGGCGCGTGCGAAGTCGCGATGCGCATCGCGCGTCAGGTCGAGAACGCGACGATCGTGTTCATCGTTTGCGATCGCGGCGACCGCTATCTGTCCACGGGCGTGTTCCCGGCCTGAGCCCGGTCCGCACGCGATAAAAAAAAGCGCCGCAGGTTTAGTTGCGGCGCTTTTTGTTTGGGTGGGTGCGTTGCTTACTGCGCTTGCTCGTCAGCGTCGGCCGGCTTCAGCGCGCCGCTCGCTTCCATCTGCGCCTTCACGGCCTCGCCGAGCTGATACACGGAGAGTGCGTAGAAGAAGCTGCGGTTGTAGCGCGTCAGCACGTAGAAATTCTTCAGCCCGAGCATGTATTCGGTCGCGCGCCCCGGCGACGGCAGGTCGACCACGGTCACCGGCGTGGCGGCTTCGGTGGTGATGTTGACCGCCGGTTCGTTCAGCGTCATGCCCGCGCGCATCAGTTGCGACAGTGCCCAGTGCGGTTCGGGCTGGCCGTCGGCGGCGGCCTGTGCGATCCCCAGGCTGCCCGTATCGGGCGTGATCTGCCAGACCACCGGGCGGTCGGTTTCCCAGCCGTGCTGCTTCAGGTAGTTCGCAACGCTGCCGATCGCGTCGACAGGACTGCTGCGCAGATCGACGTGGCCCGTGCCGTCGAAGTCAACCGCATATTCGCGGATGCTGCTCGGCAGAAACTGCGGAATCCCGATCGCACCTGTATAAGAGCCGAGCACGGTGGTCGGATCGAGCTGGTTGTCGCGGGTCCAGACCAGGAAATCCTCGAGGTTCTTGCGGAACGTTGCCTGGCGGCTGTCGCGATTCGGCGTGTCCGGATAGTCGAACGTGAGCGTCGTCAGCGCGTCGAGCACGCGGAAATTGCCCATGTAGCGGCCATAGATCGTCTCGACGCCGATGATGCCGACGATCACCTCGGGCGGCACGCCGAACTCCCGGGATGCGCGCTCCAGCGTCGCCTGGTTGGCTTTCCAGAACTTCACGCCCGCATTAATGCGGATCGGCTCGATGAAGCGCGAGCGATAGACGCGCCAGTTCTTGACCGTCGGCGACGCGGCGGGCTTCACGAGCTTGACCGCCGTCGCCGAATAGCTGATGCGCGAGAACAGCGCATGCAGGCTCGCGGAGTCGAAGCCGTTGCGGCTCACCATCTCGTCGATGAACGCGTCGACCTTCGCGTTGCTCGCGTAACGCTGCGGAACGATTTCCTCTTCGAAGGTCTGGCCTTGCGGCGTCGGCTGCTGGGGCTGGGCCTGTGCGACGCGCGTGCCGGCAGGTTTCGCAGGCTGCGTCTGCGCGCCGGCAGGCGCCGCGCCGAGGGCCGCGGCGACGGTGGCGACGACGAGCGGAGCGCGAACACGGAGCAACGCGGAGAGAAGGGCGGCAGGCTTGCTGGAATTCATGTCGAAGCGGGCGGGCGGGGCGATTGGGTACGGCGCAGTATACCCGACGCATCCGGCGCGCCGGGGCGAAACGGGGCCCCGTTGTGGTAAGTTAGCGGCGAATTCGCGGCAGACGATGGACATCATTGATGGAGACCTGCGGCGCACCGCGCGCTGCGGATGACAGCTTATGGCAACCGCTTTCTATACGCACCCCGACTGCATGCTGCACGAGATGGGGGAATGGCATCCGGAATGCCCGGCCCGATTATCGGCGATCCAGGATCAACTGATTGCGAGCCGCATCGACGACCTGATCGTGCACGAAACCGCGCCGTTCGCGAGCGAGGTGGCGCTGGGCCGTGTGCATACGCAGGCGCACATCGACTACATCCGGAGCATGACGCCGGTCGACGGCTACGTCGAGATCGATCCCGATACGCTGATGAACCGCGGCACGTGGCGCGCGGCGCTGCGCGCAGCCGGTGCCGCGATCGCGGCGACCGACGCGGTGATCGAAGGCCGCTACGCGAATGCGTTCTGCAGCGTCCGGCCGCCCGGCCACCATGCGGAGCCCGCGCGCGCGATGGGTTTTTGCTTCTTCAACAACGTCGCGATCGCCGCACGGCATGCGCTCGACGTACACGGCATCGAGCGTGTGGCGATCGTCGATTTCGACGTGCACCACGGCAACGGCACCGAGGCTGCGTTTGCAAACGACGAGCGCGTGCTGATGTGCAGTTTCTTCCAGCATCCGCTGTACCCGTTCTCGGGTATCGACCACCAGGCGCCGAACATGGTCAACCTGCCGATGCCCGCGCGCAGCAACGGGATGGCGATCCGCGAAGCCGTCGACATGTTCTGGCTGCCGCGTCTCGATGCGTTCAAGCCGCAGATGCTGTTCGTGTCGGCGGGCTTCGATGCGCATCGCGAGGACGACATCGGCAACCTCGGCCTCGTCGAGGCCGACTTCGAATGGCTGACCGCGCAGATCGTCGACGTGGCGCGTCGTCATGCGCAGGGCCGCATCGTGAGTTGTCTCGAAGGCGGCTACAACCTGTCCGCACTCGGGCGCAGCGTCGTCGCGCACCTGCGCGTGCTGGCCGGCATCTGACCGGCCGGTCGTGCCGACGCGCTTAGCGCGCCGGCACGCGCGCGTGAATCCACGCGATCAGCGCGTCGATCACGCGGTCGCGTTCGAGATCGTTCATCGTTTCGTGGAAACCGCCATCGTATAGCGTCAGCGTGCGATCGGGCGAGCCGACGTGCGCGCCGAACGCGCGGCTGCCGTCGGGTTCGGTCAGCTTGTCCTCGGTGCCGTGATAGACGAGCACCGGGACGCGCAGCGCGCCGCGGCCGCGTTCGATGCGCGCCATCGCGTCGAGAATCTCCGCGCCGGTGCGCGCGGGCACCGCGCCGTGATGCACGAGCGGATCGGCACGATTGGCCGCGACGATGGCCGGATCGCGCGACAGCAGCGCCGCATCGATCCGGATCGCGGGGAAGGTTGGCCACGCGCGGCTGATGACGCGGCTCACCGCGAGCATCCACCGCGGCACGTCGCGCCCCGGTGCGAGTGCCGGGCTCGAAAGCACGAGGCCCGTCAGCGCATGGCCGCAGGCCGGCGCACGTTCGATCGCGTACAGCGCGGCGACCGCGCCGCCCATGCTGTGTCCCATCAGGAACAGCGGCGTATCGCCGCGCGCTGCTTCGGCGACCAGCGCATCCGCATCGTTCAGGTAATCGTCGAAACGCTCGACCCAGGCTCGCTTGCCGGGCGACTGGCCGTGCCCGCGCAGATCGATCGCGAGCACGTCGATGCCCGCCGCATTCAGCCGGCCGGCGAGCGCGGCATAACGGCCAGCGTGTTCGGCGAGGCCGTGTACGAGCGCGAGCGTCGCGCACGGCGGCGCGGTGTCGCTGCCGGCCGACCAGCGGTACGACGCCAGTTCGAGCCCATCCGCGGTGCGCAGCCGGCCCATTTTCGGCGCCGGCGGCGACGCAGGCGCCGATCCGGCGGTGGCAGGTGCGGTGGCCGGCGTGGTGGTGGCGGTCATCTGGCGTGTCCCCTGTTCGTTGGCATGCGTGTTCCGGATCATAGTCGCGGCATTGTCGCGGCGGGCCAGCGGTGTCCCTCTAATTTCGTGAGGTTATGAAAAGATCGAAATCGATTATTAAGTGGAATGAGGGGTTTGCGGTAAAATCGCCGGCTATTCCAGATGCATCGGTGGCCGACTGGCGGGCCTGCTCGCCAGCCGGCCGCCGTTTTGTTTACATGATCGAATTACGCAATCTTTCGCAGCGTTTTCCCGGGCCGAGCGGCTGGGTCGAGGCGCTGCACAACGTCAACCTGACGATCCCGCAGGGCGAGGTGTTCGGCATCATCGGCCGAAGCGGCGCCGGCAAGAGCACGCTCGTGCGCACCATCAACCTGCTCACGCGGCCGACCGAAGGCAATGTCGTCGTCGGCGGGCGCGATCTCACGCTGCTGCCGGCCGGCGCGCTGCGCGAGGCGCGCCGCGAGATCGGCATGATCTTCCAGCACTTCAACCTGCTGTCGTCGCGCACGGTGTTCGACAACGTCGCACTGCCGCTGGAGCTGGCCGGCGCAAGCCGTGCCGACATCGAGGCCGCCGTGCTGCCACTGCTCGACCTCGTCGGGCTGTCCGCGCAGAAGGATCGTTACCCGGCGCAGATCAGCGGCGGACAGAAGCAGCGTGTCGGCATCGCACGCGCGCTCGCGAGCCAGCCGAAGGTGCTGTTGTCGGACGAAGCGACGTCCGCGCTCGATCCCGAAACCACACGTTCGATCCTCGACCTGCTGAAGCGCATCAACCGCGAACTCGGCCTGACGATCGTGCTGATCACGCACCAGATGGAAGTGATCAAGCAGGTGTGCGATCGCGTCGCGGTGCTCGATGCGGGGCGGGTGGTCGAGGAGGGCCGCGTGATCGACGTGTTCCTGCAGCCGCATCACGAAGTGACGCGCGCGCTGATCGGCGACGTGATCGCGCAGGAACTGCCGCCCGCGCTGAAGGTGCGCGTGGCCGAGCGGCTGAAGACGGGCAGCGGGCATCTGCTGCGGCTCGCGTTCACGGGCTCGGGTGTCGATCAGCCGATCCTGTCGGAGACGATCCGCCGTTACGAACTCGATTTCAACATCCTGCACGGCCAGATCGACGAGATCCAGGGGCAGGCATTCGGTTCGCTCGCGGTGCTCGCGGGCGGCGAGCCGGGCAAGGTCGGGCAGGCGCTCGCGTTCCTGCGCGAGCAAGGTGTGGTGGTAGAGGAGCTTTCGTATGTTGAGTGAGATGTTCGATATGTTCGTGCAGTCGTTCTGGGAGACGCTGATCATGGTCGGCATTTCCGGGGCGGTCGGCGCGCTTGTCGGTCTGCCGCTCGGCGTGCTGCTCTACCTGACCGATCGCCAGGGCGTGCTGCAGAACCTCGCGGTGAATCGTGTGCTCGGCGGCATCGTGAACGCGGTCCGCTCGACGCCGTTCATCATCCTGCTGGTCGCGGTGATTCCGTTTACGCGGCTCGTCACGGGTTCGTCGATCGGCACGGCCGCGGCGGTCGTGCCGCTGACGCTGGCGGCCGCGCCGTTCATCGCGCGTCTCGTCGAGACGGCGTTGCGCGAAGTCGATCGAGGGTTGATCGAGGCCGCGCAATCGATGGGCGCGACCACGTCGCAGATCGTATTCAAGGTGCTGTTGCCCGAATCGCTGCCGGGCGTCGTGGCGGGCCTGACGATCACGTTCGTGTCGCTGGTCGGCTATTCGGCGATGGCGGGCGCGATCGGAGGCGGCGGGCTCGGCGATCTCGGGATTCGCTACGGCTACCAGCGCTATCTGCCGGAAGTGATGTGGACGGTCGTCGCGATCCTGATCGTGTTCGTGCAGATCGTGCAGTCGTTCGGCGACTGGCTCGTCCGCCGGCTGAGCCACAAATAAGACGAAATTGATCCATTAGGGGAGAGACGATGCAACGACGCTTTATGCTGAAATTCGCGGCGGCACTCGGCGCAGCCGCGCTGTTCGCGGGTGCGCACGCACAGGCCGAAACCATCAAGGTGGGCGTGACGGGCGGGCCGCACGCGCAGATCATGGAAGCGGTGAAGAAGGTCGCGGCGAAGAGCGGCCTCGAGATCCGCATCGTCGAATTCTCCGATTACGTGCAGCCGAACGCGGCGCTCGCGTCGGGCGACCTCGACGCGAACAGCTACCAGCACGATCCGTATCTGCAGGCGCAGGTGAAGGATCGCGGCTACAAGCTGATCAAGGTCGCGGATACCGTCACGTTCCCGATGGGCATCTATTCGAAGCGCGTGAAGTCGCTGGCTGAACTGAAGCCCGGCGCGCGCATCGCGGTCCCGAACGACCCGACCAACGGCGGCCGTGCGCTGCTGTTGCTGCAAAAGCAGGGGCTCCTGAAGCTGCGCGCGGATGCGGGGCTGAAGGCGACGCCGCTCGATATCGTCGACAATCCGCGCAAGCTGAAGATCGTCGAACTCGATGCGGCGCAGATTCCGCGCTCGCTCGGCGACGTCGACGCGGCCGCGATCAATACCAACTACGCGATGGAAGCAGGGTTGAAACCGAAACAGGACGCGATCGCGATCGAGGGTCCGAACGGCCCGTACGCGAACATCCTCGCGATTCGCGACGCGGACCGGGACAAGCCGTGGGTCGCGAAACTGATCGCGGCCTATCATTCGGCCGACGTGAAGCAGTTCATCGAAGGCAAGTTCGGCGGCGCGGTTATTGCCGCCTGGTAACGGGCAGAGCACGGGACGCCCGGCGGGATTAGAGTCGATGATCGAAACCCCGGGCTTTGCGTCCGGGTTTTTTCTCTTTTAAAATAGAACGACCGTTCGCTATCATTGGCGCGTCGCCAAGAAGCGGTATCCTCGACAGCCACGATGGATGGGTCCGCTTGGCCGCGCAGTCATGAGGCCTCGCTATAGAATGGCCTCTGGTCGTATTCGTAACTTTGGAGCGTGTGCATGAAAATCCTGGTGCCAGTGAAAAGAGTGGTCGATTACAACGTGAAGGTCCGCGTGAAGTCGGACAACACGGGTGTCGACATCGCGAACGTGAAGATGTCGATGAACCCGTTCGACGAAATCGCCGTTGAAGAAGCGGTGCGCCTGAAGGAAGCGGGCGTCGCGACCGAAGTGATCGCCGTATCGGTGGGCGTGACGCAGGCGCAGGAAACGCTGCGCACGGCGCTGGCGATCGGTGCGGACCGCGCGATCCTGGTCGAGTCGACCGACAGCGTCGAGCCGCTGGCCGTCGCGAAGATCCTGAAGGCGCTGGTCGACAAGGAACAGCCGCAGTTGGTGATCCTCGGCAAGCAGGCAATCGACGACGATTCGAACCAGACGGGCCAGATGCTGGCCGCGCTGGCCGGCCTGCCGCAAGCGACGTTCGCGTCGAAGGTGACGGTTGCCGACGGCAAGGCAACCGTTGCGCGCGAAGTCGACGGCGGCGCGGAAACGCTGTCGCTGACGCTGCCGGCGGTGATCACGACCGACCTGCGCCTGAACGAGCCGCGCTACGTGACGCTGCCGAACATCATGAAGGCGAAGAAGAAGCCGCTGGAAACCGTGAAGCCGGAAGACCTGGGCGTGGACGTCGCGCCGCGTCTGAAGACGCTGAAGGTGGTCGAGCCGCCGAAGCGCGCGGCCGGCGTGAAGGTGCCGGACGTGAAGACGCTGGTCGAGAAGCTGAAGACCGAAGCCAAGGTGCTGTAAGAGGGAGCGCAAAGAAATGACGATTCTGGTGATTGCAGAACACGACAACGCGTCGATCAAGGCCGCGACGCTGAACACGGTGGCGGCTGCTGCGAAGATCGGCGGCGACATTCACGTGCTGGTCGCGGGCCACAACGCCCAAGCGGCGGCAGACGCGGCAGCGAAGATCGCAGGTGTTTCGAAGGTGCTGCTGGCCGACGCGCCGCAGCTCGAAGCGGGCCTCGCGGAAAACGTCGAAGCGACCGCGCTGAACATCGCGAAGGACTACTCGCACATCCTCGCGCCGGCCACGGCCTACGGCAAGAACATCGCGCCGCGTATCGCCGCGAAGCTGGACGTCGCGCAGATCTCGGACATCACGGCGGTCGATTCGGCCGACACGTTCGAGCGCCCGATTTACGCAGGCAACGCGATCGCAACGGTGCAGTCGAGCGACCCGATCAAGGTCATCACGGTGCGTGCGACGGGTTTCGATCCGGTAGCGGCCGAAGGCGGTAGCGCAGCGATCGAGAAGATCGAAGCAGCAGCCGATGCCGGCAAGTCGCAGTTCGTGAGCCGTGAAGTGACGAAGCTGGACCGTCCGGAACTGACCAGCGCGAGCATCATCGTGTCGGGCGGCCGCGGCCTGGGCAGCGGCGAGAACTACACGAAGGTGCTCGAGCCGCTGGCCGACAAGCTGAGCGCGGCACTGGGTGCATCGCGTGCGGCAGTCGACGCCGGCTACGTGCCGAACGACTACCAGGTTGGCCAGACCGGCAAGATCGTCGCGCCGCAGCTGTACATCGCGGTCGGCATCTCGGGTGCGATCCAGCATCTGGCAGGCATGAAGGATTCGAAGGTGATCGTCGCGATCAACAAGGATCCGGAAGCGCCGATCTTCAGCGTGGCCGACTACGGCCTCGTCGGCGATCTGTTCACGCTCGTGCCGGAGCTCGTGGCCGAGCTCGGCTGACGTGGCGTGACGCTTCAGCGGTAAGCACAAGGAAAAAGGGGCGCTGCGAGCGCCCCTTTTTTTTTCGATGCCGGCCGGCCCGCATTGCCGCGGGCAGCCGCGGCTTATGCGTATGCCGGGCGCGTCTGGCCGGCCACTTCCTTCAGGTAGCGGTGCACCGACAGGTCGTCGGCCTGGATCGCCGGCTTCTTGCCCGAGATCAGGTCCGCGAGCAGTTGGCCCGAACCGCACGACATCGTCCAGCCGAGCGTGCCGTGGCCGGTGTTCAGGAACAGGTTCGACACCGGCGTGCGGCCGACGATCGGCGTGCCGTCCGGCGTCATCGGGCGCAGGCCTGTCCAGAACGTCGCCTTCGATGTGTCGCCGCCGCCCGGGAACAGGTCGTTCACGCACATCTCGAGCGTTTCGCGGCGCGCGGCGCGCAGGTTCTTGTCGAAGCCGACGATTTCCGCCATGCCGCCGACGCGGATGCGCTGGTCGAAACGCGTGATCGCGATCTTGTAGGTCTCGTCGAGCACGGTCGACACGGGCGCGGCCGCTTCGTTGACGATCGGCGCGGTGATCGAATAGCCCTTCAACGGGTAGACCGGAATCTTCATCAGGTTCGAGATGAAGCTGGTCGAATACGAGCCGAGGGCGACGACGTACGCGTCCGCGCGCACCGTCTCGCTGCCGCATTGCACGCCGGCGATCTTGCCGCCGGCAATCGCGAGCGCATCGATCGGCGTGTTGTAGCGGAACTTGACGCCGAGCGATTCGGCGAGCGCCGCGAGGCGCGTCGTGAACAGCTGGCAATCGCCCGTTTCGTCGCCCGGCAGGCGCAGGCCGCCCGTCAGCTTGTGCGATACGGCGGCGAGCGCCGGTTCGGCATTCTTCAGGTCGGCCGGCGACAGCAGTTCGAACGGCACGTTCGCTTCCTGCAGCACGGCGATGTCCTTCGCCGCGCCGTCGAGTTGCTGCTGCGTGCGAAACAGTTGCAGCGTGCCGCCGGTGCGGCCTTCGTACTGGATGCCGGTGTCGGCGCGCAACGCCTGCAGGCAGTCGCGGCTGTATTCGGCGAGGCGCACCATGCGGCCCTTGTTGACCGCATAGCGCTCGGTCGTGCAGTTGCGCAGCATCTGCCACATCCACTGGAGCTGGAAGCGCGTGCCGTCAAGACGGATCGCGAGTGGCGCATGCTTTTCGAACATCCACTTGACGGCCTTCAGCGGCACGCCCGGCGCGGCCCACGGCGCGGCATAGCCGGGGGAGATCTGGCCCGCGTTCGCGAAGCTCGTCTCGAGCGCAGGGCCGGCTTCCCGGTCGATCACCGTAACTTCATGACCGGCGCGCGCGAGGTAATACGCGCTTGCCACGCCCACCACACCGCTGCCCAGAATGACGACTCGCATAGCTGCTCCAGATGGAAGGGACCAGATCGAGGCCGGACGCACCCGCGGCTCCGTGTAACCTCTAGCTGATCTAGTTTTTTGAGCTATGGTATTGTCGAATGTGCAGGTTTTGTTATCGTATTTTTTAGGTTTTCAGCATAAACAAATGAGAACGCAACGTCAGCCCGTACGCTCGCTCGACAAGCTCGACCGGCGCATCCTCAAACTGCTCCAGGACGACGGCCGGATGGCGATGAAAGACCTCGCGGAACAGGTCGGCCTGACTGTCACGCCGTGCATCGAGCGCGTGCGGCGCATGGAGCGGGACGGCGTAATCACCGGTTATCACGCGCGGGTCGACCCGGGCCAGCTGGGTGCCGCGCTGCTGGTGTTCGTCGAGATCACGCTCGGCCACAAGGGCGGCAACATGTTCGAGCAATTCCGTCGGGAAGTGATGAAGATCGACGAGGTGCTCGAATGCCACCTCGTATCCGGCGATTTCGACTACCTGATCAAGGCGCGGATCGGCGAGATGGCCGACTACCGGAAGCTGCTCGGCGACATCCTGCTGCAGTTGCCCGGCGCCGTGCAGTCGAAGAGCTATGTCGTGATGGAGGAAATCAAGGAAACGCTGACGATTGCAGTCGGCGAGTGACGCACCGGCGGCCCGTTACCGGGCCCCTTATCCCGCCCTTGGCATGCTGCGCCCAATACTGTATAAATGTACAGTATTGGGCGCAGGCGAATGGGTGGGCACATGGACGATCGGTCCGACAACGAATTTCCGGTAGCGCCGCCCGTGCCCCGCAAGGGGCGCGGTGCGGTCGACAACCTGCAGGGGCGGTACGAGATCGCGCAGCGTGAAGCGGTCGACGACGGCTGGACCCACGAGTCGGACGATGCCGACTTCCCCGCGCCGCTGCGCACGCAGGTGTTCGAGGAGCGTGCGAAGAGCATCCTGACGCACAACCAGTCGCCCGATATTCCGTTTGGCGTATCGCTCAATCCGTATCGCGGTTGCGAGCACGGCTGCATCTACTGCTTCGCGCGGCCGACGCACAGCTATCTCGGCCTGTCGCCGGGGCTCGATTTCGAAAGCCGCATCTACGCGAAGGTCAATGCGGCCGAACTGCTCGAGCGCGAGATTTCGCGCAAGCGCTACGTGCCTGAGCCGATCGCGCTCGGCGTCAACACCGACGCCTATCAGCCGGTCGAGCGCGACCTGCGCATCACGCGCAGCGTGATCCAGGTGATGCACGATCGAGGGTTGCCGTTCGCCGCGATCACGAAGTCGTCGCTGATCGAGCGCGATCTCGACCTGCTTGCACCGATGGCAGAGCGCGGGCAGGTGATGGCGGCAGTCACGATCACGACGCTCGATGCCGATCTCTCGCGCACGCTCGAGCCGCGGGCGGCGACGCCGGCGCGCCGGTTGCGCACGATTCGCGCGCTGCGCGATGCGGGCGTGCCGGTCGGCGTGAGCATTGCGCCGGTGATTCCGTTCGTCACCGAGCCCGACATGGAGCGCGTGCTCGAAGCGTGCGCGGAAGCGGGCGCGACGCACGCGAGCTACATCATCCTGCGGTTGCCGTGGGAGGTCGCGCCGCTGTTCAAGAGCTGGCTCGCCGCGCATTTTCCCGATCGTGCGGAGCGCGTGATGAACCGCGTGCGCGACATGCGCGGCGGGAAAGACTACGACTCGGATTTTTCGAAGCGGATGAAGGGCGAGGGGATCTGGGCCGACCTGTTGCGGCAGCGTTTTCGCCAGGCCGTCAAGCGGCTCGGGCTGAACGAGCGCACAAACGGCATCCTCGATCTGTCGCAGTTTCGCGGCGCGCCGGCCGCCGTGGTGCCGGCGCCGCGCGCTGCCGGCGCGAAGTCGCGCGACGATATGCAGTTGAACCTGTTCTAAGCGGCGCGCAATCCCGGTGTCCGTCGGCGCCGGGCATCGCGCTCGTTGCGCTTACTGCGAAATCTGCTTCGCCGCTTCGACCTGCGATTCGAAATACGTCTGGAACGACAGCGCGAGCGCGGTCATCAGCAGGAACGCACCGATCAGCAGCGAGAAGATCACGACAAAGATCACAGTCCAGCCCGACCGGCTGTGCCTGCCCGTCTCCGCGTTGAATTGCGCGTCCCACTTTTCGTCGGGGCGCAGCCCGTACACGAGTGCGGCAAGGAATGCCGCCAGCAGCGAGATCGCGCCGGGTACCGCGAGCCACCAGCCGAGGCCGGCGCTGCGCTGGGTCGCCGCGAGCAGGAGGAAGCCCGGGATGCCGACGATCGTCGCGAGCAGGTGTGCCCAGCCGTACACGTCGCGAAAGCCGTACAGATAGAAGCGGTGCGCGCCGAGCGAACCGAACAGGAATGCGAGGGCGGCGGTGAGCGTCTTGGAACGGAAACGGCGGGACGGTGCGGTGCTGCTGGACATGGATGGCGGCGTATTGTCGTTGGCGTGGGCGGCCGGCGGGCCGGCGCGGGCGCGCGGCCCGGCACGCATTCTACGATGCCCGGTCGGGACCGGTCACCCCCGGCCTGCGTCAAGGTGCCGCATAGGTCACGCGGTAGATTGCGCCTGCGTAGTCGTCGCTCACGAGCAGCGAACCGTCCGGCAGCGGCAGCACGTCGGCCGGGCGTCCCCACACTGTGCCGTCGGGGCGGAGCCAGCCCTGGACGAACGGGGTCTGGCGCGCCTGGCTGCCGTCCGCCGATACGACGACTCGCATCACGCGGTAGCCGACCTTCGTGCTGCGGTTCCACGAACCGTGTTCGGCGATGAACACGTTATTGCGATACGACGCCGGAAACATCGGCCCGGTATAGAAGCGCATGCCGAGCGCCGCGACGTGTGCGCCGAGTTTCAATACGGGCGGCATGTAACGGCGGCATACGTCGGCGCTGCCGAATTCGGGGTCGGGCGTATCGCCGCCATGGCAGTACGGAAAACCGAAGTCGAGGCCGGCGCGCGGCGCGCGGTTCAGCTTGTCGTCGGGCACGTCGTCGCCCAGCATGTCGCGCCCGTTGTCGGTAAACCACAGCTCGCCCGAATCGGGGTGCCACGCGAAGCCGACGGTATTGCGCACGCCGCGGGCGACGACCTCGCTTCCGCTGCCGTCGGCCTTCATGCGCGCAATGATCGCGTAGCGGCTGCGATCGGCGAGACAGACATTGCACGGTGCGCCGGTCGGCACGTAAAGCTTGCCGTCGGGGCCGAACGCGATGAATTTCCAGCCGTGATGGTGGTCGGTCGGCAGCGCGTCGGTCACGACGGCAGGGGGCGGTGGCTTGGCGAGCCGGTCGTCGATGCGATCGAGGCGCAGGATGCGCGACACGGCTGATATATAGAGCGCACCGTCGCGGTAGGCTACGCCGACGGGCATGTCGAGTCCGGACGCGATCACGTGGCGCGCGCGGATCCGACCCTCGTGCATCTCGAACGCATGCACGCGGCCTTCCCGAGTGCCGACATACAGGATGCCGCGCGGCGACCACGCCATTTCGCGTGCGGTCGGTACCGCGTCGGTCAGCACTTCCACGTGGAAGCCGGGCGGCACGACGAGTTCATAGACCGGCAACGTTGCGGCGAACGCCGTTGCGGACGCGAGGCAGGCAAGGCCGGCAAGCAGCGCGATGAAACGGTGCTGCGCGCGGCGCGTCGGGGCGGCGCGAAGGAGCGGCATGACGGTCGGGAGCGTCCTGGACACGACGATTGTATGCCCGGCGGACAGGCCGTCCGCGGATTTTTTACGCGTAAGTGTTTGTTGTACCTCTGGTTTCCGGCTATAATCGCGTGTTTCAGTAGTTTCGAACCCGGTTTTCCGAAGGACATCATATGGTTATCATCCGTCTGGCTCGTGGCGGCTCGAAGAAGCGCCCGTTCTACAACATCGTTGCTACCGATTCGCGCAACCGTCGTGACGGCCGCTTCATCGAGCGCGTCGGTTTCTACAACCCGGTCGCTACGAAGGGCGAATCGCTGCGTATCGCTCAGGACCGCCTGACGTACTGGCAAGGTGTTGGCGCGCAACTGTCGCCGACCGTCCAGCGTCTCGTGAAGGAAGCGCAAAAGGCGCAACCGGCTGCCTAACATGGCACGGTGTGCCGGTCGTGCCGGCTGTGAGGTGCATTGATGGCGGGTCACGATTCCGGTAATGTAAGGCGCGGGCGTGCGTCATTCGGCGCATTCGTCCGCAAGCCGGTCGAGCGCGACGTTGTCGCGAACGCCGGTCAGGCTGCCGAACAGGGTAGCCTCGAAGCGACGCAGGCCTGGCCAGACGATGCCGTCGAGGTCGGGGCGGTGGTCGACGCCTATGGCCTGAAGGGCTGGGTCAAGGTGGCGGCGCATGCCGATGCCGGTCGCGGCGGCGACGCGTTGCTCAACGCGCGCCGCTGGTGGCTGGAGCGCGGTGCGGAGCGGCTTTCCGTCCGCATCATGCAGTCGAAGACGCACAGCGACACCGTCGTTGCGCAACCCGCGGGCGTCAGCGACCGCGATGCCGCACTGGCCATGCGCGGCTTTCGCGTGTTCGTGCGCCGGGAAGATTTTCCGGCATTGGCCGCGGACGAATTCTATTGGGTCGACCTGATCGGCCTCGATGTCGTCAACGAGCAATCGGTGGCGCTCGGGAAAGTGAGCGGGATGATCGACAACGGCGTGCATTCGATCATGCGTGTCGAGTATCCGGCGACCGGCAAAGACGGTCAGCCGACCACCGACGAACGGTTGATACCGTTTGTCGGCGTATACGTCAAAACGGTGGACCAGGCGGCGCGTCGCATCGTCGTCGACTGGGAAGCCGATTACTGAAATGAACCAGGTTACCGAGAGCGCGGTGCAGTTCGACGTCGTCACGCTCTTTCCCGAGATGTTCCGCGCACTGACCGACTGGGGAATCACCAGCCGGGCCGTCAAGCAGGGGCGCTTCGGGCTGCGCACCTGGAACCCGCGTGATTTCACGACGGACAACTACCGCACGGTCGACGATCGTCCGTACGGCGGCGGTCCGGGCATGGTGATGCTGGCCAGGCCGCTCGAAGCCGCGATCGGCGCCGCGAAAGCAGCGCAGGCGGAGCAGGGCATCGCGAGCACGCGCGTGGTGATGATGTCGCCGCAGGGTGCGCCGCTCACGCACGAGCGTGCGGTGCGGATGGCGCAGGAACCGGGTGTCGTCGTGCTGTGCGGCCGCTATGAAGCGATCGACCAGCGCCTGCTCGACCGTTGCGTCGACGAGGAAATCAGCCTCGGCGATTTCGTGTTGTCCGGCGGGGAACTGCCGGCGATGGCGATGATGGATGCGGTCGTGAGGCTGCTGCCCGGTGTGCTGAACGATTCGCAGTCGGCCGTGCAGGACAGTTTCGTCGACGGCCTGCTCGATTGTCCGCACTACACGCGCCCCGAGGAATACGACGGCGTGCGCGTGCCGGACGTGCTGCTCGGCGGGCATCATGCCGAGATCGAGCGGTGGCGGCGCCAGGAAGCATTGCGGAATACGTTGCGGAAGCGGCCGGACCTGATCGTCCGGGCGCGTCGCGAAAAGTTGTTGAGCCGTGCCGACGAGGCATGGCTCGCGAACCTCGCACGCGAAGCGAAGGACGCCTCCTGAGGCGGCGTCGCGGGCGGGAATTGGCGGTGCCGCGCATGCGTGCGCGGTGCCTGATGTGAATCCATCCTCTATCGGGGCCGGCCTGGGAGCAGGCAGGTGCAAACGCCGACACGATGGCAATAGGAGTCAGTGATGAACCTCATCGCAAAACTTGAGCAGGAAGAAATCGAGCGCGCGCTCGCCGGCAAGACGATCCCCGAATTCGCCCCGGGCGACACGGTGATCGTGAACGTGAACGTGGTTGAAGGTAACCGCAAGCGCGTTCAGGCTTACGAAGGCGTCGTGATCGCGATTCGCAACCGTGGCCTGAACTCGAACTTCATCGTCCGCAAGATCTCGTCGGGCGAAGGCGTCGAGCGTACGTTCCAGACGTACTCGCCGCTGCTGGCGAGCATCGTTGTGAAGCGCCGCGGCGATGTGCGTCGCGCGAAGCTGTACTACCTGCGCGAGCGTTCGGGCAAGTCGGCTCGAATCAAGGAAAAGCTGGTGTCGAAGGATCGCACCGCAGCAGCTTCCCAAGAGTAAGAGCTGTAAGGAAAAAGCACCCGACCGGGTGCTTTTTTCATTCTGGCGCGACAATATGCTCTATACGACACGAACCCGAGAGCCCCATTGAATCGCCGCCCCATCATCGATCCCGAAGTATTGCCGGTCGAAGGCACCGGCGCTGGACTGCCCGCCATCGATCCCCGCCTGATGACGCCGTCCGGTTTGCGCGACCGTTTCGCGCGCACGCTCGACTGGAGCGTCGAGCCCGGAGAGGCGAGACTGCAGGAGGGCGTCGACCCGCGCAGCGCGGCCGTCCTCGTGCCGCTCGTCGCCCGCGAGGCGGGTCTCACCGTGCTGCTGACCCAGCGCGCCGACCACCTGAACGACCATGCCGGGCAGATCAGCTTTCCCGGCGGTCGTCGCGAACCGTTCGATCGCGACGCGATCGCCACCGCACTGCGCGAGGCGAAGGAAGAGATCGGGCTGGCCGCCGAACGTGTCGAGATCCTCGGCGCGCTGCCCGACTACCTGACCGGCACCGGCTTCTGTGTGGCACCGGTGGTCGGCCTCGTGCATCCGCCGTTCACCGTGCAGGCCGACACGTTCGAGGTCGCCGAGATCTTCGAGGTGCCGCTCGCGTTCCTGATGAATCCCGCGAACCATGAAGTCCGCGTGTTCCGCTGGGAAGGCGGCGAGCGTCGTTTTTTTGCGATGCCCTATCCGAACGGCAGACCAGGCGGGCATTACTTCATCTGGGGCGCAACTGCCGCCATGTTTCGCAATCTGTACCGCTTCTTGGCCGCTGCATAGGCGCGCACACCGGTTCACGCGCGCGGCTGGCCGCCGGGCGGCTGCGCCTGCAGCCATGCTCGGCTTACGCTGTGCTATCGTTATGCAAAAAATGACATAACTCCGAAGACGGCGCCACGCATGACTTTCTTTTCGGTTCTCCTAGCCCTCATCATCGAACAGGTCCGCGCGTTGTCGCCGAACAATCCGGTGTTCGCGCTGTTTCAGTTTCATGCGGAAACCGTCGCGCATGGCCTCGACGCCGGCAAGCAGAAGCACGGTATCCTCGCCTGGCTCGCGGTCGTGCTGCCGTGGGTACTGGTCGTCGCACTGATCTATTTCCTGCTGTACAAGGTGAGCTTCGTGCTCGCGTTCCTGTGGAACGTGGTCGTCGTGTATTTCACGCTTGGCTTCCGCCAGTTCAGCCATTACTTCACCGACATCCATCTCGCGCTCAACAATGACGACGTGCCGCGCGCGCGCGAAATCCTGCGCGAGTGGACGGGCATCGACACGGTCGACATGCCGGTCGGCGAAATCGTCCGCCATACGCTGATTCACGCGGTTGTCGCATCGCATCGCCACGTGTTCGGCGTGTTCTTCTGGTATGTGCTGCCGATCGGTCCGGCCGGTGCCGTGCTGTACCGGATTTCCGAATACCTCGCACGCAGCTGGTCGACGCCGGGCGACGACCGCACGGCCGCCTTCTCGACGTTCGCGCAACGCGCGTTCTTCGTGATCGACTGGATTCCCGCGCGACTGACGGCACTCGGCTTCGCGATCGTCGGCAATTTCGAGGATGCGATCTACGCGTGGCGCAATCACACACGCCAGTGGCCCGACCCGAACGACGGTGTGCTGCTGGCCGCTGGCAGCGGGGCGCTCGGTGCGCGTCTCGCGGGGCCGCTCGCGGAACCGTCGAGCCTCGACGCGCTGGCAGTCGGCGACAGCGGTCCGTTGACGGTCGGTGACGATTGCACGCCGCGTACGCTGCAGTCGGCGGTCGGCCTCGTCTGGCGAGCGGTGATCCTGTGGATGATCCTGCTGCTGATGCTGACGCTCGCCGTCTGGGTGTCGTGACGGGGCCGCGCAGTGCCCGATGAAAAGCAAAGGCCGGCTTGATGCCGGCCTTTTTGCTGTGGGTCAGTCGTCGAGCGGATCGCGCACGGCGCCGCATTGCCAGCACGCCGTGAACTGGGCCTCGAGCGCTTCGCCGCACTGTCGGCAGCGCCACGGCGCGGCGCCGGCCGACGGGCCGTGCGACGCGGCATCGAGGAGCCGGCGAGCGAGCGCGTCGTCGCGTTCGTCGTCGAGCCACAGCTCGGGCGTGCACGCGTCGGCGGGCAGGCCGCCGAGTGCGCCGGTCGCGTAGCAGTTATGCAGTTCGCAACCGATGCCGGCCACCTGAAGCACGTTGGCCCAATGCTGCGCCGTCGCAAGATTGGGTGCCTTGAAACGCATGGCGGCTCCTGTCGATGAAGGCCGGCCTGAACGGCATCGGCCGCCGCACGCCTGTCGCGCGGTCAGCGGACGATCTGGCTTGCCTCGTGCACGAGCTGCGCGTACAGCGCGTGCCGCGACGGCGCGATACGGCCGTCGGCGACCGCTTCGAGAATCGCGCAGCCGGGCTCGTGCAGATGATGACAATTATAGAAACGGCAGTCGGCGAGCAACGGCCGGAACTCCGGAAACGCGCGCTCGAGACGGCCTTCCGTCAGATGGTAGAGGCCGAATTCCTGGAAGCCCGGCGAATCGATCAGCGCGCCGCCGCCCTCCAGCGGGTAGAGGCGCGTGAACGTCGTCGTGTGGCGGCCGCTGTTGAGCGCGGCCGAGATCTCGCGCGTCGCGGCTTCGGCATCGGGAACGAGCAGGTTCACGAGCGTCGACTTGCCCATCCCGGACTGGCCGAGCAGGATCGTCGAATGGCCGGCCAGGCGCGGCATCAGTTGCGCGCGCGCGTCGTCGGGCGAGCCCTTCACCGACAGCTCGAGCACGTCGTAGCCGAGTGCGCGGTACGGCGCGAGGCGCTCGCGCGCGACCGGCAGAGCGGCTTCGACGTCGATCTTGTTCAGCACGACGAGCGGCTTCAGCTCGTTCGCTTCGGCCGCGATCAGTGCGCGGCCGAGCAGGTCCTCGCTGAAATAGGGCTCGGTAGCGAGCACGATCAGCAACTGGTCGAGGTTGGCCGCGAAGAGCTTCGACTTGAACTGGTCGGAACGATACAGCAGGTTGCGCCGTTCGCCGATCTCGACGATCACGCCCTGGTCGGCCGACGCGTGTTCGTACACGACGCGGTCGCCGACCGCGATGTCGCTCTTCTTGCCGCGCGGGAAGCACTGCAGCATCGGGCCGCCGTCGTCGGGCGCGACGATGTAGTGGCGGCCGTGCGCCGCGATCACGCGGCCTTCGACACGTTGCGCGCCCGACGCGCGCGGGGCCGGCTTGCGGGAAGGCGGCCGGCTCATGCGAGCTGCAGCAGGCGGTCGATCCGCTGCGATGCGGGCGGATGCGAGTAATAGAAGGCCGTGTAGACGGGGTCGGGCGTCAGCGTAGACGCGTTGTCCTCGTAGAGCTTCACGAGCGCGCTGACGAGATCCTGCGCGTCAGTCTGGCTGGCCGCGAACGCGTCGGCCTCGAATTCGTGCTTGCGCGACGTGAGGCTGCTGAACGGCGTCGCGAAGAACAGAAACACCGGAATCGCGAGGAAGAACAGCACGAGCGCGGCGCCCGCGTTGCTCGTGTCGAGCGACGGCGTGACGCCGAGCCCCGTATAGAACCAGGTGCGTTGCGCAAGCCAGCCGAGCAGCGCGAGCAGCACGAGGCTCAGCACGAACGACACGAGCATCCGCTTCATCACGTGGCGGCGCTTGAAATGGCCGAGTTCGTGCGCGAGTACGGCTTCGATTTCCTGGCCGGACAGGCGCGCGAGCAGCGTGTCGAAGAACACGATCCGCTTCGATGCGCCAAAGCCCGTGAAGTACGCGTTGCCGTGCGCGGAGCGGCGGCTGCCGTCCATCACGAACAGCCCCTTCGCTGCGAAGCCGCAGCGCTTCATCAGCGACTCGATGCGCGAGCGCAGCGCGTCGTCCTTCAGCGGTTCGAACTTGTTGAAGAGCGGTGCGATGAAGGTCGGGTAGATCAGCAGCACGAGCATCTGGAACGCGACCCAGACGATCCAGGTCCACAGCCACCACAGGCTGCCGGCCTGATTCATCAGCCACAGCACGACGAACAGCAGCGGCAGGCCGAGCGCGGCGCCGAGCAGCGAGTTTTTCAGCATGTCGGTGAAGAACAGCCGCTTCGTCATCCGGTTGAAGCCGAAACGCTGCTCGATGCCGAACTGGCGGTAATACTCGAACGGGACGTCAATCACGCTCGTGATCACGAGCACCGCGGCGACGAGCGCGACCTGCTGCCCGTAACCGCGGCCGAGCCAGCCGGTCAGCAGCGTGTCGAGCGCGCCGACGCCGCCGAGCAGCGTGAGGCCGACCAGCACGGCCGCGCTGACGACGATCTCGAGCATGGTCAGCCGGGTGCGCTCGACCGTATAGTCGGCCGCGCGCTGGTGAGCGGTCAGCGGGATGGTTGCGCTGAACTGCGCGGGCACGCCGTTGCGGTGCGCGGCGACGAAGCGGATCTGCCGCGACGCGAGCCACAGCTTGGTGACGACCATCGCGAGCACGGCGAGCGCGAACAGCAGGGTGAACGAAAAGGGTGACATCGAAGGCGCCAAAGGGTTCTATGCGAGAATTATATGTTCTTGCGGACCGGGCCCGCTGATGCGCTGCCGGCCGCCTGGGCGGCGCTGCGCGCCGTCCGCCATTTTCCAGGATGACTCATGACCGATACCGCCGCTTCCGCCAGCCAGCCCGCGCTCGTGCGCAACGAGTTGAACCTCGTCTGGCTCGACATGGAGATGACGGGCCTCGACCCGGATAACGACCGCATCATCGAGATCGCGGTCGTCGTGACCAATTCCACGCTCGACATCGCCGTCGAAGGCCCCGTGTTCGCGATCCACCAGAGCGACGAAACGCTCGCGAAGATGGACGACTGGAACAAGTCGACGCACGGCCGCTCGGGCCTGATCGACCGCGTGCGCGCGTCGACCGTGACCGAGGCGGACGCCGCCGCGCAACTGCAGGCGTTCCTCGCGCAGTACGTGTCGCCGGGCAAGTCGCCGATGTGCGGCAACTCGATCTGCCAGGACCGCCGTTTCATGGCGCGCTGGATGCCCGAATTCGAGAAATTCTTCCACTACCGCAATCTCGACGTCAGCACGTTGAAGGAGCTGTGCCGCCGCTGGCAGCCCGCGATCTACAAGGGCTTCCAGAAACGCGCGATGCACACGGCGCTCGCGGACATCCACGAGTCGATCGACGAGCTGAAGTACTACCGCGAGCATTTCCTGATTCCGGCCGCGTCGCCGTCGACAGGCGAGTCCGCGCCGGCCGCCTGAGCGGGCCGGCGCGCGCTCAGCGCGGCGCGCGCTGCGCGCTTTTCGGCCGGAACGCCGCGACCACCGCGGCGTCGGTCTCGATGTACGGGCCGCCGATCAGGTCGATGCAGTAGGGCACCGCTGCGAAGATGCCGGGCACGGTCGACTTGCCGTCGGCGTCGCGCAGCCCTTCGAGCGTTTCCCGGATCGACTTCGGCTGGCCGGGCAGGTTGATGATCAGCGCCGCATGGTCGGCCGTCTCGCGGATCACCGCGACCTGCCGCGACAGGATCGCGGTCGGCACGAAATTCAGGCTGATCTGCCGCATCTGTTCGCCGAATCCCGGCATTTCCTTCGTCGCCACGGCCAGCGTGGCCTCGGGCGTCACGTCGCGGCGCGCAGGGCCGGTGCCGCCCGTCGTCAGCACGAGATCGCAGCCGGCGACGTCGACGAGCTCGGCGAGGGTCGCGGAGATCGTCTGCGCGTCGTCCTGGATCAGCCGGGTTTCGGCGCGCCACGGCGAGACCAGCGCGCCGGCGAGCCACTCCTGCAGCGCCGGAATGCCTTTGTCTTCGTAGACACCCGTGCTGGCACGGTCGCTGATCGACACGAGGCCGACGACGAGCTCGTCCGGGTGGTCAGGCTTCGTCGTCATGGTCGTCTCCGGCGTCGTCGGCCGCTTCGTCATCCCCGCCGGGGGTGCCGCTCGCGGTCTTGACCCACTGGAACAGTTCGCGGAAATAGCGCGGCGGCTTGCCTTGCTGCGCTTCCTTGCGCGCGTTGCGGATCAGCGTGCGGCCTTCCTGGATGTCGGCTTCCGGGTGCTGGCGCAGGAATTCGGTCAGTGCGTCGTCGCTGGCGAGCAGCTGTTCGCGCGTGCGCTCGATCCAGTGCAGGCGGGCCGTCGCGGCCTTGTTCACGCCGCGCTGCGCGTCGAGTGCGGTCCGCAGCGCGGCCGTCTCGTCGTCGGTCAGCGAGCGCATCACGCGGCCGACGTACTGGAGCTGGCGGCGCTTGCCTTCGTGATCGGTGATCCGGCGCGCCTCGCGAACGGCGTCCGCGAGGGCCTCCGGCATCGGCATGCGCTTGAGCGCGTCCTTCGGCAGGTCGACGAGCGCCTGGCCGAGCTCCTGCAGCGCGTGCATCTCGCGCTTCAACTGGGATTTGCTGGGGCGATCGTAACCGTTGTCGTCGTCTTCGACGGCATGCTCGATCGGCTGAATTCGGGTTTTGCGTGTCATGGGCGGCATTGTATCGCGGCGCGGACACCCCAAGCTTGTCTGTGTCCGTCCCCGGACCTTGCTATGATCGCGGGATACGCAACATTTTGAACATGCGGGCGCCCGCCCGCCACCGGATACCAAGACGATGGCAGCCAATCTCGACGTACAAGCGCGCTATTTCCCGCACACGCAGGACCAGCTCAAAGAAATCGCGTCGGACATCCTTCGCCATGCGAAGGCACTCGGCGCGACGGACGCCGCGACCGAAATCTCCGAGGGCGACGGCCTGTCGGTGTCGGTGCGCCGCGGCGAAGTCGAAACGATCGAGCACAATCGCGACAAGATGGTCGGCGTGACGGTGTTCATCGGCAAGAAGCGCGGCAACGCGAGCACGTCCGATTTTTCACCGGCCGCGATCAAGGATACCGTCGCTGCCGCCTATAACATCGCACGTTTCACGGCCGAGGACGAAGCGGCCGGCCTTGCCGAGGCCGAGCTGCTCGAAACCGACCCGCGCGACCTCGATCTCTATCATCCGTGGGCGCTGACGGCCGACGAGGCCGTCGAGCTCGCCCGCCGCGCGGAAGACGCCGCATTCGCGGTCAGCCCGCAGATCCGCAATTCGGAAGGCGCGAGCGTGTCGGCGCAGCATTCGCAGTTCGTGCTCGCGACGTCGCGCGGCTTCCTGTCCGGCTATCCGTACTCGCGCCACTACATCGCATGCGCGCCGATCGCGGGCAGCGGCCGTCACATGCAGCGCGACGACTGGTATTCGTCGAAGCGCAGCGCGATCGATCTCGCGGCGCCCGAAGCGGTGGGCCGTTACGCGGCCGAGCGTGCGCTCGCGCGGATGGGCGCACGCCGCCTCGACACCCGCAAGGTGCCCGTGCTGTTCGAGGCGCCGCTCGCGGCCGGCCTGCTCGGCGCGTTCGTGCAGGCCGTGAGCGGCGGCGCGCTGTACCGCAAGACGTCATTCCTCGTCGACAGCCTCGGCAAGCCGGTGTTTGCGCCGCATATCCAGGTCGTCGAGGATCCGCACGTGCCGCGCGCGATGGGCAGCGCGCCGTTCGACGAGGAAGGCGTACGTACGCGCGCGCGCAGCGTCGTCAAGGACGGCGTCGTCGAAGGCTACTTCCTGTCGACCTATTCGGCGCGCAAGCTCGGCACGCAGACCACCGGCAACGCGGGCGGCTCGCACAATCTCGCGCTGCGCAGCTCGAACACGCGGCCGGGCGACGATTTCGACGCGATGCTGAAGAAGCTCGGTACGGGCCTGCTGCTGACCGAACTGATGGGGCAGGGCGTGAACTATGTGACGGGCGACTATTCGCGCGGCGCGGCAGGTTTCTGGGTTGAGAACGGCGTGATCCAGTACCCGGTCGAGGAAATCACCGTCGCGAGCACGCTGCAGGAGATGTTCCGCCATATCGTCGCGATTGGCGCGGATTCGATCGTCCGCGGTACGAAGGAAACGGGCTCGGTGCTGATCGAGCAGATGACGATCGCAGGGCAGTAAGCCGCGCGCGGCGCAGGCCGCCACGAAACGAAAAAGCCCGACCGGCGCGAGCCGGTCGGGCTTTGCTCATTGTGCGCGACGCGTCAGACGCGCTTGCGTTCGTAGACGACGAATGCATAACCGAACGTGTTCGGCGCGGCAGCCTGGTGTGCATCGCGCGAGACTTCCTGCCAGTGCGCGGCGTCGGGCGCAGGGAACGATGCGTCGCCGTCGAAGTCGGCATCGATCTCGGTGACGATCAGTTTATCCGCGAGCACGAGGCCTTCCGCATAGAGTTGCGCACCGCCGATCAGGAATGCTTCGGGCACGCCGTCGCGTGCGACGAGGGCCAGCGCGTCGGCGAGCGACGTGACCGTGTCGCAGCCATCGAAGCGGCGCGTTGCATCGCGCGTGACGACGATGTTGCGGCGGCCCGGCAGCGGCCGGCCGATCGACTCGTGGGTCTTGCGGCCCATCACGATCGGCGCGCCCATCGTCGTGCGCTTGAAGAACGCGAGATCCTCGGGAAGTTTCCAGGGCAACTGGTTGTCGCGGCCGATGATGCCGTTGCGGGCACGCGCGACGATCAGGGTCAACGTCGTCATGAAGGTCGGGAAAGAGGAAAGCCGGAATGGCGCCGATTCTACCGGAACGGCGGTGCATGCCGGATTCCTCGCACGTGCATCGGCTTTCCGGTGTTGCGCGCCGCGATGCGCGATGCAATGCGTCGCGGCGACGGACTGAGTAAAAAGAGTGCCCGCCGGGGGACGGAGCACAAAACCGTTTCGTGTCGCGGGGTCGGTGAGGGTGGTCGCGATCGATGCTGTCCGGCCGATTCGGATAACTACGGAATCCTCATCGAATGGATTGGTGCATGCTCACTGGTGCGTGGTGCCTTGTGTGTTCTTTTCCATCGCGTGCTGTACGCCGCGTGGCTGCGGTACCGGGAGCGGTGTCGGCAACTGGGGCGGAGGCGGGATCTCGTCCCACAGCGTCACCGAAGCCTTGCCGGCCGGCAGCGGTTGCGGTGCCGACACGGTCACGATGCCGAACCCGTTGCCGGGCTGCATGCCTGGCGTGTTTTCCGCAAGCAGCATTGCGCGATCCAGTTTCACGTTTTCATCCGCGTGCGCCGGCGCGGGCGGGCCGGCTGCCGAGAGCGAAATCGCCATCGGCACAAAAGAAAGTAACAGATGTTTTCGCATGGTCGCTGTCTCCGATGTATTCCTATTCAGCGAAATACATGCCATCGAGCCGGGACCCTTGTCATGACTGCGATTCGCGCACCCGCGTTGACCAGTGCGGCGAAAAACGCCTGAAAATGTTTCAGGCCTGAAACGAGGGGGCTTGGGAATACTGCGGATTCAATCGATACGCTTCAAGGATGAAAATCGATGCGTGTGTCGATGAAAGAGCACGTCGCTGTGCAGGTGCTATGTGCAGATGATTGACATGCGTCGACTTCCGAGCGATTCGACCGCATCGCCCGAGGCGCTGAAATGGGTTTGTCGCATTCAGTGCCTATAACTAAGCTATCTTGATCAAAAAAAACGGACGCGAGATAAGCGCCATCATGCGAGGCTTTGTCGTTGCCGCGCATCGGCATGGCGAATCGAGCCACCTTGGGCTGACCCGATTCGATCCTTTCGCACGCGGCTTCGCGTGCGCGGCAATCGTTAGATGGTTGATGAACGGGGTGGGCATATGGGAGCCGATCAGCGGCACGTGATCTATTACTCGCGCGAACCGAACGATGCGTTGCGCGGGCATTTCGACGAATGCGGTTGGCGCGTGGATCTCGCGGAGACCGTACGCGACGTACGACGCGTCGTGCAGCACGGCGTTGCAACGGCCGGCCTGCTCGATTTCTCTCCGGGCTTCAAGCCCTCGGACCTGCGCGAACTCGAATCCTGCCTGAGCATCCAGCACATCGGCTGGATCGCGGCGACGCGGCGCGGTCAGTTGCAGGACGCCACGCTGCGCCATCTCATTCGCGACTATTGCTTCGACTACGTGACGATGCCGTACGAGATGTCGCGGATCGTCGAGACCGTCGGTCATGCACATGGCATGGTCGCGCTGACCGAGCCCGTTGCGGCGCTCGCCGGTGCGGGCCGCAGCGAAGGCGAGATGGTCGGCACCTGCGATGCGATGCTCGGACTCTTCAGGACAATCCGCCGCGTCGCGTCGACCGATGCGCCGGTGTTCATCTCCGGCGAATCGGGCACGGGCAAGGAATTGACGGCGGTTGCGATTCACGAGCGCTCGTCGCGTGCGCAGGCGCCGTTCATCGCGATCAATTGCGGTGCGATCCCGTCGACGCTGCTGCAGGCCGAACTGTTCGGCTATGAGCGCGGCGCGTTCACCGGTGCGAACCAGCGCAAGATCGGCCGCGTCGAGGCCGCCAACAGCGGCACGCTGTTTCTCGACGAGATCGGCGACCTGCCGCTCGAAAGCCAGGCGAGCCTGCTGCGTTTCCTGCAGGAAGGCAAGATCGAGCGGCTCGGTGCGCACGTGTCGGTGCCGGTCGATGTGCGCGTGATCTGTGCGACGCACGTGGACATGGAAGCGGCGTTGCGCGAAGGGCGGTTCCGCGAGGACTTGTTCCATCGCCTGTGCGTGCTGAAGATCGAGGAGCCGCCGCTGCGCGCGCGGGGCAAGGACATCGAGGTGCTCGCGCGCCACATGCTCGAGCGTTTCAAGGGCGATGCGCATCGCCGCCTGCGCGGTTTTTCCCCTGATGCGGTGGCCTCGCTGTACGGCTATTCGTGGCCGGGCAATGTGCGTGAGCTGATCAATCGCGTGCGCCGCGCGATCGTGATGTCGGAGGGCCGGATGATCACCGCGGCCGATCTCGAACTGAACGACTACGCGACGCTCGCGCCCGTGTCGCTGCTGGAGGCGCGCGAGGCGGCCGAACGGCAGGCGATCGAGCAGGCGCTGCTGCGCCATCGCGGCCGTTTTGCGGATGCCGCGCGCGAACTCGGCGTGTCGCGCGTCACGCTCTACCGGCTGATGTGCGCGCACGGAATGCGCGATCGCGGCGACGCGCTGGCAGGGTTTCCTGCGTCGTTGCCGGAGCTTCCGCATCACGCTTGCTAAAATTGGCGGGTACGGCCGCCCTCGCGGCCGAAGGAACCCGCATGAAACAGTATCTCGACCTCGTTCGTACCATTCTCGATACCGGCACCTGGCAGGAGAACCGCACGGGGATCCGCACCATCAGCATGCCGGGCGCGATGCTGCGCTTCGACCTGCAGCAAGGCTTCCCGGCCGTCACGACCAAGAAGCTCGCGTTCAAGTCCGCGGTCGGCGAACTGGTCGGCTTCCTGCGCGCGTCGCGCAGCGCGGCCGATTTCCGCGCGCTCGGCTGCAAGGTGTGGGACGCGAACGCGAACGAGAACGCGCAGTGGCTCGCGAACCCGTATCGCCAGGGCGTCGACGATCTCGGCGACGTGTACGGCGTGCAATGGCGCCAGTGGCCGGGCTACAAGGTGCTCGATGCGGGCGCCGATGCGCAGATCGCCGACGCGACGCGCCGCGGCTTCCGGATCGTCACCCGCTTCGACGAGGACGGCGCACCGAAGGTGCTGCTGTACAAGGCGATCGACCAGTTGCGCCAGTGCCTGGACACGATCATGGAGAATCCGGCCGACCGTCGTATCCTGTTTCACGCGTGGAATCCGGCCGTGCTCGACCAGATCGCGCTGCCGGCATGCCATCTGCTGTACCAGTTCCTGCCGAATGCGACGAAGCGCGAGATCTCGCTGTGCCTGTACATCCGCAGCAACGACGTCGGGCTCGGCACGCCGTTCAACCTGACGGAAGGGGCCGCACTGCTGTCGCTCGTCGGCAGGCTGACGGGCTATACGCCGCGCTGGTTCACGTATTTCATCGGCGACGCGCACATCTACGAGAACCAGCTCGACATGCTGCAGCAGCAGCTCACACGCGAGCCGTACGAAAGCCCGCGGCTCGAGATTGCCGAGCGCGTGCCCGAATACGCGAAGACGGGTGTCTATGCGCCCGAGTGGCTCGAGCAGATCGAGCCGTCCGATTTTTCGCTCGTCGGCTATCGCCACCATGAGCCGCTGACCGCGCCGATGGCGGTCTGATCGCGCGGCCCCCGCAGAAAGAAGGCCTGACCGGCATCAGCCGGTCGGGCCTTTTTGCTTCACGTTCGCGGCACTTACTGGCGGTGCCGCTCTTCGTGAGCGCCTTGCGGCGGCGGGTTGCTCGGGCGCGGCGCCTCGACGTGCGGCGCCGGTTGCGGCCGGGGTTCCATCCGGGGCGCGGGCATCGACGGGCGCGGTTCCATGTGCGGTGCGGGCATCGACGGCCGTGGCTCCATGCGCGGCGCCTGCGGCTGCGGACGCGGCATTTCGTGTGCGGCGGGGGCCGGCGGACGGTACTCGTTCACGCGCGGCGGTGCGACTTCGCGGTGTGGCGCCGGTTGCGCGAATTCGGGGCGCGGTTGCGGCGCGGGGGCGGCCCGTTCCGGTTGCGGCTGCCCATGCTGGGCCGGCGTCGGGAATTCGGGGCGCGGACGCGGCTGCGGGATTTGCGCCGTATTGTCGAACCTCGGCTGCGGCAGCGCACGCGGCGCTTCGTTCCGGCCGCCGGGCTGCGCGCCCTGCGGAGCCGGCGCGCCGTCCGGATGCGGCACCGGCATCGCGCTGCGCACGGGCGGCAGCGCATTCTGTCCTGCCGCGTGCCGTGCGGTCGGCGAGGTGGGGCGCTGACGCTCCATCGGCGTGTGCGGCTGCATCCACGCAGGTGACGGCGCCTCGGCTGCGTGCGCGTTGCCGTTGCCCGACGGGAAATTGCCGGCCACCGGCGGATGCGGGACGCCGTTTCCGGGCCCGAACGCCTGGTGCGGCGCCGGGTTGCCCGGTGCCTGCGGCATGCCGCCGTTGGCGAAGCGCGGCGCATTGGGGTTCTCGCCGTTCGCCGGCCGCGCGATAGTCGGCGCGCCCGGCACCGTCGCACCCGGACGTCCGGCCTGCGCGGCGGGCGGCTGGCCTTCGTGCGGCGCGCGTGAAGGTTGCACGACGGGGCCGTGCGGATTCACGAGCTGCACGTTGTGCATTGCCCATGCGCCGCCGTTCGGGTTGCCCGGAACGCGAACCGGGCGAGCCGTGTAGTCGGCCGGCACGTTCGTCTTCACGACGGGGGCGCCGGCGCCCGGTACGCGTCCGCCTTGCTGCGCGAGGTGGGCGGCGGCCTGGTCGCGATACGCGGCCGGCACGGCGGGATTGCGCGTGGCGACGTACGGGTGCTGCGCGATCGCCTCCGGAGGACGGTAGCCGGCATTGCGCAGCCCGCCGGTAAAGCTCTGGCGCACCGGCGCGATACCGGGCGTACCCGGGGTCACATGCGCATTGCGCCATTGCTGCGGGTCGACGTGCTGCGAGAAGTGCGCAACAGGCTGACCGTGCACGAACGCGGAGGCCGGCACGGCCGTGATCGCGTGCGGCGCGTGGAAGTTCACGTACGTCTTGTTGATGTTGGTGATATTGGTGATGTTCGTCACGTTCACGGTCTTGTTCACGTTGACGTTGTTCACCACGATGTTGCGGTTCACGCGGTCGTAGTAGTGCGGGCTCCAGCCGCCCCAGCCGGGGTGCCACGGCTCACCCGGGCCGAGCGCGAACCATGCGCAGCCGGCCGCGGCGACGCCGCCGACGGTGAGCGCGACGCTCCAGTCGGGACCGCCGCCGCCACCGACGAACGCGACCAGCGCCGGTGCATAGACGGGCGGCTGGCTGACGACCATCGGGCCGGGCACCCATGCCCAGCTATCGTCCACGTACGCCCAGCGGCCGTAGTGATACGGCGCGAAGCCCCACGGTGCATCGTCGACCCACGTCCAGCCCCACGGTGCCTGCCAGATCCAGTGGCCGTCGTGATACGGCGCCCAGTCGGCCGGCGTGTCGTTCGGCACCCATACCGAGCCGTAATTCGGGGTTTCGCGCCACGTGCCGTTCGCGTCGAGATCCTGGTAGCCGGGAACGTCGCGGGACACGTAGCGGGCCGACACCGAGCGCTCCTCGGCTGCATCGCGGCTGGCGGCCCACTGGTCGAGCGCATCGGGGCCCGGTGCAGGCGATTGCTGCGCAACCTGCAGGTCGGTGCCCGTGAACACGACCTGCTGTCCGGGCGACAGCGGGTATTGTCCGTTGCTGCCGTACACGGTCGCGCTGCCGCTGCGCAGCGTGACCGTCGTGCTCGCGCCGTTCGGCGCGACATCGACGCGATAGTCGCCGGGGCCCGTGATGCCGAGCGCGAGGTTCGGCGTGTCGATTTCGTACGACCCGCCGGCCGGCAACTCGCGCACGTGCGTCGACAAGGTGCCGAGGCCGACCTTCAGTTGCGTCGTCGTGTCGTCGAGGTTCAGCACCGACAGGCTCGTCGAATTGCCGAGCCGCACCGCGGTCGAGCCGATATGCAGTTCCGAGCGCGCGCCGGCATCGTTCCAGAGCTGGTCGCCGGTCGTCAGCGGCCGGTTCACGGCGGCGTACGACCACGTATCGGTGCCGGCCGGTTCGGTCGTCACGGCACCAGACAGGTAATTGAGCCGCGCGACGCGGCCCGGCGGATCGCCGCCCGGTTGCCGTGCCGCGGCCGCATACGGCGGGGCATTGGCCGATTGTGCGAATGCGGGGGGCAGCGTCGCAAGCGCGACGAACGCGAGCAGCGTATAGCGGGCGGATCGCTTGAGCGTGAACAGGGGGGCCATGGTGAGCGTCTTCGTCGTTATCGCGGCGCGTCGATTCGTGCCGTTGAGTTCACAATATCCGCTCGGTCTGTTTCAGTGCTCGGTGTTTTGTAAGCCGGATGGCACGCGATGTAACAAAACCTGTCCATCGCGAGCCGTTGTCGTGCAGCCGCAATGCTGGCGTCAAGCAGACGTAAGCCACCCGTCGAAAACCTGCTGTCCGGGCACGGTGATGCGCAGCACGCGAGGTCGTGCGGAGCGCTCGATCCAGCCATGCGCACAGAAGCTCTCGAGCAGCGCGGCGCCGAGCGCGCCGCCGAGATGCGAGCGCCGCTCGCTCCAGTCGAGACAGCCGCACGCGAAGCGGCGCCGGCGCGCGCGCTGCTGGGCGACGTCGATGCCCCATTGCGCGAGCGCCCGGGTGCCGAGTTCGGTGGTCTCGATCTCATCGCCGTTGGCGAGCAGCCAGCCGCGTGCAGTGAGCCCGTCGAAGATGCGCACTGCGAGTTCGCCGGCCATGTGGTCGTAGCAGGTGCGTGCGTAGCGCAGTTCGGCCGGCACCGTGCGCGACGGCGGCGGAACCGGGCGGTGCGGCGCGGCCGCGCGGGCGACGTTCGCGAGCGCCTCGAGCGATGCCGCGATGTCGGACGATGCGATCCGGTAGTAGCGGTGCCGGCCCCGTACGTCGAGCGCGAGCAGGCCGCCTTCGGTCAGCCGCGCGAGATGCGCGCTTGCCGCGGACGGCGACAGCCCCGCGATCATCGTCAGTTCGCCGGCCGGTCGTGCGCTGCCGTCCATCAGCACCCACAGCATCGCGGCGCGCCCCGGGTCGGCGATCAGCGCGCCGATGCGGCTCAGGCCCGGAAAGTGGTGGTCGTCGTGATCGGTCATCGTCGTGTCTCGTCAGGCGGGATGACTTGCAGTGTAGTGGGGGCGGGCATTCGATGCTTCGGATCCGGCTGAAATGTCGAATGCGGCGGTACTGGCGCGGGCACTGACCATGCGGAGGACCGGACTGCGGCCCCGTGCAGGGCACGCGTAGAATGGCCGGACGCGGCGGCAGCGGGCCGACGCCCGTGACACGATGCAATGATGAAGACGATTTTCAGCCTGTTGGCGGCCGCGCTCGTCTGCGCGGCCTGTGCGCAGGGCGGCGCGGGCGCTGCCGGCGAGCGGGGCGGCAGCCTCGAGATGTACGGGACGATCGACCAGGGCATCACGATACGCCGCTGACGGGCGCGGATCCGTGTGCGTTTCAGGCGCGTCGGCGCCGCCGCGCCACACGGGGCGCCCCGCGACGCGTTGCCGCAGTGCAACGTATAATGGCCCGATTACAGCGCCCCTGTCGCCCGGAGCCAACAAGATGTCCCAACCGTCCCCCGTACCGGCCGCCCTCGACCGCACCGAAACCGTATTCCGCTTCCTCGCCGAGCCTTCGTCCGTGAACTTCGGCGGCAAGGTGCATGGCGGCGCGCTGATGAAGTGGATCGACGAGGTCGCGTATGCGTGCGCGGCCGTCTGGTCGAGCCGCTATTGCGTGACGGTCAGCGTCGGCAACATCCGTTTCCAGCGCCCGATCCTGGTCGGCAATCTCGTCGAGCTGAAGGCGCGCGTCGTCGCGACGGGGCGCACCAGCATGCACATCCATGTATCCGTGCACGCCGGCGATCCGAAGGGCGGCGTGCTGCGCCAGACCACCGATTGCCTGGTCGTGTTCGTCGCGGTCGACGAGAACGGCAACCCGGTGCCGGTGCCGCCGTTCGTGCCCGAGACCGACGAGCAGAAGGTGCTTGCGAAATATGCGGCCGACGTGCGGGCCGCGCTCGACAAGATCGTCGAGATGAAGCCGGAAGAGGTCGCGAAAGGCACGGTATGAGCGTCGCGGGCGCCGCGCTGTTTGCGCCGCGCCCGTCGTTCCGCCGTTACCGCGTCCCGATCATCTGCTCGGGGCGCACCCACGCATCGAATTCCGCCTCGGTCAGGTAGCCGAGCGCGAGCGCGGCGGCCTTCAGCGTCGTGCCTTCCTTGTGCGCCTTCTTCGCGATCTGCGCGGATTTGTCGTAGCCGATATGCGGATTGAGCGCCGTCACGAGCATCAGCGATTCGTTCAGCAGCAGGTCGATGCGTGCGCGATTCGGCTCGATGCCCACCGCGCAGTGGTCGTTGAAGCTCCGCGCGCCGTCCGCGAGCAGCCGCACCGATTGCAGTACGTTGTGCGCGATCATCGGCCGGAACACGTTCAGCTCGAAATTGCCGCTCGCTCCGCCGACGTTGACCGCGACGTCGTTGCCGAATACCTGGCAGCACAGCATCGTCACGGCCTCCGACTGCGTCGGGTTCACCTTGCCCGGCATGATCGAGCTGCCCGGCTCGTTCTCCGGAATCGACAGCTCGCCGAGCCCGCAGCGCGGCCCGCTCGCGAGCCAGCGGACGTCGTTCGCGATCTTCATCAGGCCGGCCGCGACGGTCTTCAGCGCGCCGTGCGCGAACACCAGCGCGTCAGCCGCCGCCATCACCTCGAACTTGCTCGGCGCCGTCACGAACGGCAGCTTCGCCAGCCGGCCGATTTCGTCGGCGACGCGCACCGCGAACTCCGGATGCGCGTTCAGCCCCGTGCCGACCGCGGTGCCGCCGAGCGCGAGCTCGTACAGGTGCGGCAGCGCCGATTCGACGTGACGGATGCCCTGGTCGAGCTGCGCGACATAGCCGGAAAACTCCTGGCCGAGCGTGAGCGGTGTCGCGTCCTGCAGGTGCGTGCGGCCGATCTTCACGATGTCGGCAAACGCCTTCGATTTCGCATCGAGCGTCGTGCGCAGCGTGCGCAGCGCCGGCAGCAGGTGGTTGACGATCGCGTACGCGGCCGCGACGTGCATCGCGGTCGGGAACACGTCGTTCGACGACTGGCCGCGGTTCACGTCGTCGTTCGGATGAACCTTGCGCGCTTCGCCGCGCTCGCCGCCCATCAGCTCGCTCGCGCGATTGGCAATCACCTCGTTGAGGTTCATGTTGGTCTGCGTGCCGGAGCCCGTCTGCCAGACCGCGAGCGGGAATTCGCGCGGATGCTTGCCGGCGATGATCTCGTCGGCCGCGTCGATGATCGCGCGCGCCTTGTCGTCGGCCAGCACGCCGAGCGACTGGTTCACGGCCGCCGCGGCGCGCTTGACGATCGCCAGCGCGTGGATCAGCTCGGGCGACTGCTTCTCCGTCGAGATCCGGAAATTCTGCAGCGAGCGCTCGGTCTGCGCGCCCCAGAGCCGGTCGGCCGGCACGGCGATCTCGCCGAACGTGTCGCGTTCCATCCGAACTGCTTCGTTCATGATGCACTCCTCTTGGAAAGGGGAAAGGCCGCGCAATGCGCGGCGTCGGGCGTATCGTGAGGCACTCGCGCCGCTCGCGCGGCGTCATCGGGACTTCGGGCCTTCAGCCGACAAGCATAGCGTCGGCCGCGATTTCGTGTCGTGTCGCGCTCAATGCCGCGCCGCGATGAGCGACGCGGTCTTCAGATGAAAGCGCCATGCCATCAGCGCCGCGACGCTCGCGAGGCCGGCTGCGAGCCCCCACCACAGGCCGCGCGCGCCGAGGCCCGCATGGAACGCGAACCAGTAGCCGGTCGGGAAGCCGATGCCCCAGTAGCCGAAGGTCGCGGCGAGCATCGGGATGCGGGTGTCCTTCAGGCCGCGCAGCGCGCCCGACGCGACGGTCTGCATCCCGTCGACGATCTGGAACACCGCGGCGATGCCGAGCAGCGACGCCGCGAGCGACACCGTGGCCGCATTGGCCGGGTCGTCGAGGTGAAGGTACAGGCCGACGATCGTGTGCGGCGCGACGATCATCACGACGCCCGACAGCGACATGAACGCGACGCCGAGCGCGAGCGCGACGAAGCCCGCATGCCGCGCGGCGACGGGCGAGCCTGCGCCGACCCAGTAGCCGACCCGGACGTTGGCGGCCTGGCCGATCGCGAGCGGCACCATGAACGACACCGACGCGACGTTCAGCGCGATCTGGTGTGCGGCAAGCGACGTCGCGCCGAGCACGCCGACCGTGAGGCCGGTGCCGAGGAACAGCGTCGATTCGACCCCGTACGTGATCGCAACGGGCCAGCCGATGCCGATCAACTCGCCCATCATGGGCAGCTTCGGGCGCGCCGCGGTCACGAAATGGCGGAAGCGCTGCCGGCCGTGCAGCAGCCAGATCAGCGCGAGCGCGGTGAGCCAGATCGTGATCGTCGTCGCGACCGCCGACCCGAGAAAGCCGAGGCGCGGCAGCCCGAATGCACCGTGGATCAGCCCGTAGTTCAGCACGCCGTTGACGCCGACACCGCCGATCGACACCCACAGCAGCCGCCGCGCGGCGCCGATCGCCGGCAGGAACGCGCGCATCAGCCCGACGCCGATCAGGCTGCCGAGTGCCGCGAAGCGCAGGATGCCCGTGTATTCGCCGACGTGATGCGCGAGCAGCGGCGGCTCGTGGAACATCAGCAGGATCGGTTCGGCCAGCGACAGCGCGACGATCGCCGGAATCGCAAGCAGCACGGACAGCGCGAACCCGGTCCAGTAGATGTGCGGCACGCGGTCCTCGGCCTGGGCGCCGCGCGCATGCGCGACGCTCACGCTGACCGACGACAGCACGCCTTGCAGAATGGTGACGATGACGAAGAAGAAGTTCGCGCCGAGACCGCCGGCCGCGAGCGAATCGGGGCCGAGCGAACCGAGCAGCACTGTGTCCGTGACGCTCATTGCCATCTGTGAAAGTTGCGCGATCGCGAGCGGTGCGGCGAGGCGCGCGGTATCGGCGGCGTGACTGGACAGGGACGGCGGCGCGGCGGCCGTCCGCGTGAGACCGGAATGCGACATGGAATGGGCGCTCGCGCGGGTGCGGGCCCGCGCTGTCTGTAGTTATTTTGAGAGACGGCTAGCTTACGGCTTTATTCGTACCGTGTCGAACGCGCGCGCCGATGGCCATGTCGCGGACAGGGGGAACAGGCGCTAGGCTTCGCGCACCGCGATGCGCGTGTCGCCGAGCAGCACTACCTGGCCCGCGCGGATCTTGCAGGTCTTGCGAAGCTCGACCGCGCCGTCGACTTTCACCGCGCCGGACGCGACGATCAGCTTCGCGGTGCCGCCGCTGTCCGCGAGGCCGGTGATCTTCAGAAGGTTGTGCAGCTCGACGTATTCGCCGGTCAGCGTGAAATCCAGGTTGGGCATGACGAAGAAGGTGCGCAATGCGCGGAAGGAATCGCCTCGCATCATACGGCACCGCGGGCCGGCGCGCGAGCGTGGGCGGCGCGCAGTTGTTAAGGACTGTGAGCGATTCGTCAGCAAATGAAACGGTGGGTAACAGTCTGAGAGATTCGAGAACCTGCCGTGCGGGCCGCGGGTCTTTTGTCGTACCTGCTGCGTGTTGCGGCGGGGGACGCGACGGACCGCATCGCTGTGGTTCGCGCCCACAACTTCTTGAGGAGGATTGTCATGTCCAAGATTCGTACGATGCTGATCGGTGCCGCGCTGACGGCGTTCGCCACTTCGGCCGCGTTTGCCCAGACGGGCACGGCGGCGCAGGGCGCGGCAGGTGCCGGCGTGCAGGCGCAGACCCCGGCAGCGGGTGTCGGCGCGGGCGTGCAGGGCAGCGCCGGCGCGAATGCGTCGGGCAATGCGGTCGGCGGCGCGACCGATGCGGTCGGCGCGGCAGCCGACGGTGCGAAGGATACGGCGTCGTCGGCCGTACACTCGGCCAAGAAGCATGCGAAGCACACCGCGAAGTCGGCCAAGAGCCATGTTGGTTCGGCCAAGGCGAAGGCCGGCGAAGCGACCGAAGGCGGTGCATCGGTCGGCGCGGAGGGCGGTGCATCGGCCCAGGGCGCCACGCAGTAAGCGGTGCCTGGCGCCGCGCGACGCTCGCCCTGGACGGCACGTCGCGACGGCGGCCGTCCGGCGGCCCGGTTCGCTTCGCGCGAACCGGGCCGTTTTCATGTGTTCATGCTTTCAGCCGCGCGGGCGCGCGGTCACGGCCGGCGCTGTCCTTGGCCTTGTCCCTGCGCGGGGCGCGCGGCAGCCGGCGTGAATACGCTGCGCAGCCACGCAGCGAGCCGCGTGAAGACGTCGTACGGCTCTTCGACGAAGATCTCCGGTTTCAGCAGCCGCAGGTATTCCATGATCTGCTGCGCTTCCTGTTTCTGGAACGAGCCGTGTGCGAGCCCGAGCCGCAACAGCCCGCGCAGTTCGCCGAGCTTGTCGCGCGCGGTGCTGCCGACGCTCATCTCGCATGCGAGCTTGGCCTCGTAAATCCGTTGCCGAAGCGATTCCGCGAGCCGCCACGCGGGCGTCTGCATCAGTTCTTCGAGCGCCTGGATGTCCTGAGCCGCGCCCTTGATCTGCGACGCGAGCGGGTCGATCTGCGCCGGGTCGCCCTGCGCCTCGGCGACGATCGCCTTCGCCCAGTCGCGGCACGCCTTCGCGAGTTCGTCGGGCGTCCATTCGGAGCGCGACGCGAAGCCGAAGCCGAATTCGCCGGCCTGCCGCATCAGGATCGCGACGACGTCCGGAAATTCCTTGTCGAGCGTGCGCTTTGCCCACGCGTACTGGCCGCCCTGCAGCATCCGCTGCACCGCGTGCTCGGTCAGCGGAACCATGTTGTCGAGCAGCTTCGCGCGCAGGAAATCCTCGAACGACGGCGTCGCGAACTGCGGGTCGAGTTTCAGCGACACGCGAACGAACGCGTCGTAGTCCTTGCGCAGGGACTCGAGCGTGTCGTCCTTGAGGGAAAGGGTGATCTGGCCCATGAATCGTCTCGATGGCGGCCCGCGCAAGCCGGCGGCCGGCACGGCGCACCGGTGCGGGCGCAGCGTCGACTGACCGGTGCGCGCAGAGGCCGGTGGCGGGTCTTCATCTGCTATATCGGCGTGCCGCGCGGAAACTTGAGCGCGCGTGGTGGAGTGTCCGCTCAGGCGGGCAGCCAGTGCGGCAGCACGATCCCTTGCCAGAAAAAGAACACCGCAAGCCCCGCCGCGATCGTCACGAGCGGGCGGCGGGTTGCCGCCGACACGAGCACGGCGGCGAGCGCGCCGACGAGCTGCGGATTGCGCCAGGTCAGTTCGGCCGTGCCGCCATGCGGCGAGACGGTCATCGGCACGATGATCGCGGTCAGCACGGTGACGGGCACGAAGCCGAGCGCGGTCCGTACGAGCGGCGGGAAGGTCAGCCGCTCGCCGAACAGGAACAGCGTCGTGCGGATTGCGTACGTGATGACGGCCATCCCGAGGATCAGCAGTGCGTAGCTCACGATGCGGCCTCCGTGCGCGAACCGGCGCGCGCGCGTTCGTGCAGCAGCGTGAGCGCGACGCCGATCGCGACGCCGGCGGCGACCGCGCCGAGCAGCCCGAGCTTGTATGGCCAGCCCTGCCAGAAGTACGCGAGCGTGCCGGCCGTCGCGGCCGCCGCGAAATAGCGCAGCGTGCCGAGCTGCGGGACGACGATCGCGATGAAGGTCGCCGCCATCGCGAAATCGAGGCCGAGCGACTGCAGGCCCGGGAATGCCGCGCCGAAGCCGATGCCCGCGAGCGTCCAGACCTGCCAGTTCAGGTACATCGCGAGCCCGGAGCCGAAGAAGTAGTGGGGGCCGATCGTGCCGGGCGGGAAGTGCCGGTAGTGCGCATAGGCGACCGCGAATACTTCGTCGGTCATCAGCGCGCCGAGCGTGGCGCGCCAGCGCAGCGGCAGGTGCGCGACATAGGGCGCGAGCGTCGCGCTGTACAGCAGGTGGCGCAGGTTCACGATCAGCGTCGTCGCGAGTACGACGACGAAGCTCGCGCTGCCCGCGATCAGGCCGAGCGCGATGAACTGCGCGGAGCCCGCGAACACGGCGAGCGACATCAGCACGCCGTGCCACGCGGCAAGCGGGCCGCCGCCGACGAGCGTGCCGAAAATCACGCCGAACGGCGCCGCGCCGATCATCATCGGGATCGTGTCGCGCGCGCCGTCGAGCCATTCGTTGAGCGGGCGGCGAGGGGGCGATGCGGGTGTCGGGTTCAAAGCGTGCTCCTCCATGCGGTGGAGGATAGCGGTCCGGTGGTTTTCGGGCTTGTATGTTCTTGCGGTTGCGGGCGGGGTGGCTACCCGGGCGTTTGCCGGCGCGGCGGCAAGCGGACGGCCGGATGCGGGAAACCGCGCGTCAGCTCGCCTGCCAGCGCCCGGGCGGCACGCCGAACATCCGTTTGAAATGCCGCGTGAAGTGGCTCTGGTCGACGAAGCCGCTGGCCGCCGCGACGTCGGCGACGGGCACGCCCGCGCGCAGCGGCGCCAGCGCGCGCTGCAATCGCAGCTGGTTGCGCCAGGCATGCGGCGGCATGCCGGTCGTGCGCGTGAACAGGCGCGCCGCGTGGAACGGCGACAGGCCGGCCGCCTGCGCGACTTCGTCGAGCGTCACCGTGCACGTGAGATCGGCGGCGAGCCGCTCGCGCATCGCCTCGACGCGCGGTTCGTCCGCCGCGAGCGGCGCAGGTCGCGGCTGCGCGTCGGCATGGCGCACGATCAGCGTCGACAGCGCGTCGAGCATGGCCGTTTCGGCGGCGAGCGGATCATAGATGCGCGGTGCGCGGGAGGCCGGATCGCCGGCCGCCGGATCGCCGGCCGCCGCATCGCCGGCCGGCTGCCCGTGCGCGTGGGAGGACAGTGCGCGCTCGCTGCCGGCTTCCATCATCCGGTGCGCCAGCGCGAGCCGGGCCGCGAGGTCGGCGTCGCGAATCACGTCGGGGGCAAACCACGGTGCGTCCTGCGGGCGGCCGGCAATCGCGCTCGTGAGTTCGCGGATGAATTCGACCGGCATGTAGCTGACGCGATAGCACCAGCCTTCGTCCGCCGCGCGCGAGCCCGTATGCACTTCGCCGGGATTGATCACGGGCACGGTGCCCGCTTCGGCGACATGGCCGCTGCCGCGATAGGTGAAGCGTTCCGCGCCTTCGAGAATCACGGGGATCGTGTACGCGTCGTGCCAGTGGGGCGCGAACGTGTGGTCGCGATAGGTGGCCGTGACCAGATCTGCCTCCGGCAGCAGCGGCGTGCGCCAGTAGCGTGCGGAGTCTGGAAGGCGGGTGGCGGACATGATCGGGCGCGGGAGCGGTCGAACCGACAGTGTATCGCTCGCGCGTCCGGCGGGTGCGGGCCTTACTTGACCGGAATCGTCGTGCCCGCCGGCATCGGCACCGCGGTGACGGCGTTCTTCGGGCTGCCGCTGACGATGCGGTCGCTGTAGGTCAGGTAGACGATCGTGTTGCGCTTCTTGTCGACCACGCGCACGACGTGCAGCGTCTTGAAGATGAACGACATGCGCTCGCTGAACACGTCGGTCTGCTGCTTGAGCGGTTCCTTGAAAGTGATCGGGCCGACCTGCCGGCACGCGATCGACGCCTCGCTCGGATCCTCGGCGACGCCGAGCGTGCCCTTGATGCCGCCCGTGCGTGCGCGCGACACGTAGCAGGTCACGCCGTTCACGACCGGATCGTCGTACGCCTCGACGACGACGCGGTCGGAGCCCGTTACGCGGAAGTGGGTGTTGACGCTGCCGACTTCCTCCGCGTGCGCGAGCGGCGCGGCGGCGAATGCGGAGAGCAGGAGGGCGAAGGGTGCGGCGCGCAGGAGACGGTGCTTCATCGATGGAACCGGATGCGAATGCGAGACAGAGACTCTAGCATGCGCGGGACCGGGCCACGAAAATGCGAAAGGGCGGCCGGAAAAACAAAAGGCCCGTCGAATGACGGGCCTTTCGCTGTCTGGCTCCCCGACCTGGGCTCGAACCAGGGACCTACGGATTAACAGTCCGGCGCTCTACCGACTGAGCTATCGGGGAATAAATCGGTACATCTGCATGTTCGGTTACCAGCAAAAAGCCCGTCCACTTTCAACGGGCCTATGCGTTTTTGGCTCCCCGACCTGGGCTCGAACCAGGGACCTACGGATTAACAGTCCGGCGCTCTACCGACTGAGCTATCGGGGAACAAACAGCAGAGAAACGAGATTGTATGGAGTGTCGGCTAGCCTGTCAATACTTTTGGGCCGCGGCACACAAAAAAATTCTGCGGCCGCCGCGCGATCAGCGCTCGAGCAGGTGCAGCTTGTCCTGCACGTCCTTCCACTCGTCCGCGTCGGCCGGTGCCGGCTTGGTCTTCGTGATCGACGGCCAGCCCTTTGCCAGTTCGGCATTCAGCTCGGTGAACTGCTGCTGGTCGCCCGGAACGTCTTCTTCGGCATAGATCGCATTGGTCGGGCACTCGGCGACGCACACGGCGCAGTCGATGCACTCGTCCGGATCGATGGCGAGAAAGTTGGGACCTTCACGGAAGCAATCCACCGGGCACACATCCACGCAATCCGTGTATTTGCACTTGATGCAGCCTTCGGTCACAACGTGAGTCATTAAAACGCTCCTGCTTGGCGGTATATATGGGGTGGCGTTTGCGCCAAAAGCGGCATTGTAACTGAAGCGCAAAACCCGCATGGCGTGGTCGGCTTTCCGGCTTATATCGTTTCGTGATTAGTTTATGGGGGCCTGCCGAGGGGCGCGCAAAAAGGAACCCGGATACGGGGCGTCGGCGCGACGGAGCGGGGCGGCAGGCGGTTTCACGATGGTCGGGCCCGCATTCGGGTAACATGGCCGACAGACCGGGCGGCGCGCTGTGCGCCGGGGCCCTGTCACGATATTGGCGGTGCCGCAAATCATGATCATCACTTCGCTGCTCGACACGGATCTCTACAAGTTCACGATGATGCAGGTCGTCCTGCATCACTTCCCGGCGGCAAACGTCGAATACCGTTTCAAGTGCCGCACGCAAGGCGTCGATCTCGTGCCGTACATCGACGAGATCCGCGACGAGGTGCGCGGCCTGTGCTCGCTGCGTTTTTCCGACGTCGAACTCGACTACCTGCGGCGGATGCGCTTCATCAAGAGCGATTTCGTCGACTTCCTCGCGCTGTTCCACCTGAACGAGAAGTACATCTCGATCACGCCTTCGCCGAAGGGCAACGGCGAGATCGACATCGAGATCAAGGGGCCGTGGCTGCACACGATCCTGTTCGAGATCCCGGTGCTCGCGATCGTCAACGAAGTCTATTTCCGCAACACGCAGCGCGAGCCAGACTATCGCGAAGGCCGCGAGCGGCTGCGCGAGAAGATCAAGCTGCTCGGCGCGAAGCCCGAGTTTGCCGACTGCAAGATCGCCGACTACGGCACGCGCCGGCGCTTTTCGAAGGTCTGGCACGAGGAGGTCGCACTCACGCTGCGCGACGGCCTCGGCCCGCAGTTCGCGGGCACGAGCAACGTGCTGTACGCGATGAAGCACGACATCACGCCGCTCGGCACGATGGCTCACGAGTACCTGCAGGCGTGCCAGGCGCTCGGCCCGAGGCTGCGCGACTCGCAGATCTACGGCTTCGAGATGTGGGCGAAGGAATACCGCGGCGACCTCGGGATCGCGCTGTCGGACGTCTACGGAATGGATGCGTTCCTGAACGACTTCGACATGTACTTCTGCAAGCTGTTCGACGGCGCGCGCCACGATTCGGGCGATCCGTTCGACTGGGGCGAGCGGATGCTGCGCCATTACGAGGCGAACCGGTGCGACCCGCGCACGAAGGTGCTCGTGTTCTCGGACGCGCTCGACATTCCGAAGGTCATGCAGTTGTACGAACGGTTCCGCGGCCGCTGCAAGCTCGCATTCGGCGTCGGCACGAACCTCACCAACGATCTCGGCTACGTGCCGCTGCAGATCGTGATCAAGATGGTGCGCTGCAATGGCCAGCCGGTCGCGAAGCTGTCGGATTCGCCGGGCAAGAGCATGTGCGACGACAAGGCCTATCTCGCCTACCTGCGCCAGGTGTTCGGCATCGCGCAGCCGGTCGAGGAAGACGCGTCGAAGTGAGCGTCGGCCGTTCGGTCGAAGGTGCGTGGCGGCAGGGGCGGCCGGTATAATCGGACGTATTGCACGCCAACGTCACGAGGACCGTTCATGGACACTTCTGCTGCCCGTCGCCAGATCCTCGCGCGCATTCGCGCGGCGCAGGGGCGCGCGGCCGAGCCCGATGCAGCGGAGCGCGACGGCGTCGCCGATTATCTCGCCCGCCATCCGCAGGGCCCGCGTCCGCCGATGCCGGCCGATCTCGTCGCCGCATTCGTCGACGAAGCGGCACGCCTGTCGACGACGGTCGACGAAGTCGCGGCGCTCGCCGACGCACCGGCCGCTGCCGCCCGCTATCTTTCCGCTCACGGCCTGCCGACGCAGGCCGTCGCATGGCGCACGCTGGCCGATCTCGACTGGGCCGGCGCAGGCCTGTCGGTCGAGTGCCGCAAGCCGCGCGACGGCGATCTCGTCGGCCTCACCGGCTGCTTTTGCGCGACCGCCGAAACGGGTTCGCTGGTGCTGCTGTCCGGTCCCGATACCTATGCGTCGGCCGGCCTGCTGCCGGAGACGCACATCGCGATCGTGCCCGCATCGCGGATCGTCGCCGGTCATGAAGACGCGTTCGCGCTGATCCGTGCGGAGCGCGGCGAGTTGCCGCGTGCGGTCAATTTCGTGTCGGGCCCGTCGCGCACGGGCGACATCGAGCAGACCATCGTACTGGGCGCGCACGGCCCGTACCGCGTGCATGCGATCGTCGTCAGGGGCGCATGACGCGCCCGCCGCATCCACAATCACTCGAACAAGGAAGTTTTGCATGAAACGACATGCCGCCTGGGCGGGCATGGCGTCGGGAGTCGCGCTTGGCGCCGTTCCCACGCTTGCATCGGCCGCAACGCTCGACGGCGCCACGCTGTCCGCACTCTGGGGCATCCCGTTTGCCGGGATCCTGCTATCCATCGCACTGTTCCCGCTCGTTGCCCCGGTGTTCTGGCATCACCACTTCGGCAAGATTGCGGCCGGGTGGGCGGTCGTATTCCTGATCCCGTTCGCGTTCGCGTTCGGCGCGGGCACCGCGTTCGGCACGCTCGTGCATGCGCTGCTCGAGGAATACATTCCGTTCATCGTGCTGCTCACCGCGCTCTATACGGTGGCAGGCGGCATCTGCGTGAACGGCAATCTGCACGGATCGCCGAAGCTGAATACCGCGATCCTCGCGCTCGGCACGCTGCTCGCGAGCGTGATGGGCACGACGGGCGCCGCGATGCTGCTGATCCGGCCGCTGCTGCGCGCGAACGACAACCGCAAGCATGTCGTGCACGTCGTGATTTTCTTCATCTTCCTCGTCGCGAATGCGGGCGGCTCGCTGTCGCCGCTCGGCGATCCGCCGCTGTTCCTCGGTTTCCTGAACGGCGTGAGCTTTTTCTGGACGACGACCCATCTCGCGCTGCCGATGCTGTTCATCTGCGTCGTACTGCTCGCGCTGTTCTTCGTGCTCGACACGTATTTCTACCGGAAGGGCGGCGAGGAGCGGCCGGCCGCGCTCGATCCGACGCCCGACGGCGCGGCGCTGTCGATCGACGGCAAGATCAACTTCGTGCTGCTCGCGGCCGTGGTCGCGCTCGTGCTGATGAGCGGCATCTGGAAGCCGGGCATCGCGTTCGACGTGTGGGGCACGCACGTCGCGCTGCAGAACCTCGCGCGCGACGTCGCGCTCGTGGTCGTGACGCTCGCGTCGCTCGCGCTGACGCCGCGTTCCGCGCGTGAAGGCAACGCGTTCAACTGGGCGCCGATCGAGGAGGTCGCGAAGCTGTTCGCGGGGATCTTCGTGACGATCGCGCCGGTGATCGTGATCCTGCGCGCGGGCGCGGACGGCGCGTTCGCGCAGATCGTCCATCTCGTCACGGGGCCGGACGGCAAGCCGATCGACGCGATGTATTTCTGGGCGACGGGCCTGCTTTCGTCGTTCCTCGACAATGCGCCGACCTATCTGGTGTTCTTCAACCTCGCGGGCGGCGATGCGCAGACGCTGATGACGACGGGCGCGTCGACGCTCGCCGCGATCTCCGCGGGCGCGGTGTTCATGGGCGCGAACAGCTATATCGGCAACGCGCCGAACTTCATGGTGAAGGCGATCGCGGAGTCGCGCGGCGTGAAGATGCCGAGCTTCTTCGCGTACCTCGGCTGGGCGCTCGTCATCCTGGTGCCCGTGTTCCTGCTGACGTCGCTGATTTTCTTCCCGGCGTAACCTGACAACTTTCAACCAAGCGCGGGCAGTCCCGGCGGCGCGATGCGCCGCGATCGGCCCGCGGCATACGGAGATGGCGATGCAGAAGATTCTGGTCGCACGTCCGATCTTCCCGGACGTGATCGAACGCCTCAAGCAGTATTTCGAAGTCGACTGGAACGACGGCGACGCGCTCGCACCCGATGCGCTCGCCGCACGTCTGGCCGACAAGGACGGCGCGCTGACGGCCGGCGATCCGGTCGGCGCGGCGGCGCTCGCGGCGGCGCCGCGCTTGCGCGTCGTGTCGAACATGGCGGTCGGCTACAACAACTTCGACATGGCCGCGTTCAACGCGGCGAACGTGCTCGGCACCAACACGCCGGACGTGCTGAACGAGTCGACCGCCGATTTCGGCTGGGCGCTGATGATGGCCGCCGCGCGCCGGATCGCCGAATCCGAGCACTGGCTGCGCGCCGGTCACTGGCGGAAGTGGGCGTACGACGGTTTTCTCGGCACCGACATTTACGGCTCCACGCTCGGCGTCATCGGGATGGGCCGCATCGGCCAGGCGCTTGCGCGCCGCGCGCGCGGTTTCGGGATGCAGGTGATCTATCACAACCGGTCGCGGGTCGCGCCCGAGATCGAGGCCGAGCTGAACGCCGAATACGTGTCGAAGGATGCGCTGCTCGCGCGCGCCGATCACGTCGTGCTCGTGCTGCCGTACACGAAGGAAAACCATCACACGATCGGCGCGGCCGAACTCGCGAAGATGAAACCCACCGCGACGCTGACCAACATCGCGCGCGGCGGGATCGTCGACGACGCGGCGCTGGCCGCAGCACTGCGCGACGGGACGATCGCCGCGGCCGGCCTCGACGTGTACGAAGGCGAACCGGCCGTGCATCCGGCGCTGCTCGAGGTGCCGAACGTCGTGCTGACACCCCATATCGCGAGCGCGACTGAAAAGACGCGTCGTGCGATGGCGAACCTCGCCGCCGACAACCTGATCGCCGCACTGGGCGAGGGGCCGCGCGCCGGACAGCCGCCGAATCCGATCAACCCGGACGTGATCGGGAAGCCGCGCGCATGACGATGACGTTGTTGCTTGCGGCGGTCCTCGTGCTGGCCGTCGCGCTCGCGGTGGCGATCGTCGCGCTCGTGCGCGGCGGCGGCCGCCACGACGATGCGGCGGTGCTCGGCGACCAGATCGAGGATGCCGCGCATGCGCAGGCGCGCGCGGTCGAGCGGCTCGAACGCGAATTGCGCGGCGAGATCGTCGAGAACGCGCGCGGTTCGCGCACCGAGCTGGCCGGCAACTTCTCGCAGCTTCAGCAGACGCTCGCCGCGCAGTTGACGAGCGTGGCGACCGTGCAGAACAACCAGATCGAGGGTTTCGCGCAGCAGCTCGGCAAGCTCGTCGCCGGCAATGCGCAGCAGTTCGACGCGATGCGCGAGAGCGTGCAGCGCCAGGCACAGCAGGCGCGCGACGAGCAGACGGCCGCGCTCAGGCTGTTCGGCGATACGTTGAACCGACAGCTCACGCAACTGACCGAAGCGAACGATCGCCGGATCGGCGAAGTGCGCGCGACGCTCGAACAGCGGCTGAAGGAAATCGAGACGAACAACGCGGCGAAGCTCGAGGAGATGCGCCGCACCGTCGACGAGAAACTGCACGCGACGCTCGAGCAGCGGCTCGGCGAATCGTTCAAGCTCGTGTCGGACCGGCTCGAGCAGGTCCATCGCGGGCTCGGCGAGATGCAGACGCTCGCGGCGGGTGTCGGCGATCTGAAAAAGGTGCTGACCAACGTGAAGACGCGCGGCACCTGGGGCGAAGTGCAGCTCGAGGCGCTGCTCGAACAGATGCTGACACCCGAGCAGTACGCGAAGAACGTCGCGACGGTGCCGAAGAGCACCGAGCGCGTCGAGTTCGCGATCCGGCTACCGGGCCGCGATGCGGGCACGCGAGACGCGCCGCCGGTGTGGCTGCCGATCGACGCGAAATTTCCGCGCGAAGACTACGAGCGGCTGATCGACGCACAGGAGCGCGCCGATGCGGCGGCGGTCGAGGAGGCAGCCCGCGCACTCGAAGCGCGCGTGCGGCTGGAGGCGCGCACGATCGCCGAGAAGTACGTCGCGCCGCCGCACACGACCGATTTCGCGCTGCTGTTCCTGCCGACCGAAGGGCTTTATGCGGAAATCCTGCGCCGCCCGGGGCTGACCGACCTGCTGCAGCGCGACTACCGTGTGACGGTCGCGGGGCCGACGACGCTCACCGCGTTGCTGAACAGCCTGCAGATGGGGTTCCGTACGCTCGCGATCGAGCAGCGTTCGAGCGAGGTCTGGCAGGTGCTCGGCGCAGTGAAGACGGAGTTCGGCAAGTTCGGCGACGTGCTCGCGCGCACGAAGGCGCAGCTCGAAACGGTCACGCGCTCGATCGAGTCCGCGGAGCAGCGTACGCGCGTGATGAGCCGCAAGCTGAAGCAGGTCGAGGCATTGCCGGGCGATACGGCGGCCGGCTTGCTCGGTTCGGACGGCGCGGACGGCGCCGATGCAGACGACGCTTGACGGCTTCAGCCGCTCGAGTGCGGATCGCAATGAAAACGGGCGCCGTCGGCGCCCGTTTCCTTTTGCGGCAGGGTAGTTCGGTCGCGGCTCGCGCAGGCCGACGCTCAGCGTCCGGCGAGCGTGTCCAGTGCGTCACCCGTTACGCGAACGATGCGCCATTCGGGCAGCACGGTCGCGCCCATCTTTTCGTAGAAATCGATCGCGGGCTGGTTCCAGTCGAGGACCGACCATTCGAAACGCCCGCAACGACGCTCGACGGCCAGTGCCGCGAGGTGGCGCAGCATCGCGGTGCCGAGGCCGGTGCCGCGCTGCGACGGCTGCACGTACAGATCCTCGAGATAGAGGCCGCGACGGCCGAGGAAAGTCGAATAGTTGTGGAAGAACAGCGCATACGCGACGATCGCGCCGTTGCGCTCGCCCACGAGCGCTTCGGCGGCAGGCCGCTCGCCGAACAGTGCGTCGGCGAGATCCGCTTCGGTCGCAACGAACAGGTGCGTGAGCTTTTCGAATTCGGCCAGCTCGCGCATCAGCGCGAGGATCGCGCCGGCGTCGCGCGCTTCGGCCGCGCGGATCAGCGGCGCGTCGCTCACGCTTCCTCCGGCGGATCGGACAACACGATCTCGATGCCGCCGAAGCGCGATGCGACCCAGTTGTATGCGTGGCATGCGATCCACAGCAGCACGAAGCCGAGGATGGCGTTCAGCAGCAGCGCGCTCAGGATCGTGCTCAGCTCGACCATCCCGTAGCGGATGTACGCGACGAGAATGCCGAGCAGCACGATCGGCACGCTGAACGTCAGGTAGACGAGGATCAGCGCCTTCGCGGTCTGCCCCGCGGCGATCGACGAAATTTGTTTCTTCATGTGCGGATTGCCCCCGTATAGATATATCGATAGTGGAATTCAGATCAGGCCGTCGAGCGGCAGGATGTCGACCGGGGTGCCCGCGTCGACTGCCGCGGTATCGTGGCCCAGGACGATGAAACAGTTGGCGGCCGCGAGGCCGCTCAGCGACGCGGAACTTTGCGAACCGGCCGGCGCGACGTGCCAGCGGCCGTCGGCGGCGCGCGTCGCGATGCCGCGCAGGTATTCGGTGCGGCCCGGACGCGTTTTCAGCGCATGCGTGCTGAGCGCCGTGTACATCGCCGGCGGCGGCGTCTGCGCGCCGGCCAGCGTGAGCAGCGCGGGGCGCACGATCGCGTAGAACGTCACGGCGGACGCGACCGGATTGCCGGGCAGCCCGAAGAACAGCGCGTGACCGGCGCCGCCGGGCGCACGTGCGAGCGTGCCGCACGCGAGCGGTCGGCCGGGCCGCAGCGCGAGGCTCACGAAGGTCACGTCGCCGAGCCGCGCCATCACGTCGCGCGTGAAGTCGGCTTCGCCGACCGATACGCCGCCCGACGTGATTACCGCATCGGCCTGCGCGGCGACGGCGTCGCGCAACGCGGCTTCGAGCGCGGCCGGGTCGTCGCGGACGATCCCGAGATCGATCGCGTCGACGTGCAGCCTTTCGAGCATCGCGATCAGCATTCCGCGATTGCTGTCATACAGCGCGCCGCGGCCGAGCGGTTCGCCGGGCTCGTGCAGTTCGTCGCCGGTCGAGAACACGGCGACGCGCACACGCCGGCGTACCGTGACGTCGGTGAAGCCGAGCGACGCGAGCAGGCCGAGATCGGACGGCCGCAGGATGCGGCCCGCGGCGAGCGCGCAGGCGCCGCGCGCGAGATCCTCGCCGGCCTTGCGGCAGTTCGCGCCGCGCAAGGCGTCGTGCGCGGCGAAGCGGATCGTGTCGCCGTCGACGTGCACGCGTTCCTGCGGAATTACCGTATCGCATCCGGCCGGCATCGGCGCGCCCGTCATGATGCGCACGCATGAACCGGCCGCCACGGCGCCGTCGAACGGATGGCCCGCGAACGCGGTGCCGGCGACCGTCAGCGCGATGTCCCCCGTCGGCGCCGCGTGCGCGCCGGCGCCGCCGTCGAACGCATAACCGTCCATCGCCGAGTTGTCGTACGCGGGAATGTCGAACGGTGCGTTCACGTCGGCCGCAAGCACGCGGTCGAGCGCGTCGCGCAGCGTCACCGTGTCGCACGCGTCGACGGGCACCGCGAAGCGGCACGCGAGCGCCTGCGCGTCGGCAAGCGACAGCGGGGCATCGGAATCGGGTGCGGTTCGGGAGGCGGGCGAGGGTTGCGTGATCATCAGTCGGACTGCGCCGCGAGGCGTATCGGGTTCGTGGCCGGTGGCGCGAGGAGGGTGCCCGGGCGCGGGTTTCGCGTGCGGTGGACGCCGGGCGGGAATGGCGCCGGCGCCGTCAGCGACGAGCCAGCGCGGCGAGTTCCTGCCAGGAGTTGGCATTGTAAAACGCACGCTCGTCGCGAAACTCGACTTCGACTGTCTTGTGGCGTGCGTACCACGCACGCACCTTGCGGTCGCCGGCCGCAAGCCGCGCGGCGAGATCGTCGGCCAGCGCCGTGCGCAGCAGCGCGAACGTCGGCTGCGGCGAGCGTGCCTGCTGCGCATCGACAGTTACCGCCATCGCGATGTCGGCCTGCTGCGCGTCGAGCGCCGCATGCAGCCGCGCGACGAGGTCGGCGGGCAGAAACGGCGTATCGCACGGCGAACACGCGACGAGCGGCGCGCGCGCGGCCCGCATGCCGGCGAGCAGGCCCGCGAGCGGGCCGGGGAAATCGGGTGTTTCGTCCGCGACGATGCGCGCGTCGAACGGCGCACCGAGCTCCGCATAACGATCGGCATGGCGATTCGCGCTGATCAGCGTCTCGTCGACCTGCGGCGAGAGCCGGCGCAGCACGTGCAGCGCGAGCGGCGTACCGTCGAGCAGTTGCAGGCCCTTGTCGACGCCGTCCATGCGCGTGGCGCGGCCGCCCGCGAGCAGCAGGCCGGCGATCGAGGGAGAGGCGGAAACGGGCATCGTGCGAAGGCGGAAAGGGCGGCGCGCGTCAGCCGCCGATATACGACATTTCGACGCGCTTGCCGGCGCCGTCGGGCGCGGGTTCGGCCGAAGCGCTGCCGCGCAGTTGCGAATAGCGGTCGGTGCGCGCCTGCCAGATGCGGGCGATCGCGGTCGCGATCTCGGCGTCGCTTGCGCCACCGCGCACGAGCGCGCGCAGGTCGTGGCCCGTCGACGCGAACAGGCACAGGTACAGCTTGCCTTCAGTCGACAGCCGCGCGCGCGTACAGTCGCCGCAGAAGGCCTGCGTGACGCTCGAGATCACGCCGATCTCGCCGCTGCCGTCCGCATAACCCCAGCGCTGCGCGGTTTCGGCCGCCGTGTGCGCGTCGAGCGGCACGAGCGGGAAATGTTCGGCGATCCGCGCAACGACGTCGGCCGACGGCAGCACCTCGGTCATGTTCCAGCCGTTCGACGTGCCGACGTCCATGTATTCGATGAAGCGCAGGATCACGCCGGTGCCGCGGAAGCGCTCGGCCATCGGCAGGATCTCGCCGTCGTTGGTGCCGCGCTTCACGACCATGTTGACCTTGACCGGTGCGAGGCCGGCGGCCTGGGCCGCGAAGATGCCGTCGAGCACGTCGGCGCTCGCGAACTCGGCGTCGTTCATGCGCTTGAACAGCGTATCGTCGAGCGCGTCGAGGCTGACCGTCACGCGCGTGAGCCCGGCGTCCTTCAGCGCGCGCGCCTTGCGTGCGAGCAGCGAGCCGTTGGTCGTCAGCGTCAGGTCGAGCGGGCGGCCGTCATGCGTTGTCAGGCGAGCGAGGCGCTCGATCAGGAATTCGAGGTTCTTGCGCAGCAGCGGCTCGCCGCCCGTGATGCGGATCTTCTCGACGCCGTGTGCGACAAAGAGTCGCGCCACGCGTTCGATTTCCTCGTGCGTGAGCAGCGCGCTGTGCGGCAGGAACGGGTAGTCCTTGTCGAAGACCGCGCGCGGCATGCAGTACACGCAGCGGAAATTGCAGCGGTCCGTCACCGAGATGCGCAGGTCGCGCAGCGGCCTGGCGAACGTGTCGGCCAGCGTGCCGTCGGGGGCATGCGCGGCGCCGGAGACGTCCGGCATCCCGCTGACGTCGGCGAGAGGAATGATGCGTCGGGACATGTTGAAAGAAGTGCGAGCCAGGCTTGTATTTTAGCCGCAAGCGGCCGCCCGGTCCGGTGGGCGGAAACCCGCAGCATGGACGTGAAAAAGCCCGCCGGAGGCGGGCTTTTCCTGGTCGGGCGATGCGCCGATTAGTGGTGCGTCGTTTCGACCTGCTGCATCGGGGCCGTATCGACCGGCGGCAGCACCTTGCGTTCGCGCGGCACGCGGGCCGGACGCGGGAGGCGCGATGCGGCTTCCTGCGCAGCGGCGAACTTGTCGGCGTCCGTGTTCACCCAGACGAGACCGGCCTGCTCCAGCACGACATCCAGGCTCGCCGAAGCGGGCGCGGCTGCCGGTTGCGCGGGGGCAGGAGCCGGTGCCGGTGCTGCAACGGCCTCGACCGGTGCCGCTTCGACATGCGCCGGCTCGACAGCCACCGGAGCGGCTTCGGTCGTCACGGCCGGTGCGGCCTGCTCGACGGGCGCGGACTGCGGCGCCTCGACAGCGGCCGGCGCTGCTGCCGGTACTGCCGGCACTTCGAACGCATCGGTCGGCGAAACCGCGACCGGAGCCGGACCGGCTTCCGTGTCAACGGCCGGTGCGACCGGTGCCGGTTCTGCTGCCTCGACGGCGATCGCGGGCTCGACCGCAGCGGCCGGAGCCGCTTCGACATGTGCCGGTGCCGGCTGAGCTTCGACAACGGCCGGCGCAGCATGCTGCTCGACCGCTGCTTCGACGACGACGGCGCCTGCCACGGCCGCGACGACTGCCGGTGCGGCCGTGTGGGCCGGTTCGGCAGCGGCCGGTGCTTCCGGCGTCACGGCTTGTGCTGCGGCTTCGCCATTCGGGCCTTGCTCGGCCTGGTCGACGACTGCGCCGTCTTCGTCGCGCTCGCGACGACCGCCGCGGCGGCCGCGACGGCGGCGGCGACGTTCCTCGCCGTCACGCGCGCCGGCTTCCGCATCGGTTGCCAGCTCGGCGCCGGGCAGGGCTTCTGCAACGGCCTTGTCGGCTTCCGGTTCCGGATGGTTTTCGCCACGGGTGACGGTCTCGAGCGTGGCCGCATGCTGGGTCGGCTTGCGACGTTCGCCGCGCTCGCGACGCTCGCCACGGCCTGCTGCGTCGACGCCTTCCGGCTGCTCGGCACGCTCGCGCGGTTCACGGTTCTCGCGCGGTTCACGCGGCTCACGGCTGTCACGCGGCTCGCGCGGTTCGCGACCTTCGCGCTGGCCACGGCCCTCGCGACCTTCGCGACCTTCGCGGCCCTCACGACCTTCGCGACCTTCGCGACCTTCACGCGGCTCACGACCCTCGCGCGGCTCGCGGCCTTCACGCGGTTCGCGCGCTTCCTTGCCTTCGCGCTCCAGGCGTTGCGGCTGACCACGGCCTGCTGCTGCCTGGTCGCGGCCGCCTTGCGCCTGCTGGGCGCCGCCGCGACGGTTGCGGTTGCGATCGCCGCCGCGCTGCTCGGTCTTCTCGGTACGCTCGCGAGCCGGACGGGCCGCCTGTTCCTTCGCCGGTGCCGGAGCAACCGGCGCGGGCGCCGGAGCCGGCGACATGCCGAACAGGCCCTTCAGCCAGCCGATGAAGCCGCCGCTTGCCGCGGCGACCGGTGCGGGGGCCGGAACGGGCTCGACCGGGCGTTGCGGCGCCGGGCTCGGGGCCGGGCGCTCGGGCGTGATGCCCTTGACCGCGGCTTCCTGCTTCGGCTTCACTTCTGCGGTGCGCTTGCTGTAGCCGGTTTCCGACTCGAGTTCGCGGGCAGCTTCCTCGGCCATCTTCCAGGACGCGCGCGGATCGTCGAGGCGCGCGTCGTCGTGGCGCAGCCGCTCGAGCTTGTAGTGCGGCGTATCGAGGTGCTTGTTCGGGATCAGCACGATGCCGACCTTGAAGCGCGACTCGATCTTGTTGATTTCCTGACGCTTTTCGTTGAGCAGGAAGGCGGTCACCTCGACCGGCACCTGGCAGTGGATCGCCGCGGTGTTTTCCTTCATCGCTTCTTCCTGAATGATCCGCAGGACCTGCAGCGCGGACGATTCGGTATCGCGGATGTGGCCGGTGCCGTTACAGCGCGGGCAGGTCACGTGGCTGCCTTCCGACAGGGCCGGGCGCAGGCGCTGGCGCGACAGCTCCATCAGGCCGAAGCGGGAGATCTTGCCCATCTGCACGCGTGCACGGTCGTGCTTGAGCGCGTCTTTCAGGCGCTGCTCGACTTCGCGCTGGCTCTTCGCCGATTCCATGTCGATGAAATCGATCACGATCAGGCCGCCGAGGTCGCGCAGGCGGAGCTGGCGGGCGACTTCGTCGGCCGCTTCGAGGTTCGTGCGGGTCGCCGTTTCCTCGATGTCCGCGCCCTTGGTCGCGCGCGCCGAGTTCACGTCGATCGCGACGAGCGCTTCGGTGTGGTCGATCACGATCGCGCCGCCGGACGGCAGCGGGACCGTGCGCGAGTAGGCCGTTTCGATCTGGTGCTCGATCTGGAAGCGGGAGAACAGCGGCACGTCGTCGTGGTAGCGCTTCACCTTCGACACGTTGTCCGGCATCACGATGTCCATGAACGCACGGGCCTGATCGTAGATCTCGGTCGTGTCGATCAGGATTTCGCCGATATCGGGCTGGAAATAGTCCCGGATCGCGCGGATCACGAGGCTCGATTCCAGGTAGATCAGCATCGGCTGGCCGGAGTTGCCGCTTTGCGAAGCCGCTTCGATCGCGCGCCACAGCTGCAGCAGGTAGTTCAGGTCCCACTGCAGTTCCTCGGCGCTGCGGCCGATGCCCGCGGTACGGGCGATCATGCTCATGCCGTCCGGAATCTGCAGCTGCGACATCGTCTCGCGCAGTTCCTGGCGCTCGTCGCCCTCGATCCGGCGCGACACACCACCGCCGCGCGGATTGTTCGGCATCAGCACCAGGTAGCGGCCGGCGAGCGAGATGAAGGTCGTGAGGGCGGCGCCCTTGTTGCCACGCTCTTCCTTCTCGACCTGGACGATCAGCTCCTGGCCTTCGCGCAGGGCATCCTGGATGCGCGCGGAGCGCATGTCGATGCCTTCCTTGAAGTACTGGCGGGCGACTTCCTTGAACGGCAGGAAGCCGTGGCGATCTTCGCCGTAGTTGACGAAGCACGCTTCGAGCGACGGCTCGATGCGGGTGACGACACCTTTGTAGATATTGCCTTTGCGCTGTTCGCGCCCGGCTGTCTCGATGTCGATGTCGATGAGCTTTTGCCCATCGACGATGGCGACGCGCAGCTCCTCCTGCTGCGTCGCATTGAACAGCATGCGTTTCATGAACGACTCCAGGCGGCTCCGCAGCCGACGCCTCGCGGTTGTCAGTCGCGAGGGCGGGAACGACGGCAGGCCGCACCTTGTTGTGTTGTCACGAGCACGCTGGAGCGGGAACGATGGCGGGGAGAATTGCCTGAAGAGGCGCTTGGGCCCGAAACACGGGGCCGGCGGCCGTAGGGCACCTGCGAATACGGCTTCAAAGCACGGCGTTCACACACCGCACGCTGCAAAAAAGCGCGCTAAGCCTGAGTCCGGGCATTGCCACGGGCGCGCGCAATGCGTCGCGCGCGCCGACGGGCGGCAGATGCTGCGGCTTGGGCCGCAGCGGGGAGTATCGAATCCAGCCCGACTTTCCCGCTTGGGGTGTACTTCCCTGGTTTGACGTCGCCAAGCCCCGCACGCTTCGCGGGGCCAAATCGGGCGCAACGCCGTAATTTTCGCAACCGGCAGCCTGCGGACGCACTTCGCGCCGTCGGGCTGCCGATCAAATTCTTTTCAACCAACTTTCCGTTACCGCGGCGCCTTGCCGACCGAATCCGCCTGTGGGCGCGATCCTTGCCGACGGGCGGCGCCGTGCGTGCAACTTGCTGCATCTCTTTGATTAGGGGCGAGCAGCGGACCCCCGGCGCAAGTAAAATAATGGTTTCCGCTTGCACCTTGCCCGACTCGGTCGGGGCCGGCCGGTCAGGCCACCCTCAACGTCAGGCTGGGCAAAATTATATTCAGTATGAATGAGTTAGGCAAAATATCCCAGAATTCGGTCGCAAGCGGCCAGGTATCGATGATCGAGATCGACGAAAACTCGGCCGGTCAGCGGATCGACAACTTCCTGTTGCGCGTCTGTAAAGGCGTGCCGAAAAGCCATATTTACCGGATCCTCCGCAGCGGCGAAGTGCGCGTGAACAAGGGCCGGATCGATGCACAGTACCGCCTCGCACTCGGCGACGTCGTCCGCGTGCCGCCCGTGCGCGTGGCCGCGGCGGACCTGGCGCGCGCCGACACGCCCATCGTGCCGCCTGCGAATTTCGACGTGCTGTACGAGGATGATGCGATGCTCGTCATCGACAAGCCGGCCGGGGTCGCCGTGCACGGCGGCAGCGGCGTCGCGTTCGGCGTGATCGAGCAGATGCGCCAGGCGCACCCGCGCGCGAAATTCCTCGAACTCGTGCACCGGCTCGACCGCGAGACGTCCGGGATCCTGATGCTCGCGAAGAAACGCACGGCGCTCGTGGGCCTGCACGAACAGATCCGCGAGAACCGGATGGACAAACGTTACTTCGCATGCGTCCACGGTGAATGGCAGCCCGACTGGGGGCGCCGCCGGGCAGTGAAGGTGCCGCTGTTCAAGTATTCGACCCCGGAAGGGGAGCGCCGCGTGCGCGTGCAGGACGACGGGCTGCCGTCGCATACGGTGTTCAACCTCGTCGACCGCTGGCCCGACTACGCGCTCGTCGAAGCGGAACTCAAAACGGGTCGGACCCATCAGATCCGCGTGCACCTCGCGCATCTCGGCCTGCCGATCGCCGGCGACGCCAAGTACGGCGATTTCGCACTGAACAAGGCGCTGGCGCGCGCAAACGCGCAGCCGTCGTTGAAACGGATGTTTCTGCACGCGCACCGGCTGCGGCTTGCCCATCCGCTGACCGGCGAGGCGCTGCAGTTCGACGCGCCGCTGCCGGACGAATGCCGGCGCTTCCTCGACCAACTCAGCGCACTGCGCGATACCGCCTGAACCGCATGGCTCGACAGCAATTTGACCTGATCGTCTTCGACTGGGACGGCACGCTGATGGATTCGACTGCGCACATCGCGCACAGCATCCAGGCCGCATGCCGCGATCTCGGCCTGCCCACGCCGTCCGACGAGGCGTCGCGCTACGTGATCGGCCTCGGCCTGCGCGACGCGCTGCAGATTACTGCTCCGACCCTCGATCCGTCCGACTATCCGCGGCTGGCCGAGCGCTACCGTTATCACTATCTGCTCGACGATCAGCGCATCGAACTGTTCGCCGGCGTGCGCGAACTGCTCGCCGAGTTGCGCGATACGGGCTACCTGCTCGCCGTTGCGACCGGCAAGGGGCGGGTCGGGCTGAACCGCGTGCTTGACCAGTCGAAGCTGACGAGCCTGTTCGACGCGACGCGCTGCGCGGACGAGACGTTCTCGAAGCCGCATCCGGCGATGCTGCACGAGTTGTCCCGGGAATTGGGGCAGGATCTTGCGCGCACCGTGATGATCGGCGACACGACGCACGACCTGCAGATGGCCGCGAGCGCCGGAGCGGCCGGCGTCGGTGTCGCATACGGCGCGCACACGGCCGACGCGCTGGCTGCGCTCGCGCCGCGCTTCGTCGCACCGGACGTCGACGCGCTGGCTGCGTGGCTGCGGGAGCACGCATGAGCGCGGCGCAGGACGCCGTGCGCGTGTGCGCATCGGACGCGCTGGCCGACGGCGGTGCCGGCGTGCGCGTCGACGCGACCCTGCGCGGCGAGCAGGCCGTCGTGTTCTTCGTGCGCTACGACGGTCGCGCATACGGTTACCTGAATCGTTGCGCACACGTGCCGATGGAGCTCGACTGGTCCGAAGGGCAGTTCTTCGAGTCGTCGGGCCTGTACCTGATGTGCGCGACACACGGCGCGATCTACGCGCCGGATACCGGCAAGTGCGTCGGCGGCCCGTGCCGCGGCGGCCGCCTGCGGTCGGTCGAGGTCGACGAACGCGACACGCCCGACGGGCGTGCGGTATTCTGGGTGCCCGACGCCGACCTGCGTCCCGCTCCTATCGCCACGACCGACTGACGACAACACTGCATGGCCGACCAACCGAATTCCCCCGATTCCACCTCCCGTCCCGACAGCCGTGAACCGAACTGGGAGCGCGCGGCGCTCGAGCGGATCGCGCTCGCGGCCGTGAAGGAACAGCGCGCGGCGCGGCGCTGGAAGATTTTCTTCCGCTTCGCGTTCCTGGGCGTGTTCGTGCTGCTCGCGTTCGCGCTGATCGATTTCTCGAGCGATGCGAAATTAACGTCGAGCGGGCGGCATACGGCGCTCGTGACGATCGACGGCGAGATCGCGGCCGGCGTCAATGCGAATGCCGAAGACATCAACACGGCGCTCGGCTCCGCGTTCGACGACGACGGCACGGTCGGCGTCGTGCTGCGGATCAACAGCCCGGGCGGCAGCCCCGTGCAGGCCGGCATGGTCTACGACGAGATCCGGCGGCTGCGCGCGAAGCATCCGGACAAGCCGCTGTACGTCGTCGTGACCGACATGTGCGCATCGGGCGGCTATTACATCGCGGCCGCGGCCGACAAGATCTTCGTCGACAAGGCGAGCATCGTCGGGTCGATCGGCGTGCTGATGGACGGTTTCGGCTTCACCGGGCTGATGGGCAAGCTCGGTGTCGATCGGCGCCTGCACACGTCGGGCGAAAACAAGGGCTTCTACGATCCGTTCTCGCCGGAGACGCCGAAGATGGATGCGCATGCGCAGGTGCTGCTCGACCAGGTGCACGCGCAGTTCATCAAGGCCGTGAAGGATGGCCGCGGCAAGCGGCTGCATGAGACGCCCGACATGTTCTCCGGCCTGTTCTGGACCGGCGAGAAGAGCGTCGAACTCGGGCTTGCCGACGGCTACGGCACGACCGACACGGTCGCGCGCGACGTGCTGAAGGCGCCCGATCTCGTCGACTATACGGTGAAGGAAAGCCTGACGAACCGCGTCGCACGCAAGTTCGGCGCAGCCGTCGGCGGCGCCGCGATGAAGGCGCTGACGGCCGGCGGCGCGTCGTTCAGCCTGCGCTGACGGGCCTCCGGCGGGCCATGATGGCCCGCTGGCGCGCCGCGGCTTCAGTTCGCGAGCAGCAGGAAGATCGCAGGACGCTTGTGCAGATTCGGCGCAGGCGCCTTTTTCCAGTCCGCCACGGTGCGGCTCGCAATCGTCTCGGTCGCGAGGGTCAGGTCGGCCGCGACGCAGATCTGCGTCGACGGCGCGCAGGTCGCGATCAGCGTGTCGAGCATCGCGTGATTCCGGTACGGCGTCTCGATGAAGATCTGCGTCTGGCGCGCCTTGCGCGACAGCTGCTCGAGTTCGCGCAGGCGTTTCGCGCGCGCGGCCGCGTCGACCGGCAGGTAGCCGTTGAACGCGAAGCTCTGGCCGTTCAGGCCCGACGCCATCAGCGCGAGCAGGATCGAACTCGGTCCGACGAGCGGCACGACCTTCACGCCGCGCTCGTGTGCGCGGCGTACCAGCAATGCGCCGGGATCGGCGACGGCCGGGCAGCCGGCCTCGGACACGAGGCCGGCGTCCGCGCCGGCCAGCACGGGCGCGAGCAGCCGGTCGATTTCGCCGGCCGGCGTATTGACGTTCAGTTCGCGGATCTCGATTTCCTGGATCGGACGCGTCGTGCCGATCTTCTTCAGAAAGACGCGCGTCGTTTTCGCGTTCTCGCCGATGTAATAGCCGAGCGTGCCGGCGCGTGCCTGCACGGCCGCGGGCAGCACGGCGGCGAGCATCGATTCGTCGCCTTCGCCAAGCGTGTTCGGGACGAGATAAAGCGTGCCGGCCGTCATGCGCGGTCTCCACGAGTGGTTGCAAACAGCGGATATTCGGCGGCGCGCAGCATCCGCGTGAGCGCGATCAGCGGCAGGCCGACGAGCGCGGTCGGGTCGTCCGAGTCGATCGCGTCGAGCAGCGCGATGCCGAGCCCTTCGGATTTCGCGCTGCCGGCAACGTCGTACGGCGTTTCCGCGCGCAGGTACGCGTCGAGTTCGGCCTCGGGCAGCGAGCGGAAGCGTACGCGCGTGACGATGTCCTCGACCTGCGCCTCGCCCGTGCGGCTGTCGTACAGGCAGAGCGCGCTGTGGAATTCGACTTCGCGGCCCTGCATCGACATGAGCTGCGCGAGCGCGCGCTCGTGCGTGCCGGGCTTGCCGATCTGGAGCCCGTCGAAGGTCGCGACCTGGTCCGACCCGATCACGAGCACGCCGTCCGGCGCGTCGATCGTCGCGGCGACGGCACGCGCTTTCGCGCCGGCGAGGCGCAGAGCGGTCGCGGCCGGAGTTTCGCCGTCGAGCGGGGTTTCGTCGAGGTCGGGCGACACGACGTCGAACGGCACGCCGAGGCGCTCGAGAAGCGTGCGGCGGTAGCGGGAACTGGAGGCAAGAATCAGCCGCGGCGGGCGGCAAACGGTATCCGGCATGGTCGGTTGGATAGGTGGGTCGTCGGGTGTTGTGCGGACGCAAGCTTAAGTGATTGACCGCAAAAGGTAAAACAGGTATGCTTTCCCGCTTTTCGTCGGCAGGCTTCCGTGGTGGCGCCTGCCGGGTCTTCGGAAGTAAAGTACGTACCCGTACCGTACGTGAGTGAGCGGCGCCAAGCCGGATCCCGCAAGTCAGCCTGTAGGCAGGAGCGCACATGAACACTTCTTCTGGCAAACCTGCGGCGGCGCTTGATCCGCACGCGGTCGATCTGTTCGAGTTCGCCCGCAGCGGGCGACAGGCAGCAGGGGCGGTGCGCCTCTCGCAACTGCCGCGCATGTTAAACGAAGTGCCGGCGGACGCGCCAGATCGCGACACGGTCTTCACGTGGCAGGCGGAAGGGTTCACGCAGAAGGAATTGCAGGACGACGGCGCCGATGGGCAGCAGCCGTATCTGCGCCTCGCGGTGCATGGCCAGGCGTGGCTCACGTGCCAGCGCTGCATGACCCCGTACGACCAGACGTTCGGCGTCGACATGGTGTATCGCGTCGTCGCGACCGAAGAAGAAGCTGAAGAATTTCCGCTCGACGACGATGAAGCCGATGTGATCGTGGGCTCACGCCAGTTCGATCTCGTCGACTTGATCGAAGAGGAGTTGCTGCTTTCGTTGCCGCTCGTGCCCAAGCACGAGGTTTGCCCGGCAGTTCACGAAAGTCTCGTGTCGGGTGCGAGCGGTCCTGAGGAAGAGGCGGACGAAGAGTCCGGCGAAGCCGCGGACGAAGGCAAACGGCCGAATCCGTTCGCAGCGCTGGAAGCGCTGAAGAAGGATGGTGACGGCACCAAGAAACACTAAGCAGTTGTGGCGCGGGAAGGCGTAAGGGCTTTGGGCCAGGGTAGTTAAGCGCCGGATCGGGCTGTGTTAGAATCCGGAAAATTATTTAGGAGTTAGTCATGGCAGTCCAGCAAAACAAGAAGTCGCCGTCGAAGCGCGGCATGCATCGTTCGCACGATTTCCTGACGGCAACGCCGCTGGCAGTCGAGCCGAGCACGGGTGAAGTGCACCTGCGTCACCACGTCAGCCCGAACGGCTACTATCGCGGCAAGAAAGTCGTCAAGACGAAGAACGACTAAGCGTCAAGTCACGCGTTGCGCGCTACGTTCGCCGTTCGCGTGACAACTGGTTCGCTTGACACTTTCCTGGCTCAACAAAAAGGCGGCATTCAACTGCCGCTTTTTTGTGCCTGAAATTCGTCGCATTCCATGACCGTAAAGCTCACAATCGATTGCATGGGAGGCGACCACGGCCCGTCCGTGACCGTTCCCGCGGCAGTCAAGTTCGTCCGCGCGCATCCCGATGCGCACCTGATGCTCGTCGGCATCGAAAGCGCGATCCGCGCTCAGCTCAAGAAGCTGAAAGCTCTCGACGATCCCTCGCTGACCATCGTGCCCGCCACCGAAGTCGTGGCGATGGACGACCCTGTCGAAGTGGCGCTGCGCAAGAAGAAGGATTCTTCGATGCGCGTCGCGCTCAACCACGTCAAGGAAGGCGCGGCGCAGGCCTGCATCTCCGCCGGCAATACGGGCGCGCTGATGGCCGTTTCCCGTTACGTACTCAAGACGCTGCCCGGCATCGAGCGGCCCGCGATCGCGTCCGCGCTGCCGAACCCGACCGGCTACACGATGATGCTGGACCTCGGCGCGAACGTCGACTGCGAGCCGCAGCACCTGCTGCAGTTCGCGGAGATGGGGCACGCGCTGGTGGCCGCGCTCGAAGGCAAGGAGCGGCCGACGATCGGCCTGCTGAACATCGGCGAAGAGGTCATCAAGGGCAACGACACGATCAAGCGCGCAGGCGAGTTGCTGCGCGCCAGCACGCTGAATTTCCGCGGTAACGTGGAAGGCAACGACATCTACAAGGGCACCGTCGACGTGATCGTGTGCGACGGCTTCGTCGGCAACGTCGCGCTGAAGACGTCCGAGGGGCTTGCGCAGATGCTGTCCAACATCATCCGCGAGGAGTTCGGCCGTTCGCTGATGTCGAGGTTGATGGCGCTGCTCGCGCTGCCTGTCCTGATGCGTTTCAAGAAGCGCGTCGACCACCGCCAGTACAACGGCGCGGCGCTGCTGGGGCTGAAGAGCCTCGTGATCAAGAGCCACGGTTCGGCCGATGCCTACGCGTTTGAGTGGGCGATCAAACGCGGGTATGATGCGGTCAAAAACGGCGTGCTGGAGCGCCTCGCGCGCGCGATGGCGGACAATTCGGCGTCGCTCGGCGACGGCGAGCACGACGCGGGCGGCGCGGGCCATGCAAGCCCGGCCGCAGGCCCTCACGCCGAACCCTCCGCTGCGCAATCCTCTAAAGCATAAATGGCCCAATCGACTCTCTATTCCCGCGTGCTCGGCACGGGCAGCTATCTGCCGCCCGACCGCGTCACGAACCAGCAGTTGACCGATCGTCTCGCGAAGGATGGCATCGAGACGAGCGATGAATGGATCGTTGCGCGCACGGGCATCCATGCGCGCCATTTCGCCGCACCGGACGTCACCACGAGCGATCTCGCGCTCGAGGCGTCGCGTCGTGCGATCGAAATGGCCGGTATCGATCCGCAGTCGATCGACCTGATCATCGTCGCGACTTCGACCCCCGATTTCGTGTTCCCGAGCACCGCGTGCCTGCTGCAGAACAAGCTCGGCATCAAGAACGGCGGCGCGGCATTCGACGTGCAGGCCGTGTGTTCGGGCTTTGCGTACGCGATGGCGACGGCCGACAGCTTCATCCGCAGCGGCCAGCATCGCACGGCGCTCGTGGTCGGCGCGGAGACGTTCTCGCGCATCCTCGACTTCAAGGACCGCACGACCTGCGTGTTGTTCGGCGACGGCGCGGGCGCGGTGATCCTGTCCGCGTCGGAAGAGCCGGGCGTGCTCGGCAGCGCACTGCACGCGGACGGCAGCTATTCGCATATTCTCTGCACGCCGGGCAACGTGAATCGCGGCGTGATCGAGGGCAGCGCGTTCCTGTACATGGACGGGCAGGCTGTGTTCAAGCTCGCGGTCAACGTGCTCGAGAAGGTTGCAATCGAGGCGCTCGCAAAGGCGAATCTCGCGCCCGAACAAATCGACTGGCTGATTCCGCACCAGGCCAACATCCGCATCATGACCAGCACCTGCCGCAAGCTCGGCCTGCCGCAGGAACGCATGGTCGTGACGGTCGACCAGCACGGCAACACGTCGGCCGCGTCGATCCCGCTGGCGTTCGACACCGCGGTGCGCGACGGCCGCATCCAGCGTGGCCAGCACGTGCTGATCGAAGGCGTCGGCGGCGGCTTCACCTGGGGCGCGTCGGTCTTCCGCTTCTGATCCGCGGCGCGCGACTGCTGCGCGCGGATCCCATCGGCGCGCCGTTCGTGCGCGCCGTCCGAATCGATTCAATTGGGGACGATATGAAATTTGCATTCGTTTTTCCGGGGCAGGGCTCGCAGGCAGTCGGCATGCTCAACGCATTCGCCGATCTGGCCGTCGTGCGCGAGACGCTCCAGGAGGCGTCTGACGCACTCAATCAGGACCTCGGCAAGCTGATCGCCGAAGGCCCGGCCGAAGAGCTGAATCTGACCACCAACACGCAGCCCGTGATGCTGACCGCCGCTTACGCGTGCTACCGCGCGTGGCAGCAGGCCGGCGGCCCGGCGCCGTCGATCGTCGCCGGCCACAGCCTCGGTGAATACACGGCGCTCGTCGCGGCGGGCGCGCTCGCGTTCAAGGACGCGGTGCCGCTCGTGCGCTTCCGCGCGCAAGCGATGCAGACGGCCGTGCCGGTCGGTCAGGGCGGCATGGCCGCGATCCTGGGCCTCGACGACGACACGGTGCGCGCGGTGTGCGCTGAAGCCGCGGAAGCGGGCGTCGTCGAAGCGGTGAACTTCAATGCGCCCGCGCAGGTCGTGATTGCAGGCAACAAGGCCGCCGTCGAAAAGGCGTGCGAGATCGCGAAGGCGAAGGGCGCGAAGCGCGCGCTGCCGCTGCCCGTGTCGGCACCGTTCCATTCGTCGCTGCTCAAGCCGGCATCGGACCAGTTGCGCGACTATCTCGTGAACGTCGACGTGAAGGCGCCGCAGATTCCGGTCGTCAACAACATCGACGTCGCCGTGGTCAGCGATCCGGCCGCGATCAAGGACGCGCTGGTGCGCCAGGCGGCAGGCCCGGTGCGCTGGGTCGAGTGCGTGCGGCACATCGCCGGCGCGGGCATCACGCACGTGATCGAATGCGGTCCGGGCAAGGTGCTCGCCGGCCTGACGAAGCGCATCGACGGCAACCTGACGGGGGCGTCGGTGTTCGATCCGGTGTCGCTCGACGAAGCGCTCAAGCTGGTGACCGCCTGACGCGGCGCCTTTTCTCAAGAGACGGATATTCGATTCATGGAAAAGACTCTCGATAAACAGGTTGCGATCGTGACCGGCGCGTCGCGCGGCATCGGCCGGTCGATCGCGCTCGAACTCGCGCGCCTGGGCGCGACGGTGATCGGCACCGCAACGAGCGAATCGGGCGCTGCCGCGATCACCGCGGCGTTCGCGGAAGCGGGCGTCACGGGCCGCGGCGCGGTGCTGAACGTCAACGACGCGGCGGCCGCCGAGGCGCTGATCGACGCGACCGTGAAGGAATTCGGCGCGCTGAACGTGCTCGTCAACAACGCGGGCATCACGCAGGACCAGCTCGCGATGCGGATGAAGGACGAGGACTGGGACGCGGTGATCGACACCAACCTGAAGTCGGTGTTCCGCCTGTCGCGCGCGGTACTGCGCCCGATGATGAAGGCGCGCGGCGGACGCATCATCAACATCACGTCGGTGGTCGGTTCGGCCGGCAACCCGGGTCAGGTCAACTACGCGGCCGCGAAGGCCGGCGTTGCGGGCATGACGCGTGCGCTCGCGCGCGAAATCGGCAGCCGCGGCATCACCGTGAACTGCGTCGCGCCGGGCTTCATCGACACCGACATGACGAAGACGCTGCCGGAAGAACAGCAGGCCGCGCTCAAGACCCAGATTCCGCTCGGCCGCCTCGGCAGCCCGGAGGACATCGCCCATGCCGTCGCGTTCCTCGCATCGCCGCAGGCCGGTTATATCACCGGCACGACGCTGCACGTGAACGGCGGCATGTACATGTCGTAACGATTTTCGTTTACTATCCGCGCCGTATCCCGTTTTTCAGGCGGATCGGCGCTTGATCGGCCATCAAGCCAACGCGCGTTTTGGCGTCAGCAAACCTGATAAAATGCGCGCACTTGTAAATCTGAACTTTCCCTCGGAGGGGTAATGGACAACATCGAACAACGTGTCAAGAAGATCGTCGCTGAACAACTGGGCGTCGCGGAAGCAGAGATCAAGAACGAAGCTTCGTTCGTGAACGATCTGGGCGCCGACTCGCTCGACACGGTCGAACTGGTGATGGCTCTCGAAGACGAGTTCGGCATGGAAATCCCGGACGAAGAAGCAGAGAAGATCACGACCGTTCAGCAAGCGATCGACTACGCTCGCGCAAACGTCAAGGCGTAAGCGCCTTTCGCGCTTGTTCGCCACGTCGCCGCGATCTTCGCGATTGACGCGCCATCCTGCCGGCTTCGCGCCGGACGGACTAACAGCCACAGGGCTCGCAGGGCTGGTTCCTGTGGCCACTGTGGCTTTTGTTTTTGTCATCCAATAATGGAAAAGAGGTTACCGTGAGCCGCCGTCGTGTTGTCGTTACAGGCCTGGGGCTGATTTCGCCTGTTGGCAATAATGTTGCCGACGGCTGGGCCAATCTCGTCGCCGGCAAGTCCGGCATCGCCACCGTCACGAAGTTCGATCCGTCGAACCTCGCCGTGCATTTCGCGGGCGAGGTGAAGGGTTTCAGCGCCGAGGAGTACATCCCGGCGAAGGAAGCCCGCAGCATGGATACCTTCATCCATTACGGCATCGCCGCCGGCGTGCAGGCGCTCAAGGACAGTGGTCTGGAAGTGACCGACGCCAATGCGGAACGCATCGGCGTGCTGGTCGGTTCCGGCATCGGCGGCCTGCCGATGATCGAAGATACGCACCAGACCTACGTCGATCGCGGTCCGCGCCGGATTTCGCCGTTCTTCGTGCCGGGTTCGATCATCAACATGATCTCGGGCCACCTGAGCATCATGTTCGGCCTGAAGGGCCCGAACCTCGCGACCGTGACGGCCTGTACGACCGGCCTGCACAGCATCGGTCTCGCCGCGCGCCTGATCCAGGCCGGCGACGCGGACGTGATGGTCGCGGGCGGCGCCGAGTCGACGGTGTCGCCGCTCGGCATCGGCGGCTTCGCGGCCGCGCGCGCGCTGTCGACCCGCAACGATGATCCGGCGACCGCGTCCCGTCCGTGGGACAAGGATCGCGACGGCTTCGTGCTGGGCGAGGGCGCAGGCGTGATGGTGCTGGAAGAGTACGAGTCGGCGAAGGCGCGTGGTGCGAAGATCTACGCGGAAGTCGCGGGCTTCGGCATGACCGGCGACGCGTACCACATGACCGCGCCGAACATGGACGGTCCGCGCCGCTGCATGGTCGCAGCGCTGCGCGACGCCGGCGTGAACCCGGACGAGGCCCAGTACCTGAACGCGCACGGCACGTCGACCCAGCTGGGCGACAAGAACGAGTCCGACGCGGTGAAGGCGGCCTTCGGCGAGCATGCGTACAAGCTCGTCGTGAACTCGACGAAGTCGATGACGGGCCACCTGCTGGGCGGCGCGGGCGGCCTCGAGTCGGTGTTCACGGTGCTGGCGCTGCACAACAATGTGTCGCCGCCGACCATCAACATCTTCAACCAGGATCCCGAGTGCGATCTCGATTACTGTGCGAACACCGCGCGTGACATGAAGATCGACGTGGCCGTGAAGAACAACTTCGGCTTCGGCGGTACCAACGGCACGCTGGTGTTCAAGCGCATCTGACGCTGAAATCGCTTGACGAGTCCATTCGATGCTCCGGCCGGGCGTCCGCAGCGCTTTGCGTTGCGGGCCTCGGCCGTGTCGTATGTGGTGCTGGCCGCGTTCGTCGCGTCGGCTGCCGCGTCGGCGTACCTGTTCTGGGCGCCGCGCGCGGGCGCTGCCGCCGGCGCATGCGTGTCGGCCGCGACGGCCGCGCTGCTGGCCGTGTGCGCCGCGCGAGCCTGCGCCCGCCGGCTGCCGGCCGAGTTGCGGATCGATGCATTCGGGGAAGTTGCGGCGTTTGGCCGCACCGGGCGGCTGCTGGCCCGCGGCCGCGTGACGGGCCATGCGCACTGGAGCAGCCTGCTGCTCGTGCTGTCGGTCGGGCAGGGTGCCCGGCGGGCCCGGCCGCTGCTGATTCCGGCCGATGCGCTCGACGCCGCGTCGTTCAGCGCGCTGTCCGTGCTGGCGAGAACCGCGGGCGCTGCCGGGCGGGCATGACGGCGGCGCGGTTACCGACCGTAACCAGCGGCCGGCGCGGGAACGATACAATAGCGCTCCGCGTTGCATCCCTAGTTAATGGATTTGTCAGGTGAGTGAAAAAGAAATTGATCAGGTTCTGGTCGAGCGCGTACAGAAGGGCGACAAGGCAGCGTTCGAACTCCTGGTCTCCAAATACCACCGCAAGATCATTCGGCTGATCTCGCGCCTCGTGCGGGATCCCGCCGAGGTCGAGGATGTGGCCCAGGACGCGTTCATCAAGGCGTATCGTGCGCTGCCGCAATTTCGCGGCGAGTCGGCGTTCTACACGTGGTTGTACCGGATTGCCGTCAATACGGCGAAGAACTACCTTGCGACGCAAGGCCGCCGCGCACCGACCTCGACCGAGGCCGATGCGGAGGAAGCGGAAACTTTCTCCGACGCAGACCAACTAAGGGATATCAACACGCCTGAGTCGATGTTGATGAGCAAGCAGATTGCCGAGACGGTCAACGCTGCAATGGCCGCCTTGCCCGAAGAACTGCGCCAGGCGATTACGCTGCGCGAGATCGAGGGCCTGAGCTACGAAGAGATCGCGGAAATGATGGGCTGTCCGATCGGGACGGTCCGGTCGCGGATCTTCCGTGCTCGCGAGGCAATCGCTGCCAAATTGCGTCCGCTGCTCGATACGCCCGAAGGCAAGCGCTGGTAAGCGCGACGGGCGGAACGACGCGGGTCGGGGTCTAGTAACGGATAGAGTCGTGAAGTCACGACGGGGTGTGCAAGATGGGGAGCATCATGGGGTCGGTCAATACGCAGTCGCAGGCGTGCTCACGCGGCGAGCGCCTTTCCGCGCTGGTCGACGGCGAAATGTTCGATGGCCCGGATCACGGGCAGTTTCTGGCTGAGCTCGACCGCGCGGATCGCGCTGCGTGGGCCCATTACCACCTGATTGGCGATGCGCTGCGCTCGGACGAACTCGCGTTGTCGCCCGCGCTGAGCGTCGCGTTCACCGCGCGCATGTCGGCCGCGCTCGAAAGCGAGCCGCACCTGCTCGCGCCGGCGGCTGCGCCGGTCGCGCGCAAGCTGCTGTCGCTGCGCCGGCGCGTCGTGCCCGCGTTCGCGGTGGCCGCCGCGGCGGCCACGCTGACGTGGATCGTCGTTCCGCAACTGCAGACGGCCGGCACGCCGGGCGCCGTCCAGGTCGCGTCGGTCGGTGCGCCGCAAAGCGGCAACCTGCAGCGCGTGACGGTCGCGCAGGCGTCGGCCCAGCCGGGGCTGCAGGACGTCAACATCATTCGCGACGCCAGTCTCGACCAATACCTTGAAGCGCACCAGCAATTCGCGCAGCAGCCCGTCGTCACGGGTTCGATGCCGCTGATCCGCGCTGCCGTGACCACCACGCCAGGCCAATAAACCCGATGCGGACATTGCAGTTGAATCACGCCATCTCCGGATGGAAGCGGCTGCCGGCCCTCCTGCTTTGCGCAGCCGCCCTGTTGTCCGTTCAATCCCTTCCTGCCAGCGCCCAGCAACCGGACGATCCCGTCGCGACCCGCAAGGGCGCCGCCGACTGGCTCGACCGCGTCCAGCAGGCGGCGCAGCAGCAGAGCTACGAGGGCACGTTCGTCTACCAGCGCGGCGGGTATGTCCAGTCGTCGCGTATCGCGCACGTTGCGTCCCGCGACGGCGAGTTCGAGCGGATCGAGACGCTCGACGGCAAGCCGCGCAAGCTGCTGCGGCATAACGACGAGCTGTACACGTTTGTGCCGGAGCGCAAGCTGTGCGTGGTCGAGCGCCGTCAGACGCGCGATTCGTTCCCCGCGCTGCTCGGCGCGAGCGGCGAACACGTGATGTCCGTCTACGACGCGAAGTCGCTCGGCAAGGACCGCGTGGCCGGGATCGACGCGCAGGTCGTCGAGCTCGTACCGAAGGATGCCTACCGTTTCACGTACAAGCTTTGGGCCGACGCGCGCACCGGGCTGCTGCTGCGTTCGCAGACGCTGGATGCGAACGATCGCGTGCTCGAACAGATTGCGTTCTCGCAATTGCAGGCGGGCGGTGCGAGCGGCGACAAGGCCGCGATCGCGGCCGGCATGCGCAACCTGAGCGGCTGGACCGTCGTGCGTCCGCCGGTCGCGACGGTCGACATGGAAGCGCAGGGCTGGCAGTTCGCGCCGAGCGTCGCCGGTTTCAAGAAGATCCGCGAAGTGCGCCGGCCGATGGCTGCGCGCGATGCGGGTGATCCGCCGATTCCGGTCGATCAGGCCGTCTTCACCGACGGTCTCGCGACGATCTCCGTTTTCATCGAGCCGGCCGAAAAGAATACGCGCAAGGAAGGCGCGGGCAGCACCGGTGCGACGCACGTTCTCGTGAAGCGTCGCGGCGACTACTGGATCACCGTGCTCGGCGAAGTGCCGCCGGCAACGTTGCAGCAGTTCGCGTCTGCCATAGAATACAAGGCTTCCAAGTAACGCTACGGCTTCCGACATGATGAAACACACGCTGCGCAAATGGCTCGCGGCGGCGGCGCTGTCTGCCTGCCTGCCGCTCGTGCCGCATACCGCGGTCGCGGTGACGGCTCCCGCTGCCAGCCTGCCCGACTTCGCCGATCTGGTCGAAAGGGTCGGGCCGGCCGTCGTGAACATCAGGACCACCGCCAACGTGCCGACGAGCAGCGGCCCGCGCGGGATGCTCCCGCCGGGCTTCGACAACGGCGACATGTCGGAATTCTTCCGGCGCTTCTTCGGCATTCCGCTGCCGCAGGCACCCGGCAACGGTAGCGGCAACGGCAACCCGAAGAACGCGCCGGCACCGGACAATCCGCCCGACACCGAGCAGAATCGCGGCGTCGGCTCGGGCTTCATCGTGTCGGCCGACGGTTACGTGATGACCAATGCGCACGTCGTCGACGACGCGGACACCATTTACGTGACGCTGACCGACAAGCGCGAATTCAAGGCGAAGCTGATCGGCGTCGACGATCGCACGGACGTCGCGGTCGTCAAGATCCAGGCGTCGAACCTGCCTGTCGTCGCGATCGGCGACTCGAACAAGGTGCGCGTCGGCGAGTGGGTCGTCGCGATCGGTTCGCCGTTCGGTCTCGACAACACGGTGACGGCCGGCATCGTCAGCTCGAAGAGCCGCAACACGGGCGACTATCTGCCGTTCATCCAGACCGACGTCGCCGTGAACCCTGGCAACTCGGGCGGCCCGCTGATCAACATGCAGGGTGAGGTGATCGGCATCAACTCGCAGATCTACAGCCGTACCGGCGGCTTCATGGGCATCTCGTTCGCGATTCCGATCGACGAGGCGATGCGCGTGGCCGATCAGCTGAAGGCGACGGGCAAGGTCACGCGCGGCCGGATCGCGGTGGCGATCGGCGAGGTGACGAAGGACGTGGCCGACTCGATCGGGTTGCCGAAGGCCGAAGGCGCGCTCGTCAGCAGCGTCGAGCCGGGCGGCCCGGCCGACAAGGCAGGCATCCAGCCGGGCGACATTATCCTGAAGTTCAACGGCCGTCCGGTCGACGCGGCGTCGGACCTGCCGCGCATGGTCGGCGACACGAAACCTGGCACGAAGGCGGCCGTCAGCGTGTGGCGCAAGGGTCAGGCGCGCGATTTGCCGATCACGATCGCGGAGACGCCGGTCGAGTCGACGGCCAAGGCGGAACAGCGCAAGAACGCGCCGCAGAAGCCGCGCCAGACCAATTCGCTCGGTCTGACGGTCAGCGACCTGACGGCGGATCAGTTGAAGACGCTGAAGTTGAAGAACGGTGTGCAGATCGACGGCGTCGACGGCCCGGCTGCCCGTGCGGGCCTGCAGCGCGGCGACATCGTGCTGCGCGTCGGCGATACCGACATCACGAGCGCGAAGCAGCTTGCCGAAGTGACCGCGCAGCTCGATCCGCAAAAGGCGGTCGCGGTGCTGGTGCGGCGCGGCGACAATACGCAGTTCGTGCCGGTGCGGCCGCGCCAGAAGTAACGCGCCGATGTTCACGCTCTACGGCCGCGGCTGGTGCCACCTGTGCGACGACATGCGCGACGCACTGGCGCCGGTGGCGGCCGAATTCGGCGTCGCGGTCGACTATGTCGACATCGACACCGATGCGGCGCTCGTCGCCCGCTACGACGAGGACGTGCCGGTGCTGCTGCTGGACGGCGCGGAAGTGTGCCGCCACCGGTTCGACGACGCGAGGGTGCGCGACGCGCTCATGGCCCGGCGCTGAGCCTGGCCGGTCGCCGGCCGGGGTCGCTTCGCACGGGACTTGGCCCGGCAGGCGCCCCGGCCGGGCGCCGCGCGGCCAGGCGTCCGAAATACCGCCCGGTGAAGCCCTTTTCGGCTAAAATAGGCTGTTTTTTCACCGACTTACACAAGGCGTGCTCCGCAGTCGTCGAGCGCGCCTTTTTCGCTTGATCGGCACTGAATGGATCATATTCGCAATTTCTCGATCATCGCGCACATCGACCATGGCAAGTCGACGCTCGCGGATCGCATCATCCAGGTCTGCGGCGGCCTCGCCGACCGTGAAATGGAAGCGCAGGTGCTCGACTCGATGGATATCGAGCGCGAGCGCGGCATCACGATCAAGGCGCAGACAGCCGCACTGTCCTATCGCGCGCGCGACGGCAAGGTCTACAACCTGAACCTGATCGACACGCCGGGGCACGTCGACTTCTCGTACGAAGTCAGCCGTTCGCTGTCCGCGTGCGAAGGCGCGCTGCTGGTCGTCGACGCGAGCCAGGGCGTCGAGGCGCAGACGGTCGCGAACTGCTACACGGCGATCGAGCTCGGCGTCGAGGTCGTGCCGGTGCTGAACAAGATCGACCTGCCGGCCGCGAACCCCGAGAACGCGATCGAGGAGATCGAGGACGTGATCGGCATCGACGCGACCGACGCGACGCGCTGCAGCGCGAAGACGGGCCTCGGCGTCGAGGACGTGCTCGAAGCGCTGATCGCGAAGGTGCCGCCGCCGAAGGGCGATCCGGACGCACCGCTGCAGGCGCTCATCATCGATTCGTGGTTCGACAACTACGTCGGCGTCGTGATGCTGGTGCGCATCGTCAACGGCACGCTGCGCCCGAAGGACAAGATCAAGATGATGGCGACCGGCGCACAGTATCCGGTCGAGCACATCGGCGTGTTCACGCCGAAGTCGCGCAATCTCGATTCGCTGTCGGCGGGGCAGGTGGGCTTCATCATCGCCGGCATCAAGGAACTGACGGCCGCGAAGGTCGGCGATACCGTCACGCATGCGGCCAAGCCGGCGGCGGAAGCGCTGCCGGGCTTCAAGGAAGTGAAGCCGCAGGTGTTCGCAGGGCTGTATCCGGTGGAAGCGAACCAGTACGACGCGCTGCGCGAATCGCTCGAGAAGCTGAAGCTCAACGACGCGTCGCTGCAGTACGAGCCGGAAGTGTCGCAGGCGCTCGGCTTCGGGTTCCGGTGCGGCTTCCTGGGTCTCCTGCATATGGAGATCGTGCAGGAGCGGCTGGAGCGCGAATTCGACATGGACCTCATTACCACGGCACCGACCGTGGTCTACGAGGTCCTGATGAGCGACGGCTCGATCGTGATGGTCGAGAATCCCGCGAAGATGCCGGAACCGCCGAAGATCGAGGAGATCCGCGAGCCGATCGTCACGGTGAATCTCTACATGCCGCAGGACTACGTCGGCTCGGTGATCACGCTGTGCACGCAGAAGCGCGGCTCGCAGATCAACATGCAGTATCACGGCCGCCAGGTGCAGTTGACCTACGAAATCCCGATGGCCGAGATCGTGCTCGATTTCTTCGACCGCCTGAAGTCGGTGTCGCGCGGCTACGCGTCGATGGACTACGAGTTCAAGGAATACCGGTCGGCGGACGTCGTGAAGGTCGACATGCTGATCAACGGCGACAAGGTCGACGCGCTGTCGGTGATCGTCCACCGGTCGCAATCGCAGTATCGCGGCCGCGAAGTGGCGGCGAAGATGCGCGAGATCATTCCGCGCCAGATGTACGACGTGGCGATCCAGGCCACGATCGGTGCGCACATCATCGCCCGCGAGAACATCAAGGCGCTGCGCAAGAACGTGCTGGCGAAGTGTTATGGCGGCGACATCACGCGCAAGAAAAAACTGCTCGAAAAGCAGAAGGCAGGCAAGAAACGCATGAAGCAGGTGGGGTCGGTCGAGATCCCGCAGGAAGCGTTCCTTGCAATCCTGCGCGTCGAAGACAAATAACAGGACTGTTCCTTTTATGAATTTTGCGCTGATTCTTTTTGTGCTCGTCGCCGTGACGGGCGTAGCGTGGGTGCTGGACAAACTGGTGTTCCTGCCGCGGCGACGCATGGCGGCCGACTCGGCGATCGAGGAGTTCGATCGCCAGCAGTCGCGCATCGACAAGCGTTTCGCGGACGAAAACGCCGTGCAGACGCGTTCGAAGCTGCGCGACGAGAAACTGCGCCAGCCGTGGTGGCTCGAGTACACCGCGAGCTTCTTCCCGGTGATCCTGGCGGTGTTCGTCGTGCGTTCGTTCATCATCGAGCCGTTCAAGATTCCGTCGGGCTCGATGGTGCCGACGCTGCTCGTCGGCGACTTCATCCTCGTCAACAAGTTCGAGTACGGGCTGCGCCTGCCGGTCACGAACACGAAGATCACGCAGGGCAGCCCGCTGTCGCGCGGCGACGTCGTCGTGTTCCGTTATCCGAAGGACGAGTCGGTCGACTACATCAAGCGCGTGATCGGCCTGCCGGGCGACACGGTCGCGTACCAGGACAAGCAGCTCACGATCAACGGCCAGCCGGTGCCCGAAACGCCGCTGCCCGATTTCTTCGACGACGAGCGCCAGAATTACGCGAAGCAGTTCGAGGAGACGATCGGCAACAAGAAGAATGCGATCCTCAACAACCCGGCGGTGCCGCCGTTCGTGATGGGCGCATACGACTATCCGTATCGCGACAACTGCACGTACAACAGCCGCGGTGTGATCTGCAAGGTGCCGCCCGGTCACTACTTCATGATGGGCGACAACCGCGACAACAGCGCGGACAGCCGCTACTGGGGTTTCGTGCCGGACCGGAACATCGTCGGTCGCGCGTTCTTCATCTGGATGAACTTCAGCGACCTGAAGCGCATCGGTTCCTTCAACTGATCGCATTCGATTCACACGGAATACGCGACGCACGGGCCGCGTCGCGTATTGCCGAACTACTTTAAGAACCGGCGGTAACACCGCCTCGTCACGCCTTTTCGTGTCCGGCCGTGCCGTTTCGGCCCGACCGGCGCCCGCGTTATACTCCTGCACATGCCCCTATCCCAGTTGGAAAGCCGGCTGCGCTACGAATTTCGCAATGCGGAATTGTTGCGCCAGGCTTTGACCCATCGCAGTCACAGCGCCACGCACAACGAACGGCTCGAGTTTCTCGGCGACTCCGTTCTGAATTGCGCGGTGGCCGCCCTTTTGTTCCAGCGTTTCAGCAAGCTGGACGAAGGTGACCTGTCGCGCGTACGCGCCAACCTCGTCAAACAGCAGTCGCTGTACGAAATTGCTCAGGCCCTGAATATTTCGGACGGGTTGCGGCTGGGCGAGGGCGAACTGCGCAGCGGCGGTTTCCGCCGCCCGTCAATCCTCGCGGACGCGTTCGAAGCCATCATCGGGGCCGTGTTCCTCGATGGCGGCTTCGAAGCCGCCCAAGGGGTCATCAAGCGCCTCTACATCCCGATTCTCGACCACATCGATCCGCGCACGCTCGGCAAGGACGCGAAGACGCTGCTGCAGGAATACCTGCAGGGGCACAAGATCGCGCTGCCGACCTACACGGTCGTCGCGACGCATGGTGCGGCGCACAATCAGCAATTCGAAGTCGAATGCACGGTGCCGAAGCTGGACGTGAAGGTGTCGGGCTCCGGTGCGAGCCGGCGCGCGGCCGAGCAGGCCGCAGCGAAGAAGGCGCTCGACGAGGTAATGGCGGCCGCGCCGATGCTGGCCGCGAAGCCGAAGCGCTCGAAAAACGCGCGCGGGTCGAAGCATGTCGAACCCGAAATCGTGCCGGGCGTGAAGGGCGTGCAGGAAGCGCTCGACCTGCGCTCGCCGGAGCGGAAGGAACGGGCGGCTGCGCGCGAGGCCAAGGTGGCCGGTGCGGCGCCCGCGGCAACCGCTGCGACCGGCGCCGGCGCTGAGTCGGCTGCGGCGCCGATGGCCGCGATTCGAGCGGCGCATGTCGAGTCGGCTGCGGACAAGGGTGAACGGGCGGCGAAGCCGGCGACCGACAAGCTTGCTGAAAAGCCGGCCGAGCGCACCGACAAAGTTGCGGAAAAGTCCGCGGAGGTCACGCCGCGCGCAGCCGACAAGCCGGCCGGCCACGCAGCCGATCCGGCATCGTCGTCCGCCGACAAGCCTTCCGCCGGCTCCGATCCCGCTTCGCGCGCGACCGTGCGCGCACGCGATGCCGCGGCGCCCGATTCCGATACGCCGACGGGCGGCGCGAGCCTCGCTGCCACGCAGGCGCGCGTGGCCGATGCCGACCACTGAATTGCCCATCGATCGTGCCGCGCGCCGCGCGGCCGTTTCCGAACCTGTCTCCCAAACGATATGAACACTCCCGCTCCTACCGGTTTCCGTTGCGGCATGATCGCGATCGTGGGCCGCCCGAACGTCGGCAAGTCGACGTTGATGAACGCACTCGTCGGCCAGAAGATCAGCATCACGTCGCGCAAGGCGCAGACGACCCGCCATCGCATCACCGGCATCAACACGTTCGACGACGCGCAGTTCGTGTTCGTCGACACGCCGGGTTTCCAGACCCGTCACAGCACCGCGCTGAACCGTTCGCTGAACCGCGCGGTCACGTCGACGCTGACGTCGGTCGACGTGATCCTGTTCGTGATCGAGGCTGGCCGCTTCGGACCCGACGACCAGAAGGTGCTCGATCTGATCCCGCCCGGCATGCCGACGCTGCTGATCGCGAACAAGATCGACCGCGTGACCGACAAGGCGTCGCTGTTCCCGTTCATGCAGCAGATGAGCGCGCTGCGCGAATTCACCGAACTCGTGCCGCTGTCGGCGCAGCGGCCGGAAGACATCAAGCGCCTGCTGGAGACGATCAAGCCGTACCTGCCGGAAGGCGAGCCGATCTACGGCGAGGATGAACTCACCGATCGCAGCTCGCGCTTCCTCGCGGCCGAGATCCTGCGCGAGAAGGTGTTCCGCTGGACCGGCGACGAACTGCCGTATACGAGCACCGTCATCATCGACAAGTTCGAGGAGGAGGGGCGCCTGAAGCGCATCTTCGCGACGATCCTCGTCGAGCGCGATTCGCACAAGGCGATGGTGATCGGCAAGAAGGGCGAGAAGCTCAAGCAGATCAGCACCGAGGCGCGGATGGACATGGAGAAGCTGTTCGACGGCCCCGTGTACCTCGAGACCTTCGTGAAGGTGAAGAGCGGCTGGGCCGACAACGAGGCGGGGCTGCGCGCCTATGGGTACGAATGACGCGCTGACGTCGACTGAAGACGCGGTAACGGCCGGCGCGAACGACGCGCCGCTGCCGGCACCGCCCGAACCGCCGCGCAAGGCGCGGCGCGCGACGTCTCGCACGTCCGATTTCCGCGTCGCCGAGCAGCCGGCGTTCGTGCTGCACAGCTATCCGTACCGGGAAACGAGCCTGATCGTCGACGTGCTGACGCGCGATCATGGCCGGCTCGCGCTCGTCGCGAAGGGCGCGAAGCGCCCGCACTCCGCGCTGCGCGGCGTGCTGCAGACATTCCAGCCGCTGCTGCTGTCCTGGTCGGGCAAATCCGAGGTGCGCACGCTGACGGGCGCCGAGTGGGTCGGCGGGATGCTGCCGCTCGCCGGCGACGGGCTGCTGTGCGGCTTTTACGCAAACGAGCTGCTCGTGAAATTCTGCGCGCGCGAAGATCCCCAGCCGCCGCTGTTCAATCATTACGTGCTGACCCTCACGCGCCTCGCGCACGGCGAACCCGCGGTGCAGGTGCTGCGCTCGTTCGAGCGCGTGCTGCTGCGCGAGACCGGCTACGCGATGGCGCTGAACCGCACGGTCGCGCGTCGTGCGGTCGAACCCGAGCGCCGGTACGTGTTCGATCCCGAGCGCGGCGTGCGCAATGCGGATGACGATGTGCCGTCGCACTGGCCGGTCATCACCGGACAGACGTTGCTCGACATGGAGCAGGACGATTACCATCGAGCCCAGACGGTTGCGCAAAGCAAGACGCTGATGCGCTTCCTGCTGAACACCTATCTCGGCGGTACGCCGCTTGCCACGCGCCAGATCCTGATCGACCTGCAAAACCTATGAGCTTCTTCCTGACAACGCCCACCGCCATCGACCTCGGCGTGAATATCGACCACGTCGCGACGCTGCGCAATGCGCGCGGCACGGCCTATCCCGACCCGATCCGCGCGGCGCTCGCCGCCGAAGAGGCCGGTGCGGACGCGATCACGCTGCACCTGCGCGAGGATCGCCGTCACATCGTCGACGCGGACGTGCGCAAGCTGCGCCCGCTGCTGAAGACGCGCATGAATCTCGAATGCGCGGTGACGGCCGAGATGCTCGACATCGCGTGCGAAGTGCGTCCGCACGACGCGTGCCTCGTGCCCGAGAAGCGCGAGGAACTGACGACCGAAGGCGGCCTCGACGTCGCCGGCCACTTCGAGGCCGTGCGCGCGGCGTGCAAGCAGCTTGCCGACGTGGGCGTGCGCGTGTCGCTGTTCATCGATCCGGACGAAACGCAGATCCGCGCCGCGCACGAAGCGGGCGCGCCGGTGATCGAACTGCATACGGGCCGCTATGCCGAGGCGCACGACGAAGCCGAGCAGCAGCGCGAATACGAGCGCATCGTCGCGGGCGTACAGGCCGGCGCGAAGCTCGGCCTGAAGGTCAACGCGGGTCACGGCCTGCATTACACGAACGTGCAGCAGATCGCCGCGATCGACGGCATCGTCGAGCTGAACATCGGCCACGCGATCGTCGCGCACGCGATCTTCGCGGGCTGGGACAACGCGGTGCGCGAGATGAAGGCGATCATGGTTGCCGCACGCGTCGCAGCGCTGCATGGCGGCGCGCGTTGAAGATGACATTCCATCGCGCCGAGTGCATCGTTTGCAACCCGGCCCCGCCGGGGCGCTCCGGCGCGTACTGACATGGCGATCTACGGTATCGGTACCGACATTGCCCAGGTGAGCCGCGTCGCGGCCGTGCTCGAACGCACCGGCGGCCGGTTTGCCGAGAAGGTGCTGGGCCCCGATGAGCTGCGCGTGTTCCATGCGCGCCGCGCACGTTCCGAGGCGCGCGGCATCGCGTTTCTCGCGACGCGCTTTTCCGCGAAGGAAGCGTTCTCGAAGGCGATCGGGCTCGGCATGCACTGGCCGATGACGTGGCGTGCATTGCAGACTCTCAACCACCCGAGCGGCGAGCCGTACGTGGTCGCGTCGGGCGAACTGGCCGATTGGCTTGCCGCGCGCGGCATCACGGCGCGCGTGACGGTCAGCGACGAACGCGACTATGCAGTGTCGTTCGTGATCGCCGAGACGGACGCCGCGCCTGCACCTGTTTCCCGAACCTCCTCCTGACGGAATTCCCGATTCGATGAAAACGACTCCCGGCCCGGTCATGCTCGACGTCGTCGGCACGGCCCTGTCGCGCGACGATGCGCGGCGCCTCGCGCATCCGAACACCGGCGGCGTGATCCTGTTCGCGCGGCACTTCCAGAATCGCGCGCAGCTGACCGCGCTGACCGACTCGATCCGCGCGGTGCGCGAAGACATCCTGATCGCCGTCGATCACGAAGGCGGGCGCGTGCAGCGTTTCCGCACCGACGGCTTCACGGTGCTGCCCGCGATGCGCCGCCTCGGCGAGCTGTGGGATCGCGACGTGCTGCTCGCGACGAAGGTCGCGACCGCCGTCGGCTACATCCTGGCCGCCGAGCTGCGCGCGTGCGGGATCGACATGAGCTTCACGCCCGTGCTCGATCTCGACTACGGGCACTCGAAAGTGATCGGCGATCGCGCGTTCCATCGCGACCCGCGCGTCGTCACGCTGCTCGCGAAGAGCCTGAACCACGGGCTGTCGCTTGCCGGGATGGCGAACTGCGGCAAGCATTTTCCGGGGCACGGCTTCGCGGAGGCCGATTCGCACGTCGCGCTGCCGACCGACGATCGCACGCTCGACGCGATCCTCAAGCAGGACGTCGCGCCGTACGACTGGCTCGGCTTGTCGCTGTCCGCGGTGATTCCCGCGCACGTGATCTACACGCAGGTCGACCAGCGGCCGGCCGGTTTCTCGCGCGTGTGGCTGCAGGACATCCTGCGCGGCCGGCTCGGCTTCGCGGGCGCGATCTTCAGTGACGACCTGTCGATGGAGGCCGCCCGCGAAGGCGGCACGCTCACGCAGGCGGCCGAAGCGGCGCTCGCCGCCGGGTGCGACATGGTGCTTGTCTGCAACCAGCCGGACGCAGCCGAGGCCGTGCTGAACGAGCTGAAGGCGCACGCATCGGCCGAGTCGGTGCGACGCCTCAAGCGGATGCGCGCGCGCGGCAAGGCGCTCAAGTGGGACAAGCTGATCGTGCAGCCCGAGTATCTGCAGGCGCAGGCGCTGTTGAGCAGTGCACTCGTGTAAGCGGGGAAGGGACGCGGTAACGCGCCATTCCGGTTGCTGAAACAAAAAGCCGCGCTATAGCGCGGCTTTTTACATGGGGTGCGGCAGGCGTGAACAGATCTGCGGCGGAAATCGGGCATGCCGGCGCGGCGATCTCGTGACGCAACTAACGGTCAAATCCTGCCAGCACCCGCATGCATCGCCGACCGCTCAGTTCACCTTCATCCGCTGCAGTTTGTTGTACAGCGTCTTGGGGCTGATGCCGAGCAGCGTCGCCGCGCGGTGGCGCGTGCCGCCGACCGCGTCGAGCGTCGCACGGATCAGCAGATCCTCGACGTCGGCCAGCGGCGTGCCGACCTTGATCTGCACGCTGCTGCCGTTCAGCGCGGCGCCGGCGGCGAAGCTGGTCTCGCCCGCGCGCAGCGTCTCGATGAAGTCGCCCGATGCGTCGTACGCGAAGCGCACGCGCTCCTGCAGCTCGCGCACGTTGCCGGGCCATTCGTAGGACACGCATTCGCGCACGAAGCCCGGCGCCGCACGCTTGTCGGTCGTGCTGCGGCCGGTCGCGCGCGCTTCGCGGTTCAGTTCGTCGATCAGCGCGTCCGCGATCGCGAGTGCGTCGCCGTCGCGCTCGCGCAGCGGCGGCATCGTGACCGATGCCGCATCGAGGCGCAGCCACAGATCCTCGCGCAGCGTGCCGTTCGCGACCGCTTCGCGCGCCGGGCGGCGCGTGGTCGCGATCAGCCGGAAATCGCTCGTGATCGCGCTCGTGCCGCCGATCCGCATGAAGTTCTGCGAATCGAGCGCTTGCAGCAGCGCTTCCTGCAGCACCAGCGGCAGCGCGGTGATCTCGTCGAGGAACAGCGTGCCGCCGCCGGCCTGTTCGAACAGGCCCGATTCGCGGCGCTCGGCGCCGTCGAACGCGCCGCGCTCATGGCCGAACAGTACGCTGTCGAGCGATGCGCCGTGCCGGCCGGCCTGCGTGATCGTCCGGCAGTCGAACGACACGAACGGCCCTTTGCGGCGGCGGCTCAGTTCATGCAGCGTGCGTGCGGCCAGCTTCTTGCCGGTGCCGGCTTCGCCCGCGAACAGCACGGCCGTTTCGGTGCGCGCGTTGTGCTCGATCATGTCGTACACGTGCTGCATCGCGTCGCTGCGGCCGACCAGTGCGCCGAAGCGGCCGAGATGGCGCAGCGATGCGCGCAGCGACTGCACTTCGTCGATCAGTTCGTACGGGCGGGGGATTCGCGCGAGCAGGCTGCGCAGGCGCGGAATGTTGATCGGCTTCAGCAGGTAGTCCCAAATACCGTGACGCAGGCCCTCGATTGCGCTTTCGACCGTCGCGTTGCCCGTCAGCACGATGACGGGCAACGAGCCGTTCGGCTGTTGCTGCGGCAGGTGCTGGAGCAGGTCGAAGCCGCTGCCGTCCGGCAGGTTCAGGTCGACGAGGACGACATCGGGAATCGAGCGGCCGAGCGCCGTGCGCGCTTCGGCGAGCGACGTGGCCGTGTCGACCGAGAAGCCGTCTGCGGCGAGCAGCGCGGTGAGGCCGGAGAGACTGTTGGGATCGTCTTCGACAATCAGGGCGTGTGGCATGGTGGACGCGGGTCGAGTCAAGAGAGGCGGGCTGTCGGCCATCGGGACCGCAGCCGCATGTCAGATTAAAAACTGATTTTATGCCCCGCCGAACGCGTAACGCGCATTATTTCTCCGGCGCTATAAAACAGTTACCGATGATACAAATTGAATATCTTTACCGGTGGATTTTGTGCTTGATATGGCACTGGTTTGTCGTCGCTGTTGGCGACAGGCAAACAAAAAGCGCCCCGAAGGGCGCTTTGTTCGACGCGGGAATCGCTGGCGATTACGCGCGGCTGCGGTATTCGTTCGTGCGCGTATCGATTTCGATCTTGTCGCCGGTGTTGCAGAAGAGCGGAACCTGCAGTTCGAAGCCCGTTGCGAGCTTGGCGTTCTTCAGCACCTTGCCCGACGACGTGTCGCCCTTGACGGCCGGCTCGGTGTAGGTGATCTCGCGAACGAGGATCGTCGGCAGTTCGACCGAGATCGCCTTCTCGTTGTAGAACACGACTTCGCACGCCATGCCGTCTTCGAGGTAGTTCAGCGCTTCGCCCATCATTTCGGCTTCGACTTCGTACTGGTTGTAGTCGGCGTCCATGAACACGTACATCGGGTCGGCGAAGTACGAGTACGTCACTTCCTTGCGGTCGAGCATGACGACTTCGAACTTGTCGTCGGCCTTGTAGACCGATTCCTGGCCTGCGTTCGACAGCAGGTTCTTCATCTTCATCTTGACGACGGCGGCGTTACGGCCCGACTTGTTGTATTCCGTCTTTGCGATGACCCATGCGTCGCTGCCGATCTGCACGACGTTGCCTACGCGGAGTTCCTGTGCGGTCTTCATAAAAAACTGTCCTGATCAAATCAAATAAATAGGTGCCTGAGCGTTGCGCAACAGCCGAGGTGCCAAGCGGTGCGTTCCGGTGGACGCCAAAAGCGAGCGCTTGCATGGTCAGCCGTCGGATAACCGCTTATTTTAACTGAGATTTTGCGTATTCGGCCAGCTTTCCGGCGAGATCGCCGACGGCCGCGAGCGCATCGGCCCAGCGGGCCGCGTTGGCGTCCAGTGCGGCCCGGTGTTGCAGGAAATCGGCCCAGTCGGGCGTGCCGGCACCGTTCCACGCATGCCAGAAGCGCTCGAGCGCCGCGCGCGGCGCGTCGGCGAGGCCGGCCGACAGGTGCGCGAGTGCGGCGTCGAGCTTCGGCAGGTGCGCGTCGTCGGCCTGCGGGTAGATGTGCCACACGAACGGCTTGCGTGCCCACTGCGCACGGACGAACGAATCCTCGCCGCGTACGAAATTGATGTCGGATACCCACAGCAGCGGGTCGTAGTCGGCCTGCGGAACGAACGCGAGCCCGTGAGCGACCAGGTTGCCGCAGCTCGCATGCGCGCCCGCGCCGAACGACTCGACCCCGAAAAAGCGCGCGACGGCAGGCGACACGCGGCCGGCCGGCACGAGCGCGACGACCGGCGACGGGCCGTCGCGCCACTGCGCGAGCAGCGCGTCGACGGCCGGATTCTCGTACGCGAACAGGCTGACGACCGTCGTGCCGGGCGCCGGCGGCGCGCCGCCGGTCGCGCGCTGCCACCACGCGGCGCGCGCGGCCGCGTCGGTTTCGAACGCCGTGCGGCGTGCATCGAGGTCGTGTTCCTTCAGGACGCCGCCCGTGCCGGCCGACAGGCCAGGGAAGAAGAATGTCTTCAGCAGCGGGTAGCGCGGATGCGGCGACGGCCGCAAATGGAAATCGGCGACCCAGTCCTCGGCGCTCAGGTATTCGAGGTTGATCCACACCGGGCGACGCGCGCGGCGTGCCATTGCCGCCAAATATGCACCGGGCAGCTCGCATGCGAATGCCTCGATCACGACATCGGCGATCTCGAGCGCGTCGCCGGCTTCCGCATGCCAGTGCTCGATCGCGATGCCGTCGACCGCCTGCCGTACCGCGTCGGGATCGAGCCCCGGCAGCAGGCGCGCGAACGTGCGCAGGTCGTCGACGAACAGGCGAACCTGCCAGCCGTGCTCGTGCGCGAGCTGGCGCGCGACGCGCCAGCACACGCCGATGTCGCCGAAATTGTCGATTACCGTGCAGAAGAGGTCGCAGGCGATCGGTTCGCCCGGCACGAGCGGCGCAGCGGATTGGGGGGCAGCGGTGGTGCGTGGCATCGAAGTGGGCCGGTGAATGCTCTAAACTGGCGATTCTAATAGACCCGTCCCGCGTTACAAGGCGCCCGGATCACGCATGACAGCCCCAGAAGCCTCCGATACTCCGTTCGAACCGAAGAAGATCCTTGCGCAGTTGCCGCACATGCCGGGTGTCTATCGCTATTACGACACGGCGGGCGCCGTCCTCTACGTCGGCAAGGCGCGCGACCTGAAGAAGCGCGTGTCGAGCTATTTCACGAAGACGCAACTGTCGCCGCGCATCGCGATGATGGTCACGCGCATCGCACGCGTCGAGACGACCGTCACGCGCTCGGAAGCCGAGGCGCTGCTGCTCGAGAACAATCTGATCAAGGCGCTCGCGCCGCGCTACAACATCCTGTTTCGCGACGACAAGTCGTATCCGTACCTGAAGCTCACCGCGCACCGTTTTCCGCGGATGGCCTACTACCGCGGCTCGGTCGACAAGCAGAACCAGTATTTCGGGCCGTTCCCGAGTGCGTGGGCCGTGCGCGAGAGCATCCAGATCCTGCAGCGCGTGTTCCAGTTGCGGACCTGCGAGGATTCGGTCTTCAACAACCGCACGCGGCCGTGCCTGCTGCACCAGATCGGGCGCTGCACGGCGCCGTGCGTCGGTGCGATTTCCGACGAGGACTACGCGGTCGACGTGTCGAACGCCGCGCGTTTCCTGCTCGGCCGGCAGTCCGAAGTGATGAAGGAGCTCGAGCAGAAGATGCACGCGTTCGCGGCCGAGCTGAAATTCGAGCAGGCGGCTGCGGTGCGCAACCAGATGAGCTCGCTCGCGACGGTGCTGCATCAGCAGGCGATCGAGGTCGGCGGCGACAGCGACGTCGACATCCTGGCGGTCGTCGCGCTGGGCGGGCGCGTGTGCGTGAACCTTGCGATGGTGCGCGGCGGCCGCCATCTCGGCGACAAGGCGTATTTCCCGACGCACGTCGAAAGCGCGCTGACGCTCGCCGAGGGCGGTCTCGGCGACGAGGCGGAGGTGGCGGAGGTCGCCGACACGGCTGACGCGACCGACGCGACCAATGGCGTACTGCCCGACCAGCCCGCGGAAGACGGCGGCAGCGCGCGCGGCGACGCGGTGGCGTCGGTCGAGGCCGAGGTGCTCGATGCGTTCATCTCGCAGCACTATCTCGGCAACCGCGTGCCGCCGGTGCTCGTCGTGAGTCATGCGCCCGCGAGCCGCGACCTGCTCGAACTGCTGTCCGAGCAGGCCGGTCACAAGGTGTCGCTGGTGCGGCAGCCGCAGGGGCAGCGGCGCGCGTGGCTGTCGATGGCCGAGCAGAACGCGCGGCTCGCGCTCGCGCGGCTGCTGTCCGAGCAGGGCTCGCAGCAGGCGCGTACGCGCGCGCTCGCGGAGACGCTCGGCTACGAATGCGACGATCTCGCGACGCTGCGGATCGAATGCTTCGACATCAGCCATACGATGGGTGAGGCGACGCAGGCGTCGTGCGTCGTCTATCACCATCACAAGATGCAGTCGGGCGAGTATCGTCGCTACAACATCACGGGTATCACGCCGGGAGACGATTACGCGGCGATGCGGCAGGTGCTCACGCGCCGCTACGAGAAGATGGTCGAGCAGGCCGCGCAGACGGCCGCCGCCGACGCTGCGGCCGGCATCGACGGCGAGTCGACGCGTCAGGCCGAGGCGTCGAGCCTGCTGCCGAACATCGTGCTGATCGACGGCGGCAAGGGGCAGGTCGAAATCGCGCGCCAGGTGTTCACCGAGCTCGGCCTCGACACGTCGATGCTGGTCGGCGTCGCGAAAGGCGAGGGGCGCAAGGTGGGCCTCGAGACGCTCGTGTTCGCGGACGGCCGCACGCCGCTCGAACTCGGCAAGGAGAGCGCGGCGCTGATGCTCGTCGCTCAGATTCGCGATGAGGCGCACCGCTTCGCGATCACGGGCATGCGCGCGAAGCGGGCGAAGGCGCGCCAGACGTCGCGGCTCGAGGAACTCGAAGGCGTCGGCGCGAAGCGCCGGCAGCGGCTGCTCGCGCGTTTCGGCGGGTTGCGCGGCGTCGTTGCCGCGAGCGTCGAGGAACTCGCGAGCGTCGAGGGCATCTCGCACGCGCTCGCCGAGCAGATATACAAGCAGCTTCACTGACGTGCCCGTGCGCCCGGCTGCCCCTTGCCCGCGTTTTCGCGTTCTTGTGGCAGGCCGGTCGACACGGCACAATTGCGAATCCTTTACTGTCCCGGATGCCATGCCGTTCAATTTCCCGATTTTCCTGACGTGGGTGCGGATCGTGCTGATTCCGCTCGTCGTCGGCGTGTTCTATCTGCCGGACACTGTGATGGGCGGCGCGCACCGCAATCTCGCGGCGGCGGCGATCTTCATCCTTGCCGCGCTGACCGACTGGTTCGACGGGTTTCTCGCGCGCAAGTGGAACCAGACGTCGTCGTTCGGCGCGTTTCTCGATCCGGTGGCGGACAAGCTGATGGTGACGGCCGCGCTGCTGATCCTCGTGCAGATTTCGCGGGTCGACGCGGCGATCGCGCTCGTGATCGTCGGCCGCGAGATCGCGATCTCGGCGCTGCGCGAGTGGATGGCGCAGATCGGCGCGTCGAAGAGTGTCGCGGTGAACCAGCTCGGCAAGTTCAAGACCGCGTGCCAGATGGTCGCGATCCCGATGCTGCTGTTCTACGGGCCGCTGCCGCTCGGCGTCGCGACGATCGACACGCGCGTGTGGGGCGAGTGGCTGATGTATCTCGCGGCGGTGCTGACGATCTGGTCGATGCTGTACTACATGAAGCTCGCGTGGCCGCAGATTCGCGAGCGCGGCGGCGCGTGACCTGCGCCACGTACTCGTCGGCGCAGGTTTTTTGGAAAAAGGGCAGGAAAAGCCCTTGACACACGAATGTGCCTTCGACATAATCTCGCTTCTCCGCTGCACGGCGAAGTAAGTGCGACGGGGAAGCAGTAGCGCAGCAATACGCGGGAGTAGCTCAGTTGGTAGAGCGCAACCTTGCCAAGGTTGAGGTCGCGAGTTCGAGACTCGTCTCCCGCTCCAGATTTTTCTGGCAGCGTGTTGGTCGGCAAAGCGCTGCACATGCAGGACAAATGCGGGAGTAGCTCAGTTGGTAGAGCGCAACCTTGCCAAGGTTGAGGTCGCGAGTTCGAGACTCGTCTCCCGCTCCAGGATTTTTCGGCAGCGTGTTGGTCGGCAAAGCGCTGCACATGCAGGACAATGCGGGAGTAGCTCAGTTGGTAGAGCGCAACCTTGCCAAGGTTGAGGTCGCGAGTTCGAGACTCGTCTCCCGCTCCAAGTAATGGGGAAGCCACGCTTCCCTTTTTATTTGATGGACTTACGGTCCTCGAATAAAAATCTGTCGCTTGCCTTCACGGCATCCGGACAGTCCGCTTTTGGCGCGATAGCAAAGCGGTTATGCAGCGGCCTGCAAAGCCGTTTAGGCCGGTTCGACTCCGGCTCGCGCCTCCAGGTAGGAAGAGAAAAGCCCCGCTTCGGCGGGGCTTTTCTTTTTCTGTCTCGCTTTCGGCGGGTTTCACATCGAGATGGTGTCCGATCGTCGGCGGGGCTCGGTCCGTCGATTCGCGTCGATCGACTCGGGTGACGCCTTGTCATGGATCGGACATAAAGTCACGTTGCTGCCCGGGTTTGCCGGCGGCTCCGACGCCGTCGCGCGAGGTTCGCCTTTCGATCAGTTTCGCTCTGCGCTTGCAAATGTGGCTATCCGATTTAGTATGCGGAAAACCATGCGCCGGCGCGGGCGCACACTCATGCAGTGAGGAGACCCATGCACCCACGGACGGCAGCCCCTTACTCCATTGTGGCCGTCGGCATCGTGATCGCCTGCGCGCTGATGGGCCTGTGCGTGCTGCAACTGTTCCAGAGCCGCCACGACGCCCTGGAACGCGCCAGTGAGACCTCGCGCAATCTCGGCCTGATGGCCGAGCGCGACATCGAGCGCAACTTCGAACTCTACGACCTGTCGTTGCAGGCGTTGATCCATGGTCTGCAGCGGCCCGACGTGATGGCAGCTTCGCCGGCCCTGCGGCAGGGCGTGCTGTTCGACCACTCGATGACCGCGCAATTTCTCGGTTCGCAACTGGTGCTCGATGCCGACGGCAACATCATTCTGGATTCGGCCAACCATGTTCCGCGCAAGGGCAATTTCGCCGATCGCAAGTACTTCACCGTTCACCGCGACAATCCAGACGTGGGGCTCTATGTCAGCGATCCGTTCGCGTCGCGCCTGCGCAGCGGCATGCTCAGCATTGCGCTGTCGCGGCGAATCTCGAACCCGGACGGCTCGTTTGCCGGCGTTGCGCTGATCGCGGTCAACCTCGAATATTTCCATCAGCTGTTCGCGGGGCTGTCGCTGGGGCAGCATGGGTCGATGTCGCTGATCGGCAAGGATGGCGTCATGGTCATGCGCCAGCCATATGATGTCCGTACCATCGGCCGCGACATCAGCAAGGCAGCAACCTTTCGACGGTTCGGAGCCGCCCCGGAGGGCTCGTTCTCGGAAACGGCGTCGATCGACGGCGTGCGCCGTCTCTACTACTTCAAGCATCTACCGATGCTGCCGTTGATCATCATGGTTGCGGAAGCCGAGCAGGACATCTATGCGGCGTGGTGGCACCGAGCCGTGACGATCGGTGCGCTTGTGGCGACGTTCGGCGCCGCGTTTATCGCGCTGTCCGTCATGCTCGGCGCGCAACTGCGGCGCCGGATGCGTGCGGAGTCCGAGCTTGTGCTGCTGGCGCGCACCGACGGTCTCACCGGCCTGAACAATCGCCGCAGCTTTGGCGAAGTGCTGGACCGGGAATGGCGTCGCGCACGGCGGGCCAGTTCCATTTTCTCGCTGCTGTTCGTCGACGTTGACCGCTTCAAGGCCTACAACGACATCTATGGCCACCAGGCGGGCGACGACGCGTTGACTGCGGTCGCACGCTGCATCGGCGAAAACATCCGCCGGCCAGTGGATACGGCGGCCCGCTACGGCGGGGAGGAGTTCGTGGTGTTGCTCCCCGATACCCCGCAGACGGGGGCAGCCCAGATTGCCGAGCGGATTCGCGCGGCAATCGACGAACTGGCACTCGAGCACGCCGGAAGCGAATACGGGCGCGTCACCGCCAGTATCGGACTGGCGAGTTGGGCGCCGGATCAGGAGGGTGAGCCGAGTGCCGTGATCAAGGCGGCCGACGAGGCGCTGTACTATGCAAAGGCAACCGGCCGGAACAAGGTCGCTACCTTCCAGCCCACGGCTTGACGGAAACCGTCCTCCTCAGTGACCTATGGTTTGGCGGCTTCGATACCGCAAAAGCCCAGCTTGGCCGCTGCGGATGCAACGGCGTGCGGGCGATCAGCCATCCACCGGCCGCGCCGGCGTTTCGAGCTTCAACTGATAGAACGCCGCATCGAGCCAGCGGCCGAACTTGAATCCCGCCTCCGTGATCGTGCCCGAGTGCACGAATCCCAGTTTCGTATGCAGTGCGATGCTCCCGGCATTGGTCGCGTCGATACAGCCGACCAGCACATGCACCTGCGCTTCGCGCGCGCGCCGGACCACTTCGCGCAGCAGCAGTTCGCCGAGCCCGCGGCCGCGCTGGTCGCGGTGCACGTAGACGCTGTGTTCCACCGTGTACTTGTACGCGGGGAACGCGCGGAACGTACCCCAGCTCGCGAAGCCGAGCAGCGTGCCCGACGCGTCCACCGCGCCGACGACCGGAAAACCGCCCGCTCGCTTCGTTGCAAACCACGTGGCCATCGCTTCCGGCGGGCGCGGCCGGTAGTCGTACAGCGCGGTCGAATTCACGATCGCGTCGTTCAGGATCTCGAGGATGGCCGCTGCGTGCTCGGCCTCGCTGCAATCGATCAGGCGCACGCCGTCGCGCTGTTTCGGGGAATTCATACGGGCTCCGGTTGGTTTTGAACGGGTTGCGCACACGGCGCGCGCATCACGTGCTCCGCGCGCCGGCCGCGGACGCGTCGCAGATCACGACGACATAGCGCGCGGCACGCGACGACGGGTTGCTGAAGATCAGCGGCCGATCGAGCCGCATGGCCAGACAGTCGCCTTCGTGAAGTTCGTGAAGCTCGCCGCCGAACGTGACGTCGACGCGGCCGCTGATGATCCACACCTGCTGATGCAGCGCGCTTTCGCGTCCGCCGCTGTCGTACGCGACGCGCGCACCGGGCGGGAAATCGACCTCGACGAGCTGGATCGGCGACGGCCAGCCGGGCGGGGACAGGTTGCGCCGCACATAGCCGGACGCCGGATCGCGCCATTCGACCTGCTGCGCGCGCCGTGCCAGCGGCTGCACGGGCGTGTCGTCCCGGTCGCCGCCGAACAGCCCGGCCAGCGACACGCCGAGACCTGCCGCGAGCTTGTCGAGCACGACGGCCGTCGGGCTGGCCGACGCGCGTTCGATGAGCGAGATCATCGAACGGCTGACGCCGGAGCGCGCGGCCAGCGCATCGAGCGTGTAGCCTCGAGCAGTACGCAGGTCGCGCACGCGCCGGGCGATGCGCTCGTTGATGCCGGTATCGTCGGCAGCGGTCGTCACTGATTCTTTCATGATGGATTTATTCTCCAGCAAACTGGAATTCGATGTCAACGGCGCATTGGCAGCGGCCGACCGATGGCGCGACGGCCTCCGAATGCCTTGCCCGGCAGTCACGCGCAGCGTAATATACGAATCGACTACGTTTCGTTTAATTGGGGATATATGGGTATCATCAAGATTTCCGAGCACATGCATGAACGGCTGCGCTCGACGAGCACGGCGTTGAGCCGGTCGATCAACGCGCAGGCCGAACACTGGCTGCGTGTCGGGATGCTGGCGGAACTCAATCCGGCGCTGTCGTACGGCGACATCTGCCGGATGCTGATCGAGGCCGAAGCACGGGGCGGCGATTTGGCGCCGGCAGAGCCGGTCGCGCACGGCATCGAGCAGGTGGCGTAATGGCGAAGCGCGAAATCCCGATCCGCGGCACCGCAGAAATCGCCAAGTCGCGCGAGGCGGCGACGCTTGCGTCGCAGGTGCTGACGATGATCACCGAGCATGTGAAGCCTGGCGTCTCCACCGACGAACTGGACGCGCGCTGCCGCGAATACATCGTCGACGTGCTTGGCGCGATACCGGCGAACATCGGCTACCACGGCTATCCGAAAACCCTGTGCGCGTCGGTCAACCACGTGGTCTGTCACGGCATTCCATCGTCACGCCCGATGCGCGACGGCGACATCGTGAACCTCGACATCGCGGTGATCAAGGACGGCTGGTACGGCGATACGAGCCGCATGTATTTCGTCGGTGAACCGGGCGAGCTCGCGCGGCGCCTCGTCGCGGCAACCTACGAAGCGATGCACGCGGGTATCCGCGCGGTGCGTCCGGGCGCGACGCTCGGCGACGTCGGTTATGCGATCCAGCAGGTCGCGCATCGCGAAGGGTTCAGCGTGGTCCGCGAGTACTGCGGGCACGGCATCGGCGACGTCTATCACGACGAGCCGCAGGTGCTTCACTACGGCCGTCCGGGCACCGGCGTGCCGCTGCGGCCGGGGATGATCTTCACGATCGAGCCGATGCTCAACGCGGGCAAGCGCGACACGCGCGTGCTGCCGGACGGATGGACGGTCGTCACGAAGGACCATTCGCTGTCCGCGCAATGGGAGCACATGGTCGTGGTGACGGAAACGGGTTTCGAGGTGCTGACCGACGATGCGAAGCCGCAGGCATTTGCGGCGCTTTCCGGCACGCGCGCGGCCTGACGCGCGCCGTGCCCGTCGGCGCGGCGGCGCAGATGAACGGGCCCTGCAGCAGGGCCTGTTTGGTTCGAGGTCGCGCGGCACGACTCACCCGCGACTGCGGTTGCCTGCTGCGTGACGCGAGGCCGCTGCTTAACCGCGCGCCTTCTGCCAAGCGTGTTCGACGAACACGCGGCACAGCGCTTCCATCCCTTTGCGGTCTTCATCGTCGAAGCGTGCGGCGACCGGGCTGTCGACGTCCCACACGCCGATCAGCGTGCCGTCGCCGGCCACCAGCGGCACGACGATTTCCGATTCCGATGCCGCATCGCACGCGATATGGCCGGGAAAATCATGCACGTCGCGCACGACCTGCGTCTCGCGCGTCTGCGCGGCCGTGCCGCACACGCCCTTGCCGAGCGCGATCCGCACGCACGCGGGCTTGCCCTGGAGCGGCCCGACCACGAGTTCGGCCCCGTCGAAGAAGTAGAAGCCGGCCCAGTTGAGGCGGTCGAGCGAGTGGTAGACGAGCGCGGAGAAATTCGCCGCGTTCGCGGTCAGGTCGCGTTCGGACTCGACGAGCGCGCGTGCCTGCTCGACGAGCGTCGCGTATTGATCGGCCTTGGAGGCGGTGGGGTCGTTGGACAGCGTGAACATGGCGGGAAAGCGATAGGGTTGTGAAAATAGGCGATGCGCGTCACGCAGTCTACGGCACGGGCGTGCGGTCTGCAGCGCGCGGTTGCGTGTGACGCGGCGCGCTCAATCGGGCTCGAGCCCGGCAAACCGCTCCGCCAGAAAATCGAGCAGCGCCCGCACCGCGGGCAGCAGCCCACGGCGCGACGCGAACACCGCGTGCACGATCTCGCGGCGCGGCGCCCAGTCCGGCAGCACGGTCGCCAGTTCGCCGCGCGCGACCTCGTCGCGCACCATCATCGTCGGCAACTGCACGACACCGACGCCCGCGACCGCCGCCGCGCGCAGCGCGAGCATGCCGCCCGTCACGAAGCGCGGCTGGTGATGGATTTCGGCCTGAGCGCCGTCGGGCCCGCGCAGCCGCCACACGTGCGTGGATTGCGGCACGCCGTGATCGAGGCTCGGCAGGCGCGCGAGATCGGCGGGAACGGCCGGCACGCCATGTTCGCGCAGCAGCGCGGGGCTCGCGACGAGGCACTGGCCGCGCTCGGCCAGCACGCGCAGCGCGAGATCGCTGTCCTCGAGCGGCGGCGGGCGCACGCGGATCGCGACGTCGATCCCTTCGCCGACCACGTCGACGCGCCGGTTGGTCGCCTCCAGGTGGATCTCTACGCGTGGGCACTCGGCCATGAACGCGGCGATCATCGCGCCGACCAGCGAATCGAGCAGCACGATCGGGCAACTGACGCGCACGATGCCGCGCGGTTCCTCGTGCAGCAGCGCGATCGCCTCGTCGGCCGCATCGGCCTCGACGAGCATCGCACGGCAATGCGCGTAATAGGTCTGGCCGACGTCGGTGACCGTGAAGCGGCGCGTCGAGCGCTGGATCAGCCGCATCCCGAGCCGCGCCTCGAGCAGCGCGACGCGGCGGCTCAGCTTCGATTTCGGCATGTCCAGCGCGCGCCCGGCCGGTGCAAAGCCGCCATGCTCGACGACCTGCACGAAGTAGTAGAGATCGTTCAGATCTCGTTCTTTATCGTTCATGAAATGGAACGCTGAGTGCGATTTTGGCAGTCTACTGGATCGATCGTTGCACCTCTATATTCATGCTCAGGATGCGAAACACGTGTTTCGCCGCAATTTGGAGAGCGCAATGAAGAAGATCCAGGGTGTGTACAGTGCGCCGCGCGGCCATTGGGTCGGCGACGGTTTCCCGGTGCGTTCGATGTTCAGCTACCAGTCTCACGGCGCGCACCTGAGCCCGTTTCTGCTGCTCGATTACGCGGGCCCCGCGACGTTCGAGCCGGCTTCGGCGCAGCGCGGCGTCGGTCAGCATCCGCATCGCGGGTTCGAAACGGTGACGATCGTCTATGACGGCGAAGTCGCGCACCGCGACTCGACCGGCGCGGGCGGCGTGATCGGCCCGGGCGACGTGCAGTGGATGACGGCCGCAAGCGGGATCCTGCACGAGGAATTCCACTCGGAGGCGTTCACGAAGCGTGGCGGCCCGCTCGAGATGGTGCAGCTGTGGGTGAACCTGCCCGCCGCGGACAAGATGGGCGCGCCCGGCTACCAGACGCTGCTGAACGCGGACATCCCCGTGGTCGAGTTGCCGGACGGCGCGGGGCGCGCGCGGATCATCGCGGGCGAACTCGACGGGCGGCGCGGCCCGGCCCGCACGCACACGCCGATCGACGTGTGGGACGTGCGGCTCGTGGCAGGCGGCCATGCGCGGTTCCCGGTCGCCGAAGGGCGCACGCTTGCGGTGGTCGTGCTGAGCGGCACGGTGCAGGTGAACGGCGAGACGGTCGCCCGCGAGGCGCAGTTCGTGCAACTGGGTCGCGACGGCCGCGACGTCGAGATCGAGGCGAACGGCGACGCGAAGCTGCTGATCCTGAGCGGCGAGCCGATCGACGAGCCCGTCGTCGGTTACGGGCCGTTCGTGATGAACTCGCAAGCGGAGATCCGTACCGCGATCGAAGACTTCAACAGCGGCCGCTTCGGCAAGATGCCGGCATGACGGACAGGCCCGCGCGATGCGGGGCCTTTTTTGCGCGCGGGCGGACGGTCGCGCGCCGTGCGAGCTTCGAGGCATAATCAGCGGTTGCCGCGCGCCGGCCGGCGCGCCCGAATCAGGACCGCACATGAACGCATCCGCACCCGCCGCATCCCCGAGCGCCGCCGATCTCGACTGGCGCTGGAAATCCTTCGACGCGCTGACGGCGCGCGAAATCTATTCGATTCTCGAAGCGCGCAGCGCGGTGTTCGTCGTCGAGCAGAACTGCGTGTATCGCGACATCGACGACGCGGACCAGGCCGCGTGGCACCTGGCCGCGTACGATCCGGCCGGCCGCCTGGCCGGCTATCTGCGCGTGCTGCTGCCCGATGCGCAGAACACCGACGTGCGCATCGGCCGCGTGCTGACGACCGCCGCGTTTCGCGGCGCGGGCCTCGGCAACGGGCTGCTGTCGCGCGCACTCGAGCATATCCGCGCGCAGTGGCCGGATACGCCCGTGAGCCTGCATGCGCAGGCCCACTTGCAGCGCTTTTACGGCGCATTCGGCTTCACGCCGAGTTCGGACGTGCACGACGAGGACGGCATCCCGCACGTGTGGATGAGCAGCACGCGCGCGTGATGCGCGACGCGACGCGCGGCAGTCAGTGCGCGGTGCGTGCCACCGACGGCTGGTCCGCGCGCTGCACGGCCCGTTCGCCGATCAGGCGGCCGCGTGCGGACAGCCGCAGCCAGTGCCGCAGCGCGATCAGCGCGCCGATCACGCTCATCATCGAGCCGGGAATCCACAGCAGCAGGCCACCGATCTGCTGGTCGCGCAGCGGGCTCAGCCACGTGAACGCGCGGCCGCAGATCGAGTAGATCGGATACAACTCGTGCGGCGTGAAGAAGATCAGCGCGCCGAGCGCGATCTGCGGCGGGATCGCCGCGACGACGATCAGGATCCGGCGGCCAGGCGACAGCCGCGCGGGCGGCGCGGGGCGCGGATCGACGACGAGCCACCAGAACAGCAGCCCGTCGATCACCATGCTCCAGTTCATCACGCGATAGAGGCGCCAGTCGAGCATCGCGATGAAGTGGATCGGCGACAGCAGCCAGAAATAGATCAGCCCGACGAACAGCACGACCGCGACGACGGGATGGAACACCACGTCGAGCGTCGCGCGCACGGGCGCCCACGCGAGTGCGGGGCGCACGAAGCGCTGCCGCCAGCGAAACGGAATGCCCGCGCGAATCGCCGCGCCCGGATAGGACAGCGCGATGAAGAACGGCCCGAGGTGGTGCAGCACGAGGTGCTGCGCGCGGTGCAGGAAGAATTCGTGCTCGAAGAAATAGTCGAGGCGCGTATGCAGCGCGATGTAGAGCGCCGTCAGCCCGAACCAGAAAGAGAACTGCCGCAGCGGCGACACTTTCGCTTTCTTCACGCCGCGCGCGAACAGCACAGCGGCCGTCAGCACCGCGATGACGACGGTCGGCGACGGTTCCCACGGATCGAGCCAGTACAGGAGGTTCATCGCGCGCGCATCACTTCGCCTGGGCCGGCGACTTCACCGCGAACGGCGTGTCGACCGTTTCGCCATCGGAGAATTTCAGGCGCAGGTGCACGGTGTCGCCCGGCTTGATCGCGTGCTTCGGCTCCTCGAGCATGAAGTGATAGCCGCCCGGCGCGATGTCGACCTTGCCGCGCGCGGGGATCGTCAGCTTGTCGACCATTTCCATCTTCTGCGTCGAGCCGTTCGAGACGGTCTGGTGCAGCATCGTCATCCCGTAGTCGGGGCTGTCGACATCGACGAGATCGACCGGCTTGTCGCCCGTGTTCACGAGCGTCACGTAGCCGCCGGCCGGCAGCTTGTTCGGCAGCCACCGCACCCACGCGTTCTGCGCGGTGATCGTGCCGGCGGCATAGGCCTGGGCGCCGGCGCACAGCGCGGCGAGGAGGGCGAACGTCTTGAGGGTCGTCTTCGTCTTCATGTCGGAATGCATTCAGGTAGTGGAGGCGGTGTCGATGATCCGGCGCACGTCGGCGGCGATGGCGTCGGGCGAGTCGCGGTCGGTCGCGAGCAGGCGCGCGCGGCCGCTCGCGTCGAAGATGTAGACGGCCGAGCTGTGCGTGACTTCGTAGCCGCCGGACGGATCGCGTTTTTCCATCTGATACGCAACGCGATAGCGCTTTGCGAGCGATTCGATCTGGCGGTCGGTGCCGGTCAGGCCGCGCGCATGCGCGGGGTCGAACGCGGCGACATACGACTGCATCGCCTGCGGCGTGTCGCGCGCGGGATCGACCGAGACGAACAGGATGCGGGCGTCGTTCGCCTGAGGGCCGAGCTTCGCGAGCACTTCCATCAGCCGCGCCATCGTTTCGGGGCAGACGTCGGGGCAGTGCGTGTAGCCGAAGTAGACGAGCGCGACGCGGCCGCGGAATGCATCGGCGTCGACGGGATGGCCGTCGCCGCCCGTCAGCGTGAACGACAGGTCGGGCAGGTGGCCGGTGACGTTGGTCAGGTTCCACCGCGGCTCGTCGTGCGTGCACGCGGCGAGCGCCGCGGCGGCGGCGAGGGTTGCGGCCGTGCGGATGATGCGGGAGAAGCGCCGGCGCGGCGCGGGACGGGCAGACGGCATCCTGGAGCTCGATCGGACGGAATGGTGGCCGGCCGGCGCGGCGCCATGCGTCGCGCGGCAGGCGGTTGCGACTGTAGCGCAATTTGCGCGCCCGCGTCCTTTCGAAACCCGTACGGCGCGGGCGAGCGGGGCAATATGCCGCAGTTGACGCGGCTGGCGGCGCGCTGCCTACGATGCGCCGGTTTCGCCCAACTCGATGCGCAGGCGCGGTAAGATGCGCACAATTCCATTCGCGCAGCGGCAGCCCGGCGTTTGCCGGCCGGCCCTCACATTATCGAATCGATGCAATCCGTTCCGGCTTCCCTGTCCCTGACCGATACCGCGTTCTTCTTCGACTTCGACGGCACGCTCGTCGAACTGGCGCCGACGCCCGACAGCATTCACGTTCCGCCGTCGCTGCTGACGCTGCTCGACGAGCTGCGCCGCCGCTCGCACGGCGCGGTCGCGATCGTGTCCGGGCGCGGCATCGACAACGTCGATATGTTCCTGAAGATGCCCGGCCTGCCGATCGCCGGCCTGCACGGCGCGGAGCGCCGCGATGCGAACGGCGACACGCAGCGCATCGGCTTCAACGACGAACGTCTGCTGCGCATCGAGCGCGAGCTCGCGGCCGTCGTCGACCGTCATTCGGGCATGCTGCTCGAAATCAAGGGCGCGGCCGTCGCGCTGCACTATCGCAACGCGCCCGAGCGCGAGGCGGTTGCGCGCGAAGCGGCCGAGCGCCTCGTCGCCGAATACGCGGATGCGTATGTGCTGCAGCCCGGCAAGATGGTGTTCGAGATCAAGCCGAAGGGTGTCGACAAGGGGCGCGCGCTGGCCGCGTTCCTCGACGAGCCGCCGTTCGCGGGCCGCATGCCGTTGTTCGCGGGCGACGACCTGACCGACGAGAAGGGCTTCGCGGTGGTCAACGCGCGCGGCGGCCTGTCGATCAAGGTCGGCGCGGGCGAGACGTCCGCCCGCTTGCGGCTCGACTCGGTCGACGCGCTGCATGAGCAGATCGCAAGCTGGCTCGGCGCGGGGCAGCCGCACGCATGAGCCGGCTCATCATCGTTTCAAACCGCGTCGCCCCGATTTCGGAAGGCGAACCGGCGGCGGGCGGCCTCGCGATCGGCGTCTACGATGCGCTGAAGGAGACGGGTGGCATGTGGTTCGGCTGGAGCGGCGAGGTCGTCGCCTCCGGCGCGCCGCAGATCCGCATCGAGGAGCGCGGGCCCGTGACGTTCGCGACCGTCGGCCTGTCGCGCCGCGATTACGACCAGTACTACCGCGGCTTCTCGAATGCGACGCTGTGGCCCGCGTTCCATTACCGTGCGGACCTGATCCAGTACGACCGCCACGAATTCGACGGCTATCGCCGCGTCAACGTGTGGCTTGCGCAGCAGCTCGTGCCGCTGCTGCAGGACGACGACGTGATCTGGGTGCACGACTATCACCTGATCCCGTTCGCACGCGCGCTGCGCGAGGCCGGCGTGAAGAACCGCATCGGCTTCTTCCTGCACATCCCGTTTCCGGCCGCGCAGGTGCTCGTCAACGTGCCGCCGCACCGCGAGCTCGTCGAGTCGCTGTGCGCGTTCGACCTGCTCGGTTTCCAGACCGAGCCCGACCTGCGCGCGTTCTGCGACTACGTCGAATTCGAGGCAGGCGGCGAGGTCGAGCGCGACGGCCGCACGGTGCGCGTGCGCGCGTTCGGCCAGACGCTGCGCGCGGCCGCCTATCCGATCGGCGTGTATCCGGACGAGATCGCGACGCTCGCGCAGGCGGGCGAACACGGCAAGGCCGTACGCACGCTCGCGACGTCGCTGCGCGGGCGGCAACTGATCATGAGCGTCGATCGGCTCGATTATTCGAAGGGGCTCGTCGAGCGGTTCCGCGCGTTCGAGAAACTGCTCGAACACCAGGCGTCGATCCGCAACCGCGTGTCGTTCCTGCAGATCGCACCGTCGACGCGCGCGGACCTGCGCGCATACCAGGACATCCGCCTGCAGCTCGAAGCGGAGTCGGGGCGCATCAACGGGCGTTACGCGGAGCTCGACTGGGCGCCGATCCTCTACATTCACCGCCAGTACGACCGCCAGGTGCTGGCCGCGCTGTACCGGCTCGCACGCGTGGGTTTCGTGACGCCGCTGCGCGACGGGATGAACCTCGTCGCGAAGGAGTATGTGTCTGCGCAGAATCCGGACGATCCGGGCGTGCTCGTGCTGTCGCGCTTCGCGGGCGCCGCGCGCGAGCTGACGGGCGCGCTGATCGTCAATCCGATCGATATCGACGGGATGGCCGATGCGCTGTCGCAGGCGCTGACGATGCCGCTTGCCGAGCGGCGCGCGCGTTATACGGACATGATCGCGCAGCTTCGCGAGAACAACGTATCGGTGTGGCGCGACAACTTCCTGCGCGATCTGCAGCATGGCTAGCCGGTAGGTCCGGCGCATCGCGCGGCGCATTCCGCGCCAACTCGGCCGGCCGTTCCCGCTGCAATGAAAAAAGCCGCAGTGCTTCACGCACTGCGGCTTTTTTATCGGCTGCGCGCGGACGCGTCAGGCCACGCGTTCGCCGGTCGGCGTGTTGCCGTCGGGTGCCGCGTGATGACGGCCGTGCTGCTTCGCGAGCAGGTCGCGATACAGGCCGGGGCGGTTGCGCAGTACTTCGGGGCTGCCGTCGTCGATCACCTTGCCGTTGCTCATCACGATGATCCGGTCGAAGTTGCGCAGCGTCGACAGGCGGTGGGCGATCGCGATCACCGTGCGGCCGACCATCAGGCGGTCGAGCGCGCTCTGGATCGCTTCCTCGGATGCGCTGTCGAGCGCCGACGTCGCTTCGTCGAGCAGCAGGATCGGCGCATCCTTCAGGATCGCGCGCGCGATCGCGATGCGCTGGCGCTGGCCGCCCGACAGCTTGACGCCGCGGTCGCCGACGATCGTGTCATAACCTTCCGGCATCGCCTCGATGAACTCCGCGCAGCGCGCGTCGCGCGCTGCGGCGAGCACTTCGTCGCGGGTCGCGTCGGGGCGGCCGTACGCGATGTTGTCGTAGATCGTCCGGTGCAGCAGCGAGATGTCCTGCGGCACGAGCGCGATCGCGTGGCGCAGGCTGTCCTGCGTGATCGCCTTCACGTCCTGGCCGTCGACCTTCACGACGCCGTCCTGCGTGTCGTAGAAGCGCTGCAGCAGCGCGAGCACGGTCGACTTGCCGGCGCCCGACTTGCCGATCAGGCCGACGCGCTGGCCCGGTTCGATATGGAGATCGAAGTGGTCGAGGATCGCACGGCGGTGCGGATACGCGAACGTCACGCGCTCGAAGGCGACGCGGCCGCCCTTGGCCGACAGCGGCTGCGCATCGGAGCGGTCCTGCATCCCGTGCGGCTCGAGCAGCGTCTTCACGGCTTCGGACAGCCGTGCGACGTGCTGCGTGACGTCGACGAGCGCAACCGCGAGATCGCGCGTGCCGTGCAGGATCGTGAAGCCGAGCGAGCTGACGAGCACGATGTCGCCCGACGTCGCGCGGCCCTGGTCCCACAGCCACAGTGCCCAGCCGAGCAGGCCGGCGGACAGCATCGCGGTGATCACCGCGTGCAGCAGGCGCAGCTTCTCGAGATAGAGCAGGCTCTGCTGGCGCGCATCCATCTCGGCCTTGACCGTCGCGCCGAAACGCTTCTGCTCGCGCAGCGTCATCCCGAACGCACGCACGAGGCCCATGTTGCCGATCACGTCGACGAGTTCGCCATCGACCGCCGCGGCCTTTGCCGCGAACGCATGGTGGCGGGCCGAGCCGCGCCCGGCGAGCTTGAACAGGATGACGGACAGCACGGCCGAGCAGCCGAGCAGGCCGGCGGCCATCATCGGATTGACGACGATGATCATCAGGATCGCGCCCATCACCGCGATGCACGGCGGCAGCACGTTCCACGCCATCGTGTTCTCCGACGTGTAGACCGCGTTCGACGTGGCCGTGATGCGGCTCGCGAGCGTGCCCGGCTGTTTTTCCGAGTAGTAGGTCGGCGAATGGCCGATCAGGTACTGGAACAGGTCGCGCCGCAGGTCGCCGGTGACCGCGACGAACGTGTGCGCGGCGACCCAGCCGCCGACCCGCCACAGCAGGTTGTCTGCCGCGATCAGCCCGACGAGCAGCGCGAACGCGCTCCACAGCGGGCCCGGATGATGGCGCCCGGTCGCCAGCACGTCGATCAGGTGCTTGATCGCGTATTGCGAGCCGAGCGCGCAGCCGACGGCGGCCACCACGCTGCAGAGCACGATGAGGTGGGCGACGGGATGCAGGCGGATGTAGCGGAACAGGAACGCGATCGGCCGATGCGCGTAGCTCGACAGCTTCGCGTTGTGGGCGTTGCGCTGGGCAGGGGTGAGAGATTCCAAAATATGCGTGCGGTGATTCGGTGGTTGAGCGTTGCGGCTGGATCGCATGCCCGCGTTCGCCCGGACTGAATAATCCGGCATTGTAAACAACGCATGCGTTGCGCTGCGCGAATCTTGCCTTGGCCAGGGGCTCACGATCGATTTTGAGATAAAATTCGGCATCCCGACCTGCCTCATGTGCCGGAATCACGCTGCCGGCAGCCACGGGTGACCAGGATCGCCAAAAGGGCCTTCCACTCTAGAACGGACACCCAAGTCCGCGGGTTGCAAAGTGTTGCGCCTTTGTAACAAAGTAAAGTGTTTGAAATGTTGTGCGCCGCATCGGGATTAACCCTAGATAATCGGCTCCGGGTTCGATTCCAGGTTTTTTTACGAACCCCTGTCAACGGGTCTTCGTTTCAAACGTTCTATGCCTGTCGCATCGCCGACGCTCCTTGAGCAGCGCGGGTTCGACGCCCCCCGGCAGGCTGATTCGTCCGATTTGCGGACGAAATGCATCCAGCCCGGACCGCCGGCAGGTTGCCGACCCAACCTGGTTTTTAGCCGATTTTTTAGGAGTTACGTATGCGAATCGCCCAAATCGCTCCGTTGCACGAAGCGGTTCCCCCGAAGCTGTACGGCGGTACCGAGCGAGTGGTGTCCTACCTCACCGAAGCACTTGTCGAGATGGGGCATGACGTCACGCTCTTCGCGAGCGGCGATTCGCAAACCTCCGCGAAGCTCGAAGCGTGCTGGCCGCAGGCGCTGCGCCTCGACCCGACGATCCGCGACGTGATGGCACCGCACATGCTGCTCCTCGAGCAGGTGCGCCGCCGCGCGGAAGAGTTCGATGTCCTGCACTGCCACATCGACTACTACCCGTTCTCGCTGTTCTCGCGCCAGCCGGTCCCGCATCTGACGACGATGCACGGCCGTCTCGACCTGCCGGAACTGCAGCCGATCTTCAACGCATTCAGCGACGTGCCGGTCGTGTCGATCTCCGACAACCAGCGCATCCCGCTGCCGCAGGCGAACTGGCTGTCGACCGTTTATCACGGCCTGCCGGAAAACCTGCTGACGCCGATCCCGAACGTGAAGCCGAGCTATCTGGCATTCCTCGGCCGCATCTCGCCGGAGAAGCGCGTCGACACCGCGATCCGCATCGCCGAGCAGGCCGGCCTGCCGATCAAGATCGCCGCGAAGCTCGACAAGGCCGACCGCGCGTACTACGAAGAGAAGATCAAGCCGCTGTTCGCGCTGCCGCACGTCGAGTACATCGGCGAAATCAGCGAGTCCGAAAAGACCGAATTCCTCGGCAACGCGCACGCGCTGCTGTTCCCGATCGACTGGCCGGAGCCCTTCGGCCTGGTGATGATCGAGGCGATGGCATGCGGCACGCCGGTGATCGCGTTCAAGCGCGGCTCCGTGCCGGAAGTGATCGACAACGGCGTGTCGGGCTTCGTCGTCGAAGACGAACTGTCGGCCGTCGCGGCGCTCAAGCGCCTCGATACGCTGCCGCGCGAGAAGGTCCGCGCCGCGTTCGAAGCACGTTTCTCGTCGAAGGTGATGGCGCAGAACTACGTGAAGGGCTACGAGGAACTGCTGCGCCAGAAGCGCCGCACCGTGCTCCGCGAAGTCAACGCAAGCTGATTCGCCGGCCGCCGCCGCGCTGCGGCGTGCCGCCGTCATCGACGCCCCGTCCGGGTTCCCGGCGGGGCGTTGTCACATCCGCGGCGCGGATCTGTTGTATTCTCGCCGCGCCCGACGCCGCGAACGGCCCATGAAGCGGCCGGGCACGCCATCCGGCAGTCTGTCCAGACGGTAATGTCCCTATAATGGCCGTGCCGTGAAATCCGGCTCCGCACGATCATCCAGAGGAGAGCAGTCTTGGCGAGAACGAAAACCACGCGCGCAGCGCCGGCCCCCGGCGCCGGCGTGATCTTCGCGTTGCGCGCGATCGGTCTCGTGCTGCTTGCGCGCTGGCTGTTCTCGATGTCCCAGATGGGCTATCGCGCGTCGCTGTCGGCGATGGTGTCGTCGCCCTGGGCGTTCGTCTACCTCGTGCTGATCTTCCTGCTGCTCGCGTTGCCGGGCGCCGTCGCGCGCGCCGAGCGGCCGTTCCATCCGCTGCCGCAATGGCTGCGCCAGGCGCTGCGCGTCTTTGCGCTGATCGGCTTCCTGTTTGCCGTCTGGTCGATCGGCGCGTTCGCATGGGCGGCCGGCTGGCGCCGCGCGCTGCATGCGGTGACGGCGACCAACGGCTGGCTCGTCGCCGCGCCGGCGCTCTATGCGGCGATCGTCTGGATCTGCCGCCCGCGGCCACTGTGGCGGACCAACGTGGCGGCACGCCGCTTCGCGGTCGGCCGCTACGCGATTTCGCTCGACGTGCTGACGCGCACCGCGATCGTCTGGATGGAAAGCCGCAAGGTCGGCCAGTACGACGCACGCGAGCTGTCGGTGCGCTGGCCCGGCCGGGCGGCGCCCGTCGCGGGCGATCAGGGCGCGACGGACGTGCAGCCGGCTGCCGTGCCGCCGGCCCGTGGCGGCCTGTTCCGGCGGCCGAAGGTGGAACTGCTGTGGGATTCGCCGGCAGCCGTCGGCCATAACCGGCAGATCGTGATGCGCGCGCCGCTTGCGACCGAGGGCGACCGCGTCGCGGTGCTCGCGCTCGACGCGGCGCTCAAGCAGATCGTATGACACGGCTCGCGCACCGGGCGCGGGCGACAAGGAGGCGCAATGATCTTCCGTTGGTTGCTGGCTGCCGTTCACCTGAGCGCGTTCGCCGTCGCGTTTGCCGCGATCGCCGGACGCAACCGCGCGTTGCGCCGGCTCATCGCGTCGGCGCAGGCGGCCGACCTGCCCGGCGTATTCAAGGCTGACGCCGCCTGGGGGCTGTCGGCGCTGGTGCTGATCGTGACGGGGCTGATGCGCGCGTTCGGCGGTTTCGAGAAGGGCACCGCGTACTACCTGCACGAACCGCTCTTTCATCTGAAGATGACCGCACTCGTGCTGATCCTGCTGCTCGAGGTCGTGCCGATGCTCGGGCTGATCCGCTGGCGTGTCGCCGCGCGGCAGCAGCAGATGCCGGATATCGGCCGCGCGCGCACCTATGTGCGGATCGGCCATTGGCAGGCCGTGCTGCTGGTCGTCATCGTGTTCGCCGCATCGGGGATGGCGCGGGGGATTGGGGTGGCCGGGTAGGTGTAGCTGGATAGGTGCGGCCGGCCAGGTGCGGCCGGCCAGGTGCGGTCCGGCAGGTCCGGCATGGCCGCAACCGTCCGGATCTCGTTCCGCCTGCGCCGCATCTCCAGCCCGACATCAGCCGGGCCGGCCTCGAACTGCATCGTTCCTTCCGATTTCGTCCCGGCCGGGCGAGGCCGCCGCCGGGTCCGTCCATGCTCAGCGCACGAGGCTGGGGCGCTTGTTGTTGAACGTCCACCCCGGAATCAGGTACTGCATGGCCGCCGCGTCGTCGCGGGCGCCGAGTCCGTGCTGCTTGTACAGCTCGTGCGCGACCGCGACCGCATCCATGTCGATGTCGATGCCGAGCCCCGGCCGCTTCGGCACTTCCACCAGCCCGTTCTCGATCTTCAGCGGCTCGCGCGTCAGCCGTTCGCCGTCCTGCCAGATCCAGTGCGTGTCGATCGCGGTGACCTGGCCCGGCGCGGCGGCCGCGACATGCGTGAACATCGCGAGCGACACGTCGAAGTGGTTGTTCGAATGCGAGCCCCACGTGAGGCCCCAGTCGCGGCACATCTGCGCGACGCGCACCGAACCCTGCATCGTCCAGAAGTGCGGATCGGCGAGCGGGATGTCGACAGCCTGAAGCTGCACCGCGTGGCCCATTTGCCGCCAGTCGGTCGCAATCATGTTGGTCGCCGTCGGCAATCCCGTCGCGCGACGGAATTCGGCCATCACCTCGCGGCCCGAGTAACCGTTCTCCGCGCCGCATGGATCTTCCGCATAGGCGAGCACGTGATGCTGGTCGCGGCACAGCCGCACGGCCTCGTCGAGCGACCACGCGCCGTTCGGATCGAGCGTCACGCGCGCGTCGGGGAAGCGTTCGGCGAGCGCCGTCACGGCCTCGATCTCGCTCGCGCCTTCGAATACGCCGCCTTTCAGCTTGAAGTCGTTGAAGCCGTAGCGCGCATGCGCGGCCTCGGCGAGCCGCACGACCGCCTCGGGCGTCAGCGCCGGCTCGTCGCGCACGCGGGTCCAGTCGTCGGTCGCGCCGCTGCCGTCGCGATAGGGCAGCGCGGTCTTGGTGCGGTCGCCGACGTAGAACAGGTAGCCGAGCATTTCGACGGCTTCGCGTTGCTGGCCTTCGCCGAGCAGTGCGGCGACCGGCACGCCGAGATGCTGGCCGAGCAGGTCGAGCAGCGCGGCTTCGAGCGCGGTGACCGCATGGATCGTCGTGCGCAGGTCGAAGGTCTGCAGCCCGCGGCCGCTCGCGTCGCGGTCGGCGAAGGTGCGCCGCACGTCGTTGAGCACCGCGTGGTAATTGCCGACCGGCTGGCCGACGACGAGCGCACGCGCATCGTCGAGCGTGCGGCGGATGCTTTCGCCGCCCGGCACCTCGCCGACGCCGGTTCGGCCCGCGCTGTCCTTCAGGATCACGAGGTTGCGGGTGAAGAACGGGCCGTGCGCGCCGCTCAGGTTGAGCAGCATGCTGTCGTGGCCGGCGACCGGAATCGCTTGCAGGTCGACGATGCGCGGCGTGTCGTGGGAAGGCGAGGCTGTGGCGGCGTTCATGGGCGGCGATGGCGAAAGGGTGGGCAATGCCGTGCGGCAAAAGCTTTGCCGCGCGCGGCGGGAGGTGCGATCATTCGACAACCGACGTGCGCGGCGCGCAAGGCCCGCATGTCGACAGCAAAACCCGGAACGGGGTGGGAGCGACAACCGGACCAGCGAAGCGCAGAACGCGAACGCTGGCTGATCGTAACGCATGGGACCGTGCAGGCGCCGGAACGCCGGCTTGAGTTGACAGGAGATCCATGCGCCGATCATCAGTCGTCGGATGACTTGTGACGCAGTATAATGAATCATCGGCTTTCGCTCAAACCCCGCGTAAACCCTCGGCTCACATTACGATCATTCAAAAAGGAACCGACCTCATGTCCGTGCCTACGTTTCCCGCAGCGCCGCGCCGTCGCGCACGCAGCCTCGCACAAGATGTCGTCGACGCGCTGACCGCGCAGATCGAAAACGGCACGCTGCGTCCCGGTGACAAGCTGCCGACCGAAACCGAAGTCATGGCGGCGCAGGGCGTGAGCCGCACGGTCGTGCGCGAGGCGATCTCCCGGATGCAGGCGAGCGGCCTCGTCGAGACCCGCCACGGCATCGGCAGCTTCGTGCTGGAGCCGTCGCGCCGCCAGGCGCTCGGCATCGATCCCGCGACGATCACGACGCTGCGCGACGTGCTCGCGGTGCTCGAACTGCGCATCAGCCTCGAGAGCGAGTGCGCGAGCCTCGCCGCGCAGCGCGCGAACGATACCGATCTTGCCGCGCTGCGGCGTGCGCTCGACGCGATCGCGACGGGCGCGGGCGGCGGCCGCGACACGGCGCAGCTCGACTACCAGTTCCACCTGCAGATCGCACAGTCCACCGGCAACCGCTATTTCGTCGACATCATGACGCAGCTCGGCACGTCGATCATCCCGCGCACGCGGGTGAATTCGGCGCGCTTCGCCGGCGACGACCTCGAGCGCTATGTCGGCCGGCTCAATCACGAGCACGAGGATATCTACGAGGCGATCGCGCGCCACGACCCGGAGGCCGCCCGCGCCGCGATGCGCACGCACCTCACCAACAGCCGCGAGCGGCTGCGCCGCGCGCACGAGGCGGCCGAGGCCGAGCGCGACACGCAAGCCAACTGATGCGCCGGGCAGTGCGGCCCGCGCTGCCGCGGGCCCGATTGCATCGCACTAACATCAGTCGTCATATGAGGTCGGCGTAACTTCGCCGGTCTCCGGGGCCGGGCGGCGTTTCCGCCGCCGGCCGCCGACACCGCCGATCAGCCTCCCTTCGTCACGACCGTCTTCCACGCGCCGCTCTTCACCTGGTACAGCGTCGACATCCCGCTCTTCAGCGAGCCGTCGTTCGCGAACGAGATGCGGCCGGTGACCCCTTCGAAGTCGACCTTCTTGAGCACCGGGCGATAGACCTTCGGGTCGGTCGAGCCGGCCGCCTGCATCGCCTTGATCGCCGCCCAGGCCGCGTCGTAGCCGAACTGCGCGTACGACAGCACGTCGACGCCGAAGCGCTTCTTGAAGCGCTGTTCGAAGTCCTTGCCTTGCGGCAGCTCGTCGAGCGGCCGGCCGTATTCCCACGCCATCGCGCCTTCGGCGGCCGGGCCCGCGATCTTGATGAACTCGTTGTCCTTCACGCCGCCGCCGCCGACGAACTGCGCGTTCAGCCCGAGCTGGCGCATCTGCTTGATGAAGTTCGCGGCGAGCGAATCGAGGCCGCCGAAGAAGATCAGGTCGGGGTTCTTGCCCTTCAGGCTCGTGATCTGCGCGCGGAAGTCGACCGCCTGGTTGTTGGTGAACTCGCGGCCGATGATCGTGCCGCCGGCGGCCTTCACGGCCTTCTCGAACTCGTCGGCCTCGCCCTGGCCGAACGCGGTGCGGTCGTCGATGATCGCGATGCGCTTCGCCTTCGTCACGTCGACCGCGTACTTGCCCGCGTTGCCGGCGTTCTGGCCGTCGGTCGCGATCACCATGAACATGTTCGCGAGCCCGCGCGACGTGAGCGTCGGGTTGGTCGCGGCCGGATCGATCACCGGGATGCCGGCCTTGTCGTAGACGACCGACGCCGGGATCGTCGTCCCCGAGTTGAAGTGGCCGACCACGACCGACACGTTCTGGTCGACGAGCGCCTGCGCGGCCTGCACGCCGATGCGCGGGTCGGCCTGATCGTCCTGCACGACGAGATTGAAGTGCACGGGCTTGCCGGCGATCTGCACCTTCTGCGCGGCGGCGTCATCGAGCGCGAGCTGCACGCCGTTCTGCAGGTCCTTGCCGTAGCCCGCGTTCACGCCCGTGAGCGGCGCGGCGAAGCCGACCTTCACGTCGGTTGCGTCGGCGGCCCGGGCGGCCTGTTGCGAGAGGAGGGCCAGCGCGGATGCAATCGACACCGACAGCAGGGAATGACGGAATTTCATGTGGTTCCTCTTGTTCGATACCTGCAAGTGGGTACCGCACGCGCTCGGGCTGGCCAGGCGCGTGCGACGGGCGGGCGGTTCGACCGCTTCTCGGAATCGGGCGGGGAGGTCGGCATCGTGATCCTCGGAAGAATCTCCCGTCAGGCTCCGCGAAGAGCCCCGATCGCCTCGATTTATAGGTCGCCGATATGCACGGGTCTTGGCAATTTGCCGCGCATTCGATGAGGATTTGCGCACAGCTTCCGCGCGTGCGGTGGCGGCCGGTATCGGGAGTTTCCCGTCGCGAACGGAACGGGCGGGGAGGAGGGGGAGCGGTGCGGGGCTAAGACGCGGCGCGGCCCGCCGGGGCCGCGCCGCGCGTGGGACGCCGTCAGTCGGACAGCGCGTCCGATGCGGCTTCGGCGTCGCTGTGCGACGACGTCGTGCGGATCGCCGGGTCGCTCGTGCTCGGGCGGCCCGTCTCGACGTGGCCTGCGAAGCGGCGCTGGAAGCCGAGCGGCTTGCCGTCGCTGACGGTCAGGTCGTACCAGCCGTGGCTGCCGCGCAGGTCCCAGTAGTCGTCGATCCGCGCGCCCGCTGCGAGGTCGAACGTGCGCGCGTGGCCGTGGCCGTAAGCGTTCGTGACCTTGAGCCGCACGGCCTTGTGGCCGCGGTTCATCAGGCGCAGCGTGATGTTGCCGTTCGCGACGTCGTAGCCGTAGATCACCTCGGGGTTGACGCTCGCGGGGCCGACCGCCGACGCGGCGGGGCTGCGGAAGTGGCAATAGAAGCCGTTCGGGCCGTACACGTCGAGGTCGTACAGGCCGAGCGACGGCGCGGGGCTCCATGTGTCGGAGATCCGCTTGCCGGCATCGACCGTGTAGGTCCACGGGCCGTCGACGCGGTTGCGCGCCTGGACCTGGAACGCCGCGCCCGCGGTGCCGGTGTTCGCGAAGGTCAGCCGGAACTGGCCGCTCGCGTTGTCGATCCGCCCGTGCACGAACAGTTCGTACGGCAGCGCGCGTGCCGGACGCAGGCCGTGCTCCTGCTTCGGCAGATGCTGGACGACCGGCGGCACCGGAATGTAGTCGGGGTGACGGTTGCGGTCGGGCGGCGCGTAGCCGGTCGTGTCCGGGAGCTGCGGCCAGCTTGCGTCGGGCGTCGAGAAGTCGAACGCGGACGTCAGGTTGCCGCACACCGTGCGGCGCCACGGCGACACGTTGGCCGCGGTGACCGCATACTGCGCGCCGAACCGCGCCTCGATGAACTGCAGTAGCGACGTGTGATCGAAGGTCTGCGAGCAGACCCAGCCGCCCTTGGTCCACGGCGACACGACGAGCATCGGCACGCGCGGCCCGAGCCCGTACGGGCCGGCCATGTGCGATGCGTCGCCGGCGAACACCTCGTTGGTCGTCTCGACGGTCGACAGCCCGTTGTCGCGCGATTGCGGCGCGAACGGCGGCGGCACGTGATCGAAGAAGCCGTCGTTCTCGTCGTACGTGATGAACAGCGCGGTCTTGCTCCACACGTCGGGATTCGACACGAGCGCCTTCAGCACCTGCTCGATGTACCACGCGCCGTAGTTCGCGGGCCAGTTCGGGTGCTCGGAATACGCTTCCGGCGCGCAGATCCACGACACCTGCGGCAGCGTGCCGTTCTTCACGTCCTGCTGCAGCACGTCGAACAGCGTGCCGCCCGCGCTGATGTTGGTGCCGGTGCGCGCTTTCTCATACAGCGGCGTGCCGGGCAGCGCGGTGCGGTACTGATTGAAGTAGAGCAGCGCGTTGTCGCCGTAGTTGCCGATGTACGGGTTTTGCGTCCAGCCCCACGAGCCGTTCGCGTCGAGTCCCGTGCCGACGTCCTGGTAGATCTTCCACGACACGCCGGCCTGTTCGAGCACTTCCGGATAGGTCTTCCAGCCGTAGCCCTTTTCCTCGTTGCCGAGCACCGGGCCGCCGCCCGTGCCGTCGTTGCCGACGAAGCCCGTCCACATGTAATAGCGGTTCGGGTCGGTCGAGCTCGGGATCGCGCAGTGGTACGCATCGCAGATCGTGAACGCGTCGGCGAGCTGGTAATGGAACGGGATGTCGTCGCGCTTCAGGTACGCCATCGTCGTGGTGCCCTTGTTCGGCACCCATTGGTCGTAGCGGCCCTTGTTCCACGCGGCGTGCATGTCCTGCCAGCCGTGCGGCAGGTCCTGCAGGAACTGCAGGCCGAGCTTGTCCGCGCCGGGGTGGAACGGCAGCAGCTCGGCCGGGCCGACCGGCTGGTGGAACACCGACTTGCCGTTCGCGAGACGCAGCGCGCGCGGGTCGCCGAAGCCGCGGACACCGCGCATCGTGCCGAAGTAGTGGTCGAACGAACGGTTCTCCTGCATCAGGATCACGATGTGTTCGATGTCGCGGATCGTGCCGGTGCGGCGGTTTGCGGGAATCGCAAGCGCATCGCGGATCACGGGCGGAAACAGGTTCAGCGCGGCGGCGCCGGCGGTGCCGGCAGCGACGCGCAGGAAGTCACGACGGTTCGATCGGGTCATGGTCGTTATCGTGCGGTAAATGGGGAAGCCGATTGGCGGGACCTACGGGAAGGGCGCGCCCGAGGCGCAGGATGCGGCTGCGCCGGTTCGTGCCGTCGCGAGCATAGCGGGAAATCGGTGTCATTCATGTGAAGTCCGAAAACGTTTGCACGTGCATCGGACCGGCATCGGGACGCGTATCGCCGGCGGTTATGGTGCAGCAGGGAAAGCAGGGAAAGCAGGGAAAGCAGGGAAAGCAGGGAAAGCAGGGAAAGCAGGGAAAGCAGGGAAAGCAGGAAAGCAGGAAAGCAGGAAAGCAGGAAAGCAGGAAAGCAGGAAAGCAGGAAAGCAGGAAAGCAGGGCGGCGCGCATGCGCGCCGGTGAAGCAGGGATCGGAGCGGGCGCGTCAGGCGTCCGTCACCCACGCGCCGAACCATTCGCTCGGGCGTGCGATCTCGTCCTGCGCGGCGACGAGTTCGAGCTCGTAGCGGCGCGCGTCGTAGGTGGCCTTCACGACCGCGTGCACGGCCGCGAGCGTGTGCTCGAACGCGGCGCGCACGGAGTCGCCGCGCAGCCGGCGCGCGACGAACACCGCGCTGGTGAGGTCGCCGACGCCGACCGGATGGCGCGGAAATGCGTACAGCGGACGCTGGCCGATCCACGCTTCGGTTTCGGTGACGGCGAGCATGTTGAAGCGGTCGGCCGGGCTGTTGCGGTCGTGCAGGTGCTTGACGAGGATGATCTGCGGGCCGCGGCGGATCAGCGCGCGGCACGCGTCGACGGCTTCGGCGACGGTTTCGATGCGCCGGCCGACGAGCTTCTGCAGTTCGGTGTGGTTCGGCGACATGCCGTCCGCGAGCGCGGGCACCTCCTGGACCATGAATTCCTCGACGCCGGGCTCGGGCCGGATGCCGCCCGTCTGGCCCATCGCCGGATCGCAGAAGTACCACGCGTCCGGATTCATCGCCTTCACCGTGCGGACGATCTCGACTGCCGCGCGCGCCTGCGGCGGCGAACCGAGGAAGCCGGACAGCACGGCGTCGCAGCGCTTGAGCGCGCCGATCGCGGCGATCCCGTCGACGAGCTGCTCCATCTTCGCGGCATCGATCGCGCTGCCGGCCCAGTGGCCGTATTGCATGTGATTCGACAACTGGACGGTATTGAGCGGCCAGACGTTGACGCCGAGGCGCTGCATCGGGAACACGGCCGCACTGTTGCCGGCATGGCCGTAGATGACGTGCGACTGAATGCTGAGGACGTTTTTCATGGGAATCCGCCTGCAGGCGTTTCAGGGTCACGTCACACGATACCCGAGTTCGTCGCGCACGCGGAAGTCGCGCGGCCACCGAGTGTTGCGCGCCGTCGTCAGCCGACCGCGTAGAATCGCGGGGCGCGGCGCCGTCCGGCTGCCCGCGTGCGTTTCCAATCACCGTGACCGCCATGCTTTCGATTTGCAAGATGTTGTCTGTCGCGCGCGCCGCCCTGTTCGGCGCGGGCGTTGCCTTCGCATGCGCGACCGCCGCCGCCGAGGCCGCCCCGGTGCCCGCCGGCAACGACGGGCCGGCGTACGGCCCGCGCCTGGAAGGCTTCACCTACCCGGAACCCCTGCACCGCTACGCGTTCGTGTCGCAGCGTGAAACCCTCGAGATGATTTACATGGACGTGCAGCCGGCGCACCCGAACGGCCGCACCGTCGTGCTGCTGCACGGCAAGAACTTCTGCGCGGGGACCTGGGAAGACACGATCGGCGTGCTGAGCCGCGCCGGCTATCGCGTGATCGCGCCGGACCAGATCGGCTTCTGCAAGTCGTCGAAACCGGATCGCTACCAGTACAGCTTCCAGCAGCTCGCGCGCAACACGCACGCGCTGCTGGAATCGATCGGCGTGAAATCGGCGACGATCGTCGGCCACTCGACGGGCGGGATGCTCGCGATGCGCTATGCGCTGATGTACCCGAAGGCGACCGACCAGCTCGTGCTCGTGAACCCGATCGGCCTGGAGGACTGGAAGGCGCTCGGTGTGCCGCCGCTGTCGGTCGACTACTGGTATGCGCGCGAGCTGAAGACGACGGCCGACGGCATCCGCCGCTACGAGCAGAGCACGTACTACGCGGGCAAGTGGTCGCCGTCGTACGAGCGCTGGGTGCAGATGCTCGCCGGGATGTACCGCGGCGCCGGTCGTGACGCGGTCGCGTGGAACTCCGCGCTGATCTACGACATGATCCTCACGCAGCCGGTGGTCTACGAACTCGGCGCGATCCGCGTGCCGACGCTGCTCATGATCGGCGACAAGGACACGACCGCAATCGGCAAGGATGTCGCGCCGCCCGACGTGCACGCGAAGCTCGGCCGCTATCCGGAACTCGCGAAGCGCACGCAGGCGGCGATCCCCGGCGCGCAGCTCGTCGAATTCCCGGCGCTCGGGCACGCACCGCAGATCCAGGACCCTGACGCGTTCCACAAGGCGCTGCTCGACGCTCTGGAGGCCGCGCACCCGCAGTGATGCGGGGCGGGCCGCCGGCGGCCCGCGCTCGCGCCGTCAGCGCGTTTCGTTCGCGAGTTCGTCGCGGATCTGCGCGGCCAGTTCGAACGAGCGCAGCCGCGCGGCGTGATCGTAGATCTGCGCGGTGACGATCAATTCGTCCGCCCCCGTCTGCGCGATGCGGTCGCGCAGCTTGTCGCGCACCGTGTCGCGCGAGCCGACCGCCGCGAACGACAGCGAATGCGCGACGTTCGCGAGTTCGAGCTCGTTCGCCTCGAGCGCGTCGACGGGCGGCGGCAGCTTGCCCGGCGTGCCGCGCCGCAGGTTGATGAACTGCTGCTGAAGCGACGTGAACAGGCGCCGCGCCTCGTCGTCGGTCTCGGCTGCGAACACGTTGACGCCGACCATCGCGTGCGGCTTCGGCCAAGCGGCCGACGGCCGGTACTGCGTTCGGTAGATCTCGAGCGCGCGCATCAGGTAGTCCGGCGCGAAGTGCGACGCGAACGCAAACGGCAGCCCGAGCATCGCGGCGAGCTGCGCGCTGAACAGGCTCGAACCGAGCAGCCACACGGGCACGTCGAGCCCCGCGCCGGGCACCGCGCGCACGCGCTGGCCGGGCACCGGTTCCGCGAAGTAGCGCAGCAGCTCGGCGACGTCGTCCGGAAACGAATCGGCGCTGCCGATCAGGTCGCGGCGCAGCGCGCGCGACGTGGTCTGGTCGGTGCCGGGCGCGCGGCCGAGGCCGAGATCGATGCGCCCCGGATACAGCGACGCGAGCGTGCCGAACTGCTCGGCGATCACGAGCGGCGCGTGGTTCGGCAGCATGATGCCGCCCGACCCGACGCGGATCGTCTTCGTGGCACCCGCGACATGGCCGATCACGACGGCGGTCGCCGCGCTCGCGATGCCGGGCATGTTGTGATGCTCGGCGAGCCAGTAGCGCTGGTAGCCCCAGCGTTCCGCGTGCTGCGCGAGATCGACGGTGTTGCGGAAAGCCTGCGAGGCGTCGGCGCCGGCCGGAATGGGGGCGAGATCGAGTACGGAAAACGGAGTCATCGGGTGGCCTTCGAAAGGGGCGCGCGGTGATGCGCTTACGCAACAAATGCCAAGGATTTTGCCAAAGGGTTCCGGAACGTGCTGGGCACGCGCCGATACCCATGCGCGTCGCAGGGATGCAGGGTCGAATTCGATGGTTGTTGCAAAAATCAATCCAATCGTTGGTTAATTACCAATCTTTACGGCAATTGGACGTAAATCCGCATCGACCTACAAATTTTCACGAAACGTTTGATTTTCAAGACTGCAATACGCCTGCAAAGTGCTTACGCTAACGTAAACGCGGTTGCGCCTGAATGGTTCGCCGGCCGCACAGCTTTGCTGAAATTGCACAAGTCCGTTTCTCGCAGTACCGAGCGCAGGGTGCCGCAGGCTGATAAAATCCGGCGCCTGCCCATGTTGTGCCGATGGTAGCCATTCGAGTCTTCCCGCATCCCCGTCCGGGCGTCGCGCGAAGATGCGCCACACGAAGCCGGGCATGGCGACACCCGAAAGCGGGTCGTGCCTCCCCCTATACAGACGCTGCTGGAACAAGGAGTCGGGTCGTGCCCGCGTTCGTCGCTGTCCGAATACCGCATCACGCTCAATCACGCTCAAGCGTTCGCCGTGGCGTTCAGGTCGCCGGGAGGCGCCGCGCATGACGCCGACCGCAACGCTGCTCGACTGGCTCCTGATCGCGTTCACGCTGGCCGCGGCCGGTTATGCGCTCGTCGCCGCGTTCGCGCCGCAGCCGCGCACGCCGCGCACGGCCGCGCGCGACGGCTACGAGCCGGTCAGCGTGCTCAAGCCGCTGTGCGGCGCGGAGCCGCACCTGTACGAAAACCTCGCGACCTTCTGCGAGCAGCGCCATCCGCGCCATGAAGTGCTGTTCGGCGTCGCGTCGGCGGCCGATCCCGCCATTGCCGTCGTCGAGCGGCTGCGTGCCGATTATCCCGAGTGCGACATCACGCTGGTGGTCGATTCGCGCGTGCACGGCAAGAACCTGAAGGTCAGCAACCTGATCAATCTCGCCGAGCGCGCGAAGTACGGGCGCATCGTGATCGCGGACAGCGACATCGCGGTGAAGCCCGATTATCTGGAGCGCGTGACGGCGCCGCTCGCCGACGTGTCGGTCGGCGTCGTCACGTGCTTGTATCATGCGCGCAGCGTCGGCGGGTTCTGGACGCGGATCGGCGCGCAGTTCGTCGACGCCTGGTTCGCGCCGTCGGTGCGGATCACGCACCTCGGCCGCTCGAGCCGTTTCGGCTTCGGCGCGACGCTCGCGCTGACGCGCGACACGCTCGACCGGGTCGGCGGCTTTCTCGCGCTGAAGGACGAGCTGGCCGACGATTTCTGGCTCGCCGAACTGCCGCGCCGCCTCGGGCGGCGCACCGTGCTGTCGGAGGTCGACGTCGTGACCGACGTGACCGAGCCATCGTTCGGGCCGCTGTGGCACCGCGAGACGCGCTGGCTGCGTACGATCCGGTCGCTGAACCCGGCCGGCTTCGCGTTCCTGTTCATCACGTTTACCGCGCCGTGGCTCGCGATCGGCGCGGCGCTCGCGCTGCGTCTCGACGGAACCTTTGCCGGCACGCTGGCGGGCGCGGCGGCCACCGTCGGCGCATTCGGGCGGCTCGTGCTGCATGCGCGCGGCGAGGACGGCTGGCGCGCGTTCTGGCGCGACCTGCCGCTCGTCGCGGTGCGCGACACGCTGCTCGCGCTCGAGTGGCTCGCGGCGGTGTTCGGCACGCACGTCGTGTGGCGCGGTGCAAGGATGACGGTCGTCGGCGGCGAACGCGCGACGGCAGCCGTGGAGGCGGTGGACGGCCGCTAGGGCCGCTCCCGGACGAACCCGGCCCGAGGGCCGAGACGCGCCGCGCGGCGAAGCTGCGCGACGCGACATGACAGAGAGGCGGGCGCCGGCAGGGCGGCCCGCGGTTTTTTGACTGAATCGTTGAATCGAAACGAACTATGCAGGCTACCGGAGCATTCATGAAAACGCTGTTCTTGCAGGCCCCTTCGTATGACGGCTTCGACGGCGGAGCCGGCTCGCGCTATCAGGCGAAGCGCGAAATCCGCTCCTTCTGGTATCCGACGTGGCTCGCGCAGCCGGCCGCGCTCGTGCCGGGCAGCCGCGTCGTCGACGCACCGGCCGACGGCCTGACGGTCGAGGAGACGCTGAAGATCGCGAACGACTACGACCTCGTGATCATCCACACGAGCACGCCGTCGTTCCCGACCGATGCGATGTTCGCGCAGGATCTGAAGAAGATGAAGCCGTCGATGCTGGTCGGCATGGTGGGCGCGAAGGTGATGGTCGATCCGCACAACTCGCTCACGGCGAGCGAGGCAATCGACTTCGTGTGCCGCGAGGAATTCGACTACACCTGCAAGGAAATCGCCGAAGGCAAGCCGTTCCCCGAGATCAAGGGCTTGAGCTGGCGCGCGAAGGACGGTTCGATCGAGCACAACGAAGCGCGTCCGATCCTCGAGAACATGGACGAACTGCCGTTCGTCGCGCCCGTCTACAAGCGCGACCTGAAGATCGACAACTACTTCATCGGCTACCTGAACTACCCGTACGTGTCGATCTACACGGGCCGCGGCTGCAAGTCGCGCTGCACGTTCTGCCTGTGGCCGCAGACGGTCAGCGGCCATCGCTACCGCACGCGCTCGGTCGAGAACGTGCTCGCGGAAGCGAAGTGGATCCGCGACAACATGCCGGAAGTGAAGGAACTGATGTTCGACGACGACACCTTCACCGACGACCTGCCGCGCGCCGAAGCCATCGCCATCGGTCTGGGCAAGCTCGGCATGACGTGGTCGTGCAACGCGAAGGCGAATGTGCCGTACAAGACGCTGAAGGTCATGAAGGAAAACGGCCTGCGCCTGCTGCTGGTCGGTTTCGAATCCGGCGACGACCAGATCCTCGTGAACATCAAGAAGGGCGTGCGCACCGATTTCGCGCGCCGCTTCAGCGCGGACTGCAAGAAGCTCGGCATCAAGATCCACGGCACCTTCATTCTCGGCCTGCCGGGCGAGACGCAGGAGACCATCAAGAAGACGATCGAATACGCGAAGGAAATCAATCCGCACACGATCCAGGTCTCGCTCGCCGCGCCGTACCCGGGCACGACGCTTTACAAGCAGGCCGTGGAAAACGGCTGGATGGAAGAGAACAAGACCATCAACCTGGTGAGCAAGGAAGGCGTGCAGCTCGCGGCGATCGGTTATGCGCACCTGTCGCGCGACGAGATCTATCACCACCTCGAGCAGTTCTATCGCCAGTTCTACTTCCGTCCGTCGAAGATCTGGGAGATCGTCCGCGAGATGCTGACGAGCTGGGACATGATGAAGCGCCGCCTGCGCGAAGGCGTCGAGTTCTTCCGTTTCCTGCGCGCGCACGAGGCTTGATTCGTGGCGACGCAGCGGGCGGCGCGGGCGCTGATCTTCACCGCGGACGACTTCGGGCTGCACCCGCGCGTCAACGCGGCGGTCGAGCGTGCGCACCGCGACGGCGTGCTGAACGCCGCGAGCCTGATGGTCGGTGCGAGCGCCGCGCAGGATGCGATCGAACGCGCGCGGCGGCTGCCGTCGCTCGCGGTCGGCCTGCATCTCGTCCTCGCGGACGGGCCCGCCACGCTGCCTGCGCATGACATTCCCGCGCTCGTCGGCTCCGACGGGCGGTTCGGCGACGCGATGGCGAAGGACGGCTGCCGCTTCTTCTTCCTGCCGCACGTGCGTGCGCAACTGCGCCGCGAGATCCGCGCGCAGTTCGACGCGTTCGCGGCGAGCGGCCTGCCGCTCGACCACGTGAACGCGCACAAGCATTTCCATCTGCATCCGACCGTGCTGTCGATGATCATCGAGATCGGCCGCGACTACGGGCTGCGTGCGGTGCGGCTGCCGTACGAGACGAGTGCGCCGGCGCTGCTCAAGCCGTGGATCGCGCTCGTGCGCGCACGGCTCGACCGCGCCGGACTCGCGCACAACGACTACGTAGTCGGGATCGAGCATACGGGCGCGATGGACGAGGCCGTGCTGCTCGACGCGCTCGCAACGCTGCCGCCGGGCGTCGGCGAGATCTACTGCCATCCGGCCGAGGCCGGCGACGGCCCGATCACGCCGACGATGGCCGGCTACCGTCCGGTAGACGAACTCGATGCGCTGCTGTCGCCGCGCGTTGCCGCCGCGCTGAAGGCGGCGGGCGTCGCGACCGGCGGCTTTGCCGACGTGTTCGGACAGCATGCGGCCCGGCGCGGTGCGCACACGCCGCGCGCACCGGGAGCGCAGCCGTCATGACCAAATGGATCAAGTGGCTCGGCTGGCCGATCGGCATCGGCATCCTGCTCGCGCTGGGGCTGCACGAAGGCATCGGCGACGTATCGCAGATGCTCGCGCGCGCCGGTTACGCGCTGCTGTGGCTCGTGCCGTTCCACGCGCTGCCGCTACTGCTCGACGCGTATGCATGGCACCTGCTGCTCGACCGGCGCAGCTCGCTGCCGTTCCTGTGGTGGATCGCGACCGTGCGCGAGGCCGTGAACCGGCTGCTGCCCGTGGTCGGAATCGGCGGCGAACTCGTCGGCATCCGGCTCGCGCGCTGGCAGGTACCCGACGCGAGCCGCGTGACGGCGTCGGTGATCGTCGAGGTGCTCGTGACGATCGTCGTCCAGTATGCATTCGCGGCGCTTGGCCTCGTGCTGCTGCTGTCGACGACGGACAACATGGGCGGCGGCACGATCAGCCTCGCGCTGCTGCTGACGCTGCCGTTGCCCGTGCTCGGCGTCGTGCTGATGCGGCGCGGCGGCATCTTCCACGCGATCGAGCGTTTCGCGGGCCGCCTGCTCGGCGATTCGCACCGGCTGCTGCAGGGCATCGACGGCCGCCGGCTCGACGCCGACATCGACGGGCTGATGTCGCGCACGGGTCTGCTGTTCAGCGCGTTCTTCTGGCAGCTGGCCGGCTACGTGCTCGGCGCGCTCGAGATCTACTGGGCGCTCGCGCTGCTCGGCCATCCGGTGTCGATCGGCGGTGCGATCGCGATCGAGGCGATGACGCAGGCCGTGCGGCATGCGGCGTTCATGGTGCCGGGCGGCCTCGGCGTGCAGGAGGCGACCGTCGTGCTGCTCGCGCAGATGTTCGGCGTCGATCGCGAGACGGCGCTGTCGCTCGCGCTGGTCAAGCGCGGCCGCGAGGTGCTGTTCGGCTGCGTGGCGCTCGGTTCGTGGCAGCTCGCCGAGCTCGTGCGCACGCGCCGCCGCATCAACGACGCGCCGCCGGCCGGGCCGCGCGCGCCGCATCCGGCGAGCAGCACGCCCGAAACCGAAGCCGAAACCGAAACCGAAACGACACATTGAACACGAGACGGGCCGCGCGCCCGTCTCGCGCTTTCGGCGTCGTGCGGGTATGCTTGCCGCGTGTTTTCTCGACGCGCATTTCTTCCGATGATTTTCCGTTTCCGGCTGCTTCCCGTGACGATGCTGGCCGCCGCGCTGGCGCTGACCGGCTGCGACGACAAGCAAGGTAACCTCGACGTGCAACGCATCAGGGACTTCTTCAACGCGATCAAGCCCGCGCCGCTGCTGCTGAAGGGGCTGAAGGTCGGCGAATCGACCGAGGCCGACGTGCGCGGCACGATGGGCAAGCCCGAGACCGAGCGCGTGTTCACCGACGGCTCGAAGCGTCTCGAATACCCGCGCGGCCCGATGGGCAACCAGACCTGGTTCGTCGATCTCGATGCGAGCGGCCGCTACACGGGCGCGACGCAGGTGCTGACCGCCGAGAATTTCGCGAAGGTGCGCCCCGGGATGAACGAGGACGAGGTGCGGCGCCTGCTCGGCAAGCCCGGCGACATCGCGCAGTATCCGCTGAAGCCCGAGACGGTCTGGAGCTGGCGCTGGCTCGAGGACGGCGTCAACACCGACGCATTCTTCAACGTCCATTTCGGCCCGGACGGGCTTGTCTATACGACTTCGCGCTCCGACATCCTGAAGGGACGGTGAGCCGGCCCGGGTTCGGCGCTATATCGAAAAAGCGACCGGAAAATTGCAAAAAGTCCGCTTCCCTGCGTGTCATCCGACTGTCAGGAAGCGGCTTTTTTCCTTTTGAAACAGTGGCGTAGGCCGGGCTCGCAATGACCGGGCGGGTTGCTGCGGCGCAGCAAACGCGTGCAAGGTGATTTGAGGCAAACAATTTCGCTTGCGACTATCCGCGTCACCCCGGCGCGGGACAGGCATTCGCGTCGGCATCCATTCCAACTCTGGAGGCGCGCGTGTTCCTTTACGGCTTTGGTCCTGTCCTCTGGGCCGGCACCGTGCAGACCATCGAGCTGTCGGTGCTGTCGCTCGCCACTGCGGTGGCGCTGGGGCTGATCGGCGCGGTGGCGAAGCTGTCGCACAACCGGGTGCTGCGAGCGATCGCGACCGGTTATACGACGTTGATCCGCTCGGTGCCCGATCTTGTGCTGATGCTGCTGCTGTTCTACAGCATCCAGATCTGGCTGAACCAGTTCACCGACCTCGTCGGCTGGGACCAGATCGACATCGATCCGTTCGTGGCCGGCGTGCTGACGCTCGGCTTCATCTACGGCGCGTACTTCACCGAGACGTTTCGCGGTGCCTTCCTGTCGGTGCCGCGCGGCCAGCTCGAAGCCGGTGCCGCGTACGGGATGAGCGGCGCGCGCGTGTTCGCGCGGATCATGTTTCCTCAGATGATGCGCTTTGCGGTGCCCGGGATCGGAAACAACTGGCAGGTGCTCGTGAAGGCGACTGCGCTGGTGTCGATCATCGGCCTCGCGGACGTCGTGAAGGCCGCGCAGGACGCCGGCAAGAGCACGTTCAACATGTTCTTCTTCATCCTCGTCGCGGCGCTGATCTACCTCGCGATCACGACCGTTTCCAACCTCGTGCTGATCCAGCTCGAGAAGCGTTATTCCATGGGCGTGCGGCACGCAGAACTATGATCGAGATCCTCCAGGAATTCGGCAAGGCGTTCCTTTTCTGGGACGGCCAGCGCCTCTCCGGCCTTGCGGTGACGCTGTGGCTGCTTGTCGCGTCGATTTCGCTCGGCTTCGTGTGCGCGGTGCCGCTCGCGGTCGCGCGCGTGTCGAAGAAGAAGTGGGTGTCGATGCCCGTGCGGTTCTATACGTACGTGTTCCGCGGCACGCCGCTCTACGTGCAGTTGCTGCTGATGTACACGGGCATGTACAGCCTCGAGTTCGTGCGTTCGCATTCGCTGCTCGACGCGTTTTTCCGCAGCGGCTTCAACTGCGCGATTCTCGCGTTCGCGCTGAACACCTGCGCGTACACGACCGAGATCTTCGCGGGGGCGATCCGCGCGATACCGCACGGCGAGGTCGAGGCTGCGCGGGCGTACGGGATGACGCCGTTCACGATGTACCGCCGCGTGATCCTGCCGTCGGCGCTGCGTCGTGCGCTGCCGCTGTACAGCAACGAGGTGATCCTGATGCTGCACGCGACGACCGTCGCGTTCACGGCGACCGTGCCCGACATCCTGAAGGTCGCGCGCGACGCGAATTCCGCGACCTACATGGCGTTCCAGTCGTTCGGAATCGCCGCGCTGATCTATCTTGCGGTATCTTTCGCACTCGTCGCGGCGTTTCGCCGCGCGGAGCGCCACTGGCTTGCGTATCTCGCGGCCGCCCGTCATTGAATTCACTTCGAGGAGAGCCAGTTGGCCGAGATCACTCAAACGAGCGCTGCCACCAAGCTTGCGGCGCTCGACATCCACAAGCGCTATGGCGACAACGAGGTGCTCAAGGGCGTATCGCTGAACGCGAAGGCCGGTGACGTCATCAGCATCATCGGCGCGAGCGGCTCGGGCAAGAGCACGTTCCTGCGCTGCATCAATTTCCTCGAGCGGCCGAATGCGGGGCAGATCGTCGTCGACGGCGAGACCGTCCGCACGAAGGCCGACCGCGCCGGTGCGCTCGAAGTCGCCGATCACAAGCAGCTGCAGCGCATCCGCACGAAGCTCGCGATGGTGTTCCAGCACTTCAATCTGTGGGCGCACATGAACGTGCTCGAGAACGTGATGGAAGCGCCCGTGCACGTGCTCGGCATTTCGAAGAAGGAAGCCGAGGAGCGTGCGCGCGAATACCTGGAGAAGGTCGGCCTCGCGCCGCGCGTCGAGAAGCAGTATCCGTCGCACCTGTCGGGCGGCCAGCAGCAGCGTGTCGCGATTGCGCGTGCGCTTGCGATGCATCCGGACGTGATGCTGTTCGACGAGCCGACGTCGGCGCTCGACCCGGAGCTGGTGGGCGAAGTGCTGAAGGTGATGCAGAAGCTTGCCGAGGAAGGGCGCACGATGATCGTCGTCACGCACGAGATGGGTTTCGCGCGCAACGTGTCGAACCACGTGATGTTCCTGCATCAGGGGCGGACCGAGGAAGAGGGCGATCCGAAGGAGGTGCTGGTGCGCCCGCAGAGCGAGCGGCTCAAGCAGTTCCTGTCGGGCAGCCTCAAGTAACGCGACAGAGCAGGTTTCATACGTGGTACCGGTGTCCCGTCCCGCAGGCGCCACCCGCACGACGCAGGTGGTGATCGTTGCATTGCCGCCCGTGTCGATGTCGGGCGTGGGCCCGATCGTCGATGCGCTGAATCTTGCGAACGAGATCGACGGCCGGCTGCTGTATCGCTGGCAGGTATGTTCGTGGGACGGGCGGCCCGTGCCGCTCGCGGGCGGCGCGCAATGGCATGCCGATGCGGCGTTCAACGATGCGATCGCGTGCGACTGGCTGATCGTCGTGACCGAGCGGTTTCAGCAGTTTGCCGACTATCGGCTGTTTCTCGCGAGTCTCGCGCGCGTCGGGCAGCGTACGCCGCTCGTGACCGGCATTCATCACGGCGTGTGGTGGCTCGCGATGGCCGGGCAGCTTTCCGGTTATCGCGTGAGCGTGAACTGGGAGACGTATCAGCAGTTCGCAGAGCAGTTCGAGCGGTCGATCGTCACGCAGCAGATCTTCGAGATCGATCGGGACCGCGCGACGTGCGCGGGAGGGCAGGCTACCGTGGATTTCATGCTGGCGATGGTCGGCCGGGAACACGGACCCGATCTCGGTGAGCGGATTGCCGATGCGCTCGGCGCGGGGACATTGAGGAGTGGCGAGGAACGTCAGCGGATTCCTTTCGTTACTGCGCCCGGCGAGCGGCATCCGCGGTTGAACGATGCGTTGCTGTTGATGGAAGCCAATGTCGAGGATCCTTTGACTACCGATGAGATCGCCGAGCTCGTCGGCGTGTCGAGGCGGCAGCTCGAGCGGCTCTTTCGGCAGTATCTCGGGGCGATGCCCTCGAAGTATTACCTCAATCTGCGGCTGCTCAAGGCAAGGACGCAGTTGCAGCGCACGAGCAAATCGGTCGTGCAGGTTAGTCTCGCCTGTGGGTTCTCTTCTGCTGCGCACTTTTCCAATGCTTATCGCGAGAGGTTCGGGGTGACGCCTCGGGAGGATCGGCGAGCTTGGCTCGAAAAGCAGACCGGGAGTGAGCCTCGCGGGGGCGCGTTGGTCGAGCGGGATGGGAAGGATTGATTCGTGGTTCGCTTTTGTTTTTCGTGAAGCACCTGTGATCGTGTCGGTCTATTAGCGTCGCCCCTGCGCGGGGCGGCGGTTACTTTTCTTTGTCTTGCCAAAGAAAAGTAACCAAAAGAAAGGCGCTCGGAAAACGCATGACCTCCCGGTGCCGTGGTCATCGGAGTGGCCCCCGCCTAAGTGTCCGCGCCAGTCAGGAGGCCGGAGTGGTTCGAGCAATGGTTCTGACGCATCACACCACCCAACGGAGCGGTATACCGCCCGCCAGCTCCATCCTCGCTGCGCTCGGCTGCAAGGTGCTTCAACTCGCAAGGGATGGTGTTTGCGGTGACCTTGCCAGGAGGCGTGCGACAAACGGACCACAACGGCGCACATCCGATCCCCAAGAGCAGCGATAGGGCTAGCCGGCAAGACCTAAGTAGGGTGCGACGTATGGCTTGCAATAGAACAGCGCGGCGAGCAACGTTACAACGAAAAGCGCTCCCCCCCAGCGACGTCCCGACCATCGTTTATACGCTACCGCGTTTAATATCGCGCATGTGACAGCGGGCCATAGCAGCATGGCGAACATGCCCCACAGGAACTTCGCATGCGATGTGCAGTGTTCCATGTCGTTGCAGCCCGTCGCATGTGATTTCACCTCGGGCCAATGGATGTGATTGAGGGCGTAGATAGTTGCCCATGTGACGAGCAAGCCCCATACGAACCCGAGTACAGCGAGCGCCATACGCTTCATTTCACTTCCCAGAAAAGGATTTCTTTGGAATTGGCAAGGTCGGAGAACCAGTTGTTGTTTGTCAGTGGGTTTCGGAATCGCGACATGCCAATGCGGAAGCGTAAGAAATTCACGACGGATGACGTAAGCGTGTCCTTGTTCCACAGGTCGATATGACCGCCGCTCAGTGCGTCGGCAGAGTCGCCATCCTGTCGCCAGTAGCCGAAAAAGCAGATGATACCGGTTCGGTTTTTTACCTTGTCTTGCCAGTCTGGGCCAGTGATGTTTTCAGGTTTGCCAAGCCCAAGGAACGGGCGAAGCTTTAACCATTCAGCCAGTTCATACGCGCGCGTCGCTGTCGCTTTACCGCCAAGGATCAGACGGCCTAGCGTCTTCTTTCCGGGCATCGGCTTCAATACGTTTTGAGAAAACGACTTCATGTCGCTTCCGATGCTGTGAAACGTGACGCTCATGCGAATGGCGCATTGATTCTCATACTCGCCAGTGGTGTCGTCGTAGGGGGCATTCTTCGGGTACGCGTTCCAAAGCGCTTGAAAGGACAGCGCTTGAAGCTGTACGGATTTCTTCGATTGTGGTGTGTTGTTCGTGCGGATCTTCGTGGATGGATTAGGCATAGCTTACCCCGCAGTGTTTCTTTGCAATCGCTTCGTCTCCCCAATAGATGGTGTAGTCTCCGGATCCGTCGCCGGTGTGGACGCGCGGTAGCTTGCCGCTTGTGTCGAGCACGCCGGAATGGATGCGGCCGTCTGCCGTCTCGATGTAATAGGGGTAGCCCTCTGGACCGTGAGCAGCACTGCCGCTAGCTTTCGCCTCGACTTGCTCATCAAATGTGCCTTTCTTGACCGACACGACGCGGCCCGTTATCGTTCGGCTCGAAACGACCTCCCCGAGACCCCTTAACCCATCATCACACCATGCTTCACCGGCAAGCAACGCAGTGATGCTCGGCGGAGTCGAGCAGCCGCACAGGACAATATCGCGATCTAGTGCGACTTCTCCCCGAAACTTGAGTCGATATGGCCCGCCAGCCTTTGCGATGATGCCGGTGCTTTGACATGCAATGCAGAACGCACTGCCGCCAATCAAGGCTGCTTGATGTCCGTGGACCAGGAACGGCGGTCCGCTGTATGGGTTAATTGTTCCGCCGCTTGAAAGGCTATCGCTCACAACTGCAATTCTTCTATTCATCGTTTGGCCCTCTCCGAAAGTCATAATCGTATCGGTGCGGCGTAAGGGGCCATCTCGATATTGTTCGAGGTGCTTGAGATCGAGTGAGCGCGCTGCTTGTGCATAGGATTCGTGGCGTCGCGTTCGTGCCGTGATTTCCGAAACTGATCGACCAACAGCGCCGCTTGAGGGATGCGTACCTTGCAGCCGAGCGTAGCGAGGATGGAGCTGGCGGGCGGTATACCGCTCTGTTGGGTGGTGAGTGATGTCAGAACCATTGTTCGAACCACTCCGTGTTCTGTCCTGGCGCGGACACTTAGGCGGTGGCCACTCTGATGACCACGGCACCGGGAGGTCATGCGTTTTCCGGGCGCCTTTCTTTTGGTTACTTTTCTTTGGCAAGACAAAGAAAAGTAACCGCCGCCCCGCGCAGGGGCGACGCTAATAGACCGACAAGTCAACAGGTGCTTCACGACAAACACAGGCGAACCACCAAAAAAACCACCCTGACACCAAAACCCACAGCCCCCTCCCGGAAGGGCAAAATAGCAGCAGAAAAAGGGGCTTCCGATAGAACCCGTCGCAATTCCGCAAGACGCTTGCGTCACCCTTACCTAAACTTGATCCTGTTGAACCCTCTTACGAAACCGAAAGGAACGACCATGACGACCTCGACCGTGACCCGCCAGACATTCGACGAAGTGATGGTGCCGGTATTTTCCCCCGCCCCGTTCGTGCCGGATCGCGCAGAGGGCTCCCGCGTGTGGGACACGGCCGGCCGCGAGTACGTGGATTTCGCATGCGGCATCGCGGTGACGTCGCTCGGCCACGGCCACCCGGAACTGCTGAAGGTCCTGGACGAACAAGGCCGCAAGCTCTGGCACATCGGCAACGGCTACACGAACGAGCCGGTGCTGCGCCTCGCGAAGCGCCTCGAATCGCTGACCTTCGCCGATCGCGCGTTCTTCGCGAACTCGGGCGCGGAAGCGAACGAAGCCGCACTGAAGCTCGCACGCCGCGTCGCATTCGATCGCCACGGCGCCGACAAATTCGAAATCATCTCGTTCGTGCAGTCGTTCCACGGCCGCACGTTCTTCACGGTCAGCGTCGGCGGCCAGCCGAAGTACTCGGAAGGCTTCGGCCCCGTGCCGGCCGGCATCAAGCACCTGCCGTACAACGACATCGAAGCCGCGAAGGCGGCGATCGGCCCGCAAACCTGCGCAGTGATCGTCGAGCCCGTGCAGGGCGAAGGCGGCGTGATCCCGGCCGATCCGGCCTTCCTGAAGGCGCTGCGCGAAGCGTGCGACGCCAACACCGCACTGCTGATTTTCGACGAAGTGCAAACGGGCGTCGGCCGCACGGGCCAGTTCTACGCGTACATGGACACGGGCGTCACGCCGGACATCCTGACAACCGCCAAGGCGCTCGGCAACGGCTTCCCGATCGGCGCGATGCTGACGACGAACGAACTGGCCGCGCACTTCAAGGTCGGCGTGCACGGCACGACGTACGGCGGCAACCCGCTCGCATCGGCGATTGCCGACAAGGTCGTGGAACTGATCGGCGACCCGGCACTGCTCGAAGGCGTGCGCGAACGCAGCGTGCGCCTGAAGGGCGCGCTCGAACGCATCAACGCGCGCTTCGGCATCTTCAAGGACATCCGCGGCAAGGGCCTGCTCGTCGGCGCGGAACTCACCGCCGCGTTCGACGGCCGCGCGAAGGACTTCGTCAACGCAGCAGCCGAGAACGGCCTGATCATGCTGATCGCCGGCCCGAACGTGCTGCGCTTCGTCCCGTCGCTGGTGATCCCGTTCGACCTGCTCGACGAAGGCGTCAAGCGCTTCGAGAAGGCGGTCGAACAAGTGCTCGCCGCGCAGGAAGCCACCGCGCGCTGATCGGCGCACCCATCGCAGACAGGAACGACGATGCTATTTGTTCGCCCCGGCAAACTCACGGATCTCGATGCGCTCGCGCACATGGCGCGCACCGCGCAGCCGGTCCTGCACTCGCTGCCGCACGACCGCGCGGCGCTCGAAGCGCGCGTGGCGCTCTCCGAGGATTCGTTTCGCGCGGACGTCGACTTCGCCGGCGAGGAGTTCTACCTCTTCGTGCTTGAGGATTCGTCGACAGGCAAGCTGCTCGGCACGGCGAGCATCGTCGCCGCGGCCGGTTACTCGGAGCCGTTCTACGCGTTCCGCAACGACGCACTGATCCACGCGTCGCGCGAGCTGCACGTGAACCGCAAGATCCACGCGCTCACGATGTCGCACGAGCTGACCGGCAAGAGCCGGCTCGCCGGCTTCTACGTCGATCCGTCGCTGCGCGGAGACGCGGCCGCGCACCTGATCTCGCGCGCCCGGATGATGTACATCGCCGCGAACCGCCGCCGCTTCACGCCCGAAGTGTTCACGCTGCTGCTCGGCGTCAGCGACGGCAACGGCGCATCGCCGTTCTGGGAAGCAGTGGGCCGCAAGTTCTTCGGCCGCGACTTCACCGACGTCGACATCGCGTCGGGCGGCCGCAGCCGCACGTTCATCGCGGAAGTGATGCCGGCCTATCCGATCTACGTGCCGCTGCTGCCGGAAGCCGCGCAGCGCGTGCTCGGCGAGCCGAACGAGACGGCACTGCTCGCATACGACATCCATCTCGAGGAAGGCTTCGAACCCGACCGCTTCGTCGACATCTTCGACGCGGGCCCGGTGCTGACCGCGCAGGTCGACCGCACCGCGTGCGTGAAGCACGGCGCGGAGCGCGTCGTGCGCGAGGCCGCGCACCAGCAGGGCGACGTCGCGTACATGGTGTCGACGGGCAGCGGCGAATCGTTCCGCTGCGTGCTGGCCGACCTGCCGGGCGACACGGCCGATGCGCCGCTGGCCGGCGACGTGCGCGCGGCGCTCGGTGTGAAGGATGGCGATGTCGTGCGCTGCGTGCCGCTGCACCGCCGCGACGATGAAGATTTGAAGGGAGACGCAGCATGATCGTCGTTCGGGTCGTACAAACGGGCGACGTCGACGCGCTCGTGTCGCTCGCGAAGGAAACCGGGCCGGGCCTGACCACGTTCAAGCCCGACCGCGACGCGCTCGCCGCGCGCATCGAGCGCACGCGCCGCACGCTGGCGGGCGAGGCTGCGCCCGGCGAAGCCGGCTACTTCTTCGTGATGGAAGACTCGAAGACGGGCGACATCGCGGGCGTGTGCGGAATCGAATCGCAAGTCGGCCTCGAGCAGCCGTTCTACAACTATCGCGTGAGCACGGTTGTGCATGCGAGCCAGGAACTCGGCGTGTGGACGCGGATGTCCGCGCTGAACATCTCGCACGACCTGACGGGCTATGCGGAAGTGTGCTCGCTGTTCCTGAGCCCGCGCTATCGCACGGGCGGCGTCGGCGGCCTGCTGTCGCGCTCGCGCTTCATGTTCATCGCGCAGTTCCGCGAGCGCTTCCCGGAACGCATCTGCGCGGAACTGCGCGGCCACTTCGACGAAGACGGCACGTCGCCGTTCTGGCGCGCAGTCGGTTCGCACTTCTACCAGATCGATTTCAACGCGGCCGACTACCTGAGCTCGCACGGCCGCAAGTCGTTCCTCGCGGAACTGATGCCGCGCTACCCGGTGTACGTCGACCTGCTGCCGCAGGACGCGCAGGACGCGGTCGGCCTCACGCACCGCGACACGCTGCCGGCCCGCAAGATGCTCGAAGCGGAAGGGCTGCGCTACCAGAACCACGTCGACATCTTCGACGCGGGCCCCGTGCTCGAATGCCACGTGAACGACCTGCGCACGGTGCGCGAGAGCGTCGTCGTGCCGGCAGCGATCGGTGTGCCCGACGCGCAGGGCGACCATCCGCCGACGTCGCTCGTGTCGAACACGTCGCTCACCGATTTCCGCGTCGGCGTCGCGCCGGGCGTGGTCGCGAACGGCTCGTTCGTGCTGTCGGCCGACGATGCCGTCGCGCTCGACGTGAAGGCCGGCGATCCGGTTCGCGTGCTGCCGCTCAAAGTCAAACAGGGATAAACGAATCATGACGGAACTCTTCATCGACGGCGCCTGGGTCGCAGGCTCGGGCCCCGTCTTCGCTTCGCGCAACCCGGGCACCGACGAAATCGCATGGCAGGGCGACAGCGCATCGGCGGCCGACGTCGACCGCGCGGTCGCGAGCGCGCGCCGCGCGTTCGCCGGCTGGTCGGCGCTCGACTTCGAATCGCGCTGCGCGATCGTGAAGCGCTTCGCGGCATTGCTCAACGAACGCAAGGAAGCGATCGCAACCGCGATCGGCCGCGAGACGGGCAAGCCGCTGTGGGAAGCGCGCACCGAAGTCGCGTCGATGGCCGCGAAGGTCGGCATCTCGATCCAGGCATACCAGGAGCGCACGGGCGAGAAGCGCCAGGACATGGCCGACGGCGTCGCGGTGCTGCGTCACCGCCCGCACGGCGTCGTCGCGGTGTTCGGCCCGTACAACTTCCCCGGCCACTTGCCGAACGGCCATATCGTGCCCGCGCTGATCGCCGGCAACACGGTCGTGTTCAAGCCGTCGGAGCTCGCACCGGGCGTCGCGCGCGCGACGGTCGAAGTGTGGAAGGAAGCCGGGCTGCCGGCCGGCGTGCTGAACCTCGTGCAGGGCGAGAAGGACACGGGTATCGCGCTCGCGAACCATCGGCAGATCGACGGGTTGTTCTTCACGGGCAGCTCGGACACCGGCACGCTGCTGCACAAGCAGTTCGGCGGCCGTCCGGAAATCGTGCTCGCGCTCGAAATGGGCGGCAACAACCCGCTCGTGATCGGCGAAGTCGAGGACATCGACGCGGCCGTGCATCACACGATCCAGTCGGCGTTCCTGTCGGCCGGCCAGCGCTGCACGTGCGCGCGCCGCATCTTCGTGCCGCAGGGTGCGTTCGGCGACCGCTTCCTCGCGCGCTTCGCCGACGTCACGTCGAAGATCACGGCCGACGTGTTCGATGCCGATCCGCAGCCGTTCATGGGCGCGGTGATCTCGGCGCGCGCGGCCGCGAAGCTGGTCGACGCGCAGTCGCGCCTGGTCGAGCAGGGCGCGAAGCCGATCGTCGCGATGACGCAGCGCGATCCGCGCCTCGGCTTCGTGAACGCGGCGATCGTCGACGTGACGGGCGTGGCGAACCTGCCCGATGAAGAACATTTCGGCCCGCTCGCGCAGATCGTCCGCTACGCGACGTTCGACGAAGCGATCGAGCGTGCGAACGACACGGCGTTCGGCCTGTCTGCCGGCCTGCTGGCCGACGACGCGCACGCATGGGAGCACTTCCGCCGCACGATCCGCGCCGGGATCGTCAACTGGAACCGGCCGACCAACGGCGCATCGTCCGCCGCGCCGTTCGGCGGCACGGGCCGCTCGGGCAACCATCGCCCGAGCGCGTATTACGCGGCCGACTATTGCGCGTATCCGATGGCGTCGGTGGAAAGCACGCAACTGACTTTGCCCGCGAGCCTGTCGCCGGGCCTGCATTTCTGATCGAGGGAACGACGATGAACGCACAAGAAGCCAATTTCGACGGGCTCGTCGGCCCGACCCACAACTACGCCGGGCTGTCGTTCGGCAACGTGGCGTCGCTCAACAACGAGAAGTCGGCTGCGAACCCGAAGGCCGCCGCGAAGCAGGGGCTGCGCAAGATGAAGCAGCTCGCGGATCTCGGTTTCGCGCAGGGCGTGCTGCCGCCGCAGGAGCGGCCGTCGCTGCGCCTGTTGCGCGAGCTCGGCTTCTCGGGCAAGGACGCGGACGTGATCGCGAAGGCCGCGAAGCAGGCGCCCGAGCTGCTCGCCGCGGCGAGCTCGGCGTCGGCGATGTGGACCGCGAACGCGGCCACCGTCAGCCCGTCGGCCGACACGAGCGACGGCCGCGTGCACTTCACGCCCGCGAACCTGTGCAGCAAGCTGCATCGCGCGATCGAGCACGACGCGACGCGCCGCACGCTGTCGACGCTGTTCGCCGATCCCGCGCACTTCGCGGTGCACGAGGCGCTGACGGGCACGCCGGCGCTCGGCGACGAAGGCGCGGCGAACCACACGCGCTTTTGCGCCGAATACGGCAAGCCGGGCGTCGAGTTCTTCGTGTACGGCCGTGCGGAATACCGCCGCGGCCCGGAGCCGAAGCGTTTCCCGGCGCGCCAGACCTTCGAGGCGAGCCGCGCGGTCGCGCATCGCCACGGGCTCGCGGAAGAAGCGACGGTCTACGCGCAGCAGGATCCGGACGTGATCGACGCGGGCGTGTTCCACAACGACGTGATCTCGGTCGGCAACCGCGACACGCTGTTCACGCACGAGCGCGCGTTCGTCAACAAGCAGGCGATCTACGACACGCTGACCGCCGCGCTCGACGCACGCGGTGCGCGGCTGAACGTGATCGAGGTGCCCGACGCGGCCGTGAGCGTGAACGACGCGGTGACGTCGTACCTGTTCAACAGCCAGCTGCTGTCGCGCGCGGACGGCTCGCAAGTGCTCGTCGTGCCGCAGGAATGCCGCGAGAACGCGAACGTCGCGGCGTATCTCGACCGTCTCGCGGCCGGCAACGGCCCGATTCACGACGTGCTCGTGTTCGACCTGCGCGAAAGCATGAAGAACGGCGGCGGCCCCGCGTGCCTGCGCCTGCGCGTCGTGCTGAACGAGGCGGAGCGCGCGGCCGTCACGTCGAACGTGTGGATCAACGACACGCTGTTCGCGTCGCTCGACGCGTGGATCGACAAGCACTATCGCGATCGCCTCGCACCGGAAGACCTCGCCGATCCGGCGCTGCTCGACGAGTCGCGCACGGCGCTCGACGAGCTCACGCAGATCCTGCGCGTCGGGTCGCTGTATGACTTCCAGCGCTGACGCACCGATGTCCGCCGCCGCGCCGCTCGACGACTTTCTCGCGTTCACGCTGGCCGGCGGCACGCCGGCCGTGACGGACGGCGCCTGCGCGGGCGGGGCAGTGCGCTGGCAATGGCTCGGCGACGGGCTGCTCGCGCTCGAACCGGCCGCGGGTGACGGCGCGGCGCGCGCGAGCGTGCTCGTGTCGGCCGGCGTGCACGGCGACGAGACGGCGCCGATCGAGCTGTTGTCGATGCTCGTGCGCGATCTCGCGTCGGGCGCGCTGCCGCTCGCGTGCCGGCTGCTGGTCGTGCTCGGCAACGTGCCGGCGATGCGCGCCGGCGAGCGTTATCTCGACGACGATCTGAATCGCCTGTTCAGCGGTCGTCACGCGCAGGTGCCCGCGAGCCGCGAAGCGCCGCGTGCCGTGCAGCTCGAAGCGGCCGCTGCCGCGTTCTTCGCGGCGGCGCCGGCGGGCGGCGTGCGCTGGCACATCGACATGCATACGGCGATCCGCGCGTCGGTGTTCGAGCAGTTCGCGCTGCTGCCGCATACGGGCACGCCGCCGACGCGCGCGATGGTCGAATGGCTCGGCGACGCGCGCATCGCGGCCGTGCTGCTGCATACGGCGAAGGGCAACACGTATTCGCATTTCACGGCCGAGCACTGCGGCGCGCTCGCATGCACGCTCGAACTCGGCAAGGTGCGGCCGTTCGGCCAGAACGACCTGACGCGCTTCGCGCCGGCCGATTTGGCCGTGCGTCGACTCGTATCGGGTGCGCGGGGCGATGCCGGGGCCGTGCTGCCGCGCGTATTCACCGTGATCGACCAGATCACGAAGCAGAGCGACGCGCTCGAATTGTTCGTCGCGGCCGACGTCGCGAACTTCACCGCGTTCGCGCGCGGCACGGTGCTCGCGCAGGACGGCGACTACCGCTACACGGTGACGCACGACGAGGAGCGGATCGTGTTTCCGAACCCGACCGTGAAGCCGGGCCTGCGCGCGGGCCTGCTCGTCGTCGACACGACACGCGAGACGCTCGCGGCACTCGTCTGAGCGCGTGTCCCGACCGATTGCGCGGCCGCGACCGCGCGCGGCCCGCGCCTGACCCGCAACCCGTCGGTATCCCGTCGTCGCCGCCTGCACGCCGGGGCGGACGGCCCCCGGCCCGCGGCCTTGCGTATTTGCGACATCGTCTTGCAAGTTCGGCGGCCGGCCCGGCCGGCGCCGCGCACGCACCGCAGCATCGCGCGCCGCCGGCCGCTTTGCCATATCGGGCCGCGCGGATTGGTACAATCGCGGCCTTGCGGCTGTTGCGCCGCATCACGGCACGGCATCGACATTGTCGCGGCTATCTGGCCCTGCAATGATGCAAGCGCCCGTAGTTCCGGAACATTCGAGTATCGAGGAGAGCACCTGATGAAGTTGGATTGGCGTAAAGTGGCCGCGCATGCGGTGGTGGCGGCATCGGCCGTGGCGGCAGGCAGCGCGTTTGCCGCGGATCTGAAGGAGATCCGGTTCGGCGTCGAGGCCTCGTACGCACCGTTCGAATACAAGACGCCCGACGGCAAGCTGACCGGCTTCGACATCGACATCGGCAACGCGGTGTGCGCGAAGCTGAAGACGAAGTGCGTGTGGGTCGAGAACGACTTCGACGGCCTGATCCCCGCGCTGCAGGCGCGCAAGTTCGACGCGATCAACTCGGACATGACGATCACCGACCAACGCAAGCACGCGATCGCGTTCACCGATCCGATCTACACCATTCCGAACCAACTGATCGCGAAGCAGGGCAGCGGCCTGCTGCCGACCCCGCAATCGCTGAAGGGCAAGCGCGTCGGCGTGCTGCAGGGCACGATCCAGGAAGCGTATGCGAAGAAGAAGTGGGCGCCGGCCGGCGTCGAAGTCGTGCCGTACCAGACGCAGGACCTGGCCTATGCCGACCTGAAGTCGGGCCGTCTCGACGCGACGTTCCAGGATTCGGAGGCCGGTTCGAAGGGCTTCCTGACCAAGCCGCAAGGCCAGGGCTTCGCGTTCGCGGGCGGCACGGTCAGCGACACCGAGATCCTCGGCTCGGGCGTCGGCTTCGGCCTGCGCAAGAACGACGCGGCGCTGAAGACCGCCCTCGATCAGGCGCTGAAGGACCTGAAGGCCGACGGCACGATCGACAATCTCGCGAAGAAGTACTTCAGCGTGCCCGTGACGCTCAAGTAAGCGTTTCGTTCGATCGCACGATGCCAAGCAGACCGGCCGCTCATGCGGCCGGTCTGCGTTCGGGAGGCCGGAAGCGACGCGGGCAGGCAGCCGCTGGCCGCGCTACGCGGGAAAGAACCGGCCCAGTTCGCGTGCGAGCTCGTTGAGCACGCTCATCTCCTGCTGCGCGATTTTGCGCGCGGGCTGCGCACCGGCCCAGTCGCCGTATAGCAGCGCGACGGTCGTCGTGCCGACCCGCACGGGCAGCAGCACGAACGCGCGCGTGTCGTCGAACGCGTCCTGATACCACGCGGGCAGGCGCTTGAGCATCTTCGGATCCTGCGCCTGCTCGATGAAGATGCCGACCGAATTCGTGATCGCGAGATGAAACACGTCCGGCTCGAAGCGTTCGTCGAAGCGCAGCCGGTCGAGCGCCGTATCGACGCCGGGGCCGAAGCCGAGGCGCGCGGCGAACGTGCCGTCGTCGTGACGCACGAACATCACGGTGCGCGTGAACGCGAGGCCGGCCAGCAGGCTTTCCGACGCGAGTGCGAGCACCGGCGTCAGCACATGCTCGGACGGCAGCGCGCGCAGGTCCGCGAGGCCGGCTTCGAGGCGTGCCTCGGGCTCGGCCTGCGCGCGCGCGATCGCATCGGCGTTCGCGCGCAGCTCGACGATCTCGCGCATCACGGTGTCGCTCGCTTCCTCGCGCGCGAGCAGCTCGGCGATCTCGACTAGCGCGTCGGACTCCATGTCGAGCTCCGTGCCGTAGTGCTGCGCGAGCGACGCAATGCGCGCGTCGCGCTGCGGGCTCGCGGGCATCGCGAGCGCGCTCGCGACGTCGGTCGAGCAGCGGCTCACCGCGCGCAGCCAGCGTACGCGGTCGGCCGGGCCGTCGTCGGCCGCATGGCCCGCGTTGCGGTCGTCGTCGTATTCGTCGTCGAACGCGTCGGCGTGGGCCGCGTGGTCGTCGTTGGCCATCCCCGCGCGAATCACGTCGGGCAGCCGCCAGCGCGCGGCCGCTTCGAGCCCGATCTCGTCGAAGCCGACGCCGAGCACGTCGATGCACGCGGCCGCGTCGTCGCCGTTCAGCTCGGCCGTGCGCCGGCGGATCCGGTCCCATTCGCTGTCGAGATAGCAGACCACCAGCAGCTTGCCGACCTGGCGCATCAGCGTGCAGACGACGGCTTCCTCGCCGCCGCGCAGCTCGGCGTGCTCGGTCAGCTTGCGCGCGACGCAGCCGGACAGCAGCGCGCGGTTCAGTTCGAGCTTCGCGTCGATGCGTCGCGGCGTGCTGTGGTGGAAATGGTCGACGAGCTTCAGCCCGACGACGAGATGGCCAACCGCGTCGAGGCCGAGTACCATCAGCGCGCGGGTGACGGTCGTGATGTTGCCGCCGAACGCCATGTACATCGCGGAGTTCGCGAGCCGCAGCACTTTCTGCGTGAGCGCGAAATCCGACAGCACGACGCGCACGAGCGCTGTGAAGTCGAGGTCGTCGTTCTTCATCGCGGCCATCGTCGCACGCAGCGATTCCGACAGCAGCGGGAAGTCGCCCCGTTCGTTCATCCGGGCCCACAGCTTGTCGAGCAACGCGGTGCGGGGCAGGTATTCGGTGGTTGACATACGGATCTGTCCGGTTCGCCGCGCGTCAGGCGGCGGCGTGCAGGTGCAGCTGCTGCGCCTCGAAGCGCCGTGCGAGCTCCTCGGACGGCAGCGCCTGGCAGACGAGCCAGCCCTGGATGTGATTGCAGCCCATCTCCGTCAGCAGTTCGCGCTGCGCCTCGGTCTCGACGCCTTCGGCGACGAGCTCGAGATCGAGCGTCTGCGCGAGGCCGACCACCGCCGACACGATCGCGCGGTCGTTGCGCGACGTCAGCAGGTTCTCGACGAAGCTGCGGTCGATCTTCAGTTTCGCGAGCGGGAAGCGCTGCAGGTACGCGAGGCTCGAATAGCCGGTGCCGAAATCGTCGATCGCGAAGCGGATGCCGAGATCGGTCAGCTCCTCGAGCAGCCCCTTCGCGTGCGCGGGGTCGTGCATCAGCAGGCTTTCGGTGATTTCGAGCACGATGCGGCGCGGGTCGATGCCCGTCAGCGCGATCGCCTCGCGTACGCTCTGCGTGAAGCGCGGGTCGCGGAACTGCTGCGGCGACACGTTGACCGCCACGTACTGCAGCGCGAGCCCCTGACGGTCCCATGCGACGAGCTGCATGCACGCGGCCTTGAGCACCCAGTTGCCGAGATAGTTGATCAGGCCGATCGATTCGGCGAGCGGAATGAAGGTCGCCGGCGGCACGAGGCCGTGCACCGGATGGCGCCAGCGGATCAGCGCCTCGACGCCGACCACCGCGCACGACTGGCTGTGCGTGATCGGCTGGAAATGGAGCGAAAACTCGCCGTTGCGCACGCCGTCGTACAGGTCGGCTTCGAGCTTCAGCCGTTCGGCGTCGGCCGGATCGTCGACGGGCGCATGGAACGCGAGCGCGTTGCCGCCCGATGCCTTCGCCTGCGCGAGCGCGTGGTCGGCGCGGCGCAGCAGCGGGCTGTGGTGCTGCGCGCGGTGCGGCGCGGCACGCTCGTCCGGATAGAGCGCGATGCCGATGCTGGCGGACAAATGCACGGTCTGCCCCTGGTACACGTAGGGCTCGCGCACCGCGGCCTGCAGCCGGCGCGCGAGCGCGTCGGCGGCATTGCTCGCCTGCGCGCGGTCCGGCGCGCCGAGCACGATCGCGAACTTGTCGCTTGCGACGCGCGCGAGCTGCTCGTTCGGCGTGACGAGCGCCTTCAGCCGCTGCGCGGTTTCTCGCAGCAGCGTGTCGCCCGCGTCGTAGCCGAGCGCGCGGTTGATCCGCTGGTAGTCGTCGAGGTCGAGCAGCAGCAGCGCCGCGCAGGTGCCGTCCTCGTCGGCGGTCTGCTGCGCGCGCATCAGCGCGGGCACGAGCGCGGACAGGTTGTCGAGCCCCGTCATCGGATCGTGGTGCATCTCGTACGTGAGGCGCGCCTCGAGCGCGCGCCACGACGACACGTCGAACGCCGCGATCGCGAAGCCGTCGACCCCGTGGTGACGGCTCTTGAACGCACGGATCTCGACGTCGAGCGGGTAGGTCAGCGACTTGACGATGCACATCGTCGCCTTCTCGACCTGGCCCGAATGCGCGGCGCGTGCAAGCAGGCCTTCGAGCGCCGCGGTATCCTGTTCGGCGATCAGGTCGCGCAGCGTCAGCGTGTGCAGGTAGTCGCGGTGGTAGCCGATGAAGCGCAGGCTCGCGTCGGACACATACAGAAAGCGCAGCTCGCGGTCGACATGGGCGAGGAAATCCACCGTGCCGACCGTCTGTTCCAGCCAGTTGCGCACGGAGTCGTCGCGCCGCGGCGCGCCGGCGCGCGCGGGCATCAGCGCGCCGCCCGACCAGGCGAAGCGGCGCAGCGTATGCAAGGCGCTGCGCCAGGAGCCCTTGCGTGACGTCTGTTTCCTGTTGGCTTCCATGTTTCTCGCTGACGTGAAGGGCTGGAACCGGTTGTCCGGAAGGAATAACGGCACACTGTGCGGAATCTTTAACGGGCCGGGCGCGGATGGCGCTGCCGCTGGACCGGATCATGCCCGCGCGTTCGACAGGCGAACGCCGACGTGGCCTATATCGAGGCTGACTTTATAAGAAATGAGGACGCAGATGAAGCGAAAACTGTTGCTGGGCGCCGCGGCGGCGCTGGTGGCCGGCCATGCGCTGATGGCACAGGCGGAATTGAAGCCGGGCGCCGCGGCGCCGGACTTCACGACGCAGGCGTCGCTGGGCGGCAAGACTTACACGTACTCGCTCGCCGACGCGCTGAAGCAGGGCCCGGTCGTGCTGTATTTCTACCCGGCCGCGTTTACGAAGGGCTGCACGATCGAGGCGCATGCGTTCGCGGATGCGGTCGATCGTTACAAGGCTTACGGCGCGACGGTGATCGGCGTATCGGCTGACAATATCGACACGCTGACGAAGTTCTCGGTGAGCGAGTGCCGGAGCAAGTTCCCGGTCGCGGCCGATCCGGACGCGAAGATCATCCGCGAATACGACGCGAAGCTGCCGGCGCTCGACCGCGCGAACCGCGTGTCCTACGTGATTTCGCCGGAAGGGAAGATTCTCTACGAATACACGAGCCTGTCGCCCGACAAGCACGTCGAGAACACGCTGGCCGCCGTGAAGGCGTGGGCCGACGCGCATCCGAAGCAGTAAGCGGCCGGCCCACGCGTAAGCGGCCCGTCGTGCGGGCCGCGGGCACGGGAAAACGCGCCGCCTCGCGAGGCGGCGCGCGTGGGGCCGCGTTATGCGCGCAACGCCTGCTCGATCGGCACGCCGCCGCCGACGAAGCCGACAATCTTGCGCGAAATGCCGAGCTTGATCGCCTCGATCGCGGCCCACGCGACATCCTGGCGTGACACCGGCGGCGCGGGCTCGACGCGCTCCTCGGTCAGCGCGATCTTGCCGACGCCCGGCGTGTCCGTGAGCGGGCCGGGGCGCAGGATCACGTAGTCGACGCCCGACGCGATCACGCGCTCGTCGCCTTCGCGCTTCATCTGCGAATAGTGGCGCAGCGCGTCGGGGCTCTGCTCGGGCCGGTACGCGGACAGCGAGCTGATCACGACCAGCTTCTGCACGTTGTACGCCAGCGCATACTCGGCCGCGCGGGCGACCGCGTCGCGGTCGACCTGCTCCTCTTCGGCCGCGCCTTCCGATTCGGCCGAGCCGGCCGCATAGATCACGTGCGTGATGCCCTGGAATGCGCGCGAGAAATCGTCCGTCAGATCGGCCTCGACGACCTTCGCGCCCGGCAGCGCATAGCCTTGCCGGCGCACCAGCGCCGTCACCTCGAATTCCGGCTGCTTGAGCAGCAGATCCGCGCAGGCCTGGCCGGTGCGGCCGGTTGCGCCAATCAGCAGTACCTTCGTCGTCATGAAACCGCTCCTTGCTCGATGCGTCATCCTCCCAGATAGGGACGGACGACCAATACCTCAAGTGTAATGTCGAATCGCTGCGGCGGCGCACGGGTAATAAGGGGCGTACCGGCGCGGGCGTACCGGCGCGGGCATACCGGCGCGGGCTATGGGCGAAGGCTTTCCGGTGCAGGCACGCGGCCCCGGCGACACGGCGGACGTTCGGACGGTCATTCATTCACCGGATTCGGGAATGACGCGCCGACCGGCTATCATGTGCGCGATGCATTTTTCGACGCTACGTCCTATAACGCGTCGGCCAACCGGTTGGAGTACACATGGCATTACCCCTGGACAACGTCAGCATGGCCGTGTTCTGCGACTTCGAGAACGTCGCGCTCGGCGTGCGCGACGCGAAGTACGAGAAATTCGACATCCAGCCCGTGCTGGAGCGCTTGCTGCTGAAGGGCAGCATCGTCGTGAAGAAGGCCTATTGCGACTGGGATCGCTACAAGGGCTTCAAGGCGTCGATGCACGAGGCGAGCTTCGAGCTGATCGAGATTCCGCACGTGCGCCAGTCGGGCAAGAATTCGGCCGACATCCGGCTCGTCGTGGACGCGCTCGACCTTTGCTACACGAAGTCGCACGTCGATACGTTCGTGATCATCAGCGGCGACTCGGACTTTTCGCCGCTCGTGTCGAAGCTGCGCGAGAACGCGAAGAAGGTGATCGGCGTCGGCGTGAAGAAGTCGACGTCGGACCTGCTGGTCGCGAACTGCGACGAATTCATCTTCTACGACGACCTGGTGCGCGAGCAGCAGCGCACGCTCGCGAAGCGCGAACAACAGCAGCGCGCCGGTAACGGCGGCGCGAAGCGGCCCGACGAGCCGTCGCGCAAGCACGACATGGACGCGCGCAAGGCCGAGGCGATCGCGTTGGCGGTCGAGACGTTCGACGCGCTCGCGTCGGAGCGCGACGACGTCGGCAAGATCTGGGCGTCGGTGCTCAAGAGCGCGATCAAGCGCCGCAAGCCGGATTTCAACGAGTCGTACTACGGGTTCCGCGCGTTCGGCAACCTGCTCGACGAGGCGCAGGCGCGCGGCCTGCTCGAAGTGGGGCGCGACGACAAGTCGGGCGCGTTCGTGTCGCGGGCACGTCAGCCGGTGGCCGCGGAGCACGCCGCGGCGGGCGGTGAAGGCGCCGCCGCGCACCACGGCACGCGCGCGGCGGAGCCGGCGCGGGCCGGGCGCGAGTCGCGACGTCGCGGGCAGCGGGCGGAAGCGGTCGTGCACGAAAGCGCGCAGGTCGAAGCGCAAGAGGCGGTCGTTGACGAAGTCGCCGACGCCGCGTCGGTCGCGCCTGCCGTCGCGGCCGACGCGGCCGATGCGCACGGCGACGCGAAGGACGGCCGCAAGCGCGCACGCAAGAGCGCGGCGAAGAAGACCGGCGCGAAGAAAACCGCCGCGAAGAGCGCCGGCCGTCACGAGGCCGGGAAGCCGGACGACGCCGCGCATGGCGCGGCGAATCACGGTGGCGACAAGCACGCGCACGGCACGCATGCCGGCGACGCACATAGCGATGCGGGGCAGGGCGACGACCGGCATGCCCCGGTGACGCACGCCGAGCCTGCGGCCGGCGATTTCGGCGGCGAGGTTGCCGCGGCGCAGCCGTCGCATGAAGCCGCGCCGGTTGAATCGGCTGCCGAAGCACCGGCTGCCGCCAAGCCGAAGAAGCCGGCCCGCAAGGCGGCGCCGCGCGCGCGTCGTCCGCGCAAGACGGCGACGGCTACCGAGTGACGGCAGCCGGCAGGGTGTGCTCCGAAACGGGGCGGCACCCGGCCCGCGCAATACCGGCCGGCGCAACACCGGCCGGCCCGCCGAGCTAACCGTTCAGCACATACGGCCGCGTCATCACTTCGAGGAAATGACCGTCCGGATCGTCGAAATACACGCCGCGGCCGCCGTTGTGGCGGTAGATGTCGCCGGGCTGCCGCTTTGCCGGATCGGCCCAGTGCGGCAGCCCGCGCTCGCGAATGCGGGCGAACACGCGATCGAAGCCGGCTTCGTCGGTCAGGAACGCGTAATGCTGGGCCGCGATCTCCCCCGTCTTTTCGTAAAAATCGAGCGACACGCCGTTGTCGAGCGCGACGACCAGCATCGCGCCGAACGGCGTCGGCGGCGGCAGTTCCAGAAGCTCGGTGAGGAAGCGGCTCGATGCGCGCTTGTCGCGGCACCAGACGATCGTATGGTTGAGCTGGACGTTCATGGCGTGTTCCGGGGAAGGGGGCCGGCGGTGGGCATGGAAACACGATAGCCGATCGCCGCCGGTGTTCAAGCGCGCAAAGCGGCCGCCTGACGGGCGGCCGCTGCCATCACTCCCCGGCGACCGCCGGCCCGCCCGGATTCCGGCGGTTGCGCCGCTTCTCGGCCCACACGCGCAGCCGGTCCATGTACAGATAGACGACCGGCGTCGTATAGAGCGTCAGCACCTGCGACACGACCAGGCCGCCGGCGATCGCGATCCCGAGCGGCGCGCGCAGCTCGGCGCCGTCGCCGCTGCCGAACGCGAGCGGCAGCGCGCCGAGCAGTGCCGCCATCGTCGTCATCATGATCGGGCGGAAGCGCAGCAGGCACGCCTCGTGGATCGCGTCGAACGACGACTTGCGGTTGTTGCGCGTCTGGTCGATCGCGAAATCGACCATCATGATCGCGTTCTTCTTCACGATGCCGATCAGCAGGATCACGCCGATCAGCGCGATGATGCTGAACTCGGTCTTGAACAGCAGCAGCGCGAGCAGCGCGCCGACGCCGGCCGACGGCAGCGTCGACAGGATCGTGATCGGGTGGATGTAGCTCTCGTACAGGATCCCGAGCACGATATAGACGGCCAGCAGCGCGGCGAGGATCAGGATCGGCTGGTCGTTCGTCGACTGCTGGAACGCCTGCGCGGTGCCCTGGAAGCTGCCGACGATCGTCGGCGGGACGCCGACCTGCGCCATCGTCTGGTAGATCACCTGCGTCGCCTGCGACAGCGACACGCCCGGCGGCAGGTTGAACGAGATCGTCGTCGCGACGAACAGCCCCTGGTGGTTGACCGACAGCGGCGTCGTGCTCGGCCCGAACGTCGCGATCGCCGACAGCGGGATCATCGTCGACTTCGACGTCGACACGGATGCGCCCGACGACGCGCTCGACTTGCCGCTGGCCGCGATCGAGTTGAGCGCCTGGTTGCGCGCGGAATCGGACGCGATCGCCGCGGCGCTCTGCGCGGCCGTGCCGGCGCTCGACGTGCCGGCCGACGTCGCGACGTAGGTGCCGGCCGCCGCGTTGGTGGTCTGCGAGCCGTTCGCGCTGCCGCCCGACGTGCTGATCCATACCTGGTTCAGCATCTCGGGGCTCTGCCAGTATTTCGGCGCGACTTCCATCACGACGTGGTACTGGTTCAGCGGGTTGTAGATCGTCGAGACCTGGCGCTGGCCGAACGCGTCGTACAGCGTGTTGTCGATCTGCGCGGGCTTGATGCCGAACCGCGCGGCCGTTGCGCGGTCGATCGTCACCATCGCCTCGAGGCCGCCTTGCTGCTGGTCGGAGTTCACGTCGGTCAGCTCGGGGCGCTTTTGCAGCGCCTCGGTCAGGATCGGCCCCCACTTGTACAGGTCGGCGCTCGAATCGCCGAGCAGCGTGAACTGGTACTGCGCGTTGCTCTGCCGGCCGCCGACGCGGATGTCCTGTGCGGCCTGCAGGAACGTGCGCGCGCCCGCGACGTCCGCCAGCCGCGGGCGCAGTTGCTGGATCACCTGGTCGGCCGACAGCTTGCGCTCGGTGCGGTCATTCAGCGTGACGAACATGAAGCCCGAGTTGGTCTGCGTGCCGCCGGTGAAGCCCGCGACGCTCTTCACGTTCGGGTTGCTCTGCACGATCCGCATCATTTCGGAGAACTTCAGCTTCATCGCCTGGAACGACGTCGACTGGTCGGCCTGGATGCCGCCGATCATCAGCCCGGTGTCCTGCTGCGGGAAGAAGCCCTTCGGCACGACGATGTACAGGTAGACGTTCAGCCCGATCGTGGCGAACAGGGTCATCAGGATCAGCAGCGGCCGGCGCAGCGCCCACGACAGCGAGCGCTCGTAGCCGCGCTGCATGCGCGCGAAGCCGCGCTCGAGGAAGCGCCCGAAGCGGCCTTCGCTTTGCGGGTCGTGCGACTCGGGCAAGAGGCGCGCGCACATCATCGGCGTGACGGTGAGCGACACCGCAAGCGACACGGCGATCGCGAGCGACAGCGTCAGCGCGAACTCGCGGAACAGGCGCCCGACGATGCCGCCCATCAGCAGGATCGGCAGGAACACGGCGACGAGCGAGATGCTCATCGACAGCACCGTGAAACCGACCTCGCGCGCGCCGTCGAACGCGGCCTGCATCCGCGACTTGCCGTTCTCGATGTGCCGCGAGATGTTCTCGAGCACGACGATCGCATCGTCGACGACGAAGCCGGTCGCGACGATCAGCGCCATCAGCGACAGGTTGTCGATCGAGAAGCCGAGCAGGTACATCGCGCCGAACGTGCCGATGATCGAGATCGGCACCGCGACGCTCGGGATCAGCGTCGCGCGCCAGTTGCGCAGGAACAGGAACACGACCATCACGACCAGGCTGATCGCGATCAGCAGCGTGTGCTCGGTGTCCTTCAGCGACGCGCGGATCGTCGTCGACCGGTCGAGCACGGGCGTGACCGTGATGTCGGCCGGCAGCGACGCGGTGAGCTGCGGCAGCGCGGCGTGCACGCGGTCGATCGTCTCGATGATGTTCGCGCCGGGCGAGCGGTACAGGATCACGAGCACCGCTCGCTTGCCGTTCGCGAGGCCCAGGTTGCGCAGATCCTCGACCGAATCGACGACGTCGGACAGGTCGGACAGCCGCACGGCCGAGCCGTTGCGGTACGCGACGACGAGGTCGCGGTATTGCGACGCATCGGAGGCCTGGTCGTTCGTGTAGAGCTGGTAGCGCTGCGGGCCGAATTCGATCGCGCCCTTCGGTGCGTTCGCGTTCGCGGACGCGAGCGCCGCGCGCACGTCCTCGAGGCCGATCCCGTAGTGGAACAGCGCCTGCGGTTCGAGCTCGACGCGCACGGCCGGGTTGGCGGAACCGCTCACCGACACCTGGCCGATCCCGTCGATCTGCGACAGCGACTGCTGCAGCACCGTCGACGCCGCGTCGTACAGCTTCGCCGGCGACGAGGTTTCGGACGTGAGCGACACGACCATGATCGGCGAATCGGCCGGGTTGACCTTGCGGTAGGTCGGGTTGCTCTTCAGCGAGGCGGGCAGGTCGGCGCGCGCCGCGTTGATCGCGGCCTGCACGTCGCGCGCGGCGCCGTCGATGTCGCGGTTCAGGCCGAACTGCAGGATGATCCGCGCGTTGCCGACCGTGCTCGTCGACGTCATTTCGGACACGTCGGCGATCGAGCCGAGGTGCCGCTCGAGCGGGCTCGTCACGCTGGTCGCGACGGTCTCGGGGCTTGCGCCGGGCAGCGACGCCTGCACCGAGATGGTCGGGAAGTCGACCTGCGGCAGCGGCGACACCGGGAGCTTGATGAACGCGAACAGGCCCGCGAGCGCGACGCCGAGCGCGAGCAGCGTCGTCGCGACGGGACGGGTGATGAAGGGGCGCGACAGGTTCATGGCTTACGCATCCGTGCGCGTGCCGGCATCGGGGCCATGGCGTTCGAACCAGCCGCGCACGCGGCGCGCGAGCGAGTCGAAGCCGAGGTAGATCACGGGCGTGGTGAACAGCGTCAGCACCTGCGACACGATCAGGCCGCCGGCGATCGCGATCCCGAGCGGCTGGCGCAGTTCGGAGCCCGCGCCGGAGCCGACGATCAGCGGCACCGCGCCGAGCAGCGCGGCGAGCGTCGTCATCAGGATCGGCCGGAAACGCAGCAGGCACGCCTGGTAGATCGCCTCGCGCGGCGGCTTGCCTTCCACGCGTTCGGCCTCGAGCGCGAAGTCGATCATCATGATCGCGTTCTTCTTCACGATGCCGATCAGCAGCACGATGCCGATGATCCCGATGATGTCGAGGTCGTGCCCGGAGATCATCAGCGCGAGCAGCGCGCCGACGCCGGCCGACGGCAGCGTCGACAGGATCGTGATCGGGTGGATGTAGCTTTCGTACAGCACGCCGAGCACGATGTACATCGTGACGATCGCCGCGAGGATCAGGAAAATCTGGTTCGACAGCGATGCCTGGAACGCGAGTGCCGCGCCCTGGAAGCGCGTCTGGAACGACGCGGGCAGCGCGATGTCCTTTTCGGCGGCCTCGATCGCCTTGACGGCCTCGCCGAGCGACGCGCCGGGTGCGAGGTTGAACGAGATCGTCGTCGACGGGAACTGCGACAGATGCGCGACCAGCAGCGGCGACGGCCGCTCGTGGAACGACGCGATCGACGACAGCGGCACCTGGCCGCCGCCGGCCGACGGCAGGTAGATGTCGTTCAGCGATCTAGCGTAGTGCTGCTCCTTCGGTTCGGACTCGAGGATCACGCGGTACTGGTTCGACTGCGTGAAGATGGTCGACACGATGCGCTGGCCGAACGCGTCGTACAGCGCGTTGTCGACGGTCGCCGGCGTGATGCCGAAGCGCGCGGCGCTTGCGCGGTCGATCTCGATGTAGACGGACTGGCCGTTGCTCTGCAGGTCGGTCGCGACGTCGGCGAGCGACGGCTCCTGCTGCAGCCGCGCGACGAGCTTCGGCACCCAGGTCGCGAACTCGTCCGAATTCGGGCTCGTCAGCATGAACTGGTACTGCGTCGGGCTGACGGTCGAGTCGATCGTCAGGTCCTGCACCGACTGCATGAACAGCGAAATGCCCGTGATGTTCGCGACGCGGTGCTGCAGGTCGCGGATGATCTGCGCCGCCGTCTCGGAGCGCTCGTCGCGCGCCTTCAGGTTGATCAGCATCCGGCCGCTGTTCAGCGTGATGTTGCTGCCGTCGACGCCGATGAACGACGTGAGGCTGTCGACGTTCGGGTCCTTCAGGATCTCGGCCGCGAGCGCCTGCTGGCGTTCGGCCATCGCGCCGTACGAGATCGACTGCGGCGCCTGCGTGATCGCCTGGATCACGCCGGTATCCTGCGCCGGGAAAAAGCCCTTCGGCACGTACACGTAAAGCAGGCCGGTCAGCACGAGCGTCAGCAGCGCGACGACGAGCGTCGCGCGCTGGCGGTTCAGCACCCATTCGAGCGCGACCGCGTAGCGCGCGATCACCCAGTCGATCGTCCGGTGCACGCGCGCCTCGAAGCGGTGGCTCTCCGGCGGCGGCGAATGGCGCAGCAGCTTCGCGCACATCATCGGCACGAGCGTGAGCGACACGATCGCCGAGATCACGATCGTCACCGCGAGCGTGATCGCGAATTCGTGGAACAGGCGCCCGACCACGTCGCCCATGAACAGCAGCGGGATCAGCACCGCGATCAGCGATACCGTCAGCGAGATGATCGTGAAACCGATCTGCCGCGAGCCCTTCAGCGCGGCCTCGAGCCCCGATTCGCCTTCCTCGACGTAGCGCGCGATGTTCTCGATCATCACGATCGCGTCGTCGACGACGAAGCCGGTCGCGATGGTGAGCGCCATCAGCGACAGGTTGTTCAGCGAGAAGCCGGCCAGGTACATCACCGCGAGCGTGCCGATCAGCGACAGCGGCACCGACAGGCTCGGGATGATCGTCGCGTAGACGTTCGCGAGGAACAGGTACATCACCAGCACGACCAGCCCGACCGCGAGCAGCAGCTCGAACTGCACGTCGCGCACGGCCGCGCGGATCATCGTCGTGCGGTCGGTGACGATCTGCACGTCGAGCGCTGCCGGCAGCGTTTCCTGCAGCTTCGGCAACTGCGCCTTGATCGCGTCCACCGTCTGGATCACGTTCGCGCCGGGCTGGCGCTGCACGTTCAGGATGATCGCAGGCTCCGAATTCACCCACGCGCCGAGCTTGGTGTTCTCCGAGCCGGCGACGACCGTCGCGACGTCGGTGAGCATCACCGGGCGGCCGTTCTTGTACGCGACGACGGCGCTGTTGTACTGGTCGGCGCTCGTGAGCTGGTCGTTCGCGTTGATCGTGTAGGCGCGCGTCGGGCCGTCGAAGTTGCCCTTCGGCGTGTTCACGTTCAGGTTCGAGATCGTCGTGCGCAGGTCGTCGAGGTTCATCCCGTACTGCGCGAGCGCGGTCGGGTTCGCCTGGATCCGCACGGCCGGGCGGTTGCCGCCCGACAGGCTGACGAGGCCGACGCCCGCGATCTGCGAGATCTTCATCGCAAGGCGCGTGTCGGCCAGATCCTGCACCTGCGTGAGCGGCAGCGTCTTCGACTTGACGGCCAGCGTGATCACCGGCGCGTCGGCCGGGTTGACCTTCGCGTAGATCGGCGGGGCGGGGAGGTCGGACGGCAGCAGGTTGCCGGCCGCGTTGATCGCGGCCTGCACTTCCTGCTCGGCGATGTCGAGCGGCAGGTCGAGCGAGAACTGCAGCGTGATCACCGATGCGCCGGCCGAGCTTTGCGACGACATCTGGTTCAGCGACGGCATCTGCCCGAACTGCCGTTCGAGCGGCGCGGTGACCGACGAGGTCATCACCTCCGGGCTCGCGCCCGGGTAGAAGGTCTGGACCTGGATCGTCGGGTAGTCGACCTCGGGCAGCGCGGCGAGCGGCAGGAAGCGCAGCGCGACGAGGCCGGCCAGCATGATCGCCGCCATCAGGAGGGCGGTGCCGACCGGCCGGAGAATGAAGAGGCGGGATGGATTCATCGAGCGGCCCGCGCGTTATTGGGCCGCTGCTTGCGACGCACCGTGCTTGTGTCCGCCGCGTTGGCCGCCGGCGCCCGATGCACCCGACGCCGCGCCGGCGCCGTGCGCACCCGACGCGCCTTTCGGCTTGTCGGCCGGGATAGAGATCTTCGCGCCTTCGCGCAGGCGGTCGGAGCCGTCGGTCACCACGCGCTCGCCGAGCGCGATGCCGCTGACGATGCTCGTGCGTTCGCCGTCGACCGGGCCGGGCTTGACCTTGCGCACCGTCACCGTGTTGTCGGGTTTCACGACGTAGACGAACTGGCCGATCGAACCCGTCAGCACCGCGGACGTCGGCACGATCGTCGCATCGCGCATCACGTCGACGAGCAGCCGCGTGTTCACGAACTGATTCGGGAACAGCATGCCTTCCTTGTTATCGAAGTTCGCGCGCAGCTTGACCGTGCCCGTGCTCGTGTCGATCTGGTTGTCGAGCGTCGCGAGCGAGCCCGTCTCGAGCGGCACCGTGTTGTTGCGGTTGTACGCGGTGACCGACAGTTTCTGGCCCGCGTTCACCTGCTTGAGGATCTGCGGCAGGTTGTCTTCCGACGTCGTGAAGATCACGCTCATCGGCTGCAGCTGCGTGATCACGACGATGCCGGTGCTGTCGCCCGGCGTCACGTAGTTGCCGGGGTCGACCTGGCGCAGGCCGACGCGGCCCGACACGGGCGCCGTGATGCGCGCATACGTGAGGTTCAGCTTCGCGGAATCGATCGCGGCCTGGTCGGTCTTCACCGCTCCTTCGTATTGTTTGACTAGCGATTTCTGCGTGTCGACGGTTTGCGACGCGATCGAGTCCTGCGACAGCAGCGTCTGGTAGCGCTTCAGGTCGAGGCGCGCCGTCGCGAGCAGTGCCGAGTCGCGCGCGAACGTGCCTTCTGCGTTTTCGAGCGACACCTGGTACGGGCGCGGATCGATCTGCGCGAGCAAGTCGCCTTTCTTGACGATCTGGCCTTCCTGGAACGACACCGACTGCAGATAGCCCGACAACTGCGTTTTCACCGTCACGTTCGCGAGCGGCGTCACGGTGCCGAGCGCGGACAGCACGATCGGCATCTCGCCCTGCGTTGCGGTCGCCACCTGCACGGGCTGCGGAACGTTCGCCATCGCGGCGGGGCCGCCGCGGCCGCGATGGCCGCCGGCACCGCTCGCGCCCTGGGCCGCGCTGCCGGCACCCGGCTGGACCGCCGACGTGCGATTCCACGGGTGCCACCACAGCAGGCCGCCGATGACGACGACCGCGAGCGTCCCGATCATCAGCGTGCGGCGCGGACGCCGTGCTGCGGGAGAGGCGGGATCTTTCGAAGGAGGCGTGGGATTTTGTTCGTTATGCATCGTGTTCTGTCAGGAAGACGGCGCGGCGTGCCGGGAATCGGACTGCTCTTGGCCGCGCGTGGGCGAGCGGTGCCGGGAGGGGCAACCCGGCTCGGTCCGGTGCCCTCCCGACCCGCGCGGGAAAAGAGCTGTGCGCACCGCGAATGCGGCGCGACGATGGGCATGATCCTACGTGCCGCCCCCGTTACAGTCCAGCGGTCTATCTTTCAACGGGTTACGGTCGTTACAGAACGCGTCGGCACGATGACGGAACGATTACACGCTGATGCGCCGGGCCGGCGCGCCGCCGATCTCGCGGGTGATTTTCGCGATGCATTCGTGCAGTGCGGGAACGACATGTTCCTGTAGCCATTCGGGCGGACACTGGTGCGACGCACCGCCGCAATTCACCGAATAGCGCTGGCCCGACGGGCCGACGAAACCGGCCGCGACCGCATTCAGGCCCTCGCGCCATTCGCCGATCGCGATCGCGTGGCCTTCGCGCATCGCTTCGTCGAGCGCGGGATTGAGCCTCGCGGATACATGCGGCCAGTCGTCGCCCGCCGTCGTGCGCAGCGAATCGAGCAGCAAGCGCCGTTCGTCGTCCTCGAGTGCCGCGAGATATGCGCGGCCGACGGCCGTGCGCGCGATGTCCATCCGCGAGCCGATTTCGAGGCGCGTGACCAGCACGGCCGAGCGCGGCCGGATCACGTCGATCGCGACCATGTCGAGCCGGTCGCGCACCGCAAGGTGAACGGACAGCGACGTGTGTTCGGCCAGCTCGATCATGAACGGCCGCGAACGCGCGCGGATGTCGAAGTTGCGCAGGAAGCCGTGGCTCAGCTCGAGCACCGACGCGGTGAGCACGAAGCGCTCGCTGTCGGGCAACTGGAACAGGAAGCCGGCGCTGACGAGCGTCGCGGTGATGCGCGACACGGTCGGCTTCGGGATGCCGGTCAGTTCGGTCAGCTCGCGGTTGCTGACGGGCGCGTCGGCAGCCGCGATGCGGCGCAGCACGGCAAGGCCGCGCGCGAGCGCGGTGATCTCGTCGGGCGACGATTCACGGTCCCGGGACGCGGAAGGGGTTACAGTTGTCGACACGAGGGATTCTCTCTATTTCCGAAACTCGATTTCAATTTTGTTGGTATTGTAGGATGATTGTCAAAAGATGCATGTTTTGTGGGTGAACCGGTCATTGGATGAGATTTTGCGGGTTCACCCTTGGTTTATTAGGAAAACGCTCAAATGAGCATTGCTGGAAAGTGCATGAGCCGGTGCAAATACCGCTTGACTTGTCGGGCGGAAACGGAAAGAATGTCTCACGTTTTCGAAACATCGTTTCAAGAGTTTAGCCGGCAACGGTGTTTCGCGCAGTCTCTCAGGTTCTAGCACGGCCCTCGGAATGGCTAGAACTTTTTTAGCGCCACGGTCTCCGTGGCGCTTTTTTTTGCCCGTCCGCCCGGACGCGTCAGGCCCGTATTATCCCCCGATCGTAGAAAACGCCCGTCCGAACGTCCGGCGGAGCCTGCTTGCGTGCGATGCATTCGCGGCGGGTTCGATTCGCGCGCGCAAAAAAAAGCGCGATGCCCGCACTGGGCATCGCGCACAAACCGGCGTGGAGCGCCGACGAATGAACGGTGATGAAGAAAGGGACGCCCGGTTAGGGACGCCCGGTTAGGGGCGGCCGGCTGGGTGCGCCGGCCAGGCGCGCAAGGCCCCCTCGCGCGAAGCGGTCAGGCCTTCGCGAGCTTGATGCTGGTCTGCTCGGCTGTCAGGTAGCCTACGCTGGCGCCGAAGCGGTCCTTGAAGTTCGCACGCACGAGCGGGTCGAGCGTCGGCTTGACCTTGTCGTGCAGCGGCGTTTCCCAGTCGCCCGCGTGCTGGAAGTTGCTCATGACGTATGTCCAGCCGTTGATCTCGTCGACCGCGTGCAGGCCCGTCGATTCGGCGCCGGCCGGGCACGACAGCACGCGCGCGAGCGACTTCGTGTCGACGTTGTAGGCCCACAGGAAGTTGTTCACGTGCATGCCCGAGTCCTCGCCGATGAAGAGCGTGCGCAGCTTCTCGGAGAACTTCAGGTTGTCCGGGTTCGCGATCTTGTCAGGGTTCGCGAGGTTGCCGAGCCCGTCGGCCGCGGCGAGATCCTCGCCGACGAGCGCGGCCGGCGCGCCCATGTCGACCGGCACCCATTCGCTGTCGATCGCGCTGCCCGTCGTGTCGCGCTGGCTGCCCTTCAGGTTCAGCGCGTAGACGGCGCCCGCGGTGATCTTCTTGTCGACCGCGACGTCGCGCGACACTGCGTTGCCCTTGACCATCGACGTCTCGATTCGCGACATCGCCGTGTAGACGATCTTGTCCTTCGCGTTCACGGTCGTGCCTTCGAGCTTCGTGAACGCCATGCTGCCGCCGAGCAGCGCCGCGTAGCGGTGCGTCTCGAGGAATGCGGCCGCCTTTTCCATCCCCGGCTTCACGCGCATCCAGTTGAACTTGCCGCCGAAGTGGATCTTCGTGTAGCTCGCATCGTTCGGATCGGTGGTCGTCAGGTCCATGATGTCCGACGCCTTCAGCGTGTTCGCGAGCGCTTCGATCTCGCTGCTCGTCGCGTGGCCGATCCTGATCCACGTGAGCGTTGCCGTGCCCGCGCCGGCGGACGACGTCTGCGCCCACTTCGCGACGTACAGCGTGCCGGCCGACAGGTCGGCCGCCTTGTCGGCGACGAACATGAACAGGCCGCCGTTGGTTGCGTCGTCACCCATCATCACGGTGCGCTGGTCCGGCATCACCTGGATCAGCTCGTGCGAGATGCGGCCGAGGCAGTAGTGCTTCTTCACGGTGCCCGTGCCGTCCGCGTTCACGGTGATCTCGGGCAGGTGGCCGTAGTGGTAGGGGTTCGCCTTCGTCTCGTCGCCGAACGTGTTCTTGCTGAACGCCTTGAACTGCGCGTCGGTCGCGGCCTTCGTCGCGTCCGGCTCGTACTCCTCGCTCGACAGGTGCGTGCCCCACGGCGACAGGCTCGCGCCGCAGGTGATCCACAGGCCGTGCGCGTTCGACGTGTCGACGTTGTGGTACTTGACGACCTTCAGCGCGCCGGTGGCCGGATCCTGGTCGAGCGTGAGCACCGCGATCGGCGACGGCAGCTGGCCGTACTGCGATGCGCTGGCCTGGTCGCGCGTCGTGTATTCGAACTGCACGACCGCGAACACCGTGTTGCCCTTCACGCCGGGCACGTTCGCGTTCTTCAGCGTGAGCAGCGAGCTGCCGTCCGGGCAATCGGAATAGAACTGGCGCTCCTTGCCGGCTACCGAACGATCGATGATCGGCTGGTTGTTGATGTCGTAGTAGCCGCCCGCGAGCGTCGTGCCGCCCTTGCCGTCCGGCACCATGTCGCCCGTCACGAAGAACGGCCGGTACGCGAGCTTGAAGTTGCGCGACGAGCCGTCCGAGAACGACACCGACAGCGTCGAGCCGACCGTCGTCGTGGCCATCGCGGCCGCGTTGTCGAGCGTGGGTGCGGCCATCGCCGAGAACGTCGCCGACGTATACGCGGCGGCGACCGGGGCTGGCGTCGACGTCGGATTGTCGTCGCCGCCGCAACCCGTCAGCAGGGCCGGCAGCGCGAGGCCGGAAAGGGGAAGCATCGGCGCGCCGGCGAGGATCTTCAGGGCCTGACGACGGGCAGCATTGGGCAACGCGGGCATGTGGAGTCCAGTTTCAGTTGTTGGAAGAATGGCCTTCGCGAAGCGGAAGCAGGCGTTCGGCAAGCTCCGCGAAGGCAAAGTGAAAACTGGACGGAAGTGTAAGGACGCTCTATGAAAGTTTTTTGAATTGAAAACGTAATGCTGCAGCGGGCGTTCGTCAGGCGTTCAATCGCGTTCAGGCGTCGCCGAGATTCGGTGGATCGACAGGTCCGCGCCGTCGAATTCGGCTTCGCGGTCGAGGCGCAGCCCGACGGTCGCCTTCAGCGCGCCGTAGACGAGTGTGCCGCCGGCGGTTGCGATCGCGATGCCGCCGAGCGTGCCGACGAGCTGCGACAGGAACGACACGCCGCCGAGACCGCCGAGCGCGGGCAGACCGAACACGCCAGCCGCGAGGCCGCCGAGCGCGCCGCACATCCCGTGCAGCGGCCACACGCCGAGCACGTCGTCGATGCGCCACTTGTTCTGCACGCAGGTGAACATCGCGACGAACAGCGCGCCGGCCGCCGCGCCCGTGACGAGCGCGCCGATCGGATGCATCACGTCGGAGCCCGCGCACACCGCGACGAGGCCCGCGAGCGGCCCGTTGTACGTGAAGCCCGGGTCGTTGCGGCCCGCCATCCACGCGGCGAGCGTGCCGCCGACCATCGCCATCAGCGAGTTCACGGCGACGAGGCCGCTGATCTTGTCGAGCGTCTGCGCGCTCATCACGTTGAAGCCGAACCAGCCGACCGCGAGCACCCATGCGCCGAGCGCGAGGAACGGGATGTTCGACGGCGGGTGCGCGGCGATCCGGCCGTCCTTCGCATAACGACCGTGGCGCGCGCCGAGCAGCAGCACGGCCGGCAGCGCGACCCAGCCGCCGAACGCATGCACGACGACCGAGCCCGCGAAATCGTGGAACGGCGCACCGAACGCGTGCGTGAGCCACGCCTGCACGCCGTAGCGTTCGTTCCATGCGATTCCTTCGAAGAACGGGTAGATGAAGCCGACGATGATCAGCGTCGCGACGAGCTGCGGATTGAACTTCGCACGCTCGGCGATGCCGCCGGACACGATCGCGGGAATGGCCGCAGCGAACGTCAGCAGGAAGAAGAAGCGCACGAGCGCGTAGCCGTTGTGCTGCGACAGCGTGCCGATGTCGTCGAAGAACTCGACGCCGTACGCGATCGTGTAGCCGATGAGAAAGTACGCGAGTGTCGACACCGAGAAGTCGACCAGGATCTTCACGAGCGCGTTGACCTGGTTCTTCTTGCGGACCGTGCCGAGTTCGAGAAATGCGAAGCCCGCGTGCATCGCGAGCACCATGACGGCGCCGATCAACAGGAACAGTGTGTCGACGCCGGATTTCAGTCCATCCATGCCGTGGCTTCCTTGCGCAAAAAACGGGCGAGGAATGCAAGTATCGAGCCAACTTGGTGAACGACTGCGTTGAATTGGTGCTCCGGCACCGCGTGGCGGGGCATTCCGATGAATCGTGCCCGGTATTGACGCACGTTCGGTGCGGGCCGGGGCCGTGCCGTACGCACGCAGGTGGTGCGTGGCGTGCTGAACTGGTGCGGACAGGTGCGGCGTGGTGCGGTGGCGTATGCCGTTACGCACTGATCTGGCGCGTCAGTGGCGCGCGAACAGTCCGCGCGGCCGGCGCAGCCGCAGTGCGCATGCCGACCAGTACGTGGCGACGGTCGTCAGCCCGAGCGCGGCGAACGAGAGCGCCGCGAAGCCCGCGAGCGACTGGCCGTCGCCGTCGGGGCCCAGGATGCCTTGCGCGACGATCAGCGCGGCCGTCCAGAAGCCGATCACGGCCTGCGTGAGCAAGCGCGCGGACGCGACGCGGCGCGAGCGTCCGGCTTCGGCGAGGCGGCGCGCCGACGGCGGGCGCAGGCACAGGAACAGGGTGGCGGCGAGCAGCGCGGCCAGGGCGATGAACCAGTCGACGAGGAAGGCCATGAGGGAAAAGGGGACACGTACGAAGCGGATTGACGCGTGTCCACTTTAGTGGCGTCGTGCCTGCGATTGAATCAGACTAATCCGAAATTGAAAGGCATTTTTAATCACGGGTCGTCATTTGGCCTGTTCAACAGGCGGTATCATCGACGTCGGTCCAACCACGAGGCCGTGCGACGCACGGCCGGAGATTGCTGATGAACATGAAGACATCGCGGGCGCGTCGCGCACCCGGGTTCGCGCTGGCGGCCGTGGCTGCCGGTGCGCTGCTGTTGCTCGCGGGCTGCGAAAAGTCCGGCACGCCGGTCGCCCAACCCGATACGGCCGCGAGCGCGGCCGCCGATGCCGCGAATAGCGCGGCCAAGGCGCTCGACCAGGTCGCGAGCACCGTCAACCAGCAGCTCAACGCCGCGAAGGCCGGCATCGCGTCCGCGGCATCGGCCGTGCCGCCGCTGTCCGCGAGCGGTCTCGCGTCCGCCGCGCAGGCGCAGATCGACGCGGCGGCTTCCGCGGTCGTCGCGCATGCGGCTTCCGAAGCCGGAGCGAAGATGGCGGAAGCCGGCAAGAAGCTCCAGCAGTGGAGCCAGCAGAACGCGTCGGGCGCGAAGCCCGCAAGCGGAGAATGATGCGGGCTTGCATGATCCGTAAAATGTAATTATTATGGTTACACATTGTCGCCGGCTGCGGTACGGGCGGGCGTCGCCGAGTGAGTGAGGAATGAATACCAGCAGCCGGTTCGCGTTTGCCATCCACGTGCTCGCCTTGCTGTCGATGCAGGAAGGCGCGCCGCTGTCGTCCGACATCATCGCGGGCAGCGTGAACACGAATCCGGCGCTGATCCGCCGGTTGCTGTCAATGCTGGCGGCCGCGGGGCTGACCACGTCGCAGCTCGGCGCGGGCGGCGGCGCGCTGCTGGCGCGCGAGCCCGGCGAGATCACGCTGCTCGACGTGTATCGAGCGGTCGACGATGCCCAGTTGTTCGCGCTGCACCGCGAGGCGCCGAATCCCGCGTGTCTCGTCGGGCGGCACATCCAGGGCGTGCTGATCGACTACATCGGCGACGCGCAGCGCGCGATGGAGGCATCGCTCGCCACGCGCACGCTGGCCGACGTAACGGCCGACGTGCTGGATTCGGAGCAGCGCAAGCAACACGCGGGGCGCGCCGGCGGGTGAGCGGCTGCAGGCAGGGCAGGAGGCCGGGCGGCGCGTGGGTGCGGCGATCGGCGTAACGGGGGATTCGCCCCGCTTTTTTTTCGGTCTTATATGTAATTAATTTAGTTACATATTTTTCTTTGTGGAGAATCGATATGACGCAACGTTCCTTGAATATCGCGCTGTTCGGCGCCACCGGCACGATCGGCTCGCGCATCGCAGCAGAAGCCGCACGGCGCGGCCATCGCGTGACCGCGCTGTCGCGCAATCCCGCCGCGGCCGGCGACGGTATCACCGCGAAAGCGGCCGACCTGTTCGACGCGGCCAGCATCGCGGCTGCGCTGCCGGGCCATGACGTCGTCGCGAGCGCGTACGGCCCGAAGCAGGACGACGCGGCGAAGGTCGTCGCGGCCGCGAAGGCGCTGGTCGCCGGCACGCGTCAGGCGGGCCTGAAGCGGCTCGTCGTGGTGGGCGGCGCCGGTTCGCTCGAAGTCGCGCCCGGCAAGCAGCTCGTCGACAGCGAAGGCTTTCCGGAAGCGTACAAGGCGGTCGCGTTCGCGCACCGCGATGCGCTCGACTACCTGAAGACGGTCGGCGATCTCGACTGGACGTTCTTCGCGCCGGCTGCGCTGATCGCACCGGGCGAGCGGACGGGCACGTTCCGCACCGGCGTCGGCAAGCTGATCGCGGACGCGCAGGGCAACAGCAAGATCTCGGCGGAAGACTACGCGGTCGCGTTCGTCGACGCGCTCGAGCAAGGCAGCTTCGTGCGCGAGATTGCGACGGTCGCGTATTGAGCGGCGTAGCGGCCGGTGCCGCGCGAGCCGCAACGGACGATACATGAGGCGATTCCACCCGGAAGGGTGGAGTCGCCTTTTTCGTATGGAGGGACGCGTGCCGGCGCGATCGTCTGCGCGGCGGATTCACGCATACCGGATTGGTATTTATACCGGTCGACGCGGCGAGGTGGTTTTCATATTGTTCCCCGTTGTGCAGGATGCATAGAATAAATTTCTATCTACGAGGGACTGGAGAAATGGACGCCATCGATCGCAAGCTGCTGGAGTTGTTGCAGTCGGATGCCACGCTGCCGATCGCGGAACTGGCGCAGCGCGTGAACCTGTCGCAGACGCCGTGCTGGAAGCGCGTGCAGCGGCTGAAGGAAACCGGCGCGATTCGCGCGCAGGTTGCGCTGTGCGATCCGCGCAAGCTCGGGGTCGGCACGACCGTGTTCGTCGCGATCCGCACGAACCAGCACACCGAGGAATGGGCGCAGCGTTTCACGCAGGCCGTGCGCGACATGCCGGAAGTCGTCGAGGTCTACCGGATGAGCGGCGAGACCGATTACCTGCTGCGCGTCGTCGTCGCGGGCATCGACGATTACGACCGCGTCTACAAGCAACTGATTCGCGCAGTGCCGCTGTTCGACGTCAGCTCGTCGTTCGCGATGGAGCAGATCAAGTATTCGACCGCGCTGCCCGTGCGCGATCATGCCGAGCCGGCTTGACGCGCTGCAGACGCGGCGCCGTTGCTGATCGCGCCGGCGGCGCGGGTTCAGCGGCCGCGTGCCAGCGCGCGCGCACGTTCGTCGGCCAGCGCATCGCGGCGCACGAAATCCGCGACGAACGGGCTGGCCGGATGGTGATGCAGCGCGTACGGCGTGTCCCATTGCGCGAGCCGGCCATCCTTCATCACGCCGATCCGGTCGGCGATCGCGAACGCTTCGGCCTGGTTGTGCGTGACGAGGATCGCGGTGTGGCCCGTGCGCCTCAGGATGTCGCGCAGCTCGAACGCGAGCCGCTCGCGCGTATCGACGTCGAGATTCGAGAACGGCTCGTCGAGCAGCAGCTCCGGCGACGGCGCGAGCGCACGCGCGAGTGCGATGCGCTGCTGCTGGCCACCCGACAGTTCGTGCGGATAGGCGCCGCCGGATTCGGCGAGGCCGACGAGTTCGAGCATCTCCGCGACGCGCGCCCGGCGTTCGGCCTTCGGCATGCGCCGCAGACCGAACGCGACGTTGTCGGCCGCGCTCAGGTGCGGGAACAGCGCATAGTCCTGGAACATCATGCCGATGCGCCGCCGCTCGGGCGGCACATCGAGCGACGGCGCCGCGACGGGCGTGCCGTCCAGCACGATGCGCCCCATGCGCACGGGTTCGAAGCCGGCGATCGCGCGCAGTACGGTGGTTTTTCCGCAGCCCGACGCGCCGAGCAGGCAGCCGATGTCGCCGCGCGGCAGCGCGAGGCTCAGCCCGTCGACCACCGTGCGGCGGCCTTGCGGCGTGTCGTAGGCGAGGTGGAGGTCATCGAGTTCGAGCAGGTTCACGGTATCAGGCTCCGATCTTGTGGCGGGTGCGGGCGAGCAGGATCACGGGCACGAGCCCGGCCAGCACGATCGCGAGCGCGGCGACCGCGCCTTCCTCATAGGTGCCGCGCGCGGCTTCCGCATACAGCCAGGTCGCGAGCGTGTCGAAATTCAGCGGACGCAGCAGCAGTGTTGCCGGCAGTTCCTTCATCGCGTCGACGAACACCAGCAGCGCGCTCGTCGTCAGCGCGGGCCGCAGCAGCGGCAGGTGCACGCGGCGCAGCGTGCCGCCGGCCGTCTCGCCGAGCGAGCGCGATGCCTGTTCGAGCGACGGCGGGATGCGCGCGAGGCCGGCCTCGATGCTGCCGGCCGGAATCGCGAGAAAGCGCACGGTGTACGCGATGACGAGCGCGGTTGCCGAGCCCATCAGCAACAGTCCGTCGCGGCCGAGCGCCGCGCCGAACAGCCGGTCGGCCGCCGCGAACGGGATCAGCAGGCCGATCGCGAGCACGGTGCCCGGCACCGCGTAGCCGAGGCTCGCGATCCGCGCACACACGCGGGCAGGGCCGGCGCGGGCGCTGTCGCGTTGCGCGCGCGCGGCCCATGCGACGACGAGCCCGCAGGCGAGCGTCGCGGCAGTCGCGGCGGTGGCGATCGTCAGCGTGTTCGCGAGCCCCGTCATCAACTGCGTGGACACGCCGCCGACGAGATGCAGCCGCTTGCCGGTCTCGGCCGCGAGATACGCGGCCGGCGCGCCGAAGCCGAGCAGCACGGGCAGCCAGCCGAGCACGGCGGCGCCCAACGCGGCCGCGCCCGTCAGGCGGCGCGGCGCGATCGGCCGCATGCGCCGGCCATGCGCGTAGCGCTGGCGGCGTCGTCCGTAGCGTTCGAGCACGATCATGCCGACGACGATCGCGAGCATCGCGAGCGCGATCTGCGCGGCGCCGGCGAGATCGGAGCGCGTGATCCACGTCGTGTAGACGGACACGGTCAGCGTCTGCACGCCGAGGAATTCCGACGCGCCGATGTCGTTCAGCGTTTCCAGCAGCGCGAGGCTCACGCCTACCGCGATCGCCGGCCGCGCGAGCGGCACGACGACGCGCCAGAACGTCGCGACGCGTCCCGCGCCGAGCGTGCGCGCGGCTTCGAGCAGGCTCGCGGACTGCGTGACGAACATCGCGCGCGTGCTCAGGTACACATACGGATACAGCACGAAGCCGAGCACGAAGATCGCGCCGGGCAGCGAACGCAAGTCGGGCAGGCGGAACTGGCGCGGGCCGTCGAAGCCGAGCAGCCAGCGGATCGCACCCTGGACGGGGCCGATCGGGTGCAGCAGGTCGAGATACGCGAACGCGACGATGTAGGTGGGGACCGCAAGCGGCAGCAGCAGCGCCCACGTCAGCATCCGGCGGCCGGGAAAGTCGTATGCGGTGACGAGCCATGCGCAGCCCGTGCCGACGATCGACACGATCGCGCCGACGCCCGCGAGCAGCAGCAGTGTATTGACGAGCGCCTGCGGCAGCACGAATTCGGCGAGATGCCGCCAGTGCGCGAGATCGGCGTCGAACGCGGCGGCCACGAGCACCGCGAGCGGCGCCGCGACCGCCGCGGCGATCGCCAGCGCCGCGAGCAGCCACAGGCTGCCCGCGCGCGGCCACAGGCGCGGCCGGTACGGCTGGCGGCGCGCGCCGGCGAACGATGCGTCAGTTGTCAAAGCCGACCTTGTCGACGAGCTGGCTCGCCTGCTTGCGATGCTTCGCGATGTCCGCCAGCGGCAGCGGATCGACCTTCAGCGCGCCGAAGCTCGCGATCACCGGGTCGAGCTTCACGTTCGCGCGCACCGGGTATTCGTAGTTCGCCTGCGCATACAGCGCCTGCGCTTCCGGCGACACGAGGTATTCGAGCAGCTTCACCGCGTTGGCCTTGTGCGGCGCGTGCTTCGCGACCGACGCGCCGCTGATGTTCACGTGCGTGCCGCCGCTCTTCGCGTTCGCGAACGCCGGCCGTACGACCTTGATTGCGTCGCCCCACTTGCGCGCGTCGGTGCCCGGCTCGGCGTTCTTCATGTGACCGACGTAGTACGCGTTCGCAAGACCGACGTCGCAGATGCCGCCGAGGATGTCGCGCGCGACGTCGCGGTCGCCGCCCGTCGCCTTGCGCGCGAGGTTCGCCTTCACGCCGCGCAGCCACTTCTCGGTCGCGGCTTCGCCGTCGTGCGCGATCATCGCGGCGACGAGCGCCGTGTTGTACGGATGCTGGCCCGAGCGGATGCAGACCTTGCCCTTCCATTTCGGGTCGGCGAGATCTTCGTAGCGGAACGCATCGACCTTCAGGTCCTTTTCGACGTACAGCACGCGGTCGCGCAGCGACAGTGCATACCAGTCGCCGTTCGCGCCGCGCAGGTTCGCGGGAATCGCGTCGTCGAGCGCCTTCGAGCGCACCGGCTGCGTGAGCCCGCCGTCGACGAGATCGAGCAGGTTGCCGACGTCGACCGTCATCAGCACGTCGGCCGGCGACTGCGCGCCTTCGGCCTTCACGCGCTCGAGCAGGCCGTCCTTCACGAACACCGTGTTGACCTTGACGCCGCTCTGTTTCGTGAACGCGTCGATGAGCGGCTGGATCAGCTTCGGCTCGCGGGTGGTGTACAGGCTCACTTCCTCGGCTGCGTGGGCCAGCGGCGCGAATGCGGCCGCGGCAAGGGCGAGGGCGCCGGCGAGCGGCAGCAGGCGGGTGCGCGGGTTCGACATGAAGACTCCGGTGGGGCAGGTGGACGAGGGAGCGTTCCGGGGCGCGCCTGCCGCCCGAGCGATCCGGAACATTACAGAGTGAAAGACTCTGGATTCTAGATCGAAATGGGAATGATTATCAAATGAAAGCTTGCAGCACGCGGTAGGGAAGACAGGGACGGGGATCGGAAACGGGGCGTCGCGGCGGGGGCGCAAGCGCGTAGAATGCCCGCTTCGACGAATTTGACGGAATCGCCCCGACCATGAACGATCAGCGCAAGAAGAACCCTGTCCGCAACGTGAGCATCCTGATCGTCGTGGCCGTGCTGCTCGTGATCGGGACGATCTTGTACAACGCGATTTCGCAGAAGCACGCGTACGACGAGGCCCATCCGGCCGAGGCCGCGAGCGCGGCATCGCATTGACGTGTCGGTGCGCGGCCCGGTCGGGCCGCGTACGGAGTGCATGCGAAAGGGCGCAGCCCGCGGCTTCCGGCGCGGCAGGCGCCGTGCGAAGCAGGGGAAAGAAGCGGGCGCCGAAGCCGGCGCGCCGCGCGGGCGGGTCAGCCGTGCGTCAACGTGACGCAGGCGCTAAGTTCGGGCGGATCCGGGCGTAGAACAGGGCCGCGAGCAGTGCGAGCCACGCTGTGCCGACATACAGCGCGACGCGCGTATCCTCGAACCAGCCGAGCATCACGATCACGAAACCCATGAACGCGATCGTCAGTGCCGGCGCGACCGGCCACAGCGGCACCTTGAACTTCAGCGCCGCGACTTCGGCGCTCGACAGGCGGTGGCGCATCGCAACCTGCGACAGCAGGATCATCAGCCATACCCACACCGTTGCGAACGTCGCGATCGCCGCGACCATCAGGAACACGTCCTTCGGCATCAGGTAGTTGAGCAGCACGCCGACGAGCAGCGCGCCCGCCATCACGAGCACCGTGACCCACGGCACGCCGTGTCGCGACGTCGTCGTCAGCACGCGCGGCGCCTGGCCCTGCCGCGCCATCCCGAACATCATCCGGCCCGCGCCGAAGATGTCGCTGTTGATCGCCGAAATCGCCGCGCTGATCACGACCAGGTTGAGGATCGTCGCGGCCGACTTCACGCCGAGCGCCGAGAAGATTTGCACGAACGGGCTGCCGTTGCCGCCGACGCCCGTCCATGGGCCGATCGACATCAGCACGACCATCGTCAGAACGTAGAACAGCAGGATGCGCGCGGGCACCGCGTTGATCGCGCGCGGAATCACGCGCTCCGGGTCCTTCGCCTCGCCAGCGCTCATCCCGATCACCTCGATCCCGCCGTACGCGAAGATCACGACCGACAGCGACGCGATCAGCCCGCCGATACCGTTCGGCAGGAAGCCGCCATGGTTCCACAGGTTCGCGAACGTCGGCACGTCGGCCGAATGGCCGAAGTGCATGCCGGTCAGCAGGATCGCGACGCCGCCGCCGATCATCGCGACGATCGCGCCGACCTTGATGATCGACAGCCAGAACTCGAGCTCGCCGAACACCTTCACGTGGCACAGGTTCAGCCCGCAGATGATCGCGACGACCGCGAGCACCCAGATCCATTGAGGGACATCCGGAAACCAGAAGCCCATGTAGATGCCGAACGCGGTGATGTCGGCGATCGCGACGATCACCATTTCGAGCGTGTAGGTCCAGCCCGTGACGAATCCCGCGAACGGGCCGAGGTTCTCGGTCGCGTAGTGGCCGAACGAGCCGGCGACGGGTTCGCGCACGGCCATCTCTCCGAGCGCGCGCATCACCATGTAGACGGCCGCGCCGCCGAGGATGTACGCCAGGATCACGGCCGGGCCCGCGAGCTGGATCGCGGACGCCGAGCCGTAGAACAGGCCCGTGCCGATCGCCGAGCCCAGCGCGAGAAAGCGGATGTGCCGCGCGCTCAGGTGGCGCTGCAAGTTTTTCATCGAGTCTCCGATATCGTTATGCGACGGACCGGGCGAGCGGGACCGGTCTGACTGCGCCAAGTTGTCTATACAACTTGAATGTGAACGAATGATAACAAGCCGGGCCGGGTGACCGGAATCGGGTATTCCCTGACTGGCGCGACGCGCGGAATAGGGTGTGGGGCGGTCGCGCGGCGGGTGCGCGGGCCGCGTGGAGCGTATGGGTCATGCTTCGGGGGATCGCTGGATCGGGGAACGCCGGCGGCCGCGCCGCGTCGTGCGCGGGGCCGGCCATCGGCGGGAACGGTCGGGCAGGGTCAGGCGGGCAGGCGGATCACGCTCGCGTCCTTGCGGATCAGCAGCGACGACGCGAGCATCTGCTTGCACTGGTGCGCGAGCACCTTCAGGTCGTGCGTGAGTTCGGCGCCGACCGCATCGGATTTTTCCGCGGACACGACCATCGCGTCGAGATCGCGCGTGATCTGCTTCGACGCGTCGAGCTGATCGGCGGGCGGCGGCTCGCCGGCCTCGGCCTTCTCGAGATTGTCGAGCACCGCCGCGAGGCCGCGCTGCAGCGCGTCGTCGTGGACGAGGCCGCTGTCGGCCGAGCACGCATTGCGGATCAGCGGCGCGGCGGCCGTGATCTGCGCGCCGAGCACGTGCGTCTGCACGAGCAGGTCGTTCAGCTCGGGCACGAAACGCTGGTGCGCCTTCGGCTCGATCATCATCCGCTGGAACGCCTGCCCGAGGTTCGCGAACGCGATATGCACGTCCTTGCGCGCGAGGCGGTAGCGGTAGTCGTCGTCGAGGCTCGTGGCCGGCGTCTCGACCGCAGCGGCGATGACCGGCACCACGGCCGCGCCGTCGGCGGTGGGCACGGGCGGCGGCGACGCACCGCGCCCGACGCGCCACACGGCCTCGAAATACTTGCGGGTCGCCGTGAGCATGTCGGCAACCTGCTTGCCCATCAGCCGGTATTCCCAGTAAGGGAACAGCCGGCTCGCGGCGATCGCGATCATGCAGCCGACCACGGTGTCGATCGCTCGCTCGCCGATGATCCGCATGCTGCCCGGCGCGAGCAGATGGAACATCAGCAGCACGTACGACGACGTGAATACGACGCTCGCCGCGTAATTGAACAGCAGCAGGCTGTAGCTCATCACCATCGACCCGAACATGATCGCGATCAGCAGGTGCGGCTCCTTCACCGTGTAGATCAGCGCGATGCTCGCCGCGCAGCCGATCAGCGTGCCGACGATACGCTGCGCGTTGCGCTGCTTGGTCAGCGAATAGCCGGGCTTCAGGATGATGATGGTCGTCATCACGATCCAGTACGCGTTCGTGAGCGGCAGCAGCCGGCCGAGCCAGAAGCCGACCGCCACCGCGATCGTCACGCGCAGCGCGTGGCGCAAGCTCGGCGAGCTCATGTTCAGGTTCGAGAAGATCAGCAGCGGCGACATCCGGCGGCGCTGCAGGAAGCGCGTGAGCGCCTTGTCGATCTTCAGTTCGGTTTGCTGAGGATCGGCGTGGCCCGCCAGGTTGCGGCGCATCCGTTCGATCAGGCGTGTCGCGCTCCAGATGCGCCGGAACGTCGCGAGCACGGCCGCATAGGCTTCCGCGTTGGTGGCCGCGAAGTTCTTCTTGCGCATCAGCTCGATCTCGTACTCGATCGCGCGCAGTTCGGCCTTCACGCTGATCCGCGAATGCGGCGCGCGGTTTTCGAGCACCGCGAGGCCGATCTCCTCGAGATCGGCGGCCGCCTTGCGGATCAGGTCGCGATAGAAAATGATGAGGTCGGAGCCGCCGAACGTGTTGCGCACGAGCGGGTAGTCGGTGTGCGCGCCGACGAACAGCTCGTGCAGGTCGACGCTGTTGATGAACAGGTTGTACATCGTCGTGCGGCCGGGATCGAGCTTGCCGCGCCGCAGCTTCGGCAGGTTGCGCAGCACGATGTCGCGCGCGGTTTCCTGCGTTTCGACCGCGGTGATCTGCCGCGCGACAAGATTGCGGTAGCACTCGTCGAGATCGGCATCGAGATCGTAGAACTGCGCGCGCGCGAGCAGGTAGTCGGCGCACGCGAACAGGCTTTCGGCCAGCGCCTGCTGCTCGATCCGGCGCGCCTGCCATCGCGACACGAGCGTGGCCCAATACGTATACCAGAGGCCGCCCGCGAGAATCCAGCCGGCGTTGATGAGCGCCTGCAGCGGCGTGAATTGCTCCTCGAGCGTCATCACCATCATGAACAGCGTCGCGAAGCTGATCTGCGGCCAGCGGTTGCCGTAGACGACGATCAGCGACAGCACGAACGTGAGCGGCACGATCGTGAGCCACAGCGCGAAGATGTTCGGTGTCGCGAGGCCGGTGGCGAGCGCGGCGAGGAAGCCGATCACGCTGCACGCGAGCATTTCGTTGTGCTTGTACTTCAGCGGGCCCGGCATGTCGACGACGCACGCGCCGAGCGCGCCCGTCGAGATCGTGAAGCCGAGCTCCCGGTTGTGAAACACGATCAGGCACAGCACGGCCGGCAGCGAAACGCCGACCGCGATCCGCAGGCCGCCGAAAAAGTACTGGCTGTAGAGAAATTTTCTGATTTCGACCGAATAGCGCATCGATGGGCTGAATGGCAGACGAAGAGGCTCGGGGGCGGCGTATTTGACTGGCGACGAGTCTATCGTATTTCGCGGTCCGCAAAACCTGGCTTTCCGGCCGAGGCTCGCGGCGGCGGCCCATTTGCTATCCTTGGGGACCCTGTTCGCCCGGCCCGGCCGGCGCGAGGTTCCGACGCCCGCCTCATGCTCCATCTCTTCTATTCGAATCGTCACGAAACGCTGGCCGATGCGCTGCTCGAGGATCTGGCAGCGTTCCCGGCCCGCAACGGCCCGTGGGCGCCGCAGCAGGTCATCGTGCCGAGCGCGGCGCTGCGCCGCCGTCTCGAGCTCGACATCGCCGCGCGCAACGGCGTGTGCGCGAACGTCGAGTTCACGTATCTCGCGCAGTGGCTGTGGGCGCAGATCGGCCGCGTGCTGACGGTGCCCGCGCGTTCGCCGTTCGCGCCCGACCGTCTCGTGTGGCGCTGCTACCGGCTGTTCGCGCAGGCGGCCGACGGCGCGCCGTGGCTCGCGTCGCCGCGGCTCGCCGCGTATCTGTCCGCCTCCGACGATGCGATGCGCTACGAGCTCGCGCATCGCGTCGCGGCCGTGCTCGATCATTACCTGACCTATCGCCCCGAATGGCTGGCCGCGTGGCAGGCCGGCGAGTCGGTGCTCGCGGGCGACGGCGCGCCGCGCGGGATCGGCGACGCCGCACGCGACGACGAGCGCTGGCAGGCCGCGCTGTGGCGCGCGCTGCTCGCGGAACTGAGCGACAGCGGCACGCCGCCCGCGCACCGCTTCCTCGTCGAAGCGCGCCATCTCGATGCCGACGCGGTCGCGCGCGCCGACTGGCCGGAATCGGTCAGCGTGTTCGCACTACCGACGATGCCGCCGCTGCACGTCGCGCTGCTGCGCGAGCTGTCGCGCTGGATCGACGTGCGCGTCTATGCGCTGAACCCGTGCCGCGAATTCTGGTTCGACATCGTGACCGCCGCGCATGCCGAGGCGCTCGATGCGGCCGGCCGGCTCGACTACCAGGAAGTCGGCCATCCGCTGCTCGCAGAGTGGGGCCGGCAGACGCAGGCGCAACTGCACTTGCTGCATGAGCTGACCGAAAGTGCCGCGTCGAGCGATGCGTCGCGTTTCGTCGAGAATCCCGCGCCGACGTGGCTCGCTCGCGTGCAGAACGCGATCCTCGAACTGCAGCCGGAGGCCGAAGCCGGCGATGCGCCGGCCGAACGCGGGATCGAAGTGCACGTGTGCCACAGCCTCGCACGCCAGCTCGAGGTGCTGCACGACCGGCTGCTCGCGTGGTTCGATGCCGACGCGAGCCTGCAGCCGTCCGACGTGCTCGTCGCGGTGGCCGATCTCGCGGCGGCCGGGCCGCTGATCGATGCGGTATTCGGCACGGCCGGCGCCGGCGGCGCGCGCGTGCCTTACCGGATCACCGGCCTGCCGCCGTCGCAGGCGAACCCGGTTGCGCGCGTGCTGCTCGACTGGCTCGCGCTGCCGGAGCGGCAGGTCGGCGCGCCGGAGCTGGTCGAATGGCTGCGCGTCGATGCGGTGGCTGCGCGCTACGGCATCGACGCGGCCGCGCTCGAGACGGTGCAGACTTGGCTCGCGGCCGCCGGCGCGCGGCGCGGGCTGTCGCCGCGCGCGAGCGACGACGCGGCCGTGCCTGCGCCGCGCCATACGTTCTCCGATGCACTCGCGCGGCTCTTTCTCGGCTATGCGATGCCCGAAGGCGCGGCGCCGGTCGGCGCGTGGCTGCCGATCGAGGCGGCCACGGGCAGCGAGGCCGAGCTGCTCGGCCGGCTGGCGCGTTTTACCGACGATCTCGACGGCTTTGCGCGGCGGCTCGCCGAATCGCACACGCCGCGCGGCTGGAGCGAGCTGTTCGCCGACACGCTGGCGCGCTTCTTCGATTCGGGCGCCGCGTATGCAGATGCGCTCGCCGGCGTGCGCGACGCGCTCGACACGATGCTGGCCGCGATGACGGAGGGCGCGCCCGACGAAGCGCTGCCGGCGGCCGTCGTCCGCGCGGGGCTTGCCGCGGCGCTCGATGATCCGGCGCGCGGCGGGGTGCCGTGGGGCGGCGTCACGTTCTCGTCGCTGACGAGCCTGCGCGGCCTGCCGTACCGCGTCGTCTGCCTGCTCGGGATGGACGACGGCGTGCTGCCGAGCCTCTCGCGCGCGGACGAATTCGACCTGATGGCCGTGTTGCCGAAGCTCGGCGACCGACAGCGCCGCGACGACGAGCGCAACCTGTTTCTCGACCTGCTGCTCGCCGCACGCGATCGGCTGCTGATCGCGTATACGGGCCGCAGCATTCGCGACAACGCGCCGTTGCCGCCCGCGGCACTCGTCGACGAACTGCTCGACCATCTCGCGCTCGTCACGGCAGGGCCCGACGCGGCGCCGGACGCGGTCGATGCCGCGCGGCGCGCGTTCATCGTCGAGCATCCGCTGCAACCGTTCGCGGCCGCGTACTTCCAGCCCGGCAGCGGGCTCGTTTCCTATGACGCCGAGCGCGCGACGCTCGCATCGCTGCTGGCCGCCGACGCGTCGCGCGACGGCTCGCGAGAACTGCCGTTCTTCGCGCAGCCGCTGCCGGCCGAACCGGTCGAGCCCGTCGCGTTCAGCGAATTCGAGCGCTTCTGGCGGCATCCCGCGCGTGCGCTGCTGCGCGCACGGCTCGGCATCGTGCTCGCCGATGCGCAGGCCGAACTGCTCGACACGGAGCCGTTCGCGCTCGACTTCGCCGGCAGCGACGCGCTCGCCGAACGCGTGCTGCCGCTCCTGATCGAATCGGATGATGGGGCCGCGCACGATCATGCGCTGCGCATTGCGGACGCGAGCCCGGAGTTGCCGGGCGGCGCGACGGGCGCCGTGTGGCGCGACCAGGCGCTCGGCTCGATGACTCAGCTTGCGTCGAACGTGCGCCGTGCGCTGGCCGACGGCATCGAGCGGCGGCCGTTTTCGCTCGTCATCGCGCCCGCATGGCCCGATACGGAACAGGCGCTGTTCGGCGCCGACGACGCGATGCTGTCGGGCGACGCGGTCAGCGCGCCGCTCGAACTGCACGGCACGCTGAACCGGCTGACGCCGGCCGGGCAGATCATCTACCGCTATGCACGGTCGAGCGCGCGCGACTACCTGTCCGCGTGGCTCGCGCATCTCGTCTACTGCGCGGTCGAACCGGGCGGCCCGCGCCGCACGCTGTGGTTCGGCAGCGGCGGTGCGTTCGAGCTGACGCCCGTCGCGGCGCCGCTCGAACGGCTCGCGCCGCTTGCCGCGCTGTTTCGCGCAGGGCGGCGCATGCCGCTGCGGTTTTTCCCGCGCAGCGCGTGGGCGAGGGTGTCCGACGGCGAAGCCAAGGCCGCGAGCGTCTGGATCAACGAGCGCGTCGTGAGCGAAGCCGACGATCCGGCCATCGCGATCGCATGGCGCGGCGCGCACGCGTCGCTCGACGAGCCGTTCGGCACGCTCGCGCGGCTCGTGTTCGAGCCGCTCGTCGAACATCTGAAGGAGGTCGCATGAGCGCCGTGTCGCAGCCGCAGCCAGCGCTCGAACTCGACGTGTTCGCGTGCCCGCTCGACGGCGTCAACCAGATCGAGGCGTCAGCCGGCACCGGCAAGACCTGGAACATCTGCGCGCTGTACGTGCGCCTGCTGCTCGAAAAGGATCTCGGCGCCGACGAAATCCTCGTCGTGACCTTCACGAAGGCGGCAACGGCCGAGCTGCACGAGCGGATTCGCGGCCGGCTCGCGCAGCTCGCGCACGTGCTCGACACGGGCGACGACGGCGGCGATCCGTTCATCGCGCGCCTGCTCGAGACCACGCTCGGCGAAGACGGCGCGCTCGACCCCGAGACAGCCGCGAAGCGGATCCGGCGTGCACTGCGCGCGTTCGACCAGGCCGCGATCCATACGATCCACGCGTTCTGCCAGCGCGCGCTGCAGGAAGCGCCGTTCGCGGCCGCGATGCCGTTCGCATTCGACATGGAGGCCGACGACGCGTCGCTGCGCTTCGAACTCGCGGCGGACTTCTGGCGCACGCGCGTCGAACCGGCGGCCGCGCGCTGGCCGGGCTTCGCGACCTGGCTCGTCGAATCGGGTGCGGGCCCGGACGCGCTCGATACGCAGCTCGCGCGCCGGCTGAAGAAGCCGCTCGCCGCGCTGCGCTGGGACGGCGTGACCGAGCCGGACGAATCGGCCGAGGCCGCCGCGGCCGAATGCTTTGCCGAGGCGGCGCGGATGTGGGCGGCCGAACGCGATGCGATCGATGCGTTGCTGCGCGCCGCGCAGCCCGCGCTCAACCAGCGCTCGCACAAGCCCGACGCGGTTGCCGACGCGCTCGACGCATGGGCCGCGCATTTCGCGCAAGGCGACGCGACGGCCGCGCTGCCGAAGGCCGCACTGAAGCTCACGCGCACCACGCTCGTGAAAGCGACGAAAAAAGGCGGCGCGACGCCGGAACACGCGTTCTTCGACGTGGCCGACGCGCTCGAAGCGGCCGTGGCGGCAGCCGAGGCAACGCAGCGCGCGCGCTGGCTCGCGCTGATCGCCGAATGGCTCGACATGGCGCCCGGCGAGTTGGCCGAGCGCAAGCGTACGCGGCGCGTCGTGTCGTTCGACGATCTGCTCGCGAACCTGTATCACGCGCTGCATGCGCATCCGTGGCTCGCCGAGACGCTGCGCGCGCGCTATCCGGCCGCGCTGATCGACGAGTTCCAGGATACCGACCCGTTGCAGTTCGCGATCTTCAACCGGATCTTCGCGCCGGGCGGGCCGCTGTTCCTCGTCGGCGATCCGAAGCAGGCGATCTACAGCTTCCGCGCGGCCGATCTGCATACCTATCTTGCGGCGCGCGCGAGCGCGAGCGCGTGCTACACGCTCGCGGTCAACCAGCGCTCGACGCCTGCGATCGTCGATGCGTGCAACCGCTTCTTCATGTCGAATCCGCGCGCGTTCGTGCTCGACGGGCTCGACTATTACGCGGTGCGTGCCGCCACGCGCGTGCGTGCGCCGTTTGTCGACGAAACCGATCCGGGCCCGGCCGGCGATTTCCGGGTGTGGGCGCTGCCGGGCGGCGAAGGCACGCTGCTCAAGCGCGATGCGCAGGCACAGGCCGCCCAGGCCTGCGCGGCCGAGATCGCGCGGCTGATGCGCGGCGCGCGCGAAGGGCGCGTGCGGCTGGGCGACACGCCGCTGTCGCCGGGCAACATCGCGGTGCTCGTGCAGACGCACCGGCAGGGCAGCCTCGTGAAGCGTGTGCTCGCCACGTGGGGCATCGGCAGCGTCGAACTGGCGCAGGCCTCGGTGTTCTCGACCGGCGACGCCGAGCAGCTCGAGCGCGTGCTGGCGGCGATCGATGCGCCGGGCGACCTGCGGCGTCTGCGTTCGGCGCTCGCGGCCGACTGGTTCGGCCTCGATGCCGGCGCGCTGTGGCGGATGGAACAGGGCGACGGCGATGCGTCGCACGAAGCGTCTGCGGCCGACAGTGCCGATGCGATGAGCTGGGTCGAACGTTTCTCGCGGTATCGGCTGCTGTGGCGCGAGCGCGGTTTCGCGGTGATGTGGCGCACGTTCGCGCGCGAGCTGCGGATCGCGGAGCGGCTGATGGCCGGCGCGGACGGCGAACGCCGCGTGACCGACATCAACCACCTGGCCGAACTGACGCAGGCACGCGCCTCGGCGCAGCCGGGCATCGCGCCGACGCTGCGCTGGCTCGCCGCGCAACGGCTCGACGGCGGCGGCGAGGAGGCGCAGCTGCGTCTTGAATCCGATCGCAACCTCGTGCAGATCGTGACCGTGCACAAATCGAAGGGACTTGAATACGCAATTGTGTTCTGTCCGTTCCTGAACGACGGCGGGTTGCGCGAGCCGCCGTCGTCCGCACTGCCCGATGCGCGCGAGTATCACGACGACGCGGGCGACGCGGTGCTGCATTACGGCTGTGACGGCGAGGCGGCCGCGCACGCGGCGCGGCAGGCGATGCGCGAGCAGGCCGCGGAACGCGCGCGGCTCGTCTACGTGGCGCTCACGCGCGCGGTCTATCGCTGCTATGTCGTCGCCGGGCCGTACCAGTCGTCGCGCTCGACGCGCGAAGCGCGGCGCAGCGTGCTCAACTGGCTCGTCGCCGGCGCCGGCCAGTCGTTCGATGCGTGGCTCGACGAGCCGCCCGACGAAGCCGCGCTCGATGCCGCGTGGCTTGCGCTCGCGGGCGGCCCGGTCAGCGTCGCGCCGCTGCCGGTGCCCGCGCGCCGCGAGCGTCTCGCGGCCGGGCACGACGCGTCGCAGACGCTCGCGGCGCGTCAGGCGACGCGCGCGCTGCGCGATGCGTGGCGGATGGCGAGCTTCAGCTCGCTGACCGCGTCGATGGCGCGCGAGGAGGCCGGCGTTGCGGCCGTGCCAGACGACGAGCTGCGGCCCGATCACGATGCGCTTGCCGCGGCGATGCCGGACGGCGAGTTCATATTGGCCGACACGGTTGCACCCGAACCGCCGGACGACGACATCCTCGTGTTCCCGCGCGGCGCGGCGGCGGGCGAGTGCCTGCACCGGCTGTTCGAACTCAGCCGGTTCACGGAGCCCGAGTCGTGGCACAAGGCCGCGCTTGGCGCGCTGCACGACCGGCCGGTCGAGGCCGAGCCCGAACTCGCGACGCGTCTGCCGGCGATGATGGCGCGGCTCGTCGACGATGTCGTGCGCACCGAGCTCGTGCCGGGCATGCGGCTCGCCGATCTCGATCCCGCGAAGCGGCTCGACGAAATGGGCTTCCTGTTCCCGGCACCGTCGCTCGACCTGACGGCCCTGCGTCGGCTGCTGGTCGCGCACGGCTACCCGGACGTTGCATTGGAGGCGGGCATGCTCGCCGGATTCATCAAGGGTTTCATCGATATGATCGTCGAACACGACGGCCGCTTCTGGATCGTCGACTGGAAGTCGAACCATCTCGGTACGACGCCGGACGCGTACGGCCCGCGCGCGCTCGACGTCGCGATGGCCGATCATGCGTATCACCTGCAGGCGCTGCTCTACACGGTCGCGCTGCATCGCTACCTGCGCGGGCGGCTGCCCGATTACGACTACGACACGCATATCGCGGGCTACCTGTACCTGTTCGTGCGCGGCGTGCGGCCCGACTGGCGCAGCGGCGGCGAGCCGGCCGGCGTGCATGCGCGGCGGCCCGAACGCGCGCTCGTCGACGCACTCGACCGGATGATGGAAGGGGGCCGCGCATGAATGCATCCGACGATGCGCTCGAATTTACCGGCGGCCTCGTCGCGCGGCTGCCCGAGCCCGCCGATTTCGGCATCGCGCTCGCGGAAGGCTTCGCGCGCCGCATCGGCGACCTCGCGCGGCGCGCCGGCGCGCCGGCCGCCGCCGCGCGCTGGGCGGCGCGCGCGGCGTTCGCGACGAGCCGCGCGACCGCGGGCGGCCACGTATGCGTCGCGCTCGGCGCGCTCGCGCAGCGCTACGAAGAGCCGCTCGACGACATCCGCGCGGCGCTCGCCGCGAGCGGCGTGGTCGCGTTCGGCACGCTCGCGCGCGGCGACGAGCGGCCGCTGATCGTCGATCGGCACGACCACCTGTACCTGTCGCGCTATTTCGATTACGAACGGCGGCTGGCCGATGCGCTTGTTGCGCAGGCGGGCGTCGCGGTGCCGGACGACGGGCTGTCGCCCGAGCGGTTGCGCGACAACCTCGCGCGTTACTTCGGGCCCGCGACCGGCGAAGTCGACTGGCAGCGCGTCGCGGCGATCGTCGCGTTGACGGGCCGCGTGACGATCGTCAGCGGCGGCCCCGGCACCGGCAAGACGACGACCGTTGTCGGCGTGCTGGCCTGTCTGCTCGATGCGCACCCGGGGTTGCGCATCGCGCTGGCCGCACCGACCGGCAAGGCCGCGCAGCGGATGCAGGAAGCGCTGCATGCACGGGCCGGCGACCTGCCGCCCGAGCTCGCGGCGCGCCTGCCCGACACGTCGTACACGCTGCATCGCCTGCTGGGCGGCGGCGGGGCGGCCGGCTTCCGGCATCATCGCGACAATCCGCTGCCGTACGACCTGATCGTCGTCGACGAGGCGTCGATGATCGACGTCGCGCTTGCCGCGCACCTGCTCGACGCGCTCGCGCCGGGTGCGCGGCTCGTGCTGCTCGGCGACAAGGATCAACTGGCCGCGGTCGAGGCGGGCGCCGTGTTCGCGGAGCTGAGCGCGCGGCCGGCGTTTACCGCCGCGGCGCGCACGCGCATCGCGCAGGCGCTTGGTATCGACGAGGCGGCGTTCGTCGCGGCGTTGCCGGTGCCGGACGAAACGGCGGCGACTGTGCCCGCTGCGAATCCGGCTTCCACTGCGGCCCAGGCCCAGGCTTCCGCTTCGGTATCCGCCGCTGCTTCACGAAAACGCGCGTCGCGTCCGCGCGCCGATGCGCGACAGGCGTCGCTGTTCGACGACGAACCGCAGGACGACGCGGTTGCCGCGGCCAACGTCGCGCCATCTTCGTCCGCCGGTCCGGCATTGACCGATACCGGCGATATCGGTAATGCGGGCAATGCCTCCGCATGGATCGAGGTCGACGAACTCGCGTGGCTCGACGCCGTCGAGCTGCCGCCGTTCGACGCAGGCGACGCGGCGCTTGCGTCGGTCACGTCGACATTGCCTCGCGAAACCGCCGTGGCGCCTGCCACGCCCGCACCGGCGCCGCTCGCCGACTGCGTCGTGTGGCTCGAACGCAATTACCGCTTCGGCCTCGATTCGCCGATCGGGCGGCTGTCGCTCGCGATCCGCCGCGGCGACGTGCAGGCCGCGCTCGATGCGCTGCCCGCGGACGACGCGGCTGCCGCATCGTTCCACGACGATGCGGGCGAGTCGCTCGCGTCGTCGACGGTCGAGCGGCTCGCGCGGCGGTTCGGCGCCTACCTCGATGCGTTGCGCGACGCGCTGGCCGCGCCGGTGCCCGATCCGCTGCCGCTGTTCGACGCGCTCAACCGGTTCCGGATCCTGTGCGCGACCCGCAGCGGCTTGCGCGGCGCGGAGCACGTCAACGCACTCGTGGCCGCGCACGTGCGGCATGCGGCGCGCGTGCCGCTCGCGGTCGGCGCGCACTGGTTCACCGGGCGGCCCATCATGGTGACGCGCAACGACTATGCGCTCGGGCTGTTCAACGGCGACATCGGCATCGCGCTGCCCGACGCGCACGGCGTGCTGCGCGTGTGGTTCAGGCGCGCGGACGGCACCGCGCGTGCGGTGTCGCCAGCCGCGCTGCCGCCGCACGAAAGCGCGTTCGCGCTGACGGTCCACAAATCGCAGGGCTCGGAATTCGACGAAGCCGCGCTCGTGCTGCCGGCATCGTTCGGCCGCGTGCTTACGCGCGAGCTCGTTTATACGGCCGTGACGCGGGCGCGTACGCGGGTGCAGGTGATCGGGCCGCGGCGCGTGCTGGCGCAGGCGGTCGCGACGCGCACGCAGCGCGATTCGGGCCTCGCGGCCCGCGTCGACGAGGCACTCGCACGGCGCCGCATGGAGGCTTCGCGATGATGATCCGCTATACGCTCGATCCGGCCGAAGTCGAATGGACGGCCGTGCGCGCGCAGGGCGCGGGCGGGCAGAACGTGAACAAGGTGTCGAGCGCGATCCACCTGCGTTTCGACATCCGCGCGTCGTCGCTGCCGCCGGTCATCAAGGAGCGGCTCCTCGCACTGTCCGACCAGCGCATCACGCGCGACGGCATCGTCGTGATCAAGTCGCAGGAATACCGCACGCAGGAGAAGAATCGCGAAGCCGCGCTGGCGCGGCTCGATACGCTGATCGGCAGCGTCGCGTTCACGCCGCGTGCGCGGGTCGCGACGCGGCCGACGCGTGCGTCGAAGGAGCGGCGGCTCGAGCACAAGTCGCGCCGCAGCGCGGTGAAGTCGGGCAGAGGGAAGGTGGTCGACTGACGAATGGATGGCCGGAGGGCCGCACGCTCGACGGGCATCGCAGGCGAGCGCCCGCCGCGCCTGCTGGCTAGCGCATCACGGTTCCCGCGCTGTCGAGCACGAAGTCGACGCAGAACACGACGAGCCGGCTCTGCGCGCGGATCGCGACGGCGGCCGTATAGCAGTCGCGGCCTTCCGTCAGCGAGAAGTGCGGGCCCATCAGCGCGACGCGCCCGGGCGCGGCGATCGCGCGCTGGAAGTACGGGCGGCGCGACCAGTTGCTGTGGGTTTCCGGGAACAGCGGCGACAGGCGGGTGGCGCTCGCGTGGCCGTCGTCGGGGGGCGCGCCGATCGACGGCAGGAACTGCTCGCCGATTTCGTCGGTGACGAACACGCGGCGCGCGGCCGGCACCGCGAACACGCGTTGCGCGGCATCCTGCAGGTTGCCGCTCGCGGAAAATGCGGCCGCGCCGGTGAGCACGAGCCGCTCGATCGCGTCGAAGCCCGGCTGCTCGGCGACGGCCGGCGTGTGCCGGCGCGCGATGAAGCGCTGCCACGCGGCGTCGAGCATCGCGGGCGCGGCTGCGCTCGCGTGCGCGATCGATGTGTCGGGCTGGCCGAACTGGAAGCCCTGCACGAAATCGATGTCGGCTTCCATCAGCGCCTGCAGCGCGTCGTCGCTTTCGACGCCCTCGGCAAGCACCATCGCGCCGGCCTGGTGCAGCATGGACACGAGGTGATGCATGATGCGGCGGTCGTCGGCCGACCCGGTTGTGCGCTCGACGAGCGAACGATCGAGCTTGACGATGTCGGGCCGTGCGCGCCACACGCGGTCGAAATTCGAGAATCCCGTGCCGAAATCGTCGATCGCGATCAGGAAGTCGCGATGCTGGATCATGTCGATCGTGCGGGCGAGCGCGGCTTCGTCGCGCGACGGCTGTTCGACGACTTCCAGCACGATGCGGTTCGGCGGCAACCCGAAATGCCGGCACAGCGCTTCGACGAACTCGCGCTGCACGAGGCCCGAATCGAGCACGCGCGGCGTCACGTTCAGGAACAGCCAGCCGTCGCCGATGCCCTGCGCGACGAAATTGGCCGTGTGCAGGCAGCGCGCGAGCCGGTCGAGCAGCAGCGCATCGGCGTCGGCGCGCGTCTTGTCGAAGAGGGCGGTGGGCGAGACCAGCGCGCCGTTCGCGTCGACGACGCGCAGCAGCGCCTCGTAGCCGACGACGCGCTTGTGCGTGATCGACAGCACGGGCTGGAACACGCTGCGCAGCGTCGTGGTGCGATAGGTGGCGAGCCAGCCGCCGGGCGTCAGCGTGAGGCGTTCGAGCAGGGAATCGAGCGACAGGTCGTGGGCGGGCTTCATGTCAACGGTGCCCAGGGGCGAGCGGCTGGGCGGCAGTGCGCTGCCACACTGAAGCAGTCGCATGCGCAGGCGGACGCGAAAGAACGTGGGGCATCGTGACCGCCTTCTGCGGATGAGTGTTCCGAGTGTAACGGGAATGCGGCGGCGCGCGTATCAGGGAAACTCCACACGCACGCGGTACGCGGCCGCGGCCATGGCGGCGCGCTGCGATGACCGGCGCCGCCCGAGTGCGCGCAGTGCATCACTGCCACGAAGCGGAGGGCGCCGTGCAAGCACATGACAATCCGGTGGCATGGGGCGGTGGCATGACCGTGCGTCGCGGCCGCATGGCGTGCGTGATGGCGCGGGAAAACCCGCGGCGGGCACAGCCCCGCGCGCGGGCGGGTGTCGCCGTCGGATGAATGCCGGCGCGCCAGGGGGGACCGGTTGCGCTCGGCCGTCGGCGGTCACCGCACGACGGCCGGCAGCCCGGGCGCCCGGATCCTCAGGTCGCTTCGCCGCTACGCGGCCCCAGACCGGGAATCCGCTTGATCACGCCGGTCGCGAGCGCGGTGCCGACGAGTACGATCGCGCAGCCTTCGATCATCACGGCCGACACGTGTTCGTCGAGGAACAGCGCGCCCCACAGCAGGCCGAACACCGGGATCACGAACGTCACGGTGATCGCACGGGCGGGGCCGACATGCGCGATCAGGTAGAAGAAGATGAAATACGCGATGCCCGTGCATGCGATGCCGAGGCCGAGCACGGCGCCCCATGCGTGCGCGCCGACCGACGCGGCCGGCCACGTGGCGATCGCGAACGGCAGCAGCAGGACGGTCGAGCCGATCATGCTGCCGGTCGCGTTGACGAGCGGATCGACGCCGCTGAGCTTGCGCTTCGTGTAATTGGCGGCGATGCCGTACAGCAGCGTCGCGCCGAGCGCCGCGGCGGCGGCAAGCGCGGTCGCGCCGGCGCCCGTGTCGCCGTGCGCATTCGCGATCTGGTTCCACACGAGCGTGATCACGCCGGCAAAACCGATCACGAGGCCGAGCGCGCGCGGCAGCGACAGTTTGTCCTTCAGCCACAGGTAGGCCACGAGCGCACCCCACAGCGGCGTCGTCGCGTTGATCACCGACGTCAGGCCGGCAGACAGCGTCAGTTCGGCGAACGCGAACAGGCAGAACGGTATGCCCGAGTTCAGCGCGCCGACGACGAACAACGGCCATGCGTGACGGCGCAGCCGCGCGCCGAGTTCGGCGGGTTTGAAGCGCGTCAGCGCAAAGCCGGTGAGAAACAGCGCACCGATGCCCACGCGCAGTGCCATCAGCGGTGCGACGCCGAAATCGATCACGCCGATCCGGATGAACAGGAACGACGCGCCCCACAGGGCAGCGAGCACGGTCAGCAGAATGGCGTTCTTGGGCGACATCGATCGTGAGGAAGAGGGACGGGATGCGGAGGATCTTACACCGCGTTACCGCGCCGTCGTTTCACGATTCGATGAAATGGCAAGAAACGGGAATGCCGCCGGCTGCCGGCGGGAGGGTCGGCTGCCGGCGGCGTTGCCGATCAGTGATGGCGCCGGCCGCCGCGTCCGCCGAAACCGAAATTGAGCGACACCGCCGGTCCCCAATAGCCGCCCCACGCCGGCGCGTACGCAGGCGCCGGATAGTAGTAGGCGGGGCCCGGATCGACGTACACGGGCGCCGGCTGCACCGGTGCCGCCGTGTAATAGCCGCCAGGATAATAGCCGTACGGGTAGTAGCAGCCGGCGAGCGTCGTGCAGGCGAGCGCCGCGGCGACGAGGGTCCTGTTCATGATGTCTCTCCGGCGGAGCCGGCAATCGGCAGATGCTTAAGCTTAGGCCGCGCGCCGATGACACGGTGGGCAAAACGGTAACGGATCATTTCCGGCCGCTGCTGCCCGTGTTGCAGCGCCGCATGCGAAAACGGCGCTTCCGCACTGCGGAAACGCCGTCTGGTCGAAATGTTGCGCCGCGCTAGCCGACCGCACCCGGCCTGCGTCTGGCCGACTTACTTGCCGATCTGGTTGCCGATGATGCCGCCAGCCGCCGCGCCGCCCAGCGTCGACAGCGCGTTGCCGCCGATCGCTGCGCCGGCGACGCCGCCGACACCCGCACCGATTGCCGTGTCGCGCTGGCGCCTCGTCATCGAATCGCAGGCCGACAGGCTTGCCACCGTCGCGACGAGGAGTGCGCATACCCCAATACGCCGAATCGAATAATTCATGATCGTTGTCCTTGCGGTAGTGAACGGAGGACGCGCGACCGACTGGCGGTCACGCATGCCCCCAATCTACGCGCCGTCCCGCGCCGCTGCTGTAAGGACTTGTTAAGCCTCGCGCGGTTTCGTAATCATTTGTTTCTCGTGCGCCGCTAGGCACGCGACATGCGCGCGGCACCCGACATGCGTAAAAAAGCCCGCTCGAAAGCGGGCTTCGTGCATCGCGATGCGTGTCGGGTGCGGATCGCCGCGTTCGCTCGTCCGCTTATTGACGGTGATAGATCTCGGCGCCGGTCTTGACGAACTCGACCGCCTTCACTTCCATCCCCTTCTTCAGCGCTTCGGTTTCCGACACGCCCTGCTGCGCCGCGAATTCGCGCACGTCCTGCGTGATCTTCATCGAGCAGAAGTGCGGGCCGCACATCGAACAGAAGTGCGCGACCTTCGCCGAATCCTTCGGCAGCGTTTCATCGTGGAATTCGCGCGCCTTGTCCGGATCGAGACCGATGTTGAACTGGTCTTCCCAGCGGAATTCGAAGCGCGCCTTCGACAGCGCGTTGTCGCGCACCTGTGCGCCCGGGTGACCCTTCGCGAGGTCGGCGGCGTGCGCGGCGAGCTTGTACGTGATGATGCCTTCCTTCACGTCGTCCTTGTTCGGCAGGCCGAGGTGCTCCTTCGGTGTCACGTAGCACAGCATTGCGGTGCCGAACCAGCCGATCATCGCGGCGCCGATGCCCGACGTGATGTGGTCGTAGCCCGGTGCGATGTCGGTGGTGAGCGGCCCGAGCGTGTAGAACGGCGCTTCCTTGCACCAGTCGAGCTGGAGATCCATGTTCTCCTTGATCAGCTGCATCGGCACGTGGCCGGGGCCTTCGATCATCACCTGCACGTCGTGCTTCCATGCGATCTGCGTGAGTTCGCCGAGCGTCTTCAGCTCGCCGAGCTGCGCTTCGTCGTTCGCGTCGTAGATCGAGCCGGGACGCAGGCCGTCGCCGAGCGAGAAGCTCACGTCGTACGCCTTCATGATCTCGCAGATCTCTTCGAAGTGTTCGTACAGGAAGCTTTCCTTGTGATGCGCGAGGCACCACTTCGCCATGATCGAGCCGCCGCGCGACACGATGCCGGTCATCCGGTTCGCGGTGAGCGGCACGTACTGCAGGCGCACGCCCGCGTGGATCGTGAAGTAGTCGACGCCTTGCTCGGCCTGCTCGATCAGCGTGTCGCGGAAGATTTCCCAGGTCAGGTCCTCGGCCTTGCCATTGACCTTTTCGAGTGCCTGGTAGATCGGCACCGTGCCGATCGGCACCGGGCTGTTGCGGATGATCCACTCGCGCGTTTCATGGATGTGCTTGCCGGTCGACAGGTCCATCACCGTGTCGCCGCCCCAGCGGATCGCCCACGTCATCTTGTCGACTTCCTCGCCGATCGACGACGTGACGGCCGAGTTGCCGATGTTCGCGTTGATCTTCACGAGGAAGTTGCGGCCGATGATCATCGGCTCCGATTCCGGGTGGTTGATGTTCGCGGGGATGATCGCGCGGCCGCGCGCGATTTCTTCGCGCACGAACTCGGGCGTGATCTCGGCCAGCGCGTTTGCGCCGAACGCAGCAGCGCCGAACGCCTGGCCCGGATGCTGGCGGCCCATCATCGCGGCGAGCTTCGCGCCGTTCGGGCCGCTCGACTTCAGGCTCTCGATGTACTCGGCGCGGCGCTGGTTCTCGCGGATCGCGATGTATTCCATTTCCGGCGTGATGATGCCCTGACGCGCGTAGTGCATCTGCGTGACGTTCTTGCCGGCCTGCGCGCGGCGCGGGTTGCGGTGCAGGCCCGGGAAACGCAGGTCGGCGGTGGCCGGATCGGCCGCGCGCTCGAGGCCGTACCGGCTCGACAGGCCGGAGAGCACTTCGGTGTCGCCGCGCGCTTCGATCCAGCGCTGGCGCAGCGCGGGCAGGCCCGCGCGGATGTCGATCTTCGCTTCCGGATCGGTGTAGGGGCCCGACGTGTCATACACGTAGATCGGCGGATTCTTTTCGCCGCCGAAGCCGGTCGGCGTGTCGGCCTGGGTGATTTCGCGCATCGGCACGCGGATGTCGGGCTGCGAGCCGGTCACATAGACTTTCCGCGAATTCGGCAGCGGCGCGACGGCAGCGGCATCGACGTGGGCGTCGGCGGACAGAAACTTCGGATTGGCGTTCATGCGATCTCCTGTGTGAGCGCCGGACAGGCGCTTCGGCGCTTGCCCGGAGCCCTTGACGAATGTGGGGCTCGAGCTAAGCAGGAGACGAGGCTTGGTGAGGCGGCGGATTTCGTCAGAAGGATGGCGGCGAAATCCGTACGCTTCCCTGCGCTGGCATTATCCAGATCAGGTTCAAAGGGTATTTCTCACCCGCAATGCCGGTTGTTTGACCGAACGCATTGCAGGACCCCCGCGTTAGCAAGGGCACACGATACACCGGGTTTGCGGCGGTTTCAACCGGGCGTACAGTGATTATCCCGGGGCAGTCGCGCTATGGCGGGCTGCATGGCAGGCGGGTGCGCCGCAACACGCTCGGTTGTCGTCCGGTCCGGCAGCCCGGTCGGCGGCGGATGAGCGGTGCAGCATGGCGGGCTGTCCGGCCGGCAAAAAAAATATTTTCAGATCGGCTGTCATTTTCCGTGACGTCGTCCGTCTATTCGGTTCCTCAAACCCATGTTTCGGAGAGATGTCATGAAAAAAGTACTGATCGCAGCCTGTGTCGCCGGTTTCGCCATGGTCGTAACGGGTGCGTATGCGCAGAACGACGCGATGTCGAAGGAAGGATCGTCGATGTCGAAGGACGCGATGGGCCACGACGCGATGGCCAAGGACGGCGCGATGAAGAAGGACGCCATGAAGAAGCACGCGACGAAGAAGGACGCGACGAAGAAGGACGCGATGTCGCACGACTCGATGGGCAAGCCGACGTCGGGCGACAAGATGGCACCGTCGAACTGACGGAAACGGACGGAGCGCGGCCGACGCGCATGTCGCCGCTGCGTGCCGGGACGGCACGCGGTGCCGGCCGACGCGCGGCACGCGCCACGCCGCACGTTCAGCGCATGCGCGGCGTGGCCGGTCTCCGGCCCCGTCTCGCGCTCCGTCGCCTCATTCCGGGAGTTTTCATCATGCAAACCGTTCCCGCCACAGGGCGCACGGCCGCCACGCCGCCCGCGCGCCCGATCCATCCGCTGTGGGTGCGCGCGAGCCACTGGCTCAACGCGCTCGCGGCCGTGCTGATGGCGCTGTCCGGCTGGCGCATCTACGACGCGTCGCCGATCTATCCGCCGTTCACGTTTCCTCACGGCATCACGATCGGAGGCTGGCTCGGCGGCGCGCTGCAATGGCATTTCGCGGCGATGTGGCTGCTCGTCGGCAACGGGCTGTTCTACCTCGCGATGTCGCTCGCGACCGGGCGCCTTGTGCGCAAGATGCTGCCCGTCACGCCGGCGTCCGTGTGGCGCGACGTACGCGCCGCGCTCGGCGGGCGGCTGTCGCATGCCGACCTGAGCGTCTACAACGCGGTGCAGCGCGCGGCGTACCTGACCGCGATCGTCGATCTCGTCGTGCTGGTGCTGTCGGGGCTCGCGATCTGGAAGTCCGTGCAGTTCCCGCTGCTGCGCGAGCTGTTCGGCGGTTACGACAACGCGCGCGTCGTGCATTTCTGGGCGATGTCGCTGCTCGTCGCATTTTTTGTCGTACACGTCGCAATGGCGCTGCTGGTGCCGCGCTCGCTGCTCGCGATGCTGCGCGGCCGCTGACCCGCGAGCCGCGGGCGAAGGAAATCATCATGTCGGAATCCGAAAACAGGCGCGGCCAGCCGCGCTGGACCCTCGACCGGAAGTCGCTCGAACTCGACGTGCGCCGCGCGCTCGAGATGCCGTCGCGGCGGCTCTTCAACCGGCGCGTGCTGACGCTCGGCGGGCTGACGATGCTGACCGGCTGCACGCTGCAGGACGATGCGTCGGTCAACACGTTCCTCGAGAAAGTGTCGCGCATGAACGATCGCGTGCAGGCCTGGCTGTTCAGCGGCGAACGGCTCGCGCCGACCTACACCGAAGCCGACATCACGCGGCCGTTCCCGTTCAACGCGTACTACGGGATCGACGACGTGCCGCACGTCGACGCGTCGACGTATCGGCTCGTGCTGTCCGGCCGCGTGACGGGCAAGCGCGTGTGGACGCTCGACGAGCTGTATGCGCTGCCGCACGCCGAGCAGATCACGCGGCATATCTGCGTGGAAGGGTGGAGCGCGATCGGCCGCTGGGGCGGCACGCCGTTCGGCGCGTTCCTCGCGCGCGCCGGCGCCGACACGCGCGCGAAATACGTCGGCTTCAAGTGCGCGGACGACTACTACGAGAGCATCGACATGCCGACCGCGCTGCATCCGCAGACGCTGCTCGCGTTCGACTACGACGGCCGCCGGCTGCCGCCGGAATTCGGTTTTCCGATGAAGCTGCGGATGCCGACCAAGCTCGGCTACAAGAACCCGAAGCACATCATGGAAATCTTCGTGACCGATACGTTTCCGGGCGGCTACTGGGTCGATCAGGGATACAACTGGTTCGGCGGATCGTGAGCGGCGCATGGCCCGGCATCGCGGCGCATGCGCGTGCCGCGCTGCATCGCGTCACGGGCGTCACGCGTCATGCGGATGCGTGCACCTGGAGAGATCGACGCGCAGGCCGACTGCCGCGGCCATGTTCGCGAGCGCGTCGAGCCCGAACAGGTTGATCTTGCCGCGCAGCAGATCGGAGACGCGCGGCTGCGCGACGCCCAGCCGTTGCGCGGCCCGGGCCTGACTGAGCTCGAGCTGTGCGATGCGCTGCTTGAGCGCGATCATCAGTTCGGAGCGCAGCTTCATGTTCCCGGCCTCGGCCGGCTGACCCTCGATTGCGTCCCAGACGTTCGTGTAACGTTCATTGGTCATCGTTTCAACGCCATCATCAGCGTGCGATAACGCCGGGCGGCCAGGTCGATATCGGTTTTGTTCGTGCGTGCATCGCGCATCCGGCCCCGGATTTCACCGGTCCGCCGGCCGAGAAATGTCGCGCCGAAACGTCAGTCCTTATCCTTTCAGGCAGGTCTGACGATGCTTTCGAATCCGTGATGCCATAATGCCGAGCGTGCGCAGCCGAAGCGGTTGCGCGCGTTTTTTGTCCCTCTGCCGCCGCTTGCCGGTTCTCTTTCGTCGCCGTTCGCACTGCCATGTCGTTCCGCATGTTCGCTCTGCCTTTCCGGTCCCGCCAGGACCGCTTGCCGGCATTGCCGGCGTCTTTCAGCGGAGCACGCGGTGCGATGTGCGGGCGGGTTGCACGATGACCCCGCTCGACCGTCTCCTCGATTTCTTCTCCCGCCTTTCGTTCCGGGTCCGCCTGCCGCAAAGCCGCGGCGGCCGCGTCGCGCTGGCGCTCGTATTCATCTATTTCGTCTGGGGTTCGACCTACAGCGGCCTGCATTTCGCGCTGCAGTCGTTCCCGCCGCTGCTGCTGTCGGGGCTGCGCAACCTGCTCGGCGGGATCGGCCTGTTCGTCTTCGCGCTGCGGCGCAAGCCGGAATGGCCGACGCTGCTGGAGATCCGCAATTCGGCGATCGTCGGAACGATGCTCGTCGCGCTGTCGTCGGGCACGATCGCGCTCGGGATGCGCACGGTCAGCAGCGGCTCGGCCGCGGTAATGGTGGCCACGGTGCCGCTGTTCGCGACCGTGATCGCGGCGGTGGCCGGTCGGCCGGTGACGAAGGGCGAGTGGGCGGCCGTCGCGCTCGGGATGGTCGGCATCGTCGTGCTGAATTCGGGCGGCGCGGCAGCCGCGAACTCGGCGCTCGGCACGATCTGCGTGCTGGCCGGCGCGCTGTTCTGGGCGGGCGGCGCGCATCTCGCGACGCGGCTCAAGCTGCCGTCCGACCTGTTTTTGTCCACGTCGCTGCAGATCGGCCTCGGCGGGCTGATGTCGACGCTCGTCGCCTGGCTGCTCGGCGAACGCGTCGAGCAGCTGGCCATCGGGCCCGTGTTCGCGTTTCTGTACCTGATGGTGTTCTGCACGATGGCCGCGTACGTCGCGTACGGCTACCTGATCCGCCACACGAGCCCGATCATCGCGAGCAGCTGCATGTACGTGAACCCGATCGTCGCGGTCGCGCTCGGTGCGCTGCTGCTTGGCGAACCGGTGACGATGGCGACCGTGGTCGCGACCGTCGCGATCCTCGGCAGCGTCGGGCTGTCGTTCGTGTTCGATCCGGCGCGCCGGCCCGCGGCACGCGCGGCGGCTGCCGGTTCGCCGGTCGTGGCGGCCGCGTCGACGGCGGACGTTGCGTCCGCACCCGATCAGATCGCGCTGCCGGAGGCGGCGCCCATCCTGGCGCCTTCCGCCGTCCCGCTGGCGGTGCCGACGCCGGCTGCCGTGATGGATCCGGCGGTGGTCATGGATCCGGCGCAGGCGTTTGCGCCGCCGCCCGCCGGCGAACCGGCCGCGCCGCGTGCCGACGCGTGACGCAGCCGTGGCCGGTCGCGCTCAGCCGCGCCGGCCGCCGCGATGGTGGGACCAGCCCGCGAGCGCGGTGAACAGCAGCCCGGCCGCGCACATGCCGGTCCAGCCGAACGCGCGCCATGCGGCGACGCCGGCCGACGAGCCGAGCGCGCCGCCGATGAAATAGCACACCATGTACACCGTGTTGACGCGGCTGCGCGCCTCGGGCTTCAGCGCATAGATGCGCGACTGGTTCGAGATCTGCGCGGCCTGCACGCCGACGTCCAGCACGATCACGCCGATCACGAGCCCGACGAGGCTCGAGCCCGACAGCGCGAAGATCACGAACGACAGCGCGAGCAGCGCGATCGCAAGCGAGATGATCGCGCGCGGGCCGCGCGTGTCCGCGAAGCGGCCCGCGTAGGGCGCCGCAAGCGCGCCTGCCGCGCCGACGATCCCGAACAGGCCGGCTGCCTGCGGGCCGAGATGGAATGGTGCGCCGGCGAGCAATAGCGTGAGCACGGGCCAGAACGCGCTGAACGCCGCGAACAGCGCGGCGCCCGTCAGCGACGCCTCGCGCAGCCCGCGCAGTTCGACCGCCAGATGCCACATCGAGCCGAGCAGCTTGCCGTACGGCAGCGTCGACGTCGGCGAGCTGCGCGGTAGCCGCAGCACGATCACGGCGGCCAGCGCGACGAGCGCCGCGACCGACGCGGCGAACACCGCGCGCCAACCGAAATATTCGGCGACGAAGCCGGCGGCCGTGCGCGCGAGCAGGATGCCGAGCAGCAGGCCGCTCATCACGGTGCCGACCGCGTGCCCGCGTTCGGCGGGCGGCGCGATTTCGGCCGCGAACGGCACGGCCTGCTGCGCGATGGTCGCGAGCACGCCGATCGCGAGGCTCGCGACGGCGAGCACGGCCAGCGACGGCGCGGCGGCCGCCACGATCAGCGCGACCGACAGGCCGGCGATCTGCATCAGGATCAGCCCGCGGCGGTCGAAACGGTCGCCGAGCGGCGCGAGCAGGAACATTCCGGCCGCATAGCCGAGCTGCGTCGCGGTCGGCACCGCGCCGATCCACGACGCACCGTCGGGAAAGGCCGAGCGGAAGCTGTCGAGCAGCGGCTGGTTGTAGTAGATGTTCGCGACGGACACGCCCGCGATCGTCGCGAGCAGCAACAGCAGGCTGCGCGAGTAGTGGGGCGAGGCGGCGTCGGTCGGACGGTCGGTGGAGGCGGTGGACATGGCTGCGCGGGCGAAGTTGGGCGGCGCGGCGCGCGGCGCACGCGTCGGGTGCGCAGGCGGGCCGGGCGTCGGCCGAGGCTGCCGATCATACCGGAGCAACGTGAATCCTGCCGGGCGGCGACGAACCGGCACAACCGGCACAAGCGGCATGACCGGCCGCCCGTCATCGCACGTTCTTCATGCAGTCAGTCGACCAGCTCCCCCGTCGGCTCATAGAACGGATAAGGCCCGGCGCCTTCGTCCACATACACGTGGTGCGACGTCATCCCCGTATCCGGCGCATGATGATGCACCGCGAACGCCGGCGGTTCGAGCCGGAACGCGGACGGCGCATCGGCCCGCAGGTCGAACGCGACCTGGTGCGCGGGCGCCGGCACGGCCGACGCGAGCGTGCCGCCGAAACGCGTAAACATCATGCGGTGCACGTGACCGCACAGCACGCGCTCGACGTTCGGATAACCGCGCAGCAGCGCGTCGAGTTTCGCGGCGGCCGCGGGTGCGAGGCGCAGTGCGTCCATGTGGCCGATTCCCGACACGAACGGCGGGTGATGCAGCGCGACGATCACCGGGCGATCGCGCGCGGCGGCGAGCTGCGCGGCGAGCCATGCGAGCCGTGCGTCGCACAGGTCGCCGTGGCTCGCGCCGGGCACCTGCGAATCGAGCGCGAGCACGCGCACCGCGCCGACGTCGAGTGCGTACTGCACGAATTCGCCGTCCTGCAGTTCGGCGCGATCGGCGAACGCGCGGCGCAGCCCGGCGCGGTCGTCGTGATTGCCGATCATCAGGTAGTACGGAATCTCGAGCGGCGCGAGCAGGTCGCGCAGGTTGGCGTATTCGTCGTCGTGGCCGAAGTCGGTCAGGTCGCCGGTGACGAGCACGGCGTCGGGGCGCGGCACGAGCGCGTTCAGCCTCGCGATGCAGCGCGCGAGCGCGGCCGCCGTGTCGACGCGCCGGTACGCGAGCTGACCCGGCCGCTTGATGTGGAGATCGCTGATTTGAGCTAGCAGCATCGTCGGTTCTCGGAATCGTCTGGTTATTGTGGGTGCGGCGTCATGCGCCGCGGTGGGGGCGTGCATGCGTGGTGCATTCGAAGTGCATCAAGCGCCGAGCGCGATCAGGCCTTCCGGTGCAATCGTAATGCCGACCGCCGTGCCGTGCGCGAGCGCGATGCGGCCCGGCACGTCGATCACGAGCGCGTCGGGCGCCGCGTGCTCGATCGTGAGCCGCGTGCGCTCGCCGAGGAATGCGCACGCGCCGACCGTGCCGCGCAGCGGCGCATGCGCGGGATCGGCGAGCTGCGCATCCTCGGGGCGGAAGAACCACTCGTCGGCCGCATGCGGCGTGACGATCGCGCCGCCCGTCGTCACGAGCGCACCATCGCGCCATTGTCCGCCAAGCCGGTTCAGCGTGCCGATGAACTGCGCGACCGTGCGGTTGGCCGGCCGGTAGTAGATGTCGCGCGGCGTGCCGATCTGTTCGATGCGGCCCGCGCCCATCACGACGATCCGGTCGCCGAGCTCCATCGCTTCGGCCTGATCGTGCGTCACGTAGACCGTCGTCACGCCGAGCTCGCGCAGCAGCGCATTCATCTCGCGACGCAGCACGTCGCGCAGTTTCGCGTCGAGTGCCGTCAGCGGTTCGTCGAGCAGCAGCACGCGCGGCCGCACCGCCAGCGCGCGCGCCAGCGCGACGCGCTGGCGCTGGCCGCCCGACAGTTGATCGATCGGCTTGTCCGCGTGCGCGTCGAGCCGCATCATCGCGAGCAGTTCGTCGACGCGCTCGCGCAGTGCGCGCGGTTCGGTCTTGCGAATCTTCAGCCCGTAGCCGACGTTGCCGCGCACCGTCAGGTTCGGAAACAGCGCGTAGTTCTGGAACACCATGCCGACCTGCCGGCGCTCGATCGGCAGTGCGGTCACGTCGTCGTTGCCGAACGCGATCGTGCCGCCGGCGTCCGGCATATCGAGGCCCGCGATCAGGCGCAGTGTCGTGGTCTTGCCGCAGCCGGACGGCCCGAGCAGCACGAGCGTTTCGCCCGCGCCGATCGACAGGTCGAGCGGTTCGAGCACGCGCGTGCCGCGGAACGTCTTCGCGCAGCCGGTCAGGGTGATGGGAGTGGAATCGAGTTTCATGTCAGCGAAAGGGTCAGCGGGTCAGCGCGGGCGGCGCTTGAGCGCACGCGTGCCGGACGGATCGACGCCGAGCCATTGCATCGCGACGAGAAGCGGCAGCGTCATCAGCAGGAACAGGATCGTGTACGCGCTGCCGACTTCGAGGCGCAGCGACGCATAGGTATCGGCGAGCCCGACGGGCAGCGTCTTGGTGTCGGGCGTATGCAGCATCCACGTGAGGTTGAATTCGCCGATCGACAGCGTGAGCACCGCGAGAGCGCCCGCGACGATGCCGGGGCGCAGGTTCGGCAGCACGATCGTGACGAAGCGCGTGACGAACGACGCACCGAGGCTGGCCGCGCCTTCCTCGAGCGTGCGCAGGTCGGCGCCCGCCGCGACGGCCGCGACCGCGCGCACCATGAACGGCAGCGTGAACACGACGTGGCCGACGACGATGAACCACAGGCTCATCCGGAACGCGGTGAAGCCGCCGTACACGACCAGCAGCGCGAGCGCCGACGCGAGGCCCGGCAGCGCGACCGGCAGCACCAGCGCCTCCTCGATCGCGCGCGCGACGCGGCTCTTGCTGCGCGCGAGCGCATAGCCGGCCGGCACGCCGACCGCGAGCACGATCGCGAGCGTCGCGAACGCGACGTATAAAGACAGCGCGACCGAGCCGTGATACTGCTGCCACACCTGTTCGAGCCAGCGCAGCGTGAGGCCGCTCGACAGTCCGCGGAAATAGTTGACGGTCAGCCCCGCGAGCACCGACATCACGACGGGCACGATCAGGAACGCGCACAGCAGCAGCGTGACGCTCCATTGAAGCGCGGCGATCGCACGCGCGCCCGTGACGCGCGGCGTGCGCCGCGCAACACCGTTCGCCTGCGCGGAAGCGGAAGCGGGCGCCGGCGAAGGCGCGGAAGAGCCGGAAAGCGATTGCATGCAGGAATCCTCAGGCCGCGGCGGCGGCGGTGTGGCCGGTGAAGCGGCGCGCGAGTGCGAGCACGGCCCAGGTGACGATGCCGAGCACGATCGACAGGCCGGCCGCCGTCGCGATATTCGCGTTCAGCGTGAACTCGGTATAGATGGTCATCGGCAGCACGTTCAGGTCGGTGGCCAGCGTGAACGCGGTGCCGAATGCGCCCATCGCGGTCGCGAAGCAGATCGCGCCGGCCGCGATCAGCCCCGGCGCGAGCGCGGGCAGCACGATGTCGACGAAGATGCGCCACGGCGACGCGCCGAGCGAGCGCGCGGCTTCCTCGAGCGATGCATCGAGCTTCGATGCGGCCGCGATCACGGTGACGATCACGCGCGGAATCGAGAAGTACAGGTAGCCGACGAACAGGCCCGCGACCGAATACGCGAACACCCACTTGTCGCCGGTGAGCTTCGCGGACAGCATGCCGATCAGCCCCTGGCGCCCGGCGAGCATGATCACCATGAAGCCGACGACGACGCCCGGGAACGCGAGCGGGAACGTGAGCAGCGCGAGCAGCACGCGCTTGCCGCCGAATTCGCGGCGCGCGAGCAGCAGGCCGGAGATCGTCGACAGCGCGAGCGTCGCGAGCGTGACGCCCGCGGACAGCGCGACGGTCTCGCCGAGGCTCTTCATGTAGCGCGCATTGCCGAGCAGCGCCGCGTATTGCGAGAAGAAGGCGCCGTCGGCGGACACCTGCACGAGCGCCGCCATCGGCAGCAGCCAGAACGCGGCGAACATCGCGAGCGCCGGCGCGACGAGCGCGACGCGCCAGCGCAGCGGGAAAGTCAGATCGAGCATCGGTTGCGTCCTGCTGCTTACTGCATCACCTGCAGGTACTGCTGGCCGAACGCCTGCTGACCGGCCGCCATCCTGCCGAAGTCGACCGGCTTCGCACGTGCGTACTCGCTCGCCGGCAGGAACTTCGCGGCGACATCGGCGCCGAGCGTCTGCGCACGCACCGGGCGCAGGTACGCGTTGGCCCACAGCTTCTGGCCTTCGTCCGACAGCACGAAATCGAGCACCTTCCTGCCGTTCGCATCGTGCGGCGCGCCCTTCACGAGGCTCATCACGTACGGCACCGCGATCGTGCCTTCCTTCGGAATCACGAACTCGACGTTCGCGTTGTCCTTGTATTTCGCGCGATACGCGTCGAAGTCGTAGTCGAGCAGGATCGGAATCTCGCCGGACAGCACGCGCGCATACGCGGTCTGCTTCGGCACGATCGGCGCGTTTGCCTTCAGCTTGCGGAACCAGTCGAGCGCCGGCTTGAAGTTGTCGACGCTGCCGCCGAGCGCCTGGTTGACGGCCACCGCACCCGCGTAGCCGACGAATGCGCTGGACGGATCGAGATAACCGACCATGCCCTTGTATTCGGGTTTCAGCAGATCGGCCCACGAGCGCGGCACCGGCTTGCCGTCGAGCGCGTCCTTGTTCACGAAGAAGCCGAGCGTGCCCGAGTGGATCGCGAACCAGTAGCCTTGCGGGTCCTTCAGGTTCGCGGGAATGTCGTTCCAGTGCGCGGGCTTGTACGGCGCGATCACGCCCTTGTCCTTCGCCTGGAATGCCGACGACACGCCGAGGTAGACGACATCGGCGACCGGGCTCTTCTGCTCGGCGATCAGCTGCGCGATCGACTGGCCCGAGTTCTTGTTGTCGAACGGCACGCGGATGCCGGTCTTCTGCTTGATCGCCGCGATCTGCGCGGCCCAGTCGGCCCATTCGGGCGGGCAGTTGTAGCAGATCGCCGTTTCGTCGGCGTGGGCGGCGGGTGCGCCGGCGAAAAGCGCGGCGCAGGCGAGCGGCGCGGCGAGCGCGCGCAGCAGCGAGGTCAGGCGAAAGGACACGGTGGGTCTCCGGGCGAGTGTGTGGCGCTGGGGTGGTGTGGTGGTCGGCGTGCTTAGTGGTGCGGCCCGTGCGTTCAGGCCTTGCGCAATTGCAGGTCGGTGGCAGGCGGTGCGACCGTCGCGCCGTCGCGTACGGCATGAGGCAGGATCAGCGACGTGCGTTCGATCGTCGCGCCGCCGATGCATTCGACGAGACGCCGCCATGCGTGGCGGCCGATGTCGCGGTTCGGCGTCGCGACGCTCGCGAGCGGCGGCGCGAGCAGTTCGCCGATCGCGATCCCGTCGAAGCCGAGCACCGACAGGTCGTCCGGGATCGAGAAGCCCGCGCGGCGCAGGCCGCGCATCACGACCATCGCGAGCAGGTCGTTGCTGCAGAAGAGCGCGGTCGGGCGCGTGGCGCGCGAGGTCAGATGCGCGAGCACCGCGTCGGGCAGCTCGGGTGCGTTGAAGTCGACTTCGACCGGCGGCAGCGTGGCGACGCCGCTTTCCTCGAGTGCCTGCGCATAACCGAGATGGCGCTGGCGCGCGCGATCCGACGCGGCGAGCGAACCGGCCAGCATCAGCACGCGGCGGTGACCGCGCGCTGTCAGCAGCCGCACGCCGTCATAGGCGGCGCAGCGGTTGTCGACCGATACCGACGGGCGGCGCTGCGTGTCGTTGTGCATCAGCACGTAATGCGGGCCGTCGCGGTCGAGCATGTCGAGCAGCGGGTGCGTGTCCGCGTCGGCGACGGTGAGGATCAGCCCTTCGACGCGCTGCTCGCGCAGCGTCTCGATTGCGTGACGCTCGCGCGCCGCGTCGTACTCGGTCGTCATCAGGATCAGCTTGAAGCCGGCCGCCGTAGCGAGCTCGTCGATGCCTTGCAGGCAATCGGCGAACACCGGGTTCGACAGCGTCGGCACGACGACGCCGACGAGCCGCGTGCGTTCGCCGCGCAATTGCCGGCCGAGCGGGCTCGGGCGGAACTGCAGCGTGTCGATCGCGGTGCGGATCGTCTGCAGCGTGGCGGGGCTGACGGTATGCGGTGCGTTGATCGCGCGCGAGACGGTGGCGATCGAGAAGCCCGCGAGGGCAGCGACGTCCTTGATGGTCGAGGTCATGAAGTAGCGCGATGTAAACGTTTTCGGCAGGGGGATTATCGAAAACGTTTGTGACTTCGCGATGACGTACGCGACGCTTGTTTCACAACAGGTGCGATACAAACGTCAGACGGTTTGGGGCCGTCGGACAAGGCGGACTCGATTGTATCGGCGGATGTTGCGGCGCGGGACGAAATCGCGGGCAGTGTCGTATTGGCGCCGATTACACTGGAGGGTGCGTGCGATGCGATGGTGTGTCGAGCGGCGATGGCGCGCGCACGTACGTCGCGTCCCGACGCATGTCGCCCGAATAAGGGAACGTATGCGCAAGCAATGGTAGAATCGCGTCCGCCCTCTTGCCGGGGTGATGAAATTGGTAAACATAGCGGACTTAAACGATTGAGTGCCCGGCCGGAAACGGTCGGTGCAGAACCCTTCAAATTCGGCGAAACCCCTGATGCTCGCATCGAGGCAACGCCGAGCCAAGCCTCGCGGCTCCCGCGAGGAAGGTGTAGAGACTAGACGGGGGGCGCCTAAGGCGCATGGGCGGCGATTGCGCCCGCGCGCGACGGCGAAGGCATAGTCCAGCGCACGAACGGCATCGCCCACGCGACGCCGGCTTTGAAAGAAGCAGTGTGACGAAAATCCGCCGCCTTAATTGGCTTGCCGGTTCAAGTCCGGTCCCCGGCACCACGATCGCTTCCACGCGATTCCATGAAGGTACGAAAACCCGCGAGAGATCGAGCGCTCGCGGGTTTTTTGTTTTTGCGGCATCGCGCCGGACGCGATGACCATGCAACTGACACAAGCGCGCGCGACCGCCAGCCGCGACAGGCATACCATCCCGCCATCCCGCGCCTATCATGGCAAATATGCTCACCGCGATCGAGCGGGTTGGTCATCGACGGCCGGCGCGGCATTGCATAGATTTCCAAGGCTGGCGCGCTTATCCGCGCGCCAGCCCGCGCGCAGGCCGGCAACCGGCCGCGCGCGCCTATCAGCGTGAGACACAATCGAGCGTGGAGACGACACGATGAGCCTGTCAGAGCCATTGCGTCTGCATGTGCCGGAGCCCACCGGGCGCCCGGGCTGCAAGACGGACTTTTCCTATCTGCATCTATCGCCGGCCGGCGCGGTCCGCCGCCCGCCGATCGACGTTGCCGCGGCGGACACCGCCAATCTTGCCCGCAGCCTCGTGCGCGTGCTCGACGACCACGGCAACGCCCTCGGCCCGTGGGCGCCGGACCTCGACGATGCGCGCCTGATCGCCGGGCTGCGCGCGATGCTCAAGACCCGCATTTTCGACGCGCGCATGATGATCGCGCAGCGCCAGAAGAAAATCTCGTTCTACATGCTGAGCCTCGGCGAAGAGGCGATCGGCACCGCGCATGCGATGGCGCTGCGCGACGGCGACATGTGCTTCCCGACCTACCGGCAGCAGAGCATCCTGATCGCGCGCGACGTGCCGCTCGAGCGGATGATCTGCCAGCTCATGTCGAACGAAGGCGACCCGCTGAAAGGGCGCCAGCTTCCCGTGATGTACTCGGATCGCGACGCAGGCTTTTTCTCGATTTCCGGCAATCTCGCGACGCAGTTCATCCAGGCGGTCGGCTGGGGGATGGCGTCGGCGATCAAGGGCGACACGAAGATCGCGTCCGCGTGGATCGGCGACGGCGCGACGGCCGAAGCCGATTTCCACACCGCGCTCACGTTCGCGCACGTGTACCGCGCGCCGGTCGTGCTGAACGTCGTCAACAACCAGTGGGCGATCTCGACGTTCCAGGCGATCGCGGGCGGTGAAGGCACGACGTTTGCGGGGCGCGGCGTCGGCTGCGGGATCGCATCGCTGCGCGTCGACGGCAACGACTTCCTCGCGATCTACGCGGCATCGAGCTGGGCAGCCGAACGCGCGCGCCGCAATCTCGGCCCGACGCTGATCGAGTGGGTGACCTACCGCGCCGGTGCGCATTCGACGTCGGACGACCCGACCAAGTACCGGCCGAGCGACGACTGGGCCCATTTCCCGCTCGGCGATCCGATCGCCCGCTTCAAGCGCCACCTGATCGTCAAGGGCATCTGGTCCGACAGCGCGCACGACGCGCTGACGGCCGAGCTCGAGGCCGAGGTGATCGCCGCGCAGAAGGAAGCGGAGAAATACGGGTCGCTGGCCGACGACCGGATCCCGTCGCCGGCCTCGATGTTCGACGACGTGTACAAGGAGCTGCCCGCGCATCTGCGCCGTCAGCGCCAGGAACTGGGAGCATGACCATGGCGCAACTCGAGACAGGCACGGCGACGCAGCCGATGACGATGATCCAGGCGCTGCGCTCCGCGATGGACGTGATGCTCGGGCGCGACGGCGACGTGGTCGTGTTCGGGCAGGACGTCGGTTATTTCGGCGGCGTGTTTCGCTGTACCGAAGGACTGCAGAACAAATACGGCAAGTCGCGCGTGTTCGATACGCCGATCTCGGAAGGCGGGATCGTCGGCGTGGCGGTGGGGATGGGCGCGTACGGGCTGCGCCCGGTGTGCGAGATCCAGTTCGCCGACTATTTCTACCCGGCATCCGACCAGATCGTGTCGGAAGGCGCGCGGCTGCGCTATCGCTCGGCCGGCCAGTTCACCGCGCCGATGACGATCCGGATGCCGTGCGGCGGCGGTATCTACGGCGGCCAGACGCACAGCCAGAGCCCGGAGGCGATGTTCACGCAGGTGTGCGGGCTGCGCACGGTGATGCCGTCGAATCCGTACGACGCGAAAGGGCTGCTGATCGCGTCGATCGAGAACGACGATCCGGTGATCTTCCTCGAGCCGAAACGGCTGTACAACGGACCGTTCGACGGCCACCACGAACGGCCCGTCACGTCGTGGCTCAAGCATCCGGCGAGCGCCGTGCCCGAGGGCTACTACACGGTGCCGCTCGATACGGCCGCCGTGGTTCGGCCCGGCAACGACGTGACGGTGCTGACGTACGGCACGACGGTGCACGTGTCGCTCGCCGCGGCCGAGGAGACGGGCATCGACGCGGAGGTGATCGACCTGCGCACGCTGTGGCCGCTCGACCTCGACACGGTCGTCGCGTCGGTGCGCAAGACCGGGCGCTGCGTCGTCGTGCACGAGGCGACGCGCACCTGCGGCTACGGCGCGGAACTGGTGTCGCTGGTTCAGGAACATTGCTTCTACCACCTGGAGGCGCCGGTCGAGCGCACGACGGGCTGGGACACGCCGTATCCGCATGCGCAGGAATGGGCGTACTTTCCGGGCCCGGCCCGGGTCGGCGAAGCGTTGCGACGCGTGATGGAGGCGTGAAATGGGGATTCATGTCATCAAGATGCCGGACATCGGCGAAGGGATCGCCGAGGTCGAGCTGGTGGCCTGGCATGTGGAAGTCGGACAGACGATCGCGGAAGACCAGCCTCTCGCCGACGTGATGACCGACAAGGCGGCGGTCGAGATTCCGTCGCCGGTGTCGGGCAAGGTGCTGGAGCTCGGCGGCCGGATCGGCGAGATGATGGCGGTCGGCAGCGAGCTGATTCGCCTCGAGGTCGAAGGCGACGGCAATCTGAAGCAGGGTGCGCCCGCGCCGGATGCGAAGGCGAAGGCGGACGCGGCGCCGGTTCAAACGACAGCGGCGGCAAAGCCGGTGCCGGTGGCCGACGCGCCGGCGGCAGCGCCTGCGGCCATTGCGGCGCCGGATCGTGCGGCGAACCGCGCCCCCGCGGAGCCGCGTCGTGCGGACCGTGCCGAACCTGCGGCGCAGCCGCGCGCGGCGCTCGCACCGGGCGAACGGCCGCTCGCGTCGCCGGCCGTGCGTCAGCGTGCGTGGGACATGGGCATCGAGCTGCGCTATGTGCGCGGCACGGGTGAAGCCGGGCGAATCCTGCACGCGGACCTAGATGCTTATGCGAAGACGAGCGGCGCTGCGGCGCGTGCGTCGCAAGCGCATGGCTACGACGAACGCAACGACGAAACCGAAGTGCCGTTGATCGGCCTGCGGCGCGCGATCGCGCGCAAGATGCAGGAGGCGAAGCGCCGCATTCCGCACTTCAGCTACGTCGAGGAAATCGACGTCACCGAGCTCGAATCGTTGCGCGCGGACCTGAACCGCCGCTACGGCGATACGCGCGGCCGGCTCACGCCGCTGCCGCTGCTGATCCGCGCGATGGTGATCGCGCTGCGCGATTTCCCGCAGATCAACGCGCGCTTCGACGACGAAGCGGGCGTCGTCACGCGCTACGGCGCGGTGCACATGGGTGTCGCGACGCAGACGGATGCGGGCCTCACGGTACCCGTGCTGCGTCATGCGGAAGCGCGTGACGTGTGGTCGATTTCCGCTGAAATCGCGCGGCTCGCCGATGCGGTGCGCGCGAACCGCGCGCAGCGCGACGAGTTGAGCGGCTCGACGATCACGATCTCGAGCCTCGGCGCGCTCGGCGGCATCGTGTCGACGCCGGTCATCAATCATCCCGAAGTCGGCATCGTCGGCGTGAACCGGATCGTCGAGCGGCCGATGATCCGCGACGGCGCGGTCGTCGCGCGCAAGATGATGAACCTGTCGTCGTCGTTCGACCATCGCGTCGTCGACGGCGCGGACGCGGCCGAGTTCATCCAGGCCGTGCGCGGGGTGCTCGAACGCCCGGCACTGCTGTTCGTGGAGTGAGCGTAATGAAAAACGAACACACCACGCTGCTCGTGATCGGCGGCGGCCCGGGCGGCTACGTCGCCGCGATCCGCGCCGGCCAGCTCGGCATTCCGACCGTGCTGGTCGAGCGCGACCGGCTCGGCGGCACCTGCCTGAATATCGGCTGCATTCCGTCGAAGGCGCTGATCCACGTGGCCGACGCGTTCGAACAGGCTTGCGGCCAGGCCGGCGAAGGGGCGCTCGGGATCCGCGTGCGCACGCCCGAGATCGACATCGCGCAAAGCGTCGCGTGGAAGGACGGCATCGTCGACCGGCTGACGCGCGGCGTCGGCGCGCTGCTCAAGAAGAACGGCGTGCGCGTGCTGCACGGCGACGCGCGCGTGGTCGACGGCAAGACGGTCGACGTCGTCGCCGGCGGCCACACGGCGCGGATCGGTTGCGAACACCTGTTGCTCGCGACCGGCTCCGAGCCGGTCGAACTGCCGTCGATGCCGTTCGGCGGGCATGTCGTGTCGTCCACCGAGGCGCTGTCGCCCACGACGTTGCCGAAGCGGCTGGTCGTCGTCGGGGCCGGGTATATCGGGCTCGAACTCGGGATCGTCTATCGCAAGCTCGGTGTCGACGTCAGCGTCGTCGAAGCGGCGGAGCGCGTGTTGCCTGCGTACGATGCCGAGCTCGCGAGGCCGGTTGCCGATTCGCTCGCGCGGCTCGGCGTCGGGCTGTGGCTCGGCCACAAGGTGCTCGGGCTCGCGGAGCACGGCGCGGTGCGCGTGCAGGCGGCCGACGGCGCCGAACGGACGCTGCCGGCCGATCGCGTGCTGGTCGCGGTCGGCCGCTGGCCGCGCGTCGACGGCTTCGGGCTCGAAGCGCTGCCGCTCGATCGCAACGGCCGGGCGCTGTGGATCGACGACGAATGCCGGACGTCGATGCGCAACGTATGGGCGATCGGCGACGTCGCCGGCGAGCCGATGCTCGCACATCGCGCGATGGCGCAGGGCGAGATGGTCGCCGAGCTGATCGCCGGCCGGCGCCGCAAGTTCGTGCCGGCTTCGATCCCGGCCGTGTGCTTCACGGATCCCGAGATCGTGACGGCCGGCTGGTCGCCGGACGACGCCCGCGCGGCCGGCGTCGATTGTCTGAGCGCGTCGTTTCCGTTCGCGGCGAACGGGCGCGCTATGACGCTGCAGGCAACCGAAGGTTTCGTGCGCGTCGTCGCGCGGCGCGACAACCACCTGATCGTCGGCTGGCAGGCCGTCGGGCGCGGCGTGTCGGAGCTGGCCGCGGCGTTCTCGCAGTCGCTGGAGATGGGGGCGCGGCTGGAAGACATCGGCGGCACGATTCATGCGCATCCGACGCTGGGCGAAGCGCTGCCGGAGGCGGCATTGCGAGCGCTGGGGCATGCGTTGCATGTTTGACGCGTCGTCCTGAAACGGAGCCGCCGGTGCGCAACGCGCGCATCGGCGGCTTTCAGGTTGTCGTGCCGTTTGCTGCGAGCTGTGCCGGTTCCTGCGTCGAAGCAAATCCGAATCGGTCCCACGGCTTGGGCGACGCAAAAAAAGCCCGCGAATGGGTTTATATCGCCCGTCGCACAAATATCTAATAACCGTGATCTTAGCGATCTGAGATGCGATGGCCCGAAGCCGGCAGCATGACGCGGCCGATTCGAGGTATGCAACGAGCGCAGCCCGTAATTTTCCGAGATGCGGGACGGTTGCCGGCGCCGGGTTGGCAGACCATCATGTCGATAGCCGGGAAACCGGGCCGCTCGCGGCCCGCCAACGCCGGCTCCACACGGAAGAACCGGACATGAAACTGCTGCTCGTCGGCGCGACCGGGCTCGTCGGGCGCCACGTCCTCGAAGTCGCGCTTGCCGATGCACGGGTCGATCACGTGGTCGTCCTTGCGCGCCGGCCGTTGTCGCCGCATCCGAAGATGCGCGCGCTGGAGGTCGATTTCGATCGTTTGCCCGACGCGGCCGACTGGTGGCAGGCCGATGCGGTGATCTGCACGCTCGGCACCACGATGCGCGCCGCCGGCTCGCAGGCGGCATTCCGGCGCGTCGATCACGACTATCCGCTCGCGGTCGCGCAGCTCGCCCACCGGCATGGCACGCCGGCCTATGTGCTGAATTCTGCACTTGGCGCGGATCCGGCGTCTCGCATCTTCTACAACCGCGTCAAGGGCGAGGTCGAACAGGCGCTCGCCGGCGTCGGGTTCGCGTCGCTCACTTACGTGCGGCCGGGCCTGATCGGCGGCAGCCGCGACGAATTCAGGCTCGGCGAGCGGCTGCTGGTGTTCGCGTTGAACGTCGCCCGACCCGTGTTGCCGGCGAAGTGGCGCGTGAATCCCGCGTCGCGGATTGCGCGCGCGCTGGTCGACGCTGCGATCGATGCGCGGCCGGGTGTGCGGGTCGTCGCATCGGATCGGCTCGTCTGAACCCGAACGGGCGGTGAGCCGCCGGCGCCGCCGCGCGGCACGCGTCGGCTATGGGCCCGCGAGACCGTCGAGCCTGCCGAACTGTTCGGCGAGCGCCGCGGTGAATGCATCGAGCGCTTCGCTGCCGTCGCAGTTCCTCGGCATCGCAAGCTGGAATTCGACCGGCAAGCGCGATGCCTTTCATTTTTCAAACTTCGAACTTACGAAAAACCGGTCGGACACGTCCCGGTCGTTCGGACAATTTCGAAAATCGACGGATATCGGGTAATCACCGATATCTCGCAAGTTGTGTATACAAGAGCATCCGCTGGCAATGTCGGCACACGTCGTGCCGCTTGCGCGCCAGCGTGCAAACCGTGCGTGCGTGGCGCATGCCGGCGATCCACGGCGCCCCGCCCCCGAAGAGCCGAAAGGGCGGCTCGCAGATTCCTGTCTTTCTCAAACCATTTGCGGTCCTGAGTATTGTGGAGATTTCCCCCGTGTCAACGAATCCCAGTGGAAAAGCCGGCGGCCTGATCGAGGTGCGCTCGATCGACTTCATTCCCGACGCCGAGCGCCACGGCGGGCTGCTGAGCCAGTTCACGCTGTGGCTGTCGGCCAACATGCAGATCACGGCCATCGTCACGGGTGCGCTCGCCGTCGTGCTCGGCGGCGACGTGTTCTGGTCGCTGGTCGCGTTGCTGCTCGGCCAGCTCGTCGGCGGCGCGGTGATGGCGCTGCACGGCGCACAAGGGCCGCAGCTCGGGCTGCCGCAGATGATCTCGAGCCGCGTGCAGTTCGGCGTGTACGGCGCGATGATCCCGATCGTGCTCGTGTGCCTGATGTATATCGGCTTTTCCGCGAGCGGCTCGGTGCTGGCCGGGCAGGCCGTCGCGCAACTGCTGCACGTCGACGACGCGGCCGGCATCCTGCTGTTCGCGGCCGTGATCGTCGTGCTGACGGTGTTCGGCTATCGCGCGATCCACTTCGTCGGCCGGATCGCGAGCGTGGTCGGCATCGTCGCGTTCGTCTACATGTTCTCGCAGCTGTTCGCGAACCACGACGTCGGCGCGCTGCTCGCGAACCGGCATTTCTCGCTTGCGAGCTTCCTGCTGTCGATGTCGCTGTCGGCGTCGTGGCAGATCGCGTTCGGCCCGTACGTCGCCGACTATTCGCGCTACCTGCCGCGCTCGACGTCGTCGGTCGCGACGTTTCTCGCGGTCGGCCTGGGCTCGGTGATCGGTGCGCAGGCGGCGATGGTGTTCGGCGTGTTCGCGGCCGCGCTGGCCGGCAGCCAGTTCGCGCATCATGAAGTGGCGTATATCGTCGGTCTCGGCTCGACGGGCGCCGTGGCCGCGCTGCTGTACTTCAGCATCGCGTTCGGCAAGGTGACGGTGACGGCGCTCAACGCATACGGCAGCTTCATGTCGATGGCGACGATCGTCAGCGGCTTTCGCGGCAAGGGTGCGGTGTCGTCGAAGAGCCGCCTCGTGTATATCTTCGGGATGATCTGCGTGTCGACGCTGATCGCGCTCGCGGGCCGCCATTCGTTCCTGAAGGAATTCACCGCGTTCATCCTGTTCCTGCTCGCGTTCTTCACACCGTGGAGCGCGATCAACCTGGTCGACTACTACTGCTTCACGCGCTCGCGCTACGACGTGCCGGCGCTGTCCGATCCGGATGGCCGCTACGGCCGCTGGAATGCGACGGCGATCACGATCTACGTGGTCGGCATCCTCGTGCAGCTGCCGTTCATGTCGACACATATCTACACGGGGCCGCTCGTCGACGCGCTCGGCGGCACCGACATCTCGTGGATCCTCGGCCTGATCGTGCCGGCCGTGCTGTATTACGTCGGCGCACGCGCGTCGCGGCGCAGCATCCCCGAGCGCCTGATCCTGCCGCTCGAACGCGGCGAAGTTCACCACTGACCACGCGTCTCGCGGATCGTGCCGGCCGGCTGCCGGCCTGAGCGGCACGTCGAGCCGGGCCCGGCGTGGCCTGCGCCGGGCAATCCATCATCTTTCTTGTCTTGCGACGCCGGTGCGCACGATTGCCGGGCCCGGCGTCGTTTCATTCTCGTGAGATAAATAGTATGACTAAGCAAATGAAATGCCGCAGGAACGCCTCCCCGGTACGGCCGCCGCATGCCGTTCTTCGCATGACGGTCGCGGCCGCGTGCCTTTGCGGCTCGGGGGCTGCGTTCGCGCAGGACGCGTCACGCTGTACGGCGTGATCGACGAATTCGTGCAATACGTGAATACGGGCAACGGCTATACGGCAGCGATCAACTCGGGCGGCCAGTGGGGCAGCCGCTTCGGGCTGAAGGGCGGCGAGGATATCGGCGGCGGGCAGAAAATCGAGTTCGCGCTGGAAAACGGCTTCAACCCGAACGACGGCACGCTTGCGAGTTCGGGCAGCATGTTCAACCGTCAGGCGTGGGTAGGCATCGCGGGGCAGTGGGGCAAGGTGCGCGCGGGCCGGCAGAATTCACCGCTGTTCAACGACCAGGGCGGCCAGGATGCGTTCGGCGGCGTCACGCACGCGTCCGGCATGGACAACCTGACCGTGTTCGCGTTCCGCACCAGCAATACGTTGTCGTACCAGAGCCCGGAGATCGCAGGCTTCCACGGCGGGCTGTATTTCGGGTTCGGCGATGCGGGCGGCGCGCGCTCGGCAGGCTCCAGCCGGCAGTTCGACCTGACCTACGAACACGGGCCGTTCGCGGCGTTCGTCGCGGGCCAGTAGCTGAAGAACGCGACGGCGACCACGACCGATCGCACGATCATGGCCGGCGCATCGTACGCGATCGGCAAGGCGACCGTGTACGGCGGTTTCTCCGCGTGAAGTGGGCCGACCTCGGGATCGGTTCGCGCGTGTACGGGCTGTCGGTCAAGTACCAGTTCAACCCGGCGAACTATGTCGCGCTCGGTTACGCGTATCTGCACGACCAGTCGTCGCAGGGCAACAACGCGGACCAGCTCGGGCTGATGTACGAGTACGACCTGTCGAAGCGCACGAGCTTCTACGGCGCGCTGTCGTACCTGCGCAACCGCAACCAGGCCGGCTACACGCTCGCGGGCGCGGCGAACCCCGGCCTGCCGCTCGCGTATCCGGGCGCGAATGCGCGCGGCGTGCAGCTCGGCATCGTGCATCGCTTCTGACGTTGTCGACGCGCCGGGCCGTGTGCGCCCGGCGCTTTCCCGGGGCGCATTCGCGCCGTTATTTCCCCAGCCGCTCCGCGAGCGAATAGCGCTGCATGCAGCGCTCCATCGCGTCGAGGAACGCGTGCTCGGCCGCGTTCATCTTGCGCTCGCGATGCCACAGCAGGAATACGTCGACATCGACGAGCCCGTCGTCGGGCGGCAGCCGCCACAGCCGCTGCTGCGCGATATCGTCGCGCACGATGTGCTCGGGCAGGCAGCCGATCCCGTAGCCCGCGAAGATCAGCCGCCGCACTTCCTCGAGGCTCGGCGACGACGCGACGATGCGCCCCGTGAAGCCCTTCTGGTCGCGGAACACGGTGAGCGGCGACAGGCTGTCGCCGATCTGGTCGCTCGTGAACGACACGAAATTCTCCGCGAGCAGATCGTCCATCCGCAGTTGCGTCTGCCCGAACAGCCGGTGATGGCGGCCGCAGTAGATCGCATAACGCTGGCGCAGGAAGCAGCGCATCTCCAGCTTGTCGTGCGGCGTGCGGCACAGGCCGAGCCCGGCCGTGGCCGTCTTCTGCAGCAGCGACGAAAGAATGTCCGACGAGCGCATCACCTCGATCTGCAGGTCGATGCGCGGATACGCGCGATGGAAGTCCGCGAGGAATTCGTCGTAGACGGGCGATTCGATGCGACTCACCGTCAGCAGCCGGATCGAACCGGTCAGGTCGGCGGTGCTGTCGTCGATTTCCGTTTCGAGGCGCGAGATGCCGCCGTAGATGTCGCTTGCGATCCGGTATACGGCTTCACCGGCCGGCGTCGGCGCGAAGTGCGCACCGCGCCGCTCGATCAGCCGGCGCTCGAGTGTGTCCTCGAGCCGCCGCAATGCCTGGCTCACGGCCGGCTGCGTCACATGCAGGCGCGCGGCCGCGCGGCTCACGCTGCGCTCCTGGATGATCACCAGGTAGGTGCGCAGCAGGTTCCAGTCGAGACGGTCGTTCAGGAACGGGGCGAGGTCGGGGCGCATCGGGTCTCCGGGCGAGGCGTCGGGTCGAACATAAATTGAATTTATACAGTGAATAATAACTTGAAATTTGACTAATGATTTGCGGTCGCCGATAAAGGAGGGGTGCCGCAGCGTGCGGCGCGAGGCCGCGACAGACGGCCGTCACCACGATATTGCGCGTCGCCCGCAACGCGGCGCGCATCAGGAGCCCGCATGACCCAGTCCCTTCCTTCCGCCCGCCAGCCGGGACGCGCCGCGACGGCCGCGTTCATCGGCACGATGATCGAGTGGTACGACTTCTACATCTACGCGACCGCCGCCGCGCTCGTGTTCGGCGAACTCTATTTCCCGTCGCACGACCCGTTCGTCAGCACGATGGCGTCGTTCGCGACGTTCGCGGTCGGCTTCTTCGCGCGGCCGCTCGGCGGCGTCATCTTCGGCCATCTCGGCGATCGCATCGGCCGCAAGAAGGCGCTGATGACGACGCTGATGATGATGGGCGTCGCGACCGTCTGCGTCGGGCTGCTGCCCGACTATTCGAAGGTCGGCATGCTCGCGCCGGTGCTGCTCGTCGTGCTGCGCGTCGTGCAGGGGATTGCGGTCGGCGGCGAATGGGGCGGCGCGGTGCTGATGGCGGGCGAGCACGCGCCGCAGGGGCGCCGCACGTTCTTCGCGTCGTTCGCGCAGCTCGGCAGCCCGGCCGGGCTGATCCTGTCGCTGATCGCGTTCCGCGCGGTCACGTCGATGGACAAGGCCGACTTCCTCGCATGGGGCTGGCGCCTGCCGTTTCTCGCGAGCGCGGTGCTGCTCGTGGTCGGCATCCTGATCCGGCTCGGCGTGAACGAGTCGCCGGAATTCGCACGCGTGAAGGAAGCGAACCGCACGGTGAAGCTGCCGGTCGCCGAAGTGTTCCGTTCCGCGTCGGGGCTCGTGGCCCTGTGCATCGGCGCGAACACGATCGGGATCGCGGGCGTCTATTTCACCAACACGTTCATGATCGCGTACACGACGCAGTACGTCGGCGTATCGCGCTCGCTGATCCTCGACAGCCTGTTCGCGGTCGCGATCATCCAGTTCGTCGCGCAGCCGGTCGCCGCATGGATCGCCGAGCGGATCGGTAGCGCGCGCTTCCTGAAGCTCGCGGCGCTGCTCGCGATGCTGTCGCCGTATCCGATGTTCATGCTCGTGCAGGGCGGCACGTCCGCGTCGCTCGTCGCAGGCATCGCGCTCGCGGTCGTGTGCATGGCCGGTTTCTACTCGGTGATCGCGGGCTTCGTGAGCGACGTGTTTCCCGCGCACGTGCGCTATTCGGCGATCTCGCTCGCTTATCAAATCTGCGGCGCGATCGCGGGCGGCCTGACGCCGCTCGTCGGCACGTGGCTCGCGCATCGCTTCACGGGTCAGTGGTGGCCGCTCGCGGTGTTCTACACGTGTCTTGCCGGCATTTCGCTGCTCTGCATCGTCGCGCTCGACGCGCGCCGGGCGGCGCAGCCGGCCGCTGCCGAAGCGCTCGGTTCGCATTGAGCCTCTACCAACGAATTCATCCGGAATGCAAATGAAAAACCTGTTGGAAATCGACGGCGCGCGTCTGTGGCGGAGCCTGGCCGACATGGCGCGCGTCGGCGCGACGCCGCGCGGCGGCGTGCGGCGCCTCGCGCTCACCGACGACGACCGCCGCGGCCGCGACCTGTTCGCGCAATGGTGCCGCGACGCTGGGATGACGGTGAGCGTCGATGCAGCCGGCAACCTGTTTGCACGGCGTGACGGCACCGATGCGCGGGCCGCGCCGGTGCTGGTCGGCAGCCATCTCGATACGCAGCCCGAAGGCGGCCGCTTCGACGGCGTATATGGCGTGCTCGCCGCGCTCGAACTCGTGCGCACGCTGAACGATGCCGGCATCGCGACCGACAAGCCGCTGGAGATCGTGTCGTGGACCAATGAGGAAGGCGCGCGCTTCGCGCCGGCGATGCTCGGCTCGGCGGTGTTCACCGGCGCGTTGCCGCTCGCCGACGCACTGGCGAAGCAGGACGCCGATGGCGTCACGCTCGGCGCGGCACTCGATGCATGCGGCTATCGCGGCACGCGCGCGACGGGCGGCGCGGTCGATGCGTATTTCGAAGCCCATATCGAGCAGGGGCCCGTGCTCGAGGCGAACGGCACGACGATCGGCATCGTCACGGGCGGGCAGGCGATCCGCTGGCTCGACGTGACGGTAACGGGCGTCGCCTCGCACGCGGGCACGACGCCGATGCCGTATCGCAAGGACGCGTATTTCGCGAGCGCGCAGATCGCGCTCGAACTCGAGCGGATCGTCGCCGGCTACGCGCCGCGCGGGCTCGCGACGATCGGGCAGGTCGGGATCCGCAACGCGTCGCGCAACACCATCGCCGGCGACGTGACGTTCACGGTCGACCTGCGCGATCACGACGATGCTGAAGTCGATGCGATGGAGCGCGACCTGCGCGATGCGTGCATGCGCGTCGCCGCCGCGCGCGGCGTGCAGGTCGCGATCGATACCTGCTGGCGCAGCGCGGCGACGCCGTTCGATCGCGACTGCATCGAGCTGGTCGCGCAGGCGGCGGCCGCGTTCGGCTACACGAACGAGCGCATCGTCAGCGGCGCCGGCCACGATGCGATCCTGCTCGCGCGCTGCTTCCCGACCGCGATGGTGTTCATCCCGTGCGTCGACGGCCTGTCGCACAACGAAGCCGAGGATGCGTTGCCCGACGACGTGACGCGCGGCACGAACGTGCTGCTCCATGCGGTGCTGGCGCGCGCCGGCGTCGCCGTACGCGCCGAAGCGGTGACCACCGCGCACGATGCATGACGCGGCGAACCGACGAGGACGAACGATGAAAACCTATTTCCATCCCGAACAACTGCTGCACCATCCGCGCAGCTACCTGTCGCGCGGGCAGATGCGCGAACCGCAGGAAGTGCCCGAGCGCGCGGCGCGGCTCGTCGCCGCGGTGCGCTCGCTCGACTTCGACGTGCGCGAGCCGGCCGACCGCGGCACCGCGCCGATCGCGGCCGTGCACGACATGAACTACCTGCGCTTTCTCGAGGACGCGCACCGCGACTGGAAGCAGATGCCCGACGACTGGGGCGACGAAGTGATGTCGAACGTGTTCGTGCGCGAGCCGAACCCGCTGCGCGGCGTGCTCGCGAAAGCCGCGCGCTACCTTGCTGACGGCAGCTGCCCGGTCGGCGCGAACACGTGGCGCGCCGCGTACTGGTCCGCGCAAGGCGCGCTCGCGGCCGCGGCCGACGTCAACGACGGCGCACGCGAGGCCTACGCGCTGTGCCGGCCGCCCGGCCATCATGCGCGCCGCGATGCGGCCGGCGGCTTCTGCTACCTGAACAATGCGGCGATCGCCGCGCAGTCGCTGCTCGGCCGCCATCGGCGCGTCGCGATCCTCGACACCGACATGCATCACGGGCAGGGCGTGCAGGAGATCTTCTACGGGCGCGACGACGTGTTGTACGTATCGATCCACGGCGATCCGACCAACTTCTACCCGGTCGTCGCCGGCTACGAGGAAGAGACGGGCGCGGGGGCGGGCGACGGCTTCAACCTCAACCTGCCGATGCCGCACGGCGCGCCGGAGTCGGCGTTCTTCGAGCGGCTCGACGACGCGCTGCGCGCCCTCGCGCGGTTCGAGCCCGACGCGCTCGTGCTCGCGCTCGGCTTCGACATCTACAAGGACGATCCGCAATCGCAGGTCGCCGTCACGACCGACGGCTTCGGGCGGCTCGGCGGCGCGATCGGCGCGCTCGGGTTACCGACGGTGATCGTGCAGGAGGGCGGTTATCACCTCGACAGCCTCGACGCGAACGCGCGTGCCTTCTTCGGCGGGTTCGCCGGCGCGCGCTGACGCAGCAGCGCCGGATGGCGTGCGCCTCCGGCGCGGGACGGGACGCGATTACGAATTCGCGGCGGCCGGTGCGCGGCGGCGCTGCGTCATCTGCAGCACGACGAGCGCGAGTCCGGCCGCGGCGATCAGCCCGCCGACGAGCGGCACTGCCGAGTAGCCGAAGCCGGCCGAGATCGCCGCGCCGCCGGCTGCCGCGCCGACCGCGTTGCCGAGGTTGAACGCGCCGATGTTGACGGCCGACGCGAGGCCCGGTGCTTCATGGGCCGCGCGCATCACGCGCATCTGCAGCGGCGGCACGACCGCGAACGTCGCGATACCCCACACGAGCAGCGTGACGGCGGCGCCGGCATGCGTGCTGGCGAGCAGCGGGAACGCGGCCATCGTCGCGATCAGCAGCAACAGGAAACCGACCAGCGTGCCGTCGAGCGAGCGGTCGGCCAGGCGGCCGCCCGCGATGTTGCCGATCGAGAAGCCGACGCCGATCAGCACGAGCATCGCGGTCACAAAGCCGGGCGTCGCGCCGGTCAGGTGTTCGAGCGTCGGCGCGACATACGTGTAGAGCGTGAACATCGCACCGGCGCCGAGCACGGTCGTGCCGAGCGCACCGAGCACGACCGGGCGCGTCAGCACCGACAGCTCGGCGCGCAGGTCGGGCATCCTGCCGGCTTCGCCCTTCGGCAGCGCGGCGAACAGGCCGGCGATCGCGATCAGGCCGAGGCCCGCGGTCGCCGCGAACGACATGCGCCAGCCGATGATCTGGCCGAGCCAGGTCGCGGCCGGCACGCCGCCGACGTTCGCGATCGTGAGGCCCATGAACATCGTCGCGACCGCGCTGGCCTGCTTGTCGCGCGGCACGAGGCTGGCCGCGACCACCGAGCCGAGCCCGAAGAACGCGCCGTGGTTGAGGCTCGTCACGAGGCGGGCGAGCAGCAGCGTCGTGTAGCCCGGCGCGACGGCCGACAGCAGGTTGCCGATCGTGAAGATCGACATCAGCGCGATCAGTGCCGAGCGGCGCGACCAGCGCGCGAGCAGCAGCGTCATCAGCGGTGCGCCGACCATCACGCCGATCGCATACGCGCTGATCAGCATGCCGGCCTGCGGGATCGACACGTGCACGCCGTCGGCGATCACGGGCAGCAGGCCCATCGGCGAGAACTCGGTCGTGCCGATGCCGAACGCGCCGGCGGCGAGCGCCAGCAGCGGCAGCGCGGCGCTGCCGCCCGGGCGGGAAGGAGAGGAAGTCGTGGCGTTCACGCGATGGGCTCCTGTAATCGAGGGACAACAGCACGGGGCCGTCGAGGACAGCGCGAAGTGTGCCTGTATTATTTTTGCGGAAAAAGCCGCATGCGGACGAAATTATCTTGATTTCATGTCAACAATGCGGAGCGGGTTCGACGTGCGCGCGAGGCCCGCGGGCGGTGCGGGCGAACGAAGGAGTCTGTTTCGAAAGATTTTCGTAACGAGAAGGGCGCGGCTTCCGGTTGGGGGATCGTGATCCGGCGGTGGTTCGCGGCGGATCGGCGCTCGTTTGGCGCGGCGTTCCGGGAGCCGGCCGGCGACTGCGCAGCGGTGTGTGCCCGGGGGATCGAACGGGGGCGTTCATGCACTGGCTAGAACCCGGCGCGGCCGCAAACCCTTTGCCGGCGCGGCGCGCGGGCAAAAAAGCCCCGGCCACAGGGGGACCGTGACCGGGGCGGAAACGCATCCTCTCTTTGGCACGAGGACTGGATGCGCGCGAAGTATATTTCGGTGCATGACAATTCGAAATGGCGTTAAACGGCCGTTTTGGGTGTCAATTTAAAAATGCGGGCGCCGGGACGTCCGTCGTCATCTCTTAAAGGATCGTTCGCGGGCGGGCTCGATGGCGCTGCCTGGCGCGTGGCAACGGCTAGAAGGTCGATTTGACGGAGGGCGGACTCCGTTCGCCGGCCGGTGGCGCGAATCGCATCGCTCGAGCGCTTGCCGCGCCTGACCGGTATCCGACGCGCGGCGCCCGGTCAATCCGGTTCGCCGGCCGCCTCGCGCACGGCCGCGAGAAACCGGGCGACGACGGGCGACGGTACCGCTGCCGCGCCGTCGAACACGAACTCGATATCGAAGCGGCTCGCGAGTTCGTCGAGCGCGACGAGCCGGACCGTGCGCGGGCAGGTCGGCGATGCGCTTTCCGGCACGAACGCACAGCCCATCCCGGCCGCGACGAGGCCGATCAGCGTCGGGATGTCGCTGCCGACCTGCGCGATGCGCGGCGTGAAGCCGGCCTGCCGGCACTGCGCCATCAGGAACCGGTGATGCGCGGCGGAGCGCTGCGCGTCGAACCAGACGAACGGCTCGTTCGCGACGTCGGCCAGCGTGCGCGGCGCGTTGAAGCGTCCGCCGGGCGGCGCGGGCATCGCGAGCACGAAGCGGTCGCTCAGCAGCCGCACGCCCGACAGGTGCGGCGCCTCGTCGCGACGCCACGCCATGATCCCGCCATCGAGCTGGCCGCGCACCAGCGCGCTCGCCTGTTCGGCCGACAGCATCGGCGCGATCGACAGCTTCACGTCCGGGCACGCGTCGCGAAACGCCTTGAGCACGTTCGCGACGACGGGCAGCGGCAGGCAGTTCGGCAGCGCGCCGAGCCGCAGTTCGCCGAGCTGGCCGGCCGCGCTGCGCAGCGCGCGTTCGCGGCTGTCCTGCAGCGTCGCGAGCAGGCCGGTCGCATCCTTCAGGAAGCTCGCGCCGGCCGCGGTAAGCGTGACGCCGGTGGTGCGGCGGATCAGCAGCGGCGTGCCGATCGCGTCCTCGAGTTCGCGGATCTGCCGCGACAGCGCGGGCTGGACGATGCCGGCCGCGCGGGCGCCGGCCATCACGCTGCCGGCTTGCGCGACGGCCACGAAGTAACGCAGGTGACGCAGTTCGATCTGGCGCATGCGCAGCCCTTCCGATTCGTTGTTATGCCTGTGAAGCATAACAAACGCTATTCGATGGTATTGGAAAGCATGGCGTACGTGCCGTACGATGGCCGTCGTTGCCGCACTCGTTCACGAGTCGCGTGTGTTTCCCTCCGTTCCGATCGTGTCCCGCCCCATGTCGCTTCATATCCCGACCCCTTATATCCGCTCGCAAATCGCATCCCGCCGGCTCGGCAGGACCATCCGGCTGAAGCTCGACGCGCTGCAGCCGTCGGGCTCGTTCAAGCTGCGCGGCATCGGCGCCGTCTGCGAAGCGCGGCACGCGGCCGGCGCACGGCGGTTCGTGTCGTCGTCGGGCGGCAACGCGGGCATCGCGGTCGCGTACTGCGGCCGCGAACTCGGCGTGCCGGTGCTGGTCGTCGTGCCGGAAAGCGCGTCGGCGCGCGCGCGCGAGCTGATCCTGGTCGAGGGCGCGGAGCTGGTCGTGCACGGCGCGAGCTGGGCCGAGGCGAACGCGTTCGCGCAGTCGGCGCTCGGCGAGCACGACGCGTTCGTGCATCCGTTCGACGATCGCGTGCTGTGGCAGGGGCACGCGACGATGATCGACGAGATGGCGGCCGTCGGCCCGAAGCCCGACGCGGTCGTGCTCGCGGTCGGCGGCGGCGGGCTGCTGTGCGGCGTGCTCGAAGGGCTGGCGCGCAACGGCTGGCACGACGTGCCGGTCGTCGCGGCCGAAACGGAAGGCGCCGACTGCTATGCGCGCTCGGTCGCGCAGGGGCGCCCGGTCGAATTGCCGGCGATCGCGAGCATCGCGACGTCGCTCGGCGCGAAGCGGCCGTGCGACGCGGCGGTCGAATGGGCGACGCGGCACGACATCCATCCCGTCGTGGTGTCCGATGCGGACGCGGTGGCCGCGTCGCTGCGGTTCCTGGACGAACACCGGATCGTCGTCGAGCCCGCATGCGGCGCCGCACTGGCCGCGCTCGAGCGGCCGGTGCCGGTGCTGACGTCGGCATCGGACATCGCCGTGATCGTCTGCGGCGGCGTGACGGCGACCGTCGAGCATCTGCAGACGCTGCGCGCGACGTTGCGGTAAGCGGGGAAGCCGGCACGCGGGTTGGTCGGGTGACGGAAGGACGGTCGTCGATTTCGGCGACTGCGGGCATCGGCCATGCAGTTGCCGCGAAGCGTGTCATACCCGGATTCGGATGTCGTCGCGCCGGCGTCGCGATCCCGTTATGTCAATGGCGGAAACGCTGCCGGCAGGCAGCTAACGGGCGCGCGGAAATTCCTGCGGCGGATGAAGGGGAAGGGGATACGTATCGTCGCGCTGCGCCGGATGCGGCCGGGCGCGATGATACGGACAGCCAGTCGGACAGCCAGTCGGACAGCCGGTCGGACAGCCGGTCGGACAGCTGGTCGGACAGCCGGTCGGACAGCCAGGCGGGCGGCCAGTCCGGACGGCCGGTCAGTTCGCGGCCGGTGCGCTCGCGCCGGACGGCGCGGATGACGCGACGGGGTCCGCTGCGGCGGGGGCGGGCGTTTTGTCCGCCGGCGTATGCGACGCGCTCGACGGCGCGGATGTCGATGCCGATGCGGATGTTGCGGCCCGAGGCGCCGGCACGGTCGATGCCGGGTTGGCGGCGGCCGGCGCCGCAATGGCGGGCGTCGATGCCGCGCTGGCAGGCGGCGACGCCGTGCCGGAAGCGGGTGCAGGCGCGGAAGCCGGTGCGGGAGCCGAAGCCGACGCATGCACCGAACCGGAAGCTGACGCAGGTGCGGAAGCCGATGCCGCCACCGAACCGGACGCCGCCACCGTCGCGGCCGCGCGCATTGCAGCCGGCGCGACAATGGCCGACGCCGCGGCCGGCACGGCGTTCGCGCCCGACCCGGGCGCGACACCCGGCACCGACAGCGGCACCGGCGCCGCGGGCGGCGTCGGCACGACCGGCGTCGTCATCTTCAGCGGTTCGCCCTGCGGGGTCGGCGCGGGTTCGGGCAGCGGCGTGACGGCTTCCTTTTCGGCGGCCTTCACGGTGGCACGGTCGCGGCGGGCCGGGTCGATCTTCAGGAAATGGTCGACAAGATTGAAGAAGCGCTCGTAGAACACGCCGGCGGGAATCGTCTCGCTCGCGGTCTTGACGAGCGCATCGTCGCTCGACCCGATCGGCAGCGACAGCGAGCCGAACACGCTGAGGCCGACGCTGGCCGACGTATTCGACTTCTTCAGCGTGTAGCGGTCCTGCACTGCGTTCACGTACGCAATGCTCGACGTGCCGTCCGCGTTCGCGTCCGCACACACGACGTGAAACTCGATCACGACGTGCATGTCGTTGTTCGGCTGGAAATTCTTGCTGCCGTCGACCGCATCGTTGCGCGACGACGACACCACATAACCCTGGCTCAACAGCGCGCGCCGCGCGGCCTCGCAGGTCGCGTCGGATTTCGAGTGGAACGTATGCGCATACGGGCTGGTCGCCGCGTCAAACTGTTCCTGCTGGTAGATCGGCTTGGGCGGCGACGAGCACGCCGCCAGCACGGCTGCGGCCGCGAGCGCGCACGAAACGGAAAACAGGCGAAATCGGTTGTGCATGGCGTCTTTCAGAAGGCTCGGCGAGATGTCGCGCGGGGTTGCGCGCGACGCGCGGCAACCGGATGGCGGCCGTCGCGCAAGGGCGGGGCCGGCAATGGGCGCGTGGCAATCTCGGATGGCCGGGGCGTCATTATAGTTTCGTTTGATGTCACGTTCGCTTCGGCGGCTGTTTCCGCCCATGACGGGTTACCGGCGAGAACGATCGCGAACAGGCGTTAGCCGTCCGGCGACGGTCGCGCGCAAGCCAGCAATCGCGACGTCAGCGGATGATGTTCGCCGCGCCGCGAGCGGATCGCGTGGATCTCCTCGGTCACGTCGCCCGCGCGCCCGAGCCGCCTGAGGCCGCGCAGCAGCGACGCGTCGTTCGCGCCGAGCTCGCTCAGCGGGAACACGCCGAGGCCGCGCGCCGCGAACACGGCCATCAGCGCGCTGTCCTCGAATTCCCCGGCCACGCGCGGCACGATCCGTTCGCCTTCCAGCCACCGGTCGAGGCGCGCGCGCAGCGCCGAATGCGCGGTCGGCAGCAGCACGGGCAGGTCGGCCAGGCATTGCGGAAAGCGTTGCCGCGCGGCCGGCGTGACGAGTGCCGCGGGGCCATACCAGTCGACCGGCGACGCGACGAGCCGCTCGCTCGTCACGCGCAGGTTCGACCCCGACGGCGCGCCCTGGCCGGCCAGCACGAGATCGAGATGATGCAGCGCGAGTTCCGCGAGCAGCGCATCGTGCTCGCCCTCGTGGCACAGCAGCCGCAGCGTGGGCGTGTCGAGCACGGGCGCGAGGATCGCATGCGCGGCAAGCTTGGAAATGCCGTCCGCGAGGCCGACCGCGAGCCGCACGGTCGGCTGGCTGGCCGCTGCGCGCACTTCGTCGGGAATCAGCCGCCCCATCTCGAAGATGGCCTCGGCACGCACATACGCGGCCTGGCCCGCGTCGGTCATCGCGACGCCGCGCCCGGCCGGGCGCAACAACTGGTGCCCGAGCGATTTCTCGAGCTCGCGCACCTGTGCGCTGATAGTCTGCACGGCCATGTCGAGCCGCCCGGCCGCGCGCGCGAAGCCGCCTTCCTTCACGACGACCCAGAAATAGTACAGATGTCGGAAATTGAGCATCGGATCGAAACTTCGAAAAAACCGAACTTAAAATCAGATTCTCTCTGATTTTTTCGAAGTCCGGGTCGGCATATCATCGGGCTTTCCACTTTCGTATCGGCCCATTTCATGGACTACCTGCTGACGCTTGCCGCCGACCCCGCCGTCTGGGCCGCGCTCCTGACGCTCGTCGTGATGGAAGTCGTGCTCGGCATCGACAACCTGATCTTCATCTCGATCCTCAGCAACAAGCTGCCCGAAGCGCAGCGTGCCCGCACGCAGCGCCTCGGCATCGCGCTCGCGCTGGTGATGCGCCTCGCGCTGCTCGGCAGCGTCGCGTGGATCGCGAGCCTCACCGAACCCGTGTTCACGCTCTTCGGCCACGCGTTCTCGTGGCGCGACATGATCCTGCTGTCGGGCGGCCTGTTCCTCGTGTGGAAGGCGACCACCGAGATCCATCACCACGTGTCGCACGACGTTGACGGCGGCGGCGGTTCCGGCGGCGCGGCCGGCCTGACGATGTGGGCCGCGATCGGCCAGATCGTGATGCTCGACATCGTGTTCTCGATCGACAGCATCGTGACCGCGATCGGCATGACCGAGCACGTCCCGATCATGTTCGTCGCGGTGATCGTCGCCGTGTCCGTGATGCTGTTCGCTGCGCAGCCGCTTGCACGCTTCATCGACCGCAACCCGACCATCGTGATGCTTGCGCTGTCGTTCCTGGTCGTGATCGGCATGACGCTGATCGCCGAAGGCTTCGGTACGCACGTGCCGAAGGGTTACATCTACGCGGCGATGGCGTTCTCGGCTTTCGTCGAAGGCATGAACATGCTGGCGCGGCGCGCGAAGGCGAAGCGCGCGGCACGGGTGGAAGGCCACTGAGCCAGCGCGCGGGATGCCGGCCGCCGCAATGGCCGGCTCGCGCGCCTTCATACGGAATTCGTCTGGAATTCGCACGGAAAGGAGAAACGCGATGAAATGTCCTGTCTGCAAGATGCCCGACCTGCTGATGGCCGAGCGCCAGTCGATCGAGATCGACTACTGTCCGACGTGCCGCGGCGTGTGGCTCGATCGCGGCGAACTCGACAAGCTGATCGCCCGCGAGGGCGGCGCTGCGCTGGCGCGGCGCGACGAGCCGCCTGTTTCGCGCGACGCCCACGCCCACACCCACGCGCCGGGCGATCGCGACAACTGGGGGCGCGACGGCCGCTCGCACGACGACCGTCACCGGCACGACGGCCAGCGCCGCCGCAAATCGATGTTCGACCTGTTCGATTTCGATTGAGTCCGGAACACGACGCGCACGCACGCGCGTCGCCCGTTGCAAAAGAGCCCCGCCGGGTATTGCGCCCGGCGGGGCTCTTTCATGCGCGTCGCAACATGTCGTGCATCGGCGCGCCAACGCTTACGCGTTGCCTGCCGTCACGTCGATGCGGCGCGGGCGTGTTTCCTCGCGACGCGGAATCGTCAGCGTCAGCACGCCGTCGCGCAGGTTCGCGTCGATCCTCGACGTGTCGAGATCGGGGCTCAGCACGAACGTACGCGCATAGCGCAGCGCGCGGACTTCGGCATGCCGTACGCGCAGTTCGGCCGGCATGTCGATGTGCGTGTCGGCTTCGATCGTCAGCGTGTTGTCGTGCACCTTCACGTCGAGGTTCTCGCGCGGCACGCCGGGCAGGTCGGCCCGCAGCGTGACGCCGAGATTGTTCTCGACGATGTCGACGGCCGGCGTGATCGCGGGCCGGCGCGCGGCTTCGGCGGCGGCCGGGCGGGCAGTGGCGGTGTGGCGTTCGGCCAGGGTCGGGTTCGTGTTCATGTCGGTATCCTGAAGATTACTGAACGGTGATCGCACGCGGCTTCGATGCTTCGCGCCGGCCGACGCGAATCAGCAGGCAGCCATTTTCGTAACGCGCGCTGACGTTGTCGGCGTCCGCATTCTGCGGCAGCTCGACGACGCGGCGGAACGTGCCGTGAAAGCGCTCCTGCGCGTACGTGCGCACGTCGTCGCCTTCGCCGCGCGGCGCCGGTTTGCGCTCGCCGCTGATCGTCAGCAGATCCTTGTCGATCGACACGTCGAAATCGGCCGCGGCCATGCCGGGCGCGAACGCGACGATCTCGATCGCATCGTCGGTGGCGCCGACGTTGAGCGCGGGAAATGCGCCCGGCCGCACCGCGCGGATGCCGGACGGGAGCTCGCCGAACAGGTTCGCCACCTGCCGCTGCACGCGGGCGAATTCGTCGAACAGGTCGTGGCCGCTATGGATACCGCTCATGATGGTCCTCCGGAACAGGGAACGCGGGAGACGCGACGGCGCGACGCCTGCGGCGGGCGCGACGGGTGGCTCCACTGGGTCGAAACGGGGGCAGTGCGTTGCATGGAGCACTGCCCGGTACCGGGTAATTAGTGGCCGTCGGAGCGCATTTCAAGAGGGAACCTGCAACCTGCGTCAACGCGTGCCCGTGCGATTCGATGCGGCAATCGCCGCGATATCGGCAGACCAACGAGACGGGACAACCATGGACATTCGACGCATCGCGATCGTCGGCGCCGGCGTGATCGGCGCGAGCTGGGCCGCTTTCTATCTGACGCAGGGCTTCGACATCGTCGCGACCGATCCTGCGCCGCAGGCCGACGCGCGGCTGCGCGACGCGCTGGCCGCGTTTCTCGGCGACCGGACCGCCGAACTTTCCACACGGCTGTCGTTCGACGCCGATCTCGTGCGCGCGCTCGACGGCGTCGATTTCGTGCAGGAGAACGGCCCGGAACGGCTCGACCTGAAGCGCGCGCTGTACCGGCAGATGGACGACGTGCTGCCCGCGCATGTGCCGATCGCGTCGAGTTCGTCGGGTCTGCAGATGTCGGACATCCAGACCGCGTGCGCGAATCACCCGGAACGCTGCCTGATCGCGCATCCGTTCAATCCTCCGCACCTGATTCCGCTCGTCGAGCTGGTGGGCGGCGACGCGACCGGCCAGGACGTGATCGCGCGCGTGAAGGATTTCTACGATGCGCTCGGCAAACAGACGATCGTCCTCAACAAGGAGATGGCCGGCCACGTCGCGAACCGGCTCGCGGCCGCACTGTTCCGCGAGGTGTATCACCTCGTCGGCGAAGGCGTCGTGAGCGTGGCCGATGCGGACAAGGCGGTCGCATGGGGCCCAGGCTTGCGCCGGGGACTGATGGGGCAGTGCCTGACCTATCACCTCGGCGGCGGCGCGGGCGGGATCGCGCACTTCCTCGAACACCTGTCGGGGCCGATCACGAGCTGGTGGGACGACCTCGGCACGCCGTCGTTCGATCCGGACGTCGACCGCAAGCTGATCGACGAATTGCGCGCGATCCAGGGCGAGCATTCGATGCAGGAACTGGCGGCCGAGCGCGACCGGCTGCTCGTCGAGCTGATCGACGCGCGGCGCCGCAGCTTCTTGCCCTGACCGCGTCGCAGCGGCGCGTATCGGCCGGGCCGTAGGCCGGCTACTGCTGCGACGCCGTTTGCGGTGCCTGCGGCGTCTGCGCAAGCCACGAGGGGCTCGCGGCCTGCACGAGTTCGCGGTTGCGCGCGCGCGTCGCGGCGCTCGGCGGGTAGTTGCCGTCGTTCGTCGGCAGTTCGCCGTCGAGATAGGCCTGCTTCAACTGGGCGATGACTTCCGCGCGTGTCAGGCCCTGTTCGGGCGCGGTGGCATCGGTCTGGGCAAAGGCGGGGGAAAGCACGGCGGCTGCGGCGGTCGCGACGGCGAATCGCAAGACGTTCATGGTGCGCTCCGATCAAGGGGACTGGACACCGGATGCGCGCGGCGGCTTGCCGTGCGTTCCGATGGGCCCCATTGTCGCGAGCGGGCGCTGCGCGGACGATGACGCGTTCCGGGCAAAGCTGTCAGTTGAGTTGCGGGCACGGCCGCGCATGCGTGTCGCCCGCCGTCGCTGCTGTTGCCGCTACAACTCCGCGGCCGCCGTGATCAGCGTGGCTTCGAGCGCGAGCGTCGAGCGCGACGCGGCCGCCGGCCGGTCGATCACGTATTCGAGTTCGCCGAGCTCGGGCAGCCCCGCGTCGAGCCGCGCGAGCCCGGCCGGGATCACGTAGCCGGCGAACGCGCTGACGCCGAGCCCCGCGCTCGCGGCCGCGCGCAGTACCGCGATGCTGCTGCTCACCACCGCGATCCGGTAGGGCCGGCCGATCGCGTCGAGCGTTTCGAGCACGCGGCGCCGCGACACGCTCGGCTCCGGGTGCAATGCGAGCGGCAGCACGGCCTCGTGGCCGGTGATCCGCGAATCGGGGCCGGTGCACCAGTACAGCGGCTCGCTGCGGATCACGCGGCCGCGCCGGCTGCCCGCGATGCGCTTCGCGAACACGAGATCGTGCCGGCCTTCGTCGAGCGCATCGAACAGGTCGCCCGACAGCCCGGTCGAGATCGCGAGCTCGACTTCCGGGTTGCGCTGCACGAAGCTCGCGAGCGCAGAGGTCAGGTGCGTCGACGCGAAATCCTCCGACATCGCGAGCCGCACCTTGCCCGACAGCGGCGGCCCGCACACCGACGTGACGGCCTCGTCCATCAGTTCGAGGATGCGCACCGCGTAGCGGAACAGCGCGTCGCCGTGCTGCGACAGGTGCACGTTGCGCGTGTCGCGCTCGAACAGCGGCCGGTCGAGCAGCTCCTCGAGGCGGCGGATGTGCTGGCTGACGGTCGACTGCGACAGGTTCACGCGCTCGGACGCGGCGGTGAAGCTGCCGGACTGGGCGACGGCGACGAAGCTGCGCAGCAGCTCGGGCGGTAACGGGCGCATTGCTAAATCCACTGAATCGGTTTCGACAACTTCATAAATGGCCGGATATTGCGGCGCTAGTATCGGATCACGCCCCGGTGCGGCCCGTGAAACGGACGAACCGGACGCGTGGCCCGCGTCGTGCCGGCGGCTGCTTCGGTCAGTCTACGGCATCCGGCGTCCGGCCCGAAACCGCATCATTCCATCGACCGCCCGAGAACGCGCCCGCACGACGAGCCGCCGGGCCGCGGCGCACCGCCGCAGGAGACAAGTCCGCGCACGGGATCGGCGTGCGGGCCCGCCTCCCGCACGCGTCAGGCGCCCGTCACGAAGAGACTGGAGACGACTCATGATCATCTACGGAACCGCGCTGCTGGCGTTCTGCCACCTGGCCGGACTGTTCCTCGGCGACCTGCTGGGCACGGCCATCGGCGTGAAGACCAACGTCGGCGGCGTCGGCATCGCGATGCTGCTGCTGATCTGCCTGCGCCTGTGGCTGCACCGGCGCGGCTGGCTGCCGAAGGAGACCGAGGCCGGCGTCGGCTTCTGGGGCGCGATGTACATCCCGGTCGTCGTCGCGATGGCCGCGAACCAGAACGTCGTCGCCGCGCTGAAGGGCGGCCCGGTCGCGCTGCTGGCCGCAGTCGGCGCGGTCGCGATCTGCGCATGCTGCATTGCGGTACTCGTGCGCATGGGGCGCGACGACACGGCCTTCGCGGGCGTGCCGCAATTCGAAGAACAGTAACGGAGGCCGCCATGCTGCAGATGCTCGAAAAAGTCGTCGCCCACAACGGGCTCGTCGCGTCGTTCGCGCTGGTCGGCCTGATCATGTGGCTGTCGTCGATCGCGTCCCGCAAGCTCACGTTCGGCCGCGTGCACGGCTCCGCGATCGCGATCGTGATCGGTCTGGCGCTGGCGTATGTCGGCGGCGCGTTCACCGGCGGCGAGAAGGGAATCGCCGACGTGCCGCTGTTCGCGGGCGTCGGCCTGATGGGCGGCGCGATGCTGCGCGATTTCGCGATCGTCGCCACCGCGTTCGAAGTGCAGCCGACCGAGGCGCGCAAGGCCGGGCTCGTCGGCGTCGTGTCGCTGCTGCTCGGCACCGTGCTGCCGTTCATCGTCGGCGCGTGCATCGCGCGCGCGTTCGGCTACACCGACGCGGTCAGCATGACGACGATCGGCGCGGGCGCCGTCACCTACATCGTCGGGCCCGTCACGGGCGCGGCGATCGGTGCGAGCTCCGACGTGATCGCGCTCAGCATCGCGACGGGGCTCGTGAAGGCGATCATCGTGATGGTCGGCACGCCGGTCGCGGCCGGCTTCATGGGCCTGAAGACGCCGCGCTCCGCGATGATCTTCGGCGGCCTCGCCGGCACCGTCAGCGGCGTGAGCGCGGGGCTCGCCGCAACCGACCGCAGGCTCGTCCCGTACGGCGCGCTGGTCGCGACGTTCCATACGGGCGTCGGCTGCCTGCTCGGCCCGTCGGTGCTGTTCTTCACGACGCGCGCGCTGGTCGGCGGCTAGGTCGATGGATGCGGCCCGCGTGCGGGCCGCATCCATCGCGGCGACCTCTGAGTCGCATTCGTCAACATCATCAATCGGCGGCGGCGCCAGGCTTAGAATGCCGCTGAACCATCGAAGCGGGAGAACTGTTCATGACGGGATGGAATCACGCGCGGCAGGCGCGCGATGCACGCCTCGCGGCCGGCGCGGTTTACGCGCAAGGCAAGCGGGTCGATGCGCGCGACACCGTGGCGTTGCTCGAAGCGGTGCTGCGGCCCGGCGACCGCGTGTGCCTCGAAGGCGACAACCAGAAGCAGGCCGACCTGCTCGCGACGGCGCTCGCCGACGTCGACAGCGCGAAGGTGCACGACCTGCACATGGTGCAGTCGGGCGTCGTGCTGCCCGAGCATCTCGACGTGTTCGAGCGCGGCATCGCGAAGCGTCTCGACTTCGCGTATTCGGGCCCGCAGTCGCAGCGGATCGCGAAGCTGCTGTTCGGCGGCAAGATCGCGCTCGGCGCGGTGCACACCTATCTCGAGCTGTTCGCACGCTACTTCATCGACCTCACGCCGCACGTCGCGCTGATCGCCGCGGTCAGCGCCGACCGCGACGGCAACCTGTACACGGGCCCGAACACCGAGGACACGCCGACCGTCGTCGAGGCCACCGCGTTCAAGGACGGCGTCGTGATCGCGCAGGTCGACCGCATCGTCGACAAGGTGCCGCGCGTCGACATCCCCGGCGACCGCGTGCATTTCGTCGTCGAGGCCGGCCGGCCGTTCTACGTCGAGCCGCTGTTCACGCGCGATCCGGCCGCGATCACCGAAACGCAGATCCTCACCGCGATGCTCGCGATCAAGGGCATCTACGAGCCGTACGGCATCAAGCGCCTGAACCACGGGATCGGCTTCAACACCGCGGCGATCGAGCTGCTGCTGCCGACCTACGGCGAGAAGCTCGGGCTGAAGGGGAAGGTCTGCACGCACTGGGCGCTCAATCCGCACCCGACGCTGATTCCGGCGATCGAATCGGGCTGGGTCGAGCAGGTCCACTGCTTCGGCTCCGAGGTCGGGATGGACGACTACATCCGCGCGCGCTCCGACGTGTGGTTCACGGGCCCCGACGGGTCGCTGCGCTCGAACCGCGCGTTCTGCCAGACGGCCGGCCTCTATGCGTGCGACATGTTCATCGGCTCGACGCTGCAGATCGATTTGTCCGGCCATTCGTCGACGGTCACGGCCGAGCGGATCGCCGGCTTCGGCGGCGCGCCGAACATGGGCAGCGACGCACGCGGGCGGCGTCATCCGAGCGAGCCGTGGCTGAAGGCCGGCGCGGAAGCCGACCCCGACACGCCGGCGGCGCTGCGGCGCGGCCGCAAGCTCGTCGTGCAGATCGGCGAGACGTTCGGCGACAAGAACGTGCCGATGTTCGTCGAGAAGCTCGATGCGCTGAAGCTGGCCGACAAGCTGCAGCTCGATCTCGCGCCGATCATGGTCTACGGCGACGACGTCACGCACATCGTGACCGAGGAAGGGATCGCGAACCTGCTGATGTGCCGCGACAAGGACGAGCGCGAGCACGCGATCCGCGGCGTCGCCGGCTATACGGAGATCGGCCGCGGCCGCGACCGGAAGATGGTCGAGCGGCTGCGCGAGCGCGGCGTGATCCGCCGCCCGGAGGATCTCGGCATCGATCCGCTCGATGCCGACCGCCGCTGGCTCGCCGCGCGCTCGATCAAGGATCTCGTGCACTGGTCGGGCGGGCTCTATGCGCCGCCGGCCCGGTTCCGCAACTGGTAAGGAAGAGGGCATGGAACAGTTGAACTATCGCTTCACCGCGCGCGAGCGCGCGAAGGGCGAGCTGGCCGCGGCGCTCGTCGGCGTGGTCGCGTCCGGCAATCTCGAAGTGCTCGTCGAACGCGTGCTGCCGGGCAACGAATGCGAGATCGACATCCGCACCGCGGCCGTCGGCTTCGGCGCGGTGTGGCAGGCCGTCGTGTCGGATTTCGTCGAGCGGCGTACGCCGGGCGGCCTGAAGCTGTCGATCAACGACGGCGGCGCACGGCCCGACATGGTGTCGCTGCGGCTCGCGCAGGCCGTGCGCGCGATCGAGGGAGACGCATGATGACCGACGTGATCCACGACGCGCCCGCGTTCGTCGCGAACGGTGCGAGCTGGTACGAAGCGTCGGCGCGGCAGCGCATCGACGGGCTGCTCGACGCGGGCAGTTTCAGCGAATTCCTCGGCCCGGCAGAACGCGTGACGAGCCCGCACCTGCCGCTGTTCGACCTGCCGCAGCAGTTCGACGACGGGATGGTGGTCGGCCACGGCCGGCTCGACGGCCGGCCGGTGTTCGTCGCCGCACAGGAAGGCCGCTTCATGGGCGGCGCGTTCGGCGAAGTGCACGGTGCGAAGCTCACCGGCTTGCTGCGCGCCGCGCGCGAAGTCGGCAAGCCGGTGCTGATCCTGTTCGATACGGGCGGCGTGCGGCTGCAGGAAGCGAACGCGGGCGAGCTGGCGATCGCCGAGATCATGCGTGCGCTCGTCGACGCGCGCGCGGCCGGCGTGCCGGTGATCGGGCTGATCGGCGGGCGCGCGGGCTGCTACGGCGGCGGCGGGTTGCTCGCCGCGTGCTGTTCGGCGCTCGCGGTGTCGGAGCAGGGGCGCATCAGCGTGTCGGGCCCCGAAGTGATCGAGACGAATCGCGGCGTCGAGGAATTCGACGCGAAGGACCGCGCGCTGATCTGGCGCACGATGGGCGGCAAGCACCGGCGGCTGATCGGCGGTGCCGACCGTTACGTCGCCGATACGCCCGATGCGTTCCGTGCGGCGGCGCTCGACCTGATCGGCCATGCGCCGACGTTCGATGCGGCGATGCTGCGTGCCGAGCAGGCGCGCCTCGAAGCGCGTGTCGAACGGTTCGGTGCATGCAAGGATGCGCTCGACGTATGGCGTGCGCTCGGCGCAGACACGCCCGAAGCGATTCCCGGGATGCCCGACGATGCGTTCGCGAAACTCGCCGACCAGTTACAGGAGCCGAAATGAAACGACCCCCACGCTCACTTCGTTCGCTGTCGACCGGAGTTGGCGCTTCAGCGCTTACTCCGGTCCCATGTACGGCTCCCTCCGTGGGGCGGCCCGGCGGGAGGCAGCATGACGCTCGATGAAGTCCTGAACTCGCTGTTTCCGACAGGCCATTCGATCGTGCGCACCGGCGGCCTGCTGACGGGCCACGCGGAACTGGCCGGCACGCGCGTCGACGTGATCGGCGTCGCCGACCGTTTGCCGTTCGGCATCGACGAGGCGCTGACGCTCGCGTCGCGCGTGCTCGACACGATCGCGCGCGGCGGCGACACGCCGATCGTCGTGCTCGTCGACAGCGACAGCCAGCGAATGAGCAAGCGCGACGAACTGCTCGGCCTGAACGAAGGGTTGTCGCATCTCGCGAAGTGCCTGATGCACGCGGATCTCGCCGGGCACCGGACGATCGGCGTGCTGTACGGCCACACGGCCGCGGGCGCATTCATCGCGACCGCGCTCGCGACGCGCACGCTGCTCGCGGTGCCGGGCGCCGAGCCGGAGGTGATGGACCTGCCGTCGATGTCGCGCGTGACCAAGCTGCCGATCGACGTGCTGAAGGAGATGGCGCGCTCGACGCCCGTGTTCGCGCCCGGGCTCGACAATCTCGTGAAGATGGGCGCCGTCGATGCCGTGCTCGATCCGTCCCGCGCGCTCGACGGGCAGGTCCGCGAATGGCTCGGCAAGCCGGCCGACCGCATCGACCGGCGCGCGGCGCGCGGCCGGCCGGTTGCGGCCGACGTCGCGCGGCGCGTCGAGGAACTCGCGCGTGCCGCACGCTGAGATGCCGCTGCGCCGCCACACGCTCGTCACGCTGACGGCGGCGGGGTGGGGCGCGGCATTCGCGCGCGATCCCGCGCTCGCGGCCGATCCGCTCGTGCGCGCGTGGGCCGAACGCGGCTGGCCGTTGATCGTGCGCCGCGCGTCGCCCGACGAGGCCGATGCCGGCCGCGTGCCGCTCGGCCTGCCGCTGCCGCCTGCCGCGGGCAAGCGGCGCATTGCGCTGAACGTCGCTGCCGACGCGCTCGCGACGGTCGGCCCGCTGCCCGCGCTGGCCGACGTGCTCGCCGCCGCGCCCGACGCATGGCAAGCGCCGTTGCGCGAGCTCGATGCGCTCGGTGCGCGCTGCGGCGTGCAGGGCCGCGTGTTCGGCAGCCTCGCGTGGCAGGCGCTGACGCGCGAGCGCTACCTGGGCGAGTCTTCCGATCTCGACATCGTGTTTCCGCTGCCGAATGCCGCGTCGCTCGCACCGCTGCTCGACGGCCTCGCGGCGATCGACGCGCGCGCGCCGATGCGCATCGACGGCGAACTGCTGCGCGCCGACGGCGCGGGCGTCAACTGGCGCGAACTGCACGCGCGGCTGCCCGAAGTCGCGGTCAAGACTGCGCTCGCCGTCGAACTGATGCCTGCCGGCGCCTTCACCGGAGACGCGCGATGAGCGCATGGGCCGCCTGCCGCGTACCGGCGCCGCCCGCTGCCGAGCGCATCGCCGAACTGGCCGAGCGCAGTCTCGTGCTCGAGATCGACACCTATCCGAAGCCGGGGCTCGTCAGCCACGTCGACACCGGCAGTCACTCGGACATGGATGCCGCGACGTTCGCGCGCAGCGCCGCCGTGCTGCGGCCGTACTTCGCGGAACTCGCCGACGCGGGCGCGCGCGATGCGGACATGGCCGTGCTGCGCAAGATCGGCCTGCGTGCCGAGCACGCGATGCTCGCGGCGACCGGCGGCGTCAATACGCATCGCGGCGCGATTTTCGGGCTCGGGCTGCTGTGCGCGGCCGCGGGCCGGCGCGCGATGCCGGGGGCCGTGCCGGGCGGAACGACGCTCGGTGCGTTCGTCTCCCGCCGCTGGGGCACCGATATTCTCGGCGGCCCGCGCTTGCCGGACAGCCACGGCGAGCGCGCGAGCCGACGCTACGGCGTCGGCGGCGCGCGTCGCGAAGCGGCCGAAGGTTTCGCGACCGTATACGCGATCGGGCTGCCCGCGCTGCGCCGTGCGAAGTGCGACCGGCCCGACGATCCGGAAGCCGCGCGCGTCGCTGCGTGCTTCGCGCTGATCGCCGCGCTCGACGATACGAACCTGCTGCACCGGGGCGGGCAGGCCGGCCTCGATTTCGCGCGGGCGACCGCACGGGCGTTCGTCGCACGCGGCGGCGTGCGCGCGCGCGACTGGCGGCTGCGCGCGGTGGCCGCGCATCGTGCGTTCGTTGCGCGCCGGCTGAGCCCGGGCGGCGCGGCCGATCTGCTCGCGATGAGCGTATTCGTCGATGCGCTCGAAGCCGACGGGGACGCGCGATGACGCTGGCGATCCTCTGTTCGGGACAAGGCGCGCAGCGCGCCGACATGTTCGACCTGACGGGCGCGGCGCCGCAGGCCGATGCGTTGTTCGCGCATGCCGGCCGGCTCGTCGGCGACGATCCGCGCGCTTGGGTCCGGCAGGCCGGACCGGACGCGCTGCGCGAGAACCGCGCCGCGCAGATTCTCTGCACCGTCCAGGCGCTTGCGGCGGCCGCGCTGCTCGACGCGGTGTGGCCGCGCCGGCGCTGCGTCGCGGGCTACAGCGTCGGCGAGGTCGCGTCGTGGAGCGTCGCGGGAATGATCGATCCGCATGACGCGCTCGATCTGGCCGACGCACGCGCGCGCGCGATGGATGCGGCGAGCGGCGGCGACGAGCGGATGGCGTTCGTGCGCGGCCTGACGCGCGCGCAGCTTGCGCAGTTGTGCGACGGCCGCGACGCGGCGATCGCGATTGCAAACCCCGGCGACGCTTTCGTGGTCGCGGGGCGGCAGGCCGATGTCGATGCGGTGGCCGACGGCGCCGCGCGCGCCGGTGCGCTGCGCGTCGCGCCCGTATGCGTGCGGATCGCGTCGCATACGCGCCGGCTCGCAGCGGCCGTGCCGGTATTTCGCGCGTCGCTTGTCGATGTGCGCGTGCGCCGGCCGCTGCCCGGCACGCGATTGTTTTCGGGCATCGACGGCGCGTCGGTGCTCGATGTCGACGCGGGCCTCGACAAGCTCGCGCGGCAGATCGCGGAGCCGGTCGAGTGGGCGGCTTGTCTCGCCGCCTGCGTGGAGGCCGGTGCGACCGCGTTTCTCGAACTCGGCCCCGGGCGCGCGCTGGCCGAGATGGCAGGCGGTGCGTATCCCGCGCTGCCGGCGCGCAGCCTCGCGGATTTCCGTTCCGTCGACGGCGTGACGAACTGGCTCGTGCGCATCGCGGCCGGCTGACCGGCGGCGCGAAAACCGGCCTGCAACACCCCCGCCGCGCACTGTGTGTTGCGCCGGCGCAGCAGCGTTGCAGGCGACGCTTGCAACGCGAAATGGCGTCGCTACAATGGCGCCCGCCATGAGACCAGCCGCCTTCTTTTTCGCCGCGCTTTGCTGCGCGGCGAGCGCCCACGCCAGCCGGATTCCGTCCGATGCCGCCTCGGTCGGCACGTACTTTTCGTATGACAACGCGGCGGCCGATGCGACCGTCGACCTGATCGAACAGGCGCAGCGCCGCGTACTGCTGGCCGGCTACACGCAAGTGCCGCCCGCCGTCGCGAGCGCGCTGCGCGCGGCCCGTGCGCGCGGGATCGAGGTGCGCGTCGTGCTCGTGCGCTCGCCGCGCGCGGGCAGGTACAGCGGCGCAGGCTATCTGAAATCCGCGGGTATCGACGTGGCGATCGATTCGCGGCACGGCGATCCCGCGCCGCGCTTCGTGATCGTCGACGACAGCGTCGCGCTGACGACGCTGTCCGACGGCGCGGCCGCGCATGCCGAGACGGTCAACGTGTTCCAGCGCGCGCCCGAGCTCGCGCAATCCTACGCACAGTCGTTCTGGCGGCTGTACCGGCAGGCCGGCGGCCTCTGACCCTTTCCTTCGGCGTCGTGCACGCCGGTGTGACCCCGCTTGCATCTGCGTCGCCGATGAACCATGCTCGTTGACAGGCGCCGGCGCGGGTTTCGCGCATCCGGCGCAACGGCAGGGAGCCGATCTTGACCGAGTGTTTTGCCGATCGCGCCGATGCGGGCCGCCAACTGGCCGACGCGCTGAGCGATTACGCGGGGCGTAGCGATGTCGTCGTGCTCGCGTTGCCGCGCGGCGGCGTGCCCGTCGCGTATCCGGTCGCCTGCGCGCTGCGCGCGCCGCTCGACGTGCTGGTCGTGCGCAAGCTCGGCGTGCCGTGCGAGCCCGAGCTCGCGATGGGCGCGATCGCAACGGGGGGCGCGATGCATCTGCAGCGTTCCGTGATCCGCTCGATGGGCGTGACCGACGCGCAGCTCGCCGACGTGATCGTGCGCGAGACGGCCGAGCTGCATCGCCGCGAAGCGCTGTATCGCGGCGCTGCGCCGCCGCTGCCGGTCGACGGGCGGATCGTGATCGTCGTCGACGACGGCGTCGCGACCGGCGCGTCGATGCGTGCCGCGCTGCAGGCGCTGCGCGAGCGCCACCCGGCGCGGATCGTGGCGGCCGCGCCGGTCGCGCCGGCGGGCGCGCAGCATGCGTTCGACGGTCTGGCCGACGCGTTCGTCTCGGTATCGCAGCCGCGCCCGTTCTTCGGGATCAGTCAGTTCTACGCGCGCTTCGGGCAAACGAGCGACGACGAGGTGCGTACGCTGCTCGACGCGGCACGCACGCAGCGCGGCATCACGTCCGCCTGATCCGGCGCGAGCGCGGGCGAGGGCGGCCGGCCTCGGCCAGTGCGAACACGCGCTGCAGCATCGGATGGACATTGCCGCGCCAGCGCGCGCCGGTAAACAGCCCGTAGTGATCGCAATCGTCGATATCGACGCGATAGCGCTCGTCGGCCGCGAGGCCGCTGCACATGTCGAGTGCCGCATGCGTCTGGCCGGCGCCCGTGACTGCGTCGCATTGGCCTTCGACGGTCAGCAGCGCGACGCCGCGCAGCGCGCCCGGCTCGACGCGCCGGCCGCCAACATCCCACGTGCCGTTCGCGAGGCACATGCGCTGGAACACGATGTCGACCGTGTCGAGGAAATATTCGGCCGGCATGTCGAGCAGCGCCGTGTATTCGAGCAGCGCGCGCCGCGCGCCGGCGAGTGCGGCCATGTCGAAGCGCGACGCGGCCAGCGCATACGCCTCGACCAGCGACATGAAACGCTGCGGGTACATCAGCGCGATCTCGCCCTGCTGGAGATAGGTCGGGAACACATGGCGGCCGTGCCCCGCGAAGCCGGGCGGCACGATGTCGATCAGGTGGCGGCGGCACCAGCCGAGCGAGCGGGTGGCCGCCGCGGTGCCGAGCGCGCTCGGATTCAGGCGTGCGTCGAGCGGGCCGCCGATCAGCGTGATGCTCGCGGGCGGTGCGAGGCCGCGCGCGGCGCGCAGCGCGAGCGCGCCGAGCGCCGGCACGGTCGCCTGGCACACGGCGACGACGTGCAGCGGCCGATCGTCGAGCGCGAGCCCGTCGACGAAGCCGTCGAGCGTCGCGACATACTCGTCGAGCCCGAAGCGGCCCGACGCGAGCGGCACGTCGCGCGCATTGCGCCAGTCGGTCACGCAGACGTCGCCGTCGGCGAGCAGCGTCTCGACGGTTTCCCGCATCATCACGGCCGCGTGCCCGGCGAGCGGCGCGCACAGCAGCACCGTGCGCCGCGCATCGGCGCGCGTGAAGCGCCGCAGGTCGCAGAACGGCGTGTGCGCGGCGATCCGTTCGCCGATGGCGGATCGCCCGAGGTCGAAACGCGGCGGCCCGGCCGGCTGCCCGAGCAGCGGCTCGAACAGGTCGTCATAACACGACGACGCGGCCAGTGGCAGCGTCGCCGCGGGCCACCCGTCGAACGCGTGCCGCGTCGCCGCGCGCCAGGCGCGCATCCATTCCCGCTGCTGCTCGACGAGGGCATACCACATGGCGGACCTTGGGGCGGATGGGACGTGAATCTGCATTATGGTCACTGTGGCCGGGCAGCGGGGCGTTGATACGTATCAAGCGGACCGCCGTACGAGCACGCTAGGCGACGTCTCGCGACGCTGCTACAGTCGTCGGTCCCATTCCCCTCAAGCGGAGCGTTTGCGATGAAGCTGATCGGCATGCTGGATTCCCCGTTCGTGCGCCGTGTCGCCATTTCGGCGAAGCTGCTCGACCTGCCGTTCGAACACGAATCGATCTCGGTGTTTCGTCATTTCGAGCAGTTCAGGGCGGTCAACCCGGTCGTCAAGGCGCCGACGCTCGTGACCGACGACGGCGCGACGCTGATCGATTCGTCGCTGATCGTCGACTATCTCGATCACCTGGTCGTGCCGGAGCGGCGCCTGCTGCCCGACGCCGCCGACGCGCGGCTGCGCGCGCTCGTGCCGGTCGGTTTCGCGCTGGCGGCGGCCGAGAAGACCGTGCAGGTCGTCTACGAGCAGGCGCTGCGCCCGTCCGACAAGCAGCACGCGCCGTGGCTCGAGCGCGTGCTGAGCCAGCTCGAGGGCGCGTACGGCGAGCTGGAGCCGCTCGTCGCGGCCGCGAACGGCTGGTTCGGCGGCGCGCGCCTGCTGCAGTCCGACGTGACGGTCGCGGTGGCATGGCGCTTCACGCAGTTCATGACGGCCGATTACCCGGCGCTCGAGCGAATCGATCCGGCCCGCTATCCGGCACTCGCCGCGCATTCGGCGCGTGCGGAAGCGCTGCCGGCGTTCGTCGAAACGCCGCTCGTGTAGGCCTGGCGGCCCTTGGCGGCGAGGCGCGAGGCCGCCCCCGCGCCGTTGCCTGCCGGCCGCTCGGCCGTGCCCGGCAAGCCGCTGCCGATTGTTCTCGGTGGCCGACAAGTGACTTCGCATTCGCGCCGTTTATCCGGAAGCGGCCGGTCCCTAGAATCCACTCCATCGAATCACGCACTGCCAGATGGAGCCGATGATGAAAGCCCTGATCGAATCAAGCCTGTACCACCCGTCCGTCGTGTTGCCGCTTGCCGCGCTGACGCAGTTGATGGTCGAGCGCGATTTCAATCTCGGCCAGGTCGGGCTGATCGTCGCGGCACGCGGCGCGCAGGCGGCGGTGTCTCGCTCGCGCGCGCTGATCTTCTGCCGTCACGGCGAAGCGCACGCATGAGGGTGCTCGCAGCCAAAGGATGAAAAAAAGCCCGGCCGGCGCAAGCCGGTCGGGCGGATCGGATTCGATAGGGCCCCGGCTTCGGCCGGGGCTTTTTCATGGGCGACGCTCAGGCGCGTGCGGGCGACACGACGCCGTACATCTCCGAGTCGTCGTCCTCGCGCATCTGACGCGCGAGCTGGTGCGCCTCGCGGCGCGTCGCGACGGCCGGCGGCGAGCCCTTGAGCGGCTGGCGCGCGGTTTCCGCGAGCGCGATTACCGACACGATGCCGATCACGGCGGCGCCCATCATGTAGTACGCGGGCATCATCAGGTTGTGCGTCACGTCGACGAGCCATGCGGTCATCAGCGGCGTCGTGCCGCCGAACAGCGATACCGACACGTTGAAGCCGATCGCGAGCGCGCCGTAGCGGATCTCGGTCGGGAACAGCGCCGGCAGCGCCGACGGCATCACGCCGGTGAAGCAGGACAGCAGCACGCCGAGGACCAGCAGGCCGCCGAACACCGACGCCGTGGTGCCCGTGTGGATCAGCATCATCGACGGGATCGACAGCACGAGCAGCCCCACACAGCCGGCGAGCATCACCGGCTTGCGGCCGATCCTGTCGGACAGGCGGCCGGCGAAGAGCGTCATCGGCATCATCAGCACCATCACGAGCAGCACCAGCACGAGGCTGTGCGATTCGTCGAAGTGCAGCGTCGACGACATGAAGCTCGGCAGGTACGACAGCACCATGTAGTCGGTCACGTTGAAGATCAGCACGAGGCCGACGCACAGCAGCAGCGCGCGCCAGTTGTGCATCAGCGTTTCGCGGAAGCGCGCCTTCGGCACGGCCTTGTCCTGCGCTTCGCGCTCCTCGGCCTGGCGCTTGAACGCAGGCGTTTCCTCGAGCTTCATCCGGATATAGAGGCCGATCAGGCCGAGCGGGCCGGCGATCAGGAACGGCACGCGCCAGCCCCACGACAGCAGCGCTTCCTGCGACAGCGACGCGGTCAGCAGCGCGACGACGCCCGCACCCATCACATAGCCGATCAGCGTGCCGAACTCGAGGAAGCTGCCCATGAAGCCGCGGCGCTTGTCGGTCGAGAATTCGGCGATGAAGGTGGCCGCGCCGCCGTATTCGCCGCCGGTCGAGAAGCCCTGCACGAGGCGGGCGACGAGCAGCAGCACGGGCGCCATGATGCCGATCGATGCGTAGCTCGGGATCAGGCCGATCGCGAAGGTGCCGACGGCCATCATGATCATCGTCGCGGCGAGCACGCGCTGGCGGCCGATGCGGTCGCCGAGCGGGCCGAACACCATGCCGCCGAGCGGGCGCACGAGGAACGCGGCCGCGAACGTGCCGAAGGTCGCGAGCAGCTGCGCGGACGGGCTGCTGGACGGGAAGAACACCTTGCCGAGCGTGACGGCGATATAGCTGTACACGCCGAAGTCGAACCATTCCATCGCATTGCCGATGGCCATCGCGCTGACGGCGCGCTTGAGCAGGCTCTGGTCGACGACGGTTATGTCGTCCGCGGCGAGCGGAGCGTCGCCGGACGAAGTGGAGGAAGAAGCAGCGGTCGGGCTGACGTGTGTTGCGGTCAAGGTCATGCACTCCTTTGACTGCGCCGGAACGGGCGGGCCGTCCGACACGGTTTGCCTGCAAGCGCGGTGTCGTGTGCGGCGCGTCGGGGCAGGCCATTAAGCACTTACTGCGCAACGGGCAGCAAAGGGCCGTAAGGGACTGCTTCGACGCGGGCCCGATGGGCCGTCGCGACAGTGCGCTCATGAAGAATGGGCCGCGTGATGCTGGCGGCAGATGCCGGTGCGGACGGAGGTCCGGCGTTCCGGCAAGCGCCCCGAAAGGGGCAACGAAACGAGAAAAGCGGGCCTGTCGGGCGGGCTTTCCTGTGGGTGCAATTTCAGTCGAAGCGCCGGCCCGCAATGCGCGCACGGACTTCTCTCGAAATCGAATAGACAGAGATTGAATGTTGAAACAGGCGACATGATAGCACGATGACGGATGATCGTGCAAATTGCCGGGAAGCGCCCGTCTGGCGGGGCGTCCGGGGCAGCCTGCTCGGGTATGATCGGCGGCGCGCGGCGGGGCCGTGCAGTTCCCCGGCGACGGGTCGAATTCACGAGGAACCGGATGACCGAACTGATGAGGATCGCGGCGTTGTTCGCCGCCACCGCGCTGGCCGAAATCGTCGGCTGTTACCTGCCGTGGCTCGTGCTGAAGGGCAGCCGGCCGGTCTGGCTGCTGGTGCCGGCCGCGCTGTCGCTCGCGCTGTTCGCGTGGCTGCTGACGCTGCACCCGAGCGCCGCGGGGCGCACGTATGCCGCGTACGGCGGCGTATATATCGCGGTTGCGCTGGTCTGGTTGAGGGTGGTTGACGGTATCGCGCTGACCCGCTGGGATGTAGCCGGCGCGGTGCTCGCGCTCGGCGGGATGGCGGTCATCGCGCTGCAGCCGCGCGCGTAAGCGCGGCCGCAGTGCGTGCCGCGTGCGTCAGGCCGCTTCGGCGGCACCCGCGTCGGCGGACTTGCGCCACACGCATGCGCCCTTGACCGACTTGTCGAGCTCGTCGAGCTGCGCCTGGTGCGCGGCGAGTTCGTCGTCGGTCGCGGCCACCACGACCAGGTCGAGCGCGGCGAGCGACACGCGCTGGCCGTTCGCGGCGCCGCCGTCGGCGCCCGCGTCGTCGAGCATGTCGATCACGAGGCTGTCCTGGCCGCGCGTCATCGCGAGATACACCTCGGCGAGCAGCTCCGAGTCGAGCAGGGCGCCGTGCAGCGTCCGGTGCGCGTTGCTGATGCCGAAGCGGTCGCACAGCGCGTCGAGCGAGTTGCGCTTGCCGGGGAACATCTGCTTGGCCTGCACGAGCGTGTCGATCACGCCGCCGCAATGTTCGGTGAACGGCGGCAGGTCGAGCCGCGCGAATTCGGCATCGAGGAAGCCCAGGTCGAACGGTGCGTTGTGGATGATCAGCTCGGCGTCCTTCACGAAGTCGAGGATCTGGCTGGCGACTTCCGCGAACTTCGGCTTGTCGCTGAGGAATTCGGTCGTGAGGCCGTGCACGGCCAGTGCGCCCGGATCGCTGTCGCGCTCGGGGTTCACGTAGAAGTGCAGGTTGTTGCCGGTGAGCCGCCGGTTCAGCAGCTCGACGCAGCCGATTTCGATGAGGCGGTCGCCCGTGCGGGCGTTCAGGCCGGTGGTTTCGGTATCGAGAATGATCTGGCGCATGTCGGGGAAAACGAAGGAAACAGGGGAGTGGCCGGCGTTCAGGCCGTGAGCGATTCGACGCCGCGATTCGCGAGTGCGTCCGCGCGCTCGTTTTCGGGATGGCCCGCGTGACCCTTGACCCAGCGCCACTCGACCTCGTGCTGCGCGACGAGCGCGTCGAGCCGCTTCCACAGGTCGGCGTTCTTCACCGGTGTCTTTGCCGCGGTGACCCAGCCTTTCTTCTTCCAGCCGTGGATCCACTCGCTGATGCCTTTCTGCACGTATTGCGAATCGGTGTGCACGATCACCTGGCACGGCCGCTTCAGCGCCTCGAGCGCGGCGATCACGCCCATCAGCTCCATGCGGTTGTTGGTCGTGTTGGGCTCGCCGCCGAACAGTTCCTTTTCGCGGTCGCCGTAGCGCATCAGTGCGCCCCAGCCGCCCGGGCCGGGGTTGCCCTTGCAGGCGCCGTCGGTATAGATGTCGATCGTATCGGTTGTCATGAATGTTCTTGATGGGTGGTCGGGGAGGCCGCGGGCGTCAGGCCTGGCGCGAGCACGGGTTTTTTCATCTTGATCTGGCCGACGAGGCGCATGCCGCGCACGCGCTTGACGGCCGTCACCATGTAGACGGCGCCGAAGATCGGCCACCAGCGGTCGCCCGCGGCCTCCATGAAGCCGTAGCGGGCCAGCCACTTGTCGGTGACGAGCGGCGGCCGGTAGCAGCCGAAGCGGCCGCGTTCGAGGTCGAAGCCGAGCAGCTTGATCCAGTCCTTGAGCCGGATGAACGCGATCTGGTCGCGCGTGGCCGGCACGAACGGGCGGTTCGCCATGCGCCCGAACGATTGCCGCATGCCCCACAGGCTGAGCGAATTGAAGCCGGTGATCACGAGCTGGCCTTCCGGCATCAGCACGCGCTCGGCCTCGCGCAGCAGGCGGTGCGGGTCGGATGTGAATTCGAGCGTGTGCGGCATCACGATCAGGTCGACGCTCTGCGACTCGAACGGCAGGTCGAGCAGGTCGCACCACGTCGTGCTGCGATCGGCGGGCGCGTGCTCCGGCGCGTGCTCCGGCGCGTGCGCTTCGCGCGCCCACGGATACTGGTAAGGCGCGCTCGCGCCGCTCGCCGGATCGAGCACGAGGCCGCGATACGGCATGCGGTTCTCGCGCAGCGCGTCGAGCTGCGGCAGGCCGAGCTGCAGCGCGTGGAACCCGAATACGTCGGACACGATCCGGTCGAGCTGCGCCTGCTCCCAGTCCAGCACGTAGCGGCCGGGAGGCGAGTCGGTCCAGGCGGGCCAGTCTATAATTTGACGATCAGGCATAACGATGATTGCGCGCCCATGAACGAGCTGGAATACGTGCCGGTGCCGGCATTCGAAGACAACTATATCTGGCTCGTCTCGGACGGCCGCGATGCGATCGCCGTCGATCCGGGTGAAGCCGCGCCCGTGCGCCGGGTTCTTGCCGAACGAGGCTGGCGGTTGACCGCTATTTTACTCACGCACCATCACGCCGACCATGTCGGCGGTGTCGAGGCGCTGCGAGTCAGCCAACCGGACAATGCGCCGCTCACCGTTTACGGCCCTGCGGCCGAGGCGATCGGCGTGGTCACGCGGCCGCTTTCGGGCGGCGATCGCGTGACGCTCGACGCGCCGGCCGTCGCGTTCGACGTGCTCGACGTGCCCGGTCATACGCGCGGCCACATTGCCTACTTCCAGGCGGCCGGGCAGGGCGCGGCGGTGCCGCACGTGTTCTGCGGCGACACGCTGTTCTCGTGCGGCTGCGGCCGCCTGTTCGAGGGTACGCCCGCGCAGATGCTCGCGTCGCTCGACGCGCTCGCGGCACTGCCGGACGACACGCGCGTGCATTGCGCACACGAATATACGCTGTCGAACATCCGCTTCGCGCTCGCGTGCGAGCCCGGCAATACGGCGCTCGCCGCGTGGCGCGACGACGCGCAGGCGCTGCGCGCGCGCGGCGTGCCGACGCTGCCGACGACGATCGCGCACGAGCGCGCGGTAAACCCGTTCATGCGCGCGGACAGCGCCGCCATCCATGCGACGCTCGAGGCCGAGCTTCACGAAACGGTGCCGGATCGTCTGGCGGCGTTCACGCTGATGCGCGAGTGGAAAAACCGGTTCAGATGATGATTTTCGGAGGACTCCAAAGCTCAAGCGGTGTCTGTAAAAATTGCTCCAAATGTAGGATTTCGCTGAGTTTTCGGTGTTTTTATTGACGTGAAGCACGCACTTCCGTAGTATCGCCAGCAATTTCCAGCCGTCGGAAGCCGAGATTTTCATGCGACTTATATTGAGTGCGATGGTGGTCCTGCTACTCGCCGCTTGTGCGAGCCAGGCTCCTGTCGCCAACAACGCCGCCGATCCGCAGGCGACGTCCAACTACCTCCGTAAATCAGCCACCGCCAAAGAAACTGTCGACGTCGACAAGCAATCCGTCGGCGACCTGACCAGTGCGGATTCCGATTTGTGGGGGCGCATCCGTCGCGGCTTCCAGATGCCCGACCTGCAGAGCGACCTCGTCGACATGCAGACGACCTGGTACACGCAGCGTCCGGATTACGTGCAGCGCATGACCGAGCGCTCGCAGAAGTACCTGTATCACATCGTCGAGGAACTCGAGGCGCGTCACATGCCGACCGAGCTCGCGCTGCTGCCGTTCATCGAATCGGCGTTCAACCCGCAGGCGCTGTCGGTCGCGAAGGCGGCCGGCATGTGGCAGTTCATGCCCGGCACGGGCCGCACGTACAACCTGAAGCGCAACATGTGGCAGGACGAACGGCGCGACGTGCTCGCGTCGACGAGCGCCGCGCTCGACTACCTGTCGCGCCTGCATGACATGTTCGGCGACTGGTATCTGGCGCTGGCCGCGTACAACTGGGGCGAGGGCAACGTGCAGCGCGCGATCGCGCGCAACCAGGCGGCCGGCCTGCCGACCGACTACCAGAGCCTGCGGATGCCGAACGAGACGCGCAACTACGTGCCTAAGCTGCAGGCGGTGAAGAACATCATCGCGAGCCCGAAGCAGTACGGCCTGACGCTGCCGGACATCCCGAACCACCCGTATTTCGTGACGGTCACGACGTCGCGCGACATCGACGTCGCGGTCGCCGCGAAGCTCGCGAACCTGTCGCTCGACGAATTCCGCTCGCTGAACCCGTCGTTCTCGAAGCCGGTGATCCTCGGCGCGACCGAACCGCAGATCCTGCTGCCGTTCGACAACGCGTCCGCGTTCGAGAAGAACCTGAAGGCATACAACGGCCAGCTTTCGACGTGGACCACCTATACGGTCAGCGAACGTGCGCGGCCGGCCGCGATCGCCGAGAAGATCGGCGTGGACGCCGATACGCTGATGTCGGTCAACAAGATTCCGGCCGGCATGCGCCTGAAGCCGGGCTCGACGATCGTCGTGCCGCGCGGCGATGACGACGACGAGGACATCAGCGCCGACGTCGCCGAAAACGGTGCGCTCGCGATGGAGCCCGACGTACCCGACACGCGCAAGATGCTGATCCGCGTGCGCCGCAAGCAGTCGATGGCGGCGATCGCCGGCCGCTACGGCGTGTCGGTCGGCCAGTTGAAGGCGTGGAACCGCACGCACCGCGATCTCGCGATGCCGGGCCAGGCGCTGGTGCTGCACGTGCCGGTCGGCCGTTCGATGCCGGCGGAACCCGGTCCGGAGCGGATCGCGACGTCGGTCGGTGGTGCGCGCATCGAGCGCGCGAGCCTGGCGGTGGGCGGCAAGTCGCACGGCGCGAAGCGCGGCGCGGCAAAGCCGGCGGCCAAATCGGCCAAGGCGGCGAAAGCTGCACCCGCGAAGGCCGCGCCGGCCAAGGGCAAGAAGAAGTAACGCGGCTGCGAAGCGCGGCGGGCGGCCGGCCCGGGTCGCGCGATTGCGCTATCATCCGACGAATTGCAACGAAACGCCGTCACCGAGGTGACGGCGTTTTTGTTTGTGCGCGGTGCGGGGCGCCGCGTCGACAGTCTTCAAATAACGAGGGGAGCGATGTCATCGGTGCAGGTGAGGGTGCTCGCGCTGTTTTCGATCGGGTATTTCGTGTCGTATGTGTTTCGTGGCGTCAATCTGGGCTTCGCGCCGTTCGTCACGCATGAGCTCGGGTTGTCGGCCGCCGATCTCGGCCTGCTCACCAGTCTCTATTTCCTCGGTTTCGCGGGCGCGCAGATCCCGGCCGGCGTGATGCTCGACCACTTTGGCCCGCGCCGCGTGACGGCCGGCATGCTGCTGTTCGCGGCGGCCGGCGCCGCCGTGTTCGGTGCCGCGCACGGCCTCGGCACGATGATGGTCGGCCGGCTGCTGATCGGCGTCGGCGTGTCGGTATGTCTCGGCGCGGCGTTCAAGGCGCTCGCGCAGCATTTTCCGGTCGGTCGGCTGCCGCTCGTCAACGGCCTCGTGATGGCGGTTGGCGGCCTCGGCGGCGTCGTGGTCGGTTCACCGCTGACCTGGCTGCTCGGCTGGACGAACTGGCGCGCGATCTGTTTCGGCCTCGCGGTGCTGACGGTGATCGTCGCGGCCTCGATCGGCTTCGGCGCGCCCGAAGCGAGGCAGGTGCGCCACCAGGGCGGGCTCGTCAGCCAGTTCAAGGGCACGTGGCACATCCTGAGCAGCCGCGCGTTCTGGAAGATCTCGTCGTTCTCGGTCGTCACGCAGGGCGTGTTCTACGCGATGCAGTCGCTGTGGGTCGGGCCGTACCTGCGCGACGTCGCGGGGTTCGATGCGCCGCATGCCGCGCGCCTCGTGTCGGTGCTCGGCTTCGCGATGATGGCCGGCTGCGTCGGCTTCGGCGCCGCGGCGCGCGTGCTCGAGCGGCGCGGCGTGTCCGTCTACGCATTCTGCGGGGGCGGCATGGCGCTGTTCGTCGCGACGCAGGTCGCGATCGTCGCGCGCATGCCGTTGCCGCCGTCCGTGCTGTGGGCTGCATACGGGATGTTCGGCGGCGTCGGCATCCTGACCTACGCGGTGATGGCCGGGCACTTTCCCGCCCACCTGATCGGCCGCGCGAACACGACGCTCACGCTGGTGATCTTCGTGCTGATCTTTGCGTTCCAGATCGGTGTCGGCGCGGTGCTGTCGCATTGGCCCGCGCTCGACGGCCGTTATCCGGCCGCCGCGCACCTCACCGCATGGGGCGTGCTGCTTGCGCTGCAGCTCGCGAGCGCGGTCTGGTACGTGTGGCCCGCGCGCGGCGCTGGCCAAGCGCACTGATCCGGCGGTACGCTGGTGGGTGGGGCGGCTGCGGAAACGGGGCCGCAGCACGTCGAGCGTGCGCCGTGGCGCGTGTGCCGTACCGCGCTGCCGGTGGCGGCGCGCGCATGATCGGACGGCCATATCGATTGAAGATAGGGCCATTTTCGGGCTATAATTTGAAAGTTTGTGCTGATCAACCTCGCACCCTAGCGCCTACCTCATTTATCCCGTTCATCCGCCGCACGCCGCCTGCCGGGCGATGCCGCGAAGCCTCGTGCGCCACGCGCCGGGTTCGCGTCTCGACAACGCAGGCCGCGTCCAGCTAGCGACTACGCGCGCCCACGCAGCGCGGCGCTCGCGCGGCAGGGTAAACAGGTCGGCAGCAGGGTGTTCCCCAAGGAGCCTCCCGTGTTGCCGTCTTTTTCTCCCGCCTTGCTTGCACTCGCCGACGGCACGGTCTTTCGTGGTTATTCGATCGGGGCCGAAGGCCATACGATCGGCGAAGTCGTGTTCAATACCGCGATCACCGGCTATCAGGAAATCCTGACTGATCCGAGCTACGCGCGCCAGATCGTCACGCTCACCTACCCGCATATCGGCAACGTCGGCGTCAACGCCGAAGACGTCGAAGCCACGAAAGTCCATGCCGCCGGCCTGATCATCCGTGATCTGCCCACGCTCGCATCGAACTTCCGCATGGACCGCACGCTCGGCGATTACCTGCGCGACGAAGGCGTCGTCGCGATCGCCGGCATCGACACCCGCAAGCTGACCCGCATCCTGCGCGACAAGGGCGCGCAGAACGGCTGCATCCTGGCCGGCTCGGACGACGAAGCGAAGGCGATCGAGCTCGCGCGCTCGTTCCCGGGCCTCGCGGGCATGGATCTCGCGAAGGTCGTGTCGACCACCAAGCCGTTCGAGTGGAAGCAGACGGAATGGCGCCTCGGCAGCGGCTACGGCATGCAGGAAGCGCCGAAGTACCGCGTCGTCGCGTACGATTTCGGCGTCAAGTACAACATCCTGCGCATGCTCGCGGAACGCGGCTGCCACGTGACGGTGCTGCCCGCACAGGCGAGCGCGGCCGATGCGCTTGCGCTGAATCCGGACGGCATCTTCCTGTCGAACGGCCCCGGCGATCCGGAGCCGTGCGATTACGCGATCGCGGCCACGAAGGAATTCATCGAGCGCGGCGTGCCGACCTTCGGCATCTGCCTCGGCCACCAGATCATGGGCCTCGCGGTCGGCGCGAAGACGCTGAAGATGAAGACGGGCCACCACGGCGCGAACCATCCGGTGAAGGATCTCGGCAACGGTCGAGTCGTGATCACGTCGCAGAACCACGGCTTTGCGGTCGATGCGGATTCGCTGCCGTCCAACGCGCGCGTGACGCACGTGTCGCTGTTCGACGGCACGCTGCAGGGCTTCGAGCTGACCGACAAGCCGGCGTTCTGCTTCCAGGGCCACCCGGAAGCGTCGCCGGGCCCGCACGACATCGGCTATCTGTTCGACCGTTTCACCGCGCTGATGGACGCGGCGAAGCAGCGCAACGCCTAACGCAACCGACGCAACCGAAGGACGGGAGATTCGCATCATGTTCGGCCACGCACTCGGCATCACGGATATCTGGACCTACGTGTTCGGCGTGATCTTCATCATCCTGCTGCCGGGGCCGAACTCGATGTACGTGCTGTCGCTCGCGGCGCAGCGCGGCGTGAAGGCCGGCTATCGCGCGGCCTGCGGCGTATTCGTCGGCGACACGGTGCTGATGGTGCTGTCGGCCGCGGGCGTCGCGTCGCTGCTGAAGGCGAATCCGCTGCTGTTCTCCGTCGTCAAGTACGGCGGCGCCGCGTATCTGCTCTACATCGGCACCGGCATGCTGCGCAGCGCGTGGCAGAAGCTGCGCACGCCGGCTCATGCGCCGGCCGACGCGCCGCGCGCGGTCGACGGCGAGCAGCCGTTTCGCAAGGCGCTGATCGTGAGCCTGCTGAATCCGAAGGCGATCCTGTTCTTCATCTCGTTCTTCATCCAGTTCGTCGACCCGGCATTCCCGCATCCCGCGCTGTCGTTCGTCGTGCTCGGGGCGATCGCGCAATGCGCGAGCTTCCTGTACCTGAGCACGCTGATCTTCGCGGGTGCGCGGCTCGCCGAGCACTTCCGCCGCCGCCGCAAGCTTGCGGCAGGCGCGGCGAGCAGCGTGGGCGGCCTGTTCATCGGTTTCTCGGTGAAGCTTGCGCTCGCGACCATGAGCTGAGCGCTGCCGGCCGACCCACGACAACGATTACTTATTGAATTCACAAGCCATGCCAAAACGCACAGACATCAAAAGCATCCTCATCATCGGCGCCGGCCCGATCATCATCGGCCAGGCGTGCGAGTTCGACTATTCGGGCGCGCAGGCTTGCAAGGCGTTGCGTGAGGAGGGCTACAAGGTCGTTCTCGTCAACAGCAACCCGGCGACGATCATGACCGACCCGAACACGGCCGACGTGACCTACATCGAGCCGATCACGTGGGAAGTCGTCGCGCGCATCATCGAGAAGGAGCGCCCGGACGCGATCCTGCCGACGATGGGCGGCCAGACGGCGCTGAACTGCGCGCTCGACCTGCATCACCACGGCGTGCTCGAGAAGTTCGGCGTCGAGCTGATCGGCGCGTCGCCGGAAGCGATCGACAAGGCGGAAGACCGCCAGAAGTTCAAGGAAGCGATGACCAAGATCGGTCTCGGCTCCGCGAAGTCGGGCATCGCGCATTCGATGGAAGAGGCGACCAAGGTGCACGCCGAGATCATGGCGGGCACCGGCGGCAGCGGCTACCCGGTCGTGATCCGTCCGTCGTTCACGCTCGGCGGCTCGGGCGGTGGCATCGCGTACAACCGCGAAGAGTTCGAGGAAATCTGCAAGCGCGGTCTCGACCTGTCGCCCACGCGCGAGCTGCTGATCGAGGAATCGCTGCTCGGCTGGAAGGAATACGAGATGGAAGTCGTGCGCGACCGCGCCGACAACTGCATCATCGTCTGCTCGATCGAAAACCTCGACCCGATGGGCGTGCACACCGGCGACTCGATCACGGTCGCGCCGGCGCAGACGCTCACCGACAAGGAATACCAGATCCTGCGTAACGCATCGCTCGCGGTGCTGCGCGAGATCGGCGTCGACACGGGCGGCTCGAACGTGCAGTTCTCGATCAACCCGAAGGACGGCCGCATGGTCGTCATCGAAATGAACCCGCGCGTGTCGCGTTCGTCGGCGCTCGCATCGAAGGCGACCGGCTTCCCGATCGCGAAGGTCGCCGCCAAGCTGGCGGTCGGCTACACGCTCGACGAGCTGAAGAACGAAATCACCGGCGGCCAGACGCCGGCGTCGTTCGAGCCGACGATCGACTACGTCGTCACGAAGATCCCGCGCTTCGCGTTCGAGAAGTTCCGTGAAGCCGATTCGCGCCTGACGACGCAGATGAAGTCGGTCGGCGAAGTGATGGCGATCGGCCGCACGTTCCAGGAATCGTTCCAGAAGGCGCTGCGCGGCCTCGAAGTCGGCGTCGACGGTCTCGACGAGAAGTCGACCGATCGCGACGAGATCGCGATCGAGATCCACGAGCCGGGCCCGGACCGCATCTGGTATGTCGGCGATGCATTCCGCATCGGCATGACGGCGCAGGAAATCTTCGCGGAAACCGCGATCGACCCGTGGTTCCTCGAGCAGATCGAGCAGATCATCCTGAAGGAAAAGGCGCTCGCGGGCCGCACGCTCGCGTCGCTGACGTTCGACGAGCTGCGCTACCTGAAGCAGAGCGGTTTCTCCGACCGCCGCCTCGCGAAGCTGCTCGGCGCGACGCCGGAAGACGTCCGCAAGCGTCGCGTCGAACTGAACGTGCGCCCGGTCTACAAGCGCGTCGACACCTGCGCGGCCGAATTCGCGACGAAAACCGCGTACATGTACTCGACCTACGAGGAAGAGTGCGAGGCGCAGCCGACCACGAACAAGAAGATCATGGTGCTGGGCGGCGGCCCGAACCGGATCGGCCAGGGCATCGAGTTCGACTACTGCTGCGTGCACGCGGCGCTCGCGATGCGCGAGGACGGCTACGAAACGATCATGGTCAACTGCAACCCGGAAACGGTGTCGACCGACTATGACACGTCTGACCGCCTGTACTTCGAGCCGCTGACGCTCGAAGACGTGCTCGAGATCGTCGACAAGGAAAAGCCGGTCGGCGTGATCGTCCAGTACGGCGGCCAGACGCCGCTGAAGCTCGCGCTCGACCTCGAGGCGCACGGCGTGCCGATCGTCGGCACGTCGCCGGACATGATCGACGCGGCCGAAGACCGCGAACGCTTCCAGAAGCTGCTGCAGGACCTCGGCCTGCGCCAGCCGCCGAACCGCACCGCACGCGCCGAAGACGAAGCGCTCGCGCTCGCGGCCGAAATCGGCTATCCGCTGGTCGTGCGCCCGTCGTACGTGCTGGGCGGCCGCGCGATGGAAATCGTCCACGAGCCGCGCGACCTCGAGCGCTACATGCGCGAGGCCGTGAAGGTGTCGAACGATTCGCCGGTGCTGCTCGACCGCTTCCTGAACGACGCGATCGAGTGCGACGTCGACTGCATCTGCGACGGCGAAGCCGTGTTCATCGGCGGCGTGATGGAGCACATCGAGCAGGCGGGCGTCCACTCGGGCGACTCGGCATGCTCGCTGCCGCCGTACTCGCTGTCGAAGGAAACCGTGGCCGAGCTGAAGCGCCAGACGGGCGCGATGGCGAAGGCGCTGAACGTGGTCGGCCTGATGAACGTGCAGTTCGCGATCCAGCAGGTGCCGCAGGCGGACGGTTCGAAGCAGGACATCATCTACGTGCTCGAAGTGAACCCGCGCGCGTCGCGCACGGTGCCGTACGTGTCGAAGGCGACCAGCCTGCCGCTCGCGAAGATCGCGGCGCGCGCGATGGTCGGCCAGAAGCTCGCGCAGCAGGGCGTGACGAAGGAAGTCGAGCCGCCGTACTTCAGCGTGAAGGAAGCGGTGTTCCCGTTCGTGAAGTTCCCGACCGTCGATCCGGTCCTCGGGCCTGAAATGCGTTCGACCGGCGAAGTGATGGGCGTCGGCCAGACGTTCGGCGAAGCGCTGTTCAAGTCGCAGCTCGCGGCCGGTTCGCGCCTGCCGGAGTCGGGCACGGTGCTGCTGACCGTGATGGACGCCGACAAGCCGAAGGCCGTCGAAGTCGCGCGCATGCTGCACGACCTCGGCTACCCGATCGTCGCGACCAAGGGCACGGCTGCCGCGATCGAAGCGGCCGGCGTGCCGGTGAAGGTCGTGAACAAGGTGAAGGACGGCCGTCCGCACATCGTCGACATGATCAAGAACGGCGAGATCGCTCTCGTGTTCACGACGGTCGACGAGACGCGCCAGGCGATCGCCGATTCGCGTTCGATCCGCATGAGCGCGCAGGCGCACAAGGTCACGTACTACACGACGATGTCGGGCGCGCGCGCGGCCGTCGAAGGCCTGCGTTACCTGAAGGATCTGGAAGTCTATGATTTACAAGGTCTTCACGCTCGCCTAAACTAAGCAGTCAGTTACCTGTCGAAGCAATACGTGCCGCGGTTAAGCGGTGTTTCCGGTTCATCGGAAACGCGCTTAATCGCGGTGATTTTTTTTAAAGCCGTTTTTAGCGATTGAGCCGTTTATGAGCACCATTCCGTTGACAAAGCGTGGCGCAGAGCAACTGCGCGATGAATTGCAGCGCCTCAAATCCGTCGAGCGGCCGGCCGTGATCAACGCGATCGCGGAGGCCCGCGCGCAGGGCGATCTGTCCGAAAACGCCGAATACGATGCTGCGAAGGAAAAGCAGGGCTTCATCGAGGGTCGTATCGCGGAAATCGAATCGAAGCTGTCGGCCGCGCAGGTCATCGATCCCACCGTGCTCGATGCCGAAGGCCGCGTGGTCTTCGCGTCGACGGTCGAGCTCGAGGATCTCGAGTCGGGCGACACCGTCAAATACCAGATCGTCGGCGACGACGAAGCCGATATCGATCACGGCCTGATCTCGGTCAGCTCGCCGATCGCACGCGCACTGATCGGCAAGTCCGAAGGCGACGTCGCGGCCGTGCAGGCGCCGAGCGGCGTGCGCGAATACGAAATCATCTCGGTCAGCTACATCTGAAGCGGGGCGACGTGATGCCGCATCGCGTGTTCCGTCTGCTGTCGGCCGTGTGGGTCGGCAGCCTGCTGACGATCGGGTATGCGGTCGCGCCCGTGCTGTTCAAGACGCTGGAGCGGATGACGGCCGGCTCGGTCGCCGCCCAGCTGTTCCGTATCGAGGCGATCCTCGGTGTCGTGTGCGGCGTGCTGCTGCTCGCGTTGTCGAACCAGCAGGTGCGGCGCGGCAGCGGCGAATATCGCCGCGTGCGCTGGATCGTCGCCGCGATGGTCGTGTGCGTGCTGGTCGGGTATTTCGCGCTGCAGCCGTTCATGAACGCGCTGCGAGTGGCCGCGATGGACGCGGGCACCGATATCGCGAACTCGCCGTACGCGAGTCGCTTCGGGATGCTGCACGGCGTGTCGAGCGTGTTCTATCTCGTCGAGAGCGTGCTGGGGCTGATGCTGATCTGGCGTCTGCCGGCGTGCGACGCCTGAGCGCGGCGCGAGCAGCGCGGCACGGTGCGACCGTGCCGCGTACGCAATTTACTTGTCCTGGAACGGCCGCTTGGTGCTTGCCTGGCGCTTTTTCGCGCGCTTCACGTTGCCGCCCGCCGTCACGCGTTCGTTGCCGCGCACGACGACCTTCGTCGGCTTCGGACGACGCACGGGGCTCGCGTTCGGCGACACCTTGACGACCTTGACCGTGCGCGGTGCGCGGCCTTTCCTGTCGTCGGCGGCTTCGGCCGCGCTCGGCAGCGTGCCGGCGCGACGGCCGCGGGCCGGGGCCGCTGCAGGAGCCTCGGGCTTCCAGATCACCAGCAGCTTGCCGATGTGCTGGATCGGCGCTGCGCTCAGGCGGTCGCAGATCTCGTCGTAGATCGCGACGCGTTCGTCGCGCTCGTCGCCGAACACGCGGATCTTGATCAGCTGGTGCGCGGCGAGGTGCACCTTGATTTCCTTCAGCACGGCGTCGGTCAGCCCTTCGGCTCCGATCAGCACGACGGGCTTGAGCGCATGGGCCTGGGAGCGCAGCGCGGAGCGCTCGGCGGGAGAAAGCGAAAGGGCGGGCATGGAAATGTCGAAATCTAAATAAGGGCACGCGGCCTGAAAAGCGATCGCGGGAAGTTACCGCGTCAGCCGTGCGCCGAAACCACGTAAAATCGCGGCTTGGGCCTGAAAAGGGGCCGCAGCCGCGCGAAGAAGACGCGTATTATCCGCTAAAAGCGCGGCTTCACGAAGCAAATGGCAGCAATCTCTCTCTCGAATGGCAAAAAACCGCTTTAACCAGCACTGGCTGCACGACCACATCAACGACCCGTACGTCAAAATGGCGCAGCGGGAGGGCTATCGCGCGCGTGCCGCGTACAAGCTGAAGGAAATCGACGAGCAGGACAAGCTGATCCGTCCGGGCCAGGTGATCGTCGATCTCGGCGCGACGCCGGGCAGCTGGAGCCAGTATGCCCGCAACAAGCTCGCGCAGGGCAAGAAGCGCGACACCGAGCGCGAAGGCGGCATCGACGGCACGATCATCGCGCTCGACCTGCTGCCGATGGAGCCGATCGCCGACGTCCACTTCATCCAGGGCGACTTCCGCGAGGACGAAGTGCTCCACCAGCTCGAGGAAGTGCTCGAAGGCCGCGCGGTGGACCTTGTTATTTCGGACATGGCCCCCAACCTCTCCGGCGTGGCCTCGGCGGACGCGGCGCGCATCGAGCATCTCTGCGATCTGGCGCTCGAATTCGCGCAGAACCATCTGAAGCCGGACGGTGCGCTGCTCGTGAAATGCTTTCATGGCAGCGGCTACAGCCAGATCGTCGAGAAATTCAAACAGCAGTTTAAGACCGTCGCGCCGCGCAAGCCCAAGGCGTCCCGCGACAAATCGTCCGAAACGTTCATTTTGGGTCGGCATCTGAAGCATCCGCGCTGATGCGCAGCGGGGTGCCGCAAACGGGCTCCGGCCCTTGCCAGACAAGCGAAGCGCTATCGCGGCGGTTGTCAATGCTTATGGCGAGGGTGGTCGGACTGGATTAGAATGACCGAGGGGCGCCGCAAGGAAAATGTAGGCGCTCGTCTACGAGTGAAGGAGTGGTGCTTTGAACAACAACATGTTTTCGAAGGCAGCGGTGTGGTTGGTGATCGCACTGGTGCTGTTTACGGTGTTCAAGCAGTTCGACAAGCCCCGCGTCCAGGAAGGCGTGTCCTATTCGCAGTTCATGGACGACGCCAAGAACGGCAAGGTCAAGAACGTTATCGTTCAGGGGCGCAACCTCACCGTCACTCCGGCTGATGGCCAGAAATACCAGATCGTGTCGCCCGGCGACATCTGGATGGTCGGCGATCTGATGAAGTACGGCGTGCAGGTCAGCGGCAAGGCCGACGACGAGCCGAACGCGCTGATGTCCGCGCTGTACTACCTCGGGCCGACGATCCTGATCATCGTGTTCTGGTTCTACATGATGAGGCAGATGCAGGGGGGCGGCAAAGGCGGCGCCTTCTCGTTCGGCAAGTCGCGAGCGCGGCTGATCGACGAGAACAACAACGCGGTGAACTTCTCCGACGTCGCGGGCTGCGACGAAGCGAAGGAAGAAGTGTCCGAGCTCGTCGACTTCCTGCGCGATCCGCAGAAATTCCAGAAGCTGGGCGGTCGCATTCCGCGCGGCGTGCTGCTCGTCGGCCCGCCGGGTACCGGCAAGACGCTGCTCGCCCGCGCGATCGCAGGTGAAGCGAAGGTGCCGTTCTTCAGCATCTCGGGTTCGGACTTCGTCGAAATGTTCGTCGGTGTCGGCGCGGCCCGTGTGCGCGACATGTTCGAGCAGGCGAAGAAGCATGCGCCGTGCATCGTGTTCATCGACGAAATCGACGCGGTCGGCCGTCATCGCGGCGCCGGCATGGGCGGCGGCAACGACGAACGCGAGCAGACGCTGAACCAGATGCTGGTCGAGATGGACGGCTTCGAGGCGAACTCGGGTGTGATCGTGATCGCCGCGACCAACCGTTCCGACGTGCTCGACAAGGCACTGCTGCGTCCGGGCCGTTTCGACCGTCAGGTCTACGTCGGTCTGCCGGACATCCGCGGCCGCGAGCAGATCATGCGCGTGCACCTGCGCAAGGTACCGATCGCGAACGACGTCGATGCGGCAGTCATCGCACGCGGCACGCCGGGCTTCTCGGGCGCCGATCTCGCGAACCTCGTGAACGAGGCTGCGCTGTTCGCCGCACGCCGCGGCAAGCGCATCGTCGAAATGCAGGATTTCGAGGACGCGAAGGACAAGATCTTCATGGGCCCGGAGCGCAAGTCGGCCGTGATCCGCGAGGAAGCGAAGCGCGCGACCGCTTATCACGAGTCGGGCCACGCGGTGGTCGCGAAGCTGCTGCCGAAGGCCGATCCGGTTCACAAGGTCACGATCATCCCGCGCGGCCGTGCGCTGGGCGTCACGTGGCAGTTGCCGGAGCATGACAACGAGACGTACTCGAAGGACTACCTGCTGGACCGCCTCGCGATCCTGTTCGGTGGCCGGGTGGCGGAAGAGCTGTTCATGAATCTCGTCAGCACCGGCGCTTCGGACGACTTCAACAAGGCAACGCAGACGGCGCGCGCGATGGTGGCACGTTTCGGCATGACCGATGCGCTCGGGCCGATGGTCTACGTCGACGACGAGAACGATGCGTCGCCGTTCGGCCGCGGCTTCACGCGCACGATCTCGGAAGCGACGCAGCAGAAGGTCGATTCGGAAATCCGCCGCGTGCTCGACGATCAGTACAACCTTGCGCGCCGCCTGCTCGAAGAGAACCGCGACAAGGTCGAAGCGATGACGGCCGCGCTGATGGAGTGGGAGACGATCGACGCCGATCAGATCAACGACATCATGGAAGGCCGTCCGCCGCGCTCGCCGAAGAGCTCGCCGGCCGTCGGCGGCGATTCGTCGGGCGGCGGCAGCAGCGCCGAGGTCAAGCCCGGCAGCGCGCCGGCGCCTGCTTCGCCGGCGGCATAACCTCCGCTTTAGCACCGTTCACGGGCTGGTGTGGCTTCACACCGGCCCGTTTTGCATTCAACCACGCCAGTCGCTCGTGTCCGATTCCGCTGTTACTCCATCCATTCCCGCGCCGCTCCAGTGCGGCCGCTTCGTACTGACGTTCGAGCGCCCGCTCGTGATGGGCATTCTCAACGCCACGCCCGATTCGTTCTCCGACGGCGGCCGCTTTCTCGCGCGCGACGATGCGCTGCGCCAGGCCGAGCGCATGATCGCCGAAGGCGCGGACCTCCTCGATATCGGCGGCGAATCGACGCGCCCCGGTGCGCCGCCGGTACCGCTCGACGAGGAGCTCGCGCGCGTAATCCCGCTCGTCGAGGCGCTGCGGCCGCTGAATGTGCCGCTGTCGATCGACACCTACAAGCCGGCCGTGATGCGCGCGGCGCTGGCCGCCGGCGCGGACCTGATCAACGACATCTGGGGGTTCCGCCAGCCGGGTGCGATCGACGCGGTGCGAGACGGCGACTGCGGGCTGTGCGCGATGCACATGCTCGGCGAGCCGCAGACGATGCAGGTCGGCGAGCCCGACTACGGCGACGTCGTGACCGACGTGCGCGAGTTTCTCGCCGCGCGCGCGCAGGCGCTGCGCGACGCGGGCATTGCGCCGGAGCGGATCTGCGTGGATCCCGGCTTCGGGTTCGGCAAGGCGGTCGTCGACGACAACTATGCGCTGCTGGCCGCGTTGCCGGAGACGGCGCCCGCGCGGCCCGACGGGCGTGCGTATCCGATCCTCGCGGGCATGTCGCGCAAGTCGATGCTCGGCGCGGTGATCGGCGGCAAGCCGCCGATGGAGCGCGTCGCGGCGAGCTTGGCGGCCGCGTTGTGCGCGATCGAGCGCGGTGCGGCGATCGTGCGCGTGCACGACGTCGCGGCGACGGTCGATGCGCTGAAAGTATGGAATGCCGTGCGCGAAGCCGCGCGGCAACGATAAGTCAGAAGACGAAGGAGGAAGATTCGCTATGGGACGTCGATATTTCGGCACGGACGGCATTCGCGGCACGGTGGGCGAGGCGCCCATCACGCCGGATTTCGTATTGCGCCTCGGCTATGCAGCCGGCAAGGTGCTGGCCAGCTCGGCCGACGTCGCGGCAGGCTCGCGGCCGACGGTACTGATCGGCAAGGACACGCGCGTGTCGGGCTACATGCTCGAAGCCGCGCTCGAGGCCGGCTTCTCGGCGGCCGGCGTCGACGTGATGCTGGCCGGCCCGATGCCGACGCCGGGTGTCGCGTATCTGACGCGCGCACTGCGCCTGTCGGCCGGCGTCGTGATCAGCGCGTCGCACAACCCGTACCACGACAACGGGATCAAGTTTTTCTCCGCCGACGGCAACAAGCTGCCCGACGACACCGAAGCCGCGATCGAAGCGTGGCTCGACAAGCCGCTCGAATGCGCGTCGTCCGACGGCCTCGGCAAGGCGCGCCGCCTCGACGATGCGGCCGGCCGCTACATCGAGTTCTGCAAGAGCACGTTCCCGGCCGCGTTCGACCTGCGCGGGCTGAAGCTCGTGGTCGATTGCGCGCACGGTGCCGCGTACCAGATCGCGCCGCACGTCTTCCACGAACTCGGCGCGGACGTGATCCCGATCGGCGTCGCACCGAACGGCTTCAACATCAACGACGGCGTCGGCGCGACTGCGCCCGACGCGCTGGTGCGCGCGGTGCGGGCGAACCACGCCGATCTCGGCATTGCGCTCGACGGCGATGCGGACCGCCTGCAGGTCGTCGATTCGACCGGGCGCCTGTATAACGGCGACGAACTCCTCTACGTGCTCGTGAAGGACCGGATCGCGACCGACGGCAAGGTCGAAGGCGCGGTCGGCACGCTGATGACGAACCTCGCCGTCGAAGTCGCGCTGCAGCGCGAGGGCGTGAAGTTCGTTCGCGCGGCGGTCGGCGACCGCTATGTGCTCGAGCAGTTGCGCGAGCACGGCTGGCAGCTCGGTGCGGAAGGCTCGGGCCATATCCTGTCGCTCGACCGGCATTCGACCGGCGACGGCATCGTGTCGGCGCTGCTCGTGCTGGCCGCACTGAAGCGCAGCGGCCGAACGCTCGCGCAGATGCTCGATGGCGTCACGCTGTTTCCGCAGAAGCTGATCAACGTGCGGATGAAGCCGGGCGCCGACTGGAAGGGCAGCACGTCGATCCGCGCCGCGATCGACGCAGCCGAAGCCTCGCTCGCCGGCAGCGGCCGCGTGCTGATCCGCGCATCGGGCACCGAGCCCGTGCTGCGCGTGATGGTCGAAGCGCAGCAGGCGGCCGATGCGGTCCGCCATGCGGAGACGATCGCCGACGCGGTGCGCGCGGCGACGACCTGACGCACGATACCGGCGCGGGGCGCTCCTGCCGCCCGCGCGCCGGTTCTCCGGTGAATCGGCATGCGGCGCCTTCGGGCGCCGCAATTTCGTCAGACGCAAAGGTTTGCGCTACCTATAGTGTGTTGCGTCGATCAACGCATCGGCTGACTGAAGATATCTTCCGACCCCTGATGTCGCGCCCACCGCGGGCAAAGGCTTCCCGTCCCGCCGACGCTGCGCTACGATCCGCTGGCGCACCCGAAAAACGGGTGTCCGTTCCGTCCTCGCCTGGCAGGCAATTCTTGCCGCCTCTGCCGTACCGATGCCGCCCAGGCGCCGCCCCCGATACTCCCTTTCAACCAGTCATGTTACTGTCACGCCAGTTTCATCGATTGTCACATTACCGTCATGAGGAGCCCCTAACCTTCGCGGTGCCGTAGTCATCCGCTCACACACTGGAGGTCTCATGAAATTGATGCAAACCGCGATTGCCGGCCTGGCTGGCGCGCTTTTCGCCGTTGCCGCGCAAGCTGCCGACATCACGGGCGCAGGCAGCACGTTCGCGATGCCGATCTATACGAAATGGGCTGCCGACTACCAGCAGTCCGGCGGCGCGAAGGTCAACTACCAGGGTATCGGTTCGTCGGGCGGCCTGAAGCAGATCAACGCGAAGACGGTCGATTTTGCCGGTTCGGACGCTCCGCTGAAGGATGAAGAGCTCGCGAAGGAAGGCCTGTTCCAGTTCCCGACGGTGGTCGGCGGCGTGGTGCCGGTCGTCAACGTGCCGGGCGTGAAGGCCGGTGAACTGACGCTGTCGGGCCCGGTGCTCGGCGACATCTACCTCGGCAAGATCAAGAAGTGGAACGATCCGGCGATCGCCGCGCTGAACCCGAAGGTCAAGCTGCCGGATACGGACATCGCCGTCGTCCGCCGTGCTGACGGCTCGGGCACGAGCTTCATCTGGACGAACTACCTGTCGAAGGTCAACGACGAGTGGAAGTCGAAGATCGGCGAAGGCACGACGGTCAACTGGCCGACGGGCACGGGCGGCAAGGGCAACGACGGCGTCGCGGCCTTCGTGCAGCGCCTGCCGGGCGCGATCGGCTACGTCGAGTGGGCGTACGCGAAGAAGAACAACATGACCTACACCGCGCTGAAGAACTCGACGGGCACCGTGGTCGAGCCGAAGACCGAAACGTTCAAGGCGGCTGCCGCCGGCGCGAACTGGTCGAAGTCGTTCTACCAGATCCTGACGAACCAGCCGGGCAAGGAAGCATGGCCGGTCGTCGGCGCGACGTTCGTGCTGCTGCACGCGAAGCAGGACAAGCCGGAGCAGGGCGCGGAAACGCTGAAGTTCTTCAGCTGGGCGTTCAAGAACGGCGAAAAGGCTGCGGACAGCCTCGACTACATCTCGCTGCCGGCGACGGTCGAGACGGAAATCCGCAAGCAGTGGAAGACGAAGGTGACGGACGCATCGGGCAAGCCGGTCGCCGCCGAGTAAGCATTGCAGCGGTTCGCTGCCCGGCCGCGCCGGTCGGGCAGTGTGTGCGGTAAAGCCGGGCGTTACGGCGCCCGGCAATCAAAAGCAGGCACCCATGTCTGATATTTCATACACGTCCTCCCGATCGCCCGGCAGTGCGCAGCAGCGCGCGCCGAGCCGCCTCGGCGACGTTCTGTTCGGCGGCCTCGCATGGCTTGCCGCGATCGTGACCCTGCTGCTGCTGGGCGGGATCATCGTTTCCCTGATCATTGCGTCGATGCCGACCATCCAGAAGTTCGGCCTCGGCTTCCTGTGGCAATCCGAGTGGGACCCCAACTCGGACATCTACGGCGCACTCGTGCCGATCTACGGCACGATCGTGACGTCGGTCATTGCGCTCGTCATCGCGGTGCCCGTCAGTTTCGGCATCGCACTGTTTCTCACCGAGCTGTCGCCCGTGTGGCTGCGCCGTCCACTCGGCATCGCGATCGAGCTGCTGGCCGCGATTCCGTCGATCGTATACGGCATGTGGGGCCTGCTCGTGTTCGCGCCGATCTTCGCCGAATACTTCCAGAAGCCGCTCGGCCGCCTGCTCAAGGACGTGTGGGTGCTCGGGCCGCTGACTTCCGGCCCGCCGATCGGCATCGGCATCCTCGCGGCCGGCGTGATTCTCGCGATCATGATCATCCCGTACATCGCGTCGGTGATGCGCGACGTGTTCGAGGTCACGCCCGTGCTGCTGAAGGAATCGGCATACGGGATCGGCTGCACGACCTGGGAAGTGATGTGGAAGGTCGTGCTGCCCTATACGAAGACCGGCGTGATCGGCGGCGTGATGCTCGGCCTCGGCCGCGCGCTCGGCGAAACGATGGCCGTGACGTTCGTGATCGGCAACACGAACTTGCTCGACAGCGTGTCGCTGTTCGCGCCGGGCAACAGCATCACGTCGGCGCTCGCGAACGAATTCGCGGAAGCGCAGCCGGGTCTGCATACGTCCGCGCTGATGGAACTGGGCCTGATCCTGTTCGTGATCACGTTCATCGTGCTGTCCATCTCCAAACTGCTGCTGCTTCGTCTCGAGAAGGGAGAGGGCAAGAAATGAGCGAGCCCATCATGAATTTCCCGGGGCCGGACGGCGCCGCGCTCGAAGCGATGCGCGAGCGCCTGCAGCGCAAGCGCAAGGCCGTCAACGCGATCGCGCTCGCCGCATCGCTCGGCGCCATGGCGTTCGGCCTGCTGTGGCTCGTGTGGATCCTGTACACGACGCTGCACCTCGGTATCGGCGGCCTGTCGCTGCAGCTGTTCACCGAGTCGACGCCGGCACCTAACACCGAAGGCGGCGGTCTCGCGAACGCGATCGTCGGCAGCCTGCTGCTGTGCGGTTTCGGCACGCTGGTCGGCACGCCGATCGGCATCCTCGCGGGCGTCTATCTCGCCGAATACGGCCAGAAGAACCTGCTGGCGAGCACGATCCGCTTCATCAACGACATCCTGCTGTCCGCGCCGTCGATCGTCATCGGCCTGTTCGTGTACGCGCTCGTCGTTGCAAAGTCGGGGCGCTTCTCGGGCTGGGCCGGCGTGATCGCGCTCGCGCTGCTGCAGATCCCGATCGTGATCCGCACGACCGAGAACATGCTGAAGCTCGTGCCGAACGCGCTGCGCGAAGCAGCCTTCGCGCTCGGCACGCCGAAGTGGCGAATGGTGCTGAAGATCACGCTGCGCGCCTCGGTGGGCGGCATCATCACGGGCGTGCTGCTCGCGGTCGCGCGGATCGCCGGCGAAACGGCGCCGCTGCTGTTCACCGCGCTGTCGAACCAGTTCTTCTCGTGGGACATGAGCCAGCCGATGGCGAACCTGCCCGTGACGATCTACAAGTTCGCGATGAGCCCGTTCGCGGAATGGCAGTCGCTCGCATGGGCGGGCGTGTTCCTGATTACGCTCGGGGTGCTCGGACTCAACATCCTGGCGCGCTCGGTCTTCTCGAAAAAGTAACGGCGGAGCAATCCGATGAATATGGCAGAGAGCCACCTGAATCCCGTCGAGCGCACCGCAGCGCCCGCCGGCACGCACGACGCGGCGAACGATCGCCCGCTCGCGCCGCTGAACGCGAAGATCGAGGTCAACAACCTCAACTTCTTCTACAGCAAGTTCCATGCGCTGAAGAACATCAACCTGCGCATTCCCGAAGGGAAGGTGACGGCGTTCATCGGCCCGTCGGGCTGCGGCAAGTCGACGCTGCTGCGCACGTTCAACAAGATGTTCGCGCTCTATCCGGAGCAGCGCGCCGAAGGCGAAATCCTGATGGACGGCGAGAACCTGCTGACGACGAAGCGCGACATCTCGCTGCTGCGCGCGCGCATCGGCATGGTGTTCCAGAAGCCGACCCCGTTCCCGATGTCGATCTACGACAACATCGCGTTCGGCGTGAAGATGTTCGAAAAGCTCACGCGCTCGGAAATGGACGACCGCGTCGAGTGGGCGCTCACGAAGGCCGCGCTGTGGAACGAAGTGAAGGACAAGCTGGGCCAGAGCGGCTACGGCCTGTCGGGCGGCCAGCAGCAGCGTCTGTGCATCGCGCGTGGCATCGCGATCCGTCCGGAAGTGCTGCTGCTCGACGAGCCGTGCTCGGCGCTCGACCCGATCTCGACGGGCCGCATCGAGGAACTGATCGCGGAGCTGAAGAGCGACTACACGGTCGTGATCGTCACGCACAACATGCAGCAGGCCGCACGCTGCTCGGATTACACGGCCTACATGTACCTGGGCGAGCTGATCGAGTTCGGTGAAACCGAAAAGATCTTCATCAAGCCGGTACGCAAGGAAACGGAAGACTACATCACCGGCCGCTTCGGTTGATGACGGAGAACAACAGCCATGTCGGATAAACATCTGTCGAGCCAGTTCGACGCGGACCTGAATGCCGTGTCGTCGAAAGTTCTGGAAATGGGCGGGCTCGTCGAGTCGCAGATCGTCGGCGCGATGCACGCACTCAACGAATTCGATCGCGATGCGGCGGAGAAGGTGATCACGGCCGAGGAAACGCTGAACGCGATGGAAGTCGAGATCGACCAGGAATGCGGCAACATCATCGCGCGGAGGCAGCCTGCCGCGCGCGACCTGCGTCTTTTGATGTCGATTTCGAAAACGATTACGAACCTCGAGCGCGCCGGCGACGAGGCCGAGAAGATCGCGAAGCGCGTGCGTCGCCTGGTCGACGAGCCGGCCGCGCGCGCGGTCAACATCGCCGAGATCAAGGTGTCGGGCGAGATGGCCGTGTCGATCCTGCGCCGCGCGCTCGACGCGTTTGCGCGTCTCGATACGGTGGCGGCCGCGCAGATCGTCAAGGACGACAAGGAGATCGACCTGGAATTCCGTGCATTCGTGCGCAAGCTCGTGTCGTACATGCAGGAAGATCCGCGCACGATCTCGGTCGGCCTCGAATACCTGTTCATCGCAAAGGCGATCGAACGGATCGGCGACCACGCGAAGAACATCGCCGAATTCATCATCTACATCGTGAAGGGCACGGACGTGCGGCACCAGCCGCGCGACACGCTCGACCGCGAAGCCAACAGTTAACGCGACAACGTACAGGAAGAAAAGAGGTGCCGATGCCCAGCAACATTCTCGTCGTTGAAGATGAGCCCGCGATTTCCGAACTGATCTCGGTGAATCTCCAGCACGCCGGTCATTGCCCGATCCGCGCGTACAACGCCGAACAGGCGCAGAACCTGATCAGCGACGTGCTGCCCGATCTCGTGCTGCTCGACTGGATGCTGCCGGGCAAGTCCGGTATCGCGTTCGCGCGCGACCTGCGCAACAACGAACGGACCAAGCACATCCCGATCATCATGCTGACCGCGCGCGGCGACGAGCAGGACAAGGTGCTCGGCCTCGAGATCGGCGCGGACGACTACGTGACGAAGCCGTTCTCGCCGAAGGAGCTGATGGCGCGCATCAAGGCCGTGCTGCGCCGTCGTGCGCCGCAGCTGACCGAGGACGTCGTGTCGATCAACGGGCTGCGCCTCGATCCGGCCACGCATCGCGTCGCCGCGCATGCGGAAGGCAGCGAGATCAAGCTCGATCTCGGCCCGACCGAATTCCGCCTGCTGCATTTCTTCATGACGCATCCGGAGCGCGTGCACAGCCGCACGCAACTGCTCGACCAGGTGTGGGGCGACCACGTGTTCGTCGAAGAGCGCACCGTCGACGTACACATCAAACGATTGCGTGCAGCCTTGAAGCCGGCCGGCTGCGATGCGATGATCGAGACCGTGCGCGGCAGCGGCTACCGGCTCGCCAAGCACGCGTAACGTATCCGGACATGCCGTGTGCCACGGCATGCCGTTCATTCTTTCGGGCGCTGAATCATGAACATCATCTGGGCGCGCTTTCTCGTGTCGCTCGTGCTGCTCGTGCTGATCGGCGTATTGGTCGGCGTCTTTGCCGGCCCGACCGCGGGCCTCGTGTTCGTGGCCGTGATGCTGATCGCGCAGGGCTTTTTCAGCACCTTCCATACGCAGCGTCTGTGGCGGTTGCTCGATGCGCCGGTCTACGGCGAAGTGCCGAGCGCACCGGGCATCTGGGGCGAGATCTACTATCGGCTGCACAAGCTCGCGAAGCAGTGGCATGCGCAGGTGCGGCAGGTCGAGCAGCAGCATTCGCGCTTCATCCAGGCGATCCAGGCCTCGCCGAACGGCGTCGCGATGCTCGACGACCACGACCAGATCGAGTGGTGCAACGCGATCGCCGAGGTCCATTTCGGCCTCGATGCGAAGCGCGACCTGCGCCAGCACGTCACGAACCTGGTGCGTCATCCCGAGTTCGTCCGCTACCTGAACGCGCAGCATTACGACGAGACGCTCGTGATGCGCGGCATGGGCGGCGCGCGGCAGAACGTGCTGGCCGTGCAGGTGTTTCCGTACGGCGAGAACCGCAAGCTGCTGCTCACGCAGGACATCACCGAGCTCGAGCGTACCGACGCGATGCGGCGCGACTTCGTCGCGAACGTGTCGCACGAATTGAAGACGCCGCTCACCGTGCTGTCGGGCTTCCTCGAGACGATGCGCGAGCTGCCGCTGAACGAGGAGGACCGCGCACGCTATCTCGAGATGATGGAGCAGCAGGCGTCGCGGATGCGGCACATCGTTACCGACCTGCTGGTGCTCGCGAAGCTGGAAGGCGAGAGCAAGCCGCCGGTCGATCGCGCGATCGACATGCGCGCCGTGTTCGACCATCTGAAGGAGGATGCGCAGACGCTGTCGAACGGGCATCACGACATCGCGTTCTCGATCGACGAGACGCTCGGCGTCACGGGCGCGCAGACGGAGTTGTTCAGTGCGTTCGCGAATCTCGTCACGAACGCGATTCGCTATACGCCGGACGGCGGCAAGATCGCCGTGTCGTGGCGGCGCGAGGGTGCGCAAGGCGTGTTTTCCGTCACGGACAGCGGCTTCGGCATTCCGGCCGCCGACCTGCCGCGGCTGACCGAGCGCTTCTATCGTGTCGACCGCAGCCGCTCGCGCGATACAGGCGGCACGGGGCTCGGGCTCGCGATCGTCAAGCACGTGCTGCAGCGGCACGATGCGCACCTGTACGTGCAAAGCGAGGAAGGGCGCGGCAGCACGTTCACTGCGCGGTTCCCGGGCTCGCGCGTCATCGCGATCCGGCCGGCCGCGTACGAGGCATGATCGCGTAACGGCATCCGTCGCTCGTTCCGCGAGCGGCGGCACGCCAGGCAAGAAAAAAAGCGCAGCCCGCGTATGTGAGCTGCGCTTTTTCATTGGCCGTGCGGGGCGCGACTCGCGCCGCACGGCAGGCTCACGAGCAAAATTTCGCGAGCAGCCCGAGTTGCGCGTTGCGGATCGTCTTGCCTGCGCGGCGCCGGCGGTAGTGACCGTCGCTGAGCATCTGCCAGGCCGACTGGTTGTCGCCGAGGCACACCGACAGGCCTTCGGCGATCACGCGTCGCTTGAGCTTGCGCTCGCGGATCGGGAACGCGACTTCGACGCGGCGGAACAGGTTGCGGTCCATCCAGTCGGCGCTCGACAGATAGACGTCCTCGACACCGCCCGCGTGGAAATAGTAGATCCGGTGGTGCTCGAGGAAGCGGCCGACGATCGAGCGCACCGTGATGTTTTCCGACAGCCCCGGCACGCCGGGCTGCAGCGCGCAGACGCCGCGCACGATCAGGTCGACCTTCACGCCGGCCTGCGACGCTTCGTACAGCGCGGCGATCACCGTCGGCTCCAGCAGCGCGTTCATTTTCGCGACGACGCGCGCGCGCTTGCCGGCACGCGCATTGTCGATCTCCGCGCGGATCGATTCGATGATGCGCGGATGCAGCGTGAACGGCGACTGCCACAGCTCGTGCAGCGTGAGTTCGCCTCCGATTCCGGTAAGTTGCTGGAATACGTGGTGGACGTCCTCGCAGATCTTCTGGTCGGCCGTCATCAGCCCGAAGTCGGTGTAGAGGCGCGCCGTGCGCGGGTGGTAGTTGCCGGTGCCGAGGTGCACGTAGCGGCGCAGCGTCGCCTTGCCGGCCTCCACGACGCGCCGCACGATCAGCATCATCTTCGCGTGGCACTTGTGACCGACCACGCCGTACACGACGTGTGCGCCGACGGCTTCGAGCTGCGATGCCCAGTTGATGTTGGTTTCCTCGTCGAAGCGCGCGAGCAGCTCGACGACGACGGTCACTTCCTTGCCGTTGCGCGCGGCTTCCATCAGCGCGTCCATCAGCGGCGAATCGGTGCCGGTGCGGTAGATCGTCTGCTTGATCGCGACGACGCTCGGGTCCTTCGCGGCCTGCTGCAGCAGTTCGAGCACTGGCTGGAAGCTCTCGTACGGATGATGCAGCAGGATGTCGCCGTCGTCGATCGCATCGAACATCGTCGGCGCGTTCGCGATCGCCGGTGGGGTCGATGCGGTGAACGGCGCGAATTTCAGGTCGGGTCGATCGACGAGATCGGGAATCTGCATCAGGCGCACGAGGTTCACGGAGCCGGCCACGCGATAGCAGTCCTTGTCGCGGAGTTCGCTTTCCTCGAGCAGCCGCCGCACGATGTGCTGCGGCGTGTCGGCCGACACCTCGAGGCGCACCGCGTTGCCGAGGTGACGCGCGGGCAGTTCGCCCTGCAGCGCGACGCGCAGGTTCGTGATTTCGTCCTCGTCGACGAACAGTTCGCTGTTGCGTGTGATGCGGAACTGGTTGCAGCTCTTCACGACGAGTTGCGGAAAGAGTTCGCCGACGAAGCGCTGCATGAACGAGCTCAACAGCACGAAGCCGTGCTCGAAGCCCGACAGCGCGTGCGGCATGCGCACGACGCGCGGCAGCGCGCGCGGCGCCTGCACGATGCCCATCACGGCCTGGCGGCCGAACGCGTCACGGCCTTCGAGCTCGACGACGAAGTTCAGGCTCTTGTTCAGCACGCGCGGGAACGGGTGGGCCGGATCGAGGCCGATCGGCGTCAGCACGGGCAGCAGTTCGTCGAGGAAGTAGTGTCGCGCCCATTCGAGCTGCTCGTCGTTCCACGAATCGCTCGCATGGAAGTAGATGCCTTCCTGTTCGAGCGCGGGCAGCACGGTTTCGTGCAGCATCGTGTACTGTCGATGGACAAGCCGTTGCGCGCGTTCGACGACGAGATCGTAAGCATGCTGTAACGACATGCCGTCGGGCGTCAGCGCGCCGGGGTTGTCGCGAATCTGTTCCTGAAGGCCGGCCATCCGGACTTCGAAGAATTCGTCGAGGTTGCTGCTGGTGATGCAGATGAAGCGAAGGCGCTCGAGCAACGGAACTTGCGGATCGGCTGCCTGGGCCAGCACGCGCTCGTTGAAACCGAGGATGCCGAGTTCACGATTGAGAAGCGGGTAGCGGACGGACATCGGCAGAGTAGGGGGTGATTCAGGCGATGATTCGAAAGGACGCTCGGAAACTCTCACGGTACGATGACGTGCTGATGACGATAATGATTTTATATCGGCAAATTCTACGCCCTAACCGATTCGTCGCATAAATGTTTCGGCCATATACACTTGAGCAGTGTGCATGCCCGTGAAGCGTGGCAATGGCAAGCGTTCCACGCTTAAAATGTCGCCTTTGATTGATCGCCCTGGGTTGCCGGACCGGCTGCCGTGGGCGAACGCGCACGGAGCCCCAATCTGATGGTTACAACCCCCCACTTGCTGGCTGCCGTGGATCTCGGCTCGAACAGCTTCCGGCTGATCGTCGGCCGCGTCGAGGAAACGTCGGCGGGCAGCCAGATCTATCCCGTCGACGCGTTGCGCGAGCCTGTTCGGCTGGCCGCGGGCCTGTCGAGCGACAAGATGCTCGATCGCGCGTCGCAGGAGCGTGGCTGGGAGGCGCTCAAGCGGTTCGGCGAGCGCCTGCGCGATTTTCATCCGGATCGTGTGCGCGCGGTGGCGACCAATACGCTGCGCGTCGCGAAGAACGCGGCTGAATTTCTCGGCGAGGCCGAAGCGGCGCTCGGTTTCCCGATCGAAGTGATCGCAGGCCGCGAAGAAGCGCGGCTGATCTACGCGGGCGCCGCGCACTCGGTGCCGGCGAGCGCCGGCAAGCGGCTCGTCGTCGACATCGGCGGCGGCTCGACCGAATTCATCATCGGCTCGCACTACACGCCGATCGTGATGGAGAGTCTCTATATCGGCTGCGTGAGCCACAGCCGCACCTTCTTTCCGGCCGGCAACGTCGACGAATACACGATGCGGCAAGCCGAACTCGCGGCCAAGCGCGAGATCCAGATCATTTCGAGCGAGTACAAGAAGGCCGGGTGGGACCAGGCGATCGGTTCGTCCGGCACCGCGCGTGCACTCGCGGAGCTCGTCGAGGCGAACGGCTTCAACGATCCGGGCGTCACGCACGGCATTTCGCGCGGCGGCCTCGAGCGGCTGAAGCGCGCGCTGATCAAGTCGGAGAACGTCAACCGGCTGAAGCTGGTCGCGCTGAAGCCCGACCGTGTGCCGGTGCTCGCGGGCGGTCTCGCGATCATGCTCGCGGTGTTCGAGGAGCTCGGCGTCGACTACGTCGATACGACCGACGGCGCGCTGCGTCTCGGTGTGCTGTACGACCTGCTCGGCCGGACGCAGCACGAAGACATGCGCGCGGTGACTGTCGAGGGCTTTACTCGCCGCTACGGTGTCGATCGTGCGCAGGCCGAGCGGATCGGCACGCTCGCGGCGCGTTTCTACGACGAACTCGACGAAGCCGATGACGAAGCGCGCGAGGAAGGCCGGATGTTCCTCGGCTGGGCGGCCGCGTTGCACGAGATCGGCCTGTCGATCTCGCACAGCGCGTATCACAAGCATTCGGCCTATATCGCGAGCAACGCGGACATGCCGGGTTTCTCGCGCACCGACCAGGCGCGGCTTGCCGCGCTCGTACTCGGCCATGCGGGCAAGCTCGGCAAACTGTCGCAGGCGCGCGAGGTCGAGTGGCCGCTGCTGTTCTGCCTGCGGCTCGCGGCGCTGCTGTGCCGGCGCCGGACCGATGCGGGGCTGCCCGATATTTCCGTTTCGCAGATGAAGAAGGGCGGGTACGAGGTGCGTCTGCCGAGCGCCTGGGTCGAGCAGAACCCGTTGACCGACTACAGCCTCAGCCAGGAGGCGGCGGAGTGGGAGAAGGTCGGTATCCCGTATCGCGTGGTTTATACCGGCGCGTGACAGGTCGATAGCGGCCTGGAGCGGGCCCGGAAGGTGCTCTGGGCGGCGAGGGATGTGCCGCGCCGCACGATCATCGTTACGGGCCGCGCAACGCGGGTGCCGCCGGTCTGCTCAATCCGACGAGCAGACGATCGCGGTCAGGAACGGAAACGCCTGTTGGACGGTTGCGTCGCTGCCGGCCTTGCGCACGGCTTCCTCGACCGCGCTCTTCGTACCGCGTACCACGACACCGTAGGCCCAATCGCCGATCGGCGTGCCGTCGCCCGGACGGAAGATCGGGTCGTTCGCCTGGTAGCCGAGTACGACATAGACGCCGAAGCCGTACGCCGTCAGCGAGCGGTTCGTGCGGAACGCATTGACCGAATTCGATTCGACATGCATGGGCTCCGACTGGATGTCGCCGGCGGCGAGCAGCGGTGCGACGAACTTGTGGCCCGTCGAATGGCAGTCGAGCGCGCCGTCGAGCGCCTTGGCCGAAGCGTTGCCGGCGGTGGCGAGTGCGAGCAGCAACGCACACAGAGCGGTTTCGAGGATATTGTTTTTCATGCGCGGATGCGGGTTGTTCACACGTATTATCGCGTGTTCCCGCAAGTTCCGTGCGCGCGCTGGGCGTGGCGGCGCGGGCGCGTCGCCGCAGCGGGTGATCCGTGCTCAGGGCGCACCGCCGCAAGCACGGAAAACGGGGACGATCGAGCGCTTGTAAAAACGCCCGTAAACGGAAGAGGGGTTGGCGGAAAATTCCTATAACCCCGGATTCCTTGGGTTGGAGCGAAAGGCTTCGACCCTTTGACCCAAATCGGGTATCGATATGGATCGACGTCTTAAATCGCATTATGTCGTTGAAGCGGCTTTCCGATGGAGCCAGTGGGCCGCCAGGAGAGTACCAAGTCGCAGGGGGGAAACAGACCCGCGTCCGTTGGCCTATTTGTTTAGCGGCGGGTATGTGATTTCGTCGACCAGGCAACAGATCAGCCGGTGATCGGAAACACGAAACAGCGTCGCGTCGTGGTTGTCTTGCTCGCCTACAAAGAACAGGTAACCCTTCTCCTTGGTGCCTTTGTCTTTTGCCGCAATAGCCTCTTTGCGAGCGGCTTCGATCTCATTGCGCACGTATGTGCGCTTTGCCTTGCTCCAATCGGCCCATTCGACGCGTACCCGGTGACCAAGCGCAAGCCGCTTTTCCGGATCGCGCTCGCCGGCGTCAACGGTGACTTCGAGAAATTCCTCAGTCTCCAGGGGCTTGCTCCACCGAATCGCGGCATAGAAGATCCGGGCGTCCGGATAGCGAGCCAGTTCGTCCCATTTCAGCTTCTTGAATACGGACAGATATTTCGTCGCATCAATGCCAGGCACATCCAGTTCGAGATCACGATCGTAGGGAAAATTGATGAAGGCCCGACAGATCGGGCGAATCGTGTTCGCGACGCGTCGACGGTTCGGCGTTGATGTGCCGCTGTTGCCGTCGTTTGTCCGTCTGGTGCCGCCGCCTCCCGTCACGTCATTATCGCCGCCGCCAGGTCCGCCTGTGATTGCGCGAAGATCGCGCAGGACCAGCTTGGACGGATATGGCGCAGGAAACCCTTCCTTCGGCGTGCTTAGGCGTTTCTTCTTGCCCTTGGCGACGAGCTTTTTCTCTCCGTCCACATCGCACTCCGGCTTGTGATCGCCGTCTCGCGCAGTAAAGTATGGGCGGACCACATTCTCCGGTCGATAAGCGGCGGGCGTGAGCTTGATTCCGCATCCACGGCATACGTATCGGTCCTTGTCGACCTCGGGGATGAGCCAGAGTTGTTCGGCTTCGACGATTTCGCCGGTGATCTTGTCTTGTGCTGAATCCATTTACACCTCGTTGAGTTTTTCTTCTGCAGCGTGAAGTATTCGGCGTGACTGGGTTGGCTGCATTAAGTACGAAGATTTGAGCGGTTCCGTGGTAATCAAGCACGCGAGGAGTCGAGCGGCGTGTCGATAGCCGATCAAAACCGACCCGTTTGCAGCAAGTTTTTTCATCGAAAATTACCGCACATGTCCGAATGTGCGCCTAGGACGCCAGGCAGGAAAAACCGGAGTGGCTACAGTGAGCATGTTGGCCAAAATCCGGCGGATGCACTTCCGCAATGGCCTCCACCACGTACGATTCCAGGCGCTTTGTTCCGATGCGCCGAAAACTTGCGAGTGCTGCCGCGCTCGCGGGTTTTTTATTGGCCTGTTCCGTGCAGGGATGCAAAGCGACGGCGCCAAAACCGGCGCGCGGCGCGCGAGCGCCCCCGCTTACGACGACGCCGATTCCGCCGACCTCGCCTGCGACTGCCTGAGCGTGCCGAGCACCGCGCGCGCCGCGACGACCACGACCGTGCCGGTCCCGATTGCCACCGGGTATTTCCAGTCCGTATGCGGCATGATCTGTGGAATGACCGAGATCGCCAGCGCCGGCAGGATGAACACGTCGATCGCGCGGATGAACACGATGCTGGCCCCCAGCGCGCACAGCACCGACAGCGGTCCGGTGTCGAACAGCGCGATGCTGGCCCAGCCGAAGCCCGCCGTCACCACGCAGATCGCCGGCAGGAACGCGGTGCGCCGCGCCCACGGGCAGGTTTCCGGACGCACCAGCGTTTCGTATGCGATCACGAGCAGCGGCGGGAACAGGATCAGCCGGAGGTCGGTGCGAGCCGCGAGGAAATAGGTGAACGCGAGGACGCACGCGAACGTGATCCAGCGCGCGACCTTGCCGGCTGCCAGCGTCTGCGCGGGCGGGTTCGCCGGCGGCGCGGCCGGTCTTCCGAAGCTGCCTTGCCACCAGAATCGGTACGCCATCGACAGAAGCGCCAGCAGGCCGGTATCGAAGATGATGAACGCGCAGTAGTGCAGGCTCGTCACGTTGAACACCAGTGGCAAGAAGCCGGCGGGCACGGCGGGAAATACCGGCGACTTCATCGCCTTCACGATCAGGATCGAGCCTGCGATGCAAAGGATCGCGGCGGGGATCCCGTAGGGCAGGTGGCTCGCAATGCCCACGCCCCACAGCGCGGTGGCAGCGGTGGTCGTGACCACCATCAGCGGCGAGCGGGCCCACGGCCCGGCCGGTCGCATGAACATGCCGTAGCCGAGCGCCGCCAGTTCGGGGAAGAACGCGAATTCATTGTGGACGACCTTTCCCACGGTCGAGACGAAGCAGAGATACAGCACGGTCAGGCACGCGGCGGGCAGCGTGCTTTTGATGGAACGGGCTTGAGTCATATCGGTTGCGGGGCCTGTGAGATGAGGTTCGGGCTATCGGACGAAACGAACGCCGGCAGCGTCGGGCCGCGCCTCGCGCGAACGCGGCCCGGTTCGTTTCTGTCGCATCAGATGCTTGCCGAGCGCCTGGCGAGCGCGGCTGGGTCGAGGTGCATGACGGTGGGCCCGCTCGGCGCACTGGTCCCGCCCGACTGCGCTGGAAAGCGCGTGCGGATCGACCGCTCGATGCCCGCGCCGTCGAGGCCGCATTCGACGAGCAGTTTCGCCGGGTCGCCGTGGTCGATGAACTGATCGGGGAGGCCCAACTGCAGCACGGGCGGCATCGTGTCACGCGCCAGCAGCACTTCCACGCAGGCCGATCCGGCGCCGCCCATCACGCAGCCTTCCTCGAGTGTGACGAGCGCATCGTGCGTTTCCGCCAGTTGACGGATCAGCTCGGCATCGATCGGCTTCACGAAACGCATGTTCGCCACCGTCGCGTCCAGCCGTTCCGCCGCCGCCGCCGCCAGCGCCGGCGCGACCATCGTGCCGAACGCGAGCAGCGCGATGCGCCGGCCGGCCGGCTGCGATGTCGCACGGCGCAGCTCGCCCTTGCCGAGCGGGATCTCCGTCATCTGCCGGACCGTCGCGACGCCGGTTCCGGCGCCGCGCGGATAACGCACGGAGGTCGGGTTCGGCTGCTGCAGGGCCGTGTACAGCATCTGCCGGCACTCGTCCTCGTCGGACGCCGCCATCACCGTCATGTTCGGAATGCAGCGCAGATACGCGATATCGTAGGCGCCGACGTGGGTGGCGCCGTCGGCGCCCACGAGGCCCGCACGGTCGATCGCGAACACGACGGGCAGGTTCTGCAGCGCGACGTCGTGGATCAGCTGGTCGTAGGCTCGCTGCAGGAAGGTCGAATAAACCGCGACGACCGGACGCATGCCTTCGGCCGCGAGGCCGCCCGCAAAGGTGACCGCATGCTGCTCGGCGATGCCGACATCGAAATAGCGGTCCGGAAAGCGCTTCTCGAACTCGACCATGCCCGAGCCTTCGCGCATCGCCGGCGTGATGCCGACCACGCGCGGATCGAGCGCGGCCGCATCGCACAGCCACTCGCCGAACACATGCGCGTAGGTCTTCCTGGCGGGCGTCGTCGACGGCTTGATCCCTTCGGCCGGATTGAACTTGCCCGGCCCGTGGTACAGCACCGGGTCCGCTTCCGCCAGCTTGTAGCCGAAGCCCTTCTTCGTCACCACGTGCAGGAACTGCGGGCCGTTCAGGTCCTTGATGTTGCGCAAGGTCGGGATCAGCGAATCGAGATCGTGGCCGTCGATCGGGCCGATGTAGTTGAAGCCGAGTTCCTCGAACAGCGTGGCCGGCGCGATCAGTCCCTTCGCGTGTTCCTCGAGCTTGCGGGCCAGGTCGAGCATCGGCGGCGCGACGCGCAGCACGCGCTCGACCCCGGCGCGCGCGGTCGCGTAGAAGCGGCCGGACATCAGGCGCGCGAGGTGCCGGTTCAGTGCGCCGACGGGCGGCGAGATCGACATGTCGTTGTCGTTGAGGATCACGATGAACGGCACGTCGTCGGCGACGCCGGCGTTGTTGAGCGCCTCGAACGCCATGCCGGCGGTCATCGCGCCGTCGCCGATCACGGCGATCGAATGCCGGTTGCGACGCAGCAGTTTCGACGCGACCGCCATGCCGAACGCGGCGGAGATCGACGTGCTCGAATGCGCGGTGCCGAACGTGTCGTATTCCGATTCGGTGCGGACCGGAAAGCCCGAGATGCCGCCGCGCTGGCGCAGCGTGCGCATCTGCTCGCGCCGGCCGGTCAGGATCTTGTGCGGGTAGGTCTGGTGGCCGACGTCCCAGACGATCCGGTCGTGCGGCGTGTCGAAGACGTAGTGCAGCGCGATCGTCAGTTCGACCGCGCCGAGGTTGGAGGACAGATGGCCGCCTGTCTGCGAGACGTTCTCGAGTACGAAGGCGCGTAGTTCGTCCGCGAGCGGCTGCAACTGCTGACGGTCGAGGCGGCGCAGGGCGGCCGGGTCATCGATGGTTTTCAGTAAGTCGTACATGGTCGTTCCGTCGTGGGGAGACGCGCGCGTCCGCACTGCTGGATCCCGATTCACCCGGATGCCGGGTGGCGGCAGACGGTCGCGTCGGGAGTGAAGCGTTGCCGGGTACCCTGAAACGCCGCCACGCGACAGGCCGGATGCCGGCGCTGTCGCGTGCGTGTTGCAATTCGCGTGACGAAACAACTAGACGGTTGCGGGATCGAGCTTCTCGGGGTCGATGCCGTAACGGCGGATCGCTTCACTGACCCGCGCGCGCGGAATCGCACCGTCGTCGGCCAGCGCCTTCAGCGCGGCGAGCACGATGAAGTGTCGATCCACCTCGAAGAACGTGCGCAACGATTCGCGCGTGTCCGAGCGGCCGAAGCCGTCGGTGCCGAGCGACACGAGGCGGCGGTCCGTGACGAACGGCCGGATCTGGTCGCCCACGATCTTCATGTAGTCGGTCGCGACGACGAGCGGGCCGGCGTGTCCGCGCAGCGTCTGCTGCACGTAGGCGGTGCGGGGTTCGTCCTCCGGATGGAGCAGGTTCCAGCGCTCCGCCTGCAGGCCGTCGCGGCGCAGTTCGGTGAGGCTCGTGGCGCTCCACACGTCGCTCGCGATCGAGAAGTCCTGCAGCAGCAGTTCGCTCGCCGCGATCACTTCGCGCAGGATCGAGCCGCTGCCCATCAGTTGGACGCGCGGCGCTTGCGGCGCCGTCGCCGCGCCTTCGCGGAACAGGTAGAGCCCCTTCAGGATGCCGGCTTCCGCGCCTTCCGGCAGAGCGGGGTGCGGGTAGTTCTCGTTGAGCAGCGTGATGTAGTAGAAGATGTCTTCCTGTTCCTGGTACATGCGCCGCAGGCCGTCCTGGATGATCACCGCCAGCTCGTACGAGAAGGTCGGGTCGTAGGACACGCAGCAGGGGATGACCGACGAGAGTACGTGGCTATGGCCGTCGTCGTGCTGCAGACCTTCGCCCATCAGCGTCGTGCGGCCCGAGGTCGCGCCGAGCAGGAAGCCGCGCGTGCGTGCGTCGCCGGCCGCCCAGGCCAGATCGCCGACCCGTTGCAGCCCGAACATCGAATAGAAGATGTAGAACGGGATCGTGGTCAGGCCGTGCGTGCTGTACGAGGTGCCCGCCGCGATCCACGACGAGATCGCGCCCGACTCGTTGATGCCTTCCTGCAGGATCTGTCCGTCCTTGGCTTCCTTGTAGTAGCTCAACTGGCCGGCATCCTGCGGCGTGTAGAGCTGACCCATATACGAATGGATGCCGATCTGGCGGAACAGGCCTTCCATGCCGAAGGTCCGTGATTCGTCGGGCACGATCGGGACGATCTGCTTGCTCAGGTTCGGGTCCTTCAGCAGCGTGGTGAGAATCCGCACGAACGCCATGGTGGTGGACGAACCGCGTTCGCCGCTGTCCTTCAGCTGCGCGGCGAAGGCCGACAGCGGCGGCACGTCGAGCGGCTCGACCTCGCTGAAGCGGGCCGGCACATGGCCGCCCAGGCTCGCGCGTCGCTGCTCGAAATAGCGCGCCTCCTCGCTGCCCGGCTCCGGTTTCAGATAGGGCATCTCCTCGAGCTGCGCGTCGGTAAGCGGCAGCGAGAAGCGGTCGCGGAATGCCTTCACGGCGTCCGCGCTCATCTTCTTGAGCTGGTGGTTGATGTTCTGACCTTCGCCTGCTTCGCCCATTCCGAAGCCCTTGACCGTCTTCGCGAGGATCACCGTGGGCTGGCCGCTGTGGTTCATTGCGCGCTCATACGCAGCGTAGACCTTCTCCGGATCGTGACCGCCGCGCGCGAGCGCCCAGATCTCGTTGTCCGACAGGTCGGCCACGAGCTCCAGCAGTTCGGGATACTTGCCGAAGAAGTGCTCACGCACATACGCGCCGTTCTGGGACTTGAAGGTCTGGTAATCGCCGTCCACGCACTCCATCATTCGCCTGCGTAGCAGGCCGGTCTTGTCGCGCTGCAGCAGGCGGTCCCAGCCGCTGCCCCACACCACCTTGATGACGTTCCAGCCCGCAGCACGGAAGGTGCCTTCGAGTTCCTGCATGACCTTGGCATTGCCGCGCACCGGACCGTCCAGCCGCTGCAGATTGCAGTTCACGACGAAGATCAGGTTGTCGAGGCGCTCCCGTCCGCCGAGCGAAATCGCGGCGAGCGATTCCGGCTGGTCCATCTCGCCGTCGCCGAGGAACGCCCAGACCTTGCGGCCCTGATGTTCCTTGAGGCCACGATACTCGAGATAGCGCATGAAGCGCGCTTGATAGGCGGCCGTAAGCGGCCCCAGACCCATCGAGACGGTGGGGAACTGCCAGAAACCCGGCATCAGGCGGGGATGCGGATAGGAGGACACGCCGTCACGTCCCGCCTCGCGGCGGAAGTTTTCCAGCTGCGCATCGGTGATCCGGCCTTCCATGTAGGCGCGACCGTAGATCCCGGGTGCCGAATGGCCCTGGATGTATACGAGGTCGCCGTCGAATTTATCCGTGCGCCCGCGGAAGAAATGATTGAAGCCGACCTCGTAGAGCACCGCGGCCGATGCATAGGTCGCGATATGACCGCCTACGTTCGAATGCTTGCCGGCGCGCAGCACCATCGCCATCGCGTTCCAGCGGATATAGGCGCCCAGCCGACGTTCGATGGCGATGTCGCCCGGATAGTGCGGCTGCTGTCGCACCGGGATCGTGTTGACATAGGGCGTCGTCACGCGGGCATACAGGTCACCGTGGGCGCCCACGTCGAAATCGAGTAATTGATCGATCAGGTAGTGCGCGCGCGGACGTCCCTCCACCTCGACGACTGCCTGCATTGCTTCCAGCCACTCGCGGGTTTCCTGTGGATCAACGTCCGATAGCGTGGACGGTTGGTTCATGACATAGCTCCATTGAAAGAGAGGGTCGGGCCTAACCACTGCAGGGAGGAACGGCAGGCTGCGAGGACTGCGCGCCACGCGAGAAAGGTCGTCTGGCCGGCGATGAATTGCATTTGCAACGCTATGGATTGTATCGGCACGGAGTAGAATTGCAACTACAATCAGATTTTCAGGAGCGACATCTTGCCTAACCATGAGCCTGATCTCTGGTTCTCCTTTGTCCGCGCGCATCGGCGATTGATTCGTGAAATTGAACGACGTCTTGCCGAGGCGGACCTGCCTGTCTACGCGTGGTATGACATCCTGTGGGGAATCGAAAGCAGTCCGGAGGGTTCGCGCCGGATGCACGAGCTGGCGGATGCGCTGGCCGTCGAGCGCTACAATCTGACCCGTCTCGTCGATCGTCTGGAAGGCGAGGGGCTCGTCACGCGAGCCCGTTCGGCGGAAGACGGACGCGCCGCGTTCGTATCGATCACCAAGGAAGGCCGAGCGTTGCGCCGCAAGATGTGGAAGATCTACGAAGCCACCGTGGCCGAGTTGTTTCTGTCGGAGTTCGATGCCGAGCAGCGGCGGCAGTTCGCGAGCGCGCTCGACCGCTCGGCGCACGCGACACGCGAATCCTATACCGCCGGGAAAGCAACGACCTGAGCGCGCGGCGCGCGCCGCGCCGGTGGCTCATTCGTTGATCGCCTGTCGGATGTGAACCGACAGTTCGGTGACATAGGGCGAGGCGCCGATGATGAAGCGGCGATCCTCGCCCCCCCTGGAAAAGCGCGTGACCTTGCCGCCGAGCGCGGGGACGATGACGCGCGCCGCGCAGAGCGGATTGGCGTCCGCATCGAATGAAACGATGCCGCCGAACTTGCCGGTTGCGATCTTGATCGTATCGATCGCATGCGATCCGGTTGCGAGCAGGCGATTCGAATGCTGCTCGACGACGTCGCGGACTTGTCTGGCGACCGGGTCATGCCGGACCGCATAGCCCTGGGTCCAGCCGATGGTCGAATTCCCGAGCGACGCATCGGGTCGCAGATCCCGCAGCGGGGTGTGATTGTGGAAGATCAACCCGCCCCGGATGCCGTGAACCGTTTCATCCTGATAGGCGTCGTAGAGAATCGCGGCGACCGGCTCGCCGGCGTAGCATAGGGTCAGCGTGACGCCGAACAGCGGAATGGCCGAGATGTAGTTCGGGATGCCGTCGAGCGGATCGACGATCCAGCTCCAGTCGGATGCGCCGTGCCGCGTGCGCGTGCGCTTCGAGTGAATCGCGTGCGAGCGATTGATGCCGTGGATGCCGTTGATCAGCAGATTCTCGCAGGCGCCATGGACATCGATCGCGATGTTCCAGAAATCCATTTTCTCCGACACGCGAATTTCGGAGAAGAACCGGCGCCGGGCGAGCTTGCCCGCATCGTGGGTCGGCTTGAGCATCGCATCGAGGTATTGGCGCGCTTCGTGTTCCGGAAATTTATTAGTTATATTAAACATAATAAAACTCCATTTTCACAGATGGACATGGAACGGTGTTGGGGGGAGGGAACGAAGCCGGGGCGCCGGGGGGGCGCCGGTCGGATTAGCGCGATGCCTGTGGGGACAGGCGGCCCGGCCGCGACGTGCCGCGCGTGCGGGAGGCCGCGCGTCATGGGCAAGCCAGCGGCCGGTACCGCTGTTCTGGCGCAAGCGCCGAGGCGTCGCTAGTTCCCGGACGCGGCTTCCTTGGGCTTCGACACCACCACGACGAGATCGCCGCAGGACGGCCCGCTCAGCCGCTCGCCCGTTTCGAGGCTGAACTGCGAGAAATGCAGCGGGCAGGCGATAGTCTTCTTTTCCCGATTGATGACGCCATGCGTGAGCCAGCCTTGGCGATGCGGGCAGTGCTTCGGGATGGTCACGTCGAAGTCGTCGAGGTGGATCGTGAAGGTTTCATCCTCGACATAGTCGTCTGTATGGTTCATATGCGTATCTGGAAACCGGGGCGCCGTCCCGCCGACGGCTCGCGTGCAACGCCCCGGTGCCCCCTGCTCCGAAATAGAGGGTTGTCAGTGGAATGCCATTGCCGCAACGACGCCGCCCGAGCCGGGCGGAAGTCGATCCGCCCGGGCGACTAGAGCGCCGGCGAACAGGCGACCTGCTGGCGTGCCTTGTTCACGGCCGACTCGAAGGCCCGGTTGGTGATCTCGCGGCCGAAGCACACGCCTTGCCACGCCTTCGCGCAGTCCAGTTGCCCGGTCTTGTCCATCGCGCGCAGTAGGCGGTGACCTTCGATCGCATGGAACACATCGATATGGATATGTTCGCTGTAGTAATGATGCTCGCGAACCGCCAGGCGTTCACAGGCCTTCGTGTAGCACTGGAAGAACGACGGAATGATGCTCTCGAAGTAGGTGATCACGCCGGCGAAATACGACGGATCGTCGGCCCGGACCGTCAGCCAGAAGAACATGTTGACGAAGTCGAATGCGGCGGGCGACACGTTGTCGATGTAGTAGGCGAGATCGGTGGGCAGGCCCAGCTCGTTCAGCAGCTTGATATAGAGCGTGGTGTGCGAGCGCTGCAGGTTCCCGGAGCCGAATTCGTCGACCATCATGCGCAGCATCGGCATCTGGGCTTCGAGCGACAGTCTCGGTATCAGGTAGTAAAACACCTGTGCTTCCGTGAGGCCGTCGGGGGCGAATTCCTGGACCAGAATCCGGAATTCGTCGAGCGACATCGTGTCGGCTACATAGTTGATGCTCTCGACCTCGTCCTCTTCGTCCTGCTTGATGAGCGCCGCGAGTCGCTGCTTGAGGCCGTCGAGATCCGTCGGTAGTTCGCCGATCACCGCCTCGCGGATGATCGACGAGGTCCAGTCGCGTTCAAACTGAAGGAGTGGCTCGCTGATCGGGACGAGTTGCTTCGTCTGCGCGCGATTGGACAGATACAGGGCTCTTTGAAGACTGCTCATGATTGATTGACCTCGACTTCCACGGTTCGATTCGATGCGAGTACGCCTCGTACCATCAGTTCCTCTTTGATGTGGCGATACCAGTCTTCCTGGTCCAGGCCGTACTTCACCGTCAGTTCGCCGATGAACGCGCGGATCGCCGGATCCGAAGAGCGGGCGGCCAGATAACACACGGCGGGTTCGAGATTCGCCAGCGAGACCGTCTGTCCATCCGAGTCGAGACCGGTGGAGAGCCAGTGTTCCCAGCCCAGGTAGTAGACCAGTCCATGCGCGCGCAGCGCATCGATGTCGGCCTGGGTTCTGAGTTCCGGCGGTGAATCCTTGATCCCGACGACGCGGGCCAGTCGCGCGATCTCGAGCAGCGTATCGAGGTGTGCGGTGTTCTGCGACAGCGAGGTTTCGTTGTAGATGTACAGGTTCAGGTCGGTTGCTTCATGCACCGCTGCGAAATGCGCGATCATCTCGGCCTGCGTGACGGCCGCGCCGAACGGCATGGGAAACATCACCGCCTCGGCGCCGAGCTTCTGGGCCTTGATCGCATAACGGACCGCCTCCGCCGTCGTGGGCCGTTCGATGCCGGCGATCACGCGTTTGCTGCCGGCGATGGACAGCGTCGTGCGAAGCATCGCTTCCCAGCGGGCTTCGTCGAGCAGCCAGCCTTCGCCCGACGTGAGACAGGCGATGAAACCGGTCACATGACGCTGCGTATTCGCGAGCAGCCGCGACACGCCGGTCTTGCAGACTTCGCCTGCGTCGTTGAGCGGCGTGACGAGCGGCACGTAGATCGCGGGCTTAGTCGACATGGGACCACTCCTCGCCCGACAGGGAGAAGGACGTCGAGCGCTGGTACAGCGCGTCGAGGTCGCCGGGGAAACGCCGCGTGACCGGCGCGTCGTCGAATTCGCCGAGATGGTCGGCGAGGCAGCGCAACTGTCTGAGCGCGGGGTCGTGCGTATACAGCGTGGCGGCGCTCGCGAGCACTTGCGCGACCAGCAGCTTCTGTTCCGTCCGCAGATGGGCGATCCGGTCGTCCGAGAGGGCGGTCTGCAGATGACCCGTATCGTAGCCTTGCCGGATGATGCTCATGTCGGTGTGCAGGACGTCCATGAACGGGTAGTAGTCGTCTTGGGTCAGACGCGGCTGCTGCCAGATGATCGAGTCGCAGATGCCGATCTGCTCGAAGTTCATCCGCACGCCGGTCGGATAGTGGTCGAGAAAGAAGTTGACCGAGCGCGTCCGGATTACGGGATCGCTGTGATGCATCCCCAGAAATAGAGAGGCGTCGATGAACGGCAGTGCGTTAGACATGGTAGTCCTCCAGCGCCATTTTCATCGCGGCCATCGCTTGCTTGAACATTTCGGGATCCCGTGCGAGCGCGATGCGGATGAAGCGCTGTCCGCGCTCCGGATTCTTCCAGTAGAAGTACTTGCCGGGCAGCACATAGACGTTGTACTTCAGCAGATGGGCATGCAGGCGGTCGGCCGTGATGCGCTCGTCGACGATCCGCAGCCAGGCCACGCTCGTCTCGATCTTCGGTTCGCAGTAGGACAGCATCTTGCCGTGCAGATGCTGGATCGCGCACGCGCGGTTGACCGCCAGTACGTCGCGGACCGAAGCGAAGCCGTCGGTCGCGCTGTCCCGGATGTACTGCGTCACGAGATTCAGGATGAACGGCGAGACGTTGAGAAGCACGCTCGTCACGATGCCGTAGAACTCGCTGTTGAGATTGCGGCTCGACATCACCGTGGCGCACTTCGCGTCCTGCAGCGGCCACGTCTTGCCGGTATCCTCCATCGCGATGTAGCTCACGCCGGCATCCTCAAGGATCGCGTACGCGTCGATCCGTCGGTCGCCAGCAGCCAGGATGAACGATGCGAAGCAGAAGTCGAGGATCAGGATCTTGCCGTGATCCTTGCAGTACCGGACGACTTCGTGGAACGATTCGCCATTGTCGGCCAGCAGGCTGGTGCCCGTCGGATTGTTCGGGTCCACCAGGAAGATTGCGTCGACCTGCGATGCATGGCGCTGCAGGTTTGCATAGATCCGGTCGCGCTGTTCGAAGAGCGATTCGTCGAGCGCGGACATCGGCACTTCCATGTGCTTCAGCAGGTCATGCAGGTTGTCGAAGCACGGTTCGATCAGACCGACGCGCAGATTGCGCTTGCGCAGGAAGGTGGCCGTGATGTGCATCGCGATCGAGGCCGCGTAGACGAGGTAGATCTCGTCCTTGCGTTCCAGCGCGCGGCGCTGGCCGTGCAGCGTATAGAAGGCCTCGATGAAATCCCGCTCGCTCTGATGCTGGGTTTGCGACTGCGCCTTGTGCCAGAGCGACGGCAGGCTGTTGACGATGGCTTGCTGCGTCGGGCTTTGTCCCTGATGCGTATGCGCATCGGCCAGATTGAACCGCGTCTTCAAGGCGGAGATTTCGTGTTGCGTGATATCTTCCTTGGCGCGGTTGTCGAGCCCGGCTTCGGTTGAGTCTTGCTCGGCGAAGATGATGTCCATGATTTTAGTCTCTCAGGTTTCTAGCGTTGTCCCGCTCAATCGCGCTATTTGGTATGAAGGCGCGAAGCATCCCTCTGCGTGTTTTGCAGGGGGGGATGGCGGCTGCTCGGGGCCCGTCACGTCGACGGACGGGTTCCCGAGATTTCGCCGGGCGGGATGGCCCGGCGCAAGGCTTCGATTTATGCTTCGTTCGTGCTCACGCGGCCTTGTCTTCCCACGGGCAATGCGACGAGTACGAGATCCCGTACTTGACGCCGAGTTCGCCGAGGTTGGTCAGGTCGATGTCGTTGCCCATGGTCGACAATACTTCGACGAATTCGTCGAACCCGCCGGGCAGATAGGTGTTGATGGTCTTGCTGACCGTATCGCCGGCGTTATAGAACGAGTGGGGGATGCCGCGCGGCAGCAACACCGTGTCGCCGGGGGTGGCGACGAGGGCCCGGCCCTCGCACCAGATGTGATACGTGCCCTCGACGATGTAGAACATCTCGTCTTCGTTCTTGTGGATGTGCGTCGGGACCCCGTAGCCCGGCGGCACGCATTCCTCGAAGACGGCGAATCGTCCGCCCGTGCTTTGACGGCTCATCCGGATGGTGATGTCGACGGTGTCGAGCACACGGATGACCTTGTTTTCTTGTTTGGGGGAAACGATGATCTTACCGAAGCCGCTCATGGTATATCTTCTCCTTGTTATGGCGTGAATTAATACGCATTGACATCCAGGACGTCGGCATGCTGATTCGACGTTTGGTTGCCGAACTGCTCGAATATGGCGTTGATCTTGCGTCGCATCTTGATGCCGGGCATATCCGACGCCATGTGAAACTCTTCATTGAGATCCAGCGGGGTATTCCAGTCCGTCGACTCCAGCACGACGCGGTCCTCGCTCGTGACGGCGCGGTCCCACGCGATGATGTCCGCGAGATTCGGGTTGCTGGCGCCGTCGTTACGGAATGCGAACTGAATGAACAGCGACTGCCGGTCGTTGATCGGCGTGGCCCAGGTGATGATGGTGTGCACCAGGTCGTTCGGGTAGCGAATCCGCATGCGCCGGCCAAATGGCGCGAACCAGTTGTGCTCCATGTAGCGGGTCGTCTGTTCGCTCTTGATGTCGAGGTTGTCTTTTTGCGGGCCGGGGTTGTTGACGAGGACGTCGCTGTACATGTTGAACCCGAGATCCGTGTCCTCGTAGCGCGCGGGCGCCGGTTCGGGCATCTCGGCCAGACCGAAGGTCTTCCGGTGGACGAACGCGAAGTGCGAATTGTCGAGCCCGTTTTCCAAGATGCGCAGCCCGCTGCAATTCCAGACCTCGATGAATTCGTCGATCTGATAGAACTGCGGATTGCTGGCCTCGGGAAATTCCGGAATATCATGCAGCGGCTCGTCGAGTGCGACCCAGACATAACCGTATTTCGGTTTGCAGCGATGGCTCTGCACGACGATCCGTTCCGACGGCTTGCGTTGCGGTAATTGCGGAATGCGCACGCATGATCCGCCGCCATTGTAGGTCCAGCCGTGATAAGGACACACCAGATTGCCCTGGTCGATCCAGCCGTTCGACAGCTTCGCCGAGCGGTGCGGGCATTTGTCCTTCACCACGCCGAATTCGTTTTCGCCAATGCGCCAGAGGACGAGCGCTTCGCCGAGCAGCGTAATGGCCCGAGGCGCATCGTTGAGGTCCGCGACCTTGGCTACCGGATACCAGAAGCACCGCAATGCGGGGTGTTGAGTCGTCAGCATATCGATTTTATAAATGTCTTTACGCCACGATGATGGGCGGCGTTGAATGATTTCAGATTGGGATTCGCCCCATGTCAGGTGCGGCCCATTCATCACATTGCCTGGTCGTTTTTGCAACAGGACCTGGCGACACTCGCTCCGTCTCCTCCGTGCTGAACTAAAAATCGTTGAATCCGATCACGCGCAGGCGGGTGGCAATCCCGTTCGCGGTGGGGTGGTGCATTCTGCAGCGACAGCTGAAACTAGCGGCGCGCCGTTTCCCAACACGCATCGCCACGAGGCTGAACGTACCGATCCAGCCTACGTGATCCCTTGAAACCCGGGAGATTTTATTTTTGGGTTCAGCTATTCGCTGTGTAAATCCTGGTGCTGGAAATATTATTCAGCCCGGCATGCATGGAAGAATTTACGCTCCGTCGATTCCATGAGGTTTTTTATGGCTACTGTTATCTAAATGTCTTGATGCGTATCTTGATCCAAACTTGGAAATTATAAAACTGTACCTAGGTTCAGGTTTGTCGATGGAAATTAATTGGACCGGTCGTGCAGTATTTAAGTGGTGTGTGGTGAAGGGTGTTTTTTGGAAGTGCTGGCCTGCACCAATCTCTTCTAAGAAAGGCCGGTTGAAATATTCCGGAAACATTCAGGCATTTCGGTTTGCCGGATTATTGCGGTGCCGCGAGCGGACTCGAGATCCGGACGGCATGGCATGCCTTGCCGCCGCGCCGTCTGGTTTCCACTGCGGCAACGGGACAAGCCGGCGAGTGCGAGACGCTCTACACGGCACGCATCGACAATCAGCGCGGGACGATTTCGCGAACGCAGCCGCCGACGGGCCCTGCACCTGCGGCCGACACATTTCAGAAAGACAGCAAACAAAGTTGGTCACTGTTCATGTATTGTTCATGCAGCGGTAGTCGCCCGTGTTCCAGTAAAATCAATAAAATAGGACACTGTATACCTATGTCCCTATTCTCAGTCGTCGCTAGCGCAGGTTGCGTTGCAGAAATGTTTGTTACTGAAAACAAAGCAACCGATCATTTTGATTTCGTATTTTGTAGTCCGCGTTCGCTCGGCCGAACGCTCCGACGGCCGACGCGCCCGGCGAGCGGACCCACGCAACCGTAAGCACCGGGAAGTGAAGAGCCCCACCCGCATAGCACAGTTGGATGCGCGAGAGGGATGCTTTCCGGCGTCGTTTCAACAGGCGGGACGGAGCGCGGCCGGGTGGCTGCGAGATTGCGCACGTCTCGCGTAGAGGTATGACAAGCTCAGCCGGCACGATGCTTGATGGCCCGATGCGCCAATCGAGCGCCGCGCCCGAACTTTGATGGGTTATTCATGATTTACGGAAAAATGAATAAGGATTATCCGTTGATCCGGTTAGGCGAAGATCCCAGCCTGGCCGTTCTGATCGAACATCTTCCGGTCGAGATCGATTGCCCTTTCATTTACGCGGTCATCGACAAGAACTCCCTTGAGATGTCCTGTTTCCTTTCAAGCTATCCCGCCGCGTTACAGCAGGAATATCATCGACGGGCGCTGCATCGCATCGATCCGGTTTTCGTCCAGGCGATCCAGTGCGTGGCGCCCTTTCCGTGGGCCGATGCATTCAGGCAAAACGAGACGCCCGACCGGAGGGAATTCGATGCACTCCGCCGGGAATTCGAGCTTCACGATGGTTATGTCTTCACCGTGCATGACCCTTATCAGTATTTGGGCGTGCTCAGTCTCTTCAACCGGGGCGGACGGCCGGAGTTCCAGGCGCAGATCGAAGCGGCGAAAGGGGCGATTCAGCTCGCGCTCGTGATGTTCTACAGCCGGGTCAGCTCGAAACCGCCCACCACCACGCATCTGGTCAAATCGCTGACCCTGCGCGAGCGCACCGTGCTCCGCTGGGCCGCGATGGGGCGTTCGTACAACGAGATCGCCGATCTGTGCGGCATCCGCGAACGCACCGTCAAGTACCACATGGCCAATGTGGTCCAGAAGCTCGACGTCTCGACCGCCAAGCAGGCCGTGATCGTGGCGTCGAGGTTGGGCCTGTCGGCGCTGAGCGAGACATGACGCACGGGCGGACGGCATGGCGCTCACGATCGGGCGGCGGCGCGGAACCCCGGACGCTTCAGCGCGAATGTGTTGAGCCCGTACAGGTCCAATGCCCTGGCCAGTTCCTGGGTGGCAAGCTGCCCCTGCTGGGCGAGCGTGTTCAGCGCGCAGTAGGTGATCCAGTTGCGGTCGGGGCATTGATTCAATGCGAACGTATCGGCGCCGAGCGCGGTGAAGGGCACGTCGAGATAAGCGCCCAGCTGAGCCGGCACGAACTCCACGTAGGCCGTCACCGCGATCACGGGCAGGCGTTTTCGTTCGAGGCATGCATGCAGGTGCGACGTCTGCCGCGCGTGACCGCCGGGAGTGGCGTTCCAGCGCAGCGCATGGGCGGCGTCGCGCGCGAGCCGCGTGTAGCTCGGGCAACTCCAGACCTCGCTGTCGATGCCCCAGTCGTCCTTGAGCATCCTGGCCGCGGCACGGACTTCGCGCAGCGCGAGCCCCGCGCCCAGCAGCCTGATGCGGGGCGCGGCGCTGGCGGGCCCCGGCAGGCGGTACATGCCCAGATACGCGTGAGTCCGGTCGCAGCTCAACTGCTCGACGGGTTCGTCGTGCAGCGTCATGTAGCAGAAGCCCGGTTCTCCTCTCATGTACAGATCGTGCAGCGCGCCCGCCAGGATGGCCTTGACTTCTTCGCCGCAAGCCGGGTCGAACGGCATGCACTGGCGGTTGGACGCGAGCCATAGCGGCAGCCATGGATGCGCGCCCTTGCTCCAGCGCGAAGGCGCGGATTCGATGTCGTTCAGGATGATGCCGCGTCCGGCAGTATGGGCGGTGAGCGTCGACAGATGGCGGGACGTGGGCGACTGCGTCAGATAGAACAGCGGACGTTCGTCGTTGCGGGCCCGTTCGCTGATCCACAGAGGCCATGCGCCGATCGCCGCGCTACGTTGCGGCTCGTCGGCGCGATCGTCGACAAACCAGAATTGCCCGTCGACGGCGGCATCCTGGTGCAGGGACCGGATCAGCTCGGAGGCGGTCAGGAGCGGCGAGTCGTGCCGGGTGCCGCTCTTCGGGCCGCCTTCGATAATTCGAATGCAGACCTTGGCGGCCTGTTCCGTGTCCCGCGTGCGTTTGAGAAGCATCGTGTCCATTCTGAAACCTGGTTGGTAGGCTTGACCAAATCATGTGCGCTGGCAACGACACGCGTGCCGTCGCGGCGATCGCGCGTCAGGCGAAAGGCGCGGAGTCAGACGGTCTTGACGGCGTCGAGCGCGTCGCGAACGGCGTTGCGCGTTTCGATCTGGTCCAGCCAGCGTCGCACGTTGGGATAGGGCGCCGGGTCGATGTCCAGTTCGTGATAAGTGCGCAACCACGGAAACGCGGCGATGTCCGCGATGGTGTAACGGTCACCCGCGAGATAGGGGTGAGCTTCGAGCTGGCGATCCACGACACCATACAGACGATGGGTTTCCTTGGTGTAGCGCTGAAGCGCCTCGGTATTGCCGGTTTTCGAGCCGTGCCTGAACCACCAGAGTTGACCCAGCATCGGACCGATCGAGCCGACCTGGAAGTACAGCCACTGATTGATGACGGCCTGTTCGTGTGCATCCGTCGACCAGAAGCAGCCGTGCCGGGACGCAAGATAAGTCAGGATCGCACCGGATTCCGCGAGGGTCATGCCCGTTTCATGATCGATGAGAACCGGGATTTTCCCGTTCGGGTTGAGCGTCAGGAAAGCCGGGGCGCGCTGATCGCCGCTCGACAGGTCGAGCGTGATCTGTTCGTGGTCCAGCCCGGCTTCGCGCAGGAAGATGCAGATCTTCTGTCCGTTTGGGGTGTCCGCGGTATAGAGCGTTAGACGGTGGGTGGTCATGGTGGAATTGCCTTCGTATGGGGCGATATGCATATCGATTGCAAATGCAATCGTATCGGGGATCCGATATCGGCGCAAGCGCGAAGGGGTGGCAGCCGCACCGTCATGCCTGCTGCGAGTCCCGCTGACCTCAGCAGATATCGTTGCGTCTCGGAATGCGTCGTCGGCGACGAGACGTCGCGCCGTTCACCGGCTTCTCGGGCTGTCGAATAGCGGTACGCTTGTCGCTGGTTTGCTGCTTGAGCTTGCGCTCGATGACGGTAATCGCTCATGGGCGCAGGGAGGCGTTCCTGGAAATTGTCGGAAACTACCTCAGCGCTGAATACCCGGCGAGATACGCGATTTCCTGAAAACTGTCACTGCGGGCATATCGCGCGGCAAGCTCCGAAAGGCAGTCGCAGAAGTGCTCAAGAACGTGCTCGCTTGGGCAGACGTCCTGCGAGGCCTCTCTGTGTTGCCGGAAGTGACCCCGGTGCGGGCCCGACGTATGACGTTGCGACTCGCCATACAAAGGCGCGACGCTGAAATCTCGAGGATGGCCGTGGAGAAGTCGGTCATGTCGCAGTTGTTCTCGCGCACGTCATACTGGCAATGCACGATGACCTTCTGCACGTAACGACGCTGGTGCCGACGCTCGCCTTTGGGTGCCACAGGCGCGACTGTGGCGAGGACTATAAGGGTCTTCGGGAGCAGGCCATTCCACGCTTTAACGGTGCAACACTGAACGTGTGGTTCGCGGAGAAGACTATGAGCGCCTGCTCGACGCACCGGAAAAGCTTGCTGAAAGCGGCTTTGGCGCATCGATGCACCTTCCGCAGGCGATGGACGACCTTCCGGCTGCGCTCCCAGCCCCCCGCGACAGGAATAACCGGTCTCCGTTTATGGAGTCGTCGCCCAAGATCGGTTCAGGCTGTGCGTTTGTTGGCGGGGTTGCTGCGGGAGTGGGGCGGCGACTCAGTTGAGAGGGATCGGGATTGATCGATGTACGCCAAACCGGGTTACGTGTAGGTTACATGAAGCCAGAAATGGAAAAGGGGCTGCGGTGTTTACCGTAACCCCTTGATTCCTTGGTCGGAGCGATAGGATTCGAACCTACGACCCTCTGATCCCAAATCAGATGCGCTACCAGGCTGCGCTACGCTCCGACGAGCCAAAGATAATAACGTCGAATGACCGAATCGGTCAATCAATATATGCGGGTAAATGCCGCGGCGGCGAGCGGCCCGCGATTTGCGACAATTCAGAGGATGATCGGCCGGCCCGCACGCATGCGCGCGCGGCCGTTCGCCGAAGCAAGGAGAACATCATGATGAACCTGATCCTGTGGCGCCACGCCGAAGCCGAAGACTACGCGGCGAGCGATCTCGCGCGCCAGCTGACCGTGCGCGGCCGCAAGGACGCGCAGGCGATGGCCAAATGGCTGCGTGGCCGGCTCGAGACGAACGCCGTGATCCTCGCGAGCCCGGCGGCCCGCACCGTGCAGACCGTCGAGGCGCTGACCGACCAGTACCGGACCGTCGACGCGCTCGCGCCAGGCGGCGGTGTCGACGACGTGCTGGCGGCGGCCGGCTGGCCGGAAGGCATCGCGCCGACGGTCGTGATCGTCGGGCACCAGCCGACGCTCGGCAGCGTCGCTGCGCAACTGATCGCCGGCAGCGACGACAGCTGGAGTGTCAAAAAGGGTGGAATCGTGTGGCTCGCGAGCCGCACGCGTGACGGCAGCCGGCAGGCCGTGCTGCGGGCAGTATTGACGCCGGAACTCGTGTAAAGCAGGCCTGACGGGGATTAACGGGATTCATCAGACGGCTTCGCAAGCTTTCTGCTAAAGTCAATTCGGCGACACGTCACTGAAAGGACATGGTCGTGCCACATAACGGTCACGGCCGATTACTACATTGGCGGGCATGTCGCCTTATTCCTTACGACCAGGAAAGCCTAATGCGAGAACTGCCGACGCCTACGCTCCCCTTTGCCTCGCTGCCCCTCGACACGTCGCGGCGGCACCTGCCGCGCGCTGCTGAAACCGTTACATCGGAGTACCGCCTGCGTGCGGCGTGGGCCCGCACGGAAGACGAATTGCGCGAAGCGCAGCGTCTGCGTTACAGCGTGTTCGCCGAAGAGATGGGCGCGCAGGTCAGCGGCCCCTCCGGTCTCGACGTCGATCCGTTCGATGCGTACTGCGACCACCTGCTGGTTCGCGATCTCGATACGCTGAAGGTGGTCGGCACGTATCGCGTGCTGCCGCCGCACGAGGCGGCGCGTGTCGGCCGCCTGTACGCCGAAGGCGAATTCGACCTGTCGCGCCTCACGCACCTGCGCGGCAAGATGGTCGAGGTCGGCCGCTCGTGCGTGCACAGCGACTACCGCAGCGGTGCCGTCATCATGGCGCTGTGGGGTGGCCTCGGCGCGTACATGATGCAGAACGGCTACGAGACGATGCTCGGCTGCGCAAGCGTGTCGATGGCCGACGGCGGCCACTATGCTGCGAACCTGTACCAGTCGCTGCCGGCGAGCTCGCTGACGGCGCCCGAGTACCGCGCGTTCCCGCACACGGCATTGCCGGTCGACGAACTGCAGACGGGCGTCGCCGTGGCGCCGCCGCCGCTGATCAAGGGCTACCTGCGTCTTGGCGCGAAGATCTGCGGCGCGCCGGCCTGGGATCCCGATTTCAATTGCGCGGATTTCCTGACGCTGTTCCGCCTGTCCGACATCAACGCGCGCTACGCCCGCCACTTCCTGGGCTGAGCCGCCTGAATCGCGGCGCGCCCGGTCCCGGGCGTGCGCGAGCAAACGCCGTCGTGCGGCAGCCTGCCGCGCGACGGCGTTCATGTATTCGGTCAACGTGCGTCTATCCAGCCCTGTTAATTTCGACGATGCGCAGTTCCCGCCGTGCCACGAGATGGCACGTTCGCGAATGGCCCGGGTTCGACGTGGGCCGGACGGCGGGGCGGTTCGCTCAGTGCTTGCGCCGCCAGTCGAGCAGGTGGTGTTCCGCCATCCAGTGGTGGATCATCCCTTCGCCGTCATGGCTGCGCTTGTATTCGCGCGCCTCGAAGTACGACAGCGCGGCCAGCACCATCAGGCCGATAAACAGGCCGATCAGGCCCGCAATTTCCTCAGACGACATGGCAGCCTCCTTTCCACGGCACAGCGCCATGCGTACATAGTAGGACATGCGCGGCGCGACCCCGAAACCGGATTTCCGCTAGACTCGGCGCGGTCCCGGCGCGCGATGGGCGCGCCGATTTCCGGAGCCATACCCGATGACCCGTTTCATGCTGGCCGTGCTGGCCGCAGCAATTCTCGCCGGCTGCACCAGCGATCCTCGTCAGGCCCGCCGCGGCCACCCGCCGGAAGATCCGGCCGACTATCACGGCGTGCCGACCGACATGACGCCGCCGTCGATGCTCGACGCGCCGCCGCCGAAGCCCGTGCAGTAACGGTCGGCCTGGGCGGCAGTCAGGCGCGTGCGGGGTGCGCGTCGGCGGCGATGCGCCGCACCAGCCCCGGCAGGTAGCGCGCGAGCGTCGCGCCGCGCGCGGCCATGAACAGCAGCAGCGCGAACCAGAGGCCGTGATTGCCGAACGTGCCGACGGCGGCGAGCGTGGCCGCGATGAAGATCGAGAACGACACGACCATCGCGCGCATCAGCGATTGCGTCTGCGTGGCGCCGATGAACACGCCGTCGAGCAGAAAGCCCCAGACGGATACGACCGGCGAGATCGCGGCCCACGGCAGGTAGCGCAGCGCGACTGCGCGGATCTCGGCCTGATCGGTCAGGCGCGCGACGATCCAGCCGCCGCCGGCCCAGTAAACGAGCGCGAACAGCAGCGCGCCGAGTGCCGACCACAATAACGTGACGCGCACGGCCTGCCGGAATGCGCGGCGGTCGCGCGCGCCGGCCGCCGCGCCGACGAGCGCCTCGGCCGCATGCGCGAAGCCGTCGAGGCCGTACGCCATGAAGGTCTGGAAATTCAGCAGCAGCGCGTTCGCCGCGAGCGTCGCGTCGCCCTGTTTCGCACCGAGGTGCGCGAACCAGCCGAATGCGCCGAGCAGGCACAGCGTGCGCAGGAAGATGTCGCGATTGAGCACGATCAGCCGCTTGAGCGCCACGCGGTCGGCGAGCGCACGCGCGGCAATTGGCCCGAGGCCGCGCGGCCGCAGCCGCCACAGCATCCACGCGCCGAGCGCGAAGCCGCACGCGTCCGCGGTGGCGGTCGCGGCGCCGATGCCGGCGATGCCCCAGCCGAAGCCATACACGTAGAGCAGCACGGCGCCGATGTTCACCGCATTGATGAACACCTGCGCGACCAGCGCGAGCCGGACGCGCTGCACGCCGAGCAGGTAGCCGAGCACGACGTAGTTCGCGAGCGCGAACGGTGCGCTCCAGATCCGCGCGTGGCTGTACGCGAGCGCCGTCGCACGGACGGCATCGCTGCCGCCGAGCGCGGTCAGCGCGAACGACAGCAGCGGCACCTGCAGCGCGAGCACGGCGGCCCCGAGCGCGAATGCGACGATCAGCGCGCGCAGCAGGTTCAGGCGGATGCCGGCGTCATCGCCGGCGCCGTGCGCCTGCGCGACGAGGCCGGTCGTCCCCATCCGCAGGAAGCCGAAGCCCCAGAACACGAAATTGAAGAACAGCCCGCCGAGCGCGACGCCGCCGAGATACTGCGCGCCGTCGAGGTGGCCGGCGACGGCCGTGTCGACGGCGCCGAGGATCGGCTGGGTCAGGTTCGCCAGGACGATCGGGAAGGCGAGCGCGAGGACGCGCCGATGCGTGACGGTGGCCGAACCAGGGCCGGCCGCGTGCGGTAACGCGGATTCGGACATGGCGGGCGCGTCAGGCGCGTTCCTGCACGCAGACCCACGGCGACACGACGACCGCCCACAGCTCCGGGTTGCGCGCCGCGTAGTCGGCGGCGGTTTCGGCCGGCATGCGCGCGACGAGGCCGGCAGACAGCCAGCGCGTGACCTGTTCGGCTTCGTCGCTGGCGATCGCTTCCGCGACGCTGACGAGATCGAGGTCGCGCGCGACGGACAGCAGCTTGCCCTGCGCGAAGAAGCGCTCGAGATCGCACCAGTCGATCTTGGCGGTCTCGCCGAGGAGTTTGGCGTAGAGCGGGCTGTGCGACGCGCCCGCGGCGGATTGGCGTTCAGAGGACATCGGTTTCTTGGAAAGACTGCGTGGCGCCACTATAAACCATCCGGCCGGCGGCCCGAGCGGGCGGCGGACGGCTACGCGTCGCGCAGCGCGCGGCGCACGATCTTGCCGGTCGCGGTCATCGGCAGGCTGTCGACGAACGCGATCGCGCGCGGATACTCGTGCGCGGCGAGGCGTGTGCGCACATGGGCCTGCAATGCGCTGACGAGCGCATCGTCGCCGATGTGGCCGGGGTTCAGCACGACGAACGCCTTGACGATCTCGGTGCGCGTCGCGTCGGGTACGCCCACGACGGCCGCCATCCGCACCGCCGGATGCGTGAGCAGGCAGTCCTCGATCGGGCCCGGGCCGATCCGGTAGCCGGCGCTCGTGATTACATCGTCGTCGCGGCCGACGAAGCGCACGAAGCCGTCCGCGTCGATCACGCCCGTATCGCCGGTGAGCAGGTAGTCGCCCGCGAACTTGTCGCGGGTCGCGCCGGGATTGCGCCAGTATTCGACGAACATCACCGGGTCGGGGCGGCGCACCGCGATGCGCCCTTCGATGCCGGGCGGCAGCGGCGTGCCGTCCGCGTCGACGATCGCGACAGCGTGACCGGGCACCACCTTGCCGATCGCGCCCGGCCGCGCATCGAACAGCGCCGCACATGACGACAGCACCATGTTGCATTCGGTCTGCCCGTAGAACTCGTTGATCGTCACGCCGAGCGCGTCGCGTCCCCAGGCCGTCAGCTCGGTGCCGAGCGATTCCCCGCCGCTCGCGACCGATTTCAGCGACAGCGCGTAGCGTTCGCGCGGTGCCGCGACGGTACGCATCAGCTTCAGCGCGGTGGGCGGCAGGAATGCGTGGGTCACGCCGTGCCGTGCCATCAGCGCGAACGCCGCGTCGCCGTCGAACTTCTCGAAGCGGCGGGCGAGCACGGGCACGCCGTGATGCCAGGACGGCAGCAGCACGTCGAGCAGGCCGCCGATCCACGCCCAGTCGGCGGGCGTCCAGAACAGGCGCGCATCGCGCGGGAAGCATTGCTGCGACATCTCGACACCCGGCAGGTGGCCCAGCAGCACGCGATGCGCGTGCAGCGCGCCTTTCGGTTTGCCGGTCGTGCCGGACGTATAGATGATCATCGCCGGATCGTCGGCGGCCGTATCGGCCGGCTCGAAGTCGGGCGTTTCGGCGGCCAGCGCCGCGTCGTAGCGCAGCACGCCCGGCGCGTCGGGCGCATCGTCGCCGATGCAGTAGACGGTATGCAGTGCCGGCAGTTGCGCACGCAGCGACGCGATTTTCGCGTAGCCGGCCGCGTCGGTGACGAGCGCGGATGCTTCGCTGTTCGCGAGCCGGTATTCGAGCGCATCGACGCCGAACAGCGTGAAGAGCGGCACCGCGATCGCGCCGAGCTTGTATGCGGCGAGATGCGCGATCGCCGTTTCCGGGCCCTGCGCGAGAAAGATGCCGATCCGGTCGCCGCGTCGCAGGCCGGCGCGCGCAAAGCTGTTCGCGAGCCGGTTAGAAGCATTCCTCAGGTCGTCGAACGTGAGTCGAATCACGTCGCCTTGCGCGGTTTCGTGGATCAGCGCGAGGCGCCCGCTGCCGTCGGCCCAATTGTCGCAGACGTCCGCGCCTATGTTGTAGCGGGCCGGAACGGCCCAGCCGAAACGGGCGAGCAGGTCGTCGTAGCGGTCGGCGGCGGGCAGCATCGCGGGTCTCCTGGGTGTCGAACGTGGCGTCGGATGAACGGATTACATCAGGATTTCATGTAGACGAATCGACAATGGTGACTGCTGATAGGGAATGTTCGGGCTCGTTCGATAGCCGCGGCTCAGTGCACGATTCCGCAATGACGCATAAGATCACGACACAACAGTGATAGGACCATGGATTTACTTCTGATTGCTGCGGGGTTCAGCCTGATCGGAATCGGCGCGTTGGTGGCGTTTGCCCGCCACGTCGATCCGCTGTCCGGCCGGTTTACCGGCCGTCTGCGCAAGCGCTGATTCGACCTTCCCGATTTTGCCCGAGACGGCGCGCGATGCGCACTGGCATCGCGCGCCGGCTGTCGCTCGCTCAGCGCGCGGGCAGGTAGCGTGACGGATCGATCGAGCGACCGCCGTAGCGCAACTCGAAATGCAGCGCGACGCGATCGCTGTCGCTGTTGCCCATCTCCGCGATCGACTGCCCCTGCGTGACCGACTGGCCTTCCTTCACCAGCAGCGTGCGGTTGTGCGCGTATGCGGTCAGGTAGTCGGCATTGTGCTTCAGGATGATCAGGTTGCCGTAGCCGCGCAGCCCGTTACCCGCATAGACCACGACGCCCGGCGAGGCCGCGACCACCGGCGTGCCCGGCGAGTTCGCGATGTCGATACCCTTGGATTTCGAGCCGTCGAACGTGCGGACCACATTGCCGGCCGCCGGCCAGACCAGCGAAATGCTCGTGGCTGGCTTGACGGCCGATTCGACCGGCGCGGAAGGCGCGGGGCGGGCCCGACCCGCGCTGCCGGTGCCGGTGGTCGACGGCGTCGATGCGGTGGTCGTGCCGGGCGGCGGCGCGACGCGCAGGACCTGGCCGACTTCGATCGCATCGGGGTTCGTCATCTGGTTCCAGCGCACGATGTTCTGCACCGACGTGCGGTTGTCGCGCGCGATCTTGTAGAGCGTATCGCCGCGCTCGACGCGATAGAACCCGGGGCCGACAGGCGCGGAGCCGCACGCGACGAGCAGGGCGGCGCAGGCGGCTGCGAAGAGTCGCTTCGTTGTTGTTCCGAACATTGAACCTCGCAAGACCCTGCCGCGCACGACGCGGCAGGCAACACAAAACGTCCGATTTTAACGGGTTCGACCCGCGCACCGCAGTTTGGGGCCTTGGTCGAGGCCATCGCGCGCCGTCTCGGCGCGCCCGTTTCAGCCTGCGAGCGGGATCACGCGGATTCGCAGCGTGGCCGTTTCGGTCGCGCCGGGCGCGAGCATGCGCAGCCCGAGGCCGTTGTGGATCGCATCCGGCAGGCCGAGCCACGGTTCGACGCAGTAGAAGTCTGAATCCGGCTTTTCGGTCCAGGTCGTGACCGCGTACCACGGGATCGAGCCCGGCACGTCGAGCGCGATCTCGATCGTGCGGCGGCGGCCCGGCATCACGATGCGCACCGGCGCGGACGGCTCGCCGTCGAGGCAGTGGAAGCGGTCGAGGATGTCCGGATCGTCGAGGCGGTAACGGGCTTCGCCCGGCTCGGGCGTGCTGATCGAACCGTCCGCGCGCTGTGCGCAGCGGCGCGTGGGCGGCAGCTCGAGCGTGGTTTCGGCGCGTTCGCCGTGCGGCAGCGCGAAATAGAAGTGGTGGCCGGCGTAGTAGGGCAGCGGCGCATCGCCGCGATTGGTCGTCGTGAGCGCGACTTCGAGCGTATGCGCGTCGGCCAGCCGGTAGGTCGTCTCGAACCGGAAATCGAACGGGTAGCTCGCGCGCAGCGCGTCGTTCGCGTCGAGCGTCATCGACAAGGCGGCGCCGTCGGCCGACGGGTGTGCTGCGAACGGCAGGTCGCGCGCGAAGCCGTGCATCGGCAGATCGCGGACCACGCCGGCGGCATCGCGCCAGCGCCCGAGTTCGCCGTCGACGCGATGGCGGCCGAGGAACGGGAACAGCAGCGGATTGCCGCCGCGCACGCGCGCGAGGTTGCTCCAGTCGGCCGTTCCCGGCCAGAAGATGACCGGTTCGCCGTCGACGTGCCATGACAGCAGGCGGCCGCCGAATTGCGGGGCGACCCGGACGAGCGACGGGCCGGCGTGAAGTTCGTGAATGTCGTGTTGCTGGAAGATCGGCATGGCGAATCGGGTTGGGCGGGTGGACGGGACACGGCGCGCTCCATTATCGGGCCGCGGCGGGTCGGGGAAAACCCTTCTCGGGAAATTGCGAGTTTTTAAGACTGTCAACGGTCTGGATAATGCCTCTAAACCGGTGATGTTGCCGGGTCATGACACTTCGTGGAGGGGGCCATGGATCTGGCAATGGCAATGGGTATCGCACTGTTCGGCATGTTCACCGGCAGCACGGTATTATTTTTCTATCAGCTCGGCCGCTGACGGCAATTCCTGCCGAAATCGAAAGGCCCGCCATGCAAATGGCGGGCTTTTTGCTTTCTGCGTGCTTACAAATTGCAAGCGTTTGTGTGCATTGCCGCAATATCCGGCCAAATGCCTTGGCGCAGTAATCCTGGCTCGGCATAATCGGGGCGCGTTTTTTCGGACGCGCATCGCGTCGTCCGTCTTTCTTCCCGCTTAATCTCCACTAAAAGGACCGACGCGTGAGTCTCTGGTTTCTGGTATTCCTGAGCGTCCTGCAGGGCGTCACCGAACTCTTCCCCGTCAGCAGCCTTGGCCATACGCTGCTCGTGCCGGCGCTGTTCGGCATGCATATCGACAAGCACGCGCCGCAACTGCTGCCGTTCCTCGTCGCGCTCCATCTCGGCACCGCGCTGGCGTTGCTGTGGTACTTCCGCGCGCGCTGGATCGCGCTGATCGGCGGCTTCTTCGCGCAGCTCGGCGGCCGAAAGAACGACGACGGGCACCTGATGTGGGCGCTGATCATCGGCACGATTCCGACCGGCATCGTCGGGCTGCTCCTCGAGAAGCGCATCGAACGCGTGTTTCATGACCTGCGGATCGTCGCGATCGCGCTGATCGTGAACGGCGTGCTGCTGTGGCTCGGCGATCGCATCCAGCGTAGCCGCGCGCATCAGGCGCCCGAGAAGATGACGTTCAAGCAGGCATTCTTCGTGGGCCTCGCGCAGATCGGCGCGCTGATCCCGGGCTTCTCGCGCAGCGGGCTGACGATGATCGCCGGCAATGTCGCCGGGTTGACGGCCGAGAAGGCGGCGGAGTTCTCGTTCCTGCTCGGCACGCCGATCATCTTCGCGGCGGGCGTGCTCGAACTGCCGAAGCTGTTCCATGCGCGCGGCCAGCTCGCCGATGCACTGCTCGGCGGCGTGCTGACGGCGATCGCGGCGTACCTGAGCGTACGGTTCCTGATGCGCTATTTCGAAGGGCGCGGCCGGCTCGCGTCGTTCGGGGTGTATTGCGTGATCGCCGGCGTGTTCTGTCTCGGCTGGTTCATGCTGCATCCGCAGCCGGTTTGATGCCGCGATGGCTGGTCTCGCGTGATGTGACGCGATGATCGGGTATAATTTCGGGCTCGGTTTCATGCCGGGCCCGTTTTGTTTCGGGGGCTTGAGTTGGGTGGTGTCGTTGCTGCTACCGTTGCTCAAAGCCCCGTGCCGAATGCGGTCCGCGTCAGGCCGTGTCTTTTCTCCTCGACCGCCCTTAGCTCAGTTGGATAGAGCAACGGCCTTCTAAGCCGTAGGTCACACGTTCGAATCGTGTAGGGCGGGCCAGTCAAATCAAGCACTTGCGAAAATCCCCCTTGAGTCAATGCCGTAGACCATGTAACCATGGTGTAACCGGATTTGGTCAATTCGAGATAGCCGCGTTGCTACTTCGGCGAAGCAAAGCCAAGAATCACCCAGGCGACCGCTTTTGCTAAGCCCCATCCAAGCACCCCGATTACCGCGGCAAAAAGAGCGATGCCTTTGTCGCCACCACCAAAGCCTGAAGCGACCGCTATTAACGCCATTAAGGCGGCCCAGCACCATCCGAGGCCAGCGATTACGCGTGACAGTCTCCTGATTCCTTCCGTTGTATTCATGTCTGCTCCTAGGCCTGTCCGTATCCGGACAACGAGTTAGGTGGTTGAGGGTTCTGTCGCCTTGGCCAGTTCTGCCATCGCTTGCCTTGCTGAACGAAGCATTTCATCGCCCATGCGACGGGCTAGATCCCCCTTGGCCCGATTCCACACCGGGAGTGCCTCTGCCATGAGTCGCCGCCCGGATGTCGTCAGAGCTAACCGTTTTCCAGCACGGCCACGTCCGCCCTCAGCTCGGACCAAATCTCGGCTCGCCAGATTCTGAACATTTCGGCTGAGGGTGGTTGGATCGACCCCGGCCCTGTCGGCAAGTTCGACGACTGTCGCACCCTCGTCAGCCCCTATTCCAACCAAGAGGCTGAATTGCTCGGCCGTCAGCCCGAGCGGCTTGAAGCGGGCGTTGTAATAACGCGTGAGTGCACGCGCCGTCGCACGAGCCTGAAAGCCCGGGCATTCCGCTGCGACGCCCTTCAACGGTTCTGGATCAAACTCGTTCACATGTATCTCCTTGACAACCTCTCTGGTGCTAAATAATGTATATGCATTATTAGTGAGGGAACAATGCCAGCATACGTACACGTCAATCTGCGCGTCATCGACTCCGCCAAGCAGGCAGCGCTCGCTCCACGCTTTCAGGCAGCGCTAGCGGAGGCGGGCGGCAAGATTCTACATTTCGGTCCTGTTGTGCAGACTTTAGAGGGGAGTGAGGTGCCGCTGCCGATGGCTGGCGTATTTGAATTTCCCACGCTTGCGCAAGCACTAGCCTTCTACAATTCCGAGAGGTATGCACCGATCAAGATCGAGCGTCAGGAGGCCCAGCAAGCGCGGATGTTCATCGTCGAAACGCAAGCGAGCCTATTCAAGAGCCTGTCGACTTGCCCGGAGGTATAGTGGGGCCCTGCCTATGGGGTATTTCGGGTCAAGGTCCGACTGGGACGAAGACTGCAATGCAGTGTGAAATTTGCCGCCCTGTTATTTCTGAGAGCTCTTTCTTCTCGATGGATTGCGAAAGAGGCGGTTCGCTGCTTGCACGGCATTAATTTTAACGTAGGAAATGCCGATGTTATTAAAGTGAAAAATTGTGAAGTGTCAAATCGGAAAATTTTCCGAATTGCTGGCCTGTTATTTTGACATTTTTCATGAAATCGGGGTATGTCACTGTGGCGAAATGTCTTTCGGGATTTCGCCCCTTCGATTGATATTCATTTTTTGTGACCTGATGAGATATTCAAAATGGGTAGGTTGCCCAACGCGTTGATGCTCGCCGCGGGTATTCCGCGTTCGAGACGAAAGGCGAGACCGATGCCACGTGCTTGCAGTCGGAACGCAGGAGCCGGGGGATACGGGGCGCGAGCGCATCGACCTTGTCGCATTTCGAGTCGACACCGACCGATTCGGCGATTCGAGCGCTCGAGAAGAGGTATGCTCAATGCCTGCGCATCGTTCGTTCGGATTTACACCACGAACGCTCATTGAGTCGCTGCACATGCAGCTTCGGAAGATCATCAAGGCATGCGGCCACTTCCCGTCGCACAAGGCCGCGCTCAAGCTGATCTGGTTGGCCCTGCGCAACGTCGTTGCCAAGTGGACCGGCTCCCGGCACGATTGGAAAAGCGCGATGACGCGGTTTGCGCTGCTTTACCCTGAGCGATTCAACATCGGAATCTGAGTCCTAACCCGCCGCACACGCGGAATTCCGGATACCTCCATTTTTCGGAATTTCCCCTCCAAAGTGGGTAATTTTTCGTTGTAGGATTAGAAACATTTACGTGTAAACGCTTCTAATCCAGATTGCCACCCGCCCCGGGTTACACAACCCCATTACTCCACCGTCACCGATTTCGCCAGATTCCTCGGCTTGTCGATATCCGCACCGCGCAAACATGCCGCGTGATACGCAAGCAACTGCAACGGCACCACATGCAGGATCGGCGACAATAGCCCGTAATAATCCGGCATTCTCAACACCGACACCCCCTCGCTATTATCGATCCGCGTATCGGCATCGGCGAACACGTAAAGCTGCCCGCCGCGCGCCCTCACTTCCTGCATGTTCGACTTCAGCTTTTCGAGCAGCGCATCGTTCGGCGCGATCGTCGCGACGGGCATCGTATGGGTGACGAGCGCCAGCGGCCCGTGCTTCAGCTCGCCCGCGGGATACGCTTCCGCGTGGATATACGAAATCTCCTTCAGCTTCAGCGCGCCTTCGAGCGCGATCGGATAATGCAGCCCGCGCCCGAGAAACAGCGCATTCTCGTGCTGCGCAAATTCCGCCGCCCAGCGCTCGATCTGCGGCTCCAGCCCGAGTACGTCGTCGAGCGCGTCCGGCAGCCGCCGCAGCTGCATCGTATAGCGCGCGAGCTGCGCGTCGTCGACGTAACCTCGCAGCCGCCCGAGCGTCACGGCGAGGATGAACAGCGCGACGAGCTGCGTCGTGAACGCCTTGGTCGATGCGACGCCGATTTCCGGGCCGGCCCGCGTGAGGAACCGCAGGCCCGTCTGACGCATCATCGCGCTGGTCGGCACGTTGCAGATCGCCAGCGTGTCGATATGGCCGAGCGCCTGCGCGTACTTGAGTGCGGCGAGCGTGTCGGCGGTCTCGCCGGATTGCGACACGCTCACCACCAGTGTGTTCGGCGTGGCGAGCGCGTCGCTGTAACGGTATTCGCTCGCGATTTCGACCTGAGCGGGCACGCGCGCGATCGTTTCGAGCCAGCGGCGCGCGGTCAGGCCGGAATAGTGACTCGTGCCGCACGCGAGAATCAGCACATTGTCGATCTGCCCGAACGCCCGCGGGGCGTCAGGGCCGAATACGGCCGGATCGAACAACCCCGCATCCGGGATGGTCGCGGCCACCGCCTGCGGCTGTTCGAAAATCTCCTTCTGCATGAAATGCCGGTACGGCCCGAGTTCGACCACGCCTTGCGCGGAGGAAACGGTTTGTATCGCGCGCTCGACTGAGGCGCCGCTGCGATCGAGCACCCGCACGCCGCCCGTCGTCAACTCGACGACGTCGCCTTCCTCGAGAAAGATGAAGCGGTCGGTGATGCCGGCGAGCGCGAGCGCGTCGGACGCAAGAAAGCATTCGCCGTCCTTCACGCCGACGACGAGCGGGGAGCCGGCCCGCGCACCGATCAGCCGCTGCGGCTCGTGTTTGCTGAACACGGCGATCGCATAGGCGCCGTGAAGCTGCGACGTCGCATCGCGCACGGCGGCGAGCAGGTCGCCGCGATACTTGCTGTGGATCAGGTGAGCGACGACCTCGGTGTCGGTCTGGCCGTCGAACTCGTAGTGCTCGTCTGAAAGTTGCTTGCGCAACGTTTCGTGGTTCTCGATGATGCCGTTGTGAACGAGCGCGATTTCGTCGCGCGAGAAGATCGGATGCGCGTTGCAGGTTGCCGGTGCGCCATGCGTCGCCCAGCGGGTGTGCGCGATGCCGGTGCTGCCGGTCAGGCCGGTGCTGCGCACGTGCGCGTCGAGATCGGCGACGCGCGACACGCTGCGTTCGCGGCGCGCCTGGCCGTCGACGACCGTTGCGACGCCGCATGAATCGTAGCCGCGATATTCGAGGCGACGCAAACCTTCAATCAGAATCGGGACGATGTCCCGTTGCGCGACCGCGCCGACGATGCCACACATCACACGTCTCCTTCCAATTTGATCATCATGGACCGCGCGCGCCCTTGCATCAGCGCGATGCGGTTGCCGTTGGCGTTGCCGTCGCCGTCGTGAATCCGCATTGAGCGGGTGTGACGGGCTCGACGATCCTGCTTTCGAATGCCAGATATAGCGACTCCTCCAGTACGTTCCAGTGTGCGCCGTGGCGGTATGGGCCGGATCGCGTATGCCAGCAGGCGACCGTGCTCCGGTCGTTCATCTTGAACGCGACCAGCGCGATCAAGCCCCACGGATAATCGGTGCCGGCGAGTTGCTGCCACGTCCTGCCGTACTTCTTCATCCATTGCGAATAGATCATCTCGCTCGATTGTTCGGGAACCTGAATATCAGAAAGGAGCGGGAATATCTGTGCGACTTTCGCCGGATAAAAGCTCGTACCACCGATTCGCTGCGTGCTTGCGCGAAAGCCGGATTGCGTGCCGAGCCAGAACACTTTCAGGATCGCCGACGCGAGTTGGTCGGCGCGCTGGCTCCACGGGCCTGCGTGCATGTAGTCGGCGCGCCGGACGTAGTACGCCGTAAGCGCCCGGAACGCGCTGTGTACCTCGACGTTGTCCATCAGCAGCGCGACGTGTTGCGACGACGAGATCTGATAGACGCCGGCTGGCTTGTCGAGCAGGGTGTCCAGATGCGCGCCTGCGCGGCTCAGGCTGAGTGCCCATGCGGCAGGCATGCCGTCGGGCGGTGCGAAACGGGCGAGCAGTTCGATCCAGGTCGCCATCATTGCGTCGTCGGCATCCGCTTCGGCGCATGGGCTGTACCGGCCGTTGTTCACGCAGTAGCGATCGAAGCCGCCGTCCAGACGCTGACGCGGCAACAGCCAGGCGATCCATGCGAGTGCGGCTTGATGCGCGTCGAGTCGCGCATCGGAGGCGGCAAGCAGCGCCTTCGCCGCGAAATAAGGATCGATGCCGGCCCCATTCAGGCGCACGGTGATCGCTCCGTCGGGGCGTTGGTACAGCCCGTTGAGCAGGAGCTCGGCGGCGCTCGCGTGCAGCGCGAAGCCGCACGCGGCGACACAGCAGGCGACACGCCACCGGCGGAGCAGCCGGGCGGCGGCCGTCACGCATGCACGTGCAGCCGGGAAAAGCGCGGGCCGGTTCATGATCGGGGGCTCCTGCGCGGTGGTCCTTCGCAATCGTCGCCGGGTGCGGCGTTGGCCGCGTCGCGCCTGGCGAGCGTGTCGACGTTGTGGCTCAGTGCACCCTGGTGCTGGTGAACGTGAGGCTGGTGCCGCTATTCGCGCTCACGAGCCGGTTCGTCGCATGAGCGCTTGAGGCGGCCCGCGGATCGCGCGGATGTCGACGGGAAACGACGGCACGTTCGTCGCGCAGGGGCGGCTGTCTTTCGCCCCTGGCGGACGCGTCGCGTCGCCTCCCGGCTTCGTTGCTTCGGCGCCTCCGTCTGTCCGCTGTCGTGCGAGTACTTCAGGACACACCTGTCCGGTATTAAGCAAGGCGTGAGCCATCGGCCGCGATGCGCCGTGCAGCAAGGGGCGGGAGGGCAGGCTGCGAATGCGGACCGGGCGACGGCGGCGGATTTTGATTCACCGACGAATCAGCCTGTGCGCAAGCGGTGCGACCGCACGCGGTCGACGTTGCGGCCCGCATGCGTCATGCGGCGGGCGATTTGTCTGCCGAACCGGTGCCGCCTTGCCGGGTGCGGCTTTGCGCGGTCGGCGCATCACGCGCGATCCGCTGCGCATGCATAGACCGGGAAGCCGGGGCGGTGCTCGCTGCTGCGAGCGCCGGATGGACCGGACTCGGATGTAACCGCCGGTTCCGGATTTGCGTTACACATTCGCAACATTTCCCTCCCGCCGACTCATGCGGCGCGAACGACGCCGCATGTCGGGAAATCCTCCGTTCATGACCGTGGCCGAGCGGTGGATTGCTCGCCGCGCACTGCACCGACAAAGGTTGCGAATCGAGGCGACGCAAAGCGTTTCGAAGGATGCGTGAGGTCCGGGGCGTAATGGGCGCTCGACATGAATTCGTTATTTATCGGACGACGTCGCCGGATGGATCGTGCGACCGACCGGATGTTTACCCATGCCACGCTCGCCGGGCGGTGCGACGCTCGTAGCAGTTGTGAAACATTCCGCACGCGCGGCATGTGCGCCGCGTGCGCCGAACGAACCGAACCCGGCCGCAGGGCGGTTGGTTTGAATATTGCTGTAGTGGTAGTGACGTGACGAACAGACGTGACGCACGGCCCAGCGAGGAACGACTCATGACGTGACCGATCAAGTGCAACGGGACGCCGGTAGTACGACGATTCGCGTGGCGGAGACCGCGCGGACAGGACGGCGCGCTCGCCCCGCGACGTCGCTACGCGTTGATCGCGTGCGAGTGCGGGAGGCGCCGCCTGAATACATGCTTCGCGCCACGAGCAGGGTCATTCGGCGCGAGGTGGCTAAACGAGGATAACGATGAAAAAGATCTTGCTTGTGTTCGGGACTCGGCCGGAGGCCATCAAAATGGCGCCGCTGGTGCGCGCGCTGAAGGCGCAAACGGATGTCGACGTCAAGGTATGCGTGACCGCGCAGCATCGGGAAATGCTCGATCAGGTGCTGACGTTGTTCGACATCAAGCCCGACTACGATCTCGACCTGATGCGTCAAAGTCAGACGTTGACCGACGTGACGACCGGTATTCTTCAGGCGATCGGCGTGGTCTTCGACGAATTGCGTCCGGACGTCGTGCTGGTGCACGGCGATACGACGACCACACTCGCGGTCAGTCTCGCAGCGTTCTACCGCTACCTGCCGGTCGGGCATGTGGAGGCCGGTTTGCGCAGCGGGGACATCTGGTCGCCGTGGCCGGAGGAACTGAATCGTCGCGTGACCGATGCGGTATCGTCGTGGCATTTCGCGCCGACCGGGAAGGCACGCGACAACCTGCTCAGCGAGGGCGTGCCGGGGGGCGCGGTCGTGCTGACCGGCAACACCGTGATCGATGCGTTGCACGAGGTCAAGCGCATGCTGGACCACAATGCCGAGCTGACGGAAAAGGTTGCCGCGAGTTTTCCGTTCCTCGAACCGTCGCGTCGTGTCGTGCTGATCACCGGCCATCGCCGCGAGAGCTTCGGCGAGCCGTTCCGGCATTTCTGCGAGGCGTTGTGCACGCTCGCGAACCGCTATCGCGACGCGCAGTTCGTCTATCCGCTGCATATGAACCCGAACGTGCGGGAGCCGGCACGCGCGCTGCTCGGCGGCGTGCCGAACATTTACCTGATCGATCCGCAGGAATATCTGTCGTTCGTATTCCTGATGTCGCGCTCGCATTTCATCATCACCGATTCGGGCGGCATTCAGGAGGAAGGGCCGGCTCTGGGCAAGCCGGTGCTTGTCACGCGCGACACGACCGAGCGGCCTGAAGCGATCCAGGCCGGCACCGCACGGCTCGTCGGCACCAATCAGGAGCGGATCGTCTGGGAGGCGTCGAGGCTGTTCGACAACGAGAGAGCATACGAGGAAATGTCGCGCGCGAGCAATCCGTATGGCGACGGGCATGCGAGCGAGCGGATCGTTCACGCGCTGATGCGTACGTCGGGGGCGACCGCGAAGACGACGAGTTTTTCGATGGGGGCCGCGGAAATGCCGTATAACGCACTCACGCTGGGGTTGCAGGCGTTGAGGTCGCGATGAACGTGATCGGGCGGTAGAGTCCGAGCCGTTCGATGCGGTCGTGCAAAGGTCCGGTCCGGCCCTGGAGGCCGACCGGACCTTTGCATTTACGCGATTGCGCGATCGACAATTTCCTGTTTCTCGGCCGGTTGATCGCGCTGGGCGGCGTACGAGAACGAAAAAGAAACGCCTTCCGCCGCGCATCGGGACGCTGACGCACAAGCAACCGGCGACGTCACCGACTGGCATGATCTGTCGCAACACTCCTTTCCCGGCTGAACTTCCTTCCTTGATTGCCTAAAACTCTCGAATCGCGTCGATCCGACGGCAAATTCGAAATGGTTCGATAATGCGATCGGCGATCCATGCGGACGAGCGGTTGACCGGGATGTCATCGAAATGTTGCGAAGGCAACCGGACGACAGCCTCGTTTGCGGCATCGGCCCGATCGTGTCTGCAGGCGACGCGATCCACGAAACGGCGCCACGCCTGCCTGGTTGTTCGGAATGTGCGCCGCGCCGTTCGAATCCCCACTCGATGCCTGCCGGACGCGAGCGTCGCAACCAGGAGGTGAACGATGATCACGCTGACCGTCAACGGTAGCGAACAGCATTTCGACGGCAATCCCGACATGCCGTTGCTCTGGTACCTGCGCGATGTCCTCGGCCACACCGGCACCAAGTTCGGCTGCGGCATGGCGCTGTGCGGCGCGTGCACCGTGCATCTCGACGGTGTCGCGATCCGTTCGTGCATCACACCGGTCGCGGCCGCTTCCGGCAAACGCGTGACGACGATCGAGGGACTGTCGACGGACCTGACGCATCCGCTGCAGCAGGCATGGCAGGAACTGAACGTCGCGCAATGCGGCTACTGCCAGTCCGGGCAGATCATGCAGGCCGCGTCGCTGCTGAAGACGAATCCGCATCCGACCGACGCCGACATCGACAATGCGATGTCCGGCAACATCTGCCGTTGCGGCACCTATACGCGCATTCGCGCGGCGATCCGGCTGGCCGTGCGCCGCGGAGGTGCCGCATGAGCGCACCCGAACTCTCCGTCCACAACGAAAGCCGCCGCGCGCTGCTGCTCGGCTTCGCATCCGGCGGGCTGCTGCTCGCGTTCGGCGTGCCGTCGCTCGCGCGCGCGGCCGTGCCGATGCAGCCGCCCGTCAGCGCGAATCCGCAATACGGCGGCGCCGGGATGCCGCACGGGTTGCGCGACGATCCGCACCTGTTCGTTGCGATCGCAACGGACGGCACCGTCACCGTGACCTGCATCCGCTCCGAGATGGGGCAGGGCGTGCGCACGAGCGTCGCGCTCGTGGTGGCCGATGAACTCGGTGCGGACTGGGCGCGTGTGAAGGTCGCGCAGGCGGTCGGCGACGAGCCGCGCTACGGCAACCAGAACACCGATGGGTCGCGCAGCCTGCGGCAGAGTTTCGCCGCGCTGCGCCGTGCGGGCGCGGCCGCGCGCACGATGCTCGAGCAGGCTGCCGCGACGGCGTGGGGCGTCGACGCACGCCAGGTCAAGGTGACGGTGCACGAAGTCGTCGATACGAAGAGCGGGCGCAAGCTCGGCTTCGGCGAACTCGCGGCGAAAGCGGCCGCGCTGCCGGTGCCGGATCCTGGCACAGTGATGCTGAAAGCGCCGGCCGAATTCCGCTATATCGGCAAGGGCAAAACCGCCCTGATCGACGGACGCGACATCGTCGGAGGCCGCGCGCACTACGGGATCGACACGCGGCTCGACGGCATGCTGTACGCGGTCGTCGCGCGACCGCCGGCCTATGGCGACACGGTGGCGTCGTTCGACGCAGCGGCCGCCGAGAAGCTGCCGGGCGTCGTCAAGGTCGTGCAGCTCGCGTCGACGGCGCTGCCGTCCGGCTTCCAGCCGCTCGGCGGCGTAGCTGTCGTCGCGCGCGACACGTGGACGGCCATCCAGGCGCGTGCGCAATTGAAGATCGACTGGAAGCACGGACCCAACGCGAACTACGACTCGGCCGCGTATCGCAAGACGCTCGAAGCGGCCGCCGCGCAGCCGGGCGACGTGATCCGCAACGACGGCGACGCGGCCACGGCGCTCGCCGGCGCCGCGAAACGCGTGCGCGCGACGTACTACATCCCGCATCTCGCGCACGCGACGATGGAGCCGCCCGCGGCCGTCGCACGAGTCGCGGACGGCCGCTGCGAAGTATGGACCTGCACGCAGGCGCCGCAGACCACGCGCGACGAGATCGCGAAGGCGCTCGGACTGCCGACGGAGCGCGTGACGGTCAACGTGACGCTGCTCGGCGGCGGTTTCGGCCGCAAGTCGAAACCGGACTACGTGGTGGAGGCGGCGCTGCTGTCGAAGGCGGTCGGCGCACCGGTCAAGCTGACGTTCACGCGCGAGGACGATATCGCGCACGACTATTTCCACGCGGTGTCGCTCGAAGCGTTCGACGGCGGGATCGATGCATCGGGGAGGGTGGTCGCATGGCAACATCGCACGGTCGCGCCGTCGATCCAGTCGACGTTCAGGGCCGGCGTCGCGCACGAGCAGCCGGGCGAGCTCGCGCAAGGGATCGCGGATCTGCCGTTCGCGATTCCGAACGTGCTGATCGAGAATCCGGCCGCGCAAGCACATACGCGGATCGGCTGGTTCCGCTCGGTCTACAACATCCCGCATGCGTTCGGAATCCAGAGTTTCGTGTCGGAGCTTGCGCACGCGGCCGACCGCGACCCGAAGGATTTCCTGCTGGAGCTGATCGGGCCCGCACGGCGCTTCGAGCCGCACATCGCGGTGAAGAACGTGAACTACGGCGAGGATCCCGCGCTGTATCCGATCGACACCGGGCGGCTGCGGCGCGTGGTCGAGACGGTCGCGCGCGAAGCCGGCTGGGGACGCAAGCTGCCGAAGGGGCACGGGCTCGGAATTGCCGCGCATCGCAGCTTCGTGTCGTACACGGCCGCGGTGTGCGAGGTGCGGGTCGGTGCGGACGGCAAGATCTCGGTGCCGCGCGTCGACATCGCGATCGACTGCGGGCCGCAGGTCAATCCGGAACGCGTGCGCTCGCAGCTCGAGGGGGCGGTGGTGATGGGGCTCGGCATTGCGCTGCACGGCGAGATCACATTCAAGGACGGGCATCCTGAACAGAGCAACTTCAACGGCTTCCAGGTGCTGAGAATGAACGAGGCGCCGCGCGAAATCCGCGTGCATCTCGTCGCGCCGGACGATTTTGCGACGCCGCTTGGCGGCGTCGGCGAGCCGGGCCTGCCGCCCGTCGCGCCGGCGCTGACCAATGCGATCTTCGCGGCGACCGGCACGCGCATCCGCAGCCTGCCTGTCGCCGATCAGCTCGCGAAGCCGCAGGCAGGTTGACGCAATACCCTTGAGCCGGGCCGCATCGAGCGGCCCGGCTCGCATCGATCCCTGAACAAGGCGTGTCGACGTGGCCTCATCCGATGTCAGCCTGAAGCAGGCGGTGTCTCCCGCCGAATGGGATGCGCGGGTCAACCTGGCGGCGGCCTGTCGCCTTACCGCGCTGTTCGGCTGGGACGATCTGGCGTTCACCCGCATTTCCGCGCGCGTGCCCGTCGTTGTTGTTTGCGAACGACCGTGCTAAATTCCTGCCAGCACTTGCAATCACGAATCCATTCATTCGGCTGACAAGGCCGGCACCCCGGGAGACGGCACGATGAGCCTGTTGATGTCGCGACGCGATCTCGCGTTCCTGTTGTATGACTGGCTCGATGCCGAAGCGCTCGTCGCGCTGCCGCGTTATGCGGAGCACAGCCGCGAGACCTTCGATGCGGTGCTCGACACCAGCGAGCGGATCGCCGGGGATCTGTTCGCGCCGCACGCAGCGCGCGGCGACCGCGAGGAGCCGCATTTCGACGGCGAGCGCGTGACGCTGATCCCGGAAGTCGAACCGGCCGTGCGAGCCTTTGCGGACGCCGGGCTGATCGCCGCGGGTCACGACGAAGCGCTCGGCGGCATGCGGTTGCCGAAGCTGGTCGAAGCCGCATCGTTCCTGTTCTTCCAGGCCGCGAACATCGCGACTGCCGCCTATCCGTTCCTGACCGTCGCCAACGCGAACCTGCTCGTCGCGCACGGTAGCGCCGCGCAGATCGACGCGTTCGCGCGCCCGGAACTGGAGGGGCGCTTCCTCGGCACGATGTGCCTGTCCGAACCGCAAGCCGGTTCGTCGCTGTCCGACCTCGCGACACGCGCGGATTTCGAACGCGATTCGCCGCTCGGCGCGCGCTACCGGCTGACCGGCAACAAGATGTGGATTTCCGGCGGCGAACACGAACTGACGGAGAACATCGTCCACCTGGTGCTCGCGAAGATCCCCGACGAACACGGCCGCGTGCAGCCCGGCACGCGCGGCATCTCGCTGTTCATCGTGCCCAAGTATCTGCCGGGAACCGACGGCAGCGCACCGGGCGAACGCAACGACGTCGTGCTCGCCGGCCTGAACCACAAGATGGGCTATCGCGGCACGACCAACTGCCTGCTGAATTTCGGCGAAGGCACGCGCTATCGTCCGCAAGGGCGTGCGGGTGCGATCGGCTATCTGGTCGGCAAGCCGAACCACGGCCTTGCATACATGTTCCACATGATGAACGAGGCGCGCATCGGTGTCGGTGCGGGCGCGGTGGCGCTCGGCTACACGGGTTATCTGCACGCGCTCGACTACGCGCGCAACCGGCCGCAGGGGCGTCCGCTCGGGCCGGCCGGCAAGGACGCCGCGGCGCCGCAGGCTCCGATCGTCGAGCATCCGGACGTGCGGCGCATGCTGCTCGCGCAGAAGGCCTATGTCGAAGGCGGCCTCGCGCTGATCCTGTATTGCGCGAAGCTGGTCGACGAAGGGCGCGCGCATGAAGATGCGACGGTGCGCGCAAATGCCACGCGCCTGCTCGACATCCTGACGCCGATCGCGAAAAGCTGGCCGTCGCAGTGGTGCCTCGCCGCGAACGATCTCGCGATCCAGGTGCATGGCGGCTACGGCTACACGCGCGACTACGCGGTCGAGCGGCTCTATCGCGACAATCGCCTCAATCCGATTCACGAAGGCACGCACGGGATCCAGGCGCTCGACCTGCTGGGCCGCAAGGTCGCGCAGGAAGACGGTGCATTGCTGCGCGCGCTCGACGCGCGCATCCGCGCGACCGTCGAACGCGCGCGGGCGCTGGATGCCGCCACACGCGAGCAGGCCGATGCGCTGGCGCAGCGCTGGGCGCGGCTGTGCGAGCTCACGCAGCAGTTGGGCGCGATCGGCGATCCTCAGAAGCGGCTCGCGAATGCAAGCGTCTATCTCGAAGCGTTCGGCCATCTCGTCGTTGCGTGGCTGTGGCTCGACGTGACGCTCGCCGCGCACGGGCATGACGGCGATTTCCACGACGGCAAGCGTGCGGCGGCCCGTTACTTTTTCCGCTGGGAATTGCCGAAGGTGGATGCACAGCTCGATCTGCTGTCGAGCGTCGACACGACGACGCTCGACATGCGCGACGCGTGGTTCTGAACGTCGCCGCACCGACATTCCGGAATGCCGACGATGCGGCGGATGCCGATTCCGCCGGCCACCGCGTATTCGTCATGAACCGGACGTTCGGACGTATCCCGCCAACCGTACCGATGCCCGGCCACGCCGCGCAAGGAGAGAGGAGAGCATGAAAGCCCTGTTGTGTACCGCATTCGGCCCGATCGACCGCTTGCGCATCGAGGACGTCGCGATTCCCGAACCGGCCGCGGGCCAGGTCCGGATTCAGGTGAAGGCGGCGTCGCTCAATTTCCCCGACGCGCTGATCGTCCAGGGGTTGTATCAGGTGAAGCCGGCGCTGCCGTTCTCGCCAGGCGCCGAGTTTGCCGGCGTGATCGATGCAGTCGGCGAAGGCGTGACCGCGTGGCGGCCCGGCGATTCCGTGGTCGCGTTCACCGGGCACGGCGGGTTCGCGGAACAGTGCGTGGCCGACGTGCACCAGATCGCCGCGCTGCCGCCTGGCATGACGTTCGAGCAGGGCGCGGCGCTCGTGCTCGCGTACGGCACGTCGCTCCACGCATTGCAGCAGCGCGCGCGCCTGCAACAGGGCGAGACGCTGCTCGTGCTGGGCGCGGCGGGCGGCGTCGGGCTCGCCGCGATCGAGATTGCGAAGGCGCTCGGTGCGCGCGTGATCGCGGCAGCGTCGAGTGCGGACAAGCTGGCGCTGTGCCGCGCCGCGGGTGCCGACGAGACGATCGACTACTCGACCGAAGACCTGCGCCGCCGCGTCGACGAACTGACCGGCGGGCGCGGCGCCGACGTCGTCTACGATCCGGTGGGCGGCGCGTACAGCGAGGCGGCGCTGCGCGCGACCGCATGGCACGGCCGGTTCCTCGTGGTCGGTTTCGCGGCCGGCGAGATCCCGAAGATCGCGCTGAATCTGGCACTGCTCAAGGAGCGCGACATTCTCGGCGTGTTCTGGGGCGACGCGGTGCGCCGCGACCCGGCGCAGCATGTCGCGAACATGCGCTTGCTCGCCGAGTGGTTCGCGGCCGGCAAGGTGCGGCCCGCGATCACCGAGCGCGTGTCGCTGGCCGGCGCGGCCGACGCGATCGTGCGGATGGCGAACCGGCAGGTGAAGGGCAAGGTGGTGATCCTGCCGGACGCAGGCCCAGGCTGACAAAATCCTGACGAAGTAAATTGATATATTGTATCATCTGACGTTTTCGTCGTAGGCCGGCCGTGCCGGGCAACCCGGCCGGCGACGACACCACACGAAGATCGATACGACGTGACGAAATTCAGAAACAACCCGGCGCGCGAGGAGCGGCACCGTGCCGCGTCGCGCCGGATCACCGGCGCCTGGCGCGCACGCGCGGCGCGCGGCTGCACGACCCTGCTGGGTTGCGCGATGGCGTCGTCCGGCGCAGTGGCTGCCGAGGCGGCAGCCCCCGCAGCGGACGACCGGCACGCGTTGCCGGCGATCAGCGTCACCGCGCACCCGGCGCCGGCCGACCCGCTGACGCAGCCGCTCGAAACGGGCTCGCGGCTCGGGCTGGCGAGTCTCGATACGCCCGCGAGCGTCGAGACGGTCACGGCCGACACGATCGAAGCGCGCGGCGATCGCACGGTGCTCGATGCGGTCACGCGCACGGCAGGGATCGCGAGCGCGATGGCGCCCGGCAATGGCGGCACCGCGTTGAGCGTGCGCGGTTTCAGCGGCCAGGAATCGGTGATGACGCTGCTGGACGGCGTGCGGTTGATGCCGGCCGCCGGCACGATCACGTTTCCGTTCGATACGTGGTCGGTCGAGCGCATCGAAGTGTTGCGCGGCCCGGCGTCGGTGCTGTACGGCGAAGGGGCGATCGGCGGCGTCGTGAACGTCGTGTCGAAGCGGCCGCAGCGCACGCGCGAAACCACGCTGCAGGTCGGCGTCGGCCCCGACGGCGCGAAGCGCGTTGCATTCAATACGACGGGCGCGCTCGGCCCGCGGCTGTCGTACCGCTTTTACGCGAGCGATGCACGCGCCAACGGTCTCGCCGAGCGGGCCGACACGCACACGACGGCGGTCGGCGGCGCGCTGAGATTCGACGTGAGCCCGCAACTCACGCTGACGCTCGACTACGACTACGGCCGCCAGATGCCGGCGACCTACTATGGCGTGCCCGCGCCGAACGGCGTGCTCGATCCGTCGCTGCGCAAGCTCAACTACAACGTCGGCGATGCGACGATCGCGTACTACGACCAGTGGACACGCCTGTCGGCCCGCTACCGGCCCACGGCCGGCGTGACGATCGACAACCAGCTTTACTACCTGACGTCGAACCGCCACTGGCGCAACGCCGAATCGTACGCGCTCGACCCTGCGGCCGGGCTCGTGACGCGCGGCGACTATCTCGACATCGGCCACCATCAGCGGCAGATCGGCGACCGGCTGAGCGCGCGTTTCGACGGCGTGCTGTTCGGCCGCGCGAACCGCTTCGTCATCGGCACGGAGTTCAGCCAGATCATGTTCGACGGCACCAACAATTCGCCGTACGGCGGCGAATCGACGGTGGCCGCACACGGCTTCGATCCCGGTATGTTCGCGAGCGCCGACCCGACGGTGCCGCAGTTCGGCACGCGCGCGCGGCAGGCTGCGGTATTCGCCGAGAACCGGCTCGAAGTGCTGCCGCGGCTCGCGTGGCTAAGCGGCCTGCGATACGACCACATCGCGTTCCGTCGCGAGCAGGCGGCGAGCGGCGCGGGCTTCGACAAGCGCTTCGCGAACGTCGGCTGGCGCACGGGTTTCGTTTTCGAAGTCGCGCCGACACTCAGCGCGTACGCGCAGTACACGACCGGCGCGGAGGGCCTCGGCTCGCTCGTGACGCTGTCCGCGTCGCAGGCGAACTACCGGCTTGCGACCGGCGAACAGTGGGAAGCCGGCGTCAAGCAGACGCTGCTCGACGGCCGCGCGTACTGGACGTTCGCCGTGTACGACATCACGAAGCGCAACCTGCTCAGCACCGATCCGGTCAATCCCGCGCTGTGCCGGCAGGTCGGCCGGCAATCGTCGCGCGGCGTCGAGCTGACGGGCGGCGCGCGGCTGCCGCACGGGTGGACAATCGATGCGAACGTCGCGCTGCTGCGCGCGCGCTACGACGCGTTCAACCAGGTGGCTGGCGGTACCACGGTGTCGCGCGCCGGCAACGTGCCGTCCAATGTGCCGCAACAGACGGCGAACCTGTGGCTCGGCTGGGCGTTCGCCGAGCGCTGGCAGGCGAATGCGGGCGTGCGCTACGTCGGCGCGACATACGGCGACGATGCGAACCGCCTGCAGGTGCCGTCGTACACGGTGTTCGATGCGTCGCTGCGCTGGCAGCCGACATCGCGCACCGAGCTGGCGCTGTATCTGCGCAATCTCGCGAACCGCACGTACGCGGTGACGACGTCGAACGGCGGCGAGCAATGGCTGCTCGGTCCGTCGCGTTCGGCGGAGCTCGTCGCGACGATGCGCTTCTAGTGCGGCGCGGCGAGCCTTCCGTGGCGCACATGCTCGAAATCGATCGCGTGAGCTGGTCTCCCGGCGGCGCGCTCGCCGTGCTCGATGCGGTGACGCTGAGCGTCGCCGCAGGTGAGTTCGTCGGGCTGGTCGGCCCGAACGGCAGCGGCAAGACGAGCCTGCTGCGCTGCGTGTTCCGTTACGCGCGGCCCGATGCGGGCGATGTTGCCCTCGATGCGCAGGACGTGTGGCGCATGCGGCCGCGCGCGGTCGCGCAGCGGATCGCGGTGCTGCAGCAGGAGAGCCCGGACGATTTCGGGCTGACGGTCGACGAACTGGTCGGCATGGGGCGCACGCCGCACAAGCGGCCGTTCGATGCGGAGTCGGCCGACGATCGCCGGATCGTCGAATCCGCGTTGCACGACGTCGGCCTCGCCGCGCGCCGTTCGCAACGCTTCGCGTCGCTGTCGGGCGGCGAGAAGCAGCGCGCACTGCTGGCCCGTGCGCTCGTGCAGCAGCCCGAGCTGCTGCTGCTCGACGAACCGACCAACCATCTCGACCTGCGTCACCAGCTCGAACTGCTCGCGCGCGTGCGGCGCCTCGGAATCGCGACGCTCGCGACGATTCACGACCTCAATCTCGCGGCCGCGTATTGCGACCGGCTCCATGTGCTCGCGCACGGCCGGGTCGTCGCGTCCGGCGCGCCGGACGACGTGCTGACCGAAGCGCTGCTGCGCGACGTGTTCGGCGTCGCCGCGCTCGTCGATCGGCATCCCGTCACGGGCCGGCCGCGCATCACGCCGCTTCATCCGGAATGACCGCCATGCCGTTTTCTGTGTTGTCCTCCGTATCCCGCCGGTTGGTCGCCGCTGCCGTGCTCGGCTGCGCCGCCGTTCACGCGCTCGCCTATCCCGTCACCGTGCGCAGCTGCGATCGCGACGTGACCTTCGAGCGCGCACCGACGCGAGCGGTAAGCAATGACGTGAACCTGACCGAGATGATGCTCGTGCTCGGCCTGAAGGACCGGCTTGTCGGCTATACGGGCATCGGCGGCTGGAAGACGGGCACCGCGCGCGTGCGCGACGCATTGCGCGGCGTGCCCGAACTGGCGAGCCAGTATCCGTCGCTCGAGGTGCTGGCCGCCGCGCGCGCCGACTTCTATCTCGCCGGCTGGAACTACGGGATGCATGTCGGCGGCCAGGTGACGCCCGCGACGCTCGCGCCGTTCGGCATCCGTACGTATGAACTGACCGAATCGTGCTCGCACGTGATGAAGCAATCAGCCGCGTCGTTCGACGACGTGTTCCGCGACCTGGACAACCTCGGCCGGATTTTCGGTGTCGATGCGCGCGCCGCGCAGGTCGTCGCCGCGATGCGCGCACGTCTCGCGGCGGTGTCGCGTGCGATCGGGCGCCGGGAGCCGCTGCGCGCGTTCGTCTACGACAGCGGCACCGACAAGCCGATGACGGCGGGCGGACTCGCGATGCCGACCGCGCTGCTGGCGGCGGCCGGCGCGCGCAACGTGATGGACGATGTGCCGCGCAGCTGGACGCAGGTGAACTGGGAGAGCGTGGTCGCGCGCGATCCGCAGGTCATCGTGATCGTCGACTATTCGGCGGTGACGGCCGCGCAGAAGCAGCAGTTCCTGCTGAGCCAGCCGGCGCTCGCGCGCGTCGCCGCGATCCGCGACCGGCGCTTCGTCGTGATTCCGTACGATGCGGCGACGCCGGGCCCCGAGAACGTCGCGGCCGTCGAGATGCTCGCGCGAGCGCTGTATCCGGCCGCGTTCGCCGGGCCGGCGCGATGAGTGCGGCCGTGCGTGCGTCGCGGCCCCGTATGCGGGTGGTGCTGCCGGCGCTGGCCGTGCTGCTGATCGTGTCGATCGTCGTGTCGGCCGCGTTCGGTCCCGCGCCGATCGCGATGCCGGTCGCGGTGCGGATCGTCGCCGCGCATATCGCGTCGGCGTTCGGCGCTGCCGGCGCGCTTGCGGCGGGCGCGGGCGACGACAGCATCGTGTGGCTGATCCGGATGCCGCGTGCGCTGCTGGCCGCGATTGTCGGCGCGACGCTGGCGGCGGTCGGTGTCGCGTTGCAGGCGGCGACCGCGAATCGCCTCGCCGATCCGCATCTGCTCGGCGTGAGCTCGGGCGCGATGCTCGGCGCAGTCGCGGTCACGGTGGTGGCCGGCGCGGCGTTCGGCCCGTTCACGCTGTCGGCCGCCGCCTTCGCGGGCGCGCTTGCGGCGACCGCATGCGTCGTCGCGCTCGCTTACCGGCGCGGCCGGCTCGAATCGGATCGCTTGCTGCTCGCGGGCGTATCGGTGTCGTTCATGATGGCCGCGTTCGGCAACCTGCTGCTGTATCTCGGCGACCAACGCGCCGCGTCGTCGGTGCTGTTCTGGATGCTCGGCGGCGTCGGGCTCGCGCGCTGGGATCTGCTGCCGGTGCCGGCCGTATGCGCGGCACTCGCCGGCGGCGTGCTGTATGCGCGACGGCGCGAACTGAATGCGCTGATGTCGGGCGATGTCGCGGCGGCCTCGCTCGGCGTGCCGAGCGCGCGGATGCGGCGCGAGGTGTTTGTCGTCGCATCGTTCGCGACGGGCGCGATGGTCGCGGTGAGCGGCGCGATCGGCTTCGTCGGGCTCGTGACGCCGCATCTGTGCCGTCGCGTCGTCGGTGCCGAGCACGGCAGGCTGCTGCCGGTCGCCGCGCTGACGGGCGCGATCCTGCTCGTGTGGGCCGATGTCGCGGCCCGCACGCTCGCGGCACCGGAGGATTTGCCGATCGGCATCGTGACCGCGCTGTTCGGCAGCCTGTTCTTCGTCGCGCTGCTGCGCCGCCGCTGAGCGGCAGCGCACGCGCTGGCGGCACACCGTCAGGCGAGGGCGGGGCGCTGCCCTGTCGTGCGCTTCAGCGCGGCGGCGCGGCGATGCTCGTACCGTCGCCGGGCGCGCCGGCATGGGCGAGGTCTGCCGTCACGTCGAAGAAGCTGTCCGGCAGCGTACGTGCGGGCAGCGTGATCACGAAGCGTGCGCCGCCGAGCGGCGAATCCTCGAGCCGCACGTCGCCGCCGTGCACCAGCGCGACGCGCCGCACGATCGCGAGCCCGAGCCCGAAGCCGCCGGTCTGCCGGTCGCGGCTGGAGTCGAGCCGCTGGAACGGTTCGAACACGCGCGCGCGCTCGGCGGCCGGAATGCCGGGGCCGTCGTCATCGACGCTCAGCACGAGCGCGCCGGACCGGTCCCCGGCAGCGGCCAGCAGCACCTTGCGCGACGCGTAGCGCGCGCCGTTGCGGATCAGGTTCAGCAGCGCGCGCGCGACGAGCTTCGGGTCGCATACGTGGGTCGCGGGTGTGCCGAGCGTCGACACGTCGAGCGCGATCCCGCGATCGGCGATGTCGTTCGCGACGTTGCCGGCGACGCTGTCGATCAGCGCATCGACGACGATCTCCATCGGCACCAGCTGGCTAGCACCCTGTTCGAGCCGGCCGATTGTCAGCAACTCGGTGACGAGCTCGTCGAGTTCGCGCACGTCGCGCTGCAGCGCGTCGCGGCGTTCGCGCATCCGGTCGGTTTCGTCGGGTTCGGCGAGCAGCGCGAGCCCGAATTCGAGCCGCGCGAGCGGCGTCTTCAGTTCATGCGAGATGCCGTGCATCATTTCGCGCTGCTGCTTGATCGATGCCTCGATGCGCTCGGCCATGTCGTTGAACTGCCGCGACAGCTCGTCGATGTTCGACTTGCCCGACAGCTTCACGCGCGTCGACAGCGTGCCGGCGCCGAATGCGCGTGCGGCATCCTGCAGCTTGCGCAGGTCGCGCCAGTGATAGTGAATCCACAGCACCACCGCGAACAGCGTGGCGAGCGCGAGCAGCAGGTACGCATAGATCTTGATGTCGAGATCGGATGCCTCGACAGGGCGTGCATGCAGCACCGAGCCGTCCGCGAGCGGCATGTAGTAATCCTTGCCGTTGTAGCTGATCGCGATCCTGCCGGCATCGAGATCGCGCAGCGGCGCACCGCTCAGTTGCGCGCGGGCGGCGGCCATCGACAGGAAACCGAACCCTTCGTTGCCGTGTTTCGCGAGCTCGCGCAGCGCGAGCAGGCGCTGCCCGCCCGGATGGCGTTCGAGGTAGTCGTTGAGCACGAACGAGTAGGTCGTCAACGAGTCGCGCTGCGCCTGCGTGACGCGCTCGTAGAAGATCCGGTCGAACGACAGCTGGATGAACACGATCGACGCGGCGACGAACAGGATCACGATGAGGTACAGCCTGATCAACGGACGCAGCATTTATTCGTCCCACGCGGAAGGGCTGAACAGGTAGCCGCGGCCCCAGATCGTCTTGATCTTGTGCGGCTCCGATGACGCATCCTCGAAGCGGCGGCGCAGCTTCGAGATGCCGGAATCGACCGAGCGGTCGAGCCCGTCGAACTCGATTCCGCGCAACTGCTTCAGGATGTCGTCGCGGCTCAGTACGGTGCCGGCCGCGCGCGCGAGGATCAGCAGCAGGTTGAATTCGGCGGTCTTCAGGTCGACCGGCTCGCCGCGCCACGTGACGGTGCGGTTCGGCGGCGAGATCGACAGTTCGCCGAACACGAGCGCTTCGGGTGCGGCAACCGGCGTTTCCGCTGCGACCGGCTGCGCGCGGCGTAGCAGCGCGCGAGCGCGCGCGACGAGCACGCGCGGCTCGATCGGCTTCGTCACGTAGTCGTCGGCGCCCGTCTCGAGGCCCGCGACCTGGTCGTAGACGTCCGCGCGCGCGGTCAGGATCAGCACGGGGATGTTGGTGAACGCGCGGATGCGCCGGCAGACTTCCATGCCGTCGAGGTTCGGCAGCATCAGGTCGAGTATCACGAGGGCAGGCTGGTGCTCGCGTACCGCCGCGACGGCGAGGTCGCCGCGCCGCACGACCGTCACCGCGAATTCATAGCCGTCGAGATATTCGCGGACGAGCTGCGCGAGGCGGTCGTCGTCCTCGATCAGCAGTACACGGTATTTGAGCGGATTGTCGTTCATGGTCTCCTCAGGATGCACGCGCGATCTCATACCCCGGCAGGCCGGTATGCGGCGCGGCACGCGAATTCTATCCGGCGTACCGGCTGCCCGGGCAGCGGTACGACATTCTCGAACAATCGAACACAATTGAGCACAGATTCGCCGCAGATTCAGGACAGTCTGCGCGCTGGGCGGCACATAGACTGCGGGCTCCGTCACTCTTATCTCAATATTGTGCGCCCAACTCTCCGCCGCTACCGCTATTGCATGCCGCTCGCCGGCCTGACCCTCGCTGCCGCCGCCCACGCGGAAAACCAGTATTCGATCTCGCTCGGCGGTGGTTTCGCGCCGCGCTACCAGGGCAGCAACCAGTATCGCGGCGTCGTCGCGCCGTCGTTTTCCGCGACGTTCGGCAACGGCTTCTTCATCGACGCTACGCAGGGCGCCGGCTACCGGCTGGACCTGCCGCACGGTGTGTTCGTGTCGGCGGCCGTGAGCTACGATGCGGGCCGCGCGGACGAGAACCGCTTCGACCTGCCGGGCTCCGACTACCTGAAGGGCATGGGCCGGATTCCGGGCTCGGTGCTGGTCGGCGTGCGCGCCGGGGTGACGCTTTTCAATGCGGCCGAACTGAGCGTCACGATCGACACGCCCGTGACGCACACGTCGCGCGGCGTATCGGGACACATGGATCTCGCGGTGCCCGTGTTCAAGACATCGCAGCACGAGATCGTCGTGACGGGCACCGTGCACGCGGGCTCGGGGCGCTACACGCAGACGTTCTACGGCGTGACAGATGCACAATCGATGACGAGCCGGTTCAGGCCGTATTCGACGAGCGGCGGGATCGACAGCGCGTCGATGGCGGTCGCGTGGAACTGGAACCTGTCGCGGCACTGGTCGGTACTTGCGACCGGCGGTGTGACACGGCTGCTCGGCCGCTACGGCGACAGTCCGATCGTCCAGTCGCGCAGCAACTACTACGGCATGGCGGGCGTGACCTACAAGTTCTGAACCGGTCGCCGATGGCGATCCCGAATGCCGCATTGCGTCGGCGTGCAGGGGCAGGTGCGATCGATCCGCGCACACGGCTCGATGCGTCGTCGACGCGTCGTGGCGGCCGATCGCGTGCGGTAACATGCAGGCGGCTTCGGCGTCAGGCCGAGCCCGCGGCTCCGGTGCGCCGAATCGGCGCGGCCGGGGTGCGCGAGGCCGAGGTTCGCCGGCCGGCATCCGTCGGGAAACGGCTGGCGACGCGCGGAACCGATCACGCATGTGACGCCCGGCCCGCGAGGAACGCCACATCTGCCACGCCGGGCGCGACAGGGAGAAATCGATGAAGAAGACGATCGCGATGATGATGGCGCTGGTTGCGGGCGCAACTTTTGCGGGATGCGCGGACATGAACACGAAGATCACGAGCGCGGGCAGCACGCCGGCGAATGGCGGGCAGGCGGGCGCGTCGCTTGCATGCAAGGCGGACGCGGCGCAGGACGATGCGCTGGTCGGCAAGACCGAGGCCGATGCGGCCGCGCAACTCGACGGCTGCCTGTGGCGCGTGCTCGAGCGCGACGGCAAGGCGTTGCCGGGCACGATGGATTACCGACCGGAGCGCCGCAATCTCGGCATTCGCGACGGGAAGGTGATCTGGGTGCGGCGCGGGTGATGGGGTGCGCCGGCGGCGAATCGCCTGCGGCCGCCGATGCGGCATGGCGGGTGAGTGTCGTCGGCATGTGACAGGCGTGTCGCAAGCCGGTTGGCGCATTCGCGGCGATTCATCGTCTGTCGCGCGCGTTCGCGCCGGATGAATCGTGGACTGCACGGAGGCAATCCGGTAGAGTGGGGCGCCTCGACCGCATGCCAACCTGCCGCACGGAGACCACGTGCGCGTTCCCGGCACGCCGGGCGGCCTGCCAGGGCCAGCCACGGGTCGGCGCGCGACGCGTTTTCGACACTCGCCGATGGATGACCTGCTTTCATTCTATGAGCGTGAGCTGAACCTTCTGCGCCACTGGGCTAAGGAGTTCGCACGACGCTACCCCAAGATTTCGACCCGCATGCAGCTCACGAGCGGTGCCGACGCCAGCAGCGACGACCCGCATGTCGAGCGCCTGTTCGAATCGTTTGCGCTGCTCGGCGCACGCGCGTCGCGCCGTATCGACGATGACTACCCGGAATTCACGACCGCGCTGGCCAACGCGCTGTATCCGCACTTCCTGCAACCGTTCCCGTCGTGCTCGGTCGCACGCTTCGAGATGGACGCGAGCCGTGCCGCGCAGATGTCGACTTGCATCGTGATTCCACGCGGCACCGAGTTGTACAGCCGGCCAGTGAAGGGCACGAAAATCTTCTTCCGGACAGCATACGACGTGACGTTGTCGCCTTTGCGATTGGCGGCCGCGCGCTTTCACGCGGTTGCGCAGGTGCCGCGTGCGCTCAGGCTGCTGCCGGACACTAGCGCGCAGATCTCGCTTGCCTTCGAGATCCAGTCTCCGCATGCATCGGTCGCGGACCTGAAGCTCGACGTCGCGCGTCTGTATGTTCAGGGCGAACCGCTCTTCAGCGCTGCGTTGCGCGACGCGTTGACGATTCGCGCGCTGCAGGCGTTCGTCGAACCGGGCGACAGCGGACGCTGGGTGGCGCTCGACCGGGTGCCGTTTTTGTCCATCGGTTTCGCGCAGGACGAGAGCCTGATTTCGCCGCCGACTGTCGGTCATCCTGCTCATTCATTGCTGACCGAATACTTCGCCTTTCCGGAGAAATTCGGCTTCTTCGATTGCGACTTGCGCCAAGCAGGGCGTATCGGTGGCCGGCGGTTCACATTACATCTGCTGCTGAAGGGCGTCGGGGCGGACTCTTCGACAGCGCGTGTGCTGGGCGCGCTCGGCACGGAGCACGTGCTGCTCGGCTGTACGCCGGTCGTCAATCTGTTCGACGCGGCCGGCAAGCTCGGGCGTCAGGCCGATGCCGCCTCGCCGGACGCGGAAATGTACCCGCTGGTCGTCGACGACCAGAACGCCTTTGCCTGCGAGATACAGTCGGTCGACGCCGTAACGCAGATCGAAACCACGCCGCAGGGCGAGCGCGCGATCGGCTATCGTCCGCTCCATGCGCTGTATCACGGCGGCCTCGCACCGAACGCGGCGCTGTACTGGCGCACGCATCGGGACGCACTCGTCGCGAAGCGCGAGCCCGGACGCGAGATGACGCTCGGCTTCGTCGACCGTTCGCTTCGCCCGGTTCCGGCGCCGTCCGCAGTTGCGCTGAAGGTCACCTGCAGCAATCGCGACCTGCCGGCGGAACTGACGCCGGGCACGCCGCAGGGCGAGTTGCTGCTCGAGGGCGGTACGCTTGCGCGACGGATCGGTCTGCTGCATCGGCCGACGCAGTCGCGGCGGTTTGGCGGCGACCGCGGTGCGATGTGGCGGCTCGTGTCGATGTTGTCCGCTAATCCGATGCGGTTGTCGGGAGGCGCCGCCGCCATACGCGACGCACTTGCGCTGCACGACGTGACCCGCTCGCCGGCGACCGTCCGGCAGATCGACAGCGTCATCGACGTCACGCACAAGGCCGTGACCGCGTGGGTGTCGAGCAAGCCGTTCGCGAGCGTGGTTCGCGGGCTGGAGATTCGCGTCGTCGTGAACGAGGACGGTTTCGCGGGAACGGGCGTCCACGCCTTTGCACAGGCGCTGGACCGCTTGCTTGGCGAATATGCGGCGCAGAATGCATTCACGCAGCTGGTGATGGTGTCCGGCCGAACCGGCGCCGAGCTGTGTCGCTGTCGACGGCGGTCCGGGACCTCGATGCTGTTGTAGGCGGCACGTGCGGGCGGCGCCGGTCGGGGCGGCCGGTCACGCGGCGGTCATCCGGGATTGCGGCGCGGGCTCAGCGGTATCGACCGTGATAGCGGGCGTGACGAGCATCACGCCGCGTGCGAGCGGATCGCTGACCGATGCGGCGAACATCGCCTGCCGTTCCTCCGTCGCGCGATCCGCGGCGGCGGCCAGTACAGTCAGCGCGAGCGCTGCGCCGCTCGCACCGTTGGCGAGCCCGAGGTGCCGGCTGCGCTCGGCGGCATCGTCTCCCCATGTCTGTTCGATGACGGTCACGACTTCGGTGCGACGGCTGCTGCGTTGATCGGCGTCGGTGACGAGTCCGGGCGCCGACAGGGCAGGGTGCAGCGTCGACAACCGGGTACCCGCCGCGGCGAGCAACTGGCCGAGCGTCGCAGATTCGGCCTTGCCGTGATCGGCGGAAGCCGGGCGGCGCGCGGACACGAGACGATGAATCGAAGGCACGGGCGTTGCGGGCGAAGCGTCGGGATGTGCGAGCAGCAGCGCGCACGCACCTTCGCCGGGCGTCAGTCCGTTCGGACGATCTCGGCCATAGAGACGGTCCGCGCGATCCAGCGCGTCGACGGCGTCCTGGCTGGCGGTGGAGTCGAAGGCGAGCACGACGTGAAGGTCGGCGGACGGTTGCAGGTGCAACGCCTGAATCAGTTCGTCGACGACGGCCCACGCTTGTACGGGATCGGCGACCGTGCGCAGTTGCGCGCGCACGATGCCGGGTGCGACCGCTTCGCGCGCCGTATGGGCATCGAGCCATGCGGCGAGCGTTGCCGCGACCGGTTGCCAGCGTTCCGGAATCAGCAGATGGAGCCTGAGCGGCGGCGTGTCGGGGCCCGCGCCGGACAGCACGGCATGTCGCTCGCGCAATTCGTCGAGCGCATCGGCGGCCAGCAGCAGTCCGCGCCAGTGCTCGTCCTCAAGTGTTCCCTGCGCGCCGGGCACGAGCAGGCTTTCATCGAACCGGTCCAGAGAAACCGATTCGACGGTGCTCGCGAATACACCGGTTCCGTCCGGGCGTTGCAGTTCGGGATGCAGCGCGACCGGACGTTCTTCCCGTGCCGCTGCATCGATTTCGGCGGTCGTCGCGCCCATCGGCAGTCGGAGGCTGCTGTCGAGCAGCAGGGCCGACCATGTGAGCGACGCGGAATTTTCCGCAGCCGGTACGTCCCGGGGCGCGAGCGAAGTCGCCGGTGCCGCGGCGGCGATCGACGGACGTTGACCGAGCGACCGGCGCATCCATGCAACGCAAATGGCGAGCGCCGCCGGCAGCACGAGCCCGCACAACAGCAGTTCCCTTGCGGTCGGCGCGTGGCGGGTCATCTTCCACCATATGAGGACGGCCGCCCACACCGCAACGAATATCGCGGCGACGAACGCCGTTTTGCGCAACCCCGTGATCATTCCCGTCGATTCCTCGTGTGACTTGCTGACGTCGTGTGTCAGGTTCCGTCGTTTCCCGTCGATCGGCTCGCGACCAGGACGGCGCCGCAGGCCGTCTTGTAGCCGTCGCGTGCGACTCCTTCGCCCTGCACGATCATCGTGTCGTCGCCGTCGATGATGTAGTTCGGCCCGTGTACCGGACACGTCACCGTGTCGTTTCGGCGCGCGATTCCGCGACCGTCGACCGACGACACGGTGGACGCGCTGGTCACGGTGCCGCCGTGGCTGTGCTTGTCGCCAAGGACGATGAAGGGTTTTGTCATCCGGATGGACCTCCTGGCTGGATTGCTGTCAACGCGACCGGACTGCGCCGCCCGGTGCAGGGCAGCGGCGGATTTTACCGACAGCATCTTTTGAATCGATGGCGATGAAATCAGGCATTTATTACCTTACGGAAATAAATACCTGTTTCGGCTGAAATTTACGTATCCGTCGATCCGACGGCAGTCATTATCGTGCGTGAAGCCCGCGCGTCAAGGCTTCGCATTTTTAAGCCTAGGATGGTTTGCCTATGGCGGAGCGCGACGGCGTAATTTAAAATAGTAAGCTTAAAATAGGGGTCGCACCATCCGGTCCAGCCCGTGCGAGTTCTGCTTGATGAAGGGGCCGCTCCGTGTACCGGGGCGTTTCAGGGGAATGCGCGTGTTTCCTTCCGGTTCGGCATTGCGATCGCGATGTCGATGATCGTGCATCGTCCCGTGTTCGTCGCAGCAATATGCATTTAAAAACGTCAAATCCTGAGAGAGCGGGAAGCGCATGAGCGTCATCACGGAATTTGCGTCTCTTTTCGGCGCATTCAATCGCCTGTATTCGCTGGATGGATCCGGTGCGCTTGCCGCATTTCAAATCGAACGCTGGACCGGTCTTGAATCGCTCTCCGATATCTTTCAGTGGAACGTCCATGCGCTGTCGACGGATCCCGCACTGGATCTCGACGCGATGCTCGGGCAGCGTGCCGCGATTCGCACCACGCTGTCGAACGGAACGACGACGCTGCGCAGCGGACTCGTGGCTCAGGCCGAGTGCATCGGTTACGACGGGGGGCTCGCGCGCTACCACCTTCAGATCGTGCCCTGGCTCGCGGCGCTGATGCATGCGCGCGACGAGCGAACCTTCGTGAACCAGACGCTTGCCGACGTGCTCGACACGGTGTTCGCGCCGTACGCGGGTATCGCGCGATGGCGCCTCACGCCGGACGCGGGCCGGCGTATCGATGCGCTGGGTACCTGTGCATACCGGGTGCAATACCGGACGCATACGCACTACGAATTCGTACGGCATCTGCTGGCGGAGGCCGGCCTCGGTTTCTGTTTCGTCGAGGATGAGGAGGCACCCGCCGGGCATGCGATGCTGGTCTTCGACGACAGCGCGCAACTGGCCGAGGACGACACGTCGGCACTGCGCGGCGGTGTGCCGCGCCGGTCGAGCGGGACGGCGACCGACGCCGACGACGTGATCCTCGGGATCGGGCAGTCACTGTCGCTGACGGCCGATCGCGTCACGCTGATCAGCAGCGACTACCGCGCGAACCAGGCGACTACCGCGAGCGCGAATCTCGGCAGGCCGAACGGCGCACGCGAACTCTACGACGACGTCGGGCCGGAGGCATTCGACAGCCTGCGTGAAGCGGAAGACACGGCGCGGCGGCATGTCGATGCGATCGTATCGCGCGCGTGTTTCTGGACCGGCTATGGCACGCTGCGCACGGCGCGTGCCGGACGCGCGCTGAAAGTCGTCGATTCCGGGTGGCAATCGATGCGCGGCGCCGCACCGCCCGAGGATTTTCTGGTGACGCGCATCGAGCATATCGGGATCAACAATCTCCCGGCTACCGTCATGGAAGCCGTCGAGCGGCAGCTCGGACCGTTGCCGGTACAGGATCTCGATCCGCGTGTGCTGCGGCAAGCGAAGGCCGGCGGTTACGCGAACCGGTTCGATGCGGTGCCGCGAGCACAGATCTGGCGCCCCACGCTGGCCGACGAGACCGGGCAACGGCTCAATCCGGTTCCGACGGCACTGGGTGCGCAGACCGCGATCGTCGTCGGTCCGGCCGGCGAAGCGCGACCCGGTGCGACGGGGCCGGTGCACGCGGATGCGCAGGGGCGGTTGCGTGTTCGTTTCCACTGGCAGGCGGAAGACGATGCGGGCACGTATCCGACGCGCGCCATTCAACGGCTCGCGAGCGACGGGCACGGGCTCCAGCAGGTGCCGCGCATCGGCCATGAGGTGCTCGTGCAGTTTCACCATGGGCTGGTCCATCGGCCGATCGTGCTCGGCGGCCTGTTCAACGGCCGCGGCGAAGGCGGCGAGCCGCCGTCCCCGGGCGGCGCGGCCGGACAGCCGCTCGACGCATCGATCTACACGCAGGCGGCCGATCATGCGCCGAGCGCGCAGGGCAACCTAGCGAGCGGGCACAGCCCGGCGTGGCATGGCGCCGGCGGCGGTGCGGATCGCCACAATCACGCAGGTGCGCTTTCGGGCTTCAAGAGTCAGGGCTTCGACGGGCAAGGCCACAATCAGCTTGTCGCGGACGATACCGACGGCATGGGACGCCTGCAGATGGCGACGACCCACGCGGCGACGCAGCTCAACCTCGGTCATCTGCGTCATCAGTCCGACAACTATCTCGGCAGCTTTCGCGGTCAGGGTGTCGAACTGCGTTCAGACGCGTACGGCGCCATGCGCGCGACGCGCGGCGTGCTGGTTTCGAGCTATGCGCCTGCCGGCGCCGCTCAGCCGGCGGGCGATGCATCCGCGCTGCAGGCGCTGCTCGCGCGACACGTCGCGCTTGTCGGGCGGTTCGACAAGACGGCGGATACGCACGGGACACTGCCGTTCGCCGCGCAGCGCGGCGTGGAGCAAGCCGGTCAATCGTCATTGAATGGCAGTGCCGCGCCGCTCGATGCGCTCGCTCGGAGTTTCGCGACGACGGTCGGCGCGAACGGCTACGAGCAGGCGTCGGCCGACGCGGCGCAGCGATCGACGGGCAATGCGTTGCCGCATACGGGCGACGCCGTGCTCGGCATCGAGGCAAAGGGTGGCCACGGGCTGATTGCGGGGCAGGCGCTGCAATGGGCGGCCGGCGAAACGCTGTCGCTTGGCAGCGGCGCGGACTTCAATCTTGCCGCCGCGCGGCAGTTGCGCATCCAAAGCGGGCAGGGCATCGGCTGGCTGGCCGGTGCGAGCCAGGCGAGCGGCGTCGGCATGAGCGTGATCGCCGGCAAGGACGGGCTGACCTTGCAGGCGCAGCGCGACGTGCTCGGCATGCGTGCGCGCGACGACCTGAAGGTCGCGTCTGCGAGTGCGGACGTCGAGATCGCCGCAAAGAAAACCGTGCATCTCGCGGTGAGCGGCGGCGCGCACGTGACGATCGAAGGCGGTGACGTCACCTTCGGTTGTCCGGGCAAGTTCGTCGTGTATGCCGCGCAACACGCATTCGTGGGCCCCGATCAACTGAACACGCCGCTGCCGCAATTTCCCGAGAAGGTTTGCGTCGAATGCCTGCTTCATGCGATGCAGTCCGGCAGCGCGCTGGCGGGCAAGGCGATCTGAACATGACGATCGACACGACCGACTGGATCGACCGCTATCCCGACGACATACCAGACCGGCTGCGCGAGCTATTTGAGCACGTGCCGGCCGGTGGCCGCTGGCACCTGCTGCTCGACATGGGGTTCGCGCCGGCGCTGCGTGACCGGATGCCTGAGGTCGATCGCAACGATGCCGTCGTCGTGTTGTACGAAGGCGTGTACGACGGCGAAGACTTGATGTCGATTTCGCCATGCCTCGTGCCGTTGCCTGCCGACGCGGCCGCGCGCATGGCGATGCTCGAGATCGTGCTGCGCGAGACGTCCGGGCGGCCGATGGTGAGCCTGTTGCACGGCGCGCGCGACACGAATGCGCTCGCCGCGCATCTGCGTGGCCAGATGGAGGCGAGCGCTGCCTCCGACGACGAGGCGTTTCTCGTGCGCTTCGCCGATACGCGTTGCCTGCCGGCCTGGCTCGCGGCACTCACGCTCGCGCAGCGTCGCCGCTTCACGGCCGGCATCGACGCGTGGTGGGCGTTCGACCGCACCGGGACGCTCGTTGCGCTCGATCTCGACGCCGCGGGCGATGTGTCGGGTAGCGGCGCGAACGCCGCGCACAGCGGCGAGCCGTATGTGCTCGACCAGAACCAAGTCGAACGATTGCGGCAGGCGGCGAAGGTCGACACGTTGATTTTTCATGTGCGCCAGCGTCCGGAAAGCTTCGGCCGGCTGGTGGCAACGCCGTCGCAAGCCCACGCATGCGTGAGCGCGGCGTGGGCGCTTCACGACGGGCCGCCCGCGGCGGCACCGCGGGCCGCACTCGATGCGCTCGAGATGGCCGGGTATCTCGTGACGGAGCAGGTGCAGGCAAGGTCGTCCGCATAGGGCGATGCGGGTTCGCGCGCATGCGTACGACGGCCGCGGAATGCCGACGACGCATGCGGCGGGTGCATCACGCAGTTGATAGCGATCCGCGCCGGACGGCGTCGGACAAGAGGATCAAGAGATGAGTTTGAATGCCGGTTCCACGACGTTTGCCGCTCGGCTTCTGATGTTCGTGACCATCTTGCTGGGAACGGCCGGGTGCTCGCGCGCGACCGATGCGTCACCGCCCGCGCAGGGTGCGCAGGCCGGATCGGTCGCGCCGGCGTCGGCACCCGAAACGATGGGGCTGAAACTGAATGCCCTCAACTACACCGACGTTCCGGTCGGTGCGTTCTATGTCGACGGCACCTGGGGCGGGACGGTTCCGTCGCGCATCGGCAGCGGGGGCGGCGCGATCATCTGCTGCGTTGCGTTGCCGAGGAAATGGCGCCCGGGGCTGACCGTCAACGTGCAGTGGCGGGACGACAACCTGTACCGGAAGGATCCGAAGGCGCTCGCGAGCCGGGTCGTACCGGTCGAGCGCTACGACGAATTCTCCGACGGGTTCCTGTGGGTCCTGTTCTTTCCGCATGATCGAATCAAGGTCTACGCGTCGCAGTGGATGCCCGGCTACCGCGGCTTTCCCGAAAATCTTCAGGCACCCGATGAAGCCTGTCCGGAGAACTTCACGCTGCGCAACAGCGATCCGCAGTGCCCGAATCCCGACAAGAGGATCGCGCCATGAGCTTTCGATTCGCGAGCGCTGACCGGCAGGACGTCGGTGTCGTGACCAAGGCGGAGCAAGACGCGATCATGCGCCGGCTTCACGACGACGACGGGATGAGCTGCTGCAAGACGCTGCATGTCGGCGTCTTCTTCGACGGCACGCGCAACAACGCCGATCGCGATCGGGCAGGCGGCAAGCACAGCAACGTGGCGCGTCTGTTCGATGTCTTTCCGCGCGACAAGTATCACAGCGCCATTTACGTGGCGGGTGTCGGAACGCCGTTCGTCGACGAGATCGGCGACCAGGGTGTCGGCCTGCAGGCCGCGGCGGGCGCCGCGACAGGATGGGCCGGCGAGGGGCGCATCAATTGGGCGCTGCTGCAGATCCACAACGTCGTGCATGCGCACGCGTTCGGCAATTCGTTGTCCGCGGCGCTCGGCAAGAGCGACAAGGAGCTCGCGAAGGCCGTCAGCGTCGATCTGAATTTCAAGGGCATCAATCTCGGCGGCACGTCGCCGAAGCCGGGCAGCCTCGGCGACATCAACGCGCGCGGGAGTTCGAGCGCCGGCGCGCTCAAGCTGATGGCGGCCGAGCAGAACGGGATCGAACTGACCTGGGATCACGACACGATCTGGGCGCAGCTCAAGGGTGAGGTCGATACGGCGAACTGGACGGCGACGATGCGGGCGTGGGACGACAAGCGGCGCAGCGCGTTGCGGGCCCGCTGCACGCAGCTGAAGGAGCGCGTCGGCGATCAACTGGTCAAGGGCAAGCCGAAGCTGCAGCGCATTCGCCTGTACGTGTTCGGCTTTTCGCGCGGCGCAGCCGAGGCGCGCACGTTCTCGAACTGGCTGGCCGATGCGCTGGACCCCGATTTCAGCCTGTGCGGCGTACCCGTGTCGTACGACTTTCTCGGCCTATTCGATACGGTCGCGTCGGTCGGCATTGCGCAAAGCACGGCCGCGACGTTGTTCGACGGGCACGGCGGCTGGGGACGCAAGGAACTGATGGGGGTGCCGTATTACGTGCACCGCTGCATCCACATGGTCGCCGCACACGAGCCGCGCGGGTCGTTCCCGCTCGACCTGATCGATGCGTCGCTGGACGGGCGCGAGGAGATCGTCTATCCGGGCGTGCATTCGGACGTCGGCGGCGGTTACGGGCCGGGCGAGCAGGGGCGCGGCACGGGCGATGCCGACAAGCTGTCGCAGGTGCCGCTGCTCGACATGTATCGCGAAGCGCGCAAGGCAGGTGTTCCGCTCGATATCAAGGGGCCGGGCGTCGCCGCCGAAGCGGTAGCGGCGTTCGCGATTTCTCCTGCGCTCAAGCGTGCGTTCTCCGCGTACGTGAGCACGAGCGCGGACTACTACTACGCGAAGGAACACGGCACGCCGGGTCTGATGCGCGCGCACTACGGGCTTTACCTGCGCTGGCGCAAGATGCGGCTCGACAATTTGCGTTCGCAACCGTCGTATGTCGCCGCCAAGGCCGCCTATCCGCAGGATGCCGTCGATCTCGACAGTGCGAACGAGGAATTGCGGCTCGAGTGGCGCGACCTGCTCGAGTGCGAGAAGGACGGCGGCCCGACCGTGAGCCGGTACGCGGGCAACACGGTCAGCCGGAAGATCACGCAGAACCCGAAGGCGGCGGCCGTCATTTCCCCGACCATTCTGCCGATTGCCGCGGGCCTGGAATCCGCGATTCCGTTCGTCGGCCCACTGGTGCGTGTGAGCGCCAAGCGTGCCGAGGATTTCTTCCAGCTGCAGCTCGACGAGAAATGGAAGCAGTGGCTCGAGGTGAGGGGCGACTGGAACATGGGGCCGCCGGAAGCGCCGATCAGCGCGCTGTACGACAACTTCATGCACGACTCGCGCGCGTGGTTCAAGCCGCTCGGCGATGACGACGACGTCTGGAACCACAACCAGATCAAGGCGCTGAAGACCCGGCAGGCCGATTTCGCACGCCAGCATGCCGATTGGAAGAAACGTCAGGAACTCGGCGTGCCGGGACCGTCGCAGATCATGCAGATGATGGGGGCGGGCGCGCTGGGGCTCGGGCCTATTGCCAACGTGGCGCCGGAGCCCGAACCGCGTACGCCGCTGACGGCGCAGCAGACCGACATCCTGAAACGCTACGATGCCGCGCAGCAGGCTGCGCAGAAAGCCCGCGCGGCCAAGGACGCGACCGCGCCGAGCGATAGTGCCATCCTGACCGATCCGAACGTCACCGGCGGTCTCGCGCTGCAGGATTCAGGGCGCGAGTTTTCCTTCGTATGGGGGTACCTGCGCTGGCGAACCGTCTACGTGAACGGCGTGCGCTGGGATGCGCCGCACGTGCCGACCGTGCAGGAAGACATGGAGGCGATGCGCATGCAGATGCAGCGCAACGTCGACATGAGCAAGTTGTTCCGATGAACCGATTCGATACGAACCAGCCGGCGCGACGCACATTCGCGCACGATCGCCGAGACACGACATGGATCTTGTTGCCGCATTAACGGGTTACGGGCAAGCGACCCGCCATATCCAGATCGATACCGCAATGCCGGGCGCATTCGTGGTCGAGCGCTTTCACGGTCGCGAAGGGATCAGCGAATCGTTCAGGTTCGAGATCGATGTCCTGTCGAGCGAGCCGTTTCTCGACCTGGCGCCGCTGATCGGCAGCGCCGCGCGGGTGCGGCTCGCGACGGCGGCGGGCGAGCGGTGCTGGAACGGTTACGTCACGCATGCCGCCTATGCCGAGAGCGATGGTGAGTTCACGCGCTATCGGCTCACGATGGAGTCGTGGCTCGCGCTGCTGCAGCTGCGCCGCAATTGCCTGTATTTCGTCGACCTCGATGCCGAGGGGATCTGTGAGCGCGTGTTCGGCGACTACCCCGAAGCGCATCGGCGCTATGAACTGGTTGAGCCTCTGCGTACGTTTCGCTTGCGCGGCCAGTATCGCGAAACCGATCTGGATTTCGTCCTGCGCCAGTTGTCGGAGGTGGGGCTGTCGTTTCGCATCGAGCATGGGCAGGACGCCGGGAAGGCGCCGTCGGGCGACCATGCCGTCGTCGTGTTCGACCGTCATGCGCGGCTGCCTGACGGCAGTGCAATCGCGTTCAACGCGCAGGACGTCGGCGATCCGGACGGCGTAATGACGCAATTCTCCGACCGGCGTCAGCTCGTGCCGGATCGCGTGGTCGCGACTAGCTGGAAAGCCAGCGAACTGCATGCGCTCGCAGGTCATGCGCAGCAGCCTGCCGACGCCGATGCTCCCGCGCTGCCGGTGCGCGAGATCTACGACGGCCAGCGTGCCGGCCGCTTCGACACGAGCGGCGACGCGCAGCGTTACGCCGAACAGCGTCTCGACGCGCTGCAGCTTGCGAAGCGCGTCCATCATGGCGGCGGTTCGTCGCGCACGCTCGAGGTCGGCAAAGTGCATACGCTGAACGACTACATGGGCGGTACCGTCAGGTTCGTGCCGCTGTCGGTCGAGCACGAGGCAGTCAACAATCTCGGCGCGCAGATCGGGCAATTGTTCGGGCGCGGCGAGCTCGAGAAGGGCCTGTACCGCAACCGGTTCGTCGCGGTGCCGGAAGGCACGCCGATCGTGCCGCCGTTCCGCGATCGGCCGACGGTACACGGCGTGCAGACCGCGATCGTCGTGGGCGAGCCGGGCGGCCGCGTCAGCAGCACGCGCGATCACCAGGTGCGCATCCAGTTTCCGTGGATGCGCGGTGTCGCGCCGTTGCCGGGCGGGTTGACCGATACGGCGAGCCGGTCCAATCCGGCCGGCCATGCACCTGGCGATCATCGCTCGGGCATTCTGGTCCGGGTCGCCGAACAGGCTGCCGGGCCGAATTTCGGTCATGCGTTCGCACCGCGCGTGGGCGCGGAAGTGGTGATCGGTTTCGAGTCGGGCAACATCGATGCGCCGGTTATGCTCGGCCAGGTGTATGGCGGCCGGGTTCGCCCGCCGTTCTCCGCAGGTGAGGGCAGCGACGCGAACCATTCGGGAACGCTGACGGGCCTGCAGACGCAAACGCTCGACGGGCAGCCGGGCAGCCGCTGGGTGATGGACGATGCGGCCGGCCAGCTGCGCCACGAGCTGAACAATTCGACGGCCGGCACGCGCCTGGCGCAGGGTTATCTGATCGACCAGCAGGGCACGATGCGCGGTGCTTATCGCGGCGAAGGCTTCGAACTGGCGACGCACGGATGGGGTGTCGTGCGGGCCGGTGCGGGTGTGCTGGTGTCGAGTACCGCACGCCGGCTCGGTGCGTCGACACAGATGGATGTCGCCGAGCGCGTGGAGCAGTTGAAGGAAGCCGAAAAAACCGCGCAGGAACTCGACACGGCGGCCACCGGCGCGCAGGCGGTCGGCCTGACCGCGAACGCGGCACAGTCGGATTTCCTGAAGGCGATCGATCCCGCGCAGGACGGCAAATATGCGGGAAGCGTGAGCGGCCAGAGCGCGACCAAGCCAAACGGGACGCAGCGCGACGGCGGTGATCCCGTCGAGCGATTCGCGACGCCCGCGGTGCTGATGGAGTCGCCGGAGAACATCGTCGTGACGACGCCGGACAGCGCGGTGTCGTATGCGACGCAGCATGTTCATGTGACATCGCATGGCGATGCGCACGTGGGTGCCGGCGCGACCGTGGCGGCGGCGACCGGCGATGCGATGAGCCTGTACAGCGTTGCCGGCGGGCTGAAGGCGATCGCGGGCGAAGGGCCGGTGAGCGTCGCGGCGCATGCGTCGACGATGGAGATTCTCGCGGACCACACCGTGCGCGTGACGTCGACCGACGAGCGTGTCGACGTGCTCGCGCAGGATGCGATCGTGCTGCAGCAGGGACCGAACCGGATCACGTTGAAAGGCAGCGACATCGTCGTCGAGACGCCGGGGCAGTTCGCCGTGAAGGCGGGCGGGCATCCGTTCCCGGGGCCGCGCGCGGCGAGCGTGAAGCTGCCGGCGTTGCCGGTGCTGCCGCAGGGCGATCCGTGCGATTTCCTGGTGCAGGCGTTGGCGGCGAGTCCGGCGGGGAGAGGGGCGGTGGCGGCTGGGGGCAGTGCGGCGGGTGCGGCAGGGGCGGCGACATGGAGCGGGGCAGCGTCGGGCGCGACGGCTTTGATGGCCGACATGCCGGTCCCGGGAGCAGGAAACTTGCCGCTTGTCCCGCAGGCATTTGCAGACGAGTCGAGTCGATCCATGCCTGCACCGGTACCCGCTTCATCGGGACAGAATACGGCGTCCGGCCCGTCGCTCGGTTATTCGACTCCGCCGCCGGTTTCCAGCGAACTGGAAGGCATGCCGAAGAAAGGCCCGGCTGCGCAAAGCGGGCCCTGCAATCTTCACGTCCCCGCGATCCCGGCAGAGCTTCATACGGTTGATGCCGGATGCGTCAGCTATTACCAGACGGGAGAGGACGGCAAGCCGGTACTTAGGGACAAGAAACGAATCTGGCTGAATTTTTCCGGCACGGAGGATTCGTACGATATCGGATACGCACCCGCGACGGCGACCGTGACGGCGACCGTCTATATCAAGGTCAACCTGAAGGACCAATACTGGATCAATAACGGGGCCGTCTACATGGATCCATCGACGGGCAAGCCGTATTCGGTGCCGTTCAACAGCGATGGAATCCGTAAAGACCGGGTGACGAGGATCGTGGACCGGCCGGGTGGGCTGGGTCCCATATCGGGCTTCAAGAAGCGCATCGAGGACGGGCTGAATAGAGGGAACTATTCGATGCAGCCGAAAGAATGCCCGCTTGGTCGTGCATGTACGTGCAAGGTCAAGCTGAAACTGGAAGTCGAACTGGTTCAAATCGGACGATGCCATGCGGAGATCAATCTGTTTCCGATGGCGACCCGGGCGGATTCGGCGAACTGGGGGGAAGTGGAGGTCCAGTGGAACGGCCGGGAGAATCGGTACGTGCCGATAAATACGCAGAATGCGATCGCGCACGAGGCCGGCCACCTGTTCGGCTGGCCCGATGAGTATTTCCTGGATGGCGGATCGGTGTATGGCAAATACATCAACTCGCAACACCTGGTCGACGTGAAGATGGCCCAGCTTGTCGACAACTGGCAGCGCGACACCCCCACGAACTTGATGGGCCTGGGGGTGTACACGGAGAAGCCGGAAATTGCGAAGTACTACATGTATAGCTTCCGTGACTGGTTCAACAAGAAAACCGGGATTGAATGGGAGGTGCTGAAATGAAGCGCTCGATCCTGTTCCTGGTGATGTCAACGATTTCTTTCGGGGTGGCGGAAATGACGCTCGCACAAGATCGTCCGGATTATTTCGAGATTCGTAGTGGACTGGGGCAGATGAATCCGTCGCCGTCGATGGTTTTCAAGGACGATGGCAAGAGGGTGTCGTATTTCTCGCGCGGACGGGATATCGATCCGATGCCGCAATCGCGTTACGTCGGAATCGGGAAATATACGGCGGATCTCACGGGAACCTATCGCCAGCATGTCGATACGGTGAAGGCGACGTTGAGCAGCAGGACAATCCCCCAGATCCGTGCAATCAATAAGGGGTCCGTGCTCGTCTATTCGTTTGACAAGGACGGCCACCATTACGAGGGCACGTACAACTATCAGTTCGACGATCAATTCAACGACAACCTTTCGGTGCTTTATGACCTTGCCCATGATCTGCTGGCGCAGGGCACGCCGGAGATCAATCTGCATCCGGAATTTTCGGTGCGATCCACTGCAGACCATCTTGCCGTCGACGTGACGTTCGCAAACGATGGCAAGCAGGATGTGACGATCGACGGTCCTGATCGTTGGTCGGCAGATCTGGCGAGGCCCGATGTGCAATACGTGGAGATCGGCGGCGGCAACAAACTCGTGGGTTTCGACGTCAGGCTGGTCGGCAAATATCTGAGTGACGCATCACGCCACTATCGGCGCGAAATCGTCGTCAAGCCCGGCCAGAACGAGAAGGTGGAGTTTCTCGTGCCTTTTGCAGATCTGACCTATGACAACCGTTCGCCTATGCGCCGTGTCGAGCCCGGCAACTACGTCTTCGTCGGCAAGATGAACGTCGACATCCTGCGTCCGCAGGAAATGGACGGGCGGATCTTCACGCCGATGAACCGGCTGGAAAACGTGAACCTGACGGGGAAGTGACCCTGACGTGATGCGCTTTACAGGGGTCCTGATGGTGATGACATTGATGCTTGGCATGACGGGCATGGCGGCTGCGCAACACGAGCGCGGCCATTTCGAGATCCGCAGCGGGTCCGGGCAGACCAATCCCGCGCCGGCCATGGTTATCACGGATGACGACAAGACACTTTCCTGCTATTCGCGCGGAAGAGACCTTGATCACGGTTCGCAGGGCGCTATCTGGGCATTGGAAAATATACGGGAGAACTGAATTATCGCTACCGGCCGGAGATCGAGCAGGTCAAGCGGATTCTGGCCAATCACGAAATCGCTTCGGTCCCGGGCCGGAATACATCCAGACGCCCACAGAAATGAAAGGCAACGCATTTACACGGATGGACGCACTACCCGCCGTCGAATTGACCGAACGGTAATGCATGTACCGATGCTTCGACTCCAGGAACTGAAAGCACTGCTCCCCGCGAACTCCGAACGAACCCATCATGTCGACCCAATCTGATCTCATCCAGGCATTCTTCGGCGGCTGGTCCCAGCACGACCGGTTTCTATGGCTGACCACGCCGCTCGGCGCGGACAAACTCGTCGCCGAGAGCCTGCACGGATGGGAGTCGCTCGATCGCGGCGGCTTCCGGTTCCAGGTCACCGCGCTGACCGAGCGTCCCGACGTTCCGCTCGACAAGTTGATCGGCGCGCCGATCCTCGTCGAATGGCAGGCTGCGGACGGGCAGGACGCGCGTCGTCCGTTCCACGGCCACGTGATCGCCGCGGAGCTTGTCGGCTACAACGGCGGGCTCGCGCGCGTGAGGCTCGTCGTCGAACCGTGGCTGGCGCTGCTGCACCAGCGCGTCGACAGCTACAACTTCGTGAACGCGAGCGTCGTCGAGATCAGCGAGCAGGTCTTCGCGCACTACGCGTATGGTGCGATCGTGCCGGCGTGGCGCTGGGCGCTCGCCGATACGGCGAAATATGCGAAACGCAGCCTGACCGCCCAGGCGGGCGAATCGGACTTCGCATTTCTCGAACGACTGTGGGCGGAAGAAGGCATCTTCTACTGGTTCGAACACGAAGGCGACGCGCAGTCGGCGAGCCTCGGCAAGCACACGCTCGTCCTCGCCGACACGAACGAGCGCTTTGCGCCCGATCAGCCCGAAGTCGTCGGATTCCATCAGACGAGCGACGGCGATCCGCGTGGCGGCATCCGGCAGTTCCTGAATGCGCGCCGCTGGGGCATCGGCCGCGTCGCGCGCGCAAGCTGGGATCATCGGAGCCTGTCGACACGTCCCGCCGGCGTGCGCGCGACTGGCGCGGTCGTGCCGGGCGAGGATCGCGATATCGCCGGCCCGTACGCATTCCAGACTGCCGCGATCGGCGACCAGCGCGCACAGCAGCAACTCGACGCGCAGCGCGTGGCGGCGCTGCAGGCTGAAGGCAGCGGCACGCGTCGTGATCTGCGGCCGGGGCTGCGGTTCGCCATGTCGCAGCATCCGTCGTTCAGCACGTCGAGCGCGTTCGTGTGCCTGCACGTCGAGCACGACGCGCGTGCCAACGTAGGGGCCGACGTGCATGGCGCGATCGCCCAACGGCTGGGCAGCATTCCGACGATGTTCGATGCGGTGCCCGGCGCACACGGTGCCGCGCAGGCGCTGCATGCCGCATTCGATTCCGCGACGCACGACGGCGGGACGCTCGTGGACGGCGACGAGGTGTATCGGAACCGCTTCGCCGCACTGCCGTTCGACCAGTCTTATCGACCGCTGGCGCCGAACGGACATGGTGCGCGCGTGCACCCGGTCGCGGTGATGCCGGGTGCGCAGACGACCATCGTGGTCGGCGCGGGCGACCCTGTCCACACCGAACGCGATCATCGGATCCGAATCCAGCATCACGCGCAGCGTGGGCAGAATTCCGCGAGTCGCGAGGACCATCCGCGTACCGCGAATGCGCCGGCCGATCATGGCGCCGGCACCTGGACGCGCATGGTGACGCCCGTGGGCGGCGACAACTGGGGCGGCGTGAGCGTGCCGCGCGTCGGGCAGGAAGTCTGGACCGAGTGGCTTGAAGGCCAGCCGGACCGGCCGGTCGCGGTCGCGGCGCTTTATAACGGGCAGGGCAACGCGGATGCGCAGCACAACAAGCTGGCGGGCGGTCCGAGCAGCAGCACGGCCAATGCGGCGGCCTGGTTTGCCGGCAACGATCATGCGGCCGTGCTGACCGGGTTCAAGACGCAGGACATGAGCGCAAGCCAAACCGGTGCGGGCGGCTCGCGGCAATTCATGCTCGACGACACCGCAGGCCAGTCGAGTGCGCGCCTTTACACGACCGATCACGGTAGCGGCCTGTCGCTCGGGCACATCAAGCAGGTGCAGGACAACCGGCGCCTGGCCGATCGTGGTTACGGCGCCGAACTGTCGACCCAGGCGGCCGGCGCGTTGCGGGCCGGCGCCGGCTTGCTGATCAGCACGGCGCCCGGTGTGAACCAGATGGACGCGAGCGCCGCGAGCCAGGTGCTCGCGCAGCAACGCGAGATGCTGCAAGGGCTCGCGGACTTCGCGCGCAAGCAGGGCGCGGAGCCGGGCGCCGGCGCGGCGGCGCCCGGCAGCGGGACGGCGCCGCTCGCCGCAATCGATGGTTTGCAGCGGAGTCAGGCATCGATCGGCGCAACGCGCGAAGGTAACGGCACGGCCGGTGCCGGAGGCGGCGGCGCGGTCGCATGGAAGCATCCGCATCTCGTCGCGCATGGTGCGGCCGGCGTCGCCGCGCTGACGGCGAAAAGCCACGTCTGGACGTCAGGCACGGAAACCGTGCTGAGCGCCGGACGGGACGTGCAGGTCACGGTCCAGGGCAAGTCGAGCATCGTCGCGAAGGAGGGTATCGCGTTGTACACACACGGCACGCCGGGCGGCAGTCGCCCGGTGTCGGCCGTCGGCATCTCGCTGCATGCGGCGACGGGCGCTGTCACCGTGCAGGCGCAGAACGCCGGGACGCTCGACGCCAATGCGCAACGCGCGGTGACGGTGTCGAGCGCGCAGGCGAGCGTGGCGCTGCAAGCGCCGAAGCGGCTGCTGCTGACGGCCGCCAACGCGTTCCTGAAGATGGAAGGCAACGACATCGTGATCGGCGCGCCGGGCAAGGCGACGTTTCATGCCGCCCAGCACACGCTGACCGGTCCGCGTTCCGCGAACGTGCAGTTGCCGTCGGTAAACAAACCTGCTTGCGTCGAATGCATGCGGGATCTCGCGCATCGCCACGAAGCGATCGCCACGCGCGGGTGACGGCGATGACTCCACTGGTTCAGACCTGGGAAAGGGCGGGCGCCGACGAGCACGCCGCAGCGCCGGATGCGCATCGCTATCTGTTGACCGACGCATCGCAACTGCCGATCAATGCGGCGCCCTGGCGCGAACTGATCGCGCAAGGGCAGGTTCACAACGTGCTGGCCGGCCAGCCCGAGGCGAGCCACCCGGAAGTCTGCGCGCTGTTGTGCGACTATCGGGCGCCTCACGTTTCGGCGCTGCTCGAACGGCAACTCGCGCGACGGCCGTTTGCGTTTCTGTCGCTGGTCAGCGTCTATCCGATCGACGAACTCGCGGCGAAACTCGGCGTCAGGACGCGCGTGACGCTACCCGACGATCGCGACGGCCTGCTGCGGTTCTACGACGCGGCGGTGTTTCAGACGCTGTCGGGCGCGCTGTCGGCGTCGCGCTATCAGGCGCTGCTGTCGCCGTGCGTGTCGTGGACCTGGGTGCGCCGCGATGGAACTGTCGGCACGGTACGGCATCCGCGCCGGCACGAACGGATCTTCTACGCCCGCGTGGACGCACGCGAACTCGACGCGTTGCGCCACGACAGCAGGCCGGACGCCGTGATCGCCGAATTGCGGCGCAACGGCCGGATCCCCGTCGATGCAGATCCGTTCGAAACGCATGCGAGCATGCGAAACTTGTTCGGCGTGCTGGATGCACAGGGGCTGCAGGACGATCGGCTGGCTTACCGGATCGGTGCGACGCTGGCGATGTACCGCCATGTGCGGCTCGACGATGCGATCGTCGCGGCGTGCATCGCGGCGCACCGGACCGATCACGATGCGTTGTGCGACGCGTTGCTCGACCGTCTGATCGAACAGGACGATGCTGCCGGCGCAGCGACGGAACCGGAGGTGCAACGATGAGCATGCCTGCACTGTTCTCGTTCAGCGGCCGCGCCGGACGCATGCAATGGTGGAGCGTGACCGTGCCGCTGCTGATCGCCGGTTCCTTGATCGATGCACTCGCCGATCTGCCGTTCGCGCAGCGCATGGCAACATTTATCGATGTCGTCGGTTGGACATTCGCGATCGTGATGGTCTGGATGCTCGTGGCGGTATCGGTCAGGCGCTGGCACGACATCGGCAAGTCCGGATGGTGGACGCTTGTCCATGCGATCCCCGTCGTCGGCGCGTTCATCGCGATTGCGATGAACGGGTTCGTCCGGGGCGACGACGCACGTAACCGGTTCGATCCGTCATTGCCGGAAGCAAGCAACAACGACGCAAGTTTGCGAGGGTATCGATGAAATTCAGGGCAGGAATGCACGTTTTGGCGCTGGTCGGGCTGGGTGTGCTCGCGGCATGCAGCAAGCACGGTGTCGATGCGTCGGCGGAGCCGCACAACGTGTGCGTCACCGGATACAACGAATACGGCCGCAAGCTTCACGAGTTCTGGCTCGACAACGAACACAAGTCGGGATGCTTCGGCAATCCGTCGGCGCGGGAAGACGGCGAGGCATTCGGCGGCGGCGGCGGATTCGCATGCGGCTGCAAGGTGACGCCGGGGCAGAAGGTGAAGCTGTTCTGGGAGTTCGCGCAGCCGCTGGACGATATTCAGCGCGGCGTTCAGCCCGAGCGCAAGACGATCGACGTGACGATTCCGCAGCCGGAATCGCCGACGTCGCGCTATCTGCGCGTGTATTTCCGCAAGAACGGCACCGCCGAGCTGCAGTGGGTCGACGACATGAACGCGCCCGAACTCAAGCCGACGCAGGAGAAGTGAGCGCCATGGCCGAAATCAACCTGAAGAAGGACGCCGCGTCCGCGGAGACGGATCGCGTCAAGGCGGAAGCCGAGCAGATGTGTCCCGCGTGCGAGCACATGCTGTGGGTCAGCTTCTATTTCGACGGATTCGGTTTCGGTGAGAAGGACGGGCCGCGAACCAACATCCTGAAACTGTTCAACGCCGCGTACGACAAGAAGAACAAGAACATGCGGCGCTTCTACTATCCGGGCCTCGGCGCCGACTTCGACCCCGAAGCCGGTGTGCTTCGGCAGGTGCTGAAGGACAAGGCGCTCGATACCGCCGGCGAAAAGGCCGGCGACAAGTTCAAGGAAATGACCGTCGGCAAGGCCAGGGAAAAGGGCATGAAGACGGTCGAGGATGCATGGAAGCAGAGCGGCAGGACCGGGAATCCTACGTTGAGTAGCCGCATTGGCGACACGTTCGACACGGTGCTCGACAAGGCGAAGGAAGGCGTGGGCGACGCGCGGAAGCGGATCGAGCGTGCGGTCGCGCGGCCGGGTTCGGAAAAGAACCGCGCGTTGCGTTACCTGAAGCGCGAATGGAGGGGTTTCTGGCGCGATGTCGTCAAATATCCGTACCGGATTCCGAAGACCGTCCTGAAGGAGGTCGGCAAGGAAACGCTCGGTGCGCTGGCCGAGTCGTTCCAGCTCACGCGCGACACGAAGTTGGGCGCCGCCCTGTTCAATACGGGCGTCGATACGCGCCTGAAGGCGGCGGACGAGGATTTCAAGGCAGCAGTGGCCGGAGCGAAGCAAGCGGGCACGGTGAACAAGATTCACGTCGCGATCTTCGGTTACGACATGGGCGGCGGCCTCGCGCTGGCTTTTGCCAAGCAACTGCTGGAGGAAACCTGCAAGGGCGGCAAGTACGACGGCGTGGCGGTCAAGATCAAGTTCATGGGGCTGTTCGACTGCGTGACGAACCGCTTCGACGACAACCTGCTGACAGGCTACATTCCGTTGAGCAATGCGGTGTCGTCGGATCTGATCCTGTCGCCGGACATCGAGAAATGCGTGCACTACGCGGCTGCGCATGAACTGCGCGTGTACAAGCCGCTGACGATGCTCGGCGTCGATCCGGCAGACATGCGCGGCCGTCGGCAGGAGCGGCTGTTTCCGGGCGCGCAGGTGGATGTCGGCGGCGGTGCGATCGAAGGCGAGGACGGCATTTCAGACAAGCTGGCGCGCCTGCCGCTCGAGATGATGTACCACCGCGCATACGGTGCCGGTATCCCGATGCCGAGCCTGACCGCGCTGGCGAACGAGGACGGTGCGCTGTATCAGCAGATCGTCGCGCCGCAGGAGGTCCAGGGCTTCCAGCTCGACTACCGGATGGCCGTCAAGAAGCTCGTGTCGACGACGCGCGAAATTCCGCCGCTGTCGCCGCTGGGCGCGGGCATCGGCTATCGGTCGGCGGCGCTCAAGCCGTCGACCGGGCCGCTCGATTTCCTCAATCCCAAGCCGGTGCCCGACATGACGGACGGTTGCCGCGTGCCCGATACGACGCCGCCGCGCCCGGTCGTCGTGACCGACCTGCCGAAGGACATCCAGGGCGAGCTCAAGGGCCACATGGTCGTGTATATCCAGTGGTTGCGCATGTGGTACGACCGCGCGGAAAACCGCGCGGCCGCGGAACAGCGCAAGCCGGGCTGGTTGGGGGGCGCGGCCAACCCGCTGGCGTATGGGCGTTACGAGAAGCTGGTGCGCGAAATCGACTACCAGAAGCAGCATGGTACGCGCCCGATGTCCGGCTTCGATCAGAAGCAGGCGATGAAGCAGATCGACGGCGAGTTGCCGGCGTCGATGTTCAACACCGACCCGCAGGCGCAGGCGCTGTTTTGGCTCTGGAACAATCCGGGCTCGCGCCTGCCGCAGGTCGAGGCGATGTATCCGCTGTTCGTGAAGCACGTGCACGACAGCATGGCCGAGAGCGACATCGAGGCGGCGTGGAGCCATCTCGTCTCGATCAAGAACTACATGAATACCCGGGCGATGCAGAAAATCGCGACCGCTCCCGACAAGACATTCCTGGACCGGGTTGCTGACGTCTACCACTCGCTGGTGTCATCTGTATCGACGCCGTCAGGTACGACGGTCGCCCGATAGGCGGCAGCTGGCGGAAGCACGCCGGTTGCCGCCGAGCGACCGGCGTCGTTTCCGCGACGAGGGCGGCTGCGACCGGCCCGTGCGTTATTTCGAGATATACCAGAGCGCGTCGGTGCTGACGCGCGGAGCCGGTGGCGTCGCGGCCGGCGCCTGCGGCGTCGGGGCGGGCGGTGTGGCCGAAGTCACGGCGGTGGGCCAGGTGGCGGCCGTGTTCGAGGTGGTCGAGGTATTCGCCACGGTCGCGGTCGATGACGATCCCGACGTCGACGGCGTGTTCAGATACCAGAGCGCATCGGTCGATGCCGTGCGCTTTGCCGCCGAATTGGCCGCTGTAGTCGCTGCCGCATCGGCGGACTTCTTCGAATGCGAATCGGCAGCCGTCGCCGCACCGGGCCGCTGCGCCGTCGTACCCGTCTGCGCGGTCATGCCCGCGCCCCCGGCCGCGCCACGCTGCGCGCGCGCCTCGAACGGCCCGAGCTGGAAGATCAACGTTTGCGCAGGGCGCGTCAAAACGGCATACGGAAACTGCAGCTCCCACGACATCAGCACGCGGCCCGACGACGTTTCGGTGAAGATCGCCGGCACGTGCTTCATGTCGCTGAACTGCACGTAGATCCGCGCACCGTCGTCGAAGACCTGGGTCGGCTTCGCCTGGTCCGCGCCCGTGACCGTCCATCCGAAGTTGTACGTACCGGCCGGGCCGGCGGGGCCGCCTTGCGGTGGCGGCGGCGGGGCCGACGATATCGTGCGCGGACGCGTGACCTGCTGCGGGGCGGACACGCTCAGGCTCGCGAACGGGTTGTACGCCTGTTGCTGTTGCGGCGGCGTAAAGGACGGTGGAAGGATGGGCATGGGAGTATCCGGCGAATCCGGCATGGTCCGGATTGCATCATAGACCTTGCGCGCATACGCGAGGCGCTTGTCGGGCGACGCGGAGTTGTACGCGCCGATCGCGTTCCAGTTGGGGCCGAGCTGGCGGATGTTCTGCGACAGGATCCACGCGCCGACATACGCGTTCGTGCATGCATCGAACAGGCTCTCCCGCGTGATGCCTTCGCGCGCGAGCGTCGGCAGCCATGTGCTGTTGATCTGCATCAGGCCGATGTCGACCGTGCCGTTCGTATTGGTGTTGACGGCGTTCGGATTCATCCCCGATTCGACCTGCGCGATGCCGCGCATCAGGGCGACGCTCACGTGCTGGAACGCGGCCGCGTCGTCGAGGCAATCGGCGCGCGCGACGCCGTGCAGCGCGCACGACATTGCAATCGTCGAGGCGACCTTCAGCGTTCCGCGGCTGATCGAACGGGTTGTCTGACACGGCATGGCAGGATGGGGCGGAATCCGGCCGCCCGATGCAAGGAAATGACGAGAGACGCGAAGTTTGCCATAGCGAGCAGGCAAATGGCTCGCGTCAAACTTTCCTTTGCATTTGCCCGGGCGCTCGTGCCGTCTTTTTATCGCGTCGGATCAGCGGTCGCGACGAAGTCGGATCGGTAAAAATGGCCGCCTTTTCGGCGAATGCCGGTGCAGTGGCGACGCGCTGAATACTGACGCATCGCGTCAGTCATGCCGGGAAAACGGCGCTGAATCAAGCGGAATGGAAATCGCCCGGCAATCGGTGTCCGGGCCGGAAAGGGCGATGAAAAGACGACCGAAAGACAACGGCGGCCGAAGCCGCCGTGCGGGTGCATGCGGTTCCGGCCGGCCGCGCGGCGCGCAACCGGCCGCTTCGCATCAGAAGCGGTGACGCAGGCCGAGGTTGACCATCGTCTGCGAGCTCGTGCCCGCATAGCCGTACGAACCGATCGATGCCTGCGCGGCCATCGAGCCGCCGTTGCCGTCGCCGGTCTGGCCGCTCGCGTGCTGGTAGGCGGCGGTCAGGTAGACGTCGGTGCGCTTCGACAGGTTGTAGTCCGCGCCGGCCGATACCTGGTGATAGGTGGCCGACGTGTCGCCGCCCGAGCGCGTATAGCTGTAGCCGACGCCGACGAGCAGCGCGTTCGTCGCCTGGTAGTTCACGAAGCCTTGCCCCGTGTTGTAGTGCTCGTTCGAGCCGAACACCGAGCTCGCATCGCGGCGGTACTGCGCGTTGCTGTAGCCGAGGCCGAACGTGAACGGGCCGGCGACGTACTGGCCCGCGATGCGCGCGATGCCGATCGAGTGCGCGCTTGCATAACCGTTGTTGATCGGGCCGTCGAACGTGCCGTCCGACGAGCTGGTCCAGCCGCTGCGCGGGCCGTTCGACGCGGGGCTGTTGGTCGCGTGGAAATAGCCGCCCGCGACGCTGAACGGCCCGTTGTTGTACGACACGGCGGCCGAATACGACTGCGCGGAGCCGGTGCTGCCGGCGATGCCGCCGAACGAGTACATCGCCGCGAACTGCAGGCCCGAATAGACGGCCGACGTGTACTTCACCGCGTTGTCGACGCGGAAGCTGTTGTCGTAGTTGTCGACGTCGCCCGGCGTCGCGAACACGCTGCCGAGATAGTTGTCGGCGGTGATGCCCTGCACGAGGTCGACGAGCGGATCGTATTGGCGGCCGAACGTGAGCGTGCCGTAGCGGTCGCTCGCCAGGCCGACGAACGCCTGGCGGCCGAACAGGCGGCCGCCCTGGCCCTGCCGGCCGTTGCTCGGGTCGAAGCCGTTCTCGAGCTGGAACAGCGCCTTCAGCCCGCCGCCGAGATCCTCGGTGCCTTTCACGCCCCAGCGGCTGCCGGCCAGGTTGCCCGCGCTGCTGTTGCCGAGCATCCACGCGTTGTCCTTGCCCTGCGCATGGTTCACGTAGGTGATCGACGTGTCGATCACGCCATACAGCGTGACGCTCGACTGCGCATGCGCGACGGGCATTGCCGCGAATGACGCGACGGAAATCAGCGAGAGGGTCGTGCGTTTCATTTCATCTCCTTGCGCATTGGCTTGTGTTCGCTATCCGGAATGGCAGGAGACTACAGGTCAGGAATAAAACGGTAAAAATGAAATTCTCTTTTGTTGGTTGAGGAAGACGGATATATCCTCCGGAATTTATTATTGAGGGATTTGAATTGTTGTAGATCGCGCATCAATTGCTTGTAATTTCAAGATTTCGCCATTTCATTGTGCGGATTTTTTTAATAATCTGCTGCGATTTTCAGGGGGATTGCAGTGCTCGGGATATTGTTATTGATCCGTCAATTAATTATTTAATGAATTGAATTGGCCGGGCTGGAATGAATGTGTTAGTGCAGCGACGCCGGCGACGGCCCCGCGGTTTCCTGCTCAATTCCGATTTCATTGCCGATGCGTACGGCGCTGATCCGCAACGACCGCGCCGTCGGCGGGCGCACGACTCAGGCCGCCTGCGGCGGCGGGCGCCGCCGCGACGCCTCTTCAATCAACCGCGCCAGCAGTTGAGCCGGTTCCGACATCGTCCGCCGTGCGCGATGCACGAGCCCGATGTCGCGGTGAAACGTGTGGTGTCCGAGGTCGATCGCGCGCACGCCGGCCGGCCAGCGGCGATACACGGCGGTCTGCGGCACGATCGCGATGCCGACGCCGTTCTCGACCAGCTTGACGATCGCGTCGAGCTCGTCGAGTTCGCAGGTGTCGCGCACCGCGATGTGCATCTTCCGCAGAAAACGATCGACCTGGCGGCCGCCGAACGACGCGCGGTCGTAGCGCACGAACGGCTCGCTCGCGAGCAGCGCGGCCCAATCCTTGCCCTTCACGCCGCGCGGCACGATCAGCCGGAACGGTTCCTGCGCGAGCGTCGTCCAGTGCAGGTCGCTCTGCAGCGAAAACGGCGGCCGGATGATCGCGGCCATGTCGATCTCGCCCGCATCGACGCGGTTGACCAGCTCGATCGACAGCCCCGGTATCACGCGCGTGCGGCACGCGGGATGCCGGCGATGGAAATCTGCCAGCGCGGCCGGCAGCAGCGCGCTCTGCACCGACGCGATCGCACCGATCGTCACGCGCACGGCGGCCGGCGAGCCGGGCGTGGTCGAACTCAGGTTCTCGTACTGGCGGATCAGCGCCTGCGCCTGGTCGAGCACGTGATGACCCATCTCGTTGAGACGGGCCGAGCGGCCTTGCCGGTCGAACAGCGCGAAGCCGAGTTCGGCTTCGAGGCGCTGCATCTGCGCGCTGACGGCTGCCTGCGTCAGCCCGATACGGTTGCCCGCGGCCGCGAACGTGCCTTCCCGGGCGACGGCGACGAGGGTTTTCAGCTCGCGGATCATTGATCAATTCCGTTTGTGAATCGCAAAACTATATATTGATTTAATTTTCTCTTCGCGTTGTCTACCATGGTGCGATCCTCGCGCCACGCGAGCGCTCCTTCACGAGGCAACCATGAGTCTTTCCCCGTTTCACCTGGCGATTCCTGTCTACGACCTGCCGGCCGCGCGCGATTTCTACGGCCGCGTGTTCGGGCTGGAAGAGGGGCGTTCGAGCACGCAGTGGGTCGACTTCGACTTCTACGGGCACCAGCTCGTGATTCACGAGCACCCGAAGACCGCATCGCAGGAAGGCGCGCATACGAATGCCGTCGACGGTCACGACGTGCCGGTGCCGCATTTCGGGATCGTGCTCGACTGGGCGAGCTGGGAAGCGCTGGCCGAGCGATTGAAATCGTTCGGCGTGACCTTCGCGATCGAACCGTATGTGCGGTTCAAGGGGCAGGTCGGCGAACAGGCGACGATGTTCCTGTTCGATCCGTGCGGCAATGCGCTCGAGTTCAAGGCGTTCCGCGATATCGGACAACTGTTCGCGAAGTGATGCACGGGGCTGTCGGCGCCGATTGAAATTGGGTGCGAGAATGCGGCCTTCGCCGGGCCGCGCGCAAGCGCTCCGGCAGACGCCGCGCCGCACGGCATCCGTCCGTGCGCGCCGTTCTCCAAGGAACCCGTATGGACAGTCACATCGCTCCGGTGGAGCTGAAGAAAGCCTATCGTCTCCTCAATCACGGCCCGACCGTGCTCGTATCGGCCCGCCACGACGGCGTCGACAACGTGATGGCCGCCGCGTGGGCGTGCGCGCTGGACTTCCTGCCGCCGAAGCTGACCGTCGTGCTCGACAAAGCCGCGAAAACGCGCGAGCTCGTCGAGCGCAGCGGCACGTTCGTGATCCAGGTGCCGACGGCCGCGCAACTGCAGCTCACGCATGCGGTCGGCAGCCACAGTCTCGCGGAGCGGCCGGACAAGCTGCGCGAAGCGGGCGTCAGGCTGTTCGACGTCGACGGCCACGACCTGCCGTTCGTCGCCGGCTGCTCGGGCTGGCTCGCGTGCAAGCTGATTCCCGAGCCGCACAACCAGCAGACCTACGACCTGTTCATCGGTGAGGTGGTCGCTGCGTGGTCCGACACGCGCGTATTCCGCGACGGCCACTGGTATTTCGAATCGGCCGATCCTGCGCTGCGCAGCCTGCACTACATCGCGGGCGGCAATTTCTATGCGATCGGCGAATCGCTGCACGTCGATCCGGACGCGCAATAAGCGTCACGCAGGCTTCCTTTGCCGATCCGGGCGCGCGGTTCACGCGCGCTTTCTAAATTCCGCCAGCATCGCTTCGGCGAACGCCTGCGCGACGCGCGACAGCGTGCGCCCGCGCTTCGTGACGAGCGCGACCGGCCGCACGAACGCGGGATCGTCGATCGGCTTCGCAACCAGCTCCGGTTCGGCGCGCACCTCGCGCGCGGTCGCGGGCAGGATCGTCACGCCGAGGCCGCCGCGCACCATCGCGACGGCCGTCATCATGTAGGTCGGCTCGCACGCGATGTCGGGCGTGCAGCCGGCCGCTTCCAGCGCGGCGTCGACGACGCTGCGCACGCTGGTGCCCTGCGCGGTCAGCACGAGCGGCACGCCCGCGACGTCGGCGGTGCTCACGCGGCGCTTGCGCGCAAGCGGATGATCCTTCGGGCACACGGCGACGAGCCGGTCGGCGCCCGTGTACAGAACCTCCAGCGACGCATCGAGCGCGTCGCCGCCCGTCAGCCCGAGATCGGCTTCCTCGTTGCGCACGAGCGCAGTGACGAGGCTCGCGACGCCGTCGCGGATCTCGAAGCCCGCGCGCGGCACGTCGCGCCGGAACGACTGGATCAGCTCCGGCAGCACGCTGGACGCGAAGGTCGGCAGGCATGCGAGCCGCACCGTGCCGCTCGCGCCTTCGCCGAGCGCGCGCGCATCGCGCAGCACGCGCTCCATGTCGTCGAGCGAGCGCTGCAGCAGCGGCAGCAGCTCGCGCCCGGTCTGCGTGAGCGCGACGCTGCGGCTGTTGCGGTCGAACAGGCGCGCGCCGACGATTTCCTCGAGCCGGCGAATCTGCACGGTCAGCGCCGGCTGCGACAGGTGCAGGCGCGCGGCCGCACGAGTGAAGTTGCCGGCGTGCGCGACGGTGACGAACGCGCGGATGTCGCGAAGGTTCAGATCCATAACGATTCGTGATTGCTGCGATCAAATCATTTCAATTGTGCTATCGCTGCGCCGACCTTACGCTCGTCTCCAACAAAAGACAAGGTAGGAGACACGGATGCTGCCGTTACTCGGGCTTGGCACGATCGTCGTGCTGCTGGCCGCGATTCTGTCGAAGCGGATGTCGCCGCTCGTCGCGCTGATCGTCGTGCCGATCGCGGCGTCGCTGATCGGCGGCTTCGGGCTGCATACCAGCAAGTTCGTCATCGACGGGCTGAAGGGCTTGGCGCCCGTGGTCGGGATGTTCGTGTTCGCGATCCTGTATTTCGGGACGATCACCGACGCCGGCACGCTCGACCCGATCATCGACCGCATCCTGCGCGCGGTCGGCACGCGGCCGACACGCATCGTGATGGGTACAACGCTGCTCGCGCTGCTGATCCATCTCGACGGCTCGGGCGCCGTCTGCTTTCTCGTGACGATTCCGGCCGTGCTGCCGCTGTACGACCGGCTGAAGATGGACCGGCGCGTGCTGGCCGCGGCCGTGTCGATGGCCGCTGGCATCAACTTCCTGCCGTGGACGGGGCCGATGATTCGCGCGTCGGCATCGCTGCACCTGCCGGTGTCGGCGCTGTTCAATCCGCTGATCCCGGTCCAGGCGGTCGGGCTCGTGTTCGTGTTCGGCGTCGCGTACTGGCTCGGGCGGCGCGAGGAGAAGCGGCTCGGCCTCACGCGCGACGATGCATCGATCCCGCTGCCGAAGCGCGAACTGACGCCCGACGAGCAGGCGCTGCGCCGGCCGCACCTGTTCTGGTTCAACCTCGTGCTGACGCTCGTCGTGCTCGGCACGATGGTCGTGATGGGCGAGAAGATTCCGCCGGCGATCATGTTCATGGTCGGGCTGTGCATTGCGCTGATGGTGAATTACCCGGACGTCGACATGCAGAGGAAGCGGGTCGACGCACATGCGCGCGCGGCGCTGATGATGGCCGGCATCCTGCTCGCGGCCGGCGTATTCACGGGGATCATGCAGGGCAGCGGGATGCTGAAGGCGATGGCGCAGTCCGCGGTCGGCTTCGTGCCGCCGTCGATGGCCGGCCATATTCCGGTGGTGCTCGGCCTCGCGTCGATGCCGCTCAGCATGCTGTTCGATCCCGATTCGTTCTACTTCGGCGTGCTGCCGGTGATCGCGGAGGTGGCCGGCCAGCTCGGCGTGCCGGCCGTGCAGGTCGGGCAGGCCGCGTTGCTCGGCCAGATGACGACCGGGTTTCCGGTCAGCCCGCTGACGCCCGCGACGTTCCTGGTCGTCGGCCTGTGCGGCATCGAGCTGGCCGAGCATCAGAAATTCACGTTCCCGCTGCTGTTCGGTGCCTCGATCGTGATGACGATCGCGTGCGTCGTGCTCGGCATCTTTTGATTTTTCCCGGCGGCGCGCCCGCCGGACGATGGTACGGACATGACAGCAAAGCAACCTGAACGGCGCGTGCGCATCGGCGCGGGCGCCGGCTACTCGGGCGACCGGATCGAGCCCGCGGTCGAACTGGCCGAACACGGGCAGCTCGACTATCTCGTCTTCGAATGCCTGGCCGAGCGCACGATCGCGATCGCGCAGCAGGCGCGCCGCAAGGATCCGGCGCTCGGCTACGATCCGCTGCTCGACGCGCGCATGCGTGCGGTGCTGCCGATCGCCGTGCCGAAGGGCGTGCGCATCGTGTCGAACATGGGTGCGGCGAACCCGCTCGCGGCGGCAAGACGTACCGCGCAGATCGCGCAATCGCTCGGTATCGCTCAATTGAAAGTCGCGGCGGTCGAAGGCGACGACGTGCTCGACGTCGTGATGCGCGGCGCGTTCCGTTTCGAGGAATCGGGCGACGAAGTCGCCGCGTATCGCAATCGCATCGTGTCCGCGAACGCGTACCTCGGCGCCGCGCCGATCGTCGACGCGCTCGCGGCTGGCGCGGACGTCGTGCTGACCGGGCGCGTCGCCGATCCGTCGCTGTTCGCCGCGCCGCTGATCCACGCGTTCGGCTGGCGAATGGACGACTGGGACACGCTCGGGCAGGCGACGGTCGTCGGCCATCTGCTCGAATGCGCGGGGCAGGTGACGGGCGGCTATTTCGCCGATCCAGGCTACAAGGACGTGCCGGATCTCGCGCGGCTCGGGTTCCCGATCGGCGAAGTGGCGGCGGACGGCTCGGTCGTGATCACGAAGGTGGCGCACGCGGGCGGCCGCGTGAGCGCGGCGACCTGCAAGGAACAACTGCTCTACGAGATTCACGATCCGGCGCGGTATCTGCAGCCCGACGTCGTCGCGGATTTCACGCGCGTCGCGGTTGCCGAGGAAGCGACGGATCGCGTGTGCGTGACGGGCGGGCGCGGCACCGTGCGGCCCGATACGCTGAAGGTGTCGGTGGCGTACATCGACGGCTACATCGGCGAAGGCCAGATCTCGTACGGCGGCCCCGGCGCGCTCGAACGCGCGCGGCTCGCGCTCGACATCGTCCGCGAGCGGCTGGCGCTGACCGGCGTCGCGGCGACCGAGTTGCGTTTCGACCTGATCGGCGTCGATTCGCTGTATGGCGACGCGACGCCGGCCGTGCGCGGCGAGCCGGCCGAAGTGCGCGTGCGGGTGGCCGGACGTGCGGCGAGCGCCGATGAAGCGGCGCGGATCGGCAACGAAGTCGAGACGCTTTATACGAACGGGCCGGCCGGCGGCGGCGGCGCGTTCAAGTCGACGCGCGAGGTAATCGCGGTGCAGTCGGTGCTGCTGCCGCGCGCGGCGGTGACACCGTCGTTTTCATTCGTGGAGGCATGATGCAACTGCGTGAACTCGCGCATGCGCGCACCGGCGACAAGGGCAATACGCTGAACGTGTCGGTCATCTGCCGCGATCCGCGTCATTACGATCATCTGCGCACGCATCTGGATGCCGACAAGGTGAAGGCCTGGCTAGCGGGAATCGTGCACGGCGAAGTCGTGCGCTATGAATTGCCGGCGCTGGGGGCGTTCAATTTCGTGCTGCGCGATGCGCTCGGCGGCGGCGTGACGCGCTCGCTCGCGCTCGATGCGCACGGCAAGTCGGTCAGTTCGGCGCTGCTGGCGATCGACGTGCCCGATCCGGCGTGACGCCATACGTCGCCGCCGGAGCGCAGGCACGACATCACGGAGTCAGCAGCTCGCGACGCCCGTCCGCGTGTTCGATGCGCTCGCCGGCGATGTGCGGCCGCTGGTCCTTTCGATAATCGTAGACCGCACGCGACGCGGCGAGCTGGACGATGTCGAGCTTCAGTTTCATGGGCGATTTCGGTGGGCGAGACCGGCGCGCCGGCCCCGCAACGATGAATGTCGGAACGCCCGAGTATGCGCCCAACCGTCGTTTTTCCCATCGCGTCGGCATGTTGACCCGTCGCGGGTATTGATCTCGCGTGCTTTCGCCGGGCCCGGTTTCGCTATTTTTTTCGCGGTCAGACCAGTCGGACCTCAAGTTGAGTCTCGCGCGGTCGTTAAGGACGATTGAGTGTCCATTTGACCAATCGAAAACAACGCGGCAACCGGAGATCACCGTCATCATGCTGTCATCGATTCGCGCCCGGATTCTGGCGACTTGCGTCGCCATCGTGGTCACGGCCCTGGCCGTGACAGGCGGCCTTGTGTACTACGTCGTCAAGCAGCACAACGACACGACCATCGACCAGAACCTGCAGTCCGTCCTGACCGGCCACGCGCTCGCGCTCGACGAGTGGGTCGCGAGCCGCGCGCAGCAGACCCAGGCGCTCGCGGACACGCTGGCGCCGGGCGAAGGCGACCCGCTGCCGGCGCTGACGCTGCTCGGCAAATCGGGCGGCTTCCAGGTGCTCACGCTCGGCCTGCCGGACCGCACGGCGTTCTCGAACGTGCCGCTCGCGGCCGGCTACGATCCGACCGCGCGCCCGTGGTTCAAGCAGGCGGTCGAGGCCGGCCGGCTCGTCGTCACGGCGTTGTACCGCGACGCGTCGACCGGCAAGCCGGCCTTTGCGTTCGCCGCACCGATCGTTCGCGGCGGCACGCTGAAGGGCGTGCTCGCGGCCAGCCTCTACATGGAGCGCGCGAGCGCGATCGTGGCATCGATGCACCCGACGCCGTCGAGCTTCGCGTTCCTGGTCGACAAGAGCGGGCGCCTGATCGCGGGTGCGAAGACCGATCTGATCATGAAGCCGGCCGCCGAGCTGTCGCCCGAGCTGACGCCGGAGCGCCTCGCCGGCCTGCAGGCGGCGACCGAACCGGTGGCGATCGACGTGGACGGCGTGACCAAGCTGCTCCGCGCGCGCCCGATCGCCGGGACGGACTGGTCGCTCGTGATGGCGCTCGACCGGTCGGACGTGACGGCCGGCATGCGGGCCGTCGCGACGACGACGCTCGTTGCGATCCTCGTCGTCGCCTGCGTCGCGGCAGCGCTCGTCGGCGCACTGACGAACGCGGCATTCAAGCGCGTGCTGCTCGTGCGCGACGCGCTGACCGACGTCGCGAGCGGGAGCGGGGACCTGACGAAGCGGCTGCCGGCCGACGGCCGCGACGAGGCCGCGCAGATCGCGCACGCCTTCAATATGTTTGCCGAAAAGATCAGTGCGATCCTGCTGCAGATTCGCGGCTTCAGCGAATCCGTGAACGTGGCGAGCGCGGAGATCGCGCAGGGCAACCAGGATCTGTCGAGCCGCACCGAACTTGCGGCATCGAGCCTGCAGGAGACGGCGGCGGCGCTCGAGGAGATCGCCGGTACGGCGCGCAATTCGGCCGATGCGGCCACGCAGGTGAGCCGGCTGGCGGAATCGGCGTCGGGTGTCGCCGTGCGCGGCGGCGAGGTGGTGAGCGAGGTGGTCACGACGATGGGCGAGATCACGAAGGCGTCGGCCGAGATCTCGAACATCATCGGCGTGATCGACGGCATCGCGTTCCAGACCAACATCCTCGCGCTGAATGCGGCCGTCGAGGCGGCGCGCGCGCACGAGCATGGGCGGGGCTTCGCGGTGGTCGCGGGCGAGGTGCGCACGCTCGCGCAACGCAGCGCGGTGGCGGCCAGGGAAATCAAGCAGTTGATCCAGTCGTCCGTCGAGAAGATCGAGGGCGGTTCGGGGCTCGTGCAGACGGCCGGTGCGACAATGGACGAGATCGTCGAGGGCGTGCGCGGCATCACGAGCGTGATCGCGGAAATGACGGTCGCGGCGAACGAGCAGAGCACCGGGCTCGCGCAGGTGAACCAGGCCGTGTCGCAGCTCGATCACTCGACGCAGCAGAATGCGGCGCTCGTCGAGGAATCGGCTGCCGCCGCGGCGCTGTTGCGCGAGCAGGCGGCGCAGCTCGCGCAGACGGTCGGCGAATTCAAGCTCGCGAGTTCGCACCGGGCCGAGACGGTATCGGTTTGATCCGGCTGCGGTTGCCGAAGCCTACAAGAGGGATGCACGAAGGGGGCGGGAACGGGCCGGCGGAACGGGCGCCGTGCGTGTACGCTACGGGCTCGCGGGTGCATGCCCGCGCGCGCGGCGCGGGCCGCGCGCATCGACCGGGTCCTGCAATGAAGAACAAAATCGTAACGCCGGCCGGCGCGAATGGCGAGGCCGGGCGTCGCCGCCGGTTGGCGGCCGTCGCTGTGCGCGCCGCGCTGGCGTGCGTAGGCGTGACGGCCGCACAGGCTGTTGCTGCCGCGCAGCCGGCATCGTGCGACGAGCAGTTGACGCAACTGATCGTGCCGGCGCTGCGGCAGACCGCGATGGACCGGCGCGCGATCCACGCCAATGTGGATGAGCGCGACGGCAACATCTTGCGCATTCGCTTGTTCGTCACGCCCGACCACCCGGGCACGCCGAACCGCGATGCGACGATCGGCTGGGTGACGCTCGATACGCAAGCGATGCGTGCGCTCGACGTTACGCGCGACCCCGACCGGCCGGACGTGCTGGCGATCGACCGGCATGCGCTGTCGCGCTTCGTGTCCGCGTGTGCTGCACCGGCCGCACCGCTGCACGGCACCGTCGATTGCGACGCATTGAACCGCCGTGCGCAAGCGCAGGGCGATTACGTGACGGGCAGCGATACGGGCCGCGTCGTGACGGGCAAGGGGCGCCTGCCGTTCTTTTCCGCGCCTGATGACGCATGCCGGATCGACGGGTTGTTCATCGTAGAGCATGACCACGTCGATGCGCGAATCGACTACGGCCGTTTCACGTCGGTCGTCTATTTGAATCCGCGCACGAACGGCATTGCCGAAGGGTGGGTGCAAACTGCGCGGCTGAAGCCGGACGGCAACGGCAACGGCAACGGCAGCGCGCCGCGGCGACCCTGATCGTGTGCGCCCGCAACCGTCCGTTACACGCTTTTCCAATCCGACCGGACCTCGTCATGACTGTCCAGCACCGAAAAAAACGCGGCGAGCCGTTCGCAGCTTCGCTAGCCGCACTTGCCGCACTCGCCGTGCTCGCCGCGCTCTCCGCGTCGTCGCCCGTCCACGCGGCCGATCCGATTCATCCGGACCGTCAGTTGCAGAAGTTCATTAGCGACAGCTACGGCACGTGGCGCGCGGACCGCAAGGGCTGGCAGCCGGACGCAGGCGATTCCATCTATTCGCCGTGCGGCTCGCTGCGCGTTGCGACTGCCGACGGCCCGCGGTATCTGCTCGCGATGTGCGGCGAGACCGAGGCGGCCGTGCAGGACGGAATGCCGGGCATGGACAGCGACGCCACGCCGGGCACGGTCGATCTGTACGTGCTGAAGCCCTCGCCGGACGGCAAGGGGCTCGAAGCGGTGTTGAAGAAGACGGACATCGCGTCCGGCACGCGCGGCGAGCCGGGCACGCCGAGCATCGAGCGGCTTGGGCCGCACCTGTTCGGTTTCGTCATCGGCGACGGCGACTCGCGACAAGGCTATACGCAACGTATCCGCTCGATCTGGCTGCCGTACGGCGATGCGCTGGTGCTTGCGGCGGCGCGCATCAACGAGGCGCTCGACAATGCAGAGTCGAACGAATGCGCGAACGTCCAGGCGCGCTGCGAGGCGCTGCGCTTCGGGATCACGCCCGACCTGACCGGCACCGGCGCCGTCTATCCGTTGATCGTGACCGAAACCGGCACGCGCGGCGATCGCGCGGTCCGGGCGCGCTACGTGGTGAAATTCGACGCGGCGCGCGGCCGCTACGTCGTGCCGAAGGCGGTGCGGGAAGGGTATTGAGTGGTTGCAGCGCGACGCGAAGGCCGCGTCGCGCCCTCCGCGCATCACACGTACAGATAGCGCACCAGGTGGAAGAACACCGGCGCGGCAAAACAGATCGAGTCGACGCGATCGAGCATCCCGCCGTGGCCCGCGATCATCGAGCCCCAGTCCTTCGTGCCGAGCGAGCGCTTGACGGCCGACAGCACGAGCCCACCGACGAAGCCTGCGATCACGATCGCGAGCGAGATCCCGAACGCCGCGCCGAAGCTGAACGGCGTCACGCGATACAGCGACGCGCCGCACAGCGTCGCGAGCAGGCCGCCGCCGACGAAGCCTTCGACGGTCTTCGACGGCGACAGCTGCGGCGCGATCTTGCGGCGCCCGAACAGCTTGCCGACGACGTACTGCAGCACGTCGCTGATCTGCACGACGACCAGGAAGAAGAACAGCAGCAGCGCGTTCTGCCCCGCGTAGCGAGGAATGTCGAGGATCAGCACGGCCGGCGCGTGGCTCAGCCCGTACACGCACACCATCAGCGCCCAGTTGATCTTTGCGTTGCGGCTCAGGAATTCGCGCGTGTCCTGCGTGAGCGCCGACACGAGCGACATCGCGAAAAACAGGTGCACGGGCACGAAGATCGAATACATCCCGTACCAGTTGATCCCGAGCAGCAGGTACTGCACGGGGATCGCGACGAAGAACGCGATGAAGAGCGTCGTGTGGTCGCTCGCGGTGGTCGGCGTGAGCGTGATGAATTCGCGCAGCGTCAGGTACGACAGCAGCGCGAACACGAGATACGTGACGTTGTTGCCGAGGCCGATCGCGATGGCCATGATCGCGATCATCGCCCACCACGCGCGGATGCGCTGGTTCAGGTTGACGATGGTCGAGCTCGTGCCGCCGCTGCGCGCGCCGAGGATCGCACCGATCACGGTGGCGACGACGAGCACGCCCGTGACGCCCGCGACCAGTTCCCAGAAGAGAGTTCGCATGGGGATATCCGGAGAAAGGGAGAGGAGGGCGCCGCGTTCAGCCCGCGGGCCGCTGCGGCGCGAGCGCGACGACCGCGTCGCGCATGCGGGCGAGAAACGCCGGCTTGTCTTCCTGGTCGCCGAGCGCATCGTTCGCGCCGAAGTGCACCTTGCAGATCAGCGGCACGGGCCAGATCGCGCCCTTCGGCATGATGCGCTGCAGGTTCTCGAGATAGACCGGCGCGAGCGCGACGTTCGGGAACTCGGTCGCGAGATGGAACAGCCCGCTCTTGAACGGCTGCGGCAGCACGTCGGCGCCGCGCGTGCCTTCCGGGAAGATGATGATCGAGTGGCCTTGCCGCAGCGCGTCGCGCACCGGCTCGAGCGGGTCGCCGCCGGATTCGCGGTGACGGTCGATCAGCACCACGTTCAGCAGCTTCTGCGCGATGTGGCGCTTCATGTCGCTGCTGTCCCAGTAGTCGCGCGCGGCGACCGGCCGCACGACCGCGCGCACGTCGCGCGGCAGCGCGGCGAGGATCGCGAGCGTGTCGATGTGGCTCGTATGGTTCGAGAAATAGATCTTCTGCGTCGGGGACGGCGGCGCCTGATGCCAGACCGGATACGCGCCGGCGACGAGCCGCACGATGGACAGCAGGAAGTCGCGCTGCCAGACGTTGACGATGTTCATCGGCGCGGTGCCTCCTGCCTGCATGCCCGGCCGCAGGTGCGGCGCACGGGATCCCGGAATGCCGGCGAGGCAGGATGCGCGCCGGACGGCCTTTGTTTAAATTTTTTCAAGTTCGTGGCTGCCTGTCGCAGGTCCGCGATAATCGGACGGTTCGCCGTCACACCACGCTGCGTAGCGGCGAATGTGCCGGTCGGCGGCGTGATGATCGGCCATTGCACGAGCGCCCGTTTGCAGTTCGAATGGATCTTCGCTGCGATCGGGCCAGCGGATTATCGCGAGTTTCCGTCAAAAACGCCAGATTGGCGCCGCCCGGGCGGGCCGGGCGCATGCTTGACGCATCGGAGCGGCTCGGCGACGATGAGGGCCGTCCATTGAAGGCCGACGAAGGCCGTTTCGCCGCCCGTGGGCATGGCGGCGGCAAACGTGTCCGACTGCGCCGCGCGAAAAATACGAATACGAAACGATGAGCCTCTACGCACTCAAACCCAAATTCCAGGACCGTCTGCGTCCGTTCGCGAATTCGCTCGCCGAACGCGGCGTCACCGCCAACCAGGTCACGCTGTTCGCGGCCGGCGGCTCGATCGTCGTCGGCGCGCTCGCCGGGCTCGGCGTATTCGCCCGCGTGCTGTTCCTGCTGATTCCGCTGTGGCTGTTCGCGCGGATGGCGCTCAACGCGATCGACGGCATGCTCGCACGCGAACACGGGCAGAAGAGCACGCTCGGCGCATACCTGAACGAGCTGGGCGACATCGTGTCCGATGTCGCGCTCGTGCTGCCGTTCCTCGCCATTTCCGCGTTCGCTCCGGCGGATGTCTGGCTGTTCGCGCTGACGGCTGTGATCGTCGAATGCGCTGGGCTGATCGGGCCGCTCGTCGGCGCAACGCGCCGCTACGACGGCCCGTTCGGCAAGAGCGACCGCGCGCTGGCCCTCGGCGCATTCGCGCTGTGGATCGGCTTCGGCCTGCCGGTCGGCAGCATCGCCGCGTGGCTGTGGCGCCTGCTGATCGTGCTGTCGATCGTGACGGTGGTGCGGCGCGTGCAGGCCGGCATCGCCGAAAAGGGCGGTTGACCTACGAGGCGCCGGAGGGCGGCGCCACATGATTCGAATAACGAAACGAGAGAGATCACATGAGCGCACGCACGGCCCGCGAGGCCGACTTCATCACGCACGACGGCGAAACGCTGTTCTATCGTCACTGGCCCGCGACGGGCCCGCGCTGCCGCGGCGCAATCGTGCTGCTGCATCGCGGCCACGAGCATTCGGCGCGCGTCGCGCACCTCGTCGACGAGCTCGACCTGCCGGATTTCGCGTTTTTCGCATGGGATGCGCGCGGCCACGGCCGTTCGCCCGGCGCGCGCGGCTACAGCCCGAGCGCGGCCGCATCGGTGCGCGACCTGCAGACCTTCGTCGAGCATATCCGCGACACGCACGGCATCGCGATCGAAGACATGGCCGTGGTCGGCCAGAGCGTCGGCGCCGTGCTCGCGGCGACCTGGGTGCACGACTACGCGCCGCCGATCCGCTGCCTCGTCGTCGCGTCGCCGGCGTTCCACATCAAGCTCTACGTACCGTTCGCGCGGCCGGGGTTGCGGCTGATGCACAAGCTGCGCGGGCTGTTCTACGTGAACAGCTACGTGAAGCCGAAATTCCTCACGCACGATCCCGAGCGGATCGCGAGCTACGCGTCCGATCCGCTGATCACGCGGCCGATCGCAGTCAACATGCTGCTCGACCTGCACGACACCGCGCAGCGGATCGTCGCGGATGCGGCCGCGATCACCGTGCCGACGCAACTGCTGATCTCGGGCGCCGACTGGGTCGTGCATCGCGGCCCGCAGGATCGCTTCTTCGAACGGCTCGGCTCGGCGCGCAAGGAGCGCATCGTGCTGCCGGGCTTCTATCACGACACGCTCGGCGAGCGCGACCGCGCACAGGCGCTCGCGCCGCTGCGCGCGTTCGTGCTGAGCGAGTTCGATGCGCCGAGCCCGCGCGTGTCGCTCGCCGACGCCGACCGGCGCGGCGCGTTCCACGACGAATACGCGGCGCTCGGCCGGCCGCCCGCGAACGTGTTCGCGCGTGCTTACTGGGCGCTCACGCGCGCCGGCCTGAAAGCGGGCGGCGCGCTGTCGGACGGCATCGCGCTCGGGCTGCGGCTCGGCTTCGATTCGGGTTCGACGCTCGATTACGTATACCGCAACCGCGCGCAGGGGCGGCTCGGCGTCGGCGCGCTGATCGACCGTACGTATCTCGATTCGCCGGGCTGGGTCGGCATCCGCCAGCGCAAGGTGCATCTGCAGGAACTGATCGGCGCGGCGATCGGCCGCCTGCGCGGCCGCGGCACGCCGGTGCGGATCGTCGACGTCGCGGCCGGCCACGGGCGCTACGTGCTCGACGCGATCGCGACGGCCGCCGAGCGCGACGGCGCGGCGCCCGACGACATCACGCTGCGCGACTACAGCCCGCCGAACGTCGAGGCCGGGCGCGTGCTGATCGCGCAGCGCGGGCTCGAGCCGATCGCGCGCTTCGAGCGCGGCGACGCGTTCGACGAGACGTCGCTCGCGACGCTCGAGCCGCGTCCGACGCTCGCGATCGTGTCGGGTCTCTATGAACTGTTCGGCGAGAACGCGCTGATCGAACGTTCGCTGCGCGGGCTCGCGCAGGCCGTGCCGCCGGGCGGCTATCTCGTCTATACGGGGCAGCCGTGGCATCCGCAGCTCGAATTCATCGCGCGCGCGCTGAACAATCACCGCGGCGAGGCGACCTGGGTGATGCGCCGCCGCTCGCAGGCCGAGATGGACGAACTCGTCGCGCGCGCGGGGTTCCGCAAGCTCGACCAGCGGATCGACGAGATGGGCATCTTCACGGTCAGTCTCGCGCAGCGGGTCGACGCGTCATGAGTGCGCTCGGCGGCGGCGCGAACGGCCTCGCCGAGCCGGCGGCCGGCGCGCGCGACGCGTCGTTCGCGCTGCGCTTCGGCTGGCTTGCGGCGATGGGCGCCGTGTTCTTCTCGACGTACGGCTTCGCGAACTGGCTCGCCGCGCACCGCGCCACGGTGCCGACGTTCGCGTTCGGCTGGGAGCACGCGATCCCGTTCGTGCCGTGGACGATCGTGCCGTACTGGTCGATCGATCTACTGTATGCGCTGTCGTTCTTCTTCTGGACGCGCCGCGACGACCTGCTCGATCACGTGAAGCGGTTGCTGACCGTGCAACTGGTGTCGGTCGCGTGCTTCATCGCGTGGCCGCTGCGCTTCGGTTTCGAGCGGCCCGAGCCGGGCGGCGCGGCCGGCGCGCTGTTCACGCTGCTGATGGGGTTCGACAAGCCGTTCAACCAGGCGCCGTCGCTGCACATCGGGCTGCTCGTCGTGTTGTGGGCCGTCTATGCGAAGCATCTGCACGGCACGGTCGCGCGCGTCGTGCTGCATCTGTGGTTCGCGGCGATCGGCGTGTCGGTGCTGACGACCTACCAGCATCACGCGATCGACGTGCCGACCGGCGCGGCCGTCGGCTGTCTCGCGCTGTTCCTGTTTCCGCTGCGCGATGCCGCGGGCCGGCTGCCTGGCGCCGATGCGTCGCCGGGCGCGGCGGGCCGCGCGCTCGCGCGTCGTTATGCGCTCGGCGCGGCGCTGGTCGCGCTCGTGGCGCTGTGGTGCGTGCCGCACGCGCCGGGCTGGGCGCTGGCGGCCGGGTGGGTTGCGCTGGCGCTCGCGTGCGTCGCGTGGCTCTACCGGCGCGGCGCGCCCGGCGCCTTTCAGAAGGATGCGCACGGGCGTTTCCCGGTCTTCATCCGCTGGCTGCTCGCGCCGACGATCGCCGGCGCGTTCGTCAATTCGCGGCTGTGGACGTACCGTCAGCCGGCGCCTGTGCGGATCGACGAGCGCGTGTCGATCGGCCGCACGCCGACGACGCGCGACGTGCGGCGCCACGGCTTCACGGCGCTGGTCGACCTGACCGCCGAGATGCCGCGCTGGGTGGCGGCCGATGCGTCGCTCGCGTATGCGGCCGTGCCGCAGCTCGACCTCGTCGCGCCGACTGCAGCGCAGCTCGCGGAGGCAGTCGCGGCGCTCGAGCGCCTGCACGGCGAAGGGCGCGACGTGCTGGTCTGCTGTGCGCTCGGTTACGGGCGCAGCGTGCTGTGCGCGGCCGCGTGGCTCGCCGCGCGGCGCGGGCTCGGCGATGCGCGCGACGCGCTTGCCGTAGTGCGCGAGGTGCGGCCGCACGCGGTGTGGTCGGACGACGGCGTGACCGTGCTGCAGCACTGGATCGATCGCCGTCGCAGCGCGGGAGGCGTGTAATGCGCGATCCGTCCGCACCGTTCCGGATTGCCGCCGCGCGCGGCGCGCTCGATGCGGGCGCGTGGGCAATCGCGGCTGCGCTGGCCGCGGCCGGCGCGGGCTGGTGGATTGCATCGGGCTGGGCGCCGGCGACGATCGCGCGCGTGCTGCTGGCCGTCGTCAGCACGGGGTCGGGGATCGCGGCGCTGTGGTACGCGGTGCGCATCGAGATCGACCGCCGGCTGTTCGCCGCGCTGGCGCGGGCGGCGTCGGGCGATGCGTCGGTCGACGACGGGCTCGCGGCGCTCGACCGCGCGCTCGCCGATCTCGGCTGGATCGATGCGGCGAAGGCCGGGCGCGCGCTCGACGCGCGCGTGCGCGGCGCGGTCGGGCTGTGCCGGGCCGGCGTGCTCGTTGCGGTCGTGCAGTGGGTCGTGGTCGGGCTCGCGATCGCGGTGCCGCAGGTGGGGTAGCGCCTGTTCACGCTCGCAACGGGCTGGCGAACGAGGCTTTCCGCGCGCCCCTCAAGCGGATTTCCTTCGGGCCTGCGTTATGCGCGCGTCGCACGCTGCGATCGCGTCCGCTTGGCTTCGTACATCGCCTGATCCGCATGCTCGATCAGCGCGTTCATGTCGGTGCCATCGTCGGGCAGCATCGCGATCCCGACGCTGACGCCCAGCTGCAGTGCGTGTCCCTCGAATTCGAACGGTTCGCCGACCTGCCGCGCGAGCCGCGTGCTTTGCGTGTGCGCATCGTCGCGGTTGCCGACGTTCGGCAGGATCACCGCGAATTCGTCGCCGCCGACGCGCGCGACCGTATCCGAACGCCGCACCGCACCGATCATCCGCGTGGCGATCTCGCGCAGCGCGGCGTCGCCCGCGCGATGGCCGAAACCGTCGTTGATCGGCTTCAGCCCGTCCATGTCGATGTTGAGGATGCCAAGCCGGCCGTTCGCGCGGAGCGCCGTATGCATCGACTGCCGCAGGCGGTCGTAGAACAGCGCGCGGTTCGGCAGGCCCGTGAGCGCGTCGTGCGTCGCGCGCAGGTACAGCTCGTTCGCCTCGTTGCGCGCGGCGTGGAACATCGCGGCGGCGATCAGCCCGGCCGTCAGCCGCAGCGTGCCGGCGTCGGCCTGCGAGAAGCCGTCGACGTCCGGCGACATCAGCTTCAGCACGCCGACCGTCGTGTCGGCATGCGTGAGCGGCATCACGAGCATCGAGCGCAGCCCGACCCGGCGGCACGCGTCGCGATCGACGCGCGGATCGGTTTCCGAATCGATGCAGTGCAGCAACTCGCCGCGCTGCACGCACAGGCCCGACAGGCTCCCCGAGCGTCGCAGCCGCAGGCCGAGCATCCCGGCGGCCGTGCCCGACGCCGCGCGGTACACCATGTCGTCGCCTTCGGCGAATTCGACCGCCGCGGCGCTCGCGCCGGTGAGCAGCGGCACTTGCTCGGCCACATAGGCCATCACGCTGCCGAGGTCGAGACCGAGTTTCGCGATCTCGGTTTGCACCGCGATGATGCGCAGCAGCGTGTCGGGGGACGGGGTGACAGTGTCGACGATTTGATCCAAGTCGTTTTTCCGCGAAGAAAGATCATCAGGCGGTGCGGGAGTGCGGTAGCATACGCGCCGCCCCGCGGCAGCGCCTTGCGGGCGGTCTGCAACGGACCGCCGCCGGCATGCCGGCCCGGCCGGCCGCGTCGGCAGTATGCCGTTCGGTCCCGCCGGCAGCAATGGCGAATATTTTGCCACTCGCTCCTTTTGCGCAGCATTTCCGACCGGATTGAGGTTTTTTTCGCTTCACTGTCGCGAATCGGGGTAAGTTTTATCCTATTTTTGAGATAGTGTGACGAATGAGCGCGTGCCGGTGCCAGGCGCGCGCAAACACGACGACAGCCGATTAAAGAATGTGCTGCTTCGTTTCGATAAATGAATCGGGCCAGTCAATTGATATGAGGGGAAGCAGTGGGGATGTTCATTCACGGGCATAGCTGCTTTGCGCGCGTCGGGTTCGATGCGACGGACGACCGGATGACCCTGACGAAACGGAGCGGCGCATGAAGCCGGCCGCGTCGTTGCTCGTCCTGTCGATCGCCATGGCCGGCGCTTTTCACGCGGCCGTGCTGTCGGCCGCTCCGATCCAGGCGATGCCGGCGGCCGTTGCTGCGTCCAGTGCCGGTAATGCGGCGGCGCCAGGCGATGCGCCGGTGTTCGCGGCCGCGCCGGCGGCGGCCAGCGCGCCGTCCGCCGGGCTGCCGGCGACGACCGTGCGCCTGCCGTTCGCGTCGCTCGGCGCGTTCGAACCGCTGCGTCTGCGCGGCGCCGACGACGCGCGCACGATTCACGCGGGCGTGCGGCTCGACCGCGTGGTCACGGGCGCGCGGCTGCGCCTGACCTACGCGTATTCGCCGTCGCTCGTGTTCCCGATGTCGCACCTGAAGGTGTCGGTGAACGGCGAGGTCATCGCGACCGTCCCGTTCGACGCCGCGCGCGCGGGCCGCGCGGTCACGCAGGACATCCCGATCGATCCGCGCTACTTCTCGGATTTCAACCAGATCGGCCTGCGCCTGATCGCGCACTACACGCTCGACCATTGCGAGGATCCGTCGAACTCGGCGCTGTGGGCCGACGTGAGCCCGACGAGCGAACTGATCCTCGACGAATCGCCGGTTCGCCTGCCGAACGATCTCGCGCTGCTGCCCGCGCCGTTCTTCGACCGGCGCGACAACGGCCGCGTGCGGCTGCCGTTCGTACTGCCGGGGTCGCCCGATTCGGCGACGCTGCGCAGCGCGGGCGTGCTCGCGTCGTGGTTCGGCGCGCTGGCCGACTACCGGCATGCGCGCTTCCCGGTGTCGTCCTCGCTGCCGGCCGACGACCAGGCGGTGGTGGTCGGCACGGTCGCGACGCTGCCGGCCGGCCTCGCGCTGCCGTCGGTCAACGGTCCGCTGCTCGCGGTCGCCGACAACCCGGCCGCGCCGGGGCGCAAGCTGCTCGTCGTCACGGGCCGCACGGCGGCCGAGGTCGACGACGCGGTCGCGACGCTCGTGCTCGGCCGCGCGGCGCTGTCGGGGCCGGCGGCGACGGCCGCGCACGTCGATCTCGGCGCGCCGCGCAAGCCGTACGACGCGCCGCGCTGGCTGCCGGTGAACCGGCCGATCGCGTTCCGCGAACTCGTGTCCGATCTGCGCGAACTGGAAGCGCGCGGCACGACGCCCGACGCGATCCGCCTGAACCTGCGCGTGCCGGCCGATCTCCATTCATGGAACGGCTCGGGCGTGCCGATCACGCTGCGCTACCGCTACACGGCGCCGACCGTGCAGGACAACTCGACGCTCGCCGTCGAGATCAACGACCAGCTCGTGAAGTCGTATCGGCTCGGGCCGGCCCATGCCGAGGACGCGCGCGGCCGCATGCAGCTGCCGCTGCTGTCGGTGCCGGAAGGGCGCGTGACGAGCGATGTCGACATCCCGGCGTTCCGCGTCGGCAGCGGCAACCAGCTGCAGTTCCGCTTCACGCTCGATTCGCAGAAGACGGGCCTGTGCTCGAGCACGGCCACCGAGCCGCAGCGCGCGGCGATCGATCCCGATTCGACGATCGACTTCTCGCACTTCGTCCATTACGCGCAATTGCCGAACCTCGCGTATTTCGCGAACAGCGGTTTTCCGTTCACGCGCTTCGCCGACCTGTCGCAGACTGCCATCGTGATGCCCGACCGGCCGTCGCCGCAGGAGCTCGAGGCCTACCTCACGATGCTCGGCCACATGGGCGAGTGGACGGGTTTCCCGGCACTGCGCGTGCAGGTCGCGCGGCCCGGCGACGTCGCCGCGCTGTCGGGCAGCAAGGATCTGCTCGTGATCGACGGCTCGCCCGCGTCGCCGCTGCTCGCGCACTGGCGCTCGGCGCTGCCGCTCGCGATCGGCGAGCAGGGCGGTGCGGGCGGCGACGGCGCGACGCGCGTCGCGTTCACGGTCAAGGAGCGCTGGCGCAACGGCGTCGGCCTTCCCGACGGCGGCGCGCATATCGAGCAGACGGGCCCGCTCGCGGCGCTCGCCGGTTTCGAGCTGCCGGGCAGCCATGGCCGCAGCGTCGTCGCGCTGACGGCGACCGACCAGGCGCGCCTCGGCGATCTGCTGAACGTGTTCGAGAACTCGGGCCTCGTGTCGCAGTTGCAGGGCGACCTCGCGCTGGTGCGGCCGGGGCAGGTCGACAGCCTGCGCGTCGGCGAGCCGTACGTGGTCGGCTTCGTGCCGTGGTATGCGCGTGTCTGGACGCAGGCGGCGCGGCATCCGGTCGTGCTCGGCGCGGTCGGCGTCGTCGCGGGGCTGCTGCTCGCGCTCGGCGTGTTCAGCGTGCTGCAGAGAATCGCCGCGCGTCGACGGGGGATGTAACGGATGGCGCGGGTTATGGCGAAGCGACGGGCAATGCGGCCGGCGCAGCGCGTCGGCGCGGCGCTCGCGCTGGCGGCTGCGATGGCGTGCGCGACGGGCGGCATGGCCGCTCGCGCGCAGGCCGCGGGCGCCAGCGCGACCGATGTGGCCGCCGCCGGATGCGGCGCGCCGTGGCCGCGCTGGGACGCGTTCAAGCGCGATTTCATCTCGGCCGACGGCCGCGTGATCGACGTCGGTTCGGCCGATTCACGCACGGTGTCGGAGGGGCAGGCATATGGGCTTTTCTTCGCGCTGGTCGCGAACGACCGGCGCATGTTCGACACGATCCTCGCATGGACCGAGAACAACCTCGCGCAGGGCGACCTGAGCGCGCACCTGCCGGCCTGGCTGTGGGGCCGCGCACCGGACGGCGCGTGGCGCGTGCTCGACGCGAACGCGGCGTCGGACGCCGACCTGTGGATCGCGTACGCGCTCGTCGAGGCCGGGCGGCTGTGGCGCGAGCGCAGCTACACGGCGCGCGGCGCGCTGCTCGCGAAGCGCGTGCTCGACGAGGAAACCGCGACCGTGCCGGGCCTCGGCGTCACGCTGCTGCCCGGGCCGACCGGCTTCAGGCTGCCCGACGGCCAGTGGCGCGTGAACCCGAGCTATTCGCCGCCGCAGGTGATCCGCGCGCTCGGCGCACGCCTGCCCGACGACCGGCGCTGGGCCGCGCTGGCATCCAGTACCGGGCGAGTGCTGCTCGACACGGCGCCGAAGGGTTTTTCGCCCGACTGGGCGCTGTATCGCGCGGGCACGGGCTTCGGGCCCGATCCGCAGACGCATGCGGAGAGTGCGTACAACGCGATCCGCGTGTACCTGTGGGCCGGCATGCTCGACCGTGCCGATCCGCTCGCCGCGCCGTTGCTCGCGCGTTTCTCACCGTTCGCCGACCATATCGCCGCGCATGGCGCGCCGCCGGAGAAGGTCGATACGACGACGGGCGCCGCGGGGCCGAACGACGGCAACGGCGGGTTCTCGGCGGCGGCCGTGCCGTTTCTCGACGCGCGCGGCCAGCATTCGCTCGCGGATGCGCAGGCGGCTCGCGTCGATATGCTCGCGCGCCAGTCGGCGCCCGGCTATTACACGAGCGTGCTGACGCTGTTCGGCCTCGGCTGGCGCGACGGACGCTACAGGTTCGGCGCGGACGGCACGCTCGACGCCCGCTGGGGAGGCCGTTCGTGCGCCGCCCGCTGAAATGCGCCGCGCCGCACGTCGCGGGATTCGCTTGGCTCGCGTCGTCGGTGTGCGCGGCCGCGCCGGGCACCGCAGCCGCCGCGCCGATGCCGAAAACCGCCATGCCGGCGGCTACCGCTTCCGCCGATGCGCAGCGTCAGCTCGATACCGCGCGGATGTGGGGCGTCAAGCATCGCGACGACCTCGCGCACGATGCGCTGCGCAAGGGGCTGCTGATCGCGCCGGGCGATCCCGAACTGCTTGCCGAACAGGTCCGTGTGCTGTTGCGGCTCGGCGATGCGAAGGGTGCGCAGGCCGCGCTTGCGCGCCTGCAGGCGCAGTCGCCGAAGGCGCCCGCGACGCGGCGGGTGGCCGACGAATACCGCGTCGCGACGAGCGGGCGCGGCGAGATGGCGCAGATCCGCCTGCTCGCGCGCAGCGGCCGCGCCGACGAGGCGGCCCGGCGGATCGTCGCGCTGTTTCCGAACGGTGCGCCGTCGGGTGCGCTCGGTGCCGAGTATTACCAGATCGTGTCGAATGCGCCGGGCGGTCGCGAGCCGGCGATCGCCGCGCTGCGCCGCGCGGCCGCGGCCAATCCGCAGGACACGAGCGCGTCGATGGCGCTCGCGCGGCTGCTGAACCAGCGTGCCGACACGCGCGCGGAGGCGAACCGGATCGCATGGTCGCTTGCGAAGCGGGACGACGCCGACCATACGGAGGCGATGGCCCTGTGGCGGCGCGTGCTGCAATCGGCCGGCAGCGATCCGGCGTATCTCGACGCGCTGCATGCGTATCTCGCGCTCGTGCCGGACGACACCGAATTCCGCGACCGCGCTGCCGAACTGGACAGCCGGCGCGATGCGCAGCGCCGGCTCGAACGCGATCCCGGCTACATCGCGCAGCAGCGCGGCCTGCAGGCGCTCGCGCGCGGCGATCTTGCGGCCGCCGATCCGCTGCTCGCCCGCGCCGCGCGAGCGCGCGCGGACGACGCCGATGCGGTCGGCGGGCTCGGCCTGCTGCGCCTGCGCGAAGGGCGGCACGACGAGGCGCGCGCGCTGTTCGCGCGGGCCGCGACACTCGCGACCGACCAGCGCGGCAAATGGCAGAGTCTGGCACGCACCGCGCAGTTCTGGGGGCTGCTCGCGCAAGGCCGCGCGGCTGCAGCCGCGGGCCGGCCGCAGGATGCCGAGCGTGCGGCGCGTGCCGCGCTCGCGATGCAGCCGGACAGCCCGGATGCGAAGCTGCAGCTTGCCGATGCGCTGCTCGCGCAGCGCGACTGGGCGCGCGCGGAGCCGTTGCTGCGCGAGTTGCTGGCCGTCCGTTCGCCGAACCCGTCGGCCGTGCGCGGCACGGAGACGCTGTATGAAAACACCGGCCGTGCGGACCGGATCGGCCCGCTGCTCGACGCGCTGCAAGGGCGCGTGACGGGCCGCGACGATCGCCGTGCGCTCGACGGCCTGCGCGCCGACCTGCTCGCGAACCAGGCGCGCGCGCTCGCGGGCAAGGGCGAACGCGGGCCCGCCGCGCAACGCTACGAGGCGGCCGTGCGTGCGGCGCCCGACGCGCCGTGGACGCGCTTCGCGCTCGCGCGCCTGTATCGCGACATGGGGCTGCCGCAGCTCGGCCGCACGGTGATGGACGAAGGGCTCGCGCAAAGCGATACGCCCGAGATGCGCTATGCAACGGCGCTGTACCGCAATTCGCTCGACGACGTCGCGGGTGCGCAGGCCGCGCTCGCATCCGTCGACGACGCGCACCGCTCGGACGGGATGCGCGCGCTCGCGCGCAAGCTCGACGCGGAAAGCACGCTGGCCGACGCGCGCGGCGCGCGCGGGCGCGGCGATCGTGCGGCATTCGCGGCATCGCTCGCGCATGCGCAGGCGAGCGCGCCGGACGATCCCGACATGCTCGCCGCGATCGGCGCGCAGTGGATCGACGCGGGCGAACCCGAGCGCGGCCTCGCGCCGTTGCGCGACTGGATCGCCGCGCATCCGCGCGAAGCCGATGCGGACGTGCGGCTGCGCTACGGCGACCTGCTCGGCAGCGCGGGGCGCGACGACGCACTCGCCGAGTGGCTCGCCGCGCTGCGCCGCGAACCGTCGCTGACGCCCGCGCAGACGGCGAGGCTCGAGGACCAGTCGCTGCGGCTCGTGCTGCGGCAGACGGACGATGCGATCGCGCGGCAGGACTACGCGCAGGCGCGTGCGCTGCTCGATCGCACGAGCCCGGCCGGCCGCGCGGACAAGCGCCATGCGCTGGAACTGGCCGATCTCGAACGCGCGCAAGGCCATTACGGCGCGGCGCGCGACGCGCTTGCGCCGGTCGTCGCGCGCACGCCGGACGATGCCGATACGCAGCTCGCGCTCGCGCGGATCGACGAGGACAGCGGCAACCGCGCGGCCGCGCTCGCGCGGGTGCAGGCCGTGCTCGCACGCACGCCGGGCGACGATGTCGACACGCAACTGTCGGCCGTGCGCCGCCTGAACGCGCTGCGCCGTCCGGACGAAGCCGCACCGGTGACCGACCGGCTGCAGGCCGCGTATCCGGCGCGTGCGGACGTGACGGTCGCGGCCGGACGCGTGGCCGAGGCACAGGGCCGCTATGACGACGCGGCGTCGCTGTACCGGCTGTCGCGGTCGCAGGAACGCACGGCGGGCGTGAGCCCCGGCCGCGACGGCCTGACGCCCGCGCAGGCCGCGTTCGCGGATCTCGAACAGCGGCGGAACCCCGAGATCGAGACCGGCTGGATGCCCGCGTACAAGTCGGGCGACGAAGGCATCTCGTCGTATCGCGCGCAGCAGGTGCCGATCTACCTGCAGATGCCGATCCGCTACGACGGGCATGTGTTCGCGCAGATCGACACCGTGCATCTGGACCCGGGCACGCTCGATACGAGCGACCCGAACGCGTATTCGCTGAAGACCTTCGGGACCTACGCGGCGCTCAGGGCATCGAACGGGCTGCCGCCCCCGTTCCAGTCGAATCAGCCGGCCGCTGCGCTGATTGCGAATCCGCCGGGCTCGCTGCACCAGTCGACGACGGGCGTCGCGCTCGGCGCCGGCTATCGCACCGATGCATGGCGCTTCGATCTCGGCACGTCGCCGCTCGGTTTCCCCGTGCATTACCTCGTCGGCGGCGTGCGCTACCGCTTCGACGCGGGCCCGGCGAGCTTCAGCGTGAATGCGTCGCGGCGGCCCGAAACGAGCAGCGTGCTGTCGTACGCGGGGATGCGCGACCCGTGGACGGGGGCGGTCTGGGGCGGCGTGCGCCGCGACGGCGTGAACCTGCGCGCATCGGTCGACGTCGGCCGCACGAACCTGTTCGCGGAACTCGGCGCGGGCGTGCTGTCCGGCCGCAACGTCGAACGCAACGCGGAAGTCACGCTGCGCACCGGGTTCACGATGCCCGTGTACGAGCGCGCGACGATGAAGGTCAGCACCGGGCTCGTCGGCAATGCGTGGCACTACGCGCAGAACCTGCGCTACTACACGTACGGGCAGGGCGGTTACTACAGCCCGCAGCGCTACCTGTCGCTCGGCGTGCCGATCGAATGGGCGGGGCGGCGCGACGCGCTGTCGTGGGACCTGACCGTCACGGGCGGAATCTCGAACAGCTACGAGAAGGATTCGCTGTTTTACCCGACGTTTTCGGACCAGCGGGCCGCGCAGGTCGCGGCCGGGTTCGTGTACGCGGGCAGCTCGACACGCGGCGTGTCGTTCTCGTACGGCGTGAACGGTATCGTCGAGTACCGCGTGAACCCGCACCTGAGCGTCGGCGCGCAACTGCATGTCGACCGGTCGCACGACTACGCGCCGAGTTCCGCGCTCGTGTACCTGCGCTATGCGTTCGATGCGCGCGCGCAGCCCAGCTGGCTCGTCACGCCGACGCCGGTGCGGCTTTATTCGGATTACTAGGGGAACGTCGTGAATACGGAAATCGATGCCACCCGTCCCGCGCTCGGCGCCGCCGGCCTGCTGGGCCGCCTGCGTGCGCTGCTGCGCATGGGGCCGGCCGGCGGCCGTGTCGGCACGCTGAGCCGGCTCGCGATCGACGGCCTGCCCGATGCATGGACGCAACTGGAAGCGGGCGGCCTGTACGCGATCTACGCGGCCGGCGGCACGCCGGCGTGCGACGCGCTCGTGTGGGAGAGCGCGCGGCAGGCGCGCACGCGCGACGTCACGGTCGTGCTCGCGCGCGACGCGGCGCGCGTCGCCGAACAAATGGAGGCGCGCGGCTTTGCGGGCGGCGTGCAGCCGGCCGGCTGGCCGCGCAACCTGAGCGTGCTGGCGATGCCGGCGGCGGCCGAGCCGGCCGATGGAGAAGGTGCCGGCGCGGCCGGCGCCGCACCGCGCCGCGCGGCGCCGGGCCCGTTCGCGCGGCTGACCGGCGGCTTGCGCGCGATGAAGCGCTACGGTTTTCGCGCGCGTTCGCTGTATTTCGTCGAAGGCGCGCAGCGCTGGTTCAGCTGGGACGATCCGGGCGTGCTTGCCGACGAAGCGCAGGCACTTGCCGCCTGGTGCCGTACGCGCCGCATCGCGCTCGTGCTGCTGCTCGATCCCGAAGCGGCGCGTGCGGGCACCGAGGTGCGCACTGACGATCCGCCGCTCGTGCGCGGTGCGGATCGCGCGCCGCGCAGCGGTTTCCATGGCGTCTTCTCGGGCGTCGCGCAGATGCAGCGCACGCACGGCGAACTGCTGTGGATCGTCGATTTCTGGCGCGCGGGCGACACGCTCGCGGCCGGCGAGGTGCGGCCGCTGCGTTTCGCGCCGGGCGGCCGGCTGTCGGCGAGCATCGATGGCGGCGCGACCGAGCCGGCGCGCCGGATGAAGCTCGCGATCGACGAGGATCGCGTCGTCGTCAGTCGCGCGGTGCTCGACGGTGCGAACCGCGCGCCCGGCGACTGGGAAATCGTCGACGACAACGCGGCCGTCGTCGCGGCCTGCGCGCATGCCCAGGCCGCGACCGCGGTGCTCGTATTCCGCTCGCATGCACAGCTCGAAGCGTTGTGCGCGGACGTGCACGCGCTGCGTCGGCAGTGCGGCGGCGCGCTGAAGATCGCGGTCGTCGAGCGTGGCGGCGAGGTGCTGCGCCAGCAGTTCGAGATGCTCCTGCTGAGCGTCGGCGCGAACCGCGTGGTCGCGCGCGACCTGCCGGTGTCGCGGATGCAGGCCGCCGTGCACGCGCTGCGCGGCCAGCTCTATGCACGGCCCGTCGCGGCGGACTATCGCGCGGCGCTTGCGGCCGCGCTCGGCGATTCGGTGCTCGGCTATCTGCCGGTCGGCGCGTTCTGCCTGCGGACTCGCGCGGTGCTCGATCGTGGCGCCGTGCTCGCGCTGCCGCACACGCTCGCGAAGATCGCGCTGCTGCCGGGCGTGTCGCACGTCGACGCGCTGCGGCACTGCCGGCCGCGCCGCGCAGGCGACGTCGTGACCGCCGATCCAGGGCACCTGTACATGTTCCTGTTCGCGTGCGAGCCGGTCGACGCCGAAGACGCGCTCGCACGGATCTTCGACGTGCCGGTCGACACGCTGTCCGATCGCGTCGTGTGCCTCGGGCGGGGCAGCATCGACACGGAGCTCGATGCGCTGAAGGCCGAGAACCGGCGCGCGCCGATCGCCGACTACAGCGACCTGTTCGCGCTCAAGCAGCCGGTGGGCGCGGCGAGTGCGCCGGCGGTATCGGCACGCGCGGACAGCGGTGCGGCGGCGGACGAAGCGCTCGACGTGGCCGATGCGAACGGAACCGCGATGCACCGCGACGCGCAGCCGCAAACCGCGGATGCGGACGCAGACGCGCCGGCACCGCTGCCCGCCATTTCCGCCAACCCCGCCGCGCGAACGCGCAGTGCCATCCGCAGCGCGATGCCGCTGCGCAAGCCGGAGGGCGCATGATCGCCGAACTCGTCATCGGATTCGTCGTCGGCATCGTGATCGCGGTGCCTGTCTGGATCGTCGCGCAGCACCTCGGCATCGGCCGCGGCTTTCAGGCGCCGCGCGGGATCGACCGGCGCGACGCGGTGCCGTGCGAACTCGTGCCGGTTGCGCTGCGCGGGCGGCTGCTGCCCGATGCCGAACCCGGCGCCGAGCGCGGCGACGAGGCGGCGCGATGAAGACGATCGCCATTACATCGACGACGGGCGGCGCGGGCCGCACGACGCTCGCGGCCGCGCTCGCGGTGCTGCTCGCGCGCCGCGGCCGGCAGGTCGTCGCCGTCGAGTTCGATGCGCAGAACCTGATGGGCGCGACGCTCGGCCTCGACTCGCTGGCCGGGCACGGCCTCGCGCAGAGCGTGCTCGGCGGCGCCGAGCCGTGGCACGCGCATACGTGGCGCAATGCCGACGGCGTGCTGTTCGTGCCGTACGGGCAAGTCGACGCGGCCGGCGCGGCCGCGTGCGATGCGCGGCTCGCTGCCGACCCGGCATGGCTGTCCCGCGCGCTCGACGAGATCGCGCTGCCGGCCGATGGCGTCGTGCTGGTCGACACCGCGCGCTATCCGTCGCCGCAGGCCGAGCAGGCGATTCGCCGCGCGGACCTGACGCTCGTCGTCGTGCCGCCCGAACCGACCGCCTGCGCGACGACGGCAGCGCGGCTCGGTGCGCTGCGTGCCGGCGGCGGCGAACTGCAGATCGTCGTGAACCGGCTGAATCCGGCACGCGACATGCAGCGCGACGCGATCGCGATGCTGCGCGCGGTCGCGGGGCCGGCGTCGATGCTCGAACAGCGGATCCACGTCGACGCCGCCGTGCCCGAAGCGCTTGCGCGAGGCAGCTGGATTTTTGACGACGCGCCGTATTCGCAGGCGTCGCACGACCTGAACGGTATCGCGAACTGGGTCGATGCGTGGCTGGCGGCGGCAGCAGCCGGTCGCACCGGAGCGGCGCGATGAAGGCCGCCTTCGCGCCCCGGCTGCGCGCGTTCGGCCGCCGCGCGGCCGACTGGTTCGCGCGCGGCATCGGATTGCCGGCGGAGCGCACGCTGCTCGACTGGGTCGTGCGGCTGTTCTTCCACGCACCGCCGCCGGGCCGGCCCGATCCCGTGCGCCGCCGGGCGCGCGCCGCGTTCCTGCGGCTCGCGCACGACTGGGGCGTGCTGCAGCCGCTCAGCCCGCGCGAATGGCTGTGGCGCTCGATCGTGCGCGCGCCGCGCGCGGCCGACGGCCGGCCCGCGCGCGATCCGCTCGCGTGGTTCGATACGTTCGTCGTGCCGGTCTATGTGGCCGGGCGCGCGGTCGGCCGGCGCATCGACGCGATGCTCGAACGCCTGCCGTGGGCGCGCTGGGGCAGCTGGCTCGATGCGCGCGCAAACGGCGTCGGCCGGCGCCGCTGGCTCGCGCCGCTGCTGCTCGTGGCCGGCGCGCTGCTGTGGGCCGCGGCCGGGATGTCGCCGCTGATGCCCGGCGCGCAGTTCGCGTTCTTCGCGATCGTCGCGGTGCTGGCGCTCGCGCTGCGCCGCCTGCCGGGCCACCTGCCGACGCTCGCGCTCGCGTCGCTCGCGCTGCTCGCGGCGGTGCGCTACGTGTGGTGGCGTACGACGCAGACGCTCGACTTCCGCAGCCCGGTCGAAGCGGTCGCCGGCTACCTGCTGTACGGCGCCGAAGCCTATACGTGGATGATCCTGCTGCTCGGCTTCGTGCAGACCGCGTGGCCGCTCGACCGGCCGATCGTGCCGCTGCCCGACGATCCCGACGCCTGGCCGACCGTCGACATCTACATCCCGACCTACAACGAGCCGTTGTCGGTCGTGAAGCCGACCGTATTCGCCGCGCAGAGCATCGACTGGCCGACGGCGAAGCTGCGCGTCTACCTGCTCGACGACGGCCGGCGCCCCGAGTTCGCGGCGTTCGCGGCCGAGGCCGGCATCGACTACCTGACGCGCGACGACAACCTCCACGCGAAGGCCGGCAACATCAACCGCGCGCTGCCGAAGACGCACGGCGAATACATCGCGATCTTCGACTGCGATCATGTGCCGACGCGCTCGTTCCTGCAGACGACGATGGGCGTGTTCCTGCGCGACCCGAAGTGCGCGCTCGTGCAGACGCCGCACCATTTCTTCTCGCCCGATCCGTTCGAGCGCAACCTCGGCACGTTCCGCGAGATCCCGAACGAGGGCAACCTGTTCTACGGGCTCGTGCAGTCGGGCAACGATCTGTGGAACGCGACGTTCTTCTGCGGATCGTGCGCGGTGCTCAAGCGCAGCGCGCTGGAAGAGGTCGGCGGCGTCGCGGTGGAAACCGTGACCGAGGATGCGCATACGGCGCTCAAGCTGCACCGGCGCGGCTATACGTCGGCGTACCTGCCGACCGTGCAGGCGGCCGGCCTCGCGACCGAAAGCCTCGCGGGCCACGTGAAGCAGCGCACGCGCTGGGCGCGCGGGATGGCGCAGATCTTCCGCATCGACAATCCGTTCCTCGGGCGCGGGCTCGGCTTCATCCAGCGGATCTGCTACGGCAACGCGATGCTGCACTTCTTCTACGGGATTCCGCGGCTTGTGTTCCTGACGATCCCGCTCGCGTACCTGTTCTTCCACCTGTACTTCATCAACGCGTCGTCGCTCGCGCTCGCGAGCTACGTGATCCCGTATCTCGTGCTCGCGAACGTCGCGAACTCACGAATGCAGGGGCGCTACCGCCATTCGTTCTGGGCCGAGGTCTACGAATCGGTGCTCGCGTGGTACATCGCGCTGCCGACCACCGTCGCGTTCTTCAGCCCGAAGCACGGCAAGTTCAACGTGACCGACAAGGGCGGCAAGATCGACGAAGGTTATGTCGACTGGTCGACGTCGAAGCCGTATCTCGTGCTGTTCGCGCTGAACGTGCTCGCGATCGTCGCCGGCCTGTGGCGGCTGGTGGCCGACCAGGGCGACGAGGCGTCGACGATCCTGATCACGCTCGGCTGGACCGTGTACAACCTCGCGATGCTCGGTGCGGCGCTGGCCGTCGCGCGCGAGACCAAGCAGGTGCGCGTCACGCACCGGATCGCGATGCGCGTGCCGGCCACGCTGCTGCTCGCCGACGGAACGACTGCCGCGTGCTTCACGAGCGACTACTCGACCGGCGGTCTCGGCCTCGAAGCCGTGCCGGGGCTGCCGCTCGCCGTCGGCGACACGCTGACGGTGTGCGTGACGCGCGGCGACCGGCCGTTCCCGTTCCCGGTGCGCGTGAGCCGCGTGACGCCGACCCACGTCGGCGTGAGTTTCGATGCGCTGACGCTCGAACAGGAGCGCCAGCTCGTGCAATGCACGTTCGGCCGCGCGGATGCGTGGCTCGACTGGCACGAAGGCACGCGCGTCGACACGCCGCTCGGCGGGCTGAAGGAAGTGCTGCGCATCGGCGTGGACGGTTATGTACGGATGTGGAAGGGTGCGGCGCGCGGCCTGCAGGCCATGCTGGCGCCGAAACTCGATCGGGCGCGCGACTGACGCGGCGCTCATCATGGAGTGGGTTAGATGGCGTTCTGGAATCTGTATTTCATCCTTAAGTTCGCGCTGTTCGCGACCGGGCACCTGCAGCCGCTGTGGCTCGCGAACCTCGCGTTCGCGGTGGCGCTCGCGGCGAGCGCGCCGGTGCGGCGGCGTGCATGGCGCATCGTCCGGCAGCTCGCGGCGATCGCGATCGCGGTGCCGCTGCTCGCGCGCGAGATGCATGCGCCGCCGCTCGCACGCCTCGTCGAGGCCGCGCGCGAAATGAGCACGTTCCGTCTCGACTACTGGATGGAACTGCTGCCGCGCCTGCTGCCGCCCGTGCTGGTGCTGACGGTGGCCGGCGCGCTGATCGTCTATTTCATCGTCAACCGCTGGCTGCGCGTCGCGACGTTCGTGCTGGTCGCGCTGATCGTGATGCCGCTGTGGCAAGCGGGCAGCGGCTTGATGGCGCGCGTGGTCGCACCGGCCGCGCAGCAGGCGAACGCGCCGGGCACGACGACGACGGGGCGCGCCGACCAGCCCGAGGACCACAACGCCGCGCTCGCGACGTTCCGCGCACAGGAGTCGCAGCGGCAGGTCGCGTTCGGCCATCTCGGCAACGATCCGGCCGCGCAGTTCGACGTGATCGTGCTGCACGTCTGCTCGCTGTCGTGGGACGATCTCGATGCGGCGAAGGTGCGCAATCACCCGATGCTGAGCCACTTCGACTACCTGTTCACGAACTTCAGCACCGCCGCGAGCTACAGCGGCCCGGCGGCGATCCGCGTGCTGCGCGCGAGCTGCGGGCAGGAGGCGCACGAGGACCTGTACAAAGCCGCGCCGCAGCAGTGCCATCTGTTCGCGCAACTCGCGGGCGCGGGTTACACGGTGCAGTCGCTGCTGAATCACGACGGCCATTTCGACAACTTCCTGCAGGTGATCCACGACAACATCGGCGCGGCCGACGCGCCGATGGTCTCGAACGCGGCCGCGCCCGTCGCGATGCACGCGTTCGACGGCTCGGCGATCAAGGACGACTACGGAACGCTCGCGAACTGGTATGCGCAGCGCGGGGCGGTGCAGGGGCCCGTCGCGCTGTACTACAACACGATCAGCCTGCACGACGGCAACCGCGTGGTCGGCAGTTCGCTGACGAGCATCGACTCGTATCCGCAGCGCGCGACGAAGCTGATGAGCGACTTCGACCGTCTCGCCGACCTGATCGCGCAATCGGGCCGCCGCGCGGTGATCGTGTTCGTGCCCGAGCACGGTGCCGCGTTGCGCGGCGACAAGAACCAGGTCGCCGGCCTGCGCGAGATCCCGACGCCGCGCATCGTGCACGGGCCGGTCGGCGTGCGGCTGGTCGGCTTTGCCGGCAACCATGGCGCGACGACCGTGATCGAGCAGCCGACCAGCTTCCTCGCCCTCGCGCAGCTGCTGTCGAACCTCGTGTCGAACAGTCCGTTCAAGCCGGGCGCGACGCTCGCGCAATACGCGGCGGACCTGCCGCGCACGCGGATGGTCGGCGAGAACGAGGGCACGGTGACGATGCAGACGGCCGCGGGCTACGCGGTGAAAACTCCGGATGGCGTATGGATCGACGAACAGTAATTCTTCCCGGTGACGGCGACGACGATCGCCTGTCGCAGCCGAACGACGTGCTCGGCCTCGCGCGGCATCTTCCCGCGCTGGACCCTGAACGGTATGTCGACGAGCAGGCGCGGCGCGCGTTCGTCGAAGCGCTCGATCGCTGGCCGACGCTCGCGAAACTGATGGGATTGAAGCGGTAAACGAACGACGGCCGGCATGCGTGCCGGCCGTCGCCTGCCTGTGAGCGAACCTGCCTATTCTGCCGGCCGCACCCTGCGTTCCGGCTGGCGCGTCCATTCGTCTTCCTCGCCCGGCACCTTGCCGAAGGTCTGCGCGGCCCATGCCGCGCGCGCCGCTTCGATCTTCGCGCGCTCGCTCGACACGAAATTCCATTCGATGAAACGCTCGCCCGGCAGGTGTGCGCCGCCGAGCAGCATCACGCGCGCGCCGTTCGCGCTGGCGAGCGCGATGGTTGCGCCCGGTTCGAGCACGGCCATCGTCGCGGGGGCGAGCGGCGTGCCGTCGATGGTGAGGTCGCCATCGACGAGATACACGCCGCGCTCGTCATGCTCCGCATCGAGCGCGAGCTGGCCGCCTGCCGCGAATTCGGCATACGCATAGAGCGTCGGCGAGAACACGGCGACCGGCGACGCGAGCCCGAACGCGGTGCCCGCGATCACGCGCACGCTCGCGCCGTCGCGCGTGAACGACGGCAGCGTGTCGGCCGCGTGGTGGACGAACGCGGGCGCGGTGTCCTCGTGCTCGACCGGCAGCGCGACCCAGGTCTGGATCCCGTGGACCGGCTGCTCGCGCGGGCGGTCCTCGTCGGGCGAGCGCTCCGAATGCACGATGCCGCGGCCGGCCGTCATCCAGTTCACGTCGCCAGGCACGATCTTCTGCCGGAAGCCGAGGCTGTCGTGATGCATCAGCGAGCCGTCGAACAGGTAGGTGACGGTCGCGAGCCCGATGTGCGGATGCGGCAGCACGTCGATGCCGCGGCCGGCCGGCAGCACGGCCGGGCCCATCTCGTCGAAGAAGATGAACGGGCCGACGAGGCGCGCGGCGCGCGCGGGCAGCACGCGGCGCACGACGAGGTTGCCGATGTCGCTTTCGCGCGGCGTGAGCAGGGTCTTGATCGATGCGGACATGATGGGGATCTCGTGGTCGAGGCGCTAGGCGATCAGGCGATCGCCGTGTCGATCGTGATCGGATGCGTGAGGATCTTGTGTACCGGGCACGCGTTCGCGATCTGCAGCAGGCGCTCGCGCTGCTCGCCGGACAGGTCGCCCTCGAGCGTGATGCGGCGCACGATCGTGCTGCCTGCGCTGCCCGATTCGTGCGCGAGCTTCACGTGCACTTCGGCGAGCGGCCAGCCCTTGCGTTGCGCATACATCTTCAGCGTGATCGCGGTGCAGGCGCCGAGGCTCGACAGCAGCAGCGCGACGGGCGTCGGCGCCGCATCGCCGCCGCCGAGCGGCGCCGGTTCGTCGGCACGCCACTGGTGGACGCCATCGCTGAAGTGGACCAGGTAATCGACCGAGCCGATGCTCGCTTCGACGGACAGTTCGCTCATTGCAGTTCCATGGGGGAAAGGGGAGGGCCGGCGGCGTGGCCGGACGTTACGGTTCGAGCAGCCGCTGCAGCCGCAGTTCCTCGAAATCGAGCTCCGATTCGATCCGGTGCAGCACCGTGTCGTCGACCTTGCCGTCGCGATGCAGGTCGAGCAGTGCCTGGCGCGACACGCCGACGAGTTCGAGTTCGACGCGCAGCATCCGCGCGCGCATGTCGGCCGGTTCGGCGCCATGCCGATGTGCGCGTTCGTTGAACGTGACGCGGTTCCGGTATTCGGCGAGCAGGCGGTCGAGCGAAGGGCGCTCGAGGTTCGACCCGCGCTGCTCGAGCGCGTCGAGTTCGGCGAGTGCCGCGCCGAACGTATGCGCGCGCACCGCGTGCTCGGACATCGTGTGCCGCGCGGCCGGGCGCAGCTTCAGCACGCGGATCAGCGGCGCGAGCGTGCCGCCCTGCACGACGAGCGTCGCGATGATCAGCAGGAACGTGCTGAACAGGATCAGGTCGCGGCCGGGGAAGTTGCTCGGCAGCGCGATCGCGGCCGCGAGGCTCACGACGCCGCGCATGCCCGACCAGCCGAGCACGACCGCTTCGCGCCACGACCACCGCGCATGGCCCGCGCGCGGCGCGCGCAGGCGTCCGGGCAGCCACATCGCGACGAACACCCACACGACGCGCGCCCCGATCGCGGCGGCGGTGGCGGGCAGCGCGACGCGCAGGCCGGCCATCAGCACCGCGCCTTCGTGGTTCACGCGCGCGAGGATCGCGTGCAGCGCGAGACCGATCAGGATGAACACGAGCGCGTCGAGCACGAACACGATCGCTTCCCACGTCGCTTTCGCCTTGATTCGCAGGTCGGCGTCGAACACGCGATGCTGGCGCACGCCGAGCACGAGGCCGCAGGTCACCACCGACAGCACGCCCGAGCCGTCGACGGCTTCCGCGATCCCGTAGCTGCCCCACGCCATCGCGAAGGTCACGACGATGCCGAGCATCGGGTCGCGCAGGCGCGGCAGCACCCAGCACATCGCGTGGCCGCATGCGAGGCCAACCGCGATGCCGATCAGCGTCAGCGAGAAGAACAGGCCGGTGGCGCTCGCGGCCGTGATCGACACGGCGAGCGCGGCCGACACGGCCATCTGGTACAGCAGCAGGCCCGATGCATCGTTGACGAGGCTTTCGCCTTCGAGCACCGCGACGAGCCGCGCAGGCAGCGGGTAGCGCTGCAGGATCGCCTTCGCGGCGACCGCGTCGGGCGGCGACACGATCGCGCCGAGCGTGAAGCACGCGGCCCACGGCAGCGCCGGGTTTGCCGCATGCACGGCCACGGCGACCGCGACGGTCGTGAACGCCACTGCGCCGAGCGCGAGCGACGCGATCGATGCGAGCTCCTGCCTGAATTCCTTCCACGCGGTGTAGAACCCGCTCGACATCAGCAGCGGCGGCAGTACGGCCGCGAGCAGCAGCGCCGGGTCCATGTCGGGCACGCGCTTGCCGGCGACCGCCACCGCGCAGCCGCCGAGCAGCAGCACGACGGCCGGCGGAATCGAGATTCGTTCGGCGAGCCACGTGAGCGCGCCCGCGCCGCAGATCAACAGCAGCAGGTAATGGAACAGCTCGACGTTGGTCATGCGCGGCCTGCGGCGACGGTGTGCATCACGACGGCTTGCGGTCGTTCGCGGCGCCGCCCGGCAGCGCGCCGAACATGTGCTGGCTGCATTGCGCGTCGCGCCACGCGGTATTAAGCCGGTGTCCGGAAAGCATCCGGCGCGCGACGGGCAGGATCTGTTCGCCGGCCAGCATGCCGAGCAGGCCGGTGAGCGCGATGATCGGCGGCGCCGGCGAATTCACGCCGAGCGCACCGTAGATGACACCGGCGAGGATGCCGGCGAGCAGCGACAGGAAATACGGTTTCATGGTGAGCATTCCGTGATGGCCGATGGGCGGCGCAGGGCACGCCGTCAAGATCCCGAAAGCGTATCGGGTTTGCGTGAAGAAAAAAAGGGCGGGCGGCCTCGAACGGGTATCGATTCCGGAATCGGATCGATTCCGTTTCTTGGGTGTTCGCGCCGCGCGTTTGCAGATTAAATACTGCGAGCCGGATGACGATCCCGATCCGGCGCAATTCACGCCCGGCGCCTCCCGTTTCGACGGTCGAGGCAGGCCCTCCTTTTTCCGTTCACAGGACGACACGCGCCATGAGCAACCCGAAGCTTGAAGTACTCACCCCCAGAACAGCCAGCTGATCTTCATCGACCAGCAGCCGCAGATGGCGTTCGGAGTGCAGTCGATCGACCGCCAGGCGCTGAAGAACAACGTCGTCGGGCTCGCGAAGGCCGCGAAGGTGTTCAACATCCCGACCACGATCACGACGGTGGAATCCGAGAGCTTCTCGGGTCACACCTATCCCGAGCTGCTCGACGTGTTCCCGAACCAGAAGACGCTCGAGCGCACGTCGATGAACTCGTGGGACGACCAGAAGGTGCGCGACGCGCTTGCCGCAAACGGCCGCAAGAAGGTGGTCGTGTCGGGCCTGTGGACGGAGGTCTGCAATACGACGTTCGCGCTGTGCGCGATGCTCGAAGGGGACTACGAAATCTACATGGTCGCCGACGCATCGGGCGGCACGTCGCAGGCCGCGCACGATTTCGCGATGCAGCGGATGGTGCAGGCCGGCGTGGTGCCGGTCACGTGGCAGCAGGTCCTGCTCGAGTGGCAGCGCGACTGGGCACACCGCGAGACTTACGACGCCGTGATGGCGATCGCGAAGGAGCACTCGGGCGCGTACGGGATGGGCGTCGATTACGCGTACACGATGGTCCACAAGGCGGCCGAGCGTACGTTGACGCCGCACGAGTCGATCCCGCCCGTACCGGCGAAGTAACGGGCCGCCCCTGCCGCGATCGTCGCGATGGACGCGGCGATCGCCTGCCGTCGGCCGCCGCGGGTTCAGGCCACCGGCAGCGCCCACGGCGCGTGCGAGAAGTGTTCGGCGAGGAACTCGAGCAGCACCGTCACGCGCGCGGCGCGCAGCATGCCGGGCGGTGTGACGAGGTTGACGTTGATGTCGGCGATCTTCCAGTCGCCCATTACTTCCTCGAGCTCGCCGCGCTGCATCTCTTCCCACACCAGGAACTCGGGCTGCAGCGCGAGGCCGTGTCCGGCGACGAGCGCGGGGACGATCACGTCCGCGTTGTTGGTGCGGATGCGGCCGTGCACGGACACGCCGACCTCCTCGCCCGATGCCGGGTGACGAAAGCGCCAGTGCTCGGGCGTCGGCAGGTTCGTATAGGCGAGGCACACGTGCTGTTCGAGCTCGCGCGGGTGCGCGGGGCGGCCGCGCCGGTCGAGATACGCGGGCGCTGCGACGAGCGGCCGGCGCACCGCGCAGAGCCGGCGCGAGCGCAGCGACGAATCGCTGAGCTCCGCGATGCGGACCGCGACGTCGAAGCCGCCGGACACGATGTCGACGATGTGATCGGTGAGCACGAGGTCGATGTCGACGCGCGGGTAGCGCTCGAGAAACGCGGGCAGCACCGGTGACAGATGGCGCACCCCGAACGACATCGGCGCATTCACGCGCACGAGGCCGTGCGGTTCGAGCGCGTGCGCGGACGCTTCGCTCTCGATCAGCTCCGCATCGGCGAGCAGGCGGATCGCGCGGTCGCGCAGCAGTTCGCCGGTCGGCGTGAGCGACAGCTTGCGCGACGTGCGGTACAGCAGCATCGCGCCGAGACGCTTTTCCAGGCGCGCGATCGCCTTCGACACGGTCGGTTGCGACACGCCGAGCAGGTCGGCGGCCTTCGCGAACGAACCGGTTTCCGCGACACGGGCAAAGATGGCCCAGGCTTCGAGATCAGGAAGGTGTTGCATGGTCGGAACGGGGGGCAGGGAAGCGAAACCGGTTCGGCGGCAGCGGGTCGTGCCGCCGATGCGATGCACCGCGAAGGCGGGCGCTCGATGCAGCTGATTCTAATCCGGCCAGGGAGAAAAATCGTTATGGAATCTTATCTACTTTCGTTGGGCGCCGGCGTGCTGATCGGCGTCGTGTACAGCGTGATCAAGGTGCGCTCGCCGGCACCGCCGCTGATCGCGCTGGTCGGCCTCGCCGGCATGCTGATCGGCGCAGGCGGCATCGCGCCGGTCCGTCACTGGCTCGGCTTCTGACCGCATCGAGGACACTTCATGAGCGCAATCGATACTCAACCCGATCTCATCCTGCACAACGGGCGCATCACGACGCTCGATCGTGCGAACCCCGTCGCCACCGCCGTCGCGATCAAGGACGGCCGCTTCGTCGCGGTCGGCGGCAATGCGGAGATCGTGCCGCTCGCGGGCCGCGCGACGAAGGTCGTCGATCTCGACGGCCGCGCCGTGCTGCCGGGCCTGATCGACAACCACTGCCACGTGATTCGCGGCGGCCTGAACTACAACATGGAGCTGCGCTGGGACGGCGTTCCGTCGCTCGCGGTCGCAATGGACATGCTCAGGCGGCAGGTCGCGATCACGCCGGCGCCGCAATGGGTGCGCGTGGTCGGCGGCTTCACCGAGCACCAGTTTGCCGAGAAGCGCCTGCCGACGATCGAGGAACTCAACGCGGCCGCGCCCGATACGCCGGTGTTCATCCTGCACCTGTACGACCGCGCGCTGCTGAACGCGGCCGCGCTGCGCGTGGTCGGCTACACGAAGGATACGCCCGAGCCGCCGGGCGGCACGATCCTGCGCGACGCCGCGGGCAATCCGACCGGGCTGCTGCTCGCGAACCCGAACGCGACGATCCTCTACGCGACACTCGCGAAGGGGCCGAAGCTGCCGTTCGAATACCAGTACAACTCGACGCGCCACTTCATGCGCGAACTGAACCGCCTCGGCGTGACGGGCGTGATCGATGCGGGCGGCGGTTCGCAGAATTATCCTGACGATTACGAGGTGATCCGCAAGCTGCACGACGCGGGCGAGATGACGATCCGGATCGCGTACAACCTGTTCACGCAGAAGCCGAACGCCGAGAAGGAAGACTTCGTGAACTGGACCAAGAGCGTCAAGTATCACGACGGCACCGACTATTTCCGCAACAACGGCGCGGGCGAGATGCTGGTGTTCTCGGCGGCCGACTTCGAGGATTTCCGCGTCGCGCGTCCCGATCTGCCGGCGCAGATGGAAGACGATCTCGAAGGCGTCGTGCGCGTGCTCGCACAGAACCGCTGGCCGTGGCGCATGCATGCGACCTACGACGAAACGATTAGCCGTGCGCTCGACGTGTTCGAAAAGGTGAACCGCGAAATTCCGCTCGACGGGTTGAACTGGTTCTTCGATCATGCGGAAACGATCTCGGAAAAATCGATGGATCGAATCGCGGCGCTCGGTGGCGGTGTTGCGGTGCAGCACCGGATGGCGTACCAGGGCGAATACTTCGTCGAGCGCTACGGCGCGCAGGCGGCCGAAGCGACGCCGCCCGTCGCGAAGATGCTCGACAAGGGGCTCAAGGTCTCGGCCGGCACCGACGCGACGCGCGTCGCGTCGTACAACCCGTGGGTGTCGCTCGCGTGGCTCGTGACGGGCAAGACGGTCGGCGGGTTGCGGATGTACCCGCAGCGCAACCTGCTCGATCGCGAGACCGCACTTCGGATGTGGACCGAATACGTGACGTGGTTTTCGAACGAAGAGGGGAAGAAAGGGCGCATCGCGGTCGGGCAACTTGCCGACCTGATGGTCCCGGATCGCGATTTCTTCACATGCGCGGAGGACGATATCGTGGATACGACCGCATTGCTGACGGTGGTCGGCGGCAAGATCGTATGGGGCGCGGGGCCGTTCGCGTCGCACGATGCGCCGATTCCGCCCGCGATGCCGGACTGGTCGCCGGTGCGCGAGTACGGCGGCTACGGCGGCTGGGGCGCGACGCAGCGCAACGGCGCACCGCTGCAGCGTGCGGCGGCCGCCGCGATGTGCGGTTGCGCGAGCGCATGCAACGTGCACGCGCATGCGCATGCGAGCGCATGGGGCAGTGCATTGCCGACGTCGGACGCGAAGGGCTTCTGGGGCGCGTTCGGTTGTTCGTGCTGGGCGGTCTGATATGGCGGCCCCGATCAACTCCGGCGGCTTCGCCAACCCGGCGTGGGTCCGCGCGCTGCTGGCGCAGCCGTGGGTCCTGCCGCTCGTGCGCCTCGCGCTGGTGTCCGCCTACCTGATCGGCGGCGTCGCGAAGGCGCTGGATTTCGACGGCGCGGTCGCCGAGCAGGCGCATTTCGGCCTGCATCCGCCCGCGTTCTGGGCGGCGCTCGCGATCACGGTCGAGATCGCCGGCTCGCTGTGCGTGGTATTGAACCGCTTCACGTGGCTCGGCGCCGGCGCCCTCGGCATGCTGACGCTGGTCGCGATGGCGGTGGCGAACGACTTCTGGAACCGCACGGGCGCCGAGCATTTCATGGCGCTCAACAGCTTTTTCGAGCATCTCGGGCTGATCGCCGCACTCGTGCTCGCGACCGTGCTCGCCGATGCGAAGCATCCGGCCGGCGACGGCCGTACCACTCGATGACGATGAAACAACAAGGAAATCCTGTGATGAAAACGATTCGTTCCGCCTTGCTCGCGCTTGCGATCGCCGCCGGCCTCGTCGCGGCGCCGGCGTCGTACGCAAAGCCGCCCGTGCCGCCGGCGGCCACGCCGACGCTTGCCGTCGGGCCGCAATACGACACGACGCACGTATACGTCGCCCCCGAGGATTTCGATCGCTTCACCGACAGCTTCGTCGCGACGTTCGGCGGCAGCAAGTCGAAGCAGGGCGTGTTCCAGGTCACGCCGACCCCGAGCCAGACGATGTCGCAACTCGTATTCACGCCGGCGGGCACGATCTCCGTGTTCGGCTTCAAGACGCCCGTGCCCTGGCCGTTCGGCGCGGAGCGCACGGGTTATCTCGTCACCGACATGGATGCGGCGATGAAGGTGGCGCGCGAGCATGGCGCGGAAGTGATCGTCGACACGTTCCCCGATCCGATCGGCCGCGATGCGGTGATCGCGTGGACGGGCGGCGTGAAGATGCAGCTGTACTGGCACACGCAGGCGCCGAACTACGCGGCGCTGCAGACGATCCCCGAGAACCGCGTGTATGTGTCGCCGCAGAGCGTGCGCAAGTTCGTCCATGATTTCGTCAAGTTCTCGAACGGCAAGGTGGTGTCCGACAACCTCAAGGCGCCCGGCATCGAGATCGGCCGGCCGAACGACACCTATCGCCGCATTCGCATCACGTCGGGCTTCGGCAAGATGACCGTGCTCGTGACGGACGGCCAACTGCCGTACCCGTACGGACACGAGATGACCGGCTACGAAGTGCCGGATCTGGCCGCGACGCTGAAGCAGGCGCAGGCCGCGGGCGTGACCGTGCTGGTGCCGTCGTATACGGCGGACGGGCGCGATGCGGCGCTCGTGCAGTTCCCGGGCGGCTACGTCGCCGAGATCCACGCGAGCGCGGCGCGATGAAGCACGAAGACACGATCCTTTCCGCGGTGGCCGGCTTCGTCGATACGCTGAGCTTCGTCGCGTTGTTCGGGCTGTTCACCGCGCACGTGACGGGCAACTTCGTGCTGATCGGCGCGGGCGTCGCGGGGTTCGGGCAGGGCATCCTGCTGAAGCTCAGCGTGTTTCCTGCGTTCGTGTGCGGCGTCGTCGCGAGCAGCCTGATTGCGCGCGCGCTTTCCGCGCGGCCCGCATGGCAGGGCGCGCGAGCCCTGCATACGGTGCAGGCCGTACTGCTGCTCGGCTTCTGCGCGGCCGGCGTGTGGGCGACGCCCGTCACGCAATCCGACAGCCTGCCGGTGCTGGTGGCCGGTTTCGTCGGCACGTTCGCGATGGGCGTGCAGAACGCGCATCCGCGCGTGATCGCGCGCGCCGGCGTGCCGAACACGGTGATGACCGGCAACGTCACGCAGGCGATCCTCGATGTCGTCGACCTGCTGTCCGCCGGCACGGCCGACAGCGTGCGCACGACGGCACGCGCGCGCTTCGCGAAGATGCTGCCGGCGATCGTCGCGTTCGCGCTCGGCGCGATATGCGGCGCGCTGGGTTTTCGCCAAGTCGGGTTCTGGGCGCTGCTTGTGCCCGCCGGCACGCTCGCGGTGCTGGCGGCATGCGCGGGGGTGTCCGCCCGTACCGGCACGCAGGAGCATGCATGATCGTGCGGCATAGAGGGACGCGTCGCGATCGCGGCGGGCGAGCGGGCCGGACCGATGCACGCGGTCGCGAATGGACGGCCGCGACCATCGGGCAGCGTGCCGTGACGACCCGAGGCAGCCGCTTCGACCGGGTTGCCCGCGCGTCGGTTGTCGCGGGGCTGCTGCTCGCGGGTGCCGATGCGGCGTTCGCGGACACGGCGACTGCACCGGCGGCGGCCGACAGCGCACCCGCATCGACGTGCACGGCCAAGCGGCCGACCGTGCTGTTCAACCGCTGGCAGGAAGACTGGTCGGTGCTCGCGAATCCGTGCGTGCCGCGCGCGCCGCTCGACGGGTTGAAATACATCCCGCTCGGCAACGATCCGTCCTCCTATCTTTCGCTCGGCGTGAACCTGCGCGAGCGCCTCGAGACCAACGACGCGCCGTTGTTCGGGATCGGCTCCGCGCAATCGGACACGTACCTGATCCAGCGCGTCGAAGTGCATGCCGATGCGCATCTCGGCCAGCACTGGCAGTTCTTCGTGCAGTTGCAGGACGACCGTGCGTTCGGCAAGAACACGATCTCGCCGGTCGACAGGAACCCGCTCGATCTCGAACAGGCATTCGCGACCTACACGGGGGCGCTCGGCGGCGGCACGTTCAAGTTCCGCGTCGGCCGGCAGGAGATGGCGTTCGACTTGCAGCGTTTCATCGCCGCGCGCGACGGCCCGAACGTGCGGCAGGCGTTCGATGCGCTGTGGGCCGACTACGAATATCAAAAGTGGCGCTTCATCGCGTATGCGACGCAGCCCGTGCAGAACCGCACCGTGTCCGCGTTCGACGACGTGTCGAACCGCGACCTCACGTTCAGCGGCGTGCGCTTCGAGCGGCAGGCGGTCGGGCCCGGCGACCTGTCGGGCTACTGGTCGCGCTACAACCGCAGCAATGCGCGCTTTCTCGATGCGAGCGGCGCCGAACGCCGCGACGTGTGGGACCTGCGCTACACGGGCACGCAGGGCCGCTTCGACTGGGATCTCGAAACGATGCTGCAGACGGGGACGGTCGGCAGCAGCTCGATCCGTGCGTGGGCGCTCGGCTCGATCGCAGGCTACCGGCTCGACGCACCGTGGTCGCCGCGCGTCGCGCTGCAGGTCGATGCGGCTTCGGGCGACCGGCATCCGCACGACGGACGCATCGGCACCTTCAATCCGCTGTTTCCGAACGGCTATTACTTCACGCTCGCGGGCTTCACCGGTTACTCGAACCTGATCCACGTGAAGCCGTCGGTGACGCTGAAGCCGTCGCCGAACCTGGCGCTGCTCGGCGCGCTCGGTTTCCAGTGGCGCGAGACGACCGGCGACGCGGTCTACCAGCAGGGCAACGCCGTGGTGCCGGGCACGGCCGGCAAGGGCGGGTTGTGGACGGGGATGTACGTGCAGCTGCGGGCCGACTGGACGATCGCCGCGAACCTGATCGGCGCGATCGAAGCCGTGCATTTCCAGGTCGGCGACGCGATCCGGCAGGCGGGCGGACACAACGCCGACTATGTCGGCGTCGAGCTCAAGTACGGCTGGTGACGAAGGGGCGCGACAACGGCACGCACTCGTGAAAAAAGGGCGGCCATGAAGCCGCCCTTCGTTCGTCCGGGCCGGCCGCGCCGCCGGCCCGTTCGTCGCGATGCCGTTACAGGTTCGGCGACAGCGTGAGCGCGTTGGTCAGGTCGCCCATCGGCTGCGCGCCGTTGGCCTTCAGCGCGTCGTCGCGCTGTTGCAGGCCCGCGAGGCGCGGCAGCGAGTAGCGGCGCGTGATGAAGCGCAGGATCGAGCCCGTGTCGTACTGCGTGTGGTCGACGAAGCCCTTCTTCGCATACGGCGACACGATCAGCGCCGGAATGCGCGTGCCCGGACCCCAGCGGTCGGCGGTCGGCGGCGCGGCGTGATCCCAGAAGCCGCCGTTTTCGTCGTACGTGACGACCACGACCATGTTCTTCCACTGCGGGCTCGCCTGCAGGTGCGCGATCACGTCGGCGATGTGCTGGTCGCCCGACGTGACGTCCGTGTAGCCCGGGTGCTCGTTCAGGTTGCCCTGCGGCTTGTAGAACGTCACCGCCGGCAGCGCGCCCGCGTCGATCGCCTTGATGAACTCGGCGCCGTTCGCGCCGCCGTCGAGCAGGTGCTGCGCGCGGTTCGCGGTGCCCGGCGCCTGGTTCGCGAAGTAGTTGAACGGCTGGTGGTGCGGCTGGAAGTTCGGCGTCGACAGGTCGGCGCCGTAGATCACGTTCGACGTGCCGTTCTGGCTCGCCTGCAGCGCCTGGCCCCACGCGCCGCTATACCATGCCCACGACACGTTCGCATTGGTCAGCAGGTCGCCGATGTTGGTGGCCGTCTGCGGCGGCATCGTCGACGCGTTGGCCGGGTCGGCGAGCAGCGGGTCGCCGCCCGTGGCCGCCTTGTTGCCGCTCGGCTGATACGGCGGCTGCATCGTGTTGACCGCGAAGAAGTCGGGTGTGATCGCGCCGTCGTTGACGAACTTCGGCGGGCCGCTCAGCGCGGACGCGGGCGAATTCGCGGCGACCTTCAGCGACTTGCCGTCCGCGTTCAGGACGGCGATCTTGCCTGCCGCGGGGCTCGTGTTCGCGTTCGCATAGAACGGCGCGCACGCGCAGATCAGGTACTGGTGGTTCAGGAACGAGCCGCCGAACGCGCCCATGAAGAAGTTGTCGGCGAGCACGTACTGCTGCGCGATCTTCCACAGCGGCAGCTTCGACGGGTCCGGCGTGTAGTGGCCCATCGTCAGGCCGCCGGCATCGGTCCACGCGGCGTACATGTCGTTCTTGCCGCCGTTGATTTGCATCTGGTCCTGGTAGAAGCGGTGCACGATGTCGCGCGTCGCGATGCTCATCGGCTGGTTGAAGCCTTTCGGATCGTCGATCGCGAACGGCGCGTTCGGCAGGTTCGCCGTCATCGCCTCGGTGAGCGCCGGCGTGATGCCGGTCGCGGTCAGACCGCCCCAGACCTTCGGCAGCGTCGCCATCGTCGAGCCGTCGCGATCCTTCTGCACCGAGTTCGCGGCCGTCGCGTTCTGCAGACCGTTCGCGCCCGGGAAGTTGCCGTACAGGTTGTCGAAGCTGCGGTTTTCCGCATAGATCACGACAACGTTCTTGACGGCCGACAGGCCCTGTTGCGTGACGTCGTCGCCGCCGCAGGCGGTCAGGCTGAGCGCGGCCGCGAGGGCGATCGGCGTATAGCGAATCCAGGCGTGCTTCTTCATGCGATGTTCTCTCTTTCGTCGTTGGTCGCGTGTGGGAACCGGGTTGGCGTAGTGCCGGCGCGACAGGCGCCGGGCGCCGACCGGCTGCGCGCATTATCTGGAACCCGTTTGACAGGCGGGTGTAGGGGCGCTTTCAATTGACTGTCGGCGGAACGTCACGCGATGGTCACGGAACTGACATAAGCTCCGGCCGATTGCCCACCGCTACCCATAGAACGACGATGCCCACCACCCCGAAATCCTTTGCGTCCGCGCGATCGTTGATCCAAGCCGCGGCGGCCCTGGCGCTGGCTGCCGGGCTCGCGGCGCTGGCCGGTTGCGATGCGCGTCCCGGCGCGAGTTCGCCGGCCGCATCCGTCGTGCCGGCCGCCCAGGCCGCGCCGGCGGTCGCGCCGGCCAGCCAGCCGCAGACGCGTGCGCAGGTGTTCGAGGGCGTGAAGCAGATGACGGCGCTCGGCAAGCAACTGTTTTTCGATCCGTCGCTGTCGGGCTCCGGCAAGCTCGCGTGCGCGACGTGCCACAGCGCCGAACATGCGTTCGGGCCGCCGAACGCGCTGTCGGTGCAACTCGGCGGCGACGACATGCATCGCACCGGGTTCCGCGCGGCGCCGTCGCTGAAGTACTTGCGCGGCATCCCGCCGTTCAGCGAGCACTTCCACGATTCGCCCGACGAGGGCGACGAAAGCATCGACGCGGGCCCGACCGGCGGGCTGACCTGGGACGGCCGCGTCGACACGCGCGACGCGCAGGCGCGCATTCCACTGCTGTCGCCGTTCGAGATGAGCAGCTCGCCGGCGCGGGTTGCACAGGCGGTGCGCGCGGCGCCGTATGCGGACGCGTTCCGCAAGGCATTCGGCGAGCGGGTGCTCGGCGACGATCAGGCCGCCTTCGACGCGGTGTTGCGTGCGCTAGATGCGTTCCAGCAGCAGCCGGCGCTGTTCGATCCGTACACGAGCAAGTACGACGCGTACCTGGCCGGCCGCGCGCAGCTCACGCCCGCCGAGCTGCACGGTCTGCAACTGTTCAACGACGAGAAGAAGGGCAACTGCGCGAGCTGCCACATCAGCCAGCGCACGCTCGAAGGCGGCCCGCCGCAGTTCAGCGACTTCGGGCTGATCGCGATCGCGGTGCCGCGCAACCGCGCGCTGCCCGTCAACCGCGACCCGCGCTTTCACGATCTCGGCGCGTGCGGCCCCGAGCGCACCGACCTGAAGGGCCGCGACGAATTCTGCGGGTTGTTCCGCACGCCGTCGCTGCGCAACGTCGCGCTGCGCAAGACGTTCTTCCACAACGGCGTGTATCACTCGCTCGAGGACGTGATGCGCTTCTACGTCGAGCGCGACATTCATCCGGAGAAGTTCTACCCGGTCGTGCACGGCAAGGTGCAGATCTACGACGACCTGCCGAAGCGCTACTGGCCGAACATCAACCGCGAACCGCCGTTCGACCGCAAGCGCGGCGAGCAGCCGGCGCTGAACGCGGCCGAGATCAAGGACGTGATCGCGTTCCTGGGCACGTTGACTGACGGATATCAACCCGGGTCGACGCAGGCGGCCCGCTAAAAGCGTCGCATGCGGCACGCATGCTATGCTCGCTCGCTGACGGGCGTGGCGCGTGCCGGTTCGCCGGCATGCGCCGCGCCGTTCGATCGAACATCCAAGGAGAACAACATGTCGATGCGTGCATCCCTTTCCGTCGTCACGCGTGTGCTGGCCGGCGCCGCGTGCGTTGCCGCGATGCTGCCCGCCCACGCGCAGAACAACCTGAACTTCCTGAACGACACGCCGCTCAGCTATTTCAGCAAGGCCGACACCGCGTCGCTGTCGAAGGCTGCCGCGAAGGTGCGTGACGAAGGCAAGGACGGCGAGACGACGACGTGGCAGAACAGCGGCAGCCGCACGCAGATCGAAGCGAAGCTCACGCCGACCACGACCGAGACGGACGGCAAGACCTGCCGCGAAATCACCACCGACATCACCGCGAAGGGCCAGTCGATGACGCTCAAGCCGGTCTACTGCAAGACGGCCGCGGGCAAGTGGCAGTTGCAGAAGCGCTGAGCACGCGTGTGATGAAGCGGGGCGACGCGCCGCGCACGGTGTCGTGCGGCGTCGTGATCCTCGATGCGGCCGGCCGCGTGTTCCTCGCGCACGCGACGGATACCACGCACTGGGATATCCCGAAGGGGCAGGGCGAGCCCGGCGAGACGCCGGCCGACGCGGCGCTGCGTGAGCTGCTCGAGGAAACCGGCATCGAATTCGCGCCGGCCCGGCTGCTCGATCTCGGCCGCTTCGCGTACCGGCACGACAAGGACCTGCACCTGTTCGCGGTGCAGGTGGCGGACGGCGAGATCGATCCCGCGCTGTGCACGTGCACGTCGCTGTTCCCGAGCCGTCGCGACGGTTCGATGATTCCCGAGATGGATGCGTATCGCTGGACCGCGCCGGGCGATATCGACACGTATGCGAGTCGCAGCCTCGCGCGCTTGTTCCGCACGAAGCTGTCGCTCGCGGAACTGCATCGGCGGTTGTCGGGCGCATGAAGGAACGCGCTGGCTTCCGCCGCTGCGTTGCATGGCTCCGCTTCGATGCATGCAATAAAAAGGTTCATCGCAGGAAACCGTGGAGCCTTGGAGAGCGATTGCGTAACCTGACGCCTGACTTTATGGAGGTCAGGAGGAAGAATTGCTCGATCGCAAGGCACTTCAGGCACTGGGTTGCTGGACAGGCTATCGGCTGGAGCGGGTGGAGTGGCCGGAGGGCGATAGCCGCACGCTGTCGCTGTACTTGAAGCCGGTCAGCAAGGTCATGTACTGCGAACAATGCGGAGCGCGTTGCCAGCAGACTCATGAAACGACGGTGCGGCGCGTGCGCGATCTGCCGCTGTTCGAGTACCGGGTGGTGTTGCATGTGCCTCGTCGCCGGGTCTGGTGCGAACGCTGCGGCGGGCCGAGGCTGGAGAAGCTGGACTGGCTGGGCCGCTACCAGCGGGTGACCGAGCGATTCGCCAAGGCCTGCGAGAAGCTGCTGCAAGCGGCCAGCGTGCAGGCGGTAGCGGCCTTCTACGACCTGGGCTGGCATACGGTCAAATCGATCGACAAGATGCGCTTACGCGCACGCGTGGCCGAGCCGGACTGGTCAACGATCCGCTATCTGGCGATGGACGAGTTCGCGCTCCATAAAGGCCATCGCTACGCCACGGTGGTGGTCGATCCGATCGGCCGGCAAGTGCTCTGGATCGGACAGGGGCGCTCTCGCGAGACGGCCAGGGCCTTCTTCGAACAACTTCCCGCAGGCGTCGCCGAGCGCATCGAAGCGGTCGCGATTGACATGACCACGGCCTACGAGCTGGAGATCAAGGCGCAGTGTCCGCAAGCCGAGGTGGTCTACGACCTGTTCCACGTCGTCGCCAAGTACGGGCGCGAGGTGATCGATCGGGTACGGGTGGATCAGGCCAATCAGCTACGCCATGACCGGCCGGCCCGGAAGGTTCTGAAGTCCAGTCGATGGCTGCTGCTGCGCAACCGCCGCAACCTGAAGCAGGAACAGGCCGTGCATCTGAAGGAACTGCTGGCCGCCAATCAGCCGTTGTTGTGCGTCTACCTGCTACGCGACGAACTCAAACGGCTCTGGTTCTACCAGAAGCCAGCTTGGGCGCAGAAAGCCTGGGAGCAATGGATCGAGCAAGCCCGGCAAAGCGGGATTGCCGCGCTGCAACTGTTTGCTCAGCGTCTGCAGGGTTATTGGCACGGCATCCTCGCCCGCTGCCGCCATCCGCTCAATACCAGCGTCGTCGAAGGCATCAACAACACCATCAAGGTCATCAAACGCAGGGCTTACGGGTACCGCGACGAGGAATACTTCTTCCTCAAGATCCGCGCCGCGTTCCCCGGTAATCCTCGATGAACCAATAAAAAACCGGCCCTCGAGCCGGTTTTTTCATGGTCGCGCGACGTCGGCCCGAGGCCGCGCGCCGCGCGCGGAGCAGGCCGTCAGGCCGGCTTGCCCCAGCTGTCGCGCAGCCCGACGATCCGATTGAACACGGGCTTGCCCGGCTTCGAATCGACACGGTCGGCAACGAAGTAGCCGTGCCGTTCGAACTGCAGGCGCGTTTCCGGCGCGATGTCGCCGTTGCCCGGCTCGACGTACGCTTGCACGATCTTCTTCGAATCGGGGTTCAGCGCCTCGAGGAAGTTCGCGCCGCCAGCGTCCGGATGCGGCTCCTTGAACAGGCGGTCGTAGATCCGCACTTCGGCCGGCTGCGCATGCTTCGCGCTGACCCAGTGGATGTTGCCCTTGACCTTGTACGTGTTCGCGCCTTCGGTACCCGACTTGCTGTCCGGGAAGTAGTTGCAGTGCACGGCCGTCACGTTGCCGTCGGCATCCTTGTCGAAGCCCGTGCACTCGATCACGTAGCCGTAGCGCAGGCGCACCTTGTTGCCCGGGAACAGGCGGAAATAGCCCTTCGGCGGGTTCTCGACGAAATCCTCGCGCTCGATCCACAGCTCGCGCGAGATCGGGAACGTGCGCACGCCGCGTTCCGGGTGATGCGGATGCACGGGCGCCGTGCACGCTTCTTCCTGGCCTTCCGGATAGTTGTCGATCACGAGCTTCAGCGGATCGAGCACCGCGACCGTGCGCGCGGCCTTGTCGTCGAGGTCGTCGCGCAGCGCGCCTTCGAAGATGCTCATGTCGATCCACGAATCGATCTTCGTCACGCCGATCCGCTCGCAGAACAGGTGGATGCTCTCCGGCGTGAAGCCGCGGCGGCGCACGCCGACGATCGTCGGCATCCGCGGGTCGTCCCAGCCGTCGACGTGGCCTTCGGTGACGAGCTGCAGCAGCTTGCGCTTGCTGGTGATCGCGTACGTGAGGTTCAGCCGCGAGAATTCGATCTGTTGCGGCAGCGGGCGCGTGAACATGCCGGCTTCCGCGAGTTCGTTCAGCACCCAGTCGTACAGCGGGCGGTGATCCTCGAACTCGAGCGTGCACAGCGAATGCGTGATGCCTTCGAGCGCATCCGAGATGCAGTGCGTGTAGTCGTACATCGGATACACGCACCATGCGTCGCCGGTGCGGTAGTGGTGCGCGTAGCGGATCCGGTAGATCACCGGGTCGCGCATGTTCATGTTCGGCGAAGCCATGTCGATCTTCGCGCGCAGCACGTGCTCGCCTTCCTTGAACTCGCCGGCCTTCATGCGGCGGAACAGGTCGAGGTTCTCATCGGGCGTGCGGTCGCGGAACGGCGACGGCTTGCCGCCTTCCGTCAGCGAGCCGCGGTTCGCGCGCATTTCGTCGGCGCTCTGGCTGTCGACGTACGCCTTGCCGCGCTTGATCAGCAGCTCGGCGAATTCGTACAGCTTGTCGTAGTAGTCGCTCGCGAAATACTGGTGGTCGACCGCGTCCTTGCGCCAGTCGAAACCGAGCCAGCGTACCGCGTCGACGATCGAGTCGACGTACTCGACGCTTTCCTTTTCCGGGTTCGTGTCGTCGAAGCGCAGGTGGCACACGCCGCCGTAGTCGCGCGCGACGCTGAAGTTCAGGCAGATGCTCTTCGCGTGGCCGATGTGCAGATAGCCGTTCGGCTCGGGCGGGAAGCGCGTTTCGACGCGGCCGCCCCATTTGCCGGTGCGGTTGTCGTCGTCGATGATGTTGCGGATGAAGTTGGAAGCCGCGGGGGCGTCGTTGCGTTCGGTGCTCATGCGGTTGGCGTCAGGTTGTGTCGGCGCGTCGCGCCGGTTTAATCCCGTAATTCTACCTGACCGGGGTCCGTCCCGCGCGGCTTGCGGGTGAGGGCCGTCGCGTTCGCAATGCGTGCCGCAATATCTCGATAGTGTGTCGGCTGTAACACGACGTAAATCGGATTGCTCGCGCCGTTCGGGTTTTCCTATGATGGCTTCACCGATTCAATGCCGCCATTCGCGTAATTGCGTGGCGGGAGGAAGCCAATAATCATGATGAAGAAGACCACTTTTCTCGTTCGTACCGCGGTGATCGTCGCGGCGCTGTCGCAACTCGGTGCATGCGCGATGACGCATACGCAACGCAATGCCGGTATCGGCGCGGCCGCGGGCGGCGCGCTCGGCTACCTGATCACGGGCGGCCCGGTCGGCACGGTTGCCGGCGCGGCGGCAGGCGGCCTGGTCGGCGCCGGCGTACGCTGATCGAAGCCGGCGCGACCGAGCGCCGGCCGGTCGTGACGCCGACCTGAGCGCGTCACGACCCGCTGCACACCTTTCCGTTTTTTTTGACAGGCAGCATCAGGGAGAGGAGGGTGTGCGACACTTCGTCGACTTCACAAAACCACGCCATTCGTCGACGAATCCTTCCATGAGCACCCCCCTTGTTCTCGTCCTGCCGGGCTACGCCAATTCGGGCCCGCTTCACTGGCAGAGCCGCTGGGAGCGCGCCGATGCGCGCTTCTCGCGCGTCGCGATGCCCGACTGGGACCGCGCGTTCCGCAACGGCTGGTGTCTCGCGCTCGATCGCGCAGTCGAAGCCGCGCGCGCTCCCGTGCTGATCGCCGGCCACAGCCTCGGCACGCTGACCGCCGCGTGGTGGGCGACGCGTTATGCGCGCCCGGCTGCGCTCGCGAAAGTGCGCGGCGCGCTGCTCGTCGCGCTGCCCGATCCCGCCGGGCCGGCGTTTCCTGCCGACGCGCACGGCTTCGGGCCGGTGCCGCACGAGCGGCTGCCGTTTCCGACCTGCGTGGTCGCGAGCAGCGACGATCCGTACGGCTCGCTCGCGTTCGCGCGCGGCTGCGCGCATGCGTGGGGCAGTGAATTCCGCGACATCGGCCCGCGCGGCCACATCAATGCGGACAGCGGGCTCGGCGACTGGCCGGCCGCGCGCGGCTGGCTGGACGCGCTCGCGCGCTAGTCGCCGCCGCGCGAGCGCCTGAAGCGCGGCCGATCGTCAGATCGCCTGCTTCGCCTTCAGCGCCGCGATCCGTTCGTCGTCGTAGCCGAGCATGTCGCGCAGCACGTCGTCGGTCTGCGCGCCGAGCAGCGGCGGGGCCGTGCGCGCGTCGGGCGGCGTCGCGCTCATCCGGATCGGGTTGCGCACGAGCTGCACGTCCGCGCCGCACGGGTGCGGCAGCGACACCTGCATCCCGCGCGCGACGACCTGCTCGTTGTCGAACACTTCCTCCAGATCGTTGATCGGCCCGCACGGCACGCCGGCCGCTTCGAGCACGCCGATCCAGTCGGCCTTGCCGCGCGCCTTCACCATCTCCGCGAGGATCGGCACCAGCGTGTCGCGGTGGCGCACGCGCGACGGGTTCGTCGCGAAGCGCTCGTCGTCGGCCAGTTCGGGCCGGCCACCGGCCTCGACGAACTTGCGGAACTGCCCGTCGTTGCCGACCGCGACGATGATCCACCCGTCGCTCGTCTGGAACGTCTGGTACGGCACGATGTTCGGATGCGCGTTGCCCCAGCGCATCGGCGGCTTGCCGCTCGCGAGGAAGTTGGTGTTCATGTTCGCGAGCAGCGCGACCTGCACGTCAAGCAGCGCCATGTCGATGTACTGGCCTTCGCCCGTATGGTCGCGGTGCGCGAGCGCGGCGAGCACGGCGATCGTCGAGTAGAGGCCGGTCGCGAGATCGGCGATCGCGACGCCAGCCTTCTGCGGGCCGCCGCCCGGCTCGCCGTCGCGCTCGCCGGTGATGCTCATGAAGCCGCCGATTCCCTGCACGATGAAGTCGTAGCCCGCGCGGTGCGCGTACGGGCCGGTCTGGCCGAAGCCGGTGACCGAGCAGTAGACGAGATCGGGCTTCACCGCGCGCAGCGATTCGTAGTCGAGCCCGTATTTCTTCAACTGGCCGACCTTGTAGTTCTCGAGCACGACGTCGCTTTGCGCGGCGAGTTCGCGCACGATCTGCTGGCCTTCGGGCGTCGCGATGTCGATCGTCACCGAGCGCTTGTTGCGGTTCGCCGCGAGGTAGTACGCGGCCTCGGCGGTATCCGTGCCGTCCGCGCCCTTCAGGTACGGCGGCCCCCAGTGGCGCGTGTCGTCGCCGGCGCCCGGGCGCTCGACCTTGATCACGTCCGCGCCGAAATCGGCGAGGGTCTGCGCGCACCACGGGCCCGCGAGCACGCGGGTGAGGTCCAGCACGCGGATATGGCTCAGGGCACCCATCGTCGAATCGTCTCCTTTCATGGCTGGCCTCCGTTGTTCGGCAAGGCCGATTGGCATGCCGAGCATCTTAAGTCGAATCGGCCATCCGGGTGGCCCAGCCGGGCCGGCCGAATGGCCGAGCCGCTTTGCCGGCGCTTTGCCCGGAAGCCGGCCCCGATCCCGTATAATCGAACGTTTCCGAATCCATGCCGCCGCGCGCCCCGCCTGGGGCGCCGGCGTTTGAAGCCGTCTTTGCCAGACTGTCCCCGCACGCCATGAAAGCTGCCGAAATCCGCGAGAAATTCCTCAAATTCTTCGAATCGAAGGGTCACACGATCGTCCGCTCGTCGAGCCTCGTGCCCGGTAACGACCCCACGCTGATGTTCACGAACTCGGGCATGGTCCAGTTCAAGGACGTCTTCCTCGGCACGGACCAGCGCCCGTATTCGCGCGCCACGACGGCGCAGCGCAGCGTGCGCGCGGGCGGCAAGCACAACGACCTCGAGAACGTCGGCTACACGGCGCGTCACCACACGTTCTTCGAGATGCTCGGCAACTTCTCGTTCGGCGACTACTTCAAGCACGACGCGATCCGCTTCGCGTGGGAGCTGCTGACCACGGTCTACCAGCTGCCGAAGGAAAAGCTGTGGGTCACCGTCTACCAGGAAGACGACGAGGCGTACGACATCTGGGCGAAGGAAGTCGGCGTGCCGGCCGAGCGCATCATCCGGATCGGCGACAACAAGGGCGCGCGCTACGCGTCCGACAACTTCTGGACCATGGGCGATACGGGCCCGTGCGGCCCGTGCACGGAAATCTTCTACGATCACGGCCCGGACGTGTGGGGCGGCCCGCCGGGGTCGCCTGAAGAAGACGGCGACCGCTACATCGAGATCTGGAACCTCGTGTTCATGCAGTTCAACCGCGACGCGCAGGGCAACATGACGCGGCTGCCGAAGCAGTCCGTCGACACCGGCATGGGCCTCGAGCGCCTCGCCGCGGTGCTGCAGCACGTGCACAGCAACTACGAGATCGACCTGTTCCAGAACCTGATCAAGGCCGCCGCGCGCGTGACCGAGATCAGCGACCTGAACAACAACTCGCTGAAGGTGATCGCCGATCACATCCGCGCGTGCTCGTTCCTGATCGTCGACGGCGTGATTCCGGGCAACGAAGGTCGCGGCTACGTGCTGCGCCGGATCGTGCGCCGCGCGATCCGCCACGGCTACAAGCTCGGCCGCAAGGGTTCGTTCTTCCACAAGCTGGTGGCCGACCTCGTCGCCGAGATGGGCGGCGCGTATCCGGAGCTGAAGGAAGCCGAACAGCGCGTGACCGACGTGCTGCGCCAGGAAGAAGAGCGCTTCTTCGAAACGATCGAGCACGGGATGTCGATCCTCGAGGGCGCGCTGGCCGACGTCGAGGCGAAGGGCGGCAAGGTGCTCGACGGCGAACTCGCGTTCAAGCTGCACGATACCTACGGCTTCCCGCTCGACCTCACGGCCGACGTATGCCGCGAGCGCGGCATGACGGTCGACGAGCCGGCATTCGACGATGCGATGGCGCGCCAGCGCGAGCAGGCGCGCGCGGCCGGCAAGTTCAAGGCCACGCAGGGCCTCGAATACACGGGCGCGAAAACCACCTTCCACGGCTACGAGGAAATCGCGTTCGACGACGCGAAGGTCGTCGCGCTGTACGTCGACGGCTCGTCGGTCAACGAAGTGAAGGCCGGCCAGGATGCGGTCGTCGTGCTCGACCACACGCCGTTCTATGCGGAATCGGGCGGCCAGGTCGGCGACCAGGGCGTGCTCGCGAATGCGTCGACGCGCTTCGCGGTGGCCGACACGCTGAAGGTGCAGGCCGACGTGATCGGCCACCACGGCACGCTCGAGCAGGGCACGCTGAAGGTCGGCGACGTGCTGCGCGCGGAAATCGACGCGCACCGTCGTGCGCGCACGCAGCGCAACCACTCGGCCACCCACCTGATGCACAAGGCGCTGCGCGAGGTACTCGGCGCGCACGTGCAGCAGAAGGGTTCGCTGGTCGACGCGGAAAAAACCCGTTTCGACTTCGCGCACAACGCGCCGATGACGGACGACGAAATCCGTCGCGTCGAGCAGATCGTCAACAACGAAATCCTCGCGAACGCGCCGGGCATCGTGCGCGTGATGCCGTACGACGAAGCGGTGAAGGGCGGCGCGATGGCGCTGTTCGGCGAGAAGTACGGCGATGAAGTGCGCGTGCTCGACCTCGGCTTCTCGCGAGAACTGTGCGGCGGCACGCACGTGCACCGCACCGGCGACATCGGCTTCTTCAAGATCGTCGTCGAAGGCGGCGTCGCAGCCGGCATCCGCCGCGTCGAGGCGATCACCGGCGACAACGCGGTGCGCTTCGTGCAGGATCTCGACGCCCGCGTGAACGAAGCGGCAGCCGCGCTGAAGGCGCAGCCGTCGGAGCTCACGCAGCGCATCGCGCAGGTGCAGGACCAGGTGAAGTCGCTCGAGAAGGAACTGGGCGCGCTGAAGTCGAAGCTCGCATCGAGCCAGGGCGACGAGCTCGCGCAGCAGGCCGTCGAAATCGGCGGCGTGTACGTGCTGGCCGCGACGCTCGACGGCGCCGACGCGAAGACGCTGCGCGAAACGGTCGACAAGCTGAAGGACAAGCTGAAGAGCGCGGCGATCGTGCTGGCGGCCGTCGAAGGCGGCAAGGTCAGCCTGATCGCGGGCGTCACGCCCGACGCGAGCAAGAAGGTCAAGGCCGGCGAGCTCGTGAACTTCGTCGCGCAGCAGGTCGGCGGCAAGGGCGGCGGCCGTCCGGACATGGCGCAGGCAGGCGGCACCGAGCCGGCGAACCTGCCGGGCGCACTGGCCGGTGTGAAGGGCTGGGTCGAAGAGCGTCTTTGATCGGTCTGGCCGGCGCGGCGCCCGCGAGGGCGGAGCGCCGGCCGGCACCGCGCGGTTCTTTCGACGGAATCGCATGAAACGAAACGACCCGATCGGCCATTGGCCGGTCGGGTCGTTTTGCGTTTGCACGGGGTGCGGGTGGCTGATCCGCCGCCGTGCCTGACGCACGAGCGGTAGCCAGCCCTGCAGACGGGCGGCGGGTGCGTCGTCGTGCGTTCGTCGGCGGATCGCGTCAGGCCGGCAGCGCCACGCGCGGCTTCTGCGCTGCGTCCGGCTGCCGCGCGGCCTCCCCAAGCGCGTCTCGCAGTGCGGCGAGCGCCGCCGACGCATAACCCTGCCGCCACGCGAGCAGCGTATCGATCCCTTCGAGTTCGGGAATCGTGTGTGCGACGATGTTGCCGGTCTCGGGCTGCAGGTCGAGCACCGAGCGCGGCGCGACAGCGATGCCCGCGCCGGCCGCGACGCACGCGACGATCGCGTGATACGAGCCGAGCTCGAGCACGCGCGCCGGCTTCGTCCCATGCGCGGCATACCACTGCTCGACGTACTTCCGATACGTGCAGCCGCGCTCGAACGCGATCAGCGTGGGCAGGATCACGTCGCGCGGCGTGCGCACCGGCGGATGGCCGCGCGGCGTGAGCAGCACCAGATCCTCGCGGAAGACCGGCACCGTCTCGAACGTGTCGGGCAGCGTGTCCGGCGCGGGCGGGCGCGCGAACAGCGCGGCGTCGATCTCGAAGTCGCGCACCTTGCCGATCAGCCAGCCCGTCGTGCCCGTCACCAGCTCGAGCGACACGTCGGGCCACGCATGGTGATAGCGCGCGAGCACGGTCGGCAGCCGGCTCGCGGCGGTGCTTTCCATCGTGCCGAGCCGCAGCCGCCCGCGCGGCGTGTCTTCGCGCACCGCGTCGCGCGCCTCGTCGGCGAGCGCGAGCAGGCGCTCCGCATACGGCAGCAGCGTGTGCCCGGCCGGCGTCAGCACGAGCCGGCGGCCATCGCGCACGAACAGCGCCGCACCGAGTTCTTCCTCGAGTTGCTTGATGCGCGTCGTGACGTTCGACTGCACGCGATTGAGCTTCGCCGCCGCGCGCGTCACGCCGTTCTCGCGCACGACCGCCCGGAAAATCGCCAGCGCCGCCAGGTCCATGATTCTCTCCAAGCGATGAATGGATTCTTAATTATTCATTTTTCAAGAACGTTTGGTCAAGCTACGATGGACCCATTCCGGTTTCCGATCCGGCCGGCGCGTCGTGCGCCGGCCCATGCCGCCATGTCCCGCTCCGATGCCCCGACCGCCGCCGCCGGCGCGCTTCCGTCCGATCAGGCCGACCGACGCGCCCGAGCGGCCGCGCTGGCCTGCATGGTCGGCCTCGCCGTCGTGCTCGGTGTCGGCCGTTTCGCGTTCACGCCGCTGCTGCCGCTGATGCTCGCGGACGGCTCGATCGGCCTGAAGGCCGGCGGCTGGCTCGCATCGGCGAACTACGCGGGTTACTTCGCCGGCGCGGTCAGTTGCGCGGCGCTGCGCGTCGCGCCGGCGCGGATGGTCCGCTTCGGGCTCGCGGCCACCGTGCTGCTCACCGCCGCGATGGGCGTCGGCCACCTGCTGCCCGTGTGGCTCGCGGTGCGCTTCGTCGCGGGCGTCGTCAGCGCATGGACGTTCGTGTTCATGTCGCAATGGGGGCTGCGGCGCCTCGCCGAGCTGCACGCGCCCGAGTGGAGCGGGGTGATCTACGCGGGGCCCGGCGTCGGCATCGTGCTGACGGGGCTGATCGGCAGCGCGCTGGCCGGCCGGCCGGCGGCGTCGGGCTGGCTCGGCTTCGCGGCGCTGTCGGCCGTGCTGTCGGTCGCGATCTGGCGCACCTTTGCGGTCGCGCCGGCGCCAGCCGTGCCGGCGGCCGGTGCCGCGCCGCATGCGGCCGCCGCAGCTGCGGCAGCCTCCGCGGCGACGGCCGACGCACGACGCCATCGCGCGGATGCCGCGTGGCTCGTCGTGCTGTACGGAACGCCGGGCTTCGGCTACATCATCACCGCGACGTTCCTGCCCGTGATCGCGCGCGCCGTGCTGCCGGCCGGCTCGCCGTGGCCCGACCTGTTCTGGCCGATGTTCGGCGCGGCGCTGATCGTCGGCGCGATCGCCGCCGCGCGGCTGCCCGGGCACTGGGACAACCGGCTGCTGCTGGCGGCCGGCTGCGCGACGCAGGCGCTCGGCATTGCGGCCGGGATCGTGTGGCCGAACGCGCTCGGCTTTTCGGTCGGCAGCGCGCTGCTCGGCCTGCCGTTCACCGCGATCACGCTGTTCGCGATGCGCGAGGCGCGGCGCCTGCACGGCGAGCGCGCGGCCGGGCTGATGGGCTATGCGACCGCGTCGTACGGGATCGGGCAGATTCTCGGCCCGCTCGTCGCGGCGCCGCTTGCCGCGCGCTTCGGGTCGTTTTCGCCGGCGCTGTGGGTCGCGGTGGCCGCGCTGCTCGCGGGCGCCGCCGGCTTCGCGGCGATCGCCGCGAAGGGCCGCCTGCGACCCTGACGCCTGCGGGGCCGGATCGTCTGCGGCACGGGCAAACTCGCTAGAATGAGGCCTTTCCCGCGCCGAGCGGGTGCGCGGGCGGCCGGCAGGCGGCCGCCGGGCGTCCGCCAGATCCCCATCGATGACCACCGCCGACTACCGCTTTTGCCCGCGCTGCGCGAGCCCGCTGACCGAGCGCGCCGATCCCGAACATGAAGGCGGCCGCGTCCGCCAGGCGTGCCCCGACGACACCTGCGGCTATGTTCACTGGAACAACCCGCTGCCCGTCGTCGCCGCGATCGTCGAGCTCGACGGCAAGATCCTGCTCGCGCGCAACGCGGCCTGGCCCGAAGGGATGTTCGCGCTGATCACCGGTTTCCTCGAGAACGGCGAGACGCCCGAGGACGGCATCGCGCGTGAGGTATTCGAGGAAACGGCGCTGAAGGCCGAGCATGTGTCGCTCGTCGGCGTCTACGAATTCATCCGCAAGAACGAATTGATCATCGCGTATCACGTGCGCGCGTCGGGCACGGTCGCGCTGTCGCCCGAACTGCTCGAATACCGGCTCGTCGATCCGCCGCAGCTGCGCCCGTGGCGCGCCGGCACGGGCGTCGCGCTCGCCGACTGGATGCGTGCGCGCGGCCTCGATTTCGAATTCGTCGACCGGCCGGGGCAGTGACGGGCCGAACCGTCCGCAGGGTTTCATCCGCCGTGCCGCGCGCGACCGCGACGCGGCGCTTCGCTTGTTGCCGGCGCGCCGTGCCACCCGGCCGCCGCGCTTCGTCTTCATCGCCTCTATCGTCCTGACCGCCATCGCCATGTCCGACAAGCCGCAGCCGCGTCCGCGCGACGCCTACCGCCACTTCCTGCCGATCACGACCCGCTGGATGGACAACGACGTCTACGGGCACGTGAACAACGTCGTCTACTACAGCTACTTCGACACGGTCGTGAACGAGTACCTGATCCGCGCGGGCGTGCTCGACGTCGAGCACGGGCAGACGATCGGGCTTGTCGTCGAGACGCAGTGCAACTACTTCGCGCCGCTCGTGTTTCCGCAGTCGGTCGACGCGGGGCTGCGCGTCGCGAAGCTCGGCACGTCGAGCGTGCGCTACGAGGTCGGGCTGTTCGCGCAAGGCGACGCATCGCCCGCCGCGCAGGGGCATTTCGTGCACGTGTATGTCGATCGCGGCACGCGCCGCCCGGTGCCGCTGCCCGACGCGCTGCGCGCCGCGCTCGACCCGCTCGCGGCCTGACGGTTCGCGGTGCACGCGGTCGCGCTCCAGGCCTTCAACGGCCTCAGCTACGGTTTGCTGCTGTTCATGCTGTCGGCTGGCCTCACGCTGATCTTCAGCGTGCAGGGCGTGCTCAACTTCGCGCATGCGAGCTTCTACATGCTCGGCGCATATGTCGGCTACAGCATCGCGGCGCGAGCGGGCTTCTGGCCCGCGCTCGTGCTCGCGCCGCTCGCGGTCGGGCTGCTCGGCGCCGGCTGCGAACGCGGGCTGCTGCGCCGCGTGCAGGCACGCGGCCATACGAGCGAGCTGCTGCTGACCTTCGGCCTTGCGTACCTGATCGGCGAGGGTGCGAAACTGCTGTGGGGCCTCGCGCCGCTGCCGGCGCCCGTGCCGCCGCTGTTCGACGGCGCACCCGTGACCGTATTCGGCCTCGCGCTGCCGCGCTACCGGCTGTTCATGATGGGGATGTCCACGGCGATGCTGGTCGCGCTCGGCGCGCTGCTGCGCGTGTCGCGCATCGGGCTCGTCGTGCGCGCGGCGCTCACGCATCGCGCGGCCGTCGAGGCGCTCGGCTACGACGTGCCGCGCGTGATGACGGCGCTGTTCGGCGCGGGCACCGCGCTCGCGGCGCTGGCCGGCGTGATCGGCGCGCCGCTCGCGGTGATCGAACCCGCGCTGGCCGAGACCGTCGGGTCGGTCGTATTCGCGGTCGTCGTGATCGGCGGGCTCGGCTCGCTCGGCGGCGCGTTCGCCGCGTCGCTCGCGGTCGGTTTCGCGCAGACCTTCACGGCCGCGAGCGACACGTCGTTGCGCGACCTCGCGCAATGGGCCGGCGTCGCGCTGCCCGACAGCGTGGCCGCGGTGTCGATCGCGCAACTGGCGCCGCTGGTACCGTACCTGCTGCTCGTCGCGGTGCTGGTCGCACGGCCGCGCGGGCTGTTCGGCGAGCGTGCCGATGCGTAGCCGCGCGCTCGCCGGCCTGGCGCGCTGGGCGCTGTTCGCCGCGTGCGTCGCGCTGCCCGCGTGGCTGTGGCCGCATGGCGCGATGCTCGGCTATCTCGCGCAGACGGCCGCGCTCGTCGTGCTCGCGCTGTCGTACAACCTGCAGCTCGGCACGACCGGGCTGCTGTCGTTCGGGCATGCGGCGTTCGCGGGCCTCGGCGCATTCGCCGCCGCGCACTGGTTCAACCGCTTCGGCGGGCCGCTGCCGCTGCTGCCGCTCGTCGGCGGCGCGGCCGGCGCGGGCTTCGGCTTCGTCGCCGGGCTGCTCGCGACGCGCCGTTCAGGCACCGCGTTCGCGATGATCACGCTCGGGCTCGGCGAATGCGTCGCGGCCGCCGCGTGGAGCGTGCCCGCGTGGTTCGGCGGCATCGGCGGCGTGCCGATCGATCGCGCGAGCGGCACGCCGTGGGGCGGCTGGCATTTCGGCGCGCCGGTGCAGGCGTACGCGGTGATCGCCGCATGGTGCTTCGTGTCGGCGTTCGCGATGCATGCGCTGACGCGTACGCCGCTCGCGCGGCTCGCGAACGCGGTGCGCGACAACCCGGCGCGGGTCGCCGCGCTCGGCACCGATCCGCGCCGCGTGCGGCTCGCGATGGTCACTTGCGCGTCGTTCTTCGCGGGCATCGCCGGCACGCTGACGCTGATCGACGTCGAAATAGCGACACCCGACAGCGTGTCGATGGCGCGCTCGGCGACCGTGCTGATCGCCGCGGTGATCGGCGGTACCGGCGCGTTCTTCGGGCCGGCGGCCGGCGCGGCCATGCTGACCGCGCTGAGCATCGTCGTCGCGGGCGTGTCGCGCGCGTGGGCGCTATATCTCGGCGTGCTGTTCGTCGTGATCGTCGTGGCTGCGCCGCGCGGGATCGCGGGCATCGCGCAAGCGCTCGCGCAGGCGTTGCGGCGCGGCGCGCCGGCTGCCGAGCGGTGGCGCATGCTGTGCGGCGTCGGCGCGTGCGTGTTCTGGGGCGTTGCGATCGTCTGCGCGGCCGAACTCGGTTATGCGTGGCGCTTCGCGCAGGACGACGGCACGGGCTTCGCGTTCGGCGCCTGGGGCATCGACGCCGATACGCCGGCCGGCTGGGCCGTCGCGTGTTCGGCGGCCGGCATCGGCACGCTGCTGTGGGGCTGGCGCGCGCGGCTCGCGCAGGGCATGCAGGTCGGCAAGCGGGGGGGCGGGCGATGAACGGCAACGCGATCGCGCTGCACGGCGTCACGCAGTGCTTCGGTGCGCAGACCGTGCTCGACGGCGTCGAGCTGAGCATCGCGACCGGCGAGCGCCATGCGCTGATCGGGCCGAACGGCGCGGGCAAGTCGACGCTGTTCGGCGTGATTGCGGGCGCGACGCGGCCGACGCGCGGGCGCGTCGTGCTGCACGGCGTCGAACTGCGCGGGCGCGGGCCGGTCGTCGCGAGCCACCTCGGCATCGGCCGCAGTTTCCAGCAGACGAGCGCGTTCGCGCGGCTGACCGTGTTCGACAACCTGCGCTGCGCGGCGCTGCATGCGCCGGCCGAGCGGCGGCGCTGGTGGAACCGGCTGCGCGAATCGGCGTCGGTCGATCTCGCGGCCGCGCGCGTGCTGCACGACATCGGTCTCGACGCGCAGCGCGACACGCCGGCCGCCGAACTGGGCTATGCGGAGCAGCGCGCGCTCGATCTCGGGATCGCGCTCGCGAGCGGCGCGCGCACGCTGCTGCTCGACGAGCCGACGGCCGGCATGAGCCGCGCGCAGGCGGCGCGGATGATCGCGCTGATCCGCGCGACGACGCAGGGCCGCACGGTGCTGATGATCGAGCACGACATGGATGCGGTGTTCGGCTTCGCTGAACGCATCACGGTGCTCGTGCGCGGCGCGGTGGTCGCGACCGGCGAGCCCGATGCGATCCGCGCGGATCCGGCCGTGCGCGCCGCGTATCTCGGCGAGGGCAGCGTATGACGAGCGCACTGCTCGACATCCGCGACCTGCGCGCGTGGTACGGGATGCAGCCCGTGCTCGACGGCGTCGATCTCGCGCTCGCGTCGGGCGAGACGCTCGCGCTGCTCGGCCGCAACGGCTCGGGTCGCTCGACGCTCGCGAAGGCCGTGATGGGGCTCGTGCGCACGGCCGGCTCGGTGCGCATCGCCGGCGCCGAATGCGCGGGCGCGCGCACGTTCGAAATCGCGCGGCGCGGCGTCGCTTACGTTGCCGAAAGCCGCGACGTGTTTCCGCTGCTGACCGTGCGCGACAACCTGAAGCTCGGGCTGCGCGGCACGCACGGCGCGGCCGAACGCGCGGCGCTCGAACGCCTGTTCGACCGCTTTCCGCTGCTGGCCGCGCGCGCGGACGTGAAGGCCGGGCGGCTGTCGGGCGGCGAGCAGCAGGTGCTCGCGCTGGTGCGTGCGCTCGCCGGCCGCCCGCGCATGCTGATCGTCGACGAACCGGCCGAAGGGCTCGCGCCGCTCGCGGTCGACGAAGTCGGTGCGTGCCTCGCCGCACTGCAGGCGGACGGCGTCGCGATCGTGCTGATCGAGCAGCGACTGCAGCTTGCGCCGAGGTTGACGACGCGCGTCGCGGTAATGGGGCGCGGACGGATCGTCTACGACGGCGCGCTCGATGGCCTGGGCGGAGACATCGCCAACGCATGGCTGAGCGCCGGCTGACGGCGCCGAACCGATTGTTCGGCCGGCCCCGCCAGACAATTCGCGTCGAGCCGCTTTATCGCCGCCGCGCGGCACCTTAAATTGCCAGTCATGCCGGGCCGCCGCATCGATGCGGCAACCGGCGCCATCCATCGATAGTCATCTGACTGAGGAATGAAATCATGAGCAAGCTGGCAGGCAAGGTAGCGATCGTCACGGGCGGATCGAAGGGCATCGGCGCCGCGATCGCGCGGGCGCTGGCCGCGGAAGGCGCGTCCGTCGTCGTCAATTACGCGAGCAGCAAGGCGGGCGCCGACGCGGTGGTGAGCGCGATCGTCGAAGCCGGCGGCCGCGCGGTTGCGGTCGGCGGCGACGTGTCGAAGGCAGCAGACGCGCAGCGCATCGTCGATACGGCGATCGACACGTACGGCCGTCTGGACGTGCTCGTCAACAATTCCGGTGTGTACGAATTCGCGCCGATCGAAGCGATCACCGAAGAACATTACCGTCGGCAGTTCGATACGAACGTGTTCGGCGTGCTGCTCACGACGCAGGCGGCCGTCAAGCATCTCGGCGAAGGCGCGAGCATCATCAACATCAGCTCGGTAGTGACCAGCATCACGCCGCCCGCCAGCGCCGTCTACAGCGGCACGAAGGGCGCGGTCGACGCGATCACCGGCGTGCTCGCACTCGAGCTCGGCCCGCGCAAGATCCGCGTGAACGCGATCAACCCGGGCATGATCGTGACCGAGGGCACGCACAGCGCGGGCATCATCGGTTCCGATCTCGAAGCGCAGGTGCTGGGCCAGACGCCGCTCGGCCGCCTCGGCGAGCCGAACGACATCGCATCGGTCGCCGTGTTCCTCGCGTCGGACGACGCACGCTGGATGACCGGCGAACACCTCGTCGTGAGCGGCGGATTGAACTGATCCCGCGATACGGCAAATCGGCACCATCGGCGCGCGTGCGCCGATGGTGCCGATTGCGTCGTTACGCGATCATCGCCAGCGCGTTCGCGCCGACGTGCCAGCGCAGGCTCTCGACGACGAGCGCGTGATTGCGTTCGGAGTCGAGCCCCGCGATCGTCATCGCACCGACGAGGCCGGCACCGGCGACTCGCAACGGCACGCCGCCGCCGTCGAGCGCATAGTCGTCGTCCGACAGGCCTTGCGACCGCAGCGACCAGCCGGCCCGGCGAAAGCGCGCGCCGACCTCGAGCGAACTCAGGCCGAAGCGGAGCACCGTGTTCTGCCGGCGGCGGATCGCGTCGCTGTCTTCCGCACGGCTGCCGTCGAGCGCGCAGTAGAACAGCGGTGCCGCTTCGCCGACGATGCCGACCGCGATCGGCAACCCGCGGCGCGATGCGACATTGACCGCGATTTCCCCGAGCCGGCGCGCGACGTCGGCATTGAAGCGAGGCAGCGCCGTGTGCGGCGCGTCGTCGTCGAAGGGCGCGTGATCGATGCGCAGGAAGGTCGTCACCATGGCGGCTCCGTATCGTCGCAAGTCGTGTTCGCGCGCCGGCGTCGCCTTGCGACGGGCCGCGCGCTCGCCCGTCGTTCGTTCAGCGCTTCGGTGCCGCGTCGAGCATCCACTCGTGCGCGGGATCGTTCTTGAACGCCCACGCGCGGCTCGGCCCGGCCATCACGTTCAGGTAGTACAGGTTGTAGCCGTGTGGCGCGACGACCGGATGATAGCCGCGCGGCACCATCACGACGTCGTGGTTCTCGACCGCACACGCTTCGTCGAGGCTGCGGTCGTCCGTGTACACGCGCTGGAACGCGAAGCCCTGCGGCGGGTCGATCCGGTGGTAATACGTTTCCTCGAGCGAGGTTTCGTCCGGTGCCGCGTCGCGGTCGTGCTTGTGCGGCGGATAGCTGCTCGAATGACTGGCCGGCGTGACGACTTCGACGACGAGCAGGCGCTCGGCCGCCGGGTTGTCGCCCATCAGGATGTCGCACACGTAGCGCGTGTTGGTGCCTTGCCCGCGCACCGAGCGGCGCATCCGTTCGCCGTCGAGACGCTGCACCGGCTTGTCGCCGCTCGCGTACGGCGCGGTGCACAGCGCGACTTCCGCATCGCGCGTCGCGGCCAGCGTGACGCTCTTGCCGCCCGGCACGTACAGCGCGTCCGGCGACACGTCTTCGAAGACGCTGTCGCGCTTGCCGAGCGCATCGTAGGTTGCGCCGTCGACGTTCGCGCGCACCGTGCCCGTGAGCACGACGACGCACAGCTCGCGCGCGCCGGTGTCGAGCGTTTCGGTGTCGCCGGCCTTCAGGCGCAGCGCGCGAAAACCGACATGCTTCCAGCCGGCCGATTCGGGCGTGACGTTGCAGATTTCGCGGTCGGCAGATGCCTTGACCAGCAGGGGAGAAATCGTCATGGGATGGGGCTCCGCAATAGAGTAGGGCTCAAGCGTTCGGGCACTTGCGTGCTCATGCGCTCAACCGGTCGACGATCGCGCGCAGCGATTCATAGCCCTTTTTCGCATACGCGTAGCTCGGCGCGACGGCCGGATCCTGCTCGGCTTCGACGACGAGCCAGCCTTCGTAGCCGGCGTCCTTCAGCGTGCGCAGCGTCGCTTCGTAATCGAGCGCGCCGTCGCCAGGCACCGTGAAGGTGCCGTTGATCACGCCGTTCAGGAAGCTCCAGCCATCGTTGCGTGCCTGCGTGACGACCTGGGCACGCACGTCCTTGCAGTGCACGTGAACCACGCGCGACACGTGCTTCTTCAGCAGCGTGACCGGGTCGGCCGCGCCGCCGAAATATGCGTGGCCGGTGTCGAACAGCAGGAACACCTTCGCTGGGTCGGTCAGCGCCATCAGCCGGTCGACGTCGTCGGGCGACTCGACGTACGCGCCCATGTGGTGATGGTAGGCGAGCTTGATTCCGTAGGTCGCGAGCAGGTGCGCGCCGAATGCGTCGAGGCGCGCCGCGTAGCGCTGCCATGCCGCATCGTCGACGAAGCGCGGCCGCTTCGCGACCGGCGTGTCGATGCTGCCCTGGATCGTGCCCGCGCATTCGCCGTAGACGACGACCTTCACGTCGTTGTATTGAAGCTTCGTCATGTGCGCGCGGCAGCGTTCGATTTCCGCGGCGACCGCATCGGCGTCGGTCATGCCCGGTTCGACTTCCGCGAGGAAGCCCGAATACCAGCCCGATACGCACACGAGCCCGAACTCGGCGAGCTTCGCTTTCAGCTCGGGGCCCGTCTTCGGAAACTTGTTGCCGAGCTCGAAGCCCGCATAGCCGATTTCGGCGCCTTCCTTCAGCGCCGTTTCGAGCGGCGTCTCGCCGCCGAGCGACGGCAGGTCGTCGTTCATCCACGACAGGGGATTGATACCGATGCGGACGTTCCAGCTCATGACGTGTTTCCTTGGTTCGAATGTGTTTTTCTCGGGGCGGGTGGGCAGGCAGCGCGCGGCATCAGCGCCGCTGCCGGGTCTTTGCGTCGAGATACGCACGGTGCGCTTGCTCGACGCCGGCGCGCTCGGACACCTGCGGCACCGCGACTTCCCACCATGCGCCGCCGTCGTCGGTCGTGCGCTTGTGTGTGGTGTCGATCACGAGCACCTGGCTCGTCTTCGCCGCGCGAGCGCGCTTCATTTCGCTGCGCAGCTCGCCGACGTCGCGCACGTGCACGGCGTCGGCGCCCATCGCGCGCGCATGCATCGCGAAGTCGATCGTCGAGCGCTCGCCGCCTTCCGGCACGCAGTCGTCGAGCATGTTGTTGAAGCTCGCGCCGCCGCAATTCAGCTGCAGCCGCTCGATGCAGCCGTAGCCGCGGTTGTCGAGGATCACGACGATCAGCTTGCGGCCGAGCATCACGGAAGTGGCGAGCTCGGCGTTGAGCATCATGTACGAGCCGTCGCCGACGATCACGATAACCTCGCGCTCGGGCCGCGCGAGCTTCGCGCCGAGGCCGCCCGCGACTTCGTAGCCCATGCACGAGTACGCATAGTCCATGTGGTAGTTGCCCGGCACGCCGCTGCGCCATAGCTTGTGCAGTTCGGCCGGCAGCGTGCCCGCCGCGCACACGACGAGGTCGTCGCGCGCGCTGTCGCACCCCGCGTCGGCCGCGGAATCGCGCACCGCGCCGATCACTTCCGCGTCGTACGGCAGCGTGTCCTTCGGCACGCGCGTCGTCAGGTCGGTCACGCGCGCGTTCCACGCGGCGGCCTGGTCGCGGTTGGCGGCCGTCCATGCCGCGTCGGCGCGCCAGCCGGCCAGTGCGGCGGACAACTGGCCGAGGCCCGTGCGCGCATCGGCAACCAGTTGCCGGCCGCGTTTCTTGCCTGCGTCGAACGGCTGCACGTTCAGGCTCAGCAGCGTCGCGTCGCCGTAAAGCGCGTGCGAGCCGGTCGTGAAATCCTGCAGCCGCGTGCCGACCGCGAGCACGACGTCGGCCTGCGCGGCCGCGCGGTTCGCGGCGGGCGAGCCCGTCACGCCGATCGACCCGAGGTTCAGCGGGTGATCCCACGCGAGGCTGCCCTTGCCGGCCTGCGATTCGGCGACCGGCACGCCATGCGTGTCGGCGAACGCGCGCAGCGCGTCCCACGCCTGGCTGTACAGCACGCCGCCGCCGGCGACGATCAGCGGCTTCTTCGCGGCCTTCAGCACGTCGAGCGCATCGGCGAGTTCGAGCGGGTCGGCCGGCGGCCGGCGCATCCGGATCACCGGCGGCGCGAAGAAATCCTCGGGCCAGTCGTACGCGAAGGTCTGCACGTCCTGCGGCAGCGCGAGACACACGGGGCCGCACTGCGCGGGGTCGGTCATCACCTGGATCGCGCGCGGCAGCGCGACGAGCAATTGCTCGGGCGACGTGATCCGGTCGAAGTAGCGCGTGACGGGGCGGAAGCAGTCGTTCGCACTGACGTCGCCCTGTTCGAAATCCTCGACCTGCTGCAGCACCGGGTCGGGCAGCCGCGACACGAACACGTCGCCGGGCAGCAGCAGCAGCGGCAGCCGGCCGACGTGCGCGAGCGCGGCCGACGTCAGCATGTTGGTCGCGCCGGGGCCGATGCTCGACGTCGCGGCCATCATCCGCTGGCGGAAATTCGCTTTCGCGAACGCGACGGCCGCGTTGGCCATCCCTTGCTCGTTGTGCGCGCGGAACGTCGGCAGCCGGTCTTTCCCGGCATGCAACGCTTCGCCGAGCCCGGCCACGTTGCCGTGGCCGAAGATGGCGAACACGCCGCCGCAGTACGGCAGGATCTCGGTGCGGCCGTCGGGCTGGACGACTTCGGCGCGCAGGGCGGCCAGGTAGCGCACGAGCGCCTGGCTGACGGTCAGTCTCACGGTAGGGGTCATCGTCGGTCGGTGAAGAAGGATCGGATCGGTCATGACGGCACGCGCCTCAGGCCGCGGCGGCGCGCGCGGCACCCCGGCGGCCGAGCCACGCGTCAACGAGCTGCGCGAAGTTGCCGGCGACTTCGTCGATCAGCGCCTGGTCGTCGATCCGGCCGGCGAACCACTTCAGCGACGCATCGGCCCACAGCGTGCGCCCGACCATGAAGCCCTTGACGATCGGGTTGGTCGCCGAGCGGAAGCTGTCGACGAGATACTGCAGCGGCTGGTTCAGCCCGAGGATCACCGCGCCGCGGCAATGCGGGTCGCGCTCGGCGATCAGCGCGGCGAGCCGCGCCCAGCCGTCGGCGCTCAGCGGCGTGAGCTTCCACCATTCGGGCATCACGCCGAGGTTGTAGAAGCGCGCGACCGCGCGCAGCACCGCATCGTCCTCGGTGCCGGCCGGCGTGACCACACGCGGCGGAATGACTTCCAGCAGCAGCTCGTTGCCGCTGGCGCGCGTGGCTTCCCACAGCTCCAGCACGCGCTGCTCCTGCTCGACGCGCAGGTCGACGTCGTCGTCGGGGTGGTAGTGGACCAGGCACTTCACGACCTGTTCGGTCGGCCAGTGCGTAAGCGACGAGCCGACCGAGCGCGTCTCGTCGAAGCGCAGCGGCCGCGAGCCCGGCAGCTCGACCGGGCGGCCGACCCACCAGCCGCGCCCGGTGGCCGACGCGAGCGCGTCGCTGCCGTAAGCGCCGCCGTCGATCAGCACGCCGACGTGGCCTTCGATATGGCGATCGCGCTCGACCTGTTCGGCCGCGCGCACCAGCAGGCGCTTCAGCGTCCTGATCCGCGCTTCGTCCGCGCCGGCCTGCACCGCGAGTTCGTAGAACTGGCTGCGATGGTCGAACGCCATCACGCACAGGTCGTCCCATTCGCGGCGCGGCACCGTGACGCGATGCAGGTGCGCGAGCGTGCGGTCCGCGTCGACCACGGGATTGCGGCTGCCGTCGAACCAGTGCGCGAGTTCGGCCGGCGTCGGCATCGCGGCCGAGCACGCATGACGCGACACGACGATCGCGCCGCATGCGTTCGCGATGCGCGTCGATTCGGCCCAGTCGCGGCCGCGCAGCAGCCCCGACAGCAGGCCCGACAGGAACGCGTCGCCCGCGCCGAGCACGTTGAGCACCTCGACGCGTTCGCCGAGAAAGGTCGGCGCGTCGTCGATGCGCGCGGGGATGTCGCCCTCGATCACGCAGCAGCCGAGCGCGCCGCGCTTGACGACCAGCGTGGCGTTCGTGATCCCGCGCACCGCCTGCAACGAACCGATCAGGTCGTGCGGCACGCCGCCCGCGATCAGGAATTCCTCCTCGGTGCCGACCAGCAGGTCGAATTCGCCGAGCACCTGCTGCAGTTGCCGCGTCACCTGCGCGTCCGGCACGTAGCGGTTCTCGCCCGCGCCGCGCGCGGTCAGCCCCCACAGCACGGGCCGATAGTCGATATCGAGAATCCGCACGACGCCGTGGCGGCGCGCGTAGCCGAGTGCGGTCAGCGACGCTTCGCGCGTGGCCGGCGTCGAAAGATGCGTGCCGGTGATCGCGAGCGCGCGGCAGCCGGCGATGAAGTCCTCGCGGATCTCGTCGGCGCGCACGGCCATGTCCGCGCAGTTCTCGCGCATGAACAGCAGCGGAAACGTGTCACGATCCTTCAGCCCGAGCAGCACCAGCGCGGTGAGGCGCTCGCGGTCGGTCTGCAGCTGGCTCGTGTCGCAGCCTTCGCGCTCGAGCGTCTCGCGCACGAAGCGGCCCATCTGCTCGTCGCCGACGCGCGAGATCATCGCGGTCTTCAGCCCGAGCCGGGCGACGCCGAACGCGACGTTGCCCGACGAGCCGCCGAGATACATCTGGAAGCTGCGCGCGTCCTCCAGGCGGCTGCCGTACTGCTGCGCATAGAGATCCACGGCCACGCGGCCGAGGCAGGCGAGATCGATGGGGCGGTCACTCGGAAAGTTCAGCAGGCTCATATCACGTATCACGCTCGCGGCCGGCGTTCGGCGCTGCCGGCGGTTTAGGGGGCCGATCCGCCGGCGGCGGTCCGCGACGTGCGCTGCACGACGCGAGGCTGCCTGCCGCAAGGAATCGGGCTACGGACGCAGTCTAGACTTTTTGGAAATACAGTTCCCTAGGTGAAATCACGTAGAAATAAATTTCCAAATTTTCGAGGAAGTGATCTACAGTTTCATCCGGATGCTTCAGTCCGTATCGGACTCGGCCCGGCGGCGCGCAACGCGCCGTCTTCCGCCCCCCGGAGATGAGGAGACAGAGTGATCATGAAGACCAAGCTGATGGCCGTCGCGGCCGCCGCGATCCTGGCTGCGCCGCTCGCGCACGCCGAGAAGATCGGCGTGACGATGGCGTCGTTCGACGACACGTTCCTGACGATCCTGCGCAACAGCATCGCCGACGCGGCGAAGAAGGACGGCGCGACGGTGCAGATCGAGGACGGCGGCAACGACGTCGGCAAGCAGTTGAGCCAGGTTCAGAACATGATCGCGCAGAAGGTCGACGCGATCATCGTGAACGCGGTCGACACCGACGCGACGCCGAAGATCACGAAGATGGTGACGGCGGCGAAGATCCCGCTCGTCTACGTGAACCGCAAGCCGGTCGATTTCGACAAGCTGCCGGCCGGCGTCGCGGTCGTCGCGTCCGACGAGAAGCAGTCGGGCACGCTGCAGGCGCGCCAGGTGTGCAAGCTGCTCGGCGGCAAGGGCGACCTCCTCGTGCTGATGGGCGAGCTGTCCAACGAATCGGCGCGCGCCCGCACCAAGGACATCGAGGACGTGATCGCGACGAAGGACTGCTCGGGCATGAAGATCGTCGACAAGCGCGAAGGCAAGTGGAGCCGCACGCAGGGCCAGGACATCACGATGAACTGGCTGAGCTCCGGGACCAAGTTCGACGCGATCGTGTCGAACAACGACGAAATGGCGATCGGTGCGATCAACGCGCTGAAGGCCGCGCGCAAGTGGACGCCGAAGACCGTCGTCGCCGGCATCGACGCGACGCCGGACGGCCTCGCATCGATGAAGAGCGGCGAGCTGAAGGTGTCCGTGTACCAGAACGCGATCGGGCAGGGCGCGCAGTCGGTTGCCGCCGCGCTGAAGCTCGCGAAGAAGCAGAGCGTCGACCGTTTCGTGAACGTGCCGTTCGAGCTCGTGACGCCCGAGAACATGAACCAGTACGCCAAGCACTGACCGGCTTTTCCGTTGAACTGCGCGGGCCCGGCCTGGCCGGGTTCGAGCGACTTGTCGAGGAACGTCCATGTTTACAGCCAGGACCGCGCGCCCGATGGCCGGCGTCGACGCGCCGGCCGCTTCATCCGGAGGATCGCCCGGCGCATCCGGATCGTCCGGTTCGCCGGCCCCTTCCGCGGCTGACTGCGTGCTCGAGGTGCGCGGCGTCGGCAAGTCCTTTCCCGGCGTCGTCGCGCTCGACGGCGTGCAGTTCCGCGTGCGCCGCGGCACTGTCCATGCGCTGATGGGCGAGAACGGCGCGGGCAAGTCGACGCTGATGAAGATCATCGCGGGCGTCTACACGCCCGATCAGGGCGAGATCCTGATCAACGGCGAACCCGTCGTGCTGAACGGTCCGCTCGATGCGCTCGACCGCGGGATCGCGATGATCCACCAGGAACTCAACCTGATGCCGTACATGACGGTCGCGGAGAACATCTGGATCCGCCGCGAACCGAAGAACCGCTTCGGCCTGATCGATCATGCGGAGCTGCGCCGCCGCACGGCCGCGCTGTTCGAGCGGTTGTCGATCGACATCGATCCGGAAACGGACGTGCGCACGCTGACGGTCGCGAGCCGGCAGATGGTCGAGATCGCGAAGGCCGTGTCGTTCGACTCGGACGTGCTGATCATGGACGAGCCGACGTCGGCGCTGACCGACAAGGAAGTCGCGCACCTGTTCCGGATCATTCGCCAGCTGCGCGAGCAGGGCAAGGGCATCGTCTACATCACGCACAAGATGAACGAGCTGTTCGAGATCGCCGACGAGTTCTCGGTGTTCCGCGACGGCAAGTACATCGGCACGCATGCGTCGAGCGACGTCACGCGCGACGACATCATCCGGATGATGGTCGGGCGCGAGATCACGCAGATGTTCCCGAAGGAAGAGGTGCCGATCGGCGACGTCGTGCTGTCGGTGAAGAACCTCGGCGTCGACGGCGTGTTCCGCGACGTGAGCTTCGAGCTGCGCGCGGGCGAGATCCTCGGCGTCGCGGGCCTGGTCGGCTCGGGGCGCTCGAACGTCGCGGAGGCGTTGTTCGGCGTCGTGCCGGCCACGTCGGGCGAGATCCGGATCGACGGCAAGCCGGTGCGGATCGCGACGCCCGCGCAGGCGATGAAGCACGGGATGGCGTTCCTGACCGAGGACCGCAAGGACACCGGCTGCTTCCTGAATCTCGACCTGCTCGCGAACATGGAAGCGGCGGTGCTCAGCAACCGCTACGTGAAGTTCAATTTCGTGCAGCAGGCACAGTTGAAGCGCGACTGCGAGGAAATGAGCCGGATGCTGCGCGTGAAATCGCCCGGCCTGCACGAGGAAATCCAGAACCTGTCGGGCGGCAACCAGCAGAAGGTGCTGATCGGCCGCTGGTTGCTCACGCAGCCGCGCATCCTGATCCTCGACGAACCGACGCGCGGCATCGACGTCGGCGCGAAGGCCGAGATCCACCGGCTCGTCAGCGCGCTCGCCGGCAAGGGCGTCGCGGTGCTGATGATCTCGTCGGAGATGCCGGAGGTGCTGGGGATGAGCGACCGCGTGATGGTGATGCACGAAGGGCGCATGACAGGCATCGTCGAACGCAAGGACGCCGACCAGGTCCGCATCATGGATCTCGCGTCGCGTTGAGCCGAAACAAGATTGGAGACAACTGAAATGGGCAACCTGAATCCGGTCGCGGACGCGCAGACCATGACAATCAAGACGCGGCACACGAAGTGGCCGCCCGAGCTGAGCATCTTTCTCGTGCTGGTCGGCATCAGCCTGTTCTTCGAGATCGTCGGCTGGATCGTCGTCGGCCAGAGCTTCCTGTTCAACGCAGAGCGGCTCGAGATCATCGTGCTGCAGATGGCCGTGATCGGCATCATCGCGGTCGGCGTGAACCTCGTGATCATCACCAGCGGGATCGACCTGTCGTCGGGGTCGGTCGTGGCGGCCGCGGCGGTCGTGTCGGCGAGCCTCGCGCAGGTGTCCGACTTTCCGCGCGCGGTGTTCCCGCACCTGACCGATCTGCCGATCATCTGGCCGGTGCTGGCCGGCGTGTGCGTCGGGCTGCTGGTCGGCCTGCTGAACGGCTCGCTGATCGCGATGACGGGCATTCCGCCGTTCATCGCGACGCTCGGCACGATGGTCGCCGCACGCGGGTTCGCGAAATGGTTCACCAACGGGATGCCGGTGTCGATGCTGACCGACCAGTTCGCGGCCATCGGCGCAGGCGCCAATCCGGTGATCATCTTTCTCGTGATCGCCGCGATCTTCCACGTCGTGCTGCGCTACACGCGCTTCGGAAAGTATACCTACGCGATCGGTGCGAACCGTCACGCGGCCGTCGTGTCGGGCATCAACGTCACGCGTCACCTGGTGTTCGTCTATGCGATCGCGGGCCTGTTGAGCGGGATCGCCGGCACCGTGACGGCCGCGCGCGCGATCTCGGGCCAGTCGGGCATGGGCGTGATGTACGAGCTCGATGCGATCGCCGCGGTCGTGATCGGCGGCACGTCGCTGTCGGGCGGCCTCGGCCGCGTGACGGGCACCGTGATCGGCGTGCTGATCCTCGGCGTGATGACATCGGGCTTCACGTTCATCCGCATCGACGCGTATTACCAGGAGATGGTCAAGGGCGCGATCATCGTCGCGGCCGTGATCGCCGATCAGTATCGCAACAAGAAGAAGCGTCGCTGACCCGGTCTGTCCGACCGGAATTCCATATCGACAAGGATGCCTGATGAAGATCGCGCTGGACCCCTACATGATTCGCCACCTGCCGCTCGACCGGCTGCCGCACGCGGTGGCCGAGCTCGGCTACGACCAGATCGAGCTGTCGCCGCGCAGCGATTTCCTCGACTGGTGGGTGATGCCGCGCGCGACGCGCGAACGCATGGCCGCGTTCCGCCACGCGATGCGTGGGAGCGGCGTCGGCCTCGCGTCGCTGCAGCCGATGTACCGCTGGGCGAGTCCGTTCGAGGACGAGCGTCAATGGGCCGTGCGCTGCTGGAAGAAGGCGATCGAGGTCGCGGTCGAGATGGAGTGCGCGCTGATGGTGTCCGAGTTCGGGCGCGGCGCGTCGCCCGAGCGCTCGGTCGGCGAGCGGCCGGGCGCGAACCCGAAGGAGCTGTGCGAAGCCGCGTGGTTCCGTTCGATGGACGAGCTGCTGCCGATTCTCGAACGCGAGGGCATCGTGCTGTCGGTCGAGCCGCATCCGGAGGACTGGATCGAGCAGCTGCAGCCGGCGATCGACATCGTGACGAACCTCGGCTCGCCGTCGCTGAAGCTGTCGTATATCGCGCCGCACACGTTCTACTACGGCGACGACATGGCCGCGATGATCGCACAGGCCGCACCGATCCTCGCGCACGTGCGCGTGGCCGACACCTTCGACCACCGCAAGAGCAGCCAGCTGCGCTACATCGTGAACCCGCCTGGTTCGAACCAGATCCGCGTGCACCAGCATCTCGACATCGGGCAGGGCGAGATCGACTGGGACGTGTTTTTCCGCGCGCTCGGCGCCGCGGGCTTCGACGGCGTGATGTCGTCGTGCGTGTTCGCGTGGGAGGACCGCGCGGAAGCGTCGTCGCGCTACATGCGCGACACGATCCAGCGCTACATCGATCGTCATTTCGATCGCACGGCGCGCTGACCGATTGCCGACCGGCGCGGCACGGGCCGCGCCGTTGATGAACGACTGGAGACTCATAGATGACCTTGCAAATCGGCGTGATCGGCTGCGGCGCGATCGGCCAGGACCATATCCGCAGATTGACCCGCACGCTGTCCGGCGCGCGCGTCGTGGCCGTCAACGACATCGATCCGCAGCAGGCGCGCGATGCGGTGGAGAAGGTCGGGCTCGATGCCGAGGTCTACGGCGACGGCCATGAAGTAGTCGCGGCCGCCGACGTACAGGCCGTGCTCGTCACGTCGTGGGGGCCGACGCACGAAGCGTTCGTGCTCGACGCGATCGCGCACGGCAAGCCCGTGTTCTGCGAGAAGCCGCTCGCCGTGACGGCCGACGGCTGCATGCGGATCGTCGAGGCAGAGGTCGCGCACGGCAAGCGGCTCGTGCAGGTCGGCTTCATGCGGCCGTACGACGAAGGCTATCGTGCGCTGAAGCGCGTGATCGACAGCGGCGAGATCGGCGCGCCGCTGATGCTGCATTGCGCGCACCGCAACCAGTCGGTCGGCGAGCGCTATACGACCGACATGGCGATCACCGACACGCTGATCCACGAACTCGACGTGCTGCGCTGGCTGCTCGGCGAGGATTACGCGAGCGCGCAGGTCGTCTATCCGAAGAAGACGCGCCATGCGTCCGCGCATCTCGCCGATCCGCAGATCGTGCTGCTGGAAACCGCGAGCGGCGTGCGCATCGACGTCGAGATTTTCGTGAACTGCCAGTACGGCTATGACATCCAGTGCGAGGTGGTCGGCGAGCAGGGCATCGCGAAGCTGCCGGACCCGCCGGCCGTGGGGCTCAAGCGCGCAGCGCAGCAATCGGTCGACATCATGACCGACTGGAAGGAGCGCTTCATCGCGTCGTACGACGTCGAGCTGCAGGCGTTCATTGACGGCGTACGGCAGGGTGCGCTGACGGGACCGTCGGCCTGGGACGGCTACGCGGCGGCGGTTGCGGCCGACGCGTGCGTGCGGGCGCAAAAGAGCGGCGCGGTCGAACCGATCGCGATGGCCGAACGCCCCGCGTTCTATCGCGGCTGAACCGTGGCTGCGTCGCGACGATTCTGCGGCCGCGCGCCGCTTTCCTGACGGACTGACCGACATGACGATGAAGACGATGAAGATTGGCTGCGCACCGTGCTGCTGGGGCGTCGACGACGTGAACAACCCGCACCTGCCGCCGTGGCGGCACGTGCTCGCCGAGGCCGCGCAGGCCGGCTACTCGGGCATCGAGCTCGGGCCGTACGGCTATATCCCGCTCGAACTCGACGTGGTGAGCGCCGAGCTCGAGCGGCAGCGCCTGAGCATTACCGCCGGCACGATCTTCGACGATCTCGTATCGCCGGAGAACCTGCCGAACCTGCTGCGCCAGACGCGCGAAATCTGCGCGCTGATCACGCGGCTGCCGAAGCTGCCGACGCAGGACGGCCAGCGCTACGCGGCGCCGTACCTGGTCGTGATGGACTGGGGGCACGAAGAACGCGATTACGCGGCCGGCCACGCCGATCGCGCGCCGCGGCTGTCCGGCGAACGCTGGGCGCGGATGGTCGAGCATATCCGGCAGATCGCGACGATCGCGCGCGACGAGTTCGGCGTGCGCGCGGTGATCCATCCGCACGCGGGCGGCTACATCGAGTTTGCGGACGAAATCGACCGGATCGTCGCCGACCTGCCGGCCGACACGGTCGGCCTCTGTCTCGACACGGGGCACCTGTACTACTCGGGCATGGACCCGGAAGCCTGGCTGCGCCGCCATGCTGCGCGCGTCGACTACGTGCATTTCAAGGATATCGACAAGGCCGTGTACGACGCGGTGATGGGCGAGCACATCGCCTTCTTCGCCGCATGCGCGCGCGGCGTGATGTGCCCGATCGGCACCGGCGTGCTCGACTACCGGTCGATCCGGCGCGCGCTCGACGACATCGGCTACGCGGGCTACATCACGATCGAGCAGGAGCGCGACCCGCGCAACGCCGGCACGAGCCTGCGCGACGTCGCCGCGAGCCGCGCGTTTCTCGCGTCGGCCGGCTTCGCATGAACGTTCGCATGAACACCTGAACCACCGAACACCTGAACACGGACCAGGAACACCACCATCATGATTGACGGACAGATTCTGCTTGGACACTCGATTCGCTGGGGCATGGTCGGCGGCGGACTCGGCAGCCAGATCGGCTACAGCCACCGGTCGGCCGCGCTGCGCGACGGCAGTTTCGAGCTGGTCGCCGGCGCGTTCGACATCGATCCCGAACGCGGCCGCCAGTTCGGCGTGAAGCTCGGCGTCGCGGCCGAGCGCTGCTATCCCGACTACGCGACGATGTTCGAGGCCGAGGCGCGCCGCCCGGACGGCATTCGCGCGGTGTCGATCGCGACGCCTAACAACACGCACTTCGAGATCTGCCGCGCCGCGCTGAACGCGGGGCTGCACGTGGTCTGCGAGAAGCCGCTGTGCTTCACGACCGACGAGGCCGAGACGCTGCAGCGCCTGTCGGTCGAGAAGAACCGGATCGTCGGCGTCGCGTACGGCTATTCGGGTCACCAGATGATCGAACAGGCGCGCGAGATGATTGCGCGCGGCGATCTCGGCGAGATCCGCATCGTGCAGATGCAGTTCGCGCACGGCTTCCACAGCGAAGGCGTCGAGGCCGCGAGCGCGGCCGCGCGCTGGCGCGTCGATCCGAAGTTCGCGGGCCCGAGCTACGTGCTCGGCGACATCGGCACGCATCCGCTGTACATCTCCGAGGTGATGGCGCCGGAGCTGAAGATCCGGCGGCTGATGTGTTCGCGGCAGAGCTTCGTGAAGAGCCGCGCGCCGCTCGAGGACAATGCGTTCACGATCATGGAATACGACACGGGCGCGATCGGCTACGTGTGGTCGAGCGCGGTGAACGCGGGTTCGATGCACGGCCAGAAGGTGCGCGTGATCGGTTCGAAGGCGAGCGTCGAATGGTGGGACGAGCATCCGAACCAGTTGCGCTACGAAGTGCAGGGGCAGCCCGCGCAGGTGCTCGATCGCGGAATGGGTTACCTGCATCCGAATGCGTTGCGCGAGGATCGCATCGGCGCCGGGCATCCGGAAGGGTTGTTCGAGGCGTGGTCCAATCTCTATCAGCGCTTCGCACTCGCGATGGATGCGGCCGATCGCGGCGATGCCGCGGCGCTGAAGGGCATCCGTTTTCCGGACGTCCATGCGGGCGTCGAAGGCGTCCGATGGGTCGAGAACTGCGTGCGTTCCGCCGACGCGGGCGGCGTGTGGGTCGACTATCGCTGAGCAGGGCAGGCCGGATGCGGCGCACTGCGCGCCGCTTCGCGCCGGCCGTCGGCCTCGATGGTCTCGGTAGACGCCCTAATCTTTACGACGCCGCGAGAGCATTGGACAATCGTTTCCAGTCTTGCCGTGGAGCGTGTGCAGGTGATGATCGAGCGCGTGGGAGCGAAGCGCGCGGCGCGGGCCGTGCCGCAAACGTGATTAAATTCGCCCTTCATGCATGTATCCAGGTGAGCCTCGGGCCGCGTCCGTCAGCATCGCGCGCGCATCGGGGCCGTCAACTTCGCGCCATCCGATGAGTTCATCCGAGAAACCTCCTGCCACCGTCGAGCAGTTCCTGCAGCACCTGACGCGGGAATACGACGGCCTCAGCAATCGCCTGAAGGTCATTGCGCGCCACGTGGAAACGCATCGGGACCAGCTTGGCCTGGAGGGCATCCAGTCCCTTGCGGAAGCGTGCGGCGTCCAGCCGTCCGCCGTCGTGCGCTTCGCGAAGCATTTCGGTTTCTCCGGCTTCTCCGAGATGCAGCGGCTGTTCCGCGAAGGGCTCGCGCAGCAGATCGCGCCGGGGCGCGCATACAACCTGCGGCTGCGCGACGTGATCGAATCGGGCTCGTCGAGCCTGCAGCCCGAGCAGATCGCCGACGAATTCATCAAGGGCAGCATTGCCGGGATGCAGCAGTTGCGGCAGACGCTCGACCCGCAGGCGCTCGCGCAAGCCGTCGAGCTGCTCGCCGACACGCAGGCGATCTGGATCGCCGGCTCGCGGCGTGCATTTCCGATCGCCGTGTATCTCGACTATGCGCTGCAGCACACCGACAAGCGCATCGGGCTGTTCAGCGCGCTCGGCAGCATGCATCTCGGGCAGATCCGGTCGGTGCGCAACGGCGACGTGATGATCGTCATCTCGTTCATGCCGTATGCGGACGAGACCGTGCAGGTCGCGCAGCAGGCCGTGCAGCGCGGCGCGCGCCTGATCGCGATCACCGACAGCCGGATGAGCCCGCTCGCGCGGGAGGCCGAGGTGACGCTGATGGTGCAGGACAGCGAGACGTTCGGATTCCGTGCGCTGACGGCCACGATGGGCCTCGCGCAGAGCCTGTTCGTCGCGCTCGCGTACCGGCTCGAACTGTCGTACCTGCCGACCGCCGACGGTGCGCACGGCAAGAAAGCCGGCTGACCCACCCTGCCGGTACGCCGCCCGCACAACCGATCGGCGGGCGGCACACCGGCCGGCTTACTTCGCGGTCGGCATCGCGAATTCGGCACCCTTGCCGATGCTCGACGACCAGCGCTGCATCACCGACTTCTGGCGCGTGTAGAAGCGCACGCCTTCCTCGCCGTACGCATGCATGTCGCCGAACAGGCTCTTCTTCCAGCCGCCGAAGCCGTGCCATGCCATCGGCACCGGAATCGGCACGTTGATGCCGACCATGCCGACCTGGATGCGCCGCGCGAATTCGCGCGCGATGCCGCCGTCGCTCGTGAAGCACGACACGCCGTTGCCGAATTCGTGCGCGTTGATCAGGTCGACCGCTTCGCCGAAATCCTTCACGCGCACGCAGCCGAGCACGGGCCCGAAGATTTCTTCCTTGTAGATCCGCATGTCGGGCGTCACGTGATCGAACAGCGTGCCGCCGGTGAAGAAGCCCGCCTCGCGGCCCGGCACGCGCAGCCCGCGCCCGTCGACCACCAGTTGCGCGCCTTCGCTCACGCCTTGCTCGATATAGCCTTCGATGCGCTTCAGCGCTTCGCCGGTGACGATCGGGCCCATCTCGACTTCCGGCGACATGCCGTCGCCGATCACCAGCTTGCGTGCGCGCTCGGCTACCGCCGGCACGATCCGGTCGGCCACGTCGCCGACCAGCACCGCGATGCTGATCGCCATGCAGCGCTCGCCGGCCGAGCCGTACGCGGCGCCGATCAGCGCGTCGACTGCCTGCTCGATGTTCGCATCGGGCATCACGACGAGATGGTTCTTCGCGCCGCCGAGCGCCTGCACGCGCTTGCCCGACTGCACCGCGCGCTGCTGCACGTAGGCCGCGATCGGCGTCGAGCCGACGAAGCTGACGGCCTGCACGTCCGGGTGGTCGAGCAATGCATCGACCGCGCCCTTGTCGCCCTGCACGACGTTGAACACGCCGGCCGGCAGCCCGGCCTGCGTGAGCAGGTCGGCGATGAACAGAGCCGCCGACGGATCGCGCTCGCTCGGCTTCAGCACGAATGTGTTCCCGGTCGCGATCGCGACCGGGAACATCCAGCACGGCACCATGCACGGGAAGTTGAACGGCGTGATGCCCGCGACGACGCCGAGCGGCTGGCGCATCGTCCAGTTGTCGATGCCGGTGCTGACCTGGTCGGTGAAGTCGCCCTTCAGCAGCTGCGGCACGCCGCACGCGAATTCGACGATGTCGATGCCGCGCGCGACTTCGCCCTGCGCGTCGGAGAACACCTTGCCGTGCTCGGCCGTGATGATCGCCGCGAGCGTGTCGCGGTGCTCGTTCATTAGCTGCAGGAAGCGGTGCAGCACGCGCGCGCGGCGGATCGGCGGCGTCGCGGCCCAGGCCGGGAACGCGGCGTTGGCCGATGCGACGGCCTGCTGCACTTCGCTGTCGTCGGCGAGCGCCACGCGGCGCACCGCGCGGCCGAGCGCGGGATTGAGGACGTCCTGGAAGCGGCCGCTGCGGCCGGCGACGGGCGCGCCGTCGACATAGTGGCCGACGTCGGCGTCGGACGTGTATGCGGGAACCGGATTCATCGTGTCTCCTGGGAATGAGGGGGGAACGGAACCTAGTCTAGGGAAACCGGCAGCGCGGGAGAAGGCCGCGAAACTTGATTCACTGTTCAGAATTCTGAATAATCAACGGATGAATCAGCAAAATGTCCAGGCGCTCTGGCCGCATATCCATTCGCTGACGGTGCTGGCCGCGGCCGGCAGTTTCACGGCCGCCGCGCAGCGGCTCGGCATCAGCAAGGCCGCGATGAGCCAGCGCATCGCCGATCTCGAAAAGGCGGCCGGCGTGCCGCTCGTGCGCCGCACGACGCGCAGCGTGCGGCTCACCGACGCGGGCCAGTCGCTCGTCGACAGCACGCGCGACGCGTTCGAGTCGATCGGGCAGCATTTCGCGCGCGTGAAGGACCTGGCCGGCGAGCCGCGCGGCCTGCTGCGCGTGACGGCGCCGGTCGCGCTCGGGCGCCAGCAGGTCGTGCCGCACCTGCCCGATTTCCTGCGGCAGTATCCGGGCGTGCACATCGAGCTCGATCTGTCGGACCGGCTGCATTCGCTGACGCAGGAGGGCTTCGACCTCGCGATCCGCCATACGACCACCGCGCCGCAGACCCACGTCGCATGGAAGCTGTGCGACACGCGCTCGCTGCTCGTCGCGAGCCGCGACTACCTCGACGCACGCGGTGTGCCGCGGCACCCGGGCGAACTCGTCGACCACAGCTGCCTGTGCTACCTGCGCGACAACGAACCGGCCGCATGGAGCTTCGAGCCGGACGGCCGGCGGCGCCAGCGCGTGAGCGTGCCGGTGCGCGGCAGTTTCGCGGCGAACAACAGCGAGGCGATGCGCGAGGCCGCGCTCGGCGGGCTCGGCATCGCACTGCTGCCCGATTTCAGCGCGCGTCGCGATCTCGACGCCGGCCGGCTCGTCGCGCTGCTCGACGGCTGGCGGCCGTCGGGCGCGTTCGGCGATCACATTTTCGCGATCCGCCCGTACAGCCCGGTCGTGCCGAGCGCGGTGCGCGCGCTCGTGCGGCACCTGCGCGAACGGCTCGCGGGCGGCTTTTCCGGAACGTGACGCCGGTGCCCGCCGCGCTGCGCCGTGGGCTGTCCGGGCGGGCGCGGCGGCGCTGCGGTAAAATCGCGGCTTCCTCCCGCGCCTCGTGTGGCGCGACATTCGAAGGTCGACAGCCGATGCAGATTCACAAGGAAGTGGACGCGCGCGGGCTCAATTGCCCGTTGCCGATCCTGCGTGCCAAGAAAGCGCTTGCCGATATGGAAAGCGGGCAGATCCTCAAGGTGCTCGCGACCGATCCCGGCTCGCAGCGCGATTTCGCCGCGTTCGCGAAGCAGACGGGCAACGAGATCGTCGAATCGACGACGCAGGACAAGACCTTCGTGTTCCTGATGCGCCGCCGCTGACGGCCCGCCTCGCGCGCCCGGCCGCGGCGTCCGCTCGCGGTGCACGGGCCGGCAACGCCCGGCACAGGCCGGTCGAGCTTCTGACAATTCTTAAACCTCGCTTCGTGACCGGCTGCGTATACTGACCCGGCCGGTCGTCCGCTCCCAGCGGAGGCGCCGGCCACGGTACGTCGTACGGCGGGCACGGGGGCCATGCCTGGCGGTACCGTCGTACAACGGGGAGAGGACATGTCCTTCAGACCAGGGACCCTTCGAAGTCCGTCCGGAGCGGAATGCATTGCGTCCGAGCGTGTGTCGGAATTGAGCCGTATCGAGCTCGATCCGCAACTGGATCGCCACGCGCGTGCCGCGCTGGAGGCCTACGCGGATTCGGCCGCGGCCGAGATGCCGTGGCTGGCCGAGTGGCTCGACGAGCGGCTGCGCGATGCCGCGCAGGACGACGGCTCGGGCCCGACCTACTGCGGTGCGACGATCGAACGCGTGTTCGATCTGGCGCAGGCGTGGGCGGCGGGCCAGCCCGACTACGCGGCCAGCGCGTGGGAGCGTGTGCGCGGACAGTTGCAGCGGATGCTTGCGCAACCGGCGCTGTCGCAACGCCCGCCGGCCGACGATTTCGCCGAACCGGTGGCCGGCATCGCGGGCGTCGATTAGGCGTCAGATTGCGCGACGGGAAGGATTATTCGAAGAAAGAACGGTAGTCCGCGCAATTTCTTGGCGAATTTCATACTACTATGATGAAATCGCCGGTTCGTCCGCGCCCCGTTTTTGAGATATTTTTGCCGGGGTCGCCGGTTTGCGCAGGTGGCGCGAGCGGCGAACGACGGCTCACCGGCCGCCATCCGGAAACTGCGCGCATTGTGCTGCAGGGTGGGTGCGGGGAGCTGAACTGGACGAATCGATTTCGATTTGCGGGGTGCTATGAGAATTGCTGTACTGGATGACGATCCGGCCCAGACGGATTTCGTCAGTCAAACGCTGACTGCCGTTGGCCATACGTGCTATGCGTTCAAGGAAGGCAAGGCCCTGAAGAAGCGTCTGCAGCGCGAAACGTTCGATCTGCTGGTGCTCGACTGGAACGTGCCCGACATGTCCGGCGAGGAAGTGCTCAAGTGGGTGCGAGCCAACCAGACCGAGCACAGCCTGCCGATCATCTTCATGACGAGCCGCGACGACGAGGCGGGTATCACGCAGATCCTCAATGCCGGCGCCGACGACTACGTGGTCAAGCCCGTGTCGGGCCCGATCCTGCGCGCGCGCATCGGCTCGCTGCTGCGCCGCGCGTATCCGGTCAACGCCGAGGCGACCGTTCGCGAATTCGATCAATTCCGTTTCGACGTGAACCTGAAGCAGGCCTACGTCGGCGACAAGGCCGTGAGCCTGACGCAGAAGGAATTCGAGCTCGCGCTGCTGCTGTTCCAGCATCTCGACCGGCCGCTGTCGCGCGCGCACATTCTCGATCTCGTGTGGAAGCAGGCGACCGACATCCCGTCGCGCACGATGGACACGCACATCTCGATGCTGCGCACCAAGCTCGGCCTGCGGCCCGAAAACGGCTATCGCCTCGCGCCGATCTACGGCTACGGCTACCGGCTCGAGCGGGTCGGCCAGGGAGAACCGGAGTGACCGCGGGAATCTCGCAGCGTACGGCGAACCTGCGCACGATGGCGCTGCGCACGGCCTGCGCGGTCACGTTTGCAGTCGCCGCGCAGCATGCGGCCGCGCAGCCGCCCGCTGCCGCGGGCAAGATGGTCGTTTACCGCACGCAGGCGGGCGACACGCTGTACGACGTCGCCGCGCGCTACCTGCAGGGCGCGGACGACTGGCAACTGCTCCAGCAGATCAACGGCGTGCCCGCGCCGAAGCACCTGCAGCCCGGCGTCGCGCTGAAGCTGCCGGTCGCGCGCCTGCGCAAGGAAAAGCTGACCGCGCGCGTCGTCGCGGTGCAGGGCACGGCCGAGCGCGCGTCCGGCGACGCGTACGCGCCGTTGGCGAACGATGCGACGCTCGTCGAGGGCGACCGCGTGCGCACGGGCGCGAACGGCTTCGTGACGCTCGAACTCGCCGACGGCACGCACATGAGCCTGCCGCCCGACAGCCAGCTCGACCTGAAGGCGCTGCGCCGCACCGTGCTGATCGGTACGCTCGATCGCCAGTTCGAACTCACGCGCGGCTCGGTCGACAGCGAAGTCACTCATCTGAAGAAACGCGACGACCGCTTCCAGATCCGCTCGCCGTCGGTCGTGGCCGGCGTGCGCGGCACGCGCTTTCGCGTGAACTACGACGCGGCCGGCAATGCGTCGACGCGCGTCGAAGTGCTCGACGGCACCGTCGGCGTCGCGGGCGGCCGGCAATCGGCCAGCCCGACGCTCGTGCATGCGAACTTCGGCAGCGTCGCGACGTCGTCCGGCGCGGTCGGCGCGCCCGTCGCGCTGCTGGCCGCGCCGGCACTCGTGCATCCCGGCAAGGTGCAGGACGAGCCCGACGTCGCATTCGAGGTCGCGCCGCAGGCGAACGCGCATGCGTTCCGCGTGCAGCTCGCACACGATGCGGGGCTGCTGGACCTGTTCCGCGAAACGCGCACCGATTCGCCGCGCGCGGTCTTCCGCGACGTACCGAACGGGAACTACTTCGTGCGGATCGCCGCGATCGATGCCAACGGCCTCGAGGGGCTGCCGCGCACCTATGCGTTCGAGCGCCGCGTGATGGGGCTCGACGCGAGCGCGTCGCCCGGCGCGGATGGCTACGAGTTCCGCTGGTCGCCGAACGGCTCGGGCAAGGACGCGCGCTACCGGTTCGTGCTGTCGCGCTCGAAGGACCTGAGCGCACCGGTCGTCGACCAGGTCGGCCTGCGTGCGCGCCGGATCACCGTCGCGCACCTGCCGCCGGGCGATTATTTCTGGGCGGTGACCGTCGAAGAGTTCGAAGGCGGCAAGTTCTACGAGAAGACCAGTCCGGTCAGCGCGTTCACGCTGTCGCGCTGATCCGCGGCGCATGAAACCCGACTCCGTTTCCCCACGGCGGCACCTCGGCCGCCGCTTCCTGATCGAATGGATCGCGATTGGCTGCCTCGGGATCGCGGTGATCCTCGCATGTGCGCTCGGCCGCCTGTCGTCGAGCGTCGACGGGCTGATCTACGACCGGCTGCTGATGCTGCGCAGCCTGCCGCTGTCGCCCGACGTGGTCGTCGTCGACATCGACAACCAGAGCGTGTCGGCGCTCGGCCGCTGGCCGTGGCCGCGCGACGTGCATGCGCGGCTGCTCGACACGCTGGCGCGCGCGCAGCCGGCCGCCGTCGTCTACGACGTGCTGTTCACCGAGCCGTCGCCGGAGGATCGCGCGTTCGCGGACGCGATGAGCCACGTGCCGACCTTCCTGCCCGTGCTGCTGAGCCCCGAGCAGGCGGACGGCACGCGTACCGTCGATCCGCCGGTGGCCGCGCTCGCGGCGCGCGCGACGGGGCTCGGCCACATCAACCTCGAAGTCGATCGCGACGGTATCGTGCGCAGCGTCGCGCTGTTCGAAAGCGACGGCCGCGTGCGCTGGCCGCAACTGATGGTGCCCGTGTACCGCGCGATCCAGGCCGGCCGGCTGCATCCGGCCGGCGGCGCGCCGGGCGCGACCGCGCACGACCTGGCGCGCGATGCGGCCGGCGACGGCCGCTACCTGATCCCGTTCAGCCGCAGCACGCCCGAGTATCCGACGCTGTCGTTCGACGACGTGCTCGAAGGGCGCGTGAAGCCCGACGCGCTGCGCGGCAAGATCGTCGTCGTCGGCGTGACCGCTTCCGGGCTGTACGACCGCTTCGCGACGCCCGTATCCGGCGATTTCGGCCCGCTCGCCGGCGTGTATATCCACGCCAACGTGCTCGACATGCTGGCGACCGGCAGCGCGATCTCGCCGGTGTCGCGCGCGGGGCTGTTCGCCGCGTCGCTGCTGCCGCTCGCCGGGCTGCTGGGCGGCTTCCTGATGCTGTCGCCGTGGCGCGCGCTGCTGCTGACGCTGAGCCTCGCCGCGCTCGCCGTCGTCGCGAGCATGGCGCTGCTGTTCGAGGCGCGCATCTGGCTGTCGCCGGCACCGGCGATCTTCGGGCTGATCGCCGTCTACCCGATCTGGAACTGGCGGCGCCTCGAAATGACGATGTCGTACCTGCGCCGCGAACTGCAGCGGCTTGCCGACGAGCCGCACCTGCTGCCCGAGGCGCCGCGCTCGCGTAGCGTCGGCGGTGACGCGCTCGAACGGCAGATGGCGCTGATGGCGCAAGCCGCGCAGCGCGTGCAGGACATGAAGCGCTTCGTGTGGGACAGCCTCGACAGCATGCCCGAGCCGATCTTCGTGACCGACCTGGCCGGCACCGTGCTGATCGCGAACCATGCGGCGAAGCGCTACGGGTCGCGGCTCGCGCTGCCGCTGCCGGAAGGGCGGCCGCTGCGCGCCGCGCTCGGCGAGCTGACGTTCATGAAGACCGTCGACGGCAACGCCGAACACGAAGCGGCGATCCGCGAGCACTGGCCGGCCGCGCTCGACCCGACGCTCGAGGCCGAGCACGACGCGATGGCGCGCGGCATCGAGGTGCGCGATCGCGACGGGCTCGACCATCTGTTACGCTACGCCGCCTGCACGAACGCACAGGGCCGCGTGACGGGCTGGATTGCCGGCCTCGTCGACGTGACCGAACTGCACGCGGCCGAGCGGCATCGCGAGGAAGCGCTGCACCTGCTGTCGCACGACATGCGCTCGCCGCAGGCTTCGATCCTCGCGCTCGTCGAGATCGAGCGCGACCGCGTCGAGACCGATGCGATGCGCGGGCTGCTCGCGCGGGTCGAGCGCTACGCGCACCGCGCGCTGTCGCTTGCCGACGAGTTCGTGCAGCTGGCGCGCGCCGAGTCGCAGGCGTACCAGCTCGAAGTGACGAGCCTCGTCGACGTGCTGATCGATGCGAGCGACGAGGTATGGCCGCAGGCGCAGGCGAAGCACATCCGCATCGACACCGACGTCGGCACCGACATGTGCTGGGTGCGCGCGGACCGTTCGCTGATCACGCGGGCGTTCGTGAACCTGCTGAACAACGCAGTCAAATACAGTCCGTCCGACACCGTGATCACGTGTACGCTGACGGTCGAGCACGCGTCGAAGCGGATGTTCTGTACGATTCGCGATCAGGGGTACGGCATTGCGCCGGAAGATCAGCGGCATCTGTTCGAGCGTTTCAAGCGATTCCATGCCGGCGAGCGGCCCGAGATCTCGGGTTCCGGGCTCGGCATGGCGTTCGTGAAGACGGTCGTCACGCGCCATGGGGGCAGCGTGTCGGTCGACAGCGAAGTGGGTGTCGGCACCGCGGTGACGGTGTCGCTGCCCGCGATCGACGAGCCGTCCGCCTGACAGGGCCGGGCGCGACGGCAGGACTGGGGAAAGCCATGAGAAAGGAATGGGCAGCGACCGCGCTTGCGGCGTCGTTGTTGACGGGTTGCGCCGGCGTAACGAGCGGCGTGAGTGCGGTCGGGCAGCCGAATGCATTCGCATCCGGCGCGCACGGCTACGATTTCGTCCGGACGGCCGCGCAGGCCAACGATGCCGAATACCGGCAGATCGAGGCGCTCGTGCGCGACGAACTTGCGGGCCGCGGTTTCGATGCGCAGCCGCTCAAGGACGCGCGCTACCGGCTGTCGATCGCGTATGCGACGCAGCCGGCGGCGGTCGCGGCCATCGCCGACCAGTGCGGCGCCGCGAGCAGCGCGTGTGTGACGGTCGACGGGCCGTCGCCGTTCGCGCTGCCGTTCGCGGGTAGCGTGTATCGCCACGTGCTGACGCTGCGTTTCGTCGATGCGAAATCGGGCGCCGACGTCTATCGCGTGACGGCCGCGCTGCGCGATCGCGAACCGGGCACGCAGCAGGCCGCGCCGGCGCTCGTGAAGAGCGCGCTCGCGAAGGTGCCGTTCGGCGATGGCGGCGGCTGGCTCGTGAAGACGAAAAAAGACGACGCGGGCGGGATGCCGGGCGTCGTCTCGATGAAGCCGGCCGAAGCGCGCTGAGCGCCGGCCGGCGAGGTGAGGGCGGGCCCGCCGGGGCAAGCCCTTGCCGCGCTCAGGCGGCCGGTTGCGCGCCGCCGCGCGTGCGCAGGTATGCGTCGAATTCCGCGCCGACTTCGGGATGGCGCAGCGCGAATTCGACCGTCGCCTTCAGGTAGCCGAGCTTGCTGCCGCAGTCGTAGCGCGTGCCCTGATACTTGTAGGCCAGCACCTGTTCGTCGGCGAGCAGCGCCTGGATCGCGTCGGTGAGCTGCAGTTCGCCGCCCGCGCCCGGCTTCAGTGCGCGCAGGTGTTCGAAGATCCGCGGCTTCAGGATGTAGCGGCCGACCACGCCGAGGTTCGACGGCGCGACTTCCGGCGCGGGCTTCTCGACGATCGCCGACATCTTGACGATCGACTCTTCCCATTCCTTGCCATCGACGATCCCGTACGACTTCGTTTCCGACGGCGGGATTTCTTCGACGCCGATCACCGAGCTGTGATAGTGGTCGAATACGTCGACCATCTGCTTCATCACCGGCGGGTTGCCGTCGAGCAGGTCGTCCGCGAGGATCACCGCGAACGGGTTGTCGGCTACCAGCTTCTCCGCGCACAGCACCGCATGGCCGAGGCCGAGCGCTTCCGGCTGACGCACGTAGAAGCAGTCGACATGGCTCGGCTTGATGCTGCGCACGAGCTCGAGCAGCTTTTCCTTGCCGCGCGCCTCGAGCTCGGCTTCGACCTCGTACGACTTGTCGAAATGATCCTCGATCGCGCGCTTGCTGCGCCCGGTGACGAAGATCATCTCGGTGATGCCCGCGGCGATCGCTTCCTCGACTGCATACTGGATCAGCGGCTTGTCGACGACCGGCAGCATTTCCTTCGGGCTCGCCTTCGTTGCCGGCAGGAACCGCGTGCCGAGGCCGGCAACGGGGAATACCGCCTTGGTGACTTTCAACATGATCGAACCTTTACTCCTGTAATCGACTTGTCAGACGATGTATGTTCACGTCCGCATTATAGTGAACGCAAACGGCCTTACGGATTGTTACGCAGGCAACCGATCGAGCTGCGCACGCAGTTTCTCGAGCGTGCTCTGGAATTCGGCGACGCGTTTCTGCTCCTGTTCGACCACGGCCGGCGGCGCTTTCGCGACGAATGCCTCGTTGCCGAGCTTCGCGTTGCACTTCGCGATTTCGCCCGTCAGGCGCGCGATTTCCTTCGACAGGCGCTCGCGTTCGGCCGCGACGTCGATTTCCACCTTCAGCACCAGCTTGTTCGGGCCGACGATCGCGATCGGCGCGCCGTGCGCTTCCTTGTCGAGGGTCGCTTCGTCCGCAAGGATCTGCACTTCCGACAGGCGCGCGAGCGCCTGGACGTACGGCGCGAACGAGCGCAGGCGCTCGGCATCGCCGGCCGCGAGCAGCGGCACCTTCGTCGCCGGCGACAGGTTCATCTCGCCGCGCAGGTTGCGGCATGCGTCGACGATCGCCTTCAGGTCGGCCGCCCACTGCTCGGACGCCTCGTCGATCTTCTGCAGGTTGGCAACCGGATATGCCTGCGTCATCAGCGACGCTTCGCCCTCGGCCAAGCCCTGCGGATAGCGGCCCGCGAGCGGCGCGACCTTCTGCCAGAGCGCTTCGGTGATGAACGGGATGACCGGATGCGCGAGGCGCAGCACCGTCTCGAGCACGCGCAGCAGCGTGCGGCGCGTGGCGCGCTGCTGTTCCGGTGTGCCGTTCTGGATCTGCACCTTCGCGAGTTCGAGATACCAGTCGCAGTACTCGTCCCACACGAACTTGTAGATGCTGGTCGCGACGTTGTCGAAGCGGTAGTCGGCAAAGCCCTTCGCGATGTCGGCCTCGGTACGCTGCAGCAGCGACACGATCCAGCGGTCGGCCGCCGAGAAGTCGAGGTAGCCGCCGGGGCCGCAGTCGCCCGCGCCGCAGACTTCCGGCTTGTCGGCGCCGCAGTCGTGGCCTTCGCAGTTCATCAGCACGAAGCGCGTCGCGTTCCACAGCTTGTTGCAGAAGTTGCGATAGCCTTCGCAGCGCGCGAGGTCGAAGTTCACGTTGCGGCCGAGCGTCGCCATCGACGCCATCGTGAAGCGCAGCGCGTCGGTGCCGAACGCGGGGATGCCGTCCGGGAATTCCTTGCGCGTTTTCTTCTCGATCGTCGCGGCCTGCTTCGGATTCATCAGGCCCGTCGTGCGCTTCGCGACCAGCGTCTCGAGATCGATGCCGTCGACGATGTCGATCGGGTCGAGCGTGTTGCCCTTGCTCTTCGACATCTTCTGGCCTTCCGCGTCGCGCACGAGGCCGTGCACGTAGACGGTGTGGAACGGCACCTTGCCCGTGAAGTGCGTGGTCATCATCACCATCCGGGCGACCCAGAAGAAGATGATGTCGAAGCCCGTGACGAGCACCGACGACGGCAGGAAATGCTTCAGTTCAGGTGTCTCGTTCGGCCAGCCGAGCGACGAGAACGGCACCAGCGCCGACGAGAACCACGTGTCGAGCACGTCTTCATCGCGCTTCAGCGCGCCCGTGTAGCCCTGCGCGGCGGCCTTCGCGCGCGCGTCTTCCTCGCTGCGCGCGACGAACACCTCGCCGTTCTCGCCGTACCACGCGGGGATCTGGTGGCCCCACCACAGCTGGCGCGAGATGCACCAGTCCTGGATGTTCTCGAGCCACTGGTAGTAGGTGGTCGTCCAGTTTTCCGGGACGAACTTGATCTGGCCGTTGCGCACGACGTCGAGCGACGTTTCAGTGATCGACTTGCCGGGATTGAACGTACCTTCCGGCGCCGGCTTCGTCATCGTGACGAACCACTGGTCGGTCAGCATCGGCTCGATCACGACGCCCGTGCGGTCGCCGCGCGGCACCATCAGCTTGTGCGGCTTCACGGAATCGAGGAAACCCAGCGCGTCGAGATCGGCGACGATCGCCTTGCGCGCGTCGAAGCGGTCGAGGCCGCGATACTGCTCGGGGCCGTTGTCGTTGATCTTCGCGTCGAGCGTCAGGATCTCGATCGGCGCGAGATTGTGGCGCAGGCCGACCTGGTAGTCGTTGAAGTCGTGTGCGGGCGTGACCTTCACGACGCCCGTGCCGAACTCGCGGTCGACGTAGTCGTCGGCGATCACCGGGATCTCGCGGCCGGTCAGCGGCAGCGTGACGAGCTTGCCGATCAGGTGTGCGTAGCGCTCGTCTTCCGGATGGACCATCAGCGCGACGTCGCCGAGCATCGTCTCGGGGCGGGTGGTCGCGACGGTCAGCGAGCCCGAGCCGTCGACGAGCGGGTAGCGGATGTGCCACAGGTGGCCGTTTTCCTCTTCGCTCGCGACTTCGAGATCCGACACCGCGGTGAGCAGCACCGGATCCCAGTTGACGAGGCGCTTGCCGCGGTAAATCAGGCCCTGTTCATGGAGCGTGACGAACACGTCGCGCACGGCGGCCGACATCTTGTCGTCCATCGTGAAGTATTCGCGCGACCAGTCGGTCGATGCGCCGAGGCGGCGCACCTGGCCCGTGATCGTCGAACCGGACTGCTGCTTCCATTCCCACACGCGCTCGACGAACTTCTCGCGGCCGAGGTCGTGGCGCGACACGCCCTGCGCGTCGAGCTGGCGTTCGACGACGATCTGGGTGGCGATCCCCGCGTGGTCGGTGCCGGGCACCCACAGCGTGTTCTCGCCGAGCATCCGGTGATAGCGGGCGAGGCCGTCCATGATCGTCTGGTTGAACGCATGGCCCATGTGCAGCGTGCCCGTCACGTTCGGCGGCGGCAACTGGATCGCGAAATCGGGGCGGGACGGATCGAACGCCGGGGCGGCATAGCCGCGTTTTTCCCACTCCGGCCCCCATTGGGACTCGATGGTGTGGGGCTCGAAGCTCTTCGCAAGCGTGTTGTCGCTCATGTTGGAAATCTGCCGAAAAATGCGTGAATTGGATGCCGAATCCGACAATTATAAATGGATGCACATCGACCAGCCATCGCATTGCCGGCGCAGGCTTGTCGCGAAGCGGCCGCAACGCGCTTGCGGCGTGCGACCGAACGGATCGGGAACGGCAGCGCGCGGCCGACTTATAATGTCGGGTCCGCATTTTTCTCGCCCGTCCGCCGCCGCTCCATGCCCGATCTGCTCGCCAATCTGAACCCCGAACAACACGCCGCCGTCACGTTGCCGAACGAACCGGCGCTGATCCTCGCAGGGGCGGGCAGCGGCAAGACCCGCGTGCTGATCACGCGCATCGCGTGGCTGATCCAGCAGGGCTACGCGTCGCCGCCCACCGTGCTCGCCGTCACCTTCACGAACAAGGCCGCGCGCGAGATGATGGCGCGCCTGTCGGCGATGATGCCGATCGACACGCGCGGGATGTGGATCGGCACGTTCCACGGCCTGTGCAACCGGATGCTGCGCACGCACTGGCGCGACGCCGGCCTGCCGCAGACCTTCCAGATCCTCGATACGGCCGACCAGCTGTCCGCGATCAAGCGGCTGATGAAGGCGGCGAACGTCGACGACGAGAAGTACCCGCCGAAGAACGTCCAGTACTTCATCAACAACGCGAAGGAGCAGGGGCTGCGTCCCGACAAGGTCGACGCGACCGACAACTTCAACCGCAAGTTCGTCGAGCTGTACCAGGCGTACGACCAGCAGTGCCAGCGCGAGGGCGTCGTCGATTTCCCCGAGCTGCTGCTGCGCTGCTACGAGCTGCTCGCGTACAACGCGCCGCTGCGTGCGCACTACCAGGCGCGCTTCAAGCACATCCTCGTCGACGAGTTCCAGGACACCAACAAGCTGCAATATGCGTGGCTCAAGATGCTCGCGGGCGGCCAGAACGCGATCTTCGCGGTCGGCGACGACGATCAGTCGATCTACGCGTTCCGCGGTGCGAACGTCGGCAACATGCGCGATTTCGAAGACGAATTCCGCGTGCGCAACCTGATCAAGCTCGAGCAGAACTACCGGTCGCACGGCAACATCCTCGACGCGGCGAACCAGCTGATCTCGAACAACGCGCACCGCCTCGGCAAGAACCTGCGCACCGACGCGGGCCACGGCGAGCCCGTGCGCGTGTACGAGGCCAGCACCGATTCGCAGGAAGCCGGCTGGATCGTCGAAGAGATCCGCTCGCTGATCAACACCGGGATGGCGCGCAGCGAAGTGGCCGTCCTGTACCGCAGCAACGCGCAGTCGCGCTCGATCGAGCACACGCTGATGTCGTCGGGCATCGCGTACCGCGTGTACGGCGGCCTGCGCTTCTTCGAGCGTCAGGAGGTGAAGCATGCGCTCGCGTACCTGCGCCTGATCGACAACCCGAACGACGACACGGCGTTCGTGCGCGTGGTGAACTTCCCGACCCGCGGGATCGGCGCACGCTCGATCGAGCAGCTCGCCGACGCCGCGCGCCTGTACGGCTGCTCGATGGCCGCTGCAATTCCGTACGTGACGGGCAAGGCCGGCACGAGTCTCGGCGGGTTCGCGAACCTGGTCGCGAAGATGCGCGCCGACACGCAGCAGATGAACTTGCCGGACACGGTCGAGTACGTCGTGCGCGCGAGCGGCCTCGCCGATTTCTACCAGGGCGAGCGCGAAGGGCAGGACCGTCTCGAGAACCTGCAGGAACTCGTGAACGCGGCCACTGCGTTCGTCGCGGAGGAAGGCTACGGGCTCGACACGCCGGCCCGCTCGATCCCGCTGCGCGCGGGCGCGATCGCGGCGCCCGAACTCGGCACGGCGACGGACGATCCGGCGGTCGAGGTACTCGATCCGGCGTCGCCCGGCGATCCCGCGCAGAACCCCGACACGATGACTCCGCTCGCCGGTTTCCTGTCGCATGCGTCGCTGGAGGCCGGCGACAACCAGGCGCAGGCCGGGCAGGATGCCGTGCAACTGATGACGGTGCACGCGGCGAAGGGGCTCGAATTCTCGGCCGTGTTCATCACGGGCCTCGAGGAAGGGCTGTTCCCGCACGAGAACAGCGTGCTCGAATCGGACGGCCTCGAGGAAGAGCGCCGGCTGATGTATGTCGCGATCACGCGCGCGAAGGAGCGGCTCTACCTGTCGTTCGCGCAGAGCCGGATGCTGCACGGCCAGACGCGCTACAACGTGCGTTCGCGCTTCTTCGACGAGTTGCCGGAGCACGTGCTGAAGTGGCTGACGCCGAAGGTCGAGGCCGGTTCGCGCTGGGGCGGGCGTTCGGACAACGCAGGATACGGGCGCGACTGGTTCGCGCGGCCGGGCGGCGGCAGTCGCGAGCAGATCGTCGATGCGGCGGTGTCCGCGCCGCTGCCCGCGTTCGCGGACAAGCAGCGCGCGGCCGGCGCCGGCTTCCGGGTCGGCCAGCAGGTGTTCCATACCAAGTTCGGCGAAGGCACGGTCACCGCGCTCGAAGGCAGCGGCACCGATGCGAAGGCGCAGGTGAAGTTCAAGCGGCACGGCGAGAAGTGGCTCGCGCTCGCGGTCGCGAAACTGCAGGCGGTGGAATGACGAGCATCGACATGGTTGATATGCCTGCGACGCGCCCGCTCGGTATTCTGGCCGCGCTGCCCGAGGAACTCGGCGACCTGATCGCCGCGATGCGCGCCGACGGCGCGATGAAGACGGTCACGTTCGGCCGCCGCGATTACCACGTCGGCACCGTGCACGGCGCGGCCTGCGTCGTCACGCTCGCGCGGGTCGGCAAGGTCGCGGCCGCCGCGACGGTCAGCGCGCTGATCCACGTGTTCGGCGTGGCGGGTGTCGTGTTTACCGGCGTGGCGGGCGGCGTGTCGCGCACGGTGCGCGTCGGCGATGTCGTCGTGGCCGACATGCTGCTGCAGCACGATCTCGACGCATCGCCGCTCTTTCCGCGCTACGAGGTGCCGCTGCTCGGCATCACGCGCTTCGCGACCGACGCGGCACTGACGGCCCGTCTCAGGGCAGCGTGCACGCTGTTCGTCGCGGAAGAGGGGGCGCAGTTCGCTGAGCGCTTCGGGCTCGCCGGCGCGACGCTGCACGCAGGGCTCGTCATCAGCGGCGACCGCTTCGTGTCGAGCGAGCGCGAGGTCGTCACGCTGCGCGACGCGCTGCCGGACGCGCTCGCGGTCGAAATGGAAGGCGCCGCGATCGCGCAGGTGTGCGCGGAGCACGACGTGCCGTTCGCGCTGGTGCGCACGATCTCCGATACGGCCGACGATCACGCGACGCAGTCGTTCTCGCACTTCCTGTCGGCGATCGCGAGCAGCTATTCGTCCGGCATCCTCAAGCGTTTCCTGACGCTGCATGCGACGACGGCGGCCTGAAGCCGCCGTCGTTTTCTCCGTACAAACCTTTGGGCCGGCCGCGGCGCGCACGCCGCGGCCGGCTTGTCACGCCTGTTTGCGCCGGCTGCTTTCGAGGTTCGGCAGGAACACCGTCAGCACGCCGATCAGCGGCAGGAACGAACACACCTTGTAGACGAACGTGATGCTCGTCGCGTCGGCGAGCTGGCCGAGCACGGCCGCGCCGACGCCGCCGAGGCCGAACGCGAAGCCGAAGAACAGGCCCGCGACCATCCCGACCTTGCCGGGCATCAGTTCCGTCGCATAGACGAGGATCGCGGCGAACGCCGACGCCAGCACGATGCCGATGATCACGGTCAGCACGCTCGTCCAGAACAGGTTCGCGTACGGCAGCAGCAGCGTGAACGGCGCGACGCCGAGGATCGACACCCAGATCACGTACTTGCGGCCGATCCGGTCGCCGACGGGCCCGCCGATCAGCGTGCCGGCCGCCACGGCCGCGAGGAACACGAACAGGTGGATCTGTGCGGCCTGCACCGACAGGTGGAACTTGTCGATCAGGTAGAACGTGAAATAGCTGTTGATGCTCGCGAGGTAGAAGTACTTCGAGAACACGAGCAGCACCAGCACGCCGATCGCGCCGATCACGCGGCCGCGCGACAGCGTCGGGTGGCCGGCCGCCGCGGCCTTCTTCTTCATCGACGGATGCTTTTTGTACCAATGGCCGATCTGCGTGAGCACGACCATCGCGACGAGCGCGGCCGCGGAGAACCACGCGATGCTGTGCTGGCCGTGCGGAATGATCACGAGCGCGGCGAGCAGCGGCCCGAGCGCGGAGCCCGCGTTGCCGCCGACCTGGAACACCGACTGCGCGAGCCCGTGCTGGCCGCCCGACGCCATCCGCGCGACGCGCGACGATTCGGGATGGAACACCGATGAGCCGCAGCCGACCAGCGCCGCGGCCACCAGCAGCATCGGGAAGGTCGTCGCAACCGACATCAGCAGCAGCCCCGCGAGCGTGAAGCCCATGCCGATCGGCAGCGAATACGGCTTCGGACGCTTGTCGGTATAGAGGCCGACGAGCGGCTGCAGCAGCGACGCGGTGATCTGGTAGGTGAGCGTGATCAGGCCGATCTGCGCGAACGACAGCGCGAACTGGCTCTTGAGCATCGGATAGATCGCGAGGATCAACGACTGGATCATGTCGTTGAGCATGTGCGAGAAGCTGATCGCGCCGAGCACCGGATAGACGGTGCGCGATGCGGGGGGCGCGGACGGCTGCGCGGCGGCTGCGCCGGCGGCTCCGGTGTCGAGGCTGGTTTCCATGTGAGCTGAACGAGTTGAGGTAGCGGGCGCGCTCTGATGGGGATCGGCGCGTTTGGAATCGTTGATGCGTCAAAGAAGTGTAATGTGGCGTATCGAGAATGTCAGGCCAAGTTTTATCGCGAATCGGACATTCATCCGACAGATCGTCTGCTGCCCGTTTTTTTGACCGGGTATAACGCTGGCGGCGCGTCTGCCTGACTGCGAGGCCGCGCCGGGGCCCGGTGCGTGTTTTACCGGACTCAAGAAACGGCGGTGGCGGCCGTAGAACGACCCAATGACCACAGGTGCGCCGCGCCCGGCACCGGCTACCCGCCGTGCAGGCGCAGGACGCGCGGCATGGCCTGCCATCGCGGACCGCCGGGACCGACCTTTCCGGCAGCGTGATCCATACGGGGATATATCGATGAAAGCAGCATCATTGCATCCGCAGCCGGGTGCGGCCGCCGCCGCACCCGACGTTGCCGCCGGTCGCGCCGCACGGCGCCCGCGCGCGGCGCGTCGCGAGCGCCGGCCGTGGACCGTCAAGGCGACCTTGCGCGCCGCGTTCGCGATCCTGCTGGCCGGTACGCTTGCGATCGGCGTGTTTTCGCTGTGGCAGATCAGCCGGTTGAACGCGTCGATCTCGTCGGTCTACGAGCAGGGCCATGTCGCGAGCCGCGCGGCGCAGGAAGTCCGGGCCGAGGTGCTGCGGGCGAGCCGTGCGCAGAAGATGCTGCTGACCGCGACCACCGCGAAGGAGCGCGACGAGCTGGGCGCGGAGGTCGGCGCGGGGCTCGCGTCGATCGGCCAGGCGCTCGGCACGCTGCAGCGTTACGCGGATCCGGCCGACGCCGACGATTCGGCGCGGTTGCGTGCGTTCTCGACGGCCGTCGGCACGTGGAGCGCGCATCTGCGCGATTTCGTCGCGCTCGTGCGCGCGCAGCCGCTCGACCTGTCGCAGATGAACTGGCAGGTCGGCACGCAGGACGTGTCGCTGCTGGTCGAAACCGGCAAGCTCGAAAAGCTCGTCGCCGAACTCGTGAAGACGCGCGGCGAGAAATCGAAGGCGACGCTCGATGCGTCGGCCACCATCTTCTCGTCGTCGTTCGCGATGATCGCGATCATGACGGCCGCGCTGATCGTGCTCGCGATCGCGATCGCCGAACGCGTCGTGCGGCGCCTTGCGTCGCAGCTCGGCGGCGAGCCCGCGCACGCGAAGGCGATTGCCGCCGACATCGCGCGCGGCGACCTGACGCGGCCGATCGCGCTCGGCCGGCACGACCGCGACAGCATGGTGCGCGCGCTGGCCGAGATGCAGACGGGGCTCGCGGCGACCGTCGGCGAGATCGCCGTCAGCGCCGAGGCCATCGCGGCCGCGTCCGGCGAGATCTCGACCGGCAATCTCGACCTGTCGCGGCGCACCGAGCAGCAGGCTGTCGCACTCGAACGCACCGCGGCCAGCATGGAGCAGCTCACGTCGACCGTGCGGCAGAACGCCGAGAACGCGCGGCAGGCGAGCACGCTCGCGGCCAATGCGTCGGCCGTTGCGGAAGCGGGCGGTGAAGTCGTCGGGCGCGTGGTCGCGACGATGAGCGAGATCGACGACAGCGCGAAGAACATTCGCGACATCATCGGCACGATCGAGGGGATCGCGTTCCAGACCAACATTCTCGCGTTGAATGCGGCGGTCGAGGCTGCGCGCGCCGGCGAACAGGGGCGCGGTTTCTCGGTGGTCGCGGGCGAGGTGCGCCTGCTCGCGCAGCGCGCGGCGACCGCGGCGAAGGAGATCCGCGCGCTGATCGGCGCATCGGTGGAGCGCGTCGCGAACGGCGCGGCGCTCGCGCATGACGCGGGCCGCACGATGGACGACGTCGTGCGCGCGGTCAAGCGCGTGACGGACATCATCGGCGAGATTTCCGCGGCATCGGACGAGCAGAGCGCCGGGATCGACGAGATCGGCCGCGCGGTCACGCAGATGGACGCCGGCACGCAGCAGAATGCGGCGCTCGTCGAACAGGCGGCGGCTGCCGCGAACGCGCTCGACGAACAGGCGCAGGCGTTGAAGTCGCTGGTCGGGCGTTTTCGCATCGCGGCCTGAGCGCGCCAGGCCGTCCGGTCATCAAGACTTCTTCTGCTTGCCCGGATCGATGATGACCGTGCAGGTCGTGCCCGCCGACAGCACCACGTCGGCCGGCACTTCGTCGATCCGGATGCGCACCGGCACGCGTTGCGCGAGGCGCACCCAGTTGAAGGTCGGGTTCACGTCCGCGACGAGGTCGCGGCTTTGCGGGTTGTCGCGATCGTAGATGCCGCGCGAGATGCTTTCGACGTGGCCCTTCATCACGCCGCCGCTCATCAGCCGCATCTCGGCCGGCGCGCCGATCTTCACGCGCGGCAGCTTGGTTTCCTCGAAGTAGCCGTAGACCCAGAACGAGTGGCTGTCGACGATTGCGAGCTTCGCCTGGCCGGCCACCGCGTAGTTGCCCTTGAACGTCTGCAGGTTCGTGACGTAGCCGTCGACCGGCGCGACGACGCGCGTGCGTTCGAGATTGAGCTTCGCGGCGTCGAGCGCGGCGATTGCCTGCTGGTACTGCGCATCGGCGCTCGACGCGCTGTGCGCCGCGTTCTCGCGGTTTTCCTTCGACACGACGAGCGCATCGAGATCCGCGCGGCGGGCCGCGTCGTCGCGGCGCATCTGCAGTTCCGCGCGGCGGGCGGCGACCGCCGCTTGCGCCTGCTCGACTGCGATCTGGTAGTGCGACGGGTCGATCTGCATGATCAGGTCGCCCTTTTTCACGAGCTGGTTGTCATGCACGGGCAGCTCGACGATCGCGCCCGACACGTCCGGCGCGACGTTGACGATCTCGGCGCGCACGCGCCCGTCGCGCGTCCACGGATCGTCCATGTAGTGCACCCACAGCGAGCGCCCGATCAGGATCGCGACGAGAAGGATGACGGCGGTCGCGACGAAGCCGAAGAGTTTTCTGAGAATCATGATGGTTCGGAATCAACGGTAAACGGCAAGACTCAGTCCGCCGCAAATGCAGACGAGAAGGCAGGCCCGGAACAGCGACGGGTGCCAGACCAGACGGTAGAGGCCTGTATAGGCGAGCAGGCGGTCGACGGCCCAGGTCGCGAGCGCGCCGAGGACGAACATCAGCACCACCGTGGGCATGTAGGCATCGAGAATGGCGATTTCACGCGGCATCATGACGAGGCTCCTGGTTGGGGACGCACGGGGCGGTTGCGGTTGAGCGGCTCGAGCGGCGATTCCGGATCGAGCAGCGCGGTGCGCACGAAATGCAGATGGCTCAGGATGCGCTGCAGCCGGTGGCGCTCGTCGCGCGTCGGCTCGAACGCGTCGAGCGTCTGCCGGGTCGCGTCGATTGCGGCATTGGTCGCGGCGAGCGTCGCATCGAAGCGCGCAGCGCTCGGTTTCGCGAACAGCGTCGACAGCGAGCCGCGCATCGTCTCGATCGCGCGACGCCACGGCATCGCCGGCGCATAGCGCGGGTCGGACGGCAGCATTGCCAGCTCGTGGCGCAGGTCGATCGCCGCGTTGCCGGTTTCGAGCACCGCGAACATCCAGCGCAGCGCGTCGCGCTGCACGTCGGGCTGGTCGGCCGACAGCGTGTGGGCCTGGTACATCAGGTCGCGCGCGCCGCTCTCGAAGCGCGTGCGCAAGCCGGCGAGCCGCGCGTGGCAGGCCGCGACGGCCTGGTGGCGCAGGTCGGCGAACAGCCGCTTCTTGTGCCACGGCGCGGTCGGCGGGAACAGCACCGCGAACGCGATCGCCGACGCCAGCATCGACAGCACGAGCGCGAGCGCGTCGTTCATGAAGCTGGTCGGGTCGTAGTGCGTGATGTTGTCCGGGCCGGCGAGGAAGCTGAAGAAGATCAGGTAGCCCATTCCGTAGCCTGCGAGCTTCGGCTTCAGCGTCATGAAGATGCCGATCGCGAGCAGCGGCGCGAGCGCGACGCACAGCAGCGGGAAGCCGTCGATGTGCGGATAGATGCCGAACGTCAGCAGGAAGCCCGTGCACACGGCGAGTGCCGTCCCCATGCCCATCTGCGCGGACATCGCGGTCGGGCGCGGCGTCGACGACGCGAGCGCGCAGGTGGCTGCCGCCGTCAGCGTGAGCGTCACGCCGCTCGGCCACGCGCTCTCGATCCAGAACCAGCCGAGCACGAGGATCACGGTCGCGGTGCGAATCGCTGCGATCACCATCGCCGTCATGTTGGTGCGCGGCTCGTAGCGTTCGATCCAGCGCTCGCGTTCGTGCGTCGCGGTCGACAGCGACGCATAGGTCGCCGCGTACTCGTGCAGGTCGGTGATGAAGCGGTACAGCAGTTCGGCGGCCGTATCGAAGTCGAGCAGCGGAAAGTCCGGCTGCGTTTCGAGCGCCGCACGGGTCGCGCGGATGCGGCGCGGCAGCGCGTCGCGCCATGCGAGCAGTTGCTCGGCCGCGTGCCCCGCGTCGGTCGACGTGCGCACGGGTTCGCCCGCGGGCGTCAGCAGCAGCGGCGCGATCTCGCGGAAGTACGGCTCGATCGCGTCGATCGCGGCCTGTGCGCCGGCCGCATGCAGCCGGTTCATCAACTGGTGCAGCGCATGGAAACGGCTCGATGCGCTCATGAACTCGCTGTTCAGCCGCGCGAGGCGGCCGCTGCGCATCCGCGTATCCGGATCCTCGAACACGGCCATGCTGCGCGCGGCCTCGAACCCGACCACGTCGGCGACGAAGCGCGTATGGATGGTTTCGATATGCGCGCGGTCGAGCTTGCCCGACAGCGCCGCCGCGACATAGTCGACGAAGCTGCCGAAGCGCTTGCGCACCGTCGTGCGCATCTGTTCGCCCGTGTACTGCGGAAACACGAGCGCGCTGACCACGCCGGCCGAGACGATCCCGACCATGATTTCGGCAACGCGCGTCAGCGCGCTCATGAACGCACCGTCCGGGTGCTGCGACGCGGGCAGCCCGATCAGCGCGGTCGTATAGCCGGCCAGCAGGAAGCCGTAGCTGCGGAAGTTGCGGTTGCGTGCGGCGCCGGCCGTGCACAGCGCGACCCACAGTGCGACCGCCAGCAGGAACAGTTGCGGCTGCTGCGGAAACAAGCCGACGAACGTGAGCGTTGCGATGAGCCCGAAGATCGTGCCGGCGACGCGGTAGAAGCTCTTCGCGAGCACCGCGCCGCTTTGCGGCTGCATCACGATGAACACCGTGGTCATCGCCGTTTTCGGCGCGGGCAGGTCGAGCCGCATCGACACGCCGGTCGCGATGAACGCGGCGAGCAGCGCCTTGAACAGGTAGAGCCACGCGGCGCCGTCGCTGCGGGCCCAGTCGCCGAACGCGGCGGACCAGGCCGCGAGCGGACTGCCGGCGTGCGTGGAAGCGGGGGAGGAGGCTGACATGGCGGTCGCTCCGCGTTACCGTGCGGCCGGTGCGCCGGACGCGCCGGCAGCGGCGACCTGCGCGGGCCGGGAAACGGCCGCCGCGGCCTTCGCGCCCGACGTGTTGGCGCCGGCGGCGGGTTGGTCGTCCGCCGGAACGTCCTTGCCCGTCTCGACGCCGCCGCCGAGCGCGGCCATCAACTGCGCGTGTGCGGCAAGGCGTTCCGCATCGATGCGGGCCGCCGTCTCCTGCGCGCGCAGCAACTGCTGTTGCGCGATCAGCACGTTCACGTAATCGGTCAACCCGCGGCGGAAGCCCTCGCGCGACAACTGGTAGCTGCGGTCGTTGGCGGCCACCGAGCGCGCGGCGTCCTTCTTCTGCGCATCGAGCGAGCGGATCCGCACGACCTGGTCGGCGATGTCCTTGAGCGCGCCGACGATCGTCTGGTTGTAGCGCTCGACCGCCTGGTCGTAGCCGGCATTCGCCGCGCCGAGCTGCGCGCGCAGCCGGCCGCCTTCGAAGATCGGCAGCGACAGCGCGGGGCCGGCCGTCCAGCCGCCGTTCATCGCGCGCAGGAAGTCGGTGAACGGCGCGGTCACGCCGAAGCCGCCGACCGTCGCGAGCAGGTCGATGTTCGGGTAGAACGAGGCCTTCGCGACATCGATGCCGCGCGCCTGCGCGTCGACCGTCCAGCGCGCCGCGACCACATCGGGGCGGCGGCCGAGCAGGTCGGCCGGCAGCGCCGACGGCAAGCCGGCCGGCGCGTCGAGCGCAAGCTGCGGCCGCTTGATCGCGTCGCCGGCGCCCGGGCCCTTGCCGGCCAGTGCGGCGAGCTGGTGGCGCGCGAGCTGGATCGCTTCTTCATAGCTGTCGATCTGGCGCTCGTAGTCGGGCAGCGTCGATTCCGCCTGGCTCACTTCGAGCTGCGTGCCGAGGCCGGCCTGCAGCCGCTTGCGCGCGAGATCGGCGAGCGAGCGCTGGCGTTCGAACGTTTCGTGCGCGAGGTCGAGCAGCGCATAGTTCATCGACATGCCGACATACGCGCGCACGACGTTGACTTCGAGTTCGAGCTTCGCCGCGCGCGCGTCGGCGGCGGTCGCATGCGCGGTGTCGAGCGCGCGCTCGGTCGCGTTCTTGTCCTTGCCCCACAGGTCGAGGTGGTAGGACAGGCCGAGCGTGCCGGTGTTGTTCCAGGTATCGGTGTTCGCGAGCGGGCCCGGGCCGTAGTACACGTTGTCGGGCCAGTGCTGGCGCATCAGCGAAAGATTGCCGTTGATCTGCGGCAGTTCGGCCGAGCGGGCGACGCGCGCCATCGCCTGCGCTTCGCGCACGCGTGCCTCGGCGGCCGCGAGCGTCGGGTTGCCGGCCTGGGCGGCGGCGATCCAGGAATCGAGCTGCGGATCGCGGTAGGCGCGCCACCAGTCGGCCGCGGGCCAGCCCGCGTCGCGGTCGGCCGCCCGGATCGCGGCGCCGGCGTCGAGCGCGTTTGCTTCGATGCGGGCCGACTGCGGCTTGTTGTCGCCCATGCTCGCGCATCCGGCCATTATTAATGAGACTGCAAGAACCGCCAGTGCGAGCGTCCCTTTTGTCGCCGGAGACTGCACGATTTTCTCCCTTTCGGATATAGATAGTCGGATGCGATTATATTTTTCAGTGATTCCTGAATAAATGGACAAGGGTGCAAGTCATTTTTACGAATCCTGAGACAATACTTGTTCGCCTCTGTGCAACAATCCTTCCGGATTCAAACGGGTAATCGGATGGATACGTTACAAAACATGCGGGTATTCGTCCGCGTGGTCGACGCGGGGAGCTTTACCGCGGCTGCCCAGCAGATGAATTCGACCACCGCCTATGCGTCGCGCGCGGTCTCGGATCTCGAGGCGCACCTGCGCACGCGCCTCCTGAACCGCACGACACGCCGGATCGCGCTGACCGAAGCCGGCGAGCGCTACCTGCAGCGCTGCGAGCAGATCCTCGCGTACGTCGACCAGGCCGAAGCCGAGGCCGGCGATGCGCACGCGCGCCCGTCCGGCAAGCTGAAGGTCCATTGTTTCACGAGCCTCGGCCAGCACTACCTGGTGCCGGCCATCGCGCGCTATCGCGAGCGCTATCCGGACGTGCACGTCGAGCTGACGCTCGCGCAGCGGATGCCCGACCTGCTCGACGAGGGGTACGACGTTGCAATCGTCGTCGGTCGCGACCTGCCCGATTCGGGGCTCGTGTCGCAGCGGCTCGGCGAGAGCTACAGCGTCGTGTGCGCATCGCCCGGCTACGTCGAGGCGCACGGCGTGCCGCAGCGGCCGGCGGATCTCGCGCAGCACGTGTGCCTCGGGATGGTCGCGCCGGGCTTTCACTACGACGAATGGGCGCTGGCGGGGCCGAACGGCGAAGAGGTCGTTCCGATCACGGCGCCGCCGTTTCGCGTGAACGTCGCCGAGGCGCTCGCGGCGGCCGTGCGGGAGGGGATGGGGATCGGCGGGCTGCCGCTTTATTCGGCGATCGGCTGGCTGCGCAGCGGGCACATCGTGCGCGTGATGCCCGAGTACCGGTCGCACGTGATGAACATCTACGCGCTGTATCCGTCGCGTCAGTACCTCGACGCGAAAATCCGTACCTGGGTCGATTTCCTGCGCGACGAGCTGCCGTCCACGCTCGCCGCCGACGAAGCAGCGCTCGAACAGTACACGCGTGCGACATGACGGCGCGGTTGACCGCAATCTGACGAGATTTGTCCTTCATGCAACATTTCTTTACGAACGCGTGTCAGACAGTTTGATACTGTTAAAGTAATTGAGATACGTCACCCCGGAGTAGCAATGGATACGCACCTGATGATCGGCCTTGGAGTCCTGCTTGGCGCGGCCGCTGCCGCCGCGGCGACCCGCGACCTGCTGCGTGCGATGAAGGCGAAGGCACGGATGAAGCCGGTGCCGGTGCGCGTGCGCGCGGCGCAGCACGGATCGCGCCGCAGCGACCGCTGATCGGGCCATATCAGCCGGGTCGGAGAAGGCCGCGCAACGCGGCCGGGCGGGCCGGCGTTCAGCCGAGCTCGACGACCTTGTCCCACGCGAACGCGGTATTTTCCAGTTCGCCGGTGCGCCGGCGGATGTAGCCGCGCGGATTGCATACCACGCGCGTGCCGCCGTCCGCAACATAGTCGAATGACGTATGCGTGTGGCCGTGGATCCACAAATCCACCGGCGGCCGCACGAGTTCCGCCATATCCGTGACGAACCCCGCCGACGCAAGGTCTTCCGCATAGCGTTCCGCCAGCGAGCGCCGGTGCGGCGCATGATGGGTGACGACGATCGTCCGCCCCGCGAACGGCACCGCGAGCTGCGCTTCCAGCCACGCGCGGCCTTGCCGATGCAGCGCGATTGCATCGGCCGGCGAGAAATCCCGTTCCGCCGCGCCCGGTGCCGCATGCAGCGCCGCGTCGTGCGGCCAGGTCACCTGGATCAATCCCTTGAAATCGAGCATCACGCGCAGCCCGGCTTCGATTGCGGCGGCGATGCTGGCTTCGTCGCTGCCGAACAGCGAGAAATCCGCCCACAGCGTCGTGCCGAGCACGCGAACGCGCTGTTCGGGATCGACGTAGATGCCGTTGTTCAGGTAATGCACGTTGTCGAGCGCATGCGCCGCGTCGCGCATCGCCGCCTCCAGCGCGCCGAATTCCCCGTCGTAGTACTCGTGGTTGCCCGGCACGTAGATCACCGGCACGGCCGGGTCGAACGTCTCGGCGGCCCAGCGCAGGCCTTCCGCGTGATTGTGGATGTCGCCGGCGAGCACGACGAGATCCGCGTCGGCATGTGCGATCGCGTCGGGCTGGTTGCTTTCGAGATGCAGGTCGGACAGTACGCGGACTTTCACGGGCTTCGCTCCGGAGTGGGCGGCTTCAGCGCAGGACCTTGCCGGGATTCATCAGGCCGCGCGGGTCGAGCGCGGTCTTCAGCGTGCGCATCAGCGTCGTTTCGACCGGCGACTTGTAGCGCTGCGCGTCGTCGATCTTCAACTGGCCGATGCCGTGTTCCGCGCTGATCGTGCCGTGGTGGCGGTGCACGTTGTCGTAGACGATCCGGTTGATCGGCGCCTGGAACGCGGCGAGGAACGCCTTCGGATCGCCGCCTTCGGGCATCTGCACGTTGTAGTGGAGGTTGCCGTCGCCGAGGTGGCCGAACGTGACCATCCGCGCGCCCGGCGCAGCCTGCTGGATCGCCGCGTCGGTCTCGTCGATGAACCGCGCGACCGACGAGATCGGCACCGCGATGTCATGCTTGATGTTGAGCCCCTCGTCGGCCTGCGCGAGCGGGATGTGCTCGCGCAGGTCCCAGAACGCGCGCGACTGCGCGAGATTTTCAGCGACCACCGCGTCGACCACGAGCCCGGCCTCGAACGCTTCTTCCATCAGTTTCTCGAACAGCCCGCGCGCATGCGCTTCGCTTTCATTGTCGGACAGTTCGAGCAGCACCGTCTGCGAATGCGTCTGCGCGAACGGGTAGCGCAGTTGCGGGTAGTGCTTGCCGACCAGTTGCATGCAGAAATCCGACATCAGCTCGAAGCCGGTCAGCAGCGGCCCGGCCGCGCGCTGCGCGAGCGCGAGGAAGTCGAGCGCCGCGTGCGGCGATTCGAGCGCGGCGAGCGCCGTGACCTGCGCGGCCGGCAGCGGATGCAGCTTCATCACGGCAGCGGTAATGATCCCGAGCGTGCCTTCCGCGCCGATGAACAGGTCGCGCAGGTCGTAGCCGGTGTTGTCCTTGCGCAGCCCGCGCAGGCCGTCCCAGATCTCGCCCTGCGGCGTCACGACCTCGAGCCCGAGGCACAGCTCGCGTGCGTTGCCGTAGCGCAGCACCGCGGTGCCGCCGGCATTGGTCGACAGGTTGCCGCCGATCGTGCAGCTGCCTTCCGCCGCGAGGCTCAGCGCGAACAGCCGGCCGCCTTCGCGGGCGCGTGCCTGCACGTCGGCGAGGATCACGCCGGCTTCGACGGTGATCGTGTTGTTGTGCGGATCGAGCGCGCGCACGCGGTTCAGGCGCGCGACGCTCAGCACGGCCTGGCTGCCGCTCGCGTCGGGCGTCGCGCCGCCGGCGAGGCCCGTGTTGCCGCCTTGCGGCACGAGCGCGATGCCGTGCGCGTTGGCCAGCTTGACGAGTGCGGCGACTTCGGCCGTGTTCGCGGGTTTCAGCACCGCGCACGCGGCACCCTTGTAGCGGCGGCGCCAGTCGGTCAGGAACGGTTCGGTATCGTGCGGATCGGTCAGCACATGGTCGGCGCCGATCGCGTCGCGGCACGCGGAAACGAAAGCTTCGGAGGACATCATTACCTTGTCGCGTAAGGGTCAGGACGCGGCGCGCGACTTTTTCGCCGCGCGCTTGAACGGCGCGACGTACGCCAGCGCCGCCACGAAGAAGCCGACGGCAAGCGCGGTCTCGCACCAGCCGAGCGTCGCGGACAACCCGCGATCGGACATGCCGCGCACGATGCCTTCGGCGAAATAGACGAGAATCAGCATGCTCGCCCACTGCATCGTATAGATGTTACGCCGCCAGACGCCGGGCAGTGCGAGCGCGAGCGGCAGGGCCTTCAGCATCAGCGCGGAGCCGCCGGGGCGCAGCGGCGCGAGCCACAGCTCCCACGCGAGCGACAGCGCGATCAGTGCGACGAGGCATGCGACGGCGGCCAGAGCGCAGCGCGGCCGGGCAGCGACGGCGGGGCGGGCGGGGGCGTTCATGCGGCTTCGGCGGCCTGGGCGTTGGAGAGGGCCGCCGCCGCGCGTGCGAGCCGCACGCCGAGCGCGGCCGCGAGCGCCTTTTCGTCCGCCGACAGCCCTTCGGGATCGGCGCGGCCGTGCTGCGCGACATGCGACGCGCCGTACGGCGTGCCGCCGGTGCGGGTCGTGCTGAGCGCGGATTCGGTGTACGGGATCCCGACGATCATCATCCCGTGATGCAGCAGCGGCAGCATCATCGACAGCAGCGTCGATTCCTGGCCGCCGTGCAGGCTGCCGGTCGACGTGAACACGCTCGCCGGCTTGCCGGTCAGCGCGCCCGACAGCCATTGCGGCGTCGTGCCGTCGAGGAAATACTTGAGCGCGGCGGCCATGTTGCCGAAGCGGGTCGGCGAGCCGAGCGCGAGGCCCGCGCATTCCTCGAGGTCGCGCAGTTCCGCATAGGGCGGACCGTCGGCGGGAATGTCGGGGGCGCTGGCTTCGCAGACCGTCGACACGGGCGGTACGGTGCGGATGCGTGCCTGCATGCCGGGCACGCTGTCGATGCCGTTGGCGATCGCGAGCGCGAGATCGCGCGTGGCGCCGTGACGGCTGTAATAGAGGACGAGGATGTCTTTCATGGGCTACGGAGCCGCGTGCGGCCGCGCGCGTGCCCGGTGCAGTCGGCCCCTGCTGGATCGAGCGGCTATTATAGGGGCTGAAGCCGTCGCGCAGCGCGGCGGCGGCGCGCCTTCGGGCGCGCGGCACCGAGAAGGAGAAGCCGTTTGCCGAAGTTGAGCGTCGATCTCGACACCCTCAAGCGCCTCGCGCAGTTCGCGGCCCGGCGCAGCGCCGAGGATCGCATCCCGCAAGTGGCGGGCAGTCTGACGTTTACGACGATGCTGGCGCTCGTGCCGCTCGTGACGGTCGCGTTCGCGCTGTTCACCGCGTTCCCGATGTTCGCGTCGTTCCAGCTGTCGCTGCAGGGGTTCCTCGCGGATCACCTGATGCCTGCGCAGTTCAACATCCAGATCTTCAAGTACCTGAACCAGTTCGCGTCGAAGGCCAAGGGGCTGACGACCGCCGGCCTGATCGCGCTCGTCGTCACGTCGGTGATGACGATGATGACGATCGAATCGGCGTTCAACCTGATCTGGCGGGTGCGCAAGCCGCGGCCGTTCGCGCAGCGCGTGCTCGCGTACTGGGCACTGATCACGCTCGGCCCGCTGCTGTTCGGCGTGAGCCTGTCGATCTCGTCGTACCTGTTCACGCAGTCGCTGGCGTTCACCGGCGCCGCACCGTCGACGTCGATCGTCGAGTGGCTGCTCGCGCTCGCGTCGCTGCCGCTGACGGTGCTCGCGTTCACGCTGCTGTACGTGTACCTGCCGAACTGCACGGTCGCGTGGCGCGACGCGGTGATCGGCGGGCTGTTCGCGGCTGTCGCGTTCGAACTCGCGAAGCGCGGCTTCGGCTACTACGTGCGGCGCATTCCGACCTATACGGCCGTGTACGGTGCATTCGCGGCGCTGCCGGTGTTCCTGCTGTGGGTGTATCTCAGCTGGTTCGTCGCGCTGCTCGGCGCGATGGTGGCGTCCGCGCTGCCGGCGATCCGCGTCGGCCAGTTCCATCGCATCCACTATCCGGGCAGCGACCTGCTCGATGCGCTCGAACTGCTCGCGCGGCTTGCCGAGGCGCGCGCGGCCGGCAAGCCCGGGTACGCGGCGCTGCGGCTCGCGGCCATGCTGCGCTGCGACATGGAAACCGCGCAGCGGCTGCTGACGACCATGGAGGAACGCGAATGGGTCGCGCGGCTGGACGGCGGCGATGCCGCGCCGCGCTACGTCCTGCTGGCGAACCCGGAGCAGTTGACCCTGGCGCAGCTGTTCGACGTGCTGGTGATCGACCGCACGGAGCTGACCTACCAGCTGCAGCGGCGGCGCAGCCATGTCGATGGCGCTGCGCTGCTCGAGGTGCTGTCGAACGAGCGGTTCGACGTGTCGCTCGCGTCGCTGATCGCTGAGCACCGGCTCGCGGGCGCACAGCCGGCGGGTGTCCCCGGGCAGGCGCCGGACGGCGTGCCCGACCCGCACGCGCGGCCGCCGCGGCCCGCGTGAATGCGGGGCCGGCGGCTACAGTGAAATCTTGCCGATGCAGATGTCCTTGAACATCACCCAGTCGCCCATCAGGCTGTAGATCGGGTGCCGGAACGTGGCCGGGCGATTCTTCTCGAAGAAGAAGTGTCCGACCCACGCGAACCCGTAGCCGCAGACGACAGCCGCCGGCAGCCACAGCCAGTTGCCTGTCGCGATCGCCATCGCGACGCAGCCGATCACGCCGAGCGAGCCGATGAAGTGCAGCCGCCGCGACGTCAGGTTCTGGTGTTCGTTCAGGTAATACGGGTAGAAATCAGCGAAGCTGGCGAATTGCTCCGAATGCGTATGCGCCATGGCCGTCTCCTCGGGCCGCTGTTCATGCGGCCATTGTGCGGCCGGCGGCCGGTGTCCGCAAGCGGCGGCGGCCCGCCGCGCCGGCCCGTGCTTTCCTTTTGACAGGCTTTCCGATAGGATCGAAAGAGGTTTTGCATTCAAGCATGAGGGGACTACGATGCGCGTCAGCGATATTCTGAAAGTGAAGGGCAACACGCTGTTTACGGTGACGCCCGATAAGCCGCTGCGCGAAGCGGTCGATACGATGGCCGAGCACGACATCGGTTCGCTCGTCGTGATGGAGTACGGCGATCTCGTCGGGATGCTGACGTTCCGCGAGATCATCCTGCGCCTGCACGTCAACGGCGGTGCGATCGGCGACGTGCAGGTGCGCAAGGTGATGGACGAGCCGCTCACGTGCACGCCGGAAACGGACGTCAACGAAGTGCGCCGGATGATGCTCGAGCGTCACGCGCGCTATATGCCCGTGCTCGACAAGAAGGTGCTGATGGGCGTCATTTCGTTCTACGACGTCGCGAAGACGGTCGTCGAGGCGCAGAGCTTCGAGAACCGGATGCTGAAGGCGTACATCCGCGACTGGCCGGAATCGGAAGCCGAAGCGCACAAGCCGTGAACCACGCCGCGCCCGGCGCCCTGACGCGCGGGCGTCGTCATCCGGCATGCGGCGGCGCAGGTTTGTCCTGCGCCGCCGTTTTTTCAACGACAACACGACAAGGCCCGCGCAGCTTCGCCAAGACGACGCGCGCGTATTCCGCATGAGCGATCAAACGCAAGCCACTTCGGGGCGGCGCGACGAACAGCGCGCCCACGCATCGCAGTTCGACCTGCTGCGCGAGCGCCGTTTCGCACCGTTCTTCACGACCCAGTTCCTCGGCGCGCTGAACGACAACGTCTTCAAGATCGGCTTCACGTCGCTCGTCACCTATCACACCGCACGGTTCTCCGGCGTCGACGCGAAGACCGCCGCATTCCTGATTTCCGCGATCTTCATCCTGCCGTTCGTGCTGTTCTCGGCGACGTCCGGCCAGATCGCCGACAAGTACGACAAGGCGACCCTCACGCGCTTCGTGAAGACCTTCGAGATCGTGCTGATGCTGGTCGGCGCGGCCGGCTTCGTCACGCACAGCGCGCCCCTGCTGTATCTGTGCACGTTCATGATGGGGATGCACTCGACGCTGTTCGGGCCCGTCAAGTATTCGTACCTGCCGCAGCATCTCGGCGAGCACGAACTGGTCGGCGGCAACGGTCTCGTCGAGATGGGCACGTTCATCGCGATCCTGATCGGCACGATCATCGGCGGTGCCGCCGCGGGCATCGAAGGCAGCGGCGAGCGCGTGCTCGCGGTGAGCGTCGTCGTCATCGCGCTCGCGGGGCGGCTTGTCGCGCAGCGCGTGCCGTCCACGCCGGCGCCGCAGCCCGATCTCGTGATCAACTGGAATCCGTTCAGCGAGACCTGGCGCAACCTCGGGCTCGCACGGCAGAACCGCACCGTGTTCCTGAGCCTGCTCGGCATCTCGTGGCTGTGGTTCGTCGGCGCGACGTTCCTCACGTCGTTCTTCAATTTCGCGAAGGACGTGCTGTCCGCGAGCCCCGACGTCGTCACGATCCTGCTCGCAACGTTCTCGGTCGGCATCGGCCTCGGTTCGCTGCTGTGCGAGCGCCTGTCGCAGCGGCGCGTCGAGATCGGCCTCGTGCCGCTCGGCTCGATCGGCATCAGCGTGTTCGCGATCGAGCTGTATTTCGCGAGCCATGCGCTGCCGTCGCCCGGCCACCTGCTGTCGGTCGGCGAATTCCTGGCTGGCGCGCGCCACTGGCGCATCCTCGCCGACCTGTTCCTGCTCGCGATGTTCGGCGGCTTCTACAGCGTGCCGCTGTACGCGCTGATCCAGAGCCGCAGCGCACCGACGCACCGCGCGCGGATCATCGCCGCGAACAACATCCTGAACGCGCTGTTCATGATCCTGTCGGCCGTGATGGCGATGGGGCTGACCAAGGCCGGCGTCGGCATCCCGGGCCTGTTCCTCGTCACCGCGCTGCTGAACGTCGTCGTCGCGGCGTATATCTACCTGCTCGTGCCCGAGTTCCTGCTGCGCTTCGTCGCGTGGGTGCTCGTGCACACCTTCTACCGGATTCGCCTCGTGCACGCGGAGCGGATCCCGGCGGAGGGCGCGGCCGTGCTCGTCTGCAACCACGTCAGCTATGTCGATGCGCTCGTGCTGGCCGCCGCGAGCCCGCGCCCGATCCGTTTCGTGATGGATCACCGGATCTTCAAGACGCGCTTCGCGAGCTGGGTGTTCCGGCATGCGAAGGCGATCCCGATCGCGCCGCGCCACGAGGATCCCGGGATGCTCGCGCGCGCGTACGACGCGTGCGAGGCCGCGCTGAAGGACGGCGAACTCGTGTGCATCTTCCCCGAGGGCAAGCTGACGAAGACGGGCGACATCAACACGTTCCACCACGGCATCACCGAGATCCTGAGCCGCACGCCGGCGCCGGTGATTCCGATGGCGCTGCGCGGGCTTTGGGGCAGCTATTTCTCACGGCATTCCGATGCGCGGATGCCGCGGCCCATCAAGCGCGGCGTGATGAGCCGGCTGACGCTGGCGGTCGGCGAGCCGATTCCGGCGTCGGTCGCGACGCCCGAGTCGCTGCAAGCCGCGGTGACCGAGCTGCGCGGCGCGCGGAAGTAGGCGGGCGGGGTGCCCGCCGGTATCGCGCCGGGCGAGTATTTCGCCTGCAACCGGGCCGGAACGGGCTTGCGGCCGCACCGCCCGGGCTGCGCGCGCACGTACCGTGCGCCCGGCGTGCGTCTCATGCGGCACGCTTTGTCGGGACGGCTGGCATAATAGCGGCTTACCTCTTTTTCTCGACCGGCAAACGATCGACCTGCCTGCGGCCCGGGCTGCGCATCGGTTTGTCCATTTCTCTTTGGGCGGTTCCATCATGTCCGGCAATACCCTCGGCACGCTTTTCACTGTCACGACCTTCGGCGAATCGCACGGTCCCGCGATCGGCTGCGTGATCGACGGCTGCCCGCCGGGGATGGGGCTGACCGAAGCCGACATCCAGGTCGAGCTCGATCGCCGCAAGCCCGGTACGTCGCGGCACGTGACGCAACGGCAGGAGGCCGACGAGGTCGAGATCCTGTCGGGCGTGTTCGAAGGCGTGACGACCGGCACGCCGATCGCGCTGCTGATCCGTAACACCGACCAGCGCAGCAAGGACTACGGCAACATCGTCGAGACGTTCCGTCCCGGCCATGCCGATTACACGTACTGGCAGAAGTACGGCATCCGCGACTACCGCGGCGGCGGCCGCTCGTCCGCACGCCTGACCGCGCCGATCGTCGGCGCGGGCGCGGTCGCGAAGAAGTGGCTGCGCGAGCGCTTCGGCGTCGAGGTGCGCGGCTACATGAGCGGCCTCGGCGAGATCGACGTGCCGTTCGTCGACTGGTCGCACGTGCGCGAGAATCCGTTCTTCTCGCCGAACGCGGCGGTCGTTCCCGAACTCGAGGCCTACATGGATGCGCTGCGCAAGGACGGCGATTCGATCGGCGCGCGCATTGACGTCGTCGCGTCGGGTGTGCCGGTCGGCTGGGGCGAGCCCGTGTTCGACCGTCTCGATGCGGACATCGCGAAGGCGATGATGAGCATCAACGCGGTGAAGGGCGTCGAGATCGGCGCGGGCTTCGACAGCGTCGCGCAACGCGGCTCGGTGCACGGCGACGAGTTGACGCCGGGCGGCTTCGTCGGCAACCATGCGGGCGGCGTGCTCGGCGGGATCTCGACGGGACAGGACATCACCGTGTCGATCGCGATCAAGCCGACGTCGAGCATTCGCACGCCGCGCCGCTCGATCACGAAGGCCGGCGAGGAGGCTACGGTGGAAACCTTCGGTCGCCACGATCCGTGCGTCGGCATCCGCGCGACGCCGATCGCCGAGTCGATGCTCGCACTGGTGCTGATCGACCACGCGCTGCGCCATCGCGCGCAGTGCGGTGACGTCGAGACGCAGACGCCGAAGATCGCGGGCAGCGCGACCTGACGCAAGCGGGCGGGGCGCGGTGCGCGTCGTCTCGACCGTCGAACGATGAATGCAAACGGGGCGCTGCGTAATGCAGCGCCCCGTTTCGTTTGCAGCGGTTTGCAGCGGCCCTAAAAAAACGCGCCGCTCATGGCGGCGCGTTCCGGCAGCTTACATGTTCGGATAATTCGGCCCGCCGCCGCCTTCGGGCGTGACCCACACGATGTTCTGCGTCGGGTCCTTGATGTCGCAGGTCTTGCAGTGCACGCAGTTCTGCGCGTTGATCACCAGCCGATCGCTGCCGTCGTCGTTCTTCACGAACTCGTACACCGCCGCCGGGCAGAAGCGTCCCTCCGGCCCCGCGTACGTGCGCAGGTTCACGTTCACCGGCACGCTCGCATCCTTCAGCGTCAGGTGCGCCGGCTGGTTCTCCTCGTGATTCGTGTTCGAGATGAACACCGACGACAGCCGGTCGAACGTCAGCTTGCCGTCCGGCTTCGGATACTCGATCGGCTCGCACTGCGACGCCGGCTTCAGCATCTCGTGGTCCGCGTGCTGGTGATGCAGCGTCCACGGCACGTTGCCGCCCATCACCTTCTGCTCGAGCCCGACCATCAGCGTGCCCAGGTACAGCCCCTTGGCCATCCACTGCTTGAAGTTGCGCGCGCGGTACAGCTCCGTGTACAGCCACGACTGCTTGAACGCGTCCGGGTATGCGTTGAGCTCGTCGCTCTGGCGGCCGGCCTGCACCGCGTCGAACGCGGCGTCGGCCGCCAGCATGCCGGTCTTGATCGCCGCGTGGCTGCCCTTGATCCGCGATGCGTTCAGGAAACCCGCGTCGTCGCCGATCAGCGCGCCGCCCGGGAACACCGTCTTCGGCAGCGACAGCAGCCCGCCCGCGGTGATCGCGCGCGCACCGTACGACACGCGCTTGCCGCCTTCGAGGAACGCGCGGATCGACGGGTGCGTCTTGTAGCGCTGGAATTCCTCGAACGGCGACAGGTACGGGTTCGTGTAGCCGAGGCCCACCACGAAGCCGACCACGACCTGGTTGTTGTCCATGTGATACAGGAACGAGCCGCCGTAGGTATCGGACTTCAGCGGCCAGCCGGCCGTGTGGATCACGAGGCCCGGCTTGTGCTTCGCGGGATCGATTTCCCACAGCTCCTTGATGCCGATCCCGTACGCCTGCGGATCCGCGTTCGCATCCAGTTTGTACTTCGAGATCAGCTGGCGGCCCAGATGGCCGCGGCAGCCTTCGGCGAACAACGTGTACTTCGCGTGCAGCTCCATGCCGAGCTGGAAGTTCTCGGTCGGCTCGCCGTCCTTGCCCACGCCCATGTTGCCGGTGGCGACACCCTTCACGGAACCGTCGTCGTTATAGAGAATCTCGGCCGCCGGGAAGCCCGGGAAGATCTCGACACCGAGCGCTTCGGCCTGCTGGCCCAGCCAGCGCGTGACGTTGCCCAGCGAGATCACGTAGTTGCCGTGGTTCTTGAAGTTCTCGGGCAGCGCCCAGTTCGGCGTCGTCACCGCGCTTTTCTCGGACAGGAACAGGAAGCGGTCCTCCGTCACCTCGACGGTGAGCGGCGCGCCCTGTTCCTTCCAGTCGGGAAACAGTTCGGTGATCGCGCGCGGGTCCATCACCGCGCCCGACAGGATGTGCGCGCCGATCTCGGACCCCTTCTCGAGCACGCACACGCCGATCTCGGTGCCTTTCTCGGCGGCCAGCTGCTTGAGCCGGATCGCCGCCGACAGCCCGGCGGGGCCGCCGCCGACGATCACGACGTCGTATTCCATCGATTCGCGCGGGCCGTATTGCTCGATGAGGCTTGCGGGGGTCATTGGCGTTCCTCTAACCGTTAGAATGCTTTTATTCGGGAGCGTATTGTCTGCGAAACGAAACGCTTGCCGCAACAGCATGCGTCTAGATTAGCACGATCGTTCTATTTTTTGTGCTAGGGTTATGCCGCCCGGGCCGTGTTGCCCGGGCTGGCGAAATGACATCGAAAGGGGATGTGCAAATGGGTCGATCGATCAATCTGGAAGGCAAGGTTGCGCTGGTCACGGGCGCGTCTAGCGGCCTCGGGCAGCGTTTTGCGCAGGTGCTGTCGCAGGCCGGCGCGAAGGTCGTGCTCGCGAGCCGCCGCGTCGAGCGCCTGAAGGAGCTGCGCGCGGAGATCGAGGCGGCAGGGGGGGCCGCGCACGTCGTGTCGCTCGACGTCACCGACGTCCAGAGCATCAAGGCGGCGGTCGCGCACGCGGAGACGGAAGCCGGCACGATCGACATCCTCGTGAACAATTCCGGCGTGTCGACGATGCAGAAGCTCGTCGACGTGACGCCGGCCGATTTCGAGTTCGTGTTCGATACCAACACGCGCGGCGCGTTTTTCGTCGCGCAGGAAGTCGCGAAGCGGATGATCATGCGCGCGAACGGCAACGGTAACGGCAAGCCGCCGTGCCGGATCATCAACATCGCGTCGGTGGCCGGCCTGCGCGTGTTTCCGCAGATCGGGCTGTACGCGATGAGCAAGGCGGCGGTCGTGCAGATGACGCGCGCGATGGCACTCGAATGGGGACGCCACGGGATCAACGTCAACGCGATCTGTCCGGGCTATATCGATACCGAAATCAATCATTACCTGTGGGAAACCGAGCAGGGCCAGAAGCTGCAGTCGATGCTGCCGCGCCGGCGCGTCGGCAAGCCGCAGGATCTCGACGGGCTGTTGTTGCTGCTCGCGGCCGACGAGTCGCAGTTCATCAATGGCTCGATCATCTCCGCCGACGACGGCTTCGGCCTCGCCTGAGCGGATGACATTCAGCAACAAAAAAGACTGCAATGAGCGCAACAAGCGATTACTCACCCGTTTTCGAGATGTCGATGCCAATCCGCTGGGGCGACATGGACGCGTTCGGCCACGTGAACAACACGGTCTATTTCCGCTACATGGAGCAGGCGCGGATCTCGTGGTTCGAGGAACTCGGCATCGCCGGCGGCAACGGCGAGGGGCAGGGGCCCGTCATCGTCACGGCGTCGATGGAATTCCTCAAGCAACTGCATTATCCGGGCGACGTGATCGCGAAGATGTCGGCCGCGAAACCCGGCCGAAGCAGTTTCGACACCGGTTTCGAGCTTACGCGTGCGGACGATCCGCAGCACGTCTATGCGCGCGGCAACGCGCGCTGCGTGTGGGTCGACTATGCGCTCGGCAAGTCGGTGCCGCTGCCGCAACTGCTGCGCGACACGATCGAGCGCGCGCTCGCGACGAAAATCGGCTGAGCGCCGATGTGGCGAGGCCGGCGCCGTCGCGCCGGTGAGTCGCGATGCCCGTTTGTTACCTGAATCGGCCGCCATGCGCGGCCGATTGTCATCCGGGCGCTGCCGTTTGCTGCCCGTTCACTGCCCGAGCAAGCGCTGCACCAGCTCCGGCGTGTTGTTCGTCCCGTACTTGCGCATCAGCCGTGCGCGGTAGATGTCGACCGTGCGCGAACTGATGTCGAGCACGCGCCCGATCTGCTTGCTGGTCTTGCCGGTCGCGAGTTGCGCGGCGATCTCGCGCTCGCGCGGAGTCAGTTCGACCGCGACGCGGCGCGTCGCGCTCAAGTCCTCGAAGGTCCAGACGCCGGCCGCGAGCGGCGCGGTGCGGTCGAGCGCGCGGCCCGTCACGTGGCACCAGAACAGCTCGCCGTCAGCCCGTTTCATGATTCTGTCGTCCGAATAGATGCCGTTCGCGGCCATCACGCGCGAGATGCGCTCACCGATTCGCTGGAATTCGTCCGTCGAAGGGTAGAGCACCTCGTACGATTTTCCGATCAGGTCGGCCCGCGCGCAGCGGAAGATCGACGCGAGCGCGTCGTTGCAGTCCTCGATTACGCGGTCGCGCGACATCACGAGGCCGAGCGGCGCGAGGTGGAAGGCAGTCTGGTAATCGAGAGCGGGCATGGCGCAGGCAACCGGAGGCAAACGCTTATGTATTTTTGCGTATTGTGCCGCATCCGCGCCGCATCGTACCCTTTCAGGCATCTCGCGGCAGTTCGCCGCGACATAAAAACAGCGCGCCTCGACGCACGCATCGCCGCGCATGCATAGAATGATGCGGCGGGCTTGCGGCCCACGTGGGCGCGTGAACCGGTTTCGCTGGTTTCCATAGAGGAAGGGACAACAGATGAACAAAGTCTATCCAAGCGCGGCTGCCGCGCTGGAAGGGATCGTCCGCGACGGACAGACCTTCGCGGTGGGCGGCTTCGGCCTGTGCGGGATTCCCGAGGCGCTGATCGGCGCGTTGCGCGATTCGGGCGTCAAGGGCATCACGTGCATCAGCAACAACGCGGGCGTCGACGGTTTCGGTCTCGGCCTGCTGCTGGAAACGCGCCAGATCAAGAAGATGATTTCCTCGTATGTCGGCGAGAACAAGGAGTTCGAGCGCCAGTACCTGGCCGGCGAACTCGAGCTCGAATTCACGCCGCAGGGCACGCTCGCCGAAAAGCTGCGCGCAGGCGGCGCGGGCATCCCCGCGTTCTTCACGAATACCGGCTACGGCACCGTGATCGCGGAAGGCAAGGAAACGCGCCAGTTCGGCGATCGCCACTACGTGCTCGAGCCGTCGCTGACGGCCGACGTCGCGCTCGTGAAGGCCTGGAAGGCCGACAAGTCCGGCAACCTGATCTATCGCCGCACCGCGCGCAACTTCAACCCGATGTGCGCGATGGCCGGCAAGATCACCGTGGTGGAGGTCGAGGAGATCGTCGAGAACGGCGCACTCGATCCGGACCAGGTCCATACGCCGGGGATTTTCGTGCAGCGCATCGTGCTGAACGCGACGCCGGAAAAACGCATCGAACAACGCGTCGTACGCGCGAAAGGAGACTGACATGGCCTGGAATCGTGACCAGATGGCCGCGCGCGCGGCGAAGGAACTGCAGGACGGCTTCTACGTGAACCTCGGCATCGGCCTGCCGACGCTCGTCGCGAACCACGTGCCGGAAGGCGTCGAGGTGTGGCTGCAGTCGGAGAACGGGCTGCTCGGCATCGGCCCGTCGCCGACCGAGGACGAAGTCGACGCCGATCTCATCAACGCCGGCAAGCAGACCGTCACGACGCTGCCGGGTTCGTCGATCTTCTCGTCGGCCGACTCGTTCGCAATGATCCGCGGCGGCCATATCAACCTCGCGATCCTCGGTGCGATGCAGGTCAGCAAGCAGGGCGACCTCGCGAACTGGATGATCCCGGGCAAGATGATCAAGGGGATGGGCGGCGCGATGGACCTCGTCGCGGGCGTGAAGCGCGTCGTCGTGCTGATGGAGCACGTCGCGAAGGGCGACCAGCACAAGATTCTCGACGAATGCAACCTGCCGCTGACAGGTGTCGGCGTGGTCGACCTGATCATCACCGATCTCGGCGTGATCGAAGTGACGCCGGCCGGCCTGAAGGTTCTCGAGCTCGCCGACGGCGTGAGCGCCGACGAGATCCAGGCGAAGACGGGCGCACCGCTCGACGTGAGCGCGGTCGCGTAAGCCGACGGAGCTTGGCGCCGCGCGCCGTTGCGCGGCTACGGCGCCCCGCATGCTTCGATGCATGCGGGGCGCTGTCTTTTGGCGCGCACGATGCGCGTTTTCATGGCGGCCGCGCCCGTGTCGCGGACCTTTCTCGACGTACTACGCGATTGCGCCGCCGCCGTCGACGAGCACGGTCGAACCGGTGGAGTACGGCGTCGCCGCCAGATAGACGATCGCGTTCGCGACATCCTCGGCCCGGCCCACGCGGCGCGCCGGCAACCGCTGCGCGGCGCCGGCGAACATGGCGTCGCGTGCGTCGGTCGCGAGCTTGTCCCACAGCGGCGTGGCGATCAGGCCGGGCGACACCGTATTGACGCGTACGGGGGCCAGTTCGAGCGCCAGGCCGCGGGCCAGTGCATCGAGTGCCGCATTGATGGCGCCCTGCAGCACCGACGATGCACTCGGTCGCACGCCGAGAAACCCCGACACGAACGTCAGCGAGCCGCCCGGGACGATGTCGATTGCGCGCGCGATGCGATACGCGCCCCAGAACTTGCTGTCCATCGCGGCCTGCGCGGCGTCGAATGCGAGCGAACGGACCGGGCCCGTTGCGGTCTGGGCGGCGGAAATCACGACATGGTCGAATCGGCCGGCGCGTGCGCAGAATGCGTCGACTTCGTCGGTTCGCGTGATGTCGAGCGATACGAAGCGCGTGCCGTGGCCGATAGCGGCCGCGGCTGCCTCGCCCTTGCGTGCGTCGCGCGAAGCGATCGTCACGCGTGCGCCGCGTTGTGCGAATGCCTGCGCGGCGGCCGCGCCGATCCCGGAGCTCCCGCCGACCACGAGCACCGCGTTGCCGTTGAATGAATCGTTCATGATGGTTCGTTTCCGTTGAGAAGAAAGAAATCCGGTCAGATCGTCTCGGTTTCGCGCAGTGTCGCCGCGCTGCCGAGCGCGTAACGCGCGATCTCGTCCTTGCGCATGAACGCGACACCCGGATGCGATCGCGCGTAGCGCAGGAATTCGTCCCACGCACGGACCATCTGCGGCGTGCCGCTGATCCGGTCGTGTGCGCTGATCGACATCAGCCTGCGTCGCTGCCCGCCCTCCGCGTAGAGCTGGTCGAAATCGAGCTTGATCTGCTCCAGGAACATCGTCGGCGAGTAATTGCGGCCTTCGATCAGCAGGATGTCGTTGTTGCGCAGCGTGTACGGGACGACCACGAAATCGTGCCCGTTCACGGTCTCGATGAACGGCTCGTCGCGGCTGACGTCGTCGATGTGATAGACGTAGCCGAGTTCCTGCAGCAACGACAGCGTGTTTGGCCCGCGCCGCAACCAGTTGCAGTTGTAGCCGATCGGCCTCGTGCCGGTTACCGCCTCGACCATGTCGCGCGCTTCGGTCAGGAAGCGTCGTTCGTCGTCGCGGCTCATCGCGAATTGCGCGCGCCAGGTCGGGCCGTGCGCGGCCGCTTCGTGGCCGCGCGCGACGATCTCGCGGGCCAGTTCGGGATGGCGGCGCGCGGCTTCCCCGATCATGTGCGACGTGACTTTCACGTCGTGGCGGTCCCACAGGTCGAGAAGGCGCGGAATCCCTTCCCGGTAGCCGTATGCGAACCAGGTGGCCGACGCGAGATCGACCGGCACGGACGGTGGAAACGCGACGGACGGGAAGGGGCTGTCCGCGCCCTTGGGCGGTTGCCCGCCAGCTTCGAACTGCATCGAGATCGAGATTGCCAGGCGCGTGCCGTCGGGCCAGAACGGGCCTGCGTCCGGCGCTGCGGGCGCTGGCCCGGGCGACGCCGCGGCCGGCGAGGCGGCGCCTGCGGCAAGTGCGACGCCGGCTGCCAGCCCGGCGCCGGCCTGCGCCAGAAACGTGCGGCGCGGCAGAGGCGCGGACATATCGTAGTCGCTGCGAGTCATCGTCTCCTCCTTCAGCCCACGAGCCCGAGCTGGCGCATCAGCGTCAGGTTGTCCTCGATATGCCAGTTCTCCGCGATCCGGCCGCGTTCGATCCGGTAGATGTCGGTCGCGATGAAATCGACCGCCTGTCCGCGCCCTGTCGTTCCGTGGAAGGCGCCGGTGAAATGCCCGCGAAAATGCAGGTGCACGACGACACGATCGCCCGCGACGATCATCTGTTCGATGTCGCAACGCAGGTCCGGGATCGCTTCGCGCATCGTGCGGGATGCCGCGAGCGGCCCCGGTACACCCTGTTCGCGGCCGGCCGGGAGCGTGCGGTCGTTGAAGTCGGCGGCGAGTGCCGTGCGGGCCAGTGCCGCATCTCCGGTGTCCCAGAACGTGCCGTAACGGCGCGCGGCGAGGATTTGCGCACGTGCTTGCGCGGCCGGCAGGTCCGACGCGACGGTCAGGCGGTGCGGCGCGACGAGGTCGGCGGCGCGGGACACGGCGGGCGACAGCGCGACGACGCAGGCGGCTGCGGCGAGCACGCGGGCGATCGGGCGGGCGGCCGACGGAGGGCGGATCGACATGTTTCGGTTTTCCTGTGGATGGCGTCATGCGACGACGCGGAACAGGTATGGTAGGTTTCCGTTTAACACCCAAATACGGGCGAAAAGAGAATGGATTATTCGAAAAAAGGAAAGATGTGGATCGATCGGGCGTCACGATGCTGATCGACGATCTCCCGGCGCTCGACACCTTCGCGAGGATCGTGTCGGCTGGCAGCCTGTCGGCGGCAGCGCGCGAACTCGACTTGTCGCTGTCCGTCGTCAGCAAGCGGCTCGCGCATCTCGAGTCGCAGCTCGGCGTGCGTTTGCTCCACCGGACGACGCGACAGCAGACGCTTACCGACGACGGCGCGCAATTTCACGCGCAGGTGCTGCGTATCCTGGCCGAGGTCGAGCGCACCGAAACGCTGATGCGCGATCGCCGCGGCACGATAAGCGGCGTGTTGCGCGTGACGGCGCCCGGCGAACTCGGCCGTCTGCGGATCGCGCCGCTCGTTGCGGCGTTTCAGCAGCAACATCCGCAACTGGCCGTGCAACTGATGCTGACCGACGCGATCGTCGATCTGCTCGCGCACGAAATCGACGTCGCCGTACGGATCGGCAGGCTCGCCGACTCGACGATGATCGCGCGCGAGCTCGCGCCGAATCATCGCGTGCTTTGCGCGTCGGCGAGCTACCTCACGGCGCACGGCGTGCCGACCCATCCGGCCGAGTTGCCTGCGCATCGATGCATCGTGATGGGCGAACAGCCTCGTGCCGAATGGCGGTTCGACGGTGCGCAAGGCGCCGTTGCCGTCGAGGTGACGGCCGCGCTGCTGACCAACGACGGCGGCGCGGCGCGCACGTTGGCGCTGGAAGGGGCGGGTATCGCGTTGAAGTCGATCTGGGACGTCGGCGCCGATCTCGACACAGGCCGGCTCGTTCGCGTGCTGCCGGGCTTCGCCGCACCTGCCGCGCCGCTGCATGCCGTTTATCCCGGCGGCCGCCACGTGCCGCTGCGCGTGCGGGCCTTCGTCGATTTCCTGCGCGAGCGTTTGCGGGCGGCGTGGCACCGCAGCGATTGAGCGCGCCGCGAACGACGTATCGCTTGCGCGGCCTTGTGGCGACTCGCCGTTCCGAAGCGGTTTACAATCGTTCGCACCGGGCGGCGCAAGCGCTGTCCCGCCGCTTCACCCCCGTTCGACAGGATGCCAACGATGCCAACGACCCCAGCGAGTCTCCCGGTTCCTCGCCAGCGGCGCGTGCAGTGTGCGAGCGCTGCCGGCCTTCACCACGTCGCCTATACCGAATGGGGCGACCCCGCCAACCCGCGCGTGCTGGTTTGCGTGCATGGCCTGACCCGTTCCGGGCGCGATTTCGACCGGCTCGCTGCCGCGCTGTCCGATACCTATCGCGTCGTTTGCCCCGATGTCGTCGGGCGCGGCCGGTCCGACTGGCTCGCCGATCCGCGGCTCTATGCGATCCCGCAATACGTGGCCGACATGGTGACGCTGATCGCGCGGCTCGACGTCGAATCGGTCGACTGGTTCGGCACGTCGATGGGCGGCCTGATCGGCATCGCGCTCGCGGGGCTGCCCGGTTCGCCGCTGCGGCGGATGATCGTCAACGACGTCGGCCCGCGCATCGAACCCGATTCATTGACGCGCATCGGCGAGTATCTCGGCGTGCAGCCGTGCTTTGCGACCGAGCAGGAGGGTGTCGACTATCTGACGTCGTTGTCGCTGCCGTTCGGCGCGCTGACCGCCGACGAGTGGCGCGAGATCAACGGGCCGCTGCTGCGCGAGCTGCCCGAAGGCGGCTGGACGATGCGCTACGATCCGCGCATCGCCGAGCCGTTCAAGGCGACCACGCCCGAACTGGCCGCGCTCGGCGAGGCCGCGCTGTGGCGTGCCATCGAGACGACGGACGCGTCGCTGCTCGTCGTGCGCGGCGAGACGTCCGACCTGCTGTCGCGCGAGACGGTGGTCGACATGATGCGTCGCGGCCGGCATGTGACGCAGGCCGAGATTCCGGGTGCGGGCCACGCGCCGGCGTTCATCGGCGCCGACCAGATTGCGCTCGCGCGGCGGTTTTTCGTCGAAGGCGGCGCATAAACGAGTCATAATATGCGGTTCGGCGGCACGCGGGCCGTGTCGTCGTCCGATTCTTCACCCACTCACGACCGGAACATTCCATGGCAGTCATTCGTCATCACGTCGGGGCCCGTCTCTCCGAAACCGCGATCCATAACGGTACCGTGTATCTGGCCGGCCAGATCGCCGAAGACACCGCGCAGGACATCAGGGGCCAGACGCGCGAAGTGCTCGGCCACATCGACCGCCTGCTCGCCGAAGCGAACAGCGACAAGGCGCATCTGCTGTCGGTACAGATCTACATCTCGGATCTGGCGAACTTCGAAGGCATGAATGCGGAGTGGGACGCATGGGTCGCGCCGGGCAACACGCCGCCGCGCGCCACCGTCGAGGCGAAGCTCGCGGATCCGGCGCTGCTCGTCGAGATCGTGGTCGTCGCCGCGCAGCGGAGCTGAGCGGGGCAGAGTAGAGCTGAGCATCAACAGACGATGACCGCATTCCGTCAGGCCGTGCAATGACCGAGTCCGTTTCCACTTCTCCCGTCGCGGCACCGTCGTTCGACGACGTGCTCGCGTTCGTGCGCGAGCGGGCCGGCGACGCACGGCTGTCGTCCGGCGAACTGCTCGCCGATCACTCGGCGGGCACGGCGTCGATCATGCGCACGCTGAACGTCGATCCGTCCGCGATGCAGGCCGCCGCACTGTTCGTACTGACGCCGCACCTGAACGACCCGGAGCGCGAGCTCACCGAACGTTTCGGCGACGAAGTGGCGCGACTCGTGTCGGACGTGCGCAAGCTGTTGCGGCTCGGCACCGTCAGCCTGCGCGCCCAGAACGCGGTGCCCGACGCCGGGCGCGACGCGGCGGAAGAGCGGCGCACGCAGATCGAGGCGCTGCGCAAGATGCTGCTCGCGTTTGCGCAGGACATCCGCGTGGTGCTGATCCGGCTCGCATCGCGGTTGCAGTCGCTGCGCTACTACGCGGCCGCGAAGATCGACCCGCCGCCCGACGTCGCGCGCGAGACGCTCGAGATCTATGCGCCGCTCGCGAACCGCCTCGGGATCTGGCAGCTGAAGTGGGAGCTCGAGGATCTCGCGTTCCGCTTCGAAGACCCCGTCACCTACAAGCGGATCGCGAAGCTGCTCGACGAGAAGCGCATCGAACGCGAGGCGTACGTCACGCAGGCGATCGGTCGGCTGCAGCACGAGCTGGCGGACGCGCACATCCAGGCCGACGTGAGCGGCCGGCCGAAGCATATCTACAGCATCTGGCGCAAGATGCGCGGCAAGGAGCTCGATTTCGCCGAGCTGTACGACGTGCGCGCGTTTCGCGTGATCGTGCCCGACATCAAGGATTGCTACGCGGTGCTCGGCATCGTGCATCACCTGTGGCAGCCGGTGCCGAAGGAGTTCGACGACTACATCTCGCGGCCGAAGCCGAACGGCTACAAGTCGCTGCATACGGTCGTGATCGGCGATGACGGCCGTGCGTTCGAAGTGCAGATCCGCACGCAAGAGATGCACCGCTTCGCGGAATACGGCGTTGCCGCGCACTGGCGCTACAAGGAGGCCGGCGCGCGCGGCTACGGCGGCCAGTTCTCGGCGAGCGACAAGTACGACGAGAAGATCGCGTGGCTGCGTCAGTTGCTCGCATGGAAGGACGATGTCGAGGACGGCCCGGGGGTATCGGGCGACCAGGCGTGGGCGCAATTGCGCGAGACGTCGCTCGACGACGACCACATCTACGTGCTGACGCCGCAGGCGCGCGTGATCGCGCTGCCGCAGGGCGCGACGCCGGTCGATTTCGCGTACCACCTGCACAGCGAGCTCGGTCATCGTTGCCGCGGCGCGCGCGTCGACGGCGTGATGGTGCCGCTGAACACGCCGCTCGCGAACGGCCAGACGGTCGAGATCGTCGCGGTCAAGGAGGGCGGGCCGTCGCGCGACTGGCTGAACCTGCAGCTCGGTTACCTGAAGAGTTCGCGCGCGCGCCAGAAGGTGCGGGCGTGGTTCAACTCGATCGAGCAGGAAGAAAATGTTTCGCATGGCCGGGCGCTCGTCGAAAAGACGCTGCAGCGCGAGGGCAAGACGTCGGTCAACCTGGACAACCTCGCCGCGAAGCTCGGCTTCAAGTCGCCCGAGGAGTTGTTCTCGGTCGTCGGCAAGGAAGAGTTCAGCCTGCGCAACGTCGAGCATGCGCTGTCGGATGCGCCGCCGCCCGAGCCGGCGCCCGAGGCGCCCGCCGATTTCGAGAAGCGCAGCAGCGGCGCGAGCGTTGCGCACGGTGCGTCGACCGGCGTGCTGGTGGTGGGCGTCGACGCGCTGCTGACCCAGCTCGCGCGTTGCTGCCGGCCGGCACCGCCCGATCCGATCAGCGGCTTCGTCACGCGCGGCAAGGGGATGTCGATCCATCGGAGCGACTGCCCGACGTTTCGCCGGATGGTCGAGCGCGCGCCGGAGCGCGTGCTGCAGACGACCTGGTCGGCCGACGTGCTGGGCGGGCGCGGCGCGTCCGTCTATCCGGTCGACCTGATGATCGAGGCGAGCGACCGGCAAGGGTTGCTGCGCGACATCTCCGAAGTGTTCGCACGCGAAAAGATCAACGTGGTGGGCGTGAAGACGCAGAGTCGCCGCAATGCGGCATTCATGCAGTTCACGGTCGAGGTGTCGAACTCGGCGCAAGTCCAGCGCGCCTGCACGCTGCTCGGTGAGGTGCAGGGCGTCGTGCGGGCCGGTCGCAAGGCATGATGGGGTTGGAACACCGTTATTTTGCTGCGACCGCATAAAAACGCTTGCCAAACCGATAGCAGCTCCATATAATTTCAGCTTCTCTAGGCTCGTAGCTCAGCTGGTTAGAGCACCACCTTGACATGGTGGGGGTCGTTGGTTCGAGTCCAATCGAGCCTACCAACGAATTGAGAATGCCCGGTCTTCGGGTGTTCGATGCAGTAAATAGCTCAACGCGAACAAGGCGAATACGGTTATGACACCGCGAACGTTGACCGAAATCACTTCGGAGCGACGCTAGTCGAGGAACGTTTTCGCCCTTTCAGTTTGAGTGAAGTATCGAATGCGGCCCCTCGAAAGCGGGGCCGCATTTTTTTTGTCGCGAAAATTCCGCGCGTGACTTTTACATCGCGTGCCTGGTCTGCCGCCCACTGTCGGCATCACGGAGATTGCTATGGTTTCGATACGCTTGCCTGACGGCTCAGTTCGACAATACGAGCATCCGGTGACAGTTGCCGAGGTCGCAGCCTCGATCGGTCCCGGCCTTGCGAAGGCTGCGCTTGGTGGCAAGCTCGACGGCGAACTCGTCGATACGTCCGCGGTGATCGACCGCGACGCGTCGCTCGCCATCGTCACGGACAAGGATGCCGACGGCCTCGACATCATCCGTCACTCGACGGCGCACTTGCTCGCGTACGCGGTGAAGGACCTGTATCCGGATGCGCAGGTGACGATCGGCCCCGTGATCGACAACGGTTTCTATTACGACTTCTCGTATAACCGTCCGTTTACGCCGGAAGATCTCGAAAAGATCGAAAAGCGCATGCAGGAGCTCGTGAAGAAGGACGAGCCCGTGACGCGCCGTGTCGTGTCGCGCGACGAGGCTGCGGGTTACTTCCGCAGCCTCGGCGAGAAGTACAAGGCCGAGATCATCGAGTCGATTCCGCAGAACGACGAAATCAAACTGTATTCGCACGGCGGCTTCACCGATCTGTGCCGCGGCCCTCACGTGCCGTCGACCGGCAAGCTGAAGGTCTTCAAGCTGATGAAGGTCGCAGGCGCGTACTGGCGCGGCGATTCGAAGAACGAGCAGCTGCAGCGCATCTACGGCACGGCCTGGACGAAGAAGGAAGACCAGGATCAGTACCTGCACATGCTCGAGGAAGCGGAAAAACGCGACCACCGCAAGCTCGGCAAGCAGCTCGACCTGTTCCACATGCAGGAAGAATCGCCGGGCATGGTGTTCTGGCATCCGAAGGGCTGGGCGCTGTGGCAGCAGGTCGAGCAGTACATGCGCCGCCGCGTGAACGAAGCCGGCTACCTCGAGATCAAGACGCCGATGATCATGGATCGCTCGCTGTGGGAGGCGTCGGGCCACTGGCAGAACTATCGCGAGAACATGTTCACGACGGAGTCGGAGAAGCGCGACTACGCGATCAAGCCGATGAACTGCCCGGGGCACGTGCAGGTGTTCAAGCACGGCTTGCGTTCGTACCGCGACCTGCCGCTGCGCTACGCGGAATTCGGCTCGTGCCACCGCAACGAGGCGTCGGGCGCGCTGCATGGCCTGATGCGCGTGCGCGGCTTCGTGCAGGACGATGCGCACATCTTCTGTACGGAAGACCAGATCATTGCCGAGTCGATCGCGTTCAACAGGCTCGCGATGAGCGTGTATGGCGATTTCGGCTTCGACCACATCGACATCAAGCTGTCGCTGCGTCCGGAGCAGCGCATGGGTTCCGACGAAACGTGGGACCGTGCCGAGCAGGGCCTGCGTGAAGCGCTGACGGCGTGCGGCCTCCAGTGGGAAGAGCTGCCGGGCGAGGGTGCGTTCTACGGTCCGAAGATCGAGTACCACATCAAGGACGCGCTCGGCCGTTCGTGGCAGTGCGGCACGCTGCAGCTCGACATGATGCTGCCGGAACGCCTCGGCGCCGAGTACGTGGCGGAAGACAACAGCCGTCGCCGGCCCGTGATGCTGCACCGTGCGATCGTCGGTTCGATGGAGCGATTCCTCGGCATTTTGATCGAGCACCACGCTGGTGCAATGCCGGTCTGGCTCGCGCCGATGCAGGCTGTTGTGCTCAATATTGCCGAAAGTCAGGTCGAATATGCACAATCTCTGGCCCAATCGTTGCAAAAACAAGGGGTTAGAGTGACGGCCGATTTGCGCAACGAGAAGATTAGCTATAAAATACGCGAGCACACGCTGGAAAAGGTGCCTTATCTCCTCGTCGTGGGCGATAAGGAGCGTGATGCGCAAACGGTAGCCGTGCGTGCCCGTGGCGGCGTCGATCTTGGCGTGATGCCGGTCGATGCCTTCGTTGAGCGTCTGCAGGAAGACCTGCGCTCGTTCAAGTAACCGCCCTGGCAGCGCGGCTCGTTTTTTTAATTTTTAGAGGAAACGTAACATCGCTACTGATAAGTCGTCGCATCGCATCAACGGTGAAATCACTGCGCCGGAAGTGCGTCTGGTCGGGATCGAGAACGAACCGCTCGGTATCGTAAAACTCGCTGATGCTTTCCGTAAATCGGAAGAACTGGATGTTGACCTGGTGGAAATCGCGCCGCAAGCGGTTCCCCCGGTTTGCCGTCTGATGGATTACGGCAAGTTCAAGTACCAGGAATCGAAGAAGCAGCACGAAGCGAAGCTGAAGCAGAAGGTCATCCAGGTCAAGGAAGTCAAGTTCCGCCCGGGTACCGATGACGGGGATTACAACGTCAAGCTCCGCAATCTCGTGCGCTTCCTCGAAGAGGGCGACAAGACGAAGATCACGTTGCGTTTCCGCGGTCGCGAAATGGCTCACCAGGAAATCGGTATGCGGATGCTTGAGCGTCTGCGCACGGATCTCGAGGAAGTCGGCCAGGTCGAGCAGATGCCGAAGATGGAAGGGCGCCAGATGATCATGGTGCTCTCGCCGAAGAAAAAGAAGTAACGGGCTCGCGCGCTTCGCGCGCAGGTTCGGAAGTGGTTCGGCGCGTTGCCCGGTCAGGGCGGCGCGCCAACAATGACGGCGGCTGCGCAAGCGGTACGCCGTACACAAGTGGACTGGGTTTCGAAGGGCGGGTCAAGGGCGCAAGCCAACCGCACACCCATCGCCATCTAATAAACTGGAGTTATTCGTCATGCCTAAGATGAAGACCAAGAAGAGCGCTGCAAAGCGCTTCGTGGTGCGTCCGGGCGGTACCGTCAAGCGCGGTCAAGCCTTCAAGCGCCACATCCTGACCAAGAAAACCACGAAGAACAAGCGCCATCTGCGCGGCGCAACGGCAGTTCATGATTCCGATCTGAACTCCGTCCGCGCGATGCTCCCGTTCGCGTAACCCCTCAATCGATACTCTAAGGAGAGAAACATGCCTCGAGTCAAACGTGGGGTAACCGCACGGGCCCGCCACAAGAAGATCATCAACCTGGCCAAGGGTTATCGCGGCCGCCGCAATAACGTCTACCGCATCGCCAAGCAGGCGGTGATGCGCGCTGGCCAGTACGCGTACCGCGATCGCCGCAACAAGAAGCGTGTGTTCCGCGCACTGTGGATCACGCGTATCAACGCGGCAGTTCGCCAGCACGACATGACCTACAGCGTGTTCATCAACGGCCTGAAGAAGGCGTCGATCGAACTCGACCGTAAGGTGCTGGCCGACATGGCGGTGTTCGACAAGGCTGCTTTTGCTGCGATCGTCAAGCAGGTGAAAGCCGCCGTTGCAGCCTAATTGCGAAATTAGCACTGCGTGGTTAGTTGCAGCGACGATCCGGTAGTCTCGGCCGCTGCAGCGAAAACGGGGCTCTTCCGAGCCCCTTTTTTTATCGGCCCTCGCTGGGTCGCCCCAAGAGGGCCGATCGCCCCCTCGGGGGGGCAGCGAACGTGTCGATCCGGAGTTGGCGCCTTTGGCGCTTACTCCGGTCCCATGCAGAGCCAGAGAGCGTGGGGGCCGTTTTTTGTTGACGGGCGATTTCGCTCGCCAAGACCGAATGACGTTGGAAATGATGGGATCTATGGATCTGGACCAGATTGTCGCCGACGCGCAGCAGTCCTTCGAACAGGCTGCCGACATCACCACGCTCGAAAACGAGAAAGCACGATTTCTCGGCAAGTCGGGTGCGCTGACCGAGTTGCTGAAGGGCCTCGGCAAGCTCGATCCCGAAGCACGCAAGACCGAAGGCGCACGCATCAACGTCGTGAAGCAGCAGGTTGAAGCCGCGTTGACCGCACGTCGCCAGGCACTCGCCGACGAGCTGCTGAACCAGCGCCTCGCCGCCGAGGCGATCGACGTGACGTTGCCGGGTCGCGGCGCCGGTGCAGGCAGCCTGCACCCCGTGATGCGCACCTGGGAGCGCGTCGAACAGATTTTCCGCTCGATCGGTTTCGACGTGGCCGACGGTCCCGAAATCGAGACCGACTGGTACAACTTCACGTCGCTGAACAGCCCGGAGAACCATCCGGCGCGTTCGATGCAGGACACCTTCTATGTCGAAGGCAAGGACGCCGACGGCCGCCAGCTGCTGCTGCGCACGCACACGAGCCCGATGCAGGTGCGTTACGCGCGCATGAACCGTCCGCCGATCAAGGTGATCGCGCCGGGCCGCACGTATCGCGTCGACAGCGATGCGACCCACTCGCCGATGTTCAATCAGGTCGAGGGGCTGTGGATCGACGAAAACATCAGTTTCGCCGACCTCAAGGGCGTCTATACCGACTTCCTGAAAAAATTCTTCGAGCGCGACGACATCCTCGTGCGCTTCCGTCCGTCGTATTTCCCGTTCACGGAACCGTCGGCCGAAATCGACATGATGTTCGAGCAAGGCAAGAACGCGGGCAAGTGGCTCGAGATCTCCGGCTCGGGGCAGGTGCATCCGACCGTGATTCGCAACATGGGCCTCGATCCCGAGCGTTACATCGGCTTCGCGTTCGGCAGCGGCCTCGAGCGCCTGACGATGCTGCGCTACGGTGTCCAGGATCTCCGGCTGTTCTTCGAGAACGACCTGCGTTTCCTGCGCCAGTTCGCATAACGCCGCTCGCCGCGCCGACCTGTGCCCGAGCACGCCCCGACGGACGATCCGATGGGGCCCGGGCGTCGATCTAACCTGTTTCGAACGTAGACATCCATGCAATTCCCTGAATCCTGGTTGAGAACCTTTGTCGACCCGCAGCTCACGACCGACGAACTGTCGCACGCGCTGACGATGGCGGGGCTCGAAGTCGAATCGCTGAGCAAGGCTGCGCCGCCGACGTCGAAGATCGTCGTCGGCCGCGTGCTCGAAGTCGTCAAGCATCCGGATGCGGACAAGCTCAATGTCTGCCAGGTCGACGCCGGCACCGGCGCGACGCTGAACATCGTCTGCGGCGCGCCGAACGTGGCGCCCGGCATCAAGGTGCCGGTCGCGCTGGTCGGCGCAGAATTGCCGCCGGCGGAAGAGGGCGGCAAGCCGTTCGCGATCAAGCTGTCGAAGCTGCGCGGCGTGGAGAGCCAGGGGATGCTGTGCTCGGCGCGCGAGCTGAAGCTGTCCGAGGATCACAGCGGCCTGCTGATCCTGCCGGAAGACACGCCGGTCGGTCAGGACATCCGCGAGACGCTCAATCTCGACGACACGATCTTTGAAATCAAGCTGACGCCGAACAAGGCCGACTGCCTGTCCGTGTTCGGCATCGCGCGCGAGACGGCCGCGATCACCGGCGCGCCGCTGACGCCGGTCGACATCCGCCCGGTGCGCGTCGAGCTCGACGAAACGCTGCCGGTGCGCATTGCCGCTCCCGATCTGTGCGGCCGCTTCTCTGGTCGCGTGATCCGCGGCGTGAACGCGCATGCGAAGACGCCGCAGTGGATGGTCGAGCGCCTCGAGCGTTCGGGCCAGCGCAGCGTGTCCGCGCTCGTCGACATCTCGAACTACGTGATGTTCGAGCTCGGCCGCCCGTCGCACGTGTTCGATCTCGACAAAATCCACGGCGGCATCGAGGTGCGCTGGGGCAAGCGCGGCGAATCGCTGAAGCTGCTCAATGGCAACACGGTCGAACTCGACGAAACGGTCGGTGTGATTTCGGACGACCGCCAGGTCGAAAGCCTGGCCGGCATCATGGGCGGCGACAGCACGGCCGTCACGCTCGACACGACCAACATCTACCTGGAAGCCGCGTTCTGGTGGCCGGACAGCATCCGTGGCCGTGCACGCAAGTACAACTTCTCGACCGATGCGGCCCATCGCTTCGAGCGCGGCGTCGATTACGCGACGACCGTCGAGCACGTCGAGCGCATCACGCAGCTGATTCTCGAGATCTGCGGCGGCAAGGCCGGCCCGGTCGACGATCAATCCGTGAACCTGCCGCAGCGCGCGCCGGTGAAGATGCGCGTGTCGCGCGCGAACCGCATCATCGGTGTGAAGATCGGCGCCGACGAAATCGCCAGCATCTTCACGCGCCTCGGCCTGCCGTTCGAGCGCGAAGACGACGCGTTCCTCGTGACGCCGCCGTCGCACCGCTTCGACATCGAGATCGAGGAAGACCTGATCGAGGAAGTGGCGCGTATCTACGGCTTCGAGAAGATCCCCGCACGTCCGCCGGTCGCGACGAGCGAAATGCGTGCGACCAACGAGACGCGGCGCTCGATCCACGATATCCGTCATGCGCTCGCCGCGCGCGACTATGCGGAAACCGTCAACTTCAGCTTCGTCGATGCGGAGTGGGAGCACGATTTCGCAGGCAACGACAACCCGATCCGGCTGCTGAACCCGATCGCGAGCCAGCTTTCGGTGATGCGCACGACGTTGTTCGGCAGCCTGATCGCCGTGCTGCGCCACAACCTGAACCGGCGCGCCGATCGCGTGCGCGTGTTCGAGTCGGGCCGCGTGTTCCTCGCCGATCCGTCGGTGAAGGCCGGCGAGCTGGCCGTCGAAGGTCATGCGCAGCCGAAGCGTGTCGGTGCGCTTGCGTACGGTCCGGCACTCGACGAGCAGTGGGGCGCAGCGACCCGCGCGGTCGATTTCTTCGACGTGAAGGGCGATCTCGAGGCACTGCTCGCGCCCGCGGCCGCGCGTTTCGTGAAGGCAGAGCATCCGGCCCTCCATCCGGGCCGCAGCGCGCGGATCGAGGTCGATGGCCGCGCGGTCGGCTGGATCGGCGAGCTGCACCCGCGCCTGATGCAGAAGTACGAGCTGCCGCACGCGCCGGTGATGTTCGAGATCGATGCGGACGCGCTGATTGCGCGTGCGCTGCCCGCGCCGACCGACGTGTCGAAATTCCCGCCGGTACGTCGCGATATCGCCGTTGTCGTCGATCAGGCGGTCGAGGTTCAGGCACTTTTCGACGAAATGAAGAAGGCGCTTGCCGAAGAAGCCTGCCGATTCGTTCAGAAGGTTGTACTCTTCGACGAATTTCGTGCAAAATCAAATACTTCCGGTGGTCTTGCCGCGCACGAGAAGAGCCTTGCCTTCCGCGTGACGCTGCAGGACGCGGCTGGCACGCTACAGGACGAGGTCGTCGATCAGGCGATCCAGACGCTGGTCGAGCGGATGGCTCGTGCCGGTGCGCGCCTGCGCGGCTAAGGAGAGGGTCCGCCCGCTTGCGGGCGGCTTTTTCCCATCGTAAGTTTTGATTCAACGCGCTGTATGGCAGATATGAACGACATGACCTCGAGTGAATTCGAAGCCCTCCTGACGGCGCAACGCAGCGCCATGAACCGCGACGCTTCGGCGCCGGCGTCTACCGAGACGCCCACGCTGACGAAGGCGGAGCTGGCGGAGCTGCTGTTCGACAGTGTCGGGCTGAACAAGCGTGAAGCGAAGGACATGGTCGAGGCGTTTTTCGAGGTGATCCGCGACGCGCTTGAAAACGGCGAAAGCGTCAAGCTGTCGGGGTTCGGCAATTTCCAGCTGCGCGACAAGCCGCAGCGTCCGGGCCGCAATCCGAAGACGGGCGAGGCGATTCCGATCGCGGCCCGCCGGGTGGTAACCTTCCACGCGAGCCAGAAGCTGAAGGCGCTGGTCGAAAACGGCGCGGAGTAACGCCCCGCGCGCTGACGTCTCCGCGCGGCCGCCGCGCACCCTTTACCGACGGTTAACCGACGATGACCACCACGGTTGAGAAAGTCGTTTTGCCTCCGATTCCCGCGAAGCGCTACTTCACGATCGGCGAAGTCAGCGAACTGTGCGGGGTCAAGCCGCATGTGCTGCGTTATTGGGAACAGGAATTCACTCAGCTGCGGCCGGTGAAGCGGCGCGGCAATCGTCGGTATTACCAGCATCACGAAGTGCTGCTGATCCGGCGGATTCGCGAGTTGCTGTACGAGCAGGGGTTCACGATCAACGGTGCACGCAACCGGCTCGATTCGCCGAGCGGCGGGCGGGCCGCAGCGGAACCGGTCGAATCCGCCGAGGTGCAGGCCGTCGACGCGCGCGTGCCCGGCAAGCCGGGCGCAACCGTCGACGTCATCGCGTTGCGGCAGGCGCTGCTCGACGTGATCGACGGACTGAAGCACGACTGAAGCGCGAAGTACGAAGGACGAAATGAAAAGCCCGGTCGGCGAAGCGCCACCGGGCTTTTTCACGCGCGTCGCGCACGCGGATCAGCGCGACGCGAGAGGATTCTTCTGCCCCATGTCGACGACCAGCGTGCCGTCCGGCAGCATTCTCACCGAGCCCTGCGCGACCTGGCTGCGATAGCCGTACAGGTCGAAACGCATCGGGCCGGCCTCGGCCGAATTCCGGATCAGCGCGCGCACGTTCAGTTCGAGCACGTTGAACATCTTCATGTCGCCGCCTTCCATCCACATGTAGCTCGGCGCATCGATCTGCGGCCGCTTCGGCGCGGGCGCGCTCGCCGCCCGCCGGAACGTGAGGCGCAGCCCGTCGCGCTCGACCGTTGCCTGCCGGAGCTTGCCGTTCAGCACCGGCGGCGGGAACACGGTGTACTGGTCGAGCACGAGCGTGTCGCCGCGCAGTTCCGCGCCGCGGCGCTGCAGCGGCGTCAGCGAAGCGAGCTCGATGCCGAGCGAACGCAGCAGCTTCGCCTGCGGAATGCCGAGCACCGACACCTCGGATGGCTTGAACGCGAGGTGCCGGTCGTCGAGTACCGCCAGCGAGCCCTTCATGTCGGTCGGCAGCCAGACGCCCGGCACGTGATTCCACAGCTTGATGCCGCCCTGGACGCGCAGGTTCTGGCCGTCCGCACTGAGCTGCAGGTCGTTCAGCGAACGCGGCGAGTAGTCGAGCAGGTAGTTGTTGAAGAGCGCGGACATTGCCTTCCACGACTCGACGACCGTGCCGCCGAGAATGCGGATGTCGTACTGGTTCGGATCGTCGAGGTCGACGGGCTCGCCGGGCCGCTTCGACACGAGTTCGACGTCGAGATCCTCGACATGGAAGCCGATATCGCCGGACAGGTTGAAGTCGACGTTGCGCAGATGGATCGTCGGGTTGCGGTTCGACACGTGCCGTTCGTTGAACGGCGTGGTCGACGTGCGCCGTATCGCCACCTTCTGCATGCCCGGTCGCGCCGTGTCCGCCGCGAGCGCGTACGCTTCCCAGTGCTGGCGCGCGTCGCGCAGCGCATTCTGCTGCGCGGCGAGGAAGCTGTCGTTCAGGCGTGCGGTCGCGCTGCCGAGCAGCGCGCCGCTGGCCGGCCCCGTGTACGAAGGCATGCGGATGGCCATCGCACCGCTTTCGTCGAAATTGAAGTAGCCGGCCGACACCTGGTCGCGATAGTGATACAGGTCGAACACGAAATTCTGGTCGCGCTTCGTCGAATCGACCGGACCGATCAGGATGTCCGCGTTCATCGGCATCGAACGCATGAACTTCACGTCGCCGCCGCGGATGTACATCGACTGCTGCGGCGCGTTCGCAGGCATCGCGAAGCCCGCGTGCGAACCGTCGTCGAGCGCGAGGTCGAGGCCGGCCGACGTCACGCGCAGCGCGGTCATCGTGAGCTTCAGGCGCGGCGGCGGCATCAGCTTGTCGACCGACATCACGAGATCGTCGCCGGCGAGCTGCGCGATCGGCGTCTGGACCTTGAGCAGGTCGGCCATCTTCACGTTGGCCGCGCGCATCACCGGCTGCGCGTTGATGCCCGACACGCGCACGCCGGTCGGGTGGAACACGAGCTGGCTGCCGTCGCGGATCGCGAGGGTGCCGGTCAGCGAGAACGGCACCCAGCCGTCGCGCTGCATTTCGCCCTGCAGGTGGATCACGCCGTCGCCGGCCGACACGGCGAGCTTGCGCAGCGGTGCGTTGCGGTAACCGAAGATATAGGTATTGAAGAGGGCGGTCAGCTTCGCGTTGTCGAGCGTGACCGTGCCTTCGTGCACGTCGATCTCGAAGCTGGTCGGATCGTCGAACACGATCGGCGCACCGGCCTGCGTCGGCACGAGCGTGGCCGACAACCGATGGATGAAGAAGCCGAGGTTGTTGACGATGCGGAAGTCGACGTCGCGCAGGAACGTCATCGCGCCGTTCTGGCCCGAGTCGCGCAGCGTGAACGGGCGCGGTTGCGTGAGGCCGATCGATGCGAGCGACGGCACGGTGCGCGCGATCTGCTGCTCGCGGGCGAGGCGTTCGGCTTTGGTGCGCTCGATCTTCGTCGACGCGACCGACGCGTTGCCGTCGCGCTGCGCGGACGATTCCGCACAACCGGTGCAGAGCAGCGCGAGCGCCAGCGCGCCGCAGCCGAACACGCGGGCTGTCTTGTGCGAGACCGGGGCGGCCGCGCGTCGCGGGCCGGAAATCCAGTCGAAAATTGCCAAAGGCGAGCGATGGCCGCGCCGGACCGCATTCCGCATCGTCTGTCTCCATGTCTTGTCGTGATCGACGGCGGCGCACGCCACCGCACGGCGCGAGCGTCGATGCCGTGCAGTGTGTCATAGCGCGCTAGAGCGGCGTTACCAAACAACGGGCGCCCGGGCGCGGCGGGCCGACGAGTTGCGGGACAATGGATTCGGGGTGGCGGGGCGGCCGGATCAAACGGTCGTTTGGTTTGTGCGGACCCTCGGCCGACGTGTTTTTCGACGAACGGGCGAACCCGCTGCCAGCCTTGGCCGGCGCGGGTTTTCAAAGGATTCGTGAAGCGGCAGACGATGTGGTCGAAGCAGGCGTGCGATCCGGCACCGTCGTGCTCGCCTGCGGGGCCGATCAGACCAGCATGCGCTGCCGGGTTGCGTTCAGCGTCGCCTGGTCGAGTTGCAGTCCGTTCACGATGTACGACGTCATCGAGCCGTACGACGCCTTGGTCAGCAGGTAGTCCGCGAAAATCGTTTGCCGGGAGAGGCCGAGGATCGTGTGCAGAATCGCGGTCGCCCAGCCGGTGCGATCCTTCCCGGCCGTGCGGCGTCGACAGGTGCGATTGGCGGCAACGGCGAGGTAAGATCAGCTTTATGGCTGTACGGATCAGAACACTTGGCCATCATGGGGAAGCGTCATGGATCTGAAGGAAGTCGACGTATTGGGTGCGGGTGTGGGCGATCACTGGTACTACGCGTCGAAGGCGAGCGCGATCCGTCGGTTCCTGGGCGCGCCGGGCGCGAACCGGATACTCGACGTCGGTGCAGGCTCCGGCTTCTTCTCGAAGCACTTGCTCGAACGCACGCAGGCGACGGAAGCGTGGTGTGTCGATACGAGCTACGCCGACGATACCGACGAAGAGACGGCCGGCAAGCCCATCCACTTTCGGCGGTCCGTCGAGCGATTCGATGCCGATCTCGTTCTGCTGATGGACGTGCTCGAGCATGTCGACGACGATGTCGGGCTGCTGGCGCAGTATGTGAAGGGGGCGCCTCCGGGCAGCCGGTTCCTGATCACGGTTCCCGCGTTCAAGTTCCTCTGGAGCGGCCATGACGATTTTCTCGAGCACAAGCGCAGGTATACGCTCGGCGGTCTCGAGGATGTGGTTCGTCGTGCGGGGCTCGACGTCGAGCGCGGCGCCTATTACTTCGGCCTCACGTTTCCGCTCGCGGCAGCGCTGCGGCTGGGCGAGCGGGCGCGTCGGCATCCGCGCGAGCCGGCGTCGCAATTGCGCCGGCACCATCCGTTCGTCAACGGCTTGCTCAAGACGATCTGTCGCGTCGAGTTGCCGATGTTCCGGTTCAACCGCGTTGCCGGCCTGACGGTCATCTGCGTTGCGCGCAAGCGGTGAATGCGATGCGGACGCCGTGCAGTGGGAGCGCAGATCGCGCCAGCATGCGCGGCTTCACTCGTATCGGCACCGGCACGCCAAAAAATTTCACAAGAACATTCACAAAATGCATGCGACCCGATTCTAAATCGGAAAAGTGTCTGTTATACTTTTCTTCTTTCGGGGCGTAGCGCAGCCTGGTAGCGTACCTGCATGGGGTGCAGGTGGTCGGAGGTTCAAATCCTCTCGCCCCGACCAGGAAAATCAAGGACTTACGGTGAAAGCCGTAAGTCCTTTTCCATTTGGGGCGGATTTTGCCCCCACATTTGCCCCCACACGTTGAGTGGTTCTCGCGGGAACGGCACGGACTTCCACCGAGCGAGGCGGCGTCCGATCGGTATTCCGGCTGTAGCGACGTCGCCCGCCCCCGCACAACTTGTGCAGCACTGTCGACGTTGCCGCTGTCGTAAAACTGATCACAAGTCACTCCAGCCTTTCTGCCTCAATTGAAAGGCGACCGACCGAGGTGCCACGTTGATTGTGACCGCTGTCGGAGGCCGCAGCCAAATGGACCCAGAAAATGAAATCGAAGCCTCTTTCCTCAAGGCGCTCGAACTGCGCCTCAGCTGCTGCAAGCTTCAGCAGGCATTGAGCTTGCCAATCCAGCCCCACCACGAACCATTTCCACGAATTGTTCCATCCGCGCCACAGGATGGCCCCGGCGCTGCAATGATCGTGTGCAAATTTCTGGATCCGTCGGTCGATTACTTTCGCATCGTCACGCGAAATGGATCCAGATACGCGGATTGCGACCGTGTTCGCTGCATCGTCACGCGTGAGATATACGTCTGCAATGCCGCCCAAGTGCCGACGAACGCTTTCGAGATGCTCGAGCTCCATATCTGTGTCCACTGGCATCGCGCCGCACAATACATATTCGCCCTTGTCTAGGGCATCTTCGATCTCCATGATCGTCACTCCGCTGATGTTTCGCCGGACAGGTTAAGCGACTGACTGGATGCTCCGGCGTGGGACAGGCGGCCAGCGACCATGCGACGGCGTGCTGCCGTGCTGGGCGTTCGGGAGAAAAGTCAGGAGTCGCCATGCGCCGTCGACGGGCAATGCTCTGGTGTGCGAGTCCAGATAATGGAATCTCGGGAGAGGTCGATATGCCGGTCTAGGCCGAGCGGCAAGAATGAAACGTCGCCGGCCCAATTCCTTGTGAAAATTGCAGCGGCGCTTGCGTGTTTCTGCGCAAAGTCGGCAAGCACTTTTTCCACCGCGAGCCATGCGTTCGGTAATAGTCCGCCTGTGAGGCAGATGACTAGACAGTGCGCAACTGTGTCGGTGGCAAAATAAACATCGACATTGACCTGTTCGGTCAACTTGCTGGCGAGGTTTTCGGCGTGTGCATGGCGAAAGTGGGCACCGACCGGTAGCGCGCCGCGGAGTATGTAGTTGGCCATGGTTTCCTCCGGACCGATTCGCCGCTTGTGCGAGCAGGCATGATGGGGCCCCGCTCAACAACGTGCGGTAACATCGAGAAGTCAAATGGTATGACGAGATTAGTACTCGTTTGTACCATTGTCAACGAACGAAATATGACAAATGGATGATTTCCAGACACGCCTCAAGCAGGAACGCAAGCGCATGCGCTTGACCCAGCCCGAATTTGCAGAGCTGGGCGGGGTCCACAAGCAGGCTCAGTTTCATTACGAGCGAGGGACGCGCCGACCGAATTCCGATTACCTCGTCGGACTGGCGTCTGCCGGCGTGGACGTGTACTACTTGCTTACCGGGAGGGTCGCGACGCTTGCATCGACTGTTGAGGAACAGCAGATCCTGACTAGATACAGGGCTCTCGACGCAGATCAGCGCATTGCAATGCTGGCGCTTATGGACACCATGGGGGGATCAACCCACCGTGTGAAAAAGAACGGTGATTCGTAGGGGAACTAAGAGGTCGGCACGTTCACGGATCGTACGATCTGACGATCGTGATCTGTAGACGAATTCGGGACGTCGTGTAGGGCCAATGTCTCTTCGGCTAGAAGAAGTCCCGTCAACGGCCCTGCCTAGAAACGATGACCGGCGTCTTCGACACAGCCAACCTTAACGGACAGCACTATGATGGCGACCGGCCTCATTAGATATGGACTGGCGGTATCACCTGCGATGGCCCGGACTCGATGTACTTCCTAGTGTGTGCTGCTCACCATTGACATATGTTGTCAGAAGGGTGATGCGGACTATTGCAGAGCCGAGGGCGCAGCCGGACAGTAGCCGAACTTCCACCGGTCGCGAAGCCGCGTTTCATCGCTCTAACGTCTATTCCGCGCAGTGCAGAGGTGCATGGCGCCCAGAACCGGCGCAAGCCTATCCTGCAGTCACTCATTTTTCATCTTGTATTCTCTGCCGAGCGTGACTTCCGTATGCGTGATGTGCAAGCTATGCGCATTCTGAAATTGCGTCCGTATAGTTGCCGTGTGCGGCGCGTTTGATGCAGCGGTGTCAAGAAGTGAGCCGGGCATACACGATCGCATGATCTCGAGCGCATCACGTGTAAACGCATGGTGAATGCCTGAAAGCATGTCTTGAGTGATTGGTGCGTCCGACGCACCGCGTCGGGTCGTGCCGGTGGTACCCGAGTTTGGTCCGCAGTGGCGCGGCGGTGAATGTCTGCGTAACGCCGGTGCACGCGTGTTGCGCTGGCGTTGAAAGGACCGGGCAGAAGAGGTGAATGCCGAGTGCGCGCCGGTGGCATCGAATGCGTTGTGGATTGCTATTCAGCGCGAATCGACGGGCAGCAGTGTTCACTGCAATTCGTGTCCATACGCGCGCGAATGAGAAGTCAGATGAGGCGTCTGACGAGAGCAAAAATATTTCTTTTTCCGTCATATTCCTATGCATTCCTCTACATTCTGTTTGCTTCGAAAACGACATAGAACGAGGGTTGACGGAGCGTAAACGCGTGCGCAAGATGCAGTGAAGGGTGTGCGTCGGAGGTCGTCATGTCGGTTGCCAGAAGATTTACTCGAGGACAGTGGGCAGCGTTCGGTCGTAGGCTGGATGCGCTGCCGGAAAAACCGAAAGACGCGCAACCTGTCAAGGTCGGGGACGGTGTCAAATCTATACAGACACAGATCGTGGCGGCGCGGGAGAAGGGATATACGTTGTATGAACTGATAGAGCAGGCCGCGCAAGACGGCATCGACGTGAATCTCAATTCGCTGAGATATGCGATGCGCCGTGCGGACGGAAAGGGAAGGGTTCGGCGAGGCAATCGAGACACGGCACGAGAGCAGGCGACAGCGCCTGCTCGAGGCAGGAAGTCAGCACGGGCCAATGCGTCACGCGACAACCCGCCGCGCACGGGATTGCAGCAGAAAGAGAACACGGGGACAACCAGGCCGGGGCAACAGGTACAGGGCTTTCTTGGATTTCCGATCAGCCCGGATACCGAGAACTTGTAGAGGTCTCACATGGCAAGGCAAAATCCCCCCATCTATATGGTTGGTGGTAGCAAGGGTGGTGTCGGCAAGAGTTTTGTGACGCTGGCACTGGTCGACTATCTGCAACGCACGGACATCAACGTCGTGCTGGTGGAGACGGACACGTCCAATCCTGATGTCATGAAGGCGGTCCATGCCGAAATCGAGTGCGCGTCATGTAATTTGGACGACGTCAGCGGCTGGATCGACTTTGTTAACTTCTGCGATACGCACCGGGACGCGATCGTTGTCGTCAACACGGCAGCCCGGAGTCAGGCGGGTGTCGAGCAGTACGGAGGAACGCTCGCTAGCGCGCTCGATGAGCTCGCCCGGCGTCTGGTCGTGTTGTGGGTCATCAACCGGCAACGCGATAGTCTCGAATTGCTGCTCAAGTTCGGCGCGACGTTCCCCAACGCAATCACGCATGTTGTGCGCAATGGCTACTTTGGTTCGCCAGATAAATTCACCCTTTATCGGGACTCGCAATTACGCAACGCCGTTGAAGCACAAGGCCAATCGTTGGATTTTCCCGACCTTGCGGATCGCGTCGCGGACGAGTTACGTAGCCAGCGCCTGTCGGTCGGGAAGGCGGCGCAAACGATGCATATTGGTGAGCGGGCGGAACTGCTGCGCTGGCGTGCGATATACGGCACGATGTTCGCCAAGCTGACAGATCATGTGCAATTGGCGCGGTGAGGTCGCCCGGTGCGCTCGCGCGCCTGTTACTCGAGGTCGGGACGTCCCGGTCGGTGAGAATATTCGGGAGCCGCGCAAACTTCGCCAACTACCGTTTGCTAGCAGTGATATGGCTTATATGACGGACTTAAGGAGAGCCTGTCAGGAAAAAATCGAATAGTTATCCTGACGGGATTGGTTTGAGTAGGGCGACGCGATGCCGCCCTACGGCACTTACACTTTCATTTGGCGCATGGCGTCGGCCAGCATCCATAGGGCGCGATTGAGCTTTACGTTCTGGTCGATTCCGGTAACGGGGCGTGTGGACATTGCACGCCCGGTGCGCGAGCGTCCATGCAGCCCGCCTTTCGTGAGATTTTCCTGCACCCGGTTAAACACCGTCCAGAGGTCGTCACGGCGATCCTCGAAACGGCGGGGAGCGAGCAACTGGCTTTCGGTGATCGGGGCAGGAGCCTCGGCATCGGTTGGATCGTAGCGCAGCGCGAGCGCGGAGCGGGCGAACGCATGCTGCTCGTCACGGTTCAGCGAAACGTCGCGCATGCCTTCCTTTTGTTCGCGAATCAGCTCGAAACCGTCGAGCACGTCGAACGCACCATTGATGACGTTCTGAATGATGTTTCCTTTGTGCGGCACGCGAATATCGGCGACGTTGTCGCCCGCAACCATGCCATTCTGGCAGACAAAGCGCAGCAAGCCGGCGAGCATCTGATAGCTACTCGTGCCGTCATGCGAGTTCAGCAACACGATTTCGTTGGCTTCGTCGCCGTTGATCTGCTCGGCGTGGCGAAGGCGAAGCATGTGCTTCGTGTAGTCGCGCTTGCCCTGATCGCGCACGCGCGTTTGGCAGATCATGAATGGCTGGAATCCTTCATTACGCAGGCCTCGCAATACGTCGATGGTCGGAATGTAGGTGTAGCGCTCCGAGCGACTTTCGTGCTTGCCGTCGCCGAAGATGGACGGTGCAACGCGGCGAATCTGGTCGTCTGAGAGGGGTGAGTCGGCCCGAAGCATCGGGGAACTGTAATGGAAAGAAGAAGCGAGTTGCATGGCAATCTCCACAGCAAAAAGGGTTGAACGGCGGGCTGTGGGATGACCGTGCCGCTCACGCGGAAAACGCTCCCGGTGGAACTCGGGATTGGCTTTTGCTTTTGCCTGACACCCTGTTTCCTGCCCGTGCGATCCAAGGAGCCGAGCGCTGGACGGTGTCAAGGAAGGAGGCGAGGGATGGTGCGGGCAACCCGGTCCCTCGCCCCTTGATGCCGTCCAGCGCTTGGCTACGGTCGCGGGACAGGGCAGGAAATAAGGTGCCAGGCGCAGGCCAAGGCAGGAGTTTCACGGGAAGAATGACGAAGCCCCGGTTATTCACAGTCTCTGGGGGCAACGCTGTGAACAACTTTCGCGGCCGGAGCGTAAGTGATTGAGGTGTCTTGGATCTCGGGGCGAACGGTGCAGTAAGCGTGAATCGGGTCAGGATTCGGGAATTCGATCGCCCAAGTTCACTTTCGCTCGGAATCACATAGGCATCGGAAGTTAGCCGCCCCGTATACTGGGGCCGACGTAAGGACATGGGGGTGGGTATGGGGCTTCAGTGGATCGAGTATCTGAAGCAGAGCGGCTGGATGGATCTGCTGAAAGTTGGCGGCGTCGCCGGCGTTGTGAGCTCGGTCGTCACGCTGAGTTGGAATGAATTGCGGGAGGCCAGGGTCAGCAGGCGCAAAGCACGGCATGTCGCGTTGACAGTGGCGCTCTCGCTGGAAAGCTATCGATCCACGCATCGTCTCGCTGATTGCCGCGAATCAGGTTGGCGCGCGATCGTGGTCGACACCTCGATCTTCGACGCATATCCAGCACGAGATAGTCGAGCCCCGCACGACACAGGAAGTAGGCGGTGGCAAGCCCGGCCTGGCCACCGCCGATGACTACAACTTCAAGGTCTGCAGGCATGCGCTTTCGTCCCATCTCCTGATTCGAATTCCGGCGGTCACGCGGCCCATTGAGCTTAAAAGCGGTGGGCGGTGCACTGCACTACTCGGTCGCCCGCGACTTAATCACGTGCTCGAGGCCAACTGGCCCGACCGGTGCCTCTGGGAGCCACGGAATGAGCGCGGTGCGCTGCGCCAGATCGTCCGCCACGCGGCGCACGAACGGCACCTCGTAAGTGCCCCGCTGGCACAGCATCGGGTCGGTCGTACCGCTCGCCAGCAACGACTGGTTGATGACCCACGCGTACGGCGTAATTCCCGCGCGCGCGAGGTCGGCGCTCAGCCGTTCCGCTTCGTGAACGGGCGTCGCTTCCGGCAACGTGACGATGAGAATCCGGCTGTAGTTCGGGTCGCGCAAACGCGGCAGCAACTGGCGGACCGACTCTGGCATGTCGCCCTGGGTGCGCATCACTTCGCGGTGATAGGCCTCTGCTGCGTCCAGCAGCAGAATGGTGTGCCCGGTCGGCGCGGTGTCCAGCACCACAAAGCCTGACTTGCCTTGATCGACCGTGCGCGCGAAAGCCCTGAAGACGGCGATTTCTTCCGTGCAGGGCGAGCGCAGATCTTCTTCGAGCATCGCCCGGCCGCCCGCATCGAGATGGGATGCCGCTTTGCCCAGCACTTCTTCGGTGTACTGCTGCACTTCGCGCACCGGGTCGATGCGAGTGACGCTCAGCCGAGGCACGACGCCATCGACGGTCGCGGCCACATGCGAGGCCGGGTCGGTGGTCGAGAGGATCACGTCGTGTCCGCGGCCCGCCAGCGCGACTGCGATTGCCGCCGCTACCGTGGTCTTGCCCACGCCGCCTTTGCCCATCGTCATGATCACGCCGTGGCTCGCCGCCGACAGCTCATCGACGAGGCCGCCCAGGTCCGGCGGCAAGATGGTTTCGGGCATCCGGCGTTCGGTCGGCATGCGCACACGCTCGGGATGCGCCATGTCGCGCAGCGCGTCCAGCCCGACCGTGCCGCGCGGCAGAAACGGAATGCGCGTCTGCGGTAAGCCAGCCAACTCGCACGGCATGTCGGCCAGCGCCTGTTGCGCGCGCTGCGCCATGGCGGTCGCAATCGCGTCGTCGGTGCGGTCTGTGGCAAAGAGGCCGTTGATCGCCAGCACCAGGTTGCGAATACCGAGTTCGGCCAGCTCGTGCCGCGTGCGATTCGCTTCGCGCAGTGCGGCGACTTCGGGCCGGCTCACCAGGACGACGGTCGTTTGCGCTGCGCTCGACAGGCGTTCGACGGTCGCCGCGTACAGCGCCTTCTGCTTTTCCAGTCCGGCTAACGGCCCGAGGCAGGAGGCACCGCCCGTCGACGACGAGATGAACTCGTTCCACGCCGAAGGCAAGGTCAGGAGGCGCAGCGTGTGCCCCGTCGGCGCCGTATCGAAAATTACGTGATCGAAATCGGCCGTCGCGGCCGGGTCGCCGAGCAGTTTGGAGAATTCATCAAAGGCCGCAATCTCGACCGTGCAGGCGCCGGAAAACTGCTCTTCCATATTGCGGATCGCCGCCGCGGGCAAGACGCCGCGATAGGGTCCGACCATTCTGTCCCGGTAGGCCTGCGCGGCCGCTTCGGGGTCGATATTCAACGCGAACAGGCCCGGCGCGGCGGGCACCGGCGTCGGCAACTGACTCAAGCCGACGCCGAGTACCTCGTCGAGATTGGAGGCCGGATCCGTGCTGACGATGAGCACCCGCTTGCCGGCATCTGCCATGGCGAGACCGGTGGCACAGGAAAGCGAAGTCTTGCCGACGCCGCCTTTTCCGGTGAAAAAGAGATTTCGGGTTTGCGTTTCAGGCAGGGACATGGTCGCTCTCTAGCAACAGCCTGAGCCCGGCACGCGGCAGCTGCCGGCCTTGATGTGTGGTTTTTCCGCCGTGGTCAGCGCGATGCCGAGTTTCCGCACAAGCTGCTGGCGCGACGGATACATGCCCGTCGATACGATGTGACCATCGATCACGAGGATCGGCAGTCGTTCCATGCCGGCTTCCATTTCCTTGACCACCGCGGAGTTGGCGGCGAACGCCTGCGGTTCCTGGCCCAGGTTGTAGCGGGACACGGTGACGCCGTGTGCCTCGACCCATTTCAGGTCCGCGGCGAATTGCGCCAGCACGGGGTCCACATCGACACCGCAAACACCCGTCGAGCAACACATCGCGGGATCGAACACTTCGAGTTTCTTCATGGCAGGGCCTCGGCACAATCGGGATGCAGCGGTTTCCACAAGCACGGATGCGTCTGCGGGCAAAGGTGCGTGAATTCGGGCAGACCGCGAATCAGCTCGGGAATTTGGGTTCGCTCGATCTGCGTGAAGCCGCGCCGCGCAAAGAAGGTGCGGGCGGCTTCATCATTCGGAATAAGGTAAAGCGCGCGCAGCGATCGCGTTTGCGCTAGCGCAACGGAAGCGTCGATAAGACGGGTACCCAGACCGGATGCGCGCAGGCGCGGGTGAACGGCGATCGAACGCAACAGGGCCGCGTCGCCGGCTTGTTCCAGTCCCGCCACCCCGACGATCCCGGCGTCGCGCACGGCGACGTGGAAGCCGTCGAGGCTCCGTGCCGTGAGGTCGCTCGCCGGTAGCCCGCAGGTATCCAGCAACGCGCGGATACGGTCGAAGTCCGTGGCGGTTGCCCGGCGAATGTCCTCAACCGGCGTACTCATTTCAATCCTCCGCTGCGTTCATGGCGTCGAAGCGTCTGCCGGATGGTGATGCATCGCGCCCGGATCGTGCCCGGCCATCGCGTCGTGTCCGTGGTCGGACAGTTGGGCATCGAACCAGTCGTGCAGCGCGGCGACAAGACGAGGCTGCTCGCTGCGATACACGATTTCGCCGCCGCGGCGCACGTCGTGATAGTCGATAGTCAGCTCACCGCGTCGGGCCGCACGCAATACAGCGAGGCCCGGCATGTCGTTGCCGTGGATCTGCTCAGGCGCGCCAAAGTCTCCCGCCGAGAAGCGACGGGCGATCGCGGCGAGATGTCCGCGGATCAGCGCGGTCTGCCGCGCGTCGGGGCGCTTCGTGACGACCCGCTGGATGCCGCCGTCGGCCGTCTTCGTGAAGATGTGGGTGGTGGCCGCGAGCGAGAACAGCATCACGTTCGCGCCGTGTTGCGCGACCTCCTTCTGGCGTGCGGTGGCATCGGCAAGGGCGAACGGCGAAACAACCACCATGCCGAGCAGGGCCAGAATCGATGCAGCGACGACTGTTGCTGAACGGCGTTTCATGGAATATCCCACCTGGAATCGTGCCGGAGCCTGGCGCCGGCATCCTGTTCGACGGTTGAGTGAAATCATACGGCGGGCACGCGCTTCTTTGCTCTACCGGGTGGATACCGACATGACGCGATCGCGACTACGTGAATTCATGGCAATCGCAGCGACTGCGACCGCAGACACGAGGGAGAGGAGCCGCACCGTCCGCGCGACGGCCCCGTAACCCCGATCGATGTCTTTCAAGGCAACCTCCCTGATCTGTCGCTGATGGTGGCTCGTTCATCACCGTGATTCAGGTTGCCGGGCGATGATGGTGGGCGCGTTGATACACGTCAAGATGGCTAGGACCGCCCCTGGACATCATGAAAGGCACATTTCGTCCGCGAACAGACCTGTCCCGATGACCACGCCACCGTACAGGATTGCAGCATCCAAGCTTGAAGAAATACGGCACCGTCTTTGACAGCATCCCCCCGCAACCGCATTGCGGGCACGATCTGCCGTACCACCCTGAGTTCGTACGATTCCTTTGAGGAGTAATGCCATGAGCAACGTTGACGTCGTCTTGTGCAGCCCGGTACGCACCGCGATAGGAACCTATGGTGGGACGCTCAAGGACGTAGCGGCACCAACGCTTGGCGCTGCCGTTATCCGCGAAAGCCTCAAGCGCGCCGGATTGCCGCCTGCCAAGATTCAATCGCTGGTAATGGGCAACGTCATTCAGGCGGGTGTGAAAATGAACCCGGCACGGCAGGCTGGCATTGCTGGAGGCTTGCCGGTCGAAGTTCCCGCGCTCACGGTTAACCGCGTGTGTGGGTCAGGCGCGCAGGCAATTGCCAGCGCGGCCAACGAAATCTGGGCCGGCATGATCGACTGCGCGGTCGCAGGGGGTATGGAAAGCATGGACCGCGCCCCCTACCTGTTGCCGCAGGGACGCTGGGGCGCGCGGATGGGCGATGTGACACTGTTCGACAGCATGCTGCTCGATGGACTCAACGATGCTTTCAGCGGTCAGCATTCCGGTTGGCACACCGAGGATCTCGTCATGAAGTGCGGCATCTCGCGAGAAGACCAGGATCGATGGGCGCTTCGCTCCCAGCAGCGTTTCGCGAAGGCCCAGGCCGCAGGTCTCTTCGATGCCGAGATCGCGCCGCTGGAGATTCCAGGTCGCAAGGGAGCGACGGTCTTTGACCGCGATGAGCACAACCGGCCAGACACCAGCGCCGAATCGCTTGCCAAGCTCAAGCCGGCTTTTCGCAAGGACGGGACGATTACCGCGGGCAATGCGCCCGGCTTGAACAGTGGGGCGGCTGTGATGCTTGTCGCCGGGCGCGCCTGGGCCGAAAGCAATGGCCTGACACCGATGGCACGGCTGGTCAGTTACGGCGTGGGAGCGGTGGAGCCGAGTTTGTTCGGACTCGGCCCCATTCCGGCAGTGCGACAGGCCATCGCACGCGCTGGCTGGTCTGTCGCCGACGTGGATTGCGTGGAAATCAACGAGGCGTTCGCGGCGATCGCCTTGGCTTGCTCGCGTGAACTCGGTTTCGCGGAAGACATCGTAAATGTGGAGGGCGGAGCCATTGCGCACGGACATCCGATCGGTGCGAGCGGGGCCGTACTGACCACCCGGCTGTTGCACCAGATGCAGCGTGGTGGGGGCCGGCGCGGTATCGTGACGCTATGCATTGGCGGAGGACAGGGAATCGCGCTGGCGCTCGAACTTCTGTGAAAACCGCATAACGGCTGCGCCCGAAAGCCACGATTCGTTGAATAGGGGAACCGCCCAACGACATGTGCGCAAGAGCACTACACCGCACGACATCGCTCTTCGTAGAAGTGCGGTGACGGTCATCTGCAATGTGACCGTGCGGACGTCCCCTTATAGGCACAAAGCTGTCATTGGCCTCAGTGTTCGCAGAAGAGACGGATATGGGTCGGCTGCCGCCGGCCGAGCCCGGGCGCGGAGACGTAGGGCGACCTCCGGCCATGAGGCGTCGTTCGCGCTTGCGATCGAGCAGACGTTCAGCCGTCGGCTCTCCATCGTAAATCGGCCGTTCGCAATCTTTCAACCGATTTGCCCGGCCACCAATAGTCATTTGATACCGATCCCTAGTCCGGCGACTGCGGCCAGTCGATTATGAACGCAGCGCTGTAAGGTCAACCGGGGGAGCCTTCGCCGGTTGACGGGAGTTTGTCAGTGCATCTGCCCCATGAAACCGTACCTCTTCGGTGGATTCGTCCTGGAAATCCGGCCGTTGCCGACGCTTTGATCTGTTGATGCCGGTGCCAGTGCCGCTGGCGCACGTAAACTCAACGTCCAGCTGCTGTCCCGCCATCAACCGGAAGAAGCACGCCCGTAGTGAAATCTTCATGTTGATGTCCGCGCATCCCCGGTGGGTTAAGACTCGGTGGAAATCAACAAGGCGGCCCACTCGCGCGGTGCGAGGTGGGAGCGAGGACCAAATGGACGTACCGTCACATTTTAGTCACATTGGGTCTCTATCGTCTCGGCACCCGACGAATTGGCGTCGAACTGGAGATGATATGAGGATTTCTGTCCTTGCCGGCCTTGTGCTAGCCGCTTTCACAGCAAGCACCCACGCTGCGGACATTACAGGCGCAGGGAGCACATTCGCCGCTCCGATTTATACGAAGTGGGCCGACGCCTACCAGAAGTCGGGAGGCGGCAAGGTTAACTACCAAGGCATCGGTTCGTCCGGTGGTATCAAGCAAATCAACGCGAAAACCGTCGATTTTGCCGGCTCGGACGCGCCGCTAAAAGATGACGAACTGGCCAAGGACGGCCTGCTCCAATTTCCGACGGTCGTCGGCGGCGTAGTGCCCGCAGTGAACCTGCCCGGCATCAAGCCGGGCGAGATCGTTCTCTCGGGCCAGGTCCTTGGCGACATCTATCTGGGCAAGATCAAGAAGTGGAACGACCCGGCAATCACCGCGCTGAATCCGAAGGTCAAACTGCCGGATACGGACATTGCCGTGGTGCGCCGCGCCGACGGCTCGGGCACGAGCTTCATCTGGACGAACTACCTGTCGAAGGTGAACCCGGAATGGAACGCGAAGGTAGGCGAAGGCACGACGGTCAACTGGCCGACGGGTACCGGCGGCAAGGGTAACGACGGCGTTGCGGCGTTCGTGCAGCGTCTGCCGGGTGCGATCGGCTACGTCGAGTGGGCCTATGCGAAGCAAAATCACATGGACTACACGTCTATGAAAAACGCGTCGGGCGCAGTGGTTCAGCCGCAGACGGAAACCTTCAAGGCCGCTGCCGCCGGCGCAGACTGGAAGAAGTCGTTTTACCAGATCCTGACGAACGAGCCGGGCAAGGACGCATGGCCGGTTGTCGGTGCGACCTTCGTACTTCTGCACACGACGCAGGACAAGCCGGCGCAAGGTGCGGAGACGCTGAAGTTCTTCGACTGGGCGTTCAAGAACGGCGATCAAGCTGCGCAGGATCTTGATTACATCTCGCTGCCGAAGTCTGTCGTCGCGGAGATCCAATCGCAGTGGGCCGCGAAAATCAAGGACGCCGCGGGAAAACCGATCGCGCGGTAACCGTCGGTGATCTGCACGTCCCCGCTGCCATTCGCAGCGGCATCAATCATGACGCGTGCTCGCCGTATCGCAAGCGCGTCGGTTTAGTACGCGACACGTCGTGCGTGGAGACAGGGGGCAATCCGACGGTTGCCCCTTGAATCGCCTGCAGTAGTACTCACGCATTGGCCCCGGCAGTTGCCGGGATTTTTTTGCCCCATCTGCCGCACCGTCGGACCGTCTGACCAGAGCCCGAACGCCTATGATTCAGGCGGTCATCTATTGTTGAAGAGCAGGGCTTCCGCGAGACTTAGTGGAACGAGAAAGTCCGCGGGGAACCGCCTGTCAGTGGTCTTCGATTTCGATGCGCAATCGAACTTCTGTGCCTCGTTACCAATGTACTTAGACAGACGTCACCCACTGAGTGATCTGGTCGCCCGACATCGCGCCAGTGCGGCGATTGCGTTCGATTCCGTTGCGAAACAGAACAACGGTGGGTATCGATTGGATTCGATATTGAGCGGCAATGTGTTGTGCATGGTCCGTTTCCACCTTGGCAAACAGCACGGAGCCGGTCAAACGCCGCGCGGCCGCGGCGAACTGCGGCGCCATCGCTTGGCATGGCCCACACCAACTGGCCCAAAAATCGACCACCACCGGAAGGTCGTTCCGGCCCACGAACGTGGCGAAATGGCGCTCATCAAGGTTCGCTGGCTCGCCCGTTAGCAGGGGCGCGCCACATGTGCCGCACAACGGGTGTTCGCCAAGACGGTCAACATCGAGCCGATTGACGGCGAAGCAGCGACTGCAGACGATATGCATGACGTTCCCTCCTTGCTCGTGCGACGAGTACCGCGTGAGCCGACTCGCTCAGTGTTTCAGCTTTCTGATGCCCAGCATGTCTAGCAGCAGGCGCTCGTATGCCGGCTCGGTCGCGCCGGTTCTCATGCGATGGAGAAAATACTTCTCGAACGCGATCTTTGCCGCGTGCACCCATTTTCCTTTGCTCGACCAGTTCAGGTTGCGTGGTGGAATCTGCGGAAGTGCGACGAACGCGATCCCGCGATCGCCGAAATCCGCCAGGCAGACGGCATTCCATGTCGCGCGCGCCGACGGTTCGTGACCGTCGAGGGAAGCACGGATGTTCTCCGCCGCGGCATGCACCATCGATTCGATCATGAATCCGGTTTTGGGCACGCCGGTCGGGACCGGCGTGGGCTCGAGCGGCGCGATCGCGACGCACACGCCGACTGCATACACGTTCCGGTACGTCGGGTTGCGCTGGAATTCGTCGATCAGCACGAAGCCGCGCGGATTGGTCAGATCGCCGATGCCGGACACTGCGTCGACGCCTCTGAAGGCAGGCAGCATCATGCAATAGCCGAATGGCAGTTCGTGCGTGCGCCGCTCGTGCCCGAGATCGTCGAGTTCGGTCGCATACAGCGTGTTCGGCTCCACGCGATTCGTTTTCGCGTTGCAGATCCACTTGATGTCGTGCTCGCGCAACGTCGACTCGAGCATGCCTTTCGAATTGCCGACTCCGCCCAGTCCCAGATGGCCGACGTACGGTTCGGGGGTAACGAGCGTCATCGGTACGCGGTCGCGGATCTTGCGCCGGCGAAGATCGGTATCCATGATCATCGCGTATTCATAGACCGGCCCGAAGCAGGACGCGCCTTGTACTGCCCCCACCACCACGGGGCCGGGGTTTCGGACAAACGCATCCCAGGATGTCGCCGCCGCTTCCGCGTGATCGACATGGCAGATCGACTGCGTGTTGGCCTGCGGACCGAGCCCGTCGATTTCGTCGAACGCGAGCTTCGGGCCCGTCGCGATGATCAGGTAGTCGTACGCGACCGTGTCGCCGCTTGCCAGTTCGACTTCGTTTCGCTCCGGATGAACCCGTTTCACGCCGCCCGCATCGAAGCCTACACCTCGCTTCTGAAGTATGGGCTGCAGATCGACCGAGATGTCGTTGCGGTTGCGCCACCCGACGGCTACCCACGGATTCGACGGCACGAAATGGAATCGTGTGCTCTCCGACAGCACCATCACCGAGTCGTCCGTCCGCGCGGCCTTGCGCATCGCAAAGGACATCGACAGGCCGCCGAGTCCGGCGCCCACTATCACGATTTGAGCCATATCGTCTCCTCCTGGATTTGATTGCCTGCTGGAGCGGTTCAGATGAAAATCCATGCGCACCGCCGCGTGAAACCGGAATGCCGGTGGCCCGGCTATTGAAGATAGCCGTTGATCCGTGCCAGCAGCGTCTCATCGAGCTCACCGGCGGCGGCAGCGAGCCGCAATCGGTTCATCACAACCTGATAACGGGCGGCTGCGAGATCCCGGCGGGTCGTATACAGCGCCTGTTGCGCATTCAGCACGTCGATGGATGGCCGATCGCCGGCCTCGAATCCCGTCTGGTTCGCATTCAGTTGGCGTTCGGCCGAACGTAATGCCAGCGCAAGGGCGGCGACTTGCGCCATTGCGCTACGCAGGCCCAGAAACGCCTGTCTGACCTCGCGCGCAACCGCGATGCGCGCGGCTTCCTCGTCGAACCCGGCTTTGCGCAGCAATGCCGCGCTTTCATCGCGCTTGGCATTGCGCAAGCCCCCCGTGTACAGCGGAATGGTCACCATGACGCCGACGACCGCGCTGTTGCTGCGCATCGAACTGTTTCCGCCATAGCCGGTGCCGTTCGTCCGATCGCCGATGTACGATGCAAACGCGTCGACCGTCGTCCCGGCTCCGGGGCGATACCTTGTTGCCTCCGCCCTTGCGCTTTCCATGCCCAGCCTGCGCAGCGCGATCAGCGGGTTGCCCGTCATCGCGCGCGCTTGCCAGTCAGCGAAGTCGCCCGCATCGATGGCATCGAGCGTCGACGTTCGGCCAAGGTGACGCAGCGCAGTGTCGGCATTGCCGGTGACGTCGCGAAGTTCGGCGCGCTTCAGGTCGAGCGCCGTCTGCGCAGCGATCAGCTGCGCGTTCGCGAGGTCCGCGCGTGCTTCTGCGTCCCTGACGTCCGTGATCGACGCATCACCGGTCTCGAAGCGAGCACGTGCGATATCGCGAGCTTCGAGTGCCGCGGCCCTGGTCGAGTTCAGCGCGGCTACGTCGTCTTCCGCGAGCAGGATGGCGAAGTAGGTCTGCGCGACTTCGAGCATCACGGATTGACGGGCCTCGGCCAGTTGCGCGTCGCCGGCGTCAGCGGCTGCATTCATCTGGACGGCGACGGCGTTTCGTTCGGCGCTGAACAGGTTTTCCTTGATCGTGATGGCCCAGCCGGCGCCGGTCGCACCGGCCGCGCGCGTGTCGAAAGCGATGCCGTTGCTGGAACCGAAGCCGCCGCCAGAGAAATGTGCGCCGGTGGTTTCCTGATCGACGGTTCCGTAACGCACGTTCCCGGTCGCCACGACCTGGGGCAGGAAACCTGCGTGTCCCTGTCGGCGCTTGGTCGCGTCGGCCTGATGCTGGGCAAGTGCGGCCGCATAGCCGGGATCGTGTGCTAGGGCGTCCTTCGCGGCGGCCAACAGGTCTGTTTCCGCGCGTGCAAGCGGAATCCAGGCAAGCGTGAGCAGGATCAGCAGGCGTGCGGTGCGCGTCATGATCGTCACCATCGTGAGCCGGGAGATTTGTCGCCAGCGCTCAGGCGCCGCCCTTCACGCCGAGCTTGCGCATGAAGATTTCCATCGGACACCATTGCGTGAAGCCGCTCTGCAACAGGTTCGCCCCGACGAAGGCGGTCAGCCAGAGCCACCAGCTGCTCTCGTACAACGGGCTGGCGGACGCGCCGATGGCCAATGAAACCAGGATCAACATGCCCGCGACGATTCGCGTGATTTGCCAGGATGTCATGATCGTCTCCTCAACGATGGACAGCGAGAGGGCGCTGCCGGTAGGCGGTGTAGTAGAGCAACGGGATGACGACGAGCGTCAGCAGCGTCGATACCAGGATCCCGAAGATCAGCGATACCGCCAGGCCGTTGAAGATCGGGTCGTCAAGGATGAAGAACGCGCCGATCATCGCGGCGAATGCGGTGAGCAGGATGGGCTGCGCGCGTGTCGCCGCCGATCGCACGATGGCATCCTTGAAGGGAACGCCATCGGCGACCTGAAGGTTCACGAAGTCGACGAGCAGGATGGAGTTGCGCACGATGATTCCGGCGAGCGCGATCATTCCGATCATCGACGTCGCAGTGAACTGCGCGCCGAGCAGCGCGTGTCCAGGCATCACGCCGATGATCGTCAGCGGGATCGGCGCCATGATGATCAGCGGTGTCAGGTACGAGCCGAATTCCGCGACGACGAGCAGATAGATCAGCACGAGTCCGACCGCATATGCGATGCCCATGTCCCGGAAGGTTTCGTACGTCACCTGCCATTCGCCGTCCCATTTGATCGCGAACGAGCGGTACGGGTCGTCGGGCTGCCGGATGAACCATTCGCCGAGCGGACTGCCACCGGGCGTCGCGAGCTTCGACAGGCGGTCGCGCATCTCGAACATCCCGTACAGCGGACTGTCGATCCTGCCGGCCATGTCGCCGACGACATAGGTGACGGGCAGCAGATCCTTGTGGTAGATCGGCTGTTCGATCCGGCTGCTCCGTTCGCGTACGAGTTCCGACAGCGGAATCAACTGGCCGTCGCTGCCGCGGACCGCCAGCGCCAGCAGCGCCGACGCATCGCCTTCGAGCGTGGCAGGCAACACGAGCCGAACGGCAGCCGGGTATTTGCTGCCGTCGTGCAGGTAGGTCACGTCGTTGCCGGTCAGCCCCGCTTTGAGCGTGCTGGCGACGTCAGCCTGCGAGACGCCGCGCAGGCCGGCCTTGCGGCGGTCGAGATCGAAATCGCGTTGCGGGGCCGCGGCAACCGTGCTGTCGTCGACGTCCACGACACCGCGCGTCGTCGAGAAGACACGACGAACCTCGCGTGCCACGCGGTTTCGTTCGTCTGTCCCGGTGCCGTATACCTCGGCGACGATGGGCGCAAGCACGGGCGGCCCCGGCGGCACTTCGACCACTTTCACGCGTGCACCGCTGCGCTCGGCGATGCGCTCGAGCGCCGGTCTCACGGCGGTCGCGATCGCGTGGCTTTGCTGCCGGCGCCCGGACTGGCCGACCAGATTGACCTGGATATCGCCCACGTTGCCGCCTGCCCGCAAATAGTACTGGCGGACGAGGCCATTGAAATTGATCGGGGCCGACAGGCCTGCGTACGCCTGGTAGGTGGACACTTCCGGGACGCTCGCAAGGTACGCGCCCATTTCGTGCAGGACTGCCGCGGTCCGTTCGAGCGGCGTGCCGGCCGGCATGTCGACAACGACCTGGAACTCGGACTTGTTGTCGAACGGCAGCATCTTCAGCACGACCCACTGGAACACCGGCAACGTGAGCGAAAGCGCGATCGCACCGGCAATGGCCAGCCACAGCAGGTTGCGGTGCCGCGCGCCAGCCGCATCGTCGAGGAACGGCGCGAAGATCCTGCCAAACAGCGGTTCGAGCTTCGCATGCAAGCCGCCTTTCGCATTGGGCCGTACTTGCGCCAGCCAGATGCGTGACAGCCACGGCGTCACCACGAAGGCGACCGACAGCGAGATCGCCATTCCCATGCTCGCGTTGATCGGTATCGGGCTCATGTACGGCCCCATGAGACCTGTGACGAATGCCATCGGCAATAGCGCCGCGATCACGGTCAGTGTCGCGAGTATCGTGGGGCCGCCGACCTCGTCGACCGCGCGTGGGATGACCGACGCGACGGGCGCTTCCGGCTCGAGCAGATGGTGGCGATGAATGTTTTCGACGACGACGATTGCATCGTCGACGAGAATGCCGATCGCGAGAATCAATGCGAACAACGAGACGCGATTCAGCGTGAAGCCCCATGCCCACGATGCGAACAGCGTGGCGGTGAGCGTCAGGACGACCGCGAGACCGACCACGAGCGCCTCGCGCCAGCCGAGCGCGACGAGCACCAGCACAACGACCGATGTGGTGGCGAAGGCGAGCTTCTCGATCAGCTTCAGTGCTTTCGCGTTGGCGGTGACACCGTAGTCGCGCGCGACTTCGATTCTCACATCGCCCGGGATAACGGTGTTTCGCAACGTGTCGACTCGCTTCAGCACGTTTGCCGCGACGGCGACCGCGTTTTCGCCCGGCTTCTTGGTCACCGTGACGGAGATGGCCGGGTATTCGGCCGGATGCGCGCCGGCAAGACCCTCCCACACATAGCGGGTGGGCGCGGGCGCGCCGTCGCGCACATCGGCCACGTCGTCGACGGATACGGGGTGGCCGTCATGTACGGCCACGATCACGTTGCCGACGTCGCGCGCATCGGCGAGTACTGGGCCGCTTTCGACATGGATCGCACGATTGTCACGCACGAGATCGCCGACCGACGCACCCGCATTGGCGGTGGCGAGTACGCGGCGCAGATCGTCGATCGTGACCCGCGCGGCGCGCATGCGGGCGGGATCGAGCAGCACGTTGACGGCGCGTTGCGGCCCGCCCATCGTCGTGACTTCCCGCGTGCCGGGCACGCGCTTGAGTTCGGCCTCGATCGAATGACCGACGCGCTCGAGATCGAATGCATTGGCATCGGGCCGCGTGCCGTAGAGCGTGAGCACGACGATCGGCACGTCGTCGATGCCTTTCGGCTTGATCAGCGGGGGCAGCACGCCAAGATTTCGCGGCAGCCAGTCCTGGTTCGAGAACACGGTGTCGTACAGCCTGACCAGCGCCTCGGTACGCGGCACACCGACCTTGAACTGAACCGTCAGCACCGCAAGCCCCGGCCGCGAGACCGACATGACGTGCTCGATGCCGTTGATCTGCGACAGCACTTGCTCGGCGGGCCCGGCCACCATCTGCTCGACGTCGTGCGCGCTCGCGCCGGGAAACGGCACGAGCACGTTGGCCATCGTAACGTTGATCTGCGGCTCTTCTTCGCGAGGCGTCGTGACCATCGCGAACACGCCGAGCAGGAGCGCCACCAGCGCAACCAGCGGAGTGATCCGGTGTTGCAGGAAGAAAGCGGCGATTCTGCCGGACAGACCGAGACGAGGCGTGCTCATGGCATGGATTCCATCCCGGCATCACTGTCGAGCGGCCGCCGCAAGCGGGTCCAGTGCGATCCGCTCGCCCGGCGACAGGCCGGCCAGGATTTCGACCTGGCCGGCGAATGCCTTGCCGACGCGTACCTGTCGCAGCGCGACGCGGCCATCGCTTCCGACGACATAGACCGCGGTCACTTCGGTACGGTGAACAACTGCGGATAGCGGAACGAGCAGCCGCCGGTGCGCATCGCCTATTGGAAAGTACGCGCGGGCAAACATGCCCGGCCGAATGTCGCCGGCCGATGCCGGCAGGCCCAGGCGCACCTGGGCCGCATCGCTTTGCGGGTCGGTGAGCGGCAGGACCGTGACGGCCGTCGCCGTCTGCCATTGCGTCGAGCCGGGCAGGTCGGGCAGTTCGATCCGGACGGGGGCACGCTCGTGCAGCGCCGGTAGGCGCGATTGCGGTACGGTGGCCACGGCGCGCAGCGCGACGGGGTCGAACAGCGTGAGCAGGGGCATCCCCGGCATCGCCATCGATCCGATTTCGACGTTGACGCTGGCGATCACGGCCGGATAGGGAGCGCCGATCTTGCGCAATGTCGGCTCGACCGCGGCCGCGCGTGCATCCGCCTGCCGCGCGTTTGCGATCGCCGCCGCTGCCTTGTAGCGCGCGCTGGCGCGATCTAGTGCCGCCTGGCTGACGTACTGTCGGTCGAACAGATACTTGGTGCGCTCCATCTCGCGCTGCGCGACGTGGGCTTCTGCCAGTGCCGCGCCGACCTGCGCACGAACCGCGGCGAGTTGTTGATCGGTTGCGCGTTGGTCGACCGTGACGAGAATTTGTCCGGTGTCGACGTGATCGCCCGCCTTGACCTGAATCGCAGTGATGCGGCCGGCGACCTGCGCGGCGACGGTCGTTTGCCTGGCCGATTCGATCACGGCTTCGGAAACGAACTCGTCGAACTGTGTCGTCTGCGCGACGACGAGCGTAGCGAGCGACTGCGCATGGGCCCATTGCGGCGGCAGTGCGATCGAGCAGGCAAACACGATCGGCCACCCGAGGCCGGTTCGCACGGCGACGCGCGAAACAGCGCACTCCGCACGGGCAAGCATCACTGCAATGGTCCAGCGCTTTACCTGCATAGGGGCCTCGGCAAACGCGTTCGTCCGGATGACTGGCCGTTTCGGGCATCGCGGGTAAAACACGTCGCCGTTGCCTGCCGGAGATCCTGTCATGCACGGCTGCCCGATTGCACGGGCGTTGTCGGCTTCCGCCAATCACCCCACCCATGTCGTGAAGTCAATAGTGGATCGGGCCGGCAATGGGGGCTTGATGCAGATCAACGGCCGATTCCCGGCGGTTCATTCGCGCCAGACGCGCGACGGTGCTGCGCACGAACGCTTGCATTCGGCCGGGATTCGCCGACGTGAAGGCCCGGCATCGACGGACGCCGACGCTGTTAGTGAAGCCGCTTTGCAGGGGCGACGTGATGAAGCATCGACAAGGTCTTCATGATTTGTCTGATCTCATCGTCGGCGAGGCGGTAGTAGACGTACTTCCCGTTGCGTCGCGCCGACACGATCGATTCCGCACGCAGCACGCCGAGATGCTGGGAAAGACTGGGCTGATGAACGCCCACGCGATGCTCGAGTTCCTGCACGTTGCGCTCGCCTTCCGCGAGCTGGCACAGCAGGAGCAGGCGGTCGCGATGTGCGAGTGCCTTGAGCAGCGACGCGACCTTCGCTGCGGAATCGCGCAGCGTCGCAAGCGCCTGGGGCGGCAGAGATACGGTCATGGCCTTCTTCCTTGCTGTCACGGCGCCTGCCGTTTGATCGCCGGCCTGAATCGATCCGGAGGCGAATTCGGAACGCCGACGTCGGCCAACGGTACCATGCATGTACCGAAGCTGGCGCCGGATGCATCGTTCCTTCGGCGCGTCCGTTCGTGCCGGAGCGCCGCATCGACGATGCTCGTCCGATTCGACTCTAGGTACGCGAGGCCGGCGCCATTTGATCTCGGACAAGGATCGTGGTCGACATTGCCCGAGCTCCCGTGACGCGACAATCGGCTTTCCCGGCGATCGCATGCTTCGAGTGCGAGCACGGGCGGACGGGATGATCGTGGAGTTGGCCGTTGACACAGATCAATCGGCGAGCCGGGTGAATCGCTAACGTGATCTGCACTCGCAAGCTTTCGTCTGGAGTGCGCAATGGAGACTGTCCTTTCCATCCAGGCAGTCAGCAAGATCTATCCGATGGGAAGCGTCAGCGTCCATGCGCTCAAGGACGTCACGCTCGAACTCGAAGCTGGCGAGTTCGTGGTGCTGCTCGGTACGTCGGGTAGCGGCAAATCGACACTGCTTAACTTGATGGGCGGACTCGACACGCCGACGAGCGGCATCATCAATTACCGCGACCATCGTCTTTCAACCGCAACCGAGCGCGAACTTACCCGGTTCAGGCGTGAGCACGTCAGTTTCGTGTTCCAGTTCTACAACCTCATACCCGGCTTGACTGCTCGCGAGAATGTCGCGCTCGTGACCGATATCGCAGAGCATCCGCTCGATCCCGATGACGCCTTGCGCATGGTCGGCATCGATTCGCTGGCCGGGAACTTTCCTTCGCAAATGTCCGGTGGCGAGCAGCAGCGTGTGGCGATAGCTCGAGCGGTTGCCAAGCGGCCTGACGTCCTGCTGTGCGACGAACCGACGGGCGCGCTGGATTTTCGCACCGGGCGGCTCGTACTCGACGTGCTGGAGCGGGTCAACCGAGAGTTCGGCACGCTCACCATAGTTGTGACCCACAACGCCGTTATCGCGGAGATGGCGAACCGGGTCGTGCGCATGAGTAGCGGCACGATCGTCGAAGAGCACCGCAATGTGCGACGTTCGGATGCCCGGGGTCTCACATGGTGAGCACCTTGACACGTCTGTCGGGGCGCGATCTGTGGCGCATGCGCGCCCAGGCGGTGGCGGCAGTCCTGGTCGTTGCGTGCGGCGTGGCCTCGTTCGTCGCGATGCGCAGCACGTACTTGGTCCTGCTGCGGGCGCAACAGGAATACTATGCGTCACACCGGTTCGCCGACCTGTTCGTGCACCTGAAGCGCGCACCGCTTGCGGTCGCGACGCAAATAGCGGCATTGCCCGGCGTTGCCGCAGTCGACGCACGCATGGTTGCCGATGTGACGCTCGACGTGCCTGGGCTCGCCGAACCGGCTACCGGTCATTTGGTCTCGGTTCCCGAACGGGGCGGGCCGTCGCTCGATCTGCTGCATCTTCAGCGCGGCCGGTACGTCGCGCCAGGCCGTGACGACGAAGTGCTGGTCAGCGCCGCGTTCGCAGACGCGAACCACCTGCGCACGGGGCAGCTCATCGGTGCCGTGCTGAACGGACGCTGGAAGCGGCTCCAGATCGTCGGCATCGCCATTTCACCGGAATACGTATACGAAACCGGAGCCGGCTCCATCTTTCCCGACAATCGCCACTATGGCGTGCTCTGGATGGGCACCGAAGCCGTATCGGCCGCCTTCCGGATGGACGGCGCATTCAACGACCTCGTGCTATCGCTCGATGGCAGTGCGATCGTGCCACGCGTTGTCGCGCAGGTCGATCGCGAGCTGGCTGCCTACGGCGGGCTCGGCACGATAACGCGAGACGATCAGGTTTCGAACCGGTTCATTTCGGACGAGATCGCGCAGAACCGGATCACGGCGACCTATGTTCCGGCCATCTTCTTCTGTGTAACCATGTTTCTGCTTCAGAACGTCCTGAACCGGCTGGTCGATACCCAGCGCACGCAGATCGGTCTGATGAAAGCGTTCGGATACGGAAACGCCCGGGTCGCACTGCATTACCTTCAGTTCGCGTGCCTGATCGCCGCGGCGGGGGCCGCCGTTGGCTATGCCGCCGGTCTGGCGCTGGGCTCGTCGCTGACCGCGCTGTACGCGCGGTACTACCGATTCGCGCATCTTGAATACCATGTCGACGCGCATGTCGCGATCCTCGCTGCCATCGTGAGCTTCGCCACCGCGCTGGTCGGGACGGCTGCCGGTGTGACGAAGGCCGCCGGGTTGATGCCCGTGGAGGCAATGCGAGCGCCGCTGCCGCCTGCGTTCGCGGCCGGGTGGCTTGAACGGTTCGGCCTGTACCGCCATCTCGGCGTAACGTGGCGGATGATCGCCCGCAACATTACGCGGCAACCGCTCAAATCGCTGCTGTCGTGTGTTGCGATGGCCTGTGCAAGTGCGATTCTCGTAACGGGCGGCTTTTTCTTCGACGCAATCGATTATCTGTTCGACGTTCAGTTTCAGCGCGTCGAACGGCAGGACGTGACCGTCGCATTCGGACAGCCGTTGTCCCATCGAGCCATCTACGCGCTCCAGCGACTTCCCGGCGTGCTGCGCGTCGAGCCGTTTCGCGACGTCCCCGTCCGGATATCTGCCGGATATCGATCGCGCCGCTTGTCGCTGAGCGGGATCGCGCCGGCGGCGCAGATGCATCGACTGGTCGACGAGCGGAGCCTGCCGATGCGCGTGCCGCCGGACGGCATCGTGATTTCGTCGCAACTCGCCGACACCCTCGGCGTGCACACGGGCGACCGGGTCACCGTGGAGGTGCTGGAAGGCAAGCGCCAGTCGCGGCAGGTCATGCTCGCGGGACGGGTCGGAGAACTGGTCGGCGTTCGCGCCTACATGGACCAGCAGGCTCTCGCGCGTCTTCTCGGAGAAGGCGGCAACTGGTCCGGCGCCTGGCTGCAGATCGACGCGCGCGCGGCCGATCGTCTGTACGCCACGCTCAAGCGCATGCCCGCCGTCAACGCAGTGGCCGTCCGACAGTCGGTGATCGACAGCTTTCGCAAGATCATGAATGAAAGCGTCCGGCTTTCGACCTCCATCAATTTCACGTTCGCCTGCATCATCGCATTCGGTGTCGCATTCAACGGAATGCGTATCGCCTATTCGGAGCGCCTGCAGCAGCTGGCGTCGCTGCGCGTGCTCGGATTCACGCGCATGGAGGTTGCATGGATTCTGCTCGGTGAACAGTTCCTCCTCGCCGCGCTTGCGACGCCGGCCGGTCTCTTACTAGGCTATGGCGTATGCGCGTTCCTGGCGGATCGGCTTGCAACGGATCTGTATCGCCTGCCGCTCGTGGTGCAGCCGGCGACATTCGCGCAGGCATTTCTGGTGACCGCGAGCACTGTGGCAGCGTCGGGTTGGCTGGTGGCACGGAAGATCGGAAGTCTCGACATCGTCGCTGTGCTCAAGGCGAGGGAATCATGACGCGCGCCAGCAAGGGCCCGCTCCTGTTCTTCGCGTCCGGCGCACTCGCGGTCGCGTTCGCGCTCGGCTATGCGTTCTGGCCGGCGCCGACCGCTGTCGATACAGCGAAGGTGACGACCGGTCCGCTCCGGGTCACGATCGACGAGGATGGCGAAATTCGCGCGCATGATCGCTACGTGGTCACGGCACCGATCACGGGCCGCTTGCTGCGCGTGACGCTGCGTGAAGGAGACCGGGTGCGAGCCGGAGAAGTGATCGCGGTGCTTGTGCCCGTGCCGATGACCCCCGGCGAAAGTGCCCAGCAGCGTGCACGCGTGGAGGCTGCGGAGGCGTCACTGCGTGAGGCGCAGGCGCGTGTCGAGCATACCCGTGCCGATCTCGCGCAGGCGCGCCGGGAACGCGAGCGAGGCCAGACTCTGGTCGACGCAGGCGCAATTTCCAGGCAAAGCATGGAGCAGTTGCGCGCCATCGAGGCAACTGGCAGGAGCGATCTCGAAGCAGCGTCCGCACGCGAGAAGTCCGCAGCCGCCGAAGTTCGGGCTGCCGTGGCGAATCTCGAGGCACTCGAGGCAGGGCAGCCCGTCAAGGTTCGTGCTCCGGTCGACGCGGTGCTGCTGCGTGTCGACGAAAAGAGCGAGCACGTCGTGCCCGCAGGCACCGCGATCATGCTGCTGGCCGATCCTTCGCGCTACGAAGTCGTCGTCGACGTGCTGTCGACCGACGCGGTCAAGATCAGCCCGGGCATGCGCGTTTCCGTGGAAGACTGGGGCGAGGCATCGCCGATCGGCGCACGGGTGCGTGTCGTCGAGCCTGGCGCATTCACGAAGATCTCGGCGCTCGGCGTGGAAGAACAGCGCGTGCATGTGATTGCAGACCTGACCACGCCGCCCGGCCGGTTGAGCGACGGTTATCGCGTGCAGGGCAGAATCGTCATCTGGGAGCGCATGGATGTGCTGAGCATACCGGTCGGGGCGTTGTTCCGGTGCGCGGAGCAGTGGTGCGCGTTCGAGGTCGATCACGGACGGGCGATACGACAGATCGTTCAGATCGGACAGCGCAACACGGAGGCCGCTCAAGTGCTCGCTGGCCTGCAGGTCGGAAAAACCGTCGTCGTGTACCCACCGACCACACTTTCGGAAAACATGCCGGTTCGGTCGCGCTAGACGTGATTTCAAACCGTTGACCTGGCGCAACACAAGGGCCCGGCGAGCGTCGATGATGAGGATGGGCGCAGCGAGCGGGTTCAGTCATTGAGCGAGGTTTGCATGTACACGAAAATCATGATCGCCATGGATGGCAGCCCGTCATCGAAACAGGCGCTTGTCGAAGGTATCAAGCTGGCCAGATTGTGCGGCGCCAGCCTCTTCGTCGTGTTCGTCGTCGACAGATCCACCCTGTTCGCATATGGCGGGCGCGTGGAGCCTGACGAATTACTCAATGAGATCCGGCACTATGGCGAGTCGGTGTTGCGAGATGCCGTTCAGGCGATTTCGAACGCAGCGTTACGCGGCGACAGGGAAATCATCGAGACTGAGGCCGGTCAGGATGTCCCGGAGCGCCTTCAGCGCTACGTTGTGGACAACTCAATTGATCTGGTCGTGATCGGGACGCACGGGCGACACGGTGTGCGGCGACTCTTTCTCGGCAGTGTCGCGGAACGCTTCCTGCGCGGATCGACTTGTCCGGTCCTGCTCGTGCGCGGTAACGATGTTGCACGCGCCACCTCTGCGACAGCTTAACGCCACCACGGACAGTGTGCGTTGATGGCTTGCGATGATTGTGCAAGCTGTCGGACGACTCGCCGCGGACCGGCGCTCGATTCACTTGCCTGCCGCATCCTGATTTCCGAAAATTGCGGGCAACCGGACGACGTCCACGTGTCCGGGCAGATCGCCCGCCAGATCACTCTTGGCGAACGAGAAATACAACACAACGAGACGCCGAATATCCAGAATCCGAATTATGTGTATCGATCTGAAAACCGGATCGATCGATTCGTCAAACACCTGCGCCTGTTGCGGCACGCGTGCCGTGGTCGAGAGCGGTCCGACTTGATGGCAAGAGACCGACGTTGCCGTGCCTCCGGTATTTCGGTCATGGAGATTGCGTCGATCACGATTCGAGACCGGTCCGGAAATGAAACACGTCACACCCTTGAGTAGCGGGTCGTCGTACGCGGAAATGCCGATGTGGGTGCCGTAACGCTGCGAATGCGCAGGTATCCGCGCTAGCTCTTCGGCGTTCGAACTGTAGGCGGTAAGGAGCGCGAGAGAAACTGAGGCAATATACGCGCTTGCTCGGGTATGAATCATCATCGGAATCCGTAGCACTACGTTGGCTTCGGGACGCGAAGTCGATTGATAACCAGACTAGATTCCGTGTCGAATGATCGATTGATTTGAGTCAAGATCGAAGTGCCTAACAGCGGGATCCTGACCACGAGTTCAACGAGATTCGCACACGGCGCCTCGACAGTCGCGTTACACGCGGAATATCCGGTCGGAAATCGATCTGAAAGACGTCATGCGCGGGCGGAGAGAATCATGCCGACCAGAATCATCGGCGCGCTGTGCGCGTCAATTTGTCTTCTTGCGACGGTAACAGGTACTTATGCCGATACTTCTTTGACACCGGTTGAGCACGGCGGGGTTACATACGTAACGGGTGGCATCGGTGCAGACGAAGTAGGTGCGTTCCGCGAGGCGGCTTCCCGCTATAACCTGAGGATGACGTTCGCGTCGAAAACAGGCGAGTATTTGTCCGACGTGGATGTCAGCATCCTGGAAGGTATGCGGCATGTTCTCACCGTACAAACGACGGGCCCGTTCCTGTACGTGCGCTTGCCGGCGGGTCGCTACACGGTGTCGGCACGCGATCGTCATATTCATGAGACGAAACAGGTACGGGTGGATTCTCATCGAGGCGTCGATATCCGGTTTTACTGGGAAGACCCTGATCGACACGACGTCATGCGCCTATGCTCTGGCTGCGCAAAGGCGAGCCGGCAGATGCCGCGATGATGCCGGTCGATCTGTATGACTGGCCCGTTCTCCTCAGGTGTTTGGCGAGCTGAAAATCGTTTGTATCAGCGCGTCGCTACAGCAGGCTTTTCCGGGATTCTCCGAGCGGTCGATTCGATTGCGCAGTTGTGTGACATCGTTCCGGCTGACGCACGCCGGGACGTTAAGAATGCGGTAAGGAATCCGCCCGAACATGAACGCATCGCCCAGGAGAATCACGATGCGGATATCCCGTTCCATTGGCGCGCTTTGTTATCCATGCGTTTCTGTATCGATGCTGCTTGCAGCCGTCGCGTGTGCCTACGCCGAAACGTCTGCCCGGTTGCTGGACGGCTATACGGCTAAGGCAGGCTCAAGCGCCGTGCCGTCGCGAGGGCAGCAGTTCTTCACGTCCCGACACGGGCGCGACTGGGGTTGCGCGACCTGTCATGGAAGTACGCCGACCGGCCAAGGCAGGCACGTGGTCACCAGCAAGACCATCGAGCCGCTTGCTCCTGCCTTCAATCCGGCACGGTTCACGGACAAGGCGCGGACCGAAAAATGGTTCCGCAGAAACTGCAAGGACGTCGTCGGGCGTGAATGTTCGGCAATCGAAAAGGCTGACGTCCTGAGCTGGCTCATGAGCCTGAAACCCTGATGGCGAACAATCATGAACGACGTTGACACGACAACCTCCTTGCGCGGAATTGCTCCCGTCCGATATGTGCGCGCAAGCGTGCTCGCGCTGCTGCTGATGTCGCTGCTGCCGCGCGCGGCGCTGGCCGAAGACGACATGCGGGGCGTCGTGATTCCGTTGCTCCCCAAGTACAAGCAGGAGTGCGCGACCTGCCATGTCGCCTATCCGCCCGAGGCGCTGCCCGCCGAGTCGTGGCGCCGCATTCTGAACGGTCTCGATCACCACTTCGGCACCGATGCAACGCTGGATCCGACGAGCATCGGGCAACTGGAAAGCTGGCTGACGGCACACGCGGCAACGGGCGCCGCGGCTCGCCGTCCGCCGGAAGACCGGGTTACCCGGTCGGCGTGGTTCGTCGCCTCGCACGACGAGGTTCCCGCGTCCGTGTGGCGCAGCCCCGCAGTGAAGCGGCTGTCGAATTGCGCCGCATGTCATACGCAAGCAGACAAAGGAAATTTCGATGAACGATTCGTCCGCATCCCGGGCTCACGGTGAAACGACGCGCTCGCGTCCTGCCCGGATACTGGTCTGGGACGCGCCGCTTCGTGCGTTCCACTGGTTGACGGTGGTTGCCTTCGCCGGCGCGTGGCTGACCGCCGAGAGCGAGCGCTGGCGACTGATGCACGTCGCGTTCGGATACACGATGCTGGCGCTCGTCGCGTTTCGCGTCGTATGGGGCGTGGTCGGCCCGCGTCATGCGCGGTTCTCGTCGTTCGTACGTTCCACGGCGGCCGTTTTCCGCTACGTGCTGAGCCTTGCGAAAGGGAGGCCGGAGCACCACGTCGGCCACAATCCGGCGGGCGCGGTCGCGATCGTCGCCATGCTGGCGATGACGGTCGTCACCGGGGTCACCGGCTGGGCGGCCTACACCGGAAACGGCGAATCGTTCGGTGATCTTCATGAAGGCGCAGCGAACGTGATGCTCGCGCTCGTTGCGGTGCATCTCGCCGCCGTGCTCGTCAGCAGCGTCGTGCATCGGGAGAATCTGACCGGGTCGATGGTGACCGGCTACAAGCGCGGTGCGCCGCTCGACGGCATCCGGTGTGCCTGGTGGGGGATTGCCGTCGTCATGACAGCGGCGGTGATCGGCTGGTGGTGGGCGCAATGGCATGCGGCGCCGCAGCCCCTTCAAGCGGACCGGCCCGTCGCGACGGACGCCGGCCGCCCTGCGAATGCGATGGGCCGGGATGACGACTGACGGCCACCGGCGGAGTGCCTGATCGTGCGTATCCTGCTCGTGGAAGACGATGTCCTGCTCGGAGACGGGATTCGCGCCGGATTGCGCCAGCAAGGGTTCCAGGTCGACTGGGTGCATGACGGCGACGCGGCCCAGCGCGAGCTGCGCGCGCGTGTTCATGCCGCGGCCGTCCTCGATCTCGGGCTGTCGCTCATGGATGGGATCGATGTCCTGCAACATATTCGTCGCAGCGGTATTGCGTTGCCGATCCTGACCGCACGCGACGCCGTACCGGACCTAATAAAGGCCCCTGACATAGGGGCGGACGATTACGTATCAAGCCCGTGGACCTATACGAGCTCGGTGCGCGTCTGAGGGGCTCTGGTGCAGCGGTCCCACGGCCGCCCGACAGAGCAACTCCACGCGCAGGACGTTGAGCTGGAGCCCGCGTCGCGAACTGCACGCCGCGCTGGCGAGGCCGTCTCGCTGTCCATGCGCGAGTTCGACCTGTTGCACATCCTGATGCTGAATGCCGGCCGGGTGAGACCATCGAACCATGCGTCGGGTCGAGAATAATGGCCCGGGCATGGGCAACGACGATCTGTACCGACTGGGTGAGCGATTCTTTCGGCCTGCGGGAACCGGGCCAAGTGGCAGCGGCCTTGGGTGGTCGATCGTGCGGAGAATCGCGGCGGCGCATGACGCCGATATTCAGGTTGACCGATCAACCGTACTTGGCGGGCTACGCGTGACAGTGTCGTGGCCAGCGCCTGGCGAACCCAATTCGGCTACGCGTTTGGCCCGTCATGCGCATGACTGAGAAGACAGGTCAATTTGGCCGCATGGCGGTTGTGCGCAAGAACGGCCGGAGGCGAATGGTTCGACGCGCTCGTTGCCGGATGTGCCGAACCGCGCGATCACTGCCCGGCAGCGCCGCTCGCGGGGCCGCTGGGCCAGCCATGCATGTAGCCGGGCCCCATGCCCATCCCCATTCCTTGCCCGCGATGCATGCCGCGCATGGGGGGCGCGTCGGGGAGCTTGATTCCGCGCGCTTTCGCACGCTTCTGCATCTCGGCATGATGTTCGGCGCGGATTTTCTCGCGCTCCGCATCCGACGCTGCCGCGAGCATTCGCGTACGGTACTCGGTCCGTTCGGCCGTCGTCATCAGTTGACTGCCATAAATCATGCCTCCCGACTCGACAGCGGGGCCACGAGCAGGCTGGCGAGGCTGGGCGTCCGCAAGGCCGGCCATCACTGCAATCGCGACGCCGATCAGGAACGAAACGGTGAACCTGTTTGCTCTGGACATGATGGTCTCCAGGTCGTTTGCATGAGTCCAACGGTACGCAGAACGGGCGGGGGGGCCTTTGTCGCAGATCAAGTCTTGCCGAGCGTCCGTCAATACCATGGAATACATGCCCGAGATCACGCCGTTGTCAGACGCGCGGTGCATCATTGCCCGTCGCAGAAGCGAAGCGTCGTGAGCCGTCCAGATTCTCTCGCTTCGGAGTGGCCCAGCCATGTCGAACTCGTTGCGTTACCGTGAAAGAACCGCCGAAGTCGCCGAGCAGATGCGCAAGCTTCGGCAGTCACAGCCAGAACTCCTGTCCGCCTTCGGCGCGTTGGGCGCGGCCGCTACCAAAGATGGCGCACTGACGAAAAAGACCCGCGAACTCGTCGCACTGGGCATCGCGATCTCGTGCCGCTGCGACGACTGCATCGGCTTCCATATGCAATCGCTGATCAAGCTGAAGGCGACGCGTGAGGAGGTCGAGGAGGTTGCTGGTGTCGCCGTCTACATGGGGGGCGGTCCGTCGATGATGTATGCGGCACATGCGCTGGTGGCGTTCGACGAGCTTTCGACGTAAATGCCGGCGACCGTCGCTACCAGAGACGCGCGTATGGGCCTTCGTGTCCGCTTGCGACTATCCGACTTTGGTCAACCTTGGAACGTGACCGGAGTCATGATGTCACAGCAATCTAACCTTGTTTCGGAAGCCGTCGCGGAAGCGACGCCTGCAATGGCCACCGCGGCCACGCGAAGTACCTGGGTGAGCGTTGCGGTCAACCTTGCACTGAGCATTGGACAAGTGGCGGTCGGCATCCTGTCCCGATCACAGGGCCTCGTGGCGGACGGGATTCACTCATTGTCCGACCTCGTCGCGGATTTCGTCGTGCTGCTGGCCGGTCACCATAGCCGCAAGCCCGTCGACGAAATGCACCCTTATGGCCATCAGCGCTTCGAAACCGGTGCGTCGATCGCACTCGCGGCAATCCTGCTGGTGGTGGGGGGCGGGATGCTGTGGTCCGCGATCCAGAAGCTCGAGCATCCGGAGACGATCGCGCGCGTCCATGTCACGGCGCTATGGGTGGCGATCCTTGCGCTCGTCGCGAAGGAGAGTCTGTTCCGTTACATGCTAGCGGTCGCAACGCGGGTGAAGTCGAGCATGCTGGTCGCAAATGCATGGCACGCGCGTTCCGATGCCGCATCTTCGCTGGTGGTTGCGTGCGGCATCGTCGGCAACCTGTTCGGCTACCCGCTGCTCGATCCCGTCGCCGCGCTGATCGTCGGCGGGATGATTGTGAAAATGGGCGCCACGTTCGGCTGGGACGCATTGCATGATCTGATGGACCGGGCGGCCGACGCTGAAGAAGTGCAGGCGATCCGGGCAACGCTGGTTGCGACACGGGGCGTGCTCGACGTGCATGACCTGCGCACGCGCAAGACCGGCGATTTGATCCTCGTGGACGTGCATCTCGACATCGACGCCGATCTCACTGTCGCGCAAGGGCACGACATCGCGGTGGACGCGCGTGCGCGCGTGATGAAGCATCACCGTGTCCTGAATGTCATGACCCACGTCGATCCACGGAGCCGCGAGAGCCTCCCCGCGGTCGCATCCGGGATCGGCTGGCCGATGCACCCGATCGAAAGATCGCGTGCGCCGTGTGTCAATCGGAGCCGCGCGGATGATGGCCGCGTCTGAACGTCAGCCGGCGTTCGTTGACGAGCGCACGCCAATCGAGCTTCATCAACGCGAAGACGAGGCCGAGCAGGACCAGTTGCGTGACGACGAAGTAGCCGCCGAGATACGTGCCTTCGAGTTCCGATTCCACGTCTAGCCGGGTCGATGCAAAGCGACCGAGATGTGCCCAGATCGCATAGGTCGTTGCACGGCCGATAAAGAATGCCACCGCGATGATTCTGAGTGGCAACCCGGAAAGCCCGTATGCAATGAAGAGGTAGTTCGACGGCAGCGGGCTCAAGGCATAGAAGAAGAACGCGCCGGCGGTGAGCGTCCGATGCTGTCGCAGCCAGCGCGTGGCGACGTCGATATTTTCGCGGTCGGATTCCCGCATCCAGCGGGAGCGGACGAGCGATCTCGCGAAGGTTGCCAGAATGACACGGCCGGTCGTCGCCGCGCCGGCCGCCACAACGGCAAAGATGAACGGATTGCCGTCGGGCAGGTTGAACCCGACCCATGACATCGCCATCCATGTGGGTGGGGCGAACGCCGGCATGAGATTCAGCAGAAGAATCAGCACGAAGAGTACAGCCAGCGTCAGCACGATATCGACTCCAGGCCATCCGGTGTCACGGCTCAATTTTGCTGAGGAAAGGGGCCGATGGCTTGACTCACGTCAAGCAACGCGGCGTGCCGGTCGTTCACGGGAGGCACGCCGTCCTGACCCATGTCAATGCTCAAAGCGCGGCGCTTCCTAGACTGATGCCACGCCGTCCGCAACCGAAACCGGATGCGGCGAACACCACCATGCACGGCGATCGGAGCAATGGCCATGTCCCGAGTCCCCTGGTCGATCGATCTCGTGTTGCTGATTCTGGCGGCCGCCACGCTCGCCGGCGGCGGCGTATGCGTGGCGTTCGGCCAGCCGTCGCTCGCACGATTCGCCTGGCTGCTGGGGACGTTGCCGGTCCTGCTCGCGTTGACGGTCTCGCTGGTCAAGGCCGTGATGAGGCGGCAGGCCGGCATTGACGTGCTCGCGTGGCTCGCGATCGCGCTGGCGGTCGTGCTCGACGAGACGCTTGCGGCGGCGGTGATTGCGTTGATGCTGGCGAGCGGACGGACGCTGGAGCGGTATGCGCAGGATCGCGCGCAACGCGAGATGAGCGCACTGCTCGGCCGCGCCCCCCGGCAGGCAACCCGTTTCGAGAACGGGGAATGGCGCTCGGTTGCGCCGGACACCCTAGTCCCCGGCGACAGGCTGCTGGTGCGGAGCGGCGAGTTCGTGCCCGTCGACGGCACATTGACCGGCGACGCGGAACTGGACGAGTCCATGCTGACGGGCGAATCGTCCACCCTGCGACGCCGTTCCGGGGAAAACGCATGCAGCGGCGTGGTCAACGCAGGCGCCCCGTTCGAAATGATTGCCCGCACGACGGCGAGCGACAGCACGTTTGCCGGCATCGTCCGTATGGTCGAGCGTGCGCAACGCGAGCGCAGCCCGTCCGTGCGTCTCGCGGATCGCTACGCCGCATTCTTCGTGCTCGCATCGCTGCTCGCCGCGGGAATCGCATGGCTGTTGACCGGCGACGTCACACGTGCGCTTGCCGTGCTCGTCGTGGCCTCGCCGTGTCCATTGATCCTCGCCGTGCCGGTCGCCATCGTATCCGGCATGTCGCGTTGTTCGAAACGCGGCATTCTGGTCAAAGGCGGGGGTGCGCTGGAGCGTCTTGCACAAGCGACAACTCTGTTCTTCGACAAGACCGGAACGTTGACGGGAGGACGGGCACGCATCGTTGCGATCGAGTGCGGCGCTGACGTCGCAGCGGACGATGTGTTGCGTTTCGCTGCGTCGTTGGCCCAAGCGTCGGGCCACGTCATCTCGGACGCGCTGACGGTCGCGGCGCACGAACGTTGCATCGACCTGTCGCTGCCGTCGGCCGTCATCGAAACGGCCGGCGAAGGCGTGACGGGCCGGGTCGACAACAGGACCGTTGCGATCGGCAAGTTCGAATACGTGTCAGCATTCGCGACGAATGCGCCGTGGAGCGGCGCATTCCTGGCACGCGTCGTCAGCGAGGGCGGGGCTGCCGTATTCGTCGGCGTGGATGGCGTCATGATCGGCGCGATTCAAATGGCCGACCAGGTGCGGCTGGAAACACCGCGGGCATTGCGGCTGCTCAAGCGCGAAGGCGTCGAGCGCCTCGTCATGCTGACCGGCGACCGGCGCGATATTGCCCAGGCCGTCGGTGAACTGCTGGGTGTCATCGACGTGCGTGCCGAGCAGACGCCCACGGACAAGCTCGTCGCGATTCAGGCCGCGCGCAAGGAGGGCGTGACGATCATGGTCGGCGACGGCGTGAACGACGCGCCGGCGCTGGCTGCAGCCGACGTCGGCATCGCGATGGGTGCGCGGGGAGCGGCCGCGTCATCCGAAGCCGCCGACGTGGTCTTGCTGGTCGATCGGCTGGATCGACTCGTGGACGCGATACGTATCGCGCGTCGATCGCGCCGGATCGCGCTCGAGAGCGTGGTGATCGGCATGTCGTTGTCGGTCGTCGCGATGACGATCGCGGCGGCGGGATTCCTGCCGCCGATTGCCGGCGCGGTGATTCAGGAAGTCGTCGACGTCGTCGTCATCGTCAATGCGCTGCGCGTGTTGATGGTGCGCCCGAGGCCGATGGGCGCCGGGTTGGCGGATATCGACGTCGAGCAACTCAGGCGCGAGCACACGGCATTGTCACCGTTGCTGGACCAGATCAGGGATCTCGCGGATCGTCTGCCGGGACTATCTGGGGCCGCCATCGCCAGCGAGCTGGTCCACATGATCGATTCGCTCGACGAACGGCTGCTGCCGCACGAACGGGCTGACGATCTGGAGGTCTATGCGCGTCTTGCGCCGCTGCTCGGCGGTGAAGATCCGCTGGCGGCGATGAGCGGCGCACACCGAGAGATCTTCAGGATGGTCCGATCGCTCAGGCAGATGGTCGCCGACCTGCCGCGCGACGGAACGAACACCATGCAGGTTCAGGCGATACAACGCCTGCTGTACGGGCTGGAGGCGATCGTGCGCCTGCATTGCGCCCAGGAGGAGGAGCTGTTCCACGCCGTGGGTGCGGATGCGTGACGACGAAGCGCGTCACGCACGCGACGCATGGACGAGCAGGACCGGCGTCTTCGTGATGCGCGCCACGCGCCCGGCCACGCTGCCGACGAGCCAGCCCGTGACGCCTCGCCGCCCGTGAGTGCCCATGACGATCATGTCCGCATTCCATTCGAGTGCGTCGCGCACGATCAGATGGGAAACGTCCCCGCCGGTTCGATCTGCGTGAATGAGTTGCGACTGCGCATGTCTGGCCGTGCGTTCGAGTATGGCCGTGGCACCCTGGAGCACATGATTTCCTTCGCCGATCAATGCTTCTTCCAGTGCCCCGCCAAGGACGAAGTCGCCCAGCATTGGGGGGGGATCAACCACGTATATCGCACGGAATTCGGTGTCGGCCCGCGAGAATGTCAACCCTGTCCGCAATGCGTCGAGTGCAATCTCGCTTCCGTCGACGGCGAACAGCATCCGCCGTGGCACGTGCTCGGCAACCGACGCGAAACCTTCCGGAACGATGAGCAGCGGGCACCCGACGAGTTTGCCGAGCGGGCCGGAAACCGTCCCTTCGACCCATCCGAGCAAGCCATGATGCTGACGTGCACCGACGATCAGGAGTTCGGCCTGCCAGGTTTGCACGCTGTCGGCCAGTGCATTCACGACATCCCCGCCATGGGCGGCCAGGTCGACGACTTCCGTGTCGATGACGAGGTCGTCGCGATCCAGTGCGGCTTTGGCGCGCGACAGGGCATCAGAAGCATCCCTGAGCAATTCGACGCGCGCGGATTCGAGGAACGCCATGGTTTTCGATCCGAGCGGGACGAGCGTTCTCGGATTTTCCGCAACGCTGACGATGTGCACCGCTGCATTCGATGGGAGGAGCGCTTTGGCATACGCGAGTGCATGGGCGGATGCGGTCGAACCGTCGACGGCTATCAGCACTCGCTGAGGAGCGCGGATGGCCTGGACGGGTGAAGTGCCGATGTTCATGAATGTCTCCCTATGGCGACTGACGTTCTCGTACACGATAATTTTTCGCACGGGCGGCTTCTGACAGGTTGACCTTCGTCAACTACCTTCCCTTCTCGATGCCGGGCGAGAAGGCGGCTCGATCGCGATATGCCAGTTCCAGTTCGTCGACCAACAGGAGACGTTCGTTCGCAGGCCGCTCGAGCGCATGGCCGCCGCCGCGTTGACATGAGTCAAACGGGGGACGGCCGGACGGCAGCAGCATTCAAGCGAGGCTGCGACGTTCGGGAAAGGCTTGGCGTCTGCACAACCGCAATGCGTGCCGCTACCTGAAGGGAGAAATGATCATGCGAAAGCTGGCAATGTTGATCGTGCTTGCGCAGATGTTGTTCGGCGCAACGACGAGTGTGGCGGCCGCCGACTCGTCCAGCCGGAGCGTGACGACGCACGGCCTGACCGTTCACTTCGGCATCGTTCCGGCAGAGAAGGCACCGCGCGTGCCGGAAGAGGGGAGTGCTCCAGGAGATACTAAAGCCGCACAGAATCTGGCCAGCTATCACCTCGTGGTTGCACTGTTCGACGCCAGGACCGGCGCGCGTATCGACAACGCGATGGTCATCGCCAGGATGACCGCACCGGCATCGAAGGCCAGGCCGAAGATTCAGGTCAAGCGTTTGCCGGTGTTGAAGGTCAACGGCATGGCGACGTACGGCAACTACTTCGACATGCCGTGGGCGGGCCGGTATCACATCGATCTGTCGGTAAAACGCCGAGACAGTGCCGACACGGTTCACGTTCGACTGAATTACGAGCACATGTTCTGAATGCGTTCGGCGACCTGCTATCGCATGGATTCGTTGGATGACGAAATCCGGGTTAAACACCGATTGCAAGCGACTCGGCCATGTTCGCGCAAGAATGGTTATAGAGACGGTCGACAATCTTTAGCGTGGGCGTGCTAGTTGGAAGTGACTGGACGTCGACATACCGGAACCACTGACACAAATTGATTTCTTTGCCAGGTCGCGGATCTGATTGGGTGGGAACGTCGGTGACGAAGACACGATGAAGCTTCGACGACCCAACGAACTGAAAAGCGTAGGCCAGTTTCAACCCAATCAAGCCGGTTTCTTCCTCGAGTTCACGACTCGCCGCCTCCGCAGGGGATTCGTCCGACTTAATGATGCCGCCCGGCAGCGTCCATCGTGATCCCGTTCGCGCTACTAGCAGTACGTTTTCCTGGGAGCGACAAATAATGGTCGCGCGTTCCGTGACGCCAGCGGAGTTCAATCGGGGACACATTAAATCAGTAACGTCGGCCAGTATGAATGTAAGAGGGGGCGAGAGTATCGCAGGTTCCGGGAAGATTTCGCGTGAATGGCTCACCTTTTGCAAAACAAGCGGAAATATCGACACTGCCGCATGCATTTGCGCAATGCATGTGCGAATGATGTCGCTTGCTACGACGTGCGTGAGCATCCGCTGACCGTTGTGTATGTCGCTCAGTTGCGGTCACCAGAAGAAAGCGTGTGTCGCGCGGCGCGCGTGGGCAAGGGCAGAATGCGCGACAACACGTTCTCGGACTTGAAAAGCTTGTGTGCGAGCGCGCCTAGCACGTGCAAGCCAACCAGTGCAGCCAGGCCGTAAGCCGTCAGCGCGTGCAGTTCTCCCAACCAGTGCGACAGTTCGTGGCTTTTGGGTACCAGCGTCGGCAGCGAGACGAGTCCGAAGCAACTGGCGGTGTGTCCAGCCGCATTTGTCTTCATCCACCCGAGCACGGGAATGGCGAGCATCAGCACATAGAGCAATCCGTGGACGCAGCGTTCTGCAAGATGATTCAGTGTGCCGGCCGGATTGACCGACGGCGGCAGCTGGCGACGCATGCGCAGGCGATTCACGATGCGAACCGCCACGAGTACGAGAATGGCGACGCCGATCGACTTGTGCAGGCCGACGAGGTCCTCGTTGTCGTCCAGCAGCAAGCCGATGATCAGGTTGCCGATCAGCGCGGCGGCCAGCAGCCAGTGCAGCAGGCTGATCGACAGCGGATAACGGGTAGCGGTGTTCATGACGGGAATGCCTGTTGAGTGTCGAAAGCGTGCCAGGCCCAGGTTAGCCGAGCAGGTCGTGATAGTGTTTTTTCGAACCGTTGATTCGCCGCAACGCTTGCTTTGCGTCCGGTAGATCATTTGCTTCGATGGCCCGGTCGACGACGGTCAGTTCATCGCGTAACGTGCGCATGCCTTCATCGTAGGTCGGCTGGTCATTGCGATAGTGCTGGCGGCTCGCCTGTTGCACATCGCTTTCTAGCCGGGTCACGTAGCCGGACATTTCCGGAATCGTCCGACTGTTCATCGCACCCTGCATCGCATGCTTCATGTCCCGCATCAGCGTCTTGATTTCGCCGGCGTGGGCGGGGGCGGCTGCCACGGAAAGCAGCACGCCCAGCGTTGCGCAGAAACGGAGTCTGAATGACAGGCTGTTCATGGTTGTCGGCTCGATTGCGTATGTTGATGACCGCGACCTTATGGCGCCGACGTTAACGGATTCTTAAGGGCCTGATTTTTCCCGCCCCGCTTGATGCGGGCCCGCGCCTGCGGTTATCGTGCGGCAATGGACGTCATGTCCGGACCAACAGGAATGCAACGTCATGCGGGTGTTACTCGTGGAAGACAATAAGCTGATCGGAAGCGGGGTGGAGGACGGCCTAATTGAGGCCGGCATGGCGGTTGACTGGGCGCACGATGGCAGGCATGCGCAACTCGCGCTCGAAACCACGCCGTACGACCTCGTCGTGCTCGATCTTGGCCTGCCGCGCATGTCCGGAACCGAACTGCTCAAGTGGATTCGCAAGCGCCGCGACCATACGCCGGTGCTGGTGATGACGGCCCGCGACACGGTGGCTGACCGTGTGAGCGGCTTGAGTGCGGGCGCCGACGACTACCTCGGCAAGCCGTTCGACCTGACCGAGCTGATTGCCCGCTGCTGTGCGCTCGTACGGCGCTCGCAGGGCCGCGGCACAGACACAATCGAATACGGCGACTTGTCGGTCGATCCCGCGCTGATGACGGCCACGCGCGGCACCGACCGGATCGCACTGACGTCGCGAGAATGCGCGTTGCTGGTCGAGTTGCTGGCGAACCAGGGCCGTCCGCTCTCTCGCGCACAGCTCCAGGATTGCCTCTATGGCTGGAATGAAGAGATCGAAAGCAACGCGATCGAAGTACACGTGTCGAATCTGCGCAAGAAGCTAGGCGCCGACCTGATCCGGACGATTCGTGGCGTCGGGTACGTGGTGGAGAAGGAATCGTGATGCGTTCGATCCGACAACGGCTCACCTTGCTCGTACTGTCGGGTGTCGTGGTGATCTGGGCTTACTCGCTGGTGTCGAGCTACCGTCAGGCAATTCACGAAGCGGAGGAGTGGGACGAGACCCGCATCCAGCAGATCGCCCGGGCGTTCGCCGCGCTCAATGCTTCCGATCTCCCGGCCTTTGCGGACATCGCGCTCGGTTCGTCAGAAGACGACGATGGCGACGACGATGCCTCGCCGCGGATGCTGTATCAGGTCAGCGACGCCGGCGGACGAATCCTGGCCGCGAGTCCCGGGCTGGCCTCGCTCGATCTGCCGGTGTTGCCGGCTGCGGCATCGAGCCCGATCCGACTTGGCAATCCGAAGTGGCACGCCTACGTGCTGACCGATGCCGCGCGTGGCCGTACGGTGCGCATCTTTGAGCAACGTACGCGTCGTTCGGATCTGTCCGCCGAGGTCGCGCGTCGCGTCGCACGGCCGCTCGCATTCGCGTTGCCCGTGCTGGCAGTACTGATCTGGCTGGCCATTGGCCGCAGCCTGACGCCGCTGCGCACGTTGTCTGAAGCGATCGACGCACGTTCGCCCGGCAGCCTCGACGCCATCGGCACGATCGGCATTCCCGACGAAGTGCGGCCGTTGGTCGCCGCGCTCAACACGTTGTTGCAGCGTTTGCGTGACTCGATCGATCGCGAACGCGCGTTCACCAGCGACGCAGCGCACGAGCTCAAGACCCCGCTCGCCGCGCTCAAGGTCCAGGCGCAGGTTGCCCTCACGGCACGCGATCCGGATCGGCAGCGACGCGCGATGCAACGGGTCGTCGAGGGCGTTGACCGCAGCACGCATCTGGCGGACCAGTTGCTCGCCCTGGCGCGACTCGACGAGACCGTGCAGTTGCCCAGCGAGGACGTCGATCTCGCGCGCGTGGTGCAGACCTGCCTTGACGACTACCAGACGCGTGCAGACCACAAGCGGATGTCGCTGATATCCGTCGTCGACGGTCCGGTCGTCGCCCATGCACCGCCGACGTTGGTCCGCGTATTGCTCGATAACCTCGTCGAGAATGCGATCAAGTACGGTTGTGAACAGGGCACCGTCGAAATCGCATCGTGGCAGGGTGCCGGCTCGGTTAGCCTTCAGGTGCGGGACGACGGCCCTGGCGTCCCGGATGAAGATCTGTGCCGACTGCAGGATCGCTTCTTTCGCGGCGCGGACCACGATGAAAGCGGCAGCGGCTTGGGCCTGTCCATCGTCGCGCGCATCGTGGCAAAACTGGGCGGGAGCCTGAGATATACCGGCGGGTTGAACGGCGGAGGGTTCGGCGTTCGTGTCACGTTACCTGTGTCGGCTTGACCTGAGTTTGCCGTCACTCGGCGTGGACGATCGAAAGTTGATTCGCGCCATCCGCGCTATCTCCCATGTATTAGATTCGCATGCGACGTTCAAGGCATCCCTTAGAGGCCAGTTCAAAAAGGCTGCTCGATACGCCTGAGGATGTTCCAACAGACAAGCGAGCAACCGAGTTTGAGGAATGCTTCGTGAATGTCAGAGCGTCGCTCGAAGCGAGTACGTAGGCGACGGAAATTGTGGAGCCAGGAGTGCGTGCGTTCGACCACCCAACGATACTGGCCAAGTCCGCTACCGTGTTCGGCGCGGCGCTTTGCGATCATCGGCTGGATGCCGCGATTGCGCAGGGCTTGGCGATGCCGCTCGGAGTCGTAGCCGCGATCGGCGTAAACCACGCGAGGCCGTTGAATCGGGTGGCCGCGCAGGCCGCGAATCGGCGGAATCGCGTCGATCAGCGGCAGCAACTGCGTCACATCGTTGACGTTCGCGGCAGTCAGGATCGCGGCCAGAGGTGTGCCGTTGGCGTCGGTGACGATGTGGTGCTTGGAGCCAGGTCGCGCGCGATCCGTGGCGTTCGGGCCAGTTTTTGGCCCGCCCCAACAGCCCGTACCGATGATGAGTCGACGGCCGCACGTGAGAAATCGATCTGGTCGGCCGCCCGCAATTTGGCGAGCAATAGTTCGTGGAGGCGATCCCACACGCCGACTTCGTGCCAGTCGCGAAGTCGGCGCCAACAGGTCGCCCCCGAACCGAAGCCGAGCTGGGTTGGCAGATGGTTCCATCGAATACCGGTCTTGAGCACGAACAGGATGCCGTTCAATGCTGCCCGGTCCGGAACCGGAAACCGCCCTGGATTCTTCGAGCGTCGCGGTTTCGGCGGCGGGAGCAATGATTCGATGAGTACCCACAATTCGTCATCAACGATCGGCGCTTGCATTCCTCATGATCCGGTTGCTCAGATGCTTGAGGTTAACAGCTCGCCGGTGAAGTTAACAGCCCCTCGAGGGCCTTTTTGAACTGGCCTCTTAAGTAAAAACTCAATATATTCGGATTTCGAATTAATTTTACATAATTAACACTGGCGTATTTTTTAATGTCATACCCGGATTCATATGCCGTACCGTCTGGAGCGCACCAGCAGTACCGGAATGGACGCCGGGAAGCCCTCCACGTTGATCCGTTCACATTGAAATCCAGCACGAATGAGCTGAAATCGAACACTTCGCGGTGATCGCCGCGAACGGCGGAAGGGAAAATATGTCCGGCCGGACAGCAATTCAACGGCCTTCTAGCCGTCGATACACGGGCTGAGCGGCTCCATCAAGCTGTTGCATCGACCGGTTGAATTCGCAGCCATGAGGCACCGGTCGCCTATGCCGGCACCCAAGCGCTTATATATCTTGACGGTTACTGCAAATCAGGTGCAGCTCTTGTCGCTGCTGCCGCTTCGTCGCCTGCTGCTTTGGATGCGATAGCTGCCCAATCATGCTGCTATCTTTGCGTGCCGGGAATGTCTTGTGACGGACCACTTGCCCGGTGCCATTTTGGTCAGCCTGACGGACATCGTCAGCGGCCTCCTTTTCACTCTGCTTCCGGGTTACTAGCCTCGCTGACGCTTAGCCCCTGTTCCGCAAAGGAATTGGATTTTTGTTCGCCCGGAGAGACAAAGATCAATCTGGAAATGGAGGCTTCCGGTGCTGCTCCGAACAAGAAAATACGCGCTACCATGCGCAAACGATTGCGTGTTGTTTTGTTACAAAAAAGTCTGATGCTCGTGTTTGGTTGGATTGGTGTCACGTAAAAATGGCACTACACTTGGGGTGAATCAGCCTAGTCGACACTATATCTAGTATTTCGTTTGGGTGCCGGCTCTTTTTAAGCAAATGGGGAAAAGATGGCCGAACCTACTGCAATTCCCGATCCGTTGACGGCGCGATTTCGCCGCCCCTCGACGTCTGATCTGTCCCGTCGCTTTTTCTTTCTGGTTGATGCGATCGCACGTGATCATGAGCCCACCGCCACCCAGCTTGAGCGATTGGCGTCTTCTTATGAGGGTACCGCCGACTTCCTCGCGAATCGGAAGGAATTTGCCGACCTGCTCATCAAAATCCATCCGCATGGTTCTCGACAGCTCGGCACTATGGTGCGTCCGCTGCGAACCTCGACCGATGGTTTCGACGTCGATCTGATCGCGTTGCTGAGTTCGGAGGCTCGTGGTCACTACATGACGCACGGCGGCGCTGCTGCACTCATCAACGACTTTTACTGGGCCTTAAAAGGATATGCCGACTACCATGGCCTGAGTATTCGGCGGTGGGAGCGGTGTGTCACGTTGGGATACGCGGACGGCATGAGCGCAGATATCGCACCGGTGATTGAGGCGCCGCTTTTGTCGGCACCGTTTGGCGAAACTCATGCACTGATCCCGGATCGTGCGGTGATGACGTTCGAATCGACGAATCCGCTGGGATATGCCAAACATTTCGATCGAGCCGCAGCGGTTTCGCCAGTTTTCCGCGAGCGCATCGTGGTCGCGAAAGCAATGGACGCCGCCGATCGCGCTGAGGTTGTGCCGTTGGCAGATGCCGATGAAGTGTTCAATCGCCTGCTTTGTCGCTTTGTGCAACTGCTCAAGCTGCACCGGAACAGCAAATTCTCGGTCAGCGAAGCGCTAAAGAAGCTTGCCCCGACCTCGGTCTTCGTCACGACCTTGGCGGCGTTGGCCTATGCTCGGCTTGCGCCGATTCAGCACGATAGTCCGCTGGACCTGCTCGCCGATATGGTTAAGTTGATGCCGAGTTTGGTTCATCGAACCATGTTGCCGAGTGGTTTGGAGGAGTGGAATTTGCCGAATCCGTCGGCCCCTAAGGACAACTTGGCGAGTGCCATGAACGAGGAAGGCAGGCAAGAGGCGTTCGAAGGTTGGATTGGCGTTCTGGCGCGCGATCTTGGCAAGCTGCAAGAGGCGGTCGAACACAACTTGGGCAACGATGTGCTGATCAGCATCGTCGAGGGCGCGTTCGGCGCGCGGTCTGCGAGCACGTTGAAAGTGGAGCTGTCGAATACGCGCGAGAGCAATCGCGCTGCTAGTCGGGTTGCTCTGGTGACGTCGACGGCCGCGACGAGGACGTTGCCGGCGCGCGCTCACAATTTCCATGGTGATTGATGCGACCAGGACAGGTGATTATCCCGACGCTTCCCCAGAGGCAACTGGAGCTTGAGCGGCTTGCGTTGCCGGGAGCGGTCGCCAGAATTTTTTCCGGGCGAGAATTGAGATACAGCTTTTCGGTTGCGCCGGGCGATTTTTCACGACTCTATCAGTGTTTGCTGAAGGTTCGGAAGGGGTATGTTGCGCCGGACGTCTTCGTGTTGCATCCGGATTTGTCGATCTTGGCTTCGGGGCGACGGTTACCCCACACCTATCGACACAAAGGTCACGGTACCCATCTATGTCTGTTTTCGCCGCAGTACCGCGAATGGGCGCCTCAGATGGACTTGGTCGGATCTCAACTTGCGTGGACGGTAGAGTGGCTTGGATATTTCGAAGATTGGCTGCTGACAGGGGAGTGGAGCGGCGGAGGTACCCATCCGGATAGAACTACGCACTCTCGACAAATATGCGCGCGCTTATCGATCGATCGCGAGTGGCGTATGCGGGCGGCATCGAGTGGGCGGTCATAGCGGAAATGTGTGTGATCAGACCAAGATGGGGAAAGCGTGGCATACACGGTTGACAGTGCGTTTTTGGAGTTCTATCAGAGAATCAATCTTTCTGGTGATTTCCGTGCATTGGCAGCGATTCGACGAAACCACATTGTCGGATTGCTTGGAAATCGGTTTGATGTGATTGATGGCTTCGCGGGCGGATCGATTCCAAAATTCACGTCTTTAAAAACGGCGGATCTTGACATATTCGTTGTGCTCCACTTCGGAAAACACTGCTGCAACAAGCCGCCGTCACAGGTTCTTCTTGCGGTTCGTCAGGCATTGAATGCAAAACCTAGCGTTCGGCGAAACGGTCAGGCGGTTACGCTGAAATATAGCTCGTTTCCTGATGTCGACGTGGTGCCGGTATTCTTTACCAGCCATGATGGGGTGAGATACGATGAGGCTTTGTTCCTAAATGTTCCGGATATGAACACCGAAACATGGATAAGATCTCGTCCAAAGGATCACGTTGGTGCCATCGATACGCAGGCAGCGGTTTGTGGGCCAAATTTTAGAAAGGTTATAAAAATTCTAAAGCATTGGAACTCTCTTCACGGGAACCTGCTTCGTAATTATCATATTGAGTGCGTAGCACTGCAGCAACTTACGTCTGTCGACGTTGCGGCGCTGCCACAGGCGGTGTTTGTTTTCTTTCGCGTGCTGGCGAGTGCTGTTCTGGGGCCGTATTCTTACGATGGCGATCAAGTCGATAACTATCTCGCTGTAGGGGAACGGTTGACTCTATACAGAAAGCTTGTGCAGGCTCGGGATGCTGCCAATACCGCTTGGTTTATGGGCATGTTGGGGGCTGGCGAGCAAGCAATAAATCAATGGCGTGGTATTTTTGGAAATCAATTTCCATCGTATGGCTAACGTAAATAGGCATGATCCCATTCGGGAGCGATATTATAGTCCTCTGGAAGCGGCGGAGTTTTGGGGGAATGTGATATTTATTGTGGCGACTGGAATTTCGGTTTTTCTCGTCACGGTAAGTCGAGAGAGTAGTGTGAAGCTATACAATTTTCTTCAGTTGGCACTCGTAGTTTTGGCATTTGTCAGTTTTGCGATTGGTGTGGTTGCAAGGCTTTATTTGTTTCCTCGGGCGACACAGGCGCGAGCAGCAGATCAGCTTTCGAATAGCTTCGGGGTGCCGCTGGCCCAGCATGCAACCAAGGGGTATTACAATAATCCTCTACCTAATGGGCATAGTAGATTGGCGGCAACTACGCTTGAGAATTGTTTCTTTAGTATGGAAATTGCGAAGGAGATGTGTCTTTGGACGCGAATCCAGGCTTTGCTGGCAATTATCGTTTTTATTTTTATGCTCCGAGAGGAAGATTTGGCTTTCGCGGCGATTGCAGCGGCCACCATCTTTGGTGAGCAGATCGTCGTTCGTTGTATTCGACTTGAGTATTTCAGATCTCGATGCGAATCGGTCTATGAGCGGCTTTATTCTCTATTTTTGAATAAGCCTGAAGAGATGATTTTTAACGCATCCGCGGTGGAGCAATTTAGCGTGTACGAGTCGACGAAGGCTGTTGCGGCGATTACTCTTTCCAGTCGAATCTTCAAAAAGAAGAACGATGATTTGACGAATGAATGGGATGAGAGGCGGCGGGCTCTGAATATTTAATGTTTCAAGGTGCGTTGCCGTGCATAAGGACAGCGAACAGTGCGATGATCAGAGTGACAACAGACGCAGCTTCCGTTGGCGGGGTGGTCGTCTCCGAGCGGGCCTCACTCAAGAGCGACGTCGCCTCCAGTGGTGTGGATAATGCTCGCGACCTGAGAGGCAAGATTGTGCCATCCCTGCGCACGAAGTTCCTTAGCTAGCGGGGTTAAACCGCTATCTCAGGGCGACGAACAGAGCAGCTGATGTGTCGAGCACTTCCGCAGGTGAGACGGCGCCAAGCAGTTAAATCGACCACACATCGGCGTAAGGCCTTTATATCGAGGTTTCTTAGATGTCAGTGCTGAGCTTTTTGAACGACACCGCCAGCAAGGCCGTGCTTTCGCCGAGAGAGCTATCATCAATTTCTACTTCTATTTCGACTCTGAAGTCCAGGCTGGCCACTCATTTTGAGGGCGAGGTAATCAAGAAGCATTTTTGCTTCGGCTCTTCGACGCGAGGGACAATCTTGCCACGGTCAATGGATAGAAAATCTGACATTGACTACATGGTTGTCTTCGGTGATGGTGGATTTCTTCCGCAGACTTACTTGAACCGTTTGAAAATTTTCGTCGAAGACAATTACCGTACCTCTGAAATTTTCCAGTCTTCTCCGACGATTGTTCTCGAGCTCAACCATATCAAGTTCGATCTGGTGCCTGCGACGCTGAGTTGGCTCGGCGGGCTGCGTATCCCGCATGGGCCTGGTCACTGGCAGAGTACCTATCCCAACGACTTCAACCGTACTCTTGAGGCCCGGAACAAGGATCATTGTTCGTTGATCAAACCTACAATCCGATTGTTCAAGTATTGGAATGCCACTAGTGGGTATCCTTTCCCGTCGTTTTCTATGGAGAAATGGGTGTGTCAGCAGGGTTTCTGGTGGAGAACTGGTCTAAAGGATTACTTCTTTTCCGTCATTGACAGTCTGAGCACAAGTTCGTCACAGCCGAAATGGGTTAATGACGAAATCAAGCGTGCGAAGAAGATCGTTGCTAACACGAAGTATTACGAGCTGGGCGCAATGGGGCAGGAAGCCGAAACCGAAATCAGAAGGCTCTTTCGGCTGTAGACGCTTCCGTGAGTAAGGCGGGCATCGAGCGGGATTCTTGCGCGAGGTAAGCGCATCTGTGCAGGCTAGACAGGGCAGTGGGTTCCGCCGGCGGGGCCGAGGCTAGCCCAAATTTCCGTCCCAGTCTTAGCTGGAAAATCCCGACTACCCCCCCGGCTCCGATGTCGAGACGTCGATCGCGGCAGTCTGCATGGCGTGTTCCCTCATTTCCGTGCCCCCGTTATGCTCAATTCGCTCAGCAGATCGATCCAGAGCCGTCAGTTGTTCCAGTCGTGCCCCCAGCAGGTGCCATGCGGCGCGCTTCTCGACCGTATATGGATACCGCTGATAGATGCGTTTCATGCGGTTCTGCTCGCGGTGGTTCATACATTTGTCGATCACGGTGGGCAATACTCCCATCGACTGCATCAAGGTGGCGGCTGTTCGGCGTAGGTCGTGCGGAGTCCATTTCTCGTCGCCGAGAACGAGGGAGTTCGCTTTAGCGGTTCGGTTCGAATGTGCGCCACGCTTGTAGAAGACTAGCTGGCGGTCAGCTACTTGCTTGGTGATATTTTTAAGGTCAATGTGCGTTTCCGGTTTGTCCTTGTGCCGGCGGGCCGGTAGCAGCCATTCCTTACTGTTGGACAGTTGGAGGAGTGCGCTCATGTGCGTTGTGGCGTAGTCAGACAAAAATATAACGTGTGCATCCCCGTTCTTCGCGTTCTCAACCGGGACGCGCCAAGTCCGAAGTTCAAGGTTGATGTCGCGCTTGCGTGCCTTAATGATCTCGCCCACGCGTGCGTTGGTCGCCAAGATCAACATCAATACGTGCTTTGTCATCTCCGGCACGTTCGCGGACTCCAGTGCTTTCGGAAAGGCGCCGATCTCGTGATCGGAAAGGGTTCGTTCTCGTTCGGCGTCTGTCCCGCCGACATCCTTCTTTGAGACCATCATCAGAGGATTGGCGGAAACGTACTCCCGCGCCTGGCACCATTTGATGAATTGTTTGAGATCGGTGAGAGTCCGATTGGCGAGCCGGTTCGCGCCTCGCGCGACAATCGCGTCCAGTGACGACATGATGTCAGAGCGGCGGACGTCTTCCATCGCGATGTCGCCGATCAATGGAAGGACATCCTTTTTGAATGCTCGACGGACTTCTTGTCCGTTGTCTGCCCGCTTCCGCAGGGCGGAGTCGGCCCACTCGTTGAATCGCTGTTTGAACGTCCTACGCGCGAGCTTGTCCTCGAGGGTGCGGACTTCTGCGCTCACGTCGACTAGTCTTTTCAGCCTTTCGATGCGTCTCTGTTCCAGCGGATCTTCTCCGGAACTAATGCGTGCACGCGCACGGTCGCGGGCATCTCTGATCTGGCGCAGGCTCGCCTTCGGAAACGTACCGAGACGGATCTCGCGGACGCCGCCGCTCGCTCGATAGCGCAATGAAAATTGAACCGATATGCCCTTCACCCCGGCACGGACCACACCAAAAACACCGTGTCCATCGGACAGACGACGGCCATTGTCAGCCGGGATTAGCCCTTGCAATTCCTTCGTGGTGAGCGTGCTCATTGCAGCCTCCGGGGAAAATTGCCCCCACATTTGCCCCCACAGATCAGGAAGCTTGGGTCGTATTGTAATGGAATTGCCAGGGCAAGTTTTTGCATAAATATCCATTAAAATCAATGAATTATGGTGTTTCCGCGGACGCCAGGGGAACTCGACGGAAGCAACAAAAACGTGCATGGGGTGCAGGTGGTCGGAGGTTCAAATCCTCTCGCCCCGACCAGGAATCAAGGCCTGGAAAGCTTGTCAGTAAAGGGTTTCCTTATCTGGCGTAGCTTTCCAGGCCTTTCCATTTTCCGGGTGTGTCAGTTTGGTGTGTCAATTCCGCCGTGCAACAATGCGGAGATGACTGACTTGGCAACCCTTCCCACTGGCGTCTATTTGCGCCCCGGCTCGTCCGTGTTCCACCTCCGGATCGGCGTGCCCAAAGACCTGCAACAACACTTCCGCAATCCCAAGACCGGCAAGCCGAAGGCCGATGCGTTTCGGGCGAGTCTCAGGACAAGCAATCGAGCCGAGGCCGGCACGAGGGCGCACGAGATCATCGCGGAATGGCAACGGCAGTGTTCCTCTGGCTTGTGGCGAAGCCCTTCGTTGACCCACCGCTCTGTCTCTTGTCCAAGATGCGCGTCGAAGTGCTTTCTCACCTCTGTTTCCGCATCCTCCTGTAGCCTTTCAAAGTGCGACCGAAGGATTGTGCGAATGTTTTCGAAGTCGTAAGTCAGTGCGTTGAGGGGGCGAAAGCCCTGACGCCCTAGGATTTGTTGGACGCTGCGGGCTTTGCTTAGCTGCTTGTCGAGTGAGGCAAGCAGTTCATGGCCATCGGTGACAGGCTGCAAATCTAGGAACGCCGCGAGCGTTGTGCCCCGGTGATAGCCCTGCAGGGCTGCCTCAGCTGCATTGACCAATTGGACGGCGCTTCGCTGCGCTTCTGACTCCTTCTGGAATTCTTCGCGTTGGACAACCGCGTCGGCGCCCAATGCAAGCTCCAACAGAGATGCGCGTTGATCAGGCGTCACCGCCGTGCCGGCGTAGACGTTCCGCTCAACAAGCTCTTGATTGAAGACATGAAGGTTTGAGGCTGTTGCCGACCACGCGTTGCCATCGAACAAAACGGTCGAACCGCCACTGGAAGTTTGAAACCGAAGATGAACGGCCTGAGCGCCTGTCGCACCGATGGTTTTGCGGGCCTGAAGGGCTTGTGCATCCCCAGCTCCGCAGGCGCGGAGCAAGGCCGATAGTGTTGACTTGCCTCGCGCATTGTCGGCATAGACAACCGTGACCTTCTTCAGTTCGACAGCCGACGGCACGCCCGCTTTGAACACCCCTACGTTATCCACGCGAATGATTTTCTCAAGCATCACGTCCCCCGTCGCCGCTTACGCGTTACTTGTCTTTATCTAGCGTTTCTGCTGAATTTATGACAGGTATTCATAAGCGTTTGAATTGGTATTGGCTCGTATGAGTCGATATTTCGTTTGACAGCGTGATGTCCAGCGAGAGGCAATGGTTCCCGGCGAGGTCCGTCACTGGGGACCAATGCAGTTTGTGTTGGCCTCGGAATGCTGAGGGCCGGCGTTCGCCGCGCTGGCGCACCTATCGCCTTTGACCTTTCGCCTTCGGCACATTGCGCCATTCCGTTGCGGAATGGGCGTGACTGCCCGCCCAACAGTCCGACAGCGGTTCCGTGAGGGGCGGCCGGAACGGCTGAGATTGACATGGGCCACTCATCGATGACATTGGTGCCGATGCTGTCGAAAACCTTTCATTGGTTTTGCATTGGTTGACAGACAACGAGGCACGAGTAAGGGGAAGCACTAGCTATTCAGCTGTAGAATACTCGGCGAGAGAACCTGGGCTATCTTGGCAACAAGTAAGCTAAAAGTAATAAAAGGATCGGGATGAGTGTGCAAGACATCATGAGGGCGATTCAAGGCGGACCGATCCAACAGGATCGTTTACTGAAACTCGACACCCCGCTCGGGGACAATGTACTACTGCCTACGCGTACTGTAGGTCGGTCCAGAATTGGACGACATTACGATTTCACGCTCGATGTGGCGTCGACACGCAGCGATCTCAAGCTGACGAGGCTGATAGGCCAGCCCGTTACTCTATGGCTCCAGCAGGCCGATCACTCCTACCTTCCACGGCACGGTTACGTTTATGCAGTGCGGCGGCTGGGGTCGGAAGGCGGACTAACCAGTTTCCAAATCAGCTTCGCCTCGTGGATGCATTTTCTGAAATTTCGCCGCGATCAACGTATCTGGCAGGACAAACCGGTCGATGAAATCCTCCGGGACGTATTCAACGTACATTCGCAGGCGAGAGGCCGATTCAATTTTGCACTCTCGAAGCCGCTTCCGCTGAGATCATATTGCACGCAGTATGAGGACGATTGGAATTTCGTTCATCGGTTGATGGAGGAGGAGGGGCTCTTCAGCATTTGGACGCAGGCCAGTGACGGAAAATCTCATAGCCTGACCATTACGGATCGTTTGGATTCATGTGAGCCGCTTGTTGCGCGTTCAGTGCAGTTCTCGCGCGACGGAGTGAATAGCGAGGTCGATGGGTTGATCCACTGGTCCGGCCTGCGCACCCTCCATAGCGCCGCGCTGACCACTCGCACGTTCGACTACAAGAGTCCCTCACCGCTCGCGAATCCGAAGGGTACCAACATCCCGACGATGTCCCATGAACTACCGGAACAGTTGGAGATGTACGAATACACCGGCCCGTATACGTATCTTGAGCAGGAGCGTGGGGATCACCTCTCTAAAATTCGCATGGAAGAGTGGGAGTCTCGTGCCAAGCGGTTTTACGGCACTGGCGGACTGCGCAGCGCTGATGCGGGACGGTCATTTACCCTTGTCGGGCATCCACAACACGATCTTGAATCCGCTGAGCGTAACGAGTTCGCCATTATCGAAGTGGTTTGGCTGATCGAGAACAATCTCCCAGTTTCAAACCATCACGCAAATCTCCCAGGTAGTTTGCAACGCCAATTGGCAGAGGCGTCGGCGAATCAGGACGGAGCACGGCCATCCCGCGTACTCCATCATGATGGCTCCGAGGGCTTTTTTCTGGTTGAGTTAGAGGCGCAGCGTAAATCCGTGCCTTTCCGAAGCCCGTTCGAGCACCGCAAGCCCGTCATGCAAATGCAAACTGCGACGGTGGTTGGTCCGCGAGAGCAGAATATATATACCGATGAGTTGGGTCGAACCAAGATCCAATTCCACTGGGATCGAACCGGGCAACGCGATACGCGGAGTTCGTGCTGGGTGCGTGTGAGCCATCCGTGGGCGGGTCAGGGATTCGGAATGATCCATGTCCCACGTATCGGCGATGAAGTCGTCGTGTCGTTCTTGGACGGATGCCCCGATCGCCCTCTTATCACGGGCCGCGTGCCGAACGGCGTCAATTTTGTCCAATGGAAGCTCCCGGATAACCAAGCCTTGTCTGGCCTACGTTCGCGAGATTTGGCCAGTACGATGGCGAACCATATCGTTGCCGACGACACGCCGGGCAAACTTCAAGTGCAAGTCGCGAGCGATCACGAGCGGTCTCGCCTAGTGGTCGGGTACAACACGCGCATTGAAGGCAATGAAGGGCGTGGTGAAGCACGCGGAATCGGTTGGGAACTAGCAACCGACTCGTGGGGCGTGCTGCGGGCGAACCAAGGGATGTTGGTGACAACCGAAGCTCGCTCGGGTGCGGTGTCCGCAGTGAAGGACATGGGCGAGACGGTGCAGCGTTTGGTACAAGCGAGAGACTTGCACGATACGCTTGCCAATGCGGCCGTCCAAGCGCAAGCGCAGGATGCGCAGGACCAGCCCGAGGTTGCCAAGGCACTTCGGAAACAGAGCGATGAGATCAGAGGGGCGGGTGGGGGGCAAGGGAGCGACGCGTTTCCGGAACTGTCAAGGCCCCATTTGGTTCTCGCATCACCGGCCGGAATTGAGGCGACGACGGCTGGCAGTACCCACCTTGCGAGCGGTGAACATATGGCGCTAACGGGCGGCGCTCATGTTAGCGTCAGCAGCGGCAGCAGCCTGTTAGCTACTGCCCGAAACGCGATCCGGCTGTTTGCGTACAAGCTAGGGATCCGGATGGTGTCCTACGCCGGTGATATCGACATCAAGGCTCTGCAGAAAAACCTCAATCTGCTCGCAAAGCTTGAAATTACACAGACAGCGAACCGGATCACGATCAAGGCGACGGATGAAGTGATGCTGCACGGTGGCGATAGTTATATCAGCCTGAAAACCGGCAAGATTACGGTGGGTGGTGGCGTTTATGAGGTTAACGCTCAAGTAAGCAATATGCCGCCCAAGCCGATGGGGGTTGCGTCGAACGGTACACCCGCCGTCGAGGCGAACGACCAAACTTTCAGAATGCTCACCCCCTCAGGGCGATCTCTGCCGGGTGTTGCCTATCGAATGACGTCCGACTCCGGAGAGCATGTTTTCCAGACCAATAATCTCGGCCGATCGGCAACCTTGAATACAGCTCAGGAAGAAAATGTTAAATTTGGCATTCACTGGGACGAATTATTCGCGGACGCAGATAAATAAAGGTTAAAAGATGGCCAATCTTGCAGAAGATACTACCAACCCAAAAAGCAATACGTGCATTGACGCGAATTGCGATTGCAAAATCATCTGGTCGCTCGCCCATCAATATGCGATGGCCCAACTGGATACACGCACTCCCGTCCTGAAGGATGGAACGCCCGATTATCGATTCAGTTCGCATTCCATTTCAGAAACCAAGATTGAACCCGGCGATGCATCGTTTGTCGGAAAAAACTATGGGGCAAGAGCCCGTCGCGTGGCATCAAGCTACGCACGCATGTTTCTTGAGGATTTTCATCTCGGAGAAAAGGACAAGCTTGGTCGGTTTTATTGGACTGGTCTAGGTGCGTTTGCAGCCAAACAGGTTTCAGCTAATTTGGAAAGCTGGCAGGTAGACAAGATGCCCGGCATGGGTATCGTCCATGAAGGATTGGGAAAAGGTAATCTGTGGATTTATAACGATCTTCTCGTCTGGTGCTACGGATATGCGGCGGACCCAGTGGCGTTCCAGGATTGCGCCAAGCAACGTGACAGTCGGCAATACCATCCCACCGTGCAGAAGAACCTGATGCGACAGCAGTGGGCGGGCGACGTGGTTCCAAAGTGCCCGGTGATCAATGAAGCCAGCGCCTCAATGGACGATGCAGGATCCGGTAAATTCCTTGGCTCCAACTCGGAGAATCCGGGATATTTCAAATGGACTCCGCGAGTGTCCATCGGCTTCAATTTGGTCAAGCAATGGGAAGAAACGACCGACAGCACCTTTAAAAACAACTTTGCCTTCAACCATCTTTGGGTAATGGCACAACATGAGCAGGGCGAAGTATTGCAAGGGCTGATATATAATGACGCGGAATTCATCGGCAAGCTTAAATTTCAGCGAACTATGGATCAAGCGACCAGCTCGGAAAAATGGTGGGCTGCGCCGGCGCGTGCGTTCCACGCGTTAATCCCACCTTTGCAACTGAGCTTCACGGCCCAAGATGAAACGTCCGACATGAAGTATCGCTCCAACGCCCCGAAGGATCTAATCCTTGAAGATTACAAGCAACGAATGGCGTGGATTAAAGACACCGGGAAATTATTTCACTTTCTCATGCAAAAGCAGCGCAATTACATGCTAAGCGAACTAAAAGCAATTGCCGCAATGGGCGGCTTAACATGATTGACTTACTGATCGCACACCATTATTCGAGCAATTCATGCGAAAGCCGATGAAAATATTTGCATGCGCTTTGGCGGCCCTTTCCGCATGTTTCGCAATTATTGCATTGATGAACATTCAAGAGAAAAAGGAAAGGCCAATGACGCCTCAAGTTGTCACGATAAAGTTCGGGGCCGATGGGAAATCCAATGCCCAGAATCAGGGTTTTTCCATGATGAATCATCCATCTGGCGTATATGCATACCAAATGCACTGGGATGATACAACGAAACTCGGATCGGTAAAATATATTCAGGGGCCTTATTCCTTCGATATCGACAACGCCATGATTGTAACTGGCTTGGGCGACAAAGACAGCCCCGAGGATGGCGTTGATAATTGGGATGTCAATTTTAATATCTCGTCATCAAAAACAATTTCAGATGAAGAGGGACGCGAAAAAGTCATGTCCCTGCTTGGCAAACTGCGAGCCGCCGGATGGAAAAGGTATATATATGCCGCATCCCCTCGCCTCATTGGCAGAGAGGCCATGAAGTATGCCGCCTCGGAATCCGGAACTCTTTACTCATTGGATTCCACCTATATGCCGACGATGGAAGAATGGAAGAGCTTGATTGCCGTTGAGCCGCGATGGATTTTCTATGCTGACGGAGTGTTTCTTACTTTATCGCTATCCCATCAACCATCCGGATCTCCTGGAATGGGATACTATTTGACCGACATTCAAGTCAGTACCGCATCTGATCACTACACCCCATACTTTACAGATAGTGTTGAACGTAGAAGAAACTGGAAGAAACTCATATCTAACGAGTTGAAACCGGCAGGGAACGAGCGATCAAAGAAAGAAGCTGAACTGAAAGCTTCCGGCTACACGATCGACACGACGTATCAGGCTCCGCCGTTCGAGGCTCCGGACTTTTCGGACAGGGCGGGTGCCGCTCATTGATCTGGAGGGGCAATCGATGCAACGAGCAAATTTGCACGGACGAGCGCAGATTGTGGTTGGTGATGCGACAAGCCACGGCGGCAAGGTGATTTCGGGTAGTCCGTCTTCGACTTGGAGCACAGCGAAGATTCCCATTGCCCGCAAGGGAGATCAGGTGACTTGTCCGCTTTGTGCGCCGCATCTGTTTGAAATTGCCGAAGGGGTGGACGGGTGTGAGGATTTTGGGCAGCCGATGGCGCTGGAGGGTCATAAAACAACTTGTGGTGCGGTCCTGATCGCGCAGCCTGCGCCAAACGACTGACGGTCTTCAATTATGGTTCGCACACGTAGGGCCCCTGTTTTTTACTCAACAATGTTTGTGCTTGCGCACTCTTAAAGGGCAGGAGCCGGGGCGCCCGAGCCCTTGAGATGGCGGACTCCTTGTAAGAGCCGCGCCAGGCTGCCATCACGGGTCTGCGCTTGCTCGTGCTATACTGCCTCGAACTGTGTCAATCGGCATGGTGGTTTTGACCGGCACACTACCCGGAGAGCCTTATTCCATCGTGGGTTCGAAGAGGTTCAAATCCTCTCGCCCCGACCAGACAAGAACCCGCGTCAGTTCATGCTGACGCGGGTTTTTTCTTGCCGGTCGCTTTTTTGCACATCGCGGCGTGGCCCCGGTAAAATGCAAGGTTGATCCACGGAAAGCGCCGTGATTTAGCGGAAGAGGATTCCCCGAACATGACTGATCTTCGTCTTACCATGCGGTTCGCTGCAGTGCTCGCCACTGGCGCGCTCGTCGCCGGTTGCGGTACGTCGTCGCCCACGAAAGTGGACTACAAGAGCGATTCGAAATCGAAGGAAGCGTCGCTCGCAGTGCCGCCCAACATGCTCGACGAGACGGCCGATCAGCGTTCGCTGCCGCCCCAGGGCGGCGCGACTTCCCTGTCTGCGCTTCAGCAGGTCCAGCAGGCAGCACCTGCGCTGGACACCGTCGCGCCGGCCGTGGCCGGCATGCATATCCAGCGCGACGGCACTGAGAGCTGGCTCGTGATCGACGGCAAGCAGCCGGCCGCCATCTGGCCGCAGGTGCGTCGTTTCTGGCAGGAGCAGGGCTTCCTGCTCGTCGTCGACCAGCGCGACAAGGGCGTGATGGAAACCGACTGGAACGAAACCCATCCGCAGATCAACGACGGCCTGATCCGCAGCGTGATCTCGAAGGCGATGGGCAACTCGTACGTGACGGCCGAGCGCAACAAATACCGCACGCGTCTCGATTCGGCACCGAACGGCGGCACCTACGTGTTCATCAGCCAGAAGGGGATGCGCGAGGCGATCACCGGCGCGAACAACGATTCGAGCAAGTGGGAACCGAAGCCGAACGATCCGGCGCTCGAGACCGAATACCTGAAGCGGCTGATGGCCGTGCTCGCGCAGAACGAGCAGCGTGCGAAGAACGGTGAACCGCCGATCGCGAACATCAAGGACAACGCGGTGCCGAAGGACAAGAAGGCCGACACCGACGCATCGTCGAAGGCTGCTGCCGCGATCGCCGCGCAGAACGTTTCGCGCACGTCGGCGCAGGGTAACGATGCGGCCGACGCGGCCGTGCCGTCCGAAGTCACGCTCGGCGAGCCGTACGACCGATCGTGGCTGCACGTCGGTCTCGCGCTCGATCGCGCGAACTTCACGGTCGACGATCGCGATCGCTCGAAGGGGTTGTATTTCGTGCGCTATGTCGATCCGAAGGACCTGAGCTCGGCCGAGCAGGGCTTCTGGAGCCAACTGTTCCACGGCAAGAAGGAAAAGCAGGCGAAGCAGTACCGCGTCAACGTGAAGGCGCTCACAGCCGACCAGACGCGCGTCGCGGTCGTCGACGATTCGGGTGCGATCGACACGTCGTCGCCGGCTCGTCAGATCATGGGGCTGCTCGTGAATCAGCTCCGCTGATCCCGACGTTTCCCCGCATCCGTGCAAAGCCCGCCATTCGGCGGGCTTTTTTTTATGGCCGCTCGCCGGCGTGCGGCTTGCGCGCGCATGTGCGAGAGGTTCGGTCCCTCATCGTGACGTTACGTAACATCCGTGCGTTACGGCGGCAGAACACGTGTCACATTGTTGTCGACCGAAAAATTGTCCTTATGAATCAATGGTATGGCCGGTGTTCGATGCTTGGCACGCAAACTGCTTTATATGTTGGAATCGTTAGGGCAGGGAGGGTGGCGTCAGATGCCGGGCGTGCGCCGCGAGCGCTCGATCAACGGTATCGACGTTTTCAAATGCCGGCACCACAAGTGCCGGCGCAACTGATGACGATCCGCGCGCCAGCGTGCGGATCTCGATGGCCCCGTCGCCTATCCTCGTAGGGCGACGGTTTCGCCCGCGCTTCTCTGAAGCGCGGGCTATTTTTTTGGCCGTCGTGCAGTGCTGCATCGGCGCGGCCGATGCACGATGCGTGATTCGCGTATGCTCGGACTTTTCTGAATGAAGGAGTCGGGAATGGCGGAAATTGCAGTCGTGGCGCTGATCGTGGCGAAGCCGGGCGCCGAGGAAAAGCTGCGCACAGTGCTTGAAGGGATCGTCGAGCCGACCCGCAATGAAGCCGGTGCATTGCAGTACGACCTGCACCGGGATCTGAAGGAGCCCGCTCGGTTCGTGTTCGTCGAGCGCTGGGAGAGCGAGGAGGCGCTGGCCGCCCATGCGCGATCCGTGCACATTCTCGCTTATCGCGAAGCGGCCGCGGACTGGATCGAAAGTTCCGAAATCCGCGTGCTGTCGAGGCTCGTCTGAGCAGGGCGGGCGACCGGACATATCCGGTCGCAGCAGTGCGTCAGTGCGACGTGCCGGGTACGTCGAGGATCAGGATGATCGTCCAGTCGGCGTCGCCGTCGTGATGATACTGGCGCTCGGCGACGATGAACGGTTGCTGCTTGCCTTGCGGGCCGAGGAAGAGCACATCGCCCTCCATCGGCAGGCACTCGATCGGCGGCAGCGCGAGGAATGCGTCGGCCGAGCCGCGGGGCATCAGTTGCTTGATCTGGCGAGTGGCGGCTTCGGTCCACTCGATGTCGAGTTGAATGTTGCTCATGCTGTCCTCCGCACCGGGGTGCGCACGGGTGGAAAATTTCGGTGCGCGACTTTAGCACAGCGCGCGGGCGCCGCAACCAAAAAAGCCGAACCCGGTTGCCCGGATTCGGCTTTTCGCTTGTGCGGTATCGCCGAACTTACTGGCTGGCAGCTTCTGCCGGAGCGGCCTTGGCAGCCTTCTTGCCGGCCTTCTTCGCAGCAGCCTTGTGGTGAGCAGCCTTCTTGCCGTGGTGATGCTCTTCCTGCATCGCCGGCTGAGCGGCTTCAGCCGCTTGCTGCTGCTGCAGCGCCTGTGCGCGCTGCTCGATCTCGGAGATCTTGGCCGGATCGGTAATGGTCTTGATTTCCGTGCTCTCTTGCGCATACGCTGCGCCAGTCAGCGCCGACATCGCTACCAGGATAGCCAGGGACGTCTTCTTCATTGCTTTACCTCCGCTAAGTGGTGATGAACCCGAATGTTGCCGTTTTGTCTGGCGACTGCAAACGAGTGCGTGTCGAGTGTAACAAAAGTGACGGATCAATGTGCACCGGATCTTGGCGCGACGCAAGGCCGCGTTGAAGTCGCGCAACACTTCGCGCACTTCGTCACGCGCCTGCCATCCTGGGCAGTACTGCCATTCCGCTCCCCTTTCCGCGCAGTTGTCAGAACCACCCGAGCCATCGGTAGACGTGGAATTGCGCGATGCCGACCAGCTCGTGCAGCGCCTGCTCGGCGTTGGCCACATTGCGCCAGCGTGGCAGCCAGCCCGTTTGCGCGCGCCGGCGATTCGCATAAACGGGCTGCGGATCGATGCCGAATCGGCGGAAATCGAGCAGGGCGCGGCGCATCTGATACGACGAGGTGACGAGAATGCGTGCGTCGTCATACTGTGGGCGTAGTATAGACGCAGTGAATTTCGCGTTTTCGTAGGTTGTGCGGCTGTTCGGTTCGAGAACGAGGTCGCCGGGGGCGACGCCCTCCGCGACGAGCTGGCGTCCGTATACGGCCGCCTCGGTTTCGCCGTGATGCTGCGGGTCGCCGCCCGACATCAATACGGTGCAGCGCTCGGCCTGTTGCCGGCACTCGCGATAGAGCGCCGCCACCTTGTGGATGCGCGCGATGCCATCGGGCGGCGGCTGCAGCCCGGAGTCGGTGCGGCGTGTGCCGGTGCCGAGGAGAATCAGCGTGGTTCGCCCATGCATGTCCGGGTGCTCGACCGGCACGACGCCCGCTTCGCTCCACGCGATCAGCGGCGCGGTGAGCCAGCCTGTCGCGAGCAGCCAGAACAGCGCAACGGCGGCGATCGAGATGACTCGTCGCCGCTTGCGGCAGAGCATGAAACAGATGAAGAGAAGTACAAATGAATCGAACAGAATCAATTTGATTGGGGTATGGTGTCTTTTTATGGACGGCTGACGATCCGGCCCTGAAGCGACGCCGAACGTCGGCCTCCAGAATCGGTGGCGGTATCGGCGGGCGGAGACCCTGCCCGGCGCACCGCTTCGCATTGTCGCTGCACTTTAAGAAAGAATCGAGATGGCCACGTATTCCAACGAAGCGGTGCTCGACGCATTGAGACGAGTGCAGTACCGCCAGGTACCGTGGGCACGCCGCCCGGGCGTGTTCGAGTATCTCCGTTCGCTCGGGTTGATGGACACGGTCAGGCAGAAGACCGTTGCCCCCGCGCCGGGTTTTCACGCACCGGTGGACATCGCCGTGCTGACCGACAGTGGTCGAGCCGAATTTTCGCGCCTCGAGCGCGACGAGAAATTACTTTCCTGGACCGATCGCCGCATGGACGACTACGTATTGAGCGAAGCCAGCGCCGTGGCGATTCTCGAAAGCCGCCTGTAGCGGCGGACCATCCCGCCTCGGGCGTCGCCGCGCAAGCCGGCGACGTCAAAAAAAAGCCCGTATCGCGAGGATACGGGCGTACCGGATACTTTTGCTGTTGCCACGCTGTGCTCATGGCAACGATGTTGACTCGTCGTATGCGGCGCAGTTCCCGAAAGCGGGCATTTTCTTCGACGATATCCTGAAATTGGCAGGACTACGGATGACGCGGCATGTCGGACGGCTGCGAGCCGATGCGCGCCCGCGCATTGCTGGCGATGTCGCCGCGCAGGTCGCCGCGCGGCACGGTTTGCCGGCCGGACGGGGCGGCCGACGGCGGCTGGCGGAGAGTATTGCGGTGATCCTGCTGGCGATGAGGCGGTTTCGCGCGATCGTCGGCGTGAACTGGAGCGGCCAGCGCCAGGGAAATGACAATGCCGCATGCGACGAGCAGTGACATTGGTTTCATGGCGGGGCTCCCTTCAAGCCGTCGGTGCGGCCTGTTGATATTTCGCTAAGGTAAGCGTGGGAGTGCAGGCTTGCTGTAAATATTGGTAAATAGTTGTATCGCGGCACGACAACGGTATTCGACAGCAACGCAGGCTTCGCGAAAAGATCGCGTCGCGGAAAGAAACCGGGCGGCCGAAGCCGCCCGATCGAGCATTCGTTACGCCATCTTGACGGGCGCGCGCCAGGATTCCGGATTGGTCCAGAAGGCGCCGCGCAGCCGGTCGCGGCTCGGCGGTGCGGGCGGCTTCGCGGCGCTCGCGCCGATGCGCCCGCGCAGCGAGATCTGCCGGCCGCTCGTGCCGAGTCGCTTCACGATTTCGGCGAGCGTGCCGTCCGCCTGCCATTCGTCGAAGCGACGGCGGCAGGTCGGCGGCGACGGATAGCGGCCCGGCAGCTTCGACCAGCCTTCACCCGTCGACAGCACCCACAACACGGCGTTTACCACCGAGCGTGCTTCCACCCGGGGGCGGCCGCGCCGTTCACTCCGTGCGGGTTCCGAGCAAAACAGACCTTCGACCAGCGCCCACTCGTTATCTCTCAAATCGTCGAACAGCATCATGTCCTCACCTCAGCGAAGCTAACTCCGGTGCGCTGCCCTGCGCCGCGCACTCTTCAAGCACTCGATCGTCGAGTGCCGGGTGGGGGCGTCCGGTTGGCCGGCAGCGGCGTTTCTGCCTTTCCATCCGACGAAACCTACGCCCTGTGCGCCAGGTAATGCACGAAGCGTGCCACGTCGGAGGCGAATCCCTCGAGAGCCGCTTGGCAGCGAGCTAACGGCTAAGTCAGCTAGGGGCGTATAAGACGCCAAAATAACCCGCCAGCAAATCGGGACAATCACCAATCTTGTGCAGTTCGCCCGTGCTGCGTGCGTTTGCTTGTGTATTGCACCGCAGCGAAACATGTGCGGCCGGTGCCGGATTCGCGCATCGAAGCCGGATTCACGCATTAAAATCGTGCATCGATATCGACGATTGATGAGGTCAGGAGATGAACGTCACGCTGCGCCAGCTTCGCGTATTCATCGAGGTAGCGCGGCTCAAGAGCTTCAGTCGCGCGGGCGACGAGATCGGGCTCACGCAGTCCGCGGTCAGCCGCTGCGTGCGGGAGCTCGAGGCCGAGCTTGGGCTGAAGTTGATCGACCGCACGACGCGCGACGTGCAACTCACCGACGTCGGTGTGAACCTGATCGCGAGCGTGTCGCGTCTGATCGACGATCTCGACGACACGCTGCGCGAGATACGCGAGATCGGTGAGCAGCGCCGCGGGCGCGTGATCGTCGCGGCGAGCCCGACGATCGCCTGCAGGCTGATGCCGCGCGTGGTTGCATCGTCCGAGCGCCAGTTTCCGTTCGTGACGCTTGGCCTGCGAGACGACGTGCAGAGCGACGTGCTGCGCAAGGTGAAGTCGAGCGAAGTCGATTTCGGCGTCGTGATCGGGCCGCTTACGGTCGCCGATCTCGTCTGCGAACCGCTGATGACCGATTCGTTCTGCCTCGTCGCGCGTGCCGACCATCCGCTCGCGGCGCGTTCCGAGGTGCCGTGGACGGCGCTGGACGGCGAGCGCCTCGTGCTCCTCGATCACGCGTCGGGAAGCCGGCCGCTGATCGATGCCGCGCTGGCCGCCCATCATGTCAATGCGACGGTGATGCAGGAGCTCGGGCATTCGGCGACCGTGTTCGGGCTCGTCGAGGCCGGCGTCGGCGTGAGCGTGCAGCCGTGGCTGTCGCTGCCGCTGCCGGCCGGCTCGACACTCGTCGCGCGGCCGCTCACGCCGCGCACCGAGCGCACGGTCGAACTGGTGCGTCGCCGCGACAGGTCGTTGTCGCCCGCGGCGCAGGCGATCTGGGAACTCGTGCGGCAGATGCCGGCGAGGGCGGAAGACCTCGACTGACGTGTGCGAACACGGGGCGGCCCGGCTTGAGGGCCGGTACACTACGTGGATCGTGTTCCTGGGCGGTGGTCTTCGATGACGCATTCCGCAGGTTTTTCCCCGACGACCGACGAGCCGGCGGCGCGTGCCGCGGTGCACGCGCTGCGTCCGTCGCTGATCCGTGAGGTGGCGAACGCCGGCTTCGGTGTGCCGGACATGCTGCCGTTCTGGTTCGGCGAGTCCGACCGTGTGACGCCGGATTTCATCCGCGACGCCGCGGCAGCGGCGCTGCGCGACGGCGCGACCTTCTACACGCACAACCTCGGCACGGCGCCGCTGCGCGATGCAATCGCGGCCTACGTGAGCGCGCGTCACGGTGCGACGGCGGCCGACACGGTGGCCGTGACGAGTTCGGGCGTGAGCGCGCTGATGCTGGCTGCACAGATGCTGGTCGGCCCGGGCGAGCGTGTCGTCGCGGTCACGCCGCTCTGGCCGAATCTCGTCGAGATTCCGAAGATCCTCGGCGCGCAGGTCGAATGCGTGCCGCTCGACTACGGCGGCGCGGGCTGGCAGCTCGATCTCGAGCGGCTGCTCGCCGCGCTGACGCCCGATACGCGGATGCTGCTGGTCAACTCGCCGAACAACCCGACCGGCTGGATGATGTCGCGCGACGATCAGCAGGCCGTACTGGCCCATTGTCGCCGTCACGGCATCTGGCTGGTCGCCGACGAGGTGTACGAACGGCTCGCGTTCGGCGACGACGGCGCGCCGTCGTTCCTCGATATCGCATCGCGCGACGAGCGGGTCGTTGTCGTGAATTCGTTTTCGAAGGCGTGGGCGATGACGGGCTGGCGGCTGGGATGGCTCATTGCGCCGGCATCGGTGATGGGCGATCTGTCGAAGCTCGTCGAATACAACACGTCGTGTGCGCCGGGCTTCGTGCAGGCCGCGGGCGAGGTCGCGCTGCGCGACGGCGAGCCGTTCGTGCGGTCGTTCGTCGCGGCGCTGCGCGAAGCGCGCGATCACCTGGTCGCCGCGCTGCGGACGCTGCCGGGCGTCGAGGTGCCGCCTCCACCGGGCGCGATGTACCTGTTCCTGCGCCTGCCGGGCGCGGCCGACAGTCTCGCGTTCTGCAAGACGCTGGTGCGCGATGCGGGGCTCGGCCTTGCGCCCGGGCTGGCATTCGGCCCGGAGGGGGAAGGATTCGTGCGCTGGTGCTACGCATGCGATCCGGCACGACTCGACGCGGGCGTCGAGCGGCTGCGGCGGTTCCTCGCGCGCGGCGCGGCTGCCCGCTGAAGCGGGGCCGGAGCGGGCGCGGCGCACTGGCGGCGGGTAAATCTGCTCATCTTTACGCACCGGGCAATTTTGCGTAATATGGCGCTCAGTCACGCGGTTCCGTCGTTGAGCCGTGCTGTTCCGTCCGGTTTGGGCCTGGCCTGAAGTTGGTTCGCCGCCCCCGGTTCGTGCTCCCATCAATATGACCGATCAGAATCGGGCGAGCGCGTCTTCCGTTCCTTTCGTCTGTTTGTTGATCCGGTTCGTTTGACCACAGGGTCTGGCCTAGCTGCATGAATACCCAAGAGGCGAAGATCGTCCTCGAGACTGCTTTGATCTGCGCGCAGGAACCGCTGAAGCTCGGCGATTTGCGCAAGCTCTTTGCCGACGGCGTGTCGGCTGACACGGTCCGCACGTTGCTCGAAGATCTGAAACAGGATTGGTCCGGCCGCGGCGTCGAACTGGTGGCGCTGGCGACCGGATGGCGCTTCCAGAGCAAGCCGGCGATGCGTCACTATCTGGACCGCCTGCATCCCGAGAAGCCGCCGAAATATTCGCGCGCGGTGCTCGAAACGCTCGCGATCATCGCGTACCGGCAGCCCGTCACGCGCGGCGACATCGAAGAGATTCGCGGCGTCACGGTCAATACGCAGGTGGTCAAGCAACTCGAGGATCGCGGCTGGATCGAGGTGATCGGTCATCGTGACGTGCCGGGGCGTCCGGCGCTGTATGCGACGACCAAGCAGTTCCTGGACGATCTCGGCCTGAAGGCGCTCGACGACCTGCCGGCGCTCGAAGAGCCGGCCGCGAACATCGAGGCCGCGCTGCTTGCGCAGCAGGCAATGGACTTCGACGGCGGCGTACTGGTTGCCGACGACACGCCGCAAGCCGGTGACGCAGCAGACGACGTGCCGCAGGTGCAGGCGGATGAAGCGTCCGCCGGCCAATTGGCCGAATTGCCGGGGGATGCCGCGACCGATGTCGCGTCAACGCAGGAAATGCCGAACCGCGATACGCTCGATGCTGATCGCCGGCAAACGGAACAAACGGAACAGGTTGGCGCCGAAGCAGTGCCGACCGATGTGCAGCCCGAGCCGTTGCGCGCGGATCGGAGCGAGGAAGATCGCAAGCCGGCCGCCGAAGCGGCTGCCGGAGACGGAGCGGAAGCGGCCGGCGACATGCCCGGCGAGGTTGGCCAGGCCGACGCCTCCCGTTCCCGTCCCGCGGACGGCGAGATGCTGGACGACACGTCCGACAGTCTCGCCGATGCCGTACGAAGCGCCAGTGCGCCCATCGGCGCCGACGCGCTGCCGGACGACGAAGCAGAACCCGAACAGCGTCGCGCCTGAACGCGGCCAACTTCTTGCCGCGCCCGCGCCGGGCGCGAGACCTGACATTTTGAGGTTGTTTTGACAGATATCCACGATATTGAATCGTCCGCGCCTGCCGTGCAGGCGGCGCGTGCCGACGATGCACCGGAGCAGGACGCTTCGGCCGCAGGTGGCGACGAGCGTCCCCGCCGCGGTCTGCGGCGAGGCCCGCGCAGCCTGATCGCGCGGCGTCGCGCGGCGGCCAAGTCGAAGGGCGCCGAGGGCGAGCCGCAGGGTGGCGAAGGCGCGGACGCGCAGCCGGCCGAGGCCGTCGAAGCGCAGCCCGCGCGCGCGCCGCGGAAGGAAGGCGCCGCCAAGGGCGGCCGCAAGCCGGCCGGCAAGCGCGAAGGCGCTGCCAAGGGCGGCCAGGGTGCACAAGGTGGCCAGGGCGGCCAGGGCCGCCGTGGCGGCGCGCCGAAGGCTGAAGGCGGCTCGGCCAAGGCGGAGGGCGATGCGTCCCAGGACGAGCTGTTCGCATACGTGACGTCGCCCGCATTCGACGCGGACAACTCCGCGGGCGGGAGCGGCGTGCGTGCGCCGATGCTGCGTCGCGGCCGCAGCCAGCCGGCGAACAAGCGCGTGCTGTCGCCGGACGACGACGCGCCGAAGCTGCACAAGGTGCTGGCGGAAGCGGGCATGGGCTCGCGTCGCGAAATGGAAGAACTGATCGTCGCCGGCCGCGTGTCGGTGAACGGCGAGCCCGCACACATCGGCCAGCGCATCATGCCGACCGACCAGGTGCGGATCAACGGCAAGCCGGTCAAGCGCAAGCTGCCGAACAAGCCGCCGCGCGTGCTGCTGTACCACAAGCCGACGGGCGAAATCGTCAGCCATGCGGATCCGGAAGGCCGTCCGTCGGTGTTCGACCGCCTGCCGCCGATGAAGACGGCGAAATGGCTTGCGGTGGGCCGCCTCGACTTCAATACCGAAGGTCTGCTGATGCTGACGACGTCGGGCGACCTCGCGAACCGCTTCATGCATCCGCGTTACAGCGTCGAGCGTGAGTATGCGGTACGGGTGGTCGGCGAGCTCACCGAAGGCAACCGCCAGAAGCTGCTGCACGGTGTCGAGCTGGATGACGGCCCCGCCAATTTCCTGCGCATCCGCGATGGCGGCGGCGAAGGCACGAACCACTGGTATCACGTCGCGCTGGCCGAAGGCCGCAACCGTGAAGTGCGCCGGATGTTCGAGGCGGCCGGCCTGATGGTGAGCCGCCTGATCCGTACGCGTCACGGCCCGATCCCGCTGCCGCGCGGTCTGAAGCGCGGCCGGTGGGAGGAGCTCGACGACGCGCAGGTGCGCAAGCTGATGGCGACCGTCGGCCTGAAGGCGCCGTCCGAGGAGAAAGGCAAGCGCGGCGGTGCCGGTCAGGCAGAGCGCCGCCAGCCCGATCCGATGCTGACGTCGATGGGCTTCATCAGTCGCGAGCCGGTGCTGACGACGCACGGGCAGCTCGATCAGCCGCGCCGTGGCGGTGGCCGTCGCGGCGGGCCGGGTCTGCCGGGCCTGAGCGGCTACGGCAGCCTGCCGGTTGCGCCGTCGGGCTACGGCAACCGTGCTGGCGGAGGCCGTGACGGCAACCGCTCGGGCGGTGGCGGCCGAGATGGCAACCGCCCTGGCGGCGGCCGTGATGTCGACGGCAACCGCGCGTCGTACGGCGCGGGCCCCAAGCGTGAGGGCCCGGCGGGCGGCAAGCGAGGCGGCAGCAAGGGCGGCAACCGCAATCCGAACGGCAATCGTGCCGAAGGCGCCGGCAACGGCGGCGGCCCGCGTCCTCAGCGTAGCCGCACGCGCAGTCGCTGAACGTATCGCGGCATGCGGCGGCGCAAAGCGGCCGGCGTGCCGGCAGGATCGGCATCCGTCCGGTTTTGTCGGCGCTACGCGTTGTGTTTTTTGATTTCGACTGTATATATATGCCGCGTGCCGCTGGATGGCAGCCGGCATGCCCGATCTCCGGCGCGGCCGGATTGCGCCGGTTGATCGGGCAGCTCGATTTCGCATTTTCGGTCCGTAAAGGCAGTCGAAACGCTGCTTTCACCGGCTGGCTTGGCGTTTGCACCAAAAATCGCTATAATCGCGGAGTCGCTGGGCGTACGGATTCAATGTGCGGCTCAGGTGCGACCACCAGTAAGAAAGATGGGCGTTCCGCCCATTTTTTTTTGCTGAAACGGTTAGGCATCTCGGGTAGCGCTTCCTGCGCCGGCTAAGGCGCGCGCCCGCGGGTGAATCGCGAGCGGCGGGCGCGAACACCTGAGAGGACACTGTGCAACTGACGGAACTGATAGAAACCACGGTCACCGGGCTCGGCTACGAGCTGGTGGATCTCGAGCGCACCGGGCGCGGCATGCTTTGCATCTATATCGATCAGCCTGCCGGCATCTCGCTCGAAGATTGCGAAAAGGTCACGCGTCAGCTCCAGCACGTCTTGACGGTCGAAAACATCGATTACGAACGGCTCGAAGTCTCGTCCCCGGGGCTCGACCGCCCGTTGAAGAAGCTGGCCGACTTCGAGCGCTTCGCCGGCAGCGAAGTATCCGTGACCTTGAAAAAGCCGCTGGACGGGCGCAAGACGTACCGGGGCATTCTGCACGCGCCGAATGGCGAAACGATCGGTTTGGAATTTGAAGGGAAGAAGGGCGAGGCGGCCATGCTGGATTTCACGCTGGCCGATATCGACAAAGCCCGCCTGATTCCGCAAGTTGACTTTAGGAGCCGCAAATAATGAGTCGCGAAGTGTTGATGCTGGTGGATGCGCTGGCGCGCGAGAAAAACGTCGACAAGGATGTGGTGCTGGGCGCCCTCGAGGCTGCGCTCGCGTCCGCTTCCAAGAAGCTGTTCGACGAAGGCGCCGAAATCCGCGTCCATATCGATCGCGAAAGCGGCGAGCACGAAACCTTCCGTCGCTGGCTCGTCGTGCCCGACGAGGCAGGCTTGCAGGAGCCGGATCGCGAGATCCTGCTGTTCGAAGCGCGTGAGCAGAAGCCCGATGTCGAAGTCGGCGAATATGTCGAGGAACCCGTGCCGTCGATCGAGTTCGGTCGCATCGGCGCGCAGGCCGCGAAGCAGGTGATCCTGCAGAAGGTGCGCGACGCGGAGCGCGAGCAGATCCTGAACGATTACCTCGAGCGCGGCGAAAAGATCATGACGGGCACGGTGAAGCGCCTCGACAAGGGCAACTTCATCGTCGAATCGGGCCGTGTCGAAGCGCTGCTGCGCCGCGATCAGCTGATCCCGAAGGAAAACCTGCGCGTGGGCGACCGCGTGCGCGCGTACATCGCGAAGGTCGACCGCACCGCGCGCGGCCCGCAGATCGAGCTGTCGCGCACGGCGCCCGAGTTCCTGATGAAGCTGTTCGAGATGGAAGTGCCGGAAATCGAGCAGGGCCTGCTCGAGATCAAGGCGGCGGCCCGCGACCCGGGCGTGCGCGCGAAGATCGGCGTCATCGCATACGACAAGCGGATCGATCCGATCGGCACCTGCGTCGGCATTCGCGGCTCGCGCGTGCAGGCCGTGCGCAACGAGCTCGGTGGCGAAAACATCGACATCGTGCTATGGTCGGAGGATCCCGCCCAGTTCGTGATCGGCGCGCTCGCGCCGGCAGCTGTCCAGTCGATCGTCGTCGATGAAGAAAAGCACTCGATGGACGTCGTCGTCGACGAGAACGAGCTGGCTGTCGCGATCGGCCGCAGCGGTCAGAACGTTCGCCTTGCCGGCGAGTTGACCGGCTGGCAGATCAACATCATGACGCCGGACGAATCCGCCCTGAAGCAGGGTGAAGAGCGCGACCGGCTGCGTGCGCTGTTCATGGCGCGTCTCGACGTCGACGAAGAAGTTGCCGACATCCTGATCGACGAAGGATTCACGAGCCTCGAAGAGATCGCTTACGTGCCGCTCAACGAAATGCTCGAAATCGAGGCGTTCGACGAGGACACCGTGCACGAACTGCGCAACCGCGCACGCGACGCGCTGTTGACGATGGCCATCGCGAACGAAGAAAAGGTCGAGAACGCAGCGCTGGATCTGAAGAGCCTCGACGGCGTCACGCCGGAGCTGCTCGCGAAGCTGGCCGAACATGGTGTGCAGACGCGAGACGATCTCGCCGAGCTTGCAGTGGATGAACTGGTCGACCTGACCGGGATGGAAGAGGATGCCGCTAAGGCGTTGATCATGAAAGCACGTGAACACTGGTTCCAGTGAGAAATGACCATGGCGCACTGATTTGATGGCGGCCGTATGGCCTGACCCGATGCTAACAGCAAGGAATCGGTCCTTGCACTAAGAGGAATGAATGGCGAGTAACAACGTAGCCCAATTTGCCGCGGAACTGAAAATGCCTGCTGGTGTGCTGCTCGAACAGCTGCAGGCAGCGGGCGTCCAGAAAGCGAGTGAAGACGATGCGCTGTCCGAAGCGGACAAGGCGCGTCTGCTCGATCATTTGCGCAAGTCGCACGGCGCAACCGACGGCGACAAGCGCAAGATCACGCTGACCCGCAAGCATACGTCGGAGATCAAGCAATCTGACGCGACGGGCAAGGCTCGCACCATTCAGGTCGAGGTCCGCAAGAAGCGCACGTTCGTCAAGCGCGACGACGTGAGCGATGGCGCGGAACAGGGTCAGGCGCAGGTCGCCGAAGCGGACGACGATGCAGAACTGAAGCGTCGCGAGGAAGAAGCGCGCCGCGAGGCCGAGCTGCTCGAGAAGCAGGCTCAGGAACTGCGCGAGCGCCAGGAGCGCCTCGAGCGCGAGGAGGCCGAGCGCCGTGCCCGCGAGGAAGCGGCTGAAGCCGAGCGCCGTCGCGCCGAGGAAGAAGCTGCGGCGAAGCGTGCCGCGGCCGAAGCCGCTGCGGCACAGCAGCAGGCGGCAGCGCAGCAGGCCGCCGCGGCCGAGCCGGAAGCACCGAGTGGGCAGTCCGCGCAGGACGAAGCGCGCGCGGCCGCCGAAGCCCGCGCGGCTGCCGAACGTGCGGCGCAGCGCGAAGCGGCGAAGAAGGCCGAGGATGCTGCCCGCGAGGCGGCGGACAAGGCGCGCGCCGAGCAGGAAGAGATCAGCAAGCGCCGTGCGGCCGCCGAGGCCGAAGCGCGCGCGATCCGCGAAATGATGAACACGCCGCGCAAGGCCGTGGTCAAGGCAGTCGAGCCGCCGAAGCCGGTCGAGCCGCCGAAGCCGGCCGAAGCGAAGGGCACGCTGCACAAGCCGGCGAAGCCCGAAGGTGCGCAGGCGCGTCCGGCGGTGAAGAAGCCGGCCGGCGCAGCACCGGCCGCGACGCAGGCACCGGCAGGCGCGGGCGACCGCAACAAGAAGCCGGGCGCAGGCAAGGGCGGCTGGCAGGATGACGCGGCGAAGCGCCGCGGCATCAAGACGCGCGGCGATTCGAGCGGCGGCGTCGACCGCGGCTGGCGCGGTGGCCCTAAGGGCCGCGGCCGTCACCAGGACAGCGCATCGTCGTTCCAGGCACCGACCGAGCCGATCGTGCGTGAAGTGCACGTGCCGGAAACCGTGTCGGTTGCCGATCTCGCGCACAAGATGTCGATCAAGGCCTCGGAAGTCATCAAGGTGATGATGAAGATGGGCCAGATGGTCACGATCAACCAGGTGCTGGACCAGGAAACGGCGATGATCGTCGTCGAGGAACTGGGCCACCGCGCGGTTGCCGCGAAGCTGGACGATCCGGAAGCGCTGCTCGTCGAAGGCGAAACGACCACCGATGCGGAGCAGCTGCCGCGTCCGCCGGTCGTCACGGTGATGGGTCACGTCGACCACGGCAAGACCTCGCTGCTCGACCACATCCGCCGCGCGAAGGTTGCCGCGGGCGAAGCAGGCGGTATTACGCAGCATATCGGCGCATATCACGTCGATACGCCGCGCGGTGTCATCACGTTCCTCGATACGCCGGGTCACGAGGCGTTCACGGCAATGCGTGCACGCGGCGCGAAGGCGACCGACATCGTGGTGCTGGTGGTGGCGGCCGACGACGGCGTGATGCCGCAGACGAAGGAAGCAATCGCCCACGCGAAGGCGGGTGGCGTGCCGATCGTCGTCGCGATCAACAAGATCGACAAGCCGGATGCGAACCCCGAGCGCGTCAAGCAGGAGTTGGTCGCGGAAGGTGTTGTGCCGGAAGAGTACGGTGGCGATTCGCCGTTCGTGCCGGTGTCGGCGAAGACGGGTGCCGGCATCGACGATCTGCTTGAGAACGTGCTGCTGCAGGCCGAAGTGCTGGAACTGAAGGCACCGGTCGAAGCGCCGGCCAAGGGCATCGTGATCGAAGCGAAGCTCGACAAGGGCAAGGGCCCGGTCGCGACGATCCTCGTGCAGTCCGGTACGCTGAACCGCGGCGACATCGTGCTGGCGGGTACGGCCTACGGCCGCGTGCGCGCGATGCTCGACGAGAACGGCAAGCCGACGAAGGAAGCCGGCCCGTCGATCCCGGTCGAAATCCAGGGTCTGTCGGAAGTGCCGGGTGCGGGCGAGGAAGTGATCGTGCTGCCGGACGAGCGCAAGGCACGTGAAATCGCGCTGTTCCGTCAGGGCAAGTTCCGTGACGTGAAGCTCGCGAAGCAGCAGGCCGCGAAGCTGGAAAGCATGCTCGAGCAGATGGGCGAAGGCGAAGTACAGAACCTGCCGCTCATTATCAAGGCAGACGTGCAGGGTTCGCAGGAAGCGCTCGTGCAGTCGCTGCTCAAGCTGTCGACCGACGAAGTGCGCGTGCAGATCGTGCACAGCGCAGTGGGCGGCATCAGCGAAAACGACGTCAACCTCGCGACGGCATCGAAGGCGGTCATCATCGGCTTCAACACGCGTGCAGATGCACAGGCGCGCAAGCTGGCCGAGTCGAACGGCATCGACATCCGCTACTACAACATCATCTACGACGCAGTGGATGAGGTGAAGGCGGCAATGTCGGGCATGCTGGCGCCGGAGAAGCGCGAAGTCATCACCGGCATGGTCGAGGTGCGCCAGGTCTTCAAGGTACCGAAGGTCGGTACGGTCGCCGGCTGTATGGTGACGGACGGTATCGTCAAGCGCTCGTCGTCGGTTCGCGTGCTGCGCAACAACGTCGTGATCTTCACGGGCGAACTCGAATCGCTGAAGCGCTTCAAGGACGACGTGAAGGAAGTGAAGCAAGGCTTCGAGTGCGGTATGTCGGTGAAGAACTTCAACGACGTCATCGAAGGCGACCAGTTCGAAGTCTTCGAAGTGACCGAAGTCGCGCGTACGCTGTAACCGTCGCGCATCGGCTCATGGGCGGGGCAGGCTTGGGCCTGTCCCGCCCATTTTCATAGTGGCGCGCCAATAATGGCCTGCCGCTTCATCCTGATAATCGGATCACGGATCGATCATGTCCAGGAAACGGACTTCTCCCAATCGCAACGTTCAGATCGCCGACCAGATTCAGCGCGATCTGTCCGAACTCATCATGCGCGAGGTCAAAGACCCGCGCATCGGCATCGTGACCATCCAGAGCGTGGAGCTCACGCCGGACTACGCGCACGCGAAGGTCTACTTCACGGCGCTCACCGGCGATCCGGAAAAGACGCAGGAGGCGCTGAACCACGCGTCGGGGCACCTGCACAACCTGCTGTTCAAGCGTCTGCACATCCATACGGTGCCGACGCTGCACTTCCATTACGACCAGACGATCGAGAAGGCCGTGGAAATGTCGCGCCTGATCAAGGAAGCGAATTCGACGCGTGCGAAGGACGACGACGAAGCCGACGCGCCGACCAAGGACGACTGAACTCGACCGGCCTATGACGAATGCAGCATCCCAACGCCCGCGCGTGCCCCGGCGCGCGCTGGACGGTGTCCTCCTGCTCGACAAGCCGGTCGGCCTGTCGAGCAACGATGCGCTGATTCGCGCGAAGCGGCTGCTTCTCGCGAAGAAAGCCGGCCACACCGGCACGCTCGATCCGCTGGCTTCGGGCCTGCTGCCGCTGTGTTTCGGCGAGGCGACGAAGTTCTCGCAGGATCTGCTCGAGGCCGACAAGACCTACGAAGCGACGATGCGCCTCGGCCTGCGCACGACCACCGGCGACGCGGAGGGCGAAGTGATCGACACGCGGCCGGTCGAATGCGACCGAGCAGCGGTGGAGGCCGCGCTCGCGCGCTTCACCGGCGAGATCGTGCAGGTGCCGCCGATGTATTCGGCACTCAAGCGCGATGGCAAGCCGCTGTACGAATATGCACGCGCGGGCCAGACCGTCGAACGCGAAGGCCGCAATGTGACGATCCATGCGCTCGACCTGCTTGCCTGCGAGATGCCCGACGTGACGTTTCGCGTGACCTGCAGCAAGGGCACTTATGTGCGCACGCTGGCGGAGGATATCGGCGAGGCGCTCGGTTGCGGTGCGCATCTGACGATGCTTCGTCGCACGGGCGTCGGTGCGCTGACTCTCGAGCATGCGGTGACGCTCGATGCGCTGTCGGACGCCGATGAATCGGCGCGCGATGCGTGGCTCCAGCCGGTCGATGCATTGTTGTCGACGTTTCCGTCCGTTCGTCTCGACGACGCGTGCGCGAAGCGGTTCCTGCATGGTCAACGCCTGCCGCTGTCGGAGCTCGGGCCGATCGATGCGGCTGACGGCGAGCGCGTGCGCGTCTACGATGCAACGCGGCTGCTCGGCGTGGCGCGCAAGGCGAACGGTGTGCTCGCACCGGAACGGCTCGTCGTGACGGCAGCCTGACGCAGCGGCGCGAGCGCGCCGTCGGCGCAACAAAAAGCCCGGTCGATTTCGACCGGGCTTTTTGTTTGGCGTGCGTGCGGTGGCGCGGTGTCGGGCGGCGCTCAATGTGCCGCCGACGCTGCCGCACCGGCATCGCCGCCGCCTGCGCGTTCGGGCTTCGTGATCCAGATCAGCGCAATCAGCAGCACGAAGATCACGGCCGAGATGTAGAACAGGTCGTTCACGCCGAGCTGCGCGGCCTGCTGCGTAGCCTGGTTGTTGATGAGGCCATGCGCCTGGTCCTGCGTCAGCCCGAGATTGCCCATCTGCGTGACGGCCTGGTTGAACGTCGGGTTGTACACGTTCGCCTGCTCGACCAGCTGCGCGTGATGGAAGTTGTTGCGATGATCCCATGCGGTCTGGAAGATCGACGTGCCGATGCCGCCGCACATGATCCGCACGAAGTTCGACAGGCCGGATGCCGCGGGAATGCGGTGGCCGGGCAGGCCGGACAACGTGATCGACACGAGCGGGATGAAGAAGCCGGCCATCGCGATGCCCTGCACGAGCGTCGGCAGCGTCAGCGACCATTCGTCGACGCCCGTCGTATAGCGCGAGCGCATCCAGAAGCACAGTGCGAACGTGAGGAACGCGGCAGTCGCGATGTAGCGCGGATCGGTGCGCGGCAGGAACTTGCCGGTCAGCGGCGACAGCAGGATCGCGAACAGCCCGACCGGCGCCATCACGAGGCCGGCGTCGGTCGCCGTGTAGCCGATCTGGGTCTGCAGCCACAGCGGCAGCAGCACGAGGTTGCCGAAGTAGAGCCCGTAACCGACCGCAAGCGCGACCGTGCCGCCCGTGAAGTTGCGAATCCGGAACAGCGAAAGATCGACGACGGGGTGCTCGGCGGTCAGTTCCCAGATGACGAAGAACGCGAACGAGATGATCGCGATCAGCGCGAGCGCGACGATCGTCGTCGATGCGAACCAGTCGAGATCCTTGCCCTTGTCGAGCATGATCTGCAGCGAGCCGACCCACAGCACCAGCAGTGCGAGACCGACGCCGTCGATCGGGGCGCGGCGCACCGTCGATTCGCGCGAGCGGTAGATCGACCACGTGGCGAGCGCCGCGGCGATGCCGACCGGGATGTTCACGTAGAAGATCCACGGCCACGAGTAGTTGTCAGAGATCCAGCCGCCGAGGATCGGGCCCGCGACCGGTGCAATCAGCGTCGTCATCGACCACAACGCGAGCGCCATCGGCGCCTTCGCGCGCGGATAGCTTGACAGCAGCAGCGATTGCGACAGCGGAATCATCGGGCCGGCGACCGCACCCTGCAGCACGCGCGACGCGAGCAGGAACGGCAGCGTCGGCGCGAGGCCGCACATCCACGACGAGATGACGAACAGGATGATCGACGCGAGGAACAGGCGGACCTGCCCGAAACGGTCGGTCAGCCAGCCCGTCAGCGGCACCGAGATCGCGTTCGCGACCGCGAACGACGTGATGACCCACGTGCCTTGGTCGGACGACACGCCGAGGTCGCCGGAGATGGTCGGGATCGCGACGTTCGCGATGGACGTGTCGAGCACGTTCATGAACACCGCGAGCGACACCGCGATCGTCCCGAGCACGAGTTGCCCGCCCTGCAAGGGCGGGTAGGAGACAGGAGCCTGTGCCATTTCGGTTGTTTTTTCCGGAGTCGGAGCGGTTACATCATCTTCGCGGCGCTGCCTTGCTTCGCCGCGGCCGGCGCCGACGCGTTGCCGCCCGCGTTTTCGGCGATGATGCGCGCGATTTCGGCGTCGGCTTCGTCGCCGTACTTCGCGAACACGCTGGTCTCGTAGACGGTGTTCGGCGCGTTGACGAGCTGGTCGCCGCGTTCGTCCTTGATGTCCACGTCGACCTGCATCGACAGGCCGATGCGCAGCGGATGCTTGTCGAGATCCTTCGGATCGAGCTCGATACGCACCGGCAGGCGCTGCACGACCTTGATCCAGTTGCCGGTCGCGTTCTGCGCCGGCAACAGCGAGAACGCCGAGCCCGTGCCGGCCGAGAAGCCGACGACCTTGCCGTGGTAGACGGCCGACGAGCCGTAGATGTCGGCCGTCAGCTCGACCGGCTGGCCGATGCGCATGTGCTTGAGCTGGACCTCCTTGAAGTTCGCGTCGACCCACACGGCATTCAGCGGCACCACCGACATCAGCGGCGTGCCCGGCGACACGCGCTGGCCGACCTGCACCGAGCGCTTCGCGACGTAGCCCGTGACAGGCGCCGGCAGCACGTTGCGCGCGTTCGCGAGGTACGCGTCGCGAACCTTCGCTGCGGCGGCCATCACGTTCGGGTGCGACGCGATCGTCGTGTTCGCGGTCAGCGCGCGGTTCGAAGCGAGCTGCTGCTGCGCGCCATCGAGCGATGCTTGCGCGGCTTTCACGGCGTCGCGTGCGTGCGAGATCTCTTCCTGCGACACGGCGCCCGTCTGCGCGACGGCCACGCGGCGGCGCAGATCGTCCTGGGCCTTCGACAGGTCGGACTGGCGCAGCGCGACCTGCGCGCGGTACTGGTCGTCGTTGACGAACAGGCCGCGCACCTGGCGCACCGTCTGCGCGAGGTTGGCTTCCGCCTGTTGCAGCGCGACCTGCGAATCGGCCGGGTCGAGCACGACCAGCGGGTCCCCGGCCTTGACCGTTTGCGTATCGTCGGCCTTCACGGCGATCACGGTGCCGGTGACCTGCGGCGTGATCTGCACGACGTTGCCGTTCACGTACGCATCGTCGGTTCCTTCATGGAAGCGGGCGACGAGGAAGTAGTACAGGCCGTACGCGATGGCCGCGATCACGATGACCGCGACGAGCAGCGTCATCATCCGCTTGCGCTTCCCGTTGTTTTGCGGCTGTGCGCTGGCGGCGTTTTGTTGAGGGTCGCTCATGGCGATTTTCTCCGTCCGTTATTTCGAGTGTCTGCGTAGTGGTGGCGCCGGATCAGTTGGCGGCCTGTTTGGTCGGCTTGTCGGCGTCGGGCGCGGCGAGCGGCGTGCCGGTCGCATCGAACCCGCCGCCCAGCGCCTTGATCAGCGCGAGCTGCATGTCGCGCCGGCGCATCTTCAGGTTGGTCACCGTCTGCTCCGACGCGAGGCGGTTGCTGTCCGCGGTCAGCACCTGCAGTTGCGGCGACAGGCCGGCCTTGTAGCGGATCACGGCGAGATCGTAGGCGCGCGTCGACGCGTCGAGCGCACGTTGCGCGTCGCCCATCTGGCGATCGACCGCCCGGATCGACGCGACCTGCGTCGCGACGTCGTTCAGTGCGCCGATCAGCGTCTGGTTGTAGTTCGCCACCGACAGGTCGAAGTCCGCGTAGCGGCCCTTGAGCTGCGCGCGCAGCGCGCCGGCGTCGAAGATCGGCAGATGGATCGCCGGGCCGAACTGCGCCTGACGGCTCGCGAAGTTCAGGAATTTGCCCCAGCCGAACGCATCGAAGCCGAAGCCGGCCGCGAGGTTCACGTCGGGGTAGAACTCGGCCTTCGCTTCCTTGACGTCGTGCATCGCGGCCTCGACCTGCCACCGTGCGGCAACGATGTCGGGGCGGCGCGAGACGAGATCGGCCGGCAGGTTGCCGGGCAGTGCGACTTCGCCGCTCGGATTCATCACGGGCGCCGCGATCTGCAGCCCGCGATCAGGCCCCTTGCCGAGCAGCGCGGCGAGCTGGTAGCGCACCGTCGTGATCTGGCCGTCGAGATCCGACAGCGAAGCCTGGGTCGTCGCGATATTGCCGCGGGCCGTCTGGCGTTCGACGTTGGTATCGAGGCCGGCCGACACGCGGCCGTCGGTGATCTTGCCGACCGTCTCGCGGTTGGCGATCTCGCGTTGCGCGATATCGCGCAGCGCGTAGAGCTGCGCGAGCGAGTTATAGGTGCGCGCGACCGATGACGCGAGCGTGATGCGCGCCTGCTGCATGTCGGCTTCGGCCGCTTTTTCCTGCGACACGGCGGTGTGCAGGCGTTCGCGGTTCTTGCCCCACAGGTCGAGTTCCCACGATGCGCTCGCGAGCGCGTTGTTCTCGCTGTACCACTGGCCGCCGTACGGGGGCGGGAACAGTGCGTTCGACGAATACAGCTCGCGCGTCCACGAGTAGCTGGCTTCGGCTTTCGGCAGCAGGTTCGAGCGCGACGATTCGATGTACGACGATGCCTTCGCGATGCGCGCCTGCGCCTGCGCGATCGACGGATTGCCCTGAAGGGCCTCGTCGATCAGCTTCGGCAACTGCGGATCGCCGAACTGGTTGGCCCAGTCGAGCGCCGGCCACTGGCCGCCCTGGGCCGGCAGGCTTTGTGCGGATTCGAATTGCGACGCGGGGGCGATCTGCTTGTCGCTCTTGATGCCGATGTAATTCGCGCAGCCCGCCAGCGCCAGTGCGGCGACCGCGGCAGCGACGGCGGCGCGGCACGACCCGGCGCGCACGGACAACGGGGAGGGTTTCATCGCGCTGACCCCTGACTCGGAATGAATGATGGACACTGCAAGGATTTCCTTACATTAATCTGTCAAAAGTAATTGTTATGGCAACTATTACGTGATGCTGCCGCCGGCCGTCTCGCAATAGTTGCTGAGAATGCGGCGCAGCATGCTCTTCAGGAACCCGACTTCCTCCGGCGTAAATCCGTCCAGCAACTGGTCGAGCACGCTGCGGAAAATGGGCGGCAGCCGTTCGGCAAGCGCGCGGCCTTCGTCGGTCAGTTCGAGGCGCACGACGCGCCGATCCTCGATGCTGCGCACGCGGGACAGCAGGCCGCGCTTCTCGACCCGGTCGAGCAGGCGCGTGACCGCGCTCGCGTCGATCCCGTATTCGCGTGCGAGCTCGGCGGCCGTCGAGCACTTGCCGACCGCGATCATGAACAGCATGCTCGCCTGCGTGCCCGTGATACCGAGCTCTTCCTGCGTGCGTTGCGTGACGAGGTTGGTCATCACGGACTTCACGCGCGACATCAGATAACCGACGCTGTCGTTCATCTGATACGAAGACAGCGGCGAAGCGGGCGGTTGGGTAGGAGAATCCGACATAAAACCCTGAAGCTGCAATAGTTGACTAGGCAGTAGTATAGGTACAATTGCTTGCCGCGGCAAATGTTAATCGAACGGCAAGGGGCGTGCTTCGCGTGGGAAGAATCCCTTACCGTGATAAGGGTTTTCGGACTGCCGGAGGTGACGCCTTCGGCAGATCTGCGCGTTCGAGGAGGGGCCGGGCCGGCCGGCGTGCTGCGTTGCAACGTGCCAGCCAGCTTTAGACACTCGCACGTGCTATAATTTGAGGCTTTCCCAGCTGCAACGCGCGCGCCCGTGAAAAAACGAGCGGGCGCGCTTGCGCGTTCAAACGATTTCCAGGTTTCTATGACCCGCGCCCTTCGCAACATCGCCATCATCGCCCACGTCGACCACGGCAAGACTACGCTCGTCGACCAACTGCTCCGCCAGTCCGGCACCTTCCGCGAGAACCAGCAGATTGCGGAGCGGGTGATGGACTCGAACGACATCGAAAAGGAGCGCGGGATCACGATTCTCGCGAAGAACTGCGCGGTCGAATACGAAGGCACGCACATCAACATCGTCGACACGCCGGGGCACGCGGACTTCGGTGGCGAGGTGGAGCGCGTGCTGTCGATGGTCGACTCGGTGCTGCTGCTCGTCGACGCGGTCGAGGGCCCGATGCCGCAGACGCGCTTCGTCACGAAGAAGGCGCTCGCGCTCGGCCTGAAGCCGATCGTCGTCGTCAACAAGATCGACCGCCCGGGCGCGCGGATCGACTGGGTCATCAACCAGACGTTCGACCTGTTCGACAAGCTCGGCGCGACGGAAGAGCAGCTTGACTTCCCGATCGTCTACGCATCGGGCCTGAACGGCTATGCGTCGCTCGACCCGGCCACGCGCGAAGGCGACATGCGCCCGTTGTTCGAGGCGATCCTCGCGCACGTGCCGGTCCGCCCGGCCGACCCGGAAGCGCCGCTGCAGCTCCAGATCACGTCGCTCGACTATTCGACGTACGTCGGCCGGATCGGCGTCGGCCGCATCACGCGCGGCCGCATCAAGCCGGGCCAGCCGGTCGTGATGCGCTTCGGCCCGGAAGGCGACGTGCTGAGCCGCAAGATCAACCAGGTGCTGTCGTTCAAGGGTCTCGAGCGCGTGCAGGTCGACTCGGCCGAAGCGGGCGATATCGTGCTGATCAACGGTATTGAAGATGTCGGTATCGGCGCGACGATCTGCGCGGTGGATACGCCGGAGGCGCTCCCGATGATCACCGTCGACGAGCCGACGCTGACGATGAACTTCCTCGTCAACTCGTCGCCGCTCGCAGGCCGCGAAGGCAAGTTCGTGACGAGCCGCCAGATCCGCGACCGCCTGATGAAGGAGCTGAACCACAACGTCGCGCTGCGCGTGAAGGATACCGGCGACGAAACGGTATTCGAAGTGTCGGGCCGCGGCGAACTGCACCTGACGATTCTCGTCGAGAACATGCGTCGCGAAGGCTACGAGCTGGCCGTGTCGCGTCCGCGCGTCGTGATGCAGGAAATCGACGGCGCGAAGCACGAGCCGTACGAACTGCTGACGGTCGACGTCGAGGACGAACACCAGGGCGGCGTGATGGAAGAGCTCGGTCGCCGCAAGGGCGAGATGCTCGACATGGCGTCGGACGGCCGTGGCCGCACGCGTCTGGAATACAAGATCTCGGCGCGCGGCCTGATCGGCTTCCAGAGCGAATTCCTGACGCTCACGCGCGGCACGGGCCTGATGAGCCACATCTTCGACTCGTACGCTCCGGTCAAGGACGGCTCGGTCGGCGAGCGCCGCAACGGCGTGCTGATCTCGCAGGACGACGGCGCGGCCGTGGCGTACGCACTGTGGAAGCTGCAGGATCGCGGCCGCATGTTCGTGAAGCCGGGCGACGCGCTGTATGAGGGCATGATCATCGGCATCCACAGCCGCGACAACGACCTCGTCGTGAACCCGATCAAGGGCAAGCAGCTGACCAACGTGCGCGCGTCGGGCACCGACGAAGCCGTCCGTCTCGTTCCGCCGGTCCAGATGTCGCTGGAATACGCGGTCGAGTTCATCGACGACGACGAGCTCGTCGAGGTGACGCCGCAGTCGATCCGCCTGCGCAAGCGCTTCCTGAAGGAGCACGAGCGTCGCCGCGCGAGCCGCGAAGGCGCGGTCGACTGAGCGTTTCGACCGTTCCCGTGCATGACAAAAAAGGCTGCCTCCGGGCGGCCTTTTTTTGCGTCTGCGCGACGCGCAACCGGATTGTCTGCAAAACACTGTTCCCGCGGGCCGTGGCAATCCGGCAAAACCCCGTCGCGCGGTGCTTTCGGGCACATTTCGCCGTGAACTACGGTATCGGTTCTGTGATATGCTGCGCGCACGCAAGTTTTAGGTCCTTCCAAGCAAGACTTGATTCGCAATCCGCTAAACGGTCAGGCCGTGTCGCGGAAGGTTGAGTAACCCGCTATTTCTCGAGAAGCTCGAAGAAAGGTGAGCGTAAAATGTCAGATGTAATGAAGCAGTTTCAGCTGAACTCTTATCTGTTCGGCGGCAATGCTTCGTACGTTGAAGAACTGTACGATGCATACCTCAACAATCCGGCGTCGGTGCCGGAGAATTGGCGAGAGTATTTTGACGCGCTGCAGAATGTGCCTGCAACGGACGGTTCGAATGCCAATGACGTCGCGCATTTCCCGATCGTCGAATCGTTTGCCGAGCGTGCGAAGGCCAATGCCTTCATCCCGCGCGAAAGCGGCACCAATCTGGCTGCGGCACGCAAGCAGGTTCACGTCCAGTCCCTCATCAGCGCCTATCGCTTCCTTGGCTCGCAATGGGCCAATCTGGATCCCCTGAAGCGTCGCGAACGTCCCGCCATTCCCGAACTCGAACCCGCGTTCTACGACTTCTCCGAAGGCGACCTCGACCAGACGTACAGCGCGAGCAACCTGTATTTCGGTTTCGACCAGGCTTCGCTGCGCGATATCGTCAAGGGCCTGCGCGACACGTACTGCGGCACGATCGGCGCCGAGTACATGTACATCAGCGACCCGGAACAGAAGCGCTGGTGGCAGGAGCGCCTGGAGTCGACCCGCGCGACGCCGAACTTCTCGGCAGACGAGAAGAAGCACATCCTGAATCGCCTGACGGCCGCTGAAGGCCTCGAGCGTTACCTGCACACGAAGTACGTCGGCCAGAAGCGCTTCTCGCTCGAAGGCGGCGAAAGCTTCATCGCGGCGATGGACGAAGTCGTCCAGCATGCGGGCAAGCGCGGCGTGCAGGAAATCATCATCGGCATGGCCCACCGTGGCCGCCTGAACGTGCTCGTCAACACGCTCGGCAAGATGCCGGCTGATCTGTTCGCCGAATTCGAAGGCAAGCACGTCGACGACCTGCCGGCCGGCGACGTGAAGTACCACAAGGGCTTCTCGTCGGACGTGTCGACGGAAGGCGGCCCGGTCCACCTGTCGCTTGCATTCAACCCGTCGCACCTCGAAATCGTGAACCCGGTGGTCGAAGGTTCCGCGAAGGCGCGGATGGACCGCCGCGGCGACGAAGACGGCCTGCAGGTGCTGCCGGTGCAGATCCACGGCGACGCGGCCTTCGCGGGCCAGGGCGTCGTGATGGAAACGCTGAACCTCGCGCAGACGCGCGGTTACGGCACGCACGGCACGCTGCACATCGTCATCAACAACCAGATCGGCTTCACGACGTCCGACCCGCGCGACGCGCGCTCGACGCTGTACTGTACCGACGTCGTCAAGATGATCGAGGCGCCGGTGCTGCACGTGAACGGCGACGATCCGGAAGCGGTGATCCTCGCGACGCAGATCGCGATCGACTACCGGATGCAGTTCCACAAGGATGTCGTGATCGACATCGTCTGCTTCCGCAAGCTGGGCCACAACGAGCAGGACACGCCGGCCGTCACGCAGCCGCTGATGTACAAGAAGATCGCGCAGCACCCGGGCACCCGTGCGCTGTACGCCGAGAAGCTCGTGCAGCAGGGCGTGATCACCGCGGAAGACGCCGACAACTACGTGAAGGCGTACCGCAAGGCGATGGACGACGGTCACCACACGGTCGACCCGGTCCTGTCGAACTACAAGAGCAAGTACGCGGTCGACTGGGTTCCGTTCCTGAACCGCAAGTGGACGGATGCGGCCGACACGGCCGTGCCGCTCGCCGAACTGAAGCGCCTCGGCGAACGCATCACGACGGTCCCGGAAAACTTCAAGGTCCACCCGCTCGTCGAGCGCGTGATCAACGACCGCCGCAACATGGCGCGCGGCGACCAGCCGCTCGACTGGGGCATGGGCGAGCACCTCGCGTTCGCGTCGCTCGTCGCATCGGGCTACTCGGTGCGCCTGACGGGCCAGGACTCGGGCCGCGGCACGTTCACGCACCGTCACGCGGTGCTGCACGACCAGAACCGCGAGCGCTGGAACGACGGCACGTACGTGCCGCTGCAGAACATCGCCGAAGGCCAGGCGAAGTTCACGGTGATCGACTCGGTGCTGTCGGAAGAAGCGGTGCTGGGCTTCGAATACGGTTACTCGACCGCCGAGCCGAACACGCTCGTGCTGTGGGAAGCGCAGTTCGGCGACTTCGTCAACGGCGCGCAGGTCGTGATCGACCAGTTCATCTCGTCGGGCGAAGTGAAGTGGGGCCGCGTGTCGGGTCTGACGATGCTGCTGCCGCACGGCTATGAAGGCCAGGGTCCGGAACACTCGTCGACCCGAATCGAGCGTTTCCTGCAACTGTGCGCGGATCACAACATGCAGGTCGTCCAGCCGACGACGCCGGCTCAGATCTTCCACCTGCTGCGTCGCCAGATGATCCGTCTGTTCCGCAAGCCGCTGATCGTCGCAACGCCGAAGTCGCTGCTGCGTCACAAGGAAGCGGTGTCGGACCTGTCGGAACTCGCGAAGGGTTCGTTCCAGCCGGTGCTGGGCGAAACCGACGGCGGCATCGACGCGAAGAAGGTCAAGCGCGTGCTCGCATGCTCGGGCCGCGTGTATTACGACCTCGTCGCACATCGCCGCGAAGCGAAGGCGAACGACGTCGCGATCATCCGTATCGAGCAGCTGTATCCGTTCGCGCACAAGCAGTTCGAAGCCGAAATGAAGAAGTACGAGAACGCGACTGAAGTGGTCTGGGTGCAGGACGAGCCGCAGAACCAGGGCCCCTGGTTCTACGTCGAGCACCATCTGAAGGAAGGCATGAAGGAAGGGCAGAAGCTGGCATACAGCGGCCGTCCGGCTTCGGCCTCGCCGGCGGTTGGCTACTACGCGAAGCACTACGAGCAGCAGAAGGCCCTGATCGAAGGTGCTTTCGGCCGCCTGAAGAGCGCATCGATCGCGAAATAACCGGCGGAAGCGAAACGGGAAGGCGCGCGGCGCTTTCCCGTCTCTTTTGGCCTGCCGGGCGCGTCGCGCGCCGCACCGGCCGAAGGAGTCGCACGAACCTCGTCATTACCCAGATTAAGCATCCAGGAAAATCACATGGCTATCGTAGAAGTCAAAGTCCCCCAGCTTTCGGAGTCGGTTTCGGAAGCCACCATGCTGCAGTGGAAGAAGAAGCCGGGCGAAGCAGTCGCGCAAGACGAAATCCTGATCGAACTCGAGACCGACAAGGTCGTGCTCGAAGTGCCGGCACCGGCCGCGGGCGTGCTCGCGCAAGTGCTGCAGAACGACGGTGACACGGTGGTTGCCGATCAGCTGATCGCGACGATCGACACCGAAGCGAAGGCAGGTGCGGCAGAAGCAGCGGCGGGCGCCTCCGAAGTCAAGCCGGCAGCAGCGCCTGCTGCAGCCGCACCGGCAGCACAGCCGGTTGCCGCAGCGGCATCGTCGGCCACCGCATCGCCGGCCGCATCGAAGCTGCTGGCCGAGAAGGGCCTGTCGGCAGGCGACATCGCAGGTTCGGGCCGCGACGGCCGCGTCACGAAGGGCGACGCGCTGGCAGCAGGCAGCGCACCGAAGGCCGCTCCGGCCGCCGCACCGGCCAAGGCCGCTGCGAAGCCGTCGCTGCCGGAAGTGAAGGTACCGGCGTCGGCGACGACCTGGCTGAACGACCGTCCGGAACAGCGCGTGCCGATGTCGCGCCTGCGTGCGCGTATCGCCGAGCGTCTGCTCGAATCGCAGCAGACCAACGCGATCCTGACGACGTTCAACGAAGTCAACATGGCTCCGGTCATGGAACTGCGCAACAAGTACAAGGACAAGTTCGAGAAGGAACATGGCGTGAAGCTCGGCTTCATGTCGTTCTTCGTGAAGGCGGCCGTGCATGCGCTGAAGAAGTTCCCGCTCGTGAACGCGTCGATCGACGGTAACGACATCGTCTACCACGGCTACTTCGACATCGGTATCGCCGTCGGCTCGCCGCGCGGCCTCGTCGTGCCGATCCTGCGCAACGCGGATCAACTGAGCCTCGCCGACATCGAGAAGAAGATCGCCGAATTCGGCCAGAAGGCGAAGGACGGCAAGCTGTCGATCGAGGAAATGACGGGCGGTACGTTCTCGATCTCGAACGGCGGCGTGTTCGGCTCGATGCTGTCGACCCCGATCATCAACCCGCCGCAGTCGGCGATCCTCGGCGTGCACGCGACGAAGGAGCGTCCGGTTGTCGAAAACGGCCAGATCGTGATCCGTCCGATCAACTATCTGGCGCTGTCGTACGACCACCGGATCATCGACGGCCGCGAAGCCGTGCTGTCGCTCGTCGCGATGAAGGATGCGCTCGAGGATCCGGCACGCCTGCTGCTCGACCTGTAAGCCGAGTTTCACCGCATTGACCCGCTCCGCACGGGCGCGCAGACGCGCGACCGTGCGGACGTACAAGTAGAAAGGATTTCCATGTCCAAGGAATTTGACGTCGTCGTGATCGGCGCCGGCCCCGGCGGCTACATCGCCGCGATCCGCGCCGCGCAGCTGGGCAAGACCGTTGCCTGTATCGAAAAGTGGAAGAACCCGGCCGGCGCGCTGAAGCTCGGCGGCACCTGCCTGAACGTGGGCTGCATCCCGTCGAAGGCGCTGCTCGCGTCGTCGGAAGAGTTCGAGAACACGTCGCATCACCTGGCCGACCACGGCATCACGGTCGACGGCGTGAAGATCGACATCGCGAAGATGATCGGCCGCAAGGACGCGATCGTCGAGAAGATGACGAGCGGGATCGAGTTCCTGTTCAAGAAGAACAAGATCACCTGGCTGAAGGGCCATGGCAAGTTCGCCGGCAAGACCGACGCCGGCGTGCAGATCGAAGTGAGCGGCGAGGGTGAAGCCGAAGTCGTCACCGCGAAGAACGTGATCATCGCGACGGGCTCGAAGGCGCGTCACCTGCCGGGCATCCCGGTCGACAACAAGATCGTGTCGGACAACGAAGGTGCGCTGACGTTCGACTCGGTGCCGAAGAAGCTCGCCGTGATCGGCGCAGGCGTGATCGGCCTCGAACTCGGCTCGGTGTGGCGTCGCCTGGGTGCCGAAGTGACGGTACTCGAAGCGCTGCCGGCATTCCTCGGCGCAGCCGACGAAGCGCTCGCGAAGGAAGCGGCCAAGCTGTTCAAGAAGCAGGGCCTCGACATCCATCTCGGCGTGAAGATCGGCGAAGTGAAGACGACCGCGAACGGCGTGTCGATCGCCTACACGGACAAGGACGGCAACGCGCAGACGCTCGACGCCGACCGCCTGATCGTGTCGGTCGGCCGCGTGCCGAACACCGACAACCTCGGCCTCGAGGCAATCGGCCTGAAGGCGAACGAGCGCGGCTTCATCGACGTCGACGACCACTGCCGCACGGCGGTGCCGAACGTGTACGCGATCGGCGACGTGGTGCGCGGCCCGATGCTTGCGCACAAGGCGGAAGATGAAGGCGTGCTGGTCGCGGAAGTGATCGACGGCCAGAAGCCGCACATCGACTACAACTGCATTCCGTGGGTGATCTACACCTACCCGGAAATCGCGTGGGTCGGCAAGACGGAGCAGCAACTGAAGGCGGAAGGCCGCGAGATCAAGTCGGGCAAGTTCCCGTTCTCGATCAACGGCCGCGCGCTCGGCATGAACGCACCGGACGGTTTCGTGAAGATGATCGCGGACGCGAAGACCGACGAACTGCTCGGCGTGCACGTGATCGGCGCGAACGCGTCGGACCTGATCGCGGAAGCCGTGGTGGCGATGGAATTCAAGGCGGCGTCGGAAGACATCGCCCGCATCTGCCATCCGCACCCGTCGATGTCGGAAGTGATGCGCGAAGCGGCGCTCGCCGTCGACAAGCGCTCGCTGAACAGCTGAGCGCGGTAAGCGCCAGCCGGCCCTCGGCCGGCGCAGCCGTCTCATGACGAAGGCGGGCGGGGTTTCCCGCTCGCCTTCGTTCTTTCCGGTTTGCCCGATGAACGTCACCGAATACTACACGCGCGAACTGACCACGCGCGGCTATCAGTCCGACCCCGCGCAGCGCGCCGCGGTCGATCGCCTGCAGCGCTGTTTCGACGAGTGGGTCGAATACAAGGCGCGCCGCTCGAACGCGTTCAAGAAGCTCATCATTCATCCGGACCTGCCGCGCGGCGTCTACATGTGGGGCGGTGTCGGTCGCGGCAAGAGCTTCCTGATGGACAGCTTCTACGCGGTCGTACCCGTGCAGCGCAAGACGCGCCTGCACTTCCACGAATTCATGCGCGAAGTGCACCGCGAGCTCGAGGAGCTGAAAGGGCAGGCCGATCCGCTCGACGAACTCGCGCGGCGCATTGCGAAGCGTTACCGGCTGATCTGCTTCGACGAGTTCCACGTGTCGGACATTGCCGACGCGATGATCCTGTACCGTCTGCTCGATCGCCTGTTCAACAACGGTGTGCAGTTCGTGATGACGTCCAACTACGATCCCGACGACCTGTATCCGGACGGGCTGCATCGCGACCGCATGCTGCCGGCGATCGCGCTGATCAAGGAAAAGCTCGACGTGCTCAACGTCGACGCGGGTGTCGACTATCGCCAGCGCACGCTCGCGCAGGTGCAGATGTATCACACGCCGCTTGGCGCCGACGCCGATCGCGAACTGCGCCATGCGTTCGCGAAGCTCGCCGCGGTACCCGACGAAAGCCCGATCCTGCATATCGAGAAGCGCGAGCTGAAGGCGCTGCGCAAGGCGGACGGCGTCGTATGGTTCGACTTCGCGACGCTGTGCGGCGGCCCGCGATCGCAGAACGACTATCTCGAACTCGCGAGCCGCTTCCATGCGATCGTGCTGTCCGAGGTGCCGCAGATGTCGCCGCGGATGGCGTCCGAGGCGCGCCGCTTTACCTGGCTGATCGACGTGCTGTACGACCATAAGGTCAAGCTGCTGATGTCCGCGGCGGTGCCGGCGGAGCAGTTGTACGTCGAAGGCCCGATGGCGAACGAATTCGCGCGCACGGTTTCGCGTATCGTCGAGATGCAGTCGAAGGAGTATCTTGAAACGCCGCGCCGTATCGTCGATACTTCGCTGACCTGATTGCGATTCTCGGTAATTGGCGCGATTCAAACGTCAATTCCGGTCAAATCGATGAAATCTCGGGGTATTTTCGGATTTGTCTTATATTCATTGTTGAGGTGAGCCGATATCGTTGTGTCATGGTTACCAAGGCTGGAGATGTCCATGACACCGTATCGCGATCTGACCGACCATGAGTGGCGCTGCGTCGCACCGCTTCTGCCCGAAATGCAGCCGCGCACCGAGTTGCGCGGCCGACCGTTAGCCAATACGCGTGCCGTGCTGAACGGCGTGCTCTGGGTGATCTACAGCGGCGCAACATGGTCCGCCATGCCGCGCCGTTACCCTTCGTATCAGACATGCCATCGCCGCTTCAAGGTATGGCACGAGACGGGCACGTTGTTGAGCGTGATGCGTGAGCTCTATGGCGATTCGGGCATGAGTCTGTGCAACGAACTGTCCACACGGATGCGCAAGCATACGCAATCGAAGGCAGCGGAGGCGCGTAGCAGCATCGCGCCCGCGTGTCGTGCGCCGGGCGGCTATGTTTCGGACACGTTGAAGCACGCGGCGTGATGTCCGTCGTTTGCTTCTGCGCCCGTACCAAAAGAAAATCGGCCTGACGACTTTGTCGCAGGCCGATTTTTTATCGAGCCGCGCATTTCAGCGCGTGCTGCGTTATTGCTGGCGTACCCAGGTCTGCGAACGGCCGAGCAGCGACACGCCGATATAACCGCGCACGACGAGCTTCTGGCCGCCATCTTCAAGCGTCATCTTGCACTTGTAGACCTTGCCGTTTTCCGGGTCGAGAATGTTGCCGCCGTCCCAGTGGTCGCCGTCCTTCTTCATCGCCTTGATGATCGTCATGCCCTTGATGAGCTGATCCTTGCGCTCGTCCGTGCAGGCGGTGCAGCGGCGATCAGGCGTATCGTTCGCGCCGAGGCCCTTGACGACCTTGCCCGCCAGCGAACCGTCGCCGTCCTCGGCGATCTGCACGAGTGCCTTTGGCTGATGCGTGTTGTCGTCGATCGTCTGCCACATGCCGACGGGGTTGTCGGCCTGAGCGAACGTGGGTGCTGCGCAGGCGAGCAGTACGCCGGCGACGGCGATTGCACGCAACGGACGGGTCAGTTGAATCATTGTCATCCTCCTTGTTTTGCATGTCGTGTGCGATTCGCCCGCACGACCGCCTGCATGGGGCGGGCATGTTGCGAGCTTCGCCAGAATACGTGAAACCGCGCGCCACGTTTGATAGAGGGGACTCTATTCGAAACAGCCCGCGTGATGCGAGCTGTTCGCGACCGATCAGTTGAGCTGATACGAGAATGCGGCGTTGATGCGCGGGCTGCGCGACGCGCTTTCGACCGGCGCGTCGCCAACCGGTTTTGCGACGTTCAGGTCGAGACTGTAATAACGGCTGTCCGTGAACCGCACGCCGATGCCGACCGACGACATGCGGTTCGGCGACGGCGTGCCCGCGTGCAGGTACACGCGCGCCATGTCGTACGCGATGTACGGCGTGACGGATTTCAGGTATGTCCAGCCTGGCGAGAAGCCGCGGTTGACCTCCAGCGACATCCCCCAGCCCGAGTCGCCCGACGTTTCGCCTGGCTGGTAGCCGAGCGCGTAGCGGGTCGAGCCGAACGAGATCTGTTCGGACGTAGGCAGCGAGTCGGGGCTGTATTGCCCGGTCAGCGAAACCGACGTGCCGATCCGGAACGGCCATTCGTTCGTTTGCGTGAAGGTCGCGCCGGTGCGGACGAAGGTCAGCGAAATCGGGCTGTCCGCCGAGGTCGTCGTCGTGCCGACGGTCACGTCCTGCGCTTTCGACGCGCCGAGGATGTTGAACCCCTTCGCGACGTTGACACTCAGCTTCTGTACCTGTTTCGGCGAAACGCTTGTGTAGTCGAGCTGCATCTGCAGCACGCGGACCTGCGAGCGCGTGTCGAGCGTCGCGCCGTTGATCTGGTTCTGATAACGGTCTTCGTTATGTGATGCGTAGCCTGAAACCGTGCCGAGCAGGCTGCGCTGGTTGTTCAGCAGCAACGGATAGGATGCCGAAAGACCGAGCTTCTCGTTTTTGACGGTGCGTTCGACATATGACGGCAGCCCCGGGTTGTCGGTCGGCTTGCCGCGATAGGTGCTTGCGTCGAGGCGCGTGATCAGGCCGCTGCTGCCGACGGGTACCGCGCCGCTGAACGCGAAGTAGGTCTGCTTGTCACGCCCCGGCGGCGCCAGCGCGGAGATGCTCAGTTGCTCGCCGAACGACGTCAGGCCGTTTTCTGTGGCGGTGATGAGACCCTGGACGCCCGGGTGATTGAAGTCGATACCGGTGCTGACGTTGAACGGCTTGCGATCGACCGCGAGTTCGAGTGTCGTGGCTCCTTCGGTGGTTTGCGGCGGCGGCACGTTCGCCTTCACCGTGAGGCCGGGCAGCAGGCCGAACGTGTTCACGTAGCGCTCGAACGTCGCGCGGCGCAGCGGGCGATCTGCAGTGATATGCGCGGCGATCGCGCGAATCTTCGGTTCCATTGCGCCGGGCTTGCCGGTGACCTTGACGTCCGACACATAGCCTTCGACGACGGTGATTCGCACGACGCCGTTCTCGAACGTCTGCGCGGGAACGAACGCGAACGACAGCGCGTAGCCGCGATCCTGATACAGCTTCGTCACGCCGTTGGCGGTTTCGATCAACTCGCCGATCGTGATGTCCTTGCCGACGAGGGGGGTGAAGCGGCGCGAGATTTCCTCGAACGGCACCGACTTCACGCCTTCGACCTGGAACGTCGCCGGCGTCAGGTGTCGCGACAGCAGCTCCTGCAGTTGCGGCGCCTGGGGTGCGACCTGCACGGTGACGTTCGGGCCGGTCTTCGGTGCGTTGATCTGGGGAAGGGAGTCGAGCGGGTTACCCGCGACGCGCGTTTGTGCGTGTGCCGTGCCTGCTGCCGCGAAGGCGAGCAGCATCATCCATCTGTCGAGTCTGGATTTCATTGTTCTTCCTCGTAGGCCTTGCTTTTCATCTTCTTGCTAATGCTGTCGCGCGACACCTGGGTGTCGCGCGACGCGTGCCGCTATGCCGGGTGTATTTGTACGGCCGCGCCGTTCGCTCCGGCTGCGACGCTGCGACCGTCGTCCTTACTTGCCAACGCTACCCAGCGTGCCCAGCAACCCCGTTACCGGTGCGAGCAGCCCCGTCGAACCGCTACCCGACGATGCCGTACCCGACACGCCGCCGATCAGCGACGTGACCGGTGCAAGCGGGCTCGAGCCCCCGGACCCGGCTGCACCGCCGACTGCTCCGGTGACAGTATTCAGTAAACCGGTGACAGGCGCGAGAGGGTTTGCACTGCCTGCGCTGCCCGTTGCGCCGCCGAGCGTGCCCGTGACCGTCGATACGAGATTCGTGACCGGAGCGAGCGGGCCGCTGCTCGTGCCGCCCGTTGCGCCGCCGAGTGCGCCCGTGAGCGAGCCGAGCGGCGTCGAGCCGAGACCCGACAGCAGGCCGCCGAGCGGGTTCGTCGAACCGGAGCCTGACGACGTGCCGTTCTGGACGCCAGCTGTCGAACCGCCGACGAGGCTCGTGATCAGGCCGGGAATCGGTGCTGCACCGTTCGGGCCGTTCGGGTTGACGAGACCACCCGCGTTGGTCACGGTGTTGCCGACCGCGGTCACGAGTTGACCGACATCGCCGACGAGCGGTTGGTTCGATGTGCTACCGACCTGCTTGCCGGCCGAGCTGATCGCGCCGCCGATCTGGCCGAGCAGGCCCGAGACGGGTTGGCCGAGGCCGGTCGTCGTGCCGACCTGTTGCGTGACCTGACCGGCGGTGATCACGAGCGGCGTGATCGCCGAGCTGAGCGGCTGCGTGACCTGCTGCACGGCACCCGACGACAGCGTCGAACCGATCGTCGTGCCGGCAGCCGTCAGGCCGTTGGCGACCGTGTCGAGCACGGTGCCGACCGGGGTCGTGACGGGAGCGAGCGGCGCAAGCGGGCCCGTACCGAGCGCCTTGACCGTCGAACTCAGCCCGGACACCGTGTTGCTCGTCGCGCCGACGACATTGCCGAGACCGGCAACCGTCGTGCCGACCGGATCCTTCGTCGAGCCGATCTGTCCCAGCCCGTTGCTCACCGCATCGGCGGCTGCGCCGACGATCGTGCCGGTGCTGGCGACCGTGCTGCCGACACCCTTCGTTACGCCGTCGCCGAGGCCCGGCAGGCTGATGTTGCCGACCGTGCTGCCGAGGTCGCTGGCCGTCTGGCCGACCGTGCTGACGACACCTTTGGTGCCGGTGGTCGTGCCGCTGGTACCGCTCGTGCCGGACGTACCGCTCGTGCCGCTGGACGAGCCGCCATTGTTGCTGGTCGGCGGCGAGCTGACGCCGCCGCCGCCGCAGGCGGCCAGCAGGCAGGCTGCGGCGAAAGCGGTGAGGGGCATGCGCCACTGGCGCAGGGCGGCCGTCGTGAGAGAACGTTGCAGGGACATGATGAACTCCTCGCTGTCTTGTCGATGAATGGATATCGGTTTATTTGCCGTGCGTGCCGCCGAGCAGGCCGCCGATCAGCGACGTGACGGGCGCAAGCGGATTCGACGACGAGCCCGAGCTCGTGACGGCGCCCGTGCCGCCGGTCAATGCCGGTGCACCGACCGTGCTGGTGACCGTGGACACCGCATTCGTCACAGGTGCGAGCGGGCTGCTGCCGCCTGCGCCGCCCGTCGCGCTGCCGAGTGCGCCCGTGACTGCGCCGAGGAGACCCGTGACCGGCGCGAGCGGGCTTCCGCCCGTACCGCCCGTTGCACCGCCGAGCGCGCCCGTGACCGTCGAAACGAGGCCCGTGACCGGCGCGAGCGGGCCGCCGCTGCCGCCCGTTGCGCCGCCGAGTGCGCCCGTGACCGCGGAGACGAGGCCGGTGACCGGTGCGAGCGGGCCGCCGCTGCCGCCCGTTGCGCCGCCGAGTGCGCCGGTGACCGTGGAGACGAGGCCGGTGACCGGTGCGAGCGGCCCGCTGCCGCCACCCGTTGCGCCACCGAGTGCGCCGGTGACCGTGGAGACGAGGCCGGTGACCGGTGCGAGCGGGCCGCTGCCGCCAGCCGTTGCGCCACCGAGTGTGCCGGTGACCGTGGAGACGAGGCCGGTGACCGGTGCGAGCGGGCCGCTGCCGCCAGCCGTTGCGCCACCGAGTGTGCCGGTAACCGTGGAGACGAGGCCAGTGAGCGGTGCGAGCGGGTTGGTCACGCCGCCGGTGCCGCCCGTGAGCAGGCCTCCGACGGCTTTCACGGTATTGCCCGTCGCCGAGACGGTGTTGCCAAGGCCCGTCGTGACAGGGTTGCCGCCTGCCGACGCGAGCAGCGCACCGGCCTGGTTCAGGCCGTTGCCGACCGTGCCGAGCAGCGTGTTGACGGGTGCGCCGAGGCCGGTTGCCGTGCCGATCGTCTGGGTCGTCTGGCCGACCATCGTCGTGATCGGCGTGATGGCCGAGCTGACCGTCTGCGTGACCTGCTGGATCGGGCCGGTCGACAGCGCGTTGGTGAGAGTGGTGCCGCCGTTCGACACGGCGCCGCCGAGTGTCGACACGAGGCCGCCGACGGCACCCGTGACCGGTGCGAGCGGCGACAGCGGGCCGCTGCCGAGACTCGTGACCAGGTTGCCGGTCTGCGTGACTGCGCCGCCGAGCTGGTTGACCACGCCGCCCGTGCTGGCGACCGTGGTGCCGATCGGATCCTTCGTCGCGCCGAGCTGGCCGAGACCACTGCCGAGGCCGTTGCCGAGCGCGGTGACTGCGCCGCCGACGCTCTGCACGATGCCGCCCGCGGCTTGTGTGGTGGCCGGGTTGACGCCTGGCAGCGACTGGTTGGCGATGACGGAGCCGAGACCCGAGACGGTTCCGCCGACACCCGTGACGAGATTGCTGCTGCTTGCGAGGACAGTTCCCACCGCGTTCGACGACACACCCGAGGTGCCGCTCGTGCCGCTGGTCGTTCCGCTCGTCGAGCCGCTGGTGCTGCCGCTCGTCGTACCGCTCGTGCTGCCGCTGGTCGATCCGCTGGTGCTGCCCGACGTGCTGCCGCTCGTTGAACCCGACGTGCCGCCGGAGGTGCCGCCACCCGACGTTGAGATCGAATCGCCACCGCCCGAACTCGAGCCGCCACCGCCAAGGCCCTGACTGATGGAGCCGGAGCCGCCGCACGCGGAGAGGGAAAGCATGGCTGCAACGGTGGCCGCGATCAGAGTCGTCCGGAACACGCCATGAGGGATAACCTTAATGTCCATGTTGTCCTCGCATTAAAAATGTGTTGTGAACTGCCGTTGTGTTGAGTGATGCGAGGACTACTCTGCAACTGTCGTGCCATTTCGATGCCCGACGGTTCGGCAACAGGTTTTAAACGAGGCAATTCCTTGTCGGAAAAGGAAGTTCTGGAAATTGAAAGATTGTTGAATCTGTTTAAGTGCAGATGAACGAGAACGGTTTCGGACGTTTCGTAACGTAACGTCACAACATTGGCGTTACGCGCGCGCCGTAACGTGGGGCCCAGGCAGGCTTGGTGGACGAGGCAATTGTTTTACTGGTGGATTAGGTGTGTACATCTAACCTATCGTAAATCCTATGTGTAAGACCTACCGAAACACCGTACAAATACGTCGTGCCCACGGTCATTTTTTTCGATCCAAGCCGCTAAAAGAGGTTGGAAGTTAAATGGGATCGGATATAGAATCCGGAGCAGATGTAAGCAAATGTACGGTTCGGTACACAACGTTCGAGGAGGGTTGCTATCGCGAATGTTAACTTGCATCAAATCGTGAGACATGCCCTTTGGGGCGATATATAAAGAAAGCGCACCCAGTTGTCGTTGCAGCAGATGTGGCGAACAGCGCGGGGCAACGGCCAGATATGCGGGGTGTATGCGTATAAAAGGCCAAAGAACGTAAATACAGGCACGAGGAATAAAATGAAAGCAATGATGATTCGCTTCCTTCGGGAAGAAGACGGGGTTACCGCAGTCGAGTACGGCCTCATCGCCGGACTTATCGCAGTCGCTCTTGTTACCGCTCTGGGCACATTGACCGGTGGTATCTCGGGGGCATTCGACTACATTGCGGGCAAGCTGCCGAAGGCGAGTTAACGAAGCGGGCATTAGCCCGTCTCCCTGCGTTTGTTGAGGGCGCGGATTGCTGCGGCAATCCGCGTACGTAATTTTTTGCCGCTCGGGCGTCAATGATCCTGCTTTCCGGCGTCGGGGTTTTCCTCGCGTGGGCGGTGCTTGTCGCGCTCGAGGATATTCGCCACAGACGCATCCCCAATTCGTTGGTGATCGGTGGATTCGCATCTGCATTTTTGTTCTCCGGACATAATCCATTCGGCATTGGCGTGAGTCAGGCGTTCATTGGCGCGCTGATCGGATGCGTTTGCCTGTTTCCATTTTTCGTGTTGCGTGTGATGGGAGCTGCGGACGTCAAGGTCTTCGCGACGCTTGGCGCATGGTGCGGCGCGCATGGGCTGTTGTGGCTCTGGATCGTTGCGAGTCTGCTTGCATTTGCGCACGTTTGTGCGCTGATTGTCGCGACGCGGACGCCGGTGTCCGCGCTTTGGCAGCCTCGTTCGCCGACGATGACAATCGCCGGTTTTCGGTCGTCTCCGTATGCCGCGTTTCTCGTCATTCCAGCCGCGCTGTGGCTCTTGTACCGGATCGCGACCGGGGGGATTCAATAATGGCGCTTCGTTCTGCTTACGGGGTGCGGTCTTGCGAACGTGGTGCGACGGCTGTCGAGTTCGCACTGATGTTGCCGATGTTCTTCCTGATTCTGTACGCGATCATCACGTATGGAATGATCTTTGCCGCACAGCAGAACCTCACGCTTGCGGCCACGGAAGGTGCACGAGCCGCGCTGAACTATCGGCAGGTGGGGGCGGCCGCGACGCAGCAGGCGACCCAACAAGCTGCGCTCGCGGCGCGGGCGACCGCAGCCTGTACGGCCGCGACGAATTTGACCACTTGGCTGCAGGGTGCAACATGCACGCCGACGCAGCAAGGCAATTGTACGTACGACGCGTCAATGTACTGCGTGCAGATCACATTGACCTATCCGTATGCTACGCGTCCGCTGATTCCGTCGTTTCCGTTGCTCGGCTCGCTGCTGCCAGTGCCGTCTACGCTTACAGGAACGGCGATGGTGCAAATCAGCCCAGTCAACATTATTTAGAAACGGCGATGGCGACTCGCCAGGTTTCAGGGTATCCGGTCGCCAGCGCAACGCGGAGATTCCAATCGTGAGTAGCGGAAACATATAACAACATCATGGCCAACAATCTGACGAAGATCATTGCGGGCTTGCTGATCGCGATAGCGGTCCTGTTAGGTATCTATGCCTGGATGCTCGGACGCAAGCCTGCTGCCATTACACCCGTTACATCGACGGTTGCAATGCAAAGCGTGCCCGTTGTCGTGGCGACGCGGCCTTTGCCTGCCGGCCAGCCGATTCCGGCTGATGCGCTGAAGGTCCAGCAGTCGACCGCAGCGCCACAGGGCGCGTTCGCCGATCCGCTGCCGCTCGTCGGTCGTGTGCCGGCCGCCGATATTCCCGCACAGGCTCCCGTTGTGGCGAGTGCGCTGTCTGCCGGTCTCGCGGAGCAGATCGAGCCCGGCGAACGAGCGGTCGCGATCAAGGTCGATGAGACCAATGCCGTCGGCAATCGCGTGCGACCTGGCAACTACGTCGACGTGTTCGTTAACCTGAAGCGCGACGGGGTAGGCGCCGCCATGGGCGGCATGTCGGCGGCGGAGATTGCAAATACGCAGGCGCGGCTATTGATGTCGAAGATTCGTGTGCTGTCATTCGGCGACGCGACGACGGAACGGGACAGCTCGAACGGTTCCGTCGTTGGCATGCGGACGGCCGTGCTCGCGGTGCCGACGGCGCAGGTTGATGCGTTGACGCTGGCCGAGCAAAGCGGCCGGCTCGTGCTCGCTCTCCGGAATCCGCGTGATGACGACGTTGCGACGCAGACTGTGGCGGTTCGCGGGAGCGACGGCAGGAGCCCGTCGACGCTCGCGGCGGCGGGCGTGATGCTCGGAGAATTGTCGAAGAGCACGACGGCGCCTGCGCCGCGTGCTGTTGCGCGCGTCGCAACGCGGTCCGCGAGCGGCGGCAGTATCGAAGTGATTCGGGGGGGGCGGACCGAAACGGTCGCCTATTGAGCCGGACCAAGATGGAGAAGGGGCGGTTCGATGCCTCCAACACAATGAAAAAGAAACTGATTGCATTGGTTATTGCACTGGGCGCGCTGACTACTCAGCCGCAGTCGTACGCGGCTGAAACAAGCGGGACGATCAGTCTGGCGATCGGTGCGCAACGGCAACTCGCGACCGGGCGCACGCTGCAGCGGGTTGCTGTCGGTGATCCGTCGGTCGCGGACGTGCTGGTCGTGAAGGGCGGTCGCGGCGGCGTGCTGCTCGTTGCAAAGAGTGCCGGGTCGACGAACGTGATGATATGGGAGCGAGGTCGTGACGAGCCGACAATCTACAACGTGAACGTGACGAGCGGCGCGGCGCGCGCATTGCTCGATGGTGCGTCGCCGAACGTAAATACGTATGGAGGCACAACTGTAATCGGCGGCTCGTCGGCGACGCTCGACGGACATCAGCGGGCTGTCCACGCGGCGAAGAGTCTCGGTGGCAAGGATGGGACGACGCTCGACGCGTCGACAATCGCTGGCAAGAACGTCGTCCAGGTCGATGTGCGTGTCGTCGAATTCAGCCGCTCGGTGCTGAAGCAGGCGGGCCTCAATTTCTTCAAGCAAAGCAACGGTTTTTCGTTCGGAGCATTTGCGCCGAGCGGACTGACGTCGATTACCGGTTCGCCGGGCAGTTCGCTCACGTACAACACAAATGTACCGATCTCCTCGGCATTCAACCTCGTGGTGAATTCGGTCTCGCACGGGCTGTTCGCCGACCTGTCGATTCTCGAAGCGAACAATCTCGCGCGCGTACTCGCGCAACCAACCCTTGTCGCACTGTCCGGCCAGAGTGCGAACTTTCTTGCGGGCGGCGAGATCCCAGTACCCGTCCCGCAGTCGCTCGGTACGATCTCGATCGAATGGAAGCCGTACGGTGTGGGACTGACTGTCGCGCCGACCGTGCTGAGTCCGCGCCGGATCGCCCTCAAGGTCGCACCCGAATCGAGCCAGCTCGATTTCGTGCATTCGATCACGATCAACGGAATCCAGGTGCCAGCATTGACGACTCGCCGTGCGGACACGACGGTCGAGCTTGGCGATGGCGAGAGCTTCGTGATCGGCGGATTGATCGATCGCGAGACAACCTCCAATGTGAACAAGGTGCCATTCCTTGGCGATTTGCCGATCATCGGTGCGTTCTTCAAGAACCTGAGTTATCAGCAGAACGATAAGGAGCTCGTGATCATCGTTACGCCGCATCTCGTCGCCCCGATTGCGCAGGGCGCGCAACTGCCCGCGACGCCGGGTGAACTGTCCGAGCAACGTGACGGTCCCGTGTGGCGCTCCTATCTCGGCGGTTTTGCATCACCGGATGCCGGCCCGGGGTTCTCGAAATGAGTGCGCCGAACTTCGAGGCAGCGCAGGCGATCATGCGCAGCGCCATACCTCGCCTCATAGGGAGTGTTCAACATGAACGCGAGAGCCTTTCCGTTGGCTGAGCCTGATGTGACGGACCACTTCGTGTGTGCCTCCGCGCGCGTCGAGCATGTGCAATGGCTTGCCCAGTCATTGATCTCGACTGGTGCGGTCGAGGCGTCACCGCTCGATGGCGCATCGCTGTCGCAGCGTATCGGCGTATTGAATCCCGCGCTGGTATTCATCGATTTCTCCGGCGATTGTGCGGCGGCGAGCACGGCCGTTGCAGCAGTGCGCGCGGCGCATCCCGACGTACCCGTCGTTGCGCTCGGTTCGGTCTCGCAGCCGGAAAGCGCGCTTGCCGCATTGCGTGCCGGCGTGCGTGATTTCGTCGATTTTTCTGCACCGGCGGACGAGGCCCTGCGAATTACCCGCGTGTTGCTCGACAATGTCGGCGAGCCGGCGAGTCGTCACGGCAAGGTGACGGCGTTGCTCGGCGCACGTGCCGGGATGGGGGTGAGCACGCTCGCCGCGAATCTTTCGGTGCTGACGCAGCGACGGCCCGCGGAACCAGCACGTGCAACGGCATTCCTTGACCTGGGGTTGCCGGCAGGCGATGGCGCGCTGTTCCTGAATACGCGCTGCGAATTTCATTTCGTCGAGGCGGTACGCAACCTGCGCCGTATCGATCGCACATTCGTGACGACAGCGCTTGCGCGTCACCCGAGCGGAGTGGCGCTGACGACACTGCCGCAGAATCTTGCCGATTTGCGCGACGTGGCGACTGCGTCGTGCTCAGGGCTGCTGAATCGGCTGCGTGCGTTTTTCGATAATCAGATTGTCGATCTCGGTGGTTTCTCGAATCGCGATTTCGTCGGGCAGGTGGTGAATCTCGCGGATGAAGCGTGGCTCGTCTGCGACCAGGGCGTCGCATCGGTCGTGTCTGCAGTCGAACTGCTGGACGGGCTGCGTGATGCGGGTGCAGTGACCGACCGGATCCGGCTCGTCGTCAACCAGTTCGACGCGGATCTCGGGATGCTGCCCGCGCAGATCGCCGAGCGACTGAGTTTGCCGCTCATCGCGACACTGCCGTCACGACGCGTGCCGATCGGTCATGCGGCGAATCAGGGCAAGCTGATAGCAGAAATCGCGGAACGCGATCCGTACGTACGCGCGCTCGGTCCCCTTGTCGATCGCCTGGCTGGAGAAGTGGCACCGGGCGGGGCGCCGCGTGCGGCGAGCGGCCTCGCAGCACTGAAACGAATCATTCAATCCTCTACGAAGCGGTCGTAAGCGATGGCACACGACATTCAATTTGCCGACGGCGCGGCGCCGTTCTCGCAAACACAGCAGTTCCACGATATCAAGAATGCCGCGCACGAGCATCTGCTTACGCGGATCGAGGAACTGGGCGCCGAATTCGGCCGGTGGTCGCGACAGGCGATCAATCAGTTCGTCGATCTCGAGATCGACAGTTTCGTGCGGCTGCGACGCATTCCGCTGAACGAGAGCGAGGTACGTGCGGTTGCCGAGGCGCTGACAAAGGAACTCGCCGGCTTCGGGCCGATCGAGGACCTGCTTGCGGATCCGTATGTCGAAGACATCCTGATCAACGGTTATAAAGACATCTACGTGTCGCGGCACGGAATCCTGGCGAAGCTGCCGATCCGCTTTACCGACAATGCCCACCTGCTGCGGATCGTGAGGCGGATTCTCGCCCCGATCGGCCGGCGGCTAGACGAATCAAATCCGATGGTCGATGCACGGCTGCCGGACGGCGGGCGCGTCAACGTCGTCATCGAACCGCTGTCGATCGACGGCCCGATCGTGTCGATCCGCAAGTTCCGCAAGGATCCGCTGCGGCCGGCCGATCTGCTCGGTAACGGGACGTACAACGAAGAAATCGGGCGACTGCTCGAGGCAGCAGTCGAGGCGCGCTGCAACGTTCTCGTGTCGGGCGGTACCAGTTCGGGCAAGACGTCGCTGCTGAACGCACTGGCCTTTCATATTCCCGAAGCGGAGCGGGTCGTGACGATCGAAGACACGGCGGAATTGTCGCTGAATCATCCGCACGTCGTGCGTCTCGAAAGTCGTCCAGGCGGCTTCGACGGCAGCGGCATCGTGACGATTCGCGACCTGTTGCGCAACACGCTCCGGATGCGTCCGGATCGGATCATCGTCGGCGAAGTGCGTGGTGGTGAAGTACTCGAAATGCTGCAGGCGATGAACACGGGTCACGACGGGTCGATGGGTACCGTGCACGCGAGTTCACCGCGTGAATGCCTGTACCGGCTCGAGATGCTTGCCGGTTTTGCGGGTTTTCAGGGTACCGAGGCAAGTCTGCGCAGGCAGATCGCAAACGCGATCGACTTCATCGTGCAGATCGGCCGGTTGTCGAACGGTCGCCGACGTATCCTCTCGATCACCGAGGTCACCGGGATGTCCGACAATATCGTATCGACGCAGGAACTGTATCGCTACGAGGCGCGTGTCACCCCGGAGGGCGACGAGATCGATCATTGGGAATCGCTCGGCATTCATCCGCATTCGCCGAAACTCGCGCGTTTCCGCAGCGCACTCGTGTCGAGCGGCGGCTTCGGGCGTAACGGGGGCTTCAATGTCTAGCGCGGCATTGCTCGCGCTGATGTTCGCGCTGATTTGCGCGGCGGCGGGGCTGCTGCTTTGGCGCGGAAGCCATGTGCGGGAAGGGCGTGTGCATACACAGCGATTCTTCGACAGCCGGATCGGGCCGGGAGGGCGCGCCGCGCAGCCGGCCGACGATGCGCGTCGCGGGCGGGGCGCGGCGGTCGCCGCAACGAGCGCACAGGAACCCGAAAGCGGGTTCGCTCGCTGGCGAGCGCCAATGCTCGACGCATGGGGGGCGCTGTCCGACCGGGCGGGTCTCGACGAGGTGCGCGTCGGCCTGGTACTCGTACTCGCGATCATCGCGTTGCTTGCGCTGTGGGCATGGGTGGTTGGCAGTCTGATCGCGGCAGTGGCCGCACTCGTCGCGGGCGCGGCGCTCGTCGCACTGTGGCTCGCGTCCCGCATTGGTCGACGTCGCCTGAAGATCGTCCGGCAATTGCCGTCGTTTCTCGACGGGATCGTGCGTCTTGTTACGCTCGGCAACAGCGTGCCGGCCGCGTTCCAGGCTGCGCTGTTGACGACCGAGATGCCGCTTCGTCGCTGTCTTGACGATGTGTCGCGGATGTTGCGTACGGGCGCCGAGATCGATCGCGCGATGCTGCACATCGCACGCATATATCGTATCCGCGAATTTGAACTGGTCGGCGCGGTGCTGCGTCTGTCGGTCCGATACGGCGGGCGCGCGGACGTGATGCTCGACCGGATGTCGACCTTCATGCGCGATCTCGAGCAGGCGGAGCGCGAACTGTCAGCAATGTCGGCGGAAACACGGTTATCCGCGTGGATACTCGCGCTGCTGCCGATCGCTATCGGCAGCTTCGTCGTCGCAACGAGCCCGCGGTACTTTACCGCGATGTGGAGCGACGACGCAGGGCGTCGACTGATCTACCTTGCATTCCTACTGCAGGGGGCTGGTGGCTTCTGGCTGTACCGGCTTGCGCGGTTGAGGTGACGAGATGGAGGCAAATCGTTTGGGCGCGCTTGCGCTCGTGCTTGGAGCGATCGGCATGCTGCTGCTCGCGGCGCTTGCGATCGTTCGCGTGACGCTGCAGCAGCGTGCCGAGCGCACGCTGCTGAAGGCGCTCGATCGCCGCACGGCTGCGGTTGAAGCGGCCGCGGCGCGCGCGGGTTCGGCCGAGCCCAGGCGTGAGGTCGCCGTGCCGCCTGCGACGCGTACGCGTTTTGCGAGGTTGCGAGAGTGTCTCGAGGACGCCGGGATGCGATGGCTCGACACTGGCGTCGGCCGCTATCTGTTTGCCGACGAAGATCGTCAAATGCTGGAGCAGTGCGGCTTCGTCGAAGCTCGGGCACGTGGCCTGTTTCTCAGTGCGCGAATCGCATTCGCGGTCGGGCTGCCGGTGTTCGTCGGGGGACTTCTCGCTGGTCGGGCCTCGGGATCACGCTGGCTGCTGTCGACCTGCGTCGCGTTTGTAATCGGATTTATGTTGCCGAAGATCTACGTGCGCCGACGGGCAGCTGAGCGCCGGCAAGGCGTTTCGGCCGAATTGCCGCTCCTTGTCGACATGCTGAGATTGCTGCAGGGCGTCGGCCTGTCGTTGGATCAGAGCATCCAGGTCATCACGCACGATTTTCGGACGATGCTGCCGGTACTGTCGTGGGAGCTTGGCGTTGCACAGCGGCAGTTTGCGGCCGGGCGTACCCGTGAACAGTCATTGCAACGGCTCACGAACAGTTTCGACAACGAGGATCTGCGCGCAGTCGTGCGCTTGCTGATTCAGGTCGACAAGCACGGTGGCGCGGTACAGGAGCCGCTGAAGCAGTTCGGCGACCGGCTACGCGAAGGGCGGCGAGCATTGCTGCGTGAGCGGATCGGTCGCCTGACGGTAAAGATGACTGGCGTGATGATCGTCACATTGTTGCCCGCGTTGCTGATCGTCACCGCGGGGCCGGGGATCATGACCGTGCTGTCCGCGCTTGCCGCGTTCCAACGTTGACGCGGTGTGAAGGGAAGGAGCAACACGAGATGAATCGATTTGGAAGGATCCGCACGATCGCAGGTGCGGCAGCGCTTGCGCTGCTTGCCAGCGGGTGTTCGCTGTTCAAGGAATCTGGTTACGGAATCGGGGCGCAGGCCGAACGTGGCGCGTTGATGCAGGCGGCCGCCGACAAGAATGCCCCGCCGGATACGCCGGGCATGTATCTCGGGCTGATCGAGCGGATGCAAGGTCAGGGGCTCTATTTCGCATCACTTGCGCATATCGATCAGTACGAGAAGCAATATGGCATCTCGCCGGACACGATCCTGCTTCGTGCGGATGCATTGCGAGCGACTGGTCAGTACGACGCCGGAATAGCCGCATACACGAAACTGTTGACGACGCCGCTTGCCGCGCGCGGATATCGCGGGCTCGGCCTGATCGCAGGCGTGCAAGGAGACTTCGCGCTTGCCGCGCAGCAACTTGATCAGGCATGCGCACTTGCACCGACCGATGCGGCGACGCTGTCCGATCTCGCGTATGCGCGGATGCGCGACGGTGACCTGCAGGCCGGGCGCGTGCCGCTGCTGAAGGCGGCCGAACTCGATCAGAAGAGCCCCAAAATCCTCAGCAATCTGGCGCTGTACCTGCTTGCAAGCGGCCGTGCGAAGGACGCGCGTCGGCTGATGGATCAGCAAAAACTATCGCCCGCGGTGCGCAACGAGATTCGCGACGATGCGGCGAAAATTGCCGCTGCGGCGCGCGCGAAGCAACTTGCAGCCATGCGAGCGCCGCACGGCACGTCAGCACAGCCGGTCGCAAGCGGCGACGGATTGGATCTTTCCGTGCCGCTGCTGCAGCGTTTTGCGCGATAACGAAGATATTCATGGAGGCCATCATGTTTCACCTTTCATCGATTCGCATGAGTGCGGCGTGCGTAGCACTCGCGAGTTTGCTTTGTGCGGGTAGCGCTTATGCGCAAAGCAGTGCACCGGCGTCCGAGATCGACCATTCGACGAATGCATGGTTCGAGCTGCAGCGCTCGAATCGCGTGGCCGCCGCACCGCAGCCGATTGATGGTGCTGCTGGAACGTATGCGTACCAGCGCTATCTCGACACGTTCAAGACGCCGATTCCGACGTGGTTCGGTACGATGTCGACGACGAGCGGCGGCAGTGGTAGTGGCGGTCCGGCCGGCGGCGAACTCGCACACTGACGGAGCGAGATAGTGAATACCCGGTACGGTGGGCGTGCGCGTCGGCGCGCATCAGGACAGCGCGGCGCATTCTCGGTGATGGCGATCATCGGGTTGCTCGTCGCCGTCACGACGCTCGGTGTCATCGGTGTTGGCAACCTGTTTTATCAGCGTCGCGACGTGCAGCGGATCGCCGACATGGCTGCGCTTGCGGCCGTGCAGCGAATGGACGATGCATGCTCGCAGCCGGGAACGACCGCGAACAGCAATGCGCAGTCGAACGGGCTGAACCCGTCGAAAGGCGACACGCTTGCGATCGTCTGTGGTCGTTGGGACGCGGCGGTCAACCCGGCGCCGAGCTATTTTGCGTCCGCGGGTGCCGGAACGACGCAATTGAATGCGGTCAAGGTGACGATCACAAGACAGGTGCCATTCTTCTTTGTCGGACCCGATCGAACGGTGTCGGCAGTATCGACCGCGCGCTCGACGAACATCGATACGTTCTCGGTCGGCGCAACCATTGCGGCGCTCGGTGGCGTCGGTTGCACCGGCGGCTCGGTACCGACGTCCGGCAATCCAGGCCTCGTAAACGGGCTGATCGCGGCGCTGCTCGGCGCGAGCCTGAACCTCAATATTGGCTCGTATCAGGCACTTGCATGCACGAACGTGAAGGTGGGCGACCTTGTCGTCGCGGCGGGTGTCGGCACGGTCGATCAGCTACTTGCACTGAAGCTCACGTTGCCTCAGTTGCTCCAGTTGATGGCGGACGCGGCGACGCGGACGACCGTCGCGAACGCAAACCTGCAGGCGAGCCTTGGTGCATTGCAGGCGATCCTGGCCGCTAAGGTTCCCGGCACGTCGATCAGCCTGGGTGGGACAGGTGGCCTGCTCAACGTCGCGCTCGCGAATACGCAGGCTGCACTCGACGCACAGGTGGATCTGCTCGATCTGTTGCTCGTCGGTGCGGAGATCGCTGCGGCCGGCAAGCCGGCAGTGACAGTCAACGTGCCGTCGCTGAATCTCGGCGGACTGACGGGCACGCAACTGCAGGTTCAGATCATTAGTCCCCCGTCTATCGGCATCGGGGAGGGCGGCATCGATCCCACGACCGGCACTTTGCGGACGAAGGCATCCACCGCCGCTGTGGGGGTGTATCTCAACGTCGATCTCGGCACGACGCAGTTGCCCGTCGTCGGGGCGTTGCTGGGAGCGATCAATGTGGGCGTCGACGTCAATCTTCCGATCTACCTGCAAGTCGGCACCGGCACCGCGTGGCTGAACTCGACACAATGTGCATCCACGCAGGCAACGAGCGCTGTCGTCATTACCGCGCAACCGGGCGTTGCCAATCTGTGCATTGGCCAGCCGCCGCTCGATGCGTCCGGCAAGATCAGCTTGTCGTCAAGCTACAGTTGTTCGTCGCCTGCGCAGATCATCAACGCGAATGTGCTCGGCCTTGCACAGTTGACGGCTTCGATGTCCAACGTATCGGTCTCGGTGCAAGGCGCGTCTCGATCGCATACGTTCAATGGCGTATCCGGAACCGATGCAAACTATTGGACGGTGAACTCAAATGCGCTCGGTTCGGCCCTCAGCTCCGCTCTGAGTCAACTCGCGGTCGCGAAGATCACCGCCAACATCGGCTTGGGTGGAGTGAATCTTCTGTCGCTTCCGTCAACGTTCTTGTCTACGTTGCTGACATTTCTGACAAACCCGATCGGCCCGCTCCTTTCGAGTCTGGACGCTGTCCTCGTTCCACTGTTGAATCTGCTCGGCGTTCAGGTCGGCGCAGCGACGGTCCATCAGATCTCGCTTAGTTGCGGGGTCGCCCAAACGGTTTACTGATGAAGATGAGAAACGCCCCCGCAATCGCAGAACTCGACCTCTACGTCTGGGAAGGCAAAGCGGACATCGTCGACCGCGTCGCCCGGTGCATGGCGAGCTTCGACGTCGAAGTGATCCGTGCCGACAACGCGGAGATTTCGCCCGAACGCGCCGCGTTGCGGCCGTCGCTGGCGATCATCAGCGTGTCGATGATCGAAACCGGCGCGGCGTTCCTGCGCGACTGGCAGGCCAATATCGGCATGCCGGTCGTCTGGGTCGGCGCGGCGCGCGACCACGACGCGTCGCAGTATCCGCCCGAGTATTCGCACATCCTGCCGCTCGACTTCACGTGTGCCGAACTGCGCGGCATGATCGGCAAGCTCGTCACGCAACTGCGTGCGCACGCGGCCGAAACGTTACAGCCGTCCGAGCTCGTCGCACACTCGGAATCGATGCAGGCGCTGCTGCACGAAGTCGATACGTTCGCCGACTGCGACACCAACGTGTTGCTGCACGGCGAAACCGGCGTCGGCAAGGAGCGCATCGCGCAACTGCTGCACGAAAAGCATTCGCGCTACCGGCACGGCGAATTCGTACCGGTGAACTGCGGCGCGATTCCGGACGGGCTGTTCGAATCGCTGTTCTTCGGCCATGCGAAAGGCTCGTTCACGGGCGCGGTTGTTGCGCATAAAGGCTATTTCGAGCAGGCGGCGGGCGGCACGCTGTTCCTCGACGAAGTCGGCGATCTGCCGCTGTACCAGCAGGTCAAGCTGCTGCGCGTGCTCGAGGACGGCGCGGTGCTGCGCGTCGGCGCGGCGACGTCGGTCAAGGTCGATTTCCGTCTGGTCGCGGCGAGCAACAAGAAGCTGCCGCAGCTCGTGAAGGAAGGCCTGTTCCGAGCGGATCTCTACTATCGGCTCGCGGTGATCGAGCTGAGCATTCCGTCACTGGAAGAGCGCGGCGCGGTCGACAAGATCGCGCTGTTCAAGTCGTTCGTCGCGCAGGTCGTCGGCGAGGACCGGCTCGCCGAGTTGTCGGATCTGCCGTACTGGCTGACGGATTCGGTCGCGGACAGCTATTTCCCCGGCAACGTGCGCGAATTGCGCAATCTCGCCGAGCGTGTCGGCGTAACGGTGCGTCAGACGGGCGGCTGGGATGCCGCGCGGCTGCAGCGGCTGATTGCGCACGCGCGCAGCTCGGCACAGCCGGTGCCGGCGGAGAGTGCGGCCGAGGTCTTCGTCGATCGCAGCAAGTGGGACATGAACGAGCGCAATCGCGTCATCGCGGCGCTCGACGCAAACGGTTGGCGGCGTCAGGATACTGCGCAGCAGCTCGGCATCAGCCGCAAGGTGTTGTGGGAAAAAATGCGCAAATATCAGATCTTCGACGAAGAGCCCGAGACACGCGAAAGCGAATAATTAATGAGATAAAATCGCGCTGGATTACAACGACTCGGGCGGGGAATAAAAACTTCATGAGCCATATGACGGGGTTGGGGCGGGCGTGTGTGTTGTTCGCCATGGTGGGGGGCATGCAGGGCGCTTACGCGCAGGGGCTGGCAGGCAGCGATTCGCCGGCGGTGCAGCAGGCGTCGGCGCCTGTGGCTGCGATTCCGGTGATCGATTCGCAGGTCCAGACGTCGGTGCAGCCACAGGCGGGCGAGACGACGGGGCCGAGCACGGTCGACGATCTGCAGCGCCAGATCCAGGCGCACACGCTGACGGAAATGCGCACGAGCTACGACGGCAGCTACGGTGCGAGCCTGCTGTTCAACGTGAAGGACGGTGCGTACTTCGTCGCGCTGTTCCAGCAGAAGGCATTCTGGCGCGTGATCAAGACTTATGACGAAACGCGGGCGGAAGCGATCTATCGCGACTTCTCGCGTCAGGCGGAGCGGCTGGCCGTCAACGAACTTCGGGCGACGAAGCTGGAGTCGCAGAAGGCGCAAATGGACAAGCAGATCGAAGTCACGCAGGACCGGGCTCGGCGTCTGCAGGCCGATATCTCGATCGCACGCCAGCAGCAGGCAGCGGTCGCGGATCGCCAGAAGAGCGTACGCAGCGAGACGGTCGCGTTGCAGGCGCAGCAGGCCGAACTCCAGTCGCAACTGCGCGCGTTGCAGCAGCAGGTGCGCTCGCTGCAGCGCGAGGCCGACGCGGGCCTGCCGAGGACGGCACGCTGAGCCGAGAATGGCGGTGCGGCGACATGCCGCGCCGGCCGCACAAGAGAAAAGGGCAAGCCCGTTGGCTTGCCCTTTTGTTTTACTGGCCGTCCGGCACGATTCGCCGGCGGCGCGTGACGATCACCGGCCCGTTGCCGCCGCGTGCATCCGACGGTGTTGTGTTGCCGGACGCGTCGCCGGTGTCGCGCGGCGCGCCGTAGCTTTCGCGCGGCTCACGGGGTTCGCGCGGTGCGCCGTAGCCTTCGCGCGGTTCACGCGAGCCGTAACCTTCACGCGGCTCGCGGGAGCCATAGCCTTCGCGCGGTTCGCGGGAACCGTAGCCGCCGCCGTCGCCACGCGATTCGCGCGGGCCGCCGTGCGAGCCGTACGGGCTGTGGCCGCCGCCTTCACGGCCGCCGGGGCGCCCGCCGGTGCGCGGGCCGCGGGGGCCGCCGCCGCCCGGGCGCGAGCCGCCCGTGTCGAGCTGAATCGTGGAAATCGCGCGCTTGTAGATGCCTTGCAAACCCACGGGGGTGCGCAGCATCACCAGGTACTGGTCGAACGACTCGATACATCCCGTCAGACGAATGCCGTTGACGAGATAGATTTCAACACGCTTACGTTCCTTGCGCGCCGAATTGATGAAGTCGTTTTGCGGATGGGATTCTGCGGGATTGGCCATTGAGGTGCGGCAGGAGCCTGCGTCAGAGAATATGTTGTGCGTGTGTGTGGCGTGTTCGTCCACAAGGCGTTTGGCGGAATTCTACCCTGTTCGATAGGGAAGCGCGCAGTCGTGATTGTGTCGAACCGTAACCCACTATAGACGTTCCGGCGCATTTTCGCGATTCGGCCGAACGGCCAAAGCCGTTTCGTTACGTCGCGTTACGACTCTCGCAGCGCCGTATCACCTCGGTGCGCGCCCGGCGCTTACATTTGGTCGCGCGAGCCGGGCGGGCCGGCTTATCAGGGATCCGGAGCATGAACAAGAGTCAAGTTGCAGGGTTGGTCGGGGGCATGGCGTTGCTGGCTTCCGGAAGTGCAATGGCGGGGCATGTCGACCTGTCGGTCGGCATCGGCGTACCGGTCGCGCCGGTCTATGTCGAGCCGGCGCCGGTCTATGTGGCGCCGCAGCCGGCCGTGGTCGCCTATCCGGGCTACGGATACGGCTATTACGGCGATGACGACGACGATCGCTACCGGAAGTGGCGCAAGCACTATTACAAGCATTGGCGCAAGCACCACGGCGACGACGACGACGATTGAACCCGAGGTCGGCCCCGCCGGTGCGCATCAGAACGCGTAGTCGGGGTTTTTCGGGTCGAATGCGGTGTCGTCGAGCATCGCCGGCGCGATTTTCTCGATGACGATCCGCTCGAAGATCTTGCCGTCGTTGTCGTAGGACTCGACGGTCCGGAAATAGGGCGCGTGCAAGTCGAGCCCGAGGACTTCCTTCTTCGCGTAGAACTGCGGCCGGCCGGTCGGCGTTTCGTAGGTGAGCGCGACGACGCGCACGCCGCCGATCGTTTTTGCCTCCACCCGGATCGGCCGCTGCACGCCGGCTTCCTGGTATTTCTTCCCTTCGGTCAGGTACAGGTTCGTGATGAACTCGGTGCCGAGATCCTTCACCTGGTGATTCGACTGGGCGCGCGCGAGCGCGCCGTCGAGCGCCGTCCACAACGGAATCTTGCCGAGCAGGCCGCCGAGATGGCCATACATCTCGTCCTTGCGCTGCGTCGTGTCGTAGATCGTCTCCTGTCCGGCATGCGCGCCGCCCGGCAGCCATTTCGCGTACACCCGAAGCGGCTCGCGGGTGGTTTTCACGAGCATGCGGTCGGGCGTGTCGGACCATTTCCCGCTGATGCGCTCCTGACGCACCATCGTGAACTGGTACGACGGATAGCCGTTAGGGCCACTACGGATATAGAGCGGCACGGCGAGCGGGTCGAGCGCCTTGAAGAGCGTCGTGAGCGTCGCGTCATCGAGCTGCGCGAGCGTGCCGTGCTGCGCGGCCGTGCGCAGCCAGCGCGCCTGTTGCGCGACCGGCTCGCGCGTGATTTTCGCCAGGTCCGCCGGCAGCGCGACCTCCTGTGCCACGCTCGCGGCGTCGGCCGTTTCCTGCGCATGCAGGCCCGGCAGAGCGAGCGACAGCATGCACGCGACTGCCACGGCGGCATGCCGCGCGCTGCGCTTCTTTCCTGCGTTCATCGACAGCATCTCCCGGAGCGATGGATCGTTCAGTCTTGCTTCGCGGCCTTGATCCTGGCGAGTTCCTCGTCGCGCAGCGCGCGGCGCAGGATCTTGCCGACGTTCGTCTGCGGCAGTGCGTCGCGGAACTCGACGAATTTCGGCATCTTGTAGCCGGTCAGGTTCTTGCGGCAGTGCGCGAGCACGTCGTCGACGGTGAGCGACGGGTCGCGGCGCACGACGAACACCTTGATCCGTTCGCCCTGCACCTCGTCGGGAATGCCGATCGCGGCGGCCTCGCTGATGCCCGGATGCATCACGAGCACTTCCTCGATCTCGTTCGGATACACGTTGAAGCCCGACACGAGGATCATGTCCTTCTTGCGGTCGATGAGGCGGATGAAGCCGCGTTCGTCCATCACGCCGATGTCGCCGGTGCCGAGCCAGCCGTCGGCATCGATCGCCTTGGCCGTCTCGTCGGGGCGCTGCCAGTACCCGCGCATCACCTGCGGACCGTGCACGCACAGCTCGCCCGGCTCGCCGATGGCGGCCCAGGTACCGTCCTCGCGGCGAAAGCGAACGACGGTGGACGGGGCGGGCAGGCCGATCGAACCGCTGAACGAGGCCATGTCGTTCAGGTTCACGGGGTTCATCGTGACGATCGGCGAGCATTCGGTGAGTCCGTAGCCTTCGACCACCGGCCGGCCCGTCACCTGCTGGAAGCGCTCCGCGACCGCGCGCTGCATCGCCATCCCGCCTGCCATCGCGAGCTTGAGCTTCGAGAAGTCGCGCTTGCGGAATTCCTCGTTGTCGAGGAACGCGTTGTACAGCGTGTTGATGCCGGTGATTCCCGTGAACGTTTCGTTGCGGATGATCTTCATCACCATCTTCATGTCGCGCGGGTTCGCGATCAGGATGTTGCGTCCGCCGAGCCCCATGAAGATGAACGCGTTCACCGTCAGCGAATAGATGTGATAGAGCGGCAACGGCGTGAGCACGGTTTCGACTTCGCCCGAGACCTGGTCGGCGATCCATGCCTTCGCCTGCAGCAGGTTCGCGATCAGGTTGCCGTGCGTGAGCATCGCGCCTTTCGCGACGCCGGTCGTGCCGCCCGTATATTGCAGGAACGCGAGGTCGTCGCGCGTGATCTGCACCGGCTGCGGTTTGACGCGAGCGCCGAGCGCGAGTGCGGAGCGCAGCCGGATCGCCTGCGGCAGGTGGTAGGCCGGCACGAGCTTCTTCACGTGCTTCAGCACGAAATTGATCAGGCGTCCTTTCGCATTGAAGCCGTCGGCGAGCAGGTCGCCGAGCGCGGTGACGACGATGTTCTTCACCTGCGTTTCCGGCAGCGCCTCCTGCAGCGTGCTCGCGAAGTTCTCGAACACGACGATCGTCTGCGCACCGCTGTCCTTCAACTGGTGCGCGAGTTCGCGCGCGGTATAGAGCGGGTTCACGTTGACGACGATCGCGCCGGCCTTCAGCGTGCCGAACAGCGCGACCGGATACTGGAACGTATTCGGCAGCATGATCGCGACGCGGTCGCCGGGTTTCACGCCGAGGCTTTGCAGATACGACGCGAATGCGTCGACTTTCTGCGCGAGCGTGCGATAGGTCATCGATGCGCCTGCGCTCACGTAGGCGACGCGCTCGGCGAAGCGTGTCGTGCATTCGTCGAAGAACTGCGCGAGCGATGCGTATTGAGTGACGTCGATTTCGTGCGGTACGCCGGGCGGGTATGACGCGTACCAGATACCGTCGGTGTTCGGCGGAACCTGGGCCGCTGCGGTTGCTGCGGAAGATGACATGACGTGTCTCCGGTCTTTGCTTTCGGCGCGGGCAGGCGCTTCGATGCCTGCCAGTGCCCCATGCTTCACGGGCGATCAACACGGGCGCCTCGACGCGCCGCATGATCCCGCGTTTAAATCGATTCGTGAACAGGAAGTCGCGCGTGGCCTCGCGCGCTCAGTTCGCGGAATGCAGCGTCGCAGTCTCCGCGGCTGCCGCACCCGACGGCAGCCCGAACGCTTCGCTTGCTCCCGCGTCGTCGAGCACCGCCGCGAAAATCGACAGTTGAGCGCTGTCGGGCATCGGCGCCTTCAGCGCGGCGACGATCAGCGACGACAGCCGCGCGATCATCTGCACGTCGTTCATCGTGCGGCCTTGCGAGAACTCGTCGATCAGGCTTTCCGTCTCGGCCCCCGCGAGCGCGCCGGACAGCGCGCCGATCGCGAAGTGCAGCCGCCAGCCGAGCTCCGTGCGCGGCAGGTGCGGCAACGCGCGCTGGAACGCGTCGAAGAAGCGGCCCGCGACGCTCGCGTAGTGCGCGGTCAGGAAGTTGCGCACGAACGGCGACGGATCGGTATACGCGCGGCCGATCAGCCGGAGGAACCCGGGCCCGCCGCGGTCCGGGTTGCGCGACGCCTTCAGCGCGGGAATGAACATCGCGCCGAGCACGTGCTCGCAGGTGATGTGCGTGCCGAGCTGCGCATCGAAGCGGTCGAGGATGCCGAGGCGCTCCTGGTTGAGCTGATCGAGCCGGCGCGACAGCATCGCGTGGATCAACGCTTCCTTGCTGCCGAAGTGGTAGTTGACCGCCGCGAGGTTGACCGCCGCGCGCGACGTGATCTGCCGCATCGACATCGCCTCGAAGCCATGCTCGATGAACAGGTCCTCGGCCGCATCGAGGATGCGCGCCTTCGTCCCGCCGGTTTGCCGAGGGCCGGATGACCGCGCCCCGGACGGCCGTCCCGCGGATGACCGCCCCTCCTGACTTACTGCCATGTTCCGCCTCCCATGCCGGTCGCCCGGCCGCGAACAGGTGATTTGATTATCTGATTCAAACAGTCGTTTTTATTAAGATAAAAAAACGCGGGCGGAGCGGGCAAGCGGGGAATCTGGACAAATCCCTCTAGTTCGATGTGCAACTGCGGCAAGCGTGGCGCGCGACCCCGAGGGGGCGGGGCGTGCGCGATGGTGCGATGCGTCAATGTGCGGGTTCAGCCGACCGTGCTACGCGTATTGACCGATTGCGTCATGTCGATGCCGCGCCGCTCGCGGCTGAACAGGATCAGCACGGCGATCGCGACGGCGACGATGCCGGCCACGAGCGCGAGCGCGAAGCTGTAATTGTTGCCGTGCGAAACGGCGAGCGAGGCCTGCATCGTCGCGTTGCCGGACGCGAGCAGGTTGCCGAGCTGGTAGACGACGCCGGGGAAGGTCGCGCGGATCTCGTCGGGCGAGATCTCGTTCAGGTGGACCGGAATCACGCCCCACGCGCCCTGTACCGAGATCTGCATCAGGAATGCGCCCGCGGCGAGGGCAACCGGGCCGCTCGAGAACGCCCACAGCGGCAGCACGGGCAGTGCGATCAGCGCGGCGATGAAGATCGTGCGGCGCCGGCCGATCCGTTCCGAGATCGCACCGAACGACAGTCCGCCGACGATCGCGCCGATGTTCAGCACGATCGTGATCCACGACACGGTATGCGGATCGAAGTGATGCTGTTCGCGCAGGAACGTCGGATAGAGATCCTGCGTGCCGTGCGAGAAGAAGTTGAACGCGGTCATCAGCACGATCGCGTAGATCGTGAGCTTCCAGTTCTGCTTCAGCGTGGTCCCGAGGCTCGGGCGCGGGCGTTTCTCCATCTGTTTCCACGCCGGCGATTCGGGCACGTGCGTGCGCACGTACAGCACGAGCAGCGCGGGCAGCACGCCGACCATGAACATGCCGCGCCAGCCGATGTATTGGTAGAAGAGGCCGAACACGACGGACGCGAGCAGATAGCCGCTCGGATAGCCGGCCTGCAGCAGTCCCGACACGAAACCGCGCGCATGGGTCGGCACGGTTTCCATCGTCAGCGCGGAGCCGACGCCCCATTCGCCGCCCATCGCGATGCCGAACAGCGCGCGCAGCACCAGCAGCGCGGTCAGGCTCGGCGCGAAACCCGACGCGAGCTCGAGCAGCGAATAACACGCGATGTTGACCATCAGCGTCGGGCGGCGGCCGAAGCGGTCGGCGAGCCGGCCGAAGATCAGCGCGCCGAGCGGGCGCATCGCGAGCGTCAGCGTGAGCGCGAACGCAACGGCGGGGATCGTCGACGCGAATTCGGCGGCGATGTCCTTCAGCACGAAAACCATCAGGAAAAAATCGAACGCGTCGAGCGTCCAGCCCAGGTAGGCGGCGATCGTGACGTTGCGTTGTTCGCGGGTCCAGCTCATGTCCGAGGTCTCCTCGTTGGCTTGCGCGCTCACGATGGGCATGCGGATGCCGGCCCGGCTTGCGCGGTGCGCGGGCACTGATCGAGTGTAGGCCGCGACGCCGCGCGATGTGGGGCGCGATAACGCCGAATCGGGAATAATCCCTACGAAATGAACTGTTTCGGAAACTGAAACGAAGCCGCGCCGGACCGGCGACAGGCATCTGTATCATTCCGGAAGGCGTTTTGTATTTGTTCTGTAATGCGCTCGATGCGCATCGTCACCGAATCAGGAGTCCCGATGAACGAACGTTCCGATGCCGCGCTGCCCGTGCTCGAAACCGCCAGGCTGTGGCTGCGTCCGCGCGTGCTGGCCGATCTCGACGCGTGCATCGCGATGGATCGCGATCCCGAGGTCACACGGCATATCGCGGGCCCGTGGCGCGATCCCGTCGAGCATCGCCGCTTCGTCACGCATCGGATCACGCGCGACTATCCGCCGGGACTCGGCTACTGGTCGATCTTCGAGAAGGCCGAACCCGATGCGTTCATCGGCTGGGTCCTGCTGATTCCCGACTATGCGGACGGTGCGCGCGACGTCGAGATCGGCTGGCGGCTCGTGCGCACGACATGGGGCCGCGGCATCGCAAGCGAGGCCGCGGCGGCCGTCGTGCGGCACGCATTCGATACCGTGCGCCTGCCGCGCGTGATCGCCGATATCGCCGAGGCCAACAGCGGTTCGCTGAACGTCGCGCGCAAGCTCGGGATGCGTCGCGTGAGCGTCGTGCACGACGGCATCCCTTACATTCGCCATCGTCTCGAGCGCAGCGATCTGCGCGCGTAGCGCGGCATCGCGCGCACGCGTGTGCGGTTGCCGGAGATCGTCAATCGCCGGCGTATCGAGGTCATGACGTATTAACGGCTCGCGCGATCAGGAGTATCGTTGCCGGAATTTCGCAACATGGGGTACGACCATGACACTCGGCCGCGACGTTCATCTCATTCCCGTCAGGCTCGACACGCTGCGTCCGACGCAGATGACGGTTGGTTATCGCGAAGTCAAGGCGAAGCGCAAGCACTGGAAGGCACTCGACAAGCGCGCGCGCAAGGCCGCGATCGAATCGCACTGGTTCCCGGCCGTCCTCGGCCCGGACGGGCTGCACTACATCACCGATCATCACCATCTCGGTCTCGCGCTGATCGAGGAGGGCGAGTCGCGCGTGAACGCGATGCTGCTGAAGGATCTGTCGTGGCTCGACGACACGATCTTCTGGCGGATGATGGAGCATAACCAGTGGGTGCATCCGTTCGGCGCGGACGGGGCGCGCCGCGACTACGCGCATTTGCCGAAGGTGCTGACGGGGCTCGTGGACGATCCGTACCGCAGCCTTGCAGGCGAACTGCGCACGGCGGGCGGCTATGCGAAGGACGCGACGCCGTTCAGCGAATTCCTGTGGGCCGATTACTTGCGCCAGCACGTGTCGCTCGACCAGATTCGCAAGAACTTCGCGAAAGCGCTCGACGTCGCGCTGCACCGCGCGCACGACCAGGATGCGCGTTATTTGCCCGGCTGGTCGGGCGTCATCGCGGTCAAACCCTGACCGGCGCACGGCGCCGACCGCCTCATGACGATCGCCCCGATCCGCCCCGATGCCGGCCCGCAGCATGCCGATCATTTCACCGCGCTCGACGCGGCCTCGCCGCCGCCTGCGCGGCGCATCGGCCTCGATGCACTGGCGGGCCTGTCGATCGCGGGCCTGCTGATTCCCGAGGCGGTCGCGTATGCGGGGCTGGCCAACCTGCCGCCGCAGGCCGGTCTCATCGCGCTGCTGGCCGGGCTCGTCGTCTATGCGCTCACGGGCAGCAGCCGCTTCGCGATCGTGTCGTCGACGTCGTCTTCCGCTGCCGTGCTCGCGGCGACCGTGCTCGCGGAATCGGGGATGACGCTTGCCGAACAGCTCGCGCTGGCGGCGGCGCTGGTCGCGATGACGGGCGTACTGTTCATCCTGGCGGGCGCCGCGCGGCTCGGCGGCATGTCGGACTTCGTCGCGCGGCCCGTGCTGCGCGGTTTCACGTTCGGGCTCGCACTGACGATCGTCATCAAGCAGTTGCCGAAGATTCTCGCGATTTCCGTGCAGCACGGCGATGCGCCGCATGTCGTGCTCGACCTGATCACCGGCGCCCTGCATGCGAACCTCGCGAGCGTCGTGCTCGGCGCAACCGCGCTGGCGCTGCTGTTCGTGCTCGGGCGCCGCTCGCGCGTGCCCGCGACGCTCGTCGTGATCGTGCTGTCGATCGCTGTCGGCTATGCGATCGACTGGCAGCGATACGGGATCGCGATCGTCGGCAACATCGATTTCCGGCACATCGAATTCGGCCTGCCGCAGCTCGACCGCAACGCGTGGATGCAGACGGTCGAGCTCGCGTTCGCGCTGATGCTGATCCTGTACGCGGAGTCGTACGGATCGATCCGCAACTTCGCGCTGAAGCATGGCGACAGCGTGTCGCCGAACCGCGACCTCGTCGCGCTCGGCTGCGCGAACCTCGTGTCGGGCCTGCTGCACGGGATGCCGGTCGGCGCCGGCTATTCGGCAACGTCGGCGAACGAGGCGGCCGGCGCACAGTCGCGCTTCGCCGGCCTGTGGGCGGCCGGCGTGGTCGCGCTGATCGTCTGGCTGCTGCTGCCGCAGCTTGCACGCACGCCGGAGCCCGTGCTCGCGGCGATCGTGATCTTCGCGGTCAGCCACTCGCTGCATCCGTCCGTATTCAAGCCGTACTGGGCCTGGCATCGCGACCGGCTCGTCGTGATCGCCGCGCTGCTTGCGGTGCTCGTGCTCGGCGTGCTGCACGGGCTGCTGGCGGCCATCGGCGTGAGCCTGCTGCTGACGCTGCGCAAGCTGTCCGAGCCGAACGTAAGCGTGCTCGGCCGGCTGCGCGACAGCCATGACTTCGTCGACATCGCGAGCCATGCCGACGCGAAGCCGGTGCCGGGCGTGCTGATCGTGCGGCCCGAGGCGCAGCTGTTCTTCGCGAACGCGGACCGGATGCTGAATCGCGTGCGCGCGCTGATGAAGGCCGCGCCGGACACGCATGCGGTGATGCTGAGCCTCGAGGAAACGCCGGATGTCGACGGTACGACGATCGAATCGTTGCGCACGTTCGCGGCCGAGTGCACGGCGCGCGGGCTGCGGCTCGCGATCGTGAGGCTCAAGATGCACGCGCTGCACGCATTGCGCCGTGCGGCGGACGATACGCTGCATGAGGGTGCGATGTCCGAACTGAGCGTCGACGAAAGTCTTCAACTGCTGCAGGCCGGCATGCCGCGGGACGGCGGCGACGGAACGACCGCCGCGTGACGAGGCGGCGCGGTCTATTGCGAAAGCGAGGCGACGGTGCCGTCGATCATGCCGGCCACTTCCGCGGCCGTCGGCGCATAGGCGCCTGCGTGCGCACAGGCGACCGCCGCGCACGCGGCCGCGTAATGCAGATGCTCGGCGGCCGATGCATCGGGCCGCGCAAGCTGGCTCGCGAGCCAGCCGCCGATGCTGGCGTCGCCGCAGCCGACCGTGTCGGCGACCTCGGTCGGGAACGCGGGCTGGAACAGCACGGTGTCGCGATGCAGGAGCTGCATGCCGGATGCGCCACGCGTGACGAGCATCGTCGCATCGGGCGCCCACGCGCGCAGTTGCGCGAGTGCGGCCGTTTCGTCGAGTTCGGGAAACAGCCCGTGAAGATCCTCGTCGGACACCTTGATCCAGTCGGCGAGCGCGGCCAGCCGGCGCAGCGTGTCGCGATACGACGGCGCGGCCATCGGCGCACGGTAGTTCGGATCGAACGAGATCCGCTTGCCGGCCGCGCGCGCGGCCTGCGCCACCTCGATCAGGCGCGACGCGAGCGGCTCGCGCACGACGCCGAGCGAGCCGATGTGCACGATCTCGGCCGCATCGAGTGCGCCGGCGGGCAGGTCCGCCGGGTCGAACGCGAGATCGGCGCTGTTCTCGCCGATGAAGAAATAGTGGGGCGGCTGCTTCGATACGACCATCGCGAGCAGCGGCGCGCGGTCGACCTGCCGGATGAAGCGCATGTCGAGCCCCGCGTCGGCGCTCTTGCGCATCAGTTCGTCGCCGAAGATGTCGCGGCTTACCGTGCCGGCAAAGGCCGTCGGCGCGCCGAGTCGCGCGCCGACGCGCGCAACGTTCCAGCATGAGCCGCCGGCGACGCTGTGCCAGCGCTGCGCGTCGTCGCGGATGAAATCGGTCAGCGCTTCGCCGAATACGATCAGGCGGGGGAGCGTCGTCGTCATGTTGAAACCTTGTGGCGCGGCCGTGCAGCGGTTGGTGTGAGCGGGCGGGGCGGGCGGCGCGGGCCGTCGCGCGCGGCGACGCGGCCCGGCACCGCCCGGTTCGGCGGACGGGCGGCGCGATCAGCGCGGGGAGCTCCAGCCCTTGTAGGTCTTCACGTTGTCGCGCGTGATGAGCGTCGGCTCGATCAGGATCATCGGATTGGCCGGCTTCTGGCCGTTCATGATCCCGTAGCCGACGTTGACGGCCTGCTGCGCCATCGCCCACGGGTCCTGGCTCGACGACGCCTGCACGAGCGTGTTCGACTTGAGCGCGACCTCGATATCGGGCGCGCCGTCGACCGACGTGATCACGATGCCCGGACGGTTCAGCTGTTTCGCGGCGAGATCGCTGCCGATCGCCTGCGGGTCGTTGATCGTGAACACCGCATCGAGCTTCGGAAAGCGCGTCAGGTAACCCTGCATCGCATTCATCCCGCCTTCGCGCGAGCCCTTGCCGTCCTGGTCGCTCGACAGCAGCTTGAGGCCCGCGTTTTTCGCGAGCGCGGTCTTGCAGCCGTTGACGCGATCGATCACGGCCGACACCTGCGGGCCGTTCTCGATGATCACGTTGCCCTTGCCGTTGAGTTTCTTCGCGATGTAGTCGCACGCGAGCTCGCCGGCCTTCACGTTGTTGGTCTGCACGGTCGCGTTTGCGCCGGCTGCCGCGACGTCGACCGCAACGACCGTGATGCCGGCCGCCTGCGCCTTCTTCACCGCCGGCTCGATCGCCTTCGGATCGGTCGCGTTGAGCAGGATCATGTCGACGTGCGCGGAGATGAAGTTGTCGATCTGCGTGAACTGCTTGTTCAGGTCGTAGTCGGCCGACACGGCCGTGACCTTCGCGTTCGGGTTGATTTGCTTCGCGCGCGCTTCGGCGCCCTTGACGATCGTGACGAAGTACGGGTTGCCGAGCGACCCGACCGTGACGCCGATCGACTTGAGCGGCTTGTCGGCTGCGTGCGCGGCGGAAGCGCTGAATGCGAGCGCGCAGGCGACGGCGGTCAGGGCGGCTTTGTGCTTGAACATGTCGTTGTGTCTCCGTGAGGTTGGTTGGTAGGCGGGCGCAGGCGTGCCAGCCTGCGCCGCAAGGTTGAACGGACGGGAACGGTGTCAGGTGCGCGCCGAATCGCGCTGGCGGTAGCGATCGAGCGCGACGGCGCCGATGATCACGAGCCCCTTGATGATGTACTGCCAGATGTCGGACACGCCGAGCAGCACGAGTCCGTTCGTCAGTACCGCGATGATCAGCGCGCCGATCAGCGTGCCGACGATCGAGCCGACGCCGCCGACGAAACTCGTGCCGCCGAGGATCACCGCGGCGATCGCGTCGAGTTCGTAGGACTGGCCGAGCTGCAGGCCGTTGGCCGCATAGAGCCGCGCGGCCGACATCACCGCGCCGAGGCCCGCGAGCAGCCCCGATGCCGCGTACACGAACATCTGGATCGCCCGCACGTTGATGCCCGACAGGCGTGCGGCTTCCGGATTGCCGCCGACCGAATAGATCCGCATCCCGAGCACGGTACGGCGCAGGATGAACCACGAGATCGCGATCACCGCGCACGCGATCACGACGAGCCACGGCACGCCGAGGATCGTGCCGTTGCCGATGAACGCGAACGGCAACTGCGGGTTGAACACGGTCGTGTCGTTGCCGATCAGGCGCGCGACGCCGCGCACGGCCGTCATCGCGCCGAGCGTGACGATGAACGGCGGCAGGCGCAGGAACGAGATCAGGCCGCCGTTGATCGCGCCGAACACGAGGCCGACGACGAGTGCGAAAGGCACGCCGAGCCAGCCCCAGCCGGGAATGGTCGACGCGATCAGCGCGGCGACGGCCGCGGCGGCGAGCACCGAGCCGACCGACAGGTCGATACCGCCCGTCAGGATGACGAAGGTCATGCCGGCGGCGAGCACGATGTTGATCGATGCCTGCTGCGTGACGATCGACAGGTTCTGCAGCGTGAAGAAGCCGTCGGTCAGGAAGCCGAAGCCGACGCACAGGACCAGCAGCACCGGCAGCATGCCGGCGGTGCGTATCAGCGACTGCATGCGTGCGCGATGATCGGCGGTGCGCAACTGGGGAGTACGATCGCCCACCGGATGGGCCGTCGCGGAAGCGAGGTTCCGCTGCTTGGTCGGGTTGATCATTTCGGTAACCTGAATTGTAAGAGTCAAATGAAAGAGCGCGGCTCAGTGCGCGTCGGCGAGTTCGGCCTGCGAGCCGGTCGCGAGCGCGATGATGGCTTCCTGCGTGATGGGCGTATGCGTGTGGCCGCCGAGTTCGCCCGCGATCTCGCCTTCGCGCATCACGAGCACGCGGTCCGCGACGCCGATGATTTCCGGCAGCTCGCTCGAGATCACGATCACGCCCACGCCGGCACGGGCCAGTTCGTTGATGATCCGGTAGATCTCGGATTTCGCGCCGATGTCGACGCCGCGCGTCGGTTCGTCGAGGATCAGTACACGCGGTTTCGTCTCCAGCAGGCGCGACAGCAGCACTTTCTGCTGGTTGCCGCCCGACAGCGCGCCGACGTTGACGTTCGCGTGGGGTACGCGGATCGACAGCGAGGAAATCGCGTCGCGCGCGCGTTCGGCGCCGCGTGCGAGGTCGAGCGCGCCGAGCCGTGCATCGCGGTTGCAGACGGAAATGTTGATGTTGTCGCGCACGCTCATGTCGAGGAACAGGCCCTGGCGCTTGCGGTCTTCGGTCAGGTAGACGAGGCCCGCGTCGATCGCGTCGCGCGGCGAGTGCGTGCCGAACGGGCGGTCGCCCAGTTTCACGTCGCCGCGCACGCGCGGTTCGGCGCCGAAGATCAGCCGCGCGAGTTCGGTGCGGCCCGCGCCGACGAGCCCGGCGATGCCGAGCACCTCGCCGGCATGCAGGTCGAGGCTGCAGCCGCGCACGCGCGCGCCGTCGGCGATGTCGCGCACCGACAGCAGCAGGTGGCCGGGGTCGTACGGCGCGTGTTCCTTCTTGTAGAAGCCGGAGATGTCGCGGCCGACCATCATCGCGACGAGACGCTCGGCCGACAGCGACTCGCGTTCGAGCGTGCCGACGTATGCGCCGTCGCGCAGCACCGACACGCGGTCGGACAGTTCGTAGATCTCCGCCATCCGGTGGCTGATGTAGATGATCGCGAGACCTTCCTCGCGCAACTGGCGGATCAGGCGGAACAGGTGCTCGGTTTCGCGCGACGACAGCGGCGTCGTCGGCTCGTCCATCACCAGGATGCGTGCGCGGGTGTGCACGGCGCGCGCGATTTCGACGAGCTGCTGTTCGGCGATCGACAGCGTGTCGACGAGCGTTTCGGGGCCGAACGATGCACCGAGGCGCGCGAGCACGTCCTGGCAGCCGCGCGCCATCGCCGCGCGGTCGATCGTGCCCCAGCGCCGGTTGCCGCGCCGCAGTTCGCGGCCGACGTAGATGTTTTCCGCGACGGTCAGGTTCGGCGACAGGCACAGTTCCTGGTAGATCACCGCGACGCCGGCATCGCGCGCGGCGAGCGGGCCGTCGATGTCGCTGCGTTCGCCGTCGATCAGGATCTCGCCGCCGGCGTCGGCGCGGTATGCGCCCGACAGGATCTTCATCAGCGTCGATTTACCGGCGCCGTTCTCGCCCATCAGCGAGTGGATCTCGCCCGGATAGACGGTCAGGCTGACATTGTCCAGCGCGCGCACGGCCGGGAACGTCTTGCTGATCCGGCGCATTTCGAGCAGCGGGCGGGGCGACTCAGACCGCGACATGGTTGACCTCCTGCGAGTCGGTGCGGGCGCCCTTGAGGATGCCGGCCCGCGGGGAAAAGTTGAAGAACATCGGCAGTGTGGCCGCGCCGATCGCGCCGGCGTCGGCGCCGAAGGTGCCGCGCACGAGCGTCGGCGTGCCGCGCGCTTCGGGCGCGGTGGCAACCAGTGCCGAGCGCAGGCGCGTCGTGACCGCGTCGAGCAGGCCCGCGTCGGTATCGGCGTCGATCACGACTACCGGCGCATCGACCACGCACAGCACTGCGCGCAACGCCGGCGCGAGCGCGTCGACGCAGTCGTCGATCCATTCGTCGACGGCCGGCAGGCCGCGGGCAATGCAGGCTTCGAGATCGGCGCGATTCTCGACCGTCTCGCCGTGATGGCGCAGATGGCGTACGAGCGCGTGCAGCGAGGCGCGCGCGAGCAGGATGTCCCACGGGCCGCGCGGCGGCGGCGCGGACGCCAGCCGGCTCGGCGGCACGGGAATCACGGCGATGTCGCCCGCATTGCCGGTCACGCCGCGCAGGCAGTCGCCGTCGATCGCGATGCCGCCGCCGATCGCCGGTCCGATGAACAGGTAGACGAAGTCGTCGCACTGCCGGCCGTATCCGTAGAACAGCTCGGCGATCGCGGCCGCGTTGCCGTCGTTTTCGCCGAACACGGGCAGCGACAGCGCGCGACCGAGGTCGCTCGCGAAATCGACGTCTTCCCATGCGCGGAACGTATCGGGCGCGAGGCCGAGTTCGCGCATCCACGCGCCGAGGTTGTAAGGCTGCGCTACACCGATGCCGGTCAGGCGGGCACGTTCGTGGTCGGGGAGCAGGGCCTGCATCGCGTCGATGTCGTGACGCACGATCTCGAGCACGTCGGCGGGCGGAGGCAGCAGCATGTCGTGCGAGCGGCGGCCGAGCACGTCGCCCGCGAAGTTGACGAGCGCCGTCTCGATTCGCATCCGGTCGAGATGGACGCCGATGCCGAACGCACCGCGCGGGTCGAGGCGAATCAACGATGCCGGCTGGCCGCGCTGGCCTTCGGTGCGGCCAGCGAATTCGATCAGCTTCGCATCGGCGAGCGACGCGATGATGCTGCCGACCGCCGTGCCCGTCATGCTCGCGAGACGCGCAAGATCGGCCTTCGACGCGCTGCCTGCGCGGCGCAGCGTCTTCAGCAGCAGGCGCTCGTTGTAACGGCGCACGTTGGCCGAATTGCTTCCCTGGCCGATGTGCGGGCTTCTCATGGCGTCTCCTTCCATGTTGCGCCGTGCGGCAGCGCATTAAATAAATCACGTTGATTTATTTAACCGCGTGAGCGCCGATATGTCAGCCTAGGGAAATCCCGGTCTTTGCCGTGGATGAGGGGGGGCGGGGTGGGTCTCGGGAAATGGGGGGGGCGGAACCCGGGGCGAAAACTTTGAAATTCGCGTGACGGGCGCGTTTCGCTGCGGAAGCGACGACGATTTTTGCCCGTCCGGAAGATGGCATGGGAGGGGGCGCACCGCGCCGAGCAACCGGGTGGTGTGAATGATGCGGGGCCGGAAATGAAAAAAGGCCGGCTAGAAGCCGACCTTTTTAGAAAACAAGTGGTGCCCAGGAGAGGACTCGAACCTCCACGATGTTGCCACCGCTAGGACCTGAACCTAGTGCGTCTACCAATTCCGCCACCTGGGCACGTTTCGCTTGCTGCGATGCGAAAGACCGCAATTATAGCGTGCCTGAACGGCTTGTCAACAGATTTTGCACAGTCGCTGAGGGGGCGAGAAGGGGGGCGCGTGCCGGATTCGCCGTGTTCGGGTATCGCTGCCGGTCGATCCCGATGCGAAGGATTGTCGCCGGTTCCTCGGTGCGATGGCACAGGCGAATGCGGACGAGGGCGGCGATGCGATTCTCGAGAGCGATCGAAAGACGGCCGAACTGCTTGGCGAGCGCGTCGCGATTGCCGCGAAACGCTGGAACGGTGCCTGACGCCGATGGCCGGGCAGCACTGTTTCGAGGGTCGTCCGGCTGGCGGATGGGTGGGGCCGATGCGGGACCGGAAATGAAAAAAGGCCGGCTAAAAGCCGGCCTTTTTAAATAAGTGGTGCCCAGGAGAGGACTCGAACCTCCACGGTGTTGCCACCGCTAGGACCTGAACCTAGTGCGTCTACCAATTCCGCCACCTGGGCACGTTTCGCTTGCTGCGATGCGAAGACCGCTATTCTAGCGTGTCTTCGAAGTCTGTCAACACAATTTCATCCGAAGCGATAAAAATATTGCGTCCTCGTGCGACGGAGTCTCACGCACCGACCGGATCCGCGCGTTTCGCCGCGAAATTCCAGCGCTGCGCCTGGCCCGTATCGACGCGTGCAGGCAGCAGTCCGGCCGCGAGGAACGTGTCGGCGATCTTCTGCTGTTCGCCGAAGTTTTGCGCGACGACTGCGCGGACGAGGTAGCTGCGTCGCGCGTTCGCGCGTGCGATCGTCGCCGCGTCGAGCCCCCAGATCGGCGCGAGCGTATTCGCGGCCTCCTGAGGGTGATCGCGCAGCCACGTGCCGGCCTGCGACAACTGGTCGAACAGGATCTGGATGACGTCGGGCCACGCGGCGGCGAAACTGCTCGATGCGAGGTAGTAGCGCTGGTACGACGCGAGTCCGTTGCCGTCGGCCAGAATCCGCACGTCGGGATTCCGGTCGACCGAAGCGACATAGGGATCCCACGTGATCCATGCGTCCACGCTGCCGCGCTCGAACGCCGCGCGGCCGTCCGCGGGCGTCAGGTAGTGGATCGCGGCATCGGCGGGCGCGAGCTTCGCGCGTGCGAGCGCGGCAAGCAGCAGGTAGTGGCTGCCGGCCGCCTTCGTGACCGCGATGCGCTTGCCCTTGAGATCGGCGATCGTTCGAAGTGTACTGTCCTGCTTGACGACGATCGCCTGTGCCTTCGGCGACGGCGCTTCCTGCGCGACGTACACGAAACGCGCATGCGCGGCCTGCGCGAAGACCGGGACCGTATCGGCGACGTCGGCGCTGAAATCGACGGCGCCGACGTTGAGCGCTTCGGTCAGCGGCAGTCCGCTCGCGAACTCGTGCCACGACACGCGCCGGCCGAGCGGCGCAAGCGCCTGCTCGAGCGTGCCGCGCGTCTTGAGCAGCGTGATGAGCGTCGACGACTTCTGGTAGCCGATGCGCAATGCGGCATTCGTGGTCTCGGCGTGCGTTCGGACGCCCGCCGCAGTGAGGCCTGCGGCCAGCATCGCGCGCGCGAACGCGCGGCGGTTCATCGACGTCATGAATCGTGCTCCTCGTTGGGTTCGTTGCAATGAAGCGGGCCGGCTAACGTACCAACGGGGAGGGTGGGCGATAACCGATAAATTCTGCTATCGATCCGACTGGCGGGCATAAGGAAGCGGGGCAGGCGGTCGCCACGCAGATTCCGGAGATCGCGCCGAAGGTGCTCAATGCGCGCGCCTGCGGAAATTCACGAAGGCCGAGTTCGACGAGCTGTGCCGGCCACTCTTTTTTTTGAGCCGGAAATGAAAAAAGGCCGGCTAAAAGCCGACCTTTTTAGAAAAACAAGTGGTGCCCAGGAGAGGACTCGAACCTCCACGATGTTGCCACCGCTAGGACCTGAACCTAGTGCGTCTACCAATTCCGCCACCTGGGCACGTTTTGCAGTAGCTGCTTGCTGCAAAGAAGCGAAATTATAGCGCCCCAATTATTCGTGTCAACACTTTTTTGCGATGCATCGCAAACCGGCCGCTGTCGCGCCTGCCCGCGGCATTCCCGTTATTTGGCGACACAGGCGGGTGATAGAATGACCCGCCGCCGTCAATATAGAACTGTCTGACGGACACCTCTATGTTGATGCCGTGCACCATCAGTCAACGCAACGAGAACAATCATCGACAAACCCTTGAGCAAATATCCGTACCCCATTCCGAGCCGTGAAGAAATTCTCGGCGTGCTGCGTACGAGCGATGCGCCGCTGGCTGCCAACGACATCGCCGAAGCACTGTCGATCAAGCGTCAGGAGCGCGAAGGGTTCTTCCGGCGTGTCGCCGCGATGGAGCGCGACGGCCAGATCCGTCTCGACAAGCGCGGCCACTACCAGTTGACCCATCCGTCGAATTTCGTCGCAGGGCGCGTGCAGGGGCATCGCGACGGCTACGGGTTCGTGATCCGCGACGACGGCCAGGACGACCTGTTTTTGCCGAACGGCGAAATGCAGAAGGTGATGCACAACGACCGCGTGCTCGCGCGGATCGTCGGCTACGATCGCCGCGGCCGGCCGGAAGGGCATGTCGTCGAAGTCACCGAGCGCGCGAACAAGCGCGTGATCGGCCGCCTGCTCAACGAGAACGGCGCGCTGATCGTCGCGCCGGAAGACAAGCGCATCGGCCACGACATCCTGATCACGCAGAACGTGAAGAAGGCGAAGGTCGGGCAGGTCGTCGTCGTCGAGCTGACCGATTTCCCGAGCCGTCATTCGCAGCCGCTCGGCCGTGTCGTCGAAGTGCTCGGCGACATCGACGATCCGGGCATGGAAATCGAAATCGCGGTGCGCAAGTACGGCGTGCCGCATGAATTCAGCCAGCCGGCGCTCGACGAAGCTGCCGCGCTGCCCGACAAGGTACGGCCGGCCGACCTGCGGTTTCGCGTCGACCTGCGCGACGTGCCGCTCGTGACGATCGACGGCGAGGACGCACGCGACTTCGACGACGCCGTCTACTGCGAGCCGGTCAAGGTCGGTCGCGGCGACGGCTTCCGGCTGATCGTCGCGATCGCCGACGTGTCGTACTACGTGCAGCCGGGCAACGGGCTCGATGCCGACGCGCTCGAGCGCAGCACGTCGGTCTATTTCCCGCGCCGCGTGATCCCGATGCTGCCGGAGAAGCTGTCGAACGGCCTGTGCTCGCTGAACCCGCAAGTCGACCGCTGCGTGCTCGCATGCGACATGGTGATCACCGCGCGCGGCGAGATCAAGGCGTACCAGTTCTATCCGGCCGTGATCCATTCGGCTGCGCGCCTTACGTACACCGAAGTGGCGGCCGTGCTGTCGAACACGAAGGGGCCGGAGGCCGCGCGTCGCGCGGAGCTGCTGCCGCACCTGCAGAACCTGTACGGCGTCTACAAGTCGCTGTTCGCCGCACGGCAGAAGCGCGGCGCGATCGACTTCGATACGACCGAGACCTACATCGTCTGCAACTCGCAGGGCAAGATCGAGCAGATCGTGCCGCGCCAGCGCAACGATGCGCACAAGCTGATCGAGGAATGCATGCTGGCCGCGAACGTCTGCGCGGCCGACTTCCTGAAGCGCAACAAGCATCCGGGCCTGTACCGCGTGCACGCGGGGCCGACGCCGGAGAAGCTCGAGAACCTGCGTGCGTTCCTGCGCGGCATGGGCCTGTCGCTCGGCGGCGGCGACAAGCCGCATGCAAGCGACTACGCGGCGCTGATGGCGCAGATCCGCGACCGGCCCGACGCGCAGATGCTGCAGCCGATGCTGCTGCGCTCGATGCAGCAGGCCGTCTACAGCCCGGACAACATCGGCCACTTCGGTCTCGCGTACGAGGCGTACGCGCACTTCACGAGCCCGATCCGCCGTTATCCCGACCTGCTCACGCACCGCGCGATCTATTCGATCCTGTCCGGCAAGAAGTACGTGCCGAAGGCGCCGGAGGGCTTCGAGCTGAACACCGCGCTGTCGCCGCGCGCCCGCGCGATGCAGCAGGCAGACGACGAAGCGCGCAACCGCTCGCGCTCGAACACGGCGATCTGGGAAGAGCTCGGCCTGCACTGCTCGGCCAACGAGCGGCGTGCGGACGAAGCGTCGCGCGACGTCGAGGCATGGCTCAAGTGCTACTTCATGCGCGACAAGCTCGGCGAGGAGTACGGCGGGATGGTGAACGGCGTCACGTCGTTCGGCATCTTCGTGCAGCTCGATACGTTGTTCATCGAAGGGCTCGTGCACGTCACTGAACTCGGCTCGGACTACTTCCAGTACGACGAGATCAAGAACGAGCTGCGCGGCGAACGGACGGGCATCCGCTATCGTCTGTCGGACCGCGTGCGCGTGCAGGTGAGCCGCGTCGACCTCGACGCGCGCAAGATCGATTTCCGCCTCGTGCGCGATACGCCGGTGAAGGCGCTGCGCCCGTCGCCCGCGCCGGCGGCCGCAGGCGCAGGTGCCGGTGCTGATCGCAACGGCCCGCGCGTGCGTGCGCTGCCGCAGGCGGAGGAACTCGCGCCTCGCCGCAAGAAGGCCGCAAGCGCACCGAGCGTCGCGGTGAAGGAAGCGCGTGCCGCACGCAAGAAGAGCGGCGGTGGTGGCAGCGGCGGTGCGGCGGCGAAGCCGACCGCGAAGAAGGCGCGCGCCCGCAAGAAGTATTGAGTGTTCGGGGCGGCGCATGCGCGCGCCCCGCAGTATCGAGAGACGCCGCGTCACCGGTCATCGGCCGGCAACGCGGCGCTTTCCTTTTCCATGGATCGCGGCTGCGCGTGTCGCGCGGCCGCACGTTTGATCGAAGGTTGTTCCAGTCATGTCACGTCTGAAGGTTCTTTACGGTTTTCATGCGGTGACCGCACGCTTGCGGCACGATGCATCGACGGTTGCGGAGGTGCTGTACGACCAGACGCGCCGCGACCGCCGCATGCAGGACTTCCTGCACACCGCGAAGGAAGCGGGCGTGCGGCTGATCGCGGCCGACGAAACGCGCCTGTGGGGCCTCGCCCATACCGAGCGCCACCAGGGCGTCGTCGCGCGTGTCGAGGACGTGCCGCTCGCGCAGAACCTGTCCGAGCTGCTCGACGGCATCCAGGGCCCCGCGCTGCTGCTCGTGCTCGACGGCGTCACCGATCCGCACAACCTCGGCGCGTGCCTGCGCGTTGCCGATTCGGCCGGCGCGCACGCGGTGATCGCGCCGCGCGACCGTGCGGTCGGCCTGAACGCGACCGCGGCCAAGGTGGCGAGCGGCGCGGCCGATACGGTGCCGTACATCACGGTGACGAACCTCGCGCGCGCGCTGCGCGAGCTGAAGGAGGCCGGCGTGTGGATCATCGGCACGTCGGACGAGGCGTCGGCGACGCTCTACGACACGAAGCTCGACGGCCCCGTCGCGCTCGTGATGGGCGCGGAGGGCGAAGGCATGCGCCGGCTCACGCGCGACACCTGCGACGAGGTGATGAGCATCCCGATGGCCGGCAGCGTGGAAAGCCTGAACGTGTCGGTCGCAAGCGGCGTGTGCCTGTACGAAGCCGTGCGCCAGCGGCGCGTGAAGGGCTGACGCATCCTGTCTCGCGCGATATGCGCGAGCCGGGCATGACCCGAACGACGCGTGTCGCGATGCGATGCGGCACGCGGTTCTCCGGAACTCGCGACCGATGACCCTGTTTCGCCTCGGCGCATCATGCGCCGTGATATGCCTGCTGGCTGCCTGCACGTCGCCGTCGCTCGTCGAACGCGGCACCTACTACGCCGACACGAGCCTGTACGCGCGCGGTGCCGATTCGCGGATCCGCTTTCTCGTGATGCATTACACCGAAAGCGGCGAAGCGAAGTCGCTGCGCACGCTGACGGGCGATTCGGTCAGCGTGCATTACGTCGTGCCGCCGCAGCCGCGCATCGAACACGGGATGCCTGTCGTCTACCAGCTCGTTCCGGAATCGATGCGCGCATGGCACGCGGGCGTCAGCGAGTGGCAGGGCGCGACTGAACTGAACGCGGCGTCGATCGGCATCGAAAACGTGAACCGCGGGCCGCTCGATTCGCAGAATCGCACCTGGCAGCCGTATTCGTCCGAACAGATCGATGCGCTGACCCGCCTGTCGAAGGACATCGTCGTACGCTACGCGATCCCGCCGACGCGCGTGGTCGGGCACAGCGACATCGCGCCGCAACGCAAGATCGATCCGGGGCCGCTGTTCCCGTGGCATGCGCTCGCACTGGCCGGCGTCGGCGCATGGCCGGACGATGCGACCGTGGCCGCCCGGCTTGGCGGCCGCGATCCGCACGCGTTGGTCGACGTGCGCGAACTGCAGCTCAAGCTCGCGCGCTACGGCTACGACGTGCCGACCGACGGCGTGCTCGACGCGCGCACGCGGCGCGTATTCGCAGCGTTTCAGATGCATTTCCGTCCGTCCGACTATGCGGGCAATCCGGACGCCGAAAGCGACGCGATCGCGCAGGCGTTGCTCGACAAATACTTCCCCGGCGCGCAACCGGCGGACAATGCGCCCGCGGCGGGCGCACCCTGAACGCCCGGCGCACCGCGCGTCGAAAAACGCGGGCCGTCATCCGAGTCCGGTAAACTGGCGGTTTTTCCGCAATCCCACAGCATTACCACGCCATGACTCAAGACGAACTCAAACGCCTCGTCGGCCAGGCCGCCGCCGATTACGTGATCCAGAACGTGCCGGAAGGCGCCGTGATCGGCGTCGGCACCGGCTCGACCGCCAACTGCTTCATCGACGCACTCGCCGTCGTCAAGTCGCGCTATCGCGGCGCCGTGTCGAGCTCCGTCGCCACGACCGAACGCCTGAAATCGCACGGCATCAAGGTGTTCGACCTGAACGAGGTCGACTCGCTGCAGGTGTACGTCGACGGCGCCGACGAGATCGATGCGAGCGGCGCGATGATCAAGGGCGGCGGCGGCGCGCTCACGCGCGAGAAGATCGTCGCGTCGGTGGCCGACACGTTCGTCTGCATCGCCGACGCCAGCAAGCGCGTGCCGGTGCTCGGCGCGTTCCCGCTGCCGATCGAGGTCGTGCCGATGGCGCGCACGGCGATCGGCCGGCGCGTGACCGCGCTCGGCGGCGTGCCCGTGCTGCGCGTGACGAAGGACGGCGCACCGTACATCACCGACAACGGCAACGAGATCATCGACGTGAAGGGGCTGAAGATCACCGATCCGCGCGGCTTCGAAGCGCAGGTGAACGCATGGCCGGGCGTCGTGACCGTCGGGTTGTTTGCCGAGCGCGGCGCGAATCTGTGCTTGCTCGGCACGGAAAACGGCGTTGAAACGATCGTTTATTCGGCCGAATCGAGTTGAATGAGAAGCAGTCCGTAACGGCGTCAGGGACCCGTAATGGATTGCATGTTTAAATCTTGTGGAAATCACGGCCCGGCAGGCGCAGCGCGCTTCCCGGGCCTTTTTTGTAGCCTTATAAATCACCCCGTCAAAAAGAGGGATAACCCTGTCAGGTGTTTACCAGATAGCGAAATATCCTCGAACTCATCAACTTATAGATCATAAGAACAGTAGTAACCAGGGCCGGCGGAACTGCGGAGCAGGTGTTCGCAAATCGACGCACGGGGAGGTGTCATGGAGCAGGGCAAAGACCGGTCACTGGTCGCCAAAGTGATGGATGGGCTTGTCTCGGGTATCGTCGAAGACAAGTACGGCGGCATCTTGCCGCCACAGGACGTGCTGTCGAAAGAGTTCGACGTGAGTCGCACGGTAATGCGGGAAGCGTTGTCGATGTTGCTTGCGCGCGACATGCTGGACGTGCGGCCGAAAGTCGGCACGCGCGTGCGGCCGATGCGCGACTGGCGAATGATCGACGAAGACGTCGTGAGCTGGCGATTTCGGGCAAAACCCGATCCGCAGTTCATGCGCGACGTCATCGAATTTCGAATGCTGATCGAACCGCGCGCGACCGCGCAGGCAGCGGTGCGTGCGACCGCGGCCGACATCGCGGGGATCCGTGAAGCGTTCGATGCGTTCAAGGTGCTGCAGCCCGGCGATCCCGGCTACGACACGGCGGACGAGCTGCTGCACACGCGGATCGTGCAGGCGAGCGGCAACCAGTTCTTCCAGCAGATGGCGGCGATCGTGCGCGGGGCGGTGCGTCTCGTGAATCCGCGCGTCGTGCAGAAGGAAGGCGCGCACGAGATCGCGGTGAAGGCGCATGCGCGTGTCGTCGATGCGATCGAGCGGCGCGATCCGCGCGAAGCCGAAGCGGCCTCGCTCGCGCTGATCGATTTCAGCGCCGACGAGATCTCGCGCGATTTCTCCGTCGACGTACCCATGCGCGCCTGATGCTGCTCGCGTTGCTCATCCGTGTGCCGGCGAGCCGTTTATCATGACGGCCGGTCGGCAGCGTGCCGGCCACCGTCATACGACCGACACGGAAGATCAGGATGAACGACAACGACCACCGCCCGGTGCGCTTCGGCATCGTCGGCGCAGGCAGCATCGCGCGCCGCTTCGCGCAAAGCCTCGCGCACGTGCCGGGCGCCACGCTCACCGGTGCCTGGGCCCGCCGCGCCGATGCAGCGACAGCCTTTTGCGAGACATGCGGCGGCACGCCTGCCGCGAGCCTCGAAGCACTCCTCGCGAGCGACATCGACGCGGTCTACATCGCGACGCTCCATGACAGTCACGCGCAGTACACGCTGGCCGCACTTGCCGCCGGCAAGGCCGTGCTGTGCGAAAAACCCGCGACGCTGAACGCGGCGCAACTCGACACCGTGCTGCGTGCGGCCCGCGACGCCGGTCGGCTCTTCATGGAAGCGATGAAGCCGCCGTTCTTTCCGCTGTACCGTCAGTTGCGCGCGCATCTGCATGACGACCCGATCGGCGAAATCCGGCTCGTGCGTGCAGGGTGTGCGTCGTCGTCGGTACCTGGCGACCATTCCGTCTATCGCCTCGATCGCGCGGGCGGCGCGCTGCTCGACATCGGGATCTACGAGGCGTTTCTCGCGGTCGACTGGCTCGGCGCGGCGCTCGACGTGCAGACGCTCGGCCGCGTCGGCGCGACGGGCGTCGACATGTTCGCGAGCCTGAACAGCCTGCATGCGAACGGCGGGATCGCGCAGCTCTTTTGCGGGCTCGACGTGATGGGCCGCGGCGACGCGCTGATCGCCGCGGCCGGCGGGCACGTGACCATTCACGAGAAGTGGTGGAACCCCGCGCGCGCGACGATCCGCTATGCGGACGGGCGCACCGTCGAACTCGACGCACCGGTCGACGGCGGCGGGCTGAACTACGAGACCGCGCATTTCTGCGACCTGCTGCGCGCGGGCGAAACCGAAAGCCCGATCATGACGCACGACCATTCGCGGCAGATGATCGCGATGACCGATGCCGCGCGTGCCGCGCTCGGCGTGCGCTATTCGGGCGAGTAGGCGGCAACGAAGGTGCCGGGCCCGCGTACGCGGCCCGGCGGATGGCGTGCGCTCAGTGCCGCGACGGCAGCGACAGGCGCTTTTCGTACCAGCGCTGCGCCCATTCGAGGATCTGGCACAGGATCCAGTACACGGCCGCGGCGGCGAGATAGAGCGGCAGCGGCTGGTAGGTCGCCGCGATCACTTCCTGCGCGCTGCGCAGCAGTTCGGTCACGGTGATCACGGACACGAGCGAAGTGTCCTTGATCAGGCTGATCAGGCTGTTCGACAGGCTCGGCACCGCGATGCGCAGCGCCTGCGGGCCGATCACGTAGCGCAGCGTCTGCCCCCACGACAGCCCGAGGCTGTACGACGCGAGCCACTGGCCGCGGTGGATGCCGTTGATCGCGCCGCGCATGCTTTCGGACATGTAAGCCGCAACGTTCGCGGACAGCGCGATGACGCCGGCCGGCGTCGGGTCGAGCGAGATGCCGAGGCTCGGCAGCCCGTAGTAGATGACGAAGATCTGCACGAGCAGCGGCGTGCCGCGCATCAGGCTCACGTACGCGCGCGCGAGCCCCGCGAGCGCGTTGACCCAGATGCGTTCGAAGCCGTCGAGCGGCTCGCTTTGCCGGATGCCCATCATCGCGAGCACGACGGCGCCGAGCAGGCCGAACACCATCGACAGCACGGCGAACTTGACGGTCAGTACGGCGCCCTGTGCGAGCACCGGCAGCGATTGGACGAGCAGGGACGTTGTCGACATGGAATACGAATCGGATGCGTGCGCGAAAGCGCAATCATAAACCGGACGAATAAAGCAAAGGGCGGCATCGTTGCGGATGCCGCCCTGTCCGGCCCGCCGTCAGGCGGGAAATGCAGGCGTGCTTACTTGATCGGCTTCGTCACGTCGATGCCGAACCACTTGTCCGAGATCTTCGTGAACGTGCCGTCGGCCGCGAGCTGGGCCATCGCGTCGTCGATCGCCTTCTGGAATTTCGGGTTGCCCTTCTTGAACGGGATGCCCGACGGGTTCGCTGAACCGACGTTCGCGCCCGGGCGCAGCGGCAGTTGCGAATTCTTCGTCAGGTACGCGAGCATCAGGCGGTCGTTGAGCGCTGCGTCGAGGCGGCCGGCCGCGAGATCGCGCAGGTACTCGGGAGCGCCCGGGTACGTCTTCACGTCGATACCGGGCACCGACTTCGCCATGTCCATGTAGTTCGTACCCAGCGCGACGCCGAGCTTCTTGCCCTTCAGGTCTTCCAGCGACTTGAAGTCACGCGAGTCGTCCTTGCGCTGGATCAGTTGTGCGGACGAATACGTGTACGCAGGCGAGAAGTCGAGCGTCTCCTTGCGCTTGTCGGTGATGCCGACCTGGTTGGCGATCACGTCGAACTTGCCGGCCTGCAGGCCCGCGATGATGCCGCTCCATTCGGTCGTCACGAACTCGGCCTTCACGCCGAGCTTCGCGGCGACGGCCTTCGCGACGTCGACGTCGAAGCCGACGAGCTCACCTTGCGGGTTCTTCGAGTTGAACGGCGGGAACGTGCCCTCGAGGCCGATCCGCAGCGTGCCGCGTTGTTTCACCTGGTCGAGGAGGTCGGCCGCATGTGCGGTGGCGGTGGCGAACGACGAACCGATCAGGCCCGCAACCAGCAGCTTCTTCAGCAGCGAAAATTTCATCGTCTGAGCTTCCTTGCCCCGGCTGGGGCTCTGTTCCGATAGTGCGACCGATGATAGCAAAAATGCAATCGATCGATAAATGCCGTTTGTTTATGGCTATATTACGCGGTGCGCTCGCGGGCGATCGCCTTCACGCATTCCGAGACGAGCGCGGGGCCGCGGTAGATGAAGCCCGTATAAAGCTGGACCAGCGACGCGCCGGCCGCGAGCTTCGCCCGGGCGTCCTCGCCCGAGAAGATGCCGCCGACGCCGATGATCGGCACTTCGCTGCCGACTTCGGCGTGCAGCTTGCGGATTACTTCGTTCGACGCGTCGAACACCGGGCGGCCCGACAGGCCGCCGGCTTCGTCCGCATGCGGCAGGCCCTGGACGGCCGCGCGCGACAGCGTCGTGTTGGTGGCGATCACCGCTTCGATCTTGTGGCGCAGCAGCGTGTCGGCGATTTCCTTGACCTGTTCGTCGTCGAGATCGGGCGCGATTTTCAGCGCGAGCGGCACGAGCTTGCCGTGCAGGTCGGCGAGACGCTGCTGCTTGTCTTTCAGCGCGGCGAGCAGCGCGTCGAGCTCGCCCGCGCCCTGCAGCTGGCGCAGGTTCTTCGTGTTCGGCGACGAGATGTTGATCGTCACGTAGCTCGCGAACGGGTACACGCGCTCAAGGCAGTACAGGTAGTCCTCGGCCGCGCGTTCGATCGGCGTATCGGCATTCTTGCCGATGTTCAGGCCGAGGATGCCGCGATAGCGGGCGGCCTGGACGTTCTTCACGAACTGGTCGACGCCGTGGTTGTTGAAGCCCATCCGGTTGATCAGCGCTTCGGCCTGCGGCAGGCGGAACATCCGCGGGCGCGGGTTGCCCGGCTGGGGGCGCGGCGTGACCGTGCCGACCTCGATGAAGCCGAAGCCGAGCGCCGCGAGGCCGTCGATGGCCGCGCCGTCCTTGTCGAGGCCGGCCGCGAGGCCGACCGGGTTGCGGAACGTGAGCCCCATCACGGTGCGCGGCGCGTCGGGCACACGGGCCGACAGCGCGCAGGCGAGGCCCGTGCGGCCGGCCGCGCCGAGCGCGCGCAGCGTGAGGTGGTGAGCGTCTTCCGCATCCATCTTGAACAGGGATGCGCGGGCCAGCGGATAAAGGGAACTGAACACGGGAATTGGGCGGGCAGCCGGAATGAATGACAACCCGCTATTTTACCGGGAGTTGCGCGGCAGGGGCGTGCTTCGCTTCGCAGCCCCGCGGCGCGCGTCAGCCCGAGCCGGAATGCCCGCCCGGTAGCGGCGCGCGGGCCAGTGCCGAATCGACGGGCGGCAGGTCGACCCGTTCCGGATCGAGTATCTTCCAGCGGCCGTCGATCAGCCCTTCGAGCGGGTGGAAGTTCGCCTTGTAGGCCATCTTCGGGCTCTCGCGGATCCAGTAGCCGAGGTACACGTACGGCAGCCCGAGGCTCTTCGCCTGCTCGATCTGCCACAGGATGTTGTAGGTGCCGTAGCTCGTGTGCCGGTCGTCGGGCTCGAAGAACGTGTAGACGGACGACAGCCCGTCGCCGAGGATGTCGATCATGCTGACCATGCGCAGCTTGCCGGGCTCGCCGCCCGGCGCGTCGAGGTCGCGAAATTCGACGAGGCGCGAGTTGATCCGGCTCTGCAGCAGGAACTGCTCGTACTGATCGCGGCTGTCGCGATCCATTCCGCCGCCGGCGTGGCGCGCGGACTGGTAGCGCATGTAGAGCGCGTAGTGTTCTTCGTCGTAGTGCAGCGGCGAGACCGTCGCGACGAGCGCGCGGTGCCGTTTCCACATCCTGCGCTGCGTGCGCGACGGCACGAACGCGTCGATGGGCACGCGCACCGGCACGCAGGCGCGGCAGCCGTCGCAGTACGGGCGATAGGTGAAGACGCCCGAGCGGCGGAAGCCGGCCTTCACGAGTTCGGTGTAGATGTCCGAGTTGATCAGGTGGCTCGGCGTCGCGACTTGCGAGCGCGCGATACGGCCGTCCAGATAGCTGCACGGATAGGGCGCCGTTGCATAGAATTGCAGCGCCGAAAGCGGTGAAAGCGGCAGCTCAGTCGGGTGAGTCATGGGCAGCTCTCGATGCAGGGAAGGAGTGCCGCGCTAGCGCTCGATCCCGGAGGGCGCCGCCGTTTCGGCGGGGCCCGTCAGCGCGGCGAGCACGCGCTTGTCGAACTGCCACGGAATCGGCGGTTCGGCTACCGCGCGGCGCACGTGAGCGACAAAGGCCTTGCGTGCGATCTCGCGGCCGCCGAGCGACGCTAGATGCGACGTATTCTGCTGGCAGTCTATCATCTCCAGCCCCTGGTCGCGAAGGTGGGCGACGAGCGCGGCCAGCGCGATTTTCGATGCGTCGGTGGCATCCGCATACATCGATTCGCCGAAAAACATCCGCCCGAACGACACGCCGTACAGGCCGCCGACGCGGCGCCCGTCGTGCCACGTCTCGATGCTGTGCGCGTTGCCGGAGCGGTAGAGCGACGTATAGGCGTCGATGATCTCCGCCGTGATCCACGTGCCGCGCTGCCCGCGGCGCGGCGCCTGCGCGCAGGCGCGCATCACGCCCGGAAAGTCGTGATCGACGCGCACTTCCCATGCGGGCTCGCGCAGCACGCGCTTCAGCGTCTTGCGCAGCGACGGCGACACCTTGAATTCGGCCGGCACGAGGATCATGCGCGGGTCGGGGCTCCACCACAGCACCGGCTGGCCGTCCGAGTACCACGGGAAGATGCCGCGCAGGTACGCGTCGATGAGGCGCGACGGCAGCAGGTCGGCGCTCGCGGCGAGCAGCCCGGGCGCGCCGGTCGCGGGACCGAGCGCACGTTCGATGGGCGGAAACGGATCGTCCGGGCCGAGCCAGGGGACCATGGGGGCGGGCTCAGCCGTTGCGCAGCGAGCGGAAGATATCGCCGGTGTGCACGCCATAGTCGCCGGCGGCGCGATCGGAGAAGAAGAATCGCAGGGTCTGGCTGACGGTCGGGAACGCGATTTCGTCCCACGGGATGTCGGCTTCGTCGAACAGCCTCACTTCGAGGCTTTCCTCGCCGGCTTCGAAACCCGGATCGGTGAGCCGCGCGAGGTAGAACAGGTGGACCTGGTGCACGTGCGGCACGTTGAGCAGCGTGAACAGGTTCTGTACCTCGACGCGCGCGCCGGCTTCCTCGAGCGTTTCGCGCGCGGCGGCTTCGGCCGTCGTCTCGCCCATTTCCATGAAGCCCGCGGGCAGCGTCCAGAATCCGTAGCGCGGTTCGATCGCGCGGCGGCACAGCAGGATCTGATCGCCCCAGACCGGGACCGTGCCGACGACGTTGCGCGGATTCTGGTAATGGATCGTGCCGCAGTGATCGCAGACGAAGCGCTCGCGGTTGTCGCCCGGAGGAATGCGCGCGATGACTTCGTGACCGCAGACGGAGCAGAATTTCATGTCGAGTGGAAGGGACGAGGTGATGCGAGTGTATCACCGGGGCGCGGCATTCTCGAACGCCTGCACATGCGGGCGGCGTGCCACGCGAAGCGGCGTGCGTGCGCGAAGAGGGCGAGAGGATCGGGTGCGGAAAAACAAAAAGCCCGGCGCTGGGCCGGGCTTTTTGCATGAATCTGGACGTTGGTTGCGGGGGTAGGATTTGAACCTACGACCTTCGGGTTATGAGCCCGACGAGCTGCCAGACTGCTCCACCCCGCGTCCGTCGAAGAAATGAATTATAAGGAGTTACCCGAGCGCGCGCAAGCACTTTCTGACAATCGCGTGTCGCGTCTTGCGGGGACGGGACGGTGGGCGCGTGCGCTAGAATCGAGCGGTTTGTTTCGTCTCTTCGGCAGCGGCGCCGTGCGCGATCGCATCGGCACCGCTGCGGCTCACCTTATTGCATCGACGGATTCATGGACATCGCTCACGATCTTCAATCGATCGGCGCGCAGGAACAGGCGCTCGTGTTTCCCCATTTCGACCCGGCCCGCGCGTGGGCGCTCGGCAACCGGATGCATGCGCTCGCGACGTCGCGCGGCCATGCCATCGCGATCGACATCGTCACGTTCGGCCAGCCGCTGTTCTACGCGGCGCTTGCCGGTGCGACCCCCGACAACGCCGACTGGGTGCGCCGCAAGCGCAACGTCGTCGCGCATTTCCGCCGCAGCTCGTATGCGATCGGCCTGCGCATGCAGCAGGCCGGCGCCACGCTGGCGGACAAGCACGGGTTGCCGATCGCCGAATATTCGCCGCACGGCGGTTCGTTTCCACTGACCGTCGCGGGTGCCGGCGTGATCGGCTCGATCACCGCGTCGGGGCTGCCGCAGCGCGCGGACCACGAATTCGTCGTCGAGGCGCTGTGCGCCGAGCTCGGCCACGATTACGCCGTGCTGGCCCTCGCAAGGAGTTGAGCGATGCAGCTTCCCGGATACGCATGGCTCGCGATCGCGATCGTCGCGGAAGTGGTCGGCACGTCCGCGCTGCGCGCGGCGGACGGCTTCACGCGCCTCTGGCCGTCGGCGCTCGTCGTCGCCGGTTACGGCATCGCGTTCTACTGTCTGTCGCTGACGCTGCGCACGATGCCCGTCGGCATCATCTATGCAGTCTGGTCGGGCGCCGGCATCGTGCTGATCACGCTCGTCGCGATGCTGCTCTATCGTCAGGTGCCGGACGTGCCGGCGGTGATCGGCCTCGGGCTGATCATCGCGGGCGTCGTGGTGCTGAACCTGTTCTCGAAGATGCAGGCGCACTGAACGTGCGACTGCCATTTGCCGGATAGCCCTCATGACCGATTCCACTTCCGCTGTCGTTTCCGCCGAATCCGCCCAGCCTGACGTGCGCGCCTATGTCGCGAACCGCATCGGTTTTCTCGAACTGAACCGGCCGAAGGCATTGAACGCGCTGTCGGTCGGCATGATCCGGCTGATGCAGCAGGCGCTCGACGCGTGGCGCGACGATCCGGACGTGGTTGCCGTCGTCGTGCACAGTCCGCATCCACGCGCCTTCTGCGCGGGCGGCGACGTGCGCTTTTTCCACGATGCATGGCAGCGCGGCGACCGCGATGCGATCGACGCGTTCTTCATCGACGAATACACGCTGAATCATACGATTTTCACCTATCCGAAGCCTTATATCGCGCTGATGCACGGCGTCGTGATGGGCGGCGGCATGGGTATTTCGCAGGCGGCGCGGCATACGGGCGGCCTGCGCGTCGTGACCGACTCGACGAAGATGGCGATGCCCGAAACGCGTATCGGCCTGTTCCCGGACGTCGGGATGAGCTGGTTTCTCGCGCGCACGCCCGGCGCGATCGGTCGTTATCTCGCCGTGACGGGCGCGACGCTCGACGCGGCCGGTGCGCTGTACGCGCAGCTCGCCGACGTCTATCTGTCCGATGCCGCGCTGCCGGCGCTGCTCGACACGCTGCGCAGCGCGCGCATCGACAGCGGTGCGCAGGCCGTCGCCTGCGTGGCCGACGCGGCTGCCGCGCACAAGGTCGTGCCGACGCCGGACACGTCGGCGCTGGCCGATGCGCGCGCCGGGATCGACCGCCATTTCGCGCAGCCCGACATCAACGCGATCCTCGCGTCGCTCGATGCCGAGCCGGATTGCGCGGCCGTCGACGGGTGGGTCGAGAAGGCGACCCACGCGATGCGCGGCCAGCTGTCGCCGCTGTCGATGGCCGTGTCGCTCGAAGTCGTCGAACGCGCACGCGGCGCGACGATGGCCGATTGCCTGCGGCGCGATCTCGATCTCACGCGCTCGACGTTCGCGCGCGGCGACGTGATCGAAGGCGTGCGCGCACTGATCGTCGACAAGGATCACCAGCCGGCCTGGCGCTTCAAGTCGGCCGCCGACATCGATGGGGCAGAGGTGCTCGCGATGTTCGACAGCCCGTGGACATCCGACACGCATCCGCTGCGGAATTTGAACGACTGACCCGGCCGCGCGACATAAACGAAAAGGCCGCCTGCATGTGCAGGCGGCCTTTTCGTTTATGGACGTCGATCGGTCTGCGGTCGAGGGGCGCAGAGCCCGTTCCGGAGTTACTCGTTGCCCGCGTCGTCCGACATGAACGCGCGCATGAATACGAGTGCGCCGAAGCCCCACACCGCGTTCGCCGCGAAGCCGGCCGCGAGCACGGGCATCATGTTGCCCGACGGCCAGATGCCGCGCAGCGGATCGATCGCGAACACGCGTGCAGCGGTCAGCACGATGCCGCCGAACATGAGTGCGCCGATCCACGACGCCTCGCGTTCCGGCGACACGCGCAACAGCCATGCCATCGGGATCGCGCAGCACGCGCTGATCAGCGCGTTCGCGACAAATTCAGGAATGCCGAGCGGCGCGAACGGCTGCGTGGAGAAGCCGGCCGCGGCGATCAGGTCCGCTGTGTGAAGGAGGGCGAGCGTGGCCTCGCGGAAGAACAGGGCGGCAAGGAAGCCGGACAGGAACGGCAGGATGACTTTCTGCATCGATGAGTGCACCGCAGGCGCGCCCGGCCGGGGCCGTTCGCGCGGAGTTATTCGGATAGTTGCGTCATTATAGGGCCGGGCAGCCGCGATATTCGCTCCAGCGTCGTGCTAATCACGAAAGCGGAAAACCTAAGCTCAAAAAAATCGTTCCAAAGCCCTGCGCCGGTCCCTAGACTGATTTCCCAGAAACAGCCGTGCAATCGCGTATTTGCCCACTGCACGGCCTGACCGGCGAACCATCCCGATTCGAACGCACACCATGCATGCGTCGCTCGTCCGCGACGCGAGCAGGGGGACGTTTTTTCAAATTTCGGCAAGAACAGTCAAGCAGGAGCAGCAGATGAATGTGTTCTGGTTTATCCCCACGCATGGCGACAGCCGCTACCTCGGCACGGCCGAAGGCGCGCGCGCCGCGGATTACGATTATTTCAAGCAGGTCGCCGTCGCGGCGGACACGCTTGGGTACGAAGGCGTGCTGCTGCCGACCGGTCGTTCCTGCGAGGATGCGTGGGTCGTTGCGTCGAGCCTCATTCCGGCCACGCAGCGCCTGAAGTTCCTGGTTGCAATCCGTCCCGGCATCGCGTCGCCGGGGCTGTCGGCGCGCATGGCCGCGACGTTCGACCGCCTGTCGGGCGGCCGCCTGCTGATCAACGTCGTGACCGGCGGCGATGCGGCCGAACTCGAAGGCGACGGCCTGTTCGCCGATCACGATACGCGTTACGAGATCACCGACGACTTCCTGAATATCTGGCGCGGGCTGCTTGCAGCGTCGCACGACAACGGCGGTTTCGACTACATCGGCAAGCACCTGCAGGCGAAGGGCGGCAAGGCGCTTTATCCGCCCGTGCAGCGTCCGCATCCGCCGCTGTGGTTCGGCGGCTCGTCGCCGGCCGCGCACGCGATTGCCGCCGATCATATCGATACCTATCTGACCTGGGGCGAGCCGCCCGAGGCGGTCGCGAAGAAGATCGCCGACATCCGTGCCCGCGCGGAGGCGCGCGGCCGCAAGATCAAGTTCGGCATTCGCCTGCACGTGATCGTGCGCGAGACCGAGGACGAAGCATGGCGTGATGCCGAGCGCCTGATCAGCCGCCTCGACGACGATACGATCGCGCGTGCGCAGAAGGCATTCGCGAACATGGATTCCGAAGGGCAGCGCCGGATGGCCGCATTGCACGGCGGCAAGCGCGGCGGCCGCGAGGCGCTCGAGGTGTATCCGAACCTGTGGGCCGGCGTCGGTCTCGTGCGCGGCGGCGCGGGCACCGCGCTCGTCGGCAATCCCGAGCAGGTCGTCGAGCGCATGCGCGAATACGCGGATCTCGGCATCGAGACGTTCATCCTGTCCGGCTACCCGCATCTCGAGGAGTCGTATCGCTTTGCCGAACTCGTGTTCCCGCTGATCAAGGGCAAGGGCGCGGAGCGGCCGGCCGGCCCGCTGTCGGGGCCGTTCGGCGAGATCGTCGGCAACAACTATCTGCCGAAGGCAAGCCAGAGCTGAGCGAAGGGAGGCCTGCGATGACAACGAAAACGTCGACGGCTGGTGCCGCTGTGGCCGCCCGCGCATGGCGCGGCGTCGCGCCGTGGCTCGTGCCCCTCGCGCTGCTGGTTGTGTGGGAAGTCGGTGCGCGCACCGGCTGGCTGTCGACCCGCGTGCTGCCCGAGCCGGTTGCGGTCGTGCGGGCGGCGTGGTCGCTCGTGACGTCGGGTGAAATGTGGGCGAACGTGAAGGTGAGCACGTGGCGCGCGCTGTTCGGTTTTGCGATCGGCGGCGGCGTCGGCCTCGCGCTGGGGCTTGCAACCGGCCTGTCGAAGGCTGCCGAGGTCGCGCTCGATTCGACGATCCAGATGATCCGCAACATCCCGGCGCTCGCGATGATTCCGCTCGTGATCCTGTGGTTCGGCATCGACGAGAAGGCGAAGCTGTTCCTCGTCGCGCTGGGCGTGTTCTTCCCGATCTACATCAATACGTATCACGGGATCCGCTCGGTCGACCCGAACCTGATCGAGATGGCGAAGAGTTACGGCGTACGCGGCTTCGCGCTGTACCGCGACGTGATCCTGCCCGGTGCGTTGCCTTCGATCCTCGTCGGCGTGCGCTTCGCGCTCGGGTTGATGTGGGTGATGCTGATCGTCGCGGAAACCATCTCCGCGCAGTCGGGCATCGGCTACATGACGATGAACGCGCGTGAATTCCTGCAAACCGATGTGGTGGTGGTCGGCATCCTGCTGTACGCGGTGCTCGGCAAGCTGGCCGATGTGCTGGCGAAATGGCTCGAGCGCGTGACGCTGCGCTGGCACCCCGCTTACCAATCAGGAGCAAAGGCATGAATGCGACGACTTCGGCGGCCGCCTACGGCCCGCTCGCCGGCGCAGACCTCGAGGCCGAGCTCGCGCAGGCACGCGTCTCGGACGGCGACGCGCGCGACGCGGCGATTCTCGATCGTGACGGCAGCGCATCCGTCGTTCCGCTCGCGCGGCGGCGTGCGGGAAGCCCGGCACCCGACGACGCGGTGACGCTGTCGGGCGTCAGCAAGCGCTTTGGCGCGCGCACCGTGCTCGACAACGTCGAACTCGGCATTGCGCGCGGCAGCTTTGTTGCGATCGTCGGCCGCAGCGGCTGCGGCAAGTCGACGCTGCTGCGTCTCGTCGCGGGACTCGAACAGCCGAGCAGCGGCGCGCTCGTGACGCGCGGCGACGGCGGCGGTGCGCTCGATACGCGGATCATGTACCAGGATGCGCGCCTGTTGCCGTGGAAGACCGTGCTGCAGAACGTGATGCTCGGCCTCGGGCGCGGCGCGCGCGACGACGCGCGTGCGGTGCTCGATGAAGTCGGCCTGCTGGAGCGGGCGAACGACTGGCCCGCGCAACTGTCGGGCGGCCAGCGGCAGCGTGTGGCACTGGCGCGCGCACTCGTGCACCGGCCGCAACTGCTGCTGCTCGACGAGCCGCTCGGTGCACTCGACGCGCTGACCCGCATCGAGATGCATGCGCTGATCGAGCGCTTGTGGCGCGAGCATCGGTTCACCGCGCTGCTCGTCACGCACGACGTGCAGGAGGCTGTCGCGCTCGGCGAGCGCATCCTGCTCATCGAGCAGGGGCGTGTGGCGCTCGACCAGCCCGTACTGCTCGACCGGCCGCGCGCTCGCGCATCGGCGGCGTTTGCGGCGCTGGAAGACCGCGTGCTGAAGCGCGTGCTCGCCGGCGGGCCTGGCGCGGCCGAACAGGGCGCGGTGCATGAAGCAGACAACGTTCGACCGGTCGGGCAGATCCGCTGGGCCGTTTAAATCCGGGCGGCTCCGGCCGCCCGTCCTGAGACTTTTTCTTCGGAGCGATCAACCCGATGAGCATCACTGCAATCAACGTGCGTAACCAGTTCAAAGGCAAGGTGAAGGAGATCATTCGCGGGCCGGTGGTGTCCGAGGTCGATGTCGAGACGCCGTTCGGCATCGTCACGTCGGTGATCACGACCCGCTCGGTCGACGAACTCGAACTGAAGGTCGGCGCGGAAGTCGTCGCACTCGTGAAGTCGACCGAAGTATCGATCGCGCGTCTCTGAGCGTGTGTTTCCTGCGCCGGTACGGCGCCGGCGGGCAGCCTGCCCGTTGGCGTCGTCCGGCGTTCCCGCAGCGCGTTTGCCTCGGTATTCGGCGTCCGGACGAAGTGTTAGGATGGAACGACACCGATGCCGGAGGGCAACGCATGACCCCCATCCTTTCCCCCGAAGCCATCGAGGCGCTGAAGTGGATCGACCAGTTCGGCGAAAGCCGGCCGGTTCCTGCCGCTTTCGGCGACGTCGTCTATGCGTTGCTGAACGAGGGGCTGATCTATCAGGCGGCGGCCGACCGCGTCGACCTGACGGCCGACGGCAAATCCTTTTTGTCAGACGAATACGATTGAGTGCGCGGCGCCGGCTGCACGGGCGGCCCGGCGCCGCGTCGCTACGGAGCGTGCGATGGAACCGAGAGGCAGCGACCTCGGCGATTTCAGCGAGCCGTACCGCGGCTTCGAGATCGAGGTGAAGACCGAGCAGGTCTGGGACGGCGAGCACGCGCACTACCGCGTGCTGCAGGGCGACACCGTGCGGATCGACTGGCGGCTCGTCAAGGTCGACGGGCTGCTGCTGACCGAACGGCGCGTGATCGAGCGTGTGCTCGACGAGGCGCGGCGGGCGGTCGATGCGGAACTGGGTGAGGGCGACTAGCGCGGGCGCCGGGCAGGTGCGGCCCGTGTTGCGGTAAAATGCCGGGTTGTTTCCGCGCCGCCTGGCTTGTTGCCCGAATTTCATGTCCGTACCGTCCTCGCTTCCTCCCCGCCGTGTCTCCGTCGCGCCGATGCTCGACTGGACCGATCGCCATTGCCGGTCGTTCCACCGTACGCTGACGCGCGATACGTGGCTGTATACGGAGATGATCACGACGGGCGCGCTGCTGTTCGGCGATGCCCAGCGGCATCTCGCGTTCACGCCGAACGAATCGCCGGTCGCGCTGCAACTGGGCGGTAGCGAACGCGACGATCTCGCGCGCGCCGCGAAGCTCGGCGAGCAGTGGGGCTACGACGAAATCAACCTGAATTGCGGCTGTCCGTCCGAGCGTGTGCAGCGCGGCGCGTTCGGCGCGTGCCTGATGAACGAGCCGCAGCTCGTCGCCGATTGCGTGAAGGCGATGCGCGATGCGGTGTCGGTGCCGGTTACGGTCAAGCACCGGATCGGTGTGGACGCAGTCGAGGATTACGCGTTCGTGCGCGACTTCGTCGGCACGGTCGCCGAGGCCGGCTGCGAAACGTTCGTCGTGCATGCGCGCAACGCGATCCTGAAGGGGCTGTCGCCGAAGGAGAATCGCGAGATCCCGCCGCTCAAGTACGAGTATGCGTATCAGTTGAAGCGCGATTTTCCGTCGCTGGAGATCGTCATCAACGGTGGCATCAAGACGCTGGACGAGGTCGCGCAGCATCTCGAGCATGTCGACGGCGTGATGCTCGGCCGCGAGGCGTATCACAACCCGTACGTGCTCGCGGAGGTCGATGCGCGCTTCTACGGATCGACGGGCGCGGTGCCGACGCGCGAAGAAGCGGAAGCGCAACTGATCGAATACTGCGCGGCCGAGCTGAAGCGCGGGACCTATCTCGGCGCGATCGTGCGGCATGCGCTCGGGCTGTATCGCGGCGTGCCCGGCGCACGCGGCTGGCGTCGCGTGCTGTCCGACAACAAGAAGCTCGCGCGCGGCGATCTGGCCGTGTTCGACGAGGCGCGCGCGCATCTGAACGAAGCCGAAGAATTTTTTGAAAAAAAGGCTTTGCAAGATTCAAAAGACTTCGTATAATCTTGCTTCTTCGCTGCTGAAACAAAAACAGCGAAGAGCGGAAGGCAGTATCAGTGGTGGCTGTAGCTCAGTTGGTAGAGTCCAGGATTGTGATTCCTGTCGTCGTGGGTTCGAGTCCCATCAGCCACCCCAACAAATTCAAGCAAAAAGCCCAGTTCGATGAACTGGGCTTTTTGCTTTCCAGCGTGCGTATAACCACCGTGTAGCCGGTTTTCGCAAAGCCTCTTCACGAGGGGCTGTATAGCGCGTAAAGCACCGCTTCTTTTCGTGTCGTCGGCGCGGATCGCAAAACCGTCAACGGGCCGGGACCCTATGTGCCTCATCTTTCTTTGGCGTTTCGTTGACAACACACTCACCCAATCGCGAGCGACGCGCCCTTCTCGGCTAAGGTTTGCGCGCGCCGTGCCGTTATCTTCCCAGGACAGCCCTCGTGCCTCGAATGCTGATCCGTTTTCTTGCCTGCTCGCGCTTCGCGTGAGCAGGCTTTTTTCTTTACGGCGACGGAAACCGGAAATTTGGCGGAATAGCGCAGGGATTTGGCACGAACCGACAAAGCGCAACAGTCTTGCACGCGTGTAATGTGTTGTCTTCCTCGTGCCCTCATGCCTTGCAGGGCCGTTCGATCCCGGCGACCAGTGAAGGCGTCGGGATTTTTTTTGCCTGCACGCAGATGTCCCGGCGGCGAGCCGTCACTGCATGCATGTTTCAAAGAACGGTATATTTTGCGACGAGACATTCCGATCAACAGAAACAGGCAGAAGGAGTTGCCAACCGATGCCGGAAACACGAACCACGCTTCGCGCCGCGACAGCGCACGACGCGCACCTCATCGCTCGTCTGCACACCTTGAGTTGGCAAACCGCATACAGCCATATCCTTCCGGCGGCCTATCTGTCCGACGAGGTGCCGACGGAACACGCGGTCCGGTGGCGGAAATATCTCGATCGCAATGAAAATGAGTGGGGTCTCGTGCTGATCGCCGAGTCGGACGGCGAGCCGGTCGGCTTCGTCAGTGCCGAACGCCCGGTCGATCCGACGCGCGGAGTGCTGCTCGACTGCTTGCACGTCCATCCTTCGCATCGCGGCAGCGGTACGGGCAAACGCATGATCGAAGCCGTTCGTGCGTGGGCCCGGACAATCGGTGTGGACAAGGTCCATCTGTCGGTGCTGGAAGACAACGTGCGCGCGATCGGCTTCTATGAGCACAACGGCTGGCAATTGGCGGGTATCGAAACGAGCCTGATCGGCCAGACGGAGGTCACCGATCGGATCTATGCGATACAGGCCTAGCGGCTTGCCGCGATCCGAACGAACGGCCGCACGATATACAGCCATTCCCGGCCCCTACGGAACCGCACCAGGCGAAAGCCGAACTTGCTCGTCTGCTACTCGCCGCAATATCGCACGAGCAAATCGGCCTCCGTCTCGTGCACCTCGACAGGCAGCGTCGTCGCACCTGCATAGGCAAGATAGCGTGCGCGATGCTGGCCGTTGCGGAATGACGCGACGCCGACTTTCGACAGGCCGGGGATGCCGAGCAGCATTCGCGTTCTTGTCTCGCGAAACGTGATGAGCGGCATGTCCGGAATCTTGTCCTGGTCCGGATCGAGGAATTCGCGAATACCCGCGGCTTTTCCGGGAGCCCAGTACTGAACCGCCGGCAGCACATAGTCGGTGGTGTCGCGGTCGGCGCATGTCAGCAGTTTCGTCAGGTTGATCGTCACGACCCGATGTCGCGAGTCGTCTGACGGGAATACCCGCTTGAGGTGCGTATAGGCATAGGGGGCGTGCCCGGGAAGCTGGATAATCCAGACATCGACGCCATTCAGTTGTGCGCGGGCGAGCGTCATTATTTCCTCTGGTGGCGCAAGCGGTCTTTGTGGCCGGAGTTTAGCAGCGCGATTACGGCAGCGGGTGCAGGTCGATACCCGGAATAGGAAAACGGAACGATTCGCAGTGGAACCGGAAGCGCGGAAGGCGCGATTGGCAAAGCGGATGCGGTCATGCGTCGGCGGTAGATATCGACAGATCGCGGCTATATCACGATACTGCCGGCGGAAAGGACGCGCCGCGCGAAATTCATGCATGCTTCATACAGCGTCGCAAAGCCGGACAGGCGCAGATCAGCAAAAGAACGGAAAGGGCAGATTGACCGGAGAAAACCATGTCGTCGAAACTTGAAATCGAATATCTCGATTACTGTTTTACGGCGACACTCGAAATCAGGGAGTCCGGCCGGACGGGCGTTGTCGACCGGAAACTGGAATCCGATTCGCGAAGCAAGACGCTCGCGTGGATCGTGTTCGACCGCTTTCTCGAGCGGAATGACTTCGCCGATGAAGAGGATGCGCGTGCAAATATCGTCGACTGGCTGGAGCGGCTTGCCGACCCGAGGTCCGGCGCGTCGGCCGAAATTGCGAAGGCAAACACGGTTGCCGCCGGGGCGACGTCAACAGACCCATCGACTGCCGAAATCGTCGGCGAAACGGTCATTGAAATCGTCAGCGATGTCGACTGGATCGATATGGTCGCCGACTGGTTTTCCAGCGTCTCGTCGTAATGACGAAACCGGGTTTGCCTGCCGCTGGTTATTGCGTTCGTGAAACATGGTTTCACGAAAATCGGTGCGAGAAAATGAAGCCGAAATCACGGCTCTCGAAAAAATAGAATAATCCTGCTTTGACATCGCCCGCGACTTAACGGAAACTGGGTCTCTTCTGAAAAACGTCCGCTTGAACTAAAACAAAATCGAACTTCAAACATGAAAAGAAGAACGCTGCTGACGGCTGGCGCGATCGTTGCCGCTGCCGGTCGGACAGGGCGCGCGCCGGTCGCAGGTCTTGCGCTCGGACCGCGACGCCACGCGGCATGCGTGGCCTGCCTGACGCCGCCACCTTGTCGACAGAGGGTGAGTTGCCGCACAGACCGTCGCGCGGCCCGCGATCACAATTTGGCCGGTTGACCGTTCTTCCCCGGCCCGGTCAACGGTTTCCCCGCTCGCTCGCGCAGGAGCGGGGGCTTTTTGCCCGCCCGACGCCGGAGAGCCGCGTCGGCGGAACCGGGCAGGCGTTCGGCAGGCTGCGCAATCGAACCAGGCGCACCCCGACATCCGTTCGCCTGATTCGCACGAATCGCTTTCCTCGTGCCTGAGCGAACCCTCAGGCCCATCGCCGGTTTCGGCCGGCGATGCCTTGATCCCGGCAGCGCGCAGCAACGCTGCCGGGATGTTTTTTGCGCCGAACGCGTAGCGTCACGTCGTGCGCAACAGGCATGTCGACCCGCTCAACCAACCTGTTCGACGCTGGTTTCCCATCCGTCGTATTCCCCTCCGAGCGAACGCACCTCGCGATTGATCGCGATCGTATGGCGCGTGATGTCGGCCAGCGCCATCGTGCCTTCGTGCGAAAACCGCACGGCCGACTTGCCGTCTTCCGTCGGTGCGACCGATTCGACCGGATAGCCTTTCGCTTCGGCCCAGTCTGCAAACAGGTGTGCGTCGCTCGGGTCCGGGAAGTACGCCCAGTGCATCACGCACCGGCTCACGTCGCTGACGTCGCCTTTTTGCCGCAGCGCATCCAGCACGCGCATGTCGCGCATGATCTGCCAGTCGTCGTCGGTCGGGTAAAGGGTCTGCCAGTACGCTTCCTTGTCCGGATCGTCCTGGTGTGCGTACTGCAGCGCGTAGGCTGTCTGTTCGGCCAGCGAGTCGACGAGCTCCGCCGCCGCCTCTTCGTCGAACGGCACGTAGAAAAGGAAATCCCGGTTGCCGTCGACGGTGATGCGGCCGACCTGCACACCGCCTTTCGCGGTGATCGTGGCGTCCAGCAGATCCTCGATCTTCGCGAGATCGGCGAACTCGTCGCCGGTCGGCAGCCCTTCGGGCGTCGGATGCGCGAAGGGGACGCGCACGCTGAGCAGCGACGTGCGCGGATCGCCTTCCGCGATTTCCGCAAAGCTGTGGTTGAAGCTGATGAAAGCCTGATGGTCGCCCATTCTGGCAGGGAAGGTTCCCCAGGCGTCGGTCATGTGTTTCTCCCGTGCACGATTGTCTGTTGACGGTTTCAAAGCGTCCCAATGTATCATCGAAAATCGCGTTCGCCGGAGAGGCGCGCGTGATGGCAGCCCCGCGGGTAACGTATGCGAGATCCGGGGCTGCCCGTGATCCTGCGCATTTGCGTGACGGGCCGCAAAAGCGGACCGCAAAAAATTCGAAGGAGATTCCGATGTCGATGTTTGCGGTGAATGGTGTCCGAATCGATCCGCTCAGCGCGCGCGTGACGCATGTGCGCTGGGCGGCCGTGAATCCGGCCGACCGGTCGTGGGCGGCGACGCCGAGCGAGGCGCCGGTGGCGGAAGTGGCGCGCGCACTCGCTTCCGGCAACGATGTCCGCGCGATCTTCTCGGCATCGGATGCCACCGCGATCGGGCCCAGACTGAAACGCGTGCTGTATCGCGATTCGTCGGAAGGCATCGAACTCGACATCGATGCAACGAGCGAGTCGCGCACGTTGCGGGATCTTCCGCAGATCTGACGGGGACGACGCGTGCTGGCGGTAGTCGGCGCCGCCGCATTGATTGCGGCGCCCGGCCGAAAGGCGGCCCGCACAACGTTGAACGCGAGGAGTAGTATCGAAGAACCGTCGTGCTGCATTGCCGATCGCACCGAACGGTTTGACGGGCCGCGCGATGTGCGGCGGGCCGGTACCAAAAGCGAATAGCGCAAACGTGCACGAGATCATGTCCAGACCTGTCATCGCCCCGTTGGCATCCGCGCTTTGTCTGGCGCTCGCTGCCTGCCAGACCGCGTCCAGGCCGACGCCTGTACAGCCGTCGCCCGAGACCGCGTCGGCAGCCGTGCCGGCGTCGTCGCCGGCAGCGCCTATCCGCGGCATCGGCCAGGTGCCTCATCTGGCAGGGCAGAGTCACTGGGCCGTCGGTCAATGCACGACCAACGGCACCGTCAAAGTGTGCAATTGACCGGTGCTGACGGAGCGGTGCCCGTTCTCTGCGAATGAAAGACTGTTGGCGCGTGTCGACGCACGACTTTCCCGCTCCGCAACGATTTCCCGTCGCCAATCCCTGTTTTTCGGCTCGTTCCCCGGAGCCTTGATATGGCGCCCGACCTTGAAGGGCCGATTGCCGTCGATGCGAGTAATTGAACGATGAACGACGAACGCGAAACGAACGGTTCCGGCTTGCACGCCGATCCCGTCGCGGGAACGGTCATCGGCCCGTTGCCGGTAACGCTGGCGGTGGACAGCCGGAGCCTGAAAAGAAGGGCAATCGCCTGCGCGGTGCTGGCCGCGGCGAGCCTGTGCGGCTATGCGGCCGCCCCGACGCTCTGGCCGGTCGCGGCGCTGGCCGCGCTGCTGGCGCTGGCGGGTGTCGCCTTCTTCGTCTCGTCGCAACGCAAGATGGCGCTGCATATCGACGAAACGGGTTTCAGGCTGATCGGCTCCGCACGCGAAAAACCCGTCACGCAATGGCGCGACGTCACTGAGTTCCGGATCATCCGCGTCGCCGGAAATCGTTACATCGGCTACCAGTTCTCGGCGCATTCGTCGCGCACCAAGATGCCGGGCGGCGTGATGCTGCCGATCGCCCGGTTTGCCGATCTTCCGCTCGACACTGTGGCCGGGTTGCTGGAAGCATGCCGCCGGCAGTTCGGCGGGCAGGTCGATCGGGTCGACCGAACTGGCTGATTGCGCCCGATGAGCGAGATTCGAACGACCCGGCACTCAAGAAAACAAAAAATGTCGGACGCCGTGTCGATTTCTGCCGGGTTCGTCCGTCGTGGTATCGGAGGCGTGCGCATCGCGCGTCCGTCCCGTTTCCCGATACGACAACCGACTGAAGGAGCGACACCCATGTCCACGTCCGTCAAACCGATCCCGGAAGGGATGCGCACGCTGACGCCGCACCTGATCTGCGCCGGCGCGGTAGCAGCCATCGACTTCTACAAGCGCGCATTCAATGCGAGCGAGCAGTTTCGCCTGGCGATGCCTGACGGCAGGCTCGCGCACGCGTGCCTCGCGATTGGCGATTCGACACTGATGCTGGTGGATGAAATGCCCGAGCACGGCGCGCTCGGGCCGAAGGCGCTGAAAGGTACGGCGGTCTGCCTGCACCTGTACGTGCCGGATACCGATGCGGCGATCGCGAAGGCTGTCGCGGCCGGCGCGACCGTCACGATTCCGGCGGCCGACATGTTCTGGGGCGATCGCTACGGACAGGTCGAGGATCCGTTCGGGCATCGCTGGTCGCTCGCGACGCATCAGCGCGACCTGACGCCCGAGCAGATCGCGGACGCGATGGCCAGTGCACCGCCGTGCGGAAGCTGACGCGGCCACGCAACCGCGGTTGAACGACGGGGCGGCGGTATGCGCCGCCCCGGGTTCGCCGGCGGTCAGGCGCCGGCCGTCGTGCCGCGATGCTTGTGCTCGTACGGTGATCGGCCGATGCGAGCAGGCCGGCCACCGCGTGATGGCGCGGAATCGCAGGCGGCGTGGCCGACGCTGAACCGAATCGCGTAGCCGCGCGCGTCGGCCATGTTGCGCAACTTGAGCGCTTCCGCCCTGCGTTCGACCGGCTCGGCGACGTCGGCCGGTTTCGGTGCGATTTGCATGGGTTTGTCGTTGCCCCTTGCCCCGTGCAAGGCCGGTCATCGGATCGTATGCGCATGATTCGGCGCGTTGCCAAGCCGCAGGTTCCGCGACGGGCGTTCTCGGCTCCGCATGGATCAGTGAAGATGCGGCGAGAAGCGGGCGCCATGGGCCAGCGTTGCGTCCCGATGCGGAATCGTTTGCGCGATGCCTCAAGGTGCGCGTCGCAGTGCCGTAAACAGGGCGAAGACAATCGTTCATCGCATCCCATCGCACCATGGTTCGAATCCTGTACGCGGGGTATCTCGCGTTTGCGCTGTATCTCCTTTATCCGATGGTTCAGAACACATTGGTATTCAGCACGGATTGCGTGGGCAACGCGCTGCCCGGCGGCGCCCAGGGTTTGCCGACGTCGGCGGCAAGCGGTGTGGACGGGCACGCGAACCGCTGTATGCCGACCACACAGGTTGGTGCCGCGACCGCGCGGTTGCCTGAAATCCATTGAGCGCGGCGGACCGTCGCGCGTGTCGTTCGATGCGCGACGCGGCGTGCTGGCCATTCGGCCGAATTGATACCCGCGCCGCGCTCGACGATCATCGGTAACGCGACGGATCGAATGCGACGTGTCGCGGGCCGTGAGAAAGCGCGGCGTGCGTCAGTAGCTGGAGCGGTACGGCGTGCCCTGGTCGAAGCGGCTTTGCCAGTGAGTGAGGTAGCGTGACGCGAGTTGCGGATTGTTCCACACCACGACGACGTTCTCGGAATTGCGGCTGGCCGCCGACGCGCTGTAGTTGAACGAACCGGTCTCGACGTGCTCGGCGTCGATCACGAGGTACTTGTCGTGATGAATCGCATAGGCGTCGATCGTGCGCGTCGGGATGCCAGCGTTGACGAGCAGGTTCAGTGCCTGCTTGCTGCTCTTCGCGCGATTTCCCTTGTCGTCGACGACCACGGCGACATTGACGCCGCGTCGCTTTGCAGCGAGCAGCGCGCGCGTGACGGGCGGCGACGTGAACGAATACGCGGCGACGCGAATCGAGCTGCGCGCGGCGCCGATCGCTTTCAGCACGAGTGCCTCGGCGCCGCCGTCGGGCGAGAACGCCGATTCGACAACCTGTGTCGCGGGTGCTTCGTGGGTAGGCGCCGGCAGCCATCGCGACACAAGGTCGATCGCCTGCTGCAGCAGCGATTCACTTTGCGTCTTGCCGAAGGCGGCGAACGGTGTGGCGAGCAGGGAAGCGGCGAGGCAGGCAGCGGCGAGGCGATTGCGCGACAACATCTTGGACAGCGAACAATTTCGAGACAGCGGGCCGTGAGTGTAACGCAGACGCGACGGCGCGGTCACGCGCGGATGCAAATGGATTGCCCGCGCGGTGATCGCTGGCGGCGGAGGCGATGACGCAAAGTTGCGTTGCGTGGCATCTGCGTGCGCGATCAGGTCGATCGATGGATGTCGCTGACGACGGCGTGCGATTGCATATGCCGTTGCGAGACATCGGCGCGCAGGCAATGCACGCGCGCAGGCGAGCGGGCGTGCAGGCTTGGTGAGGCCCGTGGCAGAAGCACGCGTGCAAAACGCGGCTCGTGTGCGTCAGGCAGTCATGCGCATGCCGCGCGTCAATCCTCGACCGCCGGCGCCCCGGTTTCGTCGGGCGCGATCCATCCGGGCCCGGGCTCCGGCTGCACGTCGCGTGCGTCGAGCGGTTCACCGCAGGCCGAGCACACGGTAACCGCATGCATCAACTGGCCGCAGGTGCGGTGACGCAACTGTACCGGCGGCCCCTGGCCGTCGTCCTTCCAGCGGTCGCCCCACGCCATCAGCGCGAGCAGGGCCGGGTACAGGCCGAGGCCTTTTTCCGTCAGCCGGTATTCGAAGCGCGGCGGGCGCTCCTGATACGCGCGCTTGACCAGCACACCTTCGTCGACGAGCCGCGCGAGGCGTTCGGCCAGTACATGGCGCGTGAGGCCAAGCTGCGCCTGGAACGCGTCGAAACGGCGGCAGCCGAGGAACGCGTTGCGGAGGATCAGCATGGTCCAGCGATCGCCGAGTACGGCGAGCGTGCGCGCGACCGAACAGTTCAGCGTGCCGATGTCATCCCATTTCATCGTCGAGTCTCTTGCGTCTTGCGGCGGTTCAGCGAAATAGCGGGTTCGATTATAGAACCCGCCTTCGGTTGCAACGGGCGCGGCTGCGTTGACAACGACCGGTATCGTTGTCAATAATGAGTTCCTATTTAGAACTTACTCGCGCGGCGACGCGCTTTCAACCCGGAGACAACCCGATGAATCCGCTTTCCCTGTCTGGTCTCGATCTGCTGCGCGCCGCGGTGGTGGGCGATGTGCCGCTCGCGTCGATCTCGGAGACGATTCCGATGCGTCCGCTGGACATCGAGCTCGGCTATGTGAAGTTTTCGGCGCGGGCGGATGGTCGGCACCTGAATCCGCTCGGCGGCGTGCACGGTGGGTTCGCCGCGACGGTGCTCGATTCGGTCACGGGTTGCGCGGTTCATTCGATGCTCGACGCGGGTGTCGGCTACGGCACGGTCGATCTGCATGTGAAGATGCTGCGGCCCGTGCCGCGCGACGTCGACCTGATCGCGGAAGGGCGCGTGATTCACCTGTCGCGTTCGCTGGGCGTCGCGGAGGGCACGCTGAAGACGCCGGACGACAAGATCGTCGCGCATGCGTCGGCGACCTGCTTCATTCAGCGGCCTCAGTAACGAACGGCGGCAGGCGGGGCTGGCTGCAGGGGGATGCCGCAGATGTGCGACGCAGGTTGCAAGGCCGTTGCCCGCGCATTCATGGCAGTGCCGAAGGCCGCCTGTAAGCGTCCGCGGCGCACGTCTGAAGCAGTCGTTTCAATGTGATAGCGTTCCTGCTTTCCACCGACGCGACAGGAACAGCATGGAATACCGCACACTCGGCGATTCGGGCATCGAGGTCAGCCTGGTCGGTCTCGGCACGATGACGTGGGGCGAACAGAATTCGGAGCGCGACGCGCACGAGCAGATCGACTACGCGATCGCGCAGGGCGTGACGCTGATCGATGCCGCAGAGATGTATCCGGTGCCGCCGAAGCCCGACACGCAGGGGCGCACCGAGCAGTACATCGGCACCTGGCTCGCGCAGCATCGCGCGCAGCGCGACCGGATCGTGCTCGCGACGAAGATCGCGGGCCCGGCACGGCAGCCGCACAACCCGCGCCATATTCGTGGCGAAGGCAACCAGTTCGACCGCAAGAACCTGACCGAGGCGCTCGACGGCAGCCTCAAGCGGCTGCAGACCGACTACGTCGATCTCTACCAGCTGCACTGGCCCGATCGCAGTACGACGACGTTCGGCCGTCCCGCGTATCCGTGGGTCGACGACGCGTACACGGTGCCGATCGAGGAAACCCTCGGCGTACTCGCGGAATTCGTGAAGGCCGGCAAGGTGCGGGCAATCGGCGTGTCGAATGAAACGCCGTGGGGTGTCGCGCAGTTCCTGCGTGCGGCCGAGAAGCTCGGGCTGCCGCGCATCGCGAGCATCCAGAATCCGTACAGCCTGCTGAACCGCACGTTCGAGAACGGGTTGTCGGAATTCACGCATCGCGACGGCGTCGGCCTGCTCGCGTATTCGCCGCTCGCATTCGGCTGGTTGTCCGGCAAGTACGAGAACGGCGCACGTCCGGCCGGCGCGCGCATCACGCTGTTCGAGCGCTTCCAGCGCTACAGCAAGCCGCAGGCCGTCGAAGCGACGTCGCGCTACGTCGCGCTCGCGAAGGGTCACGGGCTGTCGCCCGCGCAACTCGCGCTCGCGTTCGTCAACAGCCGGCCGTTCGTGCGCAGTAACCTGGTCGGTGCGACGTCGCTCGAGCAGTTGAAGGAGAACATCGGCAGCATCGACGTGAAGCTGTCCGACGAGATCCTCGCCGAGATCGACGCGCTGCACGAACTGCAGCCGAACCCGGCGCCGTAAACGGCGTGCGGCCCGCGCGGCAGCGATGCCGCGACGGGCCGCATCGGCGCGCCGTCGTCGGTTGCGTTACCGCATCTTGAGCCGCGTGCGCGCGACGAACAGCGCGGCAAGGCTCAGCAGCGCGCAGCCCATCAGGTAGAGCGCCGGCGACAGCCGGTTGCCGGTCGTGCTGATCAGCCAGGTGATGACGAACGGCGCGAAGCCGCCGAACAGCGTGACGCCCGTGTTGTAGCTGACAGCGAGGCCCGTCGCGCGCGTCTGCGACGGAAACAGCTCGGCCATCAGCGCCGGCAGCGCGCCGCAGTACATCGCTTTCAGCGCACCGATCCAGACCAGCGCGGCGAGCATCGTCGCGAACGACGCATGGCGCGTGAGCCACGCGAACGTCGGCCATACGGTGACGAGCATCAGGACGGCCGCGACCGCCATCATGCGGATCCGCCCGGTGTGATCGGACAGATGGCCGACGACCGGCGTGACGAGCGTCAGCACGAAGCCGGTCGCGAGCGTCGCCGCGAAGCCCGTCGATGCGGGCAGCCCGAGCTGCTTGATCGCATAGGTCGGCATGTACAGCACCATGTAATTGATCGCGGTCGAGATCACCAGCGCACCGATCGACAGCAGCAGCCGCAACTTCTGGTCCGCGAACAGCTCGCGCACCGGCGCTTCGGAGCGTGCCTGCGTCTTGAACTCGACACCTTCGTCGACGTATCGGCGGATGTACAGCCCGACCGGGCCGATCGCGAGACCGAACAGGAACGGCACGCGCCAGCCCCAGCTTTCGAGTTGCGCGGTTGTCAGCGTGGACGTCAGCAGCGCGCCGAAGCCCGATGCGAGCAGCGTCGCGAGGCCCTGGCTCGCGAACTGCCAGCTCGACATGAAACCGCGTCGCTGCGGTGCGTGTTCGACGAGGAACGCGGTCGAACTCGCGAATTCGCCGCCTGCGGAAAAGCCCTGCATCAGCCGCGACAGCATGATCCCGAGCGGCGCGAGAATGCCGATCGATGCGTAGGTCGGCATCAGCGCGATCAGCAGCGTGCCGGCCATCATCATCGCGATCGACAGCAGCAGCGACGCCTTGCGGCCCGCGCGGTCCGCGTACGCGCCGAGCACGAAGCCGCCGATCGGCCGGATCAGGTAGGACAGCCCGAACGTGCCGAGCGTCAGCATCAGCGACGTCGCTTCGCTCGTCGCGGGGAAGAACAGCTTGGCGATCGTCACCGCGAAGAAGCCGTAGACGATCAGGTCGAACCATTCGAGCGCGTTGCCGATCGATGCCGCGAAGATGATGCGCCGGATCTTCGCGGCGCTGGGGCGCGCGGCTTCCTGCGAGGTCAGGGTAGTCGTATTCATCGTGTGTGCAGGTCCCGAGAAAGGGGCGAAGCGCGTTACAGGGCGGCGCCGGCCGCGGCGGGCGCCGCGCGGCGAACGGGCGGTGCGTCGTCGCCGAGATCCCAGAAGAGGCCGGCCATCATCTGCAGCCCCTCGCTGACGACGCTTGCGAGCAGGTGCTCGTCGGGCGCGTGCTGCGAGCACGCCGGGTACGAGTGCGGCACCCACAGCGTCGGCAGCCCGAGCGTGTCGGCGAACACTTCGTTCGGCAGCGTGCCGCCGAGATTCGGCAGAATCGCGGGCTTCTTGCCGGTGGTCCGCGCCAGCGACGCGACGGCCCAGCGGACCCACGGATCGTCCGGCGGCACGCGCGTCGCCGGTGCGCCGCGTTCGATGTCGATCTCGATGTCGCCGAAACCGTGCGCATCGAGGTGCGCGCGCAGGTGTGCATGCAGCGCTTCCCAGTCGGTGCCGACGACGAAGCGCAACTGGCAGTGCGCATACGCTGCGGGCGGGATCGCATTGACGGGGTGTTCGGGGTTGCCGGCCTTGAACGCGAGGATCTCGAACGTGTTCCAGCCGAACACGCGTTCGGCCGCGGACAGGCCGGGCTCGCCCCAATCGGCGTCGAGCGCCGGATCGCCGGGGCCGCCGCCGACGGAAAGGTCGGCGAGCGCGTCACGCACGGCGGCGGGGATCGGCGGCGGGCGCAGCCCCGCGACGCGAATCGCGCCGCGCGCGTCGACAAGGCTCGCGAGCGCATGCGCAAGCACGATCGCCGGATTGCGCAGCAGCCCGCCCCAGTTGCCGGAGTGGTGCGCACCGTCGCGGGCGCGCAGGCTCAGCCTGAAGTTGACCGAGCCGCGCGAGCCGAGGAACACGGTCGGACGCGCGGCGGCGATGCGCGGGCCGTCGGACGCGATCAGCACGTCGGCCGCAAGCGCGTCGCGCTCCTGGCGGCACAGCGCGTCGAGGCCCGGCGACCCCGTTTCCTCGCCCATCTCGATCAGCAGCTTCGCATTGAAGCCGAGCCGGCCGCCGCGCGCGTCGAGCACGCTCGCGAGCGCGGCCAGGTTGATCGTGTGCTGGCCCTTGTTGTCGGCGCTGCCGCGGCCGTACCAGCGGTCGCCGTCGGCCGTCAGCGTCCACGGCGACAGCGGCGCGCGCCACTGCGCGTCGTAGCCGCGCACGACGTCGCCGTGGCCGTAGATCAGCACGGTCGGCAGCGCGTCGTCCTCGTGGCGCGACGCGAGCAGGAACGGGCCGCCGTCGACGGGATTGTCGACGATCCGCGACGCGAAGCCGAGGCGGGCGGCTTCGGGCGCGATCTCGTCGGTGAGGTAGGCGCGCAGCGCGGCTTCGGTGCCGCTTTCCTGGCTCTCGGTGCGCAGGCCGACGCGACGGCTCAGGGTCGTGAAGAACGCACCGGATTCGAACTGGTTCAGCGCGTGCTGGATGGCGGCGGTACGGCTCAAGTCGGGTCTCCTCTGTCGGCTGGCGGCGTGCGCGGATATCGCGCGTGCAGCGTGAAGTGCGATCGATTCTAGAAAGCCGTTTTTTTTGTCACAATGATCGAATTTCGAACCTTCCTTTGCCGAAAAGGCAAAGCAGCGCGGCCGGGAACGGCGCGGAGACAGAACGATGGCGGCTTTCCTGCATGGCCTGGCGCTGCGGTATTTCGTCGAGGTGGCGCGCACCGGCTCGATCAGCGACGCGTCCGCGCGGCTGCACGTGGCCGTGTCGGCGATCAGCCGCCAGATCGCGAAGCTCGAGAGCGAGCTCGGCGCGCCGCTGTTCGAGCGCCGGCCACGCGGGATGGCGTTGTCGGAGGCCGGCGAGCGGCTGCTGGCCTTCGCGCAGCGCAGCCTGCTGGAGGCCGAGCATGTGATGAAGGACATCGGCGGGCTCGACGCGCTGCACGGCAGCCTGCTGAAGATCGCGTGCTCGGAGGGGTTCGCGATCGATTTCCTGCCCGGCGCGCTCGCGAGCTTCAAGGCGCGCCACCCGGGCGTCGATTTCTCCGTGTGGGTCGTGTCGCCGGCGGACGCGACGCGGCGCGTGCGCGACGGCGACGTGGACATCGCGCTGACCTTCAGCCTCGCGCCGGAGAAGGGCGTGCGCGTCGAGCATACCGAGCGCGCGCCGATCTTCGCGCTGGTGCGGCATGACCATCCGCTCGCGCCGCGCGCCGCGGTGTCGCTTGCCGATGTCGCGCGTTACCCGCACGTGCTGCCCGAGGCGGGCACGACGGTGCGCCAGTTGATCGACATCGCGTGCGCGCTCGACGGGCTGCTGCTCGAGCCCGAACTGACGAGCAACAACACCGCGGCGATGTACGGCTACGCGCGGCGCACGGGCGCTGTGATGTTCACGGGGTTGTTGTCGGTGCGCGACCGCTTCGATGCGGACGGCTTCGTCGTCGTGCCCGTGACGAACCCGCAGCTTCGCGAGCGCAGCATCCAGGTGCAGACGATGGCGGGGCGCGATCTGCCGGCGTCGGTGCGGGCGTTCCGCGACCATCTGATCGACGCGATGCAGGTCGCATCGTCGCCGCCGTCTGCCGCGCGCGGCCCGAGACGCCGGCCCGTGAGATAATCGTCAATCCGCCTTCCGCGCCCATGCGGCTCACCGAGCCGCATCGCCCCTGTTCGACGCCAAATTGAAGAACCTGATTGTCACCCTCGATCGCGCCGGCGAGTTCGACGAGATCATCGACGTGCGCACGCCGCTCGAGTTCGCCGAGGACCATATTCCCGGCGCGCTGAACGCGCCCGTGCTCAGCAACGAAGAGCGCGTGCTCGTCGGCACGATGTACCGTCAGGTGTCGCCGTACGAGGCGACCCGCGTCGGCGCGGCGATGGTCGCGCGCAACATCGCGCGCCATCTCGACACGACGTTCGCCGACCGTCCGCGCAACTGGCGGCCGCTGATCTATTGCTGGCGCGGCGGCAAGCGCTCCGGCTCGATGACGGCATGGTTCAACCTGATCGGCTGGCAGGCGCGCCAGCTCGACGGCGGATACAAGACATACCGCCGCTCGGTATGCGCGACGCTCGACACGCTGCCGACGCGCTTTCGTTATATCGCGCTCGTCGGCCACACGGGCTGCGGCAAGACGCGCCTGCTGAACGCGCTGCGCGACGCGGGGGCGCAGACGCTCGATCTCGAGGCGCTCGCGTGCCATCGCGGCTCGCTGCTCGGCGCGCTGCCGGGCACGCCGCAGCCGTCGCAGAAGGGGTTCGATTCGGGGCTCGTCGAAACGCTCGGACGTTTCGACCCCGAATGGCCGGTGTTCGTCGAATCGGAAAGCCGCAAGATCGGGCTCGTGCAGTTGCCGATCGCGCTGATCGACGCGTTTCACGCGGGGCCGTGGGTGCAGGTCGAAGCGGCGCACGACGAGCGCATTGCGTTCCTGCTCGACGATTACGGCCACCTGTTCGACGAACCGGCCGCGTTCAAGGCGCAGCTCCATCGGCTGATCGGCCTGCACAGCCGCGAAGAGGTCGCGCACTGGAACGCGCTGATCGATGCGAACGCGCGGGCCGAACTGTTCACCTTGCTGATCGACAAGCATTACGATCCCGCCTATGCGCGCACCTACCGCACGGCGTACGGCAAGCCGAACCGGGCGCTGACGTTCGCTTTGCGGCCCAACGCGGCCGACGTGCGCGATCAGGCAAGCACGCTGCTGGCCCAACTCGCGCAGGCCGGGCTGCCCGCGTCGGCCGCGCTTGCGGCAGGCGCGAAATCCGAAACCGATAAAGACCAATCGACGACTACACGATGACGACCACACGCACCCAACCCAATCCGGCCCTCGGCTGGATGACCTTCCTGCTGATCGCGGTCGCGGGACTGTTCTATGTGAAATGGTTCCCGTACTACAACAAGGCGTTCGTTGCCGCCGAGCACCATTCGATCGGCCAGTCGATCCTGATGGGCACGTCGGCGGCCGCACCGGAGCCGTCGCTGAAGGCTGCGCTCGATTACGCGTGGGCATACGGCAAGGCGATCTGGCAGGCGATGGTACTGGGCCTGCTGCTCGGTTCGGCCGTGCAGGCGCTGCTGCCCGCGCATTGGGTCGCGCGCGTGCTCGGCCGCACGGGCTTCGGCAGCGTCGCCGCGGGCGGCCTGCTGTCGCTGCCCGGGATGATGTGCACGTGCTGCGCGGCGCCGGTCGTCGCGGGGCTGCGTGCCCGCCATGCGTCGCCGGGCGGTGCGGTCGCGTTCTGGCTCGGCAACACGGTGCTGAACCCGGCGGCGCTGGTCTTCATGGGTTTCGTGCTCGGCTGGCACTGGAGCGCGCTGCGCCTCGTGCTCGGCATCGCGATGGTGTTCGGGATCGGCTATCTGCTGAACCGCATTGCTCGCCCTGAAGACCGCAGCGTCGACGATGCGCAGCTCGCCGCGCTGGCGGCCGAGCAGGCCGCGGCCGGCAATCCGTTCGTCCGCTGGATGAAGCTGCTTGCTCGCATGGCCGTGCGGCTCGTGCCCGAATACATCGTGCTCGTGCTGCTGCTCGGCGCCGCGCGCGCATGGCTGTTCCCGCACATCGGCCCGGACATCGGCAATCATCTCGGCTGGATCGTCGCGTTCGCGGTCGCGGGCATGCTGTTCGTGATCCCGACGGCGGGCGAGGTGCCGATCATCCAGGCGATGCTGTCGCTCGGCATGGGCGTCGGCCCGGCCGCCGCGCTGCTGATGACGCTGCCGCCGATCAGCGTGCCGTCGCTCGCAATGCTCGCGCGTTCGTTCAAGCCCTACATGCTGGCGATCGTCGCGACCCTCGTCGTCGTGTTCGGGATCGTGAGCGGCTTGCTCGCGGTCGCGTTCGGGTTCTGACGCGCGCGAGCGGCGCGCCGGGCTGGCGCGATCGTCGTATTCATCCGGCGCCGCGGCTTCACGCGTGCGGCGCCCTTTACAAGAAGCAAACAGGAAAACGCATGACCCAACCGAAGATTCATCCTCGACTCGAAAAGGCGCTGACGCGCGGCGATCTCGCGATCCGCCAGGCCAATTCCGCGCGGGCGACTGCCGTGCTGAACGCACTCGGCACGATGATCATCGAGGCCTCCGCAACGATCGGCGTCGACGCCAGCATCGACATCCCGCAGGGCGATCGCATTTACGATCCCGTCAACGGGCTGTGGCCGCAGAAGATGCTGGTGTCGTTCGACGGCCCGGTGGACGAAGCCGACAAGGAAGAGCTGCGCTCGGTCTATCTGATCGCCGACGATCCGGGCACGCAGTTCCGCGTCGAATGGCATCGCGCGGACGGCAAGCTCGGCCGCCAGGAAGGGGGCCCGCTCGCGACCGTCGCGTTCCTGACCGACGTCGAGATTCCGTGGAGCGACGACGACGAGTAACGTCGTCGCATGAAGCCGGCGCCGCGCGCGCCGGCCGTCAGCGCATCATCCGCCGCCGGAACAGCCACGCGGACAGCAGGAATCCACCGACCGCATAGCCGGCAAGCACCGCAACGTGCAACGCGACGTCCGTCGCGGGCCGGCCGAGCATCGCGGGCCGGATCAGTTCGACCGCGTTCGCGAGCGGCAGCGCATGCGCGGCGTGCTGTGCGACCGGCGGCAACTGCGTGATCGGGAAGAACACGCCCGACAGCAGCAGCATCGGCGTCAGCACGAGCGTCTGATAGAACATGAAGAAATCGTAGGACGGCGCGAGCGCCGTGACGATCATCGCGACGCTGGCAAACGCGAGGCCCGCGAGCGCGATCACGGGCAGCGCCGCGAGCATCGACGGAAATTGCGCATAGCCGAGCGCACCCGCGACGAGCATGATCGCGGCCCCCGACAGCATGGCCTTGCTGGCTCCCCAGACGATCTCGCCCAGCACGATGTCGCCGAGCGCGAGCGGCGTATGCATGATCGCTTCCCAGGTGCGCTGCACATGCATCCGCGAGAAGCCCGAATACATCGATTCGAAGCTCGCGGACATCATCACGCTCGACCCGGCCGTGCCGGCCGCGAGGAACGCGATATACGACACACCGTCGACATGGCCGAGCATCAGGCCGAGCCCGAAACCGAGCCCGAACAGATAGATCATCGGATCGGCAAGATTGCCGAACATCGACGCGAGCGCGAGCTTGCGCCAGACGAGATAGTTGCGCCGCCATACGGCGACCCAGTTGGTTGCGTTCGCCGGCATCGCGATCGCGAAGCGCGATTCGCGCGGCGGTGCCGAAGGTGCGGTGGTGGAATAGTTGCGGACATCCATGGTCGATCAGTCCTGCATTTCGCGGCCCGTGAGCCGCAGGAACACATCCTCCAGATTGGCCGGGCGATGCAGATAGCGCAACCCAGAGCGACCCTTGAGTCGCGCGCTGAGCGGCTCCGGATCGCTCACGTAGCAGAACAGCGTCTCGCCGCTGATCTCGGTGCGCTTCGCGAACGCCGACAACTCGTCGCGCAGCGCGGCCGGGTCGGGCCCGTAGATTTCGATCACGTCGCAGCCGATCTCCGATTCGATCAGCGCATGCGGTGCGCCCTCGGCAATCTTGCGGCCTTCCTCGATTACGCACAGGCGGTCGCACAAGCGTTCGGCTTCTTCCATGAAATGCGTGGTGATCAGGATCGTCTTGCCGCGCGCGAGCAGCGAGCGCAGCCGCTCCCACATCAGGTGCCGCGCCTGCGGATCGAGGCCCGTCGTCGGCTCGTCGAGCACCAGCACGTCGGGATCGTTGACGAGCGCGCGGGCGAGCGTGAGGCGGCGCTTCATGCCGCCCGACAGCTCGCCGACTTTCGCATCGGCCTTGTTTTCGAGCTTCGCGAATTCGAGCAGCGGCTGCACGAGTGCGCGTGCAGCTTGTGCGGACATCCCGAAATAGCGGCTGAACACGAGCAGGTTCTCGCGCACAGTGAAGTCGGGGTCGAGATTGTCGAACTGCGGGACGACGCCGACGCGCCGGCGGGCATGCCGCGCACGCGATGGAACCGGTTCGCCGCACAGCGAAATGGTGCCTGCATCGGGATACGCGAGGCCGAGCAGCATCTTCAGCGTGGTGGTCTTGCCGGCGCCGTTCGGCCCGAGCAGGCCATAGCATTCGCCGGCCTGTACGTTGAAGGACAGGCCGTTGACGACGAGTTTGTCGCCATAGCGCTTTTCGACATTGCGGAGATCGATCGGTGCGACTGACATGGGCATGTTGTCGTTGTAAGCGGGCGCGTGCCGCCGCCCGATGCGTGGCCGGTCTGCGAACGGATCGGGCGAATGCGTGTCACACGGGCATGACCGAAGCGCGCGACGCCGGCATGTTCTGGCCTGCTGGAGTACGAACGGGCCATTCTAGTGCATCGGCTGCGTCTCTTCAGCGCATGCCTGCACGGCGCGATGCATGTGCGCACCGATCGTGCACTGCATCATCGCGCACGCGCCGAGCGGGGCGAATCAGCGTTTTCCATCCCTTGCGTCCTGAATTGCGGCGCACCATGATGAATGCGTAGGCTCGTTGTCGCGATAGGGAGGTTTCATGGCTAGCTACAACAAGATTTTGCTGTGTTACGACGGCACGCTCGAAGGACGCAAGGCATTGCGTTGCGGCGCCAATCTCGCAATGGACCTGAAGGCCGAAACGCACTTGCTGTCGGTTGTCGACATGCGTTCGAGCATTGCGCAAAGCGCGGGTCTGCTGACCGACGTCGCGTGCGGCCGCTTCGAGGAAACCGCGCGCGAAATCCTGCAGGAAGGCGTGAACTGGCTTCGAGAGCGCGGCGTGCAGGCCGAAGGCCATTTCGCGTTCGGTTACCCGATCGACGAAATCGCGAATCTCGCGTCGGAGCTGAAGGTCGACCTCGTCGTCGTCGGCCACCGGTGCCGCAGCGGGCTGTCGAGATGGTGGATGGGGTCGGGCAATACGCAACTGCTCGATCGCGTGAGCTGCAGCATTCTGGTTGCGTGTTCGTCGGCGGAAGAGCAGAAGGCCGAAATCGCGCGCGAGCGTGATGCGGCCACGGCGAGCGGCAAATGATCCGATGACGCGATGACGGCCTGATCAGCGATTCGCGCCGGTCAGGCGCCGCGCCGCATCAGCCGCGCAGGCGTCGGCCGCGGCCGGCTACGCATGCAGGTCGATCGCGGACAACTTCCACGAAAACAGCCCGAAGCGGTGGAATACTGCCGCATAGCGCGTGCCATCGGCGCTGCGCTGGTAGGTCACGACGAATTCATCGACATTCCGGTAGCCGGCGCTGGCTTGCTGCCGATGCGGCGTATGCGTTACATCGTTCGCGCTGGCCGGCGCGGTAGCGGCCGGTGCCGGCGACGATGCAGCCGCGGCTGCGTTGCTGCCCGGAACGGCTGCGCTCGCCGGAGCCGGATTGGCCGGCGGTGCGCTGCCCGGTGCATTGTCTTGCGGCAGATTCGACCATTCGGGCGGACGCTCGCCCGGATTGCCGCGCGGCGGCAATCCGCTCATCAGCGCAGCCACGCCCTCCGGGGTCGCGTACGCATCGACCAGCGGGCCGATCAGCGCGGACCCGATCAGCGCACCGATCACCGCGAACGGATTCTCCTTCTTCACCGCGTCGATCCGGCGCATCAACTCTTCCGTGACCTGCTGCTTCAGGCTGATGCGCAGCGACGGAAAATCGACATATTCACTGATGGCCTGCGCATCGCGCGAATCGATCGCCGATTTCAGGCGACCGACCGCGACGTATGGCGATGCGTATGCATAACCGATCGCCGCAATGACGGCGACGGCCAGCACGACGATCAGCAGGGGCTTGAGCCGCCATGTGCGGCCCGAAGATCCGGTCACGTTGCCTCCGGTGCGGGAATGTTCCGCAATCAGAGACCGCCTTGCGCGGCCGATCGTTCCTCCGCGATGCAGCGATCGATCATCCGGCACACGGCATCGATCGTGCCGACCATGATCAGACGCGACCGGCCGTGATAGACGCGCACGGGCGCGCGGCGCGCGGGTTCCGCATGATTCAGGCCGGCGTTCAGCGATACCCGCGCGAAAGCGGGGAGCGCCGACGGCAGCAGGGACGCCTGCCGTTCGACTGCGACTTCTTCTTTCACAGGCGCTGCCGCGGACAGCGGTGCGCAAGGCGTGCGGCCGCGCAGATGACGCAGGCGACCGAATTGACGGAAAGGCAGCAGACGGGCAAGGCGTTCCATGATGTTCTCCTCAGCGAGACGGAATGTCAGAGTTCGCCTGATCGGATCAGCCCGACGGCGATGCCTTCCAGCGCGAATTCCGCGCTGCCGGCCTTGACGAAGATGTTTTCGTAATCCGGGTTCTCCGCGATCAGCTCGAGACCGCCCGGCCGGCGCATCAGGCGCTTGACCGTGACGTCGTCGCCGAGACGCGCGACGATGATCTGGCCGTCCTTCGCTTCGGTGCGCTTCTGCACGGCGAGGAGGTCGCCGTCGAGAATGCCGGCGTCGCGCATCGACAGGCCGCGTACCTTCAGCAGGTAGTCGGGCTTGCTGGAGAACAGGGCGGGATCGCACGCGTAATGCTGCGAGATGTGCTCCTGCGCGAGGATCGGGCTACCGGCCGCGACGCGGCCGACGAGCGGCAGCGACAGTTGCATCAGGCCGGCGTGCGGCAGCGTGAACTGGTGCGGCGCGTCGTCGATGCCGAGCAGGCGGATGCCGCGCGATGCGCCGGCGGCCAGCTCGATCACGCCCTTGCGCGCCAGTGCGCGCAGGTGCTCCTCGGCCGCATTCGGCGAGCTGAAGCCCAGTTCGGCCGCGATCTCGGCGCGGGTGGGCGGGAATCCGGAGCGCTCGATCGCGCGACGGATCAAGTCGAACACTTGCTGCTGACGGGCGGTGAGTTTGGTCATGGCTCAACTGTATGGATAGACAGTGAGCTGTATTTTTATACAGTACTTCCGGAATTTCAAGCGTTACTTGAGGTTCGACGCGATCGCGCCGGTTCCGGCGCGATTTCGCGACGTCCGGGCGCCGGTTCATCTGCCGCAACCGTCCATCCCGTATGCGTTAGCACTTTTGAGTATTAAAAAATGAGGAACGATTATTTTTAATCATGTAAGCCGTTCGCTAGACTGGCCCGACATCGCAATACCGACAACACTGGAGAACCAAGGATGGCGAAGCGCAATACGGGGCTGGTGGGCGGAGTGGGCCGCCTGATCGCAACACTCGCGCTGGGCGCGGCGGCGGCACTGGGCGTCGCGACGCACGCCCAGGCCGATACGACCTTCCTGAACGTGTCGTACGACCCGACGCGCGAGCTGTATCAGGACTTCAACCAGGCGTTCGGCAAGGAGTGGAAGGCGAAGACGGGCGAGACGGTCAACTTCAAGCAGTCGCACGGCGGCTCGGGCGCGCAGGCGCGCTCGGTGCTCGACGGCCTGCAGGCCGACGTCGTCACGCTGGCGCTCGCGTACGACATCGACGCACTCGCGAACAAGGGGCTCGTCAACAAGGACTGGCAGAAACGCCTGCCCGACAACGCGTCGCCGTACACGTCGACGATCGTGTTCCTCGTGCGCAAGGGCAACCCGAAGGGGATCAAGGACTGGGACGACCTGGCCAGGCCGGGCATCTCGATCGTCACGCCGAACCCGAAGACGTCGGGCGGCGCGCGCTGGAACTACCTGGCCGCGTGGGCGTATGCGGTGCACAAGCCGGGCGGCAACGAGCAGACGGCGAAGGAGTTCGTCACGAAGCTCTACAAGAACGCGGGCGTGCTCGATTCGGGCGCGCGCGGCGCGACCACGAGCTTCGTGCAGCGCGGGATCGGCGACGTGCTGATCGCATGGGAAAACGAGGCATTCCTGTCGGTCAAGGAATTCGGTACCGACAAGTTCGAGATCGTCGTGCCGTCGGTGAGCATCCTGGCCGAGCCGCCCGTCGCGGTGGTCGACAAGGTGGTCGACAAGAAGGGCACGCGCAAGCTTGCCGACGCGTATCTGAACTTCCTGTACAGCCCGCAGGGCCAGGAGATCGCGGCGCGCAACTATTACCGGCCGCGTTCGAAGAACGTGCCGGCGGAACTGACGAAGCAGTTCCCGAAGCTGAAGCTGTACACGGTCGACGACACGTTCGGCGGCTGGACGAATGCGCAGAAGACGCATTTCGCGGACGGCGGCGTGTTCGACTCGATCTACAAGCCGCAGTAACGCCATAACGACAGCGGCGCGCCATGACAGCGCGCCGCATCCCCGACGGGCCGCCGGCGCAGTTCATCGCGCCGGCGTTTGCGTCGGGCCCATGAGCAGCATCGACCCAGCAAGAGCATCCGATGACGACGTACACCTTTCGCAAGCCGAGCGCGCTGCCCGGTTTCGGCGTGACGCTCGGCATCACGGTGGCCTATTTGAGCCTCGTGGTGCTGATTCCGCTCGCCGCCACGTTCCTGAAAACCGCGACGCTGTCGTGGGGCCAGTTCGTCACCGCCGTCACGTCGCCGCGCGTGCTCGCGTCGTACCGGCTGACGTTCTCGGCCGCGCTCGGCGGCGCGCTGATCAACGCCGTGTTCGGCTTCCTCGTCGCGTGGGTGCTCGTGCGCTACACGTTCCCGTTCAAGCGCCTCGTCGATGCGATCGTCGACCTGCCGTTCGCGCTTCCGACGTCGGTCGCCGGCATCTCGCTTGCGGCCGTTTACGCGACCAACGGCTGGGTCGGCCAGTATCTCGCGCCGCTCGGCATCAAGATCGCGTTCACGCCGGCCGGCGTGCTGGTCGCGCTGACCTTCATCGGGCTGCCGTTCGTCGTGCGCACCGTGCAGCCGGTGCTCGAGGATTTCGAGCGCGAGCAGGAAGAGGCCGCCGCGTGCCTCGGCGCGTCGCGCTGGCTGACGTTCCGCCGCGTCGTGCTGCCGGCCGTGCTGCCGGCGCTCCTGACCGGTTTTGCGCTGGCGTTCGCGCGCGCGCTCGGCGAATACGGATCGGTGATCTTCATCGCCGGCAACGTGCCGATGAAATCCGAGATCACGTCGCTGCTCATCATCACGAAGCTCGAGCAATACGACTATGCGGGCGCGACCGCGCTCGCGGTCGTGATGCTGGTCGTGTCGTTCCTGATGCTGCTGCTGATCAACACGCTGCAATGGTATTTGCAGCGCAGGACGAGCAAGGGCGCAAGCGGCCCCGCGCCCGCGACCGTCACCGCAACCGCAGCAGGAGGCCAGCAATGAGCCAGGAGGCCACCGTCGTGCTGAAAACCCCGCCGTCGGCAGCGCAAGGGCGCGCCGCGAAACGGCTCGACCCCGTCAGCGAGTCGCGCGTCGTGCGCTGGCTGCTCACGGGCATCGCGCTGGTGTTCCTCGCGTTCTTCCTCGTCGTGCCGCTCGCCGCGGTGTTCGTCGAGGCGCTGAGAAAGGGCGTCGGCTTCTATCTCGAATCGCTGGCCGATCCCGACGCATGGGCGGCGATCAAGCTGACGCTGATCGTCGCCGCGATCGCGGTGCCGCTGAACCTCGTGTTCGGCGTGTGCGCATCGTGGGCGATCGCGAAGTTCGAATTCCGCGGCAAGGCGCTGCTGACGACGCTGATCGACCTGCCGTTCTCCGTGTCGCCGGTGATCTCGGGCCTCGTGTACGTGCTGCTGTTCGGCGCGCAGGGCTGGCTCGGGCCGTGGCTGCAGGATCACGACGTGCAGATCATCTTCGCGGTGCCGGGCATCGTGCTCGCGACGATCTTCGTCACGTTCCCGTTCGTCGCGCGCGAGCTGATTCCGCTGATGCAGGCGCAGGGCACCGACGAGGAAGAAGCCGCGCGCGTACTCGGCGCGTCGGGCTGGCAGATCTTCCGCCGCGTGACGCTGCCGAACGTGAAGTGGGGCCTGCTGTACGGCGTGATCCTGTGCAACGCGCGCGCGATGGGCGAATTCGGCGCGGTGTCGGTCGTGTCGGGCCACATCCGCGGCGTGACCGACACGATGCCGCTGCACGTCGAGATCCTGTACAACGAATACAACTTCGCGGCGGCGTTCGCGGTGGCGTCGGTGCTGGCGCTGCTCGCGCTCGTCACGCTCGCGCTGAAGCTGCTCGCCGAGCGTCATCTCGCCGCCGAACTGGCCGGCGCGCGCGACGCCGTTCCCGCACATGCCGGCCCTGTCGCCGCCGTTTCGTCGAAATCGTAAAGAGGCAACCAGAATGGGTATCACCGTCCGTAACCTTCAGAAGCGCTTCGGCGATTTCACGGCGCTCGACAACGTGTCGCTCGATTTCCCTCCCGGCGAGCTGGTCGCGCTGCTCGGGCCGTCCGGCTGCGGCAAGACCACGCTGCTGCGCGTGATCGCGGGCCTCGAGCACGCGGACGCCGGCCAGGTCGTGCTGCAGGGGCTCGACGTCGCGTCGGTCGGCGCGCGCGATCGTCAGGTCGGTTTCGTGTTCCAGCATTACGCGTTGTTCCGCCACATGACGGTGTTCGAGAACGTCGCGTTCGGGCTGCGCGTGAAGCCGCGCCGCGAGCGGCCGTCGGAAGCGGCGATTCGCGACAAGGTGCACGAACTGCTGAAGCTCGTGCAGCTCGACTGGCTCGCGCAGCGCTATCCGTCCGAGCTGTCGGGCGGCCAGCGCCAGCGCATCGCGCTGGCCCGTGCACTTGCGGTCGAGCCGAAGGTACTGCTGCTCGACGAACCGTTCGGCGCGCTCGACGCGAAGGTCCGCAAGGAGCTGCGCGGCTGGCTGCGCCGTCTGCACGACGACCTGCACATCTCGACGATCTTCGTCACGCACGACCAGGAGGAGGCGCTGGAGGTGGCCGATCGGATCGTCGTGCTGAACCGCGGCCACGTCGAGCAGGTCGGCAGCCCGCAGGACGTCTACGATCATCCGCGGAGCGCGTTCGTGTACGAGTTTCTCGGCGCGGCGAACCGGCTGCCGGGCACGGTCGCCGGGCGCGGCTTCGTCGCCGAGGGTGCCGCTGCGCCGATCGAGGTCGACGCCGACTTCGCGGGCCCCGCGAACGCATACGTGCGGCCGCACGACCTGCAGCTTTGGCCGGCAGGCGACGGGCACCGGGACGGCATCGCCGTGGACGTGCGCCGCGTGATCCCGCTGGGCGGTTCGGTGCGCGTCGAGCTCGAGGCGCGCGCGGGCGGCGCACTCGAGGCGGAACTCGATCGCGATGCATGGCGTGCGCTCTCGCTGCAGGTCGGCGACGGCGCGACGGCCGTGCCGCGCGCGGTGCGCGTGTTTCCCGCGCATTGAAGCGAGAATGCAGGGCAGGGGGCGGAATTCGCCCCGATTCGACAATCAAACAACGACAGCCTAAGAGGCATACCCATGAATTTTCAGCAATTGCGGTTCGTGCGCGAAGCGGTGCGCCAGAACATGAACCTGACGGAAGTCGCGAACGTGCTGTACACGTCGCAGTCGGGCGTGTCGAAACAGATCAAGGATCTCGAGGATGAACTGGGCGTCGACATCTTCATTCGGCGCGGCAAGCGGCTGACGGGCCTCACGGAGCCGGGCAAGGCCGTGCATCAGTTGATCGAGCGGATGCTGCTCGACGCCGAGAACCTGCGCCGCGTCGCACGCCAGTTCGCGGACCAGGACAGCGGCCACCTCGTCGTCGCGACGACGCACACGCAGGCGCGCTACGCGTTGCCGAAGGTGATCCGGCAGTTCACCGACGTGTTCCCGAAGGTGCATCTCGCGCTGCGTCAGGGCAGCCCGCAGCAGATCGCACAGATGATCCTGAACGGCGAGGCCGATCTCGGCATCTCGACCGAGGCGCTCGACCGCTATCCGGACATCGTCACGTTCCCGTGCTATTCATGGCACCACACGGTTGTGGTGCCGAAGGGCCATCCGCTCGTCGGCCGCGAGAACCTGACGCTCGACGAAATCGCCGAGTACCCGATCATCACGTACGACCAGGATTTCACGGGCCGCTCGCACATCGACCAGGCGTTCGCGCAGGCAGGCGCCGTGCCCGACGTCGTGCTGACCGCAATCGATGCGGACGTGATCAAGACCTATGTCGAGCTCGGGATGGGGATCGGCGTCGTCGCGGCGATGGCCTACGATCCGCAGCGCGACACGGGCCTCGTCGCGCTCGATACGCAGCACCTGTTCGAGGCGAGCACGACGCGGGTCGGGCTGCGCAAGGGCGCGTTCCTGCGCGCGTATGCGTACCGGTTGATCGAAATGTTCGCGCCGCACCTGAACGAAGCGGAAATCGCGGGGATGTTGCGCGAAGCCGTCTGACGGCAGCGCTTCGCGCGCCGTCCGGGCTGTTGCCCCGGGCGGCGCGGCATGCGCTCGCCGGAGGCGATGCGCGGCGCAGCGGCGGATGTGCCGTCGCCGTGAAGCGGCTGCAGGACATCGACAAGTCGGGTTGGTTGATGCTGCTGCATTTCGCGCCGATCGTCGGCGCGATCGCGTTGTTCGTGATGAACGGCTTCGTCGCCGGCACGCCGCATGCGAACCGCTTCGGCGAGCCGCCGTCGGCCGATGAAGACGAGCCGGTGCCGCAGGACCGGGCGTGATGCGCGGCGGCCTGCGCAAGTGTGGCTTTTGCGCGTCGCGACGCACGATCGCGCACTCCGAAAAAACCCTTAAATATTGATCAGACAGGTTGCGCGCCGAAGCGAATCGGTACAGCATAGCCTTCACTCCGCCGGCTTCCAGCCGGCGGCGGCGCGTAAACGACAGCACGCGTCAGGCAGTCGGCCGTCTGCCTCGCTTCCATTCCGCGGTACCGACAGCAGCATCGATGGCCATTGTCCGGGTAATGTGGCGCAAACGTTTGCTTACATTAAAACAACAGTCCGGCCCTTCGGGCCAGTCGCCAGGAGATGTGTATGAATGTCCGCTTTCGCCGTCGCTTCCTGACCGCCGCGCTCGCCGCCGTCGCGGTCGCCGCCGTACCGGCCGTCCACGCGCAATCTGCGGCCAAGCCGAAGGTTGCGCTCGTGATGAAGTCGCTCGCCAACGAGTTCTTCCTGACAATGGAAACCGGCGCGAAGGAATACCAGAAACACAACGCGAATCAGTTCGACCTGATCACCAATGGCATCAAGGACGAGACCGACACCGCGAACCAGATCCGCATCGTCGAGCAGATGATCGTGTCGAAGGTCGACGCTATCGTGCTCGCGCCGGCCGATTCGAAGGCGCTCGTGCCGGTCGTGAAGAAGGCCGTCGACGCGGGCATCATCGTCGTGAACATCGACAACCGGCTCGATCCCGACGTGCTGAAGTCGAAGAACCTGAACGTGCCGTTCGTCGGCCCGGACAACCGCAAGGGTGCGCGCAAGATCGGCGACTACCTCGCGAAGAAGCTGAAGGCGGGCGACCAGGTCGGCATCCTCGAAGGCGTGTCCACGACGACCAATGCGCAGCAGCGCACGGCCGGCTTCGAGGACGCGATGAAGGCGGGCGGGATGAAGGTCGTGTCGGTGCAGTCCGGCGAATGGGAGATCGACAAGGGCAATGCGGTGGCCGCCGCGATGCTCAACGAATACCCGAACCTGAAGGCGCTGCTGTGCGGCAACGACAACATGGCGATCGGCGCCGTGTCGGCCGTGCGCGCGGCCGGCAAGCAGGGCAAGGTGGCCGTGGTCGGCTACGACAACATCAACGCGATCAAGCCGATGCTGAAGGACGGCCGCGTGCTCGCGACCGCCGATCAATACGCGGCGAAGCAGGCCGTGTTCGGCATCGACACGGCGCTCAAGGCGATCGCCGAGCATCGCAAGCAGGCCGACATGTCCGGCGTGGTCGAGACGCCGGTGGATCTCGTGACGAAGTGACGCCGCGCCGGTGCGGCTGCCGCCCTCAAGAATCCGGCGCGGCGGCCGTTATCCGGTGTGAGCGCGATCACGGCCACTGCATGCACATGCACTAGTGAGCGTCACACCCGCGCGCCGCGTGCGCGCGGCCGCAACCAGGATCGCGATGGAACCGACCTTCCAACCCTCCCGTTCAGCCGCCCCGGTGCTATCCGTATCCGGCATCGGCAAGACCTATGCCGAGCCCGTGCTCGCCGACGTCACGCTGACGCTCGCGGCGGGCCAGGCGCTCGCGCTGACGGGCGAGAACGGCGCCGGCAAGAGCACGCTGTCGAAGATCATCGGCGGGCTCGTCGAACCGACCGCCGGCACGATGCAGCTCGGCGGCCACGCGTATGCGCCGGCGAGCCGCACGCAGGCCGAGGCGCTCGGCGTGCGCATGGTGATGCAGGAGCTGAACCTGCTGCCGACACTGACGGTTGCCGAAAACCTGTTCCTGAACCACCTGCCGCGGCGTTTCGGGATCATCGACCGCGCGCGGCTGCGCGACGACGCGCGTGCCGCGATGGCGCAGGTCGGGCTCGACGCGGTCGATCCCGATACGCCCGTCGGCGCGCTCGGCATCGGCCATCAACAGATGGTCGAGATCGCACGCAACCTGATCGGTGATTGCCGCGTGCTGATCCTCGACGAGCCGACCGCGATGCTGACCGCGCGCGAAGTCGCGCTGCTGTTCGAGCAGATCGACCGGCTGAAGGCGCGCGGTGTCGCAATCGTCTACATCTCGCACCGGCTCGAGGAACTCGCGCGCGTCGCCGAGCGCGTCGCGGTGCTGCGCGACGGCCGGCTCGTGCATGCGGGCGACATGGCGGCGACGACGTCCGACGGGCTCGTCACGCTGATGGTCGGGCGCGAGATCGGCGAGCACATCGATCTCGGCGAACGCCACATCGGCGCGCCGCGGCTTGTCGTGTCGGGCCTCACACGCGGGTCGGCCGTGCGGGACGTGTCGCTCGAGGTGCGCGCGGGCGAGATCTTCGGCATCTCGGGGCTGATCGGCGCGGGGCGCACCGAATTGTTGCGGCTGATCTACGGCGCCGATACGCCTGATGCCGGGATGATCGCGGTCGGCCAGCCGCTGAAACCGGCGCGGATCGGTTCGCCCGTCGATGCGGTGAAGCATGGCATCGCACTGATAACCGAGGACCGCAAGGGTGAAGGGCTGCTGCTGTCGCAGTCGGTCACCGCGAACGTGTCGCTCGGCCAGCTCGACCGGCTCGCGCGCGGCGGCATCGTCGACACCGCGCGCGAAACGGCGCTCGCCGAGCGGCAGATCGACGCGCTGCGGATCCGTACGCACGGTGCCGCTCAGGCGGTCGGCGAGCTGTCGGGCGGCAACCAGCAGAAGGTCGTGATCGGCCGCTGGCTCGCGCGCGACATGGGCGTGCTGCTGTTCGACGAGCCGACGCGCGGGATCGACGTCGGCGCCAAATTCGAGATTTACACTTTGATGGGCGCGCTCGCGCGCGAAGGCCGCGCGCTCGTCGTCGTGTCGAGCGACCTGCGCGAGCTGATGCTGATCTGCGACCGGATCGGCGTGATGTCGGCCGGGCGCATGACCGCCGTGTTCGAGCGCGGCAACTGGACCCAGGATGCGCTGCTGGCCGCGGCGTTCGCCGGCTTCGGCCGCGAAACGCCGCCGGGCGGCGCGCAGCATCCGGACGCGGGGCCGGCGCAGGGCGCCGCTCCCGGCATTTCGACGACAGGACGACAGCAATGACCCAGCCTCCCGTATCCCCGACCGATGCAGGCGCGCAGCAGGACATGACGGGGCGCCGCGCGCGCATGCTGTCCGGCACGCGGCTGGGCCTGTCGAACTATCTCGGGCTCGCCGGCGCGCTGGCCGCGATGATCGCGCTGTTTTCGGCGCTGAGTTCGCATTTCCTGACCTACGACACGTTCAGCACGATCGCGAACCAGATTCCCGATCTCGTCGTGATGTCGGTCGGGATGACCTTCGTGCTGATCATCGCCGGGATCGACCTGTCGGTCGGCTCGGTGCTCGCGCTCGCCGCGTCGATGGTCAGCGTCGCCGCGCTGAAATGGCAGTGGGGGCCGCTGCCGGCCGCGCTGATCGGGATCGCGGTCGCAACCGTCACGGGCGCACTGACGGGCGCGGTCACGGTCGGCTGGCGGATCCCGTCGTTCATCGTGTCGCTCGGCGTGCTGGAGGCCGCGCGCGGCCTCGCGTATCAGCTGACGAATTCGCGCACGGCCTATATCGGCGACGCGTTCGATTTCCTGTCGAACCCGATCGCGCTCGGCATCTCGCCGGCATTCCTGATCGCGGTCGCGGTGATGATCGCGGCCCAGTTCGTGCTCACGCGCACCGTGTTCGGACGCTATCTCGTCGGGATCGGCACGAACGAGGAAGCCGTCCGACTTGCCGGGGTTAACCCGCGGCCGTATAAAATCCTCGTATTCGCATTGATGGGTGCGCTCGCGGGGCTCGCATCGCTGTTCCAGATTTCGCGGCTCGAGGCGGCCGATCCGAACGCGGGCGCGGGCCTCGAACTGCAGGTGATCGCGGCCGTGGTGATCGGCGGCACGAGCCTGATGGGCGGGCGCGGCTCGGTGATCAGCACGTTCTTCGGCGTGTTGATCATCTCCGTGCTGGCCGCGGGGCTGGCGCAGATCGGCGCGAACGAGCCGACGAAACGGATCATCACCGGCGCGGTGATCGTGGTGGCGGTCGTGCTCGATACGTATCGCAGCAGGCGCGCGCGCGTGCGGTAGAAAGACAGACAGAACAGACCAGAGAGAAACGGGAAATGGCGACGATCAAGGATGTGGCGGCCATGGCGGGCGTGTCGTTTACGACCGTCTCGCACGTGGTGAACAATTCGCGGCCGGTGTCCGCGGATGTGCGTGCGAAGGTCGAGGGCGCAATCCGCGAGCTGAACTACGTGCCATCGGCCGTGGCGCGCTCGCTGAAGGCGAGGTCGACGGCGACCATCGGCCTCGTCGTGCCGAACAGCACGAATCCGTACTTCGCGGAGCTTGCGCGCGGCATCGAGGATCAGTGCGCGGCCAACGGCTATTGCGTGTTCTTCTGCAACTCGGACGACGATCCCGTGAAGCAGCGCAACTACCTGCGCGTGCTGCAGGAAAAGCGCATCGACGGGCTGATCGTCGCATCGGCGGGCGAGGATGCGGTGCTGGCGCAGACGCTCGCGGACACGCATGCGCCGCTCGTCGTCGTCGACCGCAACATCGAGGGGCTCGCGGCCGATCTCGTGCAGATCGACCACGAACGCGGCGCGTACCTGGCGACGCGCCACCTGCTTGAGCTCGGGCACGCGAAGATCGGCTGCATCACCGGGCCGACCGACACGGCCGTCAGCGCGATGCGCGTGCACGGCTTCATCCGCGCGATGGCCGAGCGCGGGGTCGACATCGTGCCGGGCGCGATCGCGGAAAGCGATTTCTCGTGCCTCGGCGGTTATCACGCGGCGTCGCGGCTGTTCGAATCGGTGCGGCCGAGCGCGATCTTCGCGGGCAACGACCTGATGGGCGTCGGCGCGCTGCGCGCGGCGGCCGAGCGCGGGATGCGCGTGCCCGACGACTGCTCGATCATCGGTTTCGACGACATCGAATTTTCCCGCTACACGTATCCTGCGCTGTCGACGGTCGGCCAGTCGGTGCGCGCGCTCGGCGAAATGGCCGCGCAGACGCTGATCGAGCGGATCGGCGGCGGCTCGACGGCCGTGCCGAGCCGCCGTCGCGTCGTGTCGCCGCGCCTCGTGCTGCGCGAATCGACGGCGATCTACCGCGAACCGGCCGCATCGGGCGGTCGCGCATGACGGCGCCCGCTGCGGGCGCCGGCCGCGTGACGGTGGTCGGCAGCCTGAACATGGATCTCGTCGTGCGTGCGCCGCGGTTGCCGCTGCCGGGCGAAACGCTCGCCGGGCACGCGTTCGCGCAGGCGGCGGGCGGCAAGGGCGGCAACCAGGCCGTTGCCGCCGCCCGGCTCGGCGCGCAGGTCGCGATGATCGGCTGCGTCGGCGCGGACGCGCACGGCGCGGCACTGCGCGCCGGCCTCGAAGCCGAGGGCATCGACTGCACGGGGCTCGCGACGAGCGCGTCGGCGTCGACCGGCGTCGCGCTGATCGTTGTCGACGATGCGAGCCAGAACGCGATCGTGATCGTCGCGGGCGGCAACGGCGAGGTCACGACCGATACGATCGCACGGCACGAAGCCGCGCTGGCGTCGGCCGACGTGCTGATCTGCCAGCTCGAGACGCCGCCCGACGCGGTGTTCGCGGCGGTGTTGGCCGGGCGGCGGCTCGGCCGCACGGTGGTGCTCAATCCGGCCCCGGCCGTCGCGCCGCTGCCGGACGGCTGGTTGCCGCTGGTCGATTACCTGATCCCGAACGAGGTCGAGGCGGCCGCGCTGACCGCGCTGCCGGTACGCGATCCGGCCGACGCGGAAGCCGCCGCGCGTGCGCTGCAGGCCGGCGGCGCGCGCAACGTGCTGGTCACGCTCGGTGCGCGCGGCGTGCTCGCGCTGACGGCCGACGGCATCGCGCGGCACTATCCGGCGCCGGCCGTGCAGGCCGTCGACACGACGGCGGCCGGCGATACCTTCATCGGTGGCTTTTCCGCGCGGATCGCGGCCGGCGCGGACGTCGACGCGGCCATCCGCTTCGCGCAACGCGCGGCGGCGCTGTCGGTCACGCGAGCGGGCGCGCAGCCGTCGATTCCGACACTCGCGGAACTGGCCGAATAGGGCTAGATCCCCGATTCCGCATCACGGCCGGCCCGTCGCACGAGACGGCCGGCCGTACCTCCTGCCTGCTGCCCCCTGGCCGGCATCGCGCAAAGCCTTCTCCGATCCAGTTTGTCGTCGCCCGGATCTCGCGCCGATTATTCAGTTGCTCGCAATAAACAGACGAATAATTCGAAAAAATACTGTGAAAACCATCAAGTTGTGCGCCAATCGGTCGTAAATGCACCGAGTGAAGCAATGCTTCGAGCCAACGGGCCTGGCCCGTTCATGACGACGCAACACAGGAAGGATGATGGTCTTCAGGAACCTGACGATTCGTGCCCGCATCGGTTTGACGATGGCGTTTCTGGCGGTGCTGCTGGGCGTAACCGGCGTGCTCGGGCTGTACGGGATGACGCGTGCGAACGACTCGACTCGCGAGATTTTCACGAACCAGATGCCGAGTGCGGTCGACGTGGCGGTCGCGGAAATGTTCGCCGCGCGCGAGCGCCTCGCGCTCGACCGCGCGGCGCTGCTGTCCGGCACGCCCGACTCGGCGGTGGCCATCGAGCGCAGCCGCGCGATGCGCACGCAGTCCGACGCGTGGTGGCAGAAATACCTCGCGCTGCCGCGCGACGCGGACGAGGATCGCCTGGCGCAGGATGTCGCCGCGAAGCGGCAGGCGCTCCAACGCAGTTGCGACGCGTTCGCCAGCATCGTCGGGTCCGACCAGCGCGATCGCATCGGCGACGGCGCGAAGCAGCTCCAGGCGAGCTACACCGATCTCTCGGTGGCGGGCGAGGCACTGCGCAACTTCCAGTTCACCGCCGCGAAGGCGGGCTTCGATCATGCGCAATCGGTATACGACACGATGCGGGTGCTGTCGATCGTCGCGCTCGCGGCCGGCATCGGCGCCGCGCTGCTGTCGTGGCTGACGCTGAGCCGCGCGATCGGCCGTCCGATCGCGGACGCGCTCGCGCATTTCGACGCGATCTCCGCAGGCGACCTGCGCCGGCCGATCGTCGTGCACCGGCGCGACGAGATGGGCCAGCTTCTCGAAGGCCTCGCGAAGATGCAGCGCGGGCTCGTCGAAACGGTGCGCACCGTGCGCGGCGGCAGCGAGTCGATCGCGACCGCGGCCCGTCAGATCGCGGCCGGCAACATCGACCTGTCGTCGCGCACCGAGGAACAGGCCGCTGCGCTGCAGGAAACCGCGTCGAGCATGGAACAGTTGACCGGCACCGTGAAACAGAACGCGGACAATGCACGCCAGGCAAGCGCGCTGGCCGCGAATGCGTCGGAGATTGCAAACAAGGGTAATACGGTGGTCGGCCAGGTGGTCGGCACGATGGGCGAGATCAACGACAGCTCGGCCCGGATCGCGGACATCATCGCGATCATCGAGGGAATCGCGTTCCAGACCAACATTCTTGCGCTGAATGCGGCCGTCGAGGCCGCACGCGCGGGCGAGGAAGGGCGCGGCTTCGCGGTCGTCGCGGGCGAGGTGCGCAGCCTCGCCCAGCGTTCGTCGACCGCGGCCAAGGAGATCAAGGCGCTGATCGACGCGTCGGTGGAGCGCATCCGGTCGGGTTCCACGCTGGTCGACGAAGCGGGGCGCACGATGAGCGACGTGATCGGTGCGGTGCAGCGCGTGACGGACATCATGGGCGAAATCGCCGCGGCGTCCGAGGAACAGAGCGGCGGGATCGACCAGGTGGCGCGCGCCGTTGCGCAGATGGACGAGGTCACGCAGCAGAATGCGGCGCTCGTCGAGGAAGCTGCGGCCGCCGCGCAGTCGCTCGATGAACAGGCCGCGCGCCTGCGTGAAACGGCGTCGGTATTCCAGCTCGACGACGAAGCGGCACGCCCGGGCGCCGTCGCGCCGGTCGCAGCGCGTCACGCTGCGCGCGCCCCCGCGGCGGCGGTCGCCGGGCCGGCACCGGCACAGCAGGCTGCTGCGCGCGACGATCGCGATGCACCGCCGAAGCGCATGGCTGCGGCGACGCCGGCACGCAAGCCCGTGGCTGCATCCGCAGCCCCCGCAGCGGCGCCGGTCGCTGCCGGCGCCGGCGCCGACGACTGGGAGACCTTCTGATTCGCGCGTGCCGCGCATCTATCCCCATTTGGTGACGAACGACGCCCGCGACATGCGGGCGTCGTCGTTTCGGCGGCGGACAAAATATGACAGCGCGCGTGAACGGTCACGCATCGTCGCATGCATCGAGCGACCCGCGCCGACGGATGCGCGCAATACGCGCAACGGTGCGGGTCGTGTTCCCGCATCCGTCGTACGGGTATCTCCGTAAGGGGCGCTGCGAAAAAAATTTGTAACGGTGCGCGCAGCGTGTCGTCGTAAACGACGGCTCGAACGTATAGAGATGAGGGGGGGAAGCGACGACGTCGGAAGTGTCCAACGCACAAGAGGTTCCGTTGTTCGACGAGACGCGGCGGATGCCGTTTCTGCGGCTCGGGAGGTCGATTGTAAAACGACGAAATGCGTTGTCCAAGCGGTGTTGTCGAGAATGACGAACTTCATACGAAGAGTTCGTGAAAAAAAATAAGAAAGGGTTTAGGATGAATTCGAACGCGCTTGCTTCTGCGCAGTCGTACGAAGGCAGGCACGTCTTCAGACTCAGGCGAGGGAGGTAGCATGGATATTTACAGCAGCTTCGCGAACCGCTTCGAAAGAACGCGAGAGGAAGAGCTCTCGCTGGAGGAGTATCTCGCGCTCTGCAAGAACGATCCATCCGCGTACGCGACGGCTGGTGAACGCATGCTGGCAGCAATCGGGGAACCTGAACACATCGATACCCGCAACGAACCGCGCCTGTCGCGGATCTTCGCGAACAAGGTCATCAAGGTCTATCCCGCATTTCGTGAGTTCTACGGAATGGAGGAAGTGATCGAGCAGGTGGTCGCGTATTTCCGCCACGCTGCGCAAGGGCTCGAAGAGAAGAAGCAGATCCTCTATCTGCTCGGCCCGGTGGGCGGCGGCAAGTCGTCGATCGCCGAGCGTCTGAAGCAACTGATGGAGCGCGTGCCGTTCTATGCACTGAAGGGTTCGCCCGTCAACGAATCGCCGCTCGGGCTGTTCGACTACGACGAAGACGGCCCGATCCTCGAGGAACAGTACGGCATTCCGCGCCGCTACCTGAAAAGCATCCTGAGTCCGTGGGCCGTCAAGCGCCTGCACGAATACAACGGCGACATCCGCCAGTTCCGCGTCGTGCGCCGCTATCCGTCGATCCTGCGGCAGGTCGGCATCGCGAAGACGGAGCCGGGCGACGAGAACAACCAGGACATCTCGTCGCTGGTCGGCAAGGTCGACATCCGCAAGCTCGAGCAGTATGCACAGGACGATGCCGATGCGTACAGCTACTCGGGCGGCCTGTGCCTCGCGAACCAGGGCCTGCTCGAATTCGTCGAAATGTTCAAGGCGCCGATCAAGGTGCTGCACCCGCTGCTGACCGCCACGCAGGAAGGCAACTTCAAGGGCACCGAGGGCTTCGGCGCGATTCCGTTCGACGGGGTCATCCTCGCGCACTCGAACGAGTCGGAGTGGAAGGCGTTCCGCAACAACCGCAACAACGAGGCACTGCTCGACCGGATCTTCGTCGTGAAGGTGCCGTACTGCCTGCGCGTGTCGGAAGAGACCAAGATCTACGAGAAGCTGATCCGCAACTCGTCGCTCGCCGAGGCCGTCTGCGCGCCGGGCACGCTGAAGATGATGTCGCAGTTCTCGGTGCTGTCGCGCCTGCACGAGCCGGAGAATTCGAGTCTGTTCTCGAAGATGCAGGTATACGACGGCGAAAACCTGAAGGACACCGATCCGAAGGCGAAGTCGTACCAGGAATACCGCGACTACGCGGGCGTGGACGAAGGGATGACGGGCGTGTCGACACGCTTCGCGTTCAAGATCCTGTCGCGCGTGTTCAACTTCGATTCGAGCGAGGTCGCAGCCAACCCCGTGCACCTGATGTACGTGCTCGAACAGCAGATCGAACGCGAGCAGTTCCCGCCGGAAACCGAGCAGAAGTACTTGTCTTTCGTGAAGGACGTGCTCGCATCGCGCTACGCGGATTTCATCGGCAAGGAGATCCAGACGGCCTACCTCGAGTCGTATTCGGAGTACGGCCAGAACATCTTCGACCGCTACGTCACGTATGCCGACTTCTGGATCCAGGATCAGGAATTCCGCGATCACGATACGGGCGAGAGCTTCGATCGCGCCGCGCTGAACGCGGAACTGGAGAAGATCGAGAAGCCGGCCGGCATCAGCAATCCGAAGGATTACCGCAACGAGATCGTGAACTTCGTGTTGCGTGCACGGGCGGCGAATGCCGGCAAGAACCCCGTGTGGACGAGCTACGAGAAGTTGCGCGTCGTAATCGAGAAGAAGATGTTCTCGAACACCGAGGAACTGTTGCCGGTGATTTCGTTCAACGCAAAGGGTTCGGCGGAGGAGCAGCGCAAGCACGAGGACTTTGTAAACCGGATGGTCGCGAAGGGCTATACGCCGAAGCAGGTGAGGCTGCTTTGCGACTGGTACCTGCGCGTGCGCAAGTCGTCATGACGCGCGCGGTACCGAGCCCGTGCGGCGAGGCCGTACGGGCGCTTTCAGGGACGCCGCCCGCATGACGGGAGACGGCATGTGCGGCGAGCGTTCCGGCATATCGACTTTCGAGCGGGAGACCGGCAGTGCTTCATCAAATCATCGACCGCAGGCTGGCCGGCAAGAACAAGAGTATCGCCAATCGCGAACGCTTCCTGCGTCGCGTCAAGAACTACATTCGTCGTGCCGTGTCCGACGCGGTGCGCGACCGTAGCATCAAGGATATCCAGAGCACGCAGAGCATCACGATCCCGCGCAAGGACATCGCGGAGCCGAATTTCCGGCACGGGCCGGGCGGGCGTCGTGAATACGTGCACCCCGGCAACGAGGACTACGTGCGCGGCGACAAGATCCCGCGTCCGCAGGGCGGTTCGGGCGGCGGCGGCAGTCAGGCCAGCAACGAGGGCGAAGGGCAGGACGACTTCGTGTTCGAGCTGTCGCGCGACGAGTTCATGCAGTACTTCTTCGACGATCTCGAACTGCCGCGCCTCGTGAAGACGCATCTGCTGACGGTGCCGAGCTGGAAGAACGTGCGCGCGGGCTGGTCGGCGGAAGGCACGCCGAACAACATCGACGTCGTGCGCTCGCTGCGCAGCGCGCTCGGCCGGCGCATCGCGCTCGGCTCGCCGCTCGTCAACGAGCTGCGTGAACTCGAGGCCCGGCTCGAAGCGATGAAGAGCGATCCGGAAGACCGCCGCGCGGAAATCGCGACGCTCGAGGCCGAGATACATCACCTGAAGGGGCGCATCTGGCGAATTCCGTTCATCGATCCGTTCGACCTGCGCTACATCAACCGCGTGAAGCAGCCGCAGCCGTCGAGCCAGGCCGTGATGTTCTGCCTGATGGACGTGTCGGGCTCGATGGACGAGCAGCGCAAGGATCTCGCGAAGCGCTTCTTCATCCTGCTTTACCTGTTCCTCAAGCGCAACTACGAGCGCATCGAGGTCGTGTTCATCCGGCACCATACGCGCGCCGAGGAAGTCGACGAGGATACCTTCTTCCATTCGACCGAGAGCGGCGGCACGGTCGTGTCGAGCGCGCTCGAACTGATGCGCAAGGTGCAGAACGAGCGCTACTCGCCGACCGAGTGGAACATCTACGGCGCGCAGGCGTCCGACGGCGACAACTGGACCGACGATTCGCCCAAGTGTCGCAAAATCCTGGAAGAGGATATCCTCACGAAGACGCGTTACTTCGCGTATATCCAGGTCGCGCCGGAAGAGCAGAATTTGTGGCTGGAATACGCGCAACTGGCACTGTCGCAACCGCATCTCGCGATGAAAAAAGTGGAATCGGCTGCCGACATTTACCCGGTGTTTCGCGAATTGTTCGAAAAGCAGGTGGAAATGTCATGACGACCCGCCATCTGCACAGCGAGTCGCGCGGCTACGAGCCGCGCCCTTCCGGCGACGACACGGCCGGCCCTGCCGCATCGCAGCAACGCGCGCAGGCCGAACCCTTGCCGCCGGCCGCCGACTTGCCCGGTTCCGGGCAAAAGGAAGCGCGTATGAACGTTGCCGAACGCAAGCCGCTGCCGTGCCCGTCCGACTGGACGTTCGAACTGCTCGAGGAATACGACACGCACATCTCGCAGGTCGCCGAACAATACGAGCTCGACATCTACCCGATCCAGCTCGAACTGATCAGCGCCGAACAGATGATGGACGCGTATGCGTCGGTCGGGATGCCCGTCAACTACCGCCACTGGTCGTTCGGCAAGCACTTCCTCGCGACCGAGAAGAGCTACCGCCGCGGCCAGATGGGCCTCGCGTACGAAATCGTCATCAATTCGAACCCGTGCATCGCGTATCTGATGGAAGAGAACACGATGACGATGCAGGCGCTCGTGATCGCGCACGCGGCGTACGGGCACAACTCGTTTTTCAAGGGCAACTACCTGTTCCGGCTGTGGACCGACGCGCACGCGATCATCGACTATCTCGTGTACGCGAAGAACTACGTCGCCGAATGCGAGGAGCGCTACGGGCTCGATCGCGTCGAGGAACTGCTCGATTCGTGCCATGCGCTGATGAACTACGGCGTCGACCGCTACAAGCGGCCGCAGAAGCCGTCGCTGTCGAAGGAAGCGGCGCTGCGGCGCGAGCGCGAGGCGTACCTGCAGTCGCAGGTGAACGAGCTGTGGCGCACGCTGCCGGGCAAGAAACCCGAGCTGATGGAGGAGCAGGAAGACCGCTATCCGCCCGAGCCGCAGGAGAACCTGCTGTATTTCGCGGAGAAGAACGCGCCGCTGCTCGAGCCGTGGGAGCGGGAAGTGATCCGCATCGTGCGCAAGATCGGCCAGTATTTCTACCCGCAGCGGCAGACGCAGGTAATGAACGAAGGCTGGGCGACGTTCTGGCACTACACGCTGCTGAACACGCTGTACAACCAGGGCAAGCTGGAAGACAGCTTCATGATGGAGTTCCTGCATTCGCACAGCAACGTGGTCTACCAGCCGCCCGTCACGAAGCCGTACTACAGCGGGATCAACCCGTACGCGCTCGGTTTCTCGATGATGAGCGACATCCGGCGGATCTGCGAAGCGCCGACGGAAGAGGACTACAAGTGGTTTCCGGAGATCGCGGGCACGCCGTGGCTGCCGGCGATGCACTACGCGATGCGCAACTTCAAGGACGAGAGCTTCATCGCACAGTACCTGTCGCCGAACCTGATCCGCGAGATGCGGCTCTTCTCGGTGCTCGACGACGACATGCGCGATTCGCTCGAGGTGTCGGCAATCCATGACGATTCCGGCTACCAGTACGTGCGGCAGGCGTTGTCGCGGCAGTACGACATCCATCACCGCGAGCCGAATATCCAGGTATGGGCCGTGAACACGCGCGGCGACCGCAGCCTCACGCTGCGCCACTTCATGACCGACAACCGCCACCTGTCGAACGACAGCGACGAAGTGCTCAAGCATATGGCGCGGCTGTGGCAGTTCGACGTGTACCTGGAAAGCGTCGACGAGGCGGGCACCGTGCGCAAGCGCTACGAGTGCCGCTACGTGCCGCCGGAGGTGCGCGTGTGAGCGCCGCTTTCGAATAGTTTGCATCGGACGCCAGCCTGCGGGCTGGCGTTTTCATATGACGAACGCGCGGCGGGAGAAAAATTTTCTACATCCGGACGAACCCGGAAAGCCTGTTACTTTACATTTCGCTAAAATCCCGTAGCGCCGTGCCGCCGGAACCGGTGCCACGTGCGACCGCACGCGGCGGCCTCAAGCCGTCTCGCCCAGAAAGCATTAAAAGGAACAGACCAATCCATGGACGTCCAGACCGACCAAGCTGCGCTGTCCGCGCATGACACCCGGCGGCGCGTGTTCGCCATTGTCGGCGCCTCATCGGGCAACCTCGTCGAGTGGTTCGACTTCTACATCTACTCGTTCTGCGCGCTGTACTTCGCGCCGGCGTTCTTCCCGAGCGGCAACACGACGACGCAGCTGCTGAACACGGCAGGCGTGTTTGCGGCCGGCTTCCTGATGCGCCCGATCGGCGGCTGGCTGTTCGGCCGCATCGCCGACCGTCACGGCCGTCGCGCGGCGATGATGATCTCGGTGCTGATGATGTGCGGCGGTTCGCTCGTGATCGCGGTGCTGCCGACCTATGCGCAGATCGGCGCGCTCGCGCCGGCGCTGCTGCTGGTCGCGCGCCTGTTCCAGGGCCTGTCGGTGGGCGGCGAATATGGGACCAGCGCGACCTACATGAGCGAGGTCGCGCTGAAGGGCCGGCGCGGCTTCTTCGCGTCGTTCCAGTACGTGACGCTGATCGGTGGTCAACTGTGTGCTCTGCTGGTGCTCGTGATCCTGCAGCAGACGCTGTCGACCGACGAACTGAAGGCGTGGGGCTGGCGCATTCCGTTCGTCGTCGGCGCGGCGGCCGCGCTGATCTCGCTGTACCTGCGGAAATCGCTCGACGAGACGTCGACCAGCGCATCGCGCGACAAGAAGGACGCCGGCACGATCCGCGGCGTGTGGCGGCACAAGGGCGCGTTCCTGACGGTGGTCGGCTTCACGGCCGGCGGCTCGCTGATCTTCTACACGTTCACGACGTACATGCAGAAGTACCTCGTGAATACGGCCGGCATGCACGCGAAGACGGCCAGCAACGTGATGACCGTCGCGCTGCTCGTCTACATGCTGATTCAGCCGGTGTTCGGCGCGCTGTCCGACAAGATCGGCCGCCGCACGTCGATGATCCTGTTCGGCTCGTTCGCGGTGATCGGCACGGTGCCGCTGATGCATGCGCTGAAGGACGTGACGAGCCCGGTGGCCGCGTTCGTGCTGATCACGGTCGCGCTGGCGATCGTCAGCTTCTACACGTCGATCAGCGGCCTCATCAAGGCCGAGATGTTCCCGCCGGAAGTGCGCGCGATGGGCGTCGGCCTGTCGTACGCGGTCGCGAACGCGATCTTCGGCGGCTCGGCCGAGTATGTCGCGCTGTGGTTCAAGTCGGTCGGCAGCGAGGAAACCTTTTACTGGTACGTGACGGTGCTGTGCGCGATCTCGCTGATCGTGTCGTGGCGGATGCGCGATCCGAGCAAGGAAGGGTATCTGCGCAACGAACCGTGATCGATTGCGCATCGCGCGCAGTCGCATCGTGACGAACGTCCCGCCAGCCGGCGGGACGTTTTTTTTTGCGGCGCGCGACTATGCGTGCGGCGGCGCGTGATCGAACATGCTCGACCAGCCATGCGAGCATCTGCTCGACGCTCGGCGAGCGCGACGGGCCGTATGCGGGGAACCGGACGATCGCGCAGGTAGACCTCCTCGGCATCGCGTCGGGGGGGGCACGTCATATCGATATCGAAATCGATTCGTTGTCCGTTACGAGCAATTTCCTTAATCTGAACCCGTAGTTCGTGTGACACCTCCTTGACTGGGATTCGCGCCCGCTGTCCGCAGCGGGCGTCTTTTTTTGTGCGCGGCGTGCCGCCGCGCGGCTCGCCTGCCTCATCACGAAACCCGCTGAGCAAAGCACCATTTGTTGGTTCGGATTCGCCGCATGCGCTGATACGTTAGCGGCTTCGCGACACCACACTTCGTCGCGATGTTCCTCGAACCGGCCGCCGCGCGATCCGCGGCGGCCTTCATAACAAATCAGGTCGTGCTCATGAAAATCCACACTCTCGCTACGTGGCTCGTCGGGGCCGCGCTCGTCACCGCAGGCACCGTCGCGCATGCGGACCGTCTCGATGACATCAAGAAGGCCGGCGTGCTGCGCGTCGCGACGTTCGACAGCAACCCGCCGTTCGGTTATGTCGATGCGAAGAACAACCACATCGTCGGTCTCGACGTCGACTATGCGAAGGCGCTCGCCGACAAGCTCGGCGTGAAGCTGCAACTCCAGCCGACCAACCCGGCGAACCGCATTCCGTTCCTGACGTCCGGCAAGGTCGATCTGGTGCTCGCGAACTTCACGATCACCGACGAGCGCGCGAAGCAGGTCGACTTCAGCATTCCGTATTTCTCGTCGGGCCAGCAGTTTCTCGCGAAGAAGGGCGTGCTGAAATCGGCCGACCAGTTGAACGGCCTGCGTGTCGGCGCGGACAAGGGCACGACGAACGAGATCACGCTGCGCGAGAAATTCCCGAAGGCGACGATCGTCGCGTACGACGACACGCCGTTCGCGTTCGCCGCGCTGCGCGCCGGCAACGTGCAGGCGATCACGCAGGACGGCCCGAAGCTGATCGGCCTGCTCGCGAACGTACCCGACAAGCAGAACTACGAGATCCCCGCGTTCACGATCTCGAACGACTACATGGGCGTCGGCGTGCCGAAGGGTGAGACGCGCCTGCTCGGCTTCGTCAACGATACGCTGAAGGGGCTCGAGGCGAACGGTCGCGCCGTGCAGATCTACGACGCATGGTTCGGGCCGACGACGAAGACGCCGCTCACGCGCATCTTCCGCATCGGCGACAAGACCTGATCCACGCCGCACGCGCGCCGCGATTTGCCGGAACATCGGCAGCGCGGCGCTTTCCGTTTTGTTCCGATCGCGTGCTTCGCGCACGTCCCCCAGCATGCTCGGGTTGGCTCCCAAATATCTGTCCTGGCTCTGGCAGGGTTTCCTGCTGACACTCGGCCTCGCGGCCGCGTCGGCCGTCGCCGCGACCGCCGGCGGGCTGCTGCTCGCGGTCATGCGGCATGCGCGCGGCACGGCGCTGCGCATGGTGGCCGCCGCATATGTCGTCGCGTTCCGCAACACACCGCTGCTCGTGCAGTTGCTGTTCTGGTATTTCGGTGTCGCGTCGTTGCTGCCCGACTCGTGGATCGCGTGGCTGAACGCGCGTCATGAAGTGAGCGCGGGCCCGCTCGCGCTCGCATGGCCGTCGTTCGAATTTGTCGCAGGCTGGATCGGGCTGAGCGCGTATACGGCCGCGTTCGTCGCCGAGGAATGCGAAGCCGGCCTGCGCGGCGTGCGCCGCGCGCAGCATGACGCGTCGGCGGCGCTCGGCCTCACGCCGATGCAGTCGCTGCGCTACGTGGTATTGCCGCAGGCCGTGCGCATCGCGCTGCCGCCGCTGTTCGGCCAATACATGAATCTCGTGAAGAACTCGTCGCTCGCGATGGCGATCGGCGTGGCCGAGCTGTCGTATGCGTCGCGGCAGGTCGAAACGGAAACGTTCAAGACCTTCGCCGCGTTCGGTGTCGCGACCTTGCTGTACGTCGCGGCGGTGGCCGCGATCGAGGCCGGTGCGTACGCGGCCACGCAATGGCGCAACCGGCTTGGAGCGGGGCGTTGACGATGGATTTTTCGCTGCTGCTCTCCAACCTGCCGTACCTGCTTGTCGGCGCGTTCCCGGAAGGTCCGCTCGGCGGCGCCGCGCTGTCGCTGGTGCTTGCGATCGCGTCGGCCGTTGCATCGGCCGTGCTCGGCATCGCGCTCGGCGTCGCAATGGCGCTCGCGCGCGGCCCCGTACGCGTGCTGCTGCTCGCGTTCATCGGGTTCTTCCGCGCGATTCCCGTGCTGATGCTGATCTTCTGGACGTACTTCCTGATGCCCGTGCTGCTGCACATGGATGTGCCGGGGCTCGCGACGGTCGTCTGCGCGCTCGCGCTCGTCGGCGGCGCGTATCTCGCGCATGCGGTGCATGCGGGCATCGCCGCCGCGGGCGACGGCCAATGGCAGGCCGGGCTGTCGCTCGGGCTCACGCGCTGGCAGACGGTGAGCCATGTGCTGCTGCCGCAGGCGATCCGGATCATGACGCCGTCGTTCGTCAACCAGTGGGTCGCGCTCGTGAAGGACACGTCGCTCGCGTATATCGTCGGCGTGCCGGAACTGTCGTTCGTCGCGACGCAGGTGAACAACCGGCTGATGGTGTATCCGGCGCCGATCTTCCTGTTCGTCGCGGCGATCTATCTGGTGCTGTGCACGTCGCTCGACGGCGCGGCGCGCTGGCTGTTGTCGCGCGGCCAGCGTGCGGAACGCGTCGAGCAGGCGGCGGCCGAGCGCACGGAGCCCGCGCGGTGACGGTGTGCCGCAACCGTGGCGAACGGCCGGTGAGGACGCGCTAGCGAATATCCGCAGCGGACAGGTCGGGCCCGGCGTGCAGTACGGACAGGAGCGGTCGATGGCCGGCCGCCTGCGCTGCCGCTTCCGGCGCGACGGCGGTCGGCTCGCACGTCACGACGCCGAGTAATGTGTGTTGAAGACCGCGCGCAGCGTCGACTTGTCGGTCGCGAAATCGCCCCACAGCGGCCCGTCGTTCTGCGCGAACGCGAACGGCGCCGTATTGATCGACGCGAGGCGGAAGCGCCATTGCGCCGCCTCCTGGCGGAATGCGGTGAGCTGCATGTCGGACAGCGCCGTCTGCGCGTTCGCGAGCGTGACGAGCGGGTCGACCGGATCGTTTGCGACGCGCACTTCGAAATGCAGGTGCGGGCCCGTTGCGGCGCCCGTCATCCCGACCGAGCCGAGCCGCTGGCCCTGCTTCACGGTTTCGCCGGTCTTGAGGCCGTGCGCGAACGCGGACAGGTGTGCGTAGTAGGTCGAGTAGCCGTCCGCGTGATCGACGATCACGTAGCGGCCGTAGCCGCCCGGATCGGTGCCGACGAACGACACGACGCCATCGGCCGCCGCGTCGACGGGCGTGCCGGACGGCGCGGCGAGATCGACGCCCGTGTGGAAGGCCATCGCCTGCGACAGCGGATGGACGCGCTCGCCGAAGAACGAGCTGATGCGCGTCCACTTGACCGGCATCGTGAACGCGGCGGCTTCGAGCGGCGAACCGTCGAGCGTGTAGTACGCGCCGTGCTCGGCACCCGGCGCGCGGAACCAGATCGCGCCGAACGTGCGGCCGGCGACGCGCAGTTCGAGTGCGGTGAGGCGCGGCGTGCCGTCGGTCGTATCGAACGCGACGCGGTAATAGTCGCCGCGCTGCGCACTCGCGCGCATCGCGACCTTGCCGGTGACGAGATCGCCGAGCTGGATGCGCACCTCGGGCGGCACGTCGAGCCGGTTCAGCGTATCGGACAGCGTGAGCTCGATGTCGCCCGCGCGCATCCCGTGCTGGTTTTCGGGTGGCGCAAGCTGGAACAGGCTCGCATAGCCGAGCATGTCGTTGCGGTGTGCGCTGAGCGGCGCGAACAGTCCCGGCTGTGGGCTGCGGTCGTTGTGTTCGCTGTATTCATTGCGCTCGCCGAGCGTGCGGGCGAGCTCGCTCGACACGAAATGCTGCGCGGTGGGAAACGGCGTGTCGGACAGCACGCGCTGCGGCAGCACGGCCGTGCCGGAGTCGACGGCGCCGGGCAGTTGCGACACGGCCGGCAGCGCGGCGGCAAGGCCGAGGGCGGCGAGGGCGCCGAGCACGGCGGCCGGCACGAGCGCGCGCACGACGCGCTGCGTGCGGCCGGGCGCGAAAGCATCAGGGGTTGCGGCAGGCTTGACCAAGGTGTCCACATCCAGGAAAGCGGTTCAAAGGGGTGTGGGCAGGGGCCGCCGGCGGCTCAACCGTCGAATGGCGACGGGGCGGGCGGCGGGCGTGCAACAAAACAGGCCCCGCCAGGGGCCTGTGTCGTTTCCGTTCGACCCAACGCGCGGGGCGGCCCCGCTTCGAACGGCGGCGTGTTTACCGGGTCGAACCCGGTTATCACGAAGACGCTAAAGAATGATGACAGCGCCAGTCTACCGATGTTCCGCGAAACGTTAAAAATTTTAAAGGGGGTCAGCTCATTCGTTTCGCAGTGCGGTAAATCGGGTTAAATCAGAATTTGTTACGATAATTTTCGTCAGTCCGGCAATTTTTGCGCGCGGCCGCGCAGCGCGACGGACGTGCGGACGGCGTCGAAGCCGGCGTCGAGCATCGCTTCGGCGTCGTTCCACAGATTGCCGCGCAGCCGGTTGGTCCAGATCATCGACGCGAACACGCCTTCGAGCAGCGACACGAGATAGACGGCGGCCAGATGCACGTCGAGATCGGCAGCGAGTTCTCCGGCCGCGATCGCGCGGCGCAGCAGCGCCTTCGTGATTCGCAGCATCTGCAGCTCGAGCAGCATGCGGCGCCGCTGCAGCGCGCCGTTTTCCTCGCTCTGCTCGCACTTCGTATAGAGGATCACGAGCACGCGCTGCATCGGGCCCGGCTCGCCGCATTCCTGCAGATAGTGCGACGCGGCACGCCGCAGCGTGGCGAGCGGCGGCAGGCCGTCGCTCGCGTCGAAACCTTCCGACGTGCGCGCGAACGCGCGGTCGCACATCGCGAGACATACCTCCATCTTGTTGCGGTAGTGACCGTAGACGGCGCCCCGCGACATCCCGGCGGCCTCGGCGAGGTCCGCCATCGCAGTTTGCGCGACGCCTTTCTCAAGCAGCACGAGCTCGGCGGCGTCGAGGATCCGGTGCTTGATGGCGAGCGATTCTTCCCGGGTCTTGCGGGCCATGTCGTGAGTTTCCTTACAATTCGCTGTCGTTTTATTGAGACAGTGTGGCGGTCAGATTGAAACAGCGTTTATTTAATCAGTCGTGACTGATTATAATCGGTCACCCTGAGCCGCCGCATTTTATCGGCGGCGAACGATCCGAGGTCACCATGAATAACAACAATTGCTTCCTGTCGCGCTGCCGCCGGCTGGCGCCGTTCACGCTGGCGGCCGCGCTCGCCGTGGCCGGATGCGGCAAGGGCGAGCAGGACGCGGAGAAAGAGACCGCGAAGCAGGCGACCGTCGTCACGGTACGCCCGACGGCCGTGCCGATGACCGTCGAATTGCCGGGCCGGCTCGACGCGTACCGGCAGGCGGAAGTGCGCGCGCGAGTCGCGGGCATCGTCACCGCACGCACCTACGAGGAAGGCCAGGAAGTGAAGCAGGGCGCGGTGCTGTTCCGCATCGATCCCGCGCCGCTGAAGGCCGCGCGCGACGCCGCGCAGGGGGCGCTCGCGAAGGCGCAGGCCGCCGCGCTCGCGGCAAGCGACAAGCGCCGCCGATACGACGATCTGGTGCGCGACCGCGCGGTCAGCGAGCGCGACCATACCGAGGCCGTCGCCGACGACACGCAGGCGAAAGCCGGGGTTGTATCTGCGAAGGCCGAGCTCGCGCGTGCGCAGTTGCAGCTCGACTATGCGACCGTCACCGCGCCGATCGCGGGCCGCGCACGGCGCGCGCTCGTGACCGAAGGCGCGCTCGTCGGCCAGGACCAGGCGACGCCGCTCACGACCGTCGAGCAGCTCGATCCGATCTACGTGAACTTCTCGCAGCCGGCCGCCGACGTGGACGCGCTGCGCCGCGCGGTGAAGAGCGGCCGCGCGACGGGCATTGCGCAGCACGACATCGCGGTGACGCTGTTGCGTGCGGACGGCACTGCGTATCCGCTGAAAGGCAAGCTGCTGTTCAGCGATCTCGCGGTCGATCCGACCACCGACACCGTCGCGATGCGCGCGCTGTTCCCGAATCCGGAGCGCGAGCTGCTGCCGGGCGCATATGTGCGGATCGCGCTCGACACGGCGGTCGACCAGCGGGCGATCCTTGTGCCGCGCGACGCGCTGCTGCGCACGACCGATCGCACGTCGGTGCGCGTCGTCGGCGCGAACGGCAAGGTCAAGGACGTCGAGGTCGCGGCCGACCAGATGAGCGGCCATGACTGGCGCATCACGCGCGGCCTGACGGGCGGCGAGCGCGTGATCGTCGACAACGCCGCGCAGTTCGCGCCCGATACGGCCGTCAAGCCCGTCGAGAAGGCACCGCCGTCGAAGGCGGCGCCGGCAGCGGCCGCTTCGCACGCGGCCGCCCGTCAAACCTGACCGGTTCAAACCACCATGGCACGTTTCTTCATCGATCGCCCTGTCTTCGCGTGGGTGATCGCAATCTTCATCATGCTGGGCGGCGCGTTCGCGATCCGCGCGCTGCCCGTTGCGCAATACCCGGACATCGCGCCACCCGTCGTCAGCATCTATGCGACATACCCGGGTGCGTCAGCGCAGGTCGTCGAGGAATCGGTGACCGCGCTGATCGAGCGCGAAATGAACGGCGCGCCGGGGCTGATGTATACGTCCGCGACGAGCAGCGCCGGGACGGCGTCGCTGTACCTGACGTTCAAGCAGGGCGTAAATGCCGATCTCGCGGCCGTCGAAGTGCAGAACCGGCTGAAGACGGTCGAGGCGCGCTTGCCCGAGCCCGTGCGCCGCGACGGCATCCAGGTCGAGAAGGCCGCCGACAACATCCAGCTCGTCGTGTCGCTGACGTCGGACGACGGCCGGATGACCGACGTGCAGCTCGGCGAATATGCGTCCGCGAACGTCGTGCAGGCGCTGCGCCGCGTCGACGGCGTCGGCAAGGTGCAGTTCTGGGGCGCCGAATATGCGATGCGGATCTGGCCCGACCCGGTGAAGATGGCCGGGCACGGCCTCACCGCGTCGGACATCGCGTCGGCGGTGCGCGCGCACAACGCGCGCGTGACGATCGGCGACATCGGCCGCAGCGCGGTGCCGGCCAGCGCGCCGATCGCGGCGACCGTGTTCGCCGACGCGCCGCTGAAGACGCCGGCCGATTTCGGTGCGATCGCGCTGCGCACGCAGGCCGACGGCTCCGCGCTGACCCTGCGCGACGTCGCGCGCGTCGAGTTCGGCGGCAACGACTACAACTATCCGTCGTACGTGAACGGCAAGGTCGCGACTGGGATGGGCATCAAGCTCGCGCCGGGCTCGAACGCGGTGTCCACCGAGAAGCGCGTGCGCGCGACGATGGACGAGCTGTCCGCGTTTTTCCCGCCGGGCGTGAAGTACCAGATTCCGTACGAGACTTCGTCGTTCGTGCGCGTGTCGATGAACAAGGTCGTCACCACGCTGATCGAGGCCGGCGTGCTCGTGTTCCTCGTGATGTTCCTGTTCATGCAGAACCTGCGCGCGACGCTGATCCCGACGCTTGTCGTGCCGGTCGCGCTCGCGGGCACGTTCGGCGTGATGTATGCGGTCGGCTTCTCGATCAACGTGCTGACGATGTTCGGGATGGTGCTCGCGATCGGCATCCTCGTCGACGATGCGATCGTGGTGGTCGAGAACGTCGAGCGGCTGATGGTCGAGGAAGGGCTCGACCCGTACGACGCGACCGTCAAGGCGATGAAGCAGATCAGCGGCGCGATCGTCGGGATCACCGTGGTGCTGACGTCGGTGTTCGTGCCGATGGCGTTCTTCGGCGGCGCGGTGGGCAACATCTACCGGCAGTTCGCGCTGTCGCTCGCGGTGTCGATCGGCTTCTCGGCATTCCTCGCGCTGTCGCTGACACCCGCGCTGTGCGCGACGCTGCTCAAGCCCGTGTCCGGCGACCATCACGAGAAGCGCGGCTTCTTCGGCTGGTTCAACCGCTTCGTCGCGCGTGCGACGCAGCGCTATGCGACGCGTGTCGGCGCAATGCTGAAAAAGCCGTTGCGCTGGCTGGTCGTGTACGGCGCGCTGACCGCGGCCGCGGCGCTGATGCTCACGCAACTGCCGACCGCGTTCCTGCCGGACGAGGATCAGGGCAACTTCATGGTGATGGTGATCCGGCCGCAGGGCACGCCGCTCGCGGAAACGATGCAGAGCGTGCGCGAGGTCGAGTCGTATATCCGCACCGACGAGCCGGCCGCGTATACGTTCGCGCTCGGCGGCTTCAACCTGTACGGCGAAGGGCCGAACGGCGGGATGATCTTCGTCATGCTGAAGAACTGGAAGGAGCGCAAGGCCGCGCGCGATCATGTGCAGGCGATCGTCGCGCGCATCAACGAGCGCTTCGCGGGCACGCCGAACACGACGGTGTTCGCGATGAATTCGCCGGCGCTGCCCGATCTCGGCTCGTCGAGCGGCTTCGACTTCCGGTTGCAGAACCGCGGCGGGCTCGACTACGCGACGTTCAGCGCCGCGCGCGAGCAGCTGCTCGCGGCGGGCGGCAAGGATCGCGCGCTCGCCGACCTGATGTTCGCGGGCACGCAGGACGCGCCGCAACTGAAGCTCGACATCGATCGCGCGAAGGCGTCGGCGCTCGGCGTATCGATGGACGAGATCAACACGACGCTCGCGGTGATGTTCGGCTCGGACTATATCGGCGACTTCATGCACGGCACGCAGGTGCGGCGCGTGGTCGTGCAGGCCGACGGGCTGCACCGGCTCGACCCGGACGACGTGAAGAAGCTGCGCGTGCGCAACGCGCGCGGCGAGATGGTGCCGCTCGCGGCGTTCACGACGCTGCACTGGACGATGGGGCCGCCGCAGCTCACGCGCTACAACGGCTATCCGTCGTTCACGATCAACGGCTCGGCCGCGGCAGGCCACAGCAGCGGCGAGGCGATGACCGCGATCGAGCGGATCGCCGCGAAGCTGCCGGCCGGCATCGGCTACGCGTGGTCGGGGCAGTCGTTCGAGGAGCGGCTGTCGGGCGCGCAGGCGCCGATGCTGTTCGCGCTGTCGGTGCTGGTCGTGTTCCTCGCGCTCGCGGCGCTCTACGAGAGCTGGTCGATCCCGTTCGCGGTGATGCTGGTCGTCCCGCTCGGCGTGATCGGCGCGGTGCTCGGCGTCACGCTGCGGATGATGCCGAACGACATTTATTTCAAGGTGGGGCTGATCGCGACGATCGGGCTGTCCGCAAAGAACGCGATCCTGATCGTCGAAGTCGCGAAGGATCTGGTCGCGCAGCGCATGTCGCTCGTCGACGCCGCGCTCGAAGCCGCGCGGCTGCGGCTGCGGCCGATCGTGATGACGTCGCTCGCGTTCGGCGTCGGCGTGCTGCCGCTCGCGTTCGCATCGGGCGCGGCATCCGGCGCGCAGATGGCGATCGGCACCGGCGTGCTCGGCGGCGTGATCACGGCGACCGTGCTCGCGGTGTTCCTCGTTCCGCTGTTTTTCGTGATCGTCGGCCGCCTGTTCGACGTCGGCCCGCGCCGGCGCGGCGGCGCGCAGCCGGCGACGATGGAGGGGTCCCGATGATGTTTGCGCTGAATGCACGCGCCGTGCTGCGGGCGCAGCTCGCGCTGGCCGCTACGCTCGCGCTCGCCGGCTGCTCGCTCGCGCCGCGTTACGAGCGGCCGGCGGCGCCGGTGCCGGCCACCTATGCGCCGGCCGACGGAAGCCAGGAGCCGGCTGCGGCGTCTGATACGACACCTGCCGACGCCGCGCTGCTCGACGACTGGCATGCGTATTTCACCGATCCGGCGCTGCAGGCGTGGATCGACGCGGCGCTCGCGAACAACCGCGACCTGCGGATCGCGGCCGGCCGGCTCGAGGAGGCGCGCGCGCTGTACGGCGTACAGCGCGCGGACCTGATGCCGTCGGTCGATGCGAATCTCGGCTATGAACGCACGCGCCAGTACGACCCGGTCGTGCGCGAAAGCGCGATCAGCGGGCTGTATCGGGCGGGCGTCGGCGTCAGCGCGTACGAACTCGACCTGTTCGGCCGCGTGCGCAACCTGTCCGATGCGGCGCTCGCCGAATATTTCGCGACGGCCGACGCACAGCGCACGGTCCGCATCGGCGTGATCGCCGAAGTGGCGGGGGCGTATGTATCGGAGCGCTCGCTGTACGAGCAGCTCGCGCTGGCGCAGCGCACGCTCGATGCGCGCGTGCACATGGCCGCGCTCACGCAGCGCCGCTACGCGGCCGGCACGAGCGATGCAATCGAGCTGCGCTCGGCCGAGATGCTGGTGGCGTCCGCGCGTGCGTCGCAGGCCGCGCTGCAGCGCGAGCATGCGCAGGCCGTGCGGGCGCTGCAATTGCTCGCGGGCGATTTCGCGCGCAACGTGCCCGGCGACGCGACCGTGCTCGACATGTTGTCGATCGCGCCCGTGGCGCCCGGCGCACCGAGCGCGCTGCTCGAACGGCGGCCGGACATCCGGCAGGCCGAGGCGCGGCTCAAGGCCGCGAACGCGCAGATCGGCGCCGCACGCGCGGCGTTTTTCCCGCGCATCGCGCTGACGACCGACTACGGCTCGGTCAGCGACGCGTTCTCGAGCCTGTTCGCGGCAGGCACGAGCGTGTGGACGTTCGCGCCGCGCATCACGCTGCCGATCTTCGCGGGCGGACGCAATCGCGCGAACCTCGACGTCGCGAACGCGCGCAAGCACATCGCGGTCGCCGAATACGAGAAGGCCGTGCAGACCGCGTTCCGCGAAGTGGCCGACGCGTTCGCCGCGCGCGACTGGATCGATCGCCAGCTTGCCGCGCAGCAGGACGTCTACACGGCGGACGGTGCGCGGCTGAAGCTCGCGGAGCGCCGTTATGCGGGCGGCGTCGCAACGTATCTCGAACTGCTCGACGCGCAGCGCAGCACGTACGAGTCGGGGCAGGAGCTGATCCGGCTCAAGCAGCTCAGGCTCGCGAACGCGATCGCGCTGTATCGCGCGCTCGGCGGCGGCTGGGCGCCGGGCTCGGCGTCGGCGGAGGTCGCGGCTTCCGCATGATATGCGTCGCCTGACGCCGCAGCGCGCCGGGCAACGAAACGGCGGCCGCACGATTCGACTTGCGGCCGCCGTTTCGATCGACATCGTTGCCCGCTGTATCGCCGATCGCTATCGGCGCTAGCTTCCGCCTTCGGGCAAGTCATCCAGACCGTTTTGCATCCCGCGGCAGTGCGGAAGGAGAACTTCCGGAACGGCCGGCATCCGGCGACCGATCGTGTCGCCACCCGGCGCAAACGTGCGCCGCGCATCTTCCTTTTTCATCTCGTCCATCCAGACCCGCACATCGCGTGCCGACGGCCGCGCAAATGCCTGATTCTCGATCGGTAATTGACGGTCGCATTAATTTGTGTATTGGAATTAATGAGAATGGCAAAGCGTCGCGGTAAAACGTTTGCATTCTTTTCGCAATCGTTTGCGCAACGGATCAGGGTTGGTGAAAGTCGGAGTTAATTTCCTGTCAGTTGAAAATGATTTGATGTCGGTGTTGCCGTCCGGCAACGATGGCGGAATTGGATAATGTTTTGTCTCTTTCGGATTGAGTCCTGTGTGAACCAATGCCAGCAAGGGCGAGGAGGGTGTGTGGATTATCTGAGAAAAATATCGTTAATCTTCAATCGGTTCCGTGGAGCAAAAGAGTGTTTCGGAATAAACCGGGTGGATTGAAGATTGCCGGGAGGAAATGTGATTTGCTGGGTGTGAATCGAACATTGTCAGAGACATTTAACAATGATTTACAAAAAACTTTCGTGACTATCTCGATAATGCCGCCTCGTGACGGACGGGAGCCAACCACACGCTGCCTTTTGTATCCGCCACGTCGTCCATTCCCTTTGCAATTCTCACGGAAACGTCATGAAAAAATCCCTCCTGACCGCTGTCGCACTCGCGGCCCTGTCGACCTCGGCCTTCGCAGCGGGCACCGGCACGATCAACTTCACGGGCGAGATCGTCGCGGGCGCATGCGGCATCGATTCGGGCTCGGTCAACCAGACCGTGAACCTCGGCAAGGTGCCGACCAACGTGTTCAAGCAGGCAGGCGACAAGTCCACGCCGACCAACTTCGACATCAAGCTGACCGACTGCGACACGAGCATCGCGCAGAACGCCTACTTCACGTTCACGGGCACGTCGAGCGCTGGCCAGCCGAAGCTGCTCGCCACGATCGGTTCGGCAACCAACGTCGGCATCCGCCTGCAGGCCGCGTCGGGTGAATACCTCGACAACGGCGCCGAGCAGAAGGCCCCGACCGTGCTGCAAAACGGCACGAACATCGCACGCTTCGCAGCGATGTACGAAGCGACGGCAGCCGGCGTGACGCCGGGTACCGCCGACGGCGTCGCGAACTTCACGGTCCGCTACCAGTAAGCGTCCGTATCGGAGGAGGGGTGCGTGCATCCCTTCCTCCTTCTTCTTTCCTTCCTGTTTCCTTCTCCTCGGACTTCCGGTAGCGCCGCGTGCGAATCAGACATTCCTTCCTTTGCGTCTCCGTGCTGGTCGTCGGCAGCCAGAGCCATGCGACGGAATTCAATGCGTCGTTTCTCGACATCGACGGAACGAGCAATGTCGACCTGTCGCAGTTCTCGCAGGCCGACTTCACGCTGCCGGGCGAGTACATGCTCGACGTGCAGGTCAACGACCTGTTCTACGGGCTGCAATCCGTCGAGTTCATCGCCGTCGACGCGTCCGGCGCGGGCAAGCCGTGCCTGCGGCCGGAGCTCGTCGCGCAGTTCGGGCTGAAGCCGTCGCTCGCGAAGGACCTGCCGCGCTTCCAGGGCGGACGCTGCGTCGACCTCGGTGCGATCGAGGGGGCGACCGTGCGTTACCTGAAGAGCGACGGGCGGCTCAAGATCACGATTCCGCAGGCCGCGCTCGAATTCACCGATTCGACCTACCTGCCGCCGGAGCGCTGGTCCGAAGGGATCCCCGGCGCGATGCTCGACTATCGCGTGATCGCGAACACGAACCGCAACTTCGGTGCGGGCGGCGGGCAGACGAATTCGATCCAGGCCTACGGGACGATCGGCGCGAACTGGGATGCATGGCGCTTTCGCGGCGACTACCAGGCGCAGTCGAACGTGGGCAACACGGCGTACGCGGACCGCACGTTCCGCTTCAGCCGGCTTTACGCGTTTCGCGCGCTGCCGTCGATCCAGTCGACGGTGACGTTCGGCGACGACTACCTGAGCTCAGACATTTTCGACACGTTCGCGCTGACGGGCGCGTCGATCCGCAGCGACGACCGCATGCTGCCGCCTTCGCTGCGCGGTTATGCGCCGCTGATCGCAGGCGTCGCGCGCACCAACGCGACCGTGACCGTGTCGCAGGCGGGCCGCGTGCTGTACGTGACGCGCGTGTCGCCGGGCGCGTTCGCGCTGCAGAACATCAACACGAGCGTGCAGGGCACGCTCGACGTCGCGGTCGAGGAAGAGGACGGCAGCGTGCAGCGCTTCCAGGTGACGACCGCCGCCGTGCCGTTCCTCGCGCGCACCGGGCAGTTGCGCTACAAGGCCGCCGTCGGCAAGCCGCGCCTGTTCGGCGGCGCCGGCATCACGCCGTTCTTCGGCTTCGGCGAAATCGCGTACGGCCTGCCGCTCGACGTCACGGTGTACGGCGGCTTCATCGCCGCATCGGGCTATACGTCGATCGCGCTCGGCGTCGGCCGCGATTTCGGCGCGTTCGGCGCGGTGTCGGCCGACGTCACGCATGCGCGGGCGCGCCTGTGGTGGAACGGCGCGACGCGCAACGGCAACTCGTACCGCGTCAACTACTCGAAGCACTTCGACGGGCTCGACGCCGACGTGCGCTTCTTCGGCTACCGCTTCTCCGAACGCGACTACACGAACTTCGCGCAGTTCACGGGCGACCCGACCGCGTACGGCCTCGCGAACAGCAAGCAGCGCTACTCGGCGACGATGTCGAAGCGCTTCGGCGACACGTCGACCTATTTCTCGTACGACCAGACGACCTACTGGGCGCGCTCGTCCGAGCAGCGCGTCGGCCTCACGCTGACGCGTGCGTTCTCGATCGGCGCGCTGCGCAACCTGAACGTCAGCGTGTCGGCGTTTCGCACTCAGAGCGCGGGCGCGAGCGGCAACCAGTTCTCGGTCACCGCGACGCTGCCGATCGGCGGCCGCCACACCGTCACGTCGAACCTGACGACGGGCAGCGGCAGCACGAGCGTGAACGCGGGCTACATCTACGACGATCCGGATGGCCGCACCTACCAGGTCAACGCGGGTGCGACCGACGGCCGCGCATCGGCGAACGCGAGCTTCCGCCAGCGCTCGTCGGCGTACCAGCTCACGGCACAGGCGTCGACGCTCGCCAATGCGTATGCGGCCGCGTCGCTCGAGGTCGACGGTTCGTTCGTCGCGACGCAGTACGGCGTGTCCGCGCACGCGAACGGCAACGCGGGCGATACGCGGCTGCTGGTGTCGACCGACGGCGTGCCCGACGTGCCGCTGTCCGGCACGCTCACGCATACCGATTCGCGCGGCTATGCGGTGCTCGACGGCATCTCGCCGTACAACGTGTACGACGCGACCGTCAACGTCGAGAAGCTGCCGCTCGAAGTGCAGGTGACGAACCCGATCCAGCGCATGGTGCTGACCGACGGCGCGATCGGCTTCGTGAAGTTCGCCGCCGCGCGCGGCAGCAACCTGTACCTGACGCTGACCGACCCGGCCGGCAAGCCGCTGCCGTTCGGTGCATCGGTGCAGGACGCGGCGAACGGCAAGGAACTCGGCATCGTCGGCGAGGGCGGTGCGGCGTTCCTGACGCAGGTTCAGCCGAAGTCGTCGCTCGCGGTGCGCGCGGGCGAACGCACGCTCTGCACGGTCGATGCGCTGCCGAACCAGCTCCAACTCGAAGGCACGCCGATCCCGGTGACGTGCCAGACGCCCGGCGAGTCGCACGCAGCGGCCGCACGGGTCGAACGATGAATCCACGGATCCTGCGATGAAAAACTCTCTTTCCCTTTCCTTCCCGCGCCGCGCATCGTGCGCACTCGCGACCGCCGGCGCGTTGCTCGCGGGTGCCGCGCATGCGGCGATCGTGCCGGACCGCACGCGCGTGATCTTCAACGAAGGCGAGCAGGCCGCGATCGTCACGATCACGAACAAGAGCACGACGTATCCGTATCTCGTGCAGTCGTGGCTCGAGGACGCGAAGGGCAACAAGATCACGTCGCCGCTGATGGTCGTGCCGCCGCTGCAGCGCGTCGAGGCGAACGAGCGCAACGTGCTGCGGATCGCGAAGCTGCCGGGCACCGAACTGCCGGCCGATCGCGAATCGGTGTTCTACCTGAACATCCGCGAAGTGCCGCCGAAGACCGATACGCCGAACACGCTGCAGATCGCGCTGCATACGCAGATGAAGCTGTTCTACCGGCCGAAGGCCGTGCAGCCCGCGCGCGACGAGGACTGGACGCTGCCGATGACGCTGCGCGTCGACACGGCCGCGCACAAGCTGGTGTTCGACAACCCGACGCCGTATCACGTGACGGTCGTCGACGTGAGCTCGGGCGCGCAGAAGACGCCGGTGCCGATCGAGCCGGTGATGGTGAGCCCGATGAGCACGGCCGACGTGCCGTTCAAGGCCGCGACGCCGTCGACGCTGTTCGTCACGCATATCGACGATTACGGCGGCCAGGTGGCGGTCGAGTATGCGTGCGAGGCGGGAGCTTGCAAGAGCGTGAAGAAATGAGCGGGGGAGTGCGTCATCGGGAATCGCCGGCGGCATGGTTGCGCTGGGTCGTACTCGTGCTGCTGGTCGCGGCCGTGCAGCCCGCATGGGCGCTGCGCTGCCTGACCAACAGCGGCGCGACTTCGTTGACCGAGCCGATCGGCGGCGTTGCGTCGTATCCGACCGACGCGCCGGACGGCTACGTGATCTGGGTGTCGCCGGTGCGCACGACGTCGGGGTATTGCTACAAGGACCTGGGTGACGACGGCAGCCTGAAAGTCGTCGACAACATTTACTTCTACGCGAATCCGAATCGCACGAACCCTGCCGCATGGGGGCTCGAGATCGGCATCCGCTACAAGGGCGTCGACTATTTCGACAAGACCAGCAATCGCGGCGGTGGGGTGTTTACCGGGTATTCGGTGCCGCCGTGCAGCAGGTACGACTTCGACCGCGGGCGCTGCCAGCAGACGCGCATCAGCATCGACTATCAGGTCGTCGTGCGCAAGAAGGGCAACTGGGTTCAGCCGCCGAGCGACATCTATACGGTGTTCCAGTTCGACGGCGAGTTCGGGCTGAATGCATTCGGCACGAGTTTCCAGTACCGCCTGAGCGGCCTGCGCAACCTCAAGCCGACGCCGTGCTTCGTCGACGTACTCGTGACGCCGGAACCGGGCATCGTCAATTTCGGACAGGTGCAGGCGGTCGGCAACGGCTTCCTGCCGGCGGTGCCCCGCAAGCGATTCTCGCTGTCGCTGACCAAGAAATGCAACGTCGCGGTGCGCGTCGACGGGTACTTCGAAACGAGCTATCCGGTTCGGAACGGTTTGCTGGTACCCGCGAAGGACAGCAATTTCGGCATCGGCATCGAAGACAGCCAGGGCAAGGCGATTCCGTTCAACGAACAGTTCACGCTGACGCAGTTTCCGTCCAACGTGATGAATCAGAGCGTGCTGATGGACGCGGTGCTGAAGTCGTTCGGGCCGCCGAAGATCGGGCGATTCGATGCGACGGCGACGATCCGGTTGTTCATCTATTGACGCATGCGTGCGCGGCCGGCGCCGGACGGTCGGCCGCAAGCCGTCAAGCCGGCGCCGGCATTGCACGATCGCGTTCGCTCGAACAACGATCCCGTCAATTGTTCAGACAAATCCTGACAGCCGGAAGGGGTATCCGGTAATCGGATTGAGAATGATTTGCGTTTACGTTAAATTGCGCTATCTCAGAATTTGACGGAGCAGATCGATGGCGATGGCGGAAGTGCTCGACCGACCCACGGCGGCAACGACGAACCCGTTCCTCGGCAGTTATCCGGACCTGCCGTCGCGCGCCGCACCGCGCGCGCGCCGTGCGGCGGAGTCCCGCGCGCAGGGCGCGCTGCTCGACGTGCTGATTTCGCATCGTGCGATGCTCGTCAATGTCGCGCGCGGCTTCGTCGGCTGTGCGAGCCGTGCCGAGGACGTCGTGCACGACGTATTCGTGAAACTCGTCGAATTCCCGAACCAGGACGCGGTGCGCCAGCCGGTCGCGTACGTGACGCGGATGGTGCGCAATGCGTCGATCGACGCGTGCCGCCGGCAGAGCCTCGAAAACGTCTATCACACGGAAGAGGACGACGGCTTCGACGTGCCGTCGCCCGAGCCGACGCCCGAAGCCGCGCTGATGACGCGCGATACGCTGCGGCGTGTCTGGGCCGCGCTCGACGACCTGCCGGCACGCAGCCGCGCGGCCTTCGAGATGGTGCGGCTGCGCGAGGAGACGCTGCAGACCGCCGCGCGCGCGCTGAACGTATCGCAGACGCTCGTGCATTTCATGGTGCGCGACGCGGAGCGCCACTGCGCGGAATGCCTCGACGCGTGCCATCGCGGCGTCGCGTGCCCGGTGTTCCTGGGCGGCCGCGCGCGGCGCCGGTAAAAAAACGCGCCGGCCAATCGTCTATCAGACAGGAGCGGCGAAATCCGTCGCTTCGCATCCTTCAACCGTCTCCTGCTTTTTTCCGATCATGACGCAAGCCACGACGCCTTCCGCCGACACCGACGATCTCGTCTATACGGTCGTCATCAACGACGAAGAACAGTATTCGATCTGGCCGACGTTCCGGCCCGTGCCGGCCGGCTGGCGCGAGGTCGGCGTGCGCGGCCCGAAGGCCGACTGTCTCGCGCACATCGAAACCGTCTGGACCGACATGCGCCCCGCGAGCCTGCGCCGTGCAATGGACGGCGAGCGCGCGACGCGCGCCTCGTGACCCGCTGCGCCGGGTTCCGGCGCACTACCTGAAGAGGACGTTGCATGACCCTGCTTTCGTTGCCGACGCTCGACGACCTGCATATCGAGCCGGGGCTGCCCACCGTCGTGTCGCCGCGCGGCAGCGACGGGATGTCGATCGACGAAGTCGCGCCGCTGGCGCGCGAGATCGCGGCCGACACGCTCGAACGGGCGGGCGGCGTGCTGTTCACGGGCTTTCACGTGCCGTCGATCGACGCGTTCCAGCAGTTCGCGGCATCGTTCGGCGATCCGCTGATCGGCTATGAATATGCGTCGACGCCGCGCAGCCAGGTCGAAGGCGCGGTCTACACGTCGACCGAATACCCGCCGCACCGCGCGATTCCGCTGCACAACGAGCAGTCGTATACGCGCGAATGGCCGCTGCGGATCTGGTTCCACTGCGCGCTCGCGGCGCCCAAGGGCGGCGCGACGCCGATCGCGGACAGCCGCGCCGTGTATCGTGCGCTCGATCCGGCGCTCGTCGCGCGTTTCGAGCGGCGCGAGCTGCTGTACGTGCGCAATTTCGGGCAGGGGCTCGACCTGCCGTGGCAGCAGTCGTTCGGCACCGACGAGCCGGCCGAGGTCGAGCGGATGTGCGCGGCGCGCGGCATCGAATGCGCGTGGCGCACCGACGACGACGGCGAACTGCTGCTGCGCACGCGCGAACGCTGCCAGGCCGTTGCGCACCATCCGCGCACCGGTGACCGCGTGTGGTTCAACCAGGCGAACCTGTTTCATCTGTCCGCGCTCGACGACGACATGCAGGAAGCGCTCGTCGATGCGGTCGGGATCGAGAACGTGCCGCGCAACGTGTACTACGGCGACGGCGAGCCGCTCGAGGCCGATGCGCTCGCGCAGATCCGCGGCGTGCTCGACCAGCAGCGCATCGTGTTCCCGTGGCGCACGGGCGACGTGCTGATGCTCGACAACATGCTGACCGCGCATGCGCGCGACCCGTTCGAGGGGCCGCGCAAGGTCGTCGTCGCAATGGCGCAGAGTTACACGGTCCCGCGCGCGACCGAGCGGAGGACCGATGACGCGTAGCACCGCCGCGCTTGCCGCGCGCGGGTTGACGGTGGGTTATCGCGACCATGTCGTGATCGACGGGCTGGACCTGTCGATCGCGGCCGGCCGCGTGACCGCGCTGTGCGGGCCGAACGGCTGCGGCAAGAGCACGCTGCTGCGCACGCTCGCGGGCCTGCAGCCCGCGCGTGCCGGCCATGTCGAAGTGAACGGCACGCCGCTCGCGTCGTTTCGCCGTCGCGCGCTCGCGCGCGAGCTGACGATGCTCGCGCAGTTCAACCAGATTCCGTCGGGCCTCACGGTGCGCGAACTCGTCGCGTACGGGCGCTACGCGTACGGCGGCTTCCTGCGCGGCCTGTCGCGCGCCGACCATGCGGCGATCGACGAGGCGCTCGAGACCAGCGGCCTCGCCGACGACGCGGGTCGCGACGTCGGCGCGCTGTCGGGCGGCGAACGCCAGCGCGCGTGGATCGCGATGGCGCTCGCGCAGCAGGCGCCGATCGTGCTGCTCGACGAGCCGACCACCTATCTCGACATCCATCACCAGCTCGACATCCTCGATGCGCTGCGCGCGCTGAACCGCGCGCGCGGGCTGACGATCGTGTGGGTGTTGCACGACCTGAACCAGGCGGCCGCGTACAGCGACGAGATCGTGCTGATGCGCGCGGGCCGCCTCGTCGCGCAGGGCTCGCCCGACGCGATGCTCGATCCGGCGCGGCTGCGCGCGGCGTTCGGCGTCGAGATGCTGAAGCTCGCGCATCCGCAGACGGGTGCGCCGATGTGCGTGCCGGCCTACGGGCCGTCGACGGCCGGCGCGCCGCAGGCGGCCGGCGTCTTCGATCGGGATCTCGCCGTATGACGACGTTCGCGATGCGCAAGCGCCTCGCGGCGACGGGGCGGGGCTCTGCCACCGGCCGGGCCGGCATGATTGCGATCGGCCTCGTCGCGCTGATCGCGATACTCGCGGCGCTGCGCGTCACACCCGATTTGCGCGTGTGGTGGGCGGCGGCGCCCGGCAGTGACGGCGCCGCGCTCGCGCATGTGTTCCTGTTCGACCTCAGCCTGCCGCGTGTCGCGGCCGCGCTCGTCGCGGGCGGCTGCCTCGGCATCGCGGGTGCGCTGTTCCAGTCGCTCACGCGCAATCCGCTCGCGTCGCCCGACCTGCTCGGCGTGACCGGCGGCGCGCAGCTCGGCCTGCTTGCGGCGATGCTCGTGCCGGCACTGGCGGGCGTCGCATCGGTGCCGCTGCTGTTCGTGTGCGGGCTGGCCGCCGCTGCAGTCGCGATCGTCGCGGCAGGCGGCTGGCGCGCGACGCCGTTGCGGCTCGTGCTCGCGGGCAGCGTGTGCATGCTGCTGTTCGCGGCGCTGTCGACGCTCGTGCTCGCGTTCTTCGAGCAGAACATCGCGGGCGCCGCGCTGTGGACCAACGGCAGCCTTTACCAGCCGGGCGCGACGGGCCTCGCGCTTGCCGCGCGCTGGCTCGTCGTGCCGCTGGTCGCGCTGCCGTTCGTGATCCGGCCGCTGAACCCGCTCACGCTCGGTGACGATGCGGCGGCCGCGGCCGGCGTGCGCGTCGATGCGACGCGGCTCGCCGCCACGCTCGTCGCGGTCGCGTTCACGAGCGTGGCCGTCAGTATCGCGGGCCCGCTGTCGTATGTCGGCCTCGTCGCGCCGAACCTGCTGCGCCAGGTGCGCGGTGCGCGCGCGGCGCGCCTCGGCGTGCTGGTGCCGCTGTCGGCGCTCGCCGGCGGCGCGCTCGTGCTCGTCACCGACAGCGCGGTGCTCGCGTCGGGACTCGACGCGACGCTGTCGACCGGCGTCGCGATCGCGCTCATTGGCACGCCGCTGATGCTCGCGATGATCCGGCGCGGCGCCGCGTGGTCGGGCGTGCTGCATGCGGATGCCGAACGTACGGCGGGCGGCGGCTCGACGCGGCTCGTCGGCTGGCTCGAACGGCTTGGCTGGCCGCTGCGCACGGCGCTGTTCGTCGTGGCCGGTGCGCTGGTGGTGTTGGTCGGCGTGTCGGCCGGCCCCGAATGGCTGTCGCCCGCGCGCTGGTCCGCCGCGCTGTCCGGCCAGGATGCGCTCGCGCGGATGCTGATCGACCTGCGCATGCCGCGCCTGCTGTGTGCGCTGCTCGCGGGCGCGCTGCTGGCCGTGAGCGGCGTCGCGATGCAGAGCGTCGTGCGCAATCCTCTCGCAGGCCCCGAAGTGCTCGGCGTCACGCAGGGCGCGGGGCTCGTCACGCTGTTCGCATTGTCGACGTGGCCGCTGATGGGCCACGTGACGCTCGCGGCGGCCGCGCTGATCGGCGGCGGACTGTCGCTCGCGATCACGCTCGCGCTGAATCACCGGCATCGTTATGCGCCGCTCGCGGTGGCGCTGACCGGTATCGTGATCGGCGCGCTGTGGACGACGCTCGCACAATGGCTGATCACGCAGCAAAGCGTGCAGCCCGCGCGCTTCGTCGTATGGCTCGTGGGCGGCACCTATGGCCGCAGCTGGGGCGAGGTGTCGATGCTGCTGCCGTGGTGCGTGCTCGCGGTGCCCGTGTTCGCGTGGCTTGCGCGACTGCTCGACATGCTCGCGCTCGGCGACGACCAGGCGGCCGCGCTCGGCCTGCCGGTGGCCGCGCTGCGGCCGCTCGCACTGACGATCGCGACGCTCGCCGCGTGCGCGGCCGTCGCGGCGGTCGGGCCGGTCGGCTTCATCGGGCTGATGGCGCCGCACGTCGCGACGATGCTCGGCGCGCGCCGGCATCGCACGCGGCTGTGGCTCGCGGCCGCGTGCGGCGCGCTGATCCTCGGTGCCGCGGATCTCGCGGCGCGCACGGTCGTCGCGCCGCGCGAAGTGCCGGCCGGCGTGCTGACTGCGCTGATCGGCGCGCCGTACCTGCTCGGGCTGCTGATCCTCGAGGGGCGCCGCGCCCGGCGCGCGGGGCGATGACGCCGTCGCTCGACGGCGTGCGCGCCACGCGCTTCTCGGCGTTCGCGCCCGAACCGTTCGCCGAACACCTCGACGTCGTCTGGCTCGGCATGCCCGACGACGCGTACGCGCCGGGCCGCATCGTCGTGCCCGTCAGCGCGTTGCCCGAGCATCGCGATGCCGTGCTCGACGCGATGGTCCGCCATTACGGCGGCGATCCGGCACAGCATGCGCGCGCGCTGATCTCGCAATGGAGCAAATACTATTTCGGTCGCGCGGGGCCGGCGGGTGTCGTCGCCGCGCTGACGCTCGGCCGGCCGCTCGACATGACGCCCGAACGCACGTTCGTCGCGCTCGACGACGGGATGCCCGCCGCGCTGTATTTCGCGGCGGACGCGCTCGGCGCGCCGTGCGACGATCCCGCGCCGCGCTATGCGGGGCTGGTCGCGCATCTCGGTGCGGTGATCGATCTGCTCGCAGCGATGGGCCGCGTTACGCCGCGCGTGCTGTGGAGCAACGCGGGCAATCTGCTCGACTATCTGCTCGACACCTGTCGTTCGCTGCGTTGCGCGGCCGATCCCGTGCGCGACGCGGGCTGGCTGTTCGGCTCGACGTGCTTCGCGTGCGAACCGAATCCGCTACGCATGCCGGTGCGCGACGCCGTGCCGCGCTCGCCGCTGCTGCCGACGCCGTTCCGCGCGCGCCGCGTGTGCTGCCTGCGCTACGAAATTCCTGGAGAAACGCAACTGTGTGGAAGCTGCCCCCTGCTATTGACGATGGACGACGCGGCGCTCGCCGGGCAGGACGCGATCCGGTGACGCATGCCGGCCGCCGGCACGCGTTGGGCGCACTCGCCGCGCTCGGTGCCGCGTGCTGCGGCGTGTTTTCCGCGTCGGCCGGTGCGGTTGCCGTCGCCGGCGGCGCACCCGGCACGCCGGGCGTCGTGTCGCTGGCCGGCAACCCCGTCGTGTCGCAGGCGAGCCTGAAGATGCCCGCGCGGCCGCAGCGGGTGGTCGCGCTCGACTTCATGTTCGCGGAAAGCGTGGTCGCGCTCGACCTCGTGCCGGTCGGGATGGCCGATACCGCGTTCTATCCGGGCTGGCTCGGCTACCAGAGCGACCGGCTCGCGCACGTGACCGACATCGGTTCGCGGCAGGAGCCGGGGCTCGAGGCGATCGCGGCGGTCAAGCCCGACCTGATCATCGGCGTCGGCTTCCGGCATGCGCCGATCTTCGACGCGCTCGACCGGATCGCGCCGACGATCCTGTTCCAGTTCAGCCCGAATGTTTCCGACGGCGGCGTGCCCGTCACGCAGCTCGACTGGATGCGGCAGATCTTCCGGACGATCGGCGCGGTGACGGGGCGCGACGCGCGTGCGCAGGCGGTCGATGCGCAACTCGACGCGGGGATCGCGCGCAATGCGGCGCGGCTCGCGGCAGCGGGCCGCAACGGCGAGCGCATCGCACTGCTGCAGGATCTCGGCTTGCCCGACCGTTACTGGGCCTATACGGGCAACAGCACGTCGGCCGGCCTCGCGCGTGCGCTCGGGCTCGATCCGTGGCCGAAGCAGCCGACGCGGGAAGGCACGCTGTACGTGACGTCGGCCGACCTGCTCACGCAGCGCGACCTGGCCGTGCTGTTCGTGACCGCGTCGGGGATGGACGTGCCGCTGTCGGCGAAACTCGATTCGCCGGTGTGGCGCTTCGTGCCCGCGCTGCGCGACCGCCGGATCGCACTCGTCGAACGCAATATCTGGGGGTTCGGCGGACCGATGTCGGCGCTGAAGCTGGCCGACGTGATGACCGATACGATGCTGAAGCTGCCGGCCGCGCGTTGAGTGCGCGGACGGTTGTCGGGCATCGATCACGCTGTTTCGACGGGCAGGGTGTTGTAATCGGCGTGACGTCAATGCCCTGGCCTTTCCTTGTCGCCGCTATCCAGCAATATTCCGTTCTGAACCCGACACCGCCGACGCACCGCCGTTGCGGCGCGTCGGCGATCGATTCATGAATGGGCTTACACGCTCAGCGCGTCGACACCATTCTGAGCACGCAAACGCGCGGGCATCGTGTCGCTGACGATGCGCCCGTTGTCGAGCTTCAGCAGCCGGTCGGCGAGGTCGAAATAGCGATCGTCGTGCGTGATCACGATCACGGCCTTGCCGCGTGCGCGCAGCTCGGGCAGCAGCTGTTCGTAGAACACGGCCTTGAACGACGGGTCCTGGTCGGCCGCCCATTCGTCGAACAGGTAGAACGGCCGGTCTTCCAGATACGCGACGACGAGCGCGAGCCGCTTGCGCTGCCCGGTCGACAGCGCGCGGGTCGAGAACGCGCCGTCGACCACTTTCACCTTGTGGTCGAGCGCCAGCTTCGCTACGAGCGCGTTCGCCCGCGCATCGGCCTGCGCACGGGCCGGATCGTCGGGATCGACGATGCCGAGCAGCGCATCGAACAGGTGGAAATCGTTGAACACCGCGCTGAAGCGCTGCCGGTACGCGGCGCGCTCGCGCCAGCCGATCGTGCGGCCGTCGGCCTCGATCGTGCCTTCCTCGGGCTCGTAGAGCCCCGTCAGCACCTTCGCGAGCGTCGTCTTGCCGCTGCCGTTGCCGCCGACGATGAACACGAGCTCGCCCGGGTTGATCGTCAGGTCGATCGGCCCGATGCTGAACATCCGTTCGTCGCGCTCGTGGAAATACGCGTGCGTGACGCCGCGCAATGTGACGGTGCCGGCCGGCGGCACGTCGGGCGCGTCGGCCGCGGGCGGCACCGTGCGCAGCGCGCCGAATTCGGCCATCACGCCCTCGATCCGAGTGAGCGACACGCGTGCCGCGTTGACGGTCGGCAGGTTGTTCAGGAGCCCGTCGAGCGGCACGAGCATGAACAGGAACACGACGACATAGCCGGCCGCCGTGCCCGGATCGGCATGCACGCCGAGCTGCGGCCAGAACGACGCCACGCCGAGGAATACGTAGAACAGGAAGATGATCCAGCCGACGCCGACCGCGTACGCGCTGAACGCGCGGCGGCGGTGGTCACGCACTTCGCCGATCGCGGCGCCGAGCTGGCCGTCGACGAACTGGCGTGCGCGCGCATCGTGCAGCTTCAGTTCCTTCGCGCCGGAGAACAGCGAGCCGAGATAGCCGAACAGGCGGTCCTGCGCCTGGCCGGCCGCTTCGAGCGACGCGATCGCGCGGCGGTCGCCGGTGTGATAACCGAGCGAGCCGGCGATGATCGCGGCCAGCGCCAGCACGCACACGGGCCACGACAGCCACGCGAGATAGCCGAGGCAGCCGAACACGATCGAGCCGTGCATGACCAGGTTCGGCAGCGCGAAGAACAGCATCGACACGTTGGTCGCGTCGTCGGTCAGCACCGACTGCACGGGCGCGGCGCCGATCCGCTCGATGTCGCGCAGCTCGGCCGCGCCGACGCGCCGCGCGAGATGCACGCGCAGCCGCGCCATCGTGTCCTGCGACAGGCGCGCGAACAGCGTGCCCGACACGATCCGCGTGACGAGCGCGATTACCGCGCACAACGCGAAGCGCCACGCGAGCGACGCATCGGCCGCACCGGGTTGCGAGAGCGCGCGGTTCAGCGTCGCGACGAGCAGCACGCTCGCGATGCCGTTCAGCACGCACGCGGTGAGCGCCAGCGCGAGCGATGCGCGGCTTTCGCGCAACAGCGCGAGGATCAGGCGCGCCGCGGGGCGGGCGGGCGAGGCGTCGAGGGACGGCGGGGAAGAAGGCTCGTGGGCAGCAGTCATCGGCAACGTCGGTAAAGGGAAGGCAAGCGAATACGCGGAAACGGAAAAACTGAAGCGAAAGCGGCGGGCGGGGGCGCCCGTTCCTGCTTTCCTTCCTGATAGACGAACGGGCCGTGCAAATATTTAGCAGCGCCAGCAAAAAAAGACGGTCACGCACGCTTCGAGCGCAAAACGGTAAAAAATCGGCGGCGCCGTTCGTCACACCAGTGAAGCCGCCCCAAGCGGCCCCGAGACTTGGCCGAAGCGGCCGGACCGAAGGACTTCACGCACATGACGAGTTTCCCGACTGCGCTGCATCACCGAATCCGCGAACTGGCGCGCGTTGCGCCCGACGCACCGGCAATCGCGGTACCTTTCCAGAATGACTTGCGCTTGTCGCGCGGTGCGCTCGACGCGCGTGCGTCGCGGCTGGCGCGGCAACTGCGTGCGGCCGGCGTCGGCGCGGAAGTGCGGGTCGGCGTCTGCGTCGAGCGCTCGTGCGAGCTGTTCGTCGCGCTGCTGGCCGTGCTGAAGGCGGGCGGCGTGTTCGTGCCGCTCGATCCGCGGCATCCGGCCGCGCGCCTCGACTGGATCGTCCAGGATGCGCAGCTGCGGCACTGCATCGTCGACGAAGCCGGCCGCGCGGCGCTCGGCGCGCCGTTCGAACATGCGTTCGACGCGGCTGACGAAGCGGCGGGCGGGCAGGACCTCGTTGCCGATGACGAAGCGGTACCCGTGCACCCGCGTTCGGCCGCCTACATGATCTATACGTCGGGCTCGACCGGCATGCCGAAGGCGGTGGTCGTCGAGCACGGGCCGCTCGCCGCGCATTGCGACGCGCTTGCGGCCGCGCTGCCGATCGACGCAGGCGACCGCCTGCTGCATTTCGCGTCGGTCAATTTCGACGCGGCTCATGAGTGCTGGCTCGCGCCGCTCGCGATCGGCGCCAGTATCGTCGTGGCGCCGCCGCAGCCGTTCGCGCCCGACGCCGCGCATGCGCTGATGATGCGCGAATCGGTCAACGTCGCCGCGTTCCCGCCCGCGTACCTGCGCGAATTTGCGGCTGTCGCCGCGCGCGACGGCGTGCCGCCGGCATTGCGCGTGCTCGCGTTCGGCGGCGAAGCGCTGCCGCAGCAGGCGTTCGAGTTCGTGCGCCGCACGTTTCCGTCGGTACGCCTGATCAACGGCTACGGGCCGACCGAGGCCGTAATCTCGCCGATGCTGTGGCCGGTCGAACCGGGCGAGGCGCCCGTGCTGGCCGCTGACGACGCGTATGCGTCGCTGCCGATCGGCCGCGTGATCGGCCCGCGCGTCGCGCGCATTGATGGCGGTGAGACTGATGGCGTGGGCGAGCTGCTGCTCGGCGGCGTCTGTATTGCGCGCAGCTATCACGGCCGCCCGGCGCTGACGGCCGAACGCTTCATTCCCGATCCGGACGGCGAGCCGGGCGCGCGCGTCTACCGCACGGGCGATCTCGCACGCCTGCGCGACGACGGCGCATTCGACTATCTCGGCCGCCTCGACGATCAGGTCCAGGTGCGCGGCGTGCGCGTGGAGCCCGCGGAAATCGCCGCGTGCCTGCGCTCGCACCCGGCCGTGGCCGACGCGGCCGTGGTCGCCGAAACCGGCAACGGGCCGACGCGGCTGATCGCGTGCGTCGCGCTGCGCGCGGCGGCCGACGATGCGGCGCTGAAGGCGCACGTGGCCGCGCAACTGCCGGCGGCATGGCAACCGCACCGGTTCGTGCGTTGCGATGCGCTGCCGTATACGTTGAACGGCAAGATCGACCGTGCGGCGCTGCGCGAGTGGATTGCCGCCGCGCGCGACACGACGCAACGCGCTGGCGCCGCGCCGCGCACGCCGACCGAGCAGCAACTTGCGGGCCTCTGGCAGACGCTGCTCGGCCTCGACGTCGCGCCGTCCCGCGACGACCATTTCTTTGCGTTGGGTGCCGATTCGCTCGCCGCGATGCAGTTGCAGGCCGCAATTCGCGCCGCATCGCGCGTGAACCTGCGGCTCGATACGCTGTTCGCCGATCCGGTGCTCGCCGAACTGGCCGAAACGGTCGATCGCGCGGAACGTGAGACCGGCGAGCCACTGGCCGCCATTTCCGCGCGCCGCGCGCCGGCCGATGCGGCCGCATCGGGCGCGCCGCATGTCGACCGTGCCGCGTCGCTCGCACAGCAACGCTTCTGGGTGCTCGCGCAAACGCGTGATGCGAGCGCCGCATATCACATCGCCGCGCACTGGACGATCGACGGCACGCTCGATCGCGACGCGCTGCAGCGCGCGCTCGATCACGTGATCGGCCGGCACGAGGCGTGGCGCACGACGCTCGTCGACAACGACGACGGCATCGTGATGCAGCGGATTCATGCGCATCTGCCGGTGTCGATCGCCGACATCGACCTGCGCGACCAGCCGCCGGCCGCGCGCGACGCACAAGCCGCGCGGCTCGCCGAGCGCGATGCGGCCGAACCGTTCGATCTCGCACGCGGCCCGCTGCTGCGCGCGACGCTCGCCGCGCTCGCCGACGACCGTCACCGCCTGCTGCTGACCGCGCATCACGCGATCACCGACGGCTGGAGCTCGCGCTGCGCGTTCGACGAGCTTTCGGCTGCATACAGCGCGTATGCGGAAGGCCGTGAACCGTCGCTGCCTGATCTGCCGATCCAGTACGCCGACTACGCCGACTGGCAGCGCGACATGCTGGCCGGCGGCGAGGGCGAACGCCAGCTCGACTACTGGCGTGGCGCATTGCGCGACGTGCCGGGCCCGATCGCGCTGCCGGTCGACCGTCAGCCGGGCGCCGCGCGCACGCTGCAGGGCGCACGCGTGTCGGTGCGCCTGCCCGACGCGGTCGCGGCCGACGTGCGGCAACTCGCGCGCGACGCACAGGCCACCGTCTTCACGGTGCTGCTGGCCGCGCTCGACGCATGGCTGTCGCGCCTGACCGGCGAAACGGACGTTGTCGTCGCGGTGCCGGTCGCGCATCGCCAGCGCGCTGAAACGCGCGCGTTGCTCGGGCTGTTCCTGAATACGGTCGCGCTGCGTGTGCGCGTGGCGCCGACGCTGCCGTTCCGCGCGCTCGTCGACGCGGCGCGCACGGCAGCGCTCGACGCGGTCGCGCACCAGGACGTGCCGTTCGAGCGCGTCGTCGATGCGGTGAAGCCGCCGGTCAAGCGCGGCGACGAATGGCTGCGCGTGAAATTCGCGCAGCAGTTCGACGCGCGGCACGACAGCGTGCTGCCGGGTGCGACCGCTGTTGCTACGCCGGGGCCCGATCTGGCCGCGCGTTTCGACTTCGCGCTGGATTTCACCGACGACGCGAACGGGATTGAACTGGTCGCGGCCTATGCGACCGACTGCATCGACGCCGACACCGCGCGTGCGTGGCTCGACAGCTATGCGGCGCTCGTCGGCGCGGCCGCGCACGATCCGCAACGCGCGACGGCCGCGCTGCCGTGCGACGCTTCGGCCGCGTCGCGGCAGCCGCGCGACGGCCGCGCGCTGCGTGTCGAACATGCCGACATCGTCGCCGCGTTCGCGCGGCAGGCGGCCGCGTATCCGCATCGCGTCGCGCTCGCCGATGCGTCGGCGGCGCTGACGTTCGCCGAACTCGACGACACGTCGAACCGAATCGCGCGTGCGCTGACGCAGCGCGGTGTCGCCGCCGAAGCGTCCGTCATCGTCTGCATCGAACGTTCCGCGCGCTTCGTCGTCGGCCTGCTCGGCGTGCTGAAGGCCGGTGCGCTCGCCGTGTTGCTCGATCCCGCACAGCCGGCCGCACGACTCGCCGCGGCGGCAGCCGACTGCGGCGCGCGCTGGGCGCTCGTCGCGGATACGGCCGCGTGGCCGGCCGGCATCGACGCTCAGCCGCTCGACGTCGACACGCTCGCACAGGACGCGACGTTCGCGCATGCGGCCGGCGTGCGCGTCGCACCGCATCCGGAACAGGGCGCATACCTGATCTATACGTCGGGCTCGACCGGCACGCCGAAGGGCGTCGTCGTGTCGCACGGCGCACTGGCCGACTACGTGCAGGGGATGCTCGACGAACTCGCGTTCGCACCGGACGCATCGTTCGCGATGGTGTCGACCGTTGCGGCCGATCTCGGGCACACGACGCTGTTCGGCGCGCTGTGCGCGGGCCGCACGCTGCACCTGCTGCCGGCCGCATGCGCGTTCGATCCGGACCTGTTCGCGGACGAGATGCGCCGCCGCGACGTCGGCGTGCTGAAGATCGTGCCGAGCCACCTGCAGGCGCTGCTCGACGCGCGCGTGCCGGCCGATGTGCTGCCGCGCCACGCGCTCGTGACGGGCGGCGAAACGCTCGCATGGGCGCTCGTTGCGCGCCTGGCCGCGCTCGCGCCGGCCTGCCGCGTGATCAACCATTACGGGCCGACCGAAGCGACGGTCGGCGCGATCGCGTGCGATACCGTATCGATCGCCGCCGATGCGCGCGATCCCGCGGGCGGCGTGCCGCTCGGCCTGCCGCTGCCAAATGCGCGTGCGCTGGTGCTCGACGCGTTCGGCGCATGCGTGCCGGCCGGCGCGACGGGCGAGCTGTATCTGGGCGGGCCGGGTGTCGCGCGCGGCTACCTCGGGCGGCCGGCGCAGACCGCCGAACGCTTCGTGCCCGATCCGTTCACGCCCGGCGCGCGGCTGTATCGCACCGGCGACCGCGTGCGGTTGCGCGCGGACGGCCGTCTCGCGTTCCTCGGCCGCATCGACGATCAGGTGAAGATCCGCGGCTACCGTGTCGAACCGGGCGAGGTGAGTGCGGCCGTGCGCGCGGCCGGCCCGGTCGCGCAAGCCGAAACGCTCGCGATCGAGCACGACGGCCGCCTGCGGCTCGCGACCTTCGTCGTGATGCGCGACGGCGCTGCATTCGACGAAGCCGCCGTGCGCGCGGCGCTCGCCGCGAAGCTGCCCGATTATATGGTGCCCGCGCAGTTCGTGGTGCTCGCGCGCCTGCCGGTGACCGCGAATGGCAAGATCGATCGCGCGGCGCTGCGCGAACTGGCGGCCGCGCCGGTCGCGCTCGCGTCCGGCGACGCGCCGCAGGGCGCGGTCGAAACGGTACTCGCCGAAGTCTGGCAGGCCGTGCTGAAGGCGCCGCAGGTCGGCCGCGACGACAACTTCTTCGAACTCGGCGGCGATTCGATCCTCGTGCTGCAGGTGATTGCCCGTGCGCGCAAGCGCGGCGTGCGCTTCACGCCGAAGCAATTGTTCGATGGCCCGACGGTGGCTGAACTCGCGCGAATCGCGAAGACCGAGGACGTGACTGCTACCGCGCAGCCAGCCACGGCACCCGCATTGGCGACACCGGCTGCCGCGCCAATTCTGACGCCGGCTCAGCAACGCTTCTTCGCGCTCGACATCCCGCAGTGCGGCCACTGGAACCAGTCGGTCGCGTTCGATGTGCGCGGGCCGTTCGACGCGGACGCGTTCGCGCGCGCATTCGATGCTTTGCTGACGCATCACGACGCGTTCCGCCAGCGCTTCGCGCTTGGTGTGGACGGCACGTGGCACGCGAGCGATGCCGCGAAGCCATATGACGCGCTGCCGTTCGTCGAAGTCGCCGCACGCGACGAAGCCGACGCGCTCGCGCGTTTCGACGCATTGCAGCGCCGTCTCGACCTCGGCCGCGGGCCGCTCGCCTGCGCGTGCGCGGCACGGCTGCCGGACGGCTCGACGCAGCTTTATCTGGCGATTCACCACGCGATCGTCGACGGCGTGTCGTGGCGCATCCTGCTCGACGATCTCGACACGGCCTACCGCGCCGCGTGCGAACGCACGCCGGTCCGGCTGTCGCAGCCGGGCCTGCGTGCCGATGCATGGGCCGCACGGCTCGCGCGCGCCGCGACGGAACCGGCGTCGCCGTTCGCGGCCGAAGCCACGTACTGGGCCGGGATGGCGCAGGGCGACGACCTCGTGCCCGATCATCCGGATGCAGCGGCGACGAATGCCGATGCAGCCGTCGTCGTGCAGACGATCGACGCGGCATTGACGCGTGCGGCGCTGACCGATGCGCATGCGGCCTATCGCACGCAGACAATCGAACTGCTGGGCGCGGCGCTCGCGCTGGCACTGGCCGGCGTGCGCGGCTCGGCATCGTGCCGCGTCGAACTGGAAGGGCACGGTCGCGAGGCACTGTTCGACGATGCGGACGCGAGCCGCACGATCGGCTGGCTGACGAGCCACTACCCGGTGACCCTGCCGGTCGAAGCGACCGCGAGCGACACGCTGTGTGCGGTCAAGGACACGCTGCGCGCGGTGCCGCACAAGGGGCTCGGCTTCGGCGTGCTCGCACACTACGGCGATGCGGCGACGCGCGCGGCGCTGGCCGCCGTCCCGCGCCCGCGCGTCACGTTCAACTATCTCGGCCAGTTCGACGCGCCGCGCGACGCGACGCTCGTGCCGCGTTTCGGCGGTACCGGCGTGGAGCGCGATCCGCAGGGGCCGCTCGGCAACACGCTCGCGATCCACGCATACCTCGACACGGACCGCGATGGCGCACGCACGCTGAAAGTGCACTGGGTCTATGGCGCGCCGCAGTTCGAGCGCGCGACGATCGACGCGTTCGCCGAACGCTTCGCGGCCGCGCTGCGGGAACTCGTCGATGCCTGCGCGTCGCGCGTCGCACATCGCGGCGGCGGCGCGACACCGGGCGATTTCCCGCTCGCGCAGGCCGCCGGCCTCACTCAGGCGGCGATCGAACGCACGCCGCTGGACTGGCGCACGATCGACGACGTGTATCCGCTGTCGCCGATGCAACAGGGCATCCTGTTCCATGCGCTGTTCGCGCCCGGCCACGCAAGCTACGTGAACCAGCTCGTCGCGACCGCGACCGCGCTCGATGCCGAACGTCTCGTCAACGCGTTCGACGCGTCCGTCGCACGTCACGACATCCTGCGCACGAGCGTGATGCCCGACGAAGCCGCGCCGCTGCAGTGCGTGCATCGCCACGCGCAGATGCCGGTCGAGCAGCTCGACTGGCGCACGCGCGGCGACACGCTCGACGCCGATTTCGACGCATGGCTCGCGGCCGACCGCGCACGGGGTTTCGACTGGCGCGAGCCGCCGCTGATGCGGCTTACGCTGATCCGCGTGACGGACGACGCATGGCGCGTCGTGTGGACGCGTCACCACGTGCTGCTCGACGGCTGGAGCACCGCGCGCCTGCTCGCGGACGTGCTGCGCGACTATCGCGACCCGGATGCGGTGTCGCCGTTCGCGAGCCGCCCGGCGCTGCGCTATCGCGACTTCATCGCGTGGCTCGGCACGCGCGACCGCGATGCCGACGAACGCTTCTGGACCGAGCGCCTCGCGCGGCTCGACGCGCCGACGCTGATCGCGGAACGCGCGGCCGACCGCGCGGACGCCGACATGGTCACGTGGCGCGCGACGATCGATGCGGATGCGATGACGCGCGTCGCGCAGACGGCACGCGCACTGAAGCTGACGGTCAACACGCTGGTGCAGGGCGCGTGGGCGCTCGCGCTGCAGCGGATGACGCACCAGCCGGCCGTCGCGTTCGGCGCGACCGTCGCGGGCCGCCCCGATACGCTCGCGGACGTCGACACGGTGCTCGGCCTCTTCATCAACACGCTGCCGGTCATCACCGCTCCCGCACCGCAACAACGCGTAGCCGACTGGCTGCAAAAGCTGCAACGCGAGAATGCGGCGGCGGCCGAGCATGCACACACGCCGCTCGCCGACATCCAGCGCTGGGCGCGTGGCGCGGGCGGCGCACTGTTCGATACGCTGGTCGTATTCGAGAACTACCCGGTGGACGACACGGCGCGCGACGCCGATCCGCGCGCGCTTGCGATGAGCGGCGTGCGCAGCATCGAAGCGACCGATTTTGCGCTGACGCTCGTGATCGAGAGCGGTGCGACGCTGACGATCGACTACGGCTACGACACAGCGCGCGTCGATGCGCGGCAAGTCGAGACCTGGCACCGTGCGTTCGCGTGTGCGCTCGATGCGCTGGCCTGCACGCCGGACGCGCTGCTCGGCACGCTGTCGATCGCCGACGACGCAACCCGCGACGCACTGGCGCTTGCGCAGGACACCGCGCAGTCGTGGCCGGCTTCGCAACGGCAGCCGCTGCACCTGCAATTCGCCGATGCGGCGCAGGCGACGCCCGACGCGATCGCGCTCGAATACGCGGACGTGCACGGCGGCGTGCATCGCGCGACCTATCGCGAACTCGACGTCGGCACGTCGCGCATCGCGACCGCGCTGCGCCGGCGCGGCGTGCGGCCCGACACGCCGGTCGCGCTGTGCGTCGAGCGCTCGTTCGACATGGTGATGGCGCTCGTCGGCGTGCTGAAGGCCGGTGCGGCGTATCTGCCGGTCGATCCCGACTATCCGGCCGAGCGCATCGCGTACCTGCTGCGCGACGCGCGGCCGGCCGTCGCGATCACGCAGGCGCACCTGCGCGAGGAGGTCGAGGCCGCGCTTGGCGACGGTGCCGCGACGCAGTTGCTGACGCTCGCGGACCTGCTCGCCGATGAAGCGGGGGAAGGTGAAGAAGCGCTGGCGGGCATCGCCATCGACGACGCCCAACTCGCATACCTGATCTACACATCGGGCTCGACCGGCAAGCCGAAGGGCGCCGGCAACACGCACGGCGCGCTCGCGAACCGGATCGCGTGGATGCAGCACGCATACCGTCTGACGCGCGACGACGTCGTGCTGCACAAGACGCCGTTCGGCTTCGACGTGTCGGTCTGGGAATTCGTGTGGCCGCTGGCGATCGGCGCGAAGCTCGCGATCGCCGCACCCGGCGACCATCGCGATCCGGCGCGTCTCGCGGCCGCGATCCATGCGCACGGCGTGACGGTGCTGCATTTCGTGCCATCGATGCTCGCCGCGTTCGCCGCATACCTCGACGATTTCTCGGCCGCCGCGCAATGCGACAGCGTGCGCCTGATCGTCGCGAGCGGCGAGGCGCTTGCGCCCGAGCTCGTCGCGAAGATGGCACGGCTGCTGCCGAACGCGACGCTCGTGAACCTGTACGGGCCGACCGAAGCCGCGATCGACGTGTCGCACTGGACCTGCGGCCCCGACGATGCGAATGCGGTCGCGGTGCCGATCGGCCGTCCGATCGCGAACCTGCAGCTGCATGTGCTCGATGCCGCATGGCAGCCGGTGCCGGCCGGCGCGACCGGCGAGCTGTATCTCGCGGGCGCGGGCCTGGCGCGCGGTTATCTCGGCCGCCCGGGGCTGACCGCCGAGCGTTTCGTGCCGGATCCGTTCGTGCCGGGCGCACGCATGTACCGCACGGGCGACCTCGCACGCCGGCGCGCCGACGGTGCGCTCGACTACCTCGGCCGCGTCGACACGCAGGTGAAGCTGCGCGGCCAGCGGATCGAGCCGGGCGAGATCGAGGCGCTGCTGCGCGCGGCGCCCGGCGTGAACGATGCGGTCGTGATCGTGCGCGACGAGCAATTGATCGGCTATGTCGCGCGCGGCGACGCGGGCCCGCTCGACCGTGCGGCGCTGCTCGACACGTTGCGCGCGCAACTGCCGGCCTACATGGTGCCGTCGCAACTGATCGAACTCGACGCATTGCCCGTCACGCCGAACGGCAAGTGCGACCGTCATGCGCTGCCCGCGCCGGTGCGCGAAGCGGCCGAAGCCGTCGAACTCGCGACCGATACCGAACGCGCGCTCGCGGATATCTGGCAACGCGTGCTGCATGTCGACGCGATCGGCCGCGACGGCGATTTCTTCCTGCTCGGCGGCCATTCGCTGCTCGCGACGCAGGCCCACGCGCAGGCGAACCTGCACTGGGGGCTCGCGCTGCCGCTGCGCACGCTGTTCGACACGCGCACGCTCGCGCGCTGCGCGGAAGCGATCGACGCGGCCTGCGCGGCGCGCGGCGCGACCGATGCGGCGAGCGCGATCGACGCGCTGCTCGGCGAACTGGAAACCCAATAAGGACGACGGATGACGAAGGTTCAACCCGACTGGCTCGCGCTCGCGACGCGTTTCGCGCAACTGCCCGACGCGCAGCGCGCGGTCTTCATCGACAAGCTCGGCGCGGCCGGCATCGACTTCCGCGTGCTGCCGATTCCGCCGCGCACGCCGCGCAGCGATCGCGTGCCGGCGTCGTTCGCACAGACGCGGCTATGGCTGCACGCGCGGCTGATCGACGCGCCCGACGCGTATCACATCACCGAGCGCCTGGCGCTGACAGGCGCGCTCGACGCGCATGCGCTGCGTCTCGCGTGCGACGCGCTGATCGCGCGCCACGAAGCGCTGCGCACGACCTTCGACGAAGCGCAGGACGGTGTCGCGCAAACGATCCACGCGCCGCTGCGCTGCCCGTGGCGCGAAACCGATCTCCAAGCGTTGCCTGACGCGCAGCGCACCGCGCGCGCGGAGGCCGTCGCGACGGCCGACGAAGCCGAGCCGTTCGATCTCGGTACGCCGCCGCTCCTGCGCGCGCACCTGGTCCGCTTCGACGCGACACATCACTGGCTCGCGTTGACGGTGCACCACATCGTGTCGGACGGCTGGTCGTCGGGCGTGATGCTGGAAGAGCTCGCGGCGTTCTACCGCGCGTATGCGTCCGACAAGCCGGTGCCGCTCGCGCCGCTGCCGATCCAGTATGCCGACTACGCGCTGTGGCAGCGCCGCTGGCTCGACGCCGGCGAACGCGACCGCCAGCTCGCGTTCTGGCGCGAACGGCTCGACCCGCAGCGCGGAGTGCTGACGCTGCCGGGCGCGACTGCGCGGCCGGCGCGCCGCAGCGCGCGCGGTGCCCGCCATGTGTTTTCGCTCGACGCGCGCATCGGCGCGCAACTGCGTGCGTTCGCGGCCGCGTCGGGCGCGACGCCGTTCGCCGTGCTGCTCGCCGCGCTCGATGTGCTGCTCGCGCGCGCGACCGGCGACGCGCGGATCTGCGTCGGCGTGCCGGCCGCGAACCGCGAACGCGCGGAAGTCGCCGGCCTGATCGGTTTCTTCGTCAACACGCTGGCAATCGATGTCGACGTGCCCGCGCACGGCGATTTCTCGTCGCTGGTCGCGCGCACGCAGCGCGCGCTCCTCGACGCACAGATGCACCAGGACGTGCCGTTCGAGCAGGTGGTCGACGCGCTCGGCGTGCCGCGCAGCGCAAGCCATCATCCGCTGTTCCAGGTGATGGCAGCCTACGGCGAGCGCCGCGCGCTGCCGGCGCTCGGCGCGGCAGCCGCCGCGTTGCTGCCGTCCGGCACGCCGTCCGCGAAATTCGATCTCACGCTCGCCGTCGAGGCAACGCCTGACGGTACGTTCGACGCCGCGTTCATCTATGCGCTCGACCTGTTCGACGCCGACGCGATCGCGCGGCTGGCCGCGCGCTTCGTCACGCTGCTCGCCGATGCGCTCGCGCGCCCCGACCTGCCGGTCGGCGATCTCGACTGGCTGCCCGCCGGCGAGCGCGCGCAGCTCTTTGCGTGGAACGCGCCGGCGGGCGCGACCGAAGCCGAACCGTTCGTGCCCGTGCATGTGCGCATCGCCGCGCATGCGCATGCGCGGCCCGACGCACGCGGCGTTGCCGATATCGATCGTGCACTGACGCGCGGCGAAGTCGATGCACGCGCGGCGCGCCTCGCGCGTCATCTCGTTGCGGCGGGCGTGCGGCCGGAGATGCGCGTCGGCGTCGCGCTGCAGCGCTCGGTCGACCTGCTCGTCGCGCTGATCGCGGTGCTGAAGTCCGGCGCCGCGTTCGTGCCGCTCGATCCGGCCCATCCGCGCGAACGGCTCGCGCAGATCGTCGGCGACGCGAGCATCGCGCACGTGCTGACCGATGGCGCGAGCGCCGCGTCGTTGCCCGAGCTGCCGGAACTGCATGTGTGGCGCGCCGATGAAGTCGATGCGCTCGACGAAGCCGCCGGCGTCGCGCTGCCCGACGTGCTGCCGGGCCATGCGGCCTACGCGATCTATACGTCGGGTTCGACCGGCAAGCCGAAGGGCGTGATCGTCGATCATGCGTCGTTCGCGCTGCATTGCGCGGCGATTGCCGAGCGCTACGGCGCGGGCGAGCAGGACGTGTTCCTGCTGTTCCAGTCGGTCAACTTCGACGGCGCGCACGAAGGGTGGTTTTCGCAATACATGTCGGGCGCCGCCGTGTCGGTGACGGCCGACGTGCTGTGGCCGCCCGCGCAGACCTGCGCGATGATGGTCCGCGACGGCGTGACGATGACCTACGTGCCGCCCGGCTGCGCCGCGCAGCTCGCCGAATGGGCGCTCGCGCACGGCGCACCGCCGACGCTGCGTTCGCTGACCGTCGGCGGCGAGGCGACGTCTCGCGAGGCATTCGCGATGCTGCGCCGCGCGCTGCCGAACGTGCGCGTGGTCAACGGCTACGGCCCGACCGAGACGGTCATCACGCCGACGCTGTGGATGTTCCGGCCCGGCGACGATCTCGCGAAGCTGGGCGACGCCGCATATCTGCCGATCGGCACGCTGGTCGGCGCGCGCACCGCGCACGTGCTCGACGAACGGCTGCATCCGCTGCCGGTCGGCGTGATCGGCGAACTGTACCTGGGCGGCGAGGGGATCGGCGTCGCGCGCGGCTATCTCGACCGCCCGGCGCTGACGGCCGAGCGCTTCGTACCCGACCCGTACGGTGCGCCGGGCGCGCGCCTGTACCGCACCGGCGACCTCGTGCGGCGCCGCGCGGACGGCGTGTTCGACTTCATCGGCCGCGTCGATCACCAGGTGAAGCTGCGCGGATTGCGCATCGAGCTCGGCGAGATCGAGGCGCAGCTGGCCGCGCACGATGCGGTGCGCGAAGCGTGCGCGGTCGTATACGGACAGGGGGCGCTTGCGCAGCTCGTCGCGTATGTCGAACTGACCGCCGGTGCACAGGCGGCCGCGCAGCCCGTCGAAGCCGCGATGCTCGACGCGCACCTGCGCCGCACGCTGCCCGACTACATGGTGCCCGCGCAACTGATCGTGCTCGACGCGCTGCCGCGCAACGCGAACAGCAAGGTCGACCGCGCGCGGCTGCCGGCGCCCGTGCGCGTCGAACGTGCGTACGAGGCGCCGCACGACGGCGACGAAACCGCGCTCGCGGCGATCTGGTGCGACGTGCTGAATCTCGAGCGCGTCGGCCGCGGCGATCACTTCTTCGATCTCGGCGGCCATTCGCTTGCCGCGGTGCGCGTCGCGACGCGCGTCGCCGAGCGGCTCGGCCGCGACGTGCCGGTGCGCGCGCTGTTCGAGGCACCCGTGCTCGCGCAGTACGCGCTGCAGGTGGCCGACGCGCCGCGCGCCGCGCATGCTGGCGCTGCGGCGCCGGGCGTTGCGGTGGTCAAACCCGATGCAAATGGCGTGTGGCCGCTGTCGCCCGCGCAACTGGGCCAGTGGTTCCTGTGGCGCGCGCAGCCGGACAGCGCCGCGTACAACATCCCGGTCGCGCTGCGCGTACGCGGCCCGCTCGACATCGATGCATTGCGCGCCGCGTTCTCCGATGCGGCGGCCGTGCATCCGGCGCTGCGCGCGCGGCTCGTCGCTCGCGACGGCGTGCTGCCGGGCCAGCGGATCGACGTGGCGGCGCCGGTCGAATTGCCGGTCGTCGACCTGTCGGCGCAACCCGATGCGCTTGCCCGCGCGGCGGCGTTGACCGACGAGGACGCACTCACGCCGTTCGACCTCGCAGCTGATGCGCCGCTGTGGCGCGCACGTGTGTTGCGGCTCGGCACGGACGACCACGTGCTGTCGGTGACGATCCATCACATCGTGTCGGATGGCGAATCGATCGAGCTGTGGCTCGATGCGGTTCGCGCTCGCTACGTCGCCCGCGTGCGCGGCGGCGACGCACCGGTCGACGAAGCCGTCCAACTGGCCGCCCAACGGGTCGTACCGCTCGTGCTGCCCGCACCATGCCATCCGGCCCGCGTCGCATACTGGCGCGACGCGCTGGCCGATCTGCCGTCGCGCGTGCTGCCGCAGCGCGCGGATGCGCCGGCCGTGCCGCAATGGCGCGCGGCGCGCATCGCGTTCGAATTCGACGCGTCGCTGATTCGCGCCGCACGCGACACCGCGTCGGCCGCGCACGCGACGCTGCCGATGGTGCTGCACGCGGCGCTCAACACCGCGCTGTTCCGCGCGACGGGTGCGACCGACCAGCCGGTCGGCGTGCTTGCGTCGACGCGCGAGCTGACGGGCGACGCGGCACGCGCTGCGTTCGGCCTGTTCATCAATTCGGTCGTCGTGCGTACGCGGATCGACCCGGCCGCGCGCCGTGCGGACGTGCTCGCACAGGTGCGCGATACGGCGCTCGCCGCGTATGCGCATGCCGACGTGCCGTTCGCCGACGTCGTCGCGGCGCTGCGCGCGCCGCGTGCCGCGCAGGCCAATCCGCTGTTCCAGGTGATGTTCAACTACCTGCGCCCGACGGGTGCGGCCGCGCGCGACTGGGCCGGCCTGTCGCTGGCGGAATTCGACGACGTGCGCCATCGCGTCGTGTTCACGCTCGAGCTGGACGTCGTCGAGCATCCGGACGGCCGCGTGAGCGCCGCGTTCTCGTATGCGGACGAACTGCTCGACCGCGGTTTCGTCGATGCGCTCGTCGATCTCTATCACGACGAAGTTGCGCGCTTTGCCGGCGCGTCGGGAGCGGCGCTCGGCGCGCCCGATACGCGTGCCGTCACCGTCGCGCAGGCGTCCTGCATCGCGCCGGCAAGCGGCGACGAACACGCCGCTGCGCCGTCGCACGCGGCTGCCGCGCTCGCGGCGCTGTGGTCCGACACGTTCTCGACGGCCGCGCCCGAGCCCGGCGCGGACCTGTTCGAAGCCGGCGCGACGTCGTTCGACGTCGTGCGCTTCGTCGACGCGGCCGGCCGCGCCGGTCACGCGCTGACGGTCGCCGACGTGTTCGCGTCGCCGACGCTCGCGGCACTCGGCGCACGGCTCGATGCGCGCGCGGAAACAGGACAGGAGGAGCGTCATGCTGGCTGAAGTGCGTCCCGACGGATTCACGATGCCCGATACGTGCCGCCTCGCGTTCGCGGACGGCCTGTTCGCCGTGCGCGACGGCACGGAGATCCGCGTCGCGCAGGGCCACGGCATCGGCGCACAGTTGCTGCGCGCGCAACTCGCCGACGACGGCGCGCTGCGCCTCGTCGCATACAACCATCGCGCGGCGCCGGCCGACCAGCGGCGCGCGCTGCTGGCCGCGCTGTCCGCGGCGTTTTCGGACGGCGCGCACCATGCGGCGATCCGGCTCGACCCGGCCGCATGGCCGGCGGTCGCGCTCGACGCGCTGCGCGCGAGCGGCGTGCTCGCCGACGGCGGCCGCTGCATGCGCGACGGCTGGGCGCAGCAGGCCGATCTGTGGCTCGTCGGCACGCACCTGCCGTGCGCGACGCTGCCGATGCTTACCGACGGCCGGCGTCATCCGCGCCGGCCGCCGGCGCCGCGCGGCGACGTCTACGCGCGCGACCTGCCGGCGCTCGGCGTGCGCTTCACGCTGCGCGGCTGGCAGCCGGCGGAGGACGCCGGGCGGCTCGCGCGCTGGTTCGACGAGCCGCGCGTGCGCGACGGCTGGCCGGGCGCGCAGCCCGGCGCAGACGGCGCGCAAGGGGGCGCCCCCGACGCCGATCCGCACGTGACGCCGCTCGTCGGCTGCTTCGACGGCGAGCCGTTCGCGTACTTCGAGGCGGTCTGGCTGAAGGAAGACACGCTCGCGCCGCACGTCGCGGCGCGCGACTACGACCGCGGGCTGCGGATGCTGGTCGGCGAATCGCGCTGGCGCGGCCCGCATTGCGTGGCGGGCTGGCTGCCGTCCGTCGTTCATTACCTGTTTCTCGACGATCCGCGTACCGAAGCGGTCGGCTGTGCCGTTCCTGCCGGCCATGCGCGGGTTGCCGACCATCTCGCGCGGCATGGCTTCGCGCGGCAGCGCCGTCTCGCGCTGGCCGACGCGCAGCCGCTGTGGATGCGCACGCTGCGCGAGACGTTCTTCTCCGGCCGTCACGTCTGACGGGCCGGATTCACCGACAAGGGAGCTGAGACATGCAGAGAGAAACCGTATTCGACCTGATCGGCGTCGGCTTCGGGCCGTCGAATCTGGCGCTGGCCATTCGCCTCGCAGAGCGCGCCGGCGCACGCACGTTCGCCCATTGCTTCGTCGAGCGTCAGCCGGAATTCGGCTGGCATCGCGGGATGCTGCTCGACGACTGCCGGATGCAGATCTCGTTTCTGAAGGATCTCGTCACGATGCGCGATCCGAAAAGCCGCTACACGTTCATCAACTACCTGTTCGAACGCGGCCGCCTGAACGAATTCGTCAACCTGAAGAACTTCTATCCGACCCGCGTCGAATTCCACGACTACCTGAGCTGGGTCGCCGATGCGTTCGACGATCGTGTCCATTACAGCGAGACCGTGCTGGCGATCGAGCCGGTGCGCGGCGACGGCGCACGGATCGACGCGCTGCGCGTGCTGTCGCGCGATGCCGCGGGCCACGAGCGCCAGCGCGTTACGCGCGCGCTGTCGGTCGGCGTCGGCGGCACGCCGGCGATTCCGGATGCGTTCGCCGCGCTGGGCCGCGACCGCGTGATCCATTCGTCGTCGTATCTGACCGATATCGACCGGCTTGTCGCGTCGCCGGACGGCGAGCGCCGGCGCGTCGCGGTGATCGGCGCGGGGCAGAGCGCGGCCGAGGTGTTCATCGACCTCGCGCGCCGCTTCCCGCACGTCGACGCGAGCCTCGTGATGCGCGCCGGTGCGCTGAAGCCGGCCGACGACAGCCCGTTCGTCAACGAGATCTTCAGCCCCGAGTTCACCGACGTCGTTTATGCGCAGCCGCACGACGCGCGTCGCGCGCTGCTCGAGCGCTATCGCGACACGAACTACGCGGTGGTCGACCGGCCGCTGATCGAGCAGATCTACGAAATGCTGTACCTGCAGCGCATCGACGGCACGCCGCGTCATGCGCTGCTTGCAAACAGCGCGATCGAGGCCGCGGTGCGCACCGCCGACGGCCGCATCGAGCTGACGCTGCGCGACCGGATGAGCGGCGCCACGCGCGTCGAGCGCTTCGACGCGCTCGTGCTCGCGACCGGCTATCGCCGCGACACGCATTCGGCGTTGCTCGAAGGGCTCGCGCCGCACCTGGGCGATGCGCTCACGCGCGGCGACGTGACGCGCGACTACCTGCTCGCGACGCCCGAGCACTTTGCGCCGCGCATCTACCTGCAAGGCTGCTGCGAAGACAGCCATGGATTGTCCGACACGCTGTTGTCGGTACTGGCGCGCCGCGCGGACGAGATCTGCGCGTCGCTCGAAGACGGGCTCGCGCCCGCCCACGACGATGGCGCGGCCCGGGAGTCGCACGAAAAACGACAGGAAAACGGGGTGAGCGCGGGCCGGATGGCTTTCGCTCTTTGACAAAGGCGCGGTCGGAAACCGCATGAAAAAAGTGGAGCAGAGAAAGATGGAGTGGGCAACAGGCACGCGTTTGCGTGCGATCGCAGCCGCGGCGAGCGTGGCGTTCGGTGCGGCTGCGGCGGGGCAGGCTTACGCCCAGACGGCACCGGCCGTCAACGCTGGCGCCGCGGCGTCGGCCAGCAGTGCGCAAAACGGCGCGGCGGCCAGTGCGGCAGCGAGTGCGTCGACCGGCGCGAAAAATGGCACGACGAACGGCGCGCAGAACGGCACGCTGCCGGCGATCACCGTCAACGCGGCCTCGGAAGGCGACGGCACGGTCGGGCTCGTCGCGAAGCGCAGCAGGACCGGCACGAAGACCGACACGCCGATCAACGAGATTCCGCAGACGGTCAACGTCGTCACCGCGCAGCAGATCGAGATGACCGGCGCGACCGACGTGAACGCGGCGCTGCGCTACGTGCCGGGCTTCTCGTCGTACGGTTCGGACAACCGTTCGGACTGGTACGCGGCGCTGCGCGGCTTCACGCCGACCGCCTACGTGAACGGGCTGCAGGTGCCGAACACGATCAACCTCGCGAGCTGGCGCGTCGATCCGTACATGATCGACAGCATCACCGTGCTGCGCGGGCCGACCTCGGTGCTGTACGGCGCGGGCGACCCCGGCGCGATCATCGACGTGCAGACCAAGCTCGCCGACGGCGAGCGCGTGCGCGAAGCCGGGGTGCAGATCGGCAACTACGCGCGCAAGCAGTTCATGATCGACGTCGGCGACAAGCTCGATGCCGACGGCAAGTACGCGTACCGCTTCGTCGGCGTCGCGCGCGACGGCAATGCGCTGACCGGCCCGAACAACGACCAGCGCGTCGCGCTCGCGCCGTCGTTCCGCTGGCGCCCGAACGCAGATACGTCGCTGACGCTGTCCGCGACCTACCTGCAGGACTGGGGCGACATCTCGTCGAACTTCCTGCCCGCGCAGGGCACGGTGCTGCCGAACCCGGACGGCCAGATCAACAAGGACGTGTACGAAGGCGACCCGAACTTCAACTACTACCGCAAGAAGCAGTGGTCGGTCGGTTACCAGTTCGAGCAGAACCTGACTTCGGCGTGGAAGTTCCGGCAGAACGTGCGCCTGATGCACCTGTCGCTCGACAACGGCTCGGTGTTCGGCAACGGTTTCGTCGAGGGCAGCACGACCGACGTGTCGCGCTGGGCCGGCGTGTTCCAGATGAACTACAGTCGCTTCGACATCGACAACAACGTGGAAGGCCGCTTCGCGACGGGCCCGCTCCAGCACACGCTGCTGCTCGGCTTCCAGTACAACCGCCAGACGGCGACCGACAGCGAATGGCTCGCCGCGGCGTCGCCGCTGAACATCTACAACCCGGTGTACACACCCGTCACGACGGCGGTGTTCGATCCGGCGTCGACGTTCCGCACCAACACGTACACGACGATGAACACGTTCGGCCTGTACGCGCAGGACCAGGTCAAGTGGAACCGCTGGACGCTGACGCTCGGCGGCCGCGAGGACTGGGTCAACATGCGGATGGACGATCGCGCGGGCGGCACGCAGACGAAGGCGGACGTGACGGCGTTCACCGGCCGCGTCGGCCTCACGTACCAGGGCGACTACGGGCTGTCGCCGTACGTCAGCTACGCGACGTCGTTCAATCCGCTGATCGGCGTGAACCTGCTCGGCGGCGGGTTGCCGCAGCCGACCCGCGGCAAGCAGATCGAGGCCGGCCTGCGCTGGCAGCCGCCCGGCAAGAACCTGATGCTGAACGCGGCGATCTACCAGATCAACCAGACCAACGGAGTCACGCCGGCGCTGCCGAGTCAGGACACTACCGGCACGAAGTCGGTGCAGACCGGCGAGGTGCGTTCGCGCGGGATCGAGCTGAGCGCGACCGGCAAGGTCACGCGGAACCTGTCGCTGATCGCGTCGTACGTGTACCAGGACGTGAAGAACGTCAAGGCGAACGACGTGTCGCTGAACAACTGGCCGGTCGACATTCCGCGTCCGCGCCAGATGGCGTCGATGTGGGCCGACTGGACGTGGCACACGGGGCCGCTCGCGGGCTTCGGCCTCGGCGGCGGCGTTCGCTACCAGAGCGCGTCGGCCGGTGCGGCCGACAACGCGCTGACGGTGTCGAGCGTCACGCTGTTCGACGCGGGCGTGCATTACGACACGCGTAACTGGCGCTTCGCCGTGAACGGGACGAACCTGGCCAACCGCCATTACATCAGCGGTTGCCAGTCGGCCAACGTCTGCGTTTTCGGCACCGACCGCACGGTGATCGCGACCGCGAAATACAACTGGTGACGTTGCGCGCCGCGGCCCGCCGGCCGGCCTTCGTGGCCGGCGCGGGCCGGCCGCGGCGCCTTCGTCCGCTTTTCCACGACGCATCCATGCCGAAGAAAAATCTCGTCTACATCCAGTCGCTGCGCAACGGCGCGGCCGATCGTGCCGGCCAGCCGGTCGCTTATCAGGGCGGCACGCGCTACATGAAGGCGCCGCTCGAATTCCTCGTCGAGCGCCTGAACGACTCGCCGCTCGGCGAGCGCTACACGCTCCGGGGCGTGATCGTCGACGACGACGACGGTTCGCCGGCCGACCGCGCGAAGGTGGCCGACTACGGCTTCGCGCGCACGCCGGGCCGGCCGTGGATCCTGCCGGAAGGGTTGACGGTGCAGGGCCGGCCGGTCGACGAACTGTTCTGCTCGATTCCGTCGACGTACCGGCGGCTGCCGCGCGACGCGCGCGAACGGGTGGCAGGCAAACAGGCGTTCGAGCGCCGCCTGCTCGAGCGCCTGCTCGAACTCGACGCCGACGTCGTCGTGCTCGACGGGCTGCTCGTGATCCTCGACGAACTCGTGCGGCCCGGTGCGCGCTTTCACCGGCGCATCGCGAACATCCACCCGGGCATCACGGCCGACGATTCGCCGTACCAGCGGCGCGGCGCGTGGGCGACGCTCGACGCGCTGCACGGCGCGCGCGGCGAACGGGTCGACTGGGCGAGCGGCGCGACGTCGTCCGTCGAGCCCGTGACGATGACGGGCGCGTCGTTCCACTACGTCGACAACGGCATCGATTCCGGCGAGGTGATCTGCGACGTGCTCGACACGCCGATCGCGCCGGACGACACGATTCTCGAACTGCGCTGGAACAACTTCCAGCGCAGCCTGTTTCCGGCGCTCGAGCGGGGGCTTCACGTGCTCGCCGACCGCCACGACGCGGGAGCACTGTGATGGAAGACACGCTGACGAAACCGGCCGCCGGCGCCGCGGATGCCGTCGAAGGCGAGGTGGCGGCCGCGCGGGACGGCGCCGCGCACGGGCAGACGGCACCGATCGCCGAGCGCACGCTTGACGCCTGGCGGCCCGACGATCCGACCGACGCACTGCTCGGAGCGTTCGTCGAGCTGTTCAATACCGACACGCGGTACGACGCGGCAACGATCTCGGTGCCGCTCGCCGGCACTGATCCGGCGGCCGTCGCGTCGTACGTGGCGCGCGCGGTGCGCGAGGGCGTGATCGACGGCGCGCAGGTCGCCGGCGACACGCTGCGCCTGAACGTGTCGCGCACGACGTTCTGGCAGAACCCGCGGCCGTGGCTGAGGGCGCCCGCGTCGGGCGGGATGCCGCTGCGCTACGCGATCACGAACGGCCACCGGCACCCGGTGCGGCCGCCGTCGCCGGCCGGCGAGATCTATGCGCGCCACATGCCGCAGGTCGGGATGACGTTCAGCCTGCGCACCATCGATATCGACGCGCACGCGGACCTGTTCAGCGGCTGGATGAACCTCGATCGCGTCGCGCATTTCTGGGACCAGCGCGGCACGCGCGACGAGCATGCGGCGTACCTCGCCGAGCGGCTCGCCGATCCGCACATGCACCCGATGATCGGCTATTTCGACGACACGCCGTTCGGCTATTTCGAGTTCTACTGGGCGAAGGAGGACCGCCTCGCGCCGTTCTACGACGCGCACGACTACGATCGCGGGCTGCACCTGCTGATCGGCGACTCGCGCTTCCAGAGCGCGGGCAAGCTGCATGCGTGGTGGAGCGGGGTGCTGCACTACATGTTCGTCGACGAACCGCGCACGCAGCGGCTCGTCGGCGAGCCGCGCGTCGATCACGTGCGGCACATCGCGTACATGCACCGGCTCGGGTTCTACACGCTGAAGGAATTCGACTTCCCGCACAAGCGCGCGGCGCTCACCGTGATCGAGCGCGATACATTCTTCGACACTTTCCGGTTGCCGTGACGGGGCGGGCGCGCAGCGTCGGCGCGACGCTGCGCGCGGCCGTGCATTGCGCCTGCATCGGCCGTCCGGGATATGGACTGCGCGGCCTGCGTCGTGAAGAATGGATCGCTCTCCTCATCGACGACAGGCAATGGCAGCATGGCAAAAACACCCGCGACAGCGTGGGGCGCGACGTCCGATTCGCATCCCGTCAAATTGACATATGCCGACATATGTCTGGAGTGGGCGCATCGTACTCCCATGGAGTGGCTCATGCGCACCGTTTCCATTTTCAAGAACGCCCGTAACCAGGCAATCCGCATCCCGAAGGACATGGAGTTCGAGGGGGTGACGGAACTCGAGATCCGCCGCGAGGGCGACACGCTGCTGCTGCGCCCCGTGCGCCCCACGTGGCTCTCGTTCGCGAACGAACCGCTGGCCGACGCCGAATTCCTCGCCGAACGCCCGGCCGTCATCGAGTCCGGCCGCTTCGACCTGTCCGGCGACGCCGACGCGCCGACGGAGTCCGGCCGGTGACCACGCTCTACATGCTCGATACGAATATCTGTTCGTTCATCATGCGCGAGCGGCCGCCGGTGGTGCTGTCGCGGTTGCAGTCGTGCGTCAACGCTCGGCACCGGATCGTCGTGTCGGCGATCACCTATGCCGAAATGCGGTTCGTGGCCGTGGGCAGGAAGGCGTCGCCGAAGCATGCGGAACTCGTGACGGCGTTTGTTTCGCGGCTGGATGGCGTGCTGCCGTGGGATACGGCGGCCGTCGACGCAACGGCCGCGATTCGCGCGGATCTCGCCGCGCGAGGCACGCCGATCGGCGCGAACGATGCGTCGATCGCCGGGCATGCGATCGCGGCCGGCGCGGTGCTCGTCACGAACAACGGGCGGGAGTTCGGCCGTGTCGCCGGGTTGTCGCTCGAAGACTGGGCGGCCTGAGCGCAGTGCGGCGAAAGCGCGATGACGTTGCTGTTCCGCAGCGGCGCGTCATGCGTGCGATGCGGGCGTATCGACGAGGAAGGCGTTGCGGAACGCGTCGAGATACCGGTCGGCGTCATCGATGAATTCGCCAGGCAATTGCGCGAACGCGCGTGCCAGCAGATCCTGGCCGAGCGCCGCGTAAGTCGCTGCGTCGGACAACAGCGCGCGGATGGCGTCGCGCGTGTGCGGCGAAGCAATCCGCTTCGCATCCCGCGCGAGCAGTGCTGCGGCGGCGAGGCCCGGCTGGAACGCATGCGCCTCGAGCAGGTCCGGCGCGGCCTCCCAGATGCGCTCGCGATTGCCGGCGTCGTGATAATTGCGCAGCAGGAACAGCAGGTCGTACGCGTCGCTGTTCTGGCGCGCGCGCCGGTCCTTCCATGCGAGCAACTTCAGCAGCGCGAGCGCCGGCAGGCTGGCCACCGGCACCACGGTGCGCGCGTCGATCGACACCGGCTGCGCCGTGTCGACCGCTTCCTGGAACCCGAGCACGTTCAGCACGAATTCGCCGCCCGGCGGCCACGCGATCTCGCCCGGCGGCGTTTCGAGCGGCCCGAACGGCACGAGATCGAGCTCCGTGCGAAAACCGTGCGTTCCGCTTTCGAACAGCAGTTTCTGCTGCTGCTTCGGCGCGCGCGTGAATTGCCCGGTCGCGACCAGCGCATCGACGAGCTGCTCGTGGAACGGCCAGCTTACCGCGCATACCGCGACGTCGACGTCCCGCGTCGCGCGCACCGGCCGGATGCCGTGTACATGCCACATCAGGATGTCGCGCGCGGTTGCGCCGGCGACGACGAACGCCGCGTCGAGGCGCGCGCAGGCGCTGCCGACCGCTTGCAGCAGCGCCACCGCCGCCGGCTCGAGCGGCCGGCGCGCATCGATTTCAAGCGGGCGGATGGGCGAGGTATCGGTCATGGATCCGTTCGGCGGCGGCAAGATTGCGGCTGTCTCCGGACGAGACGAGATCCGCGTAGATCAGGAGCGGTGGCACGAGCGGCACATCCTGCTCGCGCCAGTCGAGCGCAGGCGAGCGCGGCCAGAACGCTTCGAGGATTTCGACGTCGCCGCGCTCGTCCGGACGCAGGCGGGCCTGAAGCAGCAGGCGGTTCGACACCGCGCCGTGCGTATAGACGGTGATCGCGGCCGGCTTCAGGTCGTGCGTCAGCAGGTCGGCCGCCGGTTCGCCGCCGAGCCGCGCATCGACCGACGCGAAATCGAAGCCGCGCCACCAGTCGGGTGCGAGGCCGGCAAACCGTCGGCTCGACAGTTTCGCGCGCAAGCGGCTCGGGTACAGCGCGACCCATTCCTGCACGAAGCGCGGCCAGTCGGGAATCAGGCGCTCGCCGTTGCGGCGCTGCCCGACGAGGCCGCGCGCGATCAGATCGTCCATCGCGAGATTGACCGTGCCGAGCGCGACGCCCGACGCGGCGGCAATCGCCCGATACGGTTGCGCGACGAGGCCCGGCTGCGTCGCGAGTGCGAACATCACGGCCAGTCCCTTCGGCGTCGTCGCGCGCGACGCCTGCCGGCGCGGTGCGCGTGCGGGCTTCGGCCGGCCCGCGATCATCACGGTCGCCTCCGGCTGAATCAGGCATGCGTTGCCGGCGGTGTCGAGAAACGGGATGCCCTGGTCGGTCAGGCCGGCGGCCAGTTCGGCCGAAAGATACGGCGTGACCAGCATCAGCGGCCGTTCGCCGGGCTTCGCGGTAGCGCCGCCGCGGCGGCGCAATTCCGCGAGTGCGCCCGGCAGCGATTCGACGCGCAGGCTCACGGCGACCGGCATCTCGAATGCCTGCCCGGCAACGTCGAAGCGGATCATCGCGTCGGCACGCGCGTTGTACGCGGCCGGCACCCGCACGGGCCGCGCGCTGAAGCGCCGGGTCGCGCGTTCGAACGCGGCGCAGGCTTCGTCGAGCACATGCTGTTCCGACATCGGTAGGGGGGCATTCTCGGGCATCAGAGGCGATCGCTTGTTCACTTCTTCGTCAGCGTACACAAAAAATGTACAAACGTCAAAAAGTGAACAAATATCCTCAAGCCTTTGATGTGTAGGAAATATTTCAGATGTCTGAGCAGCCATCGCCAGATCCTCATACACGGAAAATCGATGCGGAGCGCACAGTTTCGTATGTCCGGATCGTGGGCGACAGTCGTCCGGATAACCGGTTTACGCTTATCGCGCAACGTGCCCGATGCGGCAACCATGGGTTGTCACCGTAACGACTTTCCGTCTTCACGGTTGCCGGCGAGCCGACTATCCTTGCCTGCACATTCCCCACCGCACACAGGAGACGACACCGTGACGCACAGCGTGATTCCCGCAGGCCTCGCCGACGAAATGATCGAGATTCGGCACCGCATCCATGCTCATCCCGAACTGGGCTTCGAGGAATTCGCGACGAGCGACCTCGTCGCGGAGCAACTGCAGTCGTGGGGCTACGCGGTGCATCGCGGGCTCGGCGGCACGGGTGTCGTCGCGCAGTTGAAGGTGGGCAGCGGCATCCAGCGCCTCGGCCTGCGCGCCGACATGGACGCGCTGCCGATCCACGAGGCGACGGGCCTGTCGTACCAGAGCACGATCGCCGGCAAGATGCACGCATGCGGCCACGACGGCCACACGGCGATGCTGCTCGCGGCCGCGAAGCATCTCGCGCGCGAGCGCTGCTTCTCGGGCACGCTGAACCTGATTTTCCAGCCGGCCGAGGAAGGGCTCGGCGGTGCGAAGAAGATGCTCGACGAAGGCTTGTTCAAGCGGTTCCCGTGCGACGCGATCTTCGCGATGCACAACATGCCGGGCTTCCCGACGGGCAAGTTCGGTTTTCTGCCGGGGCCGTTCATGGCGTCGTCGGATACCGTGGTCATCGACGTGCAGGGCCGCGGCGGCCACGGCGCGGTGCCGCACAAGGCGGTCGATCCCGTCGTCGTGTGCGCGCAGATCGTGCTGGCGTTGCAGACGATCGTGTCGCGCAACGTGTCGCCGCTCGACATGGCGATCGTCACGGTCGGTGCGATCCACGCGGGCGACGCTCCGAACGTGATCCCCGACCGCGCGCAGATGCGCCTGTCGGTGCGCGCGCTGAAACCGGAGGTGCGCGACCTGCTCGAGACGCGCATCAAGGAAGTCGTGCATGCGCAGGCGGCCGTGTTCGGCGCGACCGCGACGATCGATTACCAGCGCCGCTACCCGGTGCTCGTCAACGATGTGGAGATGACCGCGTTCGCGCGCAACGTCGCGCGCGAGTGGGTGGGCGATGCGAACCTGATCGACGGGATGGTGCCGCTTACCGGCAGCGAGGATTTCGCGTTCCTGCTCGAGAAGCGGCCGGGCTGCTACCTGATCATCGGCAACGGCGACGGGGAGGGCGGCTGCATGGTGCACAACCCGGGCTATGACTTCAACGACGCTGCGCTGCCGACGGGCGCGTCGTACTGGGTCAAGCTGGCCGAGGCGTTCCTGGTGTGACGGAGGACGCGATGCATGCTGCGCGGTTGTCACAGCGTCCGAATACGACATGTACCAAACTTCGGTATGTGTTGATCGCCTTGAAAAGGAGGGGTTTCATGTCGCGAAATACACCCGCTTCCCTCGGCGATCACTTCGCCGAATTCATCGACGCTCAAGTGCAATCGGGGCGATACGCTTCTGCAAGCGACGTCGTGCGAGCCGGTTTGCGGCCCCTCGAGCCGCACGAAACGCAAATGCGCGTGTTGCAAGAAGCGTTGAAGGCCGGTGAGGCATCAGGGGTGCCCAAGCCATTCGACAGCGAGGCCTTCCTGGTCCGCACGCGGGTCACGCATGACGGTCAAAGGCAGGCAGCTTCGGCTGAAACCGCTGGCCGAACTCGATCTCGAAGACATTTGGCGTTATACCCGCGAGCATTGATCGCACGAGCAGTGCGGACCACTACCACCGTGATCCGATCGGGACGATGGAAGCGCTGGCGCGCGGGAAAAAGGCTGGCCGGACTTGCATTGTTCGGGACGGGTATTTCCGGTACGCAGCGGGTTCCCACGTCGTGTTCTATCGCGAAACAGATGACGCGCTCGATGTGATTCGGGCCCTGCATCAGCGGATGGATATCGAACGACATCTGTGGCCGCGCACGTCGAGTGGCGTGATCGTCGCAAAGTGCCCCGCAATCCCGGCATGACTTGTGCCGTCTCGATCCGGGCGCAGCATCGAGCAATCTAGAACGCTTCTCCGCTGAACAACGCCACGACCGCATCTGGATTCGACGGCCAGTACATGTGCATGTACGTTGCGATAATCGAGCCGCTGCGATAGACGGCTTCGCCGCTGCCCGGCGCACCGTCGGGGCGCGTGGCGTTCGCGACGGGTTCCAGCGGCGTCGCGAGCCGCGAATAATGAAACGTATGGCCGCGCATCGGCCCGGTGCGCGTATCGAACTGCTGCATGCCGAGTGCCGCGAACCGGCGCTGCATCGTTGCCTGGCCCGGCAGCAGGCCGAGCATCGGCGTCGTCGAGCCGTCCACGTCGGTCAGCGATTCACACAGATACACCATCCCCCCGCATTCCGCGACGATCGGCCGGCCTGCGGCCGCATGCGCGCGAATCGACCGCGCGGTTTCGGCATTCGCCGCGAGCGTGGCCGCATGCAGTTCCGGATAGCCGCCCGGCAGGAACAGCGCGTCGCAATCGCCCGGCACCGGCTCGTCGGCGAGCGGCGAGAAGAACCGCAACTGCGCGCCGAGCGCATCGAGCAGCGTGAGATTCGCCGGATAGATGAACGAGAACGCCGCATCGCGCGCGACCGCGATCCGCTTGCCGGCGAGCGCACGCGGCAGCGGCGTCGCGACGTCCGGTTCCGCGAACGCGACGGCAGGCGGCAATTCGGCGAGCGCCGTCTGCTCGAGCACGTCGGCCGCGCGCTCGAGCCGCGCCTCGAGGTCGTCGATGTCGGCTGGCTGGTGCAGGCCGAGGTGCCGCTCCGGCAGCGCGATGCCCGCATCGGCCGGCACGTGGCCGAGCCAGCGCAGGTCGGCGGGCAGCGCCTGTTGCAGCAATTCCGCATGCCGGGCCGAGCCGACGCGGTTCGCCAGCACGCCGTGAAACGGCAGCCCCGGCCGGAACCGCGCGAGCCCGAACGCGATTGCCGCGAAGGTCTGCGCCATCGCCTTCGCGGAAATCACCGCGACGACCGGCACGCCGAACGCGGCCGCGAGGTCGGCACTGCTCGGCGTGCCGTCGAACAGCCCCATCACGCCCTCGATCAGGATCAGGTCCGCATCGCGCGCGGCATCGGCCAGCAGTGCGCGGCAGCCGGCCTCGCCGACCATCCCGAGGTCGAGCGCATGCACGCTCGCGCCGCTCGCGCGTTCGAGCAGCATCGGATCGAGAAAATCGGGCCCGGTCTTGAACACGCGCACGCGGCGGCCGAGCCGGCGGTGCAGCCGCGCGAGGCCGGCCGTCACCGACGTCTTGCCCTGGCCGGACGCGGGCGCGCTGACGAACAGTGCGGGGCAGGCCGGCACGCTCAGAACTCCACGCCGCGCTGCGCCTTCACGCCTTGCTCCTTGTACGGATGCTTGACGAGCCGCATTTCGGTGACGAGATCGGCCGCGTCGATCAGCGCATCGGGCGCGTGCCGCCCGGTGACGACGACATGCACCGACTCCGGACGTGCGACGAGCGTCGCGAGCACTTCGTCGAGCGGCAGGTATTCGTACTTCAGCACGGTGTTCAACTCGTCGAGTATCACCATCCGGTAGTCGCCGCTTTCGATCATCCGGCGCGCCTCGTCCCAGCCCTTGCGCGCCGTCGCGATGTCGGCGTCGCGGTTCTGCGTGTTCCATGTGTAGCCGTCGCCCATCGTCACGAAGTCGCATTCGGCGACCGCGCCGAGGAAGTCGCGCTCGGACGTGTGCAGCGCGCCCTTGATGAACTGCACGACGCCGAGCCGCATGCCGTGGCCGAGCACGCGCACGGCCATGCCGAACGCGGCCGTGCTCTTGCCCTTGCCGTTGCCGGTGTGGACGATCAGCAGGCCTTTTTCATGGGTGGCGGCGGCCTGCTTCTTCTCGTGGCCGGCGCGGCGGCGTTCGGCCATCCGCTGATGGGATTCGGAGTCGGTCTTCATCGGGAATCGTCCTGTCGAAAGCGAAAGAAAGGGTTCAGAGCGGGCCGGCGAGTGCGACCGTCACGCCGTTCCGGATGGATTTGGGGCCCAGCAGCCGGCCGTGCGGTGCCGCGAGCTGCGCGCACGGCTCGGCCACGCCCGCGACGCCGAAGCGCGCGAGCGCGGCGTCCGACGGGCCGCTCGCGGCCAGTTCGGGACGGCTCGCGAGTTGCGCCGCGTCGAACGCGACGAGCGGCCAGCCGCGTCGCGCGCACAGCGTGCGCAGCGCGCGGGCACGCGCCTTGTCGGCGAGCGTCGCGACGAGCGCCGGTTCGGCGGCCGGGTAGAGCGCCAGCGCCGCGCGGATCGCGGCATCGAGTTGCGCGGCCGTCACGCCCGCGCGGAAACCGACGCCGAGCGCGACGCGCATCATGCGCTGCCGCCGAGCGCCGCACGCACCGACGGATCGTCGGCAAGCGCCGCGACGCGGCCGATTACGACGATCGCCGGCGAACCGATGCCGGTCGCGCCGACGCGTTCGACGACGGTGTCGAGCGTCGCGAGCACATGCCGCTGTTCGGGGCGCGTCGCGTTCTCGATCGCCGCGCACGGCGTATCGCCGGGCAGGCCGCCGTCACGCAGCGCCGCCGCAATCGCGTCGAGCCGGCGGATGCCCATATAGATCACGATCGTCATGCGCGTGGCCGCAAGCGCGCGCCAGTCGGGCTCGTCGGCGCCCGCGCCGTGGCCCGTGACGAAGATCACGCCCTGCGCGTCGCCGCGCTGCGTGACCGGAATGCCGAGCGCGGCCGGCGCGGCGATGCCCGAGGTGATGCCGTTCACGACCTCGACCGGGAAACCGGCCGCACCGAGCGCGGCCAGTTCCTCGCCGCCGCGGCCGAACACGAACGGATCGCCGCCCTTGAGCCGCGCGACGCTGCGGCCGGCGCGCAGGTGCGCGAGCATCGCGGCAACGATCGCTTCCTGCGGCGTCGACGCATGACCGCCGCGCTTGCCGACATGCTCGATGTGCGCGTCGGCACGCGCATGGCGCAGCACGTCGGGGTTCACGAGATCGTCGACGAGCAGCACGTCCGCCGCGCCGATCGCGCTCACGGCCTTGAGCGTCAGCAGGTCGGCGTCGCCGGGGCCCGCGCCGATGAGCCAGGCGCGGCTCATCGCGCGCGGCACGGCGCGCACCGTGTCGAGACAGTGGAAAGGGGAAGGCGGGCGGCACATCGGCGGCCGGCGAGCAGGCAATGCATGACGGATCGGGCGAAGCCCGCGCGAACGCGGGCGGAATGCGCACCCCATCCGTCCCCCGCGGATCGGGCGTTCGGCGAGCATCGGGCTCGCCCCTTGCGTCGGCCGGTATCCGGGCTGGCCGCTTGCCAGGCCGCGGCCTTCCCGCCCGGCTGACGGGCAGTGGCATCGTGGGCGGCATGGGCGCGTGCGCGGGGAAGCGCGTCGCGCGGGCGGCGTACCGTTGCGGGGACAGCACAGGCCGGGCGGTCGTCCGCCTCCTGTTTCCCGTTTAACTGCATGCGCGGAATGCGCATGCGAGCACCGAACGCGGCGCTACGATAGCACAGCGGTACGCCCGCGCGAACCCGCCGCGACGATGCCGGAAGCGGCCTCCGGCGTGGCGCCGCGGCCATGCAAGACGCCGTTCGGAAAGCCGCGCCGCCTTGACGCTCCCGCCCCCGACGCCTACACTCGCACGCGTTTTGGTGCTCGCGCGCGCCCTCCGGCGCACGCAGTTAAACGGGAAACAGGGAGCCTGCCTGCGTCGCAGTCGAGCCAACCTGTGCTGCCCCCGCAACGGTAAGCGAACGCATCGTGCCCGCCGCGATGCAGCGCCGCTTCGCCGCATGCCGCGCGCATGCGGACGACCGCCACTGGATGCCCTGCGCATCCGGGAAGGCGAAGCGGCGTGTTCGTCAGCCCGGATACCGGCCTAAACGTTGGGGTTCAGCGCCGCGGGGAGGCGGCGCATCGTCCACGGCCGCAGCATGCCCGACACCCGAGCGTTTCCCGATTCCCGTCGTCCGACCGCCCGTGCGAGCGCGCATGATCCGGCCCGATGAAGGGCCGGACCGCGCGGGGCGAGCCGCGACGGCCGTGTTGGCATTCTTCATGTCGACCGTTCGCAAAGGAGCGTCATGCTCGATTCGCTGTTTCGCCTGTTCAACGACAGCCCGTCCGGGCTGCGCGGCAAGATCGTCGCGATCTATGCGCTGCTGCTCGCGTTCAACGCAGGCGCGTGGATCTGGGCGTTCGCCGCCTTCCACGGTCAGCCCGTGCTGCTCGGCACCGCGCTGCTCGCATACGTGTTCGGGCTGCGCCATGCGGTCGACGCCGACCACATCACGGCCATCGACAACGTCACGCGCAAGCTGATGCAGGAGGGCCGCAGCCCGCTCGGCGCGGGCCTGTTCTTCTCGCTCGGCCACTCGACGGTCGTGATCGTGATGTCGGTCGTGGTCGCGCTCACGGCCGCGTCGCTCGCGCGCTTCGAGAGCATGAAAGCGTGGGGCGGCGTGATCAGCACGAGCGTGTCGGCGTTCTTCCTGCTGGTGCTCGCGATCGCGAACCTGCTGATCCTGATTTCCGTCTACCGGACGTTTCGCGCCGCACGGCGCGGCGAGCCGATCGTCGACGCCGATCTCGACCTGCTGCTGAACCAGCGCGGCGTGCTCGCGCGCCTGTTCCGTCCGCTGTTCCGGCTCGTGTCGCGCAGCTGGCACCTGTATCCGGTCGGGTTCCTGTTCGGCTTCGGCTTCGACACGGCGACCGAGATCGCGCTGTTCGGCATCTCGGCGGCGCAGGTGCAGGGCGGCCTGTCGTTCTGGTCCGTGATGGCGCTGCCGATGCTGTTCACCGCCGGCATGACGCTGGTCGACACGACCGACGGCATCCTGATGATGGGCGCGTATCGCTGGGCGTACGTGCGGCCGATCCGCAAGATCTACTACAACATGACGATCACCTTCGTGTCGGTGCTGGTCGCCGCGCTGATCGGCGGCATCGAGGTGCTCGCGCTGCTCGCGGACAAGCTGTCGCTGCAGGGCCCCGTGTGGGGCTTCGCGTCGATGGTGGCGTCGCACTTCGGCATGCTCGGCTACGTCGTGATCGGCCTGTTCCTCGCATGCTGGCTCGTGTCGGCCCTGATCTACCGGTTAAAGCGCTACGACGAGATCGACGTGACGATCTCGGCCTGACTCCCCCTTACGACCCTGGATATTCCATGACTCTACGCAAGCTGCCCGTCACGATCGTCACGGGCTTTCTCGGCAGCGGCAAGACGACGCTGATGCGCCACATCCTGCAGCACGCCGAAGGCCGCCGCATCGCGGTGATCGTCAACGAATTCGGCGAGCTCGGCATCGACGGCGAAATCCTCAAGGGCTGCGGCATCGGCTGCGACGACGCGCAGGACGAAGCGTCGGGCCAGCTTTACGAACTCGCGAACGGCTGCCTGTGCTGCACCGTGCAGGAAGAGTTCTATCCGGTGATGGAAGCGCTCGTCGAGCGCCGCGCTGACATCGACCACGTGCTGATCGAGACGTCGGGGCTCGCGCTGCCGAAGCCGCTCGTGCAGGCGTTCAACTGGCCGACGATCCGCAACAGCTTCACGGTGGATGCGGTCGTGACCGTCGTCGACGGGCCGGCTGCCGCGAGCGGCCAGTTCGCGGAAAACCCGCAGGCAGTCGACGCGCAGCGCCGTGCGGACCCGAACCTCGACCACGAATCGCCGCTGCACGAACTGTTCGCCGACCAGCTGTCGTCCGCCGATCTCGTGATCGTGAACAAGGCCGATCTCGTCGGCGACGCGCAGTTCGCGCAGATCGAAACCGCGATCCGCGAAGAGATCCCGCCGCAGGTGAAGATCGTGCGCGCGACGCGCGGCGAGCTCGACCTCGCGATGCTGCTCGGGCTCGAATCGGCGTCGGAAGAAACGATCCACCTGCGCCACGACCATCACGGCTCGGCCGACGACGGCGATCACGATCACCATCACGACGATTTCGATTCGGTGGTCGTGTCGGGCGACGCGGGCTCGCGCGAAGCGACGATCGCCGCGCTGCAGCGCGTCGTCGAAGCACACACGATCTACCGCGCGAAGGGCTTCGCCGCGCTGCCCGGCGCGCCGATGCGGCTCGTGATCCAGGGTGTCGGCCGCCGCTTCGACAGCTATTTCGACCGCCGCTGGCAGGACGGCGAAACGCGCGCGAGCCGTTTCGTGCTGATCGGCGAGGATCTCGACGCGGCCGCGCTGCAACGCGCGTTCGACGCCGCGTGCGCGGCCGAACCGCAACAGGCGTAACGCACGATGCATCTGCTGCGCACCACGCCGGGCGGCTTCGTCGACGATACGCAGGGCGTCGTCCGGATCGACCAGCAACCGGCCGACATCGTGATCCTGAGTTCGGCCGACACGACGCTGTCGCTGCTCGCGAGCGTCGTGCCGCAATTGCCGGCCGGCTTCCCGAGCGTGCGGCTCGCGAACGTCACGTTCCTGCGGCAGCCGGCGTCCGTCGATTTCTATGTCGACGACGTGCTGCGTCATGCGAAGACGGTCGTGATCGATCATCTCGGCGGCGAAGCATACTGGCCGTACGGGATCGAGCAGGCCGTGTCGCTCGCGTCGAAGCGTGCTCAGCAGCTCGCGATGTTCTCGGGCGACCTGCAGGAAGACCCGAACCTCGTCGCGAAGAGCACGGTCGCCCCCGACCTGTGCCGGCTGTGGTGGCGCTACCTGCGCGAAGGCGGCGTGCACAACGCCGAAGCACTGCTGCGCAGCATCGCCTTCCATACGCTCGGCTTCGGCGACGAACCCGAGCCGCCGCGTCCGCTGCCGGCCGCCGCGCTGTATCACCCGGCGCGCGACCGCGCGAGCGTCGACGACTGGCGGCCGCGCTGGACGCCCGGCGCGCCGGTCGTCGCGATCCTGTTCTATCGCGCGCACTGGCAGGCCGCGAACACGGCCGTGTTCGACGCGCTGGCCGACGCACTCGTTCAGGAAGGGCTGAACCCGCTGCCGATCGCGGTGACGTCGCTGAAGGACGCGGTGAGCCGCGAGGTCATCACGCAGCTCTGCGACATGCACGGCGTGGCGCTCGTGCTGAACACGACCGCGTTCGCGGCCGGCGCGATCGATGCCGCCGAGCCGGACGTGCTCGCCGGCGACGCGCCGGTGCTGCAGGTGATCCTGTCCGGCGGCAATCGCGACGCATGGGTGGCCGACAACCAGGGCCTGCATGCGCGCGACATCGCGATGCACATCGCGCTGCCCGAGGTCGACGGGCGCATCGTCACGCGCGCGGTGAGCTTCAAGGGGCTCGCCTATCGCTGCCCGCACACCGAGGTCGACGTCGTGCGCTACCAGCCGGATGCGGAGCGGATCGCGTTCGTCGCGGCGCTCGCGCGCGGCTGGTGCCGGCTGCGCACGCTCGACAACGCGAGCAAGCGCATCGCGCTGATCCTCGCGAACTATCCGCAAAGCGAAGGGCGGATCGGCAACGGCGTGGGGCTCGACACGCCGGCGTCCGCGCTGCGCGTGCTCGCGGCGCTGCGCGATGCGGGCTACGCGGTGGCCGACCTGCCGCCCGACGGCGATGCGCTGATCGCGCGGCTTACCGAAGGCGTGACCAACGACGCGGCCGTGCATGCGCTGCGCCCGGCGTTCCAGAGCTTCGCGCTGGCCGACTACGTCGCGCATTTCGCGCGGCTGCCGGCGGCCGTGCGCGCCGCGCTGAACGAGCGCTGGGGGCCGCCCGAAGCCGACCCGACGCTGCGCCACGGGCGTTTCACGATCGCAGGCTGGCGCGCGGGCAACGTGTTCGTCGGCATCCAGCCGTCGCGCTCGCGCGGCGAGAACGACTATGCGAGCTACCACGACGCGGATCTCGTGCCGCCGCATGCGTATCTCGCGTTCTATTTCTGGCTGCGCGATGCGTATCGCATCGACGCGGTCATCCATCTCGGCAAGCACGGCAACCTCGAATGGCTGCCGGGCAAGAGCGTCGCGCTGTCCGACGCATGCTGGCCCGACCTGACGCTCGGGCCGCTGCCGCACCTGTATCCGTTCATCGTCAACGATCCGGGCGAGGGCAGCCAGGCGAAGCGCCGCGCGCAGGCGGTGATCGTCGATCACCTGATGCCGCCGCTCACGCGCGCGGAAAACTACGGCCCGCTGCAGGATCTCGAGCGGCAGGTCGACGAATACTACGAAGCGCTGATGGTCGATGCGCGGCGCGCGAAGCTGCTGAGGAAGACGATCCTCGCGACGATCGCCGAACACCGGCTGCACGACGAACTGAGCGTATCGCCGCCGCGCGACGCGGGCGACGAGGATGCGCTGCTGACGCGCGTCGACGCATGGCTGTGCGAATTGAAGGAAGCGCAGATTCGCGACGGGCTGCACGTGTTCGGCGTGTCGCCGGCCGATCGTCAGCGGCGCGATACGCTGCTTGCGCTCGCGCGCTTTCCGGTCGGCGACGGCAAGGGCGAGCGCGCGGGGCTGATCGGCGCGCTCGCGCGCGACCTGACGCTCGGCGACGATTTCGATCCGCTGTCGGCCGACTGGGCCGCGCCGTGGGCCGGCCCGCGGCCGGCGATCCTGCAGGCGCTCGATGCATCGCCGTGGCGCCATGCGGGCGATACGCGCGAGCGGCTCGAACGGCTCGCGCAGCAATGGCTGGACGGGCTGTGCGCGACGGTATCGGGTGACGCCCATACCGATGCGACGCCGCCCGGCGAATGGCCGCATACGCTCGCGGTGATCGAACGCGTCCGCTCGACGCTGATGCCCGCGCTCGACGCATGCGGCGGCGAGGAAATGCGCCAACTGCTGCGCGGGCTCGACGGCCGCTTCGTGCCGCCGGGGCCGAGCGGCTCGCCGTCGCGCGGCCGCCCCGACGTGCTGCCGACCGGGCGCAACTTCTACTCGGTCGACACGCGCGCGGTGCCGACGCAGGCCGCGTGGTCGCTCGGCCTGAAATCCGCGCAGCAACTGATCGAGCGCCATCTGCAGGATCACGGCGACTATCCGCGCGCGATCGGCTTGTCCGTGTGGGGCACGGCGACGATGCGCACGGGCGGCGACGATATCGCGCAGGCGTTCGCGCTGCTCGGCGTGCGGCCGAAATGGGCGCACGGCAGCCATCGCGTGACCGATTTCGAGATCCTGCCGATCGAGATTTTCGACCGGCCGCGCATCGACGTGACGCTGCGCGTGTCGGGCTTCTTCCGCGACGCGTTCCCGAACCTGATGCACCTGTTCGACGCGGCCGTGCAGGCCGTCGCCGAACTCGACGAACCCGAGGAGCTGAACCCGATCCGCGCGCGCATCGAGCGCGAACGCGCGAAATGGATCGCGCAGGGCGTGGCGCCCGACGAAGCGCGGCGCCGCGCCGGCTGGCGCGTGTTCGGCGCGCGGCCGGGCAGCTACGGCGCGGGCCTGCAGGACCTGATCGACCAGCGCCGCTGGCAGACCGACGCCGATCTGGCAGAGGCCTACCGACAGTGGGGCGGCCATGCTTACGCGCAGAACAGCGCGGGCGACGCCGCGCCCGACGTGTTCGGCGAGCGGCTGGCGACGATCGACGTCGTCGTGCAGAACCAGGACAGCCGCGAGCATGACATCCTCGATTCGAACGACTACTACCAGTTCCAGGGCGGCATGACGGCGGCCGTGCGGCACCTGTCGGGGCAGCAGCCGAGCATCTACCACGGCGACCATGCGAATCCGGTCGCGCCGAAGATGCGCACGCTGCGCGAGGAGATCGCGCGCGTGATCCGCTCGCGTGTCGTCAACCCGAAATGGCTCGACGGCGTGAAGCGCCACGGCTACAAGGGCGCGGCCGAGCTGGCCGCGACCGTCGACTACCTGTACGGCTATGACGCGACCGCGCGCGTGCTGTCAGACCACCAGTACGCGCTCGTCGCCGACGCATACCTGTTCGACGACGACACGCGCGGGTTCCTCGAACGGCACAACCCGAAGGCGCTGCACGGCATCTGCGAACGCTTCGTCGAGGCGATGCAGCGTGGCCTGTGGCAGCAGCCGGGCGACTATCGCGAGCGGATCGAAGCGGTCTGGCTCGAAAGCGAACAACTCCAGGAAGGAGGACGGCGATGACCGATCCGACGCTGCACCGCGAGCGCGCGGTCTTTCCGTTTGCGGCGCTCGTCGCGCAGGACGCGTTGCAGCAGGCGCTGCTGCTCGCCGCGATCGATCCGTCGCTCGGCGGCGTGCTCGTGAGCGGCCCGCGCGGCACCGCGAAATCGACCGCCGCGCGCGGCCTCGCGGAACTGCTGCCCGAAGGGCAGTTCGTCACGCTGCCGCTGTCGGCGAGCGACGAACAGGTGACGGGCACGCTCGATCTCGCGCATGCGCTGGCCGAAAACGGCGTGCGCTTCCGGCCGGGCCTGCTTGCGCGCGCGCATCTCGGCGTGCTGTATGTCGACGAGGTGAACCTGCTCGCCGACGGGCTTGTCGATACGCTGCTCGACGTCGCCGCGAGCGGCGTGAACATCGTCGAGCGCGATGGCGTATCGCACGCGCATGACGCGCGCTTCGTGCTGGTCGGCACGATGAATCCCGAGGAAGGCGAACTGCGTCCGCAGTTGCTCGACCGCTTCGGGCTGATGGTCGAGCTGGAGAACTGCTTCGAGGCCGCGCAACGCGAGCGGATCGTGAAGGCGCGGCTTGCATTCGATCTCGATCCGGACGCGTTCCGCGCGCGTCATGCAGCCGCGCAGCGCGAACTCGGCGACCGGATTCATGCGGCGCGAGCGCGGCTGGCGATGCTCGATTTCGACGATGCGGTGCATGCGCGCGTCAGTGCGCTGTGCATCGACGCGGCCGTCGACGGGCTGCGCGCCGATCTCGTGATGCTGCGCGCCGCGCGCGCACTCGCCGCGCTGGAACAGGCCGACGCGGTGACGGTGTCGCATGTGGAGCGCGTGGCCGAAGCGGTGCTGCGGCACCGGCGCCATGCGGGTACGCCGCCATCGTCCGGCGCGCCGCAGCCGGACCGCGAACGTGACGATCGCTCGCCGCCGGATGCGCGCCAGCGGCCGGAGAACCAACCGGGAGCGACGAAGAACGATACCGCCGCATCGCAGGGCGACTGGGGCTACCTGCCGCCCGAACCCGCCGGGCTGCGCGACGTGAAAAGCGTCGTGCCGCTGCCGCTAAAAAAAACGCTGAGCCATCGAGCCGGCGCCGCCGCGAACACCGTTCGCGGTCCTCGATGGCAATCAGGCGCAGCCTCGCGCGTGCCGGGCACGGCGCGCGCCGGCACGGCCGTTGCGTGGCCCGCGACGCTCGCCGCGAAACGCGGCGATTCGCTGCACCTCGGCCATCTGCGCTTCCGGAAGCGGGCCGGCAGGCCGCACGCGCTGCATTGCTTCGTGCTCGACTGTTCGGCGTCGATGCTGTCGCACGACCGGCTCGCGCTGGCGAAGGGGCTGATCGTCGCGTATTTCGATCGCGCGGCGCGCGACCGCGTCGAAACCGCGCTGATCTGCTTCGGCGGCAACGGCGCCGCGCGGCGCTTCGGCCCGGCCGTGCCGCGCTGGTGGAATGCGCGCTGGCTCGAACCGGTCGACGGCGGCGGCGGCACGCCGCTCGCGGACGGCATCGCGGCCGCCGCGCAGCTGCTCGCGCGCGAAGCGCGGCGTGCGCCCGACAAGCAGCGCTGGCTGTGGGTGCTGTCTGACGGCCGCACGCGCGAGATGCCGGCGAAACCCGCGGCGGCCGATCACGTCGTGTTCGTCGACTTCGACGACGCGGCCGTGCGGATCGGGCAGGGCGTGCGGCTCGCCGATGCGTGGGGCGCGCAGTGGGTGATGGCCGATGCGCTTTGCATGGGCCTCGCGGGCTGATCGGGCCGACCGGGCGGCGTGCCGGCGCAAGGCCGCGGCCGGCGGTGCGATATGATCGCCGCTTCTGCTTCTCCCCATTGGAAAACCCGCCATGCAAGTACTGGTCGATGCCGACGCGTGTCCCGCCGTCATCAAGGACATGCTGTTTCGCGCCGCGCGTCGTGCCGAAATCCGCGTGACGCTGGTCGCGAACCAGTTTCTGCGCACGCCGCCGTCGCCGTTCATCAAGGCGGTGCAGGTGCCGGCCGGCTTCGACGTGGCTGACGCGCGCATCGTCGAGCTGGCCGAGGCCGGCGACCTCGTGATCACCGCCGACATCCCGCTGGCCGCCGCCGTGCTCGACAAGGGCGCGCATGCGCTCGACCCGCGCGGCAACTGGTTCAGCCGCGAGAACATCGAGGAACGCCTGTCGACGCGCGCGATGATGGATCAGTTGCGCAGCACGGGCATCGACACGGGCGGGCCGGCGCCGTTCAGCGCACGCGACGGCAAGACGTTTGCATCGCAGCTCGACCGGTTCCTGGCGCGATACGGCAAGCCGTAAGGCCGCGTTTCGGCGACCACGCGCAATCGATCGTTCCGCATACGGAAACGCTCGCACGCGCCATGCGGCAATGCGTCGAATCTGCATCGGATCGTGTGCGCAGCCCAGGTCGGAATGCAGGTGTCAGCCGACGCTGCTATCGTGGCGCGAACCACCACACAGGAGCACACGCGTGTCACCGACCCAACTTCTCGTTCCGACGTTTACCCAGATGCTGCGCGCGCAGTCCGCGTGGCTCGACAAGGCTGTCGCGCACCGGCAGGCCGCGGGCGGCGAGCCCGATGCGGCGATGACGCTGAAGCTGACGGCCGACATGTATCCGCTCGCCGCACAGGTGCGATTCTCGTGTTTCCAGGCGATGGAGCCGGTCTACCGGCTGCGCGGCGAGGCGCTGCCGGCTGCGCTGCTGGCATTGCGGGAGGCCGGATGGAACGCGGATGCGCAGCCCGGCTCGCTGAGCGACGCGCAGGCGATCATCGCGGGCACGCTCGCGTTTCTCGGCGAACTCGCGCCGGATGCGCTCGATGGCGGCGCCGCGCTGCCGATCGCGCTCGAACAGCCGAACGGCATTGCGTTCGACATGACGGGTGAACAATACGCGCGCGACTGGGCGCTGCCGCAGTTCTACTTCCACGCGATCGCCGCTTACGCGATCCTGCGTCATCACGGCGTCGAACTCGGCAAGGCCGACTACGTGCCGCACATGCTCGCGTACGTGCGGCCCGGCACGATTCCGCAAGGGTGATTGGCGAGCTGGCCGGCAGGCAGCGAAGCGGCATGACACGGGCACTGTTCATCTGCAGCCGCAACCGGCTGCGCAGCCCGACGGCCGAAGCGGTATTCGCCGCGTGGCCGGGTGTCGAGACCGACTCCGCGGGCCTCGCGCCCGATGCGGATACGCGCCTGTCCGCCGAGCAGCTCGATTGGGCCGACATCGTCTTCGTGATGGAGCGCGCGCACAAGGCGAGGCTGTCGGCGCAATTCGGTGCCCGGCTAAAGCACAAGAAGATCGTCTGCCTCGATATCCCCGACCGTTATGCGTTCATGCAGCCCGAACTCGTCGCGCTGCTCGAACGCAAGGCCGGCCCGTTCCTGCGCGCGTGACCGGCGCAGTCGACACCGACGTCAGCGCAGCGGGCCGTTCGCGATCGCCGAGAAGCAGTCGAGGCGCAGCAGCTCGATGATCTTGCGCGTCGGCACGCTTGCATGGAGCGTTTCGAGCCGGTCGACGGTGAACCACTTGCAGCGGGCGATCTCGTTGCTCGCGCGCGGCGTCAGGTGCGCCGGCACGTCGGCCACGAACACGTGATGCAGCTTCGTCAGCCCGCCGAATTGCACCGCGTAGTCGAGCGCAAGCCCCTCCAGCCGCGTTTCCTCGGCGAGTTCCCGCTGCGCGGCCTCGAGCGGCGTCTCGCCGCGCCGGATCGTGCCGCCCGGCAGCGACCAGCGCGACGCGGTGCGGGCGACCAGCAGCACGCTGCTGCGCTGGCAGCACACGATCGTGGCTCTTTCCTTGATGACGGCGAGGGTGTCCGGCCCGGTACTCATGTTCGGCAAAACAGGTGCTGAATCGTGGAGAAAATGCGCGTCGGCGGCTCGTTGTCCGGCCGCGGGCCGCGACGGCATGCAGGCGGCCGCAGCGATCTTACCGGCCGTTCGTGACAGTTCCGTGCACGGCGTCGCGCCGCGTGGGCCGTGTCATGCGTGCGTGTAGATCCCGCTGCGCGTCGGCTTCGCGTGGCGCGAATGGCGGCGCTGGTGAACGGCGCGCCGGTGATGGGGCGGCGCCGTCACGTGCCGGCGTGCGGGCGCGGGCCGTGCGGTCGGCGCGGCGGCCTGCGGTGCCGCGGCCGGCATCTGCGTCTGTCCTTCGCCGAAATTGAATGTCCGGGTTTGCGCGTGTCCGACGCCCAGCGTCGACGCCAGCATGAAGGCCGCCAGCAGGATCCGTTTCATGAATATTTCGCCTTGCGTTTTTGAGATGAACGATTTTCGTCAGCTTAACGAACGGTGGGGCAACGGCGCAACCGGCCCGAGTTCTGGTGTCGTCCCCACTTGTTCCCGGCGGCGTTATCCGCGCGGCAACCGGGTGCATTCGGGCTTAAATATCAAACAATTAACAAATTCAGATTCGACCGATGGACGATGTCGTACTTTCTGCGCTACCAATACTGGGCTTCACATTTCAGCTTGCCCGTGCGACGTTTGACCGACACAGCAAGTATCACCAAAGACCAGATAGCTCGGCATTCAGACCACCCTGATGCCGACTGAGAGCACCGGGGAATGCATGACGGGTAATGCGCAATCGCTGCAATCGTTCATCGACACGGCCATCGTGCCAATCGATCAGATCGGTGTCGCTGATCTTCACGCCGGGGCTGCCCGGTTCGACGGGTGGCTGCAAGAGATCTCGGGCGGCTGGGTCACGCTCCAGCGACTTGAGCAGGTGGCGGGTTCGCTGCCCGTACTCGGCAACATCATGGCGGCCGTTGATTTGTGCGGCGACGTCGTCACGATGTATCAGCAGCGAAACGCCCGGCGATCCCAGCTCGAATCCACACTCGCCTGGGCCGAACTCGGCATCGACCTGATCGGCTCGCTGCCGGCGCCCGGAACCGGACCGGCGCGCATGACGCTGCGCCCGACGCTCGCGGTGATCCGGCAGGCGGTCAAGCATGAAGTCAAAGAGATACCGGCTGCTGTCTCGGCCGTGCTGGCGAACCACTTCAGTTCCACGCTGATGGGCGAATTCAGCGCGTTCGCCGATGGCGCGATCAAGCGACTGGAAGAATTTCTCAAAGAGAGCGCCGCCAAGATCGCGTCGATCCTCGCCGAACTCGCCAAGGTATTGCGCGCGCTGGCGGCAGGCCATCTGTTGCGGCCCGACGAGAACCTGAAACGTGCCGAGGCCGACCTTGCCGAGCTCAGGCGCGATCCGCTGCACCAGTACGACAAACTGTTCTCCGCCGTTTGGGAAGCCTACAAGGCGGGCGTCAAGAGCGAGGCCAATGCCGTGGCCGAGTTGACGACGGGTGCGATTGGCAAGGAGCGGATGACGCGGGCTGCCGTCTGGCTTGAAAGCATGGTTCCCGTTGCCAAGCGCGAGATTCTGGCGCTGGTCGACCCGAATAACACCGCGTCGATCCTGTCGATGCTGCGCATTCTGCAACGAGCGGTCGCCCTTTACGAGAAGCACAAGCATCCGGTTGCCGCCACGGTCACCGAGCACAAACCGAATCAAGCCAAGCTCAAAAATCCGGGCAATGCAGTCGAGCCCGCGAAGGGACCTATCCGTCATTTCGTGGGCGGGGCATATCATGAGGTATAAAAGTCATGGATATGCCGATGAAGAAGAAGAGGCAAACCGTAGCGCGTCAGGCAGCGGCCCGCGGGCCGCTGCCTGAGTTGCCCAAGGAACTGCTGGACCAGTTGGTCAAGGGGCCGATGACGCCGACCGAGGTTCAGGATCTGATGCTGGCGTTCAACAAGGCGATCATCGAACGGGCGATGGGCGCCGAGATGAATCTGCATCTGGGCTACCCGTCGGGCCAGTCCAAGCCGGCCGGACAAGCCAACGAGCGCAACGGCGCCAGCGGCAAGACGGTCATCACGAATCGCGGCCCGGTTCGTGTCGAAGTCCCTCGTGACCGTGACGGCAGCTTCGAGCCGATCCTGATTCCCAAGCACGAGCGCCGCTTCACCGGCTTCGACGAACGCATCATTGCGATGTACGCGCGTGGCATGAGCGTGCGCGAGATTCAAGGGTTTCTGGCCGAGCAATACGGCACCGAAGTGTCGCCCGACTTCATCAGCTCGGTCACCGACGAGGTGATGGCCGAAGCGCTGAGCTGGCAGAGCCGCCCACTCGAGGCGATGTATCCGGTCGTGTTCTTCGATGCGCTGCGGGTCAAGATCCGCGACGACGGGGTGGTCAGCAACAAGGCCGTCTATCTGGCCTTGGGCATCCAAGCCGATGGCCAGCGCGATGTGCTGGGCCTCTGGATCGAGCAGACCGAGGGCGCCAAGTTCTGGCTCAAGGTGTTCAATGAACTCAAGACGCGCGGCTGCCAGGACATCCTGATCGCCGTGGTCGATGGCCTGAAGGGGCTAACCGAAGCCATCAGCGCGGCCTATCCGCGGACCACCGTTCAGACCTGCATCGTGCATCTGATCCGCAACAGCCTCGAATACGCCAGCTACAAGGACCGCAAGGTACTCGCCACGGCGCTGCGCCCGATCTACGCGGCTGCCAGCGAAGAGGCAGCAAGGCAAGCGCTGCAAGACTTCGCCGACGGACCTTGGGGCGCGAAGTACCCGACGATCGTGCAGTCGTGGCAACGCGCGTGGGAGCACGTCGTGCCGTTCTACGTGTTCCCGCCGGAAATTCGGCGAGTCGTTTATACGACAAACGCCATCGAGAGCTTGAACATGCAATTGCGCAAGATCATCAAGACGCGCGGTCACTTCCCGAACGACGAGGCGGCCATCAAGCTGCTCTGGCTGGCGCTGCGCAACGTACTGGCCAAGACCGTGAGGGCCGCCTTCGACTGGAAATCAGCGATGAACCAGTTTGCTATTCTGTTCGGCGAACGGTTTACGCAGGCGCGTGGATAACCTGTTGTTCAACCGCCTCGCCCACAAAAATGCGGACAGGTTCCCGCGAAGGATCAGGCCAAGGCCAGGAAACCGGGTGCGTCGGACTGCGTGGCCTGTCAAGTCGGCCAGCCGCCCAAAGGCGGCAAAAACTCGATCAGCTACGCGCTGGGTGACGAGTCGTTCACGCATACCGACTTCGTGCTGCCGGGCATCGTGCCGATCGAATGGGCGCGCACCTATCGTTCGAACTTTGGCGCGCACGACGTAGGCGGCCCGCTCGGCCCGCGCTGGACGACGCCCTATCACGTCAGCTTCGAGCCACGCGGCGACGGATGGACGTATCACGACGCGACAGGCCGCAGCGTCGCGTATCCGTCGTTTGACGTGTTCCAGCCCCATCACGACCGGATCGAATCTTGCGTCGTGTCACGGATGGCCGACGGTGGAATCCAGGTGGTGCGTGCCGAGACGATCACTGAAACCTACGTGCAGCACGGAAAGCACTTCCGGCTGACGCGGATCGAGGACCGTTCGGGCAACGCCGCCAGCCTGACATGGGATAACGACCGGCTGGTTCGCTTGGTCAGCAGCACGGGTGATGTCGCCCGACTGACGCACGACGCAGCGGGACGTGTGACGCGGATCGAACTGGTGGCTGACGAGAGGCCCGCGCGCATGCTTGCGCACTACCGCTATGACGAGGCGAGCGATCTGGTCGAGGCGACCGACGAGGACGGCGCTTCGTGGAGCTACGCCTATGCACACCACCTCGTTACACGCTACGCCGACCGGACCGGGCGCGGTATGAATCTCGAATGGGACGGCACGCACCTGGACGCGAAGGCCGTTCACGAATGGGCCGACGACGGCACGTTCGATATGCGCCTGACCTGGCACGACCGGCTGCGCCTGACCTTTGTTACGGATGTGCTGGGCAATACGACGCAGCAGTACTACGACATCGACGGCTACGTGTACCGGATCGTGTATCCGGACAACACGGAAGAATGGTTTTATCGCGACACAGCGAAACACGTCACGCAGCATATATTCCCCGACGGAACGCAGGAATCCTTTACGCGGGACGACGCCGGGCATTTGACCTCGCATACGCAGCAGGACGGCCGAACTGCGTATTACGTCTACGATAGACGCGGCGACATGACCGGTCTGCAGGACCCGGAAGGTCATCGCTGGCAACGCTACTACGACAGCAAGGGCCGCATGACCGAGGCGACCGACCCGCTCGGGCGCGTTACCCAATACGAATACAACCGGGCTGGATTGCCGGTCGCGATTACTGACCCGAAGGGTGGAACTAAGCGGATCGCGTGGCGCGACGACGGCCAGATCGAAAGCTACACCGATTGTTCGGGCAAGACCGCGACGTGGAAGTACGACGCGCGCAGGCGGCTCGTCCAGCAGCAGAACTCGGCCGGTGAGACGACCCGTTACGGTTATGAAGCGGGTCAACTGGCGTGGATTGTCGGCTCGGACGGTAGCCGCGAGACGTTTGAGCGCGATGCCGAGGGGCGGTTGCTGACGCATACGGACGCGCTGAATCGACAGACGCGTTACAGCTACACGCGGGCGGGGTTGCTGGCGAAGCGAACCAACGCCAACGGCGATGCGCTGGAGTACGGCTGGGATCGGCAGGGCCGGATCACGCTGCTGCGCAACGAGAACGGCCGGGAATACACGTTCGGCTACGACGCCTTCGGCCGATTGAGCGCCGAACGCGATTTCGACGGCAAGTCAACGCGCTACTACCGCGATACTCGCACGGGCCGGATCGGCAACCGCCTGGCAGGCGGTGTCATGCAGCAGTTCGGTTACGACGCGATGGGCCGGATCACCCATCGATCGGGCTGGGCGGCTCGCTACGCCGAGGGCAATGCCGTCTACCTGACGCCTCCCATGGACGGGAAGGTCGAGCGCGAGTCGTTCGAATACGATGGCTTCGGACGGTTGGTGACGGCGCTGAACGACGATGCGCTGGTGCGGCGTTTCCACGATCCGGTTGGCTATCTGGTGCGCGAGCATCTGAACACGTCATTCGACGAGAACGGTGCGCGCGATCCCGGCGGCGATTACGGTTTCGAACAGGTCTGGCGGCACGAGTACGATGAAATCGGGACGCGCATCGCCACGATCCGGCCCGATGGGCGGCGTCTGGACTGGCTGACCTACGGTTCCGGGCACGTGCACGGATTGCTGCTGGACGGAAAAACAGTCGCGAACTTCGAGCGCGACGACGCGCATCGAGAGACGCTGCGCGATCTGGGCAACGGCCTGAAGCAGGCGACGCAATACGACCAGGCGGGACGCCTGGCGCGCCAGACGTTGCAAGGCACGAGCGGCAAGGTCATGGAGCGCCGCTATCAGTACGACAAGGCGGGGCAATTGACGCAGATCGCCGACATGCGGCGCGGCGAGATTCAGTACGCTTACGATCCGATCGCCCGGCTGACGCGTGCGCAGTCGTCGCTGGGCGTGGAGACGTTTGCATTCGACCCGGCGAGCAACCTCGTGGAGGCAACCGAGCGCGATCAGCATGGCATCGGTGCAGAAGGCGGCAAACGGTCGGCGCCGCTGCTGGACAACCTGCTGAGGGAGTACACCGGCACGCACTTCGAATACGACGATCGAGGCAATCTGACGCGCCGCACGCGTAACGGCGAGCCGACCGTATTCGAATGGAGTGCGCTGGGACGGATGTCCGGTGCAGTCGACCGAAGGATGCGGGCCAAGTACGTCTATGACGCGCTCGGCCGGCGGATCGCGAAGCACACCGAGGCGCAGGTGCCGCACCGGTCGAGCGCGGGTAGCGGCTGGCGTGACGCGGAGCGGGCCAGACTGGCGCGGGAGCATGGCTACGGATTGACGCTGTACGGGTGGGACGGCGACCTGCTGGCCTATGAGACGGTGGGCGCGCGCCAGGAGATCGTGCACTACGTGTACGAGCCGGACAGTTTCACGCCGCTGGCGCGTGCGAGTGTGCCGATGGCGCGGAGCGAAAGCGGCCCGCCGAGTGCGCCGCTGGCGTACTACCATTGTGATCAGATCGGCACGCCGCAGGAGGTGACTGACGAGGCGGGTGAAATCGCATGGTCAGCGCGGTATAAGGCATGGGGTGAAGCGCAGGAAGCGATCACCGAAGCAGCACGGAAGGAGGGGATTACCAATCCGCTGCGCTTCGCGGGGCAGTACTTCGATGCTGAGACGGGGCTGCACTATAACCGGTATCGGTACTATGATCCGGGCAGTGGTAGGTTCATCAGTAAAGATCCGATTGAATTGACAGGCGGCTTGAACGCGTATCAATACGCTGATAATCCAACGGGCTGGATTGATCCGCTTGGTCTCGCGAAGCGATGCGGGTGCCCATGCGGCGTTGAGCCACACGGTAATCAACCGAGCCCCCGACCGTCTGGTTATCAGAGCCACCACATCATTCAGGATCGTTGGGCTAAGGCGAACGAAATTGAGGGGTACAACTATCGTGAAGCTCCTGCAATTCTCATCCCACAAAACCCGATCCATAAAGCGATCAGCGATAGCCAGAACGCGCGTCGCGACGCAATGACGGCTGCAGGCCAGGACCCGTGGGCTACCAGCATCCAGGATCAATTCAACTATTCGTCGCAAGACATGCGGGCTGCTGGGATCTCGGACGACTGCCGGAAGAGTGCCTTGAAGAAGGCGTACAAATACTTGGACAAACTCGGAGCCATCAAATGACGGATTTCACCGCGTTGCTGGGCGCGGGCTTTCGCAGAAACGCCCCATCCACCTTGGCGGCAGTCGCGAACCTGGAAACCACCCTGGGCCTCTCGCTTCCATTGGACTATAAGGACTTCCTTGTTTGGGCGGATGGGGGCGAAGGCGATGTTGGTGACCTCTACCTGTCCATGTGGACCGTCGAGCAAGTCGTCGAACTCAACACGCTGTACTCGATCACGACGCGTATGGGCCAAGGCTTCGTGGGCATCGGTACGGACGGTGGGGACTACTGCTTTGCTTTGGATCTCCGGAGCGGCGAACGTTTCGTTGTTGTGCCGCTCGGTGCGCTCGCTGAGGATGAAGTCAAAGCGCTGGCTAGCGACCTCGTGGACGGACTGACCCGCATCCGCGACGGCCACATAACGGGCAACGATCTATAACCGGTACCGGTACTATGATCCGGGCAACGGCCGCTTCATCTCGAAGGATCCGATCGGACTGGCAGGTGGACTGAACGGGTATCAATACGCGCCCAATCCGATCGAGTGGATTGATCCGCTTGGTCTGAGCAAGTACATCCCGGCACCGAAGAATTTGCCGGGGTTCCCTGAGGCTGTACGGGTTCCGCCGAAAACACCAATTCCGGGAATTCCGGAGAAGAAGCGCGCTCGCTGGAAAGAGTCCAAGGGGTGCATTTGTGAATGGGACTATCAACATGGGGAAGTAGAGCGCTACGATAAGCGAGGCAATCACATGGGAGCATTCGATCCAAATTCGGGCGAACCAATTCCAGGCAAAGGGCCGGTGCGAACCCGGAGGGTTGAGCCATGAGTCTGCATCCCGTTCAGCGTTTCATCTCTCGATTTGAGAAGGGCAACGAGTTCTCGCTCTTTGAGATTCCATTCGTAATCAATCCATCTTTAGATGAACTGCAAGATATCTGTGGATTTGAAAGGGATGATCTGATGTACGAAGAGGTCGAGCTAGATGACGAGAAGCTGAAGAAGTTGCGCAAGTTCGTTGCGTCTGATTTTGATGCGGACGGCTACGTCTACTACTTGTCTTGCGTAGATGCGACTGACTAAATCAGCCAAGGGCCGCGTGAGCGGCCCTTGTCGTCGGTGCGTCTGTGTGATTAGTTGAAGCTCGACGTCCAGGTAGCGGAGACGAGTAAGCATCCGGTAAAGGCACCGATGCTCGTGGGGTGGGCCGGCCCGTGGGGTGTCGCTGATCACAAGCCGCGGCGAGCGTCCTGTGATGTGGAAGCAGCAAAGCGATGTCGTCGGCACGATGCGGGGGCAGTCGGGTGAGCACGTCTTTCAGGTAGACGTACGGGTCGTGGCCGTTAAGCTGAGCCGACCGGATCAGGCTCATGATCGCGGCTGCGCGTTGCCACGCACGCAGTGAGCCGGCGAACAGCTAGTTCGAACGGCTGGTTGCCCATAGACGAATCTGGTTATCCAGCCAGTTGTTGTCGATGGGCACGTGCCCGTCATCGAGATAGCACTTGAGCGCTTCCCAGCGCTTCAGACTGTAGTCGAGCACCTTCGCGATCGCCGATCCTTCGACGACGAGCTCGCGCCGGGTCTCTCCATCCAGGCGTGCGACGCATCGGCAACGGGTCTGGACTTCTGCTGGCGGACGGCCTGTCTTTGATCGGTCTTTAGTTCGGTGACGTCACGCTCACCCAAAAACCGGACAAACTACGTGCTACAGATGGGGTGTGGCGGAATTCATTTGCTCGCGACACCGGGTGCATCCGGGCTTGACAACATAATTCCCGGGTGTGAATATAAATTCACACACAAGAATTATTCGCCGAATCCCGAAAGTCGCGCCGCAGGCGCCGGCCGCCGGAACCGGCAGTCCGATCAACCGGAACCAGGAGCGGGACACATGGCGGAACGGGAGCAGCAGGGCGCGCTGGCGGGATTGCGCATCGTCGATCTGTCGCGGGTGCTGGGCGGCCCGTACGCGACGCAGATCCTCGCCGACCACGGTGCGGACGTAATCAAGGTCGAACCGCCGTCCGGCGACGAGACGCGCACGTGGGGCCCGCCGTTCGACGGCGACACCGCGTCGTATTTCCTCGGCGTGAACCGCAACAAGCTCGGCGTCTCGCTCGACCTGACGCAGCCGTACGACCGCGAGCGGCTGCTCGGCCTGCTCGAACATGCGGACGCTGTCGTCGAGAACTTCAAGATCGGCACGATGGAGCGCTGGGGGCTCGGTTTCGACGCGCTGCATGCGCGGTTTCCGCGCCTCGTTTATTGCCGTGTGTCGGGCTTCGGCGCGGACGGCCCGCTCGGCGGGCTGCCCGGCTACGATGCGGCCGTGCAGGCGCTCGCGGGGCTGATGAGCGTCAATGGCGAAGCAGGCGGCGCGCCGCTGCGCGTCGGCGTGCCGATCGTCGATCTCGTCACCGGGCTGAACGCGGCGCTCGGCGTGCTGATGGCGCTGCGCGAGCGCGACGCGAGCGGCCGCGGCCAGTTCGTCGAAGCGACGCTGTTCGACTGTGCGCTGTCGATCCTGCATCCGCATACGCCGAACTTCTTCCATTCGGGTAACGCGCCCGTACGCACCGGCAACGCGCACCCGAACATCACGCCGTACGACAGCTTTCCGACGGCCACCGTCGACATCTTTCTCGCGGTCGGCAACAACGGGCAGTTCGCGGCGCTGTGCGACGTGCTCGGCACGCGCGACTGGCCAGACGATCCGCGTTTCGCGGACAACCGCGCGCGCAGTGCGAACCGCGCCGCGCTGCGCGCGCTCGTCGAAACGGCGCTGGCCGGACACGACGGCGCAGCGCTCGCCGAGCAACTGATGCGTCGCGGCGTGCCGTGCGCGCCCGTGCTCGGGCTCGACGCGGCGCTCGACCATCCGCATGTCGCGCATCGGCAGATGAAGGTCGAGCTGGGCCGGCATCGCGGCATCGCGTCGCCGATCAAGCTCGGCCGCACGCCGGCCACGTACCGCCGGCCGCCGCCAGCGTTGAACGAACATGCGGCGCAGGTTTTCGCCGACGCCGATAACGATCACGCCAACCGCCGGGGCTGACCGGCAGCGCGGCTGCCGGCCGTGCCGCGCGCCCGACAGCGGCGCACGGCAGCGCGGGCCATACGCCATTCGGACAGCACGCCGCCCCGCGCACGGAGCACCGGCTGAAGAGGAGACGCATCATGCTCGCATGGATCGGCGCGATCGCCATCGTCGCGCTGTTCGGCCTGATCATCACGAAGCGGCTGTCGCCGCTCGTGGCGCTGATCGTCGTGCCGGTGGCCGCGTCGCTCGCGGCCGGTTTCGGGCTGACGACCGGCAAGTTCATCGTGCACGGCGTACAGAACATCGGCCCGATCGCCGGGATGTTCGTTTTTGCGATTCTATTTTTTGGAATCCTAACCGATGCGGGGATGCTCGACCCGATCATCGCGGGCGTACTGCGCGTGATCGGCTGCCATCCGCCGCGCATCGTGATGGGCTCGGCGCTGCTTGCGCTGCTGATCCATCTCGACGGCTCGGGCGCCGTCACGTTTCTCGTCACGCTGCCCGCGATGATGCCGCTCTATACGCGGCTCGGGATGGATCGCCGCATCCTCGCGTGCGTGGCGTCGATGGCGGCCGGTGTCAACTTCCTGCCGTGGGTCGGGCCGATGCTGCGCGCGTCGGCCGCGCTGCACATTCCCGGCTCGGCGATCTTCATGCCGATGATTCCGGTGCAGATCGTCGGGCTCGTGTTCGTGTTCGGCACCGCGTACGGGCTCGGCGCGCGCGAGGCGAAACGGCTCGGGCTCGATCGCGCCGGCGCGGCGTCGCTCGCGGTCGCACCGCGCGAGCTGACCGACGCCGAACGCGCGCTGCGCAGGCCAGGCCGCTTCCGCATCAATCTCGCGCTGACGCTCGTCGTGCTCGCCACGCTGGTGTCGGGCATCGTCGACCCGATGGTGATGTTCATGCTCGGCACGGTTGCCGCGCTCGTGATCAACTACCCGGACGTGCAGGCCCAGCGCGAGCGGATCGACGCGCATGCGAAGGCCGCGCTGATGATGGCGAGCGTGCTGCTCGCGGCCGGCGCGTTCACCGGCATCATGTCCGGCACCGGGATGCTGAAGGCGATGGCGGAAGTCGTCGTCGCGCACGTGCCGGTCGAGCATGCGCGCCACATGCCGTTCGTGCTCGGGCTGCTGTCGATGCCGCTCAGCCTGCTGTTCGACCCCGATTCGTTTTATTTCGGCGTGCTGCCGGTGCTCGCGGAAAGCGGCAAGCTGCTCGGCGTGCCGCCGATCCAGATGGCGCAGGCCGCGCTGCTGGGCCAGATGACGACGGGCTTTCCGGTGAGCCCGCTCACGCCCGCGACGTTCCTGATCGTCGGGCTGACCGGCGTCGAGCTCGCCGAGCACCAGAAATTCACGATTCCGTTCCTGTTCGCCGCCACCGTGCTGATGGTCTTCGCCGCGGTCGCGACGGGCGTGTTTCCGTTATGAGCGCGCCCGGACCTGTCGCTTCGCGCCAGGCCCCCCGAGGGAGCTTCCTTCGGGCTGCCCGGCGTTTTCTTGAGAACGGCGCGGCCGTTCACGTTTTCCGGGAGAGCAGTCCATGCAGTTCGACCTGACCGACGACCAGCGCGCGATCGAAAGCGCGATCGAAAAAATCTGCGCGCGCTTCGGCGACGACTACTGGCTCGAACGCGATCGCGAGGGCGGGTTTCCGGCCGCTTTCCACGCGGCGCTCGCCGAGGCCGGCTGGCTCGGCATTGCGATGGACCCGGCTTACGGCGGCGCCGGGCTCGGGATGACCGAGGCCGCGCTGATGATGCGCACGATCAGTGCGTCGGGCGCCGGCCTGTCCGGTGCGTCGGCCGTCCACATGAACATCTTCGGGCTGAACCCGGTGCAGGTGTTCGGCAACGACGCGCAGAAGGCGCGCTTCCTGCCGCCGCTGATCGCCGGGCGCGACAAGGCGTGCTTCGCGGTGACCGAGCCCGACGCGGGCCTCGACACCACGCACCTGACCACGCAGGCGCGCCGCGACGGCGATCACTACGTGCTGAGCGGGCGCAAGATCTGGATCTCGACTGCGCAGGTCGCGAACAAGATGCTGATCATCGCGCGCACGACGCCGCTCGACCAGGTCGCGAAGCCGACCGACGGGTTGAGCCTGTTCTATACCGATCTCGACCGTTCGCGCGTCGAGGTGCGCGAGATCGAGAAGATGGGCCGCAAGGCCGTCGATTCGAACATGCTGTTCATCGACAACCTGCGCGTGTCGCGCGACGACCTGATCGGCAACGAAGGCGACGGCTTCCGGTATCTGCTGCACGGGCTGAATCCCGAGCGGATCCTGATCGCCGCGGAGGCGATCGGGCTCGGGCAGGCCGCGCTGCGCCGCGCGACGCAATATGCATGCGAGCGCGTCGTGTTCGGCCGGCCGATCGGGCAGAACCAGTCGATCCAGCATCCGCTCGCGCTGGCGTGGATGCAGCTCGAGGCCGCGTGGCTGATGGTGATGAAGGCCGCGACGCGCTACGATGCGGGGCAGTCGTGCGGCGCGGAGGCGAACGCGGCGAAATACCTCGGCGCGGAAGCTGCGTTCCACGCATGCCAGACGGCGATCGCGACGCACGGCGGGATGGGGTACGCGAAGGAATACCATGTCGAGCGCTACCTGCGCGAGTGTATGATTCCGAGGCTCGCGCCCGTGAGCCCGCAACTGATCCTGTGCTACATCGCGGAGAAGGTGCTCGGGCTGCCGAAGTCTTACTGACGCGCGGCGGCCCGCCCGGCGCGCGGTTTCCCGTTCCGAATCAAGCGCTCGTCATGGACGTCAAACTCGTTGCCCGCACGCTCGACCTGTTCGAGCTGTTCGCCGCCGAACGGCGGCCGCTGCCGCTGACCGAACTCGCGCGCCTGCTCAATGTGCCGGCGTCGAGCTGCCTCGCGATGGCGCGCACGCTCGTGAGCCGCGGCTACCTGTACGAAGTGCGCAAGCGCGGCGGCTACTACCCGACGCGCCGCCTGCAGACGATCGCCGCCGCGATCGACGCGACCGATCCCGTCGTCGACATCGTGCATCCGCATCTCGTCGCGCTGCGCGACGCGAGCCGCGAGACGGCCGTGCTCGGCAAGATCCAGGGCCTGTCGGTCACGTACCTCGACGTCGTCGAATCGGAGCAGGCGATCCGCTATACGCGCCAGCCGGGCGAACTGCGTCCGCTGCACGCGAATTCGATCGGCAAGGCGATCTTCGCGGAACTCGCCGGCGACGCGCAGCAGGCGCTCGGCGTGCAGTTGCCGTTCGAGCGCTTCACCGACGCGACGGTCGCGGACCTGCCGGCGCTCGTCGCGCAAACCGCGCGGTTTCGCGAACTCGGCTGGGCCGAGAACTTCGGCGAAAGCGCGCCCGAGCTGTCGGCGATCGCGGTCGCGCTGACGCTCGACGGCGACTGGTACGGGCTGTCGGTCGTCGGGCCGACCGAGCGGATTCGCCAGCATCGCGACACCCATGCGGCGCTGCTGGTCGACGCGAAGGCGCGGCTGCTGGCCGAGCACGCGCGCGGGTAGGGCGGCGGCACGCGAGGGCCGGTAGCGGGCCAGCGCCTGAACTGCACCGCAAAAGTCGGGCACCGAGCCAAGCTTTGGGATGTTTTTCATGACGAGCCGTTCCGGCATTCGATCCTGCCGCGCCGGAAACGGCCCGCCGCGCATCACGCGCCGGTGCGTTGCGCCATCACGACTTCACCCATACGCCGCCTGCACTCGGGTTGTCGCCCTGGGTCCACCATTTCGCGCAGTACTTCGCGCCCTGGTACATCACGCACGTGCCGCCCTGGTAGGCGGTCGTGGCCGACCACACGGGCGAGCCGCCGCCGACCGGCTTCCACACGGCCGCCTGGCCGGGCACGTCGCCCTGCGTCCACCATTGCGCCTGATAGGTCGTGCCCTGGTAGGTGACCGTCGCGCCGGCCGTATAGACCTGGCCGGCCGCCCAGGGCGCGCCCGGCTGCGGCGTGCCGCCGTCCGAGCCGCCGCCGTAGTTCGGGTCCTGCGTGACGCCCGCGCCCCACTTGCCGTCGAGCTTGCGGAAGATCGCCGCGAACGCGTACGGCTGCTGCGCGACGCCCGAGCAGGTCGGCGACGCATACGCGCCGTTGTTCGGGCACGGCTGGTCGCGGCCGACCGACCAGTTGCCGAAGAACCCGTAGCCGTTGTTGACCGCCGCGTTCAGCACGCTTTGCGCATTCGCGAGCGTGAAGATCTCGCCCTGCACGTCGTTCACGCCGATCATCGGCGTCACCCCCACCATCTGCCACAGTTGCGCGCCGGTCTTCGGCTGGCCGGCCGACTTGAACGCGGTGTCGAGCTGCGAATACAGCGCCTGCGCGGCGCTGATCGCGGCCGCGCCCATGTCGATGTTCGCGGGACCGTAGTCCATCGTCATCAGGTTCACCGCGTCGAACGTCGTCTTGTTCGCGATCGCCGCGTTGACGACGTTTAAGCCGTCCTGCGTGAGCCCGGTCGGCATCGTCGGCAGCGTCAGCGTGACGTGCAGCGGCTTGCCCTTCGCCGCGTAGTCGGACTGCAGTTGCGCGACGGCCTGGAAGTTGCGGGCGACCGCGGCGGTGTCCTGCTGCGACGCGCCTTCGATGTCGAAGTCGATATGCGTGAGGCCATATGTGTCGATCACCGTCTGGTAGGCGGTCTTCAGCGCGGGAACCGTCGAGCAGGCCTGCATCAGCGGCGTGCCGTTCGCACCGCCGAACGACACGGCGACTTCGCCGCCTTTCGCGCGATAGCTCGCGATCGACGTCGACAGCGCGGTGAGCAGGCCGCCGCTCGCGCCGTTGCCGATCGGCTGCACGCCGCCCCACGACGGCGCGCAGCCGCTGCCCGCGACCACGAACGCGAGCGTGAACTGCTGGATGCCTTGCCGGACGCCGATCTGGTCGACCAGCGGCGTCGGATAGAGCGTCACGTCGACAAACGGCGCATAGACGCCGGCGCCCTGGGACACGCTCGCGGCGGCGAGCAGACAGCCCGCGGCAAGCGCACGCGGGATGAAACGCTGCAACACGTTGTTGTTCATTGTGTTCTCCAAGTGGAAGAGGGATACGCTGGCCCGCGTATCGCCGCCGGGCGGACGATCGGATATGCCGCGGCCGGCGGCGTGCCCATCTTGGATGATTCGCGCCGAATAGTGAATCGTCAGGAGTTCTTTTTGTTATTTGATTCCCGATACGTAACGATCTTGCCGATTCGATACCGTTCCGTCATGCGCCGGGCGTAGACCAAGAAAAACTTGCCACAGCTTTCGAAATAAAAATGTCACGTTCGACGAGCCGTGACAGCCGCTTCAATCGTGTAATCCCGTGTAATCGCTTTCGCCTTACGCGCGGCATAACTTTGTCTTCGAGCGGAGTGCTTTCGCGCGCGGCTCATCCACGATGCAACGTCGTCTTATCCATAAGGAGCTCAAAATGCTGGAAAGAATCGTAGCAAAGCAGGCAGTCGGAAGCGTTCAAGGCGGTGACCGGGATCCCTGGCTCAACCCGCCTTTCAAGGCGCAAATCAAGTTTCCGGGCACGTTTTCGACCGCTCCCATTGTTATCGTGACGGCCCTCCAGGACCCCAACGACGCATCCAATTATCCGGACACGTTCTCGGTGACGGTGACCAAAGTCACGACGACCGGATTCAACGTCAACATCACCCGCGAAGATAGGGTGTTCCCCAATTATTCGGGCAGCGATTGGGGGCAAAACCTCTACGTTTCGTATATCGCCGAAGTTCCGAGCCAATAAAAATCGAACCGGAATAATGCGACCTCTGCCTCTTTTCTAACTGCGCCGGCTCCACCGCCGGAAGTTTGACCAGGCAGTTCGGCGGCTGGCCAGCCGCAGCCATTCACTGCGGCTGGCCGCCATCGGCGTCGCTTGTCGCGCCGCATGCTCCGCGCAGGTGGCTTGCGTCGGCGAGGGCTGTTGAGGCGGTCGCGGTGTGTTGTTGGACGCAAGGCTCACGACGCAGATCCCGCGATCCCGATGCCGTAAAGGATCGCGCTTCGAAAGCCGGCACGGTCGCCTTTCGATGAAAGACGGCCGCCGTCGACGGCAGGCGGGAGCGCTCGAATCCGTCGGCCGGATCAGCTACGTCCAATGTCCGGGGTATCCGCCGACCACCGCTGCAGGTACGTCATGAGCATCGATTCGGTGTTCTGAACATTGGCTAACGGCACGCCAAGGAAGGGTGCACTGGTGCATCTGCGCCGCTCGTGCCTCCCATTTTCGTCAGGAAAGTCGAAAAATGACAAGCACTCTACACATTCCGGCTGGCTACTTGACGCTAGGCCTGGACTCCACCGGCGCTATCGTCGAACTCATCGATTCCCGCAGCGGCCGTGACTACATCTCGCCCGGGAAGTCCGTACCGCTCGTCAGACTCGTGATCAACGAAATACTGGTGATGCCCGCTCGCGTCCGGTGGTCCTCCGCTGACAACACGCTGTCCTTCGTGAATGACACTGGCCTCGAGTTCGAGGTCGATGTCCGCGTCCTGCAGAAGAACGGCTACGCCACCTTTGAAGTCACCCGCGTGTTGATCGAACCCGCTTGCGACGTTCAGACGCTGCTGTGGGGACCGTTGCCTGTCGCGATCAACCAGACCGTCGGCGAAGCCGCGGGCGTTGTACGAGACAACGAATTCGCCATCGGCCTCAAGCCGCTCAACGACCGCACCGAAGGCGCGTGGCCCAGGGAATATCCGCAATACGGCTGGGAAAGCGACGTTATCGCCAATCCGTACAATCTGTACGTGGCGTCGATGGAACCGTGGAGCGTGGCGGCAAAGACGTCATGGGGGGCCGTGCTGCGAGCCTTTACGTTTGACTATACGCGCCGGCGCGATCGGCTCAACCCCAATGGCTATCCGATCCCGCTCGGCCCACTCGACCGCGCAGGCTCGGTAATCGGATCGAAGATTGCGCTATACGGCAGCGCGCCGGAGCTCGTGACGACCCTATTGTCGTTCATTGCTTCGGGTGAAAACCTCCCGTATCCGACCCAGAATGGCCAGTGGCAGAAAGTGGCGCAGGCCAGCGGCCAGTCGTCTTTCGTGCTGGACGATCTCGACACCGGCAATGTCGACAAGGCTGCCCGCCTCGCCAACAGTGCGGGAATCAACTACATCTACTCGCCAGAGAACGATCTCGGCCCCTGGAAATCCACCGGGCATTATCAGTTCGACTCCACCTTCGGCGGCAGCGACAACGGGGCTGAAAAGCTTGTGGAAACTGCAAAGGAGCACGGTGTCCGCGTCGGCGTTCATACCATGTCGGACTTCATCAGCGCCGGCGAGTCCACCTTCACCGATCCCTACGTTTCACCGCCTGCGGACCCTCGTTTGGCCTTGGGCGGTCAAGCCGCTTTGTCCCGGCAGTTGAGCATGACGAGCACGATGCTCTACTTGAACGGATGCGTGCCGGTGCGGGACGGGATCAACAAGAAGATGCTGCGTATCGGCAATGAGTTCATCTCGTTCATCGATGCCCAAAGGAAGGTCAATGAATGGCAAGTCAGTGGACTGACCCGCGGCGAGTGGGGCTCCTTCCCCGCCGAAGCCGTGCGTGGCACGCCCGTTGCGAGGGTGATCGTGAATTCGTATGGCGGGGCCACCGGCGGCCTCGGCATCATCGACGAGATCGCCACCCGACTGGGTGCCATCAGGAACAACGTCGGCATCCGGTACCACTCCTTCGACGGGGTGGAATCCGCCAGTGATACCGGCTGGGGCAGCTTTGGAATTGCCCGGTTGATAAACGGCACCTACGCTGCCCAGACCGGGCACGATGGATACATCAGCGAGACAAGCCGGATGACCTCGAATGCGTGGGATGTGCTGACCCGGGCGAACTGGACCAACTCGGATATGGATCAGCTATACCGCAACAACGTCTTCTACCAGGCCAACTACCTGCCGGGCATGCTTGGATGGTTCGATATCACAGGCGTCTCGTTGACCCGGATCGAAACCATGCTCGCACGCGGCGCGGCGCTCAACGCTGGCATAGGCTTCCAGGGCACGGTGGCAAGCCTGCTCTCGGCGCCGAAAATTCTCGACAAGATCAAGCAGTGGGAAACAGCCAGGAATCTCGGCGCGTTCACCGAAAAGCAAAGGGCCGCGCTTCGCGACCAGACTACCTACTGGACCCTGGAGGCCATTACCCCCGGCCAAAGTTGGTCGTTGCGGCAGGTAAATTCCGCAGGCGTCCCGATCGGCAATCCGCAGACCGTATCGGCGCCGACACCGCAACTGGCCCCCGCAGTCTTGCCAGTCGCCGCTCAAGGCACGCTATACGGAGCGAAAATCACGACGAATACGCCTGCGACCGTCCGTTTCACGGTGACCAGCGGGGGATTGCCCCCAGGCCTCCAGTTCAATCAGGATACTGGCGGGATTGTTGGCACGCCCAGGAAGACCGGGAGTTACACGTTTACCGTCACGGCCACGAATGACGGGGGACTGGCTGACGCGCGTGCGGTTTACACCATCGTGGTGCGCTGAAGTATCGAGCAGCCCTCATCGAATTCGCGGGCGACTGCGCCGGCATTCGGGACGCGCGTCATTCCGGCGATACCTGCGGAATTCGGTGAGGGCGATCAGCCGTTTTGGCGAACGTGATCGGTGTGGAAGAAGGTGTTGCGCGGCCAGAACACCGGAACCACGGGGGAGGAGCGATCCGGGTCGTTTGACCCGCATCACGCCGATGCGGGTTGCACAAGCGAGCGCGCGAGCGCGACGAAGCGTTCGACGCACGCCGACGAAAACGGCTCGCTCCACGACACGATCTGCTCGACCGAGCGCGTGCCGGCGAGCGGCACGTACACGACGCCCGGACGCTGCAGCGTCGCGGTGAAACCCGGCACGATCGCGATGCCGCGTTCGGCGGCCGCCAGCGACACGAGCGTCGTGATCTGCGCAGCGGTCGCACCGATGCGCGGCGCGAATCCGGCCTGCGCGCACAGGTCGTCCAGCGCTGCAGTGAATGCCGAACCGTAACCGGGCGGAAAGGTCACGAAAGTTTCGTCCGCGAGTTCCACCACGTCGACGCTCGCACGGCGCGCGAGCGGATTGCCGGCCGGCACGGCCGCGACGAGCGGCTCGCGCGACACGACGAGCGACGCAACCGCTACGCCGGGCGCGCCGTCCCATACCCAGCCGAAGCCGATGTCCATCGCGCCGTCCGCGATCTGCTGGCGCTGGCTGGCGGTCGCCGCTTCGCGGAACGCGAGCTCGACGTCGGGCATCGTCCGGCTCGCGGCGCGGATCACGTCCGAGAACGTGTCGGACATCGGAATCGAACTCGCATAGCCGATCACGATGCGCCCGGCGATGCCTTGCGCGATCTTGCGAGCGCTCGCCTCGGCCTCGGCGGCCGCGCTGACGACATTGCGCGCATGCTCGAGGAACAACGCACCTTCCGGCGTCAGCCGCACCGCGCGCGTCGAACGCTCGAACAGCCGGACACCGAGCTCGCTTTCGAGCGCAGCGATATGGCGCGTCAGCGGCGGCTGCGCGACACGCAGGCGCAATGCCGCGCGGCCGAAGTGCAGTTCGTCGGCAACAACCACGAAATAGCGGAGGCGGCGCAGGTCGAGCATTGTTGTCGTTCCGGTATCAATCGCGATGAAAACGGTATTGGCGTACGTGCAGCGCGTTCGTCAGACTGTCGTCATCGATGACAAGGCAAGCCCCGATGAACGACCGGATCACGCGCATCGCGTTCTTTCTTTGCGGCTTCGCCGCGTTTCTCAATCTCTATTCGACACAGGGCATCCTGCACGAACTCGCGGCGACTTTCGGCGTCAGTGCTGAGCGCGCGGGGCAGGGCGTGAGCGCGACCACGACGGCCGTCGCCATTATCGCGCCGTTCGTCGGCACGCTGGCCGCGCGCATCGAGCGGCGCGTCGCGATTTCGCTCGCGGCGGTGGCGGTCGCACTGCCGGTCGTATGGTCCGCGCATGCGGCAAGTTTCGCGTCGTTTCTCGGCGCGCGCTTTGCCGCCGGGCTGCTGATGCCGTTCATCTTCGCGCTGTCGATCGCGTATATCGGCGAGCGCTTCGATCACGGCACGTCGGCCGAGATCGGCGCGCTGTTCGTCGCCGGCACGACGCTCGGCGGTTTTGCAGGGCGTTTCGCGACCAACCTGCTGACGTCGATGTGGGGCTGGCGGCACGCGCTCGATATCGTCGCGGCGCTGTGTTTCGTCGCGGGCGTCGCGATTTACGCGAGCCTGCCGGCGGCCGGCAGGCTCGCGCGGCGTTCCGGCCACGAGGCAGACACTGGGCCGTCATCGCGCGTCGTCACGCGCGGCCCGCTGCTCGCTTCGTTCGCGATCGGCGCGTGCGTGCTTGCGTCGCAAGTCGCGACGTTCACGTTCGTCGGCTTGCGGCTTGCCCGTGCGCCGTTCGGCTTCGGCACGGTCGAGATCGGTGCGATCTATGCGGTGTTTCTGGTGGCGGTGGTGGTGACGCCGCTCGCGGGGCGCCTCGCTCGGCGTCGCGGGCCGCGCGCGCCGGGGCTTGCCGCGGCCGCGCTTGCAATCGGCGGGGCGCTGTTGACGCTGTCCGACAGCGTGCCGGTGATCCTGGCCGGCCTCGCGCTCAGCTCGACCGCCGTGTTCGTCGAACAGGCATCGGCCAACGCATTCATCTCGCAGGCCGCTTCCACGGCACGCTCGACGGCGATCGGCATCTACCTGTCCTGCTATTACTTCGGCGGCAGTCTCGGGTCGATCCTGCCGTTACCGGGCTGGCATCGGTGGGGATGGGCCGGCTGCGTCGCGTTCGTCGTCGTGGCGCAGGCCATCGTCGGCGTGCTCGTGTACCGGTTCTGGCGAACCGGGGGCGCAGCCGGCACCGGGCATGCCGACGTGCGCGGCGCCCGCTTCACACGCTAGCCGCGTTCAGCGATACCAGCGCGGCGTATAGACCCATTCGCGTCCGCCGTCGATCGCGAAACGCCGTGTGGTCGACGAGCCGACGATCACCATCGTGCGCATGTCGACCTGGTCGCTGCGCAGCGCGCCGAGCGTCGTCGTCGCGAGCGTCGCGCCCGGCCGGCCGATGTCGCGCCCGAGCACGACCACCGTATCGGCCGCACGATGCGCGCGCACGACATCGAGCGCACGGTCGAGCTGCCACGGCCGCGCACGCGAGATCGGGTTGTAGAACGCCATCACGAGATCGGCTTGCGCCGCATGCCGCAGGCGCGTCTCGATCACGTCCCACGGCTTCAGGTTGTCCGACAGCGAGATCGCGCAGAAGTCGTGGCCGAGCGGTGCGCCGGCTTGCGCGGCCGTCGCGAGCGACGCCGATACGCCGGGTTCCACGCACAGGTCGACCGCGGCCCATTGCGGGTCGCGAGACTCGTCGAGCGCTTCGAGCACGGCCGCGGCCATCGCGAACACGCCGGGGTCGCCCGACGACACGACCGCGACGCGCCGGCCTTCGGCCGCGAGTTCGAACGCATGACGCGCGCGCTGCATCTCTTCGCGATTGTCGGTGCCATGCACGCGCTGGTCCGCCCGGAACGGGCCGGCCATGTTCACGTAGGTCGTGTAGCCGAGGATGTCGGTCGCTTGCGCGAGCGCGGCGCGCGCGGCCGGCGTGAGCCACGCGGCGCTGCCCGGGCCGAGGCCGAGCACCGTCAGGCGGCCGCGTGCACGGCCGAGCGTGGCGGGATCGACCGGATGCGATGCGACCGCGCACGCGAGCCCGTTCGACGCTGCGCGCAGCGTATGCGCGACACGCAATGCGCGGCCGAGCAGCGTGGCCGCATCGGCTTGCGCGTGATGGTCGATATCGACATCGACGAAGCGCAGCGGCACGCCGAGCGTTTGCGCTGCTTCCTCCAGCGCGGCTTCGCCGATCGAAGATGCGGGCGCGACGATGGCCGCGAGCGCCAATCGCGCAAGCCCTTGTGCGTCGAGCGCGGCTTCGATGCGCGCGGCGAGCGCTTCGTTCGCGTGCAAGGTTTGCGCATCGACGCCGACCACCACGCTGCGCGGATGGATCACGAGTTCGTCTTGCGTGCCGCGCCATGCGTCGGGCGTCACGCGGATCGCATGCGCGGCCGTGTCGTCGCGCGGCAGCGCGACGTCGTCGAGCCACGGGGCCGCGCCGTCGATGCGCGTCGACGCGCCCGCGAGCAGGTCGGACACGAAGCGCTTGCCCTGCGCGAGATCGGCGAGCGCATAGCCTTCGGGCGGATTGAGCACGCATGCGCCGAAGCGCAGTTCGCCGCTCGTCGTGATCGCCGGCGCGACGCCGAGCCATTCGGCCAGTTCGCGCGCGATCACGTTGACGCCCGTCAACCCGCCGAGCAGCGGCACGACGGCCGAGCCGTCCTCCGCGACCGCGAGCACCGGCGGCTCGACGCCCTTGTCGGCCAGCGCGGGCGCGACGCAGCGAATCACGATGCCGGCCGCGCACAGCGCAACGATCGGCAGGCCGCGCGCATAGAGTTCGCGCAGGTGCGCGCCGAGTTCGTCGAACGGCTCGTCGGCATCGACACGCGACGCGAGTCCGTGCACGCGGGCGCCCGGGTAGCGCGCCTGGATGCGCCGCGCGGTGTCGAGTGCACCCGCGCCGAGAATCACGATCGCGGGCGGGGTCGTCATCCTTGCCATTTTTCCCCCGGCACGACGAGCAGCGAGAAGTACGGCGACGCCATCGGGTCGACTTCGTCGAGCGGCACGATGCGCTGGCTCGCCATCGTCGCGCGCTCGACGTACAGCGCACGCTTCGCGAGCCCGAGTTCGTCGAGCACGCGCCGCACCTTGTCGAAATTGCGGCCGAGCTTCATCACCACGGCCGCGTCGGCCTGCGCGAGCCGCGCGCGCAGCTCGTGTTCGGGCAGCACGCCCGACAGCACCGACAGGCTCTGGTTGCGATAGACGAGCGGCTGGCCGAGCACGGCCGTGCCGCCGAGCATCGCGCACACGCCCGGGATGACCTCGGTGTCGTAGCGCGGTGCGAGGCGGTCGTGCAGGTACATGTACGAGCCGTAGAAGAACGGGTCGCCTTCGCAGATCACCGCGACGTCGCGGCCCGCGTCGAGGTGCGCCGCGACGATTTCGGCGGCCGTATCGTAGAAGTCGGCGATCACCGTCTCGTAGCAAAGCGGCGGCGGCAGCGCTTCGGTCGTCACCGGATAGACGAGCGGCAGTTGCGTCTGCGTGTCGAGCAGGTGCGCTTCGACGATGCCGTACGCATTGCCTTTCTTGCCCTTCGCGACGAAATAGGCGACCACGGGCGCGGCCTGCAGCACGCGCAGCGCCTTGATCGTCATCAGTTCGGGGTCGCCGGGGCCGACGCCGACCCCGAACAGGCGTCCGCGCGCGGTCGTCATTCGACCTCCGTCGCGAGCGCGTTGACCGCGGCGGCCGCCATTGCGCTGCCGCCGCGCCGGCCGAGCAGCGCGACGTACGGTACGCCGCGGCTGTCGGCGTCGAGCATCGCCTTCGATTCGGCCGCGCCGATGAAGCCGACCGGGAACCCGAGGATCAGCGCGGGGCGCGGCGCGCCGGCGTCGATCATGTCGAGCAGGTGGAACAGCGCGGTCGGCGCGTTGCCGATCACGACGATGCTGCCCGCCAGATGCGGGCGCCACAGTTCGAGCGCGGCAGCCGAGCGCGTGTTGCCGAGATGGCGCGCGAGGTCGGGCACCTCCGGCTCGCCGAGCGTACAGATCACGGGGTTGCCGGCCGGCAGCCGTGCGCGCGTGATGCCTTCGGCAACCATCTTCGCGTCGCACAGGATCGGCGCGCCGGCCGCGAGCGCCGTACGGCCCGCGGTGCCGGCGCCGGCCGAGAAGCGCAGGTCGTAGACGACGTCGACCATCCCGCACGCGTGAATCACGCGCACCGCGAGTTTCTCGAGGTCGGGAGGAACCTGCGACAGGTCGGCCTCGGCGCGGATCGTCGCGAACGACTGGCGGTAGATTTCCTGCCCGTCGCGAATGTAGTCAAGCATCGGTGGTGTCCTGGCTATGCCGCGCGTCCGTCAGTCGGGCCGCGGCCTGGTCAATCGTCAGATGGCGCGCGAGCGGGGCGCCGAGGCCCGCGGCGGCGTCGCGCCGGTAGAGGTCGTAGTGCGCGGGCGCCACCGCGACCAGCGTGTGCGCCGCGGGATGCGGCAGCGCGCAGTGGCGCTCGCAGCCGGTCAGGTGCACGTCGACCGGATGGCCGATGCGTGCGGCGAGCGCGAGCGCGTCGCGTTTCGTGTCGGCGTGCGCTTTCGCGCAGCCCGCGCTGCCGGTGCACGCGACGAGCGTCGCAAGCGGGTCCGACGATGCGCAGACGAAGCCGAGCGTTGCGAGCGCATCGAGCGTGGCCGGTGCGCGTGCATGCGACACGCCGTGGATGAACATGCCTTGCCACGGCGTCATCGACAGCGTGCCGTCGCCGTCGGTTTCGGCCAATGCGGCGAGCCGTTCCAGTTGCGTCGCGTCGAGCCGCCCGAGCGCGAATTGCGCGCCGACGCTGCAGCGCGCCGCGTCGAGCGACGGACGCGCACCGAAACGCAGTGCGGAATCGGATCGCATGCGCTGCCAGCCGGCGAGCGCTGGATCGGCCGTGAGCGGGAAGGGCAGGTAGTGCCGCGCATGTTCGAGCAACGCGCGTTCGCCGCACGTCGAGAGCAGCGCACGCATCCGCGTGACGTCGGCCGGCGCGAGATCGAGGAACGCGAGCAGCAGTGCGCGCACGAGCGCGACGCTCTGGTCGGGCGACACATCGACCGAAGCAGGCGGATCGTCGTGCGCGACCGGCGGGCAGCCGGCCAGCCCGGCCGCGATGCGCACCGCGCCGTCGTCGCGGCGCCATGCGGCGAGCCAGATGTCGTGCGGATGATCGAGCGCCGCGATCGATTCGCCGCCGTCAAGCTGGATCGAGAATTTCGGCGACAGCTCGCCGCGGCGCGGTTCGCTTGCCAGCATGTCGAGCAGCGGAACGACGAGCGCGCGGCTGTCGACGAGCGCGGCGGGGTCATGCCCGGCGAGCGGGCTGAGCATCACGTTGCGGACGTCGTCGCTCGCGGCCAGCGCGGCCGCATCGGCGGTCGAGTCTGCGGTGGCAACGGCGCGCGGGCCGAGCCCCGCGTCGAGCAACGCGCGCGTCAGCGCGTCGGCCCCGCCGTCGCGAATGCCGCGTAGCTGGAGATTTGCGCGATTGGTCGCGTCGATCGCGCCGGAGCCGTATGCGCGCGCGGCGGCGGCGATCGCGCGCGCCTGGCGCGCATCGAGCCGGCCGCCCGGCAGCTTGATCCGGCACAGCCCGCCGTCGGCAGCCGCGACGACGCGCACGAGCCCCGGGCAGGCCGACGGGCGCACGACGGGCGACGCAGGAATCGAATCGGGGGCGGAACTCAACGGGGTATCGGAACAGTGTCGCGCCGCGCGCCAACGCATCGGTACACCCCGCCCGACGCCGACTGGCACGCACGCACTTTCTGGCCGGCAGGTCTCCTGGCTGACAGGTCGGCGCCGGCTCCCGGCCTTCCCGGTCGAACCAGTGGCGTGAGGGGGGAGATCGGCTCGCTGTCTACAGTTGCGGGGGCAGCCACAGCGGCGCGCGGCGCGCCCTGTGTTCCCTCTTCGGCCCCGAAGGGCACCGGCGAACGAACGGCCGTAGGATACCCGATTTCGACCGCGGTTCGCGACCGGAAAGCCGTTCTCGGCGGACGAAGCGGAGGTTGGCCCGGCGCCGGCGGGTCGGCAGGTGAAACGCGGGATGGAACACGGTACCATGCCGTCTTTCGCAATGCGGACGGCTGCGCCGGCCCTTTTTCGGCCGCGCGGCGACACGATGGAATCGAACGATGGGGAAGGGTGCATGACGGCGTGGCTGACGGTAGTGGGCATCGGCGACGACGGTTACGCGGGGCTCGGACGCAGCGCGCGGCGCGCGCTGCTCGACGCGACGCTCGTCGTCGGCGCGCAGCGGCATCTCGACATGCTGCCCGCGCGGCTGCCGGCCGCGCGCGAAACGTGGCCGTCGCCGTTCGACGTCGCGGGCGTGCTTGCGCGCCGCCCGTCGCCCGTCTGCGTGCTCGCGAGCGGCGACCCGATGCTGTTCGGCGTCGGCGCGACGCTCGCGCGCCGGCTTTCCCCCGACGAATGGCGCGTGCTGCCCGCGCCGTCGTCGCTGTCGCTTGCGGCCGCGCGCCTCGGCTGGGCGCTGCAGGACATCGGCGCGGTATCGCTCGTCGGGCGTCCGCTCGCGACGCTCGCGCGCCACCTGCTGCCGGGCCGGCGCCTGTTCGTGCTGAGTGCCGACGGCCGCACGCCGGCCGCCGTCGCGGCCGAACTCGCCGCGCGCGGCTTCGGGCCGACGCGCATCAGCGTATTCGAACATCTGGGCGGCCCGCTCGAGCGGCGTGTCGACGGCCTTGCGCAGGACTGGAACGTCGACGAAACGGCCGCGCTCAATCTCGTCGCGCTCGACTGCCAGGCCGGCCCCGACGCGCCGCGCCGCGCGCTCACGCCCGGCCTGCCAGACGATGCATACCGCCACGACGGCCAGCTGACCAAACGCGACCTGCGCGCGATGACGCTCGGGCGCCTCGCGCCCGCACCCGGCGAGCTGCTGTGGGACGTCGGCGCCGGCAGCGGTTCGATCGGCATCGAATGGATGCGCGCGCATCCGTCATGCCAGGCGATCGCGATCGAAGCGCATGCGGAGCGGCAGCGCTACATCGAGCACAACCGTGACGCGCTCGGCGTGCCGGGCCTGCAGCTCGTCGCGGGGCGCGCGCCCGATGCGCTCGCCGGACTCGCCGCGCCGGACGCGATTTTCATCGGCGGCGGTGCGACGGCGCCTGGCGTACTCGACGCGTGCTGGTCGTCGCTGAAGCCCGGCGGCCGGCTGGTCGCGAACGCGGTCACGCTGCAGGGCGAGATGGCGCTCGCCGCGTGGCGCGATGCGCACGGCGGCACGCTCACGCGCGTGTCGCTCGCGCATGCCGAACCGCTCGGCCGCTTCGACACGTGGCGGCAGCCGTTGCCTGTCACGCTGTACGAGGTGCGCAAGCCCGACGCGGCCGCCACGGCCGAACCGACGAACCCGACGGACGCGTGATGCGCGACGAAACCCCCGAACATCACGCGCCGCTGCGCTTCGGTTATACGACCGGCAGCTGCGCGACCGCGACGTCGCTCGCGGCCGCGCGCCTGCTGCTCGCGGGCCACGCGGACGATGCGGTCGAGATCGTGCTGCCGAAGGGGCAGCGCGTGATGATGCGGCTCGAGTTCTGCCGGATCACGGCCGACGGCGCCGAAGCCGGCACGATCAAGGATGCCGGCGACGATCCGGACGTCACGCACGGCGCGCTGATCTTCGCGCGCGTCGCGCTCGCGGCGGCGCCCGGCGTGCGTTTTCACGCGGGGCCGGGCGTCGGCACGGTCACGCGTGCGGGGCTGACGCTGGCGGTCGGCGAACCGGCGATCAACCCGGTGCCGCGCCGGATGATGACGACGCACCTCGAAGCGCTGGCAGCCGAGCATGGCTACGCGGGCGGCTTCGACGTGACGATCGGCGTCGAAGGCGGCGAAGCGCTCGCGCTGAAGACGATGAACCCGCGTCTCGGTATCGTCGGCGGGTTGTCGATTCTCGGCACGACCGGCATCGTGCGGCCGTTCTCGTGCTCGGCCTATATCGCGTCGATCCACCAGGGCATCGACGTCGCGCGTGCGAACGGCATCCAGCATATCGCCGCGTGCACGGGCAATACGAGCGAGGACGCGATGCGCGCGCACTACCACCTGCCCGACATGGCGCTGGTCGAGATGGGCGATTTCGCGGGCGCGGTGCTCAAGCATCTGCGGCGCGCGCCGGTCGCGCGGCTGTCGATGTGCGGCGGCTTCGGCAAGCTCAGCAAGCTCGCGGCCGGCCACCTCGACCTGCACAGCCGCCATTCGAGCATCGACCTGCCGCTGCTCGCGCAGTGGGCGGCCGAGGCCGGCGCGAGCGATGCGCTGCAGGCGGCGATGCGCGCCGCGAACACGAGCCAGGAAGCACTGAAGCTCGCGCTGGCCGCCGGTGTGCCGCTCGGCGATCTCGTCTGCGCGCAGGCGCTGCGCGTCGCGCGCGATATCGTGCCGCCATCGGTCGCCGTCGAGATGTTCGCGATCGACCGGCAGGGCCGCTTCGTCGGGCAGGCGCGATGAGCGCGCGCATCCTGCTGCTCGGCGGCACCGGCGATGCGCTGAAAATCGCGCGCGCACTCGGCCCGCACCACGTATATAGCCTGGCCGGCCTCGGCAAGGTGCCCGACGACCTGCGCTGCGACGTGCGCGTCGGCGGTTTCGGCGGCGCTGCCGGCTTGGCCGCGTATCTGCGCAGCGCCGGCATCGGCCTCGTGATCGACGCGACGCATCCGTATGCCGCACGAATCAGCGCGAACGCCGCTGCCGCGACGCGCGACGCGGGCGTGCCGCTGTGGGCGCTGCGACGCGCGCCATGGGCGCCGCAACCCGGCGACGACTGGCGGATGGTCGACGACTGGGCCGGCATCGAGGCCGCGCTCGCGCCGTTCAAGCGGCCGCTTTTCACGCTCGGCCGCGAACCGCTCGCGCATCTCGACGCGATTCCGCCGCACCAGTTCTGGCTCGTGCGCTGCCTCGACGCGCATCCCGGCAACGCGCGCGCGCAGATCGTCGCCGCGCGCGGGCCGTTCACGCTCGATGGCGAGCGCGCGCTGTTCGCGCTGATGGGGATCGACGTCGTCGTCAGCAAGAACAGCGGCGGTGCGGCCACCGAGGCCAAGCTCGACGTCGCGCGCGAACGCCGGCTGCCGGTCGTGATGCTGCGCCGGCCGCCGCTGCCCGACGCCGACCGCACGTTCGACTCGGCCGCCGCGCTGCTCGACGCGCTCGATCCGGCCGCGCGCGCGTGACGCCGCGCGGCCGATCATCCAACGAATTGACGGAGATTTTTCGATGACGGTGTATTTCATCGGCGCGGGCCCCGGCGACCCGGAGCTGATCACGGTGAAGGGCCAGCGCCTCGTGCGCACCTGCCCGGTGATCCTGTATGCGGGCTCGCTGGTGCCGCCGGCCGTGCTCGACGGCCATCGCGCGGAGCAGGTCGTCAATACGGCCGAGCTCGACCTCGACGCGATCGTCGCGCTGCTCGCCGCCGCGCATGCGAAAGGGCAGGACGTCGCGCGCGTGCATTCGGGCGATCCGTCGCTGTACGGCGCGATCGGCGAGCAGATCCGCCGGCTGAAGGCGCTCGGGATTCCGTACGAAATCGTGCCGGGCGTGACGGCCACGGCCGCGTGCGCGGCGACGCTCGGCGTCGAGCTGACGCTGCCCGGCATTGCGCAGACGGTGATCCTCACGCGCTTCGCGGGCAAGACGACGATGCCGGAAGGCGAGGCGCTCGGCGCGCTCGCCGCGCACCGCGCGACGCTCGCGATCCATCTCGGCGTGCGCCATCTCGCGCGCATCGTCGACGAAGTGCTGCCGCATTACGGCGCGGATTGCCCGGTCGCGGTGATCTATCGCGCAAGCTGGCCCGACGAGGAGCGCGTGACCGGCACGCTGGCCGACATCGTCGGCAAGGTGCAGGGCACGCAGATCGAGCGCACCGCGCTGATCCTGATCGGGCGCGTGCTCGACGCCGAAGGGTTCGCGGATTCGACGCTGTACGCAAGCGCGGGCTGATCACGCTTGCGCCGGCCGGAGTGCGGCGCGGTGCCGGTCCGAACGCGCTTGTCGGCGGTTTCTCGCGGAGCGCGACACGATGAACTGACGCGCAGCCAACCGCCTATGCACTCGCAACACGCCGCGCGAGCCGCGGCGCAAAACCCGCCGCCAGCGCGAACAGCACGACGCACAGGCACGCCATCGCCACCCACGCGGGCGTTAGGTCCGCGAGATGCTCGCGCACGACGCCGGCCGCGAACGGGAACAACCCGGCGATCAGGTAGCCGACACCCTGCACGAACCCCGTCAGCGCTGCGGCGTCGGCCGGCGTTGCCGCATGGTCGACCGTGACGATCAGCGACAGCGGGAACAGCGCGCCGATCCCTGCGCCGAGCAGCAGCGCGGCCGGCAGCGCGAGCGCTTCGGGCGCGGCCAGCATCGCCAGCAAGCCGACGAACAGCGACGCGATCGCCGCATGCAGCGCGGGCCGGCGATCGGGCAGGCGGTCGATCGTCGCGGAAATCGTCAGCCCCGCGACGACTTCCGCGAGCGTCACGCCGCCGAGCAGGCTGCCGGCCGCCGTCGGCGACCAGCCGAGCCGCATGTAGTACGGCGGCAGCCACGCGAGCACCAGCGTGTACGCGCCCGTCGCGATCCCGAAGAACAGCGCGAGCCGCCATGCGCGCGGCGAGCGCGACGGCTGCGCAGCCGACGCCGAAGCCGGCCCGGCCGCGAGCGCATCGCCGCCGCGGCTCGCCAGCGGCCACGCGAGTGCAGCCACCGCGGCCGGCAGCGCCCAGCCCGCGAGCGCGGCGAGCCAGCCCCAGCGCGCCGCGGCGAACGGCGCGACGACGCTCGCGAGCACCGCACCGCCCATGATCGACGTCGAATAGACGCCCATCGCGCCGCCGACGCGCGTCGCGAAATGCGCCTTCACGAAACCGGGCAGCAGCGCCTGCACCATCGCGATCCCGACGCCCGCGCAGCAAGCGCTCGCGAGCAGCAGCCACGCGTGCTGCGCGCCGATGCGCGACACGCAGGCCAGCCCGATCAGCGCGACGCCGAGCCATACGCCGCCCGCGATGCCCGTCACGCGCTGCAGGCGCCGCGCACTCAGCGCGCCGAGCCCCATCAGCACGATCGGGATCGTCGTCAGCAGGCTGGCCGCGCCGTCGCCGATGCCGGTCGCGCGCTGGATCATGTCGAGCAGCGGGCCGACCGCGGCGAGCGCCGGCCGCAGGTTCAGCCCGACGAGCACGATGGCGGCGAGCCGCCATCCGGGGGAAGTGAAGCGATTCATCGACAGGCCCTCGGTATCGGTGCACGGCGTCCGTCCGGGCGCCGTGCGTTTTCATGTAAAGTATCTCGACATCAAGATAAACGCCGATTTATCTCGACGTCAAGATAACTGGTGAGCCGAGGAGGGTTAATGGATCGAGCCGCGCATGCGCTCGCGCAATGGCGCGCCGAGCGTCCGGATCTCGACGCGTCGTCGATGGTCGTGATGGGGCGGCTGCAGGAAGCCGCGCTGGTGATCGCGCGCGACCGTCTCAATCCGCTGTTTGCGCGCTACGGGATGCAGCCGGGCGAATTCGACGTGCTCGCGACGCTGCGGCGCGGCGGTGCGCCGTTCGCACTGACGCCGACGGCGCTGTACGACGCGCTGATGATGTCGTCGGGCGGGATGACCGCGCGCATCGACCGGCTGCAGAAGGCCGGCTGGGTCGAGCGCCGGCCGAACCCGGCCGACGGGCGCGGCACGCTCGTCGCGCTGACGGAAACCGGCCGCGCGCTGATCGACGAAGCGGTCGTCGCGCATATCGACAACCAGCGCGCGCTGCTGGCCGTGCTGTCGGACGCGGAACAGGCGCAGTTGTCGCAATTGCTCGGAAAGCTGCTGGCGGGGCTGGCCGACGGAGCGCCGGAACGACCGGAAGGGCCGGGCGGAAAGTAGCGCCGGCGCACGGCGGGCGCGAATGCGCCGAACGGAAGGAAGCGATACCCGCCGCGCAATGCGGCGGGCTGCGCGGATCGCGGGCCGCACACGGCGCGCCCGCGCCGCCGGTCAGCTGCGTGCCGGGATAGTGAGCCCGCGCGCGACGGCCGGACGTGCGACGAACGCGTCGAGCGCCCGCGCGACGTGCCGGAATTCGCTGAAGCCGACCAGATCGCCCGCTTCGTAGAAGCCGACGAGGTTGCGCACCCACGGGAAGATCGCGATGTCGGCGATCGTGTACGTGTCGCCCATCATCCACTTGCGGTTCGCGAGATGCGCGTCGAGCACGCCGAGCAGGCGCTTCGACTCGTCGACGTAGCGGTCGCGCGGGCGCTTGTCCTCGTAGTCGCGGCCGGCGAACTTGTGGAAGAAGCCGACCTGGCCGAACATCGGGCCGATGCCGCCCATCTGGAACATCACCCACTGGATCGTCTCGTAGCGGCCGGCGAGATCCTTCGGGATCAGCTGGCCTGTCTTGTCCGCGAGATAGATCAGGATCGCGCCCGATTCGAACAGCGGCAGCGGCTTGCCGTCGGGGCCGTTCGGATCGATGATCGCCGGGATCTTGTTGTTCGGGTTCAGCGACAGGAATGCGGGCGACAACTGGTCGTTCGTGTCGAAGCTCACGAGATGCGGCTCGTACGGCAGGCCGGTTTCCTCGAGCATGATCGACACCTTGACGCCGTTCGGCGTCGGCAGCGAGTACAACTGGAGACGGTCGGGATGCTGGGCCGGCCACTTTTGCGTGATCGGGAAGGCGGACAGGTCGGGCATGGAGGTTCGCTCGTCGACGAGGTGGGTGATCCGCGCTCCGCCGTGCCGCCGCGCTCGCGCACGGTCCGCGGCGCGGCGACGGCGCCGGAGCGCGCCGAAAAACGCCAACTGTAGCCGATCCCCGGAATCGATGCAGGCGGCGGCCGGGATTCGCCCTCGGGCGCCGCCACGTCCGTTCCGCGTCAGGTCGTCGCGTCGTCAGAAGTTGTGCCGCAGCCCGATCATCGCGGCCGTCGTGCCGACGCCCGGCGCGACCGGCTGCCCGTACACGAGCATCTGGCCCATCGTGCCGCGGTTGTTCACGCGGCCGACCTGTGCATAGACCATCGACCGCTTCGACAGGCTGTAGTCGGCCGCGAGCACGACCGCCGTCGACCGGTTCTCGGAACGATTGCGGTCCTTCAGGTAGTACACGGCGGAGGTGACCTGCAGCGTGGGCGTGACGCGGTAGCCGACGCCTGCCGACAGCATGTCGAGGCTCACGCGGTCGGCATGCGCGGGATTCCTGCCGTTGCCGTACGACGCCGACACCGAGAAATCGCGGATCGTGTATTTCGCGCCGACGTAGATGAAGCGGTTGTTGTCGACGCCGGTCGGCGCGACGCCCGGCGTCGGGTTCGTGTCGTGGCCGTTGTAGTAGACGGCCGATGCGTTCAGCCCGTAGTTCGCATACCTGAGCACGACCGATTCGCGCGTGCCGCCCTGGAACTGCCCGGCGACGCCGCCCGGCGCGTATTCGAGCGCGATCGACGCGCCCGCGAAGGTCGGCGACTGGTAGACGAGCGCATTGCTGTCGTACAGCGCGCCGATCGCGCCGTTGGTGCTGGTCCCCGGCCAGCCGGCCGCGGTGTTCAGGCCGAGCCACGCGGTCAGCACGCTGCCGAAGAACTGCGCATTGCGCACGTCGGTGTCGGCCATCGCGTAGATCATCGGCACGATCTGGCGGCCGGCCGTGAACGTGCCGAACGGGCCCGACACGCCGAGCGACGCGACCTGGTTGAAGATCGCGACGGCACCTGGCGTGTCGCTCAGTTGCAGCTTGCCGGTGCCGCTGTCGAACGAACCCTGCAGCTTGAAGTTGATCTTGTAGCCGCCGCCGATGTCCTCGCTTCCCTTGATGCCCCAGAAGCTCGAATAGATGCCGCCGTCCTTCATGCGGAACACCTTGCCGGTATTCGGCGCGGTCGGGCTGAACGACGCGGCCGACGTGCTCTGGTACAGCAGGCCCGTGTCGACCACGCCGTACAGCGTGACGGAGGATTGCGCGTGCGCGAGCGCCGAACAGCCGGCAAGCGCCGCGAGCGCGGCCAGTTTCGTCTTCATGAAGTCTCCAGGGTCGTATTGGACCGGACGGGATCGAGCCCGGCCGGGTGAAGCGGGGAAGCATCGGGGCAGGCGGGAAGGCGCGGGATGCGACGCCGGCGCGAGCCGTGCGGAAAGACTACGCAACGGCGGGCGGCCGCTCCCCCCCATGCGCGGGGGGCAGGGTTGCGGAGAATCGAACGGGGTTAGGGTCTGCTCACGCCAATAACGGGCTTGCGAACCTGCGTTTCAGCCCGTCGCCCAAGGGGACTTCCTTTGGGCGCGTGCAAGGAGAGGGGAGGCGCAATGGCCGCAGCAATTGCAACGACGAACGGCGCCGCAATGCGGGTGGAGCAGGTGGTTTCACGCCGACGTCAAGGCGCGTTTTCGAGCAGCCCGAGCACCAGCGCGCGGCGCACTGCATGCTTGCGCGAGCTGGCGTCGAGCTTGCCGAACAGGTTCTTCAGGTGCCACTTCACGGTTTCCTCGCCGACGGCGAGCGCGACCGCGATTTCCTTGTTCGACAGGTTGCGCGCGAGCAGTTCGAGAATCGCGCGCTCCTTGGGTGTCAGCACGACGCTCGGCACCGCGCGCGGGCTGGCCGTGCCGCGCGGCGCGGGCGGCACGATGCGCGGCTGCGGCAGCGCGTGCCGCGCGGTGCCGTCGCCGGCGGCCGCCTCGTCGCCGACGCGGCGCGCCCAGTCGGCAACGGCCGGATGCGCGTCGGCGAGCGTGCGCGTGAGCCCGAACATGTCCGCGAGGTTCATCGCCTCGTCGAGCAGCGCGCGGCCGCCGTGCCCCGACTGTTCGAGTGCGAACGCGCTGAGCGCCATGATCTCGATGCGCTCGCGCCCCATGCTCATTTCGCGGGCCAGCACGGCCGCTTCGTCGAGCGCCGCGCACGCGTCGTCCCAGCGGCGCGCGGCGAGCGCCGCACCCGCATGCGCGGTCGCCTGCAGCAGCACGACGGGACGCCGCCACAGCGCCCCGTGCGACGGAAACTCGGCCGCGGCGATCGCGTCGATCCGCTCGACGAGCGCATGGCAGGTCGCCTCGCGATAGCGCGCGGCATGAATCCGCACCTGCTCGGCGAGACTCGCGACCGACAGGCGCGGCAGCCGGCGCGCGACGCCCATCGCGTCGAGCGCCTCGAGCAGGTCGATCGCGCGGTGCTCGACGCCGCGCAGCAGCGCGATGCGCGCGGCGGTGCAATAGCCGAGCAGCACGGTGTCGGGCGTGCCCGCGTGTTCGAGCACGTCGAGCCGGTTCGCGAGCAGCGCGGCGGCCTGGTCGACGCGGTCGGCCTCGTACGCGATCGCCGCGCACATCGCCGCGAGCATGCAGGTCAGCGGATGGCGGCGGCCGAGATCGGCTTCCGCGCGCGCCAGCGCCGGCGACAGCGCGTCGTCCGCGAGCCGGATCTGGCCTTCGCGCAGGTAGCTCAGGCCGGTGATCAGCTCGCCCCAGCGCGCGACGTAGCCGAACCCGGCCGCCGTCTCGCTGCGCGGCGCGGCCTGCTGGAAGCGGCGCGCCTGCGCCGGTTCGCCGCCGATGATCGCGCGCGCCGACAGCCGGTTCGCGTGCATCTGCGCGAGCCACGTCGCCGCCGGCGGCGTGAAGTCGGCCCACGGTTCGAACAGTTCGACGAAGCGATCGATTTCGTCGGCGTAATACGCGGCCGCGCTGAGAATCAGCGCGCATTCGTAGCGCATCGCGGCCGGCGTGCCGGGGTCGGCCAGGATGCCCGCGATCTGGCGCTGCGCCTCGACATGGCGCTCGCCGAGCGCCAGTGCCCAGGCGACCGCGATCCGCAGCGTCGGGCGCTTGTCGAGCTCCGCGTCGGGCAGCAGCGCGAGCCAGTCGAGCACGTCGTTGATGCGGCCCTGCTTGATCGCATCCTCGAGGCAGCGCTGCGCGAGCGCGTACGCGGCCTCGACCTGGCCGGCCGCATACGCGTGGCGCGCGGCTTCCTCGGTCATCCCGTGCGCGTCGAGCCAGGCAGCCGCGCGCGCATGCAGCACGCTGCGCTCGGCGTCAGGGCCCGCGGCCAGGCGGTCGCGCAGCGTGTCGCGCACGAGCGGATGCAGCCGGCACCAGTCCGAATCGTCCGATGCAATGAACAGCGGCGTGTCGCGCGCGAGCCGCGCGAGCCGGTCGGGCGCGCCCGCATCGTCGAGCAGCGCGGCGCACAGCGACGGATGCAGCCGATCGGCGACGCTCGTGCGCGTCAGGAACGCGGTGTCGTCGGCCGACAGGTTCGCGAGCAGCAGCTCGACGAGCCGGTCGCGCGTGCCGTCCACGCGCGCGGCGAGCGCGTCGACCGCCTGGCGCGGATCGGCCGAGCGCGCCATCGCGGCCATCGCGAGCTGCAGCCCGAGCGGCCAGCCGTCGACGCGTTCGAACAGCCGCGCGCACGCATCGGCGTCGACGCGCTGCGCGAAGCGCGCACCGACCAGCGCGATCGTCTCGTCGAGCGTGAAGCGCAGCCAGTCGGGGCCCGCGAGCGTGCATTGCCCGCCGGCGAGCAGGTCGCCGGCCGCATGATCGAGCCCGCGCCGCGCCGCGACGACCACATGCAGGTTTTGCGGCGCGTTGTGCAGCACGTAGGTCAGCGCGTCGAGGCCGGCGGCCGGCAGCCGCTCCGCGTCGTCGACGATCAGCAGCGCGTCGATCGACAGTTGCGCGACCTCGGCCAGCCACGCGGTCAGGCCGTCCAGCGCGCGGGCCGCGCCTCCAGGGATCAGGCGTCCGAAGCCGGGCCGCGCGCAGCCGGTGCGCACCGCCTGCACGAGCCCTTGCAGCAGCCGCGGCGCGTCGTCGCGCTCGTCGGCCGACAGCCACACGACCGCGCGGCCGAGCGCGAGGTATTCGCGGCGCCATTGCGCGAGCAGCGACGTCTTGCCGTAGCCGGCCGGCGCCTGCACGAGCGTGACCGGACGGCTGTCGAAAGCCGGCGCGGCGAGGCTCAGCCGCGCACGGGCGAGCAACTGCGCCGGCACGCGCGGCGCGGTCGTCTTCAGGACCAGTTCGGTGGGGGGCGCGTCGGCGCGATCGGGTGGGTGGGCCATCGGGGCAGCAGTCGGAATCCGGCGGTGCCGTGCGGGCCAGCGTCCGGGGTGGGCGTGGGGCAAGGATCGGTCGAACCGCGTTCGCGCGTCAATCCCCCCCGCGACGAGTGGGGCCGCACCGGCGCCGTGCCGATAGCATGGGTTCCGATGCATGACGAATGACGAACGCCACGAGGAGGGCACCCATGAAGATCGATTCGACCGGCGCGCGGCGCAGCGCGCCGACCGCCGGATAAGCGGAGCGGCGCGATGTACCGCCATCTGCTCGTGATGGTCGACGGCGCGCCCGGCGGCATCGACGCGATCGGCCATGCGCTCGAACTGGCGCGCGCGGTCGGCGCGCGGGTCACGTTCGTGCTGCCCGGCACCGCGCCGGACTCGCGTTTATCCGGAGCGCGGCTGCCGGAACACGGTGCGAAAGTGGAAGCCGCCGCACGGGCGCAGGGCTTGTCTCATGCGATCGCGGGGGCCGGCCACCCGGCGGCCGGCGACGCATCGCCCGGCGCGCTTGCCGGCGAGCTCGGCTGCGACCTGATCTGCGTCGCGGCGCTGCCGAACGATGCCGATACGGCAACCTGCGCTCGTCGCCAGCACCTGCTCGCGACGAGCGGCGTGCCGGTGCTCGTATGCACGTCGCAGCGTTCGCCGGCCGAGGCGCGCGTGATGGCGCGCTGCCTCGATGCGCATCGCGCGGTCGGCGTGCTGCTGCAAGCGCTGATGGCGTGCGGCGAAGCCGCGAACGGGCCGCAGCGGCAAGCAGTCGGTGCGCAAGGTGTGCTGGCGTCGCTCGCCGCGCTGCAGCACGCGCGCTTCGGCAGCCGTGCCGAAGCGCGGCTATTCGCGGCATTGCGCGCCCGTGCGGAGTGTGTCGCGGCCGAACTGGACGAACTCGACCGCCAGCGGCAGCGCGACGCTCAAGCGCTCGACGCACTGGCGCGGATCGCCGAAGGCGGACTGCCGTCGGCCGCGTTCGACATGGCGCTCGCGCGTTATGCGCACGGCGCGTTCGAGCAGATGGGGCGGATGGAAGGCGTGATTTTCCCGGCCGCGCGGCGCTACCTGGGCGACGCCGACTGGGCCGAACTGGACGAGCCGCAGGCGGGCGGCGCAGCCGCGACGCCGCCGGGCGCGAACGAACCCGACGATGCGCGACGCGCATCCGACTGACACCATACGGAGAACAAGATGGCACATGCAGTGCGATTCCACGAAACCGGCGGCCCCGACGTGCTGCGCTGGGAAGAAGTCGGCGTCGGCGACCCGGGCCCCGGCCAGGTGCGCCTGCGGCACGAGGCGGTCGGCCTGAACTTCGCCGATACCTATTTCCGCAGCGGCCTGTATCCGGTGCCGCTGCCGTCCGGCATCGGCGTCGAGGCGGCCGGCGTGGTCGAGGCCGTCGGCGCCGGCGTGACGAACGTGGCCGCCGGCGATCGCGTGACCTACACGGGCTTCGTCAACACGCTCGGCGCGTACAGCACCGAACGGCTGATCCCGGCCGCGCCGCTGATCCGGCTGCCGGACGGCATCGCGTGCGACACCGCCGCGGCGATGACGATGCGCGGTCTGACGTCCGCCTACCTGCTGCGCCGCATCCACGCGTTCGCGCCGGGCGACACGCTGCTGCTGCACGCGGCCGCCGGCGGCGTCGGGCTGATCGTGTCGCAATGGGCGAAGCTGCTCGGGCTCAAGGTGATCGGCACCGTGTCCAGCGCACGCAAGGCCGACATTGCCCGTGCGCACGGCTGCGACCATACGATCGACTACAGCCGCGACGATGTCGCACAACGCGTGCGCGAACTGACGGACGGCGCCGGTGTCGACGTCGTGTTCGACAGCGTCGGCAAGGACACTTTCGAAGGCTCGCTCGATTCGCTGAAGCGGCGCGGGCTGATGGTGTGCGTCGGCACCGCGTCGGGACCGATCCCGCCGTTCGATCCGCAGCGCCTCGCGATGAAGGGCTCGCTGTACCTGACGCGCCCGGCACTGGCCGACTACATCGCCGACCCGGCCGAGAAGAACGACCTGGCCGGCGAACTGTTCGCGCATGTCGCGGCCGGCCGCATCCGGATCGAGATCAACCAGCGCTATGCGCTGCAGGACGCCGCGCAGGCGCACCGCGATCTCGAATCGCGCAGGACGACCGGTTCGTCCGTGTTCATCGTCTGAGGAGACGCGCATGCGAGTCGAACCCCTGACCTGCGCGATCGGCGCGGAACTGCTGGATGTGAGCCTCGCCGACGCCGTGCACGACGACGGCCTGTTCGCCGAGATCCGCGCGCAGCTGCTCCGGCATCGCGTGCTGTTCCTGCGCGACCAGGACATCACGCGCGCCGAGCACGTCGCGTTCGCGCGGCGCTTCGGCGAACTCGAGGATCATCCGGTCGCCGGCAGCGATCCCGAGCACCCGGGGCTCGTGCGGATCTACAAGTCGCCCGACCAGCCGAACGACCGCTACGAGAATGCGTGGCACAGCGATGCGAGCTGGCGCGTGGCGCCGCCGTTCGGCTGCGTGCTGCGCTGCATCGAAGGTCCGCCGGTCGGCGGCGACACGATGTGGGCGAACATGGTGCTCGCGTACGAGCGCCTGCCGGAACACGTGAAGCAGCAGATCGACGGGCTGCGCGCGCGCCACAGCATCGAGGCGAGCTTCGGCGCGGCGATGCCGATCGACAAGCGCCTCGCGCTGAAGGCGCAGTATCCGGACGCCGAGCATCCGGTCGTGCGCACGCATCCCGAAACCGGCGAGAAGGTGCTGTACGTGAATGCATTCACGACGCATTTCACGAACTTCCACACACCGCAGCGCGTGCGCTTCGGGCAGGACGCGAACCCCGGCGCCGGCCAGTTGCTGCAATACCTGATCTGCCAGGCCTACATCCCCGAATACCAGGTGCGCTGGCGCTGGAAGAAAAACAGCGTCGCGATCTGGGACAACCGCAGCACCCAGCATTACGCGGTGATGGACTACCCGCCGTGCGTGCGCAAGATGGAGCGCGCGGGCATCGTCGGCGACGTGCCGTTCTGAGCGCGCCCGCCCCCTAACCGATTCGCAACCCCACACAACGCGCCGGGCCCGCCGCCCGGCGCGGCGGGATACGCACGCCCGTACGCCCGAATACAACGATTTCCACTGGAGGACGACATGCAATTTCTCGACGATTCGCTGCACCCGGAAAACCAGGACAAGGTAGTCATCACGGTCGCGCCGTACGGCCCCGAATGGATGCCCGCCGATTTTCCGGAAGACATTCCGGTGACGATGGACGAGCACGTGCAGAAGGCCGTCGACTGCTACAACGCGGGCGCGACGGTGCTGCACCTGCACGTGCGCGAGCTCGACGGCAAGGGCAGCAAGCGGCTGTCGAAGTTCAACGAGCTGCTCGGCCGGCTGCGCGACGCGGTGCCCGACATGATCCTGCAGGTGGGCGGCTCGATCTCGTTCGCGCCGGAAGGCGACGGCGCGGAAGCGAAATGGCTGTCCGACGACACGCGGCACATGCTCGCCGAGCTGAGCCCGAAGCCCGACCAGGTGACGGTCGCGATCAACACCGTGCAGATGAACATCACCGAGTTGATGAACCGCAACGACATCGCCGGCACGTCGCTGAACGAAACCGCGTTGTGGGACGCGTACCGCGAGATGACCGTGCCGGCCGGCCCCGGCTGGGTCGACGAACACCTGCGCCGCCTGCAGGCGGCCGGCATCCAGCCGCATTTCCAGCTCACCGGCATGCACGCGCTCGAAACGCTCGAACGGATCATCCGCCGCGGCGTCTATCGCGGCCCGCTGAACGTCACGTGGGTCGGCATCGGCGGCGGCTTCGACGGCCCGAATCCGTACAACTTCATGGAATTCGTGCGGCGCTGCCCGGACGGTGCATGCATCACGCTCGAATCGCTGATGAAGAACGTGTTGCCGATCAACACGATCGCAATGGCGCTGGGCCTGCATCCGCGCTGCGGGATCGAGGACACGATCATCGACCAGAAGGGCAACCGGATGATGTCGGTGCAGCAGGTCGAGCAGTGCGCGCGAATCGCGCGCGAACTCGGCCGCGACATCGCGACCGGCAAGGAAGCGAAGGCGATCTACCGGATCGGCGTGCAGTACGACGGTATCGACGAAACGCTCGCGCAGCTCGGGATGGCGCCGAACCGCCGGCCGGGCCAGGTGAGCGTGCCGCTGCGCGCGGCCTGACGCGCCGCGCATCCGGGCGGCCCGCGAGCGCCGCCCGCCGATCGATGTGGTGCGGCACCCACCCTCGCGCAGCGCGCGAGGCAAGCTCCGACGAACGGGGCGGGGCCGCGCAAGCCGCGCTGGCGCGTTGCCGCACCGGTGCCGGAGGAGACACGCATGTTGATTCATCATGTCGAGCCGTCGCTGCAGGACCTGACGGCCACCGAGCGGCGCGCGCCTGCGTACGCGTGGCTCGTGTTCGGGCTGACCGTCGGCCTGCTGCTGTCGGATTACATGTCGCGGCAGGTGCTCAACGCAGTGTTTCCGCTGCTCAAGCACGCGTGGAATCTGTCGGACACGCAGCTCGGTTCGCTATCCGGCGTCGTCGCGTTGCTGGTCGGCCTGCTGACGTTTCCGCTGTCGGTGCTTGCCGACCGCTTCGGGCGCGTGCGCAGCATCGTGCTGATGGCCGCGTTGTGGAGCGTCGCGACGCTCGGCTGCGCGCTGTCGACCAACTACGCCGAGATGCTCGCGGCGCGCGGCCTCGTCGGGCTCGGCGAAGCCGCGTACGGCAGCGTCGGCGTCGCGCTGATCCTCAGCATCTTTCCGGCCCGCCTGCGCGCGACGCTGACCGGCGCGTTCATGGCCGGCGGCGCGTTCGGCTCCGTGTTCGGGATGGCGCTCGGCGGGCTGGTCGGCGCGCATCTCGGCTGGCGCTGGTCGTTCGGCGTGATGGCCGCGCTCGGCATCGTGCTGCTTGTCGCGTATCGCTGCGTGGTGACCGAACGGCGCCTCGCCGCGTGCCGCGTCGAGCCGTGCCGGCGCAATGCCGACGCGCCGCGCGACCTGCGCGGCAGCGTGCGTGCGCTGATGTCAGGGCTGTTCGCGTCGCGTTCGGTGATCTGCGCGTATCTCGGCAGCGGGCTGCACCTGTTCGTGCCGGGCGCGCTGTTCGCGTGGCTGCCGAGCTACCTGAACCGCTACTACGCGATGGCGCCCGACCGTGCCGCCGTGCTCGCGGCCGGCTTCGTGCTGCTCGCGGGCGTCGGGATGGTCGGCTGCGGCATCGTCACCGACCGCGTCGGCCGCACCGACGGTTCGTGCAAATGGCTGACCGCGATCGCGTACTGCGTGCTGACGGGCGCCTGCCTCGCGGTCGCGTTCCGGCTGCCGCCCGGGCCGCTGCAGCTCGCGCTGATTTGCGCGGGCATGCTGGTCGGCGCGGGCGCGTCCGGCGCATCGGGCGCGATGGTCGCGAACCTGACGCCGGCCGCGATCCATGCATCGGCATTCGCGACGCTCACGCTCGCCAACAACCTGCTCGGCATGGCGCCGGGCCCGCTGCTGACGGGCTGGGTCGCCGATCGCGCCGGGCTGGTCGTTGCACTGCAATGGATTCCCGTCGTGCCGCTCGCGGCCGCCGTGCTGTTCGCGATCGGACGCGCGAGCTACGCGGCCGATCTCGTGCGCGTCGAACGCGAACGGCGCGCGACACACCTTTCCTGAACCCACCCGGAGGCTGCATGACCCTGGCGACCACGCCCACCATCCTGATCGTGCCCGGCTTGCGCGATCACGTCGAAGACCACTGGCAGACGCACCTCGAACGGCGCCTGCCGAACGCACGCTCCGTCGCGCCGCTGGAAGCCGACAAACTGAGCCGCGCCGCGCGCGTCGCGGCGCTGGCCGCGATCGACGGCCCCGTGATTCTCGTCGCGCACAGCGCGGGCGTGATGATCGTCGTGCACTGGGCACGGCAGGCCACGCGTGAGATCCACGGCGCGCTGCTCGCGGCGCCGGCCGATCTCGATACGCCGATGCCCGACGGCTATCCAACCCCGGAAGCGATCGATGCGCACGGCTGGACGCCCGTGCCGACCGCACGGCTGCCGTTCCCGAGCATCGTCGCCGCGAGCCGCAACGATCCGCTCGCGTGCTTCGAACGCGTCGAGGCGCTGGCGGCCGGGTGGGGCAGCCGGCTCGTCGATCTCGGCGAGGTCGGGCACCTGAACCCGGCATCCGGGTATGGGGAGTGGCGTGACGCGGAACGGCTGATTGGCGATGTGGCACCCGTCGGCACAACCTGAGTACCGATCCGCAACGCAGCGGCCCGATCCGGTTCCGGCGCGCCCCCGTCACCGTCGGGCGGCCGCGCCGCCCCGAACCGATTCCATTTCTCCGCTTGCTGATATACGACGTCCTAACACACCGCACAATCGACGCCGCGACGTTCCCAAAAATCGGTCGGCACACAGATCGTCAACCAGCGGAAGGTTTTTGTCAGGGAAAGTCCCGCCCCGCGCATCATGGTTTTTTGTTGACCGACATCGTATAACGCCGTCATGATTTCCCGAAAGAAAGGTCCCATCCACCGACCGAAGCGAGGAGACATGAACACAACCACGATCGCGCGCCGTGCCCGCCGGATTGCCGTCGCGCTGGGCTTCACGCTGACGGCGGCAGGGGCCGCGACGGCCGTTGCCGCGCCCGTGTCGCTGAATATCGTCGACGTCGCGGGCAACCTGCAGCTCACGCAGAAGGCCATCGAAGCCTTCAGGGAAAAGAACCCGAACCTCGTATCGAACGTCACGTTCACGAATGCGCCGGCGCCGCAGTTGCCGGGCAAGATCAAGGCGATGCAGGCGGCCGGACGCTCCGACATCGATCTCGTGCTGACGGGCACCGACGCGCTGGCCGCCGGCATCGAACAGAACCTGTGGCAGAAACTGCTGCCCGACGACGCAGCCGCGTTCCCCGGCGTGCTCGACAAGTACGCGCCCGGCCCGCGCAGGATGCAGGATCTCGCGCAGGGCTTCGGCCTCGCCGTCACCTACATGCCGGCCGGCCCGCTGCTCGAATACAACCCGGCGAAGGTGAGCAACCCGCCGAAGACGCCCGACCAGCTGCTCGCGTGGTGCAAGGCGCACCCGAACAAGCTGATCTACGCGCGCCCGGCGAATTCGGGCCCCGGCCGCACGTTCCTGATGGGGCTGCCGTACGTGCTCGGCGACAAGAACCCGCAGGACCCGATCAACGGCTGGGACAAGACCTGGGCGTTCCTGAAGGCGTTGAACGACTGCGTCCCGTACTACCCGGGCGGCACGTCGGCCGTGATGAAGGAGCTCGGCGAGGGCACCCGCGACATGACCGTGACCGTTACCGGCTGGGACCTCAACCCGCGCGCGCTCGGCATCGTGCCGGCCGAGTTCCGGGTCCAGGCGTTCGACAACATGACGTGGGTCAACGACGCGCACTACATGGTGATCCCGAAGGGCGTGCCGAAGGAAAAGCTCGACGTGCTGTTCAAGCTGATGAACTTCCTGCTCGAACCGGCGCAGCAGGCGATGACCTACGACGACGGCTATTTCTATCCGGGCCCGGCGGTGAAGGGCGTGACGCTCGAGATGGCGCCCGCGCACAGCCAGGAGGTGATCCGCAAGTTCGGCCGCCCCGAATACGCGAAGCTGCTCGCCGATCGTCCGCACGTGCAGCCGCTCAGCGCGCAGGCGATGGTCGCCGCGTTCCAGAAGTGGGATCGCGAGATCGGTTCGCAGAAGTCGAAGTGACGCTTGAACCGGCGGGCGCCGCGGCGCCCGCGTGCCTGGAGTTTGCGTAATGAAGCACAGTTTCGAACGCTTGCGGCTCGACGGCGTGTGCCGCAGCTTCACCAATGCGGAGGGCGCGCAGGTCGCCGCGCTGAACGGGCTCGACCTCGAGATCCGGCGCGGCGAGTTCATCGCGCTGCTCGGCCCGTCGGGCTGCGGCAAGTCGACCGCGCTGAACTGCATCGCGGGGCTGCAGCCGCTCACGAGCGGCGGCATCTGGCTCGACGACACGCGCATCGACGTGCTGCCGCCCGAGCGCCGCGGCTTCGGCATGGTGTTCCAGAACTACGCGCTGTTTCCGCACATGTCGGTGCTCGACAACGTTGGCTTCGGCCTCAAGATGCGCGGCATGGCGAAGCAGGAAACACGGCGGCGCGCGCAGCAGGCGCTCGAACTCGTGCAGCTCGTCGGCCATGAGGGCAAGCTGCCCGGGCAGCTGTCGGGCGGGCAGCAGCAGCGCGTCGCGATCGCGCGCGCGATCGTCATCGAGCCGCCGCTGGTGCTGATGGACGAGCCGCTGTCGAACCTCGACACGAAGCTGCGCATCGAGATGCGCGCCGAGATCCGCCGCATTCACACGCAGCTCGAACGCGCGACGATCTACGTGACGCACGACCAGGACGAGGCGCTGTCGATGGCCGACCGCATCGTCGTGATGAAGGAGGGCGTGGTGCAGCAGGTCGCGTCGCCGAAGGACGTCTACACGCGCCCGCGCAACCTGCATGTCGCGCGCTTCATGGGTTATCGCAACGTGCTGCCGTTCACGCTCGAAGGGATGGCCGGCGACTGCGTGAACGTCGCCGCCGGCGGCGTGCGCCTGACGGGCGTGCCGATGGCCGGCTTCGACGCGAAGGACGTCGTGGTCGCGCTGCGTCCCGACGACATCGAGCGCGCGGACGACGCCGGCGACAACGCGTTCGACGCGACGGTCGAAACGGTCGAATACGGCGGCCGCGATTCGCTGATTCGCGCGATAGCGCCGTTCGGTTCGATCTGGGCGCGCGTCGCCGGCGAATTCTCGGAAGGCGAACGGTTGCGGCTGCGCGTCGCGCCGTCGCGCACGCTCGTCTATGCGGGAGACGCGACATGAGCAGCCCGACCGCAGCGCCGTCCCGCCGGGAGGCTGCATGAGTGCGCTCGCGGCCGGCACGCCGCGCGACGCGAAGGCCTGGCTCGTCACGCCCGCGCTCGGGTTCATCGTCGCGCTGTTCATCTATCCGTTCGCATACGGCCTCGTGCTGTCGTTCCAGCCGACGAACGGCGGCGGTGCGCTCGCGAACTACGTGCAGTTCTTCACCGATACCGCGATGTGGCCGACCGTGCTCGTCACGCTGAAGCTCGCGGTGCCGGCCACGCTGATCAACGTCGGCGTGTCGGTGCCCGTCGCGTTCGCGCTGCGCCGCCATTCGCCGTACCAGAAGTTCGTCACGACGCTGCTCGTGATTCCCGTCACGCTCGGCACGGTGCTCGTCGCCGACGGGATGCTCACGTACTTCGGGCCGAACGGCTGGTTCCCGCAGGCGCTGCAGGGGCTGCACCTGTACACCGACGAAGTGCGCCTCACGCACAACTACTGGGGCGTGCTGCTGTCGCTGATCGTGTCGGGCTTTCCGTTCGCATTCCTGCTGATGCTGTCGTACATCAGCGGCATCGACCCGACGCTCGCGCGCGCGGCCGCGACGCTCGGCGCGAACCCGTGGCAGCAGTTCCGGCAGATCTACCTGCCGCTGCTCGTGCCGGGGCTCACGATGGCCGCGTGCCTGTCGTTCGTGCAGGCGTTCTCGGTGTTCCCGTCGGCCGTGCTGCTCGGCGCGCCGGCCGGGCCGACGCGCGTGATCTCGATCGCGGCGGCCGAGGCCGCGTTCGAGAGTTACGACTATTCGCTCGCGTCGGCGATCGCGATCGTGATGGGCTTCGTGCAGTTGCTGGTGGTCGCATCGATGCTCGGCGCGCGCCGCTTCTTCTATACGGGACCGGTGACGGGGGGCAAGGGCTGATGGCGACCGACAATCGTGCCGCGCCGGCCTGGCCGCCGAAGCAGGGCTCGCCCGATGCACGGCCCGTCAATGCGAGGCAACCGCAAAAGATGAGAAGCAACCTCGCCGGCCGTGCGTGGAAGGCGCTCGTCTGGGGGCTGATGGCGTTCTTCCTGCTGAACGTGATGCTGCTGATCGCGACCGTCGCGGTGAACTCGGTCGCGACACGCTGGTTCGGCACGCCGCTGCCGCAGGGCTTCACGCTGCACTGGTATGCGAAGGCGTGGGAGGACTTCCAGCTCGCGAGCGTGCTGTGGGTGACCGTCGAGGTCGTCGGCGCGGTCGTGCTGCTGTCGATCGCGCTCGGCGTGCCGGCCGCCTATGCGCTCGCGCGCGTGCAGTTTCGCGGCAAGCGCTTCGCGCTGCTGGTGTTCCTGCTGCCGCTGATGGTGCCGCCCGTCACGTACGGGATTCCGATGGCGACCGTGATGTACAAGACGGGGCTCGCGGGCACGCTGTCGGGCGTGATCCTCGCGAACCTCGTGCCGGCGCTGCCGTTCGTGATCCTCGTGATGACGCCGTTCATCGAACAGATCGATCCGAATCTCGAAGCCGCCGCGCGCATCTTCGGCGCGAATACGTGGCGCTATTTCCGCTACGTGCTGCTGCCGCTGCTCGTGCCGGGCATGCTCGCGGCGGGGCTGCTCGTGCTGGTGCGCACGATCGGGATGTTCGAGCTGACGTTCTTCACCGCGGGCCCGAGCACGCAGACGCTCGTCGTCGCGCTGTATTACGCGGTGTTCTCGACCGGCGTGCGCGCGCCGCAGTCGATCGACGCGATGGCGATGATCTATATGGCCATCACGCTCGTGTGGGTCGTGATCGCACTGCAGTTCGTGAGCCCGACGCAGCTCGTCAGCCGCGTGAAGCAGGAGCGGCGGTAGGCACGGGCGCAGCAGCGGGGCGATCGCGTCCGTGCAATTGGTTACAAATGGATACCGCGAACGATACGAGGACGTTGCAGACTACGCGGCATACCGGCCCGGCGAACGTGTTCCCGCGCGCCACCCGACGTTCAACCGACAACGGATATCCATGAAGTTTCAAACGCTGCTGACACTCGGCTGTGCCTCGACGCTGCTGGCCGCCTGCAACCTGCTCCACGACGGTCCCGGATCGAACGACGTCGACGCGGCGGTGCGCCGCGCGCTCGAAGCGGAAAACCACGGCGGCCTGAACGCGCTGTTCGGCCAGCCGCTGCCGGTGTCGGCCGATGTCGTGTCGGCGAAGCCGGACGGCGACTGCAAGAAGCTCGGCGATCGCACGTATTCGTGCGACGTCGTCGTTACGTGGCGCAATGCCGATTACTCGCCGTCGCGCGCGAACCTGACCTTCGTGAAGGCCGCCGACGGTTCGTGGCAGACCTCGGGCGTCGACGCGGCGCTCGCGACCGGCACCGCGAAATCGCTGATCGACCAGATCGGCAAGGCGTGGCCCGGCAATGCGGCCAGCGGCGCGTCGGCGCCGAAGTGACGCCGCCGCGGCGTCGTTCGCAGTCTGTTCCGGCGCGCCGCGGACTCCGGTTTAACCATCCGACGATCAGGACATCCGCGCCGTGCAGGCGAGCTTCCCGCCGCATTGCGGGTCGCGGGCCGGTTCCGTTTTCGAATCGGGACCGGATCGCGCCGCCGCAACGCGCATTCATCGCGATTCGAATAAGCGAATTCAAGAAAAAGAATGGCGAATTAAAAATCAAATCGAAATTCTGAAAGCAAAACAAAATGCAATCTCCGCGCGACAACGTTCCGCGCGTGAAGTGCAGTGCCGTCGATAATCCGCGTTTAATCGCCCTCCGGCTTGCAGTCGTATTTGATGCAATCTATATATATGACTAATTGCTTCGTACCGCGTCGGTAATCCGGCATGCGGCGGGCATGGCCGGATCAAGAAACCGGGGGCGGAAGGGGAACCCAGCATGGGCAATGGCGTGTCTGCCGCAGGAATGTGTTCTGGTACCCGGTTTCCGCATGTATTGCACGCGCTTGCCCGTGCCGGCCGCCGGCCGTTTGCACCGATCGTTCGATCGCCGAGCCCGCGCGGCCCGGGATGGACGGCGCCTTCCGTCGGGCCTGAACACGGCCTCGCGGTCTGCCGGCATGCGCGAAGCGCGGCGTTGTGCCGGACACTGACGCTAATGGCCTGCGTTGCCGCGATGACCGGCCCCGGCGCCTGCGTCGCGGCGGAGCCCGGCGTGACCGACGGCACGATCCGCCTCGGGATGGTCAACGCGCAATCGGGCAATTCGGCTGGCCTCGGGCGCGGGCTGCTGACGGGCGCGCAAGCGGTGTTCGACGACGTGAACGCGCGCGGCGGCGTGCATGGCAGGAAGATCGACCTCGTGGTCGGCGACGATCGCTACGAACCCGACAGGACCGTCGACGGCACGCTGGAGATGATCGAACGGGGCAATGTGTTCGCGCTGTTCGGCTATGTCGGCACGCCGACGACCACTGCGGTGCTGCCGATCATCCGGGAGGCCGGCATTCCGCTCGTCGGCCCGTTCACCGGCGCGATGGCGCTGCGCAAGCCGGTCGTGCCGGAGGTCTTCAACATCCGCGCCAGCTATGAAGACGAGACCCGCGCGCTGGTCGACCATTTCATCGCGCACGACGGCGCGAAACGGTTCGCGGTGTTCTATCAGGACGACGGCTTCGGGCTCGCGGTGCTGGCGGGCACGCGGCTGGCGCTGCAGCGCCATGGCCTGGACGTCGTCGCGACCGGCACGTTCCGCCGCGGAACCACGGCGGTCGACACGGGCCTCGCGTCGCTGCTGGACGGCCAGCCGGATGTCGTCGTCATGGCCGGCCCCTATACGCCGATTGCCGCGTTCATTCGCGCGGCGAGTCGCGAAGGCCTGAAGGCCCGGCTCGCGTCGGTATCGTTCGTCGGCACCGACGACCTGCTGCGCCTGATCGGCGACGAAGGGGACGGCATGCTGATCTCGCAGGTCGTGCCGCTTCCCCAGAGCGACCGGGACGTGATCCGCGACTGCGCACGGCTGATCGAGCGGCGCTTTCCGGGAGAACACGCGGGCGTGGTGCACATCGAGGGCTGCATCGACGCGAAGATCATGCTGATCGGCCTCGAGCGCGCCGGCCCGTCGCCGACCCGGGCGGCGCTGAAGCAGGCGCTCGAATCGATCCGGCATCTCGACCTGGGCGGCCTGGTCGCCGATCTGGGCACGGACAATCACCAGGCGCTGAATGCGGTGTTCCTCTCGAAAATCGCGCACGGCCGCATCACGCCCGTGGACGCGCCGGCCAGATAACCAGCCGGATGGCCGCGCGCGGGCCGTCCCGATCCCGGAGGCTGCATGGACATCAAGGCCAAGCTTGTCACCGGCACCAGCCTGATGCTGCTGGGTGCGCTGGCGATTTCCGCGACCAGCCTGATCGCGGTGCATGGCATTGCGTCCGGCGTGAGCACGCTGACGACGGAATCGCTGCCGCTGCAGGTGCGCAGCAACGAACTCCAGCGCGCGTATGCGGAGCTCGCGGTGGATTTCGGCCGGCTCGAACAGGCGCAGGACGCGTCCGAGCAGGAGCGCTCGACGGCGGAGATCGAAACGCAATTGCAGCGGATTGCGGCCATCACGGCCGCCGTGCGCGCGATCGACGGGCACGGCGTCGACGCGCCGTCCACCGACCTGCGCACGATGCTGCGCTCGATGAGCGAAGGCGTCGGCCAGCGTCTGCGGGACGATGCGCGGTTGGGCGCCGAAACCCGTCTGATCGAGCGCGTCCAGGCACGGGGCGACGCATTTCTGGGCACGATCCGCGCCGAAACCGAACGGCTGGACAATCAGGCCAGCGCGGCGGTGAGCGACGCGCTGGCGGCCAACACCGCCTACAACCGGACGATTCACGCGCTCGACCAGGTTCGCATGAACGTCAAGGACATCGTCAGCGTTGCCGATCATGTCGACGCCGCGCCAAGCCGATACCGGCTCGCTCCGCTGCGGGAGCGCATGCAGGCGGCCATCGGCGGTGCGCGCAATGCGCTGGCGATCGCGGCGCCGAACCTCGAGGCCGCCACGACGCAGGACGTCGCGAATGCGCTCGGGCGCGTGGCGGCCGACATCCTCGACGGCAACGACAGCCTTGTCGCGCTGCGCGGCAGGATGTTCGTGGAGCCGTCCGTCGCGACGCGCTACCACGCGAGGGAGGACAAGATCCTGCAGTCCCTCGATGCACTGGATACGAAGCTGGCGGAAATCGCCGACCCGTTCGCGCTGCGGATCGTCAAGGCGCGAAAGCGTCTCGACGAAACGATCGCGTTCCAGCGGCAAGCGGCCCGGATCAGGTATCTGTCGACCGTCGTCAACGGCGGCATCAAGGAACTGGCGGCCGACCTTCGCATGGTCGCGCAAAGCAAAAGCACGGAGCATCTGAAGCGTGCCGACGCCGATGCACGGGAGAATATCGGCAAGCTCGCCGCCGCCGCGAGTGCGCTGCGCGATGCGCTCGTCGCGAGCGGGCAGCGCGAGTCGAGCCGCGCGCAGGATGTGGTTCCGCTGGCCGCGGAACTGGCCGGATCCGCACGCCGCATCCTCGCAGTGCAGTCGAACATATTGTCCAACGACGCGAACATGCAGCGCATCATCGCGGACGTGGAGACGACCGCGAATCGCCTCGCGGCCTATACGGAACAGGAGGCCGTGCGCGTCGATCTGCAGCAGCGCAGCATCGTGTCGCAGGTCAATCGCGCGGTGACGAGCGCCATCGCGATGATCGTCGCCGTGTCGTATTTGCTCGCGATCGGCAGCCTCGTGATCAGTCATCGCCTCGGCACGTCGATCTCCCGTCCGCTGGGGAATCTGACGCGCACCATGGCCCGCATCCGCAGCGGCAGCGACCTGTCCCTGCGCATGTCCCACAAGGGCCGCGACGAAGTCGCGACCCTGATCGCCGGCTTCAACACGATGCTCGACGAAATCGAGCGTCGCGACATCGACCTGCAGGCTGCGATCGCCGCGGCCGAAACCGCGAATTCGGCGAAATCGGAATTTCTCGCGAGGATGAGTCACGAGATCCGCACGCCGATGAACGGCGTGCTGGGCATGACCGAGCTGCTGCAACGCACGCGCCTGACGTCGAAGCAGCGCAAGTTCGTCGACACCGTGTATCGATCCGGCCAGACGCTGCTGATCATCATCGACGACATACTCGATTTTTCGAAGATCGAGGCCGGCAAGCTGACGCTGGAGCGCATCGATTTCAACCTGCATCAATTGCTCGACGATGTCGTCGCGCTGCTGGAGCCCAATGCGCAGCGCAAGGAACTTGCGCTGGTGTTCCGCAAGGCGGATACCGTGCCGCAATGGATGCGCGGCGACCCGGTCCGGCTGCGCCAGATCCTGACGAACCTGATCGGCAATGCGATCAAGTTCACCGAACGCGGGCAGGTCGAGCTGGCCGTGTCGTATACGGACGACGGCCGCGTCGTGTTCGCGATCGCCGACAGCGGCATCGGCATCGCGCCGGACGTCGCCGCGCAGTTGTTCCGGCCGTTCCAGCAGGCCGACAGCTCGACCGCGCGCAAATACGGCGGAACCGGGCTGGGGCTCGTGATTTCCCGCCAGCTGGCCGAGATGATGGGCGGCACGCTCACGCTCGAATCGACGCCCGGCAAGGGCTCGGTGTTCACCGTGACCGTGCGGCTCGAGCCGGTGTCGGGCGTGGTCGACGTCGCGGCGGGCGCAAGGTCGTCGCTGGCGGGATTGAAGGTGCTGATCGTGGACGACAGCGAGACCGATCGCAGCGTGCTCGTCGAACATGCGATCGAATGGCAGCTGTGCGTCGCGACGGCCATCGGCGGCGACGATGCGCTGTCGCAGTTGCGGGCGGCCGTCGCCGACGGGGCGCCGTTCGATCTGGCCATCGTCGACGTGCGGATGCCGGGCATGGACGGCATCTCGCTCGTGCAGCACATCCGCCACGACCCGTCGCTGCGTGCGCTCAGGATCGTCACGCTGACCGCGTTCGAGATGATGGACAGCATCCAGGTCGCGCGCGAACTCGACATCGACGCCCGGCTGACGAAGCCGCTCCATGGCGCGGAGCTTTATACGGCCATCGCATCGGCGATGCATATGAGGCCGCCGCCGCTGCCGTTGGCCGCGCCGGTGTCCGACGAAGCCGGGCCGGACGCGGCGCTGCAGCCCGACGCCGAATCGGCGCGCGTGCTGCTGGTCGAGGACAACGTGGTCAACCAGCAGATCGCGCTGGCGATGCTGGAGGACACCGGCTATCGGGTGGCCGTGGCCGAAGACGGCCGGCAGGCGCTGAAGATGCTGGCGGAAGACGCGTTCGACGTGGTCCTGATGGATTGCCAGATGCCGCTGCTGGACGGCTTCGAGGCGACGCGGCGGCTGCGTCGGCACGAAGCGGAAACCGGTGCGCCGCGTCTGCCGGTCATCGCGTTGACGGCCAATGCGCTCAGCGGCGACCGGGAGCGCTGCCTGGCCGCCGGCATGGACGACTACCTGGGAAAACCGTTCCGTCGCGATGCGCTGCTGCAGATGCTCGCGCGCCATGCCCGCGGCACGGCGTCCGGGCCGGCCATCACGAGCGGCGACGCGGGAACCCGGGCGGGCGTCGAAGCGGCTACCGAAGCGGGCGTCGAAGCGGGCGCGGCAGCCATCCCCGATCCGGACGTCGACGCGAACGTGATCGACCGCAAGGCGCTCGACGCATTGCGCGCGCTCCAGCGGCCGGGCCGCCCCGATATCCTGACCCGCATCATCGATCAGTTCACGCTGGATGCGCCGCGGCTGATCCGCGACATGCGCGCGGCCGTCGAAGCGGGCGATGCCGATGCGCTGAGGCTGGCCGCCCATACGCTGAAATCGAGCAGTGCGAACGTCGGCGCGCACGTGCTGTCGGCCCGCTGCAAGGCGATCGAGCAGCTGGCGCGCGCCGCCGACGTCGCCGCGGCAGCCGGCCTCGTCGCCGGCACGGACGCCGAATTCGGGCACGCGCAGGCCGCATTGACGGCGGAACGCATGGTAGAGGGTTGAGCGGCCGCCGGACGATCGCGGTGGCGATCGCGGCGGGCCGAAAACAGGAGAACGGACGTGAACGAGGAAAATGCCGATGCGCCGGTGATTCTGATCGTCGATGACGATGCGATGACGCGCCTGCTGGTCGTGGAGACCCTCGAACCGGAGGGTTTTCGCGTCGAGGAAGCGACCGGGCCGCAGGAGGGCATCGACGCGTTCCTGCGTCATCGTCCCGCCGTGGTGCTGCTCGACGTCGAGATGCCCGGCGGCGACGGCTTCGCGTGCTGCCGCCGGCTGCGCGCGCTGCCGGAAGGCCGCCGCGTGCCGATCGTCATGCTCACGGGCAACGACGACGACGCATCGATCGCCAGTGCCTTCGACGCCGGCGCGACCGATTTCGTCTCCAAGCCGATGCGCTGGAAGCTGCTCGGCTACCGGATCCGCTACCTGCTGCGCGCCGCCGCGACGCTCGAAAAGCTCGCGACCACCGAGATCAGCCTGACGCATGCGCAGGCGCTCGCGCATCTGGGCAACTGGGAGTATCAGGCCGGCCGGACCGACGGCAGCTGGTCGCCGGAGCTGTTCCGCATCCTCGGCCTCGACCCCGAGCGCACGCCGCCGACCTTCGATCGGCTGCTGCAAGCCGTTCCGGTCGACGAGCAGCCGCTTTTGATCCAGTCGTTCACGAGCCTGCGCACCGAGGGCGCCCCGTTCTCGCTAGAGCATCGGCTGATTCACCCGGACGGCACCGAGCGCCACGTGCTGCACCAGGCGGAGGCGGGGCGCGACCTGAATCACGCGATCATCCTGCGCGGCATCGTGCAGGACATCACCGAGCGCAAGATGCAGCAGGGGCGCATCGAATACCTCGCCAACCACGATGCGCTGACCGGCCTGCCGAATCGCAACCTGCTGAGCGACCGCATGGAGCAGGCGATGTCGCAGGCGCGGCGCACCGGACACCTGGTCGCGGTGATGGTGCTCGACCTGGACCGCTTCAAGCACATCAACGACACTTTCGGCCATTCGGTCGGCGACGGCCTGCTGCGGGCCGTCTCGGCCCGGCTCAAGGCTTCCGTGCGGGACGGCGACACGGTCGCGCGGCTCGGCGGCGACGAGTTCGTGGTGATGCTGGTCAACCTGTCGACCGCGACGGATGCGGACGCGGTCGCCCGCAAGGTCCTGGGCACCTTCGGCGCGCCGTTCGTGCTCGACGGACACGACCTGCACGTGACGACGAGCATCGGCGTCAGCGTCTGTCCGACCGACGGCGCCGACGCGGAGACGCTGCTGAAGACGGCCGACGCCGCGCTGTATTGCGCGAAGGAACGCGGGCGAAACGGCTACAGTTTCTATACGCGCGAGCTGGGCGCCCGCGTGGAGGAGCAGGCCGAACTCGAAAACGCGCTGCACGAGGCCGTCGCGAACGGCGAACTGGAGCTGTACTACCAGCCGAAGGTCGACCTGAAGACCGGCCAGATCAGCGGCGTCGAGGCGCTGATTCGCTGGCGCCGCCCCGGCATCGGCGTGATCCCGCCCGACCGCTTCATCCCGATCGCCGAGGAAACCGGGCTGATTCTGCCGATCGGCGAATGGGTGCTGCGCACGGCCTGCGCGCAGGCCGTCGCGTGGCGCCAGGACGGGCATCCGCCGCTACGGATCGCCGTCAATCTGTCGGCCCGCCAGTTCCGGCAGCAGAACATGGCCGACGTGGTGCGCAGGACGCTGCGGGATACCGGCCTGGAACCGGCCTGGCTCGAACTCGAGCTGACCGAAAGCGTGCTGATGCAGGACTGCAACGCGATCGCGCACACGCTGCGCGAACTGAAGGCGCTCGGCGTCGTGCTGTCGCTGGACGACTTCGGCACCGGCTATTCCAGCTTGTCGTACCTGAAGGACCTGCCCATCGATGTCGTGAAGATCGACAAGTCGTTCCTGAGCGACGTCACCACGAGCGCGGAAGGCGCGTCGCTGACGCGCTCGATCATCGCGATGGCGGAGTCGCTGCACATGGAGACGGTGGCCGAGGGCGTGGAGACGGAAGCGCAGCTTTCGTTCCTGAACCGGCACCGCTGCCATTCGATGCAGGGCTATTACTTCAGCCATCCGGTCACCGGCGAGGAAATTGCCGGCATGCTCTCCGCCGGCTCGGAGCTTCCCGAGCATTGCCGGCAGCGCGAGCTGCTGCACCGGACGCTGCTGCTGGTCGACCACGACCCGGCCGTCCTGCAGACGCTCAGGCAGGCGCTGGGCCGCGACGGCTACGAGGTGCTCGGCACGACCGATCCCGCCGAAGCGCTCGACCTGCTCGCGCAACATCGCGTCGGCGTGATCGTGTCGGACTTCCGCATGCCGAGCCTGTCCGGGATCGACCTGTTGCAGCGCGTCAAGGCGCTTTATCCGGACATCGTGCGCATCCTGCTGTCCGGCCATGGCGAAGGGCAGTCGATCGCCGCCACGCCCGGCGACGGATCGGTCCAGAAGCTGCTGATCAAACCGTGGGACGTCGCGCTGCTGCGCCAGCACATTGCCGAGTCGTTCAAGCGCTTCGAGCGCAGCACGTTGCACAACCGGATCGGCCTCGACGCCGCCCGCATCGGCATGCGCCCGTCCTCCGTCAGGCCCGTCGAAGCGGCCGACCCCCGCGATCGCGCTTGAGCGACGCCGCGACGCGCGCGCATCCCGCCCGGTGCCCGGGCGCGAACTGGCAGGCGAAACGGCGACGAAAAAGGGGACGATCACGGTGATCCGCGGCATGGGTCCGGCGATATAGGGAAAACCCTTATCTCGGGGTATAATCGCTGGCTGAGAGAAAGGTCGAACCATGCCAGAACGTTTCCAAACCCTTGAAAAATTTGTGTTTTCCCTCGTCGTGATGTCCGCGGTCGTGTGCTCGGCATTCCTCGCGTACGAGCGTCACCCCGAGATCAAGATCGCGCTGCACGAAGGCGAAGCGCTGATGCGCGAGAGCGCCAAGTACTCGGTCATCTGCTCGCCGTCCAAGGTCGATCCTTGCGTCGAGATGTCCGCTTACTGAAATCCGCGTCGGGCGCGGCGTGCCGAGCGGTGCGCTGCAGCCGAAACGGACGTCTTTCATGATTCGTCCCGTTCGGTTTCAGACCGGCCCTACAGCGTTGGCGGTTCGAATTCCCTGAGGTAGTGTCCATCAGGCGTTCAGAAACCGGCCGCAAGACAGGGCGGATGCACGAACCCGTCACGTGCCGAGTCGCTGGCGCAAGCAGCCCCCGGATTCAGTCGGCCCCGCTTCGAGCAATCGAGCGGGGCCGTGCTGTTTGCGCGGTTGCTACGCTCGCCCGCACCGGCAAGCATCACACGAATCACATGACATGCCGCGGCTCGCCGCCCACAAACGCGGCGACGTTGTCGACGAGCTGATCGGCGAGCGCCTGCATCGCGTCGTCGCTCGCCCACGCGACGTGCGGCGTCAGGATGAACGCCGGATGCGACAGGATCGCGTGGAACGGATGCACGGCCGGCAGCGGCTCCTGCGTAACCACGTCGAACCCGGCGCCCGCGATCTGCCCCGACTGCAATGCGTCGACCAGCGCGCGTTCGTCCACGAGCCCGCCGCGTGCGGTATTGATCAGCAGCGGCCGGCGCGCCATCCGCGCGAACGCGGCCGCATCGATCAGATGCCGCGTTGCCGGCGTGAGCGGGCAGTGCAGCGTGATCACGTCGCTGTCGCGCAGCAGCGTGTCGAGCGGCGCGTAGTCGTCGCCTGCGGCATCGCCGTGCGCAGCGAACAGCACGCGCATGTCGAGCGCACGCGCGATGCCGGCCACCGCGCGCCCGAGCACGCCGTCGCCGACGATCCCGAGCGTCGAGCCGGCCAGGTCGCGGATCGGATGATCGAAGAAGCAGAACTGCCCGCTGTCGAGCCAGCGCCCCGCGCGCACCGCGTCGCGGTAAGCCACGAGGCTGCGGCGCAGCGCGAAGATCAGCGCGAACGTATGCTCGGGCACCGTGCGGACCGCATACCCGCGTATGTTGCTCACGACGATCCCGCGTGACGCGCATGCGTCGAGATCGACGATGTCGGTACCGGTCGCGGCGATCGCGATCATTCGCACGCGCCGCGCACCGGCGAGTGTCGCCGCGTCGAGCCGCACCTTGTTGGTTACGACGATATCGGCGTCGGCAATGCGCGGCGCGACTTCGTGCGCGCTCGTCCGTTCGAACGCATGCAATTCGTGCGGAAACGGGAATGGCTTCAGCACGGTTTGCGGCGACAGCGTCGCGCGATCGAGAAACACGATCTTCGCGGGAGAGGAAACGGAAAACATGGCGGGTCTCGCTGACGGTGGCAGGCGCCCGGCGGGCGCGGAACGGCTTCGATTCTGCCGGCGGCGCGCACGGCGTCGTTTGACCGTTGCGCGAGCGCGCTTTCCCGGATGGAAAGGCTGACGCACGCCGTGCGGGAACGAACGCCGCGATCGCACCGACGCGCGCCTTTCCGTTTCGGAAAGGCTGGTTGAGCATCGATCGATTTTCGCGGTGCACGAACGCCGTCATGATCGCCGTCATCGACAACACGATTTCATCGGAGACAGTCATGACACGCCCCCTGGACGGCATCCGCGTGCTGGAACTCGGCCAACTGATCGCCGGGCCGTTCGCGGGCCGGATGCTCGCCGAATTCGGCGCGGACGTGATCAAGATCGAGCCGCCCGGCCTCGGCGACCCGCTGCGCAAATGGCGGCTGCTGCACGACGGCACGTCGGTCTGGTGGGCCGCGCAGTCGCGCAACAAGACCTCGCTCACGCTCGACCTGCGCACGCCCGAAGGGCAGGACGTCGTGCGCCGGCTCGTCGCCGAGACCGACGTGCTGATCGAGAATTTTCGGCCCGGCACGCTCGAAGGCTGGGGGCTCGGCTGGGACGTGCTGTCCGCGATCAATCCGGGGCTCGTGATGCTGCGCGTGTCGGGCTTCGGGCAAACGGGCCCGTACCGCGACCGTCCCGGCTTCGGCGTGATCGCCGAAGCGATGGGCGGCCTGCGGCACCTGACCGGCGAACCCGGCCGCACGCCGGTGCGCGTCGGCATCTCGCTCGGCGATTCGCTGTCGGCGCTGCATGGCGTGATCGGCGTGCTGCTCGCGCTGCGGCATCGCGAGCAGCAGGGCGGCAACGGGCAGGTCGTCGACGTCGCGCTGTACGAATCGGTGTTCAACATGATGGAAAGCCTGCTGCCAGAATACTCGGCGTTCGGCGCGGTGCGCGAGGCGGCCGGCAGCAGCCTGCCCGGCATCGCGCCGACCAACGCATACCGCTGCCGCGACGGCAGGTACGCGCTGATCGCCGGCAACGGCGACAGCATCTTCCGGCGCCTGATGGAGCTGATCGGCCGGCCCGATCTCGGCAACGATCCCGCGCTCGCGCACAACGACGGCCGCGTCGCGCAGGTCGAGCGCATCGACGCGGCGATCGGCGCGTGGAGCGCGCGCCACGACCTCGACGACGTGCTGGCCGCGCTGAACGACGCGCGCATCCCGTCCGGGCGCATCTACGACGTGGCCGACATCGCGGCCGATCCGCATTACTGCGCGCGCGACATGATCGTCGACGCCGCGCTGCCCGACGGCACGCCCGTGCAGGTGCCGGGCATCGTGCCGAAACTCGGCGCGACGCCCGGGCGCATCGAACGCGCGGCGCCCGCGCTCGGCGCGGATACCGATGCGGTACTCGAATCGATCGGCATCGATGCCGCGACGCGCGGCGACTGGCGCACGCGCGGCGTGATCTGAACCGGCAACAGGAGACAGGAACAGACATCATGAGCAAGCCACGCAAACGGCTCTACATCCACGAAGTCGCGACGCGCGACGGTTTCCAGAACGAAGCGGCGTTCGTCGATACCGACGACAAGATCGCGCTCGTCGATGCATTGAGCGCATGCGGCTACGCGAAGATCGAAGTCACGTCGTTCACGTCGCCGAAGGCGATCCCCGCATTGCGCGACGCGGAGGCCGTGATGCACGGCATCGCGCGCTCGCCGGGCGTCGTCTATACGGTGCTCGTGCCGAACGTGCGCGGCGCCGAGCGCGCACTGTCGTGCGGCGTCGACGAAGTGAACCTCGTGATGTCGATGAGCGAGAGCCACAACCGCGCGAACCTGCGGATGACGCGCGAGCAGTCGTTCGCCCAGCTGCGCGACGTGATCGACGCGGTGCACGGCTCGGGTGTCGCGATCAACGTGTCGCTGTCGACCGCGATGGGCTGCCCGATGGAAGGCGATGTACCGGCCGAGGCCGTGCTCGCGTGGATGCAGCGCTTCGCGGATCTCGGCGTGCACGGCTTCACGCTGTGCGACACGACCGGCATGGCGTTTCCGTCGCAAGTGCGCGATCTGTCCGTGCGCGCACGCGAGCGCTTCGGCGCGCTGCAGCTCACGCTGCATTTTCACAACACGCGCGGAATGGCGCTCGCGAATACGCTCGCGGCGCTCGACGCGGGCATCGACCGCTTCGACGCGTCGCTCGGCGGGCTCGGCGGCTGCCCGTATGCGCCGGGCGCGACCGGCAACGCGTGCACCGAGGAACTCGTGCACATGCTCGAACTCGACGGCTACGATACGGGCATCGACCTCGCGTGCGTGCTGGCCGCGTCGGCACGGCTGCCCGCGTTGATCGGGCATGACGTGCCGAGCCAGATCCTGAAGGCCGGGCGCCGCTCGGATCTTCATCCGCCACCGCGTACCGACGCCGGCCACATGCCCGCGCAACGCGCATTCTCATGAACAGGAACAAGGAGCGAATTCCATGGCGCTGATCGATCACCTCGACCATCTCGTGCTGACCTGCGTCGATCCTGACCGGACGAAGCATTTCTACACCGAGGTGCTGCAAATGCAGCTCGAAACCTTCGGCGCCGGCCGGCTTGCGTTCCGCTTCGGCAACCAGAAGATCAACCTGCACGTGCGCGGCGCGGAGTTCGAACCGAAAGCGCATGTGCCGGTGCCCGGCGCGCTCGACCTGTGCTTCATCGCGGCGGTGCCGCTCGACGACGTGATCGCGCACCTGAAGCGCGTCGAATGGCCGATCGTCGAAGGGCCCGTCGAACGCACGGGTGCAACGCAGAAGATCCGTTCGGTCTACGTGCGCGACCCCGACCTGAACCTGATCGAGATCTCCGAGCTGATCTGACCGGCGGCGGCCGGCCTGTCGCGCGGCCGGCCGCGCCGCTTCGGCGCATCGATCCGCCCGGTTGCGCGGGCACCGGCACGATGCGCGCGCGGCGTCGCAGTCTTTCGCCGAAAGCGGACAGGCCCGCGCCGCACCCGCCGAATCCGGATAGCCGGGCCCGGCCGCGCTGCGGATAATGGTGCTAGCGCGTCGGTTCGGCCGACGCCTTCGCAGCAGGCATGACGAACCTGCCCCGCACCTCCGCAACCCGCCCCGGACACTCCCCGAATGACAATCCTCTATCGCGGCATGGACCGTGCGGCGCTCGACGCCGCCTACCTGAACACGAAGGCCGTTCCCGATTTCCCGGCATTGCTCGCGTCGTGCCAGGCGCGTAGCGCGGCGCTGTACGATGCGACACCCGGCCGCCGCGACCTGCGTTACGGCGCGCTCCCCGCGCAGCGCTTCGACTGGCTGCCGTGCGGGCAGCCCGACGCGCCGCTGTTCGTGTTCATTCATGGCGGCTACTGGCAACACTGCACGAAAGAGGATTTCGCGTACGCGGCGAGCGGCCCGCTCACGCGCGGCTTCGACGTCGTGCTCGCCGAATACACGCTCGCGCCGGTCGCGACGATGACCGACATCGTCGGCGAGATCGGCGCGCTGCTCGACCATCTCGCCGGCGATCCCGACGGCCTCGGCACCGCGCAGCGGCCGATCCACCTGAGCGGCCATTCGGCGGGCGGTCACCTGACGGCCATGCATCGCGCGCATCCGGCCGTCGTTTCAGCGCTCGCGATCAGCCCGCTCGTCGATCTCGAACCGATCTCGCTGTGCTGCCTGAACGACAAGCTGCAGCTCACCGCGCAAGAGGTCGACGCGTACAGCCCGCTGCGTCACATCGGGCCCGGCGCGCCAACGGTCGTCGCGGTCGGCGACGCCGAACTGCCCGAACTCATCCGGCAAGCGCATGAATATGCGTCGGCCTGCGAAGCGGCCGGCGAACGGATCGCACACGTGCGGCTGCTCGGCATGCAGCACTTCGCGGTGCTCGACGATCTCGCGAAGCCGGACGGTGCGATGCTCGCCGCGTTGCAGGCGATCGCGCCGCGCTAGCCGCGCCGTATCGCGCATGCATGGCCGGGCGTATGATCGGCGTCAGGCCGCCGCGACGATGGCGCGCGCCGTACGGCCTTCCCAGGACCACGACATGGTGAACCCGCTTCATTTCGATCTGCAGTCGCTGCGCGTGTTCGCGCTCGTCGCCGAACACGGCAGCCTGACGAAGGCGGCCGAACACGGCCAGCTCACGCTGTCCGCGGTCAGCAAGCGCATCGCCGAACTCGAAAGCGTGACCGGCAGCGCACTGTTCATTCGGCATGCCCGCGGCGTCGAGCTGACACCCGCGGGCCGCGCGCTGCTCGACCATGCGGCGAAGGTGATCGAGCAGGTCAACCGGATGGCGCACGAGATGAGCGATTACGTCGCCGGCGTGCGCGGCCATATCCACGTGTGGACCAATACCTCCGCGATCGTCCAGTTCCTGCCCGCCGATCTCGCAGCGTTCCTCACCGACAACCCGGGCATCAAGGTGAGTCTCGAGGAGCGGTTGAGCCACGAGATCGTCGATGCGCTCGGGTCCGGCAAGGCCGATCTCGGCGTGTTCGCCGACAATGTGCCGGCACCGGGCATCGAACGGCGGCTGTACCGGCGCGACGAGCTCGTGCTGCTCGTGCCGCGCGCGCATCGCTTCGCCGCACGCGACAGCATCCGCTTCGCGGATACGCTCGACGAGGATTACGTCGGCCTGAGCGACGGCAGTTCGCTGCTCGCACGCATGACCGACGCCGCGTTCGCGGCCGAGCGCTCGCTGAAAGTGCGGATCCAGGTATCGAATTTCGACGGCGTGAGCCGGATGATCGAGGCCGGGCTCGGCATCGGCGTGCTGCCGCGCGATGCGGTGACCGGCGAGCGCGCGGCGCGGCTAGGTGTCGTGAAGCTCGACGACGCGTGGGCGACGCGCACGCTGTGGGTCGGCGTCAAGGCCGGCACCGTGCTGACTACCGACATCGCGAAGCTGTTCGATTTCATGTCGGCGCGCTGACTGCGCAGAAACGGCGACGCACCGGGCACGCGTGCGTGCGCCCCGTGCCGGTCGCGGCCGCCTCACACCGCATTACACCGGATTGATTTCGTCCTGGCTGCGCCGCGTGGTCAGCGGCCCGAGCACGCGCAGCGCGACGGCGACGATGCCGAGCGCGGCCGAGATCACGCCGAACATCGCGCCCGCGCCGTAGCTGCCGAGCACCGGCAGCAGCACGAACGGCAGCCCGCCGCTGACGATGCGCGACAGCGAGTATGTACTGCCGATCGCCGTCGAGCGCACGCGCGCCGGGAAAATCTCGGCCTGGTACACGTGATATGCGTTGCTGAACACGTTCGACGCGCAGGTCGTCAGCAATCCGAAGCCGACGATCAGCGCGGTATTGCCCGAGTACGCGAAGCACAGCCCGAATACGGCGATCGACAGGATCGACGCGATCACGAGCGTGCGGCGTTCAATCCAGTTGAGCAGCGGAATCGACAGCAGCGAGCCAATCGGATAACCGACGAACGACAGCGCGATGAAAAGTGTGCTGTCCGTCACGTCGAAGCCGCGGCTCTTCACGACCGTGCCGGCCAGCGTGCCGAAGCCGTAGTAGCCGAAGCCCTGGAACAGGTGAAAGATCGCGAGCATCAGGTAGCGGGCGCCGTAGGGAGCACGGCGCAGCAGCGCGATGCGCTCGCCGAGCCCGAGCGGCCGTTGCGGCTCGGTCGATTCCGCGAAGTGCTCGGGCACGTGCACGCCGGTGCCTTCCGCGAAGCGCCGCAGCGCCGCGTGCGCGTCGCCGGTGCGGCCTTGCGCGAGCAGCCAGCGCGGACTCTCCGGCAGGCGATGCTGGACGAGCAGCACGTACACGGCGCCGAGGCTGCCGATCGCGAGAATGATGCGCCAGCCGGCCACGCCGGCCACATGCATCGGGTTCAGCCACAGCGCGAGGAAGCCGACGAGTGGCACCGCGACATAGGAAGTCGTATAGGCCCACGCGGCGAGCCGCCCGCGCTTTTCCTTCGGCAGGATTTCGGACAGGAAGCTGTCGGCGACCGGATAGATCGCGCCGACGCCGATGCCGGTCAGGAAGCGGCACGCGACGAGCATGTCGGCATTCACCGAGAACGCGCCGACCAGCGAGAACGCGCTGTACCACACGAGCGTCAGCAGGAACGCCTTGCGCCGGCCGATGCGGTCGGCGAGGCTGCCGAGGCACATCGCGCCGACGAACATCCCGATGAATGCCGATGCCAGCAGCAGCTTGAAATCGGTGCTCTGCCGGCTCAACCCGTATTCGTTCTGCAGCGCGGAGCCGATCGTGCTGACGAGGAAGATCTCGTACATGTCGAAGAACAGCCCGATGCCGATCACCCATACGACGAACCGGTGCAATGCACCGACCGGCAGGTCGTCCATGAAATCGCCGAGCGTGACGCGGCGCGCGGGGAGGGCCGCCGCATCGGCGCCGACGCCGACGCCGGCGGATGCGGCCGGCGGTCGTGCGGACGCGGGGCCACCCGCGTTGCCGCCCAGATCGAGGGATTGGCTGTTCATCGTGTCTCCTGATTATCGATATGCCGTGGCGCGCGGCCCGGCCGTTCGCGGCCGGCATCGTCCGGCCGCACGATATGGCGGCACGCACCGCAACGCCCATGAAAGGGCCGGCTGCGCGGGCTGCACCGATCGCCGACACATGGTGGGCGAATCCGCGGCACGCGATAATTGCGGATGTTTCAAGCGTCCTTTCCTGCTCAGAAAGGGTACGAACGCGCGGCGGGCGACATTCGCGCCGCAGGCCGGTGCGGCCTGCGCGGCGCGCAGTTGCGCACCGGATCCGGTTCGTTCCCTTGCAACCGGGCGGGCCGGGAAAACCATGACGCGCATTGCGCGGACGCCGGCAAGAACGCCGCCCCACGAAACACGAGCACGGGGTTATCGTGCTCTGCCAATGCCGCATGTTCGCGATTCGACCGTCACCAGGAGGTAACCGACATGAATCACCCGACCGATAACCGGACGCTGTTGCGCGCGCTCGGCATTCGCGCACCGATCGTCCAGGCGCCGATGGCCGGCGTCAGCACGCCGGCGCTGGCAGCCGCCGTGTCGAACGCGGGCGGACTCGGCTCGCTCGGCGTCGGCGCGACGAACGCCGACGGCGCGCGCAAGATGATCCGCGACACGCGCGTGCTCACCGGCCGGCCGTTCAACATCAACGTGTTCTGCCATCGCCCGGCCCGCGCCGACGCGGCCGTCGAACGCGCGTGGCTCGACTGGCTCGCGCCGGCGTTCCGCGCATACGGTGCAACGCCGCCCGCGTCGCTGTCGGAGATCTATACGAGCTTCGTCGCGGACGACGCAATGCAGGCGATGCTCGCCGAAGAAAAGCCGGCCGTCGTCAGCTTCCATTTCGGGCTGCCGTCCGCAGACGTGATCGCCGCGCTGAAGCGAGCAGGCATCACGCTGTTCGCGACCGCGACGAATCTCGACGAAGCGCGGCAGATCGCCGCCGCCGGCATCGATGCGATCGTCGCGCAGGGCATCGAAGCCGGCGGGCACCGCGGCGTGTTCGATTCGACCGCCCACGACGACCGCCTCGGCACGTTCGCGCTGACGCGCCTGATCGTGCGCGAATGCGCGCTGCCCGTGATCGCCGCCGGCGGCATCATGGACGGCGCAGGCATCGCCGCCGCGCTTGCGCTCGGCGCGCAGGCCGCGCAGCTCGGCACCGCGTTCGTCGCATGCCCGGAGACGTCGATCGACGACGGTTATCGCCACGCGATCCTCGGCGACGCGGCGCGCCGCACGACATTTACCTCCGCGATCTCGGGCCGAATCGCGCGCGGCATCGCGAACCGGCTGACTGCGCTCGGCGACGACCCGCACGCGCCGGCCACGCCCGCGTATCCGATCGCATACGACGCGGGCAAGGCGCTGCATGCGGCCGCGAAGGCGCAGGGCGAATTCGGCTACGGCGCGCAGTGGGCCGGGCAGGCGGCGCCGCTCGTTCGCCCGCTGCCGGCCGCCGAGCTCTTCGCGACGCTAGAACGCGAAACGCGGGACGCGATCGAGCGCCTGCAGCACGCGCTGGACTGATCGCGCTCGGGCCGCAAGCCGCACGCACGTGCCGGCGATCATGCCGCGGATCGCCGCGCCGAACGTGCGCCGCCCGCCGCCGATTTGCAATGCTCTGTATCTGCGCGAACCGTGGATACAGTGCGATACAAAGCAGGTTCGGGCGTCCGCTATAAAGCAGGCATGACTTCTTCGAGGGCACATCATGTCTGCAACCTGGTTCAAAGGGTCCTGCCATTGCGGGGCCGTCAAATTCGAAGTGAAAGCGGCCATTGCGCCGGCGGTTCGCTGCAACTGCAGCCTGTGCCGCCGCCGCGGCGCGTTGATGAGCCCGATGTTCGCCGCTGAAGGCCTGAAGATTGTCGAAGGCGAGGGCGCACTGACGTGCTACCGCTTCAACACGCGCACGGCCCGCCACTATTTCTGCAGCCGCTGCGGCGTCTATCCGTTCCATCAGACACGCATGGACCCCGCATGCTGGCGCGTCAATCTCGGCTGTCTCGACGGCGTCGATCCGTATGCGCTCGACGCAACGGTCGCAAACGGCGCAAGCCTGTCGATCGTGGAGGACGCATGAAACGCTGGCTGATGATCCTGCTGTTTGCCGCGGGCGGGCTCGCGACCGAGATCGCGCATCCGGTGCAATGCTCGCTGCTGTCGGAAAGCCGCCTGCAGACCGGCAAGCGACGCAGGCAGCACTGACGGCGGCGATCCGGCCGCGTTGCACCATCCCGGAGCTTCATCGATACCGATTTGTCATGCTTCCGATAAGATCGCACGCGACATATAATGCGTGTATCTGCGGCCGTTCGCGTCGCTGGAGGAAGTTCATGAAAACGACCGAAGCACCATCGCCCGCCGCGCCGAAACTGTCCGAGTTCCTGTGCTTTGCGATCTACTCGGCGAACCTCGCGTTCGGCAAGGCGTACAAGCCGATCCTCGAAGAGCTCGGCCTCACCTATACGCAATACATCACGATCATTGCGCTGTGGGAGCAGGACAACCAGACGGTCGGCCAGCTCGGCGAGAAGCTGTTCCTCGAATCCAATACGCTGACGCCGATCCTGAAGAAGCTCGAGGCGATGGGTTACCTGGAGCGGCACCGCGATCCGTCGGACGAACGGCAGGTGCTCGTCAGCCTGACGAAGAGCGGCCGGCGCGTGCGCGAGAAGGGGCTCGACATGAACCTGGTCGAAGCCACCGGGTTGAAGCCGGACGAATTCGCGAAGGTGCAGAAGGCGATCGTCACGCTGCGCGGCAACCTGATCCGGTCGACCGAAGACTAAACACACTGGCGACAAGCGGCCGACGCGCGTATTGCGTCGGCCGCGTCGTCACGCGTGTTCGTCGCCCAGCACCAGCAGGTTCATCTCGCGACGGACGACAAAACCAAGCGCGAGATAGCGCTCGATCGCGACCTGGTTCGACGTGAGGACGTGCAGGAACGGTGTTTCCGCGCGCGCACCGATCGCCGCAATCAACGACCGGATCAGCCGCGCCGCAAGCCCTTGCCGCCGAAACGCGGCATCCACGCAGACGGCACTGATCTCGGTATACCCGTCGACCTGCATCCGCTCGCCGGCCATCGCCGCCAGCCGGCCTTCGCTGCGAACGCCGATATAGTCGCCAAGCTCGATCGTGCGCGGGCCGAACGGGCCGGGCTGCGCGGCCGTGGTCAGTGCGAGCATGTCCGGCACGTCGGCTTCGGCGAGCGCGACATGCTCCGATGCATGCGCCGGGTCAGGTGTCCGTTGCCAAATCATTTGAAGCAACGTCGCGCGCCGGATCACCGACAATCCCGCCGGCGGCCTGATTTCGTGCGGTGTGACCAGCGCCGCCGGCCCGTGCGTAGCGATCAGTTCGCGCAACGCGTCGAACGATGCCGGGCTCGCGTCGGCGATCGCGGCGAACGGTGCAATGGCCGCGGGAAACCGCAGCGCGCGGTCGCTGCCGAGCGCAAAGCGGCGCTGTTTGCCCGTGAGCGCGTTCCAGACGACATGGTCGAGCGGGTGTGCATCGCCTGTCGTGTTTCCGCTTGTGGCTTCCGGCATCGGCTGCTCCTCGATTGAAGATTGCGTGCCGCACAGAATAGACCGGATCGGGCGAGCGGGTAGCACTGCAGCGACATGGATCGCGTCATTTCCGCGGCGCGCATTACTGACCTTCTTCGTCTTCGGCTATCCATGCCCGGAAAGCGGCGATGCAAATCCAGTCGCCCCAAATAAAAAAGCGCACGCGATTACATCGCATGCGCTTTATGTGACGGACGTGGACGGCCGATTCCGTCGTGCAATGCTCAATGACCGAAATAGATCGAGCGCTCGGCCGTGCGAACCGCGCTGCGGCTGCCGGACTGCGTCGCGCCGTCGGCATCGTTGCCATAACCGGACGCCATCGTATCGGCCGCGGCTACCCAGTTGTCGCGAATCCGGCTCAGCGCCGCCTGGAGATTGTCCGGGTAGTTCGGGTCGTTGGGGCGGTTCGGCAAGTAGCCGGCCTGCTGCAACGCGGCCAGTTCCGCACGCACCTGCGCGCGCGTCACGGTGCTTTCGCTGGCAAACGCCGGTGCGGCAACAGCGGCAGAAACAGCGACGAGAAGGGCGGCGATCAATCGGTTATTCATCATTCACCTCAATGGAAAAGAAGTCGGGAATTCGGCAGGGCGGCGCTCGGCCGCCCGATGCAATGTTCAGGCGATACGGATGTCGACGTCGATGTTGCCGCGCGTCGCCTTCGAATACGGGCAGGTCTGGTGTGCAGCATCGACGATGCGCTGTGCGACGTCGCGATCGAGCCCCGGCACGCTCACGTTCAGCCGGGCCTGCAGGAAGTACGCGTTGCCGGCCGTGCCGAGATCCACTTCGGCGTCGACGGCGAGATCCGCCGGCAGCGTCACCTTCGCGGCGCGCGCCGCAAGCTGCATCGCACCGATGAAGCAGGCCGACCAGCCGGCCGCGAACAGTTGTTCCGGGTTGGTGCCGCTGCCGGCGCTGCCCGGCGACGACAACTGGATGTCGAGGCGGCCGTCGGAACTGCGAGCCGTGCCGTCGCGGCCGCCCGAAGTCGTATGCGTCTTGCCCGTGTACAGCACTTTTTCGATCTTGCTCATCATTTGCTCCGTCAGTTGGCAGGTTTTTTTCAGATGCGATTCGATCGCATGCGATGGAGTTTCGTCGAGGCAAACACCCATGTCAAGCGTATTCGATTAAATCGCATACGATATTTTGTATTTCAATGTATCCGGAACGTGTCGGGCTTTGCCGGACAAGGCTTTCGGCCGATCGAGCCCCGATATGCGCGTTAACGGGGCAGGCGACGACCGCCGGGCAGGGCGGGCGGAAACGCCCGCGGAGTGGATTGCCTCCCCACGGGGCGGCCGATACGTCAGGCCGGGTCGATCTCGGCGATCACGACGAGGATGACGGCCGCGTCGGCCGGCAACTGGCGCTGGGAGAATGCCGAGCGCGCGTGTCCCGCCTTGCCGCCCAGCGCGGCGGCGAACAGGTCGGACGCGCCGTCGATCACGGCGGGCTGTCCGTAAAATCCGTCGGCCGAGCTCACATGCCCCTCGACGCGTACGATCTTGCGCAGGCGGTCGAACCCGCCCAGATGCCTGCGGATCTGCGCGAGCACGTTCAGCGCCGCAAGCCGCGCGGCATCGCGGCCTTCGTCGACGCTCAACTGCTCGCCAACGCGGCCGGTATAGGCGATCCTGCCGTCGACGAGCGGCAGTTGTCCCGATACGAACAGCAGGTTGCCGGCTTCGCTGACGGCCGTATAGCTGCCGAGCGGGTTCGGCGGTTCGGGTAACGCGAGGCCGAGTTCGGCCAGCTTCTGTTCGATGGTCATGTTGTTCTCCTTGCGGGAAAATGGATGGTCGATCGGTATTGCCTGTCGGTCACTCTAGTCATGCGGCCGAAGCCGGTAAATGTCAGCGGCGCAATTGATTCGGGACACGATGTAACGAATCACGCCACGCGCGCTCGCTGGTTTCCCGCGCGATATTCATGCACACTCGTTGCTTCATTGCGCGCCCCACACCGGAGACGGCAGGAACCGCACCATGCAACGCAAATTCGACGACTTGCTGCTGGGCAGCATCGAGCTGTTCTGTCTCGCCGCCGAACTCGGCAGCTTCACGCTGGCGGCAACCGCGGCGAGCGTCACGCCGGCCGCCGTCAGCCGGTCGGTGGCGCGGCTGGAGGAGCGTCTGGGCGTGCGGCTGTTCGTGCGCACGACACGGCAGATCCGCCTGACCGATTCCGGCCGGCGCTATTTCGAGCAATGCCGCGATGCGCTGTCGCAGCTCGTCGACGCAGAACGCGAAGCGACCGGGCAGCAGGCGACACCCGCCGGGGTGCTCCGGATCAGCATGCCGACGCCGTACGGGCACTATCGCGTGCTGCCGCTGCTGCCCGCATTTCGCGAGCGCTATCCGGACGTGCGCGTCGAAACCCACCTGAGCAACCGCAACATCGACTTCGCCGAAGAAGGCTTCGATCTCGCGATCCGCGGCCGCGCGCCGGCCGATTCGAACCTGGTCGCGCGCAAGCTGGAGGACGCCGAACTCGTGATCGTCGCGACGCCCGGCTACCTGAAGCGCACGGGCACGCCAACCGTCATCGACGATCTGCATGCGCACGAATGCATCCAGTTCGAGCTGCCGAGCAGCGGGCGGCCGATTCCCTGGCTGTTCGACGACGGGTCGGACGAGATCGATATCGCGACGACCGGCAGCTACAGTACGTCGGGCGACGTCCTCGCCGGCGTGACGCTCGCGCGCAGCGGTGCCGGCCTGTTCCAGACCTACCGCTTCATCGTCGAACAGGATCTGCGCGCCGGCACGCTCGTGGAGGTGCTGCCCGGCCTCGGCGGCCGGTCGCGGCCGTTCATGCTGCTGTACCCGCATGCGCGCTTTCTGTCGTCGCGCGTGCGCGTGTTCGTCGACTTTCTCGTCGAGCATCTGGAGCGCGGGCCCGCCGGGCAGGCGCGCGGCGCGCGCACCAAACGAGCCGCCGCATCGCGATAGGCACGCCGGCTCGTTCTTTCGATGCCGATGCTCAGTGCCCGGCGCTCTGGCCGCCGTCGACGTGCAGGATCTCGCCGGTGACGAACGGCGCCGAGTCGAGATACAGGATCGCGTCGACGACGTCGCTCATCTCGCCCATGCGGCCGACCGGGTGCAGCGACGCGAGCGTCGCATGCGTTTCGGGCGCATGCATCGGCGACTTGATGATGCCCGGCGACACCGCATTGACGCGGATGCCGGCCTTCGCGTACTCGATCGCGAGCGATTTCGTCGCCGCATTCAATCCGCCTTTCGTCAACGACGCGAGCACCGACGGCACGTTGCTGTTCGCGTGATCGACGAGGCTCGTCGTGATGCTGACCACGTGCCCGCTGCCGTGCTGCTGCATCGCGGCGATCGCGCGCTGCGTGACGTAAAAGAAGCCGTTCAGGTTGACGCTCGTGATCTGCGCGTAGTCGTCCGCGGTGTACTGCGTGAACGGCTTCGCGATGAACACGCCGGCGTTGTTGACGAGCGTGTCGACGCGGCCGAAGCGTTCGATCGCGGCATCGACCACGCGTCGCGCGACGGCCGGATCGCCGATGTCGCCCGCGATGGTGACGAGATCGCGATCGTTCGACGGCCCGATCGAACGGGAAGTCGCGACGACGCGATGGCCGCGTGCGCGAAACGCGTTGACCGTTTCCGCGCCGATGCCTTGCGATGCGCCGGTGACGATGATGACTTTGGATGTGCTCATGACATGCCTCGACAGGTGAATGGTGTTCGGCTTCAGTGCCGACCGGATCGATGAATCCGATGAGCGAACTGTAGGCGCGCTGATCACGATTTCGAACACCCACCGTGGAGCAACAGTCTTGCGTCGCGGGAACAAATGCGGGGAGGGGCCGGGTTTGACGCGTGGCGCTCTGATAGCGTAGAGCAAATTAATTCTGTCACTCCAGAATCCTCGTGGATCAAGGCTTCCAGCCCGCGAGTTGACGACTTTATTGACGGTCCCATCAAAATAATGTCGTCAACTCGCCTACGTCAGCATTAAATTTGTCAACTCGCGTAGTGGACCAAGCGTTCCGGCGGTAAAGTCCTGATTTCTAGACCGATTCCCGACGCATCGCACGGGCGGTCGAAACGCTGAGCTCAGACGGGACGCTCTCTGCCTCGCGCTCAGTTCACCTATGCTGGAAAAGCAGCGTTGCGGGACATCCGGGGCCGACTGCTTCCGACTGTTCTCGGCTGCGGATTCAACCCGTCGATGCAACACACTGAGGCTGCATAGCAGCGAGGAGTGTTGCAATGAAACAGAGGCGGCGGATCTACTATACAGACGGTCAGAAAGCGTTAATGCGGGAGCGCTGGCGCAAGGGTGAGTCGCTGCAGCAGATCGCCCAGTTGTTTGATCGGAACCATTCCTCGGTACAACGGATTCTGGCCGAAACGGGCGGTATACAGCCGAAGAAACGGCGCCGGCCAAGATTGGCGCTGACCTTTGCCGAGCGGGAGGAGATCTCGCGCTCAGTGGTTGCTGGTGATTCGATTCGCGCGATTGCGAATCGGCTCGGACGCGCTCCGTCCACCATTAGCCGCGAGCTCAAGCGAAACGGAGGTGTACAGGACTACCGGGCGAACAATGCTGACGAACTTGCTTGGGAGCGCGCTCGTCGCCCCCAAGTCTGCAAGCTCGTCAGAAACCGCGAACTCGCCCAAGTCGTGGCAAGCAAGCTCCGGCTGCAGTGGTCGCCCGAGCAGATATCCGGTTGGCTTAAGCACGTGTACGCGGTCAACAGGGACTATCAGGTGTCACACGAAACCATATACCGCGGCCTCTATATACAAGCTCGCGGTGCACTCAAAAAGGAATTGCTCGAGCATTTACGGCGCTCGCGAGCCATGCGTCGTTCGCGTCATCACACGATGAAGACCGACGACCACGGCAGAATCTGCGACACCGTCCCGATTGGTGAACGCCCCGCGACCGTTGATGATCGTGCGATACCGGGCCACTGGGAAGGCGATCTGCTGTTCGGCAGCGCGAACAGCCAGATTGCCACGCTCGTCGAGCGTCAGAGCCGCTTCGTGATGCTGGTGAAGGTTGCCAGTAATGATACGGAAGCGGTCATCAATGCTCTGATCCGACATGCCGGCAAGCTTCCACAGGAACTATACAAATCACTGACCTGGGATCGAGGCAAAGAAATGGCCGATCACACGCGCTTCACCGTGGCCACCGACATCAAGGTCTATTTTTGCGATCCGCAGAGCCCTTGGCAACGTGGCTCGAACGAGAATACAAATGGGCTCCTGAGACAGTATTTCCCCAAGGGGATCGATCTCTCGACCGATTCTCGGGCCAAGCTCAACGCCATAGCCAGGCGGCTCAATGAACATCCACGAAAGACACTAGACTTCGATACACGGGCTGAGCGATTTCATCAATTCGTTGCATCGACGGGTTGAATCCGCAAGGTGCAACAGTCATGCCGCTGGCCTGTGGTGCGCGAGCCTCGACGTTCTGTGCGCGTGCGCCCTGCACGACGATTAGGTTAGCGACCGAGCCCAGGATGGTGAAGTTGCCGGCGAGCGTGGAGGTCATCGCCACGGTAAGCCAGGCGTGCTGAGGGTTCGGCAGATGCTCAATGAACGGCTTGAGGATGAGGACCGCCGGCACGTTGCTGACGATATTGGAAAGCACGGCGGTGACGCCACTGAGGACCGGCAGGCTGTCGAGATGGTTGCGACTAACCGCAGCAATGAGTTGCGGCAACAGCACGGCTTTCTCGAGTCCGGCGACCACGATAAAGAGCCCGGCGAACATAATCAGCAATGGCCCGTCGATCTCGCGGTAGACTTTCGCGGCCTTCACCCGTCTCGTGATCAGCAGCAGCGCACCTGCGACGATCGCCACCTTGGGTGCCGGCAGGCCGGCGAAGAATCCGACCAACATCGCGAGCGTCGTACTCACCGATTTGATCACCAGTGGGCGATTCTCACGGGAGGGCTCAGGCTCGGCGTGGAGCCTGTCACGGGTGAAAAACTCGCCACGAAACGAGAGCATGATCAGCGCTACGGTGAGCAGCAGGCCGATGACCGCGATCGGCGCCAGCGTCGCGGCGAACGTCCCGGACGGGCACATGTGACAGGCTGCCGATAATCATGTTTTGCGGATTTCCGGTGATGGTCGCGGTACTGCCGACGTTCGACGCCATTGCAACCGCAAGCAGGTAAGGTACCGGGTTGCGTCGCAGTTGCCTGACGAGCTGGAGCACCAGCGGCGTGAGCACCAGGCAGACTGTGTCGTTGACGAGAAACGCAGAAAACAGACCCGAGACGAACGGCACCGCTGTCAAGAGGATGATCGGATGGTGCGCGCATGTCACGTCCCAGCCGTTAAGCAGCCGGAAGAAACCCGACAGCCGCAGGTTCGCCACCACAATCATCATCCCGAGCAGCAGAGTGATCGTGTCGAAGTCTATTGACTGGTACGCTTCCGGCAGCGTCAGGATGCCGCAGGCAACTATCAGGCTCGCGCCGAGCAGGGCCGCACCTGCACGGTCAAGATGCAGGCCGGGGATCCTGCCGATGGCAACGACCAGATAGGTGGCGAGGAATATGACGATGGCCGTGAGTTCAGACGCGGAGCGAAACATGGCAATGCTCGCGGTGCGTGCCTGTCCGGGATCGGTCCGCCAGAAGAGAGCGTCGGCATACATTGCGAATGCCAGCGCCATTGCTGCGTCTGAACTCGGCAATCGTCTTGAAGTCCCGCGCGAGGCGCGCCAGTCAGCCACATCAGTTCGACATTGCGACGACACTCTCGCTCGAGACGCCGGCTTGACTGCACGCGACTGAGATAGCCGTAAATGTAGAGTTTGAGCAGAAGGGCCGGGTGGTAAGACGGCCGGCCCGTGCTCGCGGGCGTGGTACGTTCGAAGTAAGCGGTCATTCTACGGCGCCTATCCAGCGGAGGTGACGGCGTAAAGTACTCGAATCTGCCAGGCTTTCACCCTCTCACGGCGTCGGGTTCAACCATTCTGTCAATCCTTCCCGCGCATTTAGCTCAAGGAACATCTGCCTTCCACGAAGTCGCTGTATGTAGCCCATGAGGTTCGGCCACGATGTCGCCGGGCGCGGCATATTGCGCGTCCACCGCATAAGCATGAGCGCCAGGAAGTCGGCGGTACTCAAGTGAGTATCGATCAGATACTGGCGACCATCCTCGAGCAAACTGTTTAGATGCTCCATGGCCCCTTCGATTTGCCCACGCGCAAACTCCTTCACTGCTGCGGCGTTTCCTGGTTCACCGTCGACCTCCGCATAAAACCAGCTTCGCATCGCCGGTAACAACGTGTTCGCGAGATAGATCATCGTCTCGAACCACTCGGAACGCTCAGGTGAGTTCGGTTGTGGTGCAAGCCCGGACTCAGGATGTCGTTCAGCAAGGAGCATCAGCAATGCGGTCGATTCTCCTCGTGGAATGCCATCGATTACGAGAGTTGGCACGCGACCGGAGGAATTCAAGCGTAAATACTCAGGGTTGCGCTGCGCACCCGCGTCAATGTCAACGAGCCTTGTTTCAAAGGGTACGCCCAGTTCAAGTAGCATCCAGTGCACCGCCATACTTGCCGCACCCGGTGTGTAATACAGAATGTAGGACATGGTCTGATTCCGGTTTAGGGTTGAGCTGCCGGCATTATGTTAGCAATGGAGGACGCCAGTTGATGCGGCAAGTGTGCCTGTTGCGTTCTTCAATCTCGGGGAGCATTAGCTGAAGCAGGCGTGTTCCGAGGAAGAGGACCTATCCGTCATTTCGTGGGCGGGGCATATCATGAGGTATAAAAGTCATGGATATGCCGATGAAGAAGAAGAGGCAAACCGTAGCGCGTCAGGCAGCGGCCCGCGGGCCGCTGCCTGAGTTGCCCAAGGAACTGCTGGACCAGTTGGTCAAGGGGCCGATGACGCCGACCGAGGTTCAGGATCTGATGCTGGCGTTCAACAAGGCGATCATCGAACGGGCGATGGGCGCCGAGATGAATCTGCATCTGGGCTACCCGTCGGGCCAGTCCAAGCCGGCCGGACAAGCCAACGAGCGCAACGGCGCCAGCGGCAAGACGGTCATCACGGATCGCGGCCCGGTTCGTGTCGAAGTCCCTCGTGACCGTGACGGCAGCTTCGAGCCGATCCTGATTCCCAAGCACGAGCGCCGCTTCACCGGCTTCGACGAACGCATCATTGCGATGTACGCGCGTGGCATGAGCGTGCGCGAGATTCAAGGGTTTCTGGCCGAGCAATACGGCACCGAAGTGTCGCCCGACTTCATCAGCTCGGTCACCGACGAGGTGATGGCCGAAGCGCTGAGCTGGCAGAGCCGCCCACTCGAGGCGATGTATCCGGTCGTGTTCTTCGATGCGCTGCGGGTCAAGATCCGCGACGACGGGGTGGTCAGCAACAAGGCCGTCTATCTGGCCTTGGGCATCCAAGCCGATGGCCAGCGCGATGTGCTGGGCCTCTGGATCGAGCAGACCGAGGGCGCCAAGTTCTGGCTCAAGGTGTTCAATGAACTCAAGACGCGCGGCTGCCAGGACATCCTGATCGCCGTGGTCGATGGCCTGAAGGGGCTAACCGAAGCCATCAGCGCGGCCTATCCGCGGACCACCGTTCAGACCTGCATCGTGCATCTGATCCGCAACAGCCTCGAATACGCCAGCTACAAGGACCGCAAGGTACTCGCCACGGCGCTGCGCCCGATCTACGCGGCTGCCAGCGAAGAGGCAGCAAGGCAAGCGCTGCAAGACTTCGCCGACGGACCTTGGGGCGCGAAGTACCCGACGATCGTGCAGTCGTGGCAACGCGCGTGGGAGCACGTCGTGCCGTTCTACGTGTTCCCGCCGGAAATTCGGCGAGTCGTTTATACGACAAACGCCATCGAGAGCTTGAACATGCAATTGCGCAAGATCATCAAGACGCGCGGTCACTTCCCGAACGACGAGGCGGCCATCAAGCTGCTCTGGCTGGCGCTGCGCAACGTACTGGCCAAGACCGTGAGGGCCGCCTTCGACTGGAAATCAGCGATGAACCAGTTTGCTATTCTGTTCGGCGAACGGTTTACGCAGGCGCGTGGATAACCTGTTGTTCAACCGCCTCGCCCACAAAAATGCGGACAGGTTCGAGGAAGAAGTGCCGCATAGTCGTCGCCCGCGCTGAAGGCGTACTCGTCGCCTATCTGCCCGGACTGGCCATGCGCCGCATCGCTGATTTGCACGCCGGGGAAGCCAAGACCGATGCCCGCGACGCCGCCATCATCGCCGAAGCCGCTCGCTCGATGCCGCATACGCTGCGCTCGCTTCGACTGGCCGACGAGCAGCTCGCCGAACTCACCATGCTCTGCGGCTTCGATGACGACCTCGCCGCCAGGTCACACAAACCAGCAACCGCATTCGCGGCCTGCTTACTCAGATCCATCCGGCGCTCGAGCGTGTTCTCGGACCGCGCCTTGACCATCCAGCGGTACTCGATCTGCTTGAGCGCTATCCGTCGCCCGCCGCGCTTGCCGGCACCAGCGAGAAGACGCTCGCCGATCGCCTGACCAAGCTCGCTCCTCGCATGGGGAAAGGCTTAGCGGCCGAGATCGTTCAGGCACTGAGCGAACAAGCCGTGACCGTGCCCGGCACGCAAGCCGCCACCATCGTCATGCCCCGTTTGGCCCAGCAGCTTGCGGCCTTGCGTCAGCAACGCGACGAGGTCGCTGCCGAAGTTGAACGACTGGTGCTTGCTCACCCTCTTTGGCCGGTCCTGACCAGCATGCCGGGAGTCGGCGTCAGGACCGCCGCCAGACTCCTGACCGAAGTTACCAACAAAGCCTTCGCTTCGGCTGCACACTTGGCAGCCTATGCTGGCCTTGCCCCGGTAACCCGGCGCTCAGGCTCGTCGATCCGTGGCGAGCACCCATCCAGACGGGGCAACAAGGTGCTCAAGCGCGCCTTGTTCCTCTCAGCCTTTGCTGCCTTACGAGACCCAGTCTCACGCGCCTATTACTCGCGCAAGATCCAGCAAGGCAAGCGCCACAACCAGGCCCTCATCGCACTGGCACGGCGACGCTGCGACGTTCTGTTCGCCATGCTGCGCGACGGCACCATTTACCAACCCAAGTCAGCCCCTAACGCTTGACGAAACACATAGGGGCAACCCCCTTTATTGGTTCTTGATATTGGTAGTTATCAAGAACCATCACCAGCATCGATGCACTTTTGCTTTTGAAAGACATCGAGAGTATGCGTCGAACGGGGATTGCCTTCGACAGGCAAGAGCATGAAGAGGGGGCTGCGGCGTTGTGGCGGTGCTCAACTGCGGCGTCAACGACCGTTTCGCAGTGTCGATTGCTGTGCCGACGATTCGGTTCGAACGCAATCTGCCCGCCCTGAAGGCGACATTGCAAAAGTGCAAGGCAGAGATTGAGTCCCAATTTTGGATCCTCTGAGGATTCTTGGGGGCGGGGCCTCTTTGGGAGGCGGACGATCTGCGACCCGAAGCCCAATCACTATTGCTGCTGGATTAACGGCAATATCAAGGCGACGCAACCGTCGAGATGGGCCTTGATGCTGCCCGCCGGCAACGGCGGTTGAACGCCGAGTGCGATCTGGCGCAATGGCTCCGCAACTGCCATCGAAAGCAGCAGCTTTGCCAGCACTGCTGCGTCGGGCACATGTATCAGCCGCCTTTCGTGCTGTGTCGCAAACCATTCCGAGAGCATCTTCCGACCGCGCTCGACACCATTGCGCTGATACTGCACGAGCAGTGATTCCTTTCCAGGAAACTCTGTGGTCAGGAGGCGGAACATCCTCACCGCAGAGTCCGACAACACGTGCGCACAAATGCTCTCGAGGATATCTCGCAGCACACGGGATACATCCTGAGCAGAGTCGGGCTGGACGAATAGTGCTGGCGCATACAAGTCTGTCCACTCGCGCACAGCCATTCCGATCAACTCATCTCGATTTGCGCCGAATCGGTAGGCGGTCTTTTTCGCCACGCCGGCATGCGCCGCTATCGCTTCCATCGTCGTCGATTCGTACCCAACGTCCAACAGTAGCTGCATCGCGCTTCGGACCACAAGCTGCCGAATTTCCTCGTCTGGTTGCGCAGGCCGACCTCGCCCACGTCGCGCTTCGACGGTCATCTTTACCCCTCAAACAATGATAGATGAGAGTATGCCCCATATTTGGAAACGGCGTGCGTTTCCCATATACTCACCGTACCCCGTCAATGGAGTACACACATGGATTCGAAACGAAGCGCTACCCCCTGGCTCGATCATTCGGCACTTCTTGACCCGTCACCGATGATGATTGAAACAGGTGTTCAACGTTTGGAGAGCGGAGCGTTAATGGTCGCCGTGCGAACAGATCTGCACGGTTGCAAAGGGCGTATGTTCGATTGGTGGTTCAAGTTCTTCGAGACGACACAGCACATCAAGTGGTGGCATCCGGTCGATCACGTCGAACACCGTGGGTGGGACGACAAATGGCGCAAGGGCGAGAACTATTACGGCGCAAGCATTCACGCGGTCGAATCGCTCGCGGAGATTCCTCCGGTGGCTGCGAAGCTGAAGTTCCATGATCCCGCTACCATCTTTGACCCAATGATGTTGAGGCGAGCACTGAGCGACGCGCATGTGTCGGCGGTGGTCGCAGCCAGAATTGGCTTTGGCGAGCATGTGCAGCTCGGTGATTCGGGCGACCCGCTCAATGGCCAAATGCTGCATGTGGCTCGCGACACCGATTGGGGATGCGTGTTGCGCAGCCGTTTCGTGCTGGGCCTTGACGACTCATCCGCGGGGAACAGCCCGACGGATGCCATGGGCCTCGCGCTAATGCGTCATTGCTATACGGAGTTCACGTTTCTTTCGCGCTTTCTGCCATCACTATATTTTGGAGAACGTGCGAACGGAGAAGCCGTACCTTTGCCTTGGTAGCGTGAAAAGGTGCGCAGGATTTTAGATGCACCGGATTCGCTTGATCGTACGTGGTCTTTTAATCTTACTGTGTCAATAGATCAGCACTGGACACTGAACAAGACGGACATCGCTGGAGCCGGCGCGCGATGTATGCAGCGATACACCAGCGCAGCGTGGCGATGGAATCAGCCACGTGGCGCTGTGGACCTCGTAGTACGGCGTAGTAACGAGATAAGCTGCGACAGGGCGACGAGCAGTTGACAACGGTCTTCGCGACGACCGGTGAAGTGACATCTTTACTTCGCAAACGGTGACGACTTTATTTTGGTCTACGGTTACTGCGCGCTGGCAATCGGCAAAACCGTCGTTCCCGGCAACAAGGTCTGAATACGACCAACATTGCATCCAGATTTGTCTGTCACGGCACACGCAGTTGGATAAATCAATGCATCCATCCGGATAACTTTTCTTATCACGATAGTTCGATTGCTGCTTCAAACTCCGGATTCGGCGAACGCATGGAGGCCCTTCGCGCGACTTTGGGCCGTTGACAACGGTCTTCGCAACGCGCCAGCCGGTGACAAATTTAATTCGCGGCCCGTAACCTCATGAATTCAGAAGGGTTTCTTACCTCTCGCGCACCGAAGGCTGGCGAAGTGACATTTTTACTTCGCAAACGTTGACAACTTTGCTTCGGTCTACGCGAGGTGCGCATGCAATTCGGCATGCGTGTCGTGCAGCGTATCGGGCGGCGCGCCCGACAGTTCGAGCTGGCCGGCCGGTTCGAGCGAGATCGCCGCGCCATCGCGCTGGATCACGCCGACGATCCGCCCGGCATCGACGATCGGCGTCCCGTCACCGCGCAGCCGCTCGAGCACCGCGGCGATACCGGACGGCCCGTCGTAGGGCGCGGCCGAGTGCGTCGCGCGAGCGACGACGAACTTCTCGTGTTCGGTGCCGATCCGGAACTGTGTGGCCGGCTTGCAGCCGGCGGCCAGATGATCGGCGAGTTGCTGCTCTGAGACGATCGGCGTGTTGTCCGATCCGACGGCATTCGACATCGACACCCGCCACATGGCGTATTGCGCGACCGACCGGCCGGTCGCACGGCGACTATGGCGGCGTCGATGCAGGCGCAGTACTGGCAGGGGTGATAGGGGGCGGTGCGCAGCCGCGTCGCGCTACGGCTGTTTGCGCTTCGCGAAGTAATGCGCGGGCGAATCGCCGAACGCGCGGCGAAACATCGCGATGAAATTGCTGGGCGTCGCGTAGCCGAGCGCGTCCGCGATGTTGGCGACGCTGTCGCCGTTCGCGAGACGCTCGAGCGCGTGCGTGAGACGCGCCTGCTGCCGCCATTGCGCGAAGCTCGTGCCGGTTTCCGCGACGAACAGCCGGCTCAACGTGCGGGCGGACAAGCCGGCCCATTCCGCCCACGCTTCGAGCGTGCGGCTGTCATGCGGCTGCCCGAGGATCGCGTTGGCGATCCGCAGCAGCCGCCGGTCGTGCGGCATCGGCAAGTGCAGCGGTTCGTGCGGCGCGCGGCGCATCTCGTCGAGCAGCACGACGCTGATGCGCGCCTGCTCGATGTCGAGCCGGTCCTGGTCGGCCCACGACACCGCGCGCCGCACGAGCGCGCGCATCAGGTCGGTAATCGCAATCACGCAGGGCTGGCCCGGCATCCGCCGGCTCGCGGCCGGTGCGATCACGACGCTCCAGCCGCTCAGCGCACCGCTGATGCTGACCTTGTGCTGCTCGCCCGGCGGAATCCAGCCCGCGCGATGCGGCGGCAGCAGCCACGAACCGTGCGGCGTGCGCACGTGCGCGAAGCCGCTTTCCACGCAGAACACCTGGCCGCGCAGATGACTGTGCCAGTCGACCTCGCGGGTGCCGAGCTGATACGCGTTGCTGCCGTCGTCTTCACCCCAGACGGCGATCAGCGACGGACCGTCCGCACGTTCGCTCGGATCGATGTCGGCGCGCTGTACGTCGCGCGGCGGAGAAGCATCACGGATGGGCATGGCCGGAATTCATTATTTTTTGTCTAAACAACATTATCAGCTTTGTCAGGGTGCGTCCAACAATGCATGTCGTGTTCAAACCGATACGAAGCAGAGGAATGCGATGCATGCAGCACTTGCTCCCTGGACACGCGATGCCGGCGCGCTGCGCGTCGTGTCGCGGATGGCCGTCGCCGCGGCGCTCGCCGTGCTCGGCGCGTGCGCGAGCCGCGACGGGCTCGCGCCCACCGGCACGCTGCGCGGCGCCGATACGCTGGCGTCGTCGCGCAGCCTCGCGCATGCGCCGGCCGCTGACTGGCCGGCCGCCGACTGGTGGCGCACGCTGAACGATGCGCAACTGAATGCGCTGATCGACGAAGCGCTCGCTGGCAATCCCGATCTCGCAACCGCCGATGCGCGCACACGCGAAGCGCAGGCGCTGGTGATCGAAGCGCAGGCCGCACGTGTGCCGCAAGTCGTCGGCCGTGCGAGCGCGAAGGGCGAACGGATGTCCGGCACGCAGTTCTCGACGGGCGAAGGCGGCGGCTTCTTCAGCCACACGCGCGAGATGAATCTCGGCTTCAGTTGGGATCTCGATCTGTGGGGCGGTCGCCGCGCCGCCTGGGAAGCCGCGCTCGGCGAAGCGCGTGCCGCGCGGATCGATGCGCAGGCCGCGCGCGTGTTGCTGTCCGTCAACGTCGCTCGCGCATACGTGAACCTCGCGTACGCGTTCGATCAGCAGGACGTCGCGCGTGCCGAATACGAGCGTGCCGACGAAGCGCTCGCGCTGACGCGCCAGCGCGTATCGAAAGGCATCGACAACGTCGCGCAACGGCGCCAGGCGGAAAGCGAGGTCGCGGCCGCGACGCGCGAGCAGGCGCGCGCGGCGCTGACGATCGACAGCGCGCGCATCGCACTCGCGATCCTGCTTGGTGCGGGCCCCGATCGCGGGCTCGAACTCGTGCGTCCCGCGCCGCTGTCGGCCACCGCGCTCGCGGTACCGGCCGATCTGCCGGCCGCGCTGCTCGGCCGGCGCGCCGACCTCGTCGCCGCGCGCTGGCGGGTCGAGGCGGCGAGCCGCAACGTCGCGGCCGCCCGCGCGGAGTTCCTGCCGAACGTCAGTCTCACCGCGCTGATCGGGCTCGCGACACGCGGCGGCGCATCGCTGTTCCAGGCCGCGTCACGCACCTACAACGTCAGTCCGGCCGTGAGCCTGCCGATCTTCGACGGCGGCGAGCGGCGCGGCGTGCTGCGCAGGCGCGACGCGCAATACGACCTCGCGGTCGCCGGCTACAACAAGACGCTGATCGGTGCGATCGGCGAGGTGGCCGACGATCTGCACCGCCTGCGCTCGCTCGCCGTGCAGGCCGATGCGCAGCAGCTTGCGTTCGACTCCGCCACCGATGCGTGGCGGCTCGCGGACGCGCGCTACCGGGCCGGCGTCGGCAGCTACCTCGACGCGCTCGTCGTGCGCCAGCAACTGCTGATCGCGAGCCGCGAGGTCGCCGCGCTGCGCGCACAGCGCGCGGACCAGTCGCTGCAGCTCGTGGCCGCGCTCGGCGGCGGCTTCCGCGCCGAGCCGGACGACGTCGCGCTCGCCGTCACTCCTTCCCACCGTCCTTGACATCGAACCATGAGCAGCGACAACACCCTGCAGACTCCCGCGCGGCCCGCAGCCGCCGACCCCGCCAGCGCCCGCCAGAACCCGGCGGCCGACCACACCGGTGCGCCGCGCGCGCCGGGCGGCCCGGACGCGCGCACGCAACCGGCACCGGGCGGCGCCGCGCCCGCGACACCGCCGCCGCCCGCGCGACGCAAGCACCTCGTGCGCGCGCTCGTCGCCGTGTTCGCGCTCGGCATCGTCGGCTGGGGCATCTGGTACGTGCTCGTCGGCCGCTGGTACGAAGCCACCGACAACGCATACGCGCAAGGCAACGTCGTCGAGCTGACGCCGCAGGTGACGGGCACCGTCGTGTCGATCGACGCGGACGACGGCAATCTCGTGCGCGCCGGCACGCCGCTCGTCCGTCTCGACGCGAGCGACGCGCAGATCGCGCTCGCAGCCGCGCAGGCCGACCTCGCGGCAACGGTACGCAAGGTGCGCGGCCTGTACAGCAACGAGCGCGGGCTCGCGAACAGCATCGACGGCGCGCGCGCCGAACTTGATGCGCGACGCATCGCGCTCGACAAGGCGAAGGCCGACTACAGCCGCCGCGAGGATCTCGGCCGCTCCGGCGCGATCTCGCGCGAGGAGCTCGCGCATGCACGCGATACGCTGACGTCCGCGCAAAGCGCGTACGCGGCCGCGCAAAGCGCGCTCGCGATGTTGAGCGAGCAGCATCAGACGAGCAAGGCGCTCGTCGACGACACCGCGGTCGCGTCGCATCCCGACGTGCAGGCCGCGGCCGCACGGCTGCGCGCCGCGTACCTCGCGCGCACCCGCACCGACATCGTCGCGCCCGTCACCGGCTATGTCGCGAAGCGCACGGTGCAGGTCGGGCAGCGCGTGTCGCCCGGCGTGCCGCTGCTCGCGGTCGTGCCGCTGCGCGAACTGTGGATCGACGCGAACTTCACCGAGAAGCAGCTCGAGCACATGCGCATCGGGCAGCCGGTCGAACTGACCGCCGACCTGTACGGCGACGCGGTGCGCTACAGCGGCCGCGTGCAGAGCCTCGGCGTCGGTACCGGCAGCGCGTTCTCGCTGCTGCCCGCGCAGAACGCGACCGGCAACTGGATCAAGATCGTGCAGCGGCTGCCGGTGCACATCGAACTGACGGATCTGGCCCAGCTCGACGCGCATCCGCTGCGGATCGGCCTGTCGATGCACGCACGCGTCGACCAGCACGACCGCAGCGGTGCGATGCTGTCGCATCGCGAGCAGCGCGCGCCCGTGTTCCGCACCGACGTGTACCGCGACGAGCTCGCGCGCGCCGACAGCCTGATCGCCGACGTCGTGCACGCGAACCTGCCCGCGGCGGTGCGCGCGGAGCGTGTGCGATGAGCGGCCCGATGGCGTCCGCCGATGCCGGCTTTTGTCCGTCGAGCGTCGCGCTGACGACCTTCGGCCTCGCGCTCGCGGTCTTCATGCAGGTGCTCGACGGCACCGTCGCGAACGTGTCGCTGCCGACGATCGCCGGCAACTTCGGCGTGAGCACGACGCAGAGCGCGTGGGTCGTCACGACGTTCTCGGTCAGCAATGCGATCGCGCTGCCGCTGACCGGGTTTCTCGTCAAGCGCATCGGGCAGGTCAGGCTGTTCGTGTGGGCGACGCTCGCGTTCACGTTCGCGTCGCTGCTGTGCGGCCTCGCGCAAAACCTGCCGCAACTCGTCGCGTTCCGCGCGCTGCAGGGCCTGGTGGCCGGGCCGATGATCCCGACCACGCAGGCGCTGATGCTGTCGATTTACCCGCCGCAGCGGCGCGGCTTCGCGCTGTCGATGATCGCGATGGTCACCGTCGTCGCGCCGATCGCGGGCCCCGTGTTCGGCGGCTGGGTCACCGAGCATTACTCGTGGCGCTGGGCGTTCCTGATCAATTTGCCGATCGGCGTGTTCGCCGCGATGTGCGTATTCGCGCAGATGCGCGCGCGCGTCGAGACGACCGTCGCCGCGCGCGTCGACTACGTCGGCCTCGCCGCGCTCGTGGTCGGCGTCGGTGCGCTGCAGATCGTGCTCGACAAGGGCAACGAAGCCGACTGGTTCAACTCGTCGTTCATCGTCGTGATGTCGGTGGTCGCCGCGTTCGGCATCGCGCTGTTCCTGATCTGGGAGCTCAACGAACCGAATCCGATCGTGAACCTTCGGCTGTTCGCGCATCGCAACTTCGCGGCCGGCACGCTGACGCTCGTGCTCGCGTATTCGGCGTTCTTCGCGGTCAACGTGATCGTGCCGCAATGGCTGCAGCGCACGCTCGGCTACACCGCGTTCCGGGCCGGGCTCGCGGTCGCGCCGATGGGCGTGATCCCCGTGCTGATGACACCGTTCATGGGTAAGTACGCACCGCGCTTCAACATGCGCGTGCTCGTGTGCTGCGCGTTCGCGATCCTCGGCACCTCGTCGTTCCTGCGCGCGGGCTTCGTGCCGGATATCGACTGCACGCACATCGCGCTGATCCAGTTGCTGCAGGGCCTCGGCCTCGCGCTGTTCATCATGCCGATCAACAGCATCCTGCTGTCCGACCTGAAACCGGACGAGATCGCCGCCGGTTCTGGCCTGTCGACGTTCCTGCGCACGCTCGGCGCGAGCTTCGCCGTGTCGATCACGTCGTTCCTGTGGGACCGGCGCGCGATCCTGCATCACGCGCGGCTCAGCGAACACGTGAGCGCGTTCGATCCGGCCGTGCGGGCCGAAGTCGCGCGGCTCGGCGGCGGCGATCCGCAGCGCGCGGCGACGCTGCTGGGCAAGCTGGTCGATGCGCAGGCCTACCAGATTTCGTTCAACGACATTTCGTTCGCGCTCGGCTGCGTGTATCTCGCCGTGATCGCGGTGGTGTGGCTCGCCCGCCCGCCGTTCGGCCCCGGCGCCGTCGCGAAACGATGAAGCGGGCGCCGCGCGGCCCGTTCCGACCCATGCTGTTCAATTCGATGGAGGTTGACCCGATGCATACCCACCACGCTGGAGAAACGCCGTCCGACCTGGCGACGCGTGCCGTGTTCGACGTCACGGAATTTCCGCTCGTCGTCGTGCGCAACGATGCGATCACGGCCGGCTACGCGCAGCGCTGGCTCGACGACATGCACACGCTGATGCGGCACGGCGAGCCGTTTGTCATGATCTTTCCGCCGGCCCGCCCGGACGAACCGCACGACGACCGCAAGGAACGCGGAATGTGGCTCAAGCAGAACCGCGCCGCGCTCGCCGAGGTCTGCCGCGCGCTCGTCACGATCGAACCGGACCCGAAGGAGCGCGAAGCGGCCATCGCGAACGCGTCCGGCATCGAAAAGGCGTTCGGGATTCCGCTCGACGTGACGGCGTCGCTCGAAGACGCGAAGCAGGCGGGCCGGCGACGCCTGACTGATGCGGTCTAGCGCGGTCCGTTCGCGCGCAACGCCTCGAACCGGTTGCGCAAGTCCGCCTGAATGCAGATTCCAACTAGATAAGCGGGGTGGCTTGTATGAAAGGACTGGATTGTCTGAAATGGTTGGTGCCCGGCGACACGGACGCGTCATGGCAGCGGATGACCGACGCGGCCGCCGGGATGGGGTTCGACAAGGTCGTACTGATCGTGTTGCCGTTCACCGGCGCGTCGTTCGATCTCGCGCGCAAGTGGAGCAGCGGCGTGCCCGGATGGACGGCGCTGTGCGTAACGTTCGCGCTGGACTGCTGCGACCGGGAATCGGTTAGTTGGGCCGCAGCCATGGGCGGGCATAGCGGCGATGTGGTTCGCGACGTGATGCTGGCTGCCGTCGAACAGCGCTTCGGCACGACGCAGGCCGCGCAGCCCGTCCAATGGCTCTCGGACAACGGCTCGGCCTACATTGACCATCGAACGCGCAGCTTTGCGCGCGAGCTGGGCCTGGAGCCGTTGAACACGCCGGTGCGCTCGCCACAAAGCAACGGCATGGCCGAATCGTTCGTGAAAACGACGAAGCATGATTACGTTGCCTTTATAGACAAGCCGGACGTTCCAACTGCGCTCTCGCATCTCGCTGTTGCCTTCGAGTTTGACAATGAGCGTCACCCGCACAAGGCTCTGAAATACCGTTCCCCTCGGGAGTTCAGGCGTGCTGCGGTGTCTTTAACCTAGCAGTGTCCGAGTGTCCTGAGTTACAGGGGCAACGCCAGGTGACGACTTTAATGCGCAGCATCCAACCTCATGAATTCACGAGGGTTTCGCATCCTCGCTCGACAACGGTCGGCGAATTGACATTTTTGCTTCGCAAACGGTGACGACATTATTTCGGTGTACGGCAAGCAATCAACAGCGCTGCATCGATCGGCAGGCCTCGGCGCCGGTCGGCAAGCACAGCGGGTCATAGCAGCCGCTGCCGCCGGATTTACAGCAGTCGTAGAGCAGCGAGAAGTCGGCCCGTTATGGCATGGCAAATATCATTAAAATTCGTATCTGTGCGCCAGCGCCGGGGTTTGCCGCTCATGGCATGCAGCCGTCAATAGACGCCTGGCTCGCCTGCCGGACGATGCTTGAACCGTCGGTGCACCCAGTAGTACTGCTCGGGAAATCGAAGGATCTGCTCTTCGAGAAAGGAATTCATCGTGCGCGCGTCGAACGACTCGTTATCGGTCGGATAGCTGTCGAGCGGCTCGAAGATGGTCAGCTTGTAGCCGCGGAATTCCGGCAGCACTTCCGTCACGAACGGGACGACCCGCGCGCCGCTCAGCTTCGCCAGCCGCGATACCGACGTCAACGTGCAGGCCTGCACGCCGAACAGCGGCGCAAACACCGAACCTGTCGTGCCGTGATCCATGTCCGCGGCGAGCATCACCGGGGTGCCCGCGCGCAGCAGTCTGACGAGGTGTTTCGCGCTCGCACTGCGTTCGATCATCTCGGCGCCGAAGCGCCCGCGCTGACGCTTGGCGAGATCGCATACGCGACGATTCGACATGCGCGTGTAAAGTGCCGCCACGGGCAGCGACGACGAATAGAGCATGCAGCCCACCTCGATGCCGACGAAGTGAAAACCCATGAAGATCGTCGGCGGCGCATCCGGATCGTGGAGATCGATGCGGCTGTCCATCTCGACCAGGCGATTGAGCGACCGCGCGCTGCCGAACCACTGGAATCCGCGCTCCAGGTAGCTCCGGACGACATGTTCGAAATGGGCACGCGCGAGCACGTCGCGCTCCTCGTCGGTCTTCAGCGGAAAGCAGAGTTGCAGGTTGACATGCACCACGTGCTTGCGTCGGCTCGGTATCCGGTAGAGCGCAGCGCCGATGCCGCGGCCGGTTCTCGCGACCAGCGAGTACGGAAGAATGGACAGGAACCGTAGGAGGCCGAACAGCAGCCAATACCCGAGAGCGTTCATGATGATGGACTTCCGTCTGATGACTGCCCGGCGCCGCTCGAGTCGAGTGATGGGGTACGGGGAAATCGGGTTGTGTCGAGACCGTGCAGGGCAGGTGCTTGCGCGACCACCTCTGACGGCGGCCGCGCGCCGGGCCGATGATGGCCGACCGCTTCGATCCGACGTTCGAAGCGATACACGATGGCGGGCGGAAAATTCATCCACGCGATGCCGCCCCGGACGGCGCGGATGCGCATGGCCTTCAGATAGCGCGCCGGGTTCGGGCCGCGCGGCACATACGTGAATCGATGGAACGCGCCACCGGCAGCCAGGTGGCGCGCGAAGGCGCAGGGAACGATCGCGGCAGCCGGTTCGACCGGCATCGCGACGATGTGGCAATCCGCTCACGATAACATGTGTGCGCTCCCCGCCGAAGAAGTCGCCCGTCACGCCGAGTCGGGCCGCATCCATCGGCATGATCCGCAACGCGGGAAGCCGATGCCGAAGGGCGTTCGCGAAACCGGAGCGGCTCCCCCTGAAACTCACGGCCTGCCGCGCCGGCTATCGCCGATCTGCCTTCATCAAGACCGGGCCCCGCAGGGTGCCGCATCTCGTTCGGCATCCCTGTATCGTTTCGCGAACCTCAATCCATTTTGTCGATTTTCGCACCGTTGACTTCGGTCAACGTCCGATCTCGTCGCGCGCCGATGATGGAGGCAAGTCCAAACGTCGCATGTACGCCAGTCCATCCTGCGAGGTCCGTATGTACACGAATATCATGGTCGCCGTAGACGGTAGTGCTTCGTCCAGACAAGCCCTCGACGAAGGCCTGAAGATGGCCCGCTTGCACCAGGCCCGCGTGTTTGCCGTTTTCGTCGTCGACAAATCCATTTTGCTCAGCTACGCCGGACGACTCGACCCGAATGCATTGATCGAGGAGGTCAGACACGACGGTGCAGCGGTGCTGCGAGACGTCGAGCGGACGATTGCGCGCGCAGGGGTGAACGGCGATACGGAAATCGTCGAAACGGAGCTCGGCGAGGATGTTGCGGAACGCCTGCAGCGCTATGTCGCCGAACATGCAATCGATCTGGCCGTACTCGGCACGCATGGGCGCCGCGGCATCCGCCGCGCGATGCTCGGCAGTGTCGCGGAGCGCTTCCTGCGCGGGTCGAGTTGCCCGGTACTGCTCGTGCGCGGCGACGACGCGACGCGTGCAGCCGTTGCGGCCGCATAGCGCAACTGCGCAGGCACCGTTCGGTGCGCGATTCTGTCAGGAGACCGTCATGGAAATCTTGTTTCCCGTCGAACCACCGGCGTATTCCGGGCAGGAGCCCGCGCTGTCCTTTCCCGCGCTGGTCGAAGGCCGGCGCGTGCAATGCGCGATCACGGCTGCGGCACTGGAAGACCATTTCCTCGCCGCGTCGCCTCGGGAGCCGGATCTCGTGGCCGCATTCTCGTGCAATCGTCCCGCCATCGAATGCGCGGCGCGCCGCATGCTCGAGGAGGTCGGCGGCCGGCCGATCCTGCTCCACAGCGGATTTTTCCGGTTCTGTACGTAACCGGCTCGCGCCGTTGACGCGTATCAAACCGCAGCCGGCCCGCACGTCTACGCTGGATTCCTGACAGGACGGTTCGTTCCCCGCGCGACAGGCGCATGTCGCAGCGACGCGTCCCGCATTCCGGTCCGGCACCGTCAGGACGAACGCGCCGGGTCGACTCAACTCAACTCAACCGTTCGAGGAGTGCACATCATGAGCAACCTGACTCGCTACGATCCGTTTTCGATGGACCCCGTCTCCGACCTGTTTCAGGGGCTGTTCAGGCCACTGCGAGGCATGACGCTGACGGACGAACCCGATCTCGCGTCCGTAAAGATCGACGTCACGGAAAGCGACGACGCCTATAAGGTCAACGCGGAACTGCCGGGCGTCGCAAAGGACGACATCGACGTCCAGGTGACGGGCCGGACCGTATCGATCAACGCAAAGATCGAACGCAACGCAGAGCAGAAGGAAGGCGAGCGCGTAATCCGGCGCGAGCGCTACAGCGGCGCGATCAGCCGCTCGTTCTCGCTGCCCGGCGAGATCGACGACGCGCACGCGACGGCAGCGTATCAGGACGGCGTTCTGTCGCTGACGCTGCCGAAGAAGACGCCGGCCGGGCAGAAGAAACTGACGATCAGCTGAGCGGACGGCAGGCACCGGGCGATGCATGCATCGCCCGAAGCGGGAAACCGGCGCGCGGGCAATCCGCGCGCCGTTTCATCGTGAAGCGGCCGCAGGTCCGCTCACGCATCGGACACCGTACCGCCAGCCCGGTAACCGACGGTCTGCGCGAGGATCGGGAGTTCGTCCTCGTTCAGGCGCAGCGCGTCGGCAAGCACGCGATGGTTGATCCAGCCGCGCACGACCGTCCCGAGGCCGGCCGCCGCGCAGTAGAGCGAAACGTTCTGCGCGATGGCCCCGGCCGCGATCGCCGAGAATACGTCGCGTTGTTGCGGCGGCATGTCGAGTATCGCGGAGGTCCGGACGACGTAGACGAGATCCAGCGGCGCGCGTCCGACGAAGTCCTGGTAACCCGTCAGGTTGCGCGCATCGACCGCGTGTTTCAGCACGAGTCGGTGCGCGGGTGCGTCGTAACGATAGACGCCATGTGGCAGCGCGACATAGACGTCGATTTCGTTGAATGCGTGCGCGGAGGGCGCCGTACGGCCGCCGCTCGCCGGCCGGTTGACGCCGTTCGCGGCCCACAGCATCGTGCCGAGCGTCACGGGCGGGAGCGGCGTGGCGGCAAATTCGCGGGAACTCATTCTTGCGGCGAGTGCCGCCATCAAGGGCATGCCGCCGTCGAGGTTCGGGCGCGGCAGATCGACGATGGCCGGCGACTCCCCTTGTGGCGGTGCCGGCAGTGCCGGGGGCGCCGGCGAATAGGTCAACAGTTGCTGTTCCGACATTTGAGTCTCCTTCGAGCATCGCCGCGCGTGCCTGGAACGTCGCGCGTCGGCGATCTCACGATAAGGCGGCCGGGCAGCCCCGGCTTGACCTTCGTCAAGCGACGCACGCGCAGCCCGCGGCGTGCGGCGCGAGATATCCGTTGACCTGCATCAGCGATCCGGTGCCGCGCGTGTGCAAATCTGACTCTATGCGGCGGACAGGCACGCCGCGGCTCACAGGAGTGCACGCGATGAAAACCGACAAGCAGTTGAAGCAGGACGTTGAGGATGAACTGGAGTCGGACCCGGCGATCGACGCGACACGCATCGGTGTCGAGGTAGCCGACCGGATCGTGACGATTTCGGGTCACCCGCCAAGCTATGCGGAGAAACTGGCGATCGAGCGCGCGGCGAACCGCGTGGCCGGCGTCAAGGCGCTCGTCGTCGACATGACCGTGCATCTGCCGAACGACGACGTCCGCACCGACGAGGACATCGCCAACGCAGTGCGTTCGGTGCTGCACTGGACGGTCGGGTTGAACGACGATGCGGTCAAGGTGCAGGTCGAGCACGGCTGGATCACGCTGTCCGGCAAGGTCGACTGGGCATACCAGAGCCATGCGGCCGTGCGCGCGATCTCGCAGATGCGCAGCGTGACCGGCGTGACCGACCACATCAGCGTGCAGGGGGCGGTCGGATCGGCCGACATCGGCGGCGACATCAAGCGCGCGATCATGCGCCACGCGGAGCGCGAGGCGAAGCACATCTCGATCGAGGTGCGCGACGGCACCGTGCGGCTTTCCGGCAAGGTCGGCTCGTTCTCCGAACGCAAGGCCGTGCGCGGTGCCGCGTGGTCCGCACGAGGCGTGCGTGCCGTCGTCGACGACCTGGTCGTCGAGTGAACCCGACCAGCGGCGACCGGCTACGCAGTCCGCACGGATGAAGAAGGGAAGTGAGATGACAGTGTCAGGCGAGGTACATGACGCGGACTGGTCGGTGGCGATCGAGACGATCGCCGCCGAAACCGGCGGCTATCGTTGCAGGATCCATGTGACGCTCACGTCGCCGGATGGCGCTTGCGAACACACGTTCGCGCATAACAGGGCCCACGCCACCGAGCGCGAGGCCGCGGTCGAAGGGCTGCGAGCCGGGATGACGTGGGTCGAGATGAGGAAATCGAACACCTTCACAGTCTGAATCGCCGGCCGTCGCTGGCGTGTCGCATCGATGCCGACTTCCCGGGTCATGCGGTGCGGCACGCGCCATCGCACGCATTCATGTGGCTAGTCGTCCGCTGGATCTCGTGCGGGACCCGGTGACGACGGGCGCTCGACGCGTTCGCTTTGCCGCTGGACATGATGCGCGACGGCGTCGGTCACGGTCGGAAAGAAGCTGGCTGATCCGAATACGTCGAACAAGCCGTAAGCGCGCAGGCGATCCTTCACCGGGCCCTTCATTTCCGCGAAATTCAGCGCGATGCGTTGCTCGCCGAGTTCCCGGCAAAGCGCCACGAGCCGGTCCGCCGCGCTGACATCGATATCGGTCACGGGTTCTGCCGCGACGACGATCCGATCGACCGGGCCCGCCGATCGCATGAGCGCAGCGCGCAGATGCTCGCAGAAAATCTCGACATTGGCATAGAAGAGCGGGGCATCCCAGCGGAACAGCACGAGCCCGGGTATTTGCACGGCGTCCGGATGCCGCGCAATGTCGTGATAACCGCGAACGCCCGCCAGCCGGCCAAGCACCGCATCGTATGGATGCCAGGCCCGCCAGACGAACGACAGCAGCGACAGCGCGCTCGCGAGCAGCACGCCGGGTACGACCCCCATGCCGACGACGCCCGCAAGGCACAGCACTGAAATCAGGCATTCGCCGCGGCGCATCCGATACAGTCGGACCACGCTGCGCACGTCGGCGATGCCGAACGCGGCATAGATCACGACGGCAGCCAGCGCCGCACGCGGGACGAGCGTCAGTAGCGCAGGCGCGACAATGAGCAGTAACACGATGCAGGCTGCCGCGACGAGATTCGTGACCTGGCTTTGCGCGCCCGCGGCAATCGCGACTGGCGTACGCGACGCGCTGCTGCTGACCGCGCAGCCCTGCATCACGCCGGCCAGCAGATTGGCCGCCCCCAATGCGACCAGTTCCTGGTTGCGGTCCGGCGTATCGCCCGCACGAGCGGAAAGGGCGCGCGACAACATGCTGATGTCGGCGAACGACACCAGTGCAACGGCGACCGCGCCGGACGCGAGCGCGGTCACATCGGCGAGCGAGACGACCGGAAGATGGGGGGTGGGCGCGCCGGCGGGCAACGCGCCGACCGTCGCGACCCCGTGCAGCGGTAATACGCGTGCGGCCAGGGTCGCCGCCAGCACGGCGATCAATACGCCGGGCCGACGCGGCATCATGCGTTTCATTGCCGAAATCGCCGCAAGAACGCCGACGCCCAGCACACAGGCATCGATGGAAAACCGGTGCTCGACGAGGGCTCGCACGATGTGCGACACGCCGGAGAACACGTCGTTGCCCGGCACGGACATGCCGAACAACTCCGGCAGCCTGCCGACTGCAAGGGCGATGGCGATGCCGTTCAGGTAACCGTACTGGATCGGGCGCGACAGCAGATCGGTGACGAACCCGAGGCGGAGCGTACCGAGCAGGATGCAGATCGTACCGGCCGCCAGTGCCAGCGCGCCGGACAGCGCGATCGCCCGCTGCGGATCATGGTCGGCGAGCGGTGCGATGGCCCCTGCGATCAACGCGGCCAGCGCGGAATCCGGGCCCAGCACGAGGATCCGGCTCGGGCCGAGCACCGCATAGGCGAGCAACGCGGCGATCGATGCATAGAGCCCGGTGACGGCGGGCAGGCCGGCCGCCTGCGCGTAGCTCATGCCGACCGGCACCAGCACCGCCGAGAGCGCCAAGCCCGCATACAGGTCATGCGAGAGCCACGCACGCCGGTAGTTCGCGAGCAGCGCGATTCCCGGGAGCATGCGCGCGATGCGTCCGGAAAGAGGCCGGTTCATCGCGGCTTCGTCAGGGAGCAGCCGGGGCGACGGACATGGCTTGCTCCGGCAAGCGTGCATTCGACGGGATGCCGCCGGACCGCAACAGGCGCGCGAAACGCTGGAGCGGGAAGCGCCATTGCGCCGGATGACGGGACCGCTGCCGCCTGACCGGATACCGGCGTCGCGACATCACGCAGCCTGGAGCGCCGAAAGCTGCAGCGCCTGGGCAAAACGGGCCAGCGAGGCAAGCGATCCCGTCACGCTTTCGTAGCGTTCGCGCCCGATCTGCGCATCGAGCATGACCATCATGCCGGCTTCGCGCGCAAGTGCGAGGAGCGTCTGCGTATCGGGTACCGCGCATCCCTGCGCGGTGGGCGCAGCGGACCTGGAGGTGCCGGTGCGGCCGGTTGCCCCGATTCCCGGTTCGAAACAAGACATCGCATGTGGCATGACGGCTCTCCTGAGCGAACGACCGGGAATCGATGTGCGGTACAACCGGTCGTCGTGCATCCAGTATCGTTTCCGCTCCCGCAGGATTCAATCAGGCAGCCCCGAACCGCGTGTAGGAAATGGACAAATGAAATCGGCCGATTCCTACATCGCGCGGCTCGCCCGTGAAGTCGCGCGCCGTGGCGGCCGCGATCGCCGTTGCGCATACCAGCAGCCGATTGCGTGCCAGATGTCCTGTGCGGATTCGCAATAGGCGAACAAGTCGAGATCGCTGCGATCGATCATCCCGTCGTCCGCGAGAAAAGCGAAATCGACGACGCGGCGCCAGTATGCTTCGCCGACGAGTATGACCGGCAGCGGTGCGATCTTCCGGGTTTGCAGGAGCGTCAGCACCTCGAACAACTCGTCGCAGGTGCCGTACCCGCCCGGGAAGAACACGGCGGCTTTCGCGCGCTCGAGCAGATGCAGCTTGCGGATCGCGAAATAGTGAAAGCGGAAGCACAGGGCCGGCGTGAGGTAGGGATTGGGCGCCTGTTCGCGCGGAAGTTCGATGTTCAAGCCGATGCTCGGTGCGCCGCTTTCGTAGGCGCCTCGATTGGCGGCCTCCATGATGCCGGGGCCGCCGCCGGTGATCACCGCGAGCCTTACCGCACGGGTGCGCCGGTCGGCACGGCCGACGATGCGCCCGAATTCGCGCGCGACGCGATAGTAGGCGCTGTATTTGACCAGACGACTCGCGATCGCGACGGCGCGGCGCCGGCGAGCGTCGTGCGGCCGCTCGGCCAGCGCACGGCTCGCTTCGCGCAGCCGCGAATTGGCCTCGGCAGGCGCGACGATGCGCGTGCTGCCGTAAATCACGATCGTGTGGCCGATGCGTTCCTGCTGCAGGCGCTCCTCGGCTTTCCAGTAGTCGAGTTGCAGCCGGATGCCCCGCATGCCGGGGCGCTTCAGGAGCGCCGTGTCTTCATCGGCCTGGATGCAGTTCGCGGTGTCGGCCCGGCGCCGCATCCGCGGCGCCAGCGGGCGTGAGGTTCGCGTGCGACGTTGCCGGGCCCTGACAGCGGTCGGTTGGACGGCGCTCATGGTGGACGGGGTAACTGACAAGACCCGTTACTGACTCAGGACCCATTGCACCAGTTGACGGGCATCGTCACGCGTCAGCGGCCCGCCGCGCTCGGCGGCGGACGGCATCGGCGTATCGCCCCAATGCGCGCGGCCGCCGAGACGCAGCTTGATTTCGAGTTGCTCCTGGGCGCGCGGCACGCCCCGGTAACGTTCCGCGATCTGATGGAACGATGGCGCGAGAAACGGCATGTCGGATGTATGACAAAACATGCAGTGCTGTGCATCGACGAGCGCGGTCGGTTCGGGCACCGCCGTCTGGGCGGCCGCGATGCCCGCCGTCGCGGCGAGCATGCAGGCAGCGAGTGGGCGCGTGACGTTCATGGTTTTTTTCCTCGTCAGGACGAAAGCGGGCGCGGCGCGCGATCAGGAAATCACTTCGTCGAGCGGTCGGCGCGGCGAATGCGGCGCATGCGGGCCGCGCCCGATGCGCAGCAGCAGTTGCGGATGCCCGCGGAGCGCGAGCATGTCGCACAGCTGCGCGCGCAGTCCGGCCGTCTCGATCGGCTGGTTCAGGTACGACGCCGTGTAGCCCGCCCGCGTCGCGACCAGCAGCATGCGCTCGAGCGCTTGCCCGGCGGCGAGCCAGGCCTCGCGATCGTCGCGAGCCGTCGCGATGCAGACGATCAGCGGCGACGCACCGACGAGCTGGTGGTGCAGCGCGGCCAGGCCGTTGCCGAGATCGAACGTGCGCACCGCGGTCGTCACGATCGGCGCCGCGAAATCCAGCAGCGCCGGCACGCCGGCCGCGAACGCGGGCATGCCGTCGACGTGCCGGCGCGGATCGATCCAGCTCGCCAGTTCGCGCCGGAACCGCGGGTCGGCAAACTGCTGGCGATCCGCGTCGGCGATCACCTCGGCCACCCGCGCGCGCCGCGCGATCGAGTCGGCACAGGCCACGTCCGCGCCTTCCGCGGCGCCCGCCGCGATCAGCGCGTGCTGGAGCGCGTCCGGAACGGGTTCGGATTCGAACGGGGCGCGCGTGGTGACGCGCTCGGGAATCGCGGCGAACAGCGTACCCAGCTCCGCATCGGTGTAGCCGTCGTCGCACACGCGCACGAGCGCCAGGACGTCGGGATCGATGTCGGACGGGAACGCGCTGATCGTATGCGCGATCCCGGCATGATTGAGCGCGACGCGGAGGTTGAGCAGCGCCGCGCCGCAACTGATGATCAGTTCGCGATCGAACGGATCGACCACGGGCAGCGCGCGAACCCGGTCCGCGCAGACCGCTATTGTCGTGCCGTCGACGATGAACCGCCACGGCTGGGAATTGTGGCTCGACGGCGCCAGCACTGCGTAGCCCACCAGCGACCGCAGTCGATCGTCGAGGCGGGGGCTTGCAGCAACGGGGGTAACGGATATCATTCGGCAATCTCCAGGGGGCCGGCCAGCGGCGGTACGCCATTTCATCCTGTCAGCAACCGGCCGGCGGCCGTTGACCCACGTCAAGCCCGCGTTACCGAATCGTACGGACACGGTTCCAGGCGCTTACGCTTGGAACAGGCGAAGCGCGCGACGCCGATCGCGCGGGGAGGTTCACATGCTTGCGATGATGTTCGACGGTACGACACCGGATTTGCGCGAGGCACACGTGCCGGACCCACGGCCCGCGGCGGGCCAGCTGCTGATCGACGTGCACGCATGCGGCGTATGCCGTACCGATCTCCACGTCGTCGACGGAGATCTCGCGCATCCGAAGCTGCCGTTGATTCCGGGGCATGAAATCGTCGGGACGGTGCGCTCGCTGGGCTCGGGCGTGACAGGTTTCGCGGTCGGCGACCGGGTTGGCGTGCCATGGCTCGGCCGGACCTGCGGGCATTGCGCGTATTGCGCCGCCGGACGGGAGAATCTGTGCGACAGCCCCGGATTCACCGGCTATACGATCGACGGCGGTTATGCCGAGCGCACCGTCGCGGACCACCGTTATTGCGTGCATCTGCCGCAGCGCTACGCCGACCAGGAGGCCGCACCGCTGCTTTGCGCGGGCCTGATCGGCTACCGTACGTTGCGCATGGCCGGCGACGCGCGGCGAATCGGGATCTACGGGTTCGGCGCGGCAGCACATCTCGTCGCGCAGATCGCACATCACGAAGGGCGCCGGGTGTTCGCGCTGACGAAACCCGGCGATACCGTTGCGCAGCAACTTGCGCTGTCGCTGGGAGCGGCATGGGCAGGCGGCAGCGACGAATCGCCGCCCGAGACGCTCGACGCCGCGCTGATTTTCGCGCCGGTCGGCGCGCTGGTGCCGGCGGCGCTGCGCGCCGTCGACAAGGGCGGGATCGTCGTGTGCGGCGGCATTCACATGAGCGACATCCCGGCTTTTCCGTATGCGTGGCTGTGGGGCGAGCGCCGCATCGCATCGGTGGCCAACCTGACGCGCGCGGATGCCGTCGCGTTCATGCGGATCGCCGACGCGACGCCGCTGCGGGTCGAAGCAACGCGCTATGCGCTGACCGACGCGAACCGCGCGCTCTCGGACCTGCGCACGGGGCATCTATCGGGCGCCGCCGTGCTCGACACGCGCGGCTGAACCGCGCGACGTGCGAGCCGGGAAATCCGCGGCGTCAGATGCGCGCGAGCCCTTCCGAATCGACGATGCGGATCTGCTTGCCCTGCGCCGCGAGGAGCCCTTTCTGCTGGAACTTCGACAGCATGCGGCTGACCGTCTCGAGCTTCATGCCGAGATACTCGCCGATCTCGTCGCGGGTCATCCGCAGCACGAACTCCGCGGCCGAATAGCCGCGTGCCTTGAAACGCGTGGAGAGATTCAGCAGGAACGCGGCCACGCGCTGTTCCGCGCTCATCGTACCGAGCAGCAGCATCAACGCCGACTCGCGAACGATCTCGCCGCTCATCATCTGGTAGACGTGATGCTGCATCGTCCGTACTTCGCGGCACATCTGTTCGAGCTGGCCGAACGGAATGATGCAGACGGTGCTGTCTTCGAGCGCGATCGCGTCGCCGTTGTGGTGCCCGGTGTGCACGCCGTCGAGCCCGAGCGATTCGCCGACGATCTGGAAGCCGGTCACCTGCTCGTCGCCGTCGCGATGCATGACGACGGTCTTGAACGATCCGGTTCTCACCGCGTAGATGCTGTTGAACGTATCGCCGGCCCGATACAGGGTGTCGCCGCGCTTGACTTGACGCGTCGTGCAGATCATCGCGTCGACCCGCACGAAATCGTCGGGCGTCAGTTCCTGGGGCAGGCAAACGGAGCGCAGCGCGCATGAAGAACAGCGGGACGACGCGCGCTTCGGCTGGTCCGACCGCTCGGTGAGGTGCAGCGGAATAAAGGGGCGGGACTGCGGCGGCATCGACACTTCGGCATGGCTCTGCATGATCTGCTCCGGTTTGTTGGGCGGCGGCGAATCACGTTCGCGCGGTTGCGCTGGCCGCCGTACGGGCGGCCTGAAACTCCGCCGGTTTCATCAAGGACGCGCCGCGCCGGGGCGGCGGGACGACGATGCAGTCGAGGCAGGACTGCGCCGCCGGGCCGCTTCGGGAGGCACGCGTGTTTGCTTTTGTTGACGGGGAGTATGGACAGCCGGACGCGCGAATGAAATCAGCCGAAATTGAAGATTAAGTAGGTGATGAAGAAGGGCTGTAGGGAAATTCCTACAAGCGTGCGGCATCTTGTCGCGCTCAGAGTTCGTCCGGGTCGTAGAACAGCTTGTGGCGTACGGCGTAACGCACGAGCGCCGCATCGTTCGGCATCTGCATTTTCTCGAGGATGCGTGTCTTGTAAGTGCTCACGGTCTTCACGCTGACGGACAGCGCCTGCGCGATTTCGGAGATCGATTCGCCGGAAGTCATGCGCCGAAACACGTCGAACTCGCGATCGGACAAGCGCTGGTGCGGCTGCAGTTCTGCCGGCTCGTTGAGGCTTTGCGCGAACTGCTCCGCCATCGCGAGGCTCACGTAGACGCCGCCGGATGCAATCTTGGACAACGCGGCCACCAGCTCCGCGCTCGCGCTTTCCTTCGTCATGTAGCCGGATGCGCCGGCGCGAAACGAACGCACCGCATATTGCTGTTCGGCATGCATCGTCAGCACGAGGATATGCAGGGCCGGCTTTTCGTCCTTGATCTGCCGGATGAGTTCGATGCCGTTGCGGCCGGGCATCGACAGATCGAGCACCAGCACGTGTGCCGGGGTGCGGCGGATCAGCGTCACGGTCGAAGCGCTGTCGCGCGCCTCTCCCGCGACCTCGAAACCGGTTGCGTTCTGCAGGATGTATCGGAGGCCGTCCCGGACGAGCGCGTGGTCGTCGGCGATGAGTACCCTGATCATGCGACATACCCCTAGCCGGATCGCATGGAACGGCCACGCGGCGGCGATCGTTGATCCTGCCCTCGATTCCGGCATCCCGATCGTCCGACGTCCGGCTGCGGTCATGATGACCGCCTTCGATGCCCGGACGCCATTCCGGCAAATGCGCTTGCGTGCGCCGATCCGCCGTTGCGGACGAACGACTGAATTGTGCGCGTTTTGCAGGTGTTCGCCAATCGGCGCGCATGCATGGGGCCGCCATGTCCGGCGCGAGGCCCGCTTGATCGGTGTCAACGGGCCGGACTGCGGCGGGCCCAGACTGAAGATTCCGATCCGGCCGGATCGGATGGATGAACCGGGAGGCGCCATGTATGAACGGATCTTCGCCGCGCTCGACGACAGTCGCGGCGCGCGGCTCGCGCTCGACGAGGCGATAGCGCTCGCCCGCGCGTCGGGCGGCCTCGTCATCGCCGTGTGCGTCGTGTCGGATACGCCGCGGCTGACGAATATCGACAGCGGCTATGTCGATCGGAGCGACCCGGGCGGAGTAGGGGCAGACCGCGCGGCGACGGCGGTCGCCGATGCCGAGACCGCGTTCCGGCTGTGCGGGGTGCGCGGCACCGCGCAAACGATCGACGCATGTGGAGAGAACGTATCGTCGGTGCTGGCGCGCGCGGCCGCCGACTGCGATGCCGACCTGATCGTGATGGGGACGCACGGCCGGCGGGGTGTTCGCAGGGCGTTGCTCGGCAGCGTCGCCGAGTCGCTGCTGCGCACCGCGGACCGGCCCGTGCTGCTGGTCCGCGACGATCCGGGCGCGGCGTGACCCGCCAGGAAGACGGGGCGGCCAAATGAGGCCGCCCCGCGCCGTTCATGCTCAGTGCGACAGCAGCACCGGCACCGTCATGGTTTCGAGGATCGTGCGCGTCGCGCCGCCGAGTACGCGCTCGTGCATCCGGGTATGGCTGTACAGGCCCATCACGATCAGGTCCGCGTGAAGGTCGGTGGCCCGGTTCAGCAGCGTCGCGCCGACGCCGACCGTGCTTGGGCGGGTCGTCGTCGAGAACGATGCGCGGATGCCGTGGCGCTCCAGATATGCGGCGACGTCCACGCCTGCCGGCGTCTTGTCCGGATCGGGTTGCCCGTGGCTGACCGTCTCGACGTTGACGAAGCGCGCACGCGCGAGCAGCGGCAGCGCGTCGGCCATCGCGCGCGCGGCTTCGCGCCCGCCGTCCCAGCCGATCAGCACGTTCTCGCCGATCTTGCGCACGTCGCCCGCGTACGGCACGACGAGCGCCGGACGGCCGCTGCCCATCACGACGTCCTCGATGAAATGGCGCGCGACGTGCGTCAGGCGGTCGTCGGGATCCTCCTGGCCGAGCACGAGCAGGTCGGCATGACGCGCATGCAGGATCGCGGCGTCGGTCGCGGTGCCGGCGGGCGCCTGCCATTCGACGCTGCGCCCCGCGCGCTCGGCGGCTTCGAGGAATTTCTCCTCCGCGTCCTTGCGCCGCTGTTCGCAAAGGCGCTCGTACACCGCGAGCTTGAGCGGCTCGTCGGGCCGCCGCAACGGTTCGAAGAGATCCTGGCAGACCACGTACAGGCCGATCAGGTGCGCGTTCCAGCGTCCTGCGAGTTCGAGCGCCAGTTCGACGCGCGTCGCGCAGCGATCGCTGTCGTCGAGATGGACGAGCAAGGTCTTGTAGCTCATGACGGTTCCTTTTCGGTAGACGCAGCGCCGGGCGCGGCGGCGGGCACCGGCGTGCAACTCGCCGGAATCATCAGCACGGGGCACGCGGCGCGCCGCAGCACCCGCTCGGCGACGCTGCCCAGGACGACGCGGCGAAAGCCGCGCCGGCCGTGCGTGCCCATCACGATCAGGTCGGCGCCGGCTTCCTTCGCAACGATCAGGATCCGCTGCGCGACGTCTTCGCCGCCCGGATCGACATTGGCGATCCGCGGCGTGCCGGTGACGCCGCGCGCAGCCATGCGCTTGGCCGCGTCGTCGGTGACGCGCAGCCCTTCCTCGCGGAACGCGTCGATCAGGATCGACGGATCGTAGCCGTACATGTCGTAGGCCGGCACCAGGAAATCGACGACGTAGACCGGCGTGAGCCGCGCGCCCGATTCCGACGCAAGCATCAGTGCGGCGTCGAGCGCGCGGGACGACGTTTCGCTGCCGTCGAGCGCGACCAGAATGTTCGAGTACATGGCGGTTCCCTCTGAACGCGTGTCAACGATTTCATCATCGGCGCACGCGCGCCGATCGCGCTGATCTGGATCAAGCGGCGCCGTCGCGTCGCAGCAGCCGCACCGCATCGCGTGCGGCAATCCACGCTTCGTCGGTCGGCTCGACGACGAGCAGCGCGAGCGTACGCATCGGCGCGCTCAGTGCGACATCAGCACCGGCAGCGTCATCGACGCCAGCACCGTGCGCGTGGCGCCGCCCATCAGCAGCTCGCGCCAGCGCGGATGGCCGTACGCACCCATCACGAGCAGATCGCTGCCCGTTTCGTACGCGCGCGACAGCAGCGTGTCGCCGACGGACGTGCCGGGGCCGCTATCGATGTCGAGCACGTTGACGTCCGGTGCGTGACGCGCAAGCATCAGCGCGGCATCCGCTGCCGGAATGCGGGTAGTCGCCGCTTCGGAATCGCCGTCGACCACCGCGACGACCGTCGTGCGTTTCGCGTGCTCGAGAAAGGGCAGCGCGTCGTGCGCGGCGCGCGTGGCCTCGCGGCTGCCGTCCCACGCCACCAGCGCGCGCTCGCCGATCGACGGGAATTCCCCGGCATACGGCACGAACAGCACCGGACGCCCCGCCGACAGCACGAGCGTTTCCGGAAACTGGTCGTCGATATAGGTTTCGGGATCGTTCGGGTCGCTCTGGCCCGCGATCACGAGATCCGCGAGACGCGCGAGACGCGGCACCGCGAGGTTGGCGCGCTCATCGGCGCGAATCCAGGCCGACGATACGCCGGCCCGAGCCGTTTCGGCATGAAACAGGCGTTCGAGCGCGGCGAGACGTTCGTCGCGCTGGTCGCGCTGTTCGCGAAAGTAATCGGCGGAACCGGCCATCACGTAAAACGAAGTCGGCTCCGGTGTATAGATCGCGAACACCCCGGTCAGGTGCGCCTTGAAGCGCCGCGCGAGACGCAACGCAAACTCGAGGCGCGAATGCGCGCGAAGGCTCGTATCGAGATGCACGACCATGCTCTTGTAGCTCATCGGGATCGCTCCATCGACGGTGTATCCGCCATTGCAATTCAGTCTACGAAGCGGGCTTCCCGCGCGCTTGACGCAGATCAACGGCCGCCGTGCCGCACAGCCGCACAGTGAGGCGGTCGCGGCCGGTACCGGGCAGGCGGCGCAAGACGGGTGCCGCCCGGGGTGCAGCCGGGGTGCCGCCACTTCGACCGAATCGACAGAGGGAAGACGATGACCACCGACGCTTTGACGACACCGAACGGCGCGTGCCGGGCAGCCTGCGACATCGCGCTGCGCCTGTTCGCGCTGAATCGCGACTGGCAGCACGAATGGCATGCGCTGACGGGACGGCGCATCGAGCGGGATCGCGACGCGGCGCGGCAGTTGCAGCAGGCGCTCGCGGAAACGCGGGAATGGACCGAGTTCGGCGCGGCGGCACAGCGCGTGATGCGCGATTACGCGATCGCAAGCGCCGCGATCTGGCAGGACGCGGTCGAATGGGGCATGCGCACGCAATACGAGGAGGCGGGGGTCTGGCGCACCTGGCTGCGCGAGTATGGCGCGGACCTGCTGTCGCGCTACCAGACCGACTGGCTGCCCGACGTGAGCCGGCTGGCCGTGGTCAACGAAGCGAGCATGCCGTGGCACGAATGGATGGCGGCGTTCGGGCGCGGCATGACGGACATGGCCGGCGCGAATGCGACGCAGGAGCACGATCATGTGCGCTGACCGTGTCGCATTCGTGACGGGCGGCACGGGCGGCCTGGGCGCCGCGATCAGCCGTCGTCTGCATGCCGCGGGCATGACCGTCGCCGTGTCGCACACGGAGCACAACGACCATATCGCGACCTGGCTGGCGCACGAGCGCGAAGCAGGGCGCACCTTCCATGCGTTCGAGGTCGACGTCGCCGACTACGACTCGTGCCAGCACTGCGCGGCGCGCGTGCTCGCGCAATTCGGTCGTGTCGACGTGCTTGTCAACAACGCCGGCATTACGCGCGACGCCAGCTTCGTGAAGATGACCAAGAGCATGTGGGACGCGGTGCTGCGCACCAATCTCGACAGCATGTTCAACATGACGAAGCCGTTCGTGCCCGGCATGATCGAAGCCGGCTTCGGCCGCATCGTCAACGTCGGCTCCGTGAACGGCTCGAGAGGCGCGTACGGGCAGGCCAACTATGCGGCCGCCAAGGCGGGCATTCACGGTTTCACGAAGGCGCTCGCGCTCGAACTCGCGCGACACGGCGTGACGGTCAACACGGTGTCGCCGGGCTACCTCGCGACCGCGATGGTCGAGTCGGTGCCGAAGGACGTGCTCGACACGAAAATCCTGCCGCAGATTCCGGTGGGGCGCCTCGGCAACCCCGACGAGATCGCGGCGCTCGTCGCGTGGCTGTGCTCGGACACGGGCGCATTCGCGACCGGCGCGGAATTCGACGTCAACGGCGGCATGCACATGCGATGAATGATTCCGTCATCCGCGTGCCGGTCACGCGCCGTCCGGCCGCCGCCGCCGGTGAACTCGCGCAGGTTTCGCGTCCGGACACCTGCGCGCGGCCTGAAGCGTCGCCGGCCGAACAATGGGATCGCGCGGCGCACGCGAGCCTGGCCACGATGACACTCGGCCTCTCGCCCGTGTCGCTGGCGCTGGCCATGATCGACTGGGGTGCGCACCTCGCCGTGTCGCCCGGAAAGTGCTTCGAACTGGCTTGGCAGGCATGGCTCGCGGCCGGTCCGTTGCCGGCGGCGAACGGCGCGGCCGACGCCCCGGACGAGGCCGGGCTGGCGGTGCATGCCGGGCAGGCCGATCCGCGCTTCGCCGCACCGGCGTGGTCGAACTGGCCGTTTTGCGCCTATCGCGACGGCTTCCTGTCGATCCAGCGCTGGTGGCACGATGCGACGCACGGCGTGCGGGGCGTCGAGCGGCATCACGAGGCACTCGTCGGGTTCGCCGCGCGGCAATGGCTCGACGCCTGCTCGCCGGGCAATTTCATTGCGACCAATCCGGTCGTGCTCGACGCGACAATACGCAGCGGCGGCGCCAATCTCGCGGCCGGTGCACGGCACTGGCTGGACGATCTCGGCGCGCAGATCGATCGCGCCGGCGGCGCCCGTCCGCGCGATGCGCGGGCCTATCTGCCCGGGCACGACGTCGCGATCACGCCGGGCCGGGTCGTATGGCGCAACGCACTGTGCGAATTGCTGCAGTACGAACCGACGACGGCCGGTGTCGCACGCGAGCCGATCCTGATCGTGCCGTCGTGGATCATGAAGTACTACATCCTCGACCTGCAGCCGCACAATTCGCTGATCCGCTTCCTGGTCGCCGCGGGCTACACCGTGTTCGCGATCTCGTGGCGCAATCCGGGCGCGGGGTCGCGCAATCTCGGGCTCGACGATTACCTGCGCGACGGCTGCCTCGCCGCGCTCGACGCCGTTCGCGAGCGGTGCGGCGAAGCCGTCCACGCGGTCGGCTACTGCCTCGGCGGCACGCTGCTGGCCATCGGCGCGGCGGCGCTCGCGCGCGACGGGCGGCAGCACGACGCATTGCGTTCCGTCACGCTGCTGGCGGCCCAGACCGATTTCAGCGAACCCGGCGAACTCGGCCTGTTCGTCGATGCGAGCGAGCTGTCCGCACTCGACGCGCTGATGTGGCGGCAAGGCTACCTGGACGGCTCGCAGATGTCCGCCACGTTCGAGCTGCTGAATGCGCGCGACCTGATCTGGTCGCGCATGATGAGCGAGTATCTGCTCGGCAAGCGCACGAAGCCGAACGACCTGATGTCGTGGAATGCGGACGTCACGCGCATGCCGTACCGCATGCACACGGAATACCTGACGCGGCTGTTCCTCGACAACGACCTCGCGGCAGGCCGCTATTGCGTCGACGGCCGGCCGGTCGCGCTGTCGGATATCGACGTGCCGATGTTCGTGGTCGGGACCGAGCGCGATCACGTGTCGCCGTGGCACTCCGTCTACAAGCTGCACCTGCTCACGCACAACGCGCTGACTTTCGTGCTGACCTCGGGCGGCCATAACGCCGGCATCGTGTCGGAACCCGGCCATCCGGGCCGCCACTATCGCCGCGCCACCCGCGAACCGCGCGCGCCTTACCGCAGCCAGCACGACTTCGTGAACGAAACGCGCGCCGTCGACGGGTCGTGGTGGACGTGCTGGCGTGACTGGTTGCGCGCGCACGCGTCGGGCGACGTGCCGGCACGCACGCCGGACGCCGGCCTGGGAGCGGCGCCCGGCACTTACGTGCTCGAAACATGAAGAACCTGACCGGCAGCAATCTCGATCGCGCCGCTCGTCGTCGCGGCGGGATCGGGCCTGCGCATCGGCAGCGCTGCTGGCGCACGCGATGCCGGCCTGCAACGCGCACGCCGGGCCCGATCAACGAACGAACCTCCCTTTCGACGGAGATAACGCAATGAAAGCACTCGTATACCAGGGGCCGCGGCGCAAGGCGCTCGAACGGCGGCCGATGCCGGAGCTGCAGGCGCCGACCGACGCGATCGTCCGCGTGACGCGCACGACGATCTGCGGCACCGACCTGCACATCCTGAAGGGCGACGTACCGTCGTGCGAGCCCGGCCGCGTCCTCGGCCACGAGGGCGTCGGGATCGTCGAGCAGGTCGGCGCGGCGGTCGACACGCTGCAGCCGGGCGATCACGTGCTGATCTCGTGCATCACGTCGTGCGGCCGGTGCGAATACTGCCGGCGCGGCCTGTACTCGCATTGCACGACGGGCGGCTGGATCCTCGGCAACCGCATCGACGGCACGCAGGCCGAGTACGTGCGCATTCCGCACGCGCAGACCAGCCTGTACCGGCTTCCGCCCGGCGCGGACGAGGATGCGCTCGTGATGCTGTCGGACATCCTGCCGACCGGGTTCGAATGCGGCGTGCTGAACGGCAAGGTGCAGCCGGGCTGTTCGGTCGCGATCGTCGGCGCGGGGCCGATCGGGCTGGCGGCGTTGCTGACCGCGCAGTTTTACTCGCCCGCGCAGATCATCATGATCGATCCGGACCGCAACCGGCTCGAGGTCGCGCGGCGCTTCGGCGCGACCGATTGCTTCGACGGCGCCAATGGCGACCCTGTCGCGGACGTGATGAAGCTGACCGACGGCGTCGGCGTCGATTGCGCGATCGAGGCGGTCGGGATTCCGGCGACGTTCGAGATGTGCACGTCGCTCGTCGCGCCGGGCGGCGTCGTCGCGAACGTCGGCGTGCATGGCGTGAAGGCCGACCTGCATCTCGAGAAGCTGTGGGATCGCAACATCGCGATCACGACCCGGCTCGTCGATACGGTCAGCACGCCGATGCTGCTGAAGACCGTGCGCGCGGGGCGGCTCGATCCGAAGCGTTTGATCACGCACCGCTTTTCGCTCGACGACGTCGAGCGCGCGTACGACACGTTCGGCCGCGCCGCGGAAACGCATGCGCTGAAGGTCATCATCGAAGTGGCGTGATGGCAGCGCGCAACGCGGCGGGAGCGGGCGCCCGCCGAGCCGGATGACGGGGCACGCGCGGCGTTCGTGCGCCGCGCGTCGCCGTCAGGATGACAGCGTTGCCGGTTCGCGCGTGTCGTCGCGCTCGGCTTCGTCGAGATCGACGGTCTGCCCGTAGGTCGGCACCTCGCACGGCCAGTGCAGGGTCTCGGCGATGCGCCGCCGCAACGCATCGGCCGCCGCCGGCTCGCCGTGCGTGACGAAGGTCCGGAACGGCGCGCGCTGCATCGTGCCGAGCCACCGCAGGATTTCCTCGTAGTCGGCATGCGCGGACAGTGTCGCGATCGACTCGACCCGGGCACGCACGCGCACATACTCCCCGTGAATCTTCAGTGTCGGCTCATGAGCCGCCAGCGCCGCGCCGCGCGTGCCCGCGGCCTGGTAGCCCACCAGCGCGATCGTGTTGCGCGGATCGGGCGCATAGCGGGTCAGGTGATGCAGCACGCGTCCGCCGGTCGCCATGCCGCTTCCGGCAATGATGACCATCGGCCCCTGGTGGTCGGCGATCGCCTTCGACTGGTCGACCGTGCGGATCATCGTCGCCGCGTGGCCGAGCGCGTTCGCTTCCGACAGGGTCAGCCGGTGCTCGAGGATGTGGTGGCGATAGATCTCCGTCACGTCCGTCGCCATCGGGCTGTCGAGAAACACCGGCACGCGCGCCATGCGGCCGGCCGCTTTCAGGCGCGCGATGTAGTGCAGGATCTCCTGCGCACGGCCGACGGTGAAGCAGGGGATCACGACCACGCCGCCGCGCGAGAAGGTGTTTTCGAACAGCGTTGCCAGCTCGGTCTCGGGGTCCGATGCCGGATGCAGCCGATCGCCGTACGTCGATTCGACGACCAGGTAATCCGCATGCGCCGGCGGCGTCGGCGGCTGCATGATCGGGTCGTGATAGCGGCCGAGATCGCCGGAGAACGCCAGTACCTTGTGATCCCAGTGCATGACGACGCTGGCCGCGCCGAGGATGTGACCGGCGGGCAGCAGCCGGAACGACAGGCTGCCGCCCAGTGCGACGCATTCGTCGAATGCGGCGGGTTTCATCAGGTGCAGCGCGCGTTGCGCATCGTCGGTCGTGTAGAGCGGCTGGGCCGGGTGGTGCTTCGAATAGCCGTGCCGGTTCGCGAAATCGGCTTCTTCCTCCTGCAGCCGCGCGCTGTCGCGCAGCATGATGTCGCAGAGTTCGGCCGTGGCCTGCGTACAGTACACCGGGCCGCGAAACCCGTCGCGCACGAGCACCGGCAGGTAGCCGGTGTGGTCGAGATGCGCATGCGTGAGGACCACCGCATCCAGGGTGTCGGGCGCGATCGGCAGCGGGTTCCAGTTGCGCAGCCGCAGGTTCTTCGTGCCCTGGAACAGGCCGCAATCGACCAGGACGCGCCGGTCGCGATGCTCGACCAGATACTTCGATCCGGTCACGGTTTCGGTCGCACCGAGAAAAGTCAGCTTCATGGCTTGCCTCGCCGGGAGTTGGGGAGTTCAGTGTTCCGATTACATCGCGTGTGCGCGCAATCGCGTTGACTGAAGTCAGGGATTGCCGTATCCGCGTGCGCGGCGGTGGCGATTCGACGGAGGAATGGCGGCGAGCCGCCGTCCGGCATGCGGGGCGCGCCCTATCGCGGGCTTGACGCCGATCAACGCCCGCGCCTGACGTCGGTACGATAGTGGTTTCCTCCGCAATGGCCGCGCTGCGGCCCGGCAATCCGGGCGCCCGTCTCGCGCGAGGCAGGGTGCGTGTCGGCGCGACGAGATTTTCAGGACGAAACCCATCATGACGCTGATCGCGAATCTGGACGGCGCGCGCGCCGGCTACCGGCTGTGCTTCGTCCGCCGCCCGTGGGCGTGGTTCACCTGTCTGCCGCTTGACGAGCAATGCGGCGAAGGCTGGGCGGACGTACCGTATCAGGACTTTGCGAAACCCCCTTACAGCGATTCGCGCACCCAGCTGCTGCGGGTCGCGTTCGACGCACCGCGCCTGCTGGCGCCCGAGACGGGGCTGCATGCGCATGCCTGCAGCGTCGAGCAGATCAACCGCGGGGCCGCGCCGTGGCTGCGCAGCGAGGATTTCGTCGACGGCACCACGCTCGTCGTGCCGGGCTGGATCGCGCTCGGCGCGTTCGTCGAGCGGATCGAGGCGGCCGGCGGCACCGTGTACGCGCCGCTCGGCTGGGCCGAACTGCCGCCGTGGCGCCGGCCCGACGTCACGGCGCCAGCGGGCTGAACCGCCGCCGCGCCGGGTCAGCCAGCTTGCCCCTAGGCCCCCGCCATCTCGTGCGCCTGCGCATCGAGCGCCGCGCCGTCGCACGCTGTCTGCGCGGATCGCGAACGGGCTGTCTCGATCGACGCGACCGACGGTATCGTCACGCGTCTCGCTGACGGGCAAGGTCGCGTCGCCGGCGAAGCGTCACGCTGCGTGCGGGGCGGCAGGGGCGGTCAACGGTGTCCGGGAAGTCGTCGACCGGCTGAACGTCGCCCGGCCGGAGCGATTTCTCACGCTGGTCATCCGGTTCCATTGCAGCACGAGCCGCTCCGCCGCCGGAGACCTCCGTGATATCGATCACGGCGGCGGGCCACGCTAAGCGGCACATTGTCGCGACGGATTCCGATGCCTGGAGCTTGCATCGGGCATCGCCATGTGCAGCTTGCCGGCCATGACGGTGGCGACCAGTATCACGGCGACCGCTATCCCGTGGGCCGGGTTGCGCAGACAGGCTTCCACCTGTTCGCTGCGCGCCGCGCCGAACAGGCACCACCGGCAGAAGTGTTCGCAGTTGTTCGTGAGCAGCCGGTAACGGCGTTCGCCGAGGCGCGACGCCGCGCGGCGGGCGACTTCCGATCCGCTGTATGAGGCGGCCGCGTGCCGGATGATCGCCAGTTCGAAACCGGCCGCGAAGCGGTCGACGGAGATGATTTCGACCGGGCCGCCGCTGAGCCGGCGTGACAGCCCCGCGTAGTGAATCACCTGGCCGTCGCCGATGTAGATGCCGTGATGCGCATAGCCTGGGCGCCGGGTCATGAGGTGCGCGCCGACGGGCCATTCGTTGCCGGCCGCCAAGCCGCCGGATTGCGCTGAAGTCGGGTGGTTCATTGGCTCCTCCTGAATCCCGCGGTGCTGGCCGGCCCTGGGCCGGCCCCGGCATGGCGCAATGCGCCGCCCGGCCGCTGAATGCGTGATGCCTTGTCACGCCTTCAGTATTGGCAGCGGGGCAGGATGCAGCAATCAGCGCGGTCTGAACTTGTTGTCCGACGTGCGGCCATGATGTCGGAAATTTCCGACACGGCAGGACACGATGACTGACAGGCGCGACGGCTGGCCGCTGATCGGGCAAGCGCGGACGAGGTACACCTCGTCGCGGCACGCATGACGGGCCGCCGCGACATTTCCCGGCCAGGCGACGAGATGCGGCCCGAGTCCCCGACGTGCTTGATGTGTGTCAACCGCGCCCGTCGGCATCCCCATACAGTCGACACCAAGGCTTGCGCACGTGGTGCGCGGAGCCGACCAGTTGCGGCACGTTCGGCAGCCGGATGATCCAGCCGATGCCGCGCGTTTGCGTATGGAACTCACGGCGGTGCGAGGCGTTGGCGATGAAACGACGATGGTTGGCGGTTGGCGTGCTGCTCGCGTTGAGCGCTTGCGCGGGAGAGGAGCGTACCGCCGCGTTCAGGAATAAGGAAACGCAACTGCTCGAGACGCGCCAGACGGCATTGCTGCGGTGTGCGACGCAATCCGAATGCGATCGAGCGTGGAACCGCACGCGGGACTTCATCGAAAGACATTCGTCGACCCGGATCACGCGATTCGGCCCGGACCTGATCGAAACCGCGCAGCCGCGTCTGGCCGGAAACGTCTATCTCTGGGCGTCCCGTACAGCATCGGCAGACGGGCGCTCGACGATCCGGCTCAAGGCGATGTGCAAAGGCATGTACGACAGCAATGGCGGCCCGGGCTGGCAATACGACGGCTGCGCGACGAAGATCCTCGAGATACAGCAACGCTTCCGCTCGCTCGATGATCCGTCGTCTGCACAGGGAACGCCTCCACGATAGTGCGACAGCGCGCGCGGCGCAGCGCCGCGCGCCGGGTCGGTCACGTCATTTGGCCGATCGTCTTGCGGAACCGCATCAGCGACAGCAGGAACAGCGCGCATCCGATCGCGAACAGCACCGCGAACTGTACCCATACCGCATCGAAGCCGGCGCCGCGATACAGGATGCGCTGCGCCAGCTCGACGAAATGGGTGGTCGGCGCGGCCAGCATGATGTCCTGCACGGCCAGCGGCATGCTTTCTCGCGGCGTCAGCCCGCCTGACAGCAACTGCAGCGGCAGCAACACGAGCACGAGCAGCATCCCGAACTGCGGCATGCTGCGCACGAGCGTCGCAAGAAAGATCCCCATCGACGTCGTCGCGAACAGGTGCAACGCCATCCCGGCGACGAACAGCGGCACGGAGCCCGGAATCGGCACGTGCAATGCGCCGCCCACCACGAACGTCAGCGATGCGACGGCCGCAACCGTGACGACGAGCCCCATCGACCAGACCTTCGCGAGCATGATTTCCGCCGCGGTCACCGGCATGACCAGCAGATGTTCGATCGTGCCGTGCTCGCGCTCGCGGATCAGCGCCGCCCCGGTCAGGATCATCGACAGCATCGTCACGTTGTTGATCAGTTCCATCAACGCGCCGAACCATACCTCGTCGAGATTCGGGTTGAAGCGCATCCGCATCGCGAGATCGACGGGCGGCAGCGGCGTGCCGCGATAGCGCCGCACGAACGCGTCGATCTCGCCGGACACGATCTGCTGGACGTAACCGCTGCCGGTGAATGCCTGCGTCATGCGCGTCGCATCGACGTTGAGCTGAATCGTCGCATGGCGGCCGGCCAGCACGTCGCGCTGGAAGTCCGGTGGAATGTCGAGCGAGAACGTGTAGTCGCCGTTGTCGAGACCGCGATCGGCCGCGACGGCGTCGATTATCGGCGGCGCCGCGAACTGCGGCGGGAAGAACGCCGCGACGATGCGCGCCGACAGCGGCGACGCGTCCTCGTCGACGATCGCGATCGGCACCTTGTGCAGCGTTTCCGGGCGAGCGGTGGCGGCGACGTAGATCGACGCGCTGAACGTGTAGACGATGAGCGCGAGCAGGATCGGGTCGCGGGCGAGGCTCCAGAGTTCCTTGACCCCGAGCCGGAAAATGGCGAGCAGGCGCGACATGGTCAGCGCTCCTGTTTGCGCAGCAGCAGACCGGTCATGATCAGGATGACCGGCGCCGCCGCGAGCAGCGGCCAGAACTGGGACGACAGGTCGGCCAGCCCGAGCGCCTTGTTGTAAACGCCGCGGCTGATCGCGAGCATGTAGGTGGCCGGGTAGATCGTACCGATCCACTTGCCGCTGCCTTCGAGCGACGACAGCGGCGTGAGCAGGCCCGAGAACTGCACGACGGGGATCAGCGTGCCGATGATCGTCATGAAGATCGCGGCGATCTGGCTGCGGGTGAAGGTCGACGCGAACAGCCCGATGCCCGTGGCCACGACGTTGAATATCAGCACCGCGGCCGCCAGCGTCGCGAAACTTCCCTTGATCCGCACGCCGAACACGACGTCGGCCAACACGACCATCAGCAGGAAATTCAGCATCGCCAGCATCACGTAGGGCGCCTGCTTGCCGAGCAGGAATTCGGCCCGCGTGACCGGCGTCACGTACAGGTTGACGATCGACCCGAGCTCCCGTTCCCGCACGACGGCGAGCGCCGTGAGCATCGCGGGCAGCATCAGCAGCAGCATCGGCATGATCGCCGGAATCATCGCCGGCAGGCTCTTGACGTCCGGGTTGTAGCGATAGCGGACGGCGACGTCGACCGCGGGGACGAGCGACGCGCCGAGCCGGCGCTTCGCCTGATCGCGCAGCCAGTTCTCGTGCATGCCGGCGACATAGCCGCGGATCGTCTCCGCGCGCATCGGCATCGCACCGTCGACCCATGCGCCGATCTCGACGCGCCGGCCGCGCGCGACATCGCGTGCGAACCCGGGCGGAATCTCGATCGCGAGCGACAGGTGGCCGCCGCGCATGCGGCGATCGATGTCGCGATCATCCGCGAGCGGTGCGCGCGGCACGAAGTAGCGCGAGCCGGCGAGGTTCTGCGCGTAGTCCTGGCTCAGGATCGACTGGTCGCGGTCGAGCACCGCGAACGTCAGGTTGTCGACGTCGAGACTGATGCCGATACTGATCACGCACATCAGCACGAGCGAACCGAACAGCGCCAGCGTCGCACGCAGCGGGTCGCGGCGCAGCTCCAGCACCTCGCGCCACAGATAACTGCCGGCGCGCGCCGGGCTGAACCACGTGGCCCGGTGGCTTGTGCCGGCCGCCTCGGGCGGCGCGGCAAGCCAGCCGGCGTCGGACGGAGCCTCCGTCAACGCGCCGTCCGCTTGCTGCGCATCGGTCAGGTATCCGATGAACGCCTCCTCGAGCGTGCCGGCGCCGCGCATGCGAACCAGTTCCTCGGGCGCGGCGCTCGCGAGCACCCGGCCCGCGTGCATCAGCGAGATGCGATCGCAGCGCTCGGCCTCGTTCATGAAGTGCGTCGAAATGAAGATCGTCACGCGATCGTGCCGCGCGAGCTCGATCATCAGTCGCCAGAAATCGTCCCGTGCGACGGGATCCACGCCCGACGTCGGCTCGTCGAGGATCAGCAGTTCCGGCTTGTGCACCATCGCCACCGCCAGGGACAGCCGCTGCCGCATGCCGAGCGGCAGCCGCTCGGGCAGCGCGTCGAGCGCGTCGGCGAGCCCGAAGCGCTCGACCATTTCGGCGACCCGCCCGGACACCTCCGGCTCCGGTACGCCGAACAGGCGCGCATGCAGCACGAGGTTCTGCCGGACGGTCAGTTCGCCGTACAGCGAAAACCCTTGCGACATGTAGCCGACTCGCCGGCGGGTGTCGATGTCGTCCGCGGCGACCGGTCGGCCGAACAGCGTCGCGGTGCCTTCGGATGCGGGCAGCAGCCCGGTGAGCATCTTCATGGTCGTCGATTTGCCGCAGCCGTTGGAGCCGAGAAAACCGAAGATTTCGCCGCGGCGGATCTGCAGGCTCACGTGATCGACCGCGACGAAATCGCCGAACCGCATCGTCAGCGCCTCGGCCTCGATCGCATAACCGGCCGAAGCATCGGGCTGAAAGGGCGCGATCCGGATCGGCTGATGCCCGCGCCGGCGCGCGTCCGGGAGCAACGCGACGAACGCGGCTTCCAGCGTGTCGCAACCGGTATGGGCGAGCAGTTCGCCGGGGCTGCCGGTCGCCAGCACGCGGCCGGCGTCCATCGCGATCAGCCAGTCGAAACGCCGGGCTTCGTCCATGTACGCGGTGGCGACCAGTACGCTCATCGCCGGGCGAGCGGCGCGAATGCGTCCGATCAGATCCCAGAACTGCGCGCGCGAGAGCGGATCCACGCCGGTCGTCGGCTCGTCGAGGATCAGCAGGTCGGGATCGTGGATCAATGCGCAGCACAGGCCGAGCTTCTGCTTCATGCCGCCGGACAGCTTGCCGGCGGGACGGTCGAGGAACGGGTGGAGGCCGGTGCTGCGCGTGAGTGCGTCGATCCGGCGGCGACGCTCCGCCGCATCGTGGCCGAACAGTCTCGCGAAGAACTGCAGGTTTTCCTCGACCGACAGCGTCGCATACAGGTTCCGGCCCAGGCCTTGCGGCATGTACGCGATCCGCCGGCAGACGCGTTCGCGGTGGCGCCGTGACGACAGATCCCCATCGAGGGTCCAGACCTGACCCTGCTGGACCTCGCGCGCGCCGGAAGCGAGCGCGAGCAGGCTCGACTTGCCGACACCGTCCGGCCCGATCAGCCCGACCATGCGGCCGGACGGAATCTCGAGCGTCACGTCGTCGAGCGCGTACTTGCCGCCGTATCGCAACGACACGCCCGACAGCCGTACGACCGTGCCGGGTGCGCCTGCAGCAGGCGGGCCTTCGGTCGATCCGGCGTCGGCGCCGGCCGGCGACATCGATTTCATTGCGGCACCCTGATCGCGAGGCGCTCGGGCCACGCCATGTCCGGATCGACCTTCAGCCACGCGACACCCGGCAGCCCGGTCTTGACGAGCTTCAGATGGCGCTGCAGCAGATCGCGGTCGATGCGCGCCTTCACGCGGAACATCAGCTTCTGCCGCTCGGTGGCTGTCTCGACCGTCTTCGGCGTGAACTGCGCGGTGCTCGACACGTACGACACACGTGCCGGAATCACATATTCCGGCGCGGCGTCGAGCACGATCCGCACGTCGGCGCCGAGCGGCACTCGACCGACGACCGTTTCGGGCAGGAAGAACGTCATGTAGACGTCCGACAGGTCGACGACATTGAGCACCTTGCCGCCTGCCGGCAGCACCTCGCCCGATTCGGCCACGCGATACTGGACGCGCCCGTCGCGCGGCGACGTCAGGTCGCTGTCCGAGATGTCGGCCTGCACGCGCGCGACGGTCGCCTGCGCGGCCGTCACGGCGGAGCGCGCCGCGACCAGCTGGGCCTTCGTGGCGTCGATCGCGGCCTGGGCGGCTTCCGCCTGCGCACGCGCTGCACTCACGGTTGCCCGCAGGCTGCCCGCTCGCGCGCGATCGTCGTCGAGCTCCTGCAGCGACGACGCGCCGTCGCGCGACAGCGTCTCGGAACGCGCGAGCCGCCGCGTCGCCGCATCGAGTTCGCTTTCCCGCTGCACGACGACAGCCGTCGCCGCTGCCTTGTCGCTGCGCCGCTGCGCGACCTGCGCGTCGATGCTCGCCGCGGTGTTCACCGCCTGCTGCTCCCTGGCGCGCGCTTCGTCGAGCTGCGCCTGCAAAACGACGACGTCCATGTGCGCGAGCGGCTGCCCGGCCTTCACGAAGTCGCCTTCGTCGACGAGCATCGCGGCGACGCGCCCCGGCAGCTTGGTCGCGACGTCGATCTCGGTCGCCTCGATACGGCCGTTGCCGCTCACCAGGCCGGCATCCGCGTGTCCGTCACGCCAGCGTGTCCATCCGTAGTAGATCAGGCCGATCGCGAGCACGGCGGCGCCTGCACCGATCAGAAGAGGGCGCTTGATGGTTTTCATCGTCTGGAATCCGGATCGGTCGAAGTGTTGATCGGCGACGCGGCGACCTCGTCGTCCTCGTGCGTCGCGCCGCCGAGCGCGCCGTACAGCGCGACGCGGCTCGACAGCAGCGCACGGCGCGCCATCACCCATTGCTGCTCCGCGTTCATCAGGTCCCGTTGCGCGTCGAGCACTTCGAGGAACCGTGTGGCGCCGCTGTCGTAGCGCAGCTTCGCCAGGCGCGCCCGTTCGGTTTGGGAGGCCAGCGTGGCGCGCTCGATACGTACCTGGTCGGCCAGCCAGTAGCGGGACGCGAGCGCGTCGGACACGTCGCGGAAGGCGCCTTGCAGCGTCTTTTCGTACTTCGCGAGCGCCTCGTCGCGCTGCGCATGCGCAAGGGCGAGATTCGAGCGATTTCGGCCGCCGTCGATGAGCGGCAGCGTCACGGTGGGGACGATCGACCATACGCCGGAGCCGGACGACAGCAGATCGTGCAGCGCGCTGCTGCCCGAGCCGATCGAGCTCGTCAATGCGATGCGGGGAAAGAATGCGGCGCGCGCCGCGCCGATGTTCGCGCGCGTCGCCTGCAGCTCGTGCTCGGCCGCAATCACGTCCGGACGGTTGGCGAGCAGCGAGGAGGGCAGGCCGGGTGCGAGCGACGGCGTCACGGCGCCGTCGTCTAGCGCGAGCGGCGCGTCGGGCAGATCCGGTGGCCCGCCGACGAGCAGCGCCAGCGCGTCGGCAGCCGATGCGCGTGCCTGCTGCAACTGGACCCCAAGGGATTCCGCCTGCTGCAGCAGGATCTCCGATTGCGTCAGGTCGAGTCGCGAGATCGCACCGGCCGCATGACGAAGCCGGAAAATCCGCAGCGATTCGCGCCGCGTGTCGATCGTCGCGCGGGTCAGCGCGATGCGTTCGTCGAGTTCGCACAGGGTCAGGTACGCGTCCGCGACCGCGGTAATCACGCTCAGCGTCGCGGCTCGCCGCGCCGCATCGCTCGCCAGGTAGCGCTGGAGCGCCGCGTCTTTCAGGTTGCGCACACGGCCCCAGAAATCGATCTCCCATTGCGTCTCGGCCAGCCGAACCTCGTAGACCTGGCCGATCATGGGCGTCGGAGACAGGAAGCCGCCCGGTGCACGAAACCGTGCGTAGGCCGCGCCCGCATCGATCGACGGCCACTGGTCCGCGCGGCGGATGCCGTAGACGGCGCGTGCCTGTTCGACGCGCGCGACGGCCGCGCGCAGGTCGCGATTGTCGGTCAGCGCCTGCGCGATCAACGCGCGAAGACGCGCATCGACGAAGTATTGCTGCCACGCCGGCACCTGCGCCGCGGCCGGGGCGTTGGCGTTGGCGGATGGATCCGGAAATGCGACTGGGATCGGCGCGGCGGGACGCTCGTCTGGCGGCGCAAGCGACAGGCATCCCGAAAGCAGTCCCGCGCCCGTTGTCATCGCAACGAAACGCACGCACCGCGCAACGGCGATGTGGAGGTCAGCGGGAAGCGCGATGGCGCGCATGGAATGCCTCGGCGAATTCGGAAACACGGGATGGCGCCGCCTCATGGCGTCGCCGCTTCGGGGTCATTTATATCCGACGATTACGGTTCTAACCCTTGATCTGAGTCACTTCGGCGGAGATGCGTTTCGAGCGGCGCCTCGCTTGACATCTGCGCCGGGCATGTATCAAACCCACGGGTCACTGCGTGCGCCGGGCATGAGCAACCCGCGCGGCAGCGGCGTGTGGGAAGCGATATCGGCAAACGTCCGATCTTCACGAAAGCCCAGCACACGCGCCGAGACGCGCGTCGGAAAGGTATGCAGCCTGGCGTTGTAGAGGGCGACGGCATTGTCATATTGCTCACGGGCGATGCCGATCCGCAGCTCGATGGACCGAAGACGGACTTTCAATGCGCGGTAACGCTTGTCGGCCAGCATTTTGCGGTCTGAATCCGACACGGCCAGCAAACGCGAGACCGCGATTTCGAGTTTGAATTGCGCGTCGTCGTAGTAGCTCAGAGCGTCGCCCTGCCGAAGCGACGCAGCCGCGGCAGGCGTGCCGGCCACCGTCGCGTAAGCGCTGCGCACGGCTGCCAGCTGCATATTCGAAGCCTTCGTTCCGCGGGATTCGACCCGCAGGAGATCGGCGACGATCGCGGCGCGCTCGTCGTACGTGCCGACGACGCCATTCAGTGCCAGGGCGACCCTGTTGTCGCCGTCTCGCAATAGCGACAGGCTGCCGCTGGTCGGCGCCAGCGCAAGGGCAATAAGCGCTACCGAAAGCGTCTTCATGTCGATTCCCGATGTGCGGTCGCGTTTGTCTCGGACAGCTGGACTCGATTTTGGGTACCGAATGCCGGTTTCCGGTTGATTCCCGTCAACCCGGCCGTTCGTGGCGGGAACGGGAAAGGCACGCTCGAGCGGGCGATCCGGCGACATGAGCCGCCCGATGCGCGATTTCGGCGCTGCACGCGGTTTCGAAAGCATTCGCCTGGCTTGCTTCTTGCACGATGCGTCGACGGTTTGTATATAGTGTCAGGCACCGCATGGCAGCCGAAAATTCGCATCCTGGCCGGCAGAATGCCGTCATCATTTTTCGCAAGACTGTGGACGTATCGGAACTGCCGGCCAACCCGAGCCCCGCCCCGGACGGTCCAACCAGGAAGGAGCATTGCGCGTGGAAACGATTGCTCGATTCTTTGTGGCTTCAGGCTTTGCCCCGCACGGTTATTGCCTCCAGTGGTCGCCCGGGCTGATCTGGACATACGTGGTTGCGGACGCAATCATCGCGCTTTCCTACTATTCGATACCCGTCGCGCTGTGGATATTCGCGCGTCGTCGTACGGACCTGCCGTTCAGCTGGCTGTTCCTGATGTTCGCCGTATTCATTCTGGCGTGCGGCACCACGCACCTGATTTCTATTCTCGATATCTGGCAGCCGGTGTACTGGCTGGACGCGAGCGTCAAGACCATTACCGCGGCGGCATCGCTCGCCACCGCCGTCGTCATATGGCCCCTGATGCCGAAGGCGCTTGCGCTGCCGAGCCCGATGCAGCTGGATCAGGCGAACCGCGATCTGGTGCGAGAGATCGCGGCCCGCCAGGAAGCCGAGAGCCAGCTGCGGGCGCTCACTCACGAGCTCGAACAACGGGTTGCGACGCGCACCGCGGAATTCGAAAGCGTCAATGAAGCGCTGCGTCGCAAGGTAGCCGAACACGAGCGCGCGGAGCTGGCGATACGCGATAGTCAACAGCAGCTTCAATCCATCGTCGACAATGCGACGACGGTAATCAGCGTCAAGCAAGCGGATCGTCGCTACGTACTGGTGAACCGGCGCTTCGAGGACGTATTTCATATCCGCCGACAGGATGCATCCGGCAAAACGGACGATCAGCTTTTTCCGGCGGAGCGCGCGGCCATGTATCGAAAAGCCGATGATCGGGTGCTTGCCGGCGAGGTCGTCGAAACCGAGGAAACCGTAATCGTCGACGGACAACTGCATACGTTTCTGTCGGTCGGTTTTCCGATCAAGGATTTCGGCGGCCGGATCGTGTCGATCGGCGGCATTTCCACGGATATCAGCGAACGCAAGCGGGCGGAAGAACGCCTGCGGCTGGTCGTCGAGGCCGCTCCGAATGCGATGGTCATGGTGAACCGCGGCGGCCAGATCGTGCTAGTCAATTCTCAGACGGAGCGTGTATTCGGCTACTCGCGCGACGAGCTGGTCGGTCAAAGCATCGAGCGGCTGGTGCCGGCCCGGTTCCGCGACCAGCATCCCGGCCACCGCGCAGCCTTCCTCGCCGCGCCGAAGAGTCGCCCCATGGGGGCGGGCAGGCATCTGACCGGGTTGCGTCGCGACGGTACCGAACTGCCGGTCGAGATCGGGCTCAATCCGATCGAAACGGACGAGGGCATGTTCGTGCTGGCGGCGATCGTCGACATTACGGAACGCATCCGTGCCGAAGAAGCGTTGCGCGAACGCACCGACGAACTGGCCCGTTCCAATCGCGATCTGGAGCAGTTCGCGTACGTGGCGTCGCACGACCTGCAGGAACCGCTGCGCGCCGTGGCCGGGCCGCTGCAGTTGCTGCAGCGCCGCTACCAGGGGCAACTGGATGCGCGTGCCGACGAATACATCGGCCATGCCGTCGAAGGCGCCACCCGCATGCAGGCGCTGATCGAGGATCTTCTCGCGTATTCGCGCGTGGGCCGATCCGACAATCCGTTCCAGTCGATGCAGTGCGCCGCCGCGCTCGACAATGCGTTGAACAATCTCGCCGTGGCATTGGAGGAGGCCGGAGCCGAAGTTCACCGCGGTTTCCTCCCGACCGTGCAGGCGATTCCGTCGCAGCTCACGTTGCTGTTTCAGAATCTGGTGGGAAATGCGGTCAAGTTCCGCCGCAACGACGGGCCGCTGCAGATCCGGGTCGGGGCGGAACCGGGCGCCGATGGATGGCTGTTCCGTGTCGAGGACAATGGAATCGGGATCGATGCCCAGTATTTCGAGCGTATCTTCCTGATATTCCAGCGCCTGCATACGCGTCGCGATTATCCCGGCACCGGTATCGGACTTGCGTTGTGCAAGCGCATCGTGGAGCGTCACGGTGGCCGGATCTGGGTCGAGTCCGAGCCCGGAAAGGGCGCGACCTTTCTTTTCACGCTGCCCGCCGGGGCGCGGACCGGTCCGAACGCCGAAGTCATTTGAGGAGAGAGCCAATGCCAATCGAATCGCTTGACGGTCTCGTCGACATCCTGCTCGTCGAGGACAGCCCCACCGACGTGATGATGACCCGCGAGGGGCTCGAGTACTACAAGGTCCTCAACCCGCTGAAGGTCGTCGAAGACGGCGTGGCCGCGATGTCGTACCTCCGCGGGGAAGGGCCGTACCAGGGCGCACGCCGGCCGGGCCTCATCATCCTGGACCTGAATCTCCCGAAGAAGAGCGGCCGCGAAGTCCTTCAGGAACTGAAGGACGACCCCGAACTGCGGAAGATTCCCGTCGTTATCCTGACAACCTCGAAATCGGAAGAGGACGTGGTGAAGTCCTACGGTCTTCACGCCAATTGCTACATCACCAAACCGGTCGACTTCACGAAGTTCGCCGATGTGGTGCGCCGAATCAGCGACTTCTGGTTCGGCGTGGTCACGCTGCCGCCCGCCAGGCAATGAATACGCCGCTCAACGAGGTTCGGGTCCTGCTCGTCGAGGACAGTCCGACCGATGCATTCCTGATTCGGGAAACCCTCTCCGAAGTGCAGGACTTCGTGTCGGTTCTGCGCCATGTCGAGCGTTTGTCGCAGGCGGTCGATCATTTCCACGCAGAGCACTTCGACGTTGCGCTGCTCGATCTCGGCCTGCCGGATTCGCAGGGCCTCGACACGTTCAGCAGGCTTCATGCGGCAAAACCGGAAGTGCCCATTATCGTGCTCACCGGCCTTGACGATCTGTCGTCGGGATTGCTGGCGATCCAGGAGGGCGCACAGGACTATCTGCTCAAGAAAGACATTCAATCCGCTCTGCTGGGCCGCGCGATCCGTTACGCGATCGAGCGGCACCGCGCGTCGGTTGCGCTGGCCGCGAGCGAAGAGCGGTTTCAACTCGCGGTGAGCGGTGCCGCAGCCGGACTGTGGGACTGGAATCTGCTCACCGGCGCCATGTATCTTTCGGCGCACTTCCACGAGATCATGGGTTACGACGATCGCGAATTGCCGAACGATGCGCGCGCGCATCTCGATGCAATCCATCCCGACGATATCAACCGCGTGATGTCGATCCTCGATCGGCATTTGTTGCACGAATGTACCTATGACGTGGAATACCGCGTCCGTACCAAGTCCGGCGAGTTCCGGTGGATCCAGTCCAGAGGGCAGGCGTTGTGGAACAGCACGGACGAGCCCTACCGGATGGTGGGCTGGATCATGGACATCTCGGATCGCAGGCACGCCGACGAGCAGTTGCGTGAATCGCGCGAGGAACTGAAGCGCCTGTCGGCCAGCATTCTGCTGGCGCGGGAAGAGGAAAAGGCCCGCATCGCACGCGAGCTGCACGACGACCTGGGGCAGCAGTTGACCGCACTCAAGATGGCGACCGCGGTTCTCGAAAACAAGCTCAACGGTGCGGAAGCCGGATCGCCCGAGGCAATGGTCCGCAACCTGTATTCGATGATCGACCAGATCGTCGCTTCGGTGCGGCGCATCGCGGCGGATTTGCGACCGAGGATGCTCGACGATCTCGGGCTGGTTCCCGCCGTCGACTGGCTGATCGAAGATTTCTCGTCACGGTATGGCGTTCGCGTAATCAGGCGCATCGATGCGAACCGGATTGCATTCAACCGCGAGAGTGCGACTGCCGTGTTCCGGATGGTGCAAGAGGCGCTGACGAACAGTGCGCGCCATTCGGGCGCGACCGAGGTCACGATCGGCATCTCGCGAGAGGAACCGTACTGTTTCGTAACGATCGCGGACAACGGCCGCGGTGCCGCGAGCGACGTGCGCCCCGGATTGAAGTCGTATGGCTTGCTCGGCATGCGCGAGCGTGCCGAGCGGCTGGGCGGAGAAGTGCACATCGAGACTGCGCCCGGGCAAGGCTTCGCGGTCAGGATCAGGATGCCGCTGACAGCGGTGGAGGCCGACGAGCCCGATTGAACGGCCCCATGGAATCGGGCGCCCGAAGTGGGCTCGTTCGCCAATCCGCCGCCGACCGCTTGCGGGCTCCCCGCCCGTCTGCGTTGCCGCACCCTGGTTTCCCCTTGACATGAGTCAACCGACACCGGCGATTCGGTACCTACTATCGTCATTGGAATCGGTGGGCGCCACGATCTGCTCGCCGCGCTCGCGGGGTCGGCGTTGCGTCTGCGCCGGCGTACCCCTCTTGCCTGTCGAGTGATGCCGTCGATATCCGGTTTTCTTCGATCCGAATCACATCGATCGACATAAGTAGGACTCCAATTTTTCCAGATTGGACCACGGTTAGTTACCGACGCGTTTACCGTTCGCATTGACGAAAAACGCATCGTCCGGTTGCGCTGCCGGCAGCCGGGAAGAGCGCCCGTTACGGTGCGACGTCGCAGCGATCCAGTCGCATTCCGTGGCGAGGCCAAGTCAACGCATTCGGAGAACTGGTATGAGCCAACCTGTAGTCGAAAAACCGCCGGTCGACGGCAAGCAGCCATCGAAGCCGGCGGCAGGCGGCCCGGAAACGCGCAAGCTCGGCCTGCTGCTGTTGAGCGGCATCGTCGTCGGCTCGATGATCGGCGGCGGTGCTTTCAACCTTCCGCAGAACATGGCCGCGGGCGCCGGCCTGGGCGCCATTGCGATCGCATGGGCCATCACGCTCGTCGGCATGTTCTTCATGGCCAACGCGTTCCGCACGCTGGCGGACCAGCGTCCCGACCTGACCGCGGGCATCTATTCCTATGCACGAGAAGGTTTCGGCAAGTTCGCCGGCTTCGAGATGGCATGGGGGTATTGGCTCAGTTCCGCATTCGGCAACGTTGCGTTCGCGGTGCTGATCATGCAGACGCTGGGATATTTCTTTCCGGCGCTCGACGGCAAGAACTGGCAGTCGATCGTGGGCGGTTCGCTGTTGATCTGGGTATTGCACTTCATGGTGCTCTCCGGCGTGAAGCGGGTGGCAATCCTCAACACGATGGCGAGCGTCGTCAACATCGTCACGCTGTCGATCGCGATCGTCGTGATCGCGCTGTTCTTCCAGAAAGGGCACTTCTCGTTCGACGTCTGGGGGCAGCAGCAACACCTGGGCAGCACGCTCGCGCAGATCAAAAGCACGATGCTGGTCACGCTGTGGGTGTTCATCGGCATCGAGGGCGCCGTGGTCGTGTCCGATCGGGCGCGCAACCAGCACGAAGTGGGTACCGCGACGTTCATCGGGCTCGCGGTCTGCACGACGCTCTACTTCCTGCTTTCGGCGTTGCCGTTCAGCGTCATGTCCCAGCACCAGCTGGCCGGCCTGCAGAATCCGTCCTCCGCGTATGTGCTGGAGCATCTCGTCGGGCACTGGGGTGCGATCTTCATCGTCGTCGCGTTGCTGTTTTCGGTACTGAGCTGCTGGCTCGCGTGGACGGTGCTCGTCGCCGAACTGCCTTATGCGGCTGCCAAGGACAACATTTTCCCGCGCTTTCTGTCCCGCGAGAACCGGCATCACGCGGCCGCGCCGTCGCTATGGCTGTCGAGCGCGGTGATGCAGGTCATGATGTTCGTGGTGCTGTTCGCGCATGACGCGTGGATATGGCTCATCAGCGTGGCCGGGGTCATGATCCTGCCGCCGTATCTCGCGAGCACCGGCTTTCTGTGGAAGTGCGCCACGCAAAAGAGCTTTCGCGAGCGGGCGGGCGAGGGCAAGCGCGCGTCGATCTGGACCGGCGTCCTGGGAACCGTCTATGCGGCCTGGCTGCTCTATGCGGCCGGCCCGACCTATCTGCTGATGTCCACCATCTTCTTCGTGGTCGGCATCCCGGTGTTCTGGTATGCGCAGCGCGAGAAGGATCCGCAGTCGAACGTCTTTACCGCTCGCGAACGCGTCGCGGCCGTCGTGCTGCTTGCGGTCGCGGTGAGCGCGGTCGTGCTGTTCGCGACGGGCATCGTGTCGGTCGGCTGATGCGCGCGCCCGCCGGCTTCCGGGTTTCGACAGCGTGATCCGGAATCGCGACGGCGGGCATGGACGCGACGGCCGCATGCGACTCCCGACCGCCGTCGCGATCGAACCACTACTTCAGGATCAAGGACAATCAAACCATGACATTGGGCGTTCACTCCGAAGCCGGCAAGCTGCGCACCGTGATGGTCTGCGCGCCGGGCCTCGCTCATCGGCGGCTCACGCCGGCCAACTGCGGCTCCTTGCTGTTCGACGACGTGCTGTGGGTCGACAAGGCGATCGAGGATCACCAGACCTTCGTGCGCGTGCTGCGCGAACGGGACGTGGAAGTGCTGGAATTCCAGCACCTGCTGGCCGAAGTCTGCCTCGATACCGGCGCGCGAGACTGGATCCTCGATCGCCGCATCACCGAGGAGGAGGTCGGCACCGGCATGCTGCGGGAGCTGCGGTTATGGCTCGAATCGATGCCGGCGCAGCGGCTTGCCGACGCACTGATCGGCGGCGTCGCCAAATCGGAGCTGCCGTTCGACGCCCGCGGCCTGTTCGGCGGCTATCTGGAGCGGTCCGACTTCGTGATTCCGCCGCTCGTGAACCTGATCTTTCAGCGCGATCCGAGCGCGTGGATCTACGGCGGCGTGACGCTGCATCCGATGTTCTGGCCGGCGCGACGCAAGGAAACGCTGCTGCTCGCCGCGGTCTATGCGTTCCATCCGCGTTTTGCAGGCCAGGTTCGCACCTGGTGGGGCAATCCCGACGTCGACCACGGCGCCCAGACGCTCGAAGGCGGCGACGTGATGGCGATCGGCAACGGCGTGGTGCTGATCGGCATGGGCGAGCGTTCGAGCCCGCAAGCCGTGACGCAGGTGGCGCGCGCACTGTTTGCCGGCCACGGCGCGAAGCGCGTGATCGCCTGCCAGTTGCCGAAGTCGCGCGCGTCGATGCATCTGGACACGGTGTTCTCCTTCCTGGACGCGGACTTCGTCAGCATTTATCCGGACGTGGCCGACGAGATCCGCTGCACGAGCCTGTACCCCGGCGACGCGCTCGGGCAGGTGCGCTACGAGCGCCACGACGGCCGGTTCCTGGAAGTCGTGGCCAACGCGCTCGGCGTCGGCTCGCTGCGCGTGCTGACGACGGGGGGCGACCGCTACGAGAGCGAACGCGAGCAATGGGACGACGGCAATAACGTGCTCGCGCTGGATCGCCGCGTCGTGCTCGCGTACGACCGCAACACCTACACGAATCGCAAGATGCGCCAGGCCGGCGTCGAAGTCATCGAGCTGCCGGGCGGCGAACTCGGCCGCGGGCGCGGCGGCAGCCATTGCCTCAGCTGCCCGGTGGCGCGCGATCCGATCGCGCTCTGACCGCGCATTCGACCGCGCATTCGACCGCGCATTTTGCGCCGATATCGACAGACGGAATCTCATCATGTTCAACGTACACAACCGCAGCTACCTGACGCTGATCGACTACACGCCGCGCCAGATCCGCTATCTCCTCGACCTGTCCCGCGACCTGAAGCGGGCGAAATATGCGGGAACCGAGCAGCCGCGCCTGACCGGCAAGAACATCGCGCTGATCTTCGAGAAGACCTCCACGCGCACGCGCTGCGCGTTCGAGGTCGCCGCGCACGACCAGGGCGCGCACGTCACCTATATCGACCCGACCGGCTCGCAGATCGGCCACAAGGAATCGATGAAGGATACGGCGCGTGTGCTGGGCCGCATGTACGATGCGATCGAGTATCGCGGCTTCGGCCAGGCAATCGTCGAGGAACTCGCGCAGTATGCGGGCGTGCCCGTCTACAACGGGCTGACCGACGAATTCCATCCGACCCAGATGCTGGCCGACGTGCTGACCATGCACGAACACAGCGACAAGCCGCTGCACGAGATCGCGTATTGCTACATCGGCGACGCGCACAACAATACCGGCAATTCGCTGATGATCGTCGGCGCAAAGCTCGGCATGGACGTGCGCCTGTGCGCGCCGCGGCATCTGTGGCCGCATGACGAGCTGATCGCGCAATGCCGCGAGATCGCCGCGAAAACCGGCGCCCGGCTCACGCTGACCGAGCAGCCCGCGGAGGCCGTGAAAGGCGCGGACTTCATTTATACGGACGTGTGGGTGTCGATGGGCGAGCCCGAGGAGGCGTGGGTCGAACGCATCCGTACGCTGCTGCCCTACCAGGTGAACGCCGCGCTCTTGGCGGCAACCGGCAACCCGCGCGTGAAGTTCATGCATTGCCTGCCGGCGTTTCACGACGCTCATACGGTAGTGGGCAAGCAGCTCGCGGATCGCTTCGGATTGACCGACGGCGTGGAGGTCACCGACGAGGTATTCGAGTCGGACGCGTCCATCGTCTTCGAGCAGGCAGAGAACCGGCTGCATACGATCAAGGCCGTGCTGGTCGCGACGCTGGCGAGCTAGGGGAGGGGAACCGATGCGTATCGTGGTCGCCCTGGGTGGCAACGCGCTGCTGCGACGCGGCGAGGCGATGACCGCCGCCGCGCAGCAGGAAAACGTGAGACTGGCTGCCGCCCAGCTCGCGGGCATCGCGCACGGCAACGAACTCGTGATCGTGCACGGCAACGGCCCGCAGGTCGGCATGCTCGCGGCATTGTCCGGGCAGGTGCCGGTTGCCGAACGTTTCCCGCTCGACGTGCTCGACGCCGAGACCGAAGGCATGATCGGTTACCTGATCGAACTCGAATTGCGCAACCGGCTGTCTGCATCGCGCCCCTGCGCGACGCTGCTGACGATGGTCGAGGTCAGTGCGTCCGATACCGCCTTCGACCGGCCCGACAAGCCGGTCGGCCCGGTGCTGACGCAGACGGCTGCGACCGAAGCGGCGCGTTCGAATGGATGGACGATCGTCGCCGACGGCAGCGGTTATCGTCGTGCCGTGCCGAGCCCTCGACCGCTGCGCTTTCTGGAGATCGATCCGGTGCGCGCGCTGCTCGCGACCCGGACCATCGTGATCTGCGCGGGCGGAGGCGGCATTCCCGTCGTGAAAGCGAACGACGGTCGGCACCGGGGAATCGAGGCGGTGATCGACAAGGACCGCAGTGCGGCGCTCCTCGCGCGCGAACTCGACGCGGACTTGTTCGTGATCGCAACCGACGTGGCGGGCGTGTACCTCGACTGGGGCACGCCCGACGCACGCCTGGTCCGGCGCACGTCGCCGGAAGCGCTCGCGGCGCTGCAGTTCGCGGCCGGATCCATGGGGCCCAAGGTCGAGGCAGTCTGCGACTTTGCGCGGACAACCGGGCGACGTGCGGTAATCGGCGCGCTCCCGGATATCGCGCGGCTCGTCGACGACACGGCGGGCACGTCGGTTCTGGTCAGTCAGGCAAGCATGTTCGTGGAGCGATGAGGCCTCGCGCGCTGCTGATTGCCAAGTTGCGGAGCCGAGCATTGCCGACGACGGAGTGACGAATCGGCTCTCCGATTCCGTCAGGCGCATGCCGGTGCGCGGCCCCGGTCGAAGCCGACCCGACGTTCGTTCAGGTCCATCCCTGCGTGTCGCCGAAGATTCGGTTGTCCGCCCCGCGCACCCAGCGGGCCGGCGTGCGCTTGAGCGCCCCGGCCCCGCCTGATGCCGCCGGACCGAGGCGATTGCGACGCAGCGATCGGTGCGGGTTTCTTCGTCGCGGCTCCTGCGGCACTCCAGCCTGTCCGGTTTCACGGTGAAAGCGTGCGATCCGTTGCTTGACCACGGTCGACGCGAGCCGCCGGTTCGTCGCGCGACCGGCGCCGGTTGTCGGGCAGCGTGCGGCGGTGTCCGTCGATTGACGCACATCAACGAGGCCGTGCCGCCACCATGGAAGATGGACGTACGAGTACGAAATCGAGTATTGCGAGCGCACCACACTGATGAACCGGCTCTCGCCATCAATCGGCGCAATCAACAGGAGCTGAACATGGGAATCTGGATGCAAATCGCCTACTTCGGCTTCGCCGGGTCGACTCAGTTGGAGGCGGAAGCGAGCATCCAGCTGATGCGCCTCGAGCAGTTCAGCAAGCAACTGGCCGGCTGCCATCTCGCGATCGAGGCCATGGGTGCGTCGACTCGCCAGCCGAGGTATGACGTACGGCTCGATCTGATCACGCGCAACGGGGAATTACGTCCCGTTCCGCACATGGCGGGCGCGGACCCCATGGACGCGCTGGAGCGGGCCTTCGACCTTGCCGAGCGGCAGCTCGGCACGGCCGCGGCCACTGAAATACACGAGAACCCTCGCTGATACGTCCCGCGCATCGGGAGCGATTCGTCATGGCCCGATGCACCGGCCCGCGGCGGTTCACAACGGTTCGCCACGCGTGTGTCGATCCGCCGCGATGGAACCGGCGCGGTCGGCAGCCCAGGTCCGGCTAGCTTTCTTCGTCGCCCGTGAATACCTCGTGTTCCGGCATCTCCGCCGTCTCGTCGACCCACTGCACGTGCCACTCGCCAGGTACCGGCGCCTGCCCGGCGTCGCGCAGCCAGCGCACGCATCCGGCCTGGCCTTCGAACAGCCCGGACGGTGCATCGAGATCGAAATCGTCGAGCCAGCACAGGGTGCCCGCGTTGTCGGGCCCCGTCATCAGGGTGGCGCTGCCTTCGTGGACGAGTGTCCCCCACGCGGGCAGGTCCATCCCTGCATGACCTTCGCGCGACCAGCGGCGCGTGGCCGTGTCGATCCAGAGAATGGCATAGGCCGAAGGTGTGTCGCAGGCAAAAGTATCGAGATGCAGCGTGATCCGCACGATGGGCTCCGAATCGACGAAGGAGGGCGGTCGCCGTCACCGGCGGTCGCGATTTTTACTGGCTCATGACCCGGCGAATCAGCGTATGCGCGTCCTCGGAGGACAACGGGCAGCAGTGTCGCCCCGGCGCGCGCGGCCGCCCGGTCTCAGCGTGGCATTGGAACGGCAGTCATCGCGCGGTGTCCGGCAAGTAGTCCGACTCAGTTTATGCGTGGCTCCGAGCCGGCGATTGATGCAGGTCAAACGCCGGAACGCGCTCGCCGACCGGCTCCTCTCGAACTGGCCCGCGGCCGGGCTGGAATCGGCAGGGATGGAAAGTCAGCCAGGGGTTGGAGAACGGCCGCAGGGGGATGCCAACGGTCTTCGTGCTCACGCATGGGGCCTGAGCGATCTCGGTAGCCGTCTTGCCGGCGCCGTCCCCGGAAACGATCCGACGCGCGGATGCTTCGTCGCGTCCGCGGCGGCGCGCACCCGCTCCGCGTGCAACGCGGCCAGTAGCGGCCGCCAGTATCCCGGCGACAGGAACCGGTCGATCGGCACCTCCGTGTCGAAGGGAATCGAGATCGCCGCTTCGTCCGGCGTCAACGGCTCGGCGTCGCGCCACTGCGCGTCCAGCACCGCGGGCCCGGCATCGGACGTGTCGTTTCCGGCCAGCCAGCGCCGCTTGACGCGTTCGGCCATGCAGGTCCGGCCGGCGCGTAAATCGAGGATGAACACGGGTACGCCAAGCGCCCCGGCAAGCGCGACGAAGCGCGCACGGCGGGCGTGGGCCAGGAAGGTGGCGTCGACGATCGTCGGGTAGCCGGCCCGCAGCGTGGTCTCCGCGATCTCGCGCAGCCGATCGTATTGAGCGTCGATGGCGCGCGCCGCATAGGCGCTGTCGGACAATGCGCCGCGCGCGACGGGGGCGAGCGGATGCGTGCGTTTGCGCTCGCTGTCGCTCGACACGCGGACCGCGCCGATCAGATCGGCGAGTGCGCGGCTTGCGACGGATTTGCCGGAACCGGACACGCCGTGGCATAGCAGCAGATACGGCGGCGGCCGGTCTGCGACGCGCGCGGCGAGCGCAATGTAACGTCCGGCCGCGCGCAGGTCGTCGTTTTGCGCCGACGTGAGTCGCGGGCCGCCCGAACCGGCGCGCAGCACGGCCACCTGCGCGCGCACCAGCGCGCGATAGCCGACGTACAGCGGCAGCGCCGCGAGGCCGGCGAAATCGCCGGTCGCCTCCAGCCAGCGATTGAGCAGGCGACGGGCGAGATCGGCGCGGCCGTGCGCACACAGATCCATCACCAGGAAGGCCAGGTCGTTGACGACGTCGATCCAGCGGAGCGCGTCGCTGAATTCGATGCAGTCGAACATCAACACGTCGGTGCCCCGGCGGACCAGATTGCCGAGGTGCAGGTCGCCATGGCAGGCGCGCACGAAGCCGTCCGCGCGGCGCGCGTCGAGATGACGGGCGAGTGCCGTGCAGCCGTGTCGATAGCTGTCCCGCAGCGCGGCCGGCAGGGCCATGGGCCCGACCGCGAGCGGCGCGAGCACGGCGTCGAGTTGCGCGTGCAGCAAGGCCGCACTGCCGAACGCGGCGGACGGCACGTCATTGCTGGCGCGCGCATGAAAGCTCGCGAGCCGGGCCGCGGCACGGTCGATATCAGCGTTCGTGAGCGCTCCCGCCGCAAGCAGGCGGGAAAACAGCGCGGCCTGGTCGAAACGGCGCATCTTCACCAGATAGTCGATGGCCGCCACCGCACGCGTATCGCCGCCGGCAAGCCGGCAGCCGCGCCGCGTGCGTTCGAGCGGCATGACGGCCAGATAGAGCTCGCGCGCCAGCGGCCGATTCAGGACCAGCTCGGCGGCGCAGCTGCGCCGCCGCGCGGCGAGGGATCTGAAGTCGGCGAAGCCCAGGTCGAGCGGCTTGAGCCGCTTGTAGGCGAAACGTCCGGCCAGGTAGACCACCGACAGATGCGTCTCGATTCGTTCGATCCGGCCGGCGGGGTGCGGGTAGGTGGACGCGCGCCGCAGCGCCATGTCGATCCGCCGCGCGTGACGGCGGGCGGCCCGCAACTGGTTCCGCTTTCGCACCGGGCCCAAACGGCGGGGGAGCACGGCAAGCGACATGATTTCCCTGGGATCCGACAACGAATCGCGAACGGCGGGCGTCCGGCTGCCGGATGCGGCTGCCGCCCCGGTCCGGGCTCTCCGACGTATCCGCGCGAGTCCACGGACGGGCGCGCCGGTGCGGTTCCGGCGGGTTTCGCGCCTAGTCATCGCCGGCACCGAACATGCGGGTCGCGTCGTCGTAGGTGTAGAGTCCCGACGCGCGGCCCCAGTCGATGACGGTTCGCAGCGTATCCGCGGCGTCCTGCCGGTTCAGGTGATCTTCCAGTTCGAGTTCGAAACGCTCGCGCGGCGCCCGGTGCCCGTCTCGCTCGTCGAGGATTGCCCGGATGTGGCCGGCAAGTGGGACGAAATGCTCGAGATGCTCGCGCAACAGCCGCTTGCGGTCGGCCGCATGTCCCTGCGCATAGATCCGGCCGGCGGCGGTCAGCCGTATCGCTCCGTCGTGCAGTTCCGCGAACGCCAGGAGATGCAGCGCGGCGGCCGCGGGCAGCAGTTCGTTCACCTTGAGCAGCGGCCCGGCGAGCTTCGACAGTTCGGTGTAGCCGTTGGTCGAGCCGGCGGCGAGTGTCTCGATGAAGCCGTCGACGCGGTGGCTCGACACCACCGGAAGCCGTCGCGTGAAATCGGGCAGTCCCTTGCGCTGCGCATCGAGCGATTCGACGAGCCGCGCGGTCAGGATGGCATAGATTTCGTTAGCGAGCGCCTGGAACCGGCTGTCGAGACGCTGGCGCGGATGCGGCAGCGGAATCCCGAGTTCGGCGACGATCTGGCCGGGATGCGCGCCCAACACGAGCACGCGGTCGCACATCTGGACCGCTTCCTCGATGTTGTGCGTGACGAGCAATACCGCCTTGGTCGGCAACTGCCGCGCGGCCCAGAGATCCAGGAAATCCAGGCGCAGCGTGTCGGCGGTCAGCACGTCGAGCGCCGAGAACGGCTCGTCCATCAACAGCAGCGCCGGTTCGCCGACCAGCGCGCGCGCAAACCCGACGCGTTGCCGCATGCCGCCCGAGAGTTCGCGTGGAAACGCGGACTCGAAGCCGTCGAGACCGATCAGCTCGATGACCGACAACGCGCGCCGGCGAACGACGTCGCGCGGCAAGCCGCTCGCGTCCAGTCCCAACTCGACGTTGTCCAGCACGGTCAGCCACGGGTAGAGCGCGAACGTCTGGAACACGACCCCGATCCCTTCCGCGGGGCCCGCGAGCGGCGCGCCGCGATAACGGACCTGGCCGGACGAGGGCTTGATGAGGCCGCCCGCGATGCGCAGCAGCGTGGATTTACCGGACCCCGACCGCCCCAGCAAGCCAAGAATCTCGCCTTCGCGCAGCGTCAGGTCGACGCCGGCCAGTACCGGCAGCGGTGCGCCCGAGGGTTTGGCGAACGACATGCAGATATCGTGCAGTTCGATCACGGGCGGCGCTTCGCGAATTGCCGGCGCGGCGTCGGGCTGGATGGAAGCAGGCGTAAGCTCGGACATGGGCGGACTCAATCCAGTCGGGCGCGGCGTTCCGCATACACATAGAGCGGACGCCACAGCAGGCGGTTGGTGGCAATCACCAGGATCGACATCATCGTGATGCCGAGCGCGATGCGCAGGTAGTCGCCCGCAACGGTCATGTGTGCGATATAGGCGCCGAGCCCGCCTCCGTCGAGCGCAGTCGGCCCCCAGCTGACCGCTTCGGACACAATGCTGGCGTTCCACGCGCCACCCGATGCCGTGATCGCACCCGTGACGTAATACGGAAAAATGCCGGGGAGCACCACCTTGCACCACCACGCATGCGGCCGCAGGCGCAAGCTCGCGGCGGCTTCCCGCAGATCGTTCGGCAGCGCGGTCGTGCCCGCGATCACGTTGAACAGGATGTACCACTGCGTGCCCAGGATCATGAGCGGGCTCAGCCAGATCTTCGGCGCGAGGCCGAAGCGCACGATCAGGAACACCGCCACCGGAAACAGCAGATTGGCGGGAAATGCCGCGAGAAACTGCGCAATCGGCTGCACGCGCTCCGTCATCCTTGGCCGCAGTCCGATCAGCACCCCGAGCGGCACCCAGATGATCGACGCGATCGCGATCAGCACGACGACCCGCGCCAAGGTCAGCAGGCCGTCGTGCGCGACGACGGCGACATCGCTCCACACCAGGCGCGGCACGGCAACGCGCAGCAAGACAGAGACCAGCCAAGCGAGGCCGGCGGCGCACGAGGCCAGCCAGATCGCGTCGCCCGCGCGCCGGGACAAGGGCAGACGCGGCGAGAGCGCATGCCGCGGCAACGCGAGGCGCGCATGCGCGGCCCGCTGCAGGATCGAGCCGAGCGGCGCGCTTGCCTGTCGAATCAGGCTGGAGCGCCGCAGCAGATCGAGCACCCAGCTGTGCGGCGCGCTTCGGCTGGCCGTCTGCTCGAAGCGGAACTTGTCGGCCCAGGCGACCATCGGCCGAAACAGCAACTGGTCGTAGAGCACGATGGCGACGGTCATCGCGAAAATCGCATAGCCGACCGCGCGGAGATCGCGCTGCTCGATCGCTCGCGCGACATACGAACCGACACCCGGCAGCGCGATCTGCAGGTTGCCGACCGAAATCGCTTCGGAGGCAACCACGAAGAACCATCCGCCCGACATCGACATCATCGTGTTCCAGATCAGGCCAGGCATCGCGAACGGCACTTCGAGCCGCCAGAATCGTTGCCATGCCGACAGCCGCAGGCTGCGGCTCGCTTCGTCCAGATCGTGCGGCACCATCCGCAGCGACTGGTAGAAACTGAAAGCCATGTTCCATGCCTGACTCGTGAAGATCGCGAAAATCGCCGCCAGTTCGGCGCCGAGCAGATTGCCGGGGAACAGCGACACAAAAAACACCACCGTAAACGACAGGTAACCGAGAATCGGCACCGATTGCAGGACGTCGAGCAGCGGAATCAGCACCATTTCGGCGCGGCGGCTCTTCGCGGCGAGCGTCGCGTAGGTGAAGGTGAAACACAGCGAGGCGAACAGCGCGGCCAGCATGCGCGTCACCGTGCGCAGCGTGTATCCCGGCAATGCGTCGGGCGCGAGCGTGACGCTCGCGTGCTGCGCGATCACGAGAGGGCCGACCATTTGCCGCGCGCCGGCGCCGACGAGCACCACCAGGCCAAGCACCAGCAGGACGGCAAGCGGGTCGCGCCAGTCGGACGCGCGCGGGTGCCAGTGTCCGCCGTTCAGGATGTCCGCATGGTGCTCCAAAGTAGGTCCCCCGTTCGGTTTCGTCACATCGTCGACCACGCTGGCCGGCGGCCTGTTGACATGGGTCAAGCATGGCCGGTGCCGCTCGGGACGGCAGATGACGCGGGGGGGCGGATCGGGTTCATGCGAGTGGATGAGGGGTCGGCAGGCGCGATCCGGCCCGGCCGGTTGCACGCGCAGACGCCCGGCTCATGCGCCGCGATGGCGAATCCGCCCTGGAAGCTTCGTTCATGCGCGCCGCGGGTCCGTCGCGACATCGGCGGGCGCGTTGAGATGGATCAATCCCCGTTGCAGGATCGCTGAATACGCTGCGAAGGAGGGTGCGTAAACGCGCGTGGACGACACGTTCGCACCGCCGTGCCGCGCCATGCCGGAATTCGCGGCACGGAGCGCCGCCTCGGCCAGGCTGCAGCGACGCATGCGCCGACCGGTCCATCGCTCTTACCGCCAGATCTTTCTCATGGAATACAAAGACTATTACGAAGTGCTGGGCCTGGCGCGCGACGCGACGCAGGACGACATCAAGCGGGCGTATCGCAAGCTCGCGCGCAAATATCACCCCGACGTCAGCAAGCATCAGGATGCCGAAATGCATTTCAAGGAAGTCGGGCAGGCCTACGAGGTGTTGAAGGACCCCGAGAAGCGGGCTGCCTACGACAGACTCGGCGCCGGATGGCATGGCGGCGAGGCATTTCGCCCGGAGCCGAACTGGGACGAAGGGTTCGAATTCAGCGGAGCCGGTGCGCCGCCCGACTTCGACGACTATCTGGCGTCAATCTTCGCCGCCGGGCGGACCAGGCCGGATCGACCGCTCAACACCGGGCGCGATCACCACGCGAAGCTCGTCGTCGATCTGGAAGACGCGTATCGCGGCGCGCAGCGTGTCATTTCGCTGAGCGTGCCGGTCGTCGACCCACAGGGTCACGTACGACTGCAACCGCGGACGCTGAATGTCGCCATCCCGAAGGGCATCCGGGCCGGACAGTTCATCCGGTTGGCGGGACAGGGTGGTGCAGGGCATGGCGGCGGTGCGCCCGGCGACCTGTATCTCGAGATCGTGTTTCGCGACCATCCGCGGTTTCAGGTGGACGACCGGGATGTGACGGTCGATCTCCCGGTCGCGCCGTGGGAAGCGGCACTCGGCGCAACGGTCACGACGCCGACGCCCGACGGCGAGGTCGCGGTGACCGTGCCCGGGAATTCTCCATCCGGAAGACGGCTGCGACTGAAAGGCAAGGGTATCCCCGGCGATCCGCCCGGCAACCTGTACGTGAAGCTGAATATCGTGCTGCCGCCCGCCAACAGCGAGCGGAGCAAGGCAGCCTACGACACCATGCGCCAGTCGTTCGATTTCGACCCGCGCGCGCACTTTTACGGGTGATGCATCATGAAAGAATCCGAAACCGCTTATCTGCAAGGACAGGTCATCGACGAGTGCGTCGAATTGACGTTCATCGAGCTGTGCCGGATAAGCGGCGCGTCCGAGGAGGAAGTGACGCTGTGGGTCGCCGAGGGCGCGCTCGATCCGATCGGCGCCTGTCCGCGAGAGTGGCGTTTCAGCGGGTCGGTGCTGCGCCGTGTCGCGATCGCGCAGCGCCTGTCCCGGGACCTGATGATCAACCCGCCCGGCATCGCGCTCGCGCTCGATTTGCTCGACGAGATCGATGCGCTGCGCGCTCGCACCCGGGCTGCCGCGGCCACGTATCGGGAATCGGGGCCGCCCGCGGGCCGCGCCTGATTCGACTTCCAACTCAACGACATGAACCGGCTGCAAGCGCTTGCCGACCGGACCGGCGGCCGGACAGCTTACGCGGCGCGAAAGCGGACATTTCTATGTAGCCAAAAGCGGACATCTGACCTTGGGACCTACATCTAATGTCGTAGCCATTTCAAGATGTCGTGGCGCCAGCTAAATAGAAATGTCCGGTTTTGAGGTTGGTTTTAGGGTTGGTTTTGCTGCCTGTTTGTCCTGGTTCATTCGTTACGCAGTGTCGAAGGAAGGCGTCTGAACGGGCAGGGCGCTTGCGTCGGATCCGCTGTCCTTTGCAGACCAACGACCCGGTTTGCGAGGTGGCTTTGAGGTTTGCCTGCGTTGCGCCAGTTCCACGATCACGCGATCCACATCGGCCTGCGTAAATTCGCGCGGCTTCTTCGTGCCGTGCAGGCGTTCGGGTTTGCGGACCGCGACACCCTGATTGGTACGCGACGGTGATCCTGACGCACGTCGGTTGTCGCGCTGTTCCTGCAGCACCTGTGCCACCTGCAGCACATGACTCAGGCGTTTGTGTTCGACGATCGCACCTTGATCGATTTCGGTTAGCCGGTCGTATTGCCGGCATGGCAACACGCGGCCCTCGGGTCTAATCTCGATGCACCCATCCGGGTACTCCCACACCTCGATGTAGCGATGAATCAGCTTCCGATTCTCCGGCGTGTCGTCCAGCAGGTACATGACCCGGTCGTATTGCACCGTCAGTGACTTCGTCACGCGGCGCGTCTCCCGCCAGGTCAGCAGCGTGTCGAGATCCTCGTCGTCCCGCAGCGGCCGGGCGCATTGAAGTCGCTGCGCGGCGGCTTCGCGAAGCGCGCGTTATAGGCCGCCATGAAGGAGGGCGCATACGCGTTCGCGGCGGCCACCGTGCTGATCCCACGCAGCCGCAGTTCCTTCACCAGCCGGTCCTGCAAGGTCAGATGCGCGCGCTCGACGCGCCCCTTGGCCGGGCTGCTGTTCGCGCAGAACGTGTCGATGTTCAGTTCGTACATCGCCCGGCCGAAGCGTGTCACACTGCGGCCGGTTTCATGCGCCTTGACACTGCGAAACACGCTGGCCTTGTCGCTGTACAACGCGACTGGCTTGCCGTGGCGCTCGATATACGCGCGCGCCGCCTCGAAGTAGCTGAACGTCGACTCGGTCGTCGTGAAGTGCAAGTGCATCAGCCGGCTCGTCGCATCGCATCGTCTACGTACACCAGCAGCGTGCACTGCGGCGCCCGGTCCTCGAACCGCGGATGCTCACTGCCGTCGATCTGCACCAGTTCGCCCAGACACGCGCGCCGCGCGCGCGGCTGGTAGACCTTCGGCGGTCGCTGCCGGCGCGGCACCCACAAGCCGGCGTCCGTCATCAGCCTGCGCACTGTCTCCTTGGCGAGGCGAATGCCGTGGCACTCCCACAGCTTCTCGCAGACCAGCGTCGGCCCGAAATCGACATAGCGGTCACGGATGATCATCAGCGCCCGTCGAGCCAGATCCTCATCCAGCCGCCGATTACCGGGACGCCCACGTTTGCGCGAAGCCAGTCCGGCGGCGCCAGACTCGCGGCGCTGGACCTGACGCACGGTCACGCCCAGTCGTTCGGCCGCGCGTCCGGGATTGAGTCCCATGTCCACCACAGCCTGGATTACCTTCAGACGGTCGAGTTCTAACATGTTCAGTGTCACCAGTGCACCTGGATACATGGCCGGCTCCGTGGTCCCGCAAGGAACCGGCAAGCATACCGAGGTCAAAACACGACATTTCTAGAAAGCTACTACATGCGATCCATCCGACCGTCAAATTCTGTCAAATATAGGACGAGTCTTATGGTCCGAGTCCTAGATCGAGCATTGGTCCCATATCCATCCCTGTAAGCAATTATTAATATACCGATCAAGAAATATCGCTCGGAGACCTCGGGCTTGATATGCCGGGTTTCGGAATTTGTAGCGAATAAAAACATTTTCAAGACCAACGCGAATTGCAAATGGGAAAATTCAGCGTGAAGACCGTGTTCGCGAATGACAGGCCGTTGTCGCTCGCGGGAATGGAATATATCGCAGGCAGTACCAGTGCGATCGATCTAGTAGGAATATGTAGAAGCACAAATGAATTGATAGCATCGATGTCGAAAATTCGTTGCGACGTCGCGCTCGTCGATTACGCGATGCGCGGCAATGGGCAGATGGAAGGGCTGGCACTGCTCGGCTATCTGCGGCGCACCTATCCGGAGATTGGGATCGTCGCAATGGTCACGTACGAGAATCCGGTCATCATCCGTTCGATTCTCGAGCGGAACGTGGCGAGCGTTGTCAGCAAATTCGACGACATCGGCCATATCGTCACCGCGATACATGCGTGCTACGGCGGGGGGAAATACCTGTCGCCGTTGATCAAGCGCTCGCTCGAAACGGTCAACGACGGCGGAAACAAGCGTGCATCGAAGCTATCTCCGCGCGAGATCGAGGTGATCCGGCTTTATCTGTCCGGTCTGTCGGTCAGTCAGATCGCCGAGCGTTTGAAGAAAGGCAGGCAGACGATCAGCGCGCAGAAGGTCAACGCAATGAAGAAGCTGGGCGTGACGAGCGACGTTGAGCTGATCCGCTGCGCGACCTGTCTCGATCTGATCGACGAGGCGAGTGCGAGTCGTTTCGAGTTTCAGTGATACCGGACTCGAGGGAGCGACGCTCGCCCGTTTTGCAAGTGGTCATTCGTTTGCAAATTCTTGGAGGTCATATCGCTAGATCGTAGATTTAATTGTTTCATATGGTCGGGCGATATCGATTCGCGTATCGAATTGATGTGTTGCTCGGAAAATATAATTTTTATCATCAGTCTGGATCATTAGATTAAAAATCATGAACAAGAAAATTAATATCGGCCGTGTCGCGCGGGGTGCGGCAATTCTGGCTTTTGTCGCTGCAGCAGCGCCTGCAATGGCCGCTGACGGGCAAATCTCGTTCAACGGCACGGTGCTCGCGACGACCTGCACGATCGGCGCGGGCGGTGGTGCGACCGGCGCGAAGGACATGACGGTCAAGCTGCCGAGCGTGTCAGCGAGCGCTCTTTCGAACGCCGGCGACGTGGCGGGCCGTACACCGTTCTCGATTCAGTTGAGCGGCTGCACGGGTGATTCGACGAAGGTGGCGACTGTGTTCGAAGCCGGCGATACGGTCGATTCGGCCAGCGGCCGCCTGAACCTCGTGTCCGCCGGCGCGGAAGACACGGTGGCGTCGAACGTCCAGATCAACCTGCTGAACGACGCGCAACAAGCGATCAAGGCGGGCGTTGCCGGTTCGCAGCAGAACTCGCAGGTCGTCGCGCTGAAGGACGGTGGTGCAACGCTGAACTACTTCGCCGAATACTACGCAACCGGGAAGTCGACGGCCGGTTCCGCGAACTCGCGCATCCAATACTCGCTCGACTACCAATAAGTAGCGCCCACAGGGAAATCGCTCCGCATCACGCCGGGTGGTTTCCCGTTTCCACCTCGCCCCATTTTTCAGGTGCACTCTCCCCGGAGGCGGCGCTTGATTACGATCTACCTAACGAGTTGAACTATGAACTGGAGGATGCCGAAATCCCTGGCCGCACTCGCCCTGTGCGTGTCCCTGTGGGCCCACCACGCACATGCAAGCGTCGTCATTACCGGCACGCGCGTCATTTTTCCCGGCGAGAGTCGCGAAGTGACAGTCCGCCTGCTGAACGATGGCAATTCGCCGGCGCTCGTTCAGGCGTGGATCGACACCGGCAACGAGAAACAGTCGCCGGAACAGATCGCTGTGCCGTTCGTGCTGACGCCGTCAATGTTCCGCCTCGACCCGGGCAAGGGGCAGTCGTTGCGGATGCTGTACACGGGCGAGCCGTTGCCGGCGGACCGTGAGTCGCTGTTCTGGCTCAACGTCCTGGAGGTGCCGCCGAAAGCGGATGGCAACGACGAGGCGAATCGGATTCAGCTCGCGTTTCGTACACGTATCAAGGTGATGTATCGCCCTGCAGGATTGCCGGGCAGTGCCGCCGCGGCGGCCGACCAGTTGCGCTGGCAGGTCGTCTCGCAGCAGGGCGGGCGCGGCGTCGAGCTCAAGGCGACGAATTCCGGTCCGTATGTCGTCAACCTCGGCGCTATCGAGCTCGACGCAGAGGGACGCAAGTACACGCTGCAGCCAGGTTTCGTCCGGGCGCGGGATTCCGCCGTGTTTCCCGTTCCGGGTCTGAGTGCCCCCCTTCGCGCGCCGTGGTCGAATACAGCGTCATCGACGACTGGGGTGCGATCAAGTCGCCCAAGAAAAACACTATCGGCGACAAGCCGAACGACTGATGCCGGACACGTGCCTGCCGGCTCCAATGAGCCGGGGGCGTGTGCGAGGTCCGCACATTCTGATTTCTGTTCGGATCTGCGCGCGCTCGCGCTACATACATTCTCGACGAATGTGCCTTGTATTTCGTGATCCGAATCAAATCCGGGGTAAATATGAATTGGCTTCTTCAAAGCGGCGGCGGCTTGCGTTCTGCGCCACCCCTGAACCTGCTCTACTCGATGGTACTGTCTACGATTGCTGGCTGGCAAGTATCCGCCGATGCTGCGCCGGTTTCGTCGACCGCCGATGTCGACGCGCAAGCGGCGGCGACACAGGTGGCGAGCGTCCAGTTCGACAGCGGCTTCCTGACAGGCAACGGACGCAGCGTGGGCGATCTGTCGCGCTTCGAAAAGGGCAACGCGGTCCTGCCGGGCATGTATGGCGTCGACGTCTACGTCAACGACAACCTCGTCACGAGCGCCCGGATCAAGTTTCGCGCTTCCGCGCGTTCGACCGATGCGCAACCGTGTTTCGACGAGGCGTTGCTGCAGGATGTTGGCGTCGATGTCGAACGATTGCCCGCGGGCACGCTCGCACAATTGCGTGACGAACGCGCGTGCATGGAGCTGCCGGACGCGATCCCGGACGCGACGGCCACCTTTGTTTTCGACGAGCAGCGGCTTCGCCTGAGCATTCCGCAGACCGCTCTACGCCGAAGTCCGCGCGGGTACGTCGGCCCCGACCGCTGGGACGCGGGCGTGACGGCGGGGATGTTGAACTACAACGCGAACCTCTATACGCGCCGCGGTTCCGGCGGCCCGACGATCACGCAGGGTTACGTCGGCTTGACGGCAGGCGTGAACCTGGGCAGGTGGCATTTCCGGCACGAAGGGTCATACAACTGGGCGACGGCGAGTGGCGGCAAGTATCAGAACATTGCGACCTATGCGCGCCGTGACCTCGCGGCGCTGAAGGCGCAGTTGACCGTCGGCGAGTCGTACACGACGGGCGAGCTGTTCGATTCAACACAGTTCCGCGGCATGCAGCTCGCGTCGGACGATCGGATGCTACCGGAATCGATGCGCGGCTATGCGCCGGTTGTGCGCGGTGTCGCGAACAGCAACGCGAAAGTGTCGATCCGCCAGAACGGCGTGACAATCTACGAGACGACGGTCGCGCCCGGCGCGTTCGAGATCGACGATCTTTATTCGACCGGCTACGGCGGCGATCTGAAGGTGACGGTGACGGAAGCCAACGGCTCCGTACACCAGTTCAGCGTGCCATATGCAGCGGTGCCGATGTCGTTGCGGCCGGGCGTCCACCGCTACAGCTTCGTCGCGGGGACGGTGCGCAATATGCAGAGCGACCGCAATCCGCTGTTCATGCAAGGCACGTGGCAGCAGGGCATCACGAACTTGATCACCGGATACGGCGGGGTAACCATCGCGCAAGGCTACCTGTCGGCGATGCTAGGCAGCGCGTTCAACACGCCGTATGGAGCGATCGGGATGGACGTCACGCAGGCGAGCACCGCGGTACCGGGTGTCAAGCGCTTCACCGGCACGAGCGCGCGCGTCAGCTATTCGAAATCGATCACGCAAACGCAGACCGACGTGACGATTGCCGCCTATCGCTACTCGACGAGCGGCTATTTCGGGTTGAACGACGCGATGCTCGTGCGCGAGCGCGTCGAGAACCAGGGCTCGGTCGATGCGGTCGCACGGCAGCGCAGCCGTGCATCGCTGTCGGTCAACCAGTCGCTCGGCGACCGCGGCGGCCGGCTGGCGCTCACCGTGTCCGCGATGAATTACTGGAACCGCGGCGGTTCGGACGTCAGCTATTCCGCGTCCTATTCGAACACGTTCCGAGGAGTCAGCTACGGCGTGTCCGTGCTGCGCCAGCAAAGCAGCATGGGTAACAACGAAACGCAGTACTACGTGAGCGCGACGATCCCGCTCGGCAAGACGTCGTCGACGATGGCGACAACCAGCTTCTCGCGCAACACGAACGGTCAGATGCAGGCGCTCGCGACGCTGTCCGGCTCGGCGCTAAGCGACGATCGACTGTCGTACAGCGCGACGGGGAACCGGTCGTCCGGCGGCGGCAGCGCGAGCAACGACGGCAGTGGCACGATCGTCTATCGCGCGGCATACGGCGAAGTGTCGGCGACAGCGGGTGCAGGCACCGGCTATGAGCAGGGTTCGCTCGGCATCCGCGGCGGGATGGTTGCGCATCCCGGCGGAGTGACGCTCGCGCAGCCGCTGTCGGAAACGTTCGCGATCGTGAAGGCGCCGGATGCGGCGGGTGCGCGCGTGCTCAATTCGCCGGGCGCGCGGGTCGACTGGCGCGGCTATGCAGTCGTGCCGTACCTGACGCCGTACTCGATGAACGCAGTCGAGATAGACCCGGAAGGCTTGTCAACGGACGTGGAAATAAAGATGACGACGCAGCAGATCGCGCCGCGCGCCGGTGCAGTGCCGTTGCTGGCATTCCCGACGGTGTCGGGAAAGTCGGCGGTGATCGACGCGCGTCGTGCGGACGGTTCCGCAATTCCGTTCGGTGCTGCGGTGCTCGACGAAAGAGGTAAGGAAATCGGCGTTGTTGGGCAGGGCAGCCGGATCTTCGCGCGCGGGCTCGACGAGAGCGGCGCGTTGAGCGTGCGTTGGAGCGACGAGCACGAGGCATTGTGCTCGATCAAGTATGTCCTGCCAGTAGCCGGCGGAGACACGAAGCGCGCGATCCGGCGGATTGAAGCCACGTGCGAAGCGCCAAGATGAATATCAAGGTATCCGAAATCTGGAAGGAAGGCGTTGACTGCTTTGATTTGCGCCATCGCAATGCCGCTGTCTTGCGGCGAATTACGGAAGGAAAAAAGTGACGATCATCATGATTCACCGCGAGCGCGCCCGATGCTTGCGCACGAAGGCCGCATTGCTGTGTGTGGCGGCAATTGCAGTGGGTGCCTCGCCATCCGCATCGGTGGCCGCCGGCGGCGTGGTATTCGCATTCAACAAAACAATGAACGTTCCGAAATCCTCGCCTGAAGGCACTGTGCTTGCGCGTCATTACATTACGCCGAAGGAGGCGTGTGGCGAGTCGAAGTGCGTGATTCGGCAGCTGAAAAACTATCCGAATGGCTGCGGCCTTGCCCCCGGGCCGCTGGTCACAACCATCGTGTCGGGGGTGTCGACCCGCGTGTTGGTCAATGGGAAAGCATACGCGAGCGGACTCGAAGGAGTTGGCGAGGTCGAGACCAGTCAGCCGCTCGAGGTGCAATTGATCCGCGATAACAGAGCAATGGGTACTGGCCCACTCCGTGTCTATGGACAGTGTTCACACACTTTCGGTATTGGCAACGATGACATCCGACCGGCCTGGTTCCTAGCAGTGTATGTGCAAGGAGAAATCAAGACGATCGACGGCACGTGCTCGGTGCCGGCGCAGAGCGTGAAGTTGCCTAATGCGTCGCTGTTCGAGTTTGGCGGTGTCGGTTCGACGGTTGGTGCGCACAGCTTCCAGATCAAGGTCAACAATTGTCCGAAGGGATACAACCAGATCGGCTATACGCTCGATCCCATCGGTGGTGTGATCGCGGGCTCGCCCGGCGTGCTGCCGCTTGCAGCCGATTCGACCGCGAGCGGCGTGAAGATCCGGATCGCGGACGATAAGGGCGTGCCTGCAACGTTCGGCACCTCGATCAAGGTGGACGCCTACGACACGGCGACGGGCGGTTCGTATGCGATTCCGATGCAGGCGTCCTACATCAAGACCGACGCGACGATCGAGCCCGGCACGGTGAACGGCGCGATGACCGTGCTGCTGGACTACCAGTAACATTTCTGCGCCGGGAGGGCCATGAAGCTGCCTGGTCCCGCCCCGGCGCAAGTCGCGCCGCTCGCATTTGAGAGATTGCGTTTCGAATGCTGCTGCGCGATCGCGACCGAGATGACCGGCAAGTCCAGGTCAAGCCAACTTATCGAGATATAATCCGGGCGAAATGAGTATCGAATAAGCACAACATGGCGCTAGTGCGCGCCATATTTCTGAGCGCGGGTGCACGATGGACGAATTCTCGGTTCGAGTGGTCGTCGCCGATGACCATCCGGTGACGGGTCACGGCGTTGCGCAGGGTTTGAGCGGTATGCCGACGATCGAAGTCGTCGCGGTCGTGTCGGACACGGCCGCACTGGTTGACCGACTGGATACGACACCGTGCGACGTGCTTGTGCTCGACTACGTGATGCCGCCCGGGCAATACGGCGATGGCCAGGCGCTGGTCGCGTTCCTGACGCGGCGCTTCCCGAAATTGCGGATCGTGACGGTGACGATGCTCAATTCCCCCGCGGTCTTTCGCGCGCTGCAGCAGCTCGGCGTGCACTGCATCGCGAGCAAATCCGACGCGATGTCGCACATGGTTGCCGCAGTGCATGCCGCGTACTCGAACGGCCATTATCTGTCACCGACGATCGCGTCGCTCCTTGAAACGGCCGATGCCGGCGGCGGCAGCACCCTGTCGAAACGCGAATCCGAAATCGTCCGGCTGTTCCGCGAAGGCTACAAGGTGACAGAAATCGCCGACAGACTGCATCGAAGCAAGAAGACCATCAGCGCTCAGAAACTGGCCGCGATGCGCAAGCTCGGCATCACGCGCGACGCGGACCTGATCAAGTACGAGGGCGCGCTTGAACCGTCGGAAAGCGGCGACCTCCGGTCGACCGACTGAGCCGCGCTGGCATGCGCAGGCTCCGCGGATGGCTGCACCGCCCGAAACGTCCTGCAAGCCGCAGGCAATTCGATCCGGACTGGATGCGCGCGTATCAGCGCCGGCTGCTGTCCGGCGGCGGCGTGGTGCTAGGCATCTTCATGCTGGCATGCGCGGGTGCGGTGGCGCGTGGCGAGTTCGGCGACTATCAGGCCGCGTTGCGGGCGCACTTCCTCACTGTGAAGTCGCAACTGCTGGTCCGCATGTCAGAAAACAGCGCGCTGCTGAAGCAACAGGTGGCGACGGCGCAAGGCGGGTGGAACGAGCACGCGCGCCCGACGCCGCAGCTCGAGCGGGCGTTCGTCGCGCGGGGGGATTGCTGACACACGACTTGTACGAGCTGAACCGGTCCTTCGCGCTGAAGGCCATCGTCGATGCCGCGCATCCGGCGAGCGAATACGGGCCGCTGCTCGCGATGAGCGAGCGGGTGTTCCAGGGCGGCAGGTGGGTCAAGAAGACGGAGCCGCTGACGAACGCGGTCTACATGATCGGCGCCGATGGCCGCTTCGTCACGCTGTCGTTGCACGTCACGTCCCGCTCGGCGCTGCCGCCGGCGCAGGCAGCACGGCTGCCGTCGCTGCTGTCGCAGGCGTGGCCCGACGTTGCGACGATGGTGCGCGACGCGGCGACTTACCCCGAGCGTGCGCCGGAAGGCGTGATCTGGCTGCCGCCGCGCGCCGGTATCGTCACGGGGGAACGGAGGCTGCGTATCGCATCCTGGGCGTTCGACAGCCGTGACCGACCGATCGTGCTGTTCGTCCAGACGATACGTCCCGAGCGCCTTCTGGACGAACTGGGCGACGAATCGCGCGGCGGCGCGTTCGCAGTCGTCGATCGCGCCGGGAACATCCTGCTGTCCGCGGCACCGCGAGCCGATGTGACGACGCTCGCGCACGTACTGGGCGGCGATCGCGTAAGCGGTATCGAGCAACAGTTTCGCGACGGGCGCTTCGTGATCCGCGATGCGATTCCGGGTACGGACTGGACGCTGGTCTACGTCTATTCGATGCGGACCGTGATGCGCGGCGTCGCGGCTCGCCTGTTCGAGATTGCCGGCGTCGCGCTATTCGGTTTGGCATTCCTGTGGTGCGGGATCGTGCTGGTCAACCGGCGCATTCTCGCGCCGTCCTACCGTAGCGCTTCGCGTCTGAAGGAAAGCGAGCAGCTCAACCGCACGCTGATCCGCACGGCGCCGATCGGTCTTGCACTGATCGGCGAAGCGCACGGCACGGTGTTGCTGCGAAACGAAGCAATGGCGCGCTACGAGACCGGCGCGGCGGGCGAGCCGCTGTCGCTGCGAATCTGGCGGACGTTCGCACAATCGCCCGATCCGCACGCCCCGGCGCGGCGACGGGCGATCGTTGGCCACGAGATTGCGCTCGCGGAGGCGGGCGACGGCGCGGAAGACATGCATCTGCTCGTCAACATCGCGCGCGTCCGATATCGCGGCGCGGATGCGCTGCTCGCGACCGTCAACGACATCACCGCGCGCAAGCAGGCCGAGCAGTCCCTTGTCGCGGCCCGGCATGCGGCGGATCAGGCGAACCGCGCGAAGTCGGTGTTCCTCGCGACGATGAGCCACGAAATCCGCACGCCACTCAACGCCGTGATGGGCAATCTCGAGCTGATGAAGCGCGGGCCGCTCGCTGATATGCAGCGCAGGCGGCTGGAGATCGTCGGTTCGTCGTCGTCTGCGCTGCTGCATATCCTCAACGACGTGCTCGACCTGTCGAAGGTCGAGGCCGGGCAATTGCGGATCGACGCGGTGCCGTTCGACTGTGCGGCATTGCTGCGCGAAGTCGCGCAGTCGTTCCGGCCGCTCGCCATCGCGAAAGGGCTGGACCTGAAATGCGACATCGCGCCGGACATGGCGCCGTTCCGCGTCGGCGATCCGATCCGGATCCGCCAGATCGTCGGGAACCTGCTTGGTAACGCGATCAAGTTCACGGAGTGCGGCAGCGTGGCGCTGTACGCGGCCGGGCGCGACGCGGTCGAGATACGCGTCGTCGACACGGGCATCGGCATTTCGCAGTCGGCGCAGTCGACGATCTTCGAGCTGTACCAGCAGGCCGACGAATCGATCCATCGCGAGTATGGCGGCACGGGGCTCGGTCTCGCGCTGTGCCGGCGCCTCGTCGACGCGCTAGGCGGCGAGATCGAGGTGCGCAGCAAGCCGGGCGAGGGCAGCGAGTTTCGCGTTCGCGTTCCACTGGCGATTGCGGCCGATGCGCCCGCAGCCGACGCGGCGCATGACTTGCTCGACACGGCCCCGCTGACGGGAGGCAACGCCATGCCGCTGCGCGTACTCGCCGTCGAGGATCACCCCGCTAGCAGGCTGCTGCTGGCCGATCAATTCCGCGAACTGGGCGTCGACGCGACGATCGTCGAAAGCGGCGAGCAGGCGCTGGCTGCACTTGCACGCGGCGGCTTCGACGTCGTGCTGACCGATCTCGGCCTGCCCGATATGGACGGCTGGACGCTGGCGGCCGCGATACATGAGCGCGATGCGCAACTGGCCGTCGTCGCAATGACGGCGCACGCCGGGCCACAAGAGGAAAAGCGCTGTGCGGACGCCGCGATTCGCGCGCTGCTGCCGAAGCCGGTATCGTTGCGTGCGCTGGAGCGGGCGTTCCGCGCGCATGTCCGCGGCGGATATGCGCGCGTGCAGACGCGCGCCGCGAACGATCATCCGCAATTGCCGAAAACCGTGATGGCCGCGATGCATCAGGTGACGCTCGCGTCGCTCGAATCGATCGACCGCGCGCTGGCCGGGCAGGATGCGCAGACGGTCGTGCGCGAGTTACATGCGCTGAGCGGCGGTTTCCTGTCGGTCGGACATGGCGTGCTCGCGGAGCTGTGCGGCGGGTTGGAACAGGTCGTCCACGACGAGGGCCTCGGCGTGTTCGTGGAACTTTGGCCCGCGCTGCACGACGAATTGACCAACGCGCTCGACTCCCTGGGCGCGTGAGAACGTTCGGGCATCGAACCCATCTCGACGATCACCAGGATCACCTTGAGTCGGTCGGCTGGATTCATGGCCGGCTCCCGCATATCCGCAGAAGCAGGCAGCTTGCCAGCTCAAAAACACGACATCTGTAAATAGCCAGAAGGGGGTGCGGCGGAATTCTTGGACTATTTGGGAGCTAGTCCATGTACTCATACGAAGAACGCATCCGAGCAGTCAAGCTCTACTTGAAGCTTGGAAAGCGCCTTACCGCGACCGTTCGTCAACTAGGCTATCCCACAACGAAATCGCTCGAACGCTGGTATCAGATGTACGAGCGATGTCTGGACTTGCCGAAGGAACGTATCTGCCTGAGGCCGCGCTATTCGGCAGAACAAAAAAAGGCGGCCACAGACCACTATATGACCCATGGCCAGTGTCTGGCAGCAACGACAAAGGGTTTGGGGTATCCGGGACGCGGAACGCTCGTCGCCTGGCTCGACGAGCTGCATCCAGAGCGAAAGAAGCGCGTTCTCGGGAAGGCGTCGGGTGTTCGGTATACACCAGAGCTCAGACGGACAGCGGTCATCGATCTATGCACTCGACGAGAAAGCGCAGAGGAAGTTGCTAAAAAGATTGGCGTGAGCCGGCCAACACTGTACAACTGGAGAAATCGGTTACTCGATCAGGAGGTCGTTTCAGCCATGACACGCCGCAACGATCCGCCGCAAACCTCGGAGAAAGCGACGCTGGAGCAGCAGATCGAATCACTCCGACGAGACATTCGAAAGCTCCAGATCGAACACGACATTCTGAAGAAGGCCAATGAAATAATAAAAAAAGGCCTGGGCGTCAACCCGCAACTCCTGACGAATCGGGAGAAGACGGCGCTGGTCGATGCCCTGAAACAGACTTACACGCTGCCGGAGCTCTTTGCTGAACTGGGGCTCGCCCGTAGCTCCTACTTCTATCACCGGGCACGGATACAAGCTGCCGACAAGTATGCCGGTGTACGCCTTGCCATCGCAGATATCTTTGAACTGAATCACCGCTGCTACGGATATCGCCGAGTGCGCGCGGCACTTGGCAGACAGAAAGTCTTCATCTCGGAGAAGGTCGTGCAGCGCTTGATGAAGCAGGAACAGCTAAGCGCAGCCACAGCGAGGCGACGTCGATACGGCTCTTACGCCGGAGAAATCGGTCCGGCTCCAGAGAACCTTATCAACCGGGACTTTCGCGCCGCAGCACCGAATGAAAAATGGCTCACAGACATCACAGAGTTCCAGATTCCGGCCGGTAAAGTCTATCTGTCGCCGGTCATCGATTGCTTCGATGGACGGACCTATCCGTCATTTCGTGGGCGGGGCATATCATGAGGTATAAAAGTCATGGATATGCCGATGAAGAAGAAGAGGCAAACCGTAGCGCGTCAGGCAGCGGCCCGCGGGCCGCTGCCTGAGTTGCCCAAGGAACTGCTGGACCAGTTGGTCAAGGGGCCGATGACGCCGACCGAGGTTCAGGATCTGATGCTGGCGTTCAACAAGGCGATCATCGAACGGGCGATGGGCGCCGAGATGAATCTGCATCTGGGCTACCCGTCGGGCCAGTCCAAGCCGGCCGGACAAGCCAACGAGCGCAACGGCGCCAGCGGCAAGACGGTCATCACGGATCGCGGCCCGGTTCGTGTCGAAGTCCCTCGTGACCGTGACGGCAGCTTCGAGCCGATCCTGATTCCCAAGCACGAGCGCCGCTTCACCGGCTTCGACGAACGCATCATTGCGATGTACGCGCGTGGCATGAGCGTGCGCGAGATTCAAGGGTTTCTGGCCGAGCAATACGGCACCGAAGTGTCGCCCGACTTCATCAGCTCGGTCACCGACGAGGTGATGGCCGAAGCGCTGAGCTGGCAGAGCCGCCCACTCGAGGCGATGTATCCGGTCGTGTTCTTCGATGCGCTGCGGGTCAAGATCCGCGACGACGGGGTGGTCAGCAACAAGGCCGTCTATCTGGCCTTGGGCATCCAAGCCGATGGCCAGCGCGATGTGCTGGGCCTCTGGATCGAGCAGACCGAGGGCGCCAAGTTCTGGCTCAAGGTGTTCAATGAACTCAAGACGCGCGGCTGCCAGGACATCCTGATCGCCGTGGTCGATGGCCTGAAGGGGCTAACCGAAGCCATCAGCGCGGCCTATCCGCGGACCACCGTTCAGACCTGCATCGTGCATCTGATCCGCAATAGCCTCGAATACGCCAGCTACAAGGACCGCAAGGTACTCGCCACGGCGCTGCGCCCGATCTACGCGGCTGCCAGCGAAGAGGCAGCAAGGCAAGCGCTGCAAGACTTCGCCGACGGACCTTGGGGCGCGAAGTACCCGACGATCGTGCAGTCGTGGCAACGCGCGTGGGAGCACGTCGTGCCGTTCTACGTGTTCCCGCCGGAAATTCGGCGAGTCGTTTATACGACAAACGCCATCGAGAGCTTGAACATGCAATTGCGCAAGATCATCAAGACGCGCGGTCACTTCCCGAACGACGAGGCGGCCATCAAGCTGCTCTGGCTGGCGCTGCGCAACGTACTGGCCAAGACCGTGAGGGCCGCCTTCGACTGGAAATCAGCGATGAACCAGTTTGCTATTCTGTTCGGCGAACGGTTTACGCAGGCGCGTGGATAACCTGTTGTTCAACCGCCTCGCCCACAAAAATGCGGACAGGTTCCGATGGACTGGTGATCAGTTGGTCGATCGGTACGCGGCCAGACGCCGAGCTTGTGAATACGATGCTCGATGCTGCCATCGAAGCAATCGATAGCAGCAACAGCCGGCCCGTGGTCCATTCAGATCGCGGTGCGCATTATCGCTGGCCGGGCTGGCTTACCCGGATACGTGAGGCCAAGCTGATTCGCTCAATGTCGCGCAAGGGCTGTTCGCCCGACAACGCGGCGTGCGAAGGCTTCTTTGGAAGGCTGAAAACGGAACTGTTTTACTCTCGAGACTGGCGGACCGTGAGCACCGACCAGTTCATTGAGGTGGTTGACTCGTACATTCGCTGGTACAACGAGAAACGGATCAAGATCTCGCTTGGCGCACTCAGTCCGATTGAATACCGGGAGAGCCTCGGGCTGACGACATAAACCAGTCCAAGAATTCCGCTGCACCCCCGAACACGACATTAGGATATGGCTGCTACACATCAATGTCATACCCGGATTCAGATGTCCACCTGCCAGCTATTTAAAAATGTCCGGTTTTAAGGTTGGTTTTGCTGCGTCTCTTTCTTCGCTTTAACCGTTACGCAGTGTCGAAGGTCGGCGCCTGAACGGGCAGGGCGCTTACGCTCGCTTCCTCAGCTTTTGCAGACCGACGGCCAGGTTTGTCCGCTGGCTTGGCGGTTTGACGACGTTGCGCCAGATCGACGATCACATGCTCGACGTCGGCCTGTGTGATCTTGCGTTGCTTCTTCTTACCCGGCTCGGCCTCGTTTCGGTTAGTCCGCGTCGAGTCGCCACGATGCGTTCGAGACGGCGCTTTACCGATTCGGCGGTTATCGCGTTGCGCCTGAAGCGCTTGCGCGACCTGCAACACATGGCTCAAACGCTTGTGCTCGACGACGGCACCCTGATCGATTTCAGCCAAACGATCGTACTGCCGGCAGCGCAGCACGCGATCGTCAGCACGGAGCTCGATCCGTCCATCCGGGTACTCCCACACCTCGATCTGCCGGTCGATCAGCTTCCTGTTCTCCGGCGTGTCGTCCAGTAAGTACATCACCCGGTCATACTGTACCGTCAGCGACTTCGTCACTTTCCGCGGCTCACGCCATGTCAGCACCACGTCCAGACTCTCGTCGGGCCGCAGCGGCCGGTGTGCATTGAAGTCGCTCTTCGGCGGCTTCGCGAAGCGTGTGTTGTAGGCGGCCATGAAGGAGGGCGCGTATGCGTTGGCGTCGGCCACCGTGTTAATTCCGCGCAATCGCATCTCCTTGACCAAGCGGTCCTGCAACGTCAGATGCGCGCGCTCGACGCGCCCCTTGGCCGAGCTGCTGTTCGCGCAGAACGTGTCGATGTTCAGCTCGTACATCGCGCGGCCGAACGGCGTCACACGGTTACCGGTCTTTCCTGGCTTCACGTTGCGGAATACGCTGGCCTTGTCGCTGTAGAACGCCCCAGGTTTGCCGTGCCGTTCGATGTATGCCCGTGTTGCCTCGAAGTAGCTGAACGTCGATTCGGTCTGCGTGAAGTGCAGCATCATCAGCCGGCTCGTTGCGTCGTCCACATACACCAGCAGCGTGCAGGCCGGCGCCCGTTCCTCGAACCACCGATGATCGCTGCCGTCGATCTGAATCAATTCACCGAGGCACGCCCGGCGCGCACGCGGCTGATAGACCTTCGGCGGTCGTTGCCGACGCGGAATCCATAACCCAGCCTCCGTCATTAGCTTCCTGACCGTCTCCTTGGCCAGCCGAATGCCGTGACACTCCCAGAGCTTCTCGCAGGCCAGCGTCGGCCCGAAATCGGCGTAGCGATCACGGATGATCGACAGCGCCCGGTCAGCGGCTCCTGGATCCAGGCGGCGGTTGCCGGGCTTCGACCGGTGTCCCGACACCAATCCCACCGGGCCGTGCTCACGTAACCGGGCGACCAGTCGGCGGACCTGCCGGCTCGTCAATTCCAGCCGTTCCGCTGCACGCCATGGTTTGAGCTTGCCGTCGGCTACGTCCTGAATGACCTTGAATCGGTCCAGCTCTCGCATCGTCATCGTGATCCGCTCCGTTGCAGCCATCGCAGCCTCCGGCGCCGGATACCCGGCGACCGGTCAGCTTACGCGGCCCGAAAGCGGACATTTCTATGTAGCCAAAAGCGGACATTTCAATCTAGCCACTACAATCAAAATGTTCGATAACTATGATTATGTCAAATATGATATCCATCCAAAAACCTCACTAAAATCGTCGCCAGACAACGCCCCAATCGCGTCTCTCTAGCCTCCCGCCGCTGTTCTTTCCCGCCAAAACGTCGAACTCCACCTCGAAATCAAGGACACATGGCGACTCACGACGACCCTCCTGGCCGTCGTCGTCCCCAACCAGCCACAACAACCGCTCGCATCAGGACGACATCATCCCTTGCATCCTGTGCGAAAAATGCGCGCGCTCGGCCGTTTCCATCAGCGTCAGGAATTCGTCCTGCGTCATGTGGATCAGCGCTTCGTGGTCGCCGGCCTCGAAATAGACGTCCGGCTGCTGCGCGAGGCGTTCCTCGAGGAACGTCTTCATCCCGTACGCCATGCAGACCGGCGGCAGCGCGCCCATGTCGCAATCCTTGAAGAGTTCGCGCAACTCGACCTCCCGGGCGAGCACGAGATGGCGCCCCGTCTTCACCCAGAGATCCGACAGGCGCACTGCATGCGTCGTCGGCAACACGGCGGCGACGTAACCCTCGTCGTCCTCGAGCAGCACGGTTTTCGCGAGGCGATCGCCTGGAATATGCGCGGCGGCGGCCGTCTCCATGCTCGTATGGCTATAGGGGTGGTACAGGACTTCGTACCGCGATGACTTCTGGCGCAGGCAATCCTGCAGGGTGGCTGACACGGACATGGCACACCTCGTCTGACGAATCGAGCGAACGGCGTTCGCACCGGATTCGTTCAGCATAGTTCGCATTCGGGCCGATGGAAATCGCCGCCTCGCCCCCTCGTCATACGGGCTCCAATCCAGGTTCCAACCCCTTTTCGCGCAGCCATTCGCGGTTGAAAAGCCGTGCTCGATAGATATCGCCGCGATCGCACAGCAAGGTCACGATTGTGTGCCCCGGGCCCATCCGGCGAGCCAGCCAGACCGCCGCCGCGACGTTGATGCCGCTCGATCCGCCGACGTACAGCCCTTCTTCGCGCAGCAGCCGGTAGACCATCTTCACGCACTGCGTATCGTCGATCCGCACCGCGTCATCGATTGGCGCACCGGCGAGATTCGCGGTGACGCGCGTCGAGCCGATGCCTTCGGTGATCGAGTTGCCTTCGGCGCTGAGGTCGCCCGTTTTCACGTAACCGTAGAGCCCGCTGCCGTGGGGATCGGCCAGCACGATCCGGACCTCCGGATTCTGCTCCTTCAGGTAGCGGCTCACGCCCGCCAGCGTACCGCCCGTGCCGGTCGCGCAGACGAACGCATCGACCGTGCCCGCCGAGTCGCGCCAGATTTCCGGCCCGGTCGTCTCGTAGTGCGCCTGCCGGTTGACGACGTTGTCGAACTGGTTTGCCCATACCGCGTTGTCGAGTTCGTCCGCGAGCCGCCCGGCAATCTTCTGATAGTTGTTCGGATCACGGTACGGCGCTGCCGGCACCGGGCGTACGTCGGCGCCGAGCGTGCGCAGGATCGCCATCTTGTCCGGCGATTGCGTGTCGGGAATCACGATCACGCAGCGATAACCGCGCGCCGCGCAGATATGCGCAAGACCGATGCCCGTGTTGCCCGCCGTGCCCTCGACGACGGTGCCGCCCGGCTTCAGCGCGCCGCGCTGCTCGGCGTCGCGGATGATGTAGAGCGCCGCGCGATCCTTCACCGAGCCGCCCGGATTCATGAATTCCGCCTTGCCCAGGATCTCGCAGCCCGTTTCCGCGCTGAGCTTCGCCAGCCGGATCAGCGGCGTGCGCCCCACGCAGTCGACGAAGCCCTGTCGCACATCCATGCTCCCCTCCTTTGCGCTCGCGCTCGCGGCACCATACACAACGAAGAATAGGACGCGCCGGCCGCCGCGTACTAAGCTTGGAGAGCCTATTGCGGCGCGCGCGCCGCATCGCCAGACGAGGTCCGCCATGCTGCAATTGCAAACCGTCGCCGTCGACAAGCCCGAGGCCATGAATTTCATCCTCGGCCAGTCGCATTTCATCAAGTCCGTCGAGGACATCCACGAGACGCTGGTCGGCACCGTGCCCGGCATCCGTTTCGGGCTTGCGTTCTGCGAGGCATCGGGCAAGCGGCTCGTGCGTCGTTCCGGCACCGATGCGGAACTCGTCGAACTCGCGTGCCGCAACGCCAGCGCAATCGGCGCCGGTCACGCTTTCATCGTGTTCCTCGGCGACGGTTTCTATCCGGTCAACGTGCTCAATGCGATCAAGGCCGTGCCGGAGGTCTGCCGAATCTACTGCGCAACCGCGAACCCGACCGACGTGATCGTCGCGGAAACCGCGCAAGGACGCGGGATCGTCGGCGTCGTCGACGGTTTTCCGCCGCTCGGCGTCGAGAACGACGACGACGTGCGCTGGCGCAAGGATCTGCTGCGCACGATCGGATACAAGGCGTAGCGTGGGCCGCCGGGGCGGACGGGTCATGATCCTGTCTCTTCTGCCGGGCCCTGTCCTGCAGACGCTGCGGCGGCATCGGACGGACCTTCGTGCCTCGGCTTTGTAGGACAAGCTGCAAAAGCCCATGCATCAATGGCGCGTTGGCGACGGGGGTTTCAGGGCGCAGGATCAATAGACCGTTAGTTGCATTTTTGAGAGCAAGGATACGCTTTCGCTTGCGTCGCGCGGCCGCCGCCGGCTGTCCTATACTGGCCGCAGCAGACTGACCGGCAGGCGCGCCGATACACCACCGGCCACAGCCGCCGACTCTTCCCGGAGCAACGCATGCATTACCAGCTGATTTACGAACTCGTCGACGATTACCTGTCCCGTCGCGAACCGTTCCGCGCCCAACATCTCGCGCTCGCGCAGGCCGCGACCGAGCGCGGCGAACTCGTGCTGGCCGGCGCGCTGTCGGACCCGGCCGATCAGGCCGTGCTCGTGTTCGAAGGCGATTCGCCGGAAGCGGCCGAGTCGTTCGCGCGCGCCGATCCGTACGTGCAGAACGGCCTCGTGAAATCCTGGCGCGTGCGCCCGTGGCGCGTCGTGGTCGGCAAGCACGCGCCGCGCTAGGCACGAAGAACGGCTACAGCCACCCTGCCCGCTTGAAGCGCCACCACAGCGCGAAATCGGCAACGACCATCACGGCAATACAGCCGTAGAAGCCGTATTTCAGGTGCAACTCGGGCATGTTCGCGAAGTTCATCCCGTAGATGCCGGCAATCATCGTCGGAATCGCGAACAGCGCGGCGAACGAGCCGAGCCGCTTGGTCACCTCGTTCTCGGCGAGCGAGATCATTCCGAGGTTGACCTGGATCGCCGTCACGACCATCTCGCGCCGCCCTTCGATCGTCTTCACGATCCGCTGCAGATGGTCGTACACGTCGCGGAAGTAATGCTCCATCCCGCTGCATATCTGCGGAATGCGTCCGCCCGTGAGCTTCGCGAGCGGCTCGATCAGCGGCGCCGTGTGCTGGTGCAGCAACACGAGGCGGCGCTTCAGCGAATAGAGATCCTCGATGATCGCGCGCGACGACGCGGGCGTGGCCTTCGTGAAGATGCGGTCCTCGAGTTCCTCGAGCTCCGCGCCGAGCGTTTCGAGGATCGGGAAATAGCGGTCGACGACCTGGTCCATCAGCGCGTAGAACACGAACGCCGAGCCTTCCTGCAGCAGATGCGGCTCGCGCTCGCAGCGCTTGCGCACATCGCGGAAGTCCTGCTCGGTGTGGTTGCGGATCGACAGCACATAGTTCGGGCCGACGAACACGTTCAGCTCGCCGACCTTGAGTTCGCCGTCGCCGTCGAGTTCGACCATATGCAGCACCGCGAACAGCGAATCGCCGTACTCCTCGATCTTCGGCCGCTGATGCCCCTTGCGGGCATCCTCGAGCGCGAGCTCGTGCAGCCCGAACTCCTCGCCCATCAGGTCGATTTCGTCGGGCGTCGGATCCTTCAGCGCGACCCACACGAAGCATTCGGGCTTCGACACGTAATCGCTGATGGCGTCGATATCGATATCGGCCAGCTTGCGGCCGTCCTGGTATGCAGCACAGTTGATCAGCATGTTGTCCGTGATGTTGCCGTTTGCGCATCAGTTTACCGTTTTGCTGCACGGTCGGCCCGGCTTGCGCGGCACACCGATATTGGTCATGATCGTGCTGCGTGCACCGCAGCACGCGCACCAACGCACTGCGGCACGTACACCGCACGGCCGTGCGGCCCAACCGTCAAGGAGACAGACCCATGTGGTATTTCTCGTGGATACTAGGCATCGGCGTGGCACTCGGTTTCGGCATCATCAACGCGATGTGGCTGGAAGCGGAAGTGTTCTCGCGCGGCGACAAGCGCAGCGACGCGTCGAGCCAGGGGTCGGGGAGCAAATATTCGTGACGCACCTGGTGTTCTTCTGCGGTCACGCCGGCACCGGCAAGACCACGCTCGCGAAGCGGCTCATCGGGCCGCTGATGCGCGCGACCGGCGAAGCTTTCTGCCTGCTCGACAAGGACACGCTGTACGGCCGCTACAGCTCGGCCGCGATGGGCGCGCTCACCGACGATCCGAACGACCGCGACAGCCCGCTGTACCTGAAACATCTGCGCGATCCGGAATACCACGGCCTGCTCGACACGGCGCGTGAAAATCTTGCGCTCGGCATCAGCGCGATCGTCGTCGGCCCGCTGTCGCGCGAAGTGCGCGACCGGCGCATCCTCGACCGCGCGTGGCTCGGCATCGCGCCCGACGTCACGCTGACGGTCGTCTGGGTCCACACGTCGGAAGACGTCGCGCACGCGCGGATCGTCGCGCGCGGCAACCCGAACGACGCGTACAAGCTTGCGCACTGGGACGAATACCGGCAGCGCCGTTTCGTACCGACCGGCCACGAGTGCGACGGCATCGTGATGTTCGACAACACCGCGCCGTCCGACGCGGACGTCGACGCATTGCTGTACCGTATCGTGCCGCCCGCGCCCGCCGCGACGATCGTCCCGCCGCTGCCGGCCTGACCGGCACCGGCGCCCTTCTCTCTCCCCGCAAAAAACAACGCCGGAAGCGCTGCTGCGCTCCCGGCGTCGTACGGCCCTCGTGCCTGAGACTGGCCGGTGGTCAGGCCACCGCGTGCACGCGCTCCATCGTGCCGCCTTCGTACAGCTTGCCGAAGCGGTTCGACAGGAACGCCTTCAGCGACACCTTTTCCTGCGGGATGAAACCGCTCTGCGGCAGCTTCTTCTCGCGGAACAGATCCAGCACCGCGCACATCGCGCCGGCCGTCGTGATCTGGATCGCGCTCATGTGCATCCCGCACACGTCCTTCGCGAAGATCTTGCGCGTGAACACGTCCTGCACGAGCTGACCGTCCTTCACGCCCGTCACCGTGACGAACACGAGCACGACGTCCTGCTTCGTCGACGGCACCGCGCGGCGCATGATCGACTTCAGCGTGTCGCGGTCAGTCGACAGGCGCAGGTCCTCGAGCAGGAACTGGACGAGCTCGCGGTGGCCCGGGTAGCGCACCGACTTGTAGTCGAGCGTCTCGACCTTGCCCGACAGCGTCTCGCACAGCGTGCCCAGGCCGCCCGACGTGTTGAACGCTTCGTATTCGGTGCCGTCGAGCGAGAAGTGCTCGAGGCCTTCGAGCGGCTGCACCCACTGCTTGCGGCCGTCGCGGATCGCTTCGCACGGCTGGCAGTATTCGTTGATCAGGCCGTCGACGCTCCACGTCAGGTTGTACTTCAGCGCGTTGGTCGGATACTCGGGCAGCGCGCCGACGCGCATCTTCACGTCGCGCACTTCGCTGAAGCCGTTCACGAGTTCATGCGCGGCGATGCCGATGAAGCCCGGCGCGAGGCCGCATTGCGGCATGAACGCACGGTCCGAACCGTCGGCCAGTTCGCGGATCGCGTGGGTCGCGCGCACGTCTTCGGTCAGGTCGAAGTAATGGACGCCGGCAGCCTTCGCGGCGGCGGCGACATTGACCGCGAGGTAGTAAGGCAGCGCGTTGACGAGCGCATCGAAGCCCTTCACTGCTTCGCGAATCGCGTTCGCATCGGCCGAATCGACCCGTTGCGTCGCGATGCCTTCGCGCGACAGCTTTGCGAGCGCATCCGCATCGCGGTCGAACGCGACGACTTCGTAGTCGCCCGTTTCACGCAGCATGTGAGCAATGGTGTGACCGATCAGACCTGCGCCGACGATGGCGATTTTCATGCGCTTATCTCCTGATGATGGGTTGGTGTTGTGGACGGCGTTGAGCCATGAACACAGTTTAGGGACGCGCAAAATCAGTTCCAAGACGAAGAATGATGCGAAACGACCTATAATTTCGACGCAATGACGATTCATTTCGTCTAAACGACCAAATCATCTAAAAATCGCGTATAGCTCGTGCCGCAAGCGGACCGTTACGGCCTGCGTTCTCGAAGGCGGAAAGAAGGAGGAACGACGCGCGCTCGTCATGCGCGGAAATACGCAAGCGAATGCGGCATGGATGCGTCGAACGACGCGTGGAAACGGCCGTCTGCGCCCCTGCGGAACATCGGGCACGGCGGTGTCAAATATGTGGAGGCTCGTGCATTCGGCGCGCACGAATGTGCTCGCGGATCACGCAGATATCCGTGCGAAATGTTCGACTGCGACATCAAATGCGATGTCGCGAGGCACGCATCACCCGCCGATCGTCCCCCGATCGATCTTGCGCGACAGGATGATCGACGTCGTCGTGCGTTCGACGCCTTCGAGCGTGCCGATCTGGTCGAGCAGGTCGTTGAGCCGTTCGGGCGAATCGGCGCGCAGCCACGCGACGTAGTCGTACTCGCCGCTCACCGCGCACAGCAACTGCACTTCGGGCATCCGGTCGAGCTTGCGCAACACGTCCTTGCCGAACTTCGGCGTGAGGATGATGCCGACATACGCGTAAATGCTCGCGTCGAGCACGTCCTGCCCGAGCCGGACGCTGTAGCCGGCGATCACGTTGGTGCGTTCGAGCCGCGCGATGCGTGCGACGACCGTCGTGCGCGCGACGTCGAGCTGGCGCGCGAGATCCGCGACGCTTGCGCGCGCATCGGCTTGCAGCAGCGCGACGAGCTGCCGGTCGAGATCGTCGAGTTGGTCGAGGCGGGGTGGACGCATGAGGCCGGGCCGGCGTGCGATGCGCCGGCTAAGTGGAAGGTGACGCGATGATAGCGCCGAACGCCGGTACGCCCAAACGGCATCGCACGACTGCACGACTGTGCAATCGCGCGCCGTCATGCGGTCTCGCTGCCTTGTTCGTGCGCAACGGCCGCATCCGGATCGCGCCTGCCGCTCACTTGTCGAGCCGGTCGCCGGCACGTGCCGGACCATCGCCAGCCCCGCACCGACCGCTATGTCCCTTTCAATTTCGATTCGTATCGGATGTAAGCAAGTGTCGCATTCACTACCGCGCTGCGCGCAACGTGCTACTAATAATGTGCGACGCGAGATGCGTGCTTGCGGCAACTGCCGCCGCGCCCGCTCGCAGGACACCACCCGGAGAGCCAACCATGAAGAAAATCTCGCTCACCCTCGCTACGCTCGCCGTTGCAGCCAGCGCGTTCGCGCAAACCCCGGCGCAGCCGCAAGCGCCCGCTCCGGCCACGACGGCCGCGGCGTCGGCCCCGAGCGCCGAGCAGCGCGCGGCACGCCACGAAGCGCGCATCGAGCAGCGCATCAAGTACCTGCACGACCAGTTGAAGATCACGTCGGCGCAGGAACCGCAATGGAAGACGTTCGCCGACACGATGCGCGACAACGGCGAAACGATGGGCCGCCTCTATCGCGACCGGATGGCCAAGCACGACGTCTCCGCGCTCGACGACATGAAGCAGTATGCAGAACTGTCGCAGGCGAACGCCGACGGCGCGAAGAAGCTCTCCGACGCATTCGCGCCGCTCTACGAGAGCTTCCCGGCCGAGCAGAAGGCGCTGGCCGACACGACGTTCCGCAACTGGCTGCACCACGGCGGCGAGCACCGCGGCAAGGGCAAGACGAAGGGCAAGGAAGGCAAGGCGGCAGCCGCGCCGGCCGCAAGCGCACCCGCGCAACCCTGACGCCCTCCCCGCCGGCGCCGCGCTGCCCGTCCGGGCCGATCGGCGCCGCGCGTCCTGCCGGCGATCGGCGCGCATCACACGGCGCGCCGAATTCGGGATAAGCTCCCGGCTTTTCCCGCACCTCCTCGCCATGCTCGAACTCAAGCACATCGATCTGCGTACCGACCCGCAGGCCCGTCACGTCGTCAAGGACGAAACCGTCGCCGTTTCATTCGCGCACGCCGACGGCGAACTGATGAGCCTCGAAGGCCCGAACCGCTATGTCGCGGGCGACGCGCTGATCACGGGCTCGACCGGCGACCGCTGGGTCGTGTCGCGCGCGCGCTTCGACGCCAAATACCTGCCCGCCGATCCGGCACTCGCGCACGGCACACCGGGCGCCTACCGGAACCGGCCGGCCGTCGTGCTCGCACGCCGGATGGACGAGCCGTTTACGATCGCCCGCTCGGAAAACGGCGACACGCTGCGCGGTGTCGCCGGCGACTGGGTAATGCAGTACGCACCCGGCGATTACGGCGTCGTGCAGGCGCAGCGCTTCGCGCAGGTCTACCGCGACGCGTAATCCGCCGCGCCGGCATGATGCCGGCGCGGCGGATTACGCAAAGTCTTCGTCGAGTTCGAGTTCCGCGTTGCGCTCGACGGCCTCGCCGGCCGCGTGTCGCTCCTCGAGCGACCCGAGCATCGCTTCGGTATACGCATGCAGCACCGCATGGCTGCGCGCGCGCTGCATCGGCTTGAGCGCGAGATAACGCGCGAGCGCGGCCGGCACGATGCGGATATCGAGCGTCATCCGCTTCGGCGTCGCGCCGAAACGCATTGCGAGCCAGTGCACGGACAGGAGCCGCCCGCGCTCGTCGCTGCTTTCGGCGAAGCGCGTCTGCTCCGGAAAGAGATCGCAGATCACGCGCGCGAGCGCGTCGAATTCGGCGCTCTGGCATTCGATCAGATAGTCGTCCATCCCGTCTCTCCCGTCAGGCAGCCGTACGCGGCGGCCGGCACGTCTTCACCATCACGGCGACCAGGATCGCGGCCAGCACGAAATACGCGGCCTCGACCCATGCAGCCGGCAGCACGCGCACCTGATACAGCAGCGCCGGCGCCGCGGCGAGCGCATGCAGCACGATCGCGAGCGGCAACACGCCCGTACGGCCGGCGCGCACGCCGCGCCAGACCAGTACCGACAGCGCAAGCTGCAGCACGAACGCCGCGCAGCGTTCGAGCAGCAACAGCAGGATCGACTGCACCGACAACGTCGCGAGCATCACGTGCAGCCGCACGACGGTATCGCCCGGCAGGTCGGAAAGCTGCGTCTCAAGCTGGCCGCGGCTTGCCAGCCACGCGAGATACGACCACTGGCCCCACACGAGTACGCCGACGAACCACGCTTCGGCGCCGCCGTGGCCGATCCCGTAGCCGATTGCGCGACCGTCGCCGGCCGACGTGCCGTAGCGCCGGTTCAGGAAACGCATCCCGAGATAACGGCCGACTTCCTCGAATACGGCGGTCGCGAGCGCGCTGTAGGCAACGAACGCGAGCGGCTGCGTCAGCCAGCCATCCGCCGGCGTCCGGCTCAGCACGAGACCGTGGAATGCGCGTTCGACGATCATCGCGAACAGCGTGAAGACGGCGACGCCGACGATCGTGTCGCGGCGGTTGAGCGCGAGCGGCTTGCGCAGGATACGGAAGAGGACGAGCGGCAGCAGCGCGATGATCAGCGTGGCGGCAATCAGCACCGCCAGCGTGACGGGAGCGACAGTCATGTATTTCCTTGTTCGGGGCAGCGCACCTGACGCGCTGCGTGCCCCGCATGATACTCAGCTTGCGGTCGACGCGCGCACAATCAGCTCGCCCGGCAGCATCGCGACGCGCACGTCGCCCGCTGCGCCGTCGATCCGCTCGTGCACGAATTCGACGGCCTTGTAGCCGATTTCGTAGGTCGGCTGACGGATCGTCGTGATGCCGATCAACTCGGCCCATTCCGGATCGTCGATCGACAGCAACGCGGCCTTCTGCTGCCACGCGGCGCCGAAACGCGCGCGCAGGTGCCGCGCGATCGCGAGCGCGACCGGCGCGTTCGCGGCGAACAGCGCCGCGCGCACGCCGCGCCGCGTTGCGTCGTCTATGCGCGTATCGAGGTCGGTGAGCGCCGCCGCGGCCGCGGCCGGCTCGTTCAGGTCGAGCACGACCGTCGCCGGCACCGGCAGCCCGCGCGCGCCCAACGCCGCGCGGAACGCGGCCTCGCGCACGCGCCGCGAGCTGACGTGCTCGAATGGCTGCACGACGAAATGGATCGCGTCGAAGCCGTGCTCGATCAGGTGCGCAAGCGCCGTCTCGATCGCATCGGCATTGTCGAGGCCGATCAGGTCGGCCTCAAAGCCCTCGACCGTCCGGTCGACGAGCACGGCCGGGATGCCGGCGCCGCGCAGCGGGCGCAGCACGTCCTCTTCGGCGCCGAGCGCGTTGACGATCAGCCCTTCGACACGGTAGGTCGTGAGCAGCTGCAGGAAGCGGCGCTCCATCTCGACCTCGTTCGCCGCATGGCAGATGAGCGGCATGTAGCCGAGCGCATGGCACGCGGCCTCGACGCCCTGCAACACTTCGACGGTATAAGGATTGGTCAGGTCGGCCGCAAGCATGCCGAGCAGCCGGTTGCGGCCGCGCTTGAGCCCGCGCGCCATCTGGTTCGGCCGGTAGTTGAGGCGCGCGATCGCCGCCTCGATCCGCTGGCGCAGATCGACGGACAGCACATGCGTTTCGCCATTCAGGTAGCGCGAAACGCTGGTCTTGCCCGTGCCGGCCTCGCGTGCGACATCGCTGATCGTCGCCGGACGCGGCGTGGAAGGATGCGAATCGGTCACTGTCGTGCCTCGCGACGTACGATCCGTGCCGCTTCGTGAGCGGACGGACCTTTGTTGTTGGAAACGTAAGCCACCCGGCGGACTCCTCTGTCGACCAGCGTTTACGCTGGTCCCATGCTTCGCGGTCGATCAGCGTCAGCCCTTCGGCGCTTACGCTGGCCCCATGCTCGCGGTCGATCGGCGCCGGCGCATCGGCGCCCGCTCCAGCCACGTGCAAAAAGCAGTCGGCCGCACCGGACCTGGCGCGGACGTCCGCCGCCGGCAGCGTTGCCGAGCCATCGATGCGACAAGCGGGCGATCATAACGCAGCCAGCCCTCCGGCACCAAGACCGTCGACTCTAACGGCGCCGACACCCCGCCGGCCGGCTGTCTTCCCGTTTCCCGACGGCGGCTCAGGCCCGCGCGAGCGCGTCCGGATTGACGAGATTCGCGCGCAGCGTGCCGGCCAGCGCGCCGACCAGGTTTTCCGCGGCGCAGCGCGCCATCGCGTGGCGCGTCTCGTGCGTCGCAGAACCGATATGCGGCAGCGCGACGACATTCTTCATCTGCAGCAGCGGCGAATCCGTCGGCAGCGGCTCCTTCTCGAACACGTCGAGCCCCGCGCCATGGATCGTGCCCGCGCGCAGCGCGTCGACCAGCGCGGCTTCGTCGACGACCGGCCCGCGCGACGCATTGATCAGGATCGCGCCGCGCTTCATCTTCGCGAATTCGGCCGCGCCGATCAGGTGGTGCGTTTCCGGCGACAGCGGCACCTGCACGCACACGAAATCCGACTGCGCGAGCAGTTCGTCGAGCGTCACGCGCCGCGCGCCGTACTGCGTCTCGGCTTCGGCATGCGCGGACCGGTTCGCGTACAGCACCTGCATCCGGAAGCCGAGCGCCGCGCGGCGTGCAACCGCGCCGCCGATCCGCCCGAGCCCGACGATGCCGAGCGTCTTGCCCTGCACGTCGGTGCCGTACAGGTCCGGGCCGATGCTGCGATGCCAGTGGCCGGCCTTCACCCACTCGGCCAGTTCGACCACGCGCCGCGCGGACGCCAGGATCAGCGAAAACACCGTATCGGCGGTCGACTCGGTCAGCACGTCCGGCGTATGCGCAAGCACGATCCCGCGCCGCGTGAGATCCGCGACGTCGAAATTGTCGTAGCCGACCGAGATCGTCGACCAGGCCTTCAGCCGCGGTGCGCGGTCGAGCATCTGCGGCGTGACCTTCAGGCTCGCGCCGATCGCGCCGTCCGCGCTGCCGAGCGCATCGGCGAGCGCGTCGGCACCGTCGGCCTGCACGACGTCCGCATGCTCGCGCAGGTACGCGAGAACGTCATCGGGCAGCGGCTTGTACGCGACGATACGAGGCTTCATCTGTTTCATTTTCCTTGCAGCGGCGCGGCGAGCGGATGCGCATCGCGCGCCTGGGGTTTGACGGACAGCGTGAGGATCACCGCGGCGACGAGCGCGGCGCTCATGAACGCATACGACGCGACGGGCGACCCGGTCGCCCCGTTCAGGTAGCCGACGAAGTACGAGCCGACGAACGAGCCGAGCGCGCCCATGCTGTTGATCAGCGCCATCGCACCGCCGGCGACGTTCTTCGGCAGCAGCTCCGGCACGATCGCGAAGAACGGGCCGTACGGCGCGTACATCGCGGCGCCCGCGACCACCAGCAGCGCATACGAGATCCAGAAATGCGACGAGCCGAGCGCGTACGACGCGGCGAACGCGGCCGCGCCGATCAGCAGGAACGGCCATACGAAGCCGCGGCGCGAGCCGACCTTGTCGGACGCCCAAGAGGCGGCGAGCATCGCGATCGTCGCCGCAAGATACGGCAGCGCGGACAACCAGCCGGTCGCGACCATCCCGAGGTCGGAGCCGTTCTTGACGATCGACGGCAGCCACAGCACGAAGCCGTACACGCCGATGCTCCAGCAGAAATACTGCGCGCACAGCTTGATCACGGCCGGCGAGCGGAACGCCTCGCCATAGTTGCGCACGGGTTTGATCGCCGCCTGCTCGGCCGCGAGCGCGGCGTCGAGGTCGCGCTTTTCCTGCGCGGTAAGCCACGGCGAGTCGGCCGGCTTGTCCTGCACGAGGAACCACCAGCACACGGCCCAGAGGACGGCCGGCACGCCTTCGGCGATGAACATGTGGCGCCAGCCGAATTCGTGCACGAGATAGCCCGACACGATCGACATCCACAGCACGGTGACCGGGTTGCCGAGGATCAGGAACGTGTTCGCGCGCGAGCGCTCGTTCTTCGTGAACCAGTTGCTGATGTAGATCAGCATCGCCGGCATCACGGCCGCCTCGACGACGCCGAGCACGAAGCGGATCGCCATCAGCGACGGGATGTTGCTGACCACGCCGGTGAGCGCCGCGCAGCCGCCCCACAGCACGAGGCTGACGAACACGAGCTTCTTTACGCTGCGGCGTTCGGCATAGATCGCGCCGGGAATCTGGAAGAAGAAATAGCCGAGGAAGAACAGCGCGCCGATCAGCGACGACAGGCCCTTGCTGATCCCGAGGTCCTGGTTGATGCCGGCTGCCGCCGCGAACCCGTAGTTCGCGCGGTCGAGGTAGGCGAGGCTGTACGTGATGAACACGATCGGCATGATCGTCCACCAGCGTCGTGCTGCGAGATTGGTTGTCATCAGTATGTCTCCTTTGTTGACCGGGCTGACGCTTCAGCGCTTCGCGGCAGAAGCCGGTGCTTCCGCACCGCTCCGGTCGCCTGCTTTGCCGTCCGGTCTCACGCAAAGCGGTGCTTGATGCACGAAATGGATCCGCGGATTGTGCCGTGTTCGGCCTCTCATTGCGCGGTGACGGTTTCCTCTAAGCGATCGGCGCGATTGCTGACATTTTCGAGCCGGTCGAGTGCTTCGCGCGTCGGCAAGCCTTCCGAATCGCCGATTACCTGGATCGCGAGCGCGCCGATCCGGTTGCCGCGCGCGACGGCCTGTTCGACGCTGCGGCCTTCCAGCAGCGCGCTGACCACGCCGACCGCGAAGCCGTCGCCGGCGCCGACCGTGTCGACGACGCGTTCGACGCGCTCGCCCGCGACCGTGCCTTCGCAGCCGTCGGCCGTCCGGAAGTACGCGCCTTGCTCGCCGAGCTTGATTACGACGCCGCGCGCACCCTGCGCAAGATAGAAGCCCGCGATGTCGGCCGGCCTGTCGTGCCCGGTGAGCTGCCGCCCTTCGGCGAGGCCCGGCAGCACCCAGTCGGCGAGCGTCGCGAGCGCGTTCAGCGTCTTCGCCATCACGTCGGCGGACGGCCACAGCGTCGGGCGCAGGTTCGGGTCGAACGAAATCGTCTTGCCGGCAGCGCGCATCTCGCGTGCGAGCTGGAACGCGAGTTCGCACGACGTCGCGGAGATCGCCGGCGCGACGCCCGTCAGATGCAGGTGGCGCGCACCGAGCACATAGTCGGCCACGTAGTCGTCGCACGACAGGTGGCTTGCGGCCGAGCCCTTGCGGAAATATTCGACGGTCGGGTCGCTGCCGTCGTCGTTGCGCGACTTCAGCTGGAAACCGGTCGGGTAACGCGGATCGACGGTCACGCACGACGCGTCGATGCCTTCGCGTGCGAGCGTGTCGAGCACGTAGCCGCCGAACGAATCGCGGCCGACGCGGCTCATCCAGCCGACCCGGAAGCCGAGCCGCGACAGGCCGATCGCGACGTTCAGGTCGGCGCCCGCGATCCGCTTCGTGAATTGCGCCGCATGCGCGAGATGGCCGGGCTCGGTCGAGACGAACATCGCCATCGCCTCGCCGTAGGTCACGACATCGAGTGCTGCTTTCATGAGTGAACTCCTCAGGATCCTTCTGCCGTCACGCCGTTGCAAGCCACGCAACGCGACGGCATGCGTCGCCCGCCAGGTCGGCCGCGTCGAACGGAAACTCGATGCCGCGCGGCGCATGCAGCGGCAGCGCCGCGAGCACGCCGGTCACGAGCGGGTCGTTCGGCGCCGGCGCGGCCGCGAAACGGCGCGCGCCCTCGCCGGCGACCGCCTTGCAATGAATGTATTCCACATGCGGCGCGAGCATCTGCGCGCAGTCGAGCGGCGCTTCGCCCGGCCATTGCCAGTTGCCGATGTCGAACGTCATCCCGAGCGCATCGGGCATGCCCGCCGCGGCCAACGCATCGAACAGCCCGCGGAACTGCGCGAGCGCACCGCCGACCGGAAGCTGGCCGTTCTCGACCACCACCCGTGCACGCGCGCCGCGCGACAGCGCGACGATGTCGGCCGCGTGCGCGTCGCCTGCAAAGCCGCCGAGCTGGAATTTCACGAAGCGCGCGCCAAGCGCGTCGGCTTGCGCGAGCGCGTCGCGCAATGCGTCGGCATCGAGCGCACCCGTTTCCGTGTACAGCGTGGCCGGCGTCGAATAGACCGACCACAGCCCGTGGCCGGCCAGTTGCGCGCCGAGCGCGGCCAGCGCGCCGGGCGTCGCGTCGTCGTCCGATGCGAACAGCTCGCGCCTCACCTCGAAGCCGGTCGCACCGGATGCCGCCGCGGTCGCGACGAATGCGCTGTGGCCCTCCTGGCGCACGCGGTCCGTCCCGAATGCGCTCGCCACGATCACGATGTCTGCCATTTTGCCCTTTTCTTACCGGAATGGAACCGGTTCCATTTGCTTGAGAAGGATGGTGCGCTTCGCTTCGGACACACGCCATAGAGGAAATCCCTAAGGCCGGGCGCCACGCGAACGCGCGCCCGACGGCGCGCATCGTGTGGTTCCGGATCGGCTTCGGCCGCCTATGCGAGATCCTGCGCGAGACTCATTTCGAGGAACTGCGCGGCGACCCGCGACGGCGCGCCGCCATGCGGCACGAGAATGGAAAAATGACGTGTGAGCGGTGCGGGCGCGAGCGAGCGCAACACGAGCGCCGCATCCTGGTGACGCAGCGACATCGCGGACACGAACCCGACGCCCATCCCGGCACGCACGGCCTCCTTCACCGCCTCGACGCCCGCGATCTCGAACGCGACACGCATCGGCGCGCCGCCGTGCGCGAACGCGCGCTCGACGAGCTGCCGCACGCCGGAGCCCTCCTCGCGCAGCACGAGCGGATGGGCGCCGAGCGCATCGAGCGTCACGCCCGCATCATAGCCGGGCGCTGCCAGCGGATGGCCGGCCGGCACGATCGCGACGATCTCGTCCTCGTGCCACGCATGCACGACCGTGCCGGGCGGCAGCGCCTCGCCGGGCGGCCCTTCGATCATCGCGATGTCGAGCGACGGCAGCGCGGCGACCACGTCGGCCGTATTGCCGCTCATCGTATGGATCGTCACGCGCGGCGCACGCGGCTGGAACGCCGCGATCAGGTACGGCAGCAGGTAGCTTGCCGGCGTCGTGCTCGCGCCGATCCGCAGCGTGCCGGCCTCGAGGCCGCGCACCGCGTCGCGAAACGCGCGCGCCTGCGCAAACGTGTCGCGCTGCGCCTTCGCGTATTGCGCGAGCTGTTCGCCGACCGGCGTCAGCCGGATGCCGCGGCCGTCGCGCTGGTACAGCGGCTCGCCGAATTCGTCCTGCAGCAGCCGCAACTGGCCCGACACGGCCGGCTGCGACAGGTGCAGCGCCAACGCGGCACGGCTGATGTTCAGGTGTTCGGCGACGGCCGCGAACGTTATCAGTTGATCCGGGGTCATGGGGTTGAATTATCGGCTTTCCGGATAGTTTACGTCACAAATCACAATTTTTCATATCGATATAACAAAATTAGGATTACAGCATCGCAACACGCTCCATCACGGTGCTTCCATGTCCACTGCCCCGACTCCTCATCTCAGCCATGCCGCGCCGTCGATGCGCGGCCAGTTGAACGGCGTGCTGTTCGTCGCGCTGTTCGCCGCCGCCGTCACGAGCCTGTCCGAGCTCCCCGCGATCGCGGGGCTCGGCCTGTCGCCGCTGATCGTCGGCATCGTCGCCGGCGCGCTGTACGGCAATGCGCTGCGCGACGGCATGCCGGCCAGCTGGGCGGCCGGCGTCAATTTCTCCGCGCGCAAGCTGCTGCGCATCGCGGTCGCGTTCTTCGGGTTGCGCGTGAGCCTGCAGGAAATCGCGCAGGTCGGCCTGCCGGGCCTGACGGTCTCGGTGCTGGTCGTCGTCAGCACGCTCGTGATCGGCACCTGGGCCGGCATGAAGCTGATGAAGCTCGACCGCGACGCGGCGCTGCTGACCGCCGCCGGCAGCGCGATCTGCGGCGCGGCCGCCGTGCTCGCGTTCGAGTCGACGCTGCAGTCGAAGCCGCACCAGAGCGCGATGGCCGTGGGCAGCGTCGTGCTGTTCGGCACGCTGTCGATGTTCCTGTACCCGATCGCATATCACGCGGGGCTGCTGAACCTCGATCCGGCCGGCCTCGGCCTGTTCTTCGGCGGCACGATCCACGAAGTCGCTCAGGTGGTCGGCGCAGCCAGCGACATCAGCCCGCAGGTCGCGCACATCGCGACGATCGTCAAGATGACGCGCGTGATGCTGCTGGTTCCGGTGCTGCTCGTGCTCGGCTGGTGGCTCGCCCGCTCGGCCCGCGCGACGGCCGGCGGTGCACAAGGCAGGCGCAAGGTGGCCGTGCCCTGGTTCGCGCTCGGCTTCCTGGGCTTCGTGATCGTCAATTCGCTGAACGTGCTGCCCACCGACGTCACGCATACGCTGAACGTGCTCGACACCTTCGCGCTGACGATGGCGATGACCGCACTCGGCATCGAGACGCGCGTGTCGCAGATCCGCGCAGCCGGCCCCCGCGCACTGGTAACCGGCCTGATCCTGTACGTGTGGCTGATCGCCGGCGGCTACGGGATCACCTGGGCCGTGCAGCACTGGCTTGGGTGAGCCGCCTGTCCGCAACACTTCGCGCGCCGCGCCCGACGGGATGGTCCCGCGGGCGCGGCGCGGTGCTATGCTTCGCGTCGTTTTCCATCGCCCCCTTTCAGCCGTGCTCTCGTTCCTGCTGAAGCTGCGCACTCGCGCCCAAACGCTGTTCCGCCTGTCGGACGCCCATACGATGCTGATCTGGTCGGCCATCGTCGGCGTCGGCGGCGCCTTCGCCACCATGGCGTTCCGCGAAGGCATCGATCTGATGCAGCACCTGATCTCCGGGCACAGCGGCAGCTTCGTCCAGATGGCGAAGAGCCTGCCGTGGTACGTGCGGTTCTGGATGCCGGCCGCGGGCGGCTTCCTAGCCGGCTGCGTGCTGCTGCTCGCGACACGCGGCGACAAGCCGTCCGGCAAGACCGACTACATGGAATCCGTCGCGCTCGGCAACGGCATCGTGCCCGTGCGGCAGAGCCTGTGGCGCAGCGTGTCGTCGCTGCTGACGATCGGCAGCGGCGGCTCGATCGGCCGCGAAGGCCCGATGGTGCAGCTCGCGGCGCTTGCCGCGTCGCTCGTCGGCCGCTTCGTGCACTTCGACCCGCCGCGCCTGCGCCTGCTGGTCGCGTGCGGCGCAGCTGCCGGCATCACGTCCGCGTACAACGCGCCGATCGCAGGCGCGTTCTTCGTATCGGAGATCGTGCTCGGCACGATCTCGATGGAGAGCTTCGGGCCGATGGTCGTCGCGTCGGTCGTCGCGAACATCGTGATGCGAGAATTCGCCGGCTACCGGCCGCCGTACGAAATGCCGGTGTTTCCGGCCGTCACGGGCCCCGAGGTACTGCTGTTCGTCGTGCTCGGCGCGCTGTGCGGCGTGCTCGCGCCGCAGTTCCTGCACCTGCTCGACGCGTCGAAGAACCAGTTCAAGCGGCTGCCCGTGCCGCTGCCCGTGCGGCTCGCGCTGGGCGGCCTCGTCGTCGGCGTGATCTCGGTGTGGATTCCGGACGTGTGGGGCAACGGCTACAGCGTCGTGAACCACATCCTTCATTCGCCGTGGACCTGGCAGGCGCTCGTCGCGGTACTCGTGTTCAAGGTGATCGCGACCACCGCGACGGCCGGCTCGGGCGCGATCGGCGGCGTCTTCACGCCGACGCTGTTCGTCGGCGCGGTGTTCGGTTCGCTGTTCGGGCTCGCGATGGAAGCGCTGTGGCCCGGCCATACGTCGGCGTATTTCGCGTATGCGATCGTCGGGATGGGCGCGTTCATGGCGGGCGCCACGCAGGCGCCGCTGATGGCGATCCTGATGATCTTCGAGATGACGCTGAGCTACCAGGTCGTGCTGCCGCTGCTGGTATCGTGCGTGTTCGCGTATTTCGTCGCACGCGCGACGGGCACGACGTCGATGTACGAGATCACGCTGCACCACTACCAGGACGCACAGGAACGGCTGCGGCTGCGCACCACGCAGATGCGCGAGCTGATCCAGCCCGCGCAGACGGTCGTGCCGCTCACCGCGAGCGTCGCCGACATGACGCGCGTGTTTCTCGAATATCCGGTGAAGTACCTGTACGTGACCGACGACGCCGGGCGCTTCCGCGGCGCGGTCGCGCTGAAGGACATCACGTCCGACCTGCTCGACAAGCGCGACACGTCCGACAAGACGGCCGCGCACTACGCGCATACGCCGTTTCCGCTCCTCACGCCCGACATGCCGCTCGCGACGGCGCTCGAACGCTTCATGGCGTTCCAGGGCGAACGGCTGCCGGTGATCGAAAGCGAAGCCGAGCCGACGCTCGCGGGCGTCGTCTACAAGACGTCGCTGCTCGACGCGTATCGGCGGATGACCGGCGAGCGTTGACGCGCACGATGCGTGCTCTCGCCGCATCGCACCGCTTCATCGCATCCGGCCTGCCGCGAGCGAACGCGACGCCCGCTTCCCCGCTCAGTCCGGCGCGCGCCCCAGCACGACCCGCGCGAAGAACCCCGCAAGCACCGATTCGGCCACGTCGGCCGGCACGTGCTGCGGATCGGCCGTGTAGTACGACTGCACGCCGTCGCACAGGCACATCAGCCCGAACGCGAGCGTCTCTGCCGGCAGCAGCAGCGGCGTGCCCGAGCGCTCGGCGAAGCGCTGGATGAAGTCGGCCATCTGCAGCCGCTTGCCATGCAGGAACTGGTTGAAGCGCACGCGGAATTTCGCGTCGCGCGCGGCCTGCAGCTTCGCTTCGCCCCACAGCAGCGAGAATTCGTCGTCGCGGAACAGCGTCCGGTAATGCGCGAGCGCCATCGACTCCATCTGTTCGCGCGTCCCGCCCTCGTCGAAGATCGCCTCGAAATCGGACCGCACCGCCTCATGGTTGCGCTCCAGCAACTCCAGCAGCAGGTCCGACTTGCTGCGGAAATTCGAGTAGAACGCGCCGCGCGTATAGCCGGCCGCGGCCGCGATGTCCTCGACGCTCGCGGCCACAAAGCCTTTCTTCAGAAAAATACGATGCGCGGCTTTCAGCAGACGTTCGCGCGTCTGGTCCCTGCTCTGCTCGCGAGTTAAGCGCTGTGGTTTCATGGCGCGCAGTCTAGCACCATTACCCCTTCGGATTCATCTTTGCATTCAGATACAGGTATGTATTAGAATCCGCAGCAGTTTCTGAAATTGTTGTCCGCGCGCCGCTGCCGGCGCCGCTTGGGGCAAGCGCCCGCCGCGCTTGCCGGCTTCGTTCCGCTCCATCTCACCTGGGGGTTTCGTGAATCGCTCCGGTTCCCGCGCTGCGCTGCTGATCGGCGTGGCGCTCTTCGTCGCCGCCTGTCATCCGAAAGAATCCGCGCCGCCCGCGCCGCGTCCCGTCGTCGCGCTGCCCGCACATGCCGATGCCGCCGCGGTCGCGCGCACGCTGCCCGGCGAAATCCAGCCGCGTTACGCGACGCCGCTGTCGTTCCGCATCGCCGGCAAGATCGTCGAGCGCAAGGTGCGGCTCGGCGATACGGTCAAGGTCGGCCAGGTCGTCGCGCTGCTCGACCCGTCCGACGTCGAGAAAAACGCCGCGAGCGCGCAGGCGCAGCTCGATGCCGCGACGCACAGCCTCGCATTCGCGAAGCAGCAGCTCGACCGCGACCGCGCGCAGGCGCATGAAAACCTGATCGCGACCGCGCAACTCGAGCAGACCCAGAACAGCTACACGTCGGCGCTCGCGCAGCGCGACCAGGCGCAACAGCAGCTCGCGCTCGCGAAGAACCAGCTCCGCTACGCGACGCTCGTCGCCGATCATGCCGGCTACATCACCGCCGAACAGGCCGACACCGGCCAGAACGTGTCGGCCGGCCAGGCCGTCTACCAGCTCGCGTGGTCCGGCGACGTCGACGTCGTCAGCGACGTGCCCGAAGCCGCGCTCGCGTCGCTCGCACCCGGCCATGCGGCGACCGTCACGCTGCCGTCGCTGCCGGGCCGCCAGTTCGCCGCGAAGGTGCGTGAAATCGCGCCGGCCGCCGATCCGCAAAGCCGCACGTATCGCGTGAAGCTCACGCTCGCCGCGCCCGATCCGGCGATCCGCCTCGGCATGACCGCGAACGTCGCATTCGACGGCGCGCCGGCCGCCGGCGACGCGCAGCCGATCACGCTGCCCGCGACCGCGCTGTTCCACGACGGCGCGCAACCGGCCGTGTGGGTCGTGCGCAAGAAGGACGACACGCTCGAATTGCGCCGCGTCGACGTCGCTCGCTTCAACGAGCGCACCGTCACCGTGTCGCACGGGCTGCAGCCGGGCGAGCGCGTCGTGCTGCAGGGCGTGCATACGGTCAGCGCGGGCGAGAAGGTACGCCCGATCGCGCCGCTGCACCCGGAGGACTTCGCATCGTGAGCACCTCCCGCGAAGAAGGCCGGTTCAACCTGTCGGCGTGGGCACTGCGCCACCAGGCGCTCGTCGTCTACCTGATCGCGCTCGCGACGCTCGCGGGCATCCTCGCGTACACGCGGCTCGCGCAGTCCGAAGACCCGCCGTTCACGTTCCGCGTGATGGTGATCCGCACGTTCTGGCCCGGCGCGACCGCACGGCAGGTGCAGGAACAGGTCACCGACCGGATCGGCCGCAAGCTGCAGGAAACACCGGCCATCGACTTCCTGCGCAGCGATTCGCGCCCCGGCGAATCGCTGATCTTCTTCACGATGAAGGATTCGGCGCCCGTGAAGGACGTGCCCGAGACCTGGTACCAGATCCGCAAGAAGGTCGGCGACATCGGCTATACGCTGCCGCCCGGCGTGCAGGGCCCGTTCTTCAACGACGAATTCGGCGACGTCTACACCAACATCTGGACGCTCGAAGGCGACGGCTTCTCACCCGCGCAGCTGCACGACTACGCGGACCAGTTACGCACCGTGCTGCTGCGCGTGCCGGGTGTCGGCAAGGTCGACTATTTCGGCGACCCCGACCAGCGGATCTTCATCGAGGTGAACAACGCGCAGCTCACGCGCCTCGGCATCTCGCCGCAGCAGCTCGGCCAGGCGATCAACGCGCAGAACGACATCTCGTCGGCCGGCGTGCTGACGACCGCCGACGATCGCGTGTTCGTGCGGCCGAGCGGCCAGTTCGACAACGTCAACGCGATCGCCGATACGCTGATCCGCATCAACGGCCGCACGTTCCGGCTCGGCGATCTCGCGACGGTCAAGCGCGGCTACGACGATCCGACGGTCACGCAGATGCGCGCGGCCGGCTCAGGTGCGGCCGGCAAGGCGGTGCTCGGCATCGGCGTCACGATGCAGCCGGGCGGCGACGTGATCCGGCTCGGCAAGGCGCTCGACGCCGAATCGAAGGACCTGCAGGCGCGGTTGCCGGCCGGCCTCAAGCTGGTCGAGGTATCGAGCATGCCGCATGCGGTCTCGCATTCGGTCGACGATTTCCTCGAGGCGGTCGCCGAAGCCGTCGCGATCGTGCTGGTCGTGAGCCTCGTATCGCTCGGCCTGCGCACCGGGATGGTCGTCGCGATCTCGATTCCGGTCGTGCTCGCGGTCACGGCCCTGTTCATGTACCTGTTCGACATCGGGCTGCACAAGGTGTCGCTCGGCACGCTCGTGCTCGCGCTCGGGCTGCTCGTCGACGACGCGATCATCGCGGTCGAGATGATGGCCGTGAAGCTCGAGCAGGGCTACAGCCGCGCGCGCGCCGCCGCGTTCGCATACACGAGCACCGCGTTCCCGATGCTGACGGGCACGCTCGTCACGGTGTCGGGCTTCCTGCCGATCGCGCTCGCGAAATCGAGCACCGGCGAATACACGCGCTCGATCTTCGAGGTGTCGGCGATCGCGCTGATCGCGTCGTGGTTTGCGGCCGTCGTGCTGATCCCGCTGCTCGGCTACCACATGCTGCCCGAGCGCAAGCGGCAGGCGCACGAAGCGCACCTGCCCGACGACCACGAGCACGACATCTACGACACGCGCTTCTACCGGCGGCTGCGCGGCTGGGTCGACTGGTGCATCGAGCGGCGCTTCGTCGTGCTGCTGATCACGGGCGCCCTGTTCGTCGTGTCGCTGATGGGCTTCTCGCTGGTGCCGCAGCAGTTCTTCCCGAGTTCCGACCGGCCCGAGCTGCTGGTCGACCTGCGGCTGCCCGAGGGCGCGTCGTTCGCGGCGACGCTGCGTGAAACCGAACGCCTCGAGAAGGTGATCGACAAGCGCCCCGAGATCGATCATTCGGTGAACTTCGTCGGCAGCGGCGCGCCGCGCTTCTACCTGCCGCTCGACCAGCAGCTGCAACTGCCGAACTTCGCGCAGTTCGTGATCACCGCGAAATCGGTCGAGGATCGCGAGAAGCTCGCGACCTGGCTCGAAACCACGCTGCGCGACAAGTTCCCGGCCGTGCGCTGGCGGCTGTCGCGGCTCGAGAACGGCCCGCCGGTCGGCTATCCGGTGCAGTTCCGCGTGAGCGGCGACAGCATCGCGACGGTCCGCTCGATCGCGGAGAAGGTCGCGGCGACGATGCGCGGCGATGCGCGCACGGTCAACGTGCAGTTCGACTGGGACGAGCCGGCCGAGCGCTCGGTGCGCTTCGAGATCGACCAGAAGAAGGCGCGCGAGCTGAACGTGACGTCGCAGGACGTGTCGAGCTTCCTCGCGATGACGCTGTCCGGCACGACGGTCACGCAGTACCGCGAGCGCGACAAGCTGATCGCGGTCGACCTGCGCGCGCCGCAGGCCGACCGCGTCGATCCGGCGAAGCTCGCGGGCCTCGCGCTGCCGACGCCGAACGGCCCGGTGCCGCTCGGCTCGCTCGGCCGCTTCGAGCCGACGCTCGAATACGGCGTCGTGTGGGAGCGCGACCGCCAGCCGACCATCACCGTGCAGTCGGACGTGCGCGCCGGCGCACAGGGCATCGACGTCACGCATGCGGTCGACGCGAAGCTGAACGCGCTGCGCGCGCAGCTGCCGGTCGGCTATCAGATCAACATCGGCGGCTCGGTCGAGGAAAGCGCGAAGGCGCAGAACTCGATCAACGCGCAGATGCCGCTGATGGCGATCGCCGTGTTCACGCTGCTGATGATCCAGCTGCAGAGCTTTTCGCGCGTGCTGATGGTCGTGCTGACCGCGCCGCTCGGGCTGATCGGCGTGGTCGCCACGCTGCTGCTGTTCGGGCAGCCGTTCGGCTTCGTCGCGATGCTCGGCGTGATCGCGATGTTCGGGATCATCATGCGCAACTCGGTGATCCTCGTCGACCAGATCGAGCAGGACATCGCGGTCGGCCACGGCCGCGTCGACGCGATCATCGGCGCGACCGTGCGGCGCTTCCGGCCGATCACGCTGACGGCCGCGGCCGCCGTGCTCGCACTGATCCCGCTGCTGCGCTCTAACTTCTTCGGGCCGATGGCGACCGCGCTGATGGGCGGCATCACGAGCGCGACCGTGCTGACGCTGTTCTACCTGCCTGCGCTGTACGCGACGTGGTTCCGCGTGAAGCGCGACGAACGCGACCCGCAGGACGGCCCGCCGCATGACGGCAGCACGCCGGCCGCGCCGTCGGGAGCCTGACCATGGATGTGTCGATGAACCTGAAAACCCAAGCCGTGCGCGCGCTCGCAGCCGCGAGCCTCGCCGGCCCGCTCGCCGGCTGCGCGTGGTTCGCGCCGAGCGGCGAGCCGCCCGCGATGCCGTCGCCCGCGCATTACGGCGCCGTGCCGCAAGTCGAGCAGACCGTGTCCGCGCAAGGCGTCGCGCAGCAGTTCGAAGTGGGCGCGCAGCCGGTGCCCGACTGGTGGAAGCAGTACCGCTCCGATGCGCTGAACGCGCTCGTCGACGAAGGGCTGCGCAACAGCCCGACGCTCAGTGCAGCATCGCATTCGCTGGATGCCGCGCGCGAACAGTTGCGCGGGCAGATCGGCAGCTCGATGCTGCCGTCGATCGACGCGGTCGGCCAGGCCACGCGCCAGCGTGCGCTCGGCGTGCCGATTCCGGCGCTCGGCGCACCGACGCTGCTGTACGACACGTTCGTCGGGCAGCTGCAGGCGAGCTACACGGTCGACCTGTTCGGCGTCTCGCGCTTCGCGAATCGCGCGCTCGCGAAACGCGTCGACGTCAGTGCGTTCCAGCTCGAATCCGCGCGGCGCGCGCTGGCCGCGAACATCGTCACCGCGTCGATCACGGTATCGGTGCTCAACGCGCAGATCGACACGACCGAGCGGCTCGTCGCACTCGCGAACGACCAGGCGCACGACGCCGAACGCCGCTACGCGCTCGGCTCGGCGTCGCGCAGCGACGCGCTGAACGCGCGGCAAAGCGCCGACACGTTCGCGGCAAGCCTGCCCGCGCTGCGCCAGCAGCGCGACTCGGCGCGCCATGCGCTCGCGGTGCTGGTCGGCCGCACGCCCGACCGGCCGCCGGCCGATCTCACGCTCGCCGATCTGCACCTGCCCGAGCAGGTGCCCGTCGTCGTGCCGTCGGACCTGCTGCAAAGCCGCCCGGATATCCAGGCGGCCGACGCGGGGCTGAAGGCCGCCGCTGCGGAAGTGGGCGTCGCGACCGCGCAGCTATTCCCGCAACTGTCGCTGTCGGCGGCGATGGGCAAAGGCGGCTTCAGCTGGCCGACCATGCTGTCGGGCGCCGGCGCGATCTGGAATGTCGGCGCGTCGCTGAGCCAGCCGATCTTCCACGGCGGCGCGCTGCTCGCGCAGCGCCGCGCGGCGAAGGCCACCTACGAAGCCGCGGTCGACCAGTACAAGCAGGCCGTGCTCGGCGCGTTCCAGAACGTCGCCGATTCGCTCGCGGCGCTCGAGCACGATGCGGAGGCGCTCGACGCATCGTCCCGCGCCGCGCTGTCCGCACGCGGCGCATACGACGACGCGGCCGCCCGCGTGCGGCTCGGCGCGCTGCCGCCGTCGGCCGCGCGCGCCAGCGAGCTGCAGTACCGCAACGCGCGGCTCGACGAAATCCGCGCGACCGGCGCGCGGTTCGCGGATACCGCGCGGCTCTATCAGGCGATGGGCACGCCGCCGGCCGACAAGGCCGGCAGAACCGGCAAGGAAGCCGGCGACAACGCAACCGGCAAGGAAGCGCGCGCCGCCGCGCCCGTCACCGCGCCTTCGCCGCAATAAGCCGGCCCGTCGCTCGGGCGCGCGCGGTCAACCCGGCGCGCGCCCGATTTTCGATCTTCCGCTTGACCCTCACGTAGCGTAACGTTCGAAACTCCAGTGTGCGTACCGAACGGAGCAACGAATGCAGCTGAAAGTGGGAGAACTGGCGAAACGCAGCGGACTGACCGTCCGCACGCTTCATCACTATCACGCGATCGGTCTGCTGACGCCTTCGGCACGCGCCGACAACGGCTACCGGCTGTACGACCGCCACGACATCGCCCGGCTCCACCAGATCCAGGCGCTGCGTCGCTTCGGACTGTCGCTCACCGAAATCGGCGACTACCTGAACCAGCCCGGCACCCCGCTCGTCGATCTCGTCGCGAAGCAGATCGTGCTGCTCGACCGCCAGCTCGCGCAAACCGCGCAGCTGCGCGAGCGGCTCGTGAGCCTGCACGCGCAGCTCGCCGCGGGCACGGAGCCGGAACTGGCCGATTGGCTCGCCACACTGGAGTTGATGACCGTGTACGACAAATACTTTTCCGAGGAAGAACTTGCGCGCATGCCGATGTATCGCAAGAGCCAGGCGGGCGACGCGGAATGGATCGCGCTCGTCGCCGACGTGCGCGCGCTGCACGACGCGGGCGTGCCGCCCGAGGACGAGCGCGTGCGCGCGCTCGCCGGCCGCTGGATGACGCTGCTCGTGCGCGACACGAACAACGACCCGCGCCTGCTGGCGAAGCTGAACCTGATGCACGAGCGCGAACCGGCGATGCAGTCGAAGATCGGCATTTCGATCGCGTTGCGCGACTACGTGCTGCGCGCGACCGCCGAAACGAAGATGCGGATCTTCGAGAAATATCTCGCGCCGGACGAAATCCGCTTCATGCGGGCGCACTACGGCGAACGCGCGATGGAATGGCCGCAACTGATGGCCGACGTGCGCGACGCGATCGACGCGGGCGCGACGCCCGCTTCGCCGGAAGGCCGAGCGCTCGCGCAGCGCTGGCTCGACCTGTTCTGCAGCTATGCGGGCCACGATCCGGCCACGCACGCGAAATTCCGTCACGCGATGATGAACGAGCCGGCTCTGACGAAGGACGCGTGGGTCGACGATACGCTGCTCGGTTTTATCCGCGAGGCAATGGCGCAGTTGGTGCCGGCGCACTGATCAGTGACGTGGCGGGCGGCATGCAGGTCGCCTGCGCGCCGCCGCCAAGCCCGCGAGGCAGGCCACCCGCGTCACCACTTGCAGCCGGTATCGCGAACCGCATCCAGTGCAAGCATCGGCAACGCAAGGAGGCCGGCACCCGAATACGCGCTCCGGCAGTCGACGCGGTGCGCGTCCGACATCCCCGTGGCCAACCTGGTGCCGACGGTATCGCGACGCGGCGCTACGTGACCGGACGACGCACCCAATGCGTCGATCGCCGCGTCGGCAGCGCTGCGCCCTGAAGCGCGCCGCGCGCCGATCGATGCCAGATCGCGCCCCCAGTCGACATTGGGCATCGACGCGTTAGCCGGCCGGTTGTCGCGTCCATCCGGCGCGACACCGGCAGGCGCGTCGCTTCGTGCATGCAGCGCCCCGAATGCCTCCGGAAGCGAACGCGCCGGCATGCGCGCGTTCGCGGCGGCGCCGGAACGTTCCGGCGATCGACCATTGCCGCGCACCTGCCCGTTCTGTCCGGTGCGTCCGGTGCGTCCGGTGCGTCCGGCCACGCCGGTTACGCCGGTTACGCCGGTTGCCGGCGGTTGCACCGGCCGCGCCGGAATCAACACGACGCTCAGCGCGGGCCAGGCCGGCGCCCCGACCTCGGGCCTCGCCGCACTGGTCGTCGTCGACGCCCAGCGCAGCACGAACCATCCGAGCACGTGGATCGACGCCGCGATTGCGCATGCCACCGCGACGACGCCCAGTCGCCGCCGTCGCGCCGCCGCGTCGGCCGTACGCCACGGCGATGCGTCAGTCAGGCTCGCCGCCGCCGTCATCGCTGAACGCGAGCAGATCGCCGGGTTGGCAATCGAGATAGCGGCAGATCGCCTCGAGCGTCGCAAAGCGGATGCCCTTGACCTTCCCCTGCTTGAGCAACGACAGGTTCTGTTCGGTGATGCCGACCGCCGCCGCGAGATCCTTCGAGCGGACCTTGCGGGTCGCGAGCATCACGTCGAGCTTGACCACGATCGTCATGGCGCGCCTCAGACGAACTGCCGATGTTCGGCGTCGAGCTCGCTCGCCTGCCGGAGAATGTGCGCGATCACCGCAATACAGGCCGCCGTAAACAGCGCGACAACGTAAGGCATGCTGAAGCCGATGCTGACCACGCGATGGCCGACCGGCTCGCGCATCGTCACCCACACGCTCAGGAGCGGTTCGCACAACAGGCTCAGCAGCACCCACAGGCCGATCGCACGGCCCGTCTTGCCGAGATGGGCTGCCGCCTGCGCGGAGAAATAGTCACGGCGCGCGTAAGTCCGGAACAGCGCGCGCAGATGGCGCAGGCCGTTCGCGAGCGCGACGAGCGGCACGCTCGACAGAAGGATGCCGACCGCCTTTTGCCACCACGGGAATGCGGCGACATCCACGCGCAGGTTCGACATCACCGAGTCCGTGAGGCCGAATACGAAACCGGGCCCGGAGTCGGCCGCGCTCAGCGACGGAAACGCCCAGCAAGCGGCGTTGAGCACCAGCATGGCGACGATGAACCACAGCGTGACGGCAGCCATGCGCTGGCTGATGCGGGCAATGCGATCGGAATGCATGCGACATCCTCTTCGATGGTGGTGAACACGCATCGATTGTACGTCGTTAATTATTGTAAAACGATAATTATTTTTCGCATGACATGAATTTATGATTGCCGGGCATGTTCCCCGTCGAGACACCGAAACACCCGCTCACCCGCCGCGCGTGCCCAGCCCGAGCGCCTTCAACCGCCGGTACAACGTGCGCTCGCTCATCCCCGTGCGCTCGGCCAGCGCCTTGCGCGTGCCGGCGAATTCGCCGGCGATCCGCGCCAGTTCCGCATCCGTCAGCGCGCCCGCCGCGCCCGCGCCATCCTGCTGCGCCGCCGATGCCGCCACGAGTTCGGCCGGCAGGTGCTCGACGCGGATCGTCCCGTCGTCCGCGAACAGGCATGCACGTTCGAGCACGTTGCGCAGTTCGCGGATGTTGCCCGGCCATGCATAAGCGTCGAGGCACGCACGCGCGCGCTCGGTCAGCACGAACGGCCGGGCCGCGAACGGCCGCGCGCCCGCGTCGCCCGCATTCGCGCGCGCGTTCGCGATCCGCCGCAGGATCGATTCGGCGAGCAGCGCGACATCGCCCTGCCGTTCGCGCAGTGCCGGCAGCGGAATCGGAAACGCGTTGATCCGGTAGTAGAGGTCCTGACGGAACCGGCCGTCGTCGATCATCTCGCGCAGCGGCTTGTGCGTGGCCGCAACGAGCCGGAAATCCGCGCGCAGCGCCTCGACGCCGCCGACGCGCCGGAACGTGCCCGACTCGATCAGCCGCAGCAGCTTCACCTGCATCGGCAGCGGCACGTCGCCGATCTCGTCGAGAAACAGCGTGCCGCCCTGCGCGGTCTCGACGAGGCCCGGCTTGCGCTGGTTCGCGCCCGTGAACGCACCCTTCTCATAGCCGAACAGTTCGCTCTCGAACAGCGTCTCGGCGATCCCCGAGCAATCGACGACGACGAACGGCCCCATCGCGCGATCGCTCGCCTCGTGCAGCGCGCGGGCGAACAGCTCCTTGCCGGTGCCCGATTCGCCGAGCAGCAGCACCGGCAACAGCGACGGCGCGACGCGCTGCAGTGCGCCGAGCGCCGCGTTGAACGCGTCGGCGCCGCCGACCAGTCCTTCCGCGCTCGGCTGCGCCGACGCGCTGCGCACCGTCGTCAGCCGCTCGACATATGCGATCACGTTGCCGTGAGCATCGAAGATCGGCCGAAGCTCGACGTCGACATGCTCGGGGCCGCGCGGCGTGTGATGGATGTGCAGCACGCGGTTCAGCCCGCGCGATTCGAGCGCCTGCTTCATCGGGCAATGCTCGCCGGCCTGGTCGCACGGCACGTCGTAGTGATGCGAGACCTGGAAGCAATGCCGCCCCACGTGCTCGACGCCCGCCACGCCGAACTGGCGCCGGTACGCATCGTTCGCCGCGAGGATGCGGTAGTCGGGATCGACGACGATCATCGGCTGCGGGTCCTGCTCGAGATAGGCGACGAGTGCGCGGACGTCGGGCGTGACATCGCGGCGCGGCGAGGGAACGATCGGGATGGTGTCGTGCGGATTCATGCGGACGCTCGGTGACGGTGCTGCCGGACGGACTGCCAGGCTGACTGCCAATTCTGCCACGACACTGCCAGATATGGCAGTCCACATGATCGACCGGCTAGCGCCAACGCCCGCGTATCGTCGTGGCCGTGCCGAAAACCCGAGCCGAATCAAGTCTCTGGCCTATCGGCCGGTGCCGCTGTGCCGGTTGGCATGCTTCTTGAGTCAGAGATCCCGATTGCAAATGCAGAACCCGATCGAGGACACCCCGTGAGCAACGCCCCCACGCTGTCGGTCGAAGGCTTTTTCGACCCGGCGACCCACACCGTCAGCTATCTCCTGCTCGATACGGCGAGCCGCACGTGCGCGCTGGTCGACAGCGTGCTCGACTACGACCCGAAATCCGGCCGCACGCGCACCGCGAGCGCCGACCGGCTGATCGCGCGCGTCGCCGAACTCGGCGCGACCGTGCACTGGCTGCTGGAGACGCACGTGCATGCCGACCACCTGTCGGCCGCCCCCTACCTGAAGGCACGGGTCGGCGGCCGGATCGCGATCGGTTCGCACGTGCGCCGCGTGCAGCACGTCTTCGGCGCGCTGTTCAACGCGGGCCCCGGCTTCGCCGAGGACGGCCGCCAGTTCGACCGGCTCGTCGACGACGGCGACACGCTCGCGCTCGGCGCGCTGACGATCCGCGCGCTGCACACGCCGGGCCACACGCCCGCGTGCATGACCTACTGCGTCGACGACGCGACGCAGCGCGCGGCGTTCGTCGGCGACACACTGTTCATGCCCGACTACGGCACGGCCCGCTGCGACTTCCCGGGCGGCGACGCGCGCACGCTGTACCGCTCGATCTCCCGCGTGCTCGCGCTGCCGCCCGACACGCGCCTGTACCTGTGCCACGACTACCAGCCGGGCGGCCGCGACGTGCAGTTCGTGACGACCGTCGCCGAACAGCGCCGCGCGAACGTGCACGTGAAGGACGGCGTGACCGAGGACGATTTCGTCGCGATGCGCACCGCGCGCGATGCGACGCTCGACATGCCGGTGCTGATGCTGCCGTCCGTGCAGGTCAACATGCGCGCCGGCCATCTGCCGGAGCCCGAAAACAATGGCGTGCGCTACCTGAAGATCCCGCTCGACGCGATCTGAGCGCCGCCGCCCCCAACCGAGACCCCCGACATGACCACCATCCGCAAGCTGACCGACGCGCTGTCGGTCTCGCCGCAGATCGCGGCGGCCGACCTGCCCGCGCTGCACGCGGCGGGCATCCGCGCGATCGTCTGCAACCGGCCCGACGGCGAAGGCCCCGACCAGCCGACCGTCACCGAGATCCGCGCGGCCGCCGCGCCGCTCGGCATCGACGTGCATTACCTGCCGGTCGATACGGGCAAGGTGACCGACGATCAGGCCGCGCAGTTCGGCGCGCTCGTCGCATCGCTCGACGGCCCGGTGCTCGCCTACTGCCGCAGCGGCACGCGCTCGGCCACGCTGTGGGCGCTGTCGCAAGCGGGCCTGCGCCCGCTGAACGACATCGTCGCGACGGCCGATGCGGCCGGTTACGACCTGCGCGCGCTCGCGTCGCGCGTCACGCAAGGCAGCAGGCCGGCGCCGCCGGCCGTCGATGCGCGGCACGACATCGTGATCGTCGGCGCGGGCGCGGCCGGTATCGCGGTCGCATCGAGCCTGCTCGCGCGCGACGCGTCGCTCGACATCGCGGTGATCGATCCGGCCGACGTCCACTACTACCAGCCTGGCTGGACGATGGTCGGCGCCGGTGTGTTCCGGCCCGAGACCACCGCGCGCCAGATGACCGACTTGCTGCCGCGCGGCGTACACCGGATCCAGGCCGCCGTCGCCGGCTTCGAGCCCGACACGCACACGGTCGTGCTCGACGGCTGCCGGCGCATCGGCTACCGCAAGCTCGTCGTGTGCCCGGGGCTCAAGCTCGACTGGCACGCCATCGAAGGCCTCGCCGACACGCTCGGCCGCAACGGCGTCACGTCGAACTACCGCTTCGATCTCGCGCCGTACACATGGGAGCTCGTCCGTACGTTCCGCGGCGGCAATGCACTCTTCACGCAGCCGCCGATGCCGATCAAGTGCGCGGGCGCGCCGCAGAAGGCGATGTACCTGTCGTGCGACCACTGGCGGCGCGCGGGGCGCCTCGAGGCCGCGAACGTCGAGTTCCTGAATGCGGGCGGCGCGCTGTTCGGCGTGGCCGACTACGTGCCCGCGCTGATGGAGTACGTGAAAAGCTATGACATCGCGCTGTCGTTCGGCCACAACCTCGTCGCGATCGACGGGCCCGCGCGCCGCGCGACGTTCGTGCGCGCGCTGCCGGACGGCGGCAAGGAAACCGTCGTGCGTTCGTTCGACATGATCCACGTCGTGCCGCCGCAGAAGGCGCCCGACTTCGTGCGTTCGAGCCCGCTCGCCGACGCGGCCGGCTGGATCGACGTCGATCCGGCGACGCTGCGGCACAAGCACTTTCCGGACATCTACGCGCTCGGCGACGCCACCAACACGACCAATGCGAAGACGGCCGCGGCCGCCCGCAAGCAGGCGCCCGTCGTCGCGCACAACCTGCTCGCATCGCTCGGCCGCGCGCACGGCGACGCCGCGTACGACGGCTATGGCTCGTGCCCGCTCACCGTCGAGCGCGGCAAGATCGTGCTCGCCGAATTCCTGTACGGCGGCAAGGTCGCGCCGACCTTCCCCGCCTGGCTGATCGACGGCAAACGCCCGTCGCGGCTCGCGTGGCTGCTCAAGGAGCGCGTGCTGCCGCCGCTCTACTGGAAGGCGATGCTCAAGGGCCGCGAATGGCTCGCGAAGCCCGCGATCGCACGTTGAGCGGAGCCCGATGACGTCATGCTGATTTCCCTCGTACTCGGCGGCTTCGTCGGCGCCGTGCTCGGCCTGACCGGCGCCGGCGGCGGCATTCTCGCGGTGCCCGCGCTCGTCGTCGGCATGAGCTGGCCGATGCAGCAGGCCACGCCCGTCGCGCTCGTCGCGGTGGCCGGCAGTGCCGCGCTCGGCGCGCTCGAAGGCTTCCGCCGCGGGCTCGTGCGCTATCGCGCCGCGCTGCTGATGGCCGTGGCCGGCGTGCCGCTGACCACGCTCGGCGTGCGGCTCGCGCACGTGCTGCCGCAGCGCCTGCTGCTCGCACTGTTCGCGCTGACGATGCTGATCGTCGCCGGCCGCCTGCTGCGGCAGGCCCTGCGACACGCCCCCGTCGACGCGAACGCGTCGCCGCTGTGCGTCGGCCGCGTGAATCCCGATACGGGCCGTCTCGTGTGGTCCTGGCCGGTCGGCTTCGCGCTTGCGTCGACCGGCGCGATAACAGGCCTGATGACGGGGCTGCTCGGCGTCGGCGGCGGCTTCGTGATCGTGCCGATGCTGCGCAAGTTCACGAACGTGTCGATGCACGGCATCGTCGCGACGTCGCTGATGGTGATCGCGCTAGTCGGCGCCGGCGGCGTGTTCGCGACGCTCGTGTCGGGCACGCGCGCGCCGCTCGACGTGACGCTGTGGTTCACCGTCGCGACCGCGCTCGGCATGGCCGCCGGACGCGGTGCATCGCGGCACCTTGCCGCGCGACACGTGCAGGCCGGCTTCGCGGCCGTGCTCGTGTGCGTTGCGCTCGGAATGCTGGCGAAGGCGGTGTTCGGCGCGTGAACGATGGAGACGGACGCCGGGTTACCGGCGCCCCCTCTCACTCATATCAGAAGTCCGTCTCGCGCAGATACCAAAAGGTCCGTCGGATTTTCAACGGCCAAATCAACAAATCAACCCTGGAATTTTCAGCCGGGAATCGAATTTCGGCGAAAGAAAAGTGGGGCGGGCGGTTTCAGCTTCCGTGGCGCTTTTGCCACGATACCCCCCGGAGAGTCCTCCGCCACCTCCAACTGTGTCTGTCCCTACGAGAAGCGAGTGGGATGTCGGTCAGCCCCGTCTCCACCCCGAATCGTCCTTTAGCCACATCCATCGCCCCGGAGCATGAGGGGAATACCATTGTTCGCGAAAGTGAATGGTTCGCACCTCGGGAAACTTTCTACCAGCGTGAACAAGCAACGCGTCGGTCGGCCCGTTATCCGACCATCCTTCCCAAATACCGGTTTCTGGACAAATCATCCCGGTGCACAGGTCCATTTCGCCGTACTTCTGCCGCTTCACCTGTTGTTGTTCAAGGCGACGCTGCTCGCGTTCCTCGGGTGTCAAAATCTTGTAGTCACGACTTATCGTGATTTCGCCCAGCATCTGTGGAAACGAGCCATCCAGGGGATTTGCATAAAATAGTTCTACGTCGACGGGAAATTTACTACCGGGGATATCTTTTGCTCGGTAGCGAAACGTCTGAGCATTAGGGGAATCAGGTGTGCGCCCCATCATTTCATTCCCATAATTTTTTTCACCTTGATGATCCACCCAATAATCCTCCAATTGAAGAAGAGATTTGATTTCCGTATCGGGCAGGCCAGCGATCATTGGGTCGAGGAGAATTCTTACTCCTGCCGGGACGATCATCACCTTCGAACGGTCAACACTATAATCTTCGGGATCATCGCCAGTGGAAAATTCAATTCTCGCTTTAGGTAACACAGGATTGGCATAACGGTAAAGTCTTCCTTCGGCGGGGGGATGCGGTTTTGCCGCGTACACCCGCCCGAAGACTGTGCCTTCAGGATCAAATGGTTTGTCGTCGCGCAGGATCGCCATTGCCGTTTTCAGGATGCTGCGGACCATCGCACGCTGTTCGTCAGCTTGGCTCGTCATGTCAACTCCTTGCGTCAACGGCTTTGAGGGCAGCGGCATAGTCTGCTGTGCATGTGCCGGGGTTGAACACGAGAGCGCGATCAGGACGGTCCCAATAGGCCTGCACCACCTCTGCACACGCATACGCAACTTCTTCATGCAATTGACTCCGGTAGCCTTCCTCGAAACGCACCATCTTTGCTGCCGTCTCAGGCGGCACGCTCAACAATTTGCACACTTCGGCTTGCGCAATTGGAACATCGGGCTTCACATAGGCTCCACCCGCTTGGTCCTGCATGTACGAGATCATCCAGTAGTAGTGAAACATCAGCATCCGATGCAGCCCTGTAGTAACGAGGTTGTCATTGGGGATGTTGATTTTTTTGGCTGCATCACAGGCACCTTTTTTCGTATATGCCTTATACACACCGAACATCTGCGTAAATATTTCATAATCCGCGGAATGTTGTTGAAGCAGCGCCATCATCCAAAATGCCTGCTGGCAGTGTCGTGCCTCATGGTAAAGCATGTCAGCGAATGATTTCATTCGACCATCCAACGCCCCCGCATCATCCGCAGTCGCAATAATTTTTTCGACCTCTTTCTCCTGAATGGCAATGGCCCAGTTTTTCTGAACAAATGATGCACTAACATCCGGGCGCATGTTGTAACGAACTTGCCCTTGTTGCGCGCTGACAATGTCAATGATCGGCATCGCTCCGTTTGATAGCATCGCGTCATTAACAGTGCCTTCGGGTAGGCCAAATGGCCCAGAGGCTAGCGCCACTCTCAATATTTCACGAATCGTATCGATAATCCTGTCTTTCAAGTCGTTCGATATTCCACCACTTACTGTTCTGAACCGACTCCACGGAATGCCCTTGAGCGCGTCCTTGATCGCCGCCGTATAGGCTTTCGTCACCGGATACACGACATCGTTGCGCGGCCGATTCCCTTTCACATCGTTCTGCTTGGCCCCGTCGATGAAGTGATGGAAGCGCAGCCCGAAGTTGAGCGGATCGCATGTCGCAAACGTTGGCGGTTGATTCTCGGACGTCGCCCCCCTGTTCCGGCGTGCTCGCCGTCTTGCCCCTGATTTTCGCGGTCCGCTTGTCGGCGTTCGGCGCGGTAGCGGTGTAGGGCGTCGTGTTGTCGCGCACGATCGCCGCATGATTGACCGCAATCACCTTGTCCGGATCGCTTGCGGCAAGTAACTCGACGGTCCCGAACGCAACGTCATGGTCGGTAATCAGCGACGTTTCACCATGCTCGTTACTTACCCCCTCGATCACGCGCCCATTGTCGAGCGTGATGCGGTATGGCTGCTGCGATAGCGCGAAGCCGCTGTCGTGTTCCATCAACACAAAGTGTGCAGCGAACAGCCCCGGATTGTCCGGCGTGACCGGCAGGCGCATCGGCCGAATCTGAGGAGCATCGGTCTGGTGGCTGCCCGCATAGACCGTATGTTCGCCGGCCGTGCGAACCACGTAGCCCTGTTCACCGATACGCACCTCAGTACTGCCGGCGTGCAGCACGATTTCCTTCGCCGCGTGCAGATGAATGCTGTCGGCGGTACTTGTGATGGTGACCGACTGTTTGGCCGTCACGTCGATGCCATCGGTCTGCGCTTCGATACGCACCTTGCCAGCGGCGGCAATCAGCTTTATTCCCGCCTTGTGCACGAACAGCGAGAACGCATTCGCCACGCTCGCGAACAGCGACCGGCCGACCGCCAGGCCAACATGCCGACCGCTCGTCACCGCGACATCCTCGTTGCTCGCGATATGAACGTTGCGCTCGGCCGCGAAACTGATTCCCGCCGATCCTGCCAGCACCATGTCGGCTTCCGTCAGTTCCGGGAAGTCATCCGGATCGCCCGATGGATTCCCTTTGATCGCGTCGTTACGGGCCTTGATCGCTCGCGCCACGTCGCTCTGGTCTGCATCATGCTGCTGCGTCTCATGCTGTTGCGCCAGCGCGGACAGACTATCTTGCAGTTCTCGTGCCCGCGTCAGCCGGCCGATTGCCTCACGCGCGTCCTTCGCGTGGCCTGGGCCGCCCGTCTGGCCGTCTGTCGGGACGAACAGGCCCCTCAACGCCCGCACGACACCCCAATAATCCGTGCGCAGGTCGAAACCCGTGCCGCGCGCATCCGCCCGCCCCTTCTTCTTCACGATGCGCCGGATATTCCCGAGACTGAGTTGAGAGGCGCCCGCATCGCTCGCAATCTGCGTCTGGATTTGCCCCTGCGTATCGTCGATCGCCAGATGGCCGGATGAAGTGCCGTGGAATTCCTTGCCGCAAATCACCGATACCGCCTGATAGTCCGGCACGTGCAGCGCCGGTTGACGGAGCGCGTTCACGGCACTGCCGACAATCATCGGCAAATCTGGATCGCCGCAGTAGTGCGATACCGCCACTTCATGGCCGATGCGCGGAATGAATGTCGCACCCATGTCCACGCCCTGCCACGGCGACAGCACGCGCAGCCAGATGCCCGAATGCTCGTCGTGCTTGCCGTCACGATCCCACTCGAACTGCACCTTTACGCGGCCGTATTGGTCCGTCCAGACTTCCTGCTCGGCCGGCCCCACGACGATGGCCTTCTCCGGGCCGCTTAACACGGGCTTGTCGACACTGCGCTTGAGCCGGAACGGCTCGTTCGCCGGCAGCAGTTCGAACTGCGTTTCGACGCGGTATGTTTGTGCGATGCCTGCGCGATTGCCGATTTCCTCGATGTCGAGCGCGCACGACACGACGACATATTCGCGGTTCGCGGACTGCTGCGGGTAGCCTGTCAGGGTGAACGTGCGCCCGACCGTCAGCCCGCGCAGGTTGCCCGCGCCATGGGCGCGCAGCCCCGCACAGCGCTGCGCCTCGAGTTGCACGCGCGCAAAATGGCGTGCTTCCCGATCCGCATCGTTCGGCTGGCCTGCAAGACCTTGTGCACCCGCCAGCGGTTGGCTGTAGTCGCCCCAGGCGTAAATCTCACCGTCCGCGCTGGCAGTTCCGCGCGGATTCTCTTCAGTGGCAGCCAGCTTCGCGCGCGGACGCGTGTAGTCGTAGTCCGTCACGGTGACACAGCCGGCCGTGAGCCGACTCGTCACCGACAGCGCATGAATGTGTTCTTCGTCGATGCGCTTGCTGTCGGGTGGCAGGTAGCGCAGCGTCTCGTAGGCCGCACCGTGCGGCTGGTGGCCACCCATCGTGTCGCACAAGACCAGGCGATGATGGCCGCCGTCGTGTTCGAACCACCACCAAATGCCCCATTCCTCCCACAGTCGCTGCAGGAACGCCCAGTCCGATTCGAACGCCTGACGCTGCATGTCGCGCTTTGGATAGATTCCTCGAAATACGCCCGCGAGACGCTTTTCAACCGTGTACGGATATTTCGACAGCACCGCATCAGTGATGTCGACGACGGTCATATCCTGAAAGAGCCGACAATCCTGCGTCAGCGTCGCACGATAGAGCCATGGGCGCAGTTCGAGTTCGTACAGAATTGAGTCGCGGTCCTGACCGGCAATTCTGGCCGCCACGACCAACCCCGTGATTTCGCGCGTTCCTGCGCCGATATTGCCGAGTCCGGCACTGCCTGCAAGGCCCGGTATGAATTGCCCTTTGCCTTCGAACCGGATCGAAACGGTGACCTCGGTACCGACCACTTTATCCAGATCGAGATTGGACGTGATGCTCGGGGAGAATGCATAGGCATCGTCGGTGCGCAGCGTAACGAGATAACGGCATTCGTCGATGCGGCCAATCGTTTCGGTGCCCTGCAACCGCACCGGAACGAATATCGGGAGTGCATTCATTCCATAGGTCGGCAAGGCTGCGCCGGAGATCGACAGGGTGCGTGCTTGGGGCAGAGTCGACATGGTTGCTGGTCCTCTCTGCTCAAGCACCGACGATCGTGGCGCCGCAGCCGGTCTTGTCGCCGCGATACGCGACCAGACGACCATGATGTGTGCGCGGGCCGCTCGCCAGCAGCGGAAAGATGCCGCCGCATTTCGGGCATGTCACGCCGTGGCCTTCCAATGCCACGCCGATGCCGAGATGCTTGAGATCATCGGCGGCTTCGGTAACGACACCGCCATGATCGGTGGCGTCTCCGAGGCGAACCATTTCGCGGCCTTGTGCGTTTTTCATCGATGCCCCGTGCGAGGAATGAAACCGTCCTTTTACCTCGCGCCGAAGCACCGCGCAATTATTGAGATGACTATTTCCATCTCTCGATAAATGCAATCAACATATCCAGTAATAAATTCAGCTTTATACGAATTAATTAAAGAAATTAGGATTTTTCGTATTCGCATGAATACCCGATCCACTCTCGAATCGTGATCGTGCCGATGCTGCGCAAGTTCACGAACGTGTCGATGCACGGCATCGTCGCGACGTCGCTGATGGTGATCGCGCTGGTCGGCGCCGGCGGCGTGTTCGCGACGCTCGTATCGGGCACGCGCGCGCCGCTCGACGTGACGCTGTGGTTCACCGTCGCGACCGCGCTCGGCATGGCCGCCGGACGCGGTGCATCGCGGCACCTTGCCGCGCGACACGTGCAGGCCGGCTTCGCGGCCGTGCTCGTGTGCGTTGCGCTCGGAATGCTGGCGAAGGCGGTGTTCGGCGCATAAGCCGGCTCAGCATCCGGGTGCGGAACCGATCCCGCGCCCGGCTCGCGACGCGCCTCATCCGTCGCGAATTTGTCAGGACCGCATGCTAGACTCGCCGCCGCGCGCCCGTCCGTCGCGCGTCGAAAACGAATAACTATTCAGGAGTCCGGCCATGCTCGTCCCGTCCGTCAGCCGCGCGGCAATCGCTGCGCTGATGCTCGCTCCGCTCACTGCGCTCGCCGCGCCCGCCTACACGGCGACATTGACGCTCGCCAGCCTGTCGCCGTCCGTCGGCGGCACCGACAAGGCGACGCTGAAACTCGCCAACACCGGCACCGAACCGGCTGCCGCCGGCCTCTCCATCGGCATGCCCGCCGGTTTCACCGCGAACGGTTTCACGAGCGCGTGCGGCGGTACGCTGGCCAGCGACGGCACCGCGCAGCTCGCGCTGACCGGCGCGACGGTGCCGGCAGGCGGCGCATGCACGTTCACCTTCACGCTCGGCGTACCGCCCGTCGCGTCCCTGCCGCCACCGGGCGCGCGCGGTTTCAGCATCGCGGCCAGCACGGCGCCTGGCCTCGCGACACTGTCGGCCAGCACCGCACCGACGCTCAACGGCTTCCTCGGCGCGACGCCGGGGCTTTACAGCAACACGTGGTTTCCGTCGACGGTGCGCAGCGTCGCGATCCTCGACCTGTTCATCACGCCGCGGACCGACCCGGGCCCGAACTCCAACGTGTACTGGTCGAACCAGGTCAACTCGCTGCACGGCTACACGGGTTTGCAGTCGACCGAACTGGTGTCTGCCAGCGAAGGCACGGGCAAGCAATTCCTGTTCAGCCTGTGGGGCGCCACCGCCGCGAAACCCGGCACACCCGCGAGCGCAGGCATCGGCGCCGGCAGCTACTGCACGGTCAGCGGCTCGGCGACGGATGGCAGCGCCGGCGCGCAATGCCGCTATCGCTACGAGTGGCAGGCCGGCCACACGTACCGCTTCCGCATCACGCCGGACACGAGCCAGGGGCCCGGCTGGTTCAAGAGCAACGTGACCGACGTGACGGGCGGCGCGACCGGCGACAGCTTCGACATCGGCAGCATCTACGTCGGCACGACGCAAACGCAGGTTCCAGTCTCGTCGATCAGCCAGTGGGTCGAGTACTTCGACTGGAATTCGAGTCGCACGAGCTGCGCGTCGGTTGCATATACGAACGCGCAATTCAGCGTGGCTGCTTACGATGGGCTCGGCAATCCGGTGACGGTGCCTGTCCCGTCGGTCACGGTCAACAAGACGTGTCCCACCGCCTACGCAAATGCATCCGAATCGAACGGCGTCGCGACGCTGATCGGCGGCCCGCAGCAGTCGGCCGCAGGCCTCGTCAAGGCGAATGGCGCTTGCCTGACCGCATCGGGCGGCCTGCGCGACGGCAATGCCGCGGTGCTCGGCGCCTGCCCGACGCTCGCGTCGGTGCGCGCCTCCGGCGGCACGCACTTCAATCCGCAATTGTGGGTCGCCGCGGGCGACGGCACGCTGCAGACCAAGTACAGCTACTGCCTCACCGCGCAGGCACCGAGCGCGGGCAACGGCACGCTGCTGCGCACCTGCGTCGCCGGCGAGGCCGATCAGCAATGGCTCGTCAAGGCCGGCACGGCGCCCGGTTCGGCACAGCTCGTGTCGCAGCCGACGGGCCGCTGCCTCGCGCCCGCCGCCGGCGACACGCTGAGCCTCCAACCGTGCTCGGCCGCCACTGCGGTCTGGACGACGCCCGGCAAGAGCTTCGCGTACTGACCGGCGACGACCTGCGCTGAGCGGCACGCAGGCCGCCCAAACAAAACGCCCGGCCCGACTCGTCGTCGGCACCGGGCGTTTTTCATTGCAGCCGCAACCTGCGCGTCAGGTCGCGAATGCCACCATCCGCTTGCGCTCTTGCCGCAGCATCACGAAGTTCGCGATCACGACGCCGGCCGTCACCGCGACGATGAACAGCGTCGCGAGCGCGTTCATCTCCGGATTCAGCCCGAGGCGCACGCGCGAGAACACGACGAGCGGCAGCGTCGTCGAGCCGGGGCCCGACAGGAACGCCGACAGCACGAGGTCGTCGATCGACAGCGTGAACGACAGCAGCCAGCCCGCGATCAGCGCCTGCGAAATCAGCGGCAGCGTGATCGTGAAGAACACCTTCAGCGGCGTCGCGCCGAGATCGAGCGCGGCTTCTTCCAGCGACGGATTCAGCTCGCGCACACGCGACTGCACGATGATCGCGACATACGAGATGCACAGCATCACGTGGCCGAGCCAGATCGTGAAGATGCCGCGCTCTGCCGGCCAGCCGATCCATTTCGCGAGTTCGATGAACAGCAGCAGCAGCGAGATCCCCTGGATCACCTCGGGAATCACGAGCGGCGCGTTGATCATCCCGCTGAACAGCGCAAAGCCGCGAAAACGCCCCATCCGCGCGAGCACGAAGCCGGCCCACGTGCCGATGAACACCGACGCGAACGCGGTCAGCACGCCGATCTTCAGCGATAGCCACGCGGCCGTCAGCAGTTCGTCGTCCTCGACGAGCGCCGAGTACCAGCGGAACGAGAAGCCCGACCACACGGTGACGAGCTTCGACTCGTTGAACGAATAGACGATCAGGCTGATGATCGGGATGTACAGGAACGCGAAGCCGGCAAACAGCGCCGCGAACTGCAGGTAACGATTCGGCTTCATCGGCGCCCCCCCTGCTCCTTCGCCTGGAAATGCTGGAACATCGCCATCGGCACGAGCAGCAGCAGCACCATCGCGCAGGTCACCGCCGACGCCATCGGCCAGTCCGCATTGTTGAAGAACTCGTTCCACATCACGCGGCCGATCATCAGCGTGTTCGCGCCGCCGAGCAGTTCCGGAATCACGTATTCACCGACCGCCGGGATGAACACCAGCAGGCAGCCCGCGATGATGCCGTTCTTCGACAGCGGCAGCGTGATCTGCACGAACGCCTTCCACGGCTTCGCGCCGAGGTCGTATGCGGCTTCCAGCAGGCGCAGGTCCATTTTCACGAGGTGCGCGTAGAGCGGCATCACGAGGAACGGCAGGTACGAATACACCATCCCGATGTACACCGCGTAGTTCGTGCGGTACAGCTCGATCGGCGTATGGGTCAGGCCGATCCACATCAGGAAGTTGTTCAGCAGCCCGTTGTTCTTCAGGATGCCGATCCATGCGTACACGCGGATCAGGAACGACGTCCAGAACGGCAGCATCACGCCCATCATCAGCAGGTTGCGGGTCGCCGGGTTCGAGCGCGCGATGTAATACGCCATCGGATAGCCGATCAGCAGACACAGCAGCGTCGTGACCGCGGCCACCCACACCGAGTTCACGTAGGTCGCGAAATACAGGCTGTCCGTGAACAGGAACGCGTAGTGCGACAGGTTCAGCGCGACGTGCACGACGCCGTCCGCGTACGACGCGAGCTCCGTGTACGGCGGGATGCCGAGCTGCAGCTCCGCGAAGCTGATCTTGACGACCAGCACGAACGGCACGAGGAAGAACAGCACGAGCCACGTGAACGGCCCGGCGACGACCGCCGTGGCGCCCGTCAGGTTGAAGCGCCGCACCGGCCACTCGAGCAGGGACTTGAACGCGCTCATGACGTCAGCACCACGCCTGCGGTCGCGCTCCAGCGCACGTAGATCTCGTCGCCGAGCGACGGCGTGTCGAGCTCCGAAATCGCGAGGCTCGATACGTTCGCGATCACCGTCTTGCCCGCGTCGAGCTTCACGTGATACAGCGAATAGCCGCCCATGTACGCGACATTGCTGATCCTGCCGCGCGCCCAGTTGAACGCGCCTTCGGGCGGCTTGCGCGTGAGCGCGATCCGCTCGGGGCGCACCGACACCGTGACCGGCATCCCGAGCGGGCCCGAGATCCCGTGGCTCACGTACAGCCGGCTCGGCAGCTCCGGCGATTCGATGTACACGTGGTCGGGTTCGTCCTCGACGGTCACGCCGTCGAACAGGTTCGTCGAGCCGATGAACTCGGCCGAGAAGCGGCTGTTCGGATATTCGTAGACCTCGTTCGGCGAGCCGATCTGCACGATCTGCCCTTCGCTCATCACCGCGAGGCGGTTCGCCATCGTCATCGCTTCTTCCTGGTCGTGCGTGACCATGATGCAGGTGACGCCGACCTTGTTCAGGATGTTGACGAGCTCGATCTGCGTGCGCTGGCGGATCTGCTTGTCGAGCGCGGACATCGGCTCGTCGAGCAGCAGCAGCTTCGGCCGCTTGACCAGCGAACGCGCGAGCGCGACGCGCTGCTGCTGGCCGCCGGAGAGCTGATGCGGCTTGCGCTTCGCGTACTTGCTCATCTGCACGAGTTCGAGCGCCGCATGCACGCGCTCCTTCAGCTCGGCCTTCGGCACGCCTTCCTGCTTGAGGCCGAACGCGACGTTCGACTCGACCGACATGTGCGGGAACAGCGCATACGACTGGAACATCATGTTCACGGGCCGCTTGTACGGCGGCATCTGCGCGAGGTCCTCGCCGTCGATCAGGATCTTGCCCGACGTGACCGTCTCGAGGCCCGCGAGCATCCGCAGCAACGTCGACTTGCCGCAGCCCGAGCTGCCGAGCAGCGCGAACAGCTCGCCCCGGCGCACGGTCAGGTTGACGCTGCGCACGGCTTCGGTGTCGCCGAATTTCTTCACGACGTCGACGATCTGGACAAAGTTCTCGGCGCGCGTATCGGCGCCGGAGGAGGAAACGGAGAACGGTGCGCCCGCGACCGGCGCACCCGACTGGCTATTCATGATGTGCTGCTTCTCTCCTGCGTTTAACGAACAAAGCCCCCGGGGGCACCAGGGGCTTCATGACTGCTGGGGGAACGCCGGCTCGCGTCAGCGGCCCGACTTCAGCTCGGTCCACAGACGCGTCTGCAGGCGCTGGATTTCAGGCGGCAGCGGCTTGAGCAGGAACAGCGTCTTCACGACGTCGGCCGGCGGGTAGACGGCCGGATCGTTCGCGACGTCGGGCCGCACGTACTTGCGTGCCTCGGCGTTGGCGCTCGGGTAGTACACCGCGTTCGTGATCGCCGCGTGCACCTTCGGATCCTCGATGTAGTTGATCCACTGCAGCGCGGCATCCTTGTTCTTCGCGTCCTTCGGGATCGCCATCACGTCGAACCACACCGGCGCGCCGCCCTTCGGAATGTAGTACTCGACCTTGTACGGCTTCTTCGCCTCGATCGCGCGATGCTTCGCGATTACGACGTCGCCCGACCAGCCGAACGCGAAGCAGATGTCGCCGCCGACCAGGTCGTTGATGTAGCCCGACGAGTTGAATTGCGTGATGTACGGGCGGATCTTCTTCAGCACTTCCATCGCGGCCTTGTAGTCGGCCGGATTCGTGCTCATCGGATCCTTGCCGATGTAGTGCAGCGTCGCCGCGAACATCTGGTCCGGCGCGTCGAGCACCGACACGCCGCAGGTCTTCAGCTTCGAGATGTTTTCCGGCTTGAACAGGATGTCCCAGTTGTCGAGCGGCACCTTGCCGAGCGCCTGCTGCGCCTTGGTCAGGTTGTACGCGAGACCCGTCGTGCCGTACGCCCAGGGCACCGAGTACTTGTTGCCCGGGTCCGCGCCCGCGACGAGCGCCATCAGTTGCGGATCGAGGTACTTGAGGTTCGGCAGCTTCGACTTGTCGAGCGGTGCGAAGATGCCGGCAGCGATCTGCTTGCCCGCGTAGTTGCTGGTCGGCACGACGATGTCGTAGCCCGAGCTGCCCGTCAGCAGCTTCGCCTGCAGCGTGTCGTCGCTGTCGTAGTTGTCGTAGCGGACCTTGACGCCCGCCTGCTTCTCGAAGTTCGGGATCGTGTCCTTCGCAATGTAGTCCGACCAGTTATAGACATTGAGCTGCGTATCCTTCGCCGCTGCCGCCGATGCACCCACGCACAGCGCGAGCGCTGCGAACCGGCCCACTACCTTTGCTTTCATCCCGTTCTCCCTCCGGCCGGACCGTTTGTCCGGCTGCCTCGTCACGGCGGCGCATTCTGGTGCTCCGCCCCTCGAAAACCCCGAAAACTACCACCATTCGCGCTCCGTCACAAAAAAATCATGCCGGTGTCGCGCAAACGGAACAGATTACCGCCGCCGGCCAGTCAGGCCGCCCGTGCGGTCGGGCATTCCGAGGGGGAATTCTATCGGGTAATCCACGGCTGTCCACCGGGAAAAACAGGCAGCGGCGCAACCGCGTTCGCCGGCTGCGCGGATCGCGCGCCCGACGGCCGGGCACGGCGCCGTTTCACCGGTGAAATCGCGGCGCACCTCGCGCCTCGCTCACCGGCGCCTGGCTGGCCGCCCCGTGGGCCAGGCGTTGCCGTGCTGCTGCGCCGAGCCGACCGGCCGCACCATCACGACGATGCGCCGACGCGGCATGTCGGCCACACCCGCCGGGCCGAGCGGCCACGATGCATTAAAATGGCGGCTGACGATTCAACTGCGCGAACCCTTCCGATGGCCTCCAATCTCCACGACCTGCCCGACAGCCCCTGCATCGGCGTGTGCTCGACCCTCTTCGACGAAGTCTGCAAGGGCTGCGGCCGCACGGCCGCCGAAGTGTCGAACTGGGTGTTCCTGAGCGACGACGAAAAGCGCGCGGTGTGGGAGCGCATCACGCGCGAAGGCACTGCGATGCGCTTCCAGTACGACAAGCTGTAAATCCATCGCGCATAAAAAAAGCGGCATGACGACCGCCATGCCGCGAACCCCAACTCTGTTCTTTTCCTTCTGCGTCTAGAACTTCATCCCGACGCCCACGCCGACGATCAACGGATCGATGTGCAGCGTACCGATGCCCTTGTCGCCGAGCGTCGCATCGGTGCTCATCCAGATCTTCTTCAGGTCGACGTTCATGAACACCTTCTTCGTCAACTGCACGTCGACGCCGAACTGCAGTGCGGGGCCGAAGCTGCTCTTGTTGATCGACACGCCCTGCCCGCCGACATTGAGCCCGTTGTTGTAGAAGTACGTGTAGTTCAACCCCGCGCCGACGTACGGACGCACCTTGCCGGCATGGTTGAAGTGATACTGCAGCAGCAGCGTCGGCGGCAGCACGCCCACGCCGCCGAGGTTACCGATGCTCGACGTCACCTGGTGCCGTGACGTGCCGAGGATCAGCTCGACGCCGAGGTAGTCGCGGATCATGTACGTGAAGTCGAGCTCGGGAACGATCGCGTTGTTCACGCCGACGTTGAGCGCGCCGAGCGCGTCGCTCGCGCGCTCGTTCGGCTGGATGCTGATCGCGCGCAGCCGGACCAGTACGTCACCCTGGTTGATGCCGTCGCCCGGCGACGCCGCGTGCGACACCGACGGCATCGCGACGAAGCTTGCCGCGACGGCGGCGGCGGCGGCGGCGACTAAAGTTCGAATCGTTTTATGCATGGTACGGACCCCCAAAGAATGGTTTCCATTTTCCCAGTAGGGTCTTTTCCTTATCTTGATGTCCATCAAGCCAGCGTAAATGTGGGACGGTTTGCCGCAGGCTCGGTCGCACGGCCCGTCAGCAGCAGGTCGAGCAAATCGCGCACGCTGCGGATTGCGCGGCCGAACGGCAGCGCTTCGCGGCCGCGGAAGAACAGCCCGTTCGCGACGTCACCGCGCAGCGCGGCCGCCAGCCGCGTGTCGATGCAGAAATGGCCGAACTTCTCGATGCCGTCGCGCAAGCCGCATACGCTCAGGCATTCGAGCGCGGTCGGGCAGCGCTGCTTGAATGCGCCGAGCTTGTTGCGGATGCGCGTCTCGTTGCGCAGGTAACGATCGAGCCACGGCGTCTTCACCGCGCGCGCGGGCAGCCCCGTCACGCTGACGAATTCGACGATGTCGTCAGGCGCCGCGTCGGCGAGCACGCGCTTGAAGTCCGGATGCGCATCGCCCTCTTCCGTCACCGCGAACGGCGTCCCGACCTGCACGCCGTTCGCACCGGCCGCGAGCACCTCACGCACCATGTCGTGACTGTTGATCCCGCCCGCCACGATCAGCGGGACGGTGTCGCGCGCGAGGCCCAGCGACGCCATCACCTGTGCAGTCTCGTCGAGCACGCGCGCGAAATCGAAGCGCGCGTCGTGCATGTCGTCGATCTGCGTGACGCCGAGGTGGCCGCCCGCATGCGCCGGATGCTCGATCACGATCGCATCGGGCAGGCGCCCCTTCTTCATCCACTTCTTCAGCACGAGCGCGATCCCGCGGCTGTCCGACAGGATCGGGATCAGCGCGACGTCGTGTCCTTGCGTGAGATCGGGCAGATCGAGCGGCAGGCCCGCGCCCATCACGATCGCATCGGCGCCTTCGTCGCACGCGACTCGCACGTAGTCCGCATGCGCGCTGACCGCCTTCATCACGTTGACCGCGATCATCCCGCGCCCTTCGCTGTAGGTCTTCGCGAGACGGATCTCGCGCGCCAATGCGGCGAGGTTCGCGGCCTCGAGCGTCGCGCGATCGGGTTGCGCGCGGCAACGCGCGAGCAGGTCCGCGTGATGGTGGCGCAGGTCGATGCTCGCGATCGTGCCGACCGCGCCTTCGCGCGCAACGCTGCCCGCCAGCCGGTGCGCTGAGATGCCGACGCCCATGCCGCCCTGCACGACAGGCAGCAAGGTGCGGCCGCGTATCGTCAGCGGCGGAAAGGAAGTGCGTACGGTCATCGGATACCTCGTCGGAACATCGGAACCGCGATGATCGATGATTCACTGCCGCGCACCTTGACGGCCGTCAATAAAAAACGGCACGTGAGCGTGCCGTTTCCGGTTCCTGAGGCGCGAAGCGCTCAGGCCGGCTTCGCTGGCTTCAACTGCATCGACTTGTACTCGAGATACTCTTCGAGCCCGTATACGCCATTCTCGCGGCCGTGCCCCGACTGCTTGTAGCCACCGAACGGCGCGGCGCCGTTCCACGTGCCGCCGTTGATGTCGACCTGCCCCGTGCGGATGCGCCGCGCGATGCTCATCGCACGCTCGTCGCTGCCGGCCCATACCGCGCCGCCGAGCCCGTACGGCGAATCGTTCGCGATCCGCACGGCCTCGTCTTCGTCGCGATACGTGATGATCGACAGCACCGGCCCGAAAATCTCCTCCTGCGCGATCGTCGATTTCGGATCGACGCGGCCGAACACGGTCGGCTTCACGAAGAAGCCCTTCGCGAGCCCTTCCGGCAGGCCCGGGCCGCCCGTCACGAGTTCCGCGCCTTCGTCGATCCCGCGCTGGATGTACGCCTGCACACGCTGCTGCTGCACGGCCGACGCGAGCGCGCCGAGGCGCGTCGCGTCCTGCCGCGGATCGCCCGCGACATATGTTTCGGCCGCGGCCTTCGCAAGCTCGCGCGCCTCTTCGTAGCGCGCCTCCGGCACCAGCATCCGCGTGTGCGCCGAGCAGGTCTGCCCCGCGTTCAGGTAGCACGCGTTGACCGTGCCCTTCACCGCCGTCGCGAAATCGGCATCGTCGAGGATCAGCGACGCCGACTTGCCGCCCAGTTCGAGCGCGACGCGCTTGACGCCCGCGGCCGCCAGCTCGGCCACGCGCTTGCCGGCGCGCGTCGAGCCCGTGAACGACACCATGTCGACGTCCGGGTCGGTAGCCAGCACTTCGCCGACGACCGGACCGTAGCCGCACACGAGGTTGAACACGCCGGCCGGCAGGCCCGCTTCGTGAATCGCCTCGGCGAGCATGAATGCGTTGAGCGGCGCGACTTCGGACGGCTTCAGGACGACCGTGCAGCCGGCCGCGAGCGCCGGCGCGACCTTCAGCGTGATCTGGTTGAGCGGGTAGTTCCACGGCGTGATCGCCGCGACCACGCCGACCGGCTCGCGCACCACGAGCGAGTTGCCGACCCGTGCCTCGAATTCGAACGACTCGGCGAGCTTCGCATACGCCTTCCAGTTGTAGATCGGGCCGCCGACCTGGATCGCGCGCGACAGCTTGATCGGCATCCCGACTTCGCCGGTGATCGACTGCGCGAGTTCCTCGCTGCGCGCCTGCAGATGCTCGACGATCTTGCGCAGGTAGCCCGCGCGCGTCGCGGCCGGCGTGGCCGCCCACGCATCGAAGGCCGCGCGCGCCGCGCGGATCGCATCCTGCGCGTCGGAAGCGATGCCCTCCGGAATCCGGCCGATCACTGCCTCGGTGCCCGAGTCGATCACGTCGATCGTGCCCGTTCCGGCCGGTTTGCGCCATGCGCCGTCGATATAGAACTGGTCGTAGATTTTCATCGTGTTCCGTCTCCTGTTGGCCAGAGTTGGCGCCTTGAAGCTTAGGTCGGCTGGCGTAGCTGTCTCGGCACCTGCTCCAGCCCGATGCTTCGCGGGAAGCCGACATTCTAACGAGCGCAGCGGTCGACTGGTGTGACGATTGACAGCCGTTCGAAAGGACTCCGGCCTCTGCCGCACCCTCGCTGCGCCGTCGGCGTGACCGCCGGCCCGGCGCTCGCCATGCCGCCGCCATGTCAGCATCCGCCCGGGTGCGCGGTCGGGCCCGCATCGTGCTATGTTTTTATTATCGGCACCGGCTCATTGCGACCGGCGCCGCCCGGAATCGATGCAATTCGTGAGCGCTGCCATGTCCGACGCATCCCATACCCTCGGCTCGCAAGACCGCCTGGAGCTGCTTTGCTGGCTCACCTGCGGCAATCTCGGCGCGTTTTACCTCAACGAGTCGTGGCCGGACGCCACGTTCCAGGTCCAGGCCGCGCACCGCTGGCTCGATCGCCATCACCGCCAGGCCGACTGGCTCGCGATCGCCAAGCTCGCGGCGCTCGCGCAGGACATCGCGAAGCGGCACGCCGGGTTCGTCGACGCGCCATGGGCGCGCGACGCGGTCGAGGAAATCGTCGATACCGACGATCTCGACTATCGGGCGAAACTCGTGCAATGGGTGTACGACGATTGCTGCAAGGCGCTCGCGGACAAGCGGCTGGCCGACTGAGCTGCGTTTCGAGCCGCACGCGTGCGAGCCGCGGCACCGCTCTGCGCGACGGTCTTTTCGTCGATGCGGAAGTAGCGGCCTGACTGACAGCGTAGGTACGCCAGCACCGCCCCCTGCGCGGACACACGCGAAGCGTCATGGAATCGTCGTCGCCTGTCGTTCGGACCATCCGGCCCAATCCCACCTCGAACCCGAAGGATGCTCGCGTGGCGCTCGCCTATCGATTTCTGCTGATCGCCGGCGTATCGGCCGCGCTGATTGCCGGTTCCGGCGCGGCCCATGCGGCGCCCGCGGCAACGGCTGCCGCGGCATGCCCGTCGCCGTCGTTCGACCGCTATCCGGCACCCGCCGCAAGCGCACCGCGCAAGCCGGCCGCGTCGCCCAGGCTAACCACCAAGGAAGCGCGCCTGTACCGCACCGTCATTCGTGACGCATTCACGCAACCGGCCAATTTTGCCGGCCACTATCGCGTCGCGATCTGGGGTTGCGGAACGGATTGCCGCAATTTCGCGATCGTCGACATGTACTCGGGCGCGACGTACACGATGCCCGGCGTGAAGGCCGTCGCGGGCGTGATGGGCAACGACGACGAACGCGTCGATTTTCGCGCCGGCAGTGCGTTGCTGATCATCGCGGGCTGCTTCAACGACGATTGCGGCGACGACAACGCGAAGGCGGCCCGGTTCTTCTACGAATGGACCGGCACGCGGCTGCGTCCGGTCAGCACTTGTCCGCTGGTCGTTGCGCCAGTCGAATAACAGTCAAATAACCGGCAACCGATTCGCGCAGCACTCACGAAAACCGTCACGCCGCCGGCGCGCGTGCCCGGTCACCGCATGCCGCGACGAACACGACCGCGAGCACCATGCCGATCGACACGAACGGCGCTGCCGGATGCAGTTCGTACAGCATCGTACCGGCCAGCGGCGCGACCACCATGCTGAGCCCTTGCGCCATCGACATCGCGCCTGCGCACGCGGCCTGCTCGTGCGCTTCGACGCGCGTGCTCGCGAGCGCCGCGACTGCGGGAAACGCGGCGCCCATCCCGCACGCCGCCACAAAGTAGCTCGCGCACAGGAGCAGCGGGTACGCGGCCTCCGCGGCCAGCGCCGACACGAACCCCGCGCCCCCTGCCAGCGCGCCCCAACGCAGGCACTGGAGCGGCGCGACCGAACGCAGGCGGCCGACCAGCGACTGCGTCGCGATCAGCCCGATGCCGGCGCTGCCGAGCGCGTAGCCGACCACCATCGATGCGTCGCCCGTCCGCACGTGCAGCCGGTCGATCGCGTAAAAGCCGAGCACGCTGTTCGCAATCATCACCGCGCTGTACAGCGCGAACGCGCTGCACCACGGCAGGCGCAGGCGCGGATCGGTCGGCTTCAGCCGGGGCGGCGCCTGCCGCACCGCATGCTCGCCGTCGTCGCGCAGCCGTCGCAACCCCGCCAGTCCGGCGAGCGGCAGCAGCGCGAAAACGGCGAGCGCGAGCGTCATGTCGATCCCGGCCAGCCAACCCGCGAGCGGCGGCGCGAGCACCATCCCGATCGCGCCAGCCGCGCCGAATCGTGCGATCGCGGCCGCGCGCCCCGTGGCCAGTGTCCGGTCCGCGATCCACGCCATGGCCGCGACTGGCAGCCCCGCATAGCAGCCGCCCATCGCCGCGCGCGTGACGAGCAGCGCGACAAAGCCCACCCATACCGGCGGCACGGCGCTGACGCCATCGCGCAACGCCCAGCCAACGTAGCCGGCCAGCAGCAGCGAACTCGCGACGAAGCCGCCGATCGCAGCGCGCATCGCCGGCAGCCGCCCGCGGGTGTCCGCCGCGCGCCCCCAGCGCGGCGCGGCGATCATCCACACGAGCCCGACGATGCCGATGATCGCGCCGACATGTAGCGGCTCGAGATGCATGCGCCGCGCCATCGGCCCGGCGATCGTGACGAATGCGTAGGTGCCGGCCACCATCGCGAAATTCACGAACAGCAGCGGCAGGAAAGACACGCCGGCATCGGCCGGCGTGGGCACGGAGTCAGCGGAAGTCGTCGACATAAGGTGTTCCGATGAAAGAAGGTAAGCGTCGCGCGTCAACGCGAACGGACGCCGGCACCGCGTGGCGCATCGGGCACGGGCAGCCGCGCGCCGACGCGCAGCCGTTCCTCGTGACGCGGCAACGCGAACGCGCCTGCCGCGCCTCGTTCGACCCAAGCCGGAATATGTTTCATGACGATGCTCCGGAAACGGACGGCGGCCGTGCCGTCACACACCGAGCGTCGCGCCGCCGTCGACGCACAACGTGTGCAGCGTCACGTGGCGCGCGGCGTCGGACAGCAGGAACAGCACGGTGCCGGCGACGTCGCCCGGCGTGGCGATGCGGCCGAGCGGGATGCCCGTGCGATAGGTTTCGAGCGAACCCGCGATGACGCCCGCCGGGCCTTCCGGGCCGCGCCACAGTTGGCGCTGCATCGGCGTGTCGGTCGAACCCGGCGCGACGATGTTGCAGCGAATGCCGTAGCCGGCCAGCTCCAGGCCGAGGCAGCGCGTGAGCTGATGCGCGGCGGCCTTCGACGCACCGTACGCGGCCATCTGCGTGCGCGGCACGAGCGCCGCGTTCGACCCGACGGTCACGATGCTGCCCGCGCGCCGCTCGATCATGCGCTGTGCGACCGCGCGCGACAGATGGAACACGCCGTGCGTGTTCACCGCGAAGCAATGCGCCCAGTCGTCGTCGCTCAGCGACGTCGCGGCCGCGAGCCGCAGCACGCCGGCGACGTTCGCGAGCATGCCGATCGGGCCGACCGTCGCCTCCACGTGCTCGATTGTCGCGCGCACTGCACGCGCGTCGGCCACGTCGACCGTGAATGGATGGACGCGGCCCGGCGCCGGCGGGCGATCCCCGGTCGCACGCGCCAGCGCGTCGCCGTCGGCGTCGAACGCGGCGACGTCGACTCCGCGCGCGGCGAGCGCGCGAACCACGGCGGCGCCGATCCCGCGCGCCGCACCGGTCACGACGGCCACGCCCGCCGGAAATGTCATATCGGGTTCCCTGCTCATCGATTCAAGTTCCTCGTATCGGTTTCGATGTCGGCCCACGCGGCGAGCCGTTCGGTCAGCGCGGCGCCGATAGCCGCCATCGGTTCGGGATCCGACATCCCGTCGTGCGAGCAGTCGAGCGCCACGCAGGCCGGCAACGCCGCCGGCCGGTGCGCGGCCCAGCTGTCGGGTGCCGGAGTGCCGGGCCGCTTGCGGGTCGCGTTGAACAGCAGCAGTTCGCCACCGTAATGCGGGGTCGGCGCCGCACGGAACTGGCGCATCTGCCGCAGCGTCGCGTCGACCAGCGCGTCGAGCCCTGCGCCGCCGAGCGCTGCGAACGGGCTGTTCGCGCGCAGCAGGCGCTGCCGCAGCAGCGCGTCGGACAACGCCGCCGTGTCGAAATCGCCGTTCACCGTCAGCAGGATCCGCAGCGCGTCGCCCGTCTCCGGCTGCGGCTGTGCCGTCCACGCGGACGACGGATAGCTGTCCATCAGCGCGAGCACGCCGACCGGTGCGCCTGCGCGTTCGAGGGCCGCCGCGACCGCGTACGCGAGCGCGCCGCCCAGCGACCAGCCGAGCAGGTGGTATGGACCGTTCGGCTGCAGCGCACGCACGCGCCGCACGTAGGTGTCGACGAGCGCGTCGAAATCGGCCGCACAGTTCGTGTCATCGACCGACAGCTGCAGCCCGTCGATCGTCGTGTCGGGCAGGTACGCGGCGAGCCGCAGGTAGCTCCACGCGAGGCCGTCGGCCGGGTGGATGCAGATCAGCCGCTGCGCGGGTCCGCCCGCCGCCTGAATCGCGAGATGCGGCGCGAACGCGTCGCGCGCCGCCCGCGGCCGGTATGGCAGCGGCGTGCGCAGCGCAGCCGTCAGCGCCGCGACCGTCGCGTGGCGGAACAGCATCGACACCGGCACGTCGCGGCCGAGCGCGGTCGCCAGCCGCGCGCTCGCCTGGATCGCCTGCAACGACTTGCCGCCGATGTCGAAGAAATTCGAATCCGGCGTCAGCGCGACGCCGCCGAGCACGCTGCGCCACGCGTGCATCACCTGCCGTTCGAGCGCGTCGGCGCGCGGATCGTCGTCCACGCCGATGCGACCCGCCATCGCGAGCTGATGCAACGCGTTGCGATCGGTCTTGCCGTTGACGTTGCGCGGCAGCCGTTCGAGCACGTGCCACGCGTCGGGAATCGCCGCGGCCGGCAGCGCGTCGGCGAGCTGCGCGCGCAGCGCGGCCGTGTCGTCGACCCCGGCGACGAACGCCGCGAGCGTCGTCACGTCGGCGTCGCCGCGTAGCGCGACGACCGCTGCCTCGCGCACGTCCGGCGTGCGCAGCAGCCAGTCCTCGATCTCGCGCGGATCGATGCGCACGCCGCTGATCTTCACCTCGTGGTCGATCCGGCCGTCGAACACCAGCCGGCCATCGCGCACGGTGGCAAGATCGCCGGTGCGGTAGGCGCGCGCGCCGCTCCCCGGCAGCATGACGAAGCGCGCGGACGTCAGCGCCGCATTGCCCGGATAGCCGAGCGCCAGCGCGTCGCCGCACAGCACCAGTTCGCCCGTGCGGCCCTCGGCCACCGGATACAGGCGCTCGTCGACGACCTGCGCGTCGACGCCCGCGCGCGGCGTGCCAATCGGCACCGGCTCGCCGTCGCGCCAGACCGCGCCGGGGCCGCTCACGCACGCGGCCGTCGCGATGATCGTGGTTTCGGTCGGCCCGTAGGTGTTCAGCAGCACCTGGTTCGGCAGGTGCGCATGCCAGCGCCGGATCCGCTCCGGCAACGCGGCCTCGCCGCCGATGATCGTCAGGCGCACGCCGGCGAGGCGTTGCGCATGGCGTACGTCCAGTGCGTGGGCGAGCACGTGCCAGTACGCGGTCGGCAGGTCCAGCACCGTGATGCGGCGGCGTTCGATCTCGGCCGTAAACGCGTCGACCGAGTCGAGCATCGCGTCGTCGCGCAGCACGAGCGTCGCGCCATTGCAAAGCGTCGCGAAGATCTCCTCGAAGCTCGCATCGAAATGCAGCGGCGCGAACTGCAGCACCCGGTCGCCCGGACCGATGCGATACAGGTCGCGCGTGCTCGCGACGAAATGCGCGAGCGCGCCGCGCCCGACCAGCACGCCGTTAGGCTGGCCGGTCGATCCCGACGTGTACAGCAGGTACGCGGGCTGTGCCGCGTCGGGCGCCACGCACGCCACGTCGTGCGGCGACGGCACACGCGCCGCGTCCAGATCGAGCACCGGCCGGCCGCCTGCGCATTCGCGATACTCATCGCGCGTGATCACCAGCGCAGGCGCTGCATCCGCCAGCATCGCCGCGACGCGCTGCGGCGGCCCGTCCGGATCAATCGGCATGATCGTCGCGCCGACCTTCAGCACGGCCAGCATCGCCGCGATCACGTCGGGCGCGCGCGGTGCCGCGATCGCGACGCGTGCGTCGCGCGCCACACCCCGTCGTCCGAGTTCCGCCGCAAGCGCATCGGCATCGGCGAGCAGCGCGCGATAGTCGATGCGCCGGTCGCCGGCCTCGATCGCCGGTTGCGCCGGCATGTCGAGCACGATGCGTTCGATCCGCGCGAGCACGTCGTCGCACGGTCCGGCGAGCGGCGCACCGCGCACGATCGACGGCGCGGGCATCCCGTCGAGCAGCGCGCCGACGGGTTCGTCTGGCGCCTGTCCGGCGAACGCGTCGAGCCACGCGGAAAGATCGTGCGCCTGCGCGGCGAGCACGGCCTCGTCGTATGCGTTCGGGTTTGCTTCCAGCGCCAGATGCCACGCGCCGCCGCGCACGGCGAGCGTCACGTTCAGATCCTTCACCGGGCCGCCGCTTACCGCGCGCGTATCGCTCGCGAGCCCGTGGAACGCGACCTGCCGTTCGAACGGCATCACGTTGACGGCCTGGTTGAACAGGAACGCGTTGCGTTCCAGCAACCCGAGATCGCCGCGAATCCAGCCATACCGGTAATACAGGTGCGGCCGGATCGCGCACAGGCGCTCCGCGCATTCGCGCGCGAGCGCACGCGGCGAGCGCCTGGCGTCGACATGCATGCGCAACGGCACGATGTTCATCGCCATGCACGGCACGCCGAGCGCCGGCGTGCCGAGCCGGTTCATCACCGGCAGCCCGAGCGTCAGGTCGCACTGGCCGCCCTGTTTCGCGAGCCAGATGCCGACCGCGCACAGCAGCCACGCATTCCAGTCGACGTCGACGCGCTCGGCGGCCGCGCGGAACGCGTGCACGCGCTCCGCGTCGAGCACGTGCGTCGCGCGCAGCGCGTACGGGGCGATGTCCTGCTTCGGCGCGAGCACGAGCGGCGCGGGCACGTCGCGCAGATGTTCGCGCCAGAACGCGCGATCGGCATCGAAGCCGCCGGCGCCGCGATAACGCGCCTCGGCCTCCACCACGCGATCGATCCGCCAGTCGGGCAGCGCCGGTAGCGGTCCGCCGCCGACACGCGCGTTGTAGCGGGCAGCCACGGCCTGCTGCAGCAGCCCGTAGCCGAAGCCGTCGAGCGCGATGTGATGCACCTGCAGATACCACCAGTGGCGGGTCGGCGACAGCCGCAGCAGCGCGGTGCGGTACAGCGGATCGGCCGTCACGTCGCAGCAGATCGCGAGCGACGCCTTCATCCACGCGTACGCCGCCTGCACGGGATCGTCTTGCGCCGACAGGTCGACGAGCGGCAGCCGCGTGCGCGGCGTCCGGCGCGCCTGCCACAGCGCATCGTCTTGCCACGCGAACCGCATGTGCAGTGCGTCGGCGTGATCGAGCACGGCCTCGACGCTGTCGGTCAGCGCGGCGACGTCGAGCGCGCCGTCAAGCTCGACGGTCTCGGCCGTCAGATAGCCTGGATCGTCGGGGTCGACCTGTTGCGCGACCCAGATTCCGTATTGCGCGGACGTCGCGCGGATCGGCAATGATTCGTTTTTCATGAGCGGGCTTGCTCCGAGGTTCGTTGAGCCGGAGACGGGCCGCATCACGCGCCCCGCTCCCATGCGACCACCAGCGCCCGGTTGCGCGCCATCAGCCCCAGGTGCTCGTCCATCACGTACTGGATCTGCTCGAGCTGCTCCGAGGAATCGGCTTCGCAGCGAAGCTGCAGCACGTCGTCGGTGCGCAGCATCCGGCAAACGCCATATGGGAAATCGACGGTCGCGCGATGTTCGTCGAACACGACGGGCACCTTGATCGCGTAGTGCTTGCACAGCTTGAACAGCACGCGGTCGGCCTGCGGCACCGACACCTCCGCCGTGCTGACGAACGGCGCCGGACGGGCATCGGACATCGCCGGACGCGCCGTCATGCGCTCACCTGCGCCGCGCGCTGCAGCACCCGCGTCCATGCGCCAAGCGTCGGCTGCTCTGCGAGCTGGACGAACGTGACGTCGTAGCCTTGCGCGCGCCACCGCTCGACGAGCGTCATCATCCGGATCGAATCGAGCCCGCAATCGACCAGGTTGCCATGCTCGCGCAGGTCGGCGGCAGGCATCCGCAGGCTGCGGGCGACCTGCGCCGCGATCGCGGCGAGCGTCGGTGCCGCGTCGTCCGCTGACGCGACGCCGACGAGCGCGTTCGTGGTCACCGCCATCCCGCAGCGGCCGGCCACGTAGTCGATCGCCATGCGGTGCTCGCGCTCGGAGAAATCCGCGAGCGCGTCGGCGACGAAGAACGGCTGCACGTCGCGCATGAACGCGTCGCAGGCGGTCATCAGACAGCCGATGTGCGCATAGATCCCGCAGATAGCGAGCTGGTCGCGTCCCTGCTCGCGCAGGCGCGTCTCGAGCGGCGAGCGCCGGAATGCGCTGTAGCGCCACTTGTCGAGCACCGTGTCGCCAGGCGCCGGCGCGAGTGCGTCGCAGATCGCCGCACGCGACGGCTGCGCGGTGAGGCCCGGCCCCCACATGTCGGTCAGGAGCGCCCGGTCGGCCGCGGCCTGCGTCGCCGGCTGCGCGGTGTAGTAGACCGGCATCCCGGCCGCATGCGCAAAATCGATCAGGCGGCGCACATGCAAGACGAGCGTCGGCACGGGCGCGGCCGCACGGTCGTAGAAGTCGAGGAAGTAGTCCTGCATGTCGTGCACGAGCAGCGCCGCGCGGTGCGGGTCGAACCGCCAGTTCACTCTGTTCGCCGGCAGCTCGGCCGGCATCGGATAGGAAGCGATTTTCGGAATGGCCATGATGGATTGCATTGGAATGGAGGAATCGACGGGGCGCCGCCGCGCCCGTCAAGCGGCAGCGAGCCGATCCGCGATGTGCTGCCGAAGCGCGCGCTTGTCGATCTTGCCGACCGGCGTTTTCGGGAATGCATCGACGAATTCGATCCGGTCGGGCACCTTGTACGCGGCCACGCCCTGTCCGCGCACGAATCGGACGAGGTCCGCCGCGGCCGGCGCGGGCGCGCCGCGAATCACGTATGCGCAACTGCGTTCGCCGAGATACGGGTCAGGCATCGCGACCAGCGCCGCGTCGACGACGCCCGGATGCGCGAGCAGCAGGTGTTCGATCTCCTCGGCCGGGATCTTCTCGCCGCCGCGGTTGATCTGGTCTTTCGCGCGCCCCTCGACGACGAGCTGGCCGCCCGCCGTCAGGCGGACGCGATCGCCAGTGCGATAGAAGCCGTCCGCCGTGAACGCGCGCGCGTTGTGCGCGGCTGCGTCGTAGTAGCCGCAGATCGTGTACGGGCCGCGCGTCAGCAGATGGCCGACCTCACCGGGTTCGACCGGGCAGTCGTCGTCGTCGACGATGCGGATCTCGTCGTCCGGCGAGAGCGGGCGCCCCTGCGTGGCGATCACCACGTCGCGCGGGTCGTCGAGCCGCGTGTAGTTGACGAGCCCTTCGGCCATCCCGAACACCTGCTGCAATTGCGCGCCGAAGCCGTCGGCCGCGCGCGCCGCGAGCGCGGGATCGAAGCGCGCGCCGCCGACCTGCACGAGTTCGAGGCTCGCGAGCGCGCCGCGCCGCTGCCCGGCCGCGGCCAGCCACACTGGCACGAGCGGCGGCACCAGCGCCGCCACTGTCACGCGCTCGCGCTCGATCAGCGGGAACGCGACGTCGGGGCTCGCGCTGTCGCTCAGCACCACGGTGCCGCCGGCATCGAAGACGCCGAGCGAGCCCGGCGAACTCAGCGCATAGTTGTGCGCGGCCGGCAGCGCCGCGAGATAGACGCTGTGCTCGGTCAGCCCGCAGATGCGCGCGCTCTCGCGCACGCTGTACAGGTAGTCGTCATGCGTGCGCGGGATCAGCTTCGGCGTACCCGTGCTGCCGCCCGACAATTGCAGGAACGCGATCTCGTGCGCGCCGGGCCCCGGCGGGAGCGTGATGTCGGGCGTCGCCTCCGGCAGCGCGACGCGCGTATTGCCGGGCGCCGTGAACAGCACGTGACGCAGTGTTGGCGCATCGGCGCGGATCTCGCTCGCGAGCGCCCGGTAGTCGAACCCGTCGTACTGCTCCGCCGCGACATAGGCGAGCGCGCCCGCGTGCCGGCAGAAGTAGCCGATCTCGCGCCGGCGATGCGCGGGCAGCGCGAACACCGGCAGCGCGCCGATCCGGAACAGTGCGAACGTCACCGCGAAAAATGCGACGCAGTTCGGCAGTTGCACGACGACGCGGTCGCCCGGCACGATCCCGCACGCGGTCAGCGCGCGGGTCGTGCGTTCGGCTTCCGCCGCAAACGTCCGGTACGACCAGCGCAGGTCACCCTGTACGAGCGCGATGCGTTCGCCGTGCCGCGCGACACGCTCGCCGAACCATTGCGCGAACGACTGACCGAGCCAGTACCCCTTCTGCCGGTACGCGCTGGCGAACGCGTCCGGCCAAGGCGTGCAGTTCGCGGACGTCATGCAGCCTCCCGCGCGGCGCCCGATGCGGCATCTCGATCGATATCGAGCGCATCCAGCATGGTCCGGAACTTGGCGGCGGTTTCCGCGCGTTCGCCGTCGGGCGTCGATTCGGCGACCACGCCCGCGCCCGCATAGAGCCGCAGCGTGCGGTCGAACGCTTCGGCGCAGCGAATAGTGACGACCCACTCGCCGTCGCCGTGCGCGTCGACCCACCCGAGCATCCCCGCATAGAAGCCGCGATCGAACGGCTCGGCATCGCGAATGCAGTCGCGCGCCGCCGTGCGCGGCGCGCCGCAGACGGCGGGCGTCGGATGCAGCGCAAGTGCGAGTGTCAGCGCATCCGCGTCGGTTTCGCCGCACACCTCGGTCGACAGATGCCACATCGTTTCCGTATGGACGAGCGACGGGCGCGCCGGCACGTCGAGCCGCCGGCACAGCGGCGCGAGGCTGTCGCGCACGGCTTCGACGACGACCCGGTGTTCGTCGAGATCCTTCGCGGACGCCAGCAGCGCCTGCGCGCGACGCCGGTCCTCGACCGGATCGCGGCTGCGCGGCGCGGAGCCTGCCAGCGGATTCGCGCGCACGATGCCGCCGAAGCGGTTCACGAGCAGTTCCGGGCTCGCGCCCAGCAGCGTGCGGCCCCCGCCGAGATCCACGGAGAACGTATAGCCGTGCGGATTGCACGACGCGAGTCGCGTAACGAGCGCCGCAACGTCGACCGGCGCGTCGCCGGTCGCCTCCAGCGTGCGCGCCAGCACAACCTTGTCGAGCTCGCCCGCGCGAATCCTGGCGACCGCCTGCGCGACCGCGTCCGCATAGGCATCCGACGACGGCACCTCGCGCGTCGCGTAGCGCGTGCCGGCCGGGCCGGCTGCCCGCAGCGCGCCGAGCGGCCGCGCGCGCAGCATCGTGCGCGCGACCCGCAGCGCGGCCGGTGTGTCGACGTCGAACGGCACAGCGCCGACTACCGCCGCACCCATGCGGCCGTCGGCCCGCTCGCGGCGCAACGCGTCGTTCACGCGCGCCGCGAGCGGCGCGTCCGCATGCGGGATCGCCGCCGCAACATCGCAGGCCAGCAGCGTATGCGCCGGCGTTGCGAGAAACAGCGGGGCATCCGCCCGATACACATCCCACACGTTATGGATTACTAATAGTTCGTCAGGCCGGGAAATCGCATTCATGACATTGCCTCCAGATTGAACGAGCCGGCGCGGCGCGCCGGCCATGCCGTCACATTTCGGCGGTCAGACTGACCGCGATGCGGCGCCCCTGGTCGACGAGCCAGTTGCCGCTCAGCCCGGTCGTGCGCGTGCGATCGTCGATCGGCACCATCTTGTTGGTCAGATTCAGCACCGCGAAATTGACGGAGAAACGCTTGTCGATCCGGTAGCGCCCGCCGAGATCGAAGGTCGTCGTCGACGGCCGCTCGCGCACGCCCTGCGCACCGTTGCGGAACGCGGCCCAGTATTCGCTGCCGATATAGTTCGCCGTCGCGTAGAGATCGAGCTTGGCTGTCGGCGTCCAGTCGACCTGCACGTTGAATTTGTGCTTCGGCGTCTTGTCGAGCGGATAGCCGTCGAGCGAACTGCCGTTGAACGCCTTCTCGCCGCTGCCTTCGCGGCGCGACTCGGTCAGCGTGTATGCGCCCGACACCTTCAGCGTGCGCGACAGGCGCGTGCCCGCGCCGATCTCGAGCCCGTACAGCTTGACCCGGTCGATGTTGTCGTACACGTAGATGTTGCGGCCCGGCGAGCGCGGATCGGGCTTGCCCGTGTCGTAGCTCGCCACCTTGTTCTTGAACAGGTTGTTGAACAGCGTCAGGCCCGCGTACGTGTCGCCCAGGTCGTAGCGCACGCCGAGCTCCTCGGTCAAGCTCGTCTCCGGCTTGAGTTCCGGATTGCCGCACAGCGTACCGGGCGTCGCGCCCGCCGCACCGCCCGACGTCATGCAGTAGCCGGCCGTGCTCTGGCGCAGCGACGGCGGCCGGAAACCGGTCGATACGCCGCCGCGCACCGTCCACGCCCGGCTGAGCTGGTACACGCCGTAGATGCGCGGGCTCACGTGGCTGCCGTAGCGGTCGTCGTGATCGAGCCGCACGCCGGTCGTCAGCGTGAAGCGGTCGTTGAAGAAGTAGTCGTTCTCGCCGAACAGCGCCCACGCGTTGCGTGTGACACGATCCGCATTGGCCCCGTGCCCTTTCGGCACCGCGTCCTGCACGCTGACGCCCGACAGCCGTGACCAGATGTGCTGGCCGCCCACGGTCAGGATGTTGCGCTCGCCCCACCACGGGATCGCGGCCTTGGCTTCGAGGATCGTGTCGGTCAGTGCGGGCCTCGCCGGCAAACGCCCGGCCGGCGTCCACTGGTCCTGCACGCCGCGCTCGCCGTACAGCGATACCGTCGTGTCGCCGAAGCCCCAGCGGCCGTCGTGCGTGATGCCCCAGTAATCACGGATATGACGCGTCTCCGTGAGCGCGGTGGCCGCCGTGCGCGGCGTAAGCGGCGCGGCGCTCTTGCCCGGCGTGCTGAGATAGGTAAGCTGCTCGCGCCCGATATTGACGCTCACGTCCTGGTTGCTCGCGGGTTTCGCGGACAGTTTCACATCGAAGCTGCCGATCCGCTGCCCGTTCGCCCCGCTCGTTCCGCTGTTCGGGTAGTAGATGTCGTCTTCGCCGCGATGCAGGAGACGCCCCGACGCCTGCAGCCCGAGCACGTCGGATTTCAGCGGACCGCCAAGCCAGAAGTCGACGCTCTGCGTGTCGCCCTGGTTCGATTCGAGCTGCCACACGCTGCCGGCCGTGATCGTGCCGCCCCAGCGCTTCGGCACCTTGCGCGTGATCACGTTGATCACGCCGCCCATCGCGTCGGCGCCGTACAACGACGACATCGGCCCGCGCACGACCTCGATCCGCTCGATCGCCGACAGCGGCGGCATCAGGTTCGACTGCACGCCGGCCGTGCCGCGGTTCATCGTTTCGCGCGTGTTCTGGCGGCGGCCGTCGACGAGGATCAGCGTGTACTCGCCCGGCATCCCGCGAATCGAGATGTCCTGGTCGTTCGGCGAAGCACCGACGACGCTCACGCCCTCGACGTTGGCGACGATCTCGGCGACGGACGTGTACGGCTTCGCGTCGATGTCTTCCCGGCTGATCACCGAAATGCTCGCGGGCGCCTCGCGGATCGCCTGGTCGCGGCGGCTCGCCGTGACGACGATCTCCTTCAGCGCGGCCGGATCGGCGGCAGCCTCCGGCGGCGCGGATCCGGCCAGCTTGGCCCGGTCGTCCGGTCCGGCGGCGGCGGATCGGGCAGCGACAGAGGACGCCGCGGCGGGTTCCGCCGTTGGGTCAGGCGTCTGCGCCCACGCGCACGACGCGCCCATCAGATACAGGCCGGCAACGACGACCGGCTTGAATGCAAAGCTTGCAGCTTGATTCGACATGGTGGCGCTTTCGATGTTTCATGATGTGATTGATTCTCATTCTTATTATTAAACATGTAATCAACCGAAATCTTTGCGTAAGCATCGAAGTCGTTTGAGCGCCGTCGCCGGCCGTCGTCAGCGCCGGTCGCTGCGTCGCGCCAGCGTCGGCGTGACGCCGAAGCGGCGCTTGTAGGCCGTCGCGAAGTTCGCGGCGCTCGTGTAGCCGGCCAGCGCCGCAGCCTGCTTGACGCTCACCGCATCGCGCTCGAGCGCGAGCCGCGCGCGCTGCAGATGATGTTCGCGGACGAAGTCGAACACGGTCGTGCCATAGGCCGCGCGGAACTGGCGCTGCATCGCGTTCGCGCTCATCCCGGCGTGCCGCGCGATGTCATCGAGCGACAGTTCCTGCGCCGCGTCGCTCGCGAGGAACGCGCGCAACTCGGCCATCCGCCGATAGTCGCGCGAACCGAGCGACGCGTCCGCCGTCTGCGCCGCACCGGACTCGAGCGGCGTGAAGGCCTCGGCGAGCAGTTCGAGCACGCGACTCTCCAGATAGATCGCCTGCAGCATCGGCTGATAGGCGGGCGGCCGCACGATCTGTTCGGCGAGCGCCGTCGCACGCGGCGTCGGCTGCCAGAAGCGGATCGCGAGATGCGCGGACAGCATCGCGTCGAGCCGTTCCGGCAGGACGCCGCGGCTGGCCGCCTGCAGATGGCCGAGCCATTCGCCCGACATCGCGAGGCTCAGCCGCCGCGCGTAACCGCCCTTGCTGAGCCGCCTGCGGAACGTGTCCGGCTCGACCGCATTGAGCAGGAACGACTGCATCCGCACCGCGGGCCGCGCGGCTTCGCGGTCCGTGCGGCCGGTGCGCCGCCCGTCCGTCGTCAACACCACGCGCCGATCGCCGTACGACACGTCGAGCGCACCCTCGAGCAGCAGCACGAGATGCAGGCCCTGCGAACACTGCCCCGACATCACGGCGTCGAATTCGTCGGTTGCGTCGTCCGAATGGATCCGCAGCCCCGGTCGCACCTCGCGGATCCGCGCGACGTGCGCGTCGTGTCGATAGCGATCGGAATGGGAAGCGGCTGGCGTCAGCGCTGTCATGTCGTCATACCCCCGCGCACAGGCCTCTTGCGCCCGCGCAAACTATTTTGGTGTTCGATCAAATGGCCGATGCCCCTGTCACGGCCTCGGCTCGGCTACAATCAAATGCGAATCGTTCTCATTTATATCGTATCGGGAGTCGCGTGAAAAAAACAAGCGGAATGTGGGCCATGTTGGGTGTATCGCTGTGCGGCTGGCTCGTGATGCATGCCGCGCAGGCGGACACGACGACCGTCACCGACCTGGCCGGGCGGCAAGTCCGGATTCCTGCGCGCGTCGAGCGCGTGCTGCTCGGCGAGGGTCGCCTGCTGCCGGCGCTGGCGGTGGTCGACGGCGACGATCCGACGCGCCGCCTCGTCGGCATGATGGGTGATTTCGAGCAACTCGATTCCGCAAGCTACACGCAATGGCTCGCGCGCTTCCCGCGCCTGAAGGACGTGCCGCGCATCGGACGCTCGCAGTCCGGCAGCTTCAGCGACGAGCGCGCGCTCGCGCTGCGTCCGCAGGTCGCGATCTTCGGGCTCGGCGGCGGCCACGGCCCCGGCGAGCGCGATCGCGAAACGCTCGCGCGGCTCGAGGCGGCCGGCGTCGCGATCGTGTTCGTCGACTTCCGGCACGACCCGCTCGCCAACACGCCGCGCAGCATCGCGCTGCTCGGCCAGGTGCTCGGCTCGCCGCAGCGCGCGACGGAATTCAACGCGTACTGGCAGCAGCAGCTCGATCTCGTCCGCACGCGGCTCGCGACCGCGCGCCCGGCCGCGCCGAGCGTGTTCCTCGAAAGCCGCGTCGGCCTGTCGGGCGACTGCTGCGACACGATGACCGGCATGATGGGCCACCTGCTCGACGCCGCCGGCGGCAACAACGTCGCGAAAGGCCGCGTGCCCGGCGAGCGCGGCACGCTGAACCCCGAATACCTGCTGAGCCGCCAACCCGATTTCTACATCGGCACCGCGATCGGCTCGCTCCAGACACTGCAAAGCGCGCCGCAACGCATCGCGCTCGGCGCCGGCGTGCCGCACGACGCCGCCGTCCGTTCGCTCGACCGGTCGCTGAAGCGGCCGCAGATCGCGCCACTGCGCGCGGTCCGCGAGCGGCGCGCGTATGCGATCTGGCATCACTTCTATAATTCTCCGTTCAACGTCGTCGCCGTGCAGGCGATGGCCAAGTGGCTGCATCCGGCGTTGTTCGCCGATCTCGATCCGCGCACCACGTTCGACACGATGGTGCGACGCTTCCAGCCTGTTCCGCTGCAAGGCGAATACTGGGCGCAGGAAGGGTCCTGACATGCGGATGCCCGCCTCCTCCATGCGCCGCTCCCTGCTCGTCGCCGGATTGGCCGGCCCGCTCGGCGGCCGGCTCGCGCCCGCGCGCGCCGCCGATGCGCCTGCGTGGCCCGGCCTCGACGCCGCACTGCCGGTCGTCGTGCCGAACAGCCGCCAGTTCGACGTGACGATCGCCGGCCGCACGCGGCGTCTGTTCGTCTCGCTACCGGCCGAGCGTTCAGGCTCGGCGCCCCATCCGGTGCTCACCGTGCTCGACGGCAATGCGCTGTTCCCGCTCGCGGCGCAGCTCGTCCGCAATCTCCGCGCGCGGCCCGACGGCGCGCGCGACGCCGAAGCCGTCGTGATCGGCATCGGCTATCCGGTCGACGGGCCCTACGACATGGCCGCACGCGCGGACGACTACACGCTTGCGCCGTTGCCGAACGGCCGCGGCGTCGTCGCGGACCGCTTTCTCGACTTCATCGAGCACGACATGCAGCCGTGGCTCGCCCGCCAGTTGCCGGTCGATCCCGAGCGGCAGACGCTGTTCGGCCACTCGTACGGCGGCCTGCTGACGCTGTACGCGATGCTCACGCGCGCGCACCTGTTTCGGCGCTACGTGGCCGCGAGCCCGTCGATCTGGTGGGGCGAGCGCGCGCTGCTGCCCTATGCCGACCGGTTCGCCGCGCAAATCGCCCCGCTCGCACCACCGCTGAGCGTCCTCGTGACCGCAGGCAGCCTCGAGGAAGGCGCTCCAAACCCCGACGCCGAACGGATGCGCCGCCAGCAGGCACGCAAGCAGGTCAGTTCCGCCCGCGACTTCGTCGCGCGCGTGGGTGGCCGCCCAGGGCTCGACGCCGCGTTCCGGCTGATCAACGGTGAGGATCACGGCGGCGTCGTGCTGCCGAGCCTCGTGCTTGCGTCACGCGTGGTTGTCGAGCCTGCGTCCGGAGCGGCCGCATGAGCACGACGACACCCGTTTCGCCTCCGTCGCTGCGACTCCGCTACCGCGCGGTCGCCGCGCGGCGTGTCGGTGCGCTGGCCGCACTCGCATGCGTGCTCGTCGCGCTGCTCGTCGTCGATGTCTCGACCGGCCCGTCGTCGTTTCCGGTCGCCGACCTGGTCGGCGGCCTGTTCCGGCCCGACGGGCTGCCGCTCGAACAGCGCGTGATCCTGTGGGACGTGCGCCTGCCGTATGCGCTGATGGCCGTGCTCGTCGGTGCGTCGCTCGGGTTCGCCGGCGCCGAAATGCAGACCGTGCTGAACAACCCGCTCGCGAGCCCGTTCACGCTCGGCATGTCGGCCGCCGCAAGCGTCGGCGCGTCGCTCGTCGTGATTTCCGGCTGGCACCTCGTGCTGTGGAACGAGAACGTCGCGCTGTCGCTCGGCGCGTTCGCGTGCGCGAGCGTCGCGACGCTGCTGATCGTCTGGCTCGCGTGGCGCCACGGCGCGTCGACCGAAACCGTCGTACTGTTCGGCATCGGCCTGATGTTCAGCTTCGAGGCCCTGCTGTGGCTGCTGCAGTTCATCGCCGACGCGAATGCGCTGCAGCAGATCGTGTTCTGGAGCATGGGCAGCCTGGCCCGCGCGACGTGGGGCAAGATCGCACTGCTGACCTGCGTGTTCGCCGCCTGCGCGCTGTGGGCGAGCGTCGACGTTGCGTCGTTGACGGCGCTGCGCGCCGGCGACGAGCAGGCGCGCAGCATGGGCATCGCGGTCGAGCGGCTGCGGCTCGTCGCGCTCGCGCGCATCAGCCTGCTGTCCGCGACGGCGCTGTCATTCGTCGGCACGATCGGCTTCGTCGGCCTCGTCGGGCCGCACGTCGCGCGGCTGCTGGTCGGCGACGAGCATCGCTACTACCTGCCGGGCGCGGCGCTCGCCGGCGCGATCATGCTGGCCGGCGCGTCCGTGCTCAGCAAGACGCTGATCCCCGGCGTGACACTGCCGATCGGCATCATCACCGCGCTGGTCGGCGTGCCGTTGTTCATGTTGCTCGTCAGCCGGCGCAGGAGGCTCGATGGCTGAGTCGATGCTGCATCTCGACGCGCTGTGCGTCCGCTACGGCGCCCGGGTCGTGCTCGACGGGCTGTCGCTCGCGCCGGTAGAGCCGGGCACGACGATCGGGCTGCTCGGGCCGAACGGGGTCGGCAAGTCGACGCTGCTGCGCGCGCTGGCGCGGCTCGCGTCCGCGACCGGTCGCGCGGCATTCGGCAGCCTCGACCTGCTATGCGGGTCGCGCCGCGAACACACACGGCAAGTCGGCTATCTGCCGCAGACCTTGCCGCAACCGTCGTCGCTGCTCGTGTACGAAGCCGTGCGCAGCGCGTTGCGCGCCACCTGCGGCGGCCTGTCCGACGCGACGCGCGACCGGCGTTTGCAACAGGTGTTCACGCGGCTGCGGCTGCACCCGCTGGCGATGTCGTCGCTCGACCGGTTGTCGGGCGGCCAGCGGCAGATGGTCGGGCTCGCGCAGGTGCTCGTGCGCGACACGCCGCTGCTGCTGCTCGACGAACCGACCAGCGCGCTCGACCTGCGCTGGCAATTGCTCGCGCTGGAGGCGGTCGGCGAAGCGGCCCGCCGGCGCGGCGCGATCGTGCTGATCGCGATGCACGACCTGAATCTCGCATCGCGTTTCTGCGACCGGCTCGTGCTGCTGAGCGCCGACGGACTCGTCGCGGACGGCGCACCGGCCGACGTGCTGACGCCGCCGAACCTGCGACGCGCGTACCGTGTCGATGCAAGGGTCGAGCGCACGGCGTCGGGCGATTATGTCGCGCTGGCGGAGCGAGCGATTCCGGACGAGCCGGCGCTTGCTTGCGACGATTGAGCGATTCAGCGATTCAGCGCTTGAGCACGGGCGGTATCGCCCGGCCGTGTTGCGCCCGCACGCTTGCGCTCGCTGACGACGCACGACCGGTCAGCCGCCGGATTGCGCTATCGTTCCGGTTCCACTCACGCGCGCGCTCTCCCCGCGATGTCCATTCACCTCAGTTTCGACGACGGCCCCGGCCCGTCGACGCCAGCCTTGCTCGACGTCCTGCGCAACGCCTCGTGCGCAGCGACCTTCTTCCTGCTCGGCAAGAATCTCGCGGGCGCGCTCGACATCGCGGCGAGAATGGCGCGCGAAGGCCATCGGCTCGGCAATCACACGCATACGCACGCGAGGCCGGGCGCGCTGGCGGACGACGTGCTGATCACCGAAATCGATGCAACCGACGCGCTGATTCGCGACGCGTATCGCCGGGCCGGTATGCCCGCACCGGATACGATCCCGCTGCGCCTGCCTTACGGGCTGATGCCGCAGGACAATCGCGCCGGCGTACTTGCACGCCTTCAACGCGAACACACTGGCTGGACCGCAATCCTCGACGATTGGCAGCGCCCGGCGCCGACGCCCGAGGCGCTGTTCGACGCAATGCGCGCGCATGTCGCCGACAGCTCGGCACGACATCGCGACGTGCTGTTCTGCATGCACGACGGATCGCAGCATGGCGAAGCGCGGCCCAACACGGTCGAAGCCGTGCGCCTGTTCCTGAATCGACAAAACTGACGCGGTGGCCGGCCAGCTTCAGGGCGCCGCACCGTCCAGCAACTGCCGCCAGCCGCCGAGAAACCCGATGCCGGGGCCCGGCATCCACAGGCCGCGTTGCGCGGCTTCCAGATGGATCAGCGTCTGGTCCGCGCAGAACAGCGACATCAACGCATCGCGGTTCGCGCGCATCCAGTCCGGCGCAGCATCGGGCCGCGTCGCTGCATAGGCTTGCAGGCCGGCCTCCCATCGCTGCGCATCGAAAACGAAGCGATCGTCCCTGCCCGCATCACGCGACAGCGCGAACAGCGCAAAGGCCGCCTCTAGCCATTGCGCACCCTGCCCGACATCATCGAAATCGAGCACGCCGTTCACCGCACGCCCGACGTACAGCAGGTTGCCCGCGTGATAGTCGCCGTGCAGCCAACGCACCGGCCCCGTCAGCCAGCGGGACGCGGCGGCGAGATGCGTGCCGATCCGCCGGATCATCGTGTCGTAATGGCTACTCAAGTCGCCCGGCAACGACGGCATCGCACGCGCCGACACACGCGCATGGCGCGCCGCCAACCAGGCCATCGGCGCGGATTCGCTCACAGGGATCGCCGCCAGCGCCGAATGCAGATGCGCGAGCGCGCGCATCGCATCGATCGCACCCGCTTGCGCATCGTCGGGCAGGCCGGGGCTGCCGTCGATATGCTCGAACAGATGCAGCCAGCTTCCATCGGGGGCCTGCACACCGGACTGCGCATCCACGGTCGGCCGCAGGCGCGGCAGCGCGGGCAGCATCGGCGCCGTGCGCGAACGGCCGAGATCGCCGAGTATCGACGCCTCGCGATGCACCTGCTCGACCGGCTTGCCCGACCACGACACGCGCAGCACCACGCGCTCCGAATCGCACTCGACGAGATACGTTTTGTTAGTATGGCCCGACGACAGTGCCTGCAGGCGCGCCGGCCCGAGGTTCCAGTGCCGGCGAAGCCAGGGTTCCAGCGTTTTCACGTCACTCCTACTCGTTGCATTGACCATGTCAGAGCGTCCTTCGGCCCGTATGCGGGACATCAACATCGAATGGCTGAAGCGCGCTGCCGAATTCGACCATCTGTTCCAGACGCGCTGGCTCGGCGAGCGCTTCTTCCATCTGCCCGGCGACATGCTCGCGCTCCAGGAACTGATCTGGCGCGAGCGCCCCGACTGCATCGTGCAGACCGGTATCGCCGCGGGCGGCGGCATCGTGTTCTCCGCGTCGATGCTGGAATTGAACGGCGATCGCGGCCGCGTCGTCGCGATCGAGCCGCGCCTGCGCGACGAGGTCAGGCAGCGCCTGCAATCGCACCGGCTCGCCCATCGCATGGTGCTGATCGAAGGCGAATCGTGCGCGGCCGACACGCTCGCGTCGGTGCGCGCACGGATCGGCGACGACGCACGCGTGATGGCGATCCTCGATCTCACACATACGCACGCGCACGTGCTGCGCGAACTCGAATGCTATGCATCGCTCGTGACGCCCGGCAGCTATGCGATCGTGATGGACACCATCATGGAATATCTGCCGGCATCGATGTTCGACGGCAAGCCGTACGGCAAAGGCAACAACCCGGCAACGGCCGTGCGCGAATTTCTCGCCCGCGACAGCCGGTTCGAGGTCGACGAGGACATCGAGGACCGCGTGCTCATGACGCTGTCGCCAGGCGGCTTCCTGAAGCGAGTTCGCTGATCAGGCGGGCGGCCTGCGCCGAGCCGTCGCGCGCGTAGCTCGCACGGATGCGCGCCGCGTGCTCGCGCAGCGGCCCGGGACGCAGCAGGCGTTCGAGCGCAGCGGTAATGCCAGCGACGCCGGCCTGCTGCAGATCCAGCACGCACCCGGCGCCGGCCCGCTCGACGAAGTGCGCCGAATGAAACTGGTCGTTGCAGAACGGCGACAGCAGCATCGGCACACCGCACGCGAGCGACTCCATCACCGAATTCGCGCCGCCGTGGCTGACGAACGCATGCGTGCGCCGCAGCAGCGCCAGTTGCGGCACATAACGCACCGCGACGACACGCTCGTCACCGGCCGGCAGCAGATCCGAATCGACCAGTTCGCCCACCGACAGCACCAGTTGCGCCGACGTCGCGCGCGTTGCGTCAATGACCTTCGCGAACACGTCCGGATGGCAATAAAGCTGGCTGCCGAGCGACATATAGACGAGCGGGCGATCCGCGTCGAGGCGTTCCCACGGGAACGGCGTCTCGTCGCCACGCGGGCCGGACGGCAACGCGGGGCCGACCAGCTCGACGCCCGGCGGCGGCGCGCCGACCAGCGCATCGGTCGTGAACGCGAGCGTCAGATGTGGCGACAGGATGTCGCAACCGCGAAAGCGCGCGTCGAGACCGTAGCGTGCGAACAGGCGTGTGCGTTCCGGCGCGAGCCAGCGCACCGTGCGCAGCAGTTCCGAATCGAGATCGTCCGGCAGCACCGGATTCAGTGAATTGGACATCGAGACCCACGGCAGCCCTTCCAGCTCGGCGGCAATCGCCGCCGCATAGAGCAGCGGATCGATCACGACCACGTCGGGCCGCCATTCGCGCAGCACCGTGCGGATGCCGTCCACCTGCGCGGGCGCAAGGTCGATCAGCAGCGTGCGGATCCAGTGCCGCAGCCAGTCGGCGTCGCGAATGTTCGCGGCGAAGCTCGCGCCGCGCGACAGGTCGTGGCGTTCGGGCGTCTCGCGCGGCCCGACGAACGCGAAGTCGCCGGCGCCGTCGAGTTGCGCGCTGATGTCGGCCGGCGCGTAGAACGCGACGTCGCAGCCGGCGGCGCGCAAATGCTGGGCCGGACCGATGCATGGATTGACGTGCCCTTTTTCGGGCACCACGCAGAACAGGATGCGTTTCATGAGCGGCTCAGGTTGGTCGATGCGCGGCATCGAAGTGGAAGTGGCCGAGATGATCCAGGATCAGCGTCAGCGTCGCCCACAGCACGCGCTCGGTATCCGCCTGCAGCGTGGGTGCGGGAAGGCCGAGCGTGTCGGCAAGCGCGAGCGTGCAGTCGCGATCAAGTAGCGCAGCGAGGTTCATCGCCGGCGCGAGCCGCCCGCGCTTGGGGCCGTGCACGAGACGGTCCGGCAGGTTCAGGCGCGCCCCGAGATCGCGCAGGCACTGCTTGTTCGGGTCGGGTGCGATGCTCGTCAGATGCGCGACGACGGCGGCGTCGACAAACGGCGGATGCAGGTCGACCGACGCCGCATCGAACAACGCATGGCACAGCGGCAGATAGTTGGCCGACCGGTCGCGGCGCAGCACCTGGTCCGCACCGTCGCCGGTGATGGCCACCTCGATGCCGTCCGCGGCCATCGCGTCGGCCAGCAGCAGCTTCGCGACCGGATGCAGGTTGAACATCGGCTCCTCCACCGCGTGGGTCGTTCTCGGCAGCGCGGCCACGAAATCGGCCTCGTTCGCGCGCACGATCTTCACCGTCGCCTGCATCTGCGCGGCCAGTTCGAGTGCGGCATCGCGTTCGCAATAGTCCGGCATGTCGGTTGCGAGGATGTAGGACGTCACGTGCCGCTGCGCGCCGAGTTCGCGCAGCAACGCGAGCAGCAGCGCCGAATCGAGCCCGCCGCTCAGCGCCAGCGCGACGCGCTTGCCGCTGTCGAGCGCGCGTTGCAGCGATGCGCGCAGCACGGTTTCCAGATCGCCGCGCTGCGGCCGCTCGGGCGCCGGCTGCACCGCCAGCCCTTGCGGCGAACGGATCAGCGCATGGCCGGGCGGCACTGCCAGCACGTCGCGCAGCACGGTGCGGCCAACGAGACGCTCGCCGCTCAGGTAGCCCGCGATGGCGGCCCTGTCCGGCGCGCCGGCCGGTTGCCCCGACGCATGCAGTACGGCCCGGATGCCGGACGCCGACACGCCGCTGCGCGGGTGGTAGTGCAGACGATCGAAACCGAACGGGTCGCGCGTGCCGACGATCATGGATAACGAGCCTTCAAGGTGTCCACTTCGATACGTTTGAGGATGCGATGCGGCGCCACCGGCGCGCTGCCGCCCTGGCAATGCAGGCACGCTTCGAGCGGCGCCTCGCGTTGCAGATAGGCGAGCATCGCGTCGAGCATGCCGGCGCCGTCGCGCAGCGGCAGGCCATCGGATTGAAAATCCTTCTCGCCCTTGTACAGCGTATGGAAATGTGCGGGACGCGTGCACGTGTAGAACATGCCGTCGCGAATCATATGGCAGCGCTCGCGGATCCAGCAATCGTGATAAAGGCGCTGTGCGTCGTCGCGGTCCGTGCCGGGCTGAGCGCGATTCATCGTCGTGAACACGTCCTGCACCTTCCAGTTCAGGCGCACGTTAAAGCGCGCGGCCTGGTGCTCGACATGCGCGATCAGGTCGGGCGAAAGCGACGGCTTCGGGTAGCGCGAGATCGTCAGCGCATCCACCGACTGCCAGAACGCGTCCGGCATCTCGCCGAGCTTCAGGCCGTTCGTCGTGACGGAGATCACGGGCGCAATGCCCGTGGCGCGCACGCGTTCGATCAGCTCGACGAGCGCCGGATGCAGCAGCGGTTCGCCGCCGACCAGCTTGAACATGCGCGGGCTCAAGACCTTCGCGGCCATGCGCAGATCGGCCTCGATCGAATCGGGGCTCGCATGCCACTCGGGCAGGAGCGGCGACAGCGAGCAGCATTCCGCGCAGGTCAGGTTGCAGTGATCGACGATATGCGCTTCCAGCGAGCGCGTCCTGACGCGCCCGTCTTCGACGCGGTAATCGCGATCCAGCGGCGGCGGGAAGACATGTTGCCGCTCGCCGGATGGCAGCGGGTTCGTGGCCCGGTTCGGATTCGCATTCACTTCAGCTTCCTGCTTCCACGCAACGGGAAAAGAAATCGACGAGACGGCCGCGCGCGTCCACCATCGCGGACGCCATCGTCACCGCCCCGCTCAGGTGTGCGGCGAAGCGCGCCGGATCGTCGAGCCAGCCTTGCACGACCCACAGCTTGAGCGCGTGCTGCAGACACGCGGCATCGACGGCCCATACGATGCGCGCGGGATCAACCGGCCGGACCCGCCGATACGCGCGCACAAAGGCTTCCGCCAGGTGCGGCGCCTCCAGCGGCAGATGATTCAGACAACGCACCAGCTCGTACTCGCGCGGCGCGCCGATCGACGCTTCCCAGTCGAGGATGAGCGGCGGCGGCGTGCCCGCGTCCGCGTCCGCGAACAGATAGTTGAACTGGTTGTAGTCGTTGTGGATCGGGTGCTGCGGATCGTCGGCGGGAAACGCTTCGACGCTGCCCGGATAGTAGCGGTCGATCACGCGCAGCGCGAGCTCGACATAGCGGCGCAGGTTCGCGGCGCCGTCGTTCGAGCGCGCGCGATCCAGCGCTTCCAGCAGGCTGCGGCGCACCGCGTCCGCGTCGATCGCGATCAGCCGCGCGCGGATCGTGTCGAGCGACTGCAGATGAAGCCGTTCGAGACTCAAATGCAACGCCGCCAGACTCGCGCCGAGCGCATCCCACTCGGCCGGCGAAAACGTGTCGTAAGTTCTGAACTGCCCTGCTTCCCAGCGCGTCAGCATCGCGTGCGCGCCGGTGCCCGTCCACAGCGGTTCGCCGGCCGTCGTGCGTTTCAGCGTCTGGACACGGAAGCGCGCATCGCCGTGCGTCTCGAAATGTGCGAGGACGGCGGCTTCCTTGGCCGCGCGCGCGTGATGCTCCGGCGCATAGAGCTTGACCGCCACGCCGCCGTCGTCGGTCGGCAGGCGCCACACGCGTTCGCCGACCTGCCGCGGCGGCCCGCTTTGGCCGAGCGCATAGGCGTCGCGGATTTCGTCGAAGATGACGGCGGGCTGATTCATTCAGATGTGCTCGGCCGGCCCGTGCCGATACGGATGGCCGCTCAGGAACGTGTTGTGCCCGACGTAGCGCAGCTTGTACATCGCCGGCCGGAACAGCACCGACGGAGCGTTGTTCGCGATGCCGAGCAGCGGGTACAGGTCCTGCCGCACGAAGAATGCGTTGTTGCCCATGTCGTCGCAGCAGACGAGCTCATAGCCCTTCTGCCTGCCGAGGCGAACGAGCGATTCGAGGCTCGCGCCGTAATAGGTCGATCCGTCCCATTCGTGGTCCGGATTGAAGCACATGACCCAGCATTCGGGCGGCGTGTAGTACGGGTTGTATTCGATCACGACGATGCGCGGCTGAAACGCCTGCAGGCCACGCCACACCCAGTAATCGTTGCCGTCGATATCGATCGACAGCAGGTCGAAGTCGGCCGGCACGTTCGCATCGGCGAGCAACTCGTCGATCGTGTCGGGCTGAACGCGGTCGTGATGCAGACGGACGCGCTCCGCGCCCGCGTAGTGAGCGGCAAGCTTGCCGAACCGGTACGCGCTGCCTTCCACCAGCACGCCCGCCCAATCCTGTTCGCGCAGCAGCCGCGCGGTGTTGCTGTTGCGCAGCCCGTCGCTCGCGCCGATATCGACGCAGAAGCGATTCGTAGGCGCGATCCGCTCCATCAGCCGCGCGAGGATGCTTTCCTCGGTGCCCTGCGCGTACAGGCTTGGCGCAAGGCCGGACAGGTCGAGCGGGAGAGGATGGTCCTGCATCGAGGGGCGGCTCCGGGTCGGGACGGGGAATGGGGATTGGTGTTCGGAGGGTAATTTACCCGAAGTCGATTGATCGGAGGAAACTGGAGTGCGCGATGCTGTGCGGCTTTGCCGGCGGCGGAAATGAAAAAGCCCGCATCGACAATGCTGTCGATACGGGCCTGATGCGTTTCCGGCAGTTTCCTCCATGCGCCGCGCTTCGTACTGCCTGGACCTATCCGTCATTTCGTGGGCGGGGCATATCATGAGGTATAAAAGTCATGGATATGCCGATGAAGAAGAAGAGGCAAACCGTAGCGCGTCAGGCAGCGGCCCGCGGGCCGCTGCCTGAGTTGCCCAAGGAACTGCTGGACCAGTTGGTCAAGGGGCCGATGACGCCGACCGAGGTTCAGGATCTGATGCTGGCGTTCAACAAGGCGATCATCGAACGGGCGATGGGCGCCGAGATGAATCTGCATCTGGGCTACCCGTCGGGCCAGTCCAAGCCGGCCGGACAAGCCAACGAGCGCAACGGCGCCAGCGGCAAGACGGTCATCACGGATCGCGGCCCGGTTCGTGTCGAAGTCCCTCGTGACCGTGACGGCAGCTTCGAGCCGATCCTGATTCCCAAGCACGAGCGCCGCTTCACCGGCTTCGACGAACGCATCATTGCGATGTACGCGCGTGGCATGAGCGTGCGCGAGATTCAAGGGTTTCTGGCCGAGCAATACGGCACCGAAGTGTCGCCCGACTTCATCAGCTCGGTCACCGACGAGGTGATGGCCGAAGCGCTGAGCTGGCAGAGCCGCCCACTCGAGGCGATGTATCCGGTCGTGTTCTTCGATGCGCTGCGGGTCAAGATCCGCGACGACGGGGTGGTCAGCAACAAGGCCGTCTATCTGGCCTTGGGCATCCAAGCCGATGGCCAGCGCGATGTGCTGGGCCTCTGGATCGAGCAGACCGAGGGCGCCAAGTTCTGGCTCAAGGTGTTCAATGAACTCAAGACGCGCGGCTGCCAGGACATCCTGATCGCCGTGGTCGATGGCCTGAAGGGGCTAACCGAAGCCATCAGCGCGGCCTATCCGCGGACCACCGTTCAGACCTGCATCGTGCATCTGATCCGCAATAGCCTCGAATACGCCAGCTACAAGGACCGCAAGGTACTCGCCACGGCGCTGCGCCCGATCTACGCGGCTGCCAGCGAAGAGGCAGCAAGGCAAGCGCTGCAAGACTTCGCCGACGGACCTTGGGGCGCGAAGTACCCGACGATCGTGCAGTCGTGGCAACGCGCGTGGGAGCACGTCGTGCCGTTCTACGTGTTCCCGCCGGAAATTCGGCGAGTCGTTTATACGACAAACGCCATCGAGAGCTTGAACATGCAATTGCGCAAGATCATCAAGACGCGCGGTCACTTCCCGAACGACGAGGCGGCCATCAAGCTGCTCTGGCTGGCGCTGCGCAACGTACTGGCCAAGACCGTGAGGGCCGCCTTCGACTGGAAATCAGCGATGAACCAGTTTGCTATTCTGTTCGGCGAACGGTTTACGCAGGCGCGTGGATAACCTGTTGTTCAACCGCCTCGCCCACAAAAATGCGGACAGGTTCCTCGTTGATCGTCGCCCGATCCAGCGTGCCGGGTACCAGTTGCTTGATCAGTTCCGGGTCCAGGTTCAAACCCTTGCCCGGTTCAATCGTCACTTCTTCCTTGCGTTTGCGTGGCATAACGTGGCTCCTTGGCCATCAGTTTATGCCTCACACACAAACATTAGGATAGGCTCTATCTGCGGTGGATGCGGGAAACCAGCCCCATTTCAAAGGAAGTCCACGGGGCGGCCCTATCTAGAGGTCCATCACGTGCTCCCCCTTGCACAAGGCGGGCATGACACTGTGGCCAATGCCATCGCCCTTTGTCCGAATTGCCATCGAGAGCAGCACTATGGCTAATTGAAGGCTGGAGTAGCCAGTTCCTCAGCCGCCTGCTTGCACCTTCTCCCGTAGCCGCATGATGGTCTGACGGCTGGTCTTAAAGTCCCGCGCCAGCGCCGCTACAGCCTCCCCCTTGGCCAGCCGCCCAGCCACCTCCGCTTGCTGCTCACTGGTCAATGCCGATGGCCTGCCGAACTGCTTCCCCTCGGTACGCGCTCGCTGGATGCCTGCATTGGTCCGCTCAATCAACAGGTCCCGTTCAAACTCGGCTACGGCGTTCAGTACCTGCATCGTCATCTTCCCTGCTGCGCTAGTCAGGTCCACCCCACCCAAGGCAAGGCAATGGACCTTCACCCCCTGGCCCGCCAGTGCCTCCACCGTGGCCCGTACGTCCATCGCATTGCGGCCCAGCCGGTCCAGCTTGGTCACGACCAGGATATCGCCTGATTCCATGCGGTCAATCAAGCGAGTGAAGCCGGGGCGCTCGGAGGCAGCTACAGAGCCGCTGATGGATTCCTCCACGATGCGCCGCTTGTCGATAGCGAACCCGGCGCGCTCAATCTCTAGGCGCTGGTTTTCGGTGGATTGATCATGGGTGGACACACGGCAGTAAGCGAAGACGCGGGACATAGCGGAAGCCTGTACGAAAGAGATGTACGAATCTTATGCTATGTCCGAATAGTTTACAAGCTCACTTTCGTACACACCTGACAGCCCATGTCCGAAAGGGAACGGTTTAGTACCTAGCTCTTAATGACCGTTCGCGTAGGACAGCAAGCCCGTAACAGCAAAGGCGCAATACCCACCCCAAAGGACAAGCGCCCATTTCTTTGAAAACCCCGCAGAGGCCAGTCTGTAGCTTGCGTTAGTGATGACTATCCAAATCAAGCCAAATGAAATGAACCCAAGCATTGCTCCGCTTATGAAGTTCACGAAACCACGGAAAGAGTTGAATGCCGCGTGCTTGGTGAGCCACGCACCGGCCGCACCCACGGCCGCAGCAGTAATCACATTCCGGAAGTGTTCGAAGATTGCCTTCGTGGCCTCATTGTCGCGCGCATAGCGGTCGAGATGGTGGAACGCCATAGCTCTCTACCCCGTTCATTTGGATGCAGGCATCATACGTTGTTCGCCGCTGGAGAAACGCGCGCCCACGCGTCAGGAATCGCGCGCGTTACCCTGATGCGCATCATGATGGCGGGCCCGCGAGAATCGGGAGGGCCACCGGGGGGAATTTCGCGGCGAGACTTTATCAGATACCCTCTGAGATTTTCCCGGCCAACATTTGAGACCCATGAGAGCCCCAGTCGAATTAGCAGGAAGGTCGGTGTAGTATCAGAGCACCGCGCCGTGGATTTGCTACGCGCAGGATAACTACTTCCGATACGCTATAGGGGACCACCTTGAAGAAGATCATTCTCGCCGCGCTTCTTGTAAGCGCAGGCGCAGCACACGCGCATACCTCCAGCTACGGCTACCGCTCATCCGGCTCGAATCTCTACGGGTCGTCTACCGGGGAGCATTACGTCAACGGCTACACGCGCTCAAACGGTACCTACGTTCAGGGCCACTACCAGACCAACCCGAACGATACAAAACTGGATAACTGGTCCACCCAAGGAAACCAAAATCCATATACCGGCCAGTGGGGAACGAAGTCCCCGTATTGACAGCCCCCTAATAGGAGCTGCCCACAAGACCTGGGGATGAAGCCATGAGCTTCATATACACGGGACACGTCAGCAGCTCTTTACGCCCCCACATACTCGAAGGCTTCAGAGCGCTATGGACATCTTTACGGGCATTGTTATCGCCGTTCTCGTTCCATTCTTGCTGTTATCGTACCTTTTTAGAAACAAGCCTGGGTCAACGTTTGGCCCCAAAGTCTGCTCCAGATGCAATGTTGAACTACGGGGCTGGAATAGCTCTGGTCGGAAACAGGTTTGGTTTCGTACCGATGCAAACGGAAATCGCGTTTATCTCTGCGCCAAGTGCAAGAACAAGTGAGCGTCATTACATCCTTGGAGAACACCGTTAGCCACCAATCCCGGCCGCGACAATACTCCAGCTACGAAGCAAGAAGGCCCACACCGACAAACGCCGATGTGGGCCTTTTGTGTTTCTGGTGGAATCACCTACACGTTCCGTCTAGTGTCCCCTAGAGAACCGCCCCGCTGCTGTCCCAACGGGACAATTCCGTGGGACAATCCGGGACACATGAACGGTGGTCTTGGGACAACCCGGCAGAATTACTCCTGCCCCTGGCTCGTCAGGAATTCCTCGTAGTTGCCACCAAAGTCGAACAGCGTACCGTCCGTGCGCACCTCGATGATCCGGTTCGCCAGCCCGCTCACGAACTCGCGGTCGTGCGACACGAAAATCAGCGTGCCTTCGAACTGCTCGAGCGCGATCTGCAGCGACTCGATCGATTCCATGTCCATGTGGTTGGTCGGCTCGTCCATCAGCAGCACGTTGTGGCGGCCGAGCATCAGCTTGCCCCAGATCATGCGGCCCTTCTCGCCGCCCGACAGCACCTTCACCGACTTCTTGATGTCGTCCGACGAGAACAGCAGGCGGCCCAGCGTGCCGCGCACCATCGTTTCGTCGTCACCGTCCTTGCGGTACTGGTCGATCCAGTCCATCAGCGTGATGTCGTTCGGGAACTCCTCGTACGTGTCCTGCGGCATGTAGCCGACATTCGCGTTCTCGGACCACTTCACCGTGCCGTGCTCGAGCTCGAGCGCGCCGAGCAGCGAACGCAGCAGCGTCGTCTTGCCCGCACCGTTCTCGCCGATGATCGCGATCCGCTCGCCCGGCTGCACCGACAGGTTGAAGTTCTGGAAGATCGTGCGCTCGTACTTCTTCGTGATCTCTTCCGCAACCACCGCGACGTTGTGCAGCTTCTTCTCGAACTCGAAGCGGATGAACGGGTTCTGGCGCGACGACGGCTTGAATTCCTCGATCTTGATCTTGTCGATCTGCTTCGCGCGGCTCGTCGCCTGGCGGGCCTTCGACTTGTTCGCCGAGAAGCGGCGCACGAAGTCCTGCAGTTCGGCCACGCGCTCCTTCGCACGCGCGTTCGCCGCGGCCTGGCGCTCGCGCGCCTGTGCCGATGCGAGCATGTAGTCGTCGTAGTTGCCCGGCCAGACCTTCAGCGTGCCGTAGTCCATGTCGGCCATGTGCGTGCACACCGAGTTCAGGAAGTGACGATCGTGCGAGATGATGATCATCGTCGAGTTGTACTCGTTGAGCGTGTGCTCGAGCCAACGGATCGAGTTGATGTCGAGGTTGTTGGTCGGCTCGTCGAGCAGCAGCACGTCGGGCTTCGAGAACAGCGCCTGCGCGAGCAGCACGCGCAGCTTCCAGCCCGGCGCGACGTCGCTCATCGTGCCGTTGTGGAACTTCTCCTCGATGCCAATGCCGAGCAGCAGCGCGCCCGCGCGCGCCTCGGCGTCGTAGCCGCCGTATTCGGCGAACTTGCCCTCGAGTTCGGCCGCGTGCATGTAGTCGTCGTCGGTGGCTTCCGGGTTCGCGTAGATCGCGTCACGCTCGGTCATTGCGGCCCACATCTCGGTGTGGCCCATCATCACGACGTCGAGCACGCGCACGTCTTCGTACGCGAACTGGTCCTGGCGCAGCTTGCCGAGACGCACGTTCGGCTCCAGCGCGACGTTGCCGGCGCTCGGCTCGAGGTCGCCGCCGAGGATCTTCATGAAGGTCGACTTGCCACAGCCGTTCGCGCCGATCAGACCATAGCGGTTGCCCTCGCCGAATTTGACCGAGATATTCTCGAACAAGGGCTTCGGCCCGAATTGCATCGTGATGTTGGCAGTAGAAAGCACGGCAGGTCCCGTTAAAGGATAAATCGACGGAAAACCGTGTATTTTAGCAGGTGTCGGAGAAACTGCCGACCATGCCGTTCCGGCCCCGCCAATCCGCCCTCCGCGCCGGGCACCCGCCAGTGCCCGCCCGCCTCACTTGCCGGCCTTCGCGGCCGCCCTCTGCGCCGCCTTCGCGTTCATCTGCCCGAACAGTTCCGAGCACGGCACGTCCTTGTTGTTGCTCGGCGCGATCAGCGGAATCAGCGCCGCGAACGGATTGATCAGGCCGAGCCCGATCATCGCGCCGGCACGCAGCGCAAGCGCACCCGCGTCGACGCCGACGTCCGGGTTCTTGAACGTGCCCTTCGCGTACAGCGGCGAGCGCAGCGAGAAGATCCGGAAACCCTTCGTGTGCGGATGGATCTTCAGGTCGAGCGTTTCGTCGCGCAGGCTGATCGGGCCGTCGACGTTGATCAGCGCGTCGTCGGTATCGAGCGCGAACACCTTCGGGTCGAGGATGCCGTTGGTCGCGACGAAGTCGATCGCCGCGCAATTGATGTTCACGTCGCGATTGCCGAACAGCTTCTCGTAGACGACGTTCGCGACGTTCAGCCCCGCGGCTTCCATCAGCAGGCGGCTGATGCGGCCGTCGGTGACGAGCGCCTTCACTTCGCCGGTCGACGTCGCCGCGAGCGCGGCCGGCGAGTTGCCGGTCGCCGACAGCGACGCGTCGCCGTTGATCTCGCCGAGCGCCGACTGCATCACCTTCTGCGCCGGGAACAGCTGCTTGAGCTTCAGGTGCCGCGCGGCCACCGTGAAGCGGCCCTTCAGCGGCGCGCCGCTGCCGTCGAGGTGCGCGGTCGTCGCGAGCGTGCCGCCCGCGACGCCGAACTGCAGCGGTTCGAGCGACAGCACGCCGTCCTGCATCACGATGTGTGTGTACAGGTTGGTGATCGGCAGGTTCGAACTCTTGATCAGCTTGCGGCCGGTGAACTTCACGTCCGCGTCGAGCGCGCGCCAGCGGTCGGTGCGGAACGTCTCGACCGGCAGCACGCGGCCCGGCGGCTGGCGCGTCGTGTCGCCGCGCTTCGCCTTGCTCGCGGCCGTGTCCGCGCCGATCACCGGCGCGAGATCGGAGAACTGCAGCAGGTTCGACACGAGTTCGCCCGACAGCTTCGGCCGCGGCTCGCGCTGCGCATACAAGAGCGTGCCGCCGAGATCGCTGCCGCCGACGCGGCCGTTGAAGTTTTCGTAGCGGAACGTGCTCGCTTTCGGCTTGAAGTTGCCGACCAGACGCCCTTCGGTCGCATAAGGCGGCGTGTCGGGCAGCGTGATGCCGGTGAGCTGATAGAGGTGCGACATCGACGTGCCCTGCAGCCACAGGCGCAGGTCGAGCGCCGCGAGATGCCGCGGGTCGGTCAGCGTGCCGACGATCGCGAGCCGCGTGTCGCCGGCCTTCACGTCGGCCTGCAGCGGGAACGGCCGCGACGTGTCCTCGACCGCGAGCACGCCGCCGAGCTTGCCGGTACCGCTGATCGGCACGTTCTTGTAGCGGCCGTCGACCTTCAGCCCGAACGCATAGGTCGGGCCGGACGGCTTCGCCGGCGCCGCGGTGCCGCTTGCGCCGGACGCCGCGGACGCCGCAGCCGCCGATGCAGGCGCAACCGCCATGGATGACGACGCCCCCGCAGCCTGCGCCGCCGAAGTGCTGGACGCGGCTTCCGCGTTTGCCTTCGCGCTCAGTTGCGCGGCGCCGTGCTTGCCGACACGCTGCGCGGACGCTGCACGCGACGTCTGTTCCTGCTCCTTCAGCACGTCACCGAGCGGAATCGGCTGCCCGAGCGTATCGATCGCGACGGTCAGATCGGCCTTCGTGATCGCGTCTCGATACGTGACGGTGCCCTTCGCGAAACCAAAGCTGTCGAGCCGTACCTTCCACGGCGACGGCTGCGCCGATTGCTTGAACTGGAAGGTCCACGTGTTGCGGCCGTCGGCGAGCCGCTCGAGGTCGACGGCGGGATTCACGACGTCGATCGACGGAATGACGATTTCGTGCGCGAGCAACGGCAGGATCGCGAGATCGAAGCGCGCGGCATCGAGCGTGACGAACTTGGGCGCCTTCGCCCAGTCGGGGTTGCCGATCTCGAGCTGCGTGGCCGAAAAGCTCGGCCATGGCACCCAGGCGCGCCAGCCGGTCTCGCCGTCGGGGCGACGCCAGCCGACCTTCAGGTCGCCGTTGATCGCGAACGGGCGGCCGAGCGCGGCACTCACCTGTTCGTTGACCCACGGTTTCGCGCGGTTCCAGTCGAATATGAAGAGAAAGACGCCGGCCGCCGCGATGAGCACCGCGACGATACCGACGATCCATGCAGCCGATTTGCCGATGGCTCGGGTTAGCGTCATGGCGGTTCCGTTGTTGTTCTGAAATGTTGCCGCACCATGCCGCGCCGCTTGCGTGGACGAACGGCGCACGACACTCGCGGCTTTTCAATCGGTATTATGACGCACGGCACGGCGACCTTTCGGCACCATTAACGCTTTTTTTCATTTGTGACATGACAGCCCCCACCGGCCTCATCGACGCGCAGCGCATCACGCGGCGCGACGCCAGCAGCGGCAAGGCCCTGCTCGCCCCGACCGATTTCAGTCTCGCCGCGGGATCGCGCATTGCTATCACGGGACCGTCCGGGTCGGGCAAGAGCGTGCTGCTGCGCGCGCTCGCGCTGCTCGATCCGCTCGACGGCGGCCACATCCTGTGGCGCGGCCGCCGGATCCGGCGCAGCGCGATCCCGCGCTACCGGCGCAGCATCGCATATGTGCGCCAGCGCCCCGCGCAAATGGACGGCACCGTCGAATCGCAATTGCGCTATCCGTATTCGCTTGCGATCTATCGCGACGTCGCGTTCGATCGCGCGCGCGCCGAAGCGCTCGCCGCACGTGCCGGCCGCGGCCCCGACTTTCTCGACAAGCGCGCGAGCGACCTGTCGGGTGGCGAAGCGCAGATCGCCGCGCTGCTGCGCGTGCTGCAGCTCGACCCCGACGTCCTGCTGCTCGACGAGCCGACCTCCGCGCTCGATCCCGAATCGGCGCGCGCGATCGAAGCACTCGTCGGTGCGTGGTTCGACGCAGCGCCCGACGCTCGCGCGTACATGTGGATCTCGCACGATCCGGCCCAGGCCGCGCGGATCGGCACGACGCGGCTCGTGATGCAGGCCGGCGTGCTGCACGCAGCAAACCAGATGGAGGCCGCGCGATGAGCCCGGCACTGCAGGACTTGAGCCTCGTAGACGTCGGCATCGCCGCCGCGCTCGTCGCAATCAACGGCGCGATCTCGGCGGCGCTGTCGCTCGGCCTCGGCCGCAAGCTCGCGCTAGCGGCCGTGCGCACCGTCGTGCAGTTGCTCGCGATCGGATACGTGCTCGGCTGGGTGTTCGGCCATCCGCACTGGTATGTCGTGCTGCCGCTCACCGCGCTGATGACGCTGATCGCCGGTTTCGCCGGCGCCGGACGCGGCAAGCGCACGTACCGCGGCCAGCGCATCGACAGCATCGCGTCGATCTGGTTCAGCAGTTGGTTCGTCGCGGCGGTCGGCCTGTTCGTCGTGATCCGCATCCGTCCGTGGTACGCACCGCAATACGCGATTCCGATCCTCGGGATGATTCTCGGCAATACGCTGACGGGCGTGTCGCTCGGCGTCGAGCGGATGATGGAAGAACTCACCGCACGCCGCGACCGCGTCGAGACTGCGCTCGCGCTGGGCGCGACGCGCTGGGAAGCCGCGCAGGACGCCGCGCGCCAGGCCGTCCGCGCGGGCATGCTGCCGACGCTGAACCAGATGGCCGTCGTCGGCGTCGTGAGCCTGCCGGGAATGATGACGGGCCAGGTGCTGGCCGGCCAGTCGCCGCTGCAGGCCGTGCGCTACCAGATCGTGATCATGTTCCTGATCGCCGCGGCGTCCGCGCTCGGCACCGTCGGCGCGGTGCTGATGACCTATCGCCGGCTGTTCTCGGCCGATCACCGCTTTCTCGCGTCGCGGCTCGAGGAGCGCGCGCACTGACACGCGGCGGCGCCGCGCACTGCGTTCGCGTGGTGCGCGGTCAGCGCGTCAGCGCACGCCGCGGCGCTTGCCGATCGCCTGCCGCAACGCGGCCGCGATGTCCGCGTCGGGCGCGAGCCCGTCGACCGACGCGACGAGCCGCACCGCACGCGGTGTCGTCACATAGGCCTGCGCGCCGACATAACCGCCGCTGCCGGCCGAGCGCGTCGTCACGACGAGCGCCTGCGGCGCGCGTGTGCCGAGGTCGGCCGCGTATGCATCGGTAACCGTGCCATCGCGCGCATGCAACGCCCCCGTCACGTAGTCGTCGGTATCGAAGCCGGGTGCGGCATGCGCGGTCGAATACACGCGCACCGCGTAGCTGCCGGTCGAGCACGGTTCGAGTGCGCCGCTCGACACGACCGCCACCTGCTGCCGCGACGGCAGCTCGACCTTCTTCACGAAACTGCAATCGTCGGCCGCCTGCGCGTGCGCGGAGACGAACGCAGCGGCCGACAACAGCATGCACATTCGGAATTTCATCGGGATATCGTGACAGGAAGGTGATGATGCGGCAGAGCATAACGTGACATCCGCATGACGTCACGCAGGTCGCCACGCTGCACCGACGCGCGGCGAACGGCTGCCATGCCGTTGCCGCGGCACTGCAGCGCGAAGCTGGTCGCGGGAAAGCATCGTGACTGCGGCACGAAACGCTCACGTGCCGCCCTGCTCGTCGCGCCAGTCGAATCCGTTGCGCGCGCACCGGACGAAACGCCGGCCCGCACGCTGCTCAACGCTTGATCGACACCGTCACCTTCGTGCCGTCGCTCATCGTCACGGACTTCGAACCGCCGTTGGTCGGAATCGACACCCACTTCACCTGGCTCACCGACACGACGTCCGGGCACTGCAGCGACTTGCCGCCGGCCGTCACGGCGCGCGTGCCCTTCGGCGCGGCCGCCTGGAAGCTCATCTGCACGTTCGCGATCCCCTTCGCGTCGATCGACGGCGCGAGCCGCACCTGGGTCTGGCGCACCATCGCGCCGTTCGCGTCGCGCGGCAGGTTGTCCGCGTTCGGGCAGCCGTCCGGCAACGCGACCGCGCCGCTCGGCGGCACCGACTTCCAGTTGAAGTCGTCCGTCTCGCCCGAGCGGATCTTGCGGGTCTCCTGCATATTGCCGAAGGTCTTCGAGTCGACCTTGACGGTGTATTCGAACTGCCCCGTACCGCCGCCCTTCAGGCTGCCCTTGACCGGCGGCGCCGCGAATACGCTCGCGCTGACGCACGCCACCGCGAACACGGCCGACCACGATGCGGCGACTGACAAGCTGCGTTGGCTCATGCTGACCTCCTTGTAATGCGGCGGCACGCGCGTGCCGCGCGGTTTTCGATGCATGATGCGTTGCCAGTCTACCGCCAAGCGGCATGCAATGCGCCGCAAACGCATCGGGTGTTACCCCGCTTGCGTTCGCGGCGTTGCAACCCTACGCGCAATGCCGGCTCTCGAGAAAGCGCCGGGCCGCCGCAGGTTTTCCAACCCGAAGGAAGTCCCGTTGGGGGATGCCTCCTCGAAGGGCTTCGCACGACGCGACGGGTTTGCAGGCGCTCAGAAGCCACTCAGCACGAGCTTGCCGATCGTGCGCCCGGCTTCGAGCAACTGGTGCGCGCGGCGCACGTTCGCGGCATTGATCGCGCCGAGCTGTTCGCCGAGCGTCGTGCGCAGCGTGCCGCCGTCGACGAGCCGCGCGACTTCGCCGAGGATCCGGTGCTGCTCGATCATGTCCGGCGTCTCGAACATCGCGCGCGTGAACATGAACTCCCAGTGGAACGCGGCGCTCTTCGCCTTCAGCAGTTCGACCGGCACCGGCTTCTCGTTCTCGACGATCGTGCAAATGCCGCCCTGCGGCCGGATTACTTCCGCCGCGGCGGGGAAATGGCGATCCGTGTCGTTGAAGATCAGCACGTAGTCGACGTTCGGATGCCCGGCCTCGCGCAACTGCGCAGGCAGGTCGCCGAAATGGTCGACCACCGCATCCGCGCCGAGCGAGCGCACCCATTCGGCCGACGCCGGCCGCGACGCGGTCGCGATCACGTGCAGCTTGCCGAGCACCTTCGCGAGCTGGATCGCGATCGAGCCCACGCCGCCCGCGCCGCCGATGATCAGCACCGACTTGCCGGCGTCCGCGCCCTGCGGCGACACGCGCAGCCGGTCGAACAACGCTTCCCACGCGGTCAGCGCGGTGAGCGGCAGCGCGGCCGCGGCGGCGAAGTCGAGCGTGCCCGGCTTCAGCGCGGCGATCCGCTCGTCGACCGCATGGAATTCGCTGTTCGCGCCGGGCCGCGTGATGCTGCCCGCGTAGAACACTTCGTCGCCGGGCCGGAACAGCGTGACGTCCGCGCCGACTGCGACGACCGTGCCGGCGGCATCCCAGCCGAGCACGCGCGGCGTGTCCTCGACCTGCGGCTTCGGCGCGCGCACCTTGGTGTCCACCGGGTTCACGGAAATCGCCTCGACCTTCACGAGCAGGTCGCGCGGGCCCGGCACGGGCTGCGGCAGCTCCACGTCGAGCAAGGCCTGCGGGTCGTCGATCGGCAGATAGCGGGTCAGTCCAACGGCTTTCATCACGAAACTCCTTTCAGGAAAAGGGCCGGGCCGCGGCGCAGCCCGATGAACGTCATCGTAGGCAACCCGATCATTCGAGAAAACCGATATATTTCCTGAAACATTTTCAGGAATTTCAGAATAATGGCATCCGATCCGATTGCGGCACCCGACAAGCCGCTCGACCTGCTCGACGTCGCGCTGTTCGTGCGCGCGGCGCTGCTCGCGAACGTCACCGCGGCCGGGCGAGAGTTCGGCGTGTCGGCCGCGGTCGCGAGCGCGCGCATCGCGCAACTCGAGCGCCAGCTCGGCGCGCGGCTGCTGCACCGCACCACGCGCCGCATCAGCCTCACGCAGGACGGCGAGGTCTTCATGGCGCGCGCCGACGCGCTGCTGTCGGCCGCCGACGCCGCGCGCGCGTCGGTCGGCCGCGGCCGCAGCGAGCCGTACGGGCGGCTGAAAGTGTCGATGTCGTCGTCGTTCGGCCGCCAGCATGTCGCGCCGGTGATTCCCGCGTTCCTGCGCCGCTATCCGTCGGTGTCGCTCGACCTGCGGCTGTCCGACGAGATCGTCGATCTCGTCGACGACGGCTACGACGTCGCGATCCGCCTCGGCGCGCTGAAGGATTCGACGCTCGTCGCGCGCAAGCTCGCGGTGAACCGCCGCGTGCTGTGCTGTTCGCCCGCGTATCTCGCCGAACGCGGCACGCCCCGCCATCCGGCCGACCTCGCGCAGCACGAGTGCGTGATCCTCGGCGACCAGCGCGACTGGTCGTTCGCGACGCCGCAAGGCCCGCTGACCGTGCGGGTCGCCGGCCGGCTCGTCGCGAGCAATGGCGAGGCGATCCGCGAAGCGCTGGTCGACGGCTTCGGGATCGCGATCAAGTCGACCTGGGACGTCGGCCCGCTGCTCGCGAGCGGTGCGCTCGTCACGGTGCTCGACGACTATCCGTTCGCCGACGATGTCGCGATCTGGGCCGTCTATCCGAGCCGCGCGCACGTGCCGCTGAAGACGCTCGCGTTCATCGCGTTCCTGGCCGAACATTTCGGCGATCCGCCGTACTGGGACCGCGCGGACGGGCGATAGGTGCCGGCGTTCGGCTCGCTCTGTGGGCGTGCCGGTTCGAGTCGGGCCTCAGGATTCGTACCCGCCGCGACCGCCCGGCCCGGCCAACCGGCTACAATGGCGCGTTCGCGACGCAATGGCCCGCAGCCGAACGGGGCCCGCGCCCGCAAGCGGCCGCCCGTTGGCCGCGCACGCATTTCATTCGCCTCCCAATCATCCCGCCATGACCCACAACCTCGTCATCCAGAGTCTTGCGCCGCTGTCGGACGCCCATCACAAACCGCTGCTCGCGCTGTCGCGCGGCACCCGCATCGTGCAGACCGACGATCACGCGCTGCGCATCGAAAACGCGAACCCGGCGCAACGTCTCGACATCGACGCGTACTGCGGCACGCACGCACTCGACTTCGCGTTCGTCGAGGCCGGCCGCACGCTCGGCGATTTCGGGCTCGCCGTGATGGACATGGATTCGACGCTGATCACGATCGAGTGCATCGACGAGATCGCCGATTTCTGCGGGCTCAAGACGCAGGTCGCCGAGATCACCGAAGCATCGATGCGCGGCGAAATCCGCGACTTCAACGAAAGCCTCACGCGCCGCGTCGCGCTGCTGGCCGGGCTCGATGCGCAGGCGCTCGCGCGCGTGTACGAGGAACGGCTGCAACTGTCGCCGGGCGCCGAGACGATGCTTGCCGGCGTGAAGGCCGCCGGCATGAAGACGCTGCTCGTGTCGGGCGGCTTCACGTTCTTCACCGAGCGGCTGAAGGCACGCCTCGGCCTCGACTACGCGCATGCGAACACGCTCGAGATCGTCGACGGCAAGCTGACCGGCAAGGTGCTCGGCGAGATCGTCAACGCCGACGTGAAGGCGCGCCTGCTGCGCGACACGTGCGCATCGCTCGGCCTCGAGCCGAACCGCGCGATCGCGATGGGCGACGGGTCGAACGACCTGAAGATGATGGCCGAAGCCGGGCTGTCGGTCGCGTTCCACGCGAAGCCCGTCGTGCGCGACGCGGCGACGGTCGCGTTCGATCACGTCGGCCTCGACGGGCTGCTGCGGCTGTTCTGATCCCGCACGACCCCGAATGAAAAACGCCGGCGCGATGTTGCATCGCGCCGGCGTTTCGTTTTTCCCCGCGGGACGTTATCGGCCTGCGATCAGCCGAGTGCGGCCTGCATCGCGCGCTCGATATCCGCGCGCAGGTCGGCTTCGTCCTCGAGACCGACATAGAAACGCACCAGCGTGCCGCGATGCGGCCAGTCCGGACGCATCGACGCGACGTCATAAGGCATCGCGAGGCTGCACGCGCCGCCCCAGCTCCAGCCGATCGCGAACAGTTCGAGCGACTCGACGAAGCGGTCGATCTGCTCCGCGCTGTAGCGCGCGTCGAACACCACCGAGAACAGCCCGCCCGCGCCCGTGAAATCGCGCGTGAACGACGCATGTCCGGGGCAGTCGGCGATCTGCGGATGCAGCACCGAAGCGATCTCCGGCCGAGCCTTCAGCCATTGCGCGAGCGCGAGCGCGCTCCTGCTGTGCGCGTCGAAACGCACCTGCATGCTCGGCAGGCTGCGCAGCACGAGCGAACAATCGTCGACCGACACACCGATCCCGCAACGCATCCGCGCGAGCTTCAGCTTCGCGTGCAGCTCCGCGTCCGCGGTGATCGTCGCGCCCATCAGCACATCGCTGCCGCCCGACTGGTACTTGGTCAACGCCTGCACCGAGATGTCGACGCCGTGCTCGAACGGCTTGAATGCGAGCCCGGCCGAATAGGTGTTGTCGATCGCGGTGACGATGCCACGCGCCTTCGCAGCCGCCGTGATCGCCTGCACGTCGGGCACCTCCATCGTCACCGAGCCGGGTGCCTCGATCCAGATCAGCCGCGTGTTCGGCTGGATCAGATCGGCAATGCCGGCGCCGACGAGCGGATCGTAGAAGCGCACGGCGATCCCGAAATCCTTCGCGAGCCAGTTGCCGAAATCGGCGTTCGGTCCGTACACGTTGTGCGGAATCAGCACGTCGTCGCCGGCCTTCACGATCCCGAAGTAGACGTTCATGATCGCCGCGAGGCCCGACGGCTGCAGCAGCGCGTGCGTGCCGCCCTCGATCTCGGCGAGCCGCTGCGCGAGCGCGAGCGACGTCGGCGTCGCATGCAGCCCGTAGCGCCACTGGTTGTCGTTGTGCCAGACGAGCGAGCGCATCGTCGCGAGATCGGGGAACACGACCGTCGACGCACGCGCGACCGGCGGCACGAACGAACGGAAGCCGTCCGGAATGACGTCGTCGGGTTGAACGATGCGGGTTTGCAGCGCGCGCTTGGGAGTGGATGCAGTCATGACAGGAAGCCGGGCACAAGGCCGTTCGGTTGCGGAATATGTCGCTAGATTAGCCAAAATCGGGGCATTTGGCCCGGTACAATACGCGCCGCACACGCCGAGCCAGCGCGGCTCAGTCGTCGGTGCGCAGATTGACGACCGAGCCCACCGTCTCGATTTCCTGCACGCGGCCGTCGCGCACCTGCAGCGCCGCGCGCTTGCCCGGCGCCAGGCGCAGCACGACGGGCTGCGGGTCCGACTCGTCCGAGTTCATCCGGTCGGCCTTCAGGTCGCCCGTCGCGTCGAAGCGGCCGATCCATACGCCGGAGATGTTCGTGCCGTCGTTCGATTCCTCGATCTCGAGCGTATCGCCATCGCGATCGCCCGCGAGCAGGACGACCTCGCCCGTATCGGCGAACTGGTATTCGCCGTGCACGCCTTCCTCGTCCGTCTTCGGGCCGAGATGCACGACGATCGGCCGGTCGCCGAGCGTGCCTTCGTAGCGCGGCAGCCGCGCGAATTCGGGATTCGGCCGCAGCGGCCGCGCGGGTGCCGCCTCATCCTGTTGCGCGCCCGGCGCGACGGCTTGCGCCGCGACCGTGCCCGGCAGCGCGATGCCCGCCGCCAGCGCGCATGCGACGACAAGCGCCCGTTGCCATTCCGAATATCGACCCACCTTGCGTTGCTCCTTGCTTCAGATTCGCTCGAAAATCGCGGCGATGCCCTGCCCGCCGCCGATGCACATCGTCACGAGCGCGTATCGGCCGCCGATGCGCTGCAACTCGTACAGCGCCTTGACGGTGATCAGCGCGCCCGTCGCCCCGATCGGGTGACCGAGCGAAATGCCGGACCCGTTCGGATTCACCTTTGCCGGGTCGAGACCCAGCTCTTTCGTCACCGCGCATGCCTGCGCGGCGAATGCCTCGTTCGCCTCGATCACGTCGAGATCGGCAACCGTCAGCCCCGCGCGCTCGAGCACCTTTTGCGTGGCCGGCACGGGACCGATCCCCATGTAGGCCGGATCGACACCCGCATGCGCATATGCAACGAGGCGGGCGAGCGGCTTGGCGCCGCGCTTCTCGGCAACGCTGCGCTCCATCAGCAGCACCGCCGCCGCTGCGTCGTTGATGCCCGACGCGTTGCCGGCCGTCACCGTGCCGTTCTCCTTCACGAACACGGGTCGCAGCTTCGAGAAGTCGTCCAGGCTCGCGTCGTGGCGCACGTGCTCGTCGCGATCGAACACGACCGGCGTGCCCTTCTTCGAGCCGATCAGCTCGATCGGCAGGATCTGGGCCTTGAAGTAGCCGGCCTTCGCCGCGAGCGACGCGCGACGGTGCGATTCGAGCGCGAGCGCGTCCTGCGCGTCGCGCGAAATACCGTACTTCGCGGCGACGTTCTCGGCCGTCACGCCCATGTGGATCGTCTGGAACGGATCGTTCAGCGCGCCGACCATCATGTCGACCGCGCGCATGTCGCCCATGCGCTGCCCGAAGCGCGCGGCCGGGATCGCATACGGCGCGCGGCTCATGCTCTCCGCGCCACCCGCGATCGCGATGTCCGCATCGCCGAGCAGCACGCCCTGCGCGGCCGACACGATCGCCTGCAGCCCTGAGCCGCACAGTCGGTTGACCGTGAGCGCCGGCGCATGCTGCGCGACGCCGCCGTTGATCGCGGCGACGCGTGCGAGATACATGTCCTTCGGCTCCGTATGCACCACGTTGCCGAACACCACATGGCCGACCTCGTCGCCCGACACCTGCGCACGCAGCAACACTTCGCGTACGACTTGTGCACCGAGCTCGGTCGGCGCGATGTCCTTCAGGCTGCCGCCGAAATCGCCGATCGCGGTACGCACGCCGCTCACCACCACCACTTCACGTTGCATGTTGCCTCCTCATCCTTCTTCGAATGAATCGATCGTGCGGGGCCGTGGCCGGCGTGCGCGTGCCGCGTCAGCCTTGCATCAGGCGCTCCACCGCATCGCGGTGCGGAATCGGCGCGACCGCGCCGTAGCCCGTCGTCGACAGCGCCGCCGCGGCGTTCGCATAGCGTGCGGCCGCGAACGGATCGTCGCCCGCGACGATCCGCGCGACGAAGGCGCCGCCGAAGCAGTCGCCCGCGCCCGTCGCATCGACGGCCTCGACCGCGAAGCCCGGCACGACGCGCCGCTCGTTCGGCGTCGCGACATACGCGCCGTCCTTGCCGAGCTTCAGCGCAACGACTTGCGGCCCGTGCTCGAGCATCGCGTCGACGATCGCGTCGCGGTCGTTCGCGCCCGTGAGCGCCGTGACGTCGTCCCAGCTCGGCAGGCAGATGTCCGTCTGGCGCAGCGCCTCGCGCATTACCGCACGGGCGCGCGGCAGCGGCCACAGCTTCAGGCGCAGGTTCGTGTCGAAGCTGACCTTCACACCGTTGCGGCGCGCATGGTCGATCGCCGCGAACGCGGCGTCGCACGCGGCCGTGCTGATCGCGAGGCTGATGCCCGACAGGTGCACGGCCTTCGCCGCCGCCAGCGCGTCGAGCGGCAGGTCGCCCGCCGCGTAGCGGCTCGCCGCGGAGCCCGCGCGCAGATAGTCGAACTGGTGGCCGTCGACGCCGTGCGTGACGAAATACACGCCGGTCGGCGCCGTGCGATCGAACCGCACGTACGTCGTGTCGACGTGCTCGGCGCGCCACATGTCGGCCAGCAGGCGGCCGAACGGATCGTCGCCGATCGCCGACACGAAGCCCGTCGACGCGCCCTGGCGCGCCGCCGCGATGCAGAAGTTCGACGTGTCGCCGCCGAAGCCCTGCAGGAATTCCGGACGGCCCGGCTGCGACTGGTTGAATTCGATCATCGCCTCGCCGAGCGCGAGGATCTCCGGAAATGCGGCGGTCATCGCTTACACCTCGCCCCACAGATCGTGGCCGTCGGCGCCCGTGATCTTCACGGACACGAAATCGCCGACCTTGTAGCGCTTCGATGCCTTCGTCGCCGGCTCGACATAAACGACGCCGTCGATCTCCGGCGCATCGGCTGCCGTGCGGCCGATCCCGCCTTCTTCGCCGACTTCGTCGATCAGCACCTTGAGGGTCTTGCCGACCTTGCGCTGGATGCGGTTCGCCGACACTTCCTCGGCGACTTCCATGAAGCGCGCGCGGCGCTCCTCACGAACGTCGTCGGGCAGCGCGCCGTCGAGTTCGTTCGCGGTCGCGCCTTCGACCGGCGAGTACGCGAAACAGCCGACTCGATCGAGCTCCGCCTCGCGGATGAAGTCGAGCAGCGTTTCGAACTGCTCTTCCGTCTCGCCGGGGAAGCCCGCGATGAACGTGCTGCGGATCGTCAGGTCCGGGCAGATCTCGCGCCACTTCTGCACGCGCTCGAGCACCTTCTCGGCGTTCGCCGGACGCTTCATGCGCTTCAGCACTTCGGGGTGCGCGTGCTGGAACGGCACGTCGAGATACGGCAGCACGTGGCCCTTGAACGGACCTTCCGCCATCAGCGGAATCACTTCGTCGACGCTCGGATACGGATACACGTAGTGCAGGCGCACCCATGCGCCGTACTGCGCGGCGAGTTCGCCGAGCGCGGCGACCAGGTCGGTCATGCGCGTCTTGATCGGCTTGCCGTTCCAGAAGCCCGTGCGGTACTTCACGTCGACGCCGTAAGCGCTCGTGTCCTGCGAGATCACGAGCAGTTCCTTCACGCCCGACTTGAACAGGTTCTCGGCCTCGAGCATCACTTCGGCGACCGGACGCGACACGAGATCGCCGCGCATCGACGGGATGATGCAGAACGTGCAGCGGTGGTTGCAGCCTTCGGAGATCTTCAGGTATGCGTAGTGGCGCGGCGTGAGCTTGATGCCGGCCGCGGGCACGAGGTCGACGAACGGGTCGTGCGGCTTCGGCAGGTGCGAATGCACGGCCTGCATCACTTCGCCCACCGCATGCGGGCCGGTGACGGCGAGCACCTTCGGATGGACTTCCTCGATCAGGTTCGAGCCGCTGGCGCTCGACTTCGCGCCGAGGCAGCCGGTGACGATCACCTTGCCGTTCTCGGTCAGCGCTTCGCCGATCGCGTCGAGGCTTTCCTGCACGGCTTCGTCGATGAAGCCGCAGGTGTTCACGACGACGAGGTCGGCGCCGTCGTAGGTGCCGGAGATTTCATAACCTTCGGCGCGCAACTGGGTGATGATTTGTTCGGAATCGACGAGCGCCTTCGGGCACCCGAGCGAAACGAAGCCTACTTTGGGGGATTGGGACATCTGGAATGTGGGGGCGTGGCCGCAAAAGCGTGAGTTTACAGCGATTTAGGGGCGGCGAGCCAAAATGAACGGCTGGCGGCGCCATGAACCGCCAGTTCGAATACGCCGCAAGACGGGCCGCGGGTCATGAATCGGAGTTTGATGCGACCCTTTCACTTCGGGGCGAGCGACTGCCGCAGAGTACGACGCCCCCCTGGATCGCCTGCGCCAGTTCCTGCCCCGGCTGCTACGACACCGGCCCCTCGCGTCCGTGCTCTCTTCCTTTTGCGGCGAAAAATTCGAACCTGTCTCATTCCACGATGAACCCGACGCCACGTAGCATCGAGCGCCGTGCGCAGCGCCGCGGAAGTGCACCGCCGCTATGCGAAAATCGAAGCCTTCACTCTCTTCCATCCACCCAACGGGGCTCGCATGACCACCCACATCACGATCGAATTCACCCAGCACGCGGCAGAAGCCATCGATGAGCAAACCAGCACGAGCTTTTCCTACGACCAGGGTGCCCACGTGCCGCAACCCGGCGACTTCGTCGAGATCGAGAATGCGCAGCAGACGTTTCTCGTGATCGGCCGCGTGTTTTCGCTGAAGGCCAACTACAGCGCGGTCAAGCTCGTTCTCGACCTTCCCCCGCCGGACGATCACCAGGATTTCAGTTCGGAGCTGTGAGCGAAGGCGGGCGAACACACCGAGCCAGGTATCTGTCCGGCCGTCCTGACGGAGCCTTCCGCCTGCACGAAGCCAGCATTTCGGAAACGGCCTCACCCAAGACCCGGCATCCCGGGCACGGGCATGCGGTGCCGACGATCACGAACGACCGTCGGCGGCACCTTCCGGCAGGCGGCAGCCGCGCATCGTCGTGCCCGAGCACACGATCGGCCGCAGCGCACCACGCTTCACGGCGTCGGCCCTTCGACGGCTCGCGCCGCCGCGGCCGGCCTGCCGCAAAATCGCTACTTCTTCTCCGGCTCCGTGGGACCCGGCTGCTTGAAAGGAAACGTGCTGAACATCGACTTCGCCTGGTTCTGCATCTGTTCCTGCATCTGCACGAACATGTTCTTCGACTGCTCGATGTAGCTCGTCATCATCCCTTGCATCATCGGCGCCTGCATGTTCATGAACTGCGACCAGACTTCCGGATTCATCGCATTGGTGTCGTACATGTTCTTCGACTGATCCGCGAGCTTGTTCTGGATGTCGATGAACGCCTGGATGTTCTTTTCCAGGTACGTGCCCATCATGCCCTGCATCGCGTGACCGTAGAAACGGATGATCTGCGACAGCATCGACGACGAGAACATCGGCACGCCGCCGCTTTCCTCTTCGAGGATGATCTGCAGGAGGATGCTGCGCGTCAGGTCTTCGTTGGATTTCGCATCGACGACCTTGAAGTCCTCCTGCTCCAGTACGAGCTGCTTCACGTCGGTGAGCGTAATGTACGTGCTTGTCTCGGTATCGTAGAGCCGGCGGTTCGGGTATTTCTTGATGAGCCGTTCGGCCGTCTTCTTTGTAGTAGTCATGTAACGCCTTTCAGTGCAGCGTAGCGCAAGTGACGAATCCCCGCCGCCCGAATCCGGGAGGCGGGGGCCTTCGGAACACACCCGGCTGCGCGGCCACCCGGCCCGCGCAGCCCGGGCGTTCAGCCCATGTGCAGGCCGCCGTTCAGCGAGAAGTCGGCGCCCGTCGCGAAGCCGGAATCGTTCGACGCGAGCCACGCGACGATCGAACCGATTTCCTCCGGCGCACCGAGACGCCGCACCGGGATCGTCGCGACGATCTTCTCCAGCACGTCAGGACGGATCGCCTTCACCATGTCGGTGCCGATGTAGCCCGGCGACACGGTGTTGACCGTCACGCCCTTCGTCGCGACTTCCTGCGCGAGCGACATCGTGAAGCCGTGAATGCCGGCCTTCGCGGTCGAATAGTTGGTCTGGCCGAATTGCCCCTTCTGGCCGTTCACCGACGAAATGTTGATGATCCGGCCCCAGCCACGCTCGACCATCCCGTCGATCACCTGCTTCGTCACGTTGAACAGGCTCGTCAGGTTGGTGTCGATCACGGCGGTCCAGTCTTCATGCGTCATCTTGCGGAACACGACGTCGCGCGTGATGCCCGCGTTGTTGACCAGCACGTCGATCTCGCCGACTTCGGCCTTGACCTTGTCGAATGCTTCCTTGGTCGAGTCCCAGTCGCCGACGTTGCCTTCCGAAGCGATGAAATCGTACCCGAGCGCCTTCTGGTCCTCGAGCCATTTCACACGGCGCGGCGAGTTCGGGCCGCAGCCCGCGACGACCTTGAAGCCGTCCTTCGACAGACGCTGGCAAATGCTGGTGCCGATGCCGCCCATCCCGCCCGTTACGTACGCAATTCGCTGAGACATAAATCTCACTCCATTTTTTGGTTTCGAGAGCTGCCGAGGCCCCCTCTGACTTCACGTGGCGCCGGCCGAAGCCGCAATCGGCCGGCGCCCGGATTCGGTTCGCCGGTTACGGATGACCGGTTACGGACGCTCGACCGCGAGCGCGACGCCCATCCCGCCGCCGATACACAGCGACGCCAGCCCGCGCTTCGCATCGCGCTTGGCCATCTCGTGCAGCAGCGTCACCAGGATCCGGCAGCCCGACGCGCCGATCGGGTGACCGATCGCGATCGCCCCGCCGTTCACGTTCACCTTCGACGTGTCCCAGCCCATCTGCTTGTGCACCGCCAGCGCCTGCGCCGCGAACGCCTCGTTGACCTCCATCAGGTCCAGGTCGCCCGGCGTCCAGCCCGCCCGCTCCAGGCACCGCCGCGACGCCGGCACCGGGCCCATCCCCATCACGCTCGGATCCACGCCCGCGTTCGCATACGCCTTGATCCGCGCCAGCGGCGTCAGGCCCAGCGCTGCAGCCTTCTGCGCCGACATCACCAGCACCGCCGCCGCGCCGTCGTTCAGGCCCGACGCGTTCGCCGCCGTCACCGTACCGTCCTTCGAGAACGCCGGCTTCAGCCCCGCCAGCGATTCCGCCGTCACGCCGTGACGCACGAACTCGTCGGTCGCGAACTGCAGCGGCTCGCCCTTGCGTTGCGGAATCGACACCGGAACGATCTCGTCGTTGAAGCGCCCGGCCTTCTGCGCCGCTTCAGCCTTGTTCTGCGACAGCGCCGCGAACGCGTCCTGCTCGTCGCGCGTAATGCCGTATTCCTTCGCGACGTTCTCCGCCGTGATGCCCATGTGGTACTGGTTGTACACGTCCCACAGCCCGTCGACGATCATCGTGTCGACCAGCTTCGCGTCGCCCATCCGGAACCCGTCGCGCGAGCCCGGCAGCACGTGCGGCGACGCGCTCATGTTCTCCTGGCCGCCCGCGATCACGATCTCCGCGTCGCCCGCGACGATCGCGTTCGCCGCCAGCATCACGGCCTTCAGGCCCGAGCCGCACACCTTGTTGATCGTCATCCCCGGCACTGCCGTCGGCAGCCCGGCCTTGATCAGCGACTGCCGCGCCGGGTTCTGCCCCGAGCCGGCCGTCAGCACTTGGCCCATGATCACTTCGCTGACCTGCTCGGGCTTCACGCCCGCACGCTCCAGCACCGCGCGGATCACCGTCGCGCCCAGCTCAGGCGCCGCAATCTTCGCAAGCGAGCCGCCGAATTTGCCGACCGCGGTCCGCGCGGCCGATACGATCACTACGTCCGTCATTTCCCTTTCCTCCAGACCCGCACGACACGGCGCATCGTTACCGGCCCTGTTAAAAAAACTGCGGTGCATCGGACAGCGTGCGCCGCTGTCCGGTTTTCGTCAATCGCGCTGCAATACGTAGCGCCCCGGCGCCGGCTCGATCACCGGGAACTGCGCGGAGCCCGGCTTGGCGGGCGGCGCCACCTTGCGGCCGCCGTACTGATCGAGCCACTCGACCCAGGTCGTCCACCAGCTTCCCGGCTGCTCGGCCGCACCGGCGAACCAGTCGTCCGCGGCTTCGGGCAGGTCGCTGTCGTTGACCCAGTAGCTGCGCTTCTTCTTCGCTGGCGGATTGATCACGCCCGCGATGTGACCCGACGCGCCGAGCACGAACTTCAGCGGGCCCGACAGGATCGACGTCGACGCGTAGGCCGTCTGCCACGGCACGATGTGATCCTCGCGCGAGCCATAGATGAAGGTCGGCACGTCGATCAGCGACAGGTCGACGGATTCGCCGCACACGGTCAGCGCGCCCGGCTCGCGCAGCTTGTTCTCGAGATAGGTATTGCGCAGGTACCACGCGTACATCGGGCCCGGCAGGCTCGTCGAGTCGCTGTTCCAGTACAGCAGATCGAACGGCGCGGGCGTGCGGCCCTTCAGGTAGTTGTCGACGACGTAGTTCCACACGAGGTCGTTCGGTCGCAGGAACGAGAACGTGTTCGCGAACTCGACGCCGCGCATCAGCCCCGGTTGCGTGCCGTTCTTGCCGCCGATGGTCTGCTCGCGCATCTGCACGTGCGCCTCGTCGACGAACACGTCGAGAATGCCCGTGTCGGTGAAGTCGAGCATCGCGGTGAGCAGCGTCATCGACGCGGCCGGGTGTTCGCCGCGCGCGGCGAGCACCGCCAGCGCGGTCGCGAGCATCGTGCCGCCGACGCAGAAGCCGAGCGTGTTGATCTGTTCGCGGCCGCTGACCTGCTGCACGGCATCGATCGCCGCGAGCAGCCCTTCGTTCATGTAGTCGTCCCACGTCTTGTGCGCGACCGATGCATCCGCATTGCGCCACGACACGAGGAACACCTGATGGCCGTTCGACAGCGCGTGCGCGACGAGCGAATTCTCGGGCTGCAGGTCGAGGATGTAGAACTTGTTGATGCACGGCGGGACGATCAGCAGCGGCCGCTCGAACACCTTGTCCGTCTTCGGCGCGTACTGGATCAACTGGATCAGGTCGTTCTCGTAGACGACCGCGCCTTCAGTACACCCGAGGTTCTTGCCGACCACGAACTGCGATTCGTCGGTCTGCGAAATCTTGCCGCGCCGCAGGTCGCCGAGCAGGTTCATCATCCCCTGCCGCAGGCTTTCGCCCTGCGTCTCGAGAATCGATTTCTGCGCGTCGGGATTGAGTGCGAGGAAGTTGCTCGGCGCGGCGGCGGCCGTCCATTGCTGGACCGTGAAGCGGATACGCTCGCGCGTCTTCGGATCGGTCTGAAGCGCGTCGGCCAGTTCCTGCAGATAGCGCGCGTTGAGCAGATACCAGGCAGCCGCGAACGCATGCGCCGGCGACGCCTTCCACGCATCGCCGCTGAAGCGGCGGTCCTTCAGTTCGGGCGATTCGAGCTTCGCGGCGGCCGCCTGCTGCATCAGCGTCATGCAATCGCGCGCGTAGTCGGCCTGCAGCGTCTGCAGCCGTTCGGGCGGAATCGCGGCAACCGGCAGCTTCAGCCCCGCGAACGGCGACGCCATGCTGCCCAGATCGGGCATCGACGGCACCTGGAACGGAAACGAAGTCGGGAACTGGAATGTCGCGAACGGATTGACGGTGGCCGACGCAGTCGCGGCGCGCGCCGGATCTGCAAAACCGCGCCACGCGTTCAACCACGATTCGAACATCTGCTGCATCGGCTGGGCGACCGGATCGAAGCCGGTGCTGCCCGTGGAAGTGCCCGCCTGAGCGGACGTCGACGAATTTTTCGATGCTGTCATTACCTGCCTTACCGGTGATTCGTGAGCGTCTATCGTGAAATCCTGCTCGCGCGCGGCGTGCCGGCTGCGAGCCGGGCCGTCATGCTCTGGAGAGGCGTCTCCAGATTCTGCCGCAGTGCGGTATTTTTATCATTATCGTTTTCCCCATGTGAAGCGCCATGTCAAACCGCTGAACATTTCCGCGCAGAGATAATCCGTGTGCAACAGACAGGACAAGGGTTTCGGCGAAACATAAAACATTTTGGCCGACTTGACTTCGGGATTTTTCATTCGACCGCGCATGCAACGCCGCATTGCCGTCTAAATATCGAGATAACCGATTTCGCGACGCAACAAAACCATGCGCGCATGCGCATGCGTCAATCTGCCAGCCAGATCGCCGCCGCCATGCGGCCCGTCACACGGTCGCGCCGGTACGAATAGAAGCGCGCGCGTTCGGTGACCGTACAGGCTGTCCCGCCGCTTATGTGCTCCACACCCGCACGCGCGAGACGCAGGCGTGCGAGCACATAGAGATCGGCCAGAAACTTGCCGGGCGTGCCGTCGATCGCGACGAACGCACGACGGGTTTCATCATGCTCCGACTGCGGGGCCGTGTCGAGAAACGCGTCGCGCACGTCGGCGCCGACCTCGAACGCCCGCGGGCCGATCGCCGGCCCCAGGTACGCATGAAGCGTGTCCGTCGCGCCGCCCGCGAGCGCCGCGACGCGCGCCGCAGTCTGCTCGACGATGCCGGCCGCGAGCCCGCGCCAGCCCGCATGCGCGGCGCCGACCGCGCGGCCCTGCGCGTCGCACAGCAGCACGGGCAGGCAGTCGGCCACCATCACGACGCAGACGGCGCCCGTCCGGTCCGTGACGCTCGCGTCGGCCCGCACCGGCGCCGCAGCCGCGGGCGCCGCCGCGATCACCTCGTCCGCGCGCACGATCTGCGCGCCATGTACCTGCTCGAGCCATGCCGCGCTCGGCTGGCCGGCCAGCGCGAGCAAGCGCGCGCGATTCCCGGCGACATGGGCGGGATCGTCACCGGTATGCAGGCCGAGATTCATCCCCCCTGCCAACGCGGCACCGTCCTGCCAGCGCCCGTACGGGCCTTCGCTCACGCCGCCGTCGCGCGTCGTGATCAGCGCGCGCACGCGCGGCGACACCTGCCAGTCGGGCTGCACGCAGTCCTGCCACGTCAACGGCGCCAGGTTCGTCATCGGCACTCACTCCTCATCGTCCAGGTACGGCTCATCGTCGTGATACTCGCCACCGAAATCGTCATCGTCGTAGACACCGTCGTCGTCGAATTCCTCGTCGCCCTGCCCGAAGCCGAGCGCCGCGACGAGGGCGTTCATGTCGTCCGGCAACGGGCAGCGCCACTGCATCGCCTTGCCCGTGACCGGATGCACGAGGCCGAGCCGCCAGGCATGCAGCGCCTGTCGCGCGAACCCGCCCGGCAGCGGCGCGACCGAGCGCTTGCCGCGCGCGCGTCCGTAGACGGGGTCGCCGAGCAACGGGTGCCCGGCATGCGCGCAGTGCACGCGGATCTGATGCGTGCGGCCGGTTTCGAGGTCGCACTGGATCGCCGAAACCGGCTGACGTTGCCACACGCATGTGTCAACCGTGCGGAAATGCGTGCGCGCGGGCTTGCCCGACGCGCCCGTGACGACGGCCATGCGCGTGCGCTCCCGCGGATCGCGGCCGATCAGCGCGTCGATCGTGCCTTCCTCGGGCATCGTGCCCCACACGAGCGCGAAATAGCGGCGCTTCACCGTGCGAGCCTGCAGCTGGCGCACGAGGTCCGTCTGCGCGGCCAGCGTGCGTGCCACCACCATCAGGCCGGAGGTTTCCTTGTCGAGCCGGTGGACGATCCCCGCGCGCGGCAGGCCGGCCGCCGCGTCGCCGTAGCGATGCAGCAGGCCGTTCAGGATCGTGCCGCTCCAGTTGCCGGCCGCCGGGTGCACGACGAGGCCGGCCGGCTTGTTGATGACGACGAGCGCGTCGTCCTCGTAGATGACGTCGAGCGGCACGGGTTCCGGCGTGAACGCGAGCTGCTCGGGAAGCAGATCGGGCACGAGCTCGATCTTCGCGCCGAGCGGCACCGGCTGGCGGATCTTCGCCGGCGCGCCGTCGACCAGCACGCGCTGCGCCTCGATCCAGCTCTGCAGGCGGCTGCGGGAGAATTCGGGGAACAGCTGGGCGAGCGCCTTGTCGAGGCGTTCGCCCGCGAGCGACAGCGGCACTTCGACGACGCGCGGCGCGTCATCGCCCGCCGCGGACGGCGCTACGGACGGTTGCAATGCGTCGCCGGTCAGATCGTCATCGAGGGAATCCCCCGAGGCAGCGTCGGCGGGCCGACCGCTTGGGCTATAATCTTCGCGATTTGGTGTGCCCGGCTGGGCATTCTGCGAACTTGAACGGGTCATTTAGACTGGGTCACCGAGACTTGAAGCTAGGACATGCGAGCATGATGAATTCGACCAAACGTACGGCCAGAACCGTCGCCGCCCGGGCTGCGGCGGTAGCGGCCGCGGCCCTCATCGCCGGCTGCCACGGCTTGCCGCAGAAGCAGGACGAGACGGCTACCTGGTCGAACAACAAATTATACTCAGAGGCCCAGGACGCACTGTCCGGCGGCGACTGGGGCAAGTGCGCGAAATATTTCGAATCGCTGCAAGGTCGCGATCCGTTCGGCCATTTCGCGCAACAGGCGCAGATCAACGTTGCATACTGCAACTGGAAGGATAACGAAGCGGCAGCCGCCGACCAGGCCGTCGACCGCTTCATCCAGCTCCATCCCGATCATCCGGATATCCCGTACGCGTACTACCTGAAGGGGATGATCCACTTCAACGACGATCTGGGCCTGTTCGGCCGCTTCTCCGGCCAGGACATGAGCGAGCGCGATCCGCAGGCGCTGCGCGAATCGTACGATGCGTTCAAGGTCGTCGTCGACCGCTTCCCCAAGAGCAAGTACGCGCCCGACGCGGCCGCACGGATGCGCTACATCGTCAACGCGCTCGCGTCGCACGAAGTGCACGCAGCCGACTACTACTACCGTCGTGGCGCGTATGTCGCGGCCATCAACCGCGCGCAGCTCGCGATCAAGGACTACAAGGGCGCGCCGGCGATCGAAGACGCGCTGCACATCATGATCCTGTCGTACGGCAAGCTGAACCAGCCGCAACTTGCCGAGGACACGAAGCGCGTGCTCGCGGGCACGTTCCCCGACAGCCCGTACGTGACGGGCCATTCGCGCCCCGGTGCGAAGAAGTCGTGGTGGCAGTTCTAAAACACTGCGCGACGCAACGCCAGTTGCGCCAACAAAAAACCCGGCCATCGAGCCGGGTTTTTTGTTGGCGCCGCATTCCGGCGGCACAGGTGCGGTCGCACGGCGGTCGCCGCGCGTGCCGTCACATGCGTTTTTCCGAGCGATGCTCGTCGAAGAAGTCCTGAACGACCGCGATCTCGCGAGTCCGCTTGAACGGCGGCAGGCTCTGCCAGATCCGGCGCCCGTAAGGCTTGTCGACGAGCCGCGTGTCGCAGATCATCAGCACGCCTCGATCCGTCTCCGCGCGAATCAGCCGGCCCGCGCCCTGCTTCAGCGTAATCACGGCCTGCGGCAACTGGTGCACGGCGAACGGGCTCAAGCCCTTCTTCGTCAGCGCGTCGAGCCGCGCGGCCAGCACCGGATCGTCGGGCGGCGCGAACGGCAGCTTGTCGATCACGACAAGCGACAGCGCGTCGCCGCGCACGTCGACGCCTTCCCAGAAACTCTGGCTGCCGACCAGGATCGCGTTGCCGTACGCGCGGAAGCGATCGAGCAGCTCGGTGCGGCTCGCATCGCCCTGCACGAGCAGCGGCGTATTCCAGCCGCGCGACTCGATCACGTCGCGCAGCTTCGACGCGATCCGGTCGACCGCGCGCAACGTCGTGCACAGCATGAACACGCCGCCGCCGGACGCCTCGATCGCCGGCAGCGCGGCATCGAAGACGGCATCGGTAAACGCGGGCGAAGACGGCTGCGGCAGGTTGCGCGGCACGTACAGCAGCCCCTGCGACTGGTAGTCGAACGGGCTCGCGAGCGTCATCGAACGACGCGAGCTGAGGCCCATCTGCGCTGCGTAGTGCGTGAAATCGCCGCGCACCGACAACGTGGCCGACGTGAACACCCATGCACGCGGCACGCCCGCACGCTGCTTCGCAAAGATCGGTGCAACCGACAGCGGCGTTTCGTGCAACTGGACGGTATGCGCGAACACCTCGACCCAGCGCACCTTCTCGTTCGGATCGCCGTCGGACGCCGCCTTGTCGCCGGCCGCTGCCTCATCGGCCTTCGCGGCCGCTTCCGCCGCGCCGGGCGCGACCCAGCCGGCCAGCAGGTCCTGCAATTCGCGTGCGCGCCGCAGGCATGCGCCGAGCGACTCCGCCCGTTCGGCCTGGCTCGCGAGCGCCGACGCGAGCGCATCGAGCGCCGCCTCGAGCGCGTCGAGCGCGCCGAACATCGGATGATCGTCGCCGAGCTGCGCGAGCGACATGCGGACGATCTGGTCGTTCGCGAATGCGAGGCGCAAGTCGCGTGCTGCCCGTTCGAGATCGCCGCCGAGCTTCACCCACTCGACCGCGTCGCGCGCATGGCTCAGGCCTTCGGCCACCGTGTCGCGCGCGAGCTCGAGGATCTGCGTCGTCGACAGCGTTTCGCCGAAGAACAGCGTCGCCGTCTCCGGCAACTGGTGCGCTTCGTCGAAGATGATCGTGTTCGCGTTCGGCAGCAGTTCGGCCATCCCCGTGTCGCGCAGCATGATGTCCGCGAAGAACAGGTGGTGGTTGACGACGACGACGTCGGCCTGCTGGGCCTCGCGCCGCGCCTGCATCACGAAGCATTCCTTGTAGTGCGGGCATTCCTGGCCGAGGCAGTTGTCGCGCGTCGACGTGACCATCGACCACACGGGTGCCGTTTCCGGCACGCTCGCGAGTTCGGCCTTGTCGCCGCTCTTCGTGAGCTTCGCGAAGCGGACGATTTCCTGCAGGTAGGCCGTGTCCTGCCGCGACGGCAGGCGGCCGTTGTCGGCCGTGCGTTGCAGGTAGTAGTGGCACAGGTAGTTTGCGCGGCCCTTGAGCATCGCGACCGTCACCGGCACCGCGAGCGCGTTGCGCACGGTCGGGATGTCACGCTGGAACAACTGGTCCTGCAGGTGCTTCGTGCCGGTCGACACGATCACCTTGCCGCCCCACAGCATCGCCGGCACGAGATACGCATAGGTCTTGCCGGTACCCGTACCGGCTTCGACGATCAGCGTGTTGTCGCCTGCGTCGCTGTCGGACTCGGCGGCCGCGGCATCGTCCGCCGCCGGCCCGGCCGTCTTGTCGCCGTCGCCGAGGCGGCGCGCCGGCCGCTTGCGGGTTTCGAAGATCTCGGGCTCGGGCATCCGGCGCGCGGACGCTTCCATCGCGGACGCTACCGCACGCGCCATCTCGATCTGCGAAGTACGCGGCCGATAGCCGTCGAGCGCGCGCGCCAGCAACCCGCCTTCGCCGAAGATCGTGTCGAGTTCGTCGACGCGCTTGCGGCTCAGCTCGAAGGTGCCTTCGGGCGCACGAACGCGCCCGGCGGACGACGCGTCTCGCCGGGCATCGGGGGTGGCTTCAAGCGGTGAATTCAAGGCAAGCGTTCCTGTGTCCAGCGCCCGAGCGGCGCCGGCGCTTGCCAGGCCGCGCTCAGGCGCGCTTATCCGGTTCCAGCTGCGATTGCAGCAAAATGATTTTGTCCTTGGCTGCCAGCTTTTCCTTCTTCAGCCGGTGCAGCGTGATGTCGTCGATGTCGGAGTGTCCTTCCTTCAGCTCGATCTCCCGAGCGAGCTGCTGGTGCTGCTCCTGCAATGCAGCCAAACGGTTGTGCAATTCCTGCTGCTGTTCCGTGAGACGGTTTTGCATGTTTGCCTCCTCATCGAAGCAGCGCGCCGGCTGGCGTGCCAACGCGCACGAGACTGATCCCGATCAATCCAACACGTTACTGCCCCTGCTGTTGCTGCTGCCTGGCCTTCTCGGCCGCTTCCTGCTGACGCCGCTCGACATCGGCCTTGTGCTGCGCGGCTTCCTTCTGCTTCTGCTCGTAGCGCACGGCGTTGTCCGCACGCTCCTGCGCCTTCTGCGCCGCCTGCTGGTGCGCCTGGTCGAGCTTGCGCTGGAAGTCGGCCTGCTTCTGGTCGTATGCCTGCTTGCTCGCCGCGCGCTGCGGCCCCTCCGCGCCGCGCTGTGCCTGCTTCAGCGCATTCTGCTCCTGCTTGTCGCGGAACGCAGCCGCGTTCGCCGCGTCGTTCGCCGCGCGCTGCGGCGCTTCCGCCGCATTCTGCGCCTGCTTCAGCGCCTGTTGCTGGTCGCGCTGCTGCGCACGCACCGCGCGCTGCTCGTCGTTCAGCGCAAGCTGCTCCTGGCGGATGCTCGCCCGCTCGTCGCGCATCTGGTCGCGTGCCTTGCCGAGACAGTGATTGACGAAGAACTTGCTGTAGCAATCGTGCTCGGCCACCGCATAACGATAATCGTTTTCCGCGGAGCGCTGATTGAGCACTTTTTGACGGGCGTCGAAATCCGGTGCGGCTGTGGTCGTAACGGGCGCGGCTGCGGTGGCGGCCGGCGCGGTTGCGCCAGAAGCCTGCGCGAACGCACCGGAAGGCCCGGCAGACAAAGCCGCGGCGAGCGCTGCGCCGAGCGCGGCGAGAGAAATGCGGGAAGTTGGCAACGTCGTAGGAAAGCTGCGGGACATGTGTCAAATTCTATCACCCCCGGCTGGACGCTCCGCCATTTATGGCAAAATGCCCCGCTTCACCCACCCGCGGCATCTGGCCCGTCGGGCCGCCGTGCAGCCTGCCGCTCCGGGCCTGCCGGCCCGCGCCGCGATTTCAGCAGGCAGATCATCCACGACATGACGGAAACCGTAGCACTCAAGATCGTACAGCGCATCGCCACCGAACTGTCCGTCCAGCCGCGCCAGGTCGCGGCGGCCGTGCAACTCCTCGACGAAGGCTCGACCGTTCCGTTCATTGCCCGGTACCGCAAAGAAGTGACCGGCAACCTGGACGACACGCAGCTGCGTCAGCTCGAGGAACGCCTCCTGTATCTGCGCGAACTCGAGGATCGCCGCGCGGCGATCCTGTCGAGCATCGACGAACAGGGCAAGCTGACCGACGAACTGCGCGCCGCGATCGACGCGGCCGACAGCAAGCAGGTGCTCGAAGACCTTTATCTGCCGTACAAGCCGAAGCGCCGCACGCGCGCGCAGATCGCCCGCGAAGCCGGCCTCGAGCCGCTCGCGCAGGCGCTGCTCGCGAACCCGCTGCTCGACCCGCAGGCCGAGGCGGCCGCGTATGTCGACGCCGACAAGGGCGTCGCCGACGTGAAGGCCGCACTCGACGGCGCGCGCGACATCCTGTCCGAACAGTTCGGCGAGACGGCCGAGCTGCTCGGCAAGCTGCGCGACTACCTGCACAACCAGGGCGTCGTGTCGTCGGCTGTCGTCGAGGGCAAGGAAAACGAGGAAGGCGAGAAATTCCGCGACTATTACGACTACGCGGAAACGATCAAGACCGTGCCGTCGCACCGCGCACTCGCGCTGTTCCGCGGCCGCAACGCGGGCGTGCTGACGGTCAAGCTCGGCCTCGGCGAAGAGCTCGACGCGCAGGTGCCGCATCCCGGCGAGGCGATGATCGCGCGCCATTTCGGCATCGCGAACCAGAACCGCCCGGCCGACAAATGGCTGTCCGACGTATGCCGCTGGTGCTGGCGCGTGAAGGTGCAGCCGCATATCGAGAACGAACTGCTCACGCAACTGCGCGAAACCGCCGAAACCGAAGCGATCCGCGTATTCGCGCGCAACCTGAACGACCTGCTGCTCGCGGCGCCGGCCGGCCCGAAGGCCGTGATCGGTCTCGACCCCGGCCTGCGCACCGGCGTGAAGGTCGCGGTCGTCGACCGCACCGGCAAGGTACTCGCGACCGACACGATCTACCCGCACGAGCCGCGCCGCGACTGGGACGGCTCGATCGCGAAACTCGCGCGCATTGCCGCGCAGACGCAAGCCGAACTGATCAGCATCGGCAACGGCACCGCGTCGCGCGAAACCGACAAGCTCGCGAGCGAACTGATCGCGAAACACCCCGAGCTGCGCCTGCAGAAGATCGTCGTGTCGGAAGCCGGCGCGTCGGTCTACTCGGCGTCCGAGCTCGCGGCGAAGGAATTCCCGGAGCTCGACGTGTCGCTGCGCGGCGCCGTGTCGATCGCGCGCCGCCTGCAGGACCCGCTCGCCGAGCTCGTGAAAATCGAGCCGAAGGCGATCGGCGTCGGCCAGTACCAGCACGACGTGAACCAGCGCGAACTCGCCCGCTCGCTCGACGCGGTCGTCGAGGATTGCGTGAACGCGGTCGGCGTCGACGCGAACACGGCATCGGCCCCGCTGCTCGCGCGCGTGTCGGGCCTGAACGCGACGCTCGCGCGCAACATCGTCGACTACCGCGATGCGAACGGCCCGTTCCCGTCGCGCGAGCACCTGCGCAAGGTGCCGCGCCTCGGCGACAAGACGTTCGAACAGGCCGCCGGCTTCCTGCGCATCAACGGCGGCGAAAATCCGCTCGACCGCTCGTCGGTGCACCCGGAAGCCTATCCGGTCGTCGAGCGGATGCTCGCAAAGATCAGCAAGCGCATCGACGACGTGCTCGGCAACCGCGAAGCGCTGTCGGGCCTGTCCCCCGCGGAATTTGTTGACGAACGTTTCGGTCTGCCGACCGTGCGCGACATCCTGTCCGAACTGGAAAAGCCGGGCCGCGATCCCCGCCCGGAATTCAAGACCGCGACGTTCCGCGAAGGCGTCGAGAAGGTGTCGGATCTCGTGCCGGGCATGACGCTCGAAGGAGTCGTGACGAACGTCGCCGCGTTCGGCGCATTCGTGGATATCGGCGTCCATCAGGACGGCCTTGTCCACGTATCCGCGATGTCGACGAAGTTCATCAAGGACCCGCACGAAGTCGTGAAGGCCGGCCAGGTCGTCAAGGTGAAGGTGCTCGATGTCGACGTGAAGCGCCAGCGCATTGCGCTGACGATGCGCCTCGACGACGATGCGGCCGCACCCGGCATGTCGTCGCGCGGCAGCCAGGATCGCGGCAACGCGGGACGCGGCGCCGCACGCCCGCCGCGTTCGCGCGAGCCAGAACCGGCCGGTGCGATGGCCGCGGCATTCGCAAAGCTGAAGCGCTGAGCGCGCGAAAGCCGTCGACGTACGCAAAGCCCGCCACAAGGCGGGCTTTTTTATTGCTGCCGCGAACGCGCACGGCTCGACGCTCGCTGGCGTCTGCACGCACGCAGTCGGCTATCTGATTGGATGGTTTGGCTTGCACGGAACACGCAGCGCGATGCGGCTGCGTTTGCTCTCGCGGTGACGGCCGGCGATGCAGACGATCGCGGCGAGTCCGGGCGGTCGACAGACGCGGCACACGGCCAGGAAGCCCGCGCGCCGCGTCCGGTCAGATCTCGATCTTCGTACCGAGCTCGACGACGCGGTTCGCCGGAATCGAGAAGAAGTCGGTCGGCTTCGCGGCGTTCTGATGCATCCACGCGAACACGCGCTCGCGCCAGATCGACATCCCGGGCAGATGCGTCGGCACCACCGTTTCGCGCGCGAGGAAGAACGACGTATCCATCAGCTCGAACGTCATGTCGTGCGCGCGGCCGAATTCCTCGAGCACGGCCTTCACGTCCGGCGTCTCGTTGAAACCGTACTCGGCCTTGACGATGTACAGCCCGCCGCCCGCATCGCGTGAGCTCAGGCGCTTGTCGTCCCGCACGTAAGGAAAGTCGCGCGTGACGAACGTCAGGAAAATGGTCCGCTCGTGCAGCACCTTGTTGTGCTTCAGGTTGTGCAGCAGGCTGACGGGCACGAGCTTGTCGTTGCCGGTCAGGTAGATCGCGGTGCCCGACACGCGATGCGGCGGATGCGCGAGCAGCCCCTGCAGGAACGGCTCGAGCGGAATACCGTCCGCTGCCGTGCGTTCCTTGACGATGTGCCGCCCCTTGTACCAGGTCATCAGCAGGAAGAACAGCAGCGCGCCGATGCCGAGCGGCAGCCAGCCGCCCTGCGCGACCTTCAGCAGGTTCGCGCCGAAAAAGCCGAGGTCGATCGCGAGGAACACCGCGATGATCGCGCCGACCAGCACCCGGTTCCAGTTCCACACCTTCACCATCACGACGCACGCGAGCACGGTCGTGATCACCATCGTCGCCGTCACCGCAATGCCGTATGCGGCCGCGAGGTTGTCGGAGCTCTTGAAGCCGATCACGATGCAGAGGATCACGAACAGCAGCAGCCAGTTCACGACCGGCACGTAGATCTGGCCAATCGCGAGTTCCGACGTATGCAGCACCTTCATCCGCGGCACGTAGCCGAGCTGGATCGCCTGCGACGTCAGCGAATACGCACCCGAGATCACGGCCTGCGACGCGATCACGGTCGCAACCGTCGACAGCACGACGAGCGGCAGCAGCCCCCATTCGGGCGCCAGCAGGAAGAACGGGTTCTCGATCGCCTTCGGGTTCTGGATCAGCAGCGCGCCCTGGCCGAAGTAGTTCAGCACGAGCGACGGCATCACGAGCCCGTAGGCGGCGAGGCGAATCGGCTTCGCGCCGAAGTGACCCATGTCCGCGTAGAGCGCTTCCGCGCCGGTCAGCACCAGCACGACCGAGCCGAGCACGACGTAGGCCTGCAGCAGGTGATCGGCCATGAACGACGCCGCGTAGTACGGATTGATTGCCGCGATGATGCCCGGCACGCGCACGATGTGGTACACGCCGAGCGCCGCGATCACGACGAACCACAGCACCATGATCGGGCCGAACAGCTTGCCGACCAGCGCGGTGCCGTGGCGCTGGATCCAGAACAGCGCGATCAGGATCACGATCGTGATCGGCAGCACGAGGTGCGACAGGTGCGGCGTCGCGATTTCGAGACCTTCGACGGCCGACATCACCGAGATCGCCGGCGTGATCACCGCGTCCCCGTAGAACATGCATGCGCCGAATATCCCGAGCGCCATCAGCGCACCCGCGACGCGGGTTTTCGAGTCGAGCGGCCGCAGCGACAGCGCCATCAGCGCGAGCACTCCGCCTTCGCCGTTGTTGTCTGCCCGCATCACGAACAGCAGGTACTTGACGCCGACCACCAGAATGATCGCCCAGAACAGCAGCGAGATCACGCCGAGAATCGAGCTTTCGGTCAGCGGAATGCCGTGCGCGGGGCTGAACGCCTCCTTGAGCGAATACAGCGGGCTGGTGCCGATGTCGCCGAACACGACGCCGATGGCTGCTATCGCTAGCGCCCGCATCGAGTGTTGTTGCGTCGAGTGCGGCGCGTGTGCTGCGTCGGTCGCGTGGATCGTGTCGTTCATATGAAGCGTAATAATCGGGTCCGGGTCGGACAAAACGAGCGCTATTCTACTCGCGCCCCCGTGAAACGCCGCCCTGCTCTGTTGCCGTGAAACCACGTGATCCACGCTGCGCATGCAATCCGGCGCGAGCTGTGGCAGGGCTGCCATCATAGCCGGGGCGGCGCCGTCTGCCTACCGGATACGCAGGGCACGCCGCGCCGCGCAAACGGTGCCGCAACGAAAAACGGCGCCGCAAGCGGCGCCGTACAAGGCTTTCCTTCGATCGGCTGGCCGCTTACGCGCCCGAACCGTCGCGCTGCGCGCGACCGCGCTTGATCCACGCCTCGAGGTTGTGCGGGCGAACCGTGTCCCACTCCTCGAACGGCTGATGAATCCACGGATTCGTCGGCAGATATTGCGTGTGATAGTCGGGTTTGACCTTCGAGCAACCCTTGTACCAGAGCACGGCCGAACGCACGGCCGTCACGGCCGGATAGCGCTCCTTCAGGTGCTCCTGCACGCGCGCGAGCGTGACGCCCGAATCGACGAGATCGTCGACCAGCAGCACGTTGCCCGCGAGGTTGCCGCGCGTCATCGTGATGTACTGCGCGATGTCGAGGTCGCCCTGCTCGGTGCCGGCCGCTTCCCGGTACGAACTCGTCGCGAGGATCGCGAGCGGCACGTCGTAGATGCGCGACAGTTGATCACCGACGCGCAGGCCGCCGCGCGCGAGACACAGGATCTGGTCGAACTTCCAGCCCGATGCGTGCACCTCGAGCGCGAGCAGCTCGATCAGGCGATGATATTCGTCCCAGCCTACCCACAGGTTCTTGTCATCGTTGCGCGGATCGGTCATCAAGTCTGCCGCCGTCATCGTGATTTGCTGCGTCATCTGCGGTTACACCTTGAACGGATGGCGGAGCAGGATCGTTTCGTCGCGGTCCGGGCCCGTCGACACCATGTCGACCGGCACGCCAGCCACTTCCTGGACGCGGGTCAGGTAGGCCTGCGCGTTCGCCGGCAGTGCTTCCCACGTCTTGATGCCGACCGTGCTTTCCTTCCAGCCGGAGAACGTTTCGTACACGGGCTCGCAACGGGCCACATCGGCCGCGCCGCGCGGCAGGATGTCCACATCCTTGCCGTCGATCTTGTAGCCGACGCACAGCTTGACTTCGTCGAGGCCGTCGAGCACATCGAGCTTCGTCATGCACAGGCCCGACACGCCGTTGATCTGGATCGAGCGGCGCAGCGCGGCCGCATCGAGCCAGCCCGTGCGGCGCGGACGGCCGGTGACGGAACCGAATTCCTTGCCGACGTTCGCGAGCGTGACGCCGACCTGGTCCTGGCGCTGCGGGTTGTCCGCATCGTACAGTTCGCTCGGGAACGGGCCCGAACCGACGCGCGTGCAATACGCCTTCGTGATGCCGAGGATGTAGTTGAGCTTCTGCGGACCGACACCCGCGCCAGCCGACGCCGCACCCGCGACGCAGTTGCTCGACGTGACGAACGGATAGGTGCCGTGATCGATGTCGAGCAGCGTGCCCTGCGCGCCTTCGAACAGCAGGTTCTGGCCCGCGTTGTTCGCGTCGTAGAGGCGGCGCGACACGTCGGCCACCATCGGCTTCAGGCGGTCGGCATAGCCGAGCATCGTGTCGAGCGTGGCCTGGAAGTCGACGGCCGCGCCACCCAGGTACTGGGTCAGCACGAAGTTGTGGAAATCGAGGTTTTCGCGCAGGCGGTCGGCGAAAGTCTTCGCGTCGAACAGGTCCTGCACGCGCAGCGCGCGGCGACCGACCTTGTCTTCGTACGCGGGGCCGATGCCGCGGCCCGTCGTGCCGATCTTGCCCGCGCCCTTGCGCGCTTCGCGCGCCTGGTCGATCGCGATGTGGTACGGCAGGATCAGCGTCGTGGCTTCGGAAATGAACAGACGATCGCGCACGTTCACGCCGGCTTCTTCGAGCTCGCCGATTTCCTTGAACAGTGCTTCGGGGGACAGGACGACGCCGTTGCCGATGTAGCAGGCGACGCCTTCACGCATGATGCCCGACGGAATGAGGCGCAAGATCGTTTTCTTGCCGCCGATGATGAGGGTGTGGCCGGCGTTGTGGCCGCCCTGGAAACGCACGACGCCCTGAGCGTGGTCCGTCAGCCAGTCGACGATCTTGCCCTTGCCTTCATCACCCCATTGAGTTCCCACAACGACGACATTGCGCCCGGGAGTCACGTTCACTGCGCTGGCAGACATGTTGATTCGTTAGCTGGTTAAAAACGTATTCTACCTATGTTCGCGGGCGTTTCCGAATTTTTCCGTTTCGCTTCAACGATATGCACGCCGAAGCTCGGCCCGCGAACGCCTGTTTATCGGGGTTCGACCACCCATGCGCCGTTGCGCTCGACGAGCGAACGGTCGCATGCGAACTCGTCGAGCACGTGGTCGTGGCCCGGCAGTGCCTGGATCACGACCTCGCCCGCATCGCGCAGCGCCGCGACGGCCGCGCCCAGCGCGTCGTCCTGCGCCCACGGCGCGAGAATCGCGGTGCCGCGCGCCTCGATCGGCGAAATCCGCGCGAGCTCGCGCAGGTCGAGCGAGAAGCCCGTGGCCGGACGGGCGCGGCCATATGCCTGACCCACATGATCGTAGCGGCCGCCGCGCGCGATCGCGTTCGGCACGCCATCGATGTACGCGCTGAACATCGCGCCGCTGTGGTACGCGTAGCCGCGCAGGTCGGCGAGGTCGATCGCCACTTCGGCGCCCTTCGCCTGCGCGGCGAGCTGTGCCAGATCGTCGAGCGCCCGCGTGATTTCGGGCAGCACCGGCAGCCGTGCGCGCGCCTCGGCGAGCACGCTTGCATCGCCGTAAAGGTTCGGCAGCGCGCGCAGCGCTGCGCGCGTATCGGCACCGAGATCGTCGGTGAGTTCGTTCAGCAGCGGCACGTCCTTGCCCGACAGCGCGTCATACAGCGACTCGCCGCGCTCGGCTGCCTGCGCATCGCGCGCCAGCAGCGCCGCGAGCACGCCCGCGTGGCCGAGGTCGAGACGGATGCGCGACAGGCCCGCGAGATGCAGGGCGTCGAGCATCAGTTGCTGGATCTCGAGATCGGCTTCCAGTCCGGCATGCCCGTAGATTTCGGCGCCGATCTGGATCTGCTCGCGCGTCGCGTGCAGGCCGCGCGGACGCGTATGCATCACGTGGCCCGCATAGCAGAGGCGCGTCACGCCCTGACGGTTCAACAGGTGCGCGTCGATCCGCGCGACCTGTGGCGTGATGTCCGCGCGCAGGCCGAGCGTGCGGCCCGACAGCTGGTCGACCAGCTTGAAGGTGCGCAGGCGCAGATCGGCGCCGCCGCTCGTCAGCAGCGACTCGAGATACTCGAGCAGCGGCGGCATCACCATTTCATAGCCGTACGAACGGAAACGGTCGAGCAGCCTGCGGCGCAGCTCCTCGATCTTGCGCGCTTCCGACGGCAGTACGTCGGCGATATTCTCGGGAAGTAACCAGGTCGACATCGGTACGGTCCTACGACGGGAAACAGCGCGCGATACGCGCGCCGCAATGTGAATCGAAAATTCGGATCGGGCGGACGAACGGCGGATGCGCCGTCCGGATCAAGTAGCGAGCAGCAGCAGCACGAGCCCGAGCACCATCACGATCAGCCCGCCGATCCGGATATGATGCGGCGGCCGCTCAGCTATTCTACGAAACGTGTCGCGCCAGGCGACGGGAAACACGAAGGGAAACGCCCCCTCGATGATCAGCATCAGCGCTACTGCGAGCAACAACGAGCCAGCCAGGTCCATGCGAGCGACGGCGCCGCTCGACGCGGCGCCCCAAGGTCAGTGTTTGCGGGGAGCAGGCGCCGACGGTGCGGCACCGCCCGTCGGGCTGCGCATGAAGCGGAAGAACTCGCTGTCGGGATCGACGACGATGATGTCGTTGCGCTTGAACGTCTTCCGGTAGGCCTGCAGGCTCGCGTAGAACTGATAGAACTGCGGATCGCGGCCGAACGCGTCGGCGGCAATCGTCGCGGCCTTCGCGTCGCCCTCGCCCTTGATCGTCTGCGCGGATTTGTACGCGTTCGCGAGCACGGCCTGCTGTTCGCGTTCGGCATCGGCCTTGATCTGCTCGACGTCGGACGCACCTTCCGCACGCACCTGTGCCGCCTGATCGCGCAGCGCGCCGATCATCCGCTGATAGACGGCATCCGTCTGCGCAGCCGGCAAGTCGACGCGCGTCAACTGAACGTCGACCACGTCGACGCCGAAGCCGGACGCTTTCGCCTTCGCCGCGTCGCGAGCCGCATCGGCGATCGCACGCTGGCCGCCGAGGGCGTCGTCGAGCGCACGCTTGCCGAACGCGTCGCCGAGCGCGCTCTTCAGCACACCGGCCAGGCGTTCGGTAGCCGCCGCCGGATCGCCGCCCGTCGCCGTGAAATATTTCAGCGGATCGCTGATCCGGTACTTCACCGCATACGCGACAAGCAGGTCGTGCTTGTCTTCCGTTGCCAGTTGCAGCGGATCGGACGACTCGAGCGATTGCAGGCGCGTGTCGATCAGCGTGGCCGTCTGCAGTGGCGGCGGCAGCTTGAAATGGATACCGGGGCCGGCGAGTTCGGGCTGCGCGCCGTCGCGGCCCGACAGCACGGCCGTATGGCGCGGATCGACGGTCAGGACCGTCGAGGAAGCCGCGAAGGCAACGATCACGATTGCGACGACGAGCGCAATGATTCGGTTCATGTTCTGCGCTCCCGTTACTTCAGATCGTCTTCACGCGACCGGCTGCGGAAACCTTCGCGCGATCGCAGCACGTCGCCGCCCGACGCCGCGGCGGCCGATGCCGCGCTCGCGGGTACGGCTGCCGACGGCGCGACAGCCGCCGGTGCGGACGCCGCATCGGGCGCGGTCGCGCCGGTGGACGTCGCGGCGTTTTGCCGCCCCTGCTCGACGAGCTTGTCGAGCGGCAGATACACGACGCTGTTGCCGCCCTTGTTGCCGACGAACACCTTCGTCGCGTTCGAATAGATTTCCTGCATCGTCTCGAGGTACATCCGCTCGCGGATCACCGCCGGCGCCTTCGAGTACTGCGCGTAGACCTGCTTGAAGCGATCGGCATCGCCTTCGGCTTCCGTGACCACGCGATCGGAATACGCCTTCGCTTCGTCGACGAGCTTCGCGGCATCGCCCTGCGCCTTCGGCAGCAGGTCGTTTGCGTATGCCTGCGCGGCGCGCTTCGCGGCCTCGCGCTCGTCGCGCGCCTTCGCGACTTCACCGTAAGCGGCCTGCGTCTGCTCGGGTGCGGCGACGCTCTGCATCGTGACGGCCGTCACTTCGAGCCCTGACTGGTAGCGGTCGAGATCGCGCTGGATCGCGGCGGAAAGCTGCTCGCGCAGCGCGTCGCGGTCCTGGTTCAGCACGTCGGCCGCGCTGCGCGTACCGACGATCGCACGCACCGCGGCCTGCGCGGCCTGCGACACGCTGCGCTCGGGATCGACGCTGCGGAACAGGTAATCGGTTGCCGAACGAATCCGGTACTGGACGATGAAGCGCACGTCGACGATGTCGGCATCGCGCGTCAGCATCGCCGCTTCCTTCACGTTCGCGAGACGCACGACGTTGTTGCGGCCGATCTCGATCGAGCGGACCTGCGACGTATCGACGATCTCGTGCGACGCGAACGGATACGGCGCGCGCCAGTGCACGCCCTGGCCGACCGTGCCCGACAGCTTGCCGAGTTGCAGTACGACGCCCGTCTGACCGTCCTGCACGACGAACAGCCCGCTGCCCGCGTAGACCGCGACCAGCACGCCGATCACGATGCCGACGCCGACCCGCGCGGCCCGGCCGTTGTCGGGACGGAAGCCGTTGCCGCCCTTGCCGCCGAAAAGGCCGCTCAAGCGACGGTTGAAGTTGCGCCACATCTCGTCGAGATCGGGCGGACCTTCGCCGTCGCCGCCTTGCGGACGCTTCGATTCGTTCGCACGGGGACGGGATCCGTCTTTGCCATTGCCTTCGCCGCGTCCCCAGCGGGGATCGTTGATCGACAGCAAGGCGCGCATCCGCCGCCAGGTACTCCGCTCGTTGTATTCGTTCACCAGAGTTTGTTCACCAGATTAGACGCCGGCGAACCGGCCGGGACCGGTTAGCGCCCGTGTTCGGAAATCGTGCGGTCTTCGTGTGGTTCAGCGGACGCGCCGTCAAGCGCGCCGCTGGGTAACATCGCGCTGGGAAGGTGTTCCGCGGAGGCAATCTCGGCGATGGCGGCACGCAACGCGTCAAGACCCTGACCGGTGCGCGCGCTCAAAAAGACGCGCGAAATATTACCATACTCGTCCCGCTCGACCGCGTCGCCGCGGGCCGCCAGCTCGGGCACCGCGTCGATCTTGTTGAACACCAGCACCTGCCGGATCGTGTCCGCGCCGATCTCGTGCAGCACGCCGTTGACCTGCTCGATCTGCTCGAGCCTGACCGCACTCGATGCATCGACCACGTGCAGCAGCAGATCCGCGTGGATCGTTTCCTCGAGGGTCGCGCGGAACGCCGCGACGAGCTGGTGAGGCAGCTCGCGGATGAACCCGACCGTATCCGACACGACGATCTGGCCGACCTCGTCGCCGAGGTACACGCGCCGCGACGTCGTATCGAGCGTGGCGAAAAGCTGGTCGGCCGCGTAGGCCTGCGCTTTCGTCAGCGCATTGAACAGCGTCGACTTGCCCGCGTTCGTATAGCCGACGAGCGACACCGACATCGTGCCGCTGCGCGCGCGCTGCCGACGTTGCGTGCTGTGTTGCCGGCGCAGCCGGTCGAGCCGCGACTTCAGCATCTTGATACGCTCGCCGATCAGCCGGCGGTCGGTTTCGAGCTGGGTTTCGCCGGGGCCGCGCAGGCCGATACCACCCTTTTGCCGCTCGAGGTGAGTCCATGCGCGAATGAGCCGCGTCGACAGGTATTGAAGCTGCGCGAGCTCGACCTGCAGCTTGCCTTCATGGCTGCGGGCGCGCTGCGCGAAGATATCGAGGATGAGGCTCGTGCGATCGACGACCCGCCTGTTAAGTGCCCGTTCCAGATTGCGTTGCTGGGCCGGTGCCAGTGCGTGGTTGAAGATGACGATTTCGACGTTGTGTGCGTCGCAGGCAAGCCGCAGTTCTTCGGCTTTGCCGCTGCCGATGAACATCGCGGCATCGGGACTGGCGCGACGACCCGTGAGGGTGACGGCGGGACGGGCCCCCGCGCTGGAGGCGAGAAGACTGAGTTCTTCGAGACTGGCTTCGAAATCGGTCTTGCCGAAATCGATGCCGACGAGCGCTGCGTTGATCAAATTATCGGGTGTCAAGATAAGGCGGCTGGCATCGGTCGCTCGCGGCGACCGGATGCCGGCCGCTGCGATAGGTTAGGACGAAGCTTCCGCGTCCGGGTGGAAATTCACCGGGCGCGCCGGCACGACCGTCGAGATGGCGTGCTTGTAGACCATCTGGGTCACCGTATTACGGAGCAACACGACGTACTGGTCGAACGATTCAATGTTCCCTTGGAGCTTGATGCCGTTGACGAGGTAGATCGAAACGGGAACGTGCTCTTTGCGCAGTGCGTTCAAAAACGGGTCTTGTAACAATTGCCCTTTGTTGCTCATGGCGTACTCCATCTTTTTTTGCAGGTTGATCTGGATTGGCGGCGAAGAAAAAGAGATCCGGCGCCAATCGCTACACTATAGCCGATTTTGCCTGCCCCGCCCCGCGCATAGGCCTTGCGGCCTATCCCTTGCGGGACACGTGTAACAGGCGTGCTTCAGCTCTTGTCCGCGTACGGATTGTTCGACGAACGGAACTCTATGCGCAATGGAGTCCCGGTCAGCGAGAAAGTTTCGCGGAACCGGTTTTCCAGGTAGCGCTTGTACGTTTCCGTCACAGCGTCGAGCGCGTTGCCGTGGATGACGATGATCGGCGGATTCTGGCCGCCCTGGTGCGCGTAGCGCAGCTTCGGACGCACCGGGCCGCGACGGCGCGGCTGCTGGAACTCGACGGCCTCGATCAGCGCGCGCGTGAGCTTCGGCGTCGGCAGCTTCGCCATCGCCGCCGCATACGCGTCGTCGACCGAGCGCATCAGCGTGCCGATGCCCGTCTTCTTCGCGGCCGAAATGAAGTGCGATTTCGCGAAGTCGAGGAATTTCAGCTTGCGGGTCAAATCCGCTTTCGCACGATCGCGTGCGTGCTCGTCGAGCCCGTCCCACTTGTTGACGCCGATCACGAGCGCGCGGCCCTGCTCGACGACGAAGCCGGCGATGTGCGCGTCCTGGTCGGAAATGTCCTGCTGCGCATCCAGAAGAAGAATGACGACATTTGCGTCGGAAATCGACTGCAGCGTCTTCACGACCGAGAACTTTTCGATCGCCTCGAACACCTTGCCGCGGCGCCGCAGGCCGGCCGTATCGATCAGCGTGTATTTCTTGCCGTTGCGCTCGAAGTCGACGTAGATCGAATCGCGCGTGGTGCCCGGCATGTCGAACGCGATCACGCGGTCCTCGCCGATCAGCGCGTTCACGAGCGTCGACTTGCCGACGTTCGGCCGGCCGACGATCGCGATCTTGATGCCGCGCGACGGGTCGTTCTCGTCTTCCTCTTCGGGCTGGTCCCTGTATGCGACTTCCAGCGCCTCGTTGATCATGTCGGTCACGCCGTCGCCGTGCGCGGCCGAGATCGCGCGCGGGTCGCCGAGCCCGAGCTCGTAGAAGTCGGTCGCGACCGCCGTGTACTTCATCCCCTCGGCCTTGTTGACGACGAGGAAGATCGGCCGGCCGGTCTTGCGCAGGTAGTCGGCGATCGACTTGTCCTGCGGCGCGAGCCCGTTGCGGCCGTCGACGATGAACACGACGACGTCAGCCTCTTCAACCGCCTGCCGCGTCTGGCGCGCCATCTCGTGCAGGATGCCGTCCTTCGCGACGGGTTCGAAGCCGCCCGTATCGACGACCAGGTACGGCCGCTCGCCGACGCGCCCTTCGCCGTAATGGCGATCGCGCGTCAGGCCCGGCAAGTCGGCAACCAGCGCATCGCGCGAGCGCGTGAGCCGGTTGAACAGCGTGGATTTCCCCACATTGGGGCGCCCAACGAGGGCAATGACCGGTTTCATCTATGTTTTCTACGGTGAAGCGCAGCAGCGGGAGGCCCGCTGCTGCGGGCGGCTGCGCTGAATGAAAATATCACGAATTCGCGCCGCGCCGGATGCGCGCGCCGGGCGCGTGTTGCGCGCCGTCGTCTTTCGTCTCGAACTGCCTTTCAAATACCGAGCGGCCGGGAACACCGGCCGCCTTCATGTCGCGCGGCCAGGGCGCGCGGGACAAGCCCGCCGCACCACGGCCGCGCAGGTTTCGTGCGCGTCAGCGCGGACGGAACCCGTACAGGCCGCCGTCCTTCGTCTGCACGACGAGCGTATTGCCCGCGAGGACCGGTGCGGCCGTAATCGCGCTGCCGTCGGTCTTCATCCGCGCGATGAAGCTGCCGTCTTCGCGCGACAGGAAGTGCACGACGCCCTGGTAGTCGCCCATCACGAGCGCATGCCCGAGCAGGTACGGCACGCCGACGTCGCGGCTCTTCAGCTTGTCGTTGCGCCAGAGCTGGTTGCCCGACGCCGCGTCGTACGCCGTCACGACCGACCAGTCGTCGCCGCCGGCAACCACCGAATCGTCCTGTGCGAGGCCGCTGCGGCTCGAGAACGCCTTTTCCCACAGCGGGCGGCCCGAGTTCGCATCGAAGCAGCCGAGCTGACCCTGGAACGTCACCGCGCAGGCTTGCGCGCCCACGAGCGTCGGCGGACCGCTGACGTCATTGATGCGCTCGACCTCGGTCACGCCCTTCGGGAACGACACGGGGGTCTGCCAGAACGGCTCGCCCGTCTGCAGGTTGATCGCGACGAGACCACCGCCCGGGAAGCCCGCCAGCACCGCTGCATCGCCCGCGAACGTCATGCCGGCCGACACGCGCAGGTTCAGCGGCACCGCGCGGTTGCGATAGTTCCACTTCTGTTCGCCCGTCTGCGCGTTGAACGCGATCACCTGCCCGTCGATCGTGCGGACGACCACGAGGCCGTTGCCGACGAGCGGCGGCGAGAAGATCTCGCCCTGCACGCTGGTCTTCCACAGCGGCTTGCCGTCCGGGCCCAGCACGAACACGCCGCCCTTCAACGCGCCGACCGCGGTCAGGTTGCCGTCGCTGCCGACGCCGGCCGACAGGTCCGAATCGACCTTCGAGCGCCAGATCGTCTGACCCGTCTTCGCGTCGATCTTCTCGACCGAACCGTTTTCGCCCGCCGCGTAGACGGCGTCGCCCACGGCCACCGGCGAGAACAGGTAGCGTCCGCCCTTGCCGACGCTCGCCTTCCAGACCTGTTGCACGTCCATCACGGGCTTGAACTCGGTGAGCGGCGTCGGCACGCGGCGTGCATCCTTCGACGACGAGCAGGCCGCCAATGCCAGGACAGCCGCCGCGCAGGCAACGGGCACAGCGTAACGTTTCAGCAAATTCATCGGTTAGCGAAGCAGAGTTAAGAGGTTGAGGGGACCGGGATTCAGCCGCCGAGCGCGTCCAGCTTGAACTGCACGAGCTGGCGCGCGGACTGGTCGTCCTTCGACAGGCCGTCGAGCGCCAGCTTGTAAGCGGCGCGCGCATCGTCGGTCTTGCCTTGCGCGGCAAGCAGATCGCCGCGGCGATCGGCCACGAGGCCCTTGAATGCATCGAGCGGCGTACCCGACAGCAGCGCGAGGCCCGCGTCGTATGCCTTCTCGTCGAGCAGCAGCGATGCGAGACGCAGCTTCGCGATCTGCTTGTACTCGTCGTCCTTGGCGTGATCGACGGCCCATTGCAGCTGAGTCTTCGCACCCGTGGAGTCGCCGGCCGCATACAGCACCTTCGCGGCCGCCAGCGCCGTCATCTGCGCATACGGCGTGCTGCCGAACTTGTCTTCCATGTCGGCGGCCGCGCGAGCCATCGTCGCCTTGTCGTTCGCGGCGGCGGCCTTCTGGACCTGCTCGTACAGCCCGGACGCCTCGGCAGCCTGACGGCGCTGCCAGTAGTTCCAGCCGTTGAAACCGGCCGCGACGACGAGCGCCGCGAGCACGATCCACGTGGTGAGGTTGCCCCAGCGGGCCCACCACGCCTTGACACTTTCAATCGATTCTTGTTCGTCGTGATAACTCATCGGCGAGCGATTCCTTCCTGTTCAGGCCTTTCTTGTCGAGCGATTGCCAGCGCGATCAGTCGTCGCCGTCTTCGGCGGATGCAACCATCGCATTGATTAGGAATTCGGTCAAGCTTTCGACCGGTACGGTCTGCTGAACGTTCTTTTCCCCGTCTTCGCCTGCACCGCGCAGTGCTTTCACGCCCACCGTGCCGTTCGCGACCTCTTCTTCGCCGAAGATCACCGCGAATGCCGCGCCGCTTGCATCGGCCCGCTTCATCTGCGACTTGAAGCTCGCCGGCGCGCCGTCGGCGCTGCAGTGGAAGATCACGTCGAGGCCCGTGTCGCGCAGCCGCTCCGCCGCAATGAACGCCTGTTCGCGAGCGGTCTCGCCCTGGTGCACGACGTACACGTCGACGCCTTCCTGCTCGGGTGCCAGATCCTCTTCCTTCAACAGTTCGAGGATGCGCTCGATGCCCATCGCCCAGCCGCACGCGGCGGTCGGCTTGCCGCCGAGCTGCTCGATCAGCGGATCGTAGCGGCCGCCGGCCGCGACCGTGCCCTGCGCGCCGAGCTTGTCCGTCACCCACTCGAACACGGTCAGGTTGTAGTAGTCGAGACCGCGCACGAGACGCGGGTTGATCTTGAACGGAATGTTGTTCGCGAGCAGCAGGCGCTGCAGCCCGTCGAAGTGCGCGCGCGATTCGTCGCCGAGGAAGTCGATCAGCTTCGGCGCGTTCTGAGCGATCTCCTGCAGCGCGGGATTCTTCGTGTCGAGCACGCGCAGCGGGTTCGTATACAGGCGGCGCTTCGCGTCCTCGTCGAGCACGTCGGCGAACTGCTCGAGGTACTTGATCAGTTCGACGCGGTGCGCGGCGCGCTCTTCGGCGAGGCCGAGCGAGTTGATCTCGAGCTTGATGCCGGTCAGGCCGAGGTCATCCCACAGGCGCTGACACATCATGATGATCTCGGCATCCGCATCGGGACCCGCGAAACCGAGCGCCTCGACGCCGACCTGGTGGAACTGGCGGTAGCGGCCGCGCTGCGGACGCTCGTGACGGAACATCGGGCCGATGTACCACAGGCGCTTCGGGCCGTCGTACAGCATGTTGTGCTCGATCGACGCGCGCACGACGGCCGCGGTGTTTTCCGGGCGCATCGTCAGGTTCTCGCCGTTCAGCGCGTCAGTGAAGCTGTACATCTCCTTCTCGACGATGTCGGTGACTTCGCCGATGCCGCGCGTGAAGAGCTGCGTGTGTTCGACGATCGGCGTGCGGATGTTCTGGTAGCCGTATGCGCGCAGCAGCGATTTCACGGTGGCTTCGAAGAATTCCCACAGGCCGGCATCCTGCGGAAGGATGTCGTTCATGCCCTTGACGCCGGTGAGTTTCTCGATCTTGCGTTTCTGTTCAGTCATCGTGTGTGTTGACGAATTAGTTCACTGCCGCGTCGGCGCGGCCATAGTTGCGTGCGACGTAGTCGCTGACGATCTGCTGGAATTCCTCGGCGATCCGCTCGCCGCGCAGCGTCTTGACCTTCTCGCCGTCGATGAAGACGGGCGCGGCCGGGTTTTCGCCCGAACCCGGCAGGCTGATGCCGATGTTCGCGTGCTTCGATTCGCCCGGGCCGTTGACGATGCAGCCCATCACCGCGACGTTCATCTTCTCGACGCCCGGGTACTCCTTGCGCCAGACCGGCATCTGCTCGCGCAGGTAGTTCTGGATCTGCATCGCGAGTTCCTGGAACAGCGTGCTCGTCGTACGACCGCAGCCCGGGCACGCGATCACCATCGGCGCGAACGAGCGCAGGCCCATCGTCTGCAGGATTTCCTGGCCGACGATGACCTCGCCCGTGCGCGACGCGCCCGGTTCCGGCGTCAGCGAGATGCGGATCGTGTCGCCGATCCCTTCCTGCAGCAGCACGCCGAGCGCGGCCGTCGATGCGACGATGCCCTTCGAGCCCATGCCCGCCTCGGTCAGCCCGAGATGCAGCGCGAAGCCGCAGCGGCGGCCGAGTTCGCGGTACACGGCAATCAGGTCCTGCACGCCGCTGACCTTGCACGACAGCACGATGCGGTCACGGCCGAGACCCAGCTCGACCGCACGCTCGGCCGAACCGATCGCCGACTGGATCAGCGCCTCGTACATCACGCTTTGCGCGTCCCACGGCTGCGAACGCGCGCCGTTCTCGTCCATCATGCGCGCGAGCAGGTCCTGGTCGAGACTGCCCCAGTTCACGCCGATCCGCACCGGCTTGTCGTATTTGGCCGCGGCCTCGATCATCTGCGCGAACTGCGTATCGCGCTTCGCGCCCTGACCGACGTTGCCGGGGTTGATCCGGTACTTCGACAGCGACTCCGCGCAGCCCGGGTAGTCGCGCAGCAACAGGTGGCCGTTGTAGTGGAAATCGCCGACGAGCGGCACGGTCACGCCCATCCGGTCGAGCTGCTCGCGGATCGCCGGCACGGCGGCCGCGGCCTCCGGCGTGTTGACCGTGATACGCACCAGCTCGGAGCCCGCGTTCGCGAGTTCCTTGATCTGGATCGCGGTGCCGATCGCATCGGCCGTGTCGGTATTCGTCATCGACTGCACGCGCACCGGCGCGGCGCCGCCGATCGTCACGAGCTGCCCGCCCCAACGAACATCCACCGCATGCGACACGCGGCGCGGCTGATGCCCGCCGAACACCGGCTCGGTTGAACAAATCTGACTGCTGCGTGGGGATTGAGCTTCGGATTGCATCGATAGATCCATTTACGCGGAATGCGCCGCAACGCGGCGCATGAATTGAAAAAGCGCCGTGCCATCACGGCCTGCCGATATCGACGACAGGCCTTCGCCACGGCGCTTGACGTCAGGGCAACGTGAACCGCGCCACATTACCCCGCGCCGCCGAATATTTTGCCGGATCGACAGGTTTCCCGTCGAACGCGACCGAGTCGAGACCTGCCTTGTTGCCGATCGTGACCTTGAACGGCCCGTCGCCGGCGACCTGCTTCGTCTCGCCGGCCCGCACCAGTGCCGAGAACAGCTCCTTGCCGTTCTTGTCGCGCACGCTGAACCAGCAATCCTGCTTGACCTTCAGTTCGACCATCGACTGGCCAGCCGCAACCGCGACACTCGCCGGCTCGGCCGGCGTAGCGGCACTCGCGGCCGTCGCTGCCACGACGGGCTGCGATGCAGCCGCCGCGACCGGAGCCGCGGGCGCCGGGACAGCGGACGCAATCTGTGCCGGGGCGGCAGATGCAGCGGCCGGGGCCGGAACCTCATTGGCTGCTACGGCCGACGTGCCGTGCGCGGCCGCCTCTTCGACGGAAGACGACGATGCCGCCGACGCGCTCGCAGCCGACGCATGCTCCGCGTCGCCGCCCTTGAAGCGCGCGAGCAGGCTCGACGAATCGCCGCCAGTGTGCCACATCAGTACGGCAACCACTGCGACGACGACGATCGCCGTGCCCCATAGCCACGGGTGGTGGTGCGACGAGCCGCCCAGCGAAATCGACACGCGGCCGCGTGGCAGATCCGTCCCCGACGATGCGGGCATCGACAGATCGACTTCCGGCACCCCGCGCTCGCGGCGCAGCGCCTGCGCGAACGGTTCCGGGTCGACGCCGAGCATCTTCGCGTAGCTGCGCACGACACCGAGCGCGAACGTCACGCCGGGCAAATGACTGATGTCGCCGGCCTCGAGCGCCCGAAGCTTCTGCGGTGCGACCTTGAGCCGCGCCGATACGTCGTCGACCGTCCAGCCCTTCGTCTCCCGAAGCTGCGCCAGCCTGCTGCCGACTGCCGCCAGCGATTCCAGTCCCGCCGGTGCCGGTCTTGCGGCATTCGTCTCTGCGCCGTTAGTCGGCTGCGGCTCACTCATCCTTGTCCTCGCGTCGATTCTTCTTCACTGGCGGCCGCCGCCGGCTCCCGCCGGCCGGCACCCGCAACTGTTCATACCATGCGCGGCGCCGTGGCGCCGCGACCGATCGCTATTCGCGTGTTGTACCGCCAAGAGGTTCGGGCATCCTCGGCTAGGCGCCCCCGTCAAACCGCCCGAACTTCGATGATTTTTGCTGCTGCGCCCGTTCGTTCCGCGAGGCGCGTGCGGTCCTTCACCGCGCCGGCCAGCTGGCCGCACGCGGCATCGATATCGTCGCCGCGCGTCTTGCGCACGGTCGTGACGACACCCGCGTCGATGAGGACCTGTGCAAAGCGCTTGATCTGCTCCGGCTTCGAGCGGATGAGGCCCGATTCCGGAAACGGATTGAACGGGATCAGATTGAACTTGCACGGCACGTCACGCGTGACGGCCAGCAGTTCGCGCGCATGCGCCTCGGTGTCGTTGACGCCGTCGAGCATGCAGTATTCGAACGTAATGAAGTCGCGCGGCGCGACTTTCAGATAGCGCTGGCACGCGGCCATCAGCTCGCGAAGCGGATACTTCTTGTTGAGCGGTACCAGCTCGTCGCGCAGCGCATCGTTCGGCGCGTGCAGCGAAACGGCCAGCGCGACCGGCAGCTCGGCGCCGAGGCGGTCCATCATCGGCACCACACCGGACGTCGACAGCGTGACGCGGCGGCGCGACAGGCCGTACGCGTTGTCGTCGAGCATCAGCCGCATCGCAGGCACGACCGCGCTGTAATTCAGGAGCGGCTCGCCCATGCCCATCATCACCACGTTGGTGACGACCCGTTCGGCCTTGCCGTTCGGGCCGGGCGCGCGGCCCAGCGACGCTCGCAACGCAAATTCGGCCATCCGTAGCTGGCCGATGATTTCGGCTGTCGACAGGTTGCGGGAAAAGCCCTGCTTGCCCGTCGAACAGAAGCGGCAGTTGACCGCGCACCCGGCCTGCGACGACACGCACAGCGTGCCGCGCGTCTCTTCCGGGATGAACACGGTTTCGACCGCATTGCCGTTTCCGACGTCGATCAGCCACTTGCGCGTGCCGTCGGTGGAAACGTGATCGCTGGCGATATCCGGCATCACGATCGACGCGCGGCCCTTGAGTTTCTCCCTCAGGGACTTCGCGAGATCGGTCATGCCGTCGAAATCGCCGGCGTTGTATTGGTGGATCCAGCGCTGCAACTGCTTGGCGCGGAACGGCTTCTCGCCGAGGCTGCCGCAGTACGCGACAAGACCCTCGGCATCGAAGTCGAGAAGATTGACGGAAGTTTCGCTCGTCATGATGTGCTGCCTTGCCGCGTGCGCTGAATCCTGCCTACCTGCTGCCAGCCAGAGCTTAACGCGAGTAAACGTTCATTTCCGGGAAGAAGAACGCGATTTCGACGGCAGCCGTTTCAGCTGCGTCCGAGCCGTGCACGGCGTTCGCGTCGATGCTGTCGGCGAAGTCGGCGCGGATCGTGCCCTTTTCCGCCTTCTTCGGATCCGTTGCGCCCATCAGGTCGCGGTTCTTCAGGATCGCGCCTTCGCCTTCCAGAACCTGGATCATCACCGGGCCCGAGATCATGAAATCGACGAGATCCTTGAAGAACGGACGCGCTGCGTGAACCGCGTAGAACTTCTCTGCGTCAGCACGCGACAGGTGTGCCATGCGCGATGCGACGATCTTCAGGCCGGCGCCTTCGAAACGGCTGTAGATCTGGCCGATCACGTTCTTTGCCACCGCATCCGGCTTGATGATCGACAGGGTGCGCTCGATTGCCATAAAAACTCCAAGAAATTAAGAAGTTACAGGTTCAAATGAATCCGCTATTGTAGCACGATCCCGTGTATCATTGCGATTGAACCCTTACACGCGTGAAAGGTTCTGAATCCATATGTTTTGCGCCGCGCAGCCATTGAAACCTCGCGACGCGGAACGTATCTTAGCCATAGCTGCTCCGGTTTGCTGCGCCGCACACCGCGCGCGCCGAACCGGCCCCGGACGCCCACGCGTTCCATGTTAGGAGAAACCATGAACGACTATCCGTACAATTTCGGTCGCGGCGGTTCCGTCAGCACCGCCGAGGTTCGCAACCGCGTGCTGCGGAACACGTACTGGCTGCTCGCGCTATCGATGGTGCCGACCGTGCTGGGCGCCTGGGTCGGCGTCGCGACGGGCTTCTCGCTGTTCGCGGCCACGAGCCCGATGATGAGCCTGCTCGCGTTCTTCGCGATCGCGTTCGGCTTCATGTTCGCGATCGAGCGGACGAAGAACAGCGCGGCCGGCGTGTTCGTGCTGCTCGGCTTCACGTTCTTCATGGGCCTGATGCTGTCGCGGCTGCTGAGCTTCATCCTCGGCTTCTCGAACGGCCCGTCGCTGATCATGCTCGCGTTCGGCGGCACCGGCATCATCTTCGCCGCGATGGCAACGATCGCCACCGTCAGCAAGCGCGACTTCTCGGGGCTCGGCAAGTGGCTGTTCATGGGCGTGATCGTGATCCTGCTCGCGTCGGTCGCGAACATCTTCCTGCAACTGCCGGCACTGATGCTCACCGTGTCGGTGCTCGCGATCGCGATCTTCTCGGCGTACATGCTGTTCGACGTCCAGCGCGTCGTGAACGGCGGCGAGACGAACTACATCTCGGCGACGCTCGCGATCTACCTCGACCTGTACAACGTGTTCACGAACCTGCTCGCGTTGCTCGGCATCTTCGGCGGCAACCGCAACTGACGTTCGCCACGCACCATGAAAAAACCGGCCCGAGGGCCGGTTTTTTTACGCCCACCGCCCGGCTCAGTCGCGCTCGAACAGCGCGATCGATTCGACGTGCGACGTGTTCGGGAACATATTCACGACACCGGCGCCCTTCAGCCGGTAGCCGGCCTCGTGCACGAGCAGGCCCGCGTCGCGCGCCAGCGTCGACGGGTTGCACGACACGTAGACGATCCGCTTCGGCAGCGGGCCTTCGCCGCTTTGCGCAATCTCGGCCAGCGCCTTCGACACCGCGAGCGCGCCTTCGCGCGGCGGATCGATCAGGAACTTGTCGAATGCGCCGAGCGCGCGGAGGTCGTCGCCCGTCACTTCGAACAGGTTCCGGCACGCGAAGGTCGTATGGCCGTCGACACCGTTCTCGCGCGCATTCGCGAGCGCACGCGTCGTCAGCGTTTCGCTGCCCTCGATGCCCATCACCTCGCGCGACAGGCGCGCGAGCGGCAGCGTGAAGTTGCCGATCCCGCAGAACAGGTCCAGCACGCGGTCGTCGCGCGACGGCGCGAGCAGGCGCAGCGCGCGGCCCACCAGCACGCGGTTGATCTGATGGTTGACCTGCGTGAAGTCGGTCGGCTTGAACGGCATGCGGATGCCAAACTCCGGCAGCGTATAGTCGAGCGACACGTCGAGCGGATAGAACGGCGTCACCGTGTCGGGGCCCTTCGGCTGCAGCCAGAACTGCACCTTGTGCTCGTCCGCGAACGCGCGCAGCAACGCTTCGTCGTCCGCGTTGATCGGCTCCAGCACGCGCAGCACGAGCGCCGTGACCTCCGAGCCGACCGCGAGCTCGATCTGCGGCATCCGGTCGCGGATCGACAGCCCCTCGACGAGCCGGCGCAACGGCACCAGCATCGCCGACACGTGCGGCGGCAGCACCTCGCAGCTCGTCATGTCGGCGACATAGCTGCTCTTCTTCTCGTGGAACCCGACCAGCACGCCGCCCTTCTTCGCGACGTTGCGCACGGTCAGGCGCGCACGGTAGCGGTAGCCCCACGACGGGCCGTGGATCGGCGCGAACATCGTTTCCGCACGCAGCTTCGCCAGGTGCCACAGGTTGTCTTCGAGCACGCGCTGCTTGACCGCCACCTGCGCGCGCATCTCGAGATGCTGCATCGAGCAGCCGCCGCAGGTGCCGAAGAACTTGCACTTCGGCTGCGTGCGCATCACGCTCGGGCGCAGAATATCGACAACCGTCGCCTGCTCGTAGCTCGGCTTGCGGCGGTAGCTCGAATAGGTCACGCGCTCGCCGGGCAGCGCGCCCTCGACGAAGATGACCTTGCCCGGCTCGCCGTCCTCGGTCATCGTGCGGCCGACACCGCGCGCTTCCATGTCGAGCGATTCGATCTCGAGAACCGGGGCGATCCCGGGCGCGACGGGCGCATTTTTCGATTTGCGCGCAGAAGTGGGGACGGCTTCGGACACCAGCTTTTCCTGACAAACGTTGAAGAAGGCGAGATTGTAGACGACGAATGCCCGCATCGGCCGCTTTGCATCGGGCAAGCGCCGACACTTAAGCATAGACGGCACGGCATTGTGCCGGGACGGCCAGGCGGATAGCTCATGAACGCTCGCAGCCGGCGGGATGCGAACCATTCAGGAGAGGGCGGGAACCCGAAATCCGCCCTGCAGGAGATTCGACCATGCAACTGATCGACTGGAACATCCAATGGGGTCGGGACGCCGACGGCGTAGTCGACCTTTCGCGCACCGTCGCGGCGATCCGCCGGCTCGGCGATTTCGACGTGCTGTGCCTGCAGGAGCTCACGCGCGGCTTCGGCGCACTGCCCGGCCGGCCCGGCCCCGACCAGTTCGCCGAACTCGCGGTACTGCTGGCCGGCTATACGATCGTCGAAGCCGTCGGCGCGGACCTGCCGGCCTTCGAACCCGGCGCACCGCGCCGCCAGTTCGGCAATGCGATCGCAACCCGGCTGCCGGTCGGGCGCGTGCTGCGCCAGTTGCTGCCGTGGCCGGCCGACGCCGGCGCGCCGTCGATGCCGCGCATCGCGCTCGACGTCGAGCTGCACGCGCCGTTCGGCCCGCTGCGCGTGGTCACCACGCATCTCGAATACTATTCGGCGCGCCAGCGGCTTGCGCAGGTCGACGCGCTGCGCGACCGGCATCGCGAGGCCTGCGCGCACGCGGAACGGCCCGCGCCCGCCGAAACTGCCGAGGGACCGTTCAGCGCGACCGGCCAGCCGCGCGATGCGATCGTCTGCGGCGATTTCAACAGCGCGTTCGACAGCGACGCGTACCGGCGCTTCCTGGAGCCGATCGCCGACGCCCCGCGCTTCGTCGACGCATGGGTCGCGCGGCATCCCGGCAGCACGCCGCCGCCGACAGCCGGCGTCTACGATACGGTGCAATGGTCGGAGGGGCCGCTCGCGTGCGACTTCGTGTTCGTGACGGATACGCTGCTGCCGCGCGTCGTGCGCTGCGAGATCGACGGCGACGTGCGCGCGTCGGATCACCAGCCAGTGCTGCTCGAACTCGCTTGATCGCGCCGGCCGCGTAGCGCGGCGCCGCCCGCCCGCGCTACGCGGCGAAGCCGGCCAGGTATTCGGCCCAGTGCGACGCCGGTTCCTGCGCGAGCGCGTTCTTCACGAGCAGGATCTCGTCCGCATACTCGCTCTGCGTCAGGCCGCCGCGCATCAACTGGAATCGGCAATACAGCAGGTACGTATTGACGACGTCGGTCTCGCAATAATTGCGGATCTCCTCGATCCGCCCGTCCTGGAACGCCGGCCACACCTGGCTGCCGTCCATCCCGAGCTTGCCCGGAAAGCCGCACATCTTCGCGAGCGCGTCGAGCGGCGCGTTCGCACGCGCCTGATACATCGCGAGCACATCCATCAGGTCGGTATGCCGCGAGTGATAGCGCGAGATGTAGTTGTTCCACTTGAACTCGCGGTCGTCCTCGCCGAGATCCCAATAGCGGGTCGCGGGGATACCGTGCACGAGCGCGCGGTAATGGAGCACCGGCAGATCGAAGCCGCCGCCGTTCCACGACACGAGCTGCGGCGTGTATTTCTCGATCACGCGGTAAAACGACTGGATCAGCGTCGCTTCGTTGTCCTGCGGCGTGCCGAGCGAGCGGACGCGAAAGCCGTTGTTGTCGCGGAACACGCACGAGATCGCCGCAATGCGCTGCAGGTGATGCGGCAGGAAATCGCTACCGGTCTTCTCGCGCCGTGCGGCGAACGCATGTTCGGCCACCGCGGCATCGCCCAGCGTCGCGGGCAGGTCTTCCAGACGGCGAATGCCGTCGACATCGGGAATCGTCTCGATGTCAAAAACAAGAATCGGAGTCATCGGTTACAGAACGGCGTCCTTGCGCACGCCGTTGGAGGCGAAAAACCGCTTGAGGCGCACCAGCGCTTCCTGCTGGATCTGCCGCACGCGCTCGCGCGTGAGCCCCATCTCGTCGGCAAGCTCTTCGAGCGTCGCAGGTTCGATGTGGTTCAGGCCGAAGCGGCGCTCGATCACGTGCCGATGCTTGTCGGACAGCCGCGACAGCCACGCGCGCGTCAGCGTCTCGAGCTCGCGGTGCTGCACCTCGGCGTCGGGCGACTGGCTCTGGTCGTCGGGCAGCAGGTCGAGCAGGCTGCTCGCGGGATCGAGGTCGAGCGGCGCATCGAGCGACGCCGTGTGCTCGTTGAGCGCGAGGATGTCGGTGACTTCCTCGGCGGTCTTGCCGGTGAGATAGGCGATGTCGTCGATGCTGGCTTCGCGGCGCTCGGCCGCCTCGCCCGTCGACATCGAATTCTTTTCGAGGTGGCGCTTCGCGCGCAGCACCTGGTTCAGTTCGCGGATCACGTGCACGGGCAGGCGCACCGTGCGGGCCTGGTTCATGATCGCCCGCTCGATGCTCTGCCGGATCCACCAGGTCGCATAGGTCGAGAATCGGAAACCGCGTGTCGGGTCGAATTTCTCGATCGCGTGCATCAGGCCGAGGTTGCCCTCCTCGATCAGGTCGAGCAGCGGCACGCCGCGGTTCAGATACCCCTTCGCGATGCTGACGACGAGACGCAGGTTGCGCTCGATCATCACCTGCCGCGCCTCGAATTCGCCGGCCTTGGCGAGCCGGGAATAGCGCTGCTCTTCCTCGACGGTCAGCAGCGGCTTCACGCTGATGCGGTTCAGGTAATGCTGGATCGTGTCGGCCGTGAGTTCGGCCTGCAGCAGCGTGCGGAAATCGTCGACGTCGGGCGTGGCTTCCGCGCGGCCTTCCCGCTCGTCGTCGCCACCGTCCGCCTCGGCGTCGCGTGCCTCGAGATCTCGTTCGTTTTCCGCGACGTCGTCGTCATCGTCCGTCGAAGCGCCAGCTCGCCCCGCCGATGCTTGCGTGGCACGACTGATCTTCTCAGACTCGGCTTGCGGCTCGTGGCGCTTCGATTTCGGCATGGTCGTCTCGGTTATTGAGGCGGCAAATACTTCAGCGGATCGACAGGCTTACCCTGCCGGCGAACCTCGAAATGCAGCATCACGCGGTCGGCATCGCTGTTACCCATCTCGGCGATCTTCTGCCCCTTCGTTACCGCGTCCCCCTCTTTTACCATCAAAGCGCGATTGTGTGCATACGCCGTGAGGTAAGTTGCATCGTGTTTGATGATAATGAGGTTGCCGTAGCCACGCAGGCCGTTGCCCGAGTAGACGACGCGGCCATCGGCCGCCGCCTTCACGGCCTCGCCGGCCGTGCCGCCGATGTTGACACCCTTGTTCTTCGCGTCGTCGAACCCGTTCAGCACCGGGCCGCGCGCGGGCCACGCGAACGTCACGGGGCCGCTCGGGGTCGCCGCCGTGTCGCTCGATCCGGTTGCCGCAGCCGGCGGCGTTGCGAGCGTGGACGACGTGCCGGCGGCCGGCGTCGCGGGACCGCTGCTGAGCGGCGCAGTCGCGACGGCGGCGCCCGCGATCGGTGCGCCCGCAGCCGGGACACCCGCAACCGCAGCGCCGCCCGGCGGCGCAACGCGCAGCAACTGGTCGACTTCGATCTGGTTCGGGTTAGTCAGGTTGTTCCACGACGCGATGTCGCGATAGTTTTGCCCGTTCTCGAGCGCGATCCGGTACAGCGTGTCGCCCGGCTTCACCCGGTAGTAACCCGGCGGCGGCGGCCCGAGCGGCACCGCGGGCTGCGCGGCGGCCGTCGTGCCCAGCGACCCGGAGCGGTCGACGACGGGCGCGTTGTCGAGCCGCGTCGCACAGGCGGCCAGTAGCGTGGAGAACGCAGCCACACAGATCGCGCGCTGGGCGAACGTGAGCGGTTCCCTGGATCGGTTGTTTTGCATCGCGCGCAACATACTCATCGGTTTCAAATCACTCCGGATTTTAAAGGGACAAAGAAAACGCGATCAAGCCGGGACTCTCGCCATTGCGCGTGCGCGACGCGCTCGACGAGCGTGAGCACCTGGTGCTGCCCGCTCTGCGCGCCGACCGGCGCGACGAGCCGCCCGCCGATCGCAAGCTGCTCGAGCAGCGCCTGCGGCACGTCGAGCCCCGCCGCCGCGATCACGATCGCGTCGAACGGGGCCGCGGACGGCAGGCCGACACGCCCGTCGCCGTAGTGCAGACGGATGTTCGGCACGCGCAGCGGCCGCAGGTTCAGCTTCGCGCGCTCGTAGAGCGGCTTGATGCGTTCAATCGAATACACGTCGCGTGCCACGTGGCTCAGCACGGCGGCCTGGTAGCCGCAGCCCGTGCCGATCTCGAGGACGCGCTCGAGCGTGCGGCCGGCCATCGCGAGCTCGATCATGCGCGCGACGACCGACGGCTTTGAAATTGTTTGCTGATGGCCGATCGGCAACGCCGAATCCTCATAGGCCTGCGTCGCAAGCCCAGGATCCACGAACATGTGGCGCGGCACCGCGGCCATCGCTTCCAGCACACGCGCGTCGGTCACGCCGTTCGCGCGCAGCCGTTCGACCATCCGCTCGCGCACACGTTCCGACGTGAGCGCGAACGCGCCGGCCGGCGCAACGCTCGGCGCGGCCGGCTTCGGCAGCGCAGGCTTCGACGCGGTCGGCTTCGGCGCGGTCGCAGGCTTCGCGGCGGAACCGGACAGCGGCGCCCGCCCGGCAGCCGGCTTCACCGCAACCGGTTTCAGCACGGCGGCGGCCTTGTCGGCGGCCTTCGGCACCGCGACCGCCGCATGGCGTTCACCGGCCCGACCTTCCGATTTGCGTGGCGCTCGCTTGAGATCTTCGAGCGCGAGCGGGAACCGCTTCGCGCGCTCGCCGCTCATGAAGCCCGCCCTCCGGCGCGCGCCCATTCGCGCGTCGCGGGCAGCATCTGCGTATGCGTGAGGTCGAGCTGCAGCGGCGTGATCGACACGAAACCGTTTGCGACGGCGTGGAAATCGGTGCCCTCGCTCGCGTCCAGCGCCGCGCCCGCCGCCCCGATCCAGTAGACCGGCTCGCCGCGCGGGTCGGTCTGGCGAATCACCGGCTGCGACGGATGACGCTTGCCGAGGCGCGTGACCTTCCAGCCCTTCAGTTCGTCGTAAGGCAGGTTCGGAATATTGACGTTCAGCAACGGCTGGCCCGGCAGCGGATTCGCGAGGAAGTGCTCGACGATTTCCGCTGCGACGCGCGCGGCGTCCGCCAGATGGGTCCAGCCCTTGTCGGCCAACGAGAATGCGATGGCGGGAACGCCGAACATGATGCCTTCGGTGGCCGCTGCAACTGTCCCCGAATAGAGCGTGTCTTCGCCCATGTTCTGGCCGTTGTTGATCCCCGACACGACGAGGTCAGGCTTCGCGTCGGCCATCCCCGTCAACGCGACGTGCACCGAATCGGTCGGCGTGCCGTTCACGTAGAAGAAACCCGTACCCGTCGCGCGCTGCATCGACAGCGGCCGCCACAACGTGAGGGAATTCGATGCACCGCTGCAGTTCTGCTCGGGCGCGATCACCGTGAGTTCGGCCAGCGGCTGCAGCGCTTCGCTGAGCGCGGCGAGACCGGGGGCGAGATAGCCGTCGTCGTTGCTGAGTAGGATTCGCATCCGGCGATTGTAACCGAGGAAAGATGGCGCGAGAGCGACAGTCCGGCGGCCGCGGACGGGCGATTGCGCACGCTGCGCCGCCGCATCGAGCGGCGGCGTTCCGCGCTCAGATCGCGCCCGCGTCGCGCAGTGCGGCAATCGCCTGCGCGTCGTAGCCGAGGCCGCGCAGCACCTCGTCCGTATGCTCGCCGAGCTCGGGCCCGAGCCAGCGCGTTTCGCCCGGCGTGTCCGACAGCTTCGGCGTGATGTTCGGTAGCGGAATCTCGGTGCCGTCGGCGAGCTTGAAGCGCTGGATCATCTGCCGCGCGACGAACTGCGGATCGGTGAACATGTCCGCGGCACTGTAGATGCGCCCGGCCGGCACGTCGGCTGCGTTGAGCACGACGAGCGCATCGTCGATCGTGCGCGGCGCGAGCCACTCGGCAATCGCATCGTCGATTTCCTGCGTACGCGGCACGCGCCCGTCGTTGCGCGCGAGCGCGGGATCGTCGGCGAGGTCGTCGCGGTCGATCGCCCTCATCAGCCGCTTGAAGATCGGGTCGCTGTTGCCGCCGATCACGATGCTGCCGTCGCGGCACGCATAGGTATTAGACGGAACGATGCCCGGCAGCGACGCGCCGGTGCGCTCGCGCACCATCCCGTACACGCCGTATTCGGGCACCACGCTTTCCATCATGTTGAATACGGCTTCATACAGTGCAACGTCGACCACCTGTCCCGCGCCGCCGTTGACCTTGCGGTGATGGAGCGCCATCAGCGCGCCGATCACGCCGTGCAGCGCGGCGATCGAATCGCCGATCGAGATGCCGATGCGCGGCGGCGGCAGGTCGGGGTAGCCGGTGATGTGGCGCAGGCCGCCCATCGATTCGGCGATCGCGCCGAAGCCGGGCCGGTCGCGGTACGGGCCCGTCTGCCCGTAGCCGGACAGGCGCACCATCACGAGGCCCGGGTTGTCGGCCGACAGCACGTCGTAACCGAGCCCGAGCTTTTCGAGCAGGCCCGGACGGAAGTTCTCGATCACGATGTCGGCCTCGCTGGCGAGCTGCCGCGCGATCGCCTTGCCGGCATCGGATTTCAGGTTGAGCGTGACCGATTTCTTGTTGCGCGCCTGGACGGACCACCACAGCGACGTGCCGCCCTGCTCCGGATGGAGCTTGCGCCACTTGCGCAGCGGGTCGCCGCCGTTCGGATCCTCGATCTTGATCACTTCCGCGCCGAATTCGGCGAACAGCCGCGACGCGAACGGCCCCGCGATCAGCGTTCCGAATTCGAGCACTTTGACGCCCGCGAGCGGGCCCTGGCTGGTGCTCATGTGTCTCCCTGGCATGAGGAACGGCGCCGCCGGCAGGCGGCGCCCGGCTTACATCGTGCGGCGGTCGAGCATCGCGCGGGCGATGGTGCCCGCGTCGACGTATTCGAGCTCGCCGCCCACCGGCACGCCGCGCGCGAGGCGCGTGACCGCCAGGCCGCGCGCCTTCAGCGTCTGGCCGAGGTAGTGCGCGGTGGCTTCGCCCTCGTTCGTGAAGTTGGTCGCGAGCACGACTTCCTTCACGATTCCGTCGGACGCGCGCCGCACGAGGCGGTCGAAATGGATTTCCTTCGGACCGATCCCGTCGAGCGGGCTCAGTCGCCCCATCAGCACGAAATACAGCCCACGGTACGTCATCGTCTGCTCGAGCATGATCTGGTCGGCAGGCGTCTCGACGACGCACAGCAGCGTCGGATCACGCTCTTCGTCGCTGCAGACCTCGCAGATCTGCGCTTCGGTGAACGTGTTGCACTTCTCGCAGTGCTGCAGGTGCTCGGTCGCGAACAGCAGCGACCGGCCGAGCCGCTCCGCGCCCTCGCGGTCGTGCTGCATCAGGTGGACCGCCATGCGCTGCGCGGATTTCGGCCCGACGCCGGGCAGCACGCGTAGTGCTTCGACGAGAGCGGACAGGGCGGACGGCTGTTTCATACGGCGGCAAACAGTGGCAAGGACGCCGCGCTCAGAACGGCAGCTTGAAGCCCGGGGGCAGCGGCAGGCCCGACGTCATGCCGCTCATCTTTTCCTGCGACGTCGCTTCGGCCTTGCGCACGGCGTCGTTGAACGCAGCCGCGACGAGATCCTCGAGCATGTCCTTGTCGTCCGCGAGCAGGCTCGGGTCGATCGACACGCGACGCACTTCGTTGCGGCACGTCATCGTCACCTTGACGAGGCCCGCCCCCGACTGCCCTTCGACTTCGATCAGCGCAAGCTGCTCCTGCATCTTCTTCATGTTTTCCTGCATTTGCTGCGCTTGCTTCATCAGTCCGGCGAGGTTGCCTTTCAACATGGGAATACTCCTTCTTTCTTGATCGTGTGAAAACCGGCACGCCCGGCGTGCCGGCCAGTGTGTGCGGGCGTGATTGTGCCTGTCGGGGTGCGGTCAGTTCAATGCAGCGTCGGCGGCGGGCCGTCCGGCGCCGAATCGGCGAGCGGACGCACCGAACCCTCGACGATACGGGCACCGAAGTCGCGCACGAGCTGCTGGACGAATGGGTCGCCGTGAATCTCCTGCTCGGCCTCGCGCTGGCGAGCCGCGCGCGCGGCCGCATCGAGCGCTGCCGCCGTGCGCCGTGCAGGCCCGACCTCGACCGCCACTTCGACCTGCCTGCCCAGTGCGTCGGCCAGCGCGGCCTTCAGCTTCGCGACCTGCGCGGCGTCCGCGTACTGCGGCACCGGCACGGAAAGTTTCAATGTCGTCGCATCGACGGCCGTCAGTTCGCTGTTGAACGCGAGCTGGTATGCGACGCCCTTGAGCGGCAGCCGCGCGGCCAGCGCCGGCCACTCGCCGTCGAAGCCGACCGGATCGAGCGCGATCGCGGGCGGCAACGGTCGCGTGTCGACCGGCGTGGCCGGACGGGCCTCCGCCGGCTTCGGCGAAACGCGCACATCGTCGGGGCCGCTGTCGAACACTGGGACGAAGCCATCGTCGGGCCCGCCGAACATCTCGTCGGCGCTGAGCGGCACATAGTCATCCGGCGGGATGTCCTCCCACGGCGGCGACGCCTGGCGCGAATCGGCCGCCTGCGGCGCACGGGCGGCAGCGCGCGGCGTCGGCACCTGCACGGCAGGACGCGGCGCGGCCGGCTTCTCGGCGGCCGGCTGGACCGCCGGTTTCGGCGCGGCGCCTGCCCGCGCACGGTCGGACGACACGCGCATCCCCGCGTTGCGCAGCACGTCGAGCGCGGCGGCGGCACCGCCTGCGCGCGACGCCGGACGCGCGGCGGGCTCCGGCGCGGCGCGCGGCACCGGTTCGGCCGGCGCAGCCGGCTCGTCGTTTCGTTGCGCAACGGCAGCAGCGGCAGGTGGCTCGGGTTCCTTGCGGGCCGGTGGCGGCATATCGCCGGCCGGCGCCGCATTCGCTTCCGGCTGCGGCGCCTCGACAACTTGTGCATCAACCGGAGCCGGCGCGGATGCCTGAGCCGCAGCCGGCTTCACGGCCGGCCGGCTCGCCTCGTCGACGGACTGTGCCGGCGCCGGACGCACGACCGGCGCGACCGGCGCAACGGGGGCAGCCGGTGCGGCAGCCTGCGGACGCACTGCGTCGGCAGGTGCAGCCAATACCGGCTTCGCCGCAGCTGTCGAAGCCGCGGCAGCGCGCGAACCCGGCACGGCACGCGGCACGGACGGCTGGCCGCCCGGCGCACTGCCGGCTGCAACGGCCGGCTCGAACGCGAGCATCCGCAGCAGCGTCATCGTGAAACCGGCGTACTCGTCCGGCGCAAGGCCGAGCTCCGCGCGACCGACCGTCGCGATCTGATAGAACAGCTGAACCTGCTCGGGGCTCAGCGTCTCCGCGAAGCGGCGCAGGTCGGCCGCTTCCGGCCATTCGTCGAGCACCGAGCCCGGCGCGAACTGCGCCCACGCAATCCGGTGCAGCAGGCTCGCGAGATCCTGCAATGCGGTCGAGAACGACAGGCTGCGCAGCGACATCTCGTCGGCAATCGCGAGGATTTCCGGGCCGCCGCCGGCCGCGAGCGCGTCGAGCAGGCGCACCATGTAAGTCTGGTCGAGCGCGCCGAGCATGCCCGACACGGCCGACTCCGTCACCTCGTTCGCCGAATAGGCGATCGCCTGGTCGGTGAGGGACAGCGCGTCGCGCATGCTGCCCTGCGCGGCACGCGCGAGCAGGCGCAGCGCCTGCGGCTCGAACGTGATCCGCTCTTCGCCGAGGATCCGCTCGAGATGCGACACGATGTGCCCGGCCGGCATCTGCTTCAGGTTGAACTGCAGGCAGCGCGACAGCACGGTGACGGGGATTTTCTGCGGATCGGTCGTCGCGAGGATGAACTTGACGTGCGGCGGCGGCTCTTCGAGCGTCTTCAGCATCGCGTTGAACGCGTGGTTCGTCAGCATGTGCACTTCGTCGATCATGTAGACCTTGAAGCGCGCATCGACGGGCGCGTACACCGCGCGCTCGAGCAGCGCGGCCATTTCGTCGACGCCGCGGTTGCTCGCGGCATCCATCTCGACGTAATCGACGAAACGCCCCTCGTCGATCTCGCGACAGGCACGGCACACGCCGCACGGCTGCGACGTGACGCCGGTTTCACAGTTGAGTGCCTTCGCGAAGATCCGCGACAGCGTCGTCTTGCCGACACCGCGGGTTCCGGTAAACAGATAGGCGTGATGGAGACGCCCGCCGTCGAGCGCGTGCGTGAGCGCCCTGACGACATGCTCCTGGCCGACGAGCGAAGCGAAATCCTTCGGACGCCACTTGCGTGCGAGAACTTGATAGGTCATCGGGAAATTGTATCAGTAACGCTGCGTTGCGCCGACACGCGAAACGGTGCGAAAGACGGGCAAAGCGCAGGTAAAACGGAGTGTGACGCGGAAATAAAAAACGCCCTGCGAACGGGGCGAGAAGGAAGGTGACGAGCCCGACCCTCGGCACTGGCGGAAAACGATTGTGGCTGCTTCGTTCCCGACCTGACCAGGTTCACCGCCCCACCATGCGAGGAGGCCCGTCACGGCATATTCTATCACCGCTTCCCGATGAATGCGACCGTTTGTTCGCACCAATGCGAAAACCATGCCGGTCGGCACGCGTCCAGCCACCCGAATCGCTACATATAGCCGCCCCTTGTAATTCGCGGGCCGACCTCCACCTGCAGGGCACAACGGTCGAACGTCGCGTCGTACCCCTACTCGCGTAGCGGCTACTATCGCTGCCCGCAGCAGATAGCAATTTAGGCTAATATGACGCCCGAACGACCCGCGAGCCGCGGCACGCAGCGCTTACGCCCCTCCATTCCGGGGAGCGGAGTGACCTGCCGCAGCGGCCGGCAGCCTACGGCAGCCGGTACGCCGCAACGCGCAAGCAGGCAGTCCCCGAACCGTAAGAGGTATTGACCCAATGAGCGAACAGATCAAACACATCAGCGACGCATCGTTCGAACAGGACGTCGTCAAGTCCGACAAGCCCGTGCTCGTCGATTTCTGGGCCGAATGGTGCGGCCCGTGCAAAATGATCGCCCCGATCCTCGATGAAGTCGCGAAGGACTACGGCGACAAGCTGCAGATCGCGAAGATCAACGTCGACGACAACCAGGCAACGCCCGCGAAGTTCGGCGTGCGCGGCATCCCGACGCTGATCCTGTTCAAGAACGGCGCGGCCGCCGCGCAGAAGGTCGGCGCGCTGTCGAAGTCGCAGCTCACCGCATTCCTGGACAGCCACCTGTAATACCGGCAGTTCCGCGGACGTGTTGTCAACCGGCAACACGTCCGTCGTCAAGCCGCCGATCGGCCGCTCAAGCGCGAATCGGCCTATGCTAGAATCAAAAAACGTCTACAAGACGCATTTAAGTCTCTGAGCGCTTCCGCTCGCCCTCCTCCCTTATTTCTTTCGTCGCTTCTCCTCCCTGGCGGGTTCTCCGTATGCATTTATCCGAGCTCAAGTCTCTGCACGTGTCCGAACTGATCGAAATGGCCAATGGCCTCGAGATCGAAAACGCGAACCGCCTGCGCAAGCAGGAGTTGATGTTCGCCATTCTTAAAAAGCGCGCCAAGACGGGAGAGACGATCTTCGGCGACGGTACGCTCGAAGTGCTGCCGGACGGCTTCGGCTTCCTGCGCTCGCCGGAAATGTCGTACCTCGCGAGCACCGACGACATCTATATCAGCCCGTCGCAGATCCGCCGCTTCAACCTGCACACCGGCGACACCATCGAAGGTGAAGTCCGCACGCCGAAGGACGGCGAGCGCTACTTCGCGCTGGTGAAGGTCGACAAAGTCAACGGGCAGCCGCCCGAGGCCTCGAAACACAAGATCATGTTCGAGAACCTCACGCCGCTGCACCCGAACAAGCCGCTGTCGCTCGAGCGCGAAATGCGCGGCGAGGAAAACGTCACGGGCCGCATCATCGACATGATCGCGCCGATCGGCAAGGGCCAGCGCGGCCTGCTCGTCGCGTCGCCGAAGTCGGGCAAGACCGTGATGCTCCAGCACATCGCACACGCGATCAAGCAGAACCACCCGGACGTGATCCTGTTCGTGCTGCTGATCGACGAGCGCCCTGAAGAAGTGACCGAAATGCAGCGCTCGGTCGCCGGCGAAGTGATCGCATCGACGTTCGACGAACCGGCCACGCGCCACGTCCAGGTCGCCGAAATGGTGATCGAGAAGGCCAAGCGCCTCGTCGAAATGAAGCACGACGTCGTGATCCTGCTCGACTCGATCACGCGTCTCGCACGCGCATACAACACCGTGATCCCGGCATCGGGCAAGGTGCTGACGGGCGGTGTCGACGCGAACGCGCTGCAGCGTCCGAAACGCTTCTTCGGCGCTGCGCGCAACATCGAGGAAGGCGGCTCGCTGACGATCATCGGCACCGCGCTGATCGAAACCGGCAGCCGCATGGACGACGTGATCTACGAAGAGTTCAAGGGCACCGGCAACATGGAAGTGCACCTCGAGCGCCGCCTCGCGGAAAAGCGCGTGTATCCGTCGATCAACCTGAACAAGTCGGGCACGCGTCGCGAGGAAATGCTGATCAAGCCCGAGATCCTTCAGAAGATCTGGGTGCTGCGCAAGTTCATCCACGACATGGACGAAGTCGAGGCAATGGAATTCCTGCTCGACAAGATCCGCCAGACGAAGAGCAACTCCGAGTTCTTCGACCTGATGCGCCGCGGCGGCTGATCGCCCCGCCCCGCAACGAACGGCCGCCCGTGCATCCTGCCCGGCGGCCGTTTTTCGGCCCCAACCTGAACGTGAACGTACAGGTTGATCTATAATCGCGTCATCGCCCCGATCGAATCCCCCTCCTCCCGATGCCGAACGACGCCTCCACCCCGCTGCTGACCGTGAGCGATGCCGCATCGCGGCTCGGCGTCACGCCGCGCACGCTGAAGTATTACGAAGAACGCGGGCTCGTCACGCCGTCGCGCAGCGAAGGCCGCTACCGCCTCTACGACGAAGCCGATCTCGAACGCTTCGCGCGCATCCTGCGGCTGCGCTCGCTCGGCTTCTCGCTGCATGGCATCACCGAAATGCTGAAGCGCCCGCTGGAAGAAACGGGCGACGGCCGGCGCCGCTATTCGGATGCGTCGCTGCGCGACATCCGCACCGGCCTCGCCGAGCAGATCGGCACGCTCGACCGGCGAATCGCGGCCGTCCAGCGCGAACTGAAGGAAGCCGTCGCGCTGCGCAAGGAACTGCAGCACGACATTGACTACGTCGAGCGGCGTCTCGCCGGCGAAAACCCCGATGCGCTGATCGCGCAGCGACGGGCCGAAGCCGGCGCGCGGCGCACTCGCAAGGATCGCGAATGAACGCGGTGCCCGGCCGCTCGCCGCTGTGGAGCCGCGCGAATCTGCGCGCGGACCTGCTCCCGTGGGCGCTCGCGCTCGTCACCGGCATCGACTATTTCGACAACGCGGCCTTCTCGTTCTTCGCGAGCTACATCGCGGGCGGCATCAACGCATCGCCCGACGAACTCGTGTGGTCGTCGAGCGCGTACGCGATCACGGCCGTGCTCGGCATCCTGCAGCAGCAATGGTGGGTCGACCGGCTCGGGCATCGGCGCTACGTCGCGGGCTGCATGCTGATGTTCTCGTTCGGCGCGATCGCGGCCGCGCTTGCCGACACGTCGCTGGAACTCGCGTTCGCGCGCGGTTTCCAGGGCTATTTCATCGGCCCGATGATGGGCGCGTGCCGGATCCTGATCCAGATCAGCTTCAAGGCGCAGGAACGACCGCCCGCGACGCGCGCGTTCCTGATCATGATCCTGCTCGGCAGCGCGCTCGCGCCGATCGTCGGCGGGCTGCTCGTCGCGCATTCGACGTGGCGCGCGCTGTTCGCGTGCACGGCACCCGCCGGCATTGCGTTCGCGATCCTTGCGCTGCTCACGCTGCCCGATTCGGGCCGGACACCCGACGACGAACGCGGCTCCGGACACTTCTGGCCGTATGTCGTGTTCGCACTCGCACAAGGTGCGCTGCAGATCGTGCTGCAGCAGGTGCATTACCAGCTCTACAGTGGCTCGCCGATGTTGATCCTGCTGACGATCGCGGGGATCGGCGCCCTCACGTGGTTCGCGTATCACCAGTGGCATCACCCGACGCCGCTCGTGCGGCTGCATGCGTTCCGCGAGCGGACGTTCCAGGTCGGGCTGCTGCTCTACATGTTCTACTACTACGAGACGACGGGTTTCAGTTACCTGACGTCGCGATTTCTCGAAGGCGGGCTCGGCTATCCGGTCGAGAACGCCGGGCGCCTGGTCGGCACGATGTCACTGATTTCGGCCACCGCGCTGTTCGCGTACCTGCGCTACGCGAAATTCGTCACGCACAAGAAGTGGTTCGTCGTGCCGGGGTTCGCGATCGCCGTCACGGCCGCGCTGTGGATGACGCGGATGACGCCGCAGGTCGGCGAAGCCGCGCTGATCGTCCCGCTGCTGCTGCGCGGGCTGCTGCTGCTCTTCATCGTGCTGCCGGTAGCCAACCTGACGTTCCGGATCTTCGCGATCGACGAATACACGCACGGCTACCGGCTGAAGAACATCGTGCGGCAACTGACGATCTCGTTCGCGACGTCGTCGGTGATCATCGTCGAGCAGCACCGCGTGGCCATGCACCAGACGCGGCTCGTCGAGCGCGCGAACGTGTTCGACGCGATGTTCCAGCAGACCGTAAACGCGCTCACGAGCAGCTATGCGGCCGCCGGGCACGCGCCGAACGAAGCGCACGGCCTCGCGATCGCCGCCATCGCCCGCATGGTCGCGCAACAGGCGTCGTTCCTCGCGTCGCTCGACGGCTTTTACTTCCTGGCGGGCGTCGCGCTCGTCGGCGGCCTCTTCGCGGCATGGCAAAAAGAGATCGATTGAGTTAAAAGACAGGCTTTGGATTTCCGTCCGCAGCCTCCATGCTCTCGAAACTGACCCGCTGGTTCGACGACCGCCGCCGCGACCGCGCGCTGCGCAGCCACCCGATCCCCGACGCGCTGTGGCAGGACACCGTCGAGCACCTGCCGTTCCTCGCGACGCTGTCGCCCGGCGCGCTCGGCCGGCTGCGCGAGCTGACGAGCCTGTTCATCGCGAAGAAATCGTTTTCGACCGCGCACGGGCTCGAACTGACCGACGCGATGATCGTCGCGATCGCCGCACAGGCGTGCCTGCCGGTGCTGAATCTCGACCTGTCGCTGTACGACGGCTGGGTCGGCATCGTCGTGTATCCGGGCGAATTCGTGATCCGCAAGACCGTGCAGGACGAGGACGGCGTCGTCCACGAAGTCGAGCAGGATGCGAGCGGCGAGGCATGGGAAGGCGGCCCCGTGATCCTGTCGTGGGAAGACGCGCAGATGACGGACGGCCATGACGCGTACAACGTCGTGATCCACGAGTTCGCGCACAAGATCGACATGGTCAACGGCGCAGCCGACGGCTATCCGCCCCTGTTTCGCCGCTGGCACGCGCCGCACCTCGACGCGCAGGCGTGGGCCGACGTGTTCGAACATGCGTACGACCAGTTCTGCGCACGCGTCGACGCGGTGCCGGAGCGCGCGTGGGCGCGCTTCGAGCGGGAATCGCTGATCGATCCGTATGCGGCCGACCACCCGTCGGAATTCTTCGCGGTGTGCAGCGAGGCGCTGTTCGTGCGGCCGAAAGCGTTCGAGTCCGAATTTCCGGAGCTGTACCGGCTGCTCGCCCGCTATTACCGGCAGGATCCGGCGGGCACCGGCGCGCTCGACGCACCATGAAAATTATTCGTCAACCATCTGATTTTCTGGCATAATCGCCGTTTTTCGACCTTAGGCAAGTGGCTCGCGCCGGGCTTGGCGTCGTCTGGCATGCGCAATGTGCGCGCTCCGACACGGCAAGCGGCGGGTTGGCTACCGCTCTCACCAAGGAAAGACCATGAAAGAAGGCATCCACCCGAACTACCGCGAAGTCGTCTTCCAAGACATGTCGAACGGCTTCAAGTTCATCACGCGCTCGACGATCCAGACGCGCGAAAACATCGAACTCGACGGCAAGACCTACCCGCTCGCCAAGATCGAAGTGTCGTCGGAATCGCACTCGTTCTACACGGGTCAGCAAAAGATCATGGACACGGCAGGCCGTGTCGAGAAGTTCAAGAACAAGTTCGGCGTACGCGCCAGCGGCAAGGCGAAGTAAGCTTCGCACCGCATCCGGTGGTTGCAACGCACCGGTATCGCACAAAAGGGCAGCCCAGGCTGCCCTTTTTTGTCTCCGCTCGCCGGGAAAACGCCGGCCGGCGTCCGACCAACGACCTGACGCGCAGCAGCCGGCGCGTCTACAATGCCGGATGCTCGAAACCGGCTCGACCGCGCGCACCCGCGCCGACCGCCCGCCCATAACAAAACGCTCATCTGCATGAAGCCTGTCGTCCGTCTCACCGCCTCCGCCACGCGTGCGCTGCCGCGCTGGCTGCTGCTCACGCTCTGCTTCGTCTATGCCGCGTTCGGCCTGTTCGGCCGCGACCCGTGGAAGAACGAGGACGCTGCGGGCTTCGGCGTGATGTGGACGATGGCCAAGGGCGGCTGGCACGACTGGCTGCTGCCGAACCTCGTCGGCAAGTTCATCACGACCGACGGGCCGCTCGGCTACTGGCTCGGCGCGCTGTCGATCCGCGGCCTCGGCCCGTGGGTCGATGCGAGCAACGCGTCGCGCGTCGACACGGGCGTGCTGTTCTGCGTCGCGTGCGCGTTCGTCTGGTATGCGGCCTACCTGCTGGGCCGGCGCGCCGAGGTCCAGCCGTTCAAGTACGCGTTCGGTGGCGAGCCGGAGCCGCGCGACTACGGCCGCACGCTCGCCGACGGCGCGCTGCTGGTCCTCGTCGCATGCTTCGGCCTCGCGGAACGCGGGCACGAGACGACGCCGCAGGTCGCCCAGTTCGCGTGGATCGCGATGCTCGTCTACGGGATCGTGCGCGGCATCGACAAGCCGATGCAGGGCGCGCTGTGGTGGGGCCTCGCGATCGGCCTCGTCGCGCTGTCCGGCAACCCCGTGCTGGTCGTCGCGCTGCTTGCCGGCACCGCCGCGCTGTGGCTCGTCACGCCCGAGATGCGCAACCTGCGGCTGCCGCTGGTCGGCGTGCCGCTCGCGGCTGCGATCTTCGCGCTGTGGCCGCTTGCCGCGTTCGTCGCGGCGCCCGACGACGCCGCCTGGTTCTTCAACCAGTGGCTCCACGGCAGCCTGATGCGCTTTTCGGGCCCGCCGACCGCCGTGCTCGCGTATGCGGCGAAGAACCTGCCGCTGTTCACGTGGCCCGCGTGGCCGCTCGCGATCTGGGCGTGGTGGAGCTGGGCCGGCATGCGCCGCAGCGCCCATATCGCGATTCCGCTGTCGGTCGCCGTGCCGCTCGTCGCGCTCGTGATCCTGCAGAGCCAGCAGTCGAACCGCATGTACATGCTGCTGCTGCCGCCGCTCGCGGTGCTCGCGACGTTCGCGCTGCCGACCCTCAAGCGCGGCGCGATCAACGCGTTCGACTGGTTCGCGGTGCTGAGCTTCACGATCCTCGGCACCTTCGTATGGCTCGTGTGGCTCGCGTCGCTCACGGGCTTCCCGCATCCGCTCGCGCGCAACCTCGCGCGCCTAGTGCCGGGCTACGAGCCGCATTTCAAGATCCTGTCGTTCATCTGCGCGGTGATCGTCACCGTGTGCTGGTGCGTGCTCGTGCGCTGGCGCGTCTCGCGGCAGCCGAAGGTGCTGTGGCGCAGCGTCGTGCTGTCGGGCGCCGGCACCACGCTGATGTGGGTACTGCTGATGACGCTGTGGCTGCCGATCGTCAACTACGGCCGGACCTATCGCGACGTCGCGCAGCAGATCGCGCTGCACCTGCCGTCCGACTACGAGTGCATCTCGCCGGTGCGGCTCGGCGATGCGCAGATCGCGACCTTCGCGTACTTCGGCAACATGCACTTCGATTTCTCCGGCGACTGCGACGTGATCCTGCGCCAGGACCGTTCCGACTTCGGCGAGCCGAGCGCGATGTCGCAATACGTGTGGCGTCTCGTATGGGAAGGCCGCCGCGTCGCCGACCGCGACGAACGCTTCCGCCTGTACGAGCGCATCGAACGGCCGAAGACGCCCGTCAAGCGGCGCCCGCCGCGCCGCCAGGCGGCCGATTGACGATGTTCGGCGACATCCGCCGGATCGTCGGTCTCGCGTGGCCGGTGCTGGTCGGCCAGCTCGCGATCATCGCGTTCGGCGTGATCGACACCGCGATGGTCGGCCGCTACTCGGCCACCGATCTCGCCGCGCTCGGCCTCGGATCGTCGATCTACGTGTCGATCTATATCGGCCTGACGGGCATCCTGTCCGCGCTGCAGCCGATCACCGGGCAACTGTACGGCGCGCGACGCTATGCCGAGATCGGCGAGGAAGTCCGCCAGGCGATGTGGCTTGCGCTGCTGCTCGCGGTGCCCGGCTTCCTGCTGCTGCATTTTCCCGAGCCGCTGCTGCGTGTCGCGCACGCGCCCGCCGCGCTGCACGACCGCACCGTCGACTACCTGCGCATCCTGTCGTACGGGCTGCCCGCCAGCCTCGTCTTCCGCATCTACAACGCGCTGACCAACGCGGCCGGCAAGCCGCGGCTCGCGATGATCCTGCAGATCGGCGCGCTGCTGCTCAAGTTTCCTCTCAACGTGTGGTTCATCTTCGGCGGGCTCGGCGTGCCGGCGCTCGGCGGCCCCGGCTGCGGGCTCGCCAGCACGCTGATCAACTGGGCGCTCGCGCTGATCGGCTACACGCTGCTCGCGAAGCTCGACGTGTTCGCGCCGCTCGCGATCTTCTCGCGCTTTTGCTGGCCCGTCTGGGAGCGCCAGAAGGCGATCCTGAAACTCGGCGTGCCGATGGGCCTGTCGTACCTGATCGAGGTCACGTCGTACACGTGCATGGCGCTGTTCATCGCGCAATTCGGCACGACGACGCTCGCCGGCCACCAGATCGCCGGCAACATCGGCGCGGTGCTGTACATGACGCCGCTATCGATCGGCGTGGCGGCCTCGACGCTGGTCGCGCGCGCGCTCGGCGCCGGGCGCCCCGAAGAAGCACGGCTGCTCGGCCGGCACAGCGTGATGTTCGCGTGCGGCGTTGCCGCGACATACGGCGTGCTCGTCTTTACGCTGCGCCCGCTGATCGTCAGCGGCTATACGCCGAACCCGGCCGTCGCCGCGGCCGCGCTGCCGCTCGTCGCGATCGTCGCGTGCTACCACGTGTTCGATGCACTGCAGGTCACGTCGGCGTTCGTGCTGCGCGCGTACAAGGTCGCGATCGTGCCGACCGTGATCTATGCGGTCGCGCTGTGGGGCGTCGGGCTCAGCGGCGGCTACATGCTCGGCTTCGACGTGGGCGGCATCGCGCCCGCATGGCTGACCGGCGCGCGCGGCTTCTGGTTCGCGAACACGGTCAGCCTGATGATGGCGGGCGCCGGGCTCGTGTTCTACCTGCGCCACATAAGCCGCGCGCACGTATCGACTCAGCCGGCCTGACGCACCCGCCCGCTACGCATCCGCCAGCACGTCGGCCGCATGATAGGACGATCGCACGAGCGGACCGGCAACGACTTCCCTGAAACCGAGCGCCAGCGCCTCTTCGCGCCACGCGGCGAATGCGTCCGGGCTCACGTAGCGCCGCACCGGCAGATGGTGCTCGGACGGCGCCAGATACTGGCCGAGCGTCAGCACGTCGACTTCGTGCGCGCGCAGGTCGCGCAGCGTGTCGCTCACCTCGTCGTCGCGCTCGCCGAGCCCGAGCATCAGCCCCGACTTCGTCACGAGCGTCGGCCGCGCGGCCTTCGCCTGCGCGAGCAGTTCGAGCGAGCCGCGATAGTCGGCTCCCGGCCGCGCCGCGCGATACAGCGACGGCACCGTCTCGATGTTGTGGTTGAACACGTCCGGCCAGGCCGACGACAGCGCGTCGAGCGCGCGCGCGACGCGGCCGCGGAAGTCCGGCGTCAGCACCTCGACGCCGATACCCGGCACGCTCGCGCGCACCGCCGCGATGCACGCGGCGAAATGCGCGGCGCCGCCGTCGCGCAGGTCGTCGCGGTCGACCGACGTGATCACGACGTAGCGCAGCCCGAGCGCCGCGGCCGCATCGGCCAGCCGCGCGGGCTCGTCGGGATCGAGCGGCTCGGGACGGCCGTGCGCGACATCGCAGAACGGGCAGCGCCGCGTGCACAGCCCGCCCATGATCATGAAGGTCGCGGTGCGCTGCGCGAAGCATTCGCCGATGTTCGGGCACATCGCCTCCTCGCAGACGGAATGCAGCCGATGGTCGCGCAGCACGGCCGCCATGTCGGCCACCGCCGCGCTCATCATCGGCCGCGCGCGCAGCCACGGCGGCTTCGGCAGCGCCGCGCCGGCCGCGGGCTCGACGCGCACCGGAATGCGCGCGAGCTTGTCGCGGCTTCTCGCGCCCGGCTGGCCGAGCGCCGTGAGGCTGGGTCGTTCGAGCGCGGCGGCCATCGTCAGTCTCCGAGAAACGCGACGATCAGGCGGTTCACGTCGGCAGCCGCCTCCATCTGCACCATGTGCCCGCTGCCTGCGATCACCTCGGCGCGCACGCCGTCCGGCAAGCCCTGCGCGTGCTGCGCGGGGATCACCTGGTCGCGCTCGCCCCAGATCACGAGCGTGCGCGGCGCGAGCGACGCGAGCCGGTCGCGGAACACGCGCCGCTGCGCCGCGCCGTCGAACGCGGCGTTCGCGATTTTCTCCAGCGCGGCCTGCACGCCTTCGAGCCGCTTGTACTTGACGAGATCCTCGACGAGCTGCCGCGTCACGAGCGCGTTGTCTGCGAACAGCGCACCGAGGTGCGGCTTCAGCGTGTTGCGGCTGTTGCCGGCGACGAAGCCGTCGATGTATGCGCGGTTGATGTCGGTCCCGAGCCCCGCGCTCGCGATCAGCGTCAGCGACGCAACGCGCTGCGGCGCGCGTTCGGCCGCGGCCATCGCGACCGCGCCGCCCATCGAATGGCCGATCAGGTGCGCGCGGTCGATGTGCTGCGCATCGAGCAGCGCGAGCACCGCGTCGGCCAGCTCGTCGAGGCTACCCGTGTCGACCGCCTTGCCCGACTCGCCGTGACCGGGCAAATCGAGCGCCCAGACGGGCCGGTGCGCGGCGAGGTCCGCGTGATTGAACAGCCAGTTGTTCAGGTCGCCGCCGAAGCCGTGGATCAGCACGGCGGGCGTGCCCGCGCCGTCGCCGAGCTTCAGGAAGCGCACCGTGCGGCCGCCGATCTGCGCCTTCTCGGGCTGCGGGCCCGCCGCCTCGTCGGACGCCGCGCTCGGCACGAAATCGCGCTGGAACTCGGCGATCGCCGCATCGATGTCGACATCGCTCGCGTCGGCCGCCGCGACAACGCCGAGCAGCGCGCCGACCGGCAGTGTCTCGCCTTCCTGCGCGACCTGCCGGCGCAGCGTGCCGTCGAACGCGCATTCGACGCCCGACGAGATCTTGTCGGTCTCGACGTCGAGCACTTCGTCGCCCTTCGTCACGCGCTCGCCGATCGCCTTCAGCCAGCCGTTGACCTGCCCCTGCTCCATCGACAGCCCCCACTTGGGCATCGTGATCATGTGAATCGACATCGTGTCAGCTCCTCGTCTTCAGGACCGCCTGCGCAATCGCATCGGCGGACGGGATATACAGGTCTTCCAGCACGCTCGCGAACGGCGCGGGCGTATGCGGCGCGGTCACGAGCTCGATCGGCGCCTTAAGCGTTCGGAACGCGCGCTGCGCGACGAGCGCGGCGATGTCGGTCGCGATCGAGCAGCGCGGGTTCGCTTCGTCGACCACCACCACGCGCCCGGTGCGCTCCGCGCTTTCGAGAATCGTTTCCTCGTCGAGTGGAGACGTCGTGCGCAGGTCGATCACGTCGACCTGGATGCCGTCCTTCGCAAGCTTCGCGGCCGCATCCATCGCGAGATGCACCATCCTGCCGTACGTGACGATGGTCGCGTCGTCGCCGTCGCGCATGACGTTCGCCTCACCGAACGGAATCGCATAGGACTCCTCGGGCACGTCTCCTTCGCGCGTGTAAAGCAGCTTGTGCTCGAGGAAGATCACGGGATCGTTGTCTCGGATCGCCTGGATCAGCAGCCCCTTCGCGTCATACGGCGTCGACGGGCACACGACCTTCAGCCCCGGGATGTGCGTGAACAGCGACGTGAGCATCTGCGAGTGCTGCGCGGCCGCGCGCAGCCCGGCGCCGTACATCGCGCGGATCACGACCGGCGTCACCGCCTTGCCGCCGAACATGTAGCGGAATTTCGCGGCCTGGTTGAAGATCTGGTCGAAGCACACGCCCATGAAATCGATGAACATCAGTTCCGCGACGGGCCGCATCCCGCACGCGGCCGCGCCGACCGCCGCGCCGATGTAGCCGCCTTCGGACAGCGGCGTATCGAGCACGCGGCCCGGAAACTTGTGGAACAGCCCCTTCGTCACGCCGAGCACGCCGCCCCACGCGTCGTCCTCGCCCGGCGCGCCCGCGCCGCCCGCATTGTCCTCGCCCATCACGATCACGCTGTCGTCGCGCGCCATCTCCTGCGCGAGCGCCTCGTTGATCGCCTGCGAATAAGTGATCTTCCTTGCCATGTCTGTCTCCTGGAATGTTCGGTTCGCCGTGCCGGCTGCGGTGTCAGGCCACGCTCACGGGTACGACACGTAGACGTCGGTCAGCAGGTCGGCCGCGTCGGGCAGCGGCGCGGCCTTCGCCTGCGCGACCGCGTCGTCGATCAGCGCCTTCACCTGGGCGTCGACCGCGCGCAGGTCGTCGGTCGTCAGCGCTTCGGCACGCACGACGCGCGTCTCGAAATGCCTCAGGCAGTCCTTCTCGTCGCGCAGCTTCTGCACCTCGCCGGGTGCGCGGTAGGTCTGCGCATCGCCCTCGAAATGGCCGAAATAGCGCGTGAACTTCACCTCGACGAGCGTCGGGCCGCCGCCGTTGCGCGCACGCTCGACGGCCTCGCCGAGCGCTTCGTGCACCGCGAAGAAGTCGAAGCCGTCGACGATCACGCCCGGCATCCCGAAGCCGTTCGCGCGATCGGCGATGTTGTCGGTCGCGACCGACCAGCTCGACGACGTCGCTTCCGCATAACCGTTGTTTTCGGCGACGAAGATCGCGGGCAGCCGCCACACCGACGCGAGGTTCATCGATTCGAAGATCACGCCCTGGTTCGACGCACCGTCGCCGAAGAAGCACACGCCGACGCCGCCGGTCTTCCGGTGCTTCGCCGCGAGCGCCGCGCCGCACACGAGCGGGCCGCCCGCGCCGACGATCCCGTTCGCGCCGAGCATCCCCATCGACAGGTCGGCGATGTGCATCGAGCCGCCCTTGCCGTGGCATACGCCGGTCTTCTTGCCGTAGATCTCGGCCATCATCCCGCGCACGTCGACGCCCTTCGCGATGCAATGGCCGTGGCCGCGGTGCGTGGTCGCGACGTAGTCGGCAAGGCCGAGGTGCAGCATCGTGCCGACCGCGGACGCCTCCTCGCCCGCGTACAGGTGAACGAAGCCGGGGATTTCTCCGGTCGCGAATTCGACGTGCAGGCGCTCCTCGAATTCGCGGATCGTGCGCATCAGCCGGTATGCGTCCAGCAGCTTGTCCCTGCTGAGCTGGGTCGAAACGGTCATGTGTGTCTCCTGGGTAGGTCTGACTGCGAATGCCGCCGCGGCCGTGCCGCGGCGACGGATTGCACGGCCTGCGGCCGTCAGTGGAACGTGAAGCCGCCGTCGACGTTCACGGCCTGGCCGGTCACGTTGTCCATCGTCGCGAAGAACAGCGCGAGCCGGCCCATGTCTTCGGGCGTCTGCGCGCGGCCCTGCGGGATCAGCGTCAACTGGTGCCGCTGCCACGACTCCTCGACCGATTCGCCGTCGGTCTTCCATTCGTCGGACAGCCGGTCCCACATGTAGGTACGCACGATGCCCGGGCAGATCGCGTTGACGGTCACGCCGTCGCGCGCGAGCTCCTTCGCGAGCGCGTTCGTGAAGCCGACGACCGCGAACTTCGATGCGCTGTAATGGGCGAGATTCGGAAAGCCTTCCTTGCCGGCGATCGACGCGACGTTGATGATCCGGCCGCGGCCTTGCGCCTTCAGATGCGCGAGCGCCGCGCGGCAGCCCAGGAACGTGCCCTTCGCGTTCACGTCCATCACGAAATCCCAGTCGCGCTCGGTCAGCGCTTCGACCGGATGAATGCTGATCACGCCCGCGCAGTTCACGAGGATGTCGAGCCGGCCGAGTTCGGCTAGCGCCCGTGCGACCATCGCGTCGACCTGCGCGGCCTGCGTGACGTCGACCTTCGCGACCGCCGCGCGGCGGCCGAGCGCGCGCACCTCGCGCGCGGTGGCATCGAGCGCATCGTCGAGCAGGTCGGCCAGCAGGATGTCGGCGCCCGCACCGGCGAGCGTCAGCGCAATGCCGCGGCCGATGCCGCGCGCGCCGCCCGTGACGATGGCGACCTGTCCTTCGAGTGGGGCTGTCATGACAACGTCTCCTTGATGTTCGTTATGGATATCGAAATGTCGTTCGGAAACACGGAGGATCAGTCGCGCCATGTGCCGCCATCGCGGAGCAATTGCCGCGAAGACGCGTAGCGCAGCGTGCGGCCGACGTCGACCGTCAGCGGCCCGCGCCAGTCGAGCGAAATCTCGTAGCGATCGCCGCGCGCCACCTCGATCTCGCGCTCGCCGTCGAACGCGAGCGTGCCGCGCTCGAACGGGATCGTCTGCCACGCGCCCGGTTCGAGCCGCTCGCAACTGCGCATCACGACGCGGTCGACGCGGCCCGGTGCAATCGGCGCGACGAGCGGCGTGCCGGCCGTCTTGCCCTCGTGCGCGAAGCGCATCGCGAGCCCGTGCGGCGCGCTGCGCTCGAGCGGCGCCCATGCGCCGCCGAGCGCGGACAGGCCGATGCCGTCCGGTTCCGCGAACGTCAGGTAGAGCGAGTCGATATCGTCGGGCCCCGAAATCGCGCGGGCGCCGATGAAGCGCTGTCGCGCCGCGCACACGTCGACGAGCGCAATCTCTTCGCGCCCCGGCTGTGCACCCGCCACGCAACGCACGACGAGCCGCTTGTTGCGCGTGAACGCGACCTCGGCCGGCACGGCGCCGGTCGCGGCGAGTCCTGCCGCGACGCCTGCGACGGTCGCCTCGCGATGTTCGGGAAAGGCATTGTTGGTGCCGGTGGACAGCGCGACGAGCGGCGTCGCGCCGCAAAACGCGGCAACCGCGCGATGGGTGCCGTCGCCGCCGAGCACGACGATCAGCGCGACTTCCATCCGGTGCAGGTACGCGGCGCCGGCCTGCGTGTCGGCGACGGTATCGGTGATCGGCAGATCGACGAACTCGACCTCGGGCCAGCGCTCGTGCGGCGCAACCGCGCGATGCGTGTCGAGCGCGCGCAGCAGCAGCGTCGCGATGCCCGTCCGGTCGCGCAGCGTCAGCACGCGCTCGACGCCCATCGCGCCGAGGCCGGCCAGCAGACGCACGATCATGTTCGCCTTCTCCGCCGTCGGAAACACGGATGCATGCGTCGTGAGGCGGCGGATGTCGCGCCCCGATGCGGGGTTCGCGATCACACCGACGGTAACGGGCGTCGTCACGGGTTTGTCTCCATCCAGTTGACCGGCACCGGCGCATTGGCGCCCGCCACGGTCCTGCCTGTTTTGTCCGCTGCCATCGACGGGCTGCGGATCGTCGTCGCCGACGCGACTGCGCCGGGCTTGCACGTGATATCTGCAAGCGGCGTGCCATCGTGTGTGCAATGACCGCGAAACCCGCGCGCACGCTGGCGCGGCGGGCATGCATGTGCTCCGGGTTCGCGACCGTGACGACGCAGCACGCGGCGAATCCGTGCGTGCGTCTCACGTCGTCGCTGCGACGCCGCGCTCGTCGCGGGGCCTGCGCAAGCGCGCCGTCCTGCCCGCAAACCCTGCGGTATCGCGGCGCGGTGCACGCTGCGTCATGCCAGATGACCGCCGCGCGGCACGCAGTCTTGCGTCTCAACCTCGCGAGACGGGCCGCGATACCGGTGAGACGAACGTCTCACGCCCGCCGCGTGCTGCGATGCAATGTGATCCGCCGGGCCGGATGTGCTACAAGAGCATCGAATTCCCCGCCGTACGGAACCGGAGCCGACCATGCCCTACGCCGTCCCCCAGGCCCAGCACGCCGACCGTGTGCTCGGCGCGCTCGCCGGACGCCTGCCCGCGCCGGCCGATTCCGCGCGCCTCGTGTCGTCGTGGCAACGTTCGCTGGAGCGCTACCGCCTCGACCCCGCTTCGTCGATCGGCCCGCGCGTGCTGACCGCGTCCGAGCTGCGCGAAGTGCGCGACAAGGAAGAAGCCTTCCTGCGCGCGTCGGGCCAGTGCCTGACGCGGCTGCACGACATGATCCGCGTGGCCGACTACTGCGTGATGCTGACCGACGCGCACGGCGTGACGATCGACTACCGGATCGACCGCGAGCGCCGCAACGACTTCCGCCATGCGGGGCTGCACATCGGCTCGTGCTGGTCGGAAAGCGAGGAAGGGACATGCGGCGTCGCGAGCGTGCTGACCGACCTCGCGCCGATCACCGTGCACAAGACCGATCACTTTCGCGCGGCGTTCACGACGCTCACCTGCAGCGCGGCGCCGATCTTCTCGCCGGCCGGCGAACTGATCGGCGTGCTCGACGCGTCGGCCGTCCATTCGCCCGACGGCCGCGACAGCCAGCGCCTCGTCTACCAGCTCGTGCGGCAAAGCGCGGCGCTGATCGAGGACGGCTACTTCGTGCACAGCACCGCACAGCACTGGATATTGTTCGGGCATCCGAACCGTCACTACGTCGAAGCGCAACCCGAGTGGCTGATCGCGTTCGACGAATGCGGCAATATCGTCGCCGCGAACCGGCACGCGCGCGACGCGCTGCCGGCGCTGCGCGAACCGCGCCATATCGACGAGATCTTCGACGCAACCGAGATGCCGCTGCGCGATGCTGCGCGGCTCGATACGATCGTCGCGCTGCGGCTGCGCGCGACCGGCGCACCGCTCTATGCGCGGCTGCGTGCGCCGCTACGACGCGCCGGCCGCGAGCCCGGCACGGTATCGCGGCGCGCGGGCACCGCGCCGCGCCACGTCGGCGCGCTGACGCCGTTCCTGCACAGCAGCGACGCGCATATCGCGCAACAGGCGGAGCTCGCGCTGCGAGTCGCGAGCAAGCGGCTGCCGATTCTCGTGCTCGGCGAAACCGGTGCGGGCAAGGAAGTGTTCGCGCGCGCGATCCACGATGCCGGTGCGCGGCGCACACGGCCGTTCGTCGCCGTCAACTGCGGCGCGTTGCCGGAAGCGCTGATCGAGAGCGAACTGTTCGGCTATGCGGCCGGCGCGTTCACCGGCGCGCGCAAGCACGGCGCGCGCGGCAAGATCGCGCTCGCCGACGGCGGCACGCTGTTTCTCGACGAAATCGGCGACATGCCGCTCGCGCTGCAGACACGCCTGTTGCGCGTGCTCGCCGATGGCGAGGTCGTGCCGCTCGGCAGCGACACGCCAGTGCGCGTCGATCTCGACGTGATCTGCGCGACGCACCGCGATCTCGCGCGCATGGTGGCCGACGGCACGTTCCGCGAAGATCTGTATTACCGGCTGAGCGGCGCGACGTTCGAACTGCCGCCGCTGCGCGAGCGCGCAGACGTGCGCGACGTGATTGCCGCCGTGTTCGCCGAGGAAGCGCAGGCGACCGGCCATGTGCTCACGCTCGACGCGACGCTCGCCGAACAACTCGCCGCCTATCCGTGGCCCGGCAACGTACGGCAGCTGCGCAACGTGCTGCGCTATGCGTGCGCAGTGTGCGACGCCGCGCGCGTGACGCGGCGCGACCTGCCGGCCGATATCGCCGCACAGCTCGGCGGCGCCCCGGCCGGCGCACTGCCCGACGACGAACGCGGCCGCATCGTCGCTGCGCTCACCGCGCACCGCTGGCGACCCGACGCGGCCGCGCAGGCGCTCGGCATCTCGCGCGCGACGCTGTATCGGCGCATCGCGAAGCACCGGATCGTCGCACCGCACCGCGCGTGACGCGCGGGCGCGACCGGCATCATGCCGCATGCGCGGCCGCTTCGCTCACGTTCCCGGTCTCGACGGCCGCTTCGTCGCGCCGCGCGAATACCTCGTGCGCGGCGAACAGCGCGTTGAGCGCGGCCGGGAAACCGGCGTAGACGGCCATCTGCATGAACACCTCGACGATCTCGTCGCGCGTACAACCGACGTTCAGCGCGGCCTCGATATGCACCTTCAACTGCGGCTGTGCATTGCCGAGCGCGGCCAACGCCGCGATCGTCGCGATCTCGCGCGCTTTCAGGTCGAGCTGCGGCCGGCTGTAGATGTCGCCGAAACTGAACTCGACCAGGAGCCGCCCGAAATCCGGCGCGATCGGTGCAAGCGCCGCGATCACGCGTTCGCCCACTTCGCCGTCGATTTCCTTCAGTTTGTTCCAGCCGCGCGTATAGCGATCTTCAACGAGTCGTTCCATTGTGTCCGTCCTGTTCCGATTGAGAGTGAGAAGGTGTCGCCCGTCGTTCCGTATCGCGTTCCCGCGCCTCGTAGTACGCGATCTTGTCGCCGATCGCGTCGAGGCTCGCCTGCAGCTCCGCGATATGCGCGCGCACCGCGTCGCGATGCGCAGCCAGCAATCGGCGCCGCGCGCCGAACGTCGGCTCGCCTTGCGCGCGCAGCGCCGCGAACTGCTGCATCTGCGCGATCGGCATGCCGGTCGCCTTCAGGCGCATCACGAAGGCCAGCCAGTCAAGGTCGGCCGGCGCATAGAGCCGGTGCCCGGCCGCCGTGCGCGAAATCGCGCGCAGCAGGCCGGCCTGCTCGTAATACCGCAACGTATGCGTCGACACGCCGGTCAGCTCGGCGACTTGCCCGATCGTCAGCGGACCGGCGGCGGAAGGTTTGGATACGGTTTTCGACATGGCAGGAACAAGGTTAGGAGTTAGAGTTCACTCTAAGTCAAGCCCTGTCGAACAGCCAGCGTCGCGATAAGCCGCGATACCCCCTCGACACCGTAAAGAATGGTCAAAACCGCCGCCCGGCGCGGCTTTCGGCCTTTACAGCGACGCAAGCCTTCAGCAAGATTCGGTCAGCTTGTCTTAAAAAGGGCACGCATTTGTCCTATGCTTAACGGCGACGCCCGGCCGGGTCTCGCCCCGCCGTCCGTTGCAACAGCCATTCATCCGTCAGAACCAGGGAGCCCTTGCCATGCTGAAAAAGCTGCTGATGCTGTTCGTCGCGCTATCGCTGTCGCTCGCCGCAGGCCTTGCCGCGGCCGTCGAAGTCAACACGGCCGACCAGGCCGCGCTCGAAGCCGTGAAGGGTCTCGGGCCCGTGAAGTCGAAGGCGATCATCGACGAACGCACCAAGAACGGCCCGTTCAAGGACGCCGACGATCTCGCAAATCGGGTGAAGGGCCTCGGCACGAAATCGGTCGGGCATCTCGAGGAAAACGGCCTGACGATCGGCGGCTCGTCGACGCCGCCGAAGGGTGTGAAGCTGTCGAAGCCGGCCGCGACGACGTCGGCAACGACGTCGGCAGGCACCGCATCGACGTCCACCACGGCGACGGCCGGCACGACGGCCACGGCGCCTGCCCCGGCGGCAAGCGCGCCGGATGCGGCAACGAAGCCGGCCAAGACCAAGCGCGCGTCCAAGAAGGAAAAGGCGGCAGCGGCCGCAGCGGCATCCGCCGACGCGGGTGCGAGCGCACCGGCCGCAGCATCGTCCGCGAAGGCGGCGAAGGGTTCGAAGAAAAAGAGCAAGAAGGACAAGGCAGCCTCCGCCGCCGCGGCGTCGGGCGCCTGATGTGCGCCGCGCGCGCGACGGCGTGCGCGCGGCATTCGTTCAACGGGCGCCGTCGTCACGGCGCCCTTCTCAGTAAGGTGAAAGAATCATGGGTCTCCTCGACATCGTCGGCGGTCTGATCGGCGGCCAGGCCGGCGGCAACTCGCAAAGCGCGCTCATCGCGACCGCGCTCGAATTCATCAACAACCAGCCGGGCGGCCTGAACGGCCTGATCGAGAAGTTCCAGAAAGGCGGCGCCGGCGAGGTCATCGGCTCATGGGTCGGCACCGGCGAGAACCAGCCGATCTCGGCCGACACGCTGCAGAACGTGCTCGGCTCGGACGTCGTCGGCTCGCTCGCGAGCAAGGTCGGCATCGATCCGGGTCAGGCCTCGTCGATCCTCGCACAGGTGCTGCCGCACGTCGTCAACAGCGCGACGCCGAACGGCGAAGTGCCGACCGGCGGCCAGATCGATACGTCGAACGTGCTCGGCACGCTGACGCAGCTCGCCGGCATGTTCGGCGGCAGCAAGCAGGCCTGAGCCCGCGCCGCTTCATGGCCCAATCGGGCCGCTCCATATGCAAACACCCCGCCGAGGCGGGGTGTTTGTTTTTGCGCGCCCGGCGCGAACCGGGCGTGCGGCCGGTGGCCGGCGTTCAGTGAACGACGCGGTCGAACACGAACTTGCCGTCGTTGACGTCGACCGGAATCACGTCCTTCGGACCGAAGCGGCCCGCGAGGATGAGCTTCGCGACCGGGTTCTCGATCTCCTGCTGGATCGCGCGCTTCAGCGGCCGCGCGCCGAACACCGGATCGTAGCCGACCTTCGCGATCTGCTCGAGCGCCGCTTCCGACACGTCAAGCGCCATGTCGAGCTTCGCGAGCCGGTCGTGCAGGCGCGCCAGCTGGATCTTCGCGATCGACTCGATGTTGCTGCGGTCGAGCGCATGGAACACGACGACGTCGTCGATCCGGTTCAGGAACTCGGGGCGGAAATGCTGCTTCACCTCGAGCCACACCGCGTCCTTGATTTCGTCCTGCGGCGCGCCGGTCATTGCCTGGATCACCTGCGAGCCGAGGTTCGACGTCATCACGATCACCGTGTTCTTGAAGTCGACCGTGCGCCCCTGCCCGTCCGTCATGCGGCCGTCGTCGAGCACCTGCAGCAGCACGTTGAACACGTCCGGATGCGCCTTCTCGATCTCGTCGAGCAGGATCACGCTGTACGGCTTGCGGCGCACGGCTTCCGTCAGGTAGCCGCCTTCTTCGTAGCCGACATAACCCGGCGGCGCGCCGATCAGCCGCGCGACGCTGTGCTTCTCCATGAACTCGCTCATGTCGATGCGGATCAGGTGCTCTTCCGAATCGAACAGGAACGACGCCAGCGCCTTGCACAGCTCGGTCTTGCCGACACCCGTCGGGCCGAGGAACAGGAACGAGCCGTACGGACGGTTCGGATCGGCGAGACCCGCGCGCGAACGACGGATCGCGTCGGCCACCGCGCCGATCGCCTCGTGCTGGCCGACCACGCGCTCATGCAGCTTTTCCTCGATGTGCAGCAGCTTCTCGCGTTCGCCCTGCATCATCCGCGACACGGGAATCCCCGTCGAACGCGACACGACTTCCGCGATTTCCTCGGCGCCGACCTGCGTGCGCAGCAGGCGCGGACGCGTCGGGTTGTGCTGCTCCTGCTCTTCGGCCTGCGTGACCTGCTTCAGTTGCGCCTCGAGCTGCGGCAGCTTGCCGTACTGCAGCTCCGCGACCTTCTCCAGCTTGCCTTCACGCTGCAGCCGCGCGATGTCCGCCCGCGCCTTCTCGATCTCTTCCTTGAGCTGCGCGCTGCCCTGCACCGCGGCCTTCTCGACGGTCCAGATCTCCTCGAGGTCCGCGTATTCGCGGCCGAGGCGGTCGATCTCTTCCTCGATCAGCTGCAGGCGCTTCTGCGACGCTTCGTCCTGCTCCTTCTTCACGGCTTCGCGCTCGATCTTCAGCTGGATCAGCCGACGGTCGAGCTTGTCCATCTCTTCGGGCTTCGAATCGATTTCCATCTTGATCTTCGAAGCGGCTTCGTCGATCAGGTCGATCGCCTTGTCGGGCAGGAAGCGGTCGGTGATGTAGCGATGCGACAGCTCGGCCGCGGCAACGATCGCCGGGTCGGTGATGTCGACGCCGTGGTGGAGTTCGTACTTCTCCTGCAGCCCGCGCAGGATCGCGATCGTCGCCTCGACGCTCGGCTCGTCGACGAGCACCTTCTGGAAGCGGCGCTCGAGCGCGGCATCCTTCTCGATGTACTTGCGGTATTCGTCGAGCGTGGTCGCGCCGATGCAGTGCAGCTCGCCGCGCGACAGCGCCGGCTTCAGCATGTTGCCCGCATCCATCGCGCCTTCGGCCTTGCCCGCGCCGACCATCGTGTGGATCTCGTCGATGAAGACGATCGTCTGGCCTTCATCCTTCGCGATGTCGTTGAGCACGGCCTTCAGGCGCTCCTCGAACTCGCCGCGGTACTTCGCGCCGGCGAGCAGCGCGGCCATGTCGAGCGACAGCACGCGCTTGCCCTTCAGCGTCTCGGGCACTTCACCGTTGACGATCCGCTGCGCGAGCCCTTCGACGATCGCGGTCTTGCCGACGCCCGGCTCGCCGATCAGCACCGGGTTGTTCTTCGTGCGGCGCTGCAGGATCTGGATCGAGCGGCGGATTTCGTCGTCGCGGCCGATCACCGGATCGAGCTTGCCCGAACGGGCGCGCTCGGTCAGGTCGACCGTGTATTTCTTCAGCGCCTCGCGCTGGCTTTCGGCATCCTGGCTGTGCACCTGCGAGCCGCCGCGCACCGCGGCGATCGCGGCCTCGAGCGCCTTGCGCGTGAGGCCGTGCTGGCGCGCGAGCTTGCCGGCGTCGCCCTTGTCGTCGGACACGGCGAGCAAGAACATCTCGCTCGCGATGAACGTGTCGTTGAGCTTCTGCGCTTCCTTGTCGGCCTGGTTCAGCAACCCGGCCAACTCGCGGCCGATCTGGATGTCGCCGCCCGTGCCCGTGACTTGCGGCAGGCGCGAGATCGCTTCGTTCAGCGCGCCTTGCAGCGCCTGCACGTGAACGCCCGCGCGCGACATCAGCGAACGGGCGGAACCGTCGTGCTGCGCGACCAGCGCCGCCAGTACGTGAACGGGTTCGATGTATTGATTGTCGCGGCCTGCCGCAAGGCTTTGCGCGTCCGCGAGTGCTTCCTGGAACTTGGTGGTGAGTTTGTCGATTCTCATTTTGTCGAGACCTCCAATTTTCGATTAACACCAAGATGAGGATGGTTATGCGGCTTTCAAGCGAAATTCGGGTTGATTCAGCGCAAAAAAAACGCTGGATGGCAACGCCGCGGCCCGGAGGCGGGACGCGGTGCTCGCGTGTCAGCCGCCCGTCGACGACGGTTCGACGGGCGCAGGCGATTCGTCCGGTGACGGCGCAGCGCGCACGAGCGCGACCGGACGGATGCCGAGCAACGCAGCAAGCGGCGACGCGGGTTCGACCAGTTCGCCGAGCGTGTGACGATCGAGCTCGGCAAAGAACGCATCGCGCGCGGCCGCCAGCACGCCCTTCAGGCGGCACTGCGGCTCGATCACGCAGCCGCGCGACTCGCTGCCGTCGGTCGAAAAGCAGCCGACCAGCGCGAAGTCGTTCTCGGTCGCGCGCACGACCTGGCCGACCGTCAGCAGCAGCGATTCGGGGAACAGCCGCAGCCCGCCGTTGCGGCCGCGGACCGTGTCGACCCATCCCAACTCGCCGAGCTGCTGCACGACTTTCATCAGATGGTTCTTCGAGATACCGTAGGCATCCGAGATCTCCTGGATCGTCGCGAGCCCCTCGCCGCGCACGGCAAGGTACAGCATCACGCGCAGCGAGTAGTCGGTGTAGTCGGTGAGTCTCATGGGCGAATACGGAAAAGATCGATCGTGCCCCGATTGCGCGGGCCGGGCCGGTCGGGACGCGCGCCGGGCCGGCTGACGGTCCCGTTCCGCGGCCCCGGGTTGCCCGGATGGCGCGCGCGCAATAAGATGCGTTACATCCGCACGTTTTCAGGGGTTGTTGGACGCTATTTTGCGTCAAAATTCTGCCGGCGTCCTGCGCGTTGCCCGCGCCGCCGCTTCGTCGTCGCCTCGATCTCCCGGCCCTTTTTGCCATGACCGCCCTGCCTGCCTCGCCCGAAACCGCCCCGGCCCGCCCTCGCGATGCCGAGCCGACCGAAGACAACATCCGCGATCTCGTCTACGCGTTTTACGACCGCGTGCGCGCCGATCCGCTGCTCGGGCCCGTGTTCGACGCGAAGCTGGCCGGCCGCTGGGACGACCATCTGCCGAAGATGGTCACGTTCTGGTCGAGCCTCGTGCTCGGCACCAAGGGCTACCGCGGCAACGTGCAGCAGGCGCACCAGCCGCTCGACGGGATCGAGCCGGCCCATTTCAGCCGCTGGCTGTCGCTGTTCCTGAAGACCGTCGAGGCGCGCTACGCGCCGCCTGCGGCGATCCGCTTCATGGAACCCGCACTGCGGATCGCGCAGAGCCTGCAGTTGAGCCGGTTCGGCTGGGATTACCGGATTCCGCCCGAGCAGCAGGCGCTGCTCGATGCGATCGCGCCACGCCGCCGCGACGCGGGCGACGATCCGCACGCATTGCCGTCGCGTGCCCGCGGCGAACCGGTTCCGACGAAGATCATCGGGCGCAACGCCGATCCGGACGCGTAACGCGTACACATCGCGCGCGACGATTACACATGCGGCACATCGCCGCATCGCGCGGACGCCGCGCTCAGCGCGGCGCGTTGCCCGATTCGACGCCCCAGCGCGCGAGCGCCGCATCGTCGGTGCTGCGCGCATCGACCCAGCGCTCGCCGTCCGGCGTCGTTTCCTTCTTCCAGAACGGCGCTTCGGTCTTCAGGTAGTCCATCACGAATTCGCACGACGCGAACGCATCGCCGCGATGCGCGGCGACCGTCGCCACCATCACGATCTGGTCGAGCGGCAGGAGCCTGCCGACCCGATGCACAATCGCGACGTCGATGCCCGGCCAGCGCCGGCAGGCCTCGGCGGAGATCTTCTCGAGCGCCTTCTCGGTCATCCCCGGATAGTGCTCGAGCTCCATCGCGGCGACCGAATCGCCTTCGTTCAGGTCGCGCACGGTGCCGACGAAGCACGCGATCGCGCCGATCTTCGGATTGCGCGCGCGTAATGCCGCGACTTCGGCGTTCAGATCGAAGTCGTCGGTCTGGATTCGTATCGTTGCCATCACACGCTCCGGTCCAGTGCCAAGCTCAACCGCCCGTCACCGGCGGAAAGAACGCGACCTCGCAACCTTCGGTGAGCCGCGTGTCGGGATCGGTCATCTCGTGGTTGCACGCCATGCGCAATGCGCGCCCTTCGGCGAGCGTCTCTGCCCAAGCACCGCCGCGCACGCGCAGCCACGCGCGCACGTCGCCGACGGTCGTTACGCTGTCCGGCACGTCGGCCTGCTCGTCGGCGACGCCCAGCGCTTCTCGTACGCTTGCAAAAAATTTCAGCTGAATCTTCATGGTTCGGGAAGCCGTCGCGTTACGACAGCAGTTCGGAAAACGGAATGAAACGCACGGTCTCGCCGGCGCTGATCGCGTGCTGCGGCGGATTGTCGATCAGGCCGTCGCCCCAGACCGTCGACGTCAGCACCGCCGAGCTCTGGTTCGGGAACAGATCGAGGCCGCCGGCCGCATTGACGCGTGCGCGCAGGAATTCGTTGCGCCGGTCGCCCTTGCTTTGCGAAAAGTCGGCGCGCAGCGACAGCGCGCGCGGCGCGACGTCGCGCACGCCGGACAGGCGCAGCAGGAACGGCCGCACGAACAGCAGGAACGTGACGAAACTCGATACGGGGTTGCCGGGCAGCCCGATGAAGTGCGCATCGGGGCGATCGTCGCCGCGCCGCACCGCGCCGTACGCGAGCGGCTTGCCGGGCTTCATCGCGATCTGCCACAGCGCGAGCCGCCCTTCGGACTCGACGGCCGGCTTCACGTGATCCTCGTCGCCGACCGATACGCCGCCACTCGTCAGGATCACGTCGTGATCGCGCGCGGCCTCGCGCAGCGTGTCGCGCGTCGCGGCGAGCGAGTCGGGCACGATCCCGTAGTCGGTCACGTGGCAGCCGAGCCGCTCCAGCAGCCCGCGCAGCGTGAAGCGGTTCGAGTTGTAGATCGCGCCGGGCTTCAGCGGCTCGCCCGGCATCGTCAGCTCGTCGCCGGTGAAGAACACCGCGACGCGAAGCCGCCGTGCGACCGACAGCTGCGCGCAGCCGACCGATGCGGCAAGGCCGAGCGCCTGCGGCGTGAGCCGAGTGCCGGCCGGCAGGATCACCGCGCCCAGCCGGATGTCCGCGCCCTGCGCGGTGATCCATTCACCGGCTTTCGGCGTATGCAGGATCTCGACCGCATCACCATCGGCCGATGCCTGCTCCTGCATCACGACGGCATCGGCGCCCGGCGGCACCGTCGCGCCGGTGAAGATCCGCGCGGCCGTCCCGGCCGCGAGCGGCACGGCCGGATGACCGGCCGGAATCCGCTGCGACACCGGCAGACGCCGCTCGCCGTGCAGCAGGTCCGCGACGCGCACCGCATAGCCGTCCATCGCGCTCGTATGCATCGGCGGCACGTCGAGCGGCGAGCTCACGTCGGCCGCCAGCACGCGGCCGAGCGCGTCGAGCGTGGCGACGGTTTCGGTTCCGGGCAGCGGCTTCGCGGCATCGAGCAGCGCGGCAAGCGCCTCGGCGGTCGACAGCATCGGCGCGCGCGGCGCCGCGGGATTCGGGTTCGACATCGATGGAATCGGGGAACGTTGGAGTCAATACGTCATTGTAGCGACGCCGTCGCGCGGGCGCGCGACATGGCCGACATGCGAAAACTGTGATCGTCGCGAACGCACGGGTCTGGCACCTGTTTCGCGCGACGTTCGACTGCAGACGCGCGGCGGGCTGTCGAACGCCTGCTTAACGCTGCACCGCGCCACCAAGCGAAACGGCCGGAACCCCGATCCGTTCGACGAATCGGCATTCCGGCCGTCCTGCGCAGCCGGGCCCGCGGGCCCGGCCGTGCGTCACGCGCCCGTATGCGCGGCGATGAAATCCTTCACCTGCTGCGCGTCGGCCTTCACGACCTCGAAGCGCTGCGGCAGCGCCTCGAGCCCGTCGAATGCGGCCGGCCGCTCGGCTTCGCGATCAAGCGCTTCACGGATCGTCTCGCCGAACTTGATCGGCTGCGCGGTTTCGAGCACGACCATCGGCACGCCTGCGTCGAGATGCTCGCGCGCAACCTTCACGCCGTCGGCCGTGTGCGTATCGATCATCGTGTCGTAGCGCGAGAACACGTCGCGGATCGTCGCGATGCGGTCCGTGTGGCTGCTGCGGCCCGACACGAAGCCGAACTCCGCGACGCGCGCGAAATCGCCGCTCGCCGCGAGATCGAAGCCGCCCTTCTCCTCGACGTCGCGAAACAGCTGCATCACGCGCGCCGGATCGCGGCCGAGCAGGTCGAACACGAAGCGCTCGAAGTTCGACGCCTTCGAGATGTCCATGCTCGGGCTGCTCGTGTGATACGTGTTCTCGGCGCTGCGCACGCGATACGCGCCCGTGCGGAAGAACTCGTCGAGCACGTCGTTCTCGTTGGTCGCGACCACGAGCTTCGCGATCGGCAGCCCCATCATCCGCGCGATGTGGCCTGCGCATACATTGCCGAAGTTGCCCGACGGCACCGTGAACGACACGCGTTCGTCGTTGGACTGCGTCGCCGCGAAATAGCCCTTGAAGTAGTACACGACCTGTGCGACGACGCGCGCCCAGTTGATCGAGTTGACCGTGCCGATCTTCTGCTGCGCCTTGAACGCGTGATCGTTCGACACGGCCTTCACGATGTCCTGGCAGTCGTCGAACACGCCTTCGACCGCGAGGTTGAAGATGTTCGGATCCTGCAGGCTGAACATCTGGGCCGTCTGGAACGCGCTCATCTTCTTGTGCGGCGACAGCATGAACACGCGCACGCCGGCCTTGCCGCGCATCGCGTATTCGGCCGCGCTGCCCGTGTCGCCCGACGTCGCGCCGAGAATGTTCAGCGCTTCGCCGTGCTTCGCGAGCGTGTACTCGAACAGGTTGCCGAGCAGCTGCATCGCCATGTCCTTGAACGCGAGCGTCGGACCGTTCGACAGTTCGAGCAGCGAGATCGGCGCGCCGTTCTCGGTGCCGAGCGTCTTCAGCGGCGTGATGTCGGCTGCGTTCTCGCCGTGGCGCGTGTTGCTGTACACGTCGGCCGTGTACGTGCGGCGCGTGATCGCGCGCAGGTCGTCGGCCGGCACGTCGTCGCAGAACTTCGACAGGATTTCGAACGCGAGATCCGCGTACGGCAGCGTGCGCCAGCGCGCGAGCTCGTCGGCGGACACCTTCGGATACTCGGCCGGCAGGTAGAGCCCGCCGTCCTTCGCGAGACCGCCGAGCAGGATGTCGGAGAACGTATGGCGCTCGCCGATGCCGGCGCCGCGCGTGGAGATGTAGTTCATGTCTTCCGCCTCAGTTCAGCGCTTCCATGCGCAGCTTCGTCACCTTCGACACGACCGTCGCGAGGCTTTCGATTTGCGTGATCGCCGCGTTGACGTTCTTCTCGAGCGTTTCGTGCGTGATCAGGATGATGTCGGTCTCGCCGTTCGCGCCGTCGACCTGCTCCGATTCCTTCTGCAGCAGCGCGTCGATCGAAATGCCCGATTCGGCGAGGATGCGCGTGATGTTGGCGAGCACGCCCGTCTGGTCGGCCACCCGCAGGCGCAGGTAGTAGCCGCTCGTGACTTCCTCGATCGGCAAAATCGGCGTGTTCGACAGGCTGTCGGGCTGGAACGCGAGGTGCGGCACGCGATGCTCGGGGTCGGCCGTATGCAGGCGCGTGACGTCGACGAGATCCGCGACCACCGCCGATGCGGTCGGCTCCGCACCCGCGCCCTTGCCGTAGTACAGCGTGGTACCGACTGCGTCGCCGTGCACGACGACCGCGTTCATCGCGCCTTCGACGTTCGCGAGCAGGCGCTTTTCCGGGATCAGTGTCGGATGCACGCGCAGCTCGATGCCGTTTTCGGCACGGCGCGCGATGCCGAGCAGCTTGATCCGGTAGCCGAGTTCTTCCGCGTAGCGGATGTCGGTTGCGTCGAGCTTGCTGATGCCCTCGACGTACGCGCGGTCGAACTGCACCGGCACGCCGAATGCGATCGCGCTCATGATCGTCGCCTTGTGCGCGGCGTCGATGCCTTCGATGTCGAAGGTCGGATCGGCTTCCGCGTAGCCGAGCTCCTGCGCGGCCTTCAGCGCGGTCGCGAAGTCGAGCCCGCGGTCGCGCATTTCCGACAGGATGTAGTTGGTCGTGCCGTTGATGATGCCTGCGATGTACTGGATGCGGTTCGCGGTCAGGCCTTCGCGCAGCGCCTTGATGATCGGGATGCCGCCGGCGACGGCCGCCTCGAACGCGACCATCACGCCCTTCGCGCGCGCCGCCTCGAAGATCTCGGTGCCGTGCACCGCGAGCAGCGCCTTGTTCGCCGTCACGACGTGCTTGCCGTTCGCGATCGCGCGCAGCACGAGCTCGCGCGCGATGCCCGTGCCGCCGATCATCTCGGCGATGATCGCGATCGACGGATCGTCGACGACCGAATTGAAATCGTCGGTGATCTGCGCGGCGCCGGCGTCGCCGCCGAGCGCAGCCTGCGCCTTGGCCGGGTTGCGCACGGCAATGCGCGTCACCTCGATGCCGCGCCCCGCGCGTCGCTTGATTTCTTCCTGGTTGCGGCGCAGCACCGTGAAGGTGCCGCTGCCCACCGTGCCGAAGCCCAACAGGCCAACTTTGATCGGTTCCATGCTGCGTGTGATCGATGAGTAAGAAGTAATGGGTTCCGTGTGGTCCTGCCCGCTCAGGCCGAATGGCGCTTGCGGTAGCCGTCGAGGAAGCGTGCGATCCGGTTGATCGAATCGGTCAGGTCGTCGAGGTTCGGCAGGAAGACCACGCGGAAGTGGTCCGGCGTCGCCCAGTTGAAGCCCGTGCCCTGCACGAGCAGCACGCGCTCCTCGAGCAGCAGGTCGAGTATGAACTGCTGGTCGTTCTGGATCGGATAGATTTTCGGATCGAGGCGCGGGAACATGTACAGCGCGGCCTGCGGCTTCACGCAGGTCACGCCGGGAATCGACGTGAGCATGTCGTACGCGAGCTCGCGCTGCTTGTACAGGCGCCCGCTCGGCACGATCAGCTCGTTGATGCTCTGGTAGCCGCCGAGCGCCGTCTGGATCGCGAACTGCCCCGGCACGTTCGCGCACAGGCGCATCGACGACAGGATGCCGAGCCCCTCGAGGTAATCCTTCGCGCGCCGGCGGTTGTCGCCGCCGAGGCCCGACACGGCCATCCAGCCCGCGCGGTAGCCGCACGAGCGATAGCTCTTCGACAGGCTGTTGAACGTGACGGTGATCACGTCCTCCGACAGCGAGCCCATCGCCGTGTGCTCGAGGCCGTCGTAGACGATCTTGTCGTAGACCTCGTCGGCAAACACGATCAGCCCGTGCTGGCGCGCGATCTCGAGCAGCTCCAGCAGCAATTCGTCGGAATAAAGCGCGCCCGTCGGGTTGTTCGGGTTGATCACGACAATCGCCTTCGTGTTCGGCGTGATCTTGCGGCGGATGTCGTCGAGATCGGGCATCCACGCGTTCTGCTCGTCGCACACGTAGTGCACGGGCGTGCCGCCCGACAGGCTCACCGCCGCCGTCCACAGCGGGTAGTCGGGTGCCGGCAGCAGCACTTCGTCGCCGTCGTTCAGCAGCGCCTGGGTCGCCATCACGATCAGCTCGGACGCGCCGTTGCCGATGTAGATGTCGTCGAGGCCGACGCCCACGACGCCCTTTTCCTGCGTGTAGTGCATCACGGCCTTGCGGGCCGAGAACACGCCCTTCGAATCCGAATAGCCCGACGACGCCGGCAGATTGCGGATCATGTCCTGGATGATCTCGTCCGGTGCGTCAAAGCCGAACGGCGCGAGGTTGCCGATGTTCAGCTTGATGATGCGGTGGCCTTCTTCCTCGAGGCGCTTCGCGTGCTCGAGCACCGGGCCACGGATGTCGTAGCAGACGTTGAGCAGCTTGTTCGACTTCTGAATCGGTTTCACGACGACACGGTTCCTGGGTTGGCCTTGCGGCCGGGGGACGGGATCAAAACTGGAAAGCGGCCGGTCTGTGCGCGCTGTCTAGACTGGGAAAAAGCGGGCGATCGCACACGACTTGTGGCAGCGCGCGATGCAAGTGGCGCCCGGGGGCGACCAAAAAGTTATAATTTAGCGGATTTTGGCCGACTTTCGCAATGCACCATAGCCGCACCGGGCCGCGCCATCAGGCGTCCCGCGTGCACCAGCGCGCGAAACCGGCCGCCCCGGGCCCGTGCGGCCCTGCGACACATTCCCCCTACGGAACCGCGGAATACCGATTTGAAACTGCACCAGGACGCGAGCGGCGCGCTCAACACCGTCACCGGCTACGGCCCCGATTATGTCGACGTCAATCTCGAACGCCATGAAACGAGCGTCATCGTGCTGCCCGGCGCGCCGGTCCAGGCATGGCCCGTGTCGTCGTTCGACGCGCTCGCGCCCGAGCATTTCGCGATGCTGCTCGACCCGACGCCCGAACTCGTGATCTTCGGCAGCGGCGCGCGGCTGCGCTTCCCGCACCCGCGGCTGGTCGCCGCGCTCACGGCCAGGCGGATCGGCGTCGAGACGATGGATTTCCAGGCCGCGTGCCGCACCTACAACATCCTGATGGCCGAGGGCCGCAAAGTCGCCGCTGCGCTCTTAATTGAACGTTAATCCCCGATGCGGTAAAACTCGGGCCGGCGCAGCGGGTCGATCCCCGGATCGGCCCGGCCAGGCCGCCCGCCCCCGGCGCAACCCGCCGGCGGCCCGTCACAACAACCAACAGGCTGAAAACCCATGAACGATATGCCGTCGAGGCTACCGCTCAATCGCATCACGCTCGCCCTCCTGCTCGTCGCGCTCGCGATCGTCTGGTTCGCGCCGCTCGGGCTGCGCCACCTGATCCCGAGCGACGAAGGCCGCTACGCGGAGATGGCGCGCGAGATGTTCGTCACCGGCGACTGGATCACGCCGCGCTACAACGGCTACAAGTACTTCGAGAAGCCGCCGCTGCAGACCTGGCTGAACGCGCTGACGTTCGCGTGGTTCGGCATCGGCGAATGGCAGGCGCGCCTCTACACCGCCGTCGTGAGCTTCGCCGGCGTGCTGCTCGTCGGCTTCACCGGCGCGCGCCTGTTCAACCCGCTGTCGGGCTTCCTCGCCGCCGTCGTGCTCGCAAGCTCGCCGTACTGGAACCTGATGGGCCACTTCAACGCGCTCGACATGGGACTCGCGTTCTGGATGGCGCTGTCGCTGTGCTCGCTGCTGCTCGCGCAGCGGCCCGGGCTGCGCCCGGCCGCGGTGCGCGGCTGGATGTGGGCGTGCTGGGCCGCGATGGCGTTCGCGGTGCTGTCGAAGGGCCTCGTCGGCCTGATCCTGCCCGGTGCCGTGCTCGTGCTCTATACGCTGATCGCGCGCGACTGGGCGCTGTGGAAGCGCCTGTACCTGGTGAGCGGCCTCGTGATCTTCTTCGCGATCGTCACGCCGTGGTTCGTGCTCGTCCAGCAGCGCAACCCCGAGTTCTTCAATTTCTTCTTCATCGTCCAGCAGTTCCGCCGCTACCTGACCCCGGAACAGAACCGCCCGGGGCCGCTGTACTACTTCGTGCCCGTGCTGCTGGTCGGCTTCCTGCCGTGGCTGTCGGTCGCGTGGCAGAGCATCCGCCATGCGCTGCGGATGCCGCGCCAGCCGAACGGCTTCTCGCCGATGCTCGTGCTGCTGATCTGGAGCGCGTTCATCTTCCTGTTCTTCAGCGCGTCGCATTCGAAGCTGATCTCGTACGTGCTGCCGATCGCGCCGGCGCTCGCGCTGATCATCGGCGCGTACCTGCCGCTGGTGTCGGCCGACCAGTTCCGCCGCCACCTGCTCGGCTACCTCGTGTTCTTCGTCGCCGCGGCGTTCGGGATCATCTTCCTCGCATACCAGGGTGACGCCCGCACGCCGAACGCGCTGTATCGCGCGTTCCAGATGTGGCTGTACGCAGGCCTCGCGGTCTCGGCCGCGCTGACGCTCGCGGCCGCGTGGCTGAACCGCCGCGCGGGCGTGGCCGCGGCAATCGCCGCGTTCGGCGCCGCCTGGCTCGCATTCGGCACGATCGGCGGCACCGGGCACGACGAGTTCGGCCGCTACAGCTCAGGCGCGCTGCTCGCGCCCGCCGTACGCGCCGAACTGGCGAAGCTGCCGCCCGACACGCCGTTCTACTCGATCGAGATGCTCGATCACACGTTCCCGTTCTACATGGGCCATACGACGATCATGGTCCAGCGCCAGGACGAGCTCGCATTCGGGATCTCGGTCGAGCCGAACAAGTGGATTCCGACCGTCGACGAATGGATCACGCGCTGGAAACAGGAAACCCATGCGCTCGCGATCATGCCGCCCGGCCAGTACGACGCGCTGGTCAAGCAAGGCGTGCCGATGCGCGTGATCGCGCGCGACAACCGCCGCGTGATCGTCGAGAAACCGCAATCGTAAGGACGCCCGCCGCATGAATCCCGTTTCGTTCGTCTGCATCATCACCGGCGTGATGCTCAACGCCTGTGCGCAACTTCTGCTGAAAGCCGGCGTCAACGCCGTTGGACACTTCGAATTCAGCCGTGCGAACATCATCCCGGTCGGCCTGAAGATCGCGACCCAGCTGCCGATCATCGGCGGCCTCGGCTGCTACGTGCTGAGCGTCGTCGTCTGGATCCTCGGGCTGTCGCGGGTCGACGTGTCGATCGCGTACCCGATGCTGTCGCTCGGTTACGTCGTCAATGCATTCGCGGCCTGGTACCTGTTCGGCGAGGTGCTGTCGGTCCAGCGGCTCGTCGGCATCGGCATCATTTTGATCGGGGTGCTCGTGCTTGCACGAAGCTGAGCATGCCTCGCGGCATTAAGCGCCCGCCTACAAAAAATCACGGTACGAATCCGCCAACCGGTGTTTAATGCCGGTTTCGGACGGGATTGCCCGACCCTTTTATTACACGCCATTACAGGCCAAAGCGTTCATGAGCCAGACTACCGCTCCGTTTCTGCCGTTCACCCGCCCCGAGATCGATGAGGAAACCATCCAGGGCGTCGTCGAAGTGCTGCGCTCGGGCTGGATCACCACCGGCCCGCAGTGCCAGAAATTCGAAGCGGCGCTGTCCGAATACTGCGGCGGCCGTCCGGTCCGCGCGTTCAACTCGGGCACCTGCACGCTCGAGATCGGCCTGCGCATCGCGGGCGTCGGCGCCGGCGACGAGGTGATCACGACGCCGGCGTCGTGGGTCTCGACCAGCAACGTGATCCTCGAGACGGGCGCGACGCCCGTATTCGCGGACATCGATCCCGTCACGCGCAACATCGACCTCGACAAGCTCGAGCAGGCGATCACGCCGCGCACGAAGGCGATCATCCCCGTCTACCTGGCCGGCCTGCCGGTCGACATGGACCGCCTGTACGCGATCGCGCGCGCGCACAACCTGCGCGTGATCGAAGATGCTGCGCAGGCGCTCGGCTCGACGTGGAACGGCAAGCGCATCGGCGCGATCGGCGACATCGTGTCGTTCAGCTTCCACGCGAACAAGAACCTGACGACGATCGAAGGCGGCGCGCTCGTGCTGAACAACGAGGACGAAGCGACGCTCGCGCAGAAGTACCGGCTGCAGGGCATCACGCGCACCGGCTTCGACGGGATGGACTGCGACGTGCTCGGCGGCAAGTACAACCTGACCGACGTCGCCGCGCGCGTCGGCCTCGGCCAGCTGCCGCACCTCGAGCGCTTCACCGCGCAGCGCCGTGCGCTCGCGCGTGCGTATTTCGCCGCGTTCGACGGCAGCCCGGCCGCGAAGCTCGGCGTCGGCCTGCCGGTCGCCGAATTCGAGAACGGCAACTGGCACATGTTCCAGATCACGCTGCCGCTCGAGCGGCTGACGATCCCGCGCGCCGAATTCATGGCGCAGATGAAGGAACGCGGCATCGGCACGGGCATCCACTACCCGGCGATCCATCTTTTCACGCTGTACCGTGCGCGCGGCTTCAAGGAGGGCATGTTCCCCCACGCCGAACGGTACGGCGCGTCGACCGTCACGCTGCCGCTGTTCACGCAGATGACGGAGGGCGACGTGCGTCGCGTGGTCGACGCCATCAACCAGATTTGCGAACAATACGGAAAATAAGCGTACATGAGTCACCTTGAAGCACGCGCCGGGCATCCGGGCGCCGGGCACCTGGACGCCGGCCGGCCCGAAGTATCGGTCATCATCCCCGTGTACAACGAGGAAGACGGCCTCGCCGCGCTGTTCGCGCGGCTGTATCCGGCGCTCGACGCACTCGACACGTCATACGAAGTGATCCTGATCAACGACGGCAGCCGCGACCGCTCGGCCGCGATGCTCGCCGACCAGTTCCACGCGCGCCCCGACACGACGCGCGTCGTGCTGCTCAACGGCAACTACGGCCAGCACATGGCGATCCTCGCGGGCTTCGCGCAGTCGCGCGGCGAGATCGTCATCACGCTCGACGCCGACCTGCAGAACCCGCCCGAGGAAATCGGCAAGCTGATCGCGAAGATGCGCGAGGGCTACGACTACGTCGGCTCGATCCGCAAGCAGCGCCAGGACAGCCTGTGGCGACGCAAGGCGTCGCAGATGATGAACCGGCTGCGCGAGCGCATCACGCGCATCAAGATGACCGACCAGGGCTGCATGCTGCGCGCGTACAGCCGCCGCATCATCGACACGATCAACGTGTGCGGCGAAGTCAACACGTTCATCCCCGCGCTGGCCTATACGTTCGCGCAGAAGCCGACCGAGATCGAGGTCGCGCACGAGGAGCGCTTCGCGGGCGAGTCGAAGTACTCGCTGTACAGCCTGATCCGGCTGAACTTCGACCTCGTGACGGGCTTCTCGGTCGTGCCGCTGCAGTGGTTGTCGTTCATCGGCGTGATCCTGTCGCTCGGCTCCGCCGCGCTGTTCGTGCTGCTGCTCGTACGGCGCTTCATCGTCGGCGCGGAAGTGCAAGGCGTGTTCACGCTGTTTGCGATCACGTTCTTCCTGCTCGGCGTGATCATCTTCGCGCTCGGCCTGCTCGGCGAATACGTCGGCCGCATCTACCAGCAGGTGCGCGCGCGGCCGCGCTACCTGATCCAGGCCGTGCTCGAGCAGCACGACGGCATGCCGGCGGTGCCGGCCGGCGCGAACCGCGCGGGAGCCTCGCAATGAAGCCGCGCGCGGTCGTCTTCGCGTATCACAACGTCGGCGTGCGGTGCCTGCAGGTGCTGCTCGCGCGCGGCGTCGACGTCGCGCTCGTCGTCACGCACGAGGACAACCCGAACGAGAACATCTGGTTCGGCAGCGTCGCGTCCGTCGCGGCCGAGCACGGCATTCCGGTCGTCACGCCGGCCGATCCCGCCGATCCGGCGCTGCGCCGCGCGGTATCGGACGCGCAGCCGGATTTCATCTTCTCGTTCTACTATCGGCACATGCTGCCGGTGGACCTGCTCGCGATCGCGCCGCGCGGCGCGTACAACATGCACGGTTCGCTGCTGCCGAAATACCGGGGTCGGGTACCGACCAACTGGGCCGTGCTGAACGGCGAGACCGAAACCGGCGCGACGCTGCACGAAATGGCCGCGAAGCCCGACGCGGGCGCGATCATCGGCCAGACCGCGGTGCCGATCCTGCCGGACGACACGGCCACGCAGGTGTTCGACAAGGTCACGGTGGCCGCCGAGCAGACGCTCTGGCGCGTGCTGCCCGCGCTGCTCGCGGGCGAGGCGGCGCACCTGCCGAACGATCTCGCGACCGGCAGTTACTTCGGCGGGCGCAAGCCCGAGGACGGCCGCGTCGACTGGTCGAAGCCGGCCGCGCAGGTCTACAACCTGGTGCGCGCGGTCGCGCCGCCGTATCCGGGCGCGTTCACGGACGTCGGCGGCATGCGTTTCGTGATCGCGCGCGCGCGCCTCGCGGCGCCCGGCAGCGCGGCAGCGGCCGCCGCGGCAGATTTGCCGCCCGGCCTGCACGTAAGCGATAATGCGCTATTCGGCGTCTGCGGCGACAGCCGCGCCCTATCCATTCTCGAGCTGTGGCAGCAGCGCGACGGCAGCGAAACCGTCGTGACGCCCGCGGAATTCGCGCAGTTCATTCATTCTTCCCGTCATTCATGAAAGCAAAAAAAGTCCTGATCCTGGGTGTGAACGGCTTCATCGGCCATCACCTGTCGAAGCGCATTCTTGAAACCACCGATTGGGAAGTGTTCGGCATGGACATGCAGACCGATCGGCTCGGCGACCTCGTCAACCACGAGCGGATGCATTTCTTCGAAGGCGACATCACGATCAACAAGGAGTGGGTCGAGTATCACGTGAAGAAGTGCGACGTGATCCTGCCGCTCGTCGCGATCGCGACGCCCGCCACCTACGTCCAGCAACCGCTGCGCGTGTTCGAGCTCGACTTCGAGGCGAACCTGCCGATCGTGCGTTCGGCCGTCAAGTACGGCAAGCACCTCGTGTTCCCGTCGACCTCCGAGGTCTACGGCATGTGCTCGGACGAGCAGTTCGACCCGGACGCGTCCGCCCTCACCTACGGCCCGATCAACAAGCCGCGCTGGATCTACGCGTGCTCGAAGCAGCTGATGGACCGCGTGATCTGGGGTTACGGGATGGAAGGCCTGAACTTCACGCTGTTCCGTCCGTTCAACTGGATCGGCCCGGGCCTCGACTCGATCTACACGCCGAAGGAAGGCAGCTCCCGCGTCGTCACGCAGTTCCTCGGCCACATCGTGCGCGGCGAGAACATCAGCCTCGTCGACGGCGGCTCGCAGAAGCGCGCGTTCACCGACATCGGCGACGGCATCAGCGCGCTGATGAAGATCATCGAGAACAAGAACGGCGTCGCATCGGGCAAGATCTACAACATCGGGAATCCGAAGAACAACTTCTCGGTTCGCGAGCTCGCGCACAAGATGCTCGAACTGGCGGCGGAATTCCCCGAGTACGCCGATTCGGCCAAGCAGGTGAAGCTCGTCGAGACGACGTCCGGCGCCTACTACGGCAACGGCTACCAGGACGTGCAGAACCGCGTGCCGAAGATCGACAACACGATGCAGGAACTTGGCTGGGCACCGCAAGCGACGTTCGACGACGCGCTGCGCAACATCTTCGAAGCGTATCGCGGCCACGTCGCCGACGCGCGCGCGCTCGTCGAACAGCAAGGCTGATCGGGACGCTCGCTTGGCTCGCATCGTCCTCAAGATCGACGTCGACACGCTGCGCGGCACGCGCGAAGGCGTGCCGAACCTCGCGCGCATCTTCGACCGCTTCAACGCGCGCGCGACCTTCCTCTTCAGCCTCGGGCCCGATCACACGGGCTGGGCGCTGCGGCGCGTGTTCCGCCCCGGCTTCCTGAAGAAGGTGTCGCGCACGTCGGTGGTCGAGCACTACGGCGTGAGGCAGCTGATGTACGGCGTGCTGCTGCCGGGCCCCGACATCGGCCGCCGTGCGATCTCCGACATGCGCGCGATCCACGAGGCCGGCTTCGAATGCGGGATCCACACGTGGGATCACGTGTACTGGCAGGACAACGTCCGCGCGCGCGATCGCGACTGGACCGCGCGTGAAATGCAGAAGAGCCATGCGCGCTTCATCGAGATCTTCGGCGCGCCGCCCGTCACGCACGGTGCGGCCGGCTGGCAGATGAACGACTTCGCGTTCGAGCAGATCGACGCATGGGGGATGCGCTACGCATCCGACGGCCGCGGCCATTCGCCGTACCTGCCCGTCGTCGGCGGCCGCACGCTGTCGCACGTGCAGATGCCGACGACGCTGCCCACGCTCGACGAAGTGCTCGGCATCGACGGCATCGACACGCACAACGTCGCCGCGCACATCCTCAAGTTCACCGAAACCAATCCGCACGACCAGGTGTTCACGCTGCATGCGGAACTGGAAGGCCAGAAGCTCGCGCCCGTGTTCGAGCAGCTGCTCGCCGGCTGGCGCGCGCAAGGCCACACGTTTGCGACGATGGGTGACTACCACGCGACGCTGGACCGCGACTCGCTACCATCGTACCCTGTCACGTGGGGCGAAATCCCCGGCCGCTCCGGCGAACTGATCGTCCAGCCCGACTGAGTTCGCACGCGAGCCGGCGTCGCCCGCAGCGCCCTTGCGGCGCGCTGCCGCGACGCTCCGCCGAACCGCGCCGCCGCAGCGGTGCCTTTCCAGAACAACAGGAGAAATACGTGTCTGTCGAAGTTGACCGTCAAGTTCCCGATTTCACCGCACCGGCCACGGGCGGCGACATTTCGCTGTCCGACCTGAAGGGCAATAAGCTCGTGCTGTACTTCTATCCGAAGGACAACACGCCGGGCTGCACGACCGAAGGGCTGCAGTTCCGCGATCTCTATCCGAAGTTCAAGAAAGCCGGTGCGGAAGTCATCGGCGTGTCGCGCGACAGCCTGCGCTCGCATGACAATTTCAAGGCAAAGCTCGAATTGCCGTTCCCGCTGATCTCCGATGCCGACGAAGCGCTGTGCGCGCTGTTCGATGTCATCAAGATGAAGAAAATGTATGGCAAGGAAGTGCGCGGAATCGAGCGCTCGACGTTCCTGATCGACGCCGACGGCGTACTGCGCCAGGCATGGCGCGGCATCAAGGTGCCGGGTCACGTGGACGACGTGCTAAGTGCTGTACAAGCGCTTTGAGGCGCGTTATATTGGGCCGCAATGAATGCCAGTTCGCCCCATATTTCTCGTAGCTGCGCCGGTGCTCGATGCGATGCTTCCCGGCACCTGACGCGCATCACGACGGTATCAGCCGAGCCGCATGTCCCTGTCGACGGGGCAGCGGCTTTTTTTATGGATTGCGCGCCGGCCCTCGGTCCGGCCCTCACCCCGTCAAGGAGCTGATCGACACTTAGGCGAACCGGCTAGACGAAATTCCTGTGCGCCACCGCGCGCAAACTGCATGCGTCTACGTCACGCAGGATGCGATCAGCGGCGCACGCCTTGCGACACGATTCCTCCCGAGGGACACCATGCCTTTGCCTACTCCCCCCAGCAAGCTCGGCAGCCTGCTGCCGCCCGACGAATACAAGGCGAAAGCGCGGCCCGCGAAAGCCGCGAAGAAATCCGCCGAAGGGGACGCATCCACAGCCGGTGACTATGGTCCGGCCAGCGTGGCCCAACCGATGATCGAAGCCGCGAATACGGCCGCGCCGCTGCGCGCCGTCGCGTCTTCGGCGCAAGATGCCGCGAGCGCACCCGCACGCGGCCGCAAGACCAGACAGACGGCCGCACTGTTGCAGCCGATGCCGGCGCCCGCCGCACCCGCGGCGCCGGTCGTCGCGCGCAACGACAAGCCGGCCGCCGACAAACCGGCCGCGGCTCCCGCGCGCGATGCCGGCGCGGCGACGAAATCGCGCGGCCGCAAGCCCGCCGACGCCGAACTGCAGAAACTGTTCGTGCTCGACACCAACGTGCTGATGCACGACCCGAGCAGCCTCTTCCGCTTCGAGGAACACGACGTCTATCTGCCGATGATGACGCTCGAGGAACTCGACAACCACAAGAAGGGGATGTCCGAAGTCGCGCGCAATGCACGCCAGGTCAGCCGCACGCTCGACGCACTCGTCGCCGATGCGGGCGCGATCACGGCCGGCATCCCGCTGTCGCGCCTCGGCAGCCGCGAGGCGCTCGGCCGCCTGTACTTCCAGACGAAGCTCGCCGACATCGCACCCGTCGAAGGCTTGCCCACAGGCAAGGCCGACAACCAGATCCTCGGCGTCGTGCGCGCGCTGCAGCGCGACCGGCCCGACCGCCAGGTCGTGCTGGTGTCGAAAGACATCAACATGCGGATCAAGGCGCACGCGCTCGGCCTGCCCGCGGAAGACTACTTCAACGACCAGGTGCTGGAGGATTCGGATCTCCTCTACAACGGCGTGCGCGAACTGCCGCAGGACTTCTGGACCAAGCACGCGAAGGGCATGGAGAGCTGGCAGGACACGAAGACGGGCACCACGTACTACCGCGTGACGGGCCCGCTCGTCGCGTCGATGCTCGTCAACGAGTTCGTCTATCTCGAGCCGCAGAACGGCGAACCGACGTTCCACGCGATCGTCCGCGAGCTGAACGGCAAGACGGCGCTGCTGCAGACGCTGCGCGACTACAGTCACCACAAGAACAACGTGTGGGGCATCACCGCGCGCAATCGCGAGCAGAACTTCGCGCTGAACCTGCTGATGAACCCCGAGATCGACTTCGTCACGCTGCTCGGCCAGGCCGGCACCGGCAAGACGCTCGTCGCGCTCGCAGCCGGCCTCGCGCAGGTGCTCGACGACAAGCGCTACAACGAGATCATCGTGACGCGCGCGACCGTGCCCGTCGGCGAGGACATCGGTTTCCTGCCCGGTACCGAGGAAGAGAAGATGCAGCCGTGGATGGGTGCATTCGACGACAACCTCGAAGTGCTGCAGAAGACCGACGATGCCGCTGGCGAATGGGGCCGTGCCGCGACGCAGGAACTGATCCGTTCGCGCCTGAAGGTGAAGAGCATGAACTTCATGCGCGGCCGCACGTTCGTCGACAAGTACCTGATCATCGACGAAGCGCAGAACCTGACGCCGAAGCAGATGAAGACGCTCGTCACGCGCGCGGGCCCCGGCACGAAGATCGTGTGCCTCGGCAACATCGCGCAGATCGACACGCCTTACCTGACCGAAGGCAGTTCGGGCCTGACCTACGTCGTCGACCGCTTCAAGGGCTGGGGCCACAGCGGCCACGTGACGCTCGCGCGCGGCGAACGCTCGCGGCTCGCCGACTACGCGTCGGACATCCTGTAACGCGGCAGGCCGGCCTCTCCGGCCGGCTTTCGACGCATCGCGGCGCTCCGTTTCCGGAGCGCCGTTTTTATTTGGGGTCGAAAACGCAGGTCACACATCGTCACGCAACAACCCCATTTACGCGCGAAACTTCAAGTAAATTCTCAAGAATGGTTGCTTAAGCCCCGCCGGAGCGTCTACCATCGGGTCTGTCTGTTGTCATACGATTCGCGAGTGCGCCGCACTCGCCCGCCTTGCCATGCTTCGAATCTGGGTTCCCGTCGCCGTCGTTTCGCTGCTTGCGGCCTGCTCCAGCGTGCCGCCGCAGTCGGCATCGCGCGAGCCGGGAATGAAGATCACGACGCCGCGTGCGTTCCCGGCTCCCGCCAATTTTCCGAAATTCGTCGATCACAGCGTCGGCCAGGAAGAAATCTCGATCCAGGCGATGAGCCTGGTCGGCGTCCCGTATCGCTGGGGCGGCAATACGCCGACGAGCGGCTTCGACTGCAGCGGGCTCGTGCGCTACGTGATCGGCCGCGCGGCCGACGTGAACCTGCCGCGCACGACCGCCGACATGAGCGGCCGCGGCGTGTCGATCGAGCCCGACCAGATCGCGCCGGGCGACCTGATTTTCTTCAATACGACCGGACGACCGCATTCGCACGTCGGCATCTATGTCGGCAAGCTGCGTTTCGTCAACGCACCGTCGACGGGCGGCACCGTGCGGCTCGACTACCTGACGAACCCGTACTGGGCCAAGCGTTTCGACGGCATCCGCCGCGTTGCGCCGCCGCGCGCGACGCCCACGCCGTTCGACGCGCCGACCTACGAGGCAAGGCGCGACGAGCCGCGCAACCCGCCGGTGGTTGCGCCCGCCCCTGTCATGACTGCCGCCGCGCCGCGGCCGCCTGCCTATGCTTCATCGCAAGCCGGAGCGACGCAGTCGCCCGCTCCGGTCATGCCGCCCGCGCAGGCCGTGACGACCGCCGCAGTTGCGCCTGCGGCCGCGCCCGCCGATCCGTACGAACCACCGCCGCCGCGCGTGCAGGCAGCCCGGCAACAAGCAACGTCGGCGAATGGCGATGGCGGCCTGACCGCAATGACGGCGAATGCAGCACCGGCCGGCCCGGCTGAGGTCGGCACGCAGATTCCGACGACGGCCCTGACGGCCGCCCAAGCTGCAGCATTCGATGCGGAGCCGCCGCCCGCAGCAGCCGCGACGTCGCCGCGCAGCACCGAGCCCGCGGCCGTGCAGGTGCTGCGTGCGTCGACGCAATCCGCGCCCGTCAGCCCGCGCACCGGCACCGCGGACGATCCGATTGCCCGGTTCGCGAACGGAAGTTACTGACCCGGCGCTCAAACCCCGACGGCAACCTCGGCGGCATCCGCCGCCACGCCGCCGTTCGTCGCAAACTTCCGTGCCCCAAAGACAATGCGCCGCAGCCTTTCGGCTTGCGGCGCATTGCATGTCGATCCGGCAGCGTTGGCGATCAGAAGATCCGGTGCCCAAGCCACCATCCGCCGGCCGCGATCAGCGCGGACGCCGGAATCGTCAGCACCCACGCCCACACGATGTTGCCGGCGACACCCCAGCGCACGGCCGACAGCTTCTGCGTCGCGCCGACGCCGACGATCGCGCCGGTGATCGTATGCGTGGTCGATACGGGGATGCCGAGGAACGACGCGATGAACAGCGTGATCGCGCCGCCGCTTTCCGCACAGAAACCGCCGACCGGCTTGAGCTTCGTGATCTTCTGGCCCATCGTGCGCACGATGCGCCAGCCGCCGAACAGCGTGCCGAGGCCCATCGACAGGTAGCACGCGCCGATCACCCACGCGGGCGGCGCCGCGGACGTCGCCGACGCATAGCCCGACGCGATCAGCAGCATCCAGATGATGCCGATCGTCTTCTGCGCGTCGTTGCCGCCGTGGCCGAGGCTGTACAGGCCGGCCGACAGCAGCTGGAGCCTGCGGAACCGCCGGTCGACCTTGCTGGGCGCGGTGCGGAAATACAGCCACGATACGCCGAGCATGAACAGCGAACCGAGGATGAAGCCGAGCAGCGGCGAAATGAAGATGAACGCGACGGTCTTCATCAGCCCGTCGATGTTCAGCGAGCTCCAGCCCGACTTCGCGAGTGCCGAGCCGACGAGGCCGCCGATCAGCGCGTGCGACGAGCTCGACGGGATCCCGTAGTACCAGGTGATCACGTTCCAGCCGATCGCGCCGACCAGCGCGCCGAACACGACGTAGTGGTCGACGATCTCGGGATCGATCGTGCCTTTACCGACGGTCTGCGCGACTTTCAGGTGGAAGATGAAATACGCGATGACGTTGAACGCCGCCGCGAACACCACGGCCTGCTGGGGTTTCAGCACCCCGGTGGACACGACGGTGGCGATCGAGTTCGCCGCGTCGTGGAAGCCGTTCATGAAGTCGAATACGAGCGCGACGAGCACCAGCGTCGCGACCATCCATAGGGCGAGTTGTATCGAATGCATCGTGGTCCGCTCAGGCGTTTTCCAGCACGATGCCTTCGATGATGTTCGCGACGTCCTCGCACTTGTCGGTGATCTCTTCGAGCAGCTCGTAGATCGCCTTCAGCTTGATGAGCGTCTTCACGTCGTCTTCTTCGCGGAACAGCTTCGACATCGCGGCGCGCAGCACGCGGTCGGCCTCCGACTCCCAGCGGTCGATCTCCTCGCACTGCTTGAGGATCTGCGCCGACTGCTTCATGTCGGACAGCATCCCGACCGCCTGCTGCACGTGCTGCGCCGACTGCGTGACGATGTGCGCGAGCTGGCTCGCCTCGGACGTGACGGCCTGCACGTCGTACAGCGACACGGCCGTCGCGACGTCTTCCATCAGGTCGAGGATGTCGTCCATCGTCGTGATCAGCTTGTGGATCTCGTCGCGATCGAGCGGCGTGATGAAAGTCTTGTGCAGCAGATCGATCGCTTCGTGCGTGAGCTTGTCGGCGGCCTTCTCGGCCGTCTGCACGTTTTGCTTGTGAATCTCGGCGTCGGCGAGATTGTCGATCAGCAGTTCGAGTTCGCGTCCGCCGGCAACGATGTGCTTCGCGTGCGCGTTGAAGAGTTCAAAGAACTTGCCCTCGGTGGGCATGAATCGACCGAACATGGGATTCCTGAGAGATTGTCAAACTACTGTCACGAAAACGGGCGACATTGTACCGTTTTCGGTCGCGCCGCGACGCGCGCATATGCGCACGCCGGGATTGGATACAACGCTTGGCGAAATAAGAGTTTACATCCGGCGCTACTCGCCGTAGAAGGTCTGCGCCCCGGCAAAGTTGTCGAACTTCGTGTATTGACCCAGGAACGTGAGCCGAACAGGGCCGATCGGGCCATTACGCTGCTTGCCGATGATGATTTCGGCCGTGCCCTTGTCCGGGCTGTCCGGGTTGTAGACTTCGTCGCGATAAATGAACAGGATCACGTCCGCGTCCTGTTCGATTGCGCCCGATTCGCGCAAATCGGACATCACCGGACGCTTGTTCGGACGCTGTTCGAGGCCGCGGTTCAGCTGCGACAGCGCGATCACCGGCACGTCGAGTTCCTTCGCGAGGCTCTTCAGCGACCGCGAAATTTCCGAGATTTCGGTCGCACGGTTCTCGCCCTGCGACGAACCCGACATCAGCTGCAGGTAGTCGACGATGATCAGGCCGAGCTTGCCGCATTGCCGCGCGAGACGCCGCGCGCGCGAGCGCAATTCCATCGGGTTCAGGCCGCCCGTCTCGTCGATGAAGAGCTGCGCCTCGCTCATCTTCTGCACCGCGTGCGTCAGTTTCGGCCAGTCCTCGTCCGTCAGGCGGCCCGTACGCATCCGGTGCTGGTCGAGCCGGCCGATCGAGCCGAGCATACGCATCACGAGCTGGGTGCCCGGCATTTCCATCGAGAACACCGCGACCGGCAGCCCGTACTCGACCGCGACGTATTCGCCGATGTTCATCGAGAAGGCGGTCTTGCCCATCGACGGGCGCCCCGCCACGATGATCAGTTCGCCGCCGTGCATCCCGGACGTCATCCGGTCGAGGTCGACGAAGCCCGTCGGCGTGCCGGTGACGTCGCTCGGGTTCGCGGTGTGGTACAGCGTGTCGATGCGCTCGACGACCTGCGTGAGCAGCGGGCCGATCTCGAGGAAGCCCTGGTTGCCGCGCGCGCCCTCTTCGGCGATCGAGAACACCTTCGACTCGGCTTCGTCGAGCAGCTGGCGGACTTCCTTGCCCTGCGGATTGAACGCGTCGGCCGAGATTTCGTCGGCGACCGACACGAGCCGGCGCAGCACCGCACGGTCACGCACGATTTCCGCATAGCGGCGGATGTTCGCCGCGCTCGGCGTGTTCTGCGCGAGTGCGTTCAGGTACGCGAGCCCGCCGACGTCGTCGGCCTTGCCGGACGTGGTCAGCGCTTCGTACACGGTGACGACGTCGGCCGGGCGCGTCGACGCGATCAGCCGGCCGATGTGCTCGTAGATGATCCGGTGGTCGTAGCGGTAGAAATCGCCCTGCGACAGGAAATCGGCAATCCGGTCCCAGGCCGCGTTGTCGAGCAACAGGCCGCCGAGCACCGACTGTTCGGCTTCGACCGAATGCGGCGGGACTTTCAGCGATTCGATTTGAGGATCTTGCGGCGCGTTCATGGGTTGGGATTATCGCGAATTACACAGGACGACGCCATACCGGCCGCCAGTGATGCGGCAATAAAAAAGGCAGGCCCCGGTTGCCCGGGCGCCTGCCCTTGTCCGGACAGCGGAGGCCGCCCGGAAAGCTTGCGTACGCTTACGCGTGGTCGCCGATCACGTTGACCGTGACGTCGACGACGACGTCCGTGTGCAGCGCGACCTGGACGTTGTGCTCGCCGATCATCTTCAGCGGGCCTTCCGGCATGCGAACCTGCAGCTTCTCGACTTCGAAACCTGCCTTCTTCAGCAGTTCCGCGACGTCGCCGTTCGTGACCGAGCCGAACAGACGGCCGTCAACGCCCGACTTCTGCGTGATTTCGAACGTCTGGCCGTTCAGCTTCTCGCCGACTGCCTGCGACGCTGCCAGCTTTTCAGCGGCGATCTTTTCGAGTTCAGCGCGGCGCACTTCGAATTCGGCGATCGCTTCCTTCGTTGCACGGCGAGCCTTGCGGTTCGGGATCAGGAAGTTGCGAGCGTAACCGTCCTTGACCTTGACGATGTCGCCGAGGTTACCCAGATTGGCGACTTTTTCCAACAGAATGATTTGCATTCGAATTCTCCTTATGGCGTCGCCGAGTTACGCCTTGTGCTGATCGGTGTACGGCAGCAGCGCGAGGAAACGCGCACGCTTGATTGCCGTGTCGAGCTGACGCTGATAGTGCGACTTCGTACCCGTCAGGCGAGCCGGCGTGATCTTGCCGTTTTCGCCGATGAAGTCCTTCAGCGTTTCCGTGTCCTTGTAGTCGATCTGATCGACGCCGGCGGCCGTGAAACGGCAGAACTTCTTGCGCTTGAAGAGCGGGTTTTGTTGCTGACGACGCTTGTCGAATTTTTTACCAGTCGGGCGGGCCATGATTTCAGTCCTTTCCAATGTCCTGCAATGCAGTGATGTGAAACACCAAGGTTCTCGCGTTGCGGCTTTTCTTTGCCAGGAAGCCCGTGAACAGCGTCTCGACGCCCATTTCACGGCTTTCCAGCCTGCCGCTCGCCTCACCGGCCGCCACCGCCTCGATCGTCATTTCGACCTGACGGGGAATGCCTGCTTCGACGACTTCCGTGCGGTGATGCAATGTGGCGCTTGCGATCGGAACACCTGCCGGCGTATATCGCACCGGTGCGCGTTCGACGACGCTCGCCGTCAATTGCAACCTGTTCACGTGAGTGGCGCGCTCCTTGATGGCTTAATGAATGACGAACTTAAGCCTGCGCTTCGGTCGGCTGAGCTGCAGCCGCCTTCTTGGCTTCTTCGCGCTGAACTTCCTTCATCATCGGCGACGGGCCGGTTTCGGCCTTCTTCATCTTGACGATGAGGTGGCGCAGCACGGCGTCGTTGAACTTGAACGCGTGTTCGAGTTCGTCGAGCGTCGTCTGGTCGCACTCGATGTTCATGCAGACGTAGTGAGCCTTCGCGAGTTTCTCGATCATGTAGGCCAGTTGGCGACGGCCCCAGTCTTCGACGCGGTGGATCTGACCGCCGTGCGACGTGATCGTGGACTTGTAACGCTCGATCATCGCGGGCACTTGCTCGCTTTGATCGGGGTGCACGATGAATACGATTTCGTAATGACGCATTACACACTCCTTGTGGATTAAAGCCACCCGGGCGTCTGAACCGGTGTGGCAAGTGAGAAGCCGAAGATTTTAACCTGGATACGGGGCGCATGCAAGGCCAATCGACGATTCGCGGCCGGATTCGGCCGTGTTTTCAAAGACTTGAAGGGCCAGGCCTGCGCAATCGGCCGCCCGTCGGCCTTTTTGCGATCGGGGTCGGGACGCAAACGCACCGGGCCCGCGGCCCGGCGCGCCGTCACTCGCTGTGCGTGCCCGCGAGCCGTGCGTCGAGCGCCGTCCTGAACGCCGCGAGGGCCGACGGCTCCGCGTCGGTCACCGCCCACCACGTCATCCCGGCCGCGTCCCAGCGGTCGAGCGCGTAGCCCTGCGACACGGTCGCGTACGGGGCCGCCGGCCCTTCGCCGGCCGGCCGCACGTAGACGTCGATCACGTGCTGCCGGTAACGGTAGACGAGCACCGCGACGCGGCGCCGCCCGACGTAGTCGAGCCGGCCGCCGACCAGTGCGAAGCCGCTCGCCGCGAGATCCTCGACCGGCGGCGCATAGTCGAGCCGGCCGTTGAACCATGGCTTGACCGTATGCCGGTCGGTCGAGATCACGTCGATGGCACGCGCCGACAGGTCGGCCCGCACGTGGCTCGCGACGAGTTCGTCGACCGTGCGGTCGGTATCGGCGTGGCGCGCGGACAGCGCCATCCCGGCCGCCGCGGCAAGCGCGACCATCAGCGCCACGCCCCAGCCGAGCCCGGGCAGCGCGACGTCGCGCGGCCCCGGGCCCGCCGGCGCCGGGCGCGCCGATACACCGCCGCCCAGCCAGGAAAACCAGCGACGGCCGCGCGGCCGCGGCTGCGATCGCCACTCGGGCTCAGGTTCCGCCCGGGATTGCCCGCGGGCGCGCCCGTCCCCGGCTGCCGGCAGGCTCGCAAGGATGCTCGCCCGCAGCGCATCCGGCGCGCGGTGATAGTCGGCCTGCCGCACGGCCTGCACCAGCGTGACGATCCGCGCGCGATCGCGACGGCACGCGTCGCACCCTTCGACATGCTGCTGGACGCGCAACGCATCGGGCGCCGACAGCTCGCGGTCGACGTCCGCGTCCAGCAACGCTCGCGCTTCGTTACAGTCCATCGATAGCCTCCGATGCAGTTCCGCTCGCCGGCGCACGGCCCGGCCTGCCTTCGCCCGCCGGCGCGGGCTCGCCGCCCAACAGCGCGGCGAGCCGCCGGCGGCCGCGCGCAAGCCGCGACATCACCGTGCCGACCGGCACGTCCGCGATCGCCGCGATCTCGCGGTAGCTCAGGTCCTCCATCTCGCGCAGTACGAGCACCTCGCGGTATTCGGGCGGCAGCTTCGCAAGCGCCGCATTCACGAGCCGCACGTTCTCGCCGCGCAGCAGCTGCGCGAGCGGATCCTCGGTCGCCGGTTGCCAGTCGTCGGGAACGTCGGTGTCGTCGAGCGTGTCGGGCAGCGCGACTTCGTGCGCGTGCGTTCGGCGCCGCCATTCGGTGTACCAGGTGTGGCGCACGATCGTCAGCAGCCACGGCCGCGCGTTGTCGCCGCGACACGAATCGATGAAGCGCAGCGCCCGCATGCACGCGTCCTGGACGACGTCGTCCGCATCGCCGGCGTTGCCGCTCAGCCAGCGCGCGAGGTTGTACGCGGCGTCGAGATGCGGCAGCACGAGCGTACGAAACCGCTCGCCGCGCGCTACCGCGTCGTCCGCCGCCTGCTCATCGACCGCCTGTCCGGCTTGCCCCACATGGCCTCCCTGGTCCCGGCGGCCGAAACCGCGCCCGTTCCGCGCATGGCGCCCGGACAGACCGGCAACGTGCGCGCTCGATGACCTTACCGTCGTTGCGTCGAGTTTATTCCCGCGCAACGCACATGAAGCGTAAAAAACGCCGGACGGCCTGGTGACCGGGCCACCCGCCGCCGTTATGGCGTGGTGCTCCAGTAGCCGGGGCGCGCGTACGCGTCGCGCAGGTAGTCGATGAAATAGCGCACGCGTGCCGGCACGTAGCGCTGTTGCGGGTAGACCGCGAGGATGTCGTAGTCGGGCAGCGCATACTCGTCGAGCACGGTCTCGAGCTCGCCCGTTTCGAGCTGCGCGGCGATTTCCCACGTCGAGCGCCAGCCGAGCCCGAGGCCTTCGGCCACCCAGCGGTGCAGCAGCTCGCCGTCGTTGCAGTCGAGATTGCCCGCGACGCGCATCGTCACGATCTTGCCGTGGCGCTGGAAATACCAGCCGCGGTTCTGCCCGCCCTGCAGGTTGAACGCCAGGCAGTTGTGCTTCAGCAGGTCGTCGAGTGACTTCGGCCGGCCGTGCCGGCGGAAATAGCCGGGCGTGCCGCACACGACGCGCCGGTTCGACGCGAGCTTCACCGCGACGAAGTTCGGGTCGACGGCGCCGCCGATCCGGATCGACAGGTCGTAGCCTTCGCGCACGAGATCGACGACACGGTCGGTCAGGTTGAACGACAGCTGCATCTCGGGCTTGTCGGCCAGAAAGCCGGGCGCGTGCGGCGCGACGTGCTTGCGCCCGAACGCGGCCGGCGCGGACACGATCAGGTGCCCGCTGACCGCGCGCCGCCCGGCGGCCAGCTCGTTCTCGGCCTGGTCCCATTCGGACAGCAGCCCGCGGCAGCGTTCGAGGAACGCGGCGCCCTCCTCGCTGACCACCAGCCGCCGCGTCGAGCGGTACATCAGCTTCACGCCGAGGCGCTTCTCGAGCGCGTCGATGCGCCGCCCGAGCACCACCGGCGACACGCCCTCCTCGAGCGCCGCCGCCGCGAGGCTGCCGGCATCGGCAACCCGCACGAACGTCTCGATCTGCTTGAAGCGATCCATCTGCCGTCTCCGTTCCGACACCGGCGGGAAACCCCGTCCGGCCGTCATTCCATACTTTTAGTTTCGAAATAAGCGACTTCGGCTGATCTTATCAAACCTTTCCTGCGTCCCTAAAGTGTTCCCAACAGACCGATTCGCAAGATCCGCCACATTCAAGGAGACATTCATGGCCAAGATGAGAGCCGTCGACGCAGCAGTGCTCGTGCTCGAGAAGGAAGGCATCCAGACCGCGTTCGGCGTGCCCGGCGCAGCCATCAACCCGTTCTACTCCGCGATGCGCAAGTCGGGCGGCATCAGCCACGTGCTGGCCCGCCACGTCGAGGGTGCCTCGCACATGGCCGAAGGCTTCACGCGTGCCGCGCCGGGCAACATCGGCGTGTGCATCGGCACGTCGGGGCCCGCCGGCACCGACATGATCACGGGCCTGTACTCCGCATCGGCCGACTCGATTCCGATCCTCGCGATCACAGGCCAGGCCCCGCGTGCGCGCCTGTACAAGGAAGACTTCCAGGCCGTCGACATCGAGTCGATCGCGAAGCCGGTCACCAAGTGGGCCGTCACCGTCCGCGAGCCGGCACTGGTGCCGCGCGTGTTCCAGCAGGCATTCCACCTGATGCGCTCGGGCCGCCCGGGCCCGGTGCTGGTCGACCTGCCGATCGACGTGCAGCTCGCCGAAATCGAGTTCGACATCGACACGTACGAACCGCTGCCGGTCTACAAGCCCGCGGCCACCCGCGCGCAGATCGAGAAGGCGCTCGCGATGCTCAACGACGCGGACAAGCCGCTGATCGTGTCGGGCGGCGGCGTGCTCAATGCAGCGGCCGAAGACCTGCTCGTCCAGTTCGCCGAAACGATCGGCGTGCCGGTGATCCCGACGCTGATGTCGTGGGGCGCGATTGCGGACGACCACCCGCTGATGGCCGGCATGGTCGGCCTGCAGACGTCGCACCGCTACGGCAACGCGACGATGCTCGCGTCCGACTTCGTGCTCGGCATCGGCAACCGCTGGGCCAACCGCCACACGGGCAGCGTCGAGGTCTACACGAAGGGCCGCAAGTTCGTGCACGTCGACATCGAGCCGACGCAGATCGGCCGCGTGTTCGGCCCGGATCTCGGCATCGTGTCGGACGCGAAGGCCGCGCTGGAACTGTTCGTCGCCGTCGCGCAGGAATGGAAGGCGGCCGGCAAGCTCAAGGACCGCGGCGCATGGGTCGCGGAATGCCAGGAACGCAAGCGCACGCTGCAGCGCAAGACGCACTTCGACAACGTGCCGGTCAAGCCGCAGCGCGTGTACGAGGAGATGAACAAGGTGTTCGGCCGCGATACGTGCTACGTCAGCACGATCGGCCTGTCGCAGATCGCCGCCGCGCAGTTCCTGCACGTGTTCAAGGCACGCAACTGGATCAACTGCGGCCAGGCCGGCCCGCTCGGCTGGACGATCCCCGCCGCGCTCGGCGTACGTGCGGCCGATCCGAGCCGCCCGATCGTCGCGCTGTCCGGCGACTACGACTTCCAGTTCATGATCGAGGAGCTGGCGGCCGGCGCGCAATTCAAGCTGCCGTACGTGCACGTCGTCGTGAACAACTCGTACCTCGGGCTGATCCGCCAGGCGCAGCGTGCGTTCGACATGGACTACTGCGTGCAGCTCGCGTTCGACAACGTGAACGCACCGGAACTGAACGGCTATGGCGTCGACCACGTAGCCGTTGCCGAAGGCCTCGGCTGCAAGGCGCTGCGCGTGTTCAAGCCGGAAGAGATCGAGCCGGCGCTGCGACAGGCGCAATCGCTCGCGGAAGAGTTCAGCGTGCCGGTGGTCGTCGAAGTGATCCTCGAGCGCGTGACGAACATCTCGATGGGCACCGAAATCGACGCGATCAACGAATTCGAGGATCTCGCAGAAAAGGCCGAGCACGCACCGACCGCAATCTCGATGCTCGACTGATCCGCAGGACATTTTTGACCGACCGACCGAAGAGGCTTAGCTCATGCCGAAGTTTGCAGCAAACCTGACCATGCTGTTCAACGAAGTGCCGTTCCTCGACCGCTTCAAGGCGGCCGCGGACGCGGGCTTCGACGCCGTCGAGTTCCTGTTCCCGTATCCGTACGCGAAAGAGGAGCTCGCCGAGCGGCTCGAGACGCACCGCCTGCGCCTCGTGCTGCACAACCTGCCCGCCGGCAACTGGGACCAGGGCGAGCGCGGCATCGCGTGCCTGCCCGATCGCGTCGGCGAATTCCAGGAAGGCGTCGGCCGTGCGATCGAATACGCGAAGGCACTGAAAGTGCCGCAACTGAACTGCCTCGTCGGCATCCCGTCAGCCAGCACGGCGCGCGACAAGACGTTCGTCACGATCGTCGACAACCTGCGCTTTGCGGCCGACGCGCTGAAGCGCGAAGGCATCCGCCTGCTCGTCGAGCCGTGCAACAGCTTCGACATCCCGGGCTTCGCGCTGAACCGTTCGGCCGAAGGGCTCGACGTGATCCGCGCGGTCGGCTCGGACAACCTGTTCCTGCAGTACGACATCTATCACATGCAGCGCATGGAAGGCGAACTGGCCGCGACGATCGAACGCAACCTCGCGTCGATCGGCCACGTCCAGCTCGCGGACAACCCGGGCCGCAACGAGCCGGGCACGGGCGAGATCAACTACGCGTTCCTGTTCGCACTGCTCGACCGGCTCGGCTACGACGGCTACGTCGGCTGCGAATACAAGCCCCGCACCACCACGACGGAAGGCCTCGGCTGGCTGCAAAGCGTCGCCGGCTGCGCGCCGGGCTCGGCGCACCGCGCCGCCTGAGATCCGCCCTTCCCGCTTTCGCCCCTATAGGAGACTTTCACATGGCAACCATCGGTTTCATCGGCCTCGGCATCATGGGCGCGCACATGGCGCGCAACCTGCTCAAGGGCGATCATCAGCTCGTCGTGAACGGTGCGTTCCCGATCCCCGACGACCTGCGTGCGAGCGCCAAGATCGTCGCGAACTCGACCGAAGTCGCGCAGAACGCGGACATCATCATCTCGATGGTGCCGGACACGCCCGACGTGCGTAACGTGCTGTTCGCCGACGACGGCGTCGCGAAGGGCCTGACGGCCGGCAAGCTCGTGATCGACATGAGCTCGATCTCGCCGCTCGACACGCAGGAATTCGCGAAGCAGATCAACGCGCTCGGCTGCGACTACCTCGACGCACCGGTGTCCGGCGGCGAAGTCGGCGCACGCGAAGCGACGCTGACGATCATGGTCGGCGGCCCGGAACGGGCCTTCGAGCGCGCGAAGCCGCTGTTCGAGAAGATGGGCAAGAACATCACGCTCGTCGGCGACAACGGCGCGGGTCAGACCTGCAAGGTCGCGAACCAGATCATCGTCGCGCTGAACATCGAAGCCGTCGGCGAAGCATTGCTGTTCGCCGCACGCTCGGGCGCCGATCCGGAGCGCGTTCGCCAGGCGCTGATGGGCGGCTTCGCCGCGTCGCGCATCCTCGAAGTGCACGGCGCGCGGATGACGAAGCGCACGTTCGATCCGGGTTTCCGCATCGAGCTGCACCAGAAGGACCTGAACCTCGCGCTCGACGGCGCACGCAAGCTCGGCCTCGCACTGCCGCACACCGCGAGCGCGCAGCAGCTGTTCAGCGTGTGCGCATCGCACGGCGGCAAGGCATGGGATCACTCGGCACTCGTGCGCGCGCTCGAGATCATGTCGAACTTCGAGATCGGCCAGACGCCGGCCGCGTAACGCGGACGCAAAAGCGCGCGGTTCCGCTGCAATGGCGGACGCGTGCGAAGAACACGCGCGATCCGGCCGCGGCCGGTCGCATCGATGCGCGCCGCACGCGCGCATCACGGTGGGGCGCCCCGCCGCGCATCGCCAACCGCATGCGCGACGGGGCGAAAAACGCCGCTCTGGGCTGAGAGCGGCGTGGTGGGGTCCGCAGCGGCACCCGGCGGCGCCGGGGAAGCCTTGGTCGGTCAGACGTCGTCGTCGGGTGTCCGCCTGTCGGATTTCGCGTATTACATTTCTTTACGTTCAGCCGTGCGATTTTTCATGCAATCGTCTCGCTGAACGCCTACACTTTCGCCACGCCTTTCGAGAAAACCGCCGCGCTTGCGTTCACTCCGGTGAATGCGCCCAGCGCGGTGTTTTTTTCGCCACTTCACGGCGCGTTTTCTTTTCAACCACCTAGGGAGTGCAGCGATGGGTCTTCTTTCGTTTATCAAAGAGGCGGGTGAAAAACTGCTGGGTCATGCCGACGCGCAAGCGGCGGAAGATCCGAATGCCGCGAACCAGACCGCGGCCGATGCAATCAAGAACTACATCAGCACGCAGGGTCTCGACACGTCGAACCTGACGGTCGCGTTCGACGGCGCATCGCGCACCGTCACGCTGTCGGGCAGCGTCACCGATCTCGACACGAAGGCCAAGGTCAAGGTCGCGGCCGGCAACGTGCAGGGCGTCGCGGGCGTCAACGACGACGATCTGCAGCCGGACGATCCGGAAGTGCAATACCACGACGTGAAGCCGGGCGACACGCTGTCGGCAATCGCCAAGGAAGTGTATGGCGACGCGAACAAGTACCCGGCGATTTTCGAAGCGAACAAGCCGATGCTGTCGAGCCCGGACAAGATCTATCCGGGCCAGAAGCTCGTGATTCCGCCGCAGTCCTGAGCATCCACGCAGGATTGAAAAACGGAAAAGGCAGGCCATCTGGCCTGCCTTTTTCTTTGGCGATGCAGCGCCGCACGAGCTGCGGGCGGACGTCGGTCAGAGCGTATCGAACAGGCTCTGAAGCTCGTCGCGCGCGCTGATGCCGTTCGCCAGCGCGAGCATCAGCAGCACGCGCGCCTTGAACGGATTCAGCGAACCCGCGCTGACGAAGCCGAGCGCGTCGTCGTTGGCCGCGCCGTTGCGCATCACGTGCCCCGAGCCGACGCGCGACGCACGGATCACGGCAACGCCCGCGTTCACCGCATCGGCGAGCGCCGCCTGCAGCGTCGCATGGATCGACCCGTTGCCGGTGCCGGCCACGACGAGCCCGCGCACGCCGGCCGCCACCAGCGCATCGACGGCCGTGCGCGTCACGCCCGCGTAGCTCGCGACGACTTCGACGGGGGGCCACGTTACGGCGATCGCCAGTTGCGCATCGCGCGAGCGCGTGACGCGGCGCGCGAATTCGACGCGGCCGTCCTGCACCCAGCCGAGCGCACCGAGTTCCGGCGACTGGAATGCGTCGACCGCATAGGTGCTCGTCTTCACGACGTCGCGCGCGCCGTGGATCCGGTTGTTGAACGCGACCAGCACGCCCTGCCCGCGCGCGGCGGGATGCGCGGCCACCGTCACCGCGTTCAGCAGGTTCAGCGGGCCGTCGGACGACAGCGCGGTCGCCGGCCGCATCGCGGCCGTCATCACCACCGGTTTGTCGCCTTTCACGACCAGGTGAAGGGCATAAGCGGTTTCCTCGAGCGTGTCGGTGCCGTGCGTGATCACGATGCCGTCGACCGCCGGGTCGGCCATCAGCGCGTCGATCCGCGCGGCGAGCGTGTTCCACAGCGGCAGTGCGAGATCCTTGCTGTCGATGCTGGCGATCTGCTCGGCGTCGATGCGCGCGACCGACGCGAGCGCCGGCACCGCGTCGACCAGGAAACCGACGCCGAGCGCGCCGGCCTGGTAACCGGCCGTGCTGGCCGCGTCGGGCGCGGCACCGGCGATCGTGCCGCCGGTGGCGAGCACGGCGATGCGCGGCAGGGCCGCCGCGGACGGGGGGGATGCGGGATTCGGAGTATTCATGGCCGCGATTGTAATGGCTCGCGGCCGGGATCCGGCAGGTTCCGGCGCCACGGCCGATGCCGGCCGCCGCGCATCATGGTTTGTCCCGATCGCCCGGTCGCGCGCGCCGTCAACGGCCGCGGCGCCCGCAACGTTATAGGAAGTGCCGTTTCGGTGTTTTTCACATTGATTTGCCATAATCGGAGCGCACGGTGCGATGTGGCCCTATCCTCATCGCGACGTGCTTCGTGACGGCGTCGATAACACGCAATTCACCCCATGGGAGTGTCGAAATGAAAATCCAATCGCTCGTAGCCGCAGTGCTCCTCGGCGGCATGCTGGCTTCCCCCGCATTCGCGGCGAACAGCCAGCAGGACAAGATGAAGGCCTGTAACACCCAGGCAGCAGGCAAGACGGGCGACGAACGCAAGGCGTTCATGAAGGACTGCCTGTCGGCGAAGCCCGCGAAGGCGATGACGCAGCAGGAAAAGATGAAGGCCTGCAACACGCAGGCCACCGGCAAGAAGGGCGACGACCGCAAGGCGTTCATGAAGAGCTGCCTGAGCAGCCAGCCGGCCGCCTGAGTTCCGGCGCTCCCGTAGCGAATGCCGCGCACCGCTTCGGCGGGCGCGGCATTTTTGTTTTCGTTGCATGCGCATCGACGCGTACGCGCCTGAAGCGCCTGCCGCGCGCGTCGCACGAGTCGCGCACCTCGACCTGCCGCGCGTGTTCCACCGCCCGCCTCCTCCCGGCCGGCTTTCCTGGCCCGCCGTACCGGCGCCGCCACACGGTGCGGCAATTCGCCGCGTTTTCTTCTATGATGGCTGCAACGCGGCCCACCCAAGTACAAGAAGCGCCATCGGGCCGCCCTCGAGACGGACGCGCACGCGCGTCAATTGGAGGCGTGGATGGCATGGAGACAACACCGCTGGTTCCGCCGCTGGCTGATCGTGATCGTGTTCTGGGCCGTGCCCGTCGCGATTGTCGCCGTGCGCGAGATCCGCGAGGAAATGGCCTACAACAAGGCGGACCTGCAGCTCGCGCTGACCACCTGGCAGCTCACCGACGCGCAGCAGGTAGCCGGCGCCGCCGCGAAGTGCCACGGGGATCCTGACGAGGCGCGTGCGGCCGGCTGCCCGGCCGACGTGCTCGCCGCCAACGCGCCGCGCCAGCAGGCGGCCCGCGACGAATACGTGGTGCGCCGCACTACGCTCGCGGGCTATCTGTGGCATGCGTTCGTCGGCTACTGGGTCGTACCGGCCGCATTCCTGTTCGCCTGCGGCGTCGTGATCGCACTGATCCGCCGCGTGCTGCGCCGCCCGCCGATCAAGCCGCCCGTCCCGCCGGTCACGCACTGACCCGCCCGCAGGCGCCGTCGCCGCCCGATTTGCCGCCCTTGTTCCCCGCATGCCGACCCGCGCGGGGCGCGTCGGCGCGCGGGCGCCGATCCGCTCGGTCCGTTGGCGCACCGCGACACCGCCACCCCGATTTGACGCTCTTTTATACACGAACGAAAAGGGGTTGTAATCCACTGTGATATAACTGCCGACGTGATCCGCTCCTTGAGCGAGACTCACTCCGAACGTCATCCGATGGAGAAGAACGATGCAAAAACGGAATCTTGTGCTGAAAGCCGCCGCTGCGCTCATCGTCGGTAGCCTCGCGCTCACCGGTTGCACCACCACCCCGGACAAGCCGGACAACGCCGCGACCAGCGCGTCGAAGCGTCAGGCAATCGACTCGAGCGTCGACGCAACGCTGTCGCGCCTGTATTCCACGGTCAAGGGTTCGCGTGAACTCGTCGCGAAATCGCGCGGCGTGCTCGTGTTCCCGAACGTGCTGCAGGCCGGCCTCATCGTCGGCGGCCAGTCCGGCAACGGCGCACTGCGCGTCGGCGGCAGCACGGTCGGCTACTACAACACGTCGTCGCTGTCGGTCGGCCTGCAGGCCGGTGCGCAGTCGAAGGCGATCGTGTTCCTGTTCATGACGCAGGAAGCGCTCGACGAATTCCGCGGCTCGGACGGCTGGGCAGCCGGTGCCGGCGCATCGGTCGCGCTCGTGAAGATGGGCGTGAACGGCGCGATCGACACGACCACGGCCACCGCACCGGTCCAGGTCGTCGTGCTGACGAACGCAGGCCTGATGGGCGATGTGTCGATCAACGGCACGAAGGTCACGAAGCTCAAGATCTGACGCTCACGCACCGCCCGTGCGCACCGCGCGCGGGCCATGCGCAAACGGCGATGTCCTTGCGGGCATCGCCGTTTTTTTATCCGCCCGCGCTCCGCGTCAGGTCGTCGAGTCGATCACCTTGAAGCGCGAGCGCTTCTGCGCGCGGATCACCGACTGGTAGACGTCGACGTACTGCTGCGCCATCCGGTGCGACGTGAAGCGTTCCTCGAAGCGCTGCCGCACGCGCGCACGCGGCAGCAGGTGCAGCCGGTTCACGGCGGCCACCGCGCTGATTTCATCCTCGACGATGAAACCCGACACACCCTCGTCCAGCACCTCGGGCACCGCGCCGCGATTGAACGCGATCACCGGCGTGCCGCACGACATCGCCTCGATCATCACCAGGCCGAACGGCTCCGGCCAGTCGATCGGAAACAGCAGCGCATGCGCGCCCGACAGGAATTCGGCCTTCTGGTGATCAGCGATCTCGCCGATGTATTCGACGTGCGGCAACGCGAAGAGCGGCTTGATCTCGCGGTCGAAGTATTCCTGGTCGGCCGCATCGATCTTCGCGGCGATCCGGATCGGCAGCCCGCACTGGCGCGCGATGCGAATCGCCGTGTCGACGCGCTTCTCCGGCGAAATACGGCCGAGGAACGCGAGGTAGCGCGGCTCGACGGGCTGCGGCATGTAAAGCGTATCGGGCAACCCGTGGTAGACGGTCGTCAGCCATTTCGCCTGCGGCAGCGGCTGGCGCTGCGAGTTCGAAATCGAAATCACGGGCGCCGTGTTGAACGTGTCGAATACCGGCTGCTGCTCGGGCAGGTCGAGCCGGCCGTGCAGCGTCGTCACGTAAGGCGTTTCCTGTCGGTTGAAGACCGAGAACGAGTAGTAGTCCATGTGGAAATGGAGCACGTCGAAGTCCTTCGCGCGGCGCGCGACCGTCTCCATCAGCAGCATGTGCGGTGCGACGCGGTCGCGGATCGACGTGTCGAGCCGCAGCGCGCGCGGCCAGACCGGCTCGAGCTTCGCACGTGTCGTCGAGTCGCCGCTCGCGAACAGCGTCACATCATGGCCGAGATCGACGAGCGCCTCGGTGATGTAGGACACGACGCGCTCCGTGCCGCCGTACAGCTTCGGCGGCACCGATTCGGTCAGCGGGGCGATCTGGGCAATTCTCATGGTCCACGTCTCCTGTGTCCTGTCCCGTACGGCAGGCGGGAGTGTGCGCTTTTCGCGCGCCCCCGCTCCGTGCAGCGCCGGCCGGCACGGCGCCGGCCGGATATCCCGGCATTATTCGCGATCCCGATGCCCGGAACCGCCTGACTTGCATTTTATGGGCGTTGTTACAGACAGGATACATTCGTTCCGTCTGGCCCGATCGCACCGCATCGGGCGCCGTCGGGGCATGCCCCTGTCCGGGCGCCGGACGCGGCCGAATGCACACCGCCCGGCCCGTCAGCGCGACGGCCACTTCCACGGCGGCAGGTCGCGCGTGTCGGCATCGACGAGCGCGGTCGCGCCGAGCTGCTTGTCGAGCACCAGCGATTCGCAGCCGGCCTCGCGCTCGAGCGTCGCGATGAGCCGCGCCGCATGCGACACGACCAGCACCTGCGAGCGCTGCGCGGCCTGCGCGATCAGGCGGCCCAGCGCCGGCAGCAGATCGGGATGCAGGCTCGTCTCCGGTTCGTTCAGCACCATCAGTGCCGGCGGCCGCGGCGTCAGCAGCGCGGCCGCGAGCAGCAGGTAGCGCAACGTGCCGTCGGACAGTTCGGCCGCCGCGAGCGGCCGCAGCAGCCCCGGCTGGCGCATCAGCACGTCGAAGCGGCCGCGGCCGCCCGGATTGTCGATCCCGACCGATGCGCCGGGAAACGCGTCGTCGATCGCCGCATCGAGCGCCGCGCCGTCGCCGATTTCGCGAATCGTCTGCAGCGCGGCGGCGAGGTCGGCGCCGTCGTCCGCCAGCACCGGCGTATGGGTGCCGATGTGCGACTGCCGTGCCGGCGCCTGCGCATCGGTCCGGAAATGGTCGTAGAAGCGCCACGAGCGAATCCGCTCGCGCACCGCGATCATCTCGGGCGCGCCGGTCGGATCGGCGAACTCGGTCATCATGCTGTCGAAGCTCGCGACCGGCTGCGGAATCGTCCGCCAGTCGCCCGACGCGGTGCGCACGCGGATCTGTGCCCCCTGCCGGTCGACCAGCAGCGTCGACGGCCGCGGCAGCGCGCCGCCCCAGATGCATTCGCGCTTGACCACCGGATCGAGCGCGAACTGCGATCTGCTCGGGAGCGGCAGGCCGAGATCGATCGAATAGCCGAAATCGTCGCACGCGAAGCCGAGCTTCAGGCTAACGGGCCCCTTGCGCACCGTGCCGGTCACCGGCGCGTCGCCGGCCAGCATCGCGCGCGAGAAGCGCTCGGGGCCGGCCCACAGCGTCGACGGCAGCCCGCCCTCGCGGGCGAGCGACGGGATCACGCGGCCCTGCGCGGTGTCGGCGAGCAGCCGCAGCGCGCGGTATACGCTCGATTTGCCGCTGCCGTTAGGCCCCGTGACGACATTGAGCGCCGCGAGCGGCACGATCAGCTCGCGCAGCGAGCGGTAATTGGCGATGGCGAGCGTGTTCAGCGCGGTCATGACGATGGATGGCGGGCAGGCGCCGGGCCGCGTTCAGCGGCCTTCGACGGCCTGCGGATCGGCTGCGGTGTTGGCCGCCGTGCTGGCGGCGGGCGTCCGCGCGTGCGGTCGTTCGGGATTCGGCGCGTCCGGCGCGGAATCATGCGGATACAGTTCCATCCGGCTGCGCGGCAGGCATTGCGGATAACGGCCCTGCAGGTATTCGATCAACCCTTCGCGCACGCGGCAGCGCAGATCCGAGCACGACGACGAATCGGCCGCGCTGACGAGCGCGCGCAACTGCATCGTGCGCTCCGTCGCATCGGTCACCTGCAACACCTGCACGCGGCCGTCCCACTCGGGCGCCGCATGGACGAGCCGCGCGAGCTCCTCGCGCAGCGGCGCGAGCGGCGTGCGGTAGTCGACCGACAGGTAGACCGTGCCGATGATCTCCGCGCTGTTGCGCGTCCAGTTCGTGAACGGGTTCTCGATGATCCACTGCAGCGGCACGACGAGGCGCCGCTGGTCCCACAACCGCACCGACACGAACGAGCCGGTGATTTCCTCGATGCGCCCCCATTCGCCCTGGATCACGACCACGTCGTCGAGCCGGATCGGCTGCGTGAGCGCGATCTGCAGCCCGGCAATCAGGTTGCCGAGCACCGGCCGCGCAGCGATACCGGCGACCAGGCCCGCGACGCCGGCCGACGCCAGCAGGCTCGCGCCCACCTGGCGCACGTTCGGGAACGTCATCAGCGCGGCGCCGGTGCCGATGATCACGATCAGCACCATCACGGTCCGCACGAGCACCTTGGCCTGCGTATGGATGCGCCGCGCCTGGAGGTTGTCGGCCGTATCGAGCGGATGCGCCCGGATGATCGCGTCGCCGACGCCGGCCGCGAGCCGCACCAGCAGCCACGTGAGCGACACGATGGAACCGACCGCCGCCGCGGTGCGCATGCCGCTCACGAACGACATGCCGTCGTCGGCCTGGACCCACAGGAATTCGAGTGCCAGCAGCGCGAGCACGACGAGCGACGGCTTGTCGATGTAGCGCAGGATCGCGCTCATCAGCGGATACGGCTGCGCGATGCGCTTGACGATACGTGCGCCGAGACGGTGCACGATCGTGACGACCAGCACGACGATGACCGACACGGCCAGCGTGCCGAGCCACGAATGCAGCGGCGCATCGGCGATGCGCTGCAGTTCCTCGATTGAAATCATCGGCGCCCGGGATGCTTCGGTTATGAGGCGCGCACGCCTCGTCCTGGATGCGTCGGCGACGTCCGGGTAGCGCACGCACCTGCACGCGCCCGGACACGGCATCAGATCAGCTGCCGCCCCTGCAGGGAAACGCCTTGCCGAGACCGAGCGACACCGCGGTGCTCGCGTTGTAGTCGGCCAGCTTCGGATTTTCCGCGATGTACTTGCGCACCGCATCGGTCATCTGCTGCGCCCGGATGTCGGGCGGCAGGCAGAAATACTGGCCGACACGCGGCCCCGTGGTGCCGCCGATCGCGTCGATGGTGTTGTAGACGCCGTCGGCAGCGCCTTCGATATAGGCCGCGCACGACGCCCGCGACTTGACGTCCGTCTTCGCGCACAGCCGGTCGAGATCCGCGCCCGTGAAAGCCGCCGCCGACAACGGCACGGCAAACGCCGCGGCACAAAACATTGCGCGCAACATGGTGTTCCTTATGTCAATGCGGCCCGAGACCGCCTGCTGCGTTGGCCGGCGCGGCGCCGGACACCCTTCTCCGGCCGGAAGCCGCCCGGCCGGGCGCGCACCGCCGCCCTGGCCGGTGCACCGAAAACCGTCATTTTGCACTCTTTTGCGCATCTGCCGGCGCCGACGCGCCGATACGCACCGTACGCTTGCTCAGGATGTCGATCGCGTCCGGCGCCTTGTAATGCTTCGCGAACTCGAGCGCGGTGATGCCGAGCTGGTTCTTCACCTGCGGATCGGCACCCTGGTCGAGCAGCAGCGTGACCGTCGATGCATGGTTGCCGCGCGCGGCCATCATCAGCGGCGTGGTGCCGTTCGGCGAAGCCGTGTCGATATACGCGTCGTGGTCGAGCAGCACCTTGACGACCGCGTCCTGGCCGTTGGTCGCCGCGTAGTGCAGCGGCGCCCAGCCCTTCTTGCTGACTTCCGCGCCCTTGTCGATCAGCAGCTTGACAAGGCCGACATCGCCGTTCAGCGACGCGAGCATCAGCGCGTTCTCGCCGGCCTTGTCTTCCTTCTCGAGGTCGACGTTCGGCGTCGTGGCGATCGCCGCCGCGACCTTGTCGGATTTCTCGCGCGCGGCGATCACCAGCAGCGGGTCGCCGTTCGGCGCGAGCGTGTTCGGATCGAGGCCGTTCTTGAGCTGCTTGCCGATGTCGGCGATGTCGTCGAACTTGACGGCCTTGACGATCGCGTCGAGCGACTCGGCATGCGCGCCGGCTGCAGCGAACAGGCCGCTCGCGATCAGCGCGGCGGCGGCGAGTGCGCGTTTGGTCAGATGGTTGGTCGGCTTCGTCATTGTTGTGGGCTCCTTCCCTGGGTTGTCGGCTGCGCGCGCGTCGTTAGCGGGCGATCTTGAACAGCCGGAAAAAGTTCTGTGTCGTCGCATCGGCCAGCGCCTCGACGGCGATCCCGCGCTCGGATGCGATAAAGCGTCCGACATGGCTGACGTACGCAGGTTCATTCGGCTTGCCGCGATACGGCACCGGCGCGAGGTACGGCGAGTCGGTCTCGATCAGGAGCCGGTCGAGCGGCACGCGCCGCGCGACGTCCTGCACGTCGGTCGCGCTCTTGAACGTGACGATGCCCGACAGCGAGATATGGAAGTTCTGCGCGAGCGCCTGCTCGGCGACGGGCCACGGCTCGGTGAAGCAGTGCATCACGCCGCCCGGCACGTCCGCGCGCTCCTCGGCCATGATCCGCAGCGTGTCCTCCGACGCCGACCGCGTATGGACGATCAGCGGCTTCATCGTCGCGGTCGCCGCGCGGATGTGCGTGCGAAAGCGTTCACGCTGCCATTCCATGTCGGCGATCGAGCGGCCCTCGAGGCGGTAGTAGTCGAGGCCCGTTTCGCCGATCGCGACGACCTTCGGGTGCGCGGCCAGCTCGACGAGTTCCGCGAGCGTCGGCTCGTGCGCGTCCTCGTGATCGGGATGCACGCCGACCGACGCGTAGACGTTGTCGTACGCGGCGGCGATCGCGAGGACCTCGGGCAGCGTCTCGAAATCGACGGACACGCACAGCGCGTGCGTAACGTCGTGCTCGCGCATGTTCTCGAGAACGGCCGGCAGGCGGTCGGCCAGGCCCTTGAAATTGATGTGGCAGTGAGAGTCGACGAACATCGTGTTTCCTGAATACGTAAGGCGGGCGCTCATGCGCTCGCCGGCGTGCGGCAACCGGCGGCGTTCGCGGGCCGGCCGGCCGCGGTCGCGCCGCTGAGTAAGCCGAACATCGTTTCGCAACCCATCAGAAACAATGCCAGGTCACGCAAACATTTCCCGATACCCGAGAAACAATTCCTCGAATACGAGCCGCGCGTTCAGCGGATGGTTCTCGACCGTCCGCTGCCGCGTCACGGCCTTCATGAAGCGCGCGAACGCGTTCGCGTCGACCGATTCCGCGCAGCGCGCGAGCGCCGCCGCGTGCATCGGGAAGTAGCGCGGCGCGCCCGCCATCCGCTGCGCGAGCAGATCGTACAGCCAGCGCTGCAGCCAGCCGAGCACCAGCGGCACCGGCAGCTTCTGCAGCGCCTCGCCGCATGCGAACGGGTCGCACGCCGCACCGGCCGCGAGCTGCCCGAGCGTGTAGTCGCGCAGCGGGCGGTTCTCGTCGCTCGCGAGCGCCAGCGCGGCGAGCGGCGCGCCGCCGGCTTCGGCGAGCAGCGCGCTCGCATGGTCGACGCCCTGCGCCGCGAGCCAGGCCGCGGCCGCGTCGGGCGCCGGCACGGTCATCGGCCACTGCCGGCAGCGGCTGATGATCGTCGGCAACAGGCGGTCGATGCGCGCCGACACGAGCAGGAACACGACGCCGGACGGCGGTTCCTCCAGCGTTTTCAGCAGCGCGTTCGACGCGGCGACGTTGAGCGCCTCGGCCGGATACAGCACGACGACGCGCGCGCCGCCGCGGTGCGAACCGACCCCGCAGAAGTCGAGCAGCGCGCGCACCTGCTCGATCTTGATTTCCTTGCTCGGCGCGCGCGTCTTCTTGCCGCCTTCGTCCGCGTCGGCCGGCTTCGCGTCGTCCGCGGCGCCCGGCGCTTCGCCGGCCAGCACCTCGGGCAGCACGATCCGGTAGTCCGGGTGATTGCCCTGCGAGAACCAGGTGCAGGCCGCGCAGGTGCCGCACGGCTCGCCGTTCGGCAGCGGCGATTCGCACAGGAAGCCCTGCGCGAGATGCTGCGCGAACTGCAGCTTGCCGATCCCGGCCTGGCCGTGCAGCAGCAGCGCATGCGGCCATTGCGCGCGCAGTTGCTGCAGGCGGTTCCAGTCGTCGGTTTGCCACGGATAGATCATGTGGTGCGTTCCTTGCGGGTTACAGCGCGGCGAGCACGCGTTCGAGCTGCCGGCGGATCTCGGGAATCGACTGCGTCGCGTCGACGATCGCGAAGCGGTGCGGCGCCTCTTCCGCGCGCCGCAGGTACTCGCCGCGCGTGCGCGTGAAGAACGCATCGGACTCGCTTTCGAACTTGTCGGGCATGCGCGCCGCGCCGCGGCGCTCGCTCGCGACCTGCGGCGCGACGTCGAACAGCACCGTGAGGTCGGGCTGGAAACCGCCCTGCACCCAGCGCTCGAGCGTCTCGAGCTTGTCGCGCGGCAGCCCGCGGCCGCCGCCCTGGTACGCGAACGTCGCATCGGTGAAGCGATCGGACACGACCCAGTCGCCGCGCGCGAGCGCCGGCTCGATCACGAGCGCGAGATGCTCGCGGCGCGCGGCGAACATCAGCAGCGCTTCCGTCTCGAGATCCATCGGCTGGCTCAGCAGGATCTCGCGCAGTTTCTCGCCGAGCTGCGTGCCGCCCGGCTCGCGGGTGACGACGACCTGCCGGCCGGCCGCGGCCAGCTTGCCCTGAAGGCGTTCGCAGAACCATTGCAGGTGGGTGGTCTTCCCCGCCCCGTCGATGCCTTCGAACGTGATGAATTTACCGCTCGCCATTATTGACCTCGTATGTACTTGTCCACGGCCTTGTTGTGGTCGCCGAGCGTGTCCGAGAACACGCTGCTGCCGTCGCCCTTCGCGACGAAATAGAGCGCGCTCGTCTGCGCCGGATTGATCGCCGCCTGCAGTGCGGCGACGCCCGGCAACGCGATCGGCGTCGGCGGCAGGCCGCGTCGCGTGTAGGTATTGTAAGGAGTGTCGGCCTGCAGATCGCGCTTGCGCAAGCGGCCGTCGTACGCGTCGCCGAGCCCGTAGATCACCGACGGATCGGTCTGCAGCGGCATGCCGATGCGCAGCCGGTTCGCGAACACGGCCGCGACGAACGCGCGGTCGGCCGCGTGGCCCGTTTCCTTCTCGACGATCGATGCGATCGTCAGCATTTCGTAAGGCGACTTGTACGGCAGCCCCGGCGTGCGCGCCGCCCAGGCCTCGTCGAGACGCGTCTGCATCAGATGGTACGCGCGCCGGTAGATGTTCAGGTCGCTCGTGCCCTTATCGAACAGGTAGGTATCCGGGAAGAACAGCCCCTCGCCGCTGCCGCGCTGCACGGCGCTGTCCGACGCGCCGATCGCGCGCAGCAGCTCGGCGTCGCTCATGCCGGCCGTGGTGTGCGCAAGATCGGGGTTGCCGTCGAGTTCCGCGCGCATCCGCTTGAAGGTCCAGCCTTCGATCACCGTCGCGACGTATTCGTTCACGTCGCCGCGCGCGATCTTCTGCAGGACTTCGTAAGGCGTGATGCCCGTCTTGAATTCGTAGTTGCCGGACTTGAGCCGGCTCGACAGCCCGAGCACGCGCGTCATCGCGACGAAACCGAACGGCTCGACCGGCACGCCGCCGCGCTTGAGCTGCAGCGCGACGCTCTTCACGCTGCTGCGCGGCTTGATCGTGACGTCGAGCGATGCCGAACCCAGCAGCAGCGGCCGGGTCGCCCAGTAATACCCGCCGCCCGCGCCGGCAGCGGCCACAACGACGGCCAGCGCCGCGATCGTCGCGGCGCATTTCTTCAGTAGGGACATGGAAACGTGACTCAGGTAAGACCCATATAATACTTGCTCGCCTCCGTCAAAGTCAGGGTTGACTGTTCCCTCATTCCATGAGCTCACCGTTCGCTTCACCGGCTGCCCAGGCCGCATCTGCCTCGCTCCCCGTATTCCCCCGCCCGTCCGCCGTCGATTTCGATGCGCCGGGCGCCTGCATGCCGCTGCCGCAGCTCGGCGTGATCGACGTGGCCGGCGACGACGCCGCGACGTTCCTGCACAGCCAGCTGACCAACGACATCGAGCATCTCGATGCCGCGAGCGCGCGGCTGTCCGGCTATTGCTCGCCGAAGGGGCGCCTTCTCGGGTCGTTCCTCGCGTGGCGTGCCGGCCACGACGTGCGCCTGCTGGTGTCGAAGGACGTGCAGCCCGCCGTGCAGAAGCGGCTGTCGATGTTCGTGCTGCGCGCGAAGGCGAAGCTCACGGATGCGAGCGACGCGCTCGCGGTGGTCGGCTTCGCGGGCGACGTGCGCGACGCGCTGTCGGGCATCTTCGATGCGCTGCCGGACGGCGTGCACGTGAAGGTCGACGGGCCGGCCGGCACGTTGATTCGCGTGCCCGATGCAGCCGGCCGCAAGCGCTATCTGTGGATCGGCCCGCGCGCGGAAGTCGATGCGCGCGTCGCCGCGCTCGCCGGCACGCTGCCGGTCGTGTCGCCGGCCGTGTGGGACTGGCTCGACATTCGCGCGGGCGAGCCGCGCATCACGCAGCCGGCCGTCGAACAGTTCGTGCCGCAGATGGTCAACTTCGACGTGATCGGCGCCGTCAACTTCCGCAAGGGGTGTTACCCGGGCCAGGAAATCGTCGCGCGCAGCCAGTACCGCGGCACCATCAAGCGCCGCACCGCGCTCGCGCATGTCGCCGGTGAGACCGATACCGTGCATGCCGGCGTCGAGCTGTTCCACAGCGACGATCCCGGCCAGCCGTGCGGGATGATCGTCAACGCGGCGGCCGCGCCCGCCGGCGGCGTCGACGCACTCGTCGAGATCAAGCTCGCCGCGCTCGACAACGGCACCGTGCACGTCGGTTCGGCCGACGGCCCGGCGCTCGTGATCGACGCGCTCCCGTACGCTTGGCCGACGGAAGCGTAACGCACTGACAACCCGTTCGCGCGCCGGCTCGCGAGTCGCAGCCGGCGCCCGATGTTTCCTGCGAGAGATTCGCCCGATGTGTCTGATTGCCTTCGACTGGCAGCCTGATGCCGCCGCCGGTCCCGTCTTTACCCTCACCGCCAACCGCGACGAGTTCTTTCGCCGCACGAGCGCGCCGCTCACCTGGTGGGAGGATATACCGGGCGTGCTGGCCGGCCGCGATCTCGAAGCCGGCGGCACGTGGCTCGGCGTATCGCGAGACGGCCGCTTCGCGGCGCTGACGAACTACCGCGCGCCGTTCGACATCCGCGCGGGCGCGCCGACCCGCGGCAAGCTCGTGTCCGATTTCCTCCGCGGCCCGTCCGTCGCGCCGCTCGACTATCTCGGGCAGCTTGCCGAGCATGCGGCCGTGTACAACGGCTTCAACCTGCTCGTCGGCGACTGGAAGCGGCGCGAACTCGCGTGGTTCTGCAACCGAGCGCCCGACGGCGAAAGCAGTGTCGCCGCGCCCGTCGCGATCACGCCGGGCGTGCACGCGCTGTCGAATGCGCGGCTCGATACGCCCTGGCCGAAAGTGGTGCGCAAGCGCGCGGAGCTCGGCACGCTGCTCACCGACAATCCGACCCCGTCGCTCGACGAACTGATCGATCTGATGCGCGACCCGCATGTCGCGGACGACGACGCGCTGCCGCACACGGGCATTCCGATCGAGCGCGAGCGTGCGCTGTCGGCCGCGTTCATCGAGACACCCGAGTACGGCACGCGCGGCACGACCGCGCTGCGCGTCACGATGAAGGAAGGCGTGCGGCTGACGGTCGAGATCAAGGAGCGCTGCGACGACGACGGTTCGCACCGCACCGTCCGCCCGGGTGCGTTCGAGCGCACGTTCACGTTCGACGTCGACGCAACGCAGCCGCGCTGAACGCACGCGCGGCGCTACGGCGCGCGCGCCATCTCGACGTGCGGCACGCCGGCTTCGACGAACGGTTCGCCGACCGCCGCGAAGCCGTGCCGCACATAGAACGACACCGCCGAATCCTGCGCGTAGAGCCGCACGACGGTTTCGCCGCGGCGCCGTGCGCCATCGAGCAGCGCGTTCAGCACAGCCGACCCGACGCCCTGCCCGCGCGCGTCGGCCAGCACGGCGACGCGGCCGATCGTGCCGGACGGCAGCAGCCTTCCCGTCGCGACCGCGCGGCGTATTCCCGTCGCCACATCGATCCGGTACGCGACCGCATGGAGCGATAGCGGATCGTCGTCGTCGAGCTCCCATTCCGGCGGAATCTGCTGCTCGCGCACGAATACCGCGTCGCGAATCCGCGCAGCGTCGCCGCCCAGTACCGTCCAGTCGCCCGTTTCCACTACGCCATCCGTCATCGCAGCCCTCCATGCGGCGCTCACGCCGTCAAACGCCCGCCGTCAAACGTCGTCGAATGCGGCCTTCAGCGCCGCGACCGCATCGGCATGCGCGGCCCGCACCTCGGGCACGTAGCCGCCCATCTTGAAGAATTCGTGGATCATCCCCGGATAGCAGACCAGCGTAACCGCATTGCCGGCCGCACGCAGCTTGTCCGCGTACGCGGCGCCCTCGTCGCTCAGCGGGTCGTATTCGGCCGTCGCGATCCAGGCCGGCGCGACGTCCGCGAACGACGGCGCGTCGCGCGTGCCGTCGAGCGGCGCGAAGCGCCAGTCGTCGCGGTCGGCCGGATCGCGCACGTATTGCGTGAAGAACCACTGGATCGTGTCCTGCGACAGCAGATAGCCGTTCGCGAGCCGTGCATGCGATTCTGTTTCCTGGTAGCCCGTCACGCCCGGATAGATCAGCATTTGAAGCGCCAGGCGAATGCCGGCGTCGCGCGCGAGCACTGCGCAGACGGTCGCGAGCGTGCCGCCCGCGCTGTCGCCGCCGACCGCCAGCCGCGCGGCGTCGATGCCGAACGCGGCAGCCTCGCGATGCAGCCAGCGCAACGCGTCGTCGGCATCGTTCACCGCGGTCGGAAACCGGTGCTCGGGCGCGAGCCGGTAGCCGACCGACAGCACCGCGCATCGCGCGTCGTGCGCGAACATCCGGCACAGCGCATCGTGCGTGTCGACGCTGCCGACCGTGAAGCCGCCGCCGTGGTAGTAGACGAGCGCGGGCAGCGGCTCCGCGAGGCTCGGCTCGACCGGCAGGTACAGCCGTGCGCCGATCGTGCGGCCGTCGCGCGTCGGCACGACGCATTCCTCGACCGAATGCATCGGCGCCGGCGCGACGTCGAGGATCGGCGCGCTCTTCTCGTACGCGGCGCGCGCCTGCTGCGCCGTCTGATGGTGATAGGACGGACGTTTCGCGCGCTCGATCATGTCGAGCACCTGGGCGATCTTCGGATTCAGCGGCATCGGTGAGGACGGCGCCTGCGCGGCGTCGTGAACGGACAAGCGTCACATGATGCCATGCCTGTGTCAGGCCGACGCCATGCGCGCCGCGTGTCGAAATCCCTGCCCTTCGGCGCCCCGTAAAGCGCGCCCGACGCACCAATGCGTCCCGCGAAACAAAACGGCCCTGCCTGTGAAAAGGCAGGGCCGTGCGTCCGGGTGCTTACGCGTCGCTCGGGCCGGGCTGCGCGTCCGGCGCCGTGCGCGAGCGTTGCCGCTTGATGTCGCGGCCCACCGCGAGCCGCCGCATGTACTTGAACGTACCGAGCGCCTTCGCGACGAAGTTGCCGTCGCTGTCGCGCACTTCGCCTTCGCAGTAAGCCATCGTCGTCGAGCGATGCATCACGCGCCCGTACGCGCGCAATTCGCCGCGCCCAGGCTGCATGAAGTTCACCTTCATCTCGACCGTGACGACGCCGACGCCGTCATCGGTCAGGCTGCGCGCCGCCATCGCGAGCGCGATGTCCGCGAGCGTCATCGTCACGCCGCCGTGCGCGATGCCCCACGTGTTCATGTGCCGCTCTTCGAGCGGCAGCACGATCTCGCTCGCGCCGTCCTTCGCGGACACGAGCTGCACGCCGAGCAGGTCGACGAACGGGCTTTCGATCGACGGGCCGTCCGCCGGGGATGCCGCGTCGCTCATCGTGTGCTGTCGACGACGTAGTCGACGCACTCGCGCGATTCGGCCACCGCGACGACGAACTTCTTCACTTCCAGGTGGACCGGGTGCACCTGGTAGGCGTCGAGCGCGGCCTTGTCCGCGAAATCGGACACGAGCACGATGTCGGAAGTCGCGTCGAGGCCCGGCGTCGCCACGCCGACGTCGATCTGCAGGATACCCGGCACGAGGTCGCGGCAGCCTTCGAGCTTTTCCTTCAGCTTCAGCGCGTTCTGTGCGCGCGTCGCGCCTTCCGCCGATTCCTTCAACTTCCACATGACAATATGTCTGATCACTTTGTTCGCTCCAGTTCGTGTTGGTTCGGCGATTAGCCTCTAACCCTTACTAGTCGGGCTTCCTACGCCGTTCCGCCGTTCGCTCACGTTCGCCAGAAATCGCGCCCAGCCGAGAAAAAAGCGGGTAATGAAGCGGGTATCACTTCAACCTTCCAAAGACGATACCCTCTTTTTCACCGTGCCACTTACCGACGTCAAGATCCGACAAGCGAAGGCAGGCGACAAGCCTACCAAACTTACCGACGGCAATGGACTGTATCTGTTGGTGAATCCGTCCGGCTCCAAGCTCTGGCGATACAAGTACAGAATTGCTGGGAAGGAGAACCTCTTCGCGATCGGCGAATATCCCACCGTCAGCCTTCAAGACGCGCGCGCGGCACGCGACGATGCCCGTGAACTCGTCAAGAAGGGACTGCATCCGTCTCACGCTCGGCAGGCAGTGCTGTCTGCGCGCATCAACGAAGGCAAAGCAACTTTCCGCGCCGTCAGCGACGAGTGGCTTGATAAGAAGCGCAAGACGTGGACCGAGCGGCACTATGGCGAAATCCTGCGCATGCTTGAGACTGACGCGTACCCCTTTATCGGTAGCCGACCGATGCGCTCAATAACCGCACATGACGTTCTGTCCTTAGTGCGCCGAGTCGAAGAGCGCGGATCTCCTTCCGTCGCGATCAAACTGCGACAGTACGTGTCGAATGTGTTTCAGTACGCCGTTATCACTTTGCGGGCCGATTCGGACCCCGCGTCGGTTTTGCGCGGATCGATCGTAAAACCACCGACTGAGAACGCACGTGCGCTGAGTCGCGACGAGCTGAAGGCGATACTCCGACAGCTCCCAACGTACAAGAGCAAGCGAACCGTGATCGCGATACGGTTACTGATGATGCTCTTTCCCCGCACGATCGAGCTTTGTCGGGCACGATGGGAAGAGATTGACCTCGGTGCTGCTGAATGGAAGGTCCCGGCAGAGAAGATCAAGTCTCGGCGGCTACACATCGTTCCGTTGCCTCGACAAGCACTGAGCCTGCTGCGCGAGTTGCAGGAGATGTACGGAAATCGCGGATACATCCTGCCGATCCTTCACAGCAACCGCAAGCTTCCCCATATGAGTCGAGCGACAATCAACAGAGCGATCGACTACATGGTCCCTGATAACCCTCAACCGATCACGGGTCACGACTTTCGAGCAACCGCGTCCACACAGCCTCATGAAATGGGTTGGAAAGACGAAGTTGTTGAAATGCAGCTTTCACACAAGGACAAGGACAAGACTCGCTCGACATACAATCACGCGAAATATCTGCCGGACCGCCGAGAAATGATGCAAGTTTGGGCTGACTGGCTTACTCAGCTCGAAACAGAGGCATTGGACGGCACGGCACTCCACGGGACTATCGACAATGCCCGATGATGCAGCAGTACCTGCGCTTTATTTGACAAGGCCCAATTCACAAAGCTACGCCGAAACTTACGCTCTATTTTTCGGGATCGGCCCTCCTTATCATGTTCGTCGAAGCCGGATTTCCGAGACGTAGCAGTCAACCTATCATCGAGAACTTGCCCCGGCACCCCGGGGGTCATCCGAGGCCAGCGATGCTCGCTATCGTCAAGGTCAACGTAACGTGACGACAACTTTCCCTTTGGTGCGTCCGGTTTCGACGTAAGCCATCGCTTCCTTGGTCGATTCAAATGGAAAGATGCGCTCTACAACCGGACGTATGACACCAGCGTCGATGAGTGAAGCGATTTCCTGCAGTTGGGCGCCGCATGCGCGCATGAACAGGAAGGAATAGCTCACGTCGTGACGTCTTGCTTTCCTTCTGATCCGGGAGCTCAAGAGGCTCATCACGATTCCCATGAACCAAGGCAAGCCGAGCTCCTTCGCGAACTCGCGATCGGGGGGGCCCGAGATCGAGATGAGTCGCCCACCTCTTTTGAGCACGTTCAAGGATTTTTCGAGCGTTTTTCCATCCAGACTATTGATCACGACATCGTAGTCGCGGAGGATTTTTTCGAAATCGTCCTTGCGATAATCGATGACGATGTCTGCGCCGAGTTCCTTCACCCATTCGACGTTTCCCGTGCTGGTCGTCGTCGCGACGTACGCGCCGAGGTGTTTCGCCAACTGGATCGCGAACGTGCCGACACCGCCCGAACCCGCGTGGATCAGCACCTTGTGTCCCGGCCTCAACTGCGCTTTCTCGATCAACGCCTGCCAGGCCGTAAGACCGACCAGCGGGACTGATGCTGCTTCCTGCATCGATAGCGTCTTCGGCTTGATCGCGACGTCCGCTTCGCTCACAGCAATGAACTCCGCAAACGTGCCGATCCGAGCTTTGTCGGGCCGGCCGTACACCGCGTCGCCGGGTTTGAGCCGTCGCACGCGCGGACCGACGCGAGTCACGATCCCGGCCATCTCGTTGCCGAGAATGAGCGGCAGGTGATAACGCAATATTGGCTTGAACTCGCCGTCCCGAATCTTGGCATCCAGCGGATTCACACCCGAGGCGTGGATCTGAACCAGAACGTCGTCGTCCCGCAATGGCGGCTCGGGCACGTCGCTCATGCGAACGCGATCCTCGTCCCCGTAACGGTCGAAATTGAATACTCTCATGGTGTCTGTTCCCTTGGCCGCAGTTGCCCGTTCATTGTTCAAGAGCCGCGTCGCCGGATCGCGTCACCGAAATCGTGTCGAGCCGCAGGTCTTTGCGCAGGGCTGCATCCAGCACACTCTCGGGCGCGAATCCGCGCAGCCATCGCAGGCGGGCGGCCAGCGCTCCGGCGGTATAGCGGCGCTTAGGATGCACGGCGATGGCAGCCTTTAACACCACGTCGGCGACGACAGCCGGCTCCGTAGCGGTCGCCATCACGGCGTTCACGCGTTGGGTGACAACGTCGCGCGCTTGCTGGTACACCTCCAGCTTTCTGTCCGGCTCCATGAAATTCGCGTCGAACGGCGTCTTCGTGTAGGCCGGCTCGATGATCGAAACGCGGATGCCCTGTGTGCGCACCTCATGGTCGAGCGATTCGGAATAGCCTTCGATGGCGTGCTTGGTCGCCGAATAGAGCGCGCCGTACGGCATAGGCAGAAAACCAAGGACCGAACCGATGTTGACAATACGGCCGCTGCCCTGGCGACGCATATGCGGCAAGACGGCGCGGGTCATCCGGACGACGCCGAGAAAGTTCGTATTGAAGATCGATTGGACCTGCTCGATCGAGCTTTCTTCCGCGCCGGCCGGCGCGACGCCGAAGCCGGCGTTGTTCACAAGTAGATCGATACGACCCGCCCGCCGCACCACTTCGTCGACAGAGCTCTGAACGGATGCGTCGTCGGTGACATCGAGAATCAGCATTTCGAACGGCCGCTGCACGGCCTGCACCACCCGCCTGCTGGTACCGAATACCGTAAAGCCTGCTCGCGCGAGCCGCTCGGCGGACGCCGCGCCGATGCCTGAAGACGCCCCGGTTACGAGAGCGACACCCCTGCCGTTTTTGCTCATGATTCAAACCTCCAGATGGGCGACCGAACTGTCGCCACGTGTTACTATCGATTTGAAATGGACTATACTACCGCTTCGGCACCAAGTCACTATCAAAATTGTATGGACGAGAAAATTCTCCACGATAATCCGTGCCCGATCGCCCGCACCCTGTCGACGATCGGTGACGCGTGGAGCATGCTGATCCTTCGCGATGCGCATGCCGGCCTCACCCGATTCGATCAGTTCCGTAAAAGTCTGGGGATTGCACCGACGATCCTGACACGACGGCTGGTGTCGTTGACCGCCGCTGGACTGCTGGAAAAACACCGCTACTCAGAGCGTCCGCCGCGCGATGAATACCGGTTGACGCAGGCCGGGCTCGATTTCCTGCCGGTGCTTTTCATGATCGGCACGTGGGGACGCCAACATCTTGGCGGCGGCAAGTTGATGCGCTTCTATGATGCAGACACTGGCACGGAAATCAGGGCGATTGCCGTCGATGAGGTGACGGGCGCGAGAATCGGAACTCGCCCGATACGCGCTGTTACACCGGATTGAATCGGCGGCCTATCCGCCCCGTAGTTCAGGGGATGGAATGATAAGCACGAGGCTTGTCCAGCAGGGCTCCCGTCCCTTGCTGTAGCAAATTCGTAGCACGCAAAAAAAGCCCGCTTTCTGCGGGCTTTCGTAATTCTGGGTGCTGATCCCATCACTTGGTTGCCGAGCATCTTGCAATGCCCACTGATGCAGCAGTACCTGCGCCTTGTCTGAAACGGCGCGGCGAACAAACCTGCGCCAAGACCTACGCTCAAACTTTTCAGGACCGGCCGCTGACGACCCGGATACGCCGTCGGCGGAACGTTGGCGAACGACTGCAATGGATCGGGAACCGGCAGCGGAGCATTTAGTCCAGTACGAGCGCGGAACGAATGCGGATTCGTCGATCCGGCATACTTGCAATGTCACAACCGCATACGCTCAATGCGACGGGTCGGCCCCGGGAAATCGGATACCTACCCGACCGTGCCGGGCGTAATGGGGATCATACGACCGTGATAGCGAGCTCCTCCTCATACGCATTCAACCGGTCACCTACCCGCACCTTCAGTACATCGATGAACCGCTTGATCTTCGCGTCGACGAACTGACGCGACGAATACACCGCATACACGTTGCGCTGAGCGGTGTGGAATTCAGGCAGGACGCGAACGAGCGATCCTTTACGCAAATCGTCGATTGCCGAGAAGGCGGCGATCAACCCGATCCCCGCGCCCTCCTGCAGCACCGTGGACATCGCATCCATGTCGTTGACACTGAAGTGCGCTCCCGTCGGACGATACACCGCGTCGCCGGGCCTGCCTTGCAGATGCCACTCGTCCGGTGCGTAATCGACCGTGCTCAGGAGCACACATGTGTGATCGGCGAGATCTTCCACACATTCGGGAGCCGGATGCCGTGCTAGGTAATCGGGCGACGCCGCCAGAATGCAATGGCTGGCGCCGATCTTCTGGCTCACATACGCCGAGTCCGGCAGCGTGCGCGCAATCACGATCGCCACGTCGAGTTGCTCTTCGAGCAAGTTCGGCATCCGCTGCGACAGCATGAGGTCGACCGACACTTCCGGGTATGCGCTCCGATAGGCCAGCACGGCTTGCGAAACGAGTTGACGGCCTAATCCCGGCACCGCATGCACGCGCAATACACCGCGCGGCTCCAGCAGCGCATCACGGGCTTCCGCTTCGGCCCGTTCGATGTCCGAGAGGATCGCGACGCTGCGTTCGTAAAAACGTCGCCCCGCATCGGTGACCACGAGCCGTCGCGTCGAGCGCTGCAGCAACCGCGTATTGAGATTGTCCTCGAGTACCGAGACCGCTCGGGAAATGTTGCCGACAGTCGTATCGAGGTGGTTTGCCACCGCCGTGAAACTGCCCATCTCGACCACTTTCGCAAACACCGACATGGTGTGAACCTTGTCCATTACGCACCCTGGCTTTGAATTTTTCGTCGAATCGCAGCGTTTCAGCCCGCGCGAGCCTGATCATAGGGCCACCGCCTGTTTCCTGCAGTCAGCGCGAGACCTCGTGTCGTTTTTGCGCATCCTTTCAATATCCCTTCATATCGACGGGGGGATTTTCTCTCCGGAGACAAGATTCATTCTTTCCGGCCCCTCTAAGTTGCCGAGCGCTTCACGCCTAGACTTGGTCCCGAAGTCAGGCAGTCAGAACACGGACGTTTCAAGGCCGAGCCCGGCACGGCACGGCGGATCATCCCGACACGGCGTGGCGCAGGTCCCCAATCCGGCTCGCGGCGAACACATATTGAATCGCAATCCTAACCATATTGGTTGATACCATGGACATCACTTACGACGCACTTCATCTTTTCATCAATGGCGAATGGATCGGCGCGAGCGAACGCGAAACGGCGCCGGTGATCAACCCCGCCACGCAAATCGAGATCGGCCGCGTCCCGCTCGCGACGGCAGCCGATCTGGATCGCGCCCTGCAGGCCGCTGCACAGGCGTTCGACGTCTGGCGCAACACCGTGCCGGCCGAACGCGCGCGCATTCTGAAACGCGGGGCGGAACTGATGCGCGAGCGCGCCGGGCACATCGCGACGGTCATGACGCTCGAGGAAGGCAAACCGCTGGCGGAAAGCCGCGACGAAGTCCTGCGTGCCGCCGACTACTTCGAATGGTTCGCCGAAGAGGCGCGTCGCATCGACGGCCGCGTGGTGCCGTCCAACCGCCCGGGTGTGCAACAGCTCGTGAAGAAACAGGCGATCGGGCCCGTCGCCGCATTCACGCCGTGGAATTTTCCCGCGATCACCCCGGCGCGCAAGCTCTCCGCCGCACTTGCCGCCGGATGCAGCGTCATCATCAAGCCCGGCGAGGAAAGCCCCGCTACGGCACTCGCGCTGGCACGCGCACTGGACGACGCCGGTTTGCCGAAGGGCGTGCTTCAAGTCGTGTTCGGCGTGCCCGACGAGGTGTCGAAGCAGCTGATCGCTTCTCCGGTAATCCGCAAGGTGACGTTCACGGGCTCGGTGCCGATCGGCCGTCTGCTGTCGGCGCGCGCAGCCGAAGGCGTCAAACCAATTACGCTGGAGCTGGGCGGCCACGGGCCCGTCCTCGTATTCAGCGATGCGGATGTCGAAAAGGCCGCGGTCGAAGGCGCGGCGAATCGCTATCGCGGTACGGGCCAGATCTGCATCTCGTCGACGCGCTTCCTGATCCAGCGCGAAGTCTACGACGAGTTTGTCGGTCACTTCGTGCGTGCCGCCAACGCGCTCAAGGTCGGGAACGGCATGGATGCGGGCACGCAGGTCGGGCCGCTGGCTAATCCGCGCCAGCTTGCCAAGATGGAGGAACTCATCGCCGATGCGGTGGAGCGTGGCGCAACCATTCTCGCCGGCGGAAAGCGCATTGCGGGCGACGGGTATTTCTTCGAGCCGACGGTCCTCGCCGACGTACCGAAGGACGCGCGTGTGATGCACGAAGAACCGTTCGGCCCGATCGCGGTGCTGATGCGCTTCGATGCGCTCGCCGACGGGCTCGCCGAAGCGAACCGGTTGCCGTACGGGCTCTCCGCCTATGCGTTCACGAGCAGCGCGCGCACGGCCATCGATGTCGCGGACGGTCTCGAAGCCGGCATGATCGGCATCAACCAGTACCGCATCGTCTCGACCGAACTGCCGTTTGGCGGCATGAAGGAAAGCGGCCACGGCTCGGAAGGCGGCGCCGAGGGCATCGAGTACTACCTCACGCACAAGTTCATCAGCCAGGCTTGAAGGAGGATCACCATGTCTCATACGCATTTCGACAGTCCGCGCGAGGCCGCGCGTGCGTTCACGCCGAAGCTCTCGGCATTCGTCGACGACACGCTCTATCCGCGGATCTGGAGCGATCCGGCGCTCTCGCCGCGTGACCGCAGCCTCGTGACCGTCGCCGCGCTGATCGCGGGGGGCCATCTCGACGAGTTGCCGGCGCACCTGCGCCGCGCGTTGACGAACGGCGTGACCCGCGAAGAGCTCGCCGCGGCGATCACTCACCTCGCGTTCTATGCGGGGTTTCCCGCGGCGATCTCGGCATCCGCCGCAGCGCAGGCAACGCTTGGCGCACAAACTCGGTCCGACGATGTCGCCGGCCATTTATCCACGACGCAGGAAGGTTTGAAATGAAAGCCATCACATTCAATGAATTCGGCGAGGCCGAGGTTCTCCAGCTCGCCGAGGTCCAGGTACCCGAGGTGCGCCCTGACGATTTGCTGGTACGCGTCCATGCAGCAGGTGTGAATCGCGCGGACCTCACGCATCGCCGAGGCGGATACGGCAGGCCGAACTTCGGCGACTCGACGATCATGGGGCTCGAGATCGCCGGCGAGGTGATCGAGACCGGACCTTCCGTGCAGGGTTACAAGGTCGGTGATCGTGTAATGGGCGTCGTCGGCGGCGGGGCCTACGCAGAATTGGCGCGCATTGACTGGAGAATGGCGATGCCCATTCCGGCAACGATCGACTACGTGCACGCGGCGGCAATACCGGAAGTCTTCGTCACGGCGCACGAAGCGTTGTTGCATCTTGGCCGCTTGCAGCGCGGCGATTCGGTGCTCATTCACGCAGCGGCGGGCGGGGTGGGTTCCGCAGCTGTCCAACTGGCCTACTCAACCGGCGCGACGATCTTCGCGACCGCCGAAGCCTCGAAGCTGGAACGGATCGTTCAACTTGGCGTGGACCATGCGATCGACTACAAGACGCAGGATTTTTCGGAAGTTGTCGCAAGCAGGACGGACAAACGCGGTGTCGACGTGGTTATCGACTTCGTGGGCGCGCCATATTTTTCCCGGAACGTCGCGTCATTGGCAAACGGCGGCCGGCTGGTGCAGGTAGGGATACTTGGCGGCGGCGGTGACGTGATCGTGAGCCTCGAACAGATCCTGTACCGTCATCTGCAAATCATCGGCACGGTGATGAAGTCGCGCGACCAGCACGAGAAACACGCGATGGTTCGGCGGTTTCGCGAACATTGGCTGGACCGCTTTGCAGGAGGAGCGGGTCTGGAGCCGGTCGTCGACAGCGTGTTTCCTCTCGCCAATGCCGCGGCTGCCCATCGACGGATGGAGTCGGCTGTGAACGTAGGAAAGATCATCCTGACGATGAACGAAGATAGCTGAAGTAAGGCATATTCACGTCGCGTACCTATGCACAAAGCTGGCTGATGGCAGTGAAGCGGACGGAAGCGGTCACTCGGCCAACTTGCGCGAGCGACCGCGTATGGCCGAACGCGGCCGGCCCCCGCTCTGTGACGCGCGACCGGCGCAGATCGACTCCAATCAGCCGCTCGATTCGCGATCACATCCGCCGCTTTGCTCGGCGCGCTATCGGACCAACGACCACTCCATCGCCGGTTGAGGAGGATGGTTTGGGCCGATCAACCATCCCGTGTCATACCGACCGCTATCAGATCCATGATCCCATGGGGGTGCCTGGTCGGCGCGGTCCGGTGAATCGTAAGCGATCCACGAACGACACCCCTCAGGCGCTTACCTCGCGGGCTTCATATTTTCGATGTTTGGCGGGTGCCAGCGGGGCGGCGGCACCCGTCTGCACTTCTCCGTGCGCCGGCTTATCTCCTTGCCGGGTCATTTCCCCCGGCGCGACTAAGGGTAATGCGAACATGCGTGTCGCAACTCACGAATGCAAAAGCCCGCACAGGGCGGGCTTCATTTCCTATCCATGCACCTTTCCCCACTGGGGGAGATCTCGCACATAAGCGGTCTCGGTCATCGAGCAGATACTGCACGGAATCTGTCGACAGATTACAACGCCTCGTTTGCTCAGTGAGGGCCGCGAAATATCACAATGTCGCGCCGAGTCGCTGCTGGTGCCTTCAGGAGAAGCGTTCCACACACGATGCCATTGCCGTAGTCAGCATGGAACATGTTAGGAAATCCTCCTTCGAATCCGTATCGCTTCGCGTAATCCTGCGTTGCGCGAAATCGCTGACCGATATCGTCGAGCGGAGGATTTCCGAGGTCTGCAATCGGAACGTCTCGCCATTCAACTCCTTCGCCTCGCAGGAAAACACTGCCGCAGACGATGCCCTCACTGTACTGCGCGTGATAATAGGTCGGAAACCCACCAATGTAACCATTCTTGGTCGCATATGCATTCGTAGCACGCATGCGCTCGCCGAAGTCTTCCAGCGGCGGATTTCCAAGATCGTGGAGAGATACGTCTCGCCATTCAGCGACACTGGAGTTCAGGAATATGCTGCCACCTACTCGGTCCGGCCCGCTGTTCGCCTCGTAAAAGTTTGGAAAGCCTCCTGCAAAGCCGTTTGCGGCTGCGTACTCTGCTCGTTGTCGAAACGCCACCATGGCTAATTGCCCCATGTCGGGCTCACCCACCATGTCTGGCGTGATCAATGCGCTTTGTGTCTGGGCACGGAGCCGAACAGAGAAAATCTGGCGCGGATGGGTTTGAAACTGTGGAGCATCGGCCCAGAAAGACCAAGGCACGGCAAGTACATAGGGCGCAATCTCTGCAGCTTGCACTAGAGCACCCTCGGTTCCGTCTTCCGAGCGGAAGATCGGAACGATGGTGATGAGCGATGGCCTCGGGTCCGGAAATGTGTCGTCGGGATCGTTCCTCCACGCCGCACATGTAATGTTGGGCCCGCCAGCCATGGGAACCGACCAGTTCACCCTGAAGAATTCGTCGTGCGGTCCATCGGCACCTGACATAACGTTGACCTTCCAAAGTGCCCAACCAGAAGTCCCAGTCAAAATACCGTCAGATTCCGATCGCCATTCTCGTTGCTCAGCGGGAGCAATCGTCCCGGCTGATTTTGACGGATACCATGGGTCTTGCCATTGCCCACTGTCGCATTCATCCCGTACCCAGTGGATTGTCGAAAACAAATCGTTCTCAATGACACCATGCATTTCACGCGCTGCCATAGTCGATCTCCTGAAGATTATTGCTAATTCTCAAGCGCAAGCGATGCCATGTACGAATACCGAGCCGCAACTGTGGCCGCACATTGCCGCTAAACGCTTGCAAAAAAGCGCCAACCAGCAAGTCCACTGACTAGCGCCTTATTCGAAACCGGCGCAGACAGGTCGCCGGGCCCGTTGCCTTTCTCTCCGGTTGACATCGTTGGTGCGCACCAAGCGCCAGCGCGGATGGAGCCATCGCCAATTACCACGTTCTCGAAAACACACCGCTTTGCCCCGGTGCGCACCTCCAACGCGATGAGCGGCGCGATGTCAACCGAGAATGCACGGCTATCGCTGCGAGTGTCCGACGCTGTCGGGTGGAAAAGCGCGACAGCCTCCATGCCTGCGTAGAGCCATGCCAACAGCCAAATGTCGGCCCGCTTTCTGATCACAATCCACCACCGCTGCATTTCGATCACTCCTCGTGAGCTCGCAAAGATTCGCGGCAGCTAATCTCGGCGGCCAGGGGTGTCGCCCAGCCCGACGACGGCAAGGCGGGTTAATACCTGGCTCCATCGATTCGCTCGATTCAACCAGAAGCGTTCCCTATACTTTTGATCAGCTTGCGCACATCCGGCACTCCCATTTGGGAGGGAAAATTCCCTCAGACTGGCAGCAAACATGACGCGCGTCGAAACAATCCATCAAGCAATTCGGCATGTTTACGAAGCGGCGCTCGCGCCTGACGGGTGGTCGCGCGCAGGTATCTCGATCACGAAAGCAACGGCGTCCCACAAGGCAATCTTCTTGGGCGTTCAGGCAACGGAGACACTCGGGTTGGCACTCACGACCGGCTTTGATGTCGAGTCCGCACGGCGCATGCAGCGGGAATTCGCAACGCAGCCACCGCCCTGGGTCAAAGTGATCCCAGTCAGCACGCCATTGCGCCAGACTTCGTTCGTCACGGATGGAGACTTCAGGCAGTCGGATTTTTATAACGACGCAGTCCGGCCGGCTGGTGGATTCTATGGAATGGTCGCGCCGCTTGTACCGGATCGAGGCGTTTACTTGGTGATAGGCCGCGATAGTGGAGCAGCCGACTTCAGCGACGACGACGTCAACGCTGCTCGGTTGATCGTGCCGCATCTGACGACGGCACTGCAAGTGCAAAGCCGTCTCGCCACAGCGGACCTCAAGGCACAAGGAGCGTACGAAGTTATCTCGCGCTTGGAGTTCGGCGTGATACTCCTCGACTCGAGGATGCGCCCGATTTTCGCCAATCCCCGCGCCGAGGCACTGGCGCGTTGCGGTGATGGTCTTTTGCTCAGTCGCAATGAAGTATCCGCGGCGCGACCTGCTGACGCCAAGAATCTGCGCGGCGCGATTGAGACGGCGGTCGGATTGAACAACTGTGGCCGGGATGTCAGCGAAGCTGTCGTGCGGCCATGGGCGCCGATGAACTGCTATGTGTCACGCCGTCCGCCACGTCCTCCGCTCATTCTCCGCGTGGTGCCGGTATCTTCATCGGAAGTACCGAACGGAATAAGTTCAGCCACACGGGTAATCCTGTTCGTAATGGAACCAGACAGACGAACCGAGATCGATCCGAGCTTCCTCACCACGACCTTTGATCTCACGCGACGCGAAGCGGCACTTACGACGCTGCTCGCAAGGGGCTTGGATCTCGCCGAGGCGGCATCGCAATTGGGCATCGGTCTGGGAACCGCGCGCGGATATCTAAAGCAGATCCTGGCGAAGACCGATACGCACCGGCAGGCAGAACTGGTATCGCTGATACTTCGTGCGGCTTTGCTAGTCGTGCGTTGAGCAGGCGGCGCAGCCATCCGCTTCGTCACAATAGATTCTGAGCTGGCCGAACCGCCGGCTCGCTGCTCGTGTAGTCACAAGTTCTATTACGCCTCAATGTCAGCTTCCGGGTGCAGAGGCGACGTGCGAACGTGCGCGCGAAAGCACGGAGCAACGGCCGAAGATGGCCGAACTGCGCCATACGATGCTGTCGCGCCGCTCGGGCGAGCCGGCGACGTCCAAGCGGCGCATCTCGACCCATATCCGTCCTTCTGCAAGCACTAAGGCCGATGACAGCTTTGTGCCTATAAGGGGACGTCCGCACGGTCACATCGCTGATGACCGTCACCTCACTTCTACGAAGAGCGATGTAGTCCGGTGTAGTGCTCTTGCGCACATGTCGTTGGACGGTTCCCCTATTCAACGAATCGTGGCTTTCGGGCACAACCGTTATGCGGTTTTCACAGAAGTTCGAGCGCCAGCGCGATTCCCTGTCCTCCGCCAATGCATAGCGTCACGATACCGTGCCGGCCCCCACCACGCTGCATCTGGTGCAACAGCCGCGTGGTCAGTACGGCCCCGCTCGCACCGATTGGATGTCCGTGCGCAATTGCTCCGCCTTCCACATTTACGATGTCTTCCGCGAAGCCGAGTTCACGCGAGCAAGCCAATGCGATCGCCGCGAACGCCTCGTTGATTTCCACGCAATCCACGTCGGCGACAGACCAGCCAGCGCGTGCGATGGCCTGTCGCACTGCCGGAATGGGGCCGAGTCCGAACAAACTCGGCTCCACCGCTCCCACGCCGAAACTGACCAGCCGTGCCATCGGTGTCAGGCCATTGCTTTCGGCCCAGGCGCGCCCGGCGACAAGCATCGCAGCCGCCCCGCTGTTCAAGCCGGGCGCATTGCCCGCGGTAATCGTCCCGTCCTTGCGAAAGGCCGGCTTGAGCCTGGCAAGTGATTCGGCGCTGGTGTCTGGCCGGTTGTGCTCGTCGCGGCCAAAGACCGTCGTTCCCTTGCGACCAGGAATCTCCAGCGGCGCGATCTCGGCATCGAAGAGACCTGCGGCCTGGGCCTTCGCGAAACGTTGCTGGGAGCGAAGCGCCCATCGATCCTGGTCTTCTCGCGAGATGCCGCATTTCATGACGAGATCCTCTGTGTGCCAACCGGAATGCTGACCGCTGAAAGCATCGTTGAGTCCATCGAGCAGCATGCTGTCGAACAGTGTCACATCGCCCATCCGCGCGCCCCAGCGTCCCTGCGGCAGCAGGTAGGGGGCGCGGTCCATGTTTTCCATACCCCCTGCGACCGCGCAGTCGATCATGCCGGCCCAGATTTCGTTTGCCGCGCTGGCAATGGCCTGCGCGCCTGACCCACACACGCGGTTAACCGTGAGCGCGGGAACTTCGACCGGCAAGCCTCCAGCGATGCCAGCCTGCCGTGCCGGGTTCATTTTCACACCCGCCTGAATGACGTTGCCCATGACCAGCGATTGAATCTTGGCAGGCGGCAATCCGACGCGCTTGAGGCTTTCGCGGATAACGGCAGCGCCAAGCGTTGGCGCCGCTACGTCCTTGAGCGTCCCACCATAGGTTCCTATCGCGGTGCGTACCGGGCTGCACAAGACGACGTCAACGTTGCTCATGGCATTGCTCCTCAAAGGAATCGTATGAACTCAGGGTGGTACGGCAGATCGTGCCCGTCATGCGGTTGCGGGGGGATGCTGTCAAAGACCGTGCCGTATTTCTTCAAGTTTGGATGCCGCAATCCTGTACGGAGGCGTGGTCATCGGGACAGGTCTGTTCGCGCACGCGATATGCCTTTCATGATGTCCAGGGGCGGTCCTAGCCATCTTGACGTGTATCAACGCGCTCACCATCATCGCCAGGCAACCTGAATCACGGTGATGAAAGAGCCCCCATCAGCGACAGATCAGGGAGGTTGCCTTGAAAGACATCGATCGGGATTACGGGGCCGTCGAGTGGACGGTGCGGCTCGTCTCCCTCGTGTCTGCGGTCGCAGTCGCTGCGATTGCCATGAATTCGCGTAGTCGAGATCGCGTCATGCCGGTATCCGCCCGGTAGAGCGAAGAAGCACGTGCCCGCTGTATGATTTCACTCAGCCGTCGAACAGGATGCTGGCGCCAGGCTCCGGCACGATTCGAGGTGGAATATTCCATGAAACGCTGTTCAGCAACAGTCGTCGCTGCATCGATTCTGGTCCTGCTCGGCATGGCGGTTGTTTCGCCGTTCACCCTTGCCGATGCCACTGCACGCCAGAAGGAGGTCGCGCAACACGGCGCGGACGTGATGCCGTTCTCGCTCGCGGCCACCACCCACATCTTCACGAAGACGGCCGACGGCGGCATCCAGCGGGTCGTCACGAAGCGTCCCGACGCGCGGCAGGCCGCGCTGATCCGCGGACATCTCGCCGCGATCGCCCGTCGCTTCTCGGCGGGAGACTTTGGCGCGCCTGAGCAGATCCACGGCAACGACATGCCAGGCCTCGCTGTATTGCGTGCTGCCCGGCGCGGCGAGCTGACGGTCGAATATCACGACGTGCGCCGCGGCGGCGAAATCGTGTATCGCAGCGAGCAGCATCGTCTTGTCGCCGCCCTGCACGACTGGTTCGATGCCCAACTGTCCGATCATGGGCACGACGCGATGGCCGGACACGATCCGGACGCGATGCATCACCATCCGGCAGACGCTTCGACGCCGTGAACGCAGCGGAGGATTGAAATGAATACGCCTGTCGAGGACATTCGCCGGGCAGCCGCCACGAACTTCGAGCATATCCGCGCGTTGCTGGATACCTGCAGGCTGCCGGCGAGCGACCTCACGGCACGGAGCCTCGACGGCTTCCACGTCGCCGTGCGCGACGCCGCGATCGTCGGGGTGGCGGGACTGGAACAAACCGGCGACGCAGCCCTGTTGCGTTCGGTCGCGGTTAACCCGCGACCGAACGCATCCGGTCTGGGTACCCGTCTTATCGACGCTTCCGTTGCGCTAGCGCAAACGCGATCGCTGCGCGCGCTTTACCTTATTCCGAATGATGAAGCCGCCCGCACCTTCTTTGCGCGGCGCGGCTTCACGCAGATCGAGCGAAACGACATTCCCGAGCTAATTCGCAGTCTGCCCGAATTCACGCACCTTTGCCCGCAGACGCATCCGTGCTTGTGGAAACCGCTGAATCCCGATTGTTCCGAGGCGCTGCCATGAAGAAACTCGAAGTGTTCGATCCCGCGATGTGTTGCTCGACGGGTGTATGCGGTGTGGATGTGGACCCCGCGCTGGCGCAATTCGCCGCGGACCTGAAATGGGTCGAGGCACACGGCGTCACCGTGTCCCGCTACAACCTGGGCCAGGAACCGCAGGCGTTCGCCGCCAACTCCGCGGTGGTCAAGGAAATGGAAGCCGGCATGGAACGACTGCCGATCCTCGTGATCGATGGCCACATCGTATCGACGGGCATGTATCCGTCACGCCAGCAGCTTGGGCAGAAACTCGGCATCGCACTGACCACGGCGGAAAAACCGCACATCAAGGCCGGCAGCTGCCGCGCGCCGGGCTCAGGCTGTTGCTAGAGAGCGACCATGTCCCTTCCTGAAACGCAAACCCGATATCTCTTTTTCACCGGAAAAGGCGGCGTCGGCAAGACTTCGCTTTCCTGTGCCACCGGCCTCGCCATGGCAGATGTCGGCAAGCGGGTGCTCATCGTCAGCACGGACCCGGCCTCCAATCTCGACGAGGTACTCGGCGTCGGCTTGAGTCAGTTGCCGACGCCGGTGCCCGGCGCTCCTGGCCTGTTCGCGTTGAATATCGACCCCGAAGCGGCCGCGCAGGCCTACCGGGACAGAATGGTCGGACCCTATCGCGGCGTCTTGCCCGCAGCGGCGATCCGCAATATGGAAGAGCAGTTTTCCGGCGCCTGCACGGTCGAGATTGCGGCCTTTGATGAATTCTCCAAATTGCTCGGTGACCCGGCCGCGACGGCCGATTTCGATCACGTAATTTTCGATACGGCGCCGACGGGGCACACGCTGCGCCTCCTGACCTTGCCGTCGGCGTGGAGCGAGTTCATCTCGTCGTCGACGGGCGGTGCCTCCTGCCTCGGGCCGTTAGCCGGACTGGAAAAGCAGAAGGCGCTGTACGCGGCGACCGTCGAACGCCTGTCGAGCGCAGCGCAAACGACCGTCGTCCTGGTGAGCCGGCCCGAAGTCGCCGCACTGCGCGAAGCGAATCGCACGCGGCACGAGCTGGCCGAACTCGGCATTCGCAACCAGGTGCTGGCGATCAACGGCCTCTTCGCCACAGACCGCACCGACGACGCGATTGCGACCGCCATGGCGCAGCGCGCGCAACAGGCGCTGGCCGACATGCCGCGCGAGCTGGCTGGCTTACCGCAGACGCGCATTCCGTTTCTGCCGCGCGGCACGGTCGGGCTGGACGCGCTGCGCGACATGGCGCATCCCGAGCGCGTGCGCATGCCGACCGAACGCCGGATGCCCGAAACCATCTTGCCGCCGGGCCTGGGCGGCCTCGTCGACGAGCTGTCGGCGGCGGGCCACGGCGTGATCATGACGATGGGCAAAGGCGGCGTGGGCAAGACCACGGTAGCGGCGGCAATCGCAGTCGCGCTGGCGGGCCGCGGACACGACGTGATCCTCTCGACCACCGACCCGGCCTCGCATGTGGCCGCGACCATCGACGGCGTCTTGCCTCGGCTGAGCGTCACGCGCATCGACCCGGTGCGCGAAGTGCAGCAGTACACCGAGGAAGTACTGGGCAAAGCGGCATCCCATCTCGATGCGGGCGGCCGGGCGATGCTCGAAGAAGATCTGCGCTCGCCCTGCACGGCGGAAATCGCCGTCTTCAGGGCTTTCGCGCGCACGGTCGATCAAGGCAAGTCCGGCTTTGTGGTGCTGGACACCGCGCCGACCGGGCACACCATTCTGCTGCTGGACGCAGCAGAGGCCTATCACCGCGAAGTGATGCGCACCCGGGGCGACATGCCCGAGTCGGTCCGCCAGCTGCTGCCGCGCTTGCGCGACCCGGATTACAGCCGCATCCTGATCGTCACGTTGCCGGAAGCCACTCCCGTTCACGAAGCGGAACGCCTGAGCGCCGACCTCGCGCGCGCGGGAATTACGCCGTACGCGTGGGTCATCAACCAGTCGTTGCTGGCGAGCGGCACGACCGACCCGATGCTGTGCCAGCGGGGCACTTACGAGGTGCCGTTCGTGCGCCGCGTGGCGGACGATCTGGCGCAGCGCACCGCGCTCATTCCGTGGCTCGCCGAGGCACCGGTCGGGCCAGCTGGCCTCGAGCACGTGATTACGTCGCGGGCGACCAAGTAGTGCAGTGCACCGCCCACCGTCTTTAAGCTCAATGGGCCGCGTGACCGCCGGAATTCGAATCAGGAGATGGGACGAAAGCGCATGCCTGCAGACCTTGATGTTGTAGTCATCGGCGGTGGCCAGGCCGGGCTTGCCACCGCCTACTTCCTGCGTCGTGCGGGGCTCGACTATCTCGTGCTGGATAACCAGAGCGCCCCAGGAGGCGCCTGGCGACATACCTAGGACTCGCTACATCTGTTTTCGCCGGCTCAATGGAGTTCGCTGCCAGGCTGGCAGATGCCCGTATCGCGCGACACTTACCCGTCGCGCAACGAGGTCATCGACTATCTGGCGCGATATGAGGAGCGTTATCACATACCTGTCCGGCGCACAGTTCATGTCGAATCCGTTTCACGGGTTCAGGGTGGCTTGCTGGTCGGTACCGAACACGGGGAATGGCTCGCCAGGGCGGTCGTGAGTGCAACCGGCACCTGGAGCGCACCGTATGTGCCCGACTATCCTGGACGCGAGATCTTCAGTGGTCGTCAGATGCATTCGGCGCAGTATCGCAATCCGGACGACCTGCGCGGACGATCCGTGCTGGTAGTGGGTGGCGGCAACTCGGGCGCACAGATCCTGGCGGAGGTATCAACGGTCTGCAACGTTACGTGGGTGACGCTGCAGGAACCTGCTTTTCTTCCAGACGACGTGGATGGCCGGGTCTTGTTCGAACGCGCGACCGCCAAATGGCAGGCTCTACGCGATGGGCACACGATCACGGCACCAGTAGGTGGTTTGGGCGACATCGTCATGGTGCCTCCTGTACGGGAGGCGCGTGTGCGAGGCGTGCTGCATGCAATACGTCCGTTCAGCCGATTCGACACGGATGGCGTCGTCTGGAGCGACGGCAGGCATTCCCGCATCGATGTCGTGATCTGGTGCACCGGGTTCCGCCCCGCACTCAAACATCTTGACCCGCTACAGATCCGTGACGTCGAGGGCTTGCCGAGGACAGATGGGACGCACGCCAGAGACGAGAAACGCTTGTGGCTGGTCGGCTACGGCGAGTGGTGCGGGGCCGCCTCGGCTACGCTCATCGGTGTAATGCGTGGCGCGCGGGAAGCGGCGTACGGCATAGCCCAATATCTGCTTCCCATACAACCGAGCAACGGGTCGGCACCATAGCCGATGAGGGCATCGCCAATCAGGCATCGTCCCTTTTACCTGCCACGCCACGTCTCGGTCATGTGGCAGGCGCTTGGGGGATCGAGGCCGAGCCGCAGTTTCCGAGGTGCCTCGCGCAGGGCACGATGAAGACAAATTTTAAGCAAAAAATGGGGCCGCTCCTTTGCTTTGAGCGGACACTCGCATCGTCATCAGGAGTTGCTGGCCAATGACCGGGCGGTGTCCATATAAGGCTGTGTAAAAACGTGTGCCGGGGCCGGCCAACGGAGAAGGCGACCCGCCAGAATGCTCTGTATCGGCCTCGCGGCACTTCGGGAAGGGTAAAGCGACACCCGAAAAACGGGTAATTTCGAGTTTTGACACGGCCTCGGCCGAACGCGGCCGGCCGCCGCCCTGCAGCGCGCGACCGGCGCAGATCGACCCGGAGCGGCCGGCCAGCTTTCTACAAAGCGGCCATTCGCTTCAGATGGGCTAGACGCCTAGTGCCATAGAACCGCGCAGACCGGACTGCGGTCGATCGTCATTAGACGTAGACATTTGGAAGATCAATCACATGCATCTTCCTCCAGCGACCCGACGAGTTCTCCAGCAGAGCGACAGAGCGACAGCACGTTCGAATCGCCTCCTGCGCAGACAGACGATGTTCGAGCTCGACGGCAGCCAAATGAGCTGTCGCAGCATCGCCGTGCGCGACAGTCAGATGTGGAACGATGCCATCGTGTGCATCACCATAGGGGCGAAACATGGGGAAGCGCTCGACCAGCGCAGTCGTCAAGGCGACGAACGGTTCTGGCGGATCAGGAGCAAGATAAGTGGTGACCGCAAACCGCCCGACCTTCCTCAACGAAAATTCGAACGGCTGCACAACACTCAGCGCGCTTTGCGCCTGACGAAGGACATCGGTCGTAATTTCGTCAGGCGGCATGAAGGGAAACAGAACCGTGATATGCGCCGGCACGCCCTGGTCAGAGGTAGCATCAAACCGGCTACGAAGGTCCGCTACTGTTGACTCTGCTGCGGGAACCTCAACGACGAACGCTGTTGTGAGCATTCGGGAATCCTCTCGCGTCGATTGATCATTTATGCTCGACTTCCGTCGGTAACACGCCCCTTGACTGCCTGCGGCATATCTAAACGATGATGGTCACACGGGGCCAGCGGTCCTTGTATCTCTTCTGCTGGATTCGCCGAAGATAGGTATCAATGCTGACACGCGCTGGATTGCGTCGTACCACCATGGAAAAAAGGTCGTCGAGTCCGTATGGTGCGCAGACATCAATTGTCCCGTCACTAAGCAAAGTCAGTCCTACCGTCGTCGTGTACTCCGGCCACGACGCAACGGCTTGGGCCAGTGAACTGAAGGGGGACACCGGATGCCCAAAGGCGCTCTCGAACCAGAGATGAACAGCGGCCTGATTTGTGACCTCCCACGGAATTTCGGGACATTGCGCCGTGAGGCTGCGCTGGATTTCGGCATCGCGAATCGACGACAAATCAGACGGGTCGAAGTAGGCTAAATCGACGTCGGCTGGGCGTGTCGGAGTCACATATCCGTGAAGCGAGTCCCAGACCAAATTACGAATGGCCCCTGCGCCAATGCACCAGGATTTCAGGCCCATTGCACGTGCCGCCGACAGCGCAGACATACACCAAGACGACTGTCGGGCTATTTCGATTAATCTTTCGTTGAGATTCATCGCGGATCTACGTGGCCTAAACGAGCAGAACGGGTGAAATTGTCACCAAATCCGGGCGCACCGTCGAGTGACCGAAACTGGCCGCCAACCGCCGGGTGCGGCCGGCGGATGCCGACACCCGTTGCCGCCTGTCGTGCTGTCTGGGGTTCAACGGCGGGTAATTGGGTGGTCCGGTCGTCTAAGCCGGCTCCTTGGGGGCAGCGGTTCGGCCGTTATGGACGTTCGCGCCCTAACTGCGGGCCTCACCAGTAACGTCCGCTGCACGAAGTGTCCAATTGCGCCACTCACGAGGAGCGGGCAGATCTCATGAGGAGCGTGCTGGTAGTCACTGAGGGTTGAAGGTCTCGTCCCTTGCAGTGGCATCGATTGTCCGCAGCAAGCCGTCCCGGCCACCGTGGATATCCATCCAGTGCAGAACGCGACAAGCGGCGTCAGCGTAGATCATCCGATCCTTGCCGGCACGAGGCCCCCACTCGGCAGGACTTGACGGGAGCGAACTCACACTTTCCCTAACGCAACGCTCGGCCGTCGTCGTTCCGGGATTCAGGTACCGGTTGTCGTCAGAGACAATTACGGCGACGCCCTCGTCGAACCAGGCCGGCATGGTGCCATTGGCCAACTTCCGCGAGCCAATCCGCCGATGTAGCTCTACATGCGAGAACTCGTGCGCCAGAATCGTGGGCGTTTGGCCATGAGGCGAAACCCGAGTGATGATCGCAAAGGGCGTGGTGGTGGTTGAGGCAAGGGCGCCACGACCTCCCATGCGTCTATCGCATTCATCCGTGGAGCAGCCAACGATAATCGGTGCGAGATCGAACGACCCGTAGAACTCTCGAACCAGCGACTCGGCTTCCTTGGCATTTGCTAATAGCGTATCGCGCATCTGAGGGGGCATGCCCCGATCAACAATCAGTCTTGGCGCTGCGCGCTCCATTCCGTAGCATGCGGTACAGATTGTGGTGGCGATGGCAGGATAGCCACAAGCGACGAGACCAGAGGCGATCACCCCAGACAGGATGGTTCCGATGACTGCGCGTGTGATCCAACGGCGGAAGGAGGTTTTCAAGGTTTTGCGTCTTGTTAGATGACCACTTTGGCAAATTATGCGGCGAGCACACGCGATCGTGGAAGGTCGCCTTTCTGGGCCGACCGGGCGTCCGAACGTCTCGGCAAGGGCGGCGTCGAGCGACGCCTTATGGCCGGTAATTGTCGCTCGCCATCAGCAACACCCGGCCGGATGGCGACGAATCCGGTCAAACGGTTCAACGTCCATGGTCGTGCCGTCGCCAGTCGTTCCAGCACATGAAAAAGGGGGTATTAGAGCGGGTGCCAGACGCCACAATCTCGACAACATTCTTTATTACTCAATGAATTGCGACCACAATTGTCAATGCAACTTCCACATGACAATATGTCTGATCACTTTGTTCGCTCCAGTTCGTTGGGGTTCACGATGCGGGCGCGGCTCGCATCGCGGCGGCCGGGCGGCGCCCCGCCAGTCGTCTGTCTGCTTTTCACCCCGTCGACACTCGACGGCGCGATCCGCGCAAACGGCGGCAGGCACCAAGCCTACCAAACTTGACGGCTCCGATTGAACGATCGCACGGTTCGCGGCCCGAACCGGTACCTATCACGTGGTCTGTTATCCGGATCGCGCTTTGGAGCCAGAACGGCGCGCGTCTTCCGCTGCATTGCAGGAACGCGGATTGCTCATGCGTCGCGCGCTCCGCTTCCGCGCCTTCCGCGCATTGCCCGACAACAACCGGCACAAACGCGACGATTCAATTCCTGCCAGGCATCAATCGCCGGATTGAAACGTCATTGCCAATTGTTTCGCCATCGGATATCCGGATTCCATTATCCATTTTCTTTAAATCGCACATTTTACCGACTCGACGAGTAATAATTGCGATCGCCTTTTCCATAGAATATCAGAAAACCGCGAAAACATTATTGACTTCAACTTTCTCGTAAATTTAGAATCCCCTACGACAGCTTACGTTTCATTTTCTCCCGCCGCACACGAGTCGCCATTCGCTCGCGCGAAGGCTACCCCTGAGCCCATTCCCTTGCCGCGCCGGGGTGGCGCCTTCTGCCATTTTCGCTTGCGGCACTGATCGGTCATTCGCTTATTTGCCGCGCAATTCGCTTATCGCAGAATCACCACACCCCGATTAATTCCAGGCATTCGCCCGAATGCCCGCAGCACAGAACGAAACGGACGGAAGATCCGTTCATTCGGCAATTCCGATAAAAATCGCCAGTCACCAGGAGGGACATCAACATGCATCGCCTTGCGAAGTCGCTGTGTCTCGGGTTCGTCTGCGCCGGCCTGCTCGCGGCCTGTAACGACGACGACATCCGGTCGAGCGACGCACCGTCGCACCACGCCGCGCTGTCGTTCCGCATGGACGCCGGCGGCCAGATCAATGCGTTCTACCGGCAGGACAAGGTCGCCGCGCACCTGCTGGCGCGCTCGTCGACGAAACCGCGCCTGCTCGTGGTCTTCCCGGCCGGCAACAGCGGCACGGGGCTGTGGTTCGACGACACCGCGCAGCCGGTGAACTGGAGCCTCGACACGCCACCGTCCGCGCTGTCGGCCCCCGACACGCACGGCCGCCCGCTGTCCGGCATCGGCGCCGACGTGTCGGTGGACACCGACACGCTGACGATCCGCCAGGGCGTGCTCAGCAACGTGCGCTTCCTGCGCGACTTCAACGGCGGCGCAACGATTCCGCAGCAGATCGTCACGGCGCCGACGGTCCAGGGCAGCGCAGCGCAATGGCAGCGCGACCGGATCGACGGCGCGCCCGGCTATGCGCTGCGCATCACGCTGCGCGATGGCGGCAGCATCACGCCAGCGGCGGGCGGCAAGCTCGTGCTGCGCGCACCGGCGGGCGCGCACACGCTGAAGCTGCATGTCGATGCGCTGTCGGGCGAAACACCGCTGTCGCCGATCACGCGCGCCGATCTGCTCGCGCCGTCCGTGAACCCCGATCCGGTCAGCCAGAACGTGCTCGAATTCCTGAGCTTCCACGACAAGCTGCTGGCCGGCTCGTGGCAGTACGACACGTACTTCGGCCGCGACACGCTGATCTCGGTCCGCATGCTGATGCCCGTGCTCGAACCCGCGGCGATCGAGGCCGGTTTGTCGTCGGTGCTGAGCCGCCTGTCGACGGACGGCAAGGTCGCGCACGAGGAAGGCATCGGCGAATTCGCGCTGGTCGACAACCAGAAGAACGGCCGGCCGAACGATCCGACGCCGACCTACGACTACAAGATGATCGACAGCGACTACCTGCTCGCGCCGATCGCGGCCGCGTGGCTGATCGACGATACGCGCGGCCAGGCCCGCGCGGCCGCCTATCTGGCGCAGCGCGGCAGCGACGGGCAGACCAACGGCAGCCGCCTGGTCGTCAACCTGCTGCACGTCGCGACGACCGCGCAGCCGTTCGCGCAGCAGCCATCGGTCGCGAACCTGATCCACCTGCGGCCCGGCGAGATCGTCGGCAACTGGCGCGACAGCACCGACGGGCTCGGCGGCGGCGTCTACCCGTACGACGTAAACGCGGTGCTCGTGCCCGCCGCGTTGCGCGCGGCGAATGCGTTCCTCGCGCGCGGCCTGCTCGATCCGTACCTGGATGCCGCGCAGCGCGCGACGCTCGCCAACACGGCGAACCAAGCCGCCGCGTGGGAAACGCAGGCGCCGCCGCTGTTCCAGGTCAGCGTGCCGGCCGCGCAGGCGGCCACCGACCTGTCGGCCTATGCGCCGTCCGCCGGCGTGCCCGCCGGTGCCGCGCCGATTGCACCGCTGTCGTTCTACGCGCTGTCGCTCGATCAGCAGGGCAACCCGATTCCGGTGATGAATTCCGACGGCGGCTTCGCGCTGCTGTTCGGCGCGCCGCCGGACGACGAGCTCCAGCGGATCGTCGCCGACGTCACGCGGCCGTTCCCGACCGGGCTCGTGACCGATGCCGGCATGCTGATCGCGAACCCGGCGTATGCGAACCAGTCGCTGTGGCCGAAGTTCACGAGCTCCGCGTATCACGGCACGGTGATCTGGTCGTGGCAGCAGGCGATGTGGGTGGCCGGGCTCGATCGCCAGCTCGCGCGCCAGGACCTGTCGGCCGCAACCCGTGCGCTGCTCGCGCAGGCGCGGCAGACGATCTGGCAGGTGATCTCCAACGGGCGCGACATGCGTACGTCGGAGATGTGGACATGGTCCTACGTGAACGGCCAGTACCGGACCGATGCATTCGGCACGCGCAGCGCGGACGCGACCGAAGCCAACGCGGCGCAGCTCTGGAGTACGACGTATCTCGCGATCCGCGATCCGCAGCAGCGCGCGGGCAAGTACTGGTGGCAGGCGTCGCTGCGGATGCAGGAGGTGCAGCCGAAAAACGCAGCGGTCGTGGCATCGCGCTAGCGCATTGCCCATCGCGCGCCAACCGAGCATGCAGAAGCCCCGGGGGTATTTCCGCCCCCAGGGCTTCGGCAGGGACTGCATCGATCATCGCTTCCGCACAACCGCGTTGCCGAGCGCACCGCACTCGCTCAACGGCGCCGGCGTGCCGCTCGAACCCGCGTTACCGCGACACGACCCGGTTCCGCCCTTCCCGCTTCGCCTGGTACAGCCGCTCGTCGACCATGCGCAGCAGCGCATCGACCGTGCTGCCGTCGACCCCGTATTGCGCGACGCCGACGCTGACCGTCACCTGCACACGCTTGAAGTCCAGCCCGAACGGCGAACTCGCGATCGACGAGCGCACGCGCTCGGCCGTCATCCGCGCGCCCTCGAGCGGCATCTCCGGCAGCAGCGCCATGAACTCCTCGCCGCCGACTCGCGCGAGCCCGCCCGCCGGGCGGATCGCCTCAAGGCACTGGCGTACGACGCCGCGCAGCACCTCGTCGCCGATCTGGTGCCCGTACGCATCGTTGATGTTCTTGAAATTGTCGAGATCGAGCGCGAGCAGGCAAAACGGCGTGCCGTCGCGCTCGGCCCGCACCATCTCGCGCTCGACCTGCGCGATGAACTGCCGGCGGTTCGATGCGCCCGTCATCGGATCGGTCGCGGCCATGTACTCGAGCTTCTGGTTCGTGCGCCGCAGTTCCTGCAGCGCGCTCTCGGCGCGCGCCATCGACTCCGACAGCCGGCTCATCAGGTCTTCCTGGCTGTAGATCGCCGAGAACGAGCGCGTCGTCTGCAGCGCCTGCACGACGCCGTAGCTGAGCAGGAAGAACCCGCCCGCGAAGATCGCGTGCGCGAGCCACCACATGTGATTCCACGGCTTGCCGAGAATGAACGCGAGCGACGACAGCGCGAACGCCATGATCGACACGCCGTAGATCACCATCAGCGGCGAGCGGATCCGCCGCGCGAGCAGCACGCCGACGTTCAGCATCGAGAACACGAGCGCGCCGCCCTCCATCGACAGCCGCGTGCCCAGCGCGCCCGCGATCGGCGAATACGCGATGTACGCAACGGCCACGTTGATGATCACGAAGAACATGATCCACGGCAGCCACGTCCGCACGCTCGTGCGCTTCTCGATGCGATCGGGCGGACTCGAATAGGACATCAGGCCCGTGAGCAGCAGGATCGACATCACGAGCCGCGACGCGGGCCCGTACAGCAGGAACAGCCAGATATTGTGGTGCGCCATCCCGGTGAACGCACCGTGCAGCGAATAGATCATCGCGAAGCCGAGAAAGCCGAGCGTCAGCCAGCGCAGCAGCGGCTCGCCGGACGACCGGTAGCACACCCACGTCACGTAGGTGACGAACGCGCCCTCGAGGGTCGCCGCCGCAATCGCGATTTCATGGAACGCATGGCTCTCGAACACGACGTGCGGGTCGCTGAAGAACCACAGATAGGCGATCAGATAGGCAGGCAGCAACGCGAATCCGACCAGCAGGCATTTCGCGTAGAGCCTCGCGGCCGCGCTGACGACGCGCGGCGGTTCCCCGGCTGCATAGGTCGTACTCATTCGGTCCCCGGTCGGTCTGCTGCGTTGGTTCAATCTTCGCGGCACGTATCGCGCGACGTACGATCCGGCCCATCGTGCCGAAAGGCAAATGTCAGAGCAAGTATAGGTGGGGCAATTCGTTTGACAAGTAAGGGGAAACGGCATTGCCGGGAGCACGTTTTTTGCCTCCCGATCGTTTCGAATGGCAATTCTGCCGCGCCGATTCGCGTCGCATCGCGGCCGCCGGCCTCGCCGAAGCGAAACCGCGGCCGCCACCAGCCAAAAATCAGATAATTTCGAACAGGCCCGCCGCGCCCTGCCCGCCGCCGATGCACATCGTGACGACCACGTACTTCACGCCGCGGCGCTTGCCTTCGATCAGCGCATGGCCCGTCAGGCGCGCGCCCGACACGCCGTACGGATGGCCGACGGCGATCGCGCCGCCGTTCACGTTCAGGCGATCTTCTGGAATCCCGAGCGTGTCGCGGCAGTACAGCACCTGCACCGCGAATGCCTCGTTCAGTTCCCACAGGCCGATGTCGTCGACCTTCAGCCCTGCCTGCTTCAGCAGCTTGGGCACCGCGAACACGGGGCCGATACCCATCTCGTCCGGCTCGCAGCCGACCACCGCGAAGCCGCGGAACACGCCCAGCGGCTGCAGCCCTTCGCGCTGCGCGGCAGCGGCGCTCATCACGACGCACGCCGACGCGCCATCCGAGAACTGGCTCGCGTTGCCGGCGGTGATCACGCCGCCCGGCACGGCCGAACGGATCTTCGACACGCCTTCGAGCGTCGTGTCGGGACGGATGCCTTCGTCGGCCGATACGGTCACTTCCTTCGTGAACAGGCGGCCCGTCGCCTTGTCGGCGATACCCGCAAGCACGGTGATCGGCACGATCTCGTCGCGGAAGAGACCGGCTTCCTGGGCGGCCGCGGCCCGCAGTTGCGACTGCACGCCGTACTCGTCCTGCCGCTCCTTCGAGATTCCGTAGCGCTTCGCGACGTTCTCGGCCGTCTGCAGCATGTTCCAGTAGATCTCGGGCTTGTGCTCGACCAGCCAGCCCTCCTGGACCATGTGCCGGTTCATCTCGTTCTGCACGCAAGAGATCGATTCGACGCCGCCCGCGACATACACGTCGCCTTCGCCCGCGATGATCCGCTGCGCGGCCAGCGCGATGGTCTGCAGCCCCGACGAGCAGAAACGGTTCACCGTCATCCCCGGCACGGTCACCGGCAGCCCCGCGCGCAGCGCGATCTGCCGCGCGATGTTCGCGCCGGTCGCGCCTTCGGGGTTCGCGCAGCCCATGATCACGTCCTCGACGCGCGCGGGATCGAGCTTCGCGCGTTCGAGCGCGGCCGCGACCACGTGGCCGCCGAGCGTCGCGCCGTGCGTCATGTTGAAGGCGCCGCGCCAGGATTTCGCGAGCGGCGTGCGTGCGGTCGATACGATTACGGCTTCGGTCATGCGAGTCTCCTTCGGTCCTGCTTCATGTCCTGATTCGGATGGGGAATGCGCTACGCCGCCGGGCGAGCGCCCGCGGACGTCACATGTGCGACTCCCGCTGCCTGCATCTGCTGCCATGCGTGCGCGAGCGACCCGTTCAGGTCGATCGCGCGGCACGCATCGTTGATCACCGCGGCTTCGAAACCGGCCGCGCGCGCATCGAGCGCCGACCACGCGACGCAATAGTCGGTCGCGAGCCCGCAGCACCACACGCGCTTCGCGCCGAGTTCGCGCAGATAGCCCGCGAGCCCCGTGCGGGTCGTGCGGTCGGCCTCGACGAACGCGGAATAGCTGTCGATCTGCGCGTCGCCGCCCTTGCGGATCACGAGCCGTGCCTGCGGGATGTCGAGGTCGCGATGCAGCGCCGCGCCGTCGGTGTCCTGCACGCAGTGCACGGGCCACAGCACCTGCTCGCCGTACGGCAGCGCGAGCGTCGAGAACGGCTCGCGCCCGGGTGGTTCGCCGCGAACGACACGTGCTCGCGCGGGTGCCAGTCCTGTGTCAGCACGACCTGGTCGAAGCGTCGCGCGAGCGCGTTGATCACCGGCACGACCGCGTCGCCGTCCGGCACCGCGAGCGCGCCGCCCGGCATGAAGTCGTATTGCACGTCGATCACGAGCAGTACGTCGTCGGTGCGTTTCATTGCGTTTCTCCTGCGGAAATCGGTCGCGCCGCCGCGCGATATCGTCAGCCGTTGAACCCGCGGCCGGCCTTCGCGAGCGCCACGATCGACGGCGCGAGCTGCCACGCGTCGCCGTTCGGCGCGGCCGCGTAGCGGCGAATCGCGCGCTCGACGTTGTAGAGGCCGACCATGTCCGCGTACAGCATCGGGCCGCCGCGCCACAGCGGGAAGCCATAGCCGGTCAGGTAGACCATGTCGATGTCGGACGCCTTCGATGCGATCTTCTCTTCGAGGATCTTCGCGCCTTCGTTGACGAGCGCGAACACCAGCCGCTCGACGATCTCGTCGTCGCCGATCTTGCGCCGCTCGACGCCGCGCTCCCTCGAATACGCGACGACCATCTCGTCGACCAGCGACGACGGCTTCGCCTTGCGATCGCCCGGCACGTAGTCGTACCAGCCGGCGCCCGTCTTCTGACCGAAGCGGCCCTGCTCGCACAGGCGGTCGGCGATCTTCGAGTACTGCAGATCCGGCTTCTCGACGTAGCGACGCTTGCGGATCGCCCAGCCGATGTCGTTGCCGGCGAGGTCGCTCATCCGGAACGGCCCCATCGCGAAACCGAACTTCTCGATCGCACGATCGACCTGCGCGGGCAGCGCGCCTTCCTCGAGCATGAAGAGCGCCTGGCGGATGTACTGCTCGATCATCCGGTTGCCGATGAAGCCGTCGCACACGCCCGACACGACCGCCGTCTTGCGGATCTTCTTCGCGACGGCCATCACGGTCGCGAGCACGTCCTTCGCGGTCCGCGCGCCGCGCACGACCTCGAGCAGCTTCATCACGTTCGCCGGGCTGAAGAAGTGCATGCCGACGACGTCCTGCGGACGCTTCGTGAACGCCGCGATCCTGTCGACGTCGAGCGTCGACGTGTTCGACGCGAGGATCGCGCCCGGCTTCGCAACTTCGTCGAGCTTCCTGAACACCTGCTCCTTCACGCCGAGTTCCTCGAACACGGCCTCGACGATCAGGTCGGCATCCTTCAGGTCGTCGTAGGACAGCGTCGGCGTGATCAGCGCCATGCGCGCGTCGAGCTTCTCCTGCGCGAGCTTGCCCTTCTTCACCTGCGCGTCGTAGTTCTTGCGGATCGTCGCGACGCCGCGCTCGAGCGCGTCCTGCTTCGTCTCGAGCAGCGTGACGGGCAGGCCCGCGTTGACGAAGTTCATCGCGATCCCGCCACCCATCGTGCCCGCGCCGATCACGCCGACGCGGCGGATCTCGCGCAGCGGCGTATCGGCCGGCACGTCGGGAATCTTGCTCGCCGCACGCTCGCCGAAGAACGCATGGCGCAGCGCGCGACTTTCCGGCGTCATCATCAGCGCGACGAAACCCTCGCGCTCGGCGATGCTGCCCTTGTCGAAGCCGTTCAGCACGCCGGCCTCGATCGCGTCGATGCACTTGTGCGGCGCGGGGAAGTTCGGCGCGGCGGCCCGCGCGGAATTGCGCGCGAACTGGATGAAACCCGCGGCGTTCTCGTGGACGATCTTGCGATCGCGCACGCGCGGATGCGGCCCCTTCTGCGCACCGACCTTGCGCGCGAACGCGACGGCCGCGTCGAGCAGGTCGCCGTCGGCCATCTCGTCGAACAGCCCGCTCTTCGCGAGCTGCTCGGACGGCACGGGCGCGCCCGACACGATCATGTTCAGCGCGGTTTCGAGCCCGACCGCGCGCGGCAGGCGCTGCGTGCCGCCCGCGCCCGGCAGCAGGCCGAGCTTCACTTCGGGCAGCGCGACCTGCGCGCCGGGCGCCGCGACGCGATAGTGCGCGCCGAGCGCGAGCTCGAGGCCGCCGCCCATCACAACGCTGTGCAGCGCCGCGACGACAGGCTTCCCGCTCGCCTCCACCGCACGGATCACGGTGTGCAGCGTCGGCTCCTGCAGCGCCTTCGGCGTATTGAATTCGGTGATGTCGGCACCGCCCGAGAATGCGCGCCCCGCGCCGGTCAGCACGATGGCCGTGACCGACGGGTCCTGCGCGGCGCGATCGAGCGCGTCCATGACGCCCTGGCGGGTCGACAGGCCGAGCCCGTTGACGGGCGGATTGTTGAGCGTGAGGACGGCCACGCCGTCGCGAGTCGAGTAATCCACTGCCATCTGCCTGCCTCCATGCATCGCGCGCCGGGGTGGCTGCGCTTCATTGTGCGCGGTCGAACGGCCGCATGTCCGGATCGAACGGAGGCAGCATACAACGAAAAAGCACGGTCGTTCAATTTGAATTTGTATCCCGATCGTGGGGGCGGATCGGGCGACCGGATCGCGGGCCGTCGCCGGCCCGGGCCTGCCTGGCCTTATGGCGCCTTGCGGCTCCTTATGGCTCGCACACCGCCGTCGGCAACACGTAGTCGCGGAAGGTCTCGCGCAGCTTCAGCTTCTGCAGCTTGCCGGTCGCCGTGTGCGGCAGCGATTCGACGAACACGACGTCGTCGGGGATCCACCATTTCGCGACCTTGCCTTCATAGAACGCGAGCAGCGCGTCGCGGCTCAGGTTCGCGCCTTCGCGGGGCACCACGACGAGCAGCGGACGCTCGGTCCATTTCGGGTGCGCGCATGCAATGCATGCGGCTTCGGCCACGCCCGGGTGAGCGATCGCGACGTTCTCGATGTCGATCGAGCTGATCCACTCGCCGCCCGACTTGATCACGTCCTTGCTGCGGTCGGTGATCTGCAGGAAGCCGTCGGGGTCGATCGTCGCGACGTCGCCGGTCGGGAACCAGCCGTCCGACAGCGGCGACGTGTCGCCGCGGAAGTAGTGATCGATCACCCACGGCCCGCGCACCTGCAGTTCGCCGAACGCGACGCCGTCCCACGGCAATTCATGGCCGTCCTCGCCGACGATGCGCATGTCCACGCCGCAGATCACGCGCCCCTGTTTCTCGAGCAGCCTGCGCTGCGCGTCGAGCGGACGCTGCGACTGCGCCCAGTTGAGCTTCGCGAGCGTGCCGAGCGGCGACAGTTCGGTCATCCCCCACGCATGAATCACGCGCACGCCGTAGTCGTCCTCGAACGTACGCAGCATCGCGGGCGGGCACGCGGAGCCGCCGATCACCGTGCGGTTCAGCGTCGAAAAGCGCACGCCGGCTTCGCGCATGTAGTTGAGCAGACCGAGCCACACGGTCGGCACGCCCGCGGAAAACGTCACGCGCTCGGCCTCCATCAGCTCGTACAGCGATTTCCCGTCGAGATCCTTGCCGGGCAGCACCAGCTTCCCGCCGGTGAGCGGCACCGCGTACGGCAGCCCCCACGCGTTGACGTGGAACATCGGCACGACGGGCAGCACCGCATCCATCGCGGACAGGTTCATCGCGTCGGGCAGCGCGGCGCCGTACGCGTGCAGCACCGTCGAGCGGTGCGAATACAGCACGCCTTTCGGATTGCCGGTCGTGCCCGACGTGTAGCAGAGCCCCGACGCCTGCTGCTCGTCGAGGCGCGGCCAGTCGTAGCGGCCGTCCTCCGCTTCGACGAGCGTTTCGTAGCAGAGCAACGGCGTCGCGCAGGACGGCAGGTGCGCGGCGTCCGTCATCGCGACCCAGCCCTTCACGTGCGGGCATTGCGGCGCGATCGCGTCGACGAGCGGCGCGAAATTGATGTCGAACAGGACGTAGCGGTCTTCCGCGTGATTGACGATGTACGCGATCTGCTCGGGGAAGAGGCGCGGGTTGATCGTGTGGCATACGGCGCCCATCCCGCCGATCCCGTAATACGCCTCGAGATGCCGGTAGCCGTTCCACGCCAGCGTGCCGACGCGGTCGCCGGCTTCTACGCCGAGCCGTGCGAGCGCCTGCGCGAGCCGCTTCGCGCGGCGTTCGCAATCGCGGTACGTGTAACGATGCACATCGCCCTCGATGCGCTTCGACACGATCTCCGTGTCGCCCGCGTGACGCGCGGCATGCGCGATCAGCGAGGACACCAGCAACGGCATGTCCATCATCTGGCCCAGCAACGGCTTACCCATCGTCTTGTTCTCCCTGAAGGACGCGAATCGGTGACCAGCCTCGAACCGGCGTGCGCCCGTCAGCGGCCCGGACGGGCGCGGCGCACGGTGCGCGGGCCGCCATGCGGGCGGCGCGGCGCCGCCTTACAATATCGGCTTACCCAGAGGCGCTCAACATGTCGTTTTCCCGAAGCGCAGCCGATGCGGCTGACACCCTTCCCGACCTCGCCGCCACGCTCGGAGCACCCGCCGAAGGCGCGTTCGTCCAGCTCGGCGACGCGTTTCATACGCGGCTGCCGGCCGCGCCGCTTGCCGCGCCGTACGTCGTCGGCTTTTCCGACGAAGTCGCGCAACTGCTCGACCTGCCGGCGTCGCTCGCCGCGCAGCCCGGCTTCGCCGAACTGTTCGCCGGCAACCCGACGCGCGACTGGCCCGCAACCGCGATGCCGTACGCATCGGTGTATTCCGGCCACCAGTTCGGCGTGTGGGCCGGCCAGCTCGGCGACGGCCGCGCGCTGACGATCGGCGAGCGCACCGGCACCGATGGCCGCCGCTACGAGCTGCAACTGAAAGGCAGCGGCCGCACACCGTACTCGCGGATGGGCGACGGCCGCGCGGTGCTACGCTCGTCGATCCGCGAATTCCTGTGCTCGGAAGCGATGCATCACCTCGGCATCCCGACCACGCGCGCGCTGACGGTGATCGGCTCCGACCAGCCGGTGGTCCGCGAGGAGATCGAGACGTCGGCCGTCGTCACGCGTGTGTCGGAAAGCTTCGTGCGCTTCGGCCACTTCGAGCACTTCTTCTCGAACGATCGCCCCGACCTGCTGCGCCAGCTCGCCGATCACGTGATCGACCGCTTCTATCCGGATTGCCGCGACGCGGACGATCCGTACCTCGCGCTGCTCGAAGCCGCGACGCTGCGCACGGCCGACCTCGTCGCGCAGTGGCAGGCCGTCGGCTTCTGCCACGGCGTGATGAACACCGACAACATGTCGATCCTCGGCGTGACGATCGACTACGGCCCGTTCGGCTTCGTCGACGCGTTCGACGCGAACCACATCTGCAACCACTCCGATAACAGCGGCCGCTACGCATACCGGATGCAGCCGCGCATCGCGCACTGGAACTGCTATTGCCTCGCGCAGGCGCTGCTGCCGCTGATCGGGCTGCAGCACGGCATCGCCGATGACGATGCGCGCGCCGAGCGCGCGGTGGACGACGCGCAGGCGGTGCTCGCGAAATTTCCGGAACGCTTCGGCCCCGCGCTCGAACGCGCGATGCGCGCGAAGCTCGGCCTCGAGCTCGAACGCGAGAACGACGCCGAACTCGCGAACAAACTGCTCGAGACGATGCATGCGAGCCATGCGGATTTCACGCTGACGTTCCGCCGGCTCGCGCAACTGTCGAAGCACGACGCGAGCCGCGACGCGCCCGTGCGCGACCTGTTCATCGACCGCGACGCGTTCGACGCGTGGGCGAACCTCTACCGCGCGCGGCTGTCGGAGGAAACGCGCGACGACGCGACACGTGCGGCCGCGATGAACCGCGTGAACCCGAAGTACGTATTGCGCAACCATCTGGCCGAAGTCGCGATCCGGCGCGCGAAGGAAAAGGATTTTTCGGAGATCGAGCGGCTCGCGCGGATCCTGCGCCGGCCGTTCGACGAACAACCGGAGCATGAAACATACGCCGCGTTGCCGCCCGACTGGGCCGGGTCGCTCGAAGTGAGCTGCTCGTCCTGAAGCCCCCAACCCGCGCGTATCGAACGACCGATCAGGAGAACCCCACATGTCCCACGATTCCGACGACAAAACCTTCCCGTACGAGAAGGACGACGCCGAGCTGCGCCGCCGGCTCACGCCGATGCAGTACGAGGTCACGCAGCATGCGGCGACCGAGCGCGCCTTCACCGGCGAATACACCGACACCGAGGACGCCGGCATCTACAAATGCGTCGTCTGCAGCACGCCGCTGTTCGAATCCGGTTCCAAGTTCCATTCGGGCTGCGGCTGGCCCAGCTACTTCAAGCCGCTCAACGGCGAGGTGATCGACGAGAAGGTCGACTACTCGCACGGCATGGTGCGCGTCGAGGTCCGCTGCAACCATTGCGGCGCGCATCTCGGGCACGTCTTCGAGGACGGCCCGCGCGACAAGACCGGTTTGCGGTACTGCATCAATTCGGCTGCGTTAAACTTCGAGTCCCGACCCGAAAACGAATGAGCGGCGCCGGGCGGATCGGCGAGACGGCCCTTTGGGGGCAACCTTCGCCGGGCGGCTTGCTCTCGGGCTGGCCGCCCCGATCCGCGACGGCGGTGCCTGGCGGGTCCCTACAACGGTGAAAGGCCGCGCACGCGGCGTTTCACGCAGCTGCGAGCGCCATGAAATTCCTGTTCGATCTGTTTCCGATCATCCTGTTTTTTGTCGCCTTCAAGGTCTGGGGCATCTTCACCGCCACCGCCGTCGCGATCGTCGCGACGCTGGCCCAGGTCGCGTGGGTCGCCTTCCGGCACCGGAAGGTCGACACGATGCTGTGGGTCAGCCTCGGCGTGATCGTCGTCTTCGGCGGCGCCACCCTCGTGCTGCATGACGAGAAATTCATTCAATGGAAACCGACTGTGCTGTACTGGCTGTTTGCGGTCGGGCTGCTTGCCGCGCGCTATGCGTTCGGCAACAACCTGATCGAGAAGATGATGGGCAAGCAACTCACGCTGCCGCACCCCGTGTGGGACAAGCTGAACGTCGCGTGGGCGCTGTTCTTCGCGGTGCTCGGCGTCGCGAACCTGTACGTGGTGCACAATTTCACCGAATCGCAATGGGTGAACTTCAAGCTGTTCGGCACGACGGGCGCGATGGTCGTGTTCATCATCCTGCAGAGCCTCTGGCTCACGAAATACCTGAAGGACGAATGACATGACGGACGCCTTTCTCCACGCGTCGCCCGACGAACGCATCGCGCTGATCGAGGCGCGCCTCACCGCGTCGCTCGCACCCGTGTCGCTCGCCGTGCGCGACGACAGCGCGCAGCACGCGGGCCACGCCGGCGCGGCCTCGGGCGGCCACTACACGGTCACGATCGTGTCGGCCGCATTCGCGGGCAAGCCGCGCGTCGCGCGGCACCGGCTGGTGTATGATGCGCTCGCTGATGCGATGCAGCGCGGCATTCACGCGCTCGCGATCGTGGCTTACACGCCCGAAGAATTCAACGAATCTTCAATCTAGTCTCATTAGGAATTCCCGATGATCCTGAAATCCCCTCGCCTGTGGGTCGCGGCGGCTGCATTCGCAGCGGCACCGGCATTTGCCCAGAACATCGCCGTCGTCAACGGCACGCCGATTCCGAAGTCGCGCGCCGACGCGATGGTCGCGCAGCTCGTCCAGCAAGGCCAGACCGACAGCCCGCAACTGCAGCAGGCCGTGCGCCAGGAACTCGTGAACCGCGAAATCCTGATGCAGGAAGCAATCCGCGAAGGCATCCCGAACCGTCCGGACGTGAAGGCGCAGGTCGCCGTCGCGCAGCAGACCGTCGTGCTGCGTTCGATGATCGAGAGCTTCCTGAAGAAGAACCAGCCGACCGACGCCGAAGTGAAGGCGCGCTACGACGAACTCGTCAAGGGCGCCGGCGGCAACCGCGAATATCACCTGCACCACATCCTCGTCGACAACGAGCAGCAGGCCAAGGACCTGATCGCGAAGATCAAGGCCGGCGCGAAGTTCGAGGATCTCGCGAAGCAATACTCGAAGGATCCTGGTTCGGGCAAGAACGGCGGCGATCTCGACTGGTCCGACCCGAAGGCGTACGTGCCGGAATTCTCGGCGGCCGCGCAGAAGCTGCAGAAAGGCCAGATGACCGACGCGCCGGTGAAGACGCAGTTCGGCTGGCACATCATCCGCGTCGACGACATCCGCGACATCGCGCCGCCGCCGTTCGACCAGGTGAAGGCGCAGATCGCGCAACAGCTCGTGCAGCAGAAGCTGCAGGCGTTCGAGGAAGGTCTGCGCCAGCAGGCAAAGATCCAGTAACGCAGGCGCCCGTCGCCCGTGCATCGGAAAGCCGCTCTTCGGAGCGGCTTTTTCATTTGGCGCGCCGGAGCGCATGCATCGTGAGGCTTTCGCAGCCGGTCGACGCGCGATAAAAAATGCCGCTCCAGGGAGCGGCATTCTCTGTGCCGGACACCACCCGCGCCGCAGCGTTCGCTACGCGGGATAGAACACGTCGTGATAGCGAACTTCGCCCGACGGCAGCGGCGCCGATGCGTCGAACGACAGCGCGAGAAAATACTCGGACGGCACGTCGGGAAACACGATGTCGCCGGACGGCTCGAACCCGAAGCGCGCGTAGTACGCGGGATCGCCGAGCACGACGCAGCCGCGCGCGCCGAGCCGGCGCAACGCGTCCAGCCCCGCGCGCACGAGCCCGGCGCCGATGCTCTGCCGCTGGCAGTCGGGCAGCACCGCGAGCGGCGCAAGCCCGTACCATTGCTGTCGATCCGTCGGCTCGCCGCCGATCGAGACCGGCGAAAACGCGACGTGGCCGATGATGCGGCCGTCGCGCTCCGCGACGAGCGACACGCTCAACGCGCCGTCCGCGCGCAGCGCGTCGACGATTCGCCGCTCGAACTGCCCGCCCTGCGGTTCGCCCGCGAACGCCGCGACGATCACGCGGCCGATCGCGCCGGCCTCGCTCGCGCGCTCGTCGCGCAGCGTGACGACCTCGACCGGCGCGTTCGGGTCGAACCTCATCCGGATCAGCCGATCCAGCGGCGCGCGTTGCGGAACACGCGCATCCACGGGCTCGCTTCACCCCAGCCTTCCGGGTGCCAGCTCATCGTGACCGTACGGTGCACACGCTCCATGTGCGGCATCAGCACCGAGAAGCGGCCGTCGGCCGTCGTCACCGACGTGATGCCGGCCGGCGAGCCGTTCGGGTTGAACGGATAGCGCTCGGTGGCTTCGCCGCGGTGATCGACGAAACGCATCGCGACTGCAACGCGGTCGATGTCGCCCTGCTGCGAGAAGTCCGCATAACCTTCGCCGTGCGCGACCGCGACCGGAATCCGCGAGCCTTCCATCCCAGCAAAGAAGATCGACGGCGACTTCTCCACTTCGACGAACGAGAAGCGTGCCTCGAACTGCTCGGACTTGTTGCGCGTGAACTTCGGCCACGCCTCCGCGCCCGGGATCATCGACGCGAGGCTCGACAGCATCTGGCAGCCGTTGCAGATGCCGAGCGCGAACGTGTCCGGACGCGCGAAGAACGCCGAGAACATGTCGGCCAGGTTCGCGTTGAAACGGATCGTCTTCGCCCAGCCTTCGCCCGCACCGAGCACGTCGCCGTACGAGAAGCCGCCGCACGCGACCGCACCCGCGAAATCGGCCAGCGTCGCGCGGCCCGCGAGCAGGTCGCTCATGTGCACGTCGTGCGCGTCGAAGCCCGCGCGGTCGAATGCGTAGGCCGTTTCCAGATGCGAGTTCACGCCCTGCTCGCGCAGGATCGCGACGCGCGGCCGCGCGCCGGTCGCGATGAACGGCGCGGCGATGTCGTCGGCCGGATCGAAGCTCAGCACCGGCGAGATGCCCGGATCGGCCGCGTCGAGCAGCGCGTCGTATTCGGCATCCGCGCACGCGGGGTTGTCGCGCAGGCGCGCAATGCGCCAGCTCACTTCGCCCCATGCGCGATGGAGTTCGGTGCGCGGCGCGTCGAAGATCTTCTTCGCGTCGCGGTACACCTCGATCACGTCGCGGTCGTTGACCGAGCCGATCACGTGCGAGCACGTCGACAGACCGAATTCGCGCAGCGCGCCGAGCACCGCGTCGCGGTCGGCCGTGCGCACCTGCACGACAGCGCCGAGCTCCTCGGAGAACAGCGCGCGCAGCGTTCGATCGTCGCGGCGGCCGCTCGTCTGCTTCGCCCAGTCCTTCGCGTCGCCATAGTCGGATTCGTGATGCGGGTCGAGCGTCAGCATGTCGACGTTCAGCGACACGCCCGCGTGGCCCGCGAACGCCATTTCGCACACCGTCGCCCACAGGCCGCCGTCCGAGCGGTCGTGGTACGCAAGCAGCTTGCCCTGCGCATTGAGCGACTGGATCGCATTGAAGAAGCGCTTCAGGTCTTCCGCATCGTCGACGTCCGGCGTCGTGTCGCCGACCTGCTGCGTGACCTGCGCGAAGATGCTGCCGCCCATCCGGTTCTTGCCGCGGCCGAGATCGATCGCGATCAGCACGCTGTCGCCCGCGTCGGCGACGCGGCGCAGTTGCGGCGTCAGATGGAGCCGCACGTCCTCGACCGGTGCGAACGCGGAGATGATCAGCGACACCGGCGAGACCACTTCCTTCGCGACGCCCTGCTCGTCCCACTTCGTCTTCATCGACAGCGAGTCCTTGCCGACCGGGATGCCGATCCCGAGCGCCGGGCACAGCTCCATGCCGATCGCCTTGACCGTGTCGAACAGCGCGGCGTCCTCGCCGGCCGTGCCGCACGCGGCCATCCAGTTCGCCGACAGCTTCAGCTTGTCGAGCGACGCGATAGGCGCGCTCGCGATGTTCGTGATCGCTTCGCCGACGGCCATGCGGCCCGATGCCGGCGCGTCGATCACCGCGAGCGGCGTGCGCTCGGCCATCGTCATCGCTTCGCCCTTGAAGCCCGCATAGTCGAGCGCGGTAACCGCGCAGTCGGCCACCGGCACCTGCCACGGGCCGACCATCTGGTCGCGCACCGACGTGCCGCCGACCGAACGGTCGCCGATCGTGATCAGGAACGACTTGCTGCCGACCGTCGGGTGCTTCAGCACGTCGACCGCGACTTCCGACAGCGCGATGCCCGTCACGTCGACCGGCGCGCGCTCGGTCGCCACGCGCGTGACGTCGCGGTGCATGCGCGGCGGCTTGCCGAGCAGCACTTCCATCGGCATGTCGACCGGATATTCGTCGGCACCGGTCGCTTCGGCGTCGACGAGTTGCAGCTGGCGCTCGTCGGTTGCAACACCGACCACCGCGAACGGGCAGCGCTCACGCGCGCAGATCGCCTCGAAGCGCGGCAGGTCGGCCGGCGCAATCGCGAGCACATAGCGCTCCTGCGCCTCGTTCGACCAGATCTCGCGCGGCGACAGGCCCGATTCCTCGAGCGCGACCTTGCGCAGTTCGAAGCGTGCGCCCTTGCCCGCGCCGTCGACGATTTCGGGGAACGCGTTCGACAGGCCGCCCGCACCGACGTCGTGGATGCTCAGGATCGGGTTTTCCGCGCCGAGCTGCCAGCAGCCGTTGATCACTTCCTGCGCGCGACGCTCGATTTCGGGGTTGCCGCGCTGCACCGAGTCGAAATCGAGCTCGGCCGTGTTCGCGCCGGTCGCCATCGAGCTCGCCGCACCGCCGCCCATGCCGATCCGCATGCCGGGGCCGCCGATCTGGATCAGCAGCGAGCCGGCCGGCACGTCATGCTTGTGCGTGTGTTGATCCGCGATGTTGCCGAGGCCGCCCGCGATCATGATCGGCTTGTGATAGCCGCGCACCTGGCCGCCGACGTTCTGCTCGTATACGCGGAAGTAGCCGCCGAGGTTCGGGCGGCCGAATTCGTTGTTGAACGCGGCGCCGCCGAGCGGGCCGTCGATCATGATCTGCAGCGGCGACGCGATGCGGTCCGGGCGGCCGTACGGGCCGTGCGCATCGTTCGGGTTGCGCTCGCCGACCGGCTGCGCCGCGTCGCGTGCGTTTTCCCACGACTGACGTGCATCGGGCAGGTCGAGGTTCGACACGGTGAAGCCCGTGAGGCCGGCCTTCGGACGCGCGCCGCGGCCCGTCGCGCCTTCGTCGCGGATCTCGCCGCCCGCGCCGGTCGCCGCACCCGGGAACGGCGAGATCGCCGTCGGGTGGTTGTGCGTCTCGACCTTCATCAGCGTGTGCGTGAGTTCGGTGTGGCGGCCATATCGCTCGCCCGGCTCGCCGGCCGCGCCCGCGTTGCGCGGGAACCAGCGCTCGGCTTCGGCGCCCATCATGATCGACGAGTTGTCGGAATACGCGACGATCGTGCCCTGCGGATTCAGCTTCTCGGTGTTGCGGATCATCGCGAACAGCGACATGTCCTGCGCTTCGCCGTCGATCGTCCACTGCGCGTTGAAGATCTTGTGGCGGCAGTGCTCGCTGTTCGCCTGCGCGAACATCATCAATTCGACGTCGGTCGGATTGCGTTCGAGCTTGCGGAACGCATCGACCAGATAGTCGATCTCGTCGTCGGCGAGCGCGAGGCCCAGCTCGACGTTCGCGCGCTCGAGCGCGCCGCGGCCGACGCCCAGCACGTCGACGCTCGCGAGCGGCTTGGCCGGCAGTTCGTCGAACAGGTGCTTCGCGTCGTCGCGCGCGGCGACCACGCTTTCGGTCATCCGGTCATGCAGCGCAGCGGCGACTGCCGCACGCGCGTCGTCGGACAGCGCCTTCTTGCCGCCGAGCAGGCCCGACTTCAGCGTGACCGTGAATTCGACGCCGCGCTCGATGCGGCGCACCTGCGTGAGGCCGCAGTGCTGCGCGATGTCGGTCGCCTTGCTCGCCCACGGCGAGACCGTGCCGAAGCGCGGCAGCACGACGAAGGTCTCGGCCGCGCCCTTCTCGGCCGCCGGCTCGAACGGCGCGCCGTAGTGCATCAGCGCATCGATGCGCGCGCTGTCGTCGGCCGACAGCGGCTCGGCCGCATTGACGAAGTGCAGGAACTGGCCGCGCACCGCGACGATGTTGGCGTCGATTTGCCTGAGCGTGTCGAGCAGACGGGTTTGACGGAAATCGGAAAGGGCCGAAGCGCCGGGAAAACACGAGAAGTGAGCCATGGGCTGGACTGACGTCGATGAGTCGCGCGAGGTGGCGACGTGGGGCGAAAGGAAGGCCGTAATTATACCCGGAAGTCGGCCGCCCCAAACCGGCCGTTCGGCAGCCCGCATGCACCGCGACGGTGCCGCGGCGCGCACCGTGCACGGCCGCCCGCCGGGCCGGCCCGCCCGGGTGCGGCAGGCGGCGGCCTCCGCGCGGCCGTACGGCGCCTGCTCGCGCAGCGCCGGTTCCCGCGATTTTGGCGCTATCATTCCGGGTTCACCGGGCCGGGGCCCTCAGCGAATCCTCACCGGGCGGCGTGCGCGCCGCCCGTCATCGAAGCAATCCATGGATGTCATCGTCATCGGCGGCGGAATCAGCGGCGTCGCCACCGCCTACCAGTTGCGCGCGGCCGGCCATCGCGTGTGCGTGGTCGAACGCCACGCGACCGTCGCACAGGGAGCGACCTACGGCGACGGCGGCGCGCTGCTGCCGAGCCCGCTCGACGTCTGGTTCGGCCCGACCTTCATGCGCCAGCGCCAGCCGCGCGACAGCGGCATCGTCTACAAGCCGGGCTTCAACGGCGGCGTGCGCCGCTTCGTCAAGCAGCTTGGCGCGCTGCGCGAGCCCGATGCGTTCGCCGCGCAGTACGCGCGGCTGCAACCGCTGATCGACGCGTCGCGCGACACGCTCGCCGACATCGAGGCGCGTCTCGAACTCGAATTCGAACAGAAGCCCGGCATCCTGCACGTCGTGCGCGATCCGCGCGACTGGGAAGCGATGCAGCCCGCGCTCGACCTGCTGCGCACGCTCGACCAGCCGTACCGCACGCTGAGCGCCGACGAATGCGCGGCGCTCGAACCGTCGGTGCCGGCCGAGCCCGGCTTCGCCGGCGGCGTGCTGCTCGAGACCGAGCGCACCGGGAACTGCCCGCTGTTCGCGAAACTGGTCAAGCAGACGCTCGACGAGCACGGCGTGCAGTTCCGCTTCGGCGCGGACGTCGCCGCGATCCGCGTCGATACCGGCCGCGCCGCGGTCGAACTCGTACCGTCCGGCCACCGGAACGCGGCGAAGGCGCACGAGGTCGACGTGATTTCCGCCGACGCGATCGTGGTCGCCGCCGGCGCCGGCAGCCTGCCGCTGCTCGAACGGCTCGGCTGGCGCCTGCCGCTGCACCCGGTGCGGGTCCATACGCTCACTGCGCCGGTCGCGTACGAAGAACACGCGCCGCACCTGAGCGTCGTCGATTCGATCAAGCGCATCTCGATCACACGCACCCACCAGCGGCTGCGCATCGGCGGCGGCGCCGTGCTGCAGAGCCTGACCGACACCGCAAAGCCGCTTGCCGAGCCGCTGTCCGAGGCCGCGCTCGCGCTGCTCGGCCAGGCCGTCCACGACTGGGTGCCCGGCGCCGCCAGGATCTCGGCCGCGCTGTCGTGGCAGGGCACGCAACTGCTGTCGCCGGACGGCCTGCCCGTCGTGGGTCCGACCCCGCATCCGCGCGTGTTCGTCAATTTCGGACACGGCCCGACCGGCTGGGGGCTCGCGTGCGGGTCTGCTAAAGTGGTGACCGACTACCTCGGCGGCGACGTGCAGCACTGGCCCGCCGATACGCTCGCCGCACTGCGCGCCGGGCGCTTCACGACCTGACCGCCGCGGGCCCGTCCCGTGGCGGCATCCTTGCCAGCCGCCACGATCCCGCGATGACCGCTACCCGCCCGCTTCCCGAATCCGATCCAATCGCACTGCTGCGCGTCGCCGACTTGCGCGCGGCCGAAGCCGACGCGGCCGCGGCGCTGCCTCCGCATACGCTGATGGGCCGTGCGGGTGCCGCCGCCGCGCGCTGGCTGTCCGAGCGCGTCGCCGGCGACGACCGCCCCGTGTGGTTCGCGGTCGGCCCCGGCAACAACGGCGGCGACGCGCTGGTTGCCGCCACGCAGCTCCAGCAGCTCGGCATCGCGACGCAGGCGTGGATGCCGGTGCCGGTCAAGCCGGACGACGCACAATGGGCGCTCGGCCTCGCTCGCGCAGCCGGCGTCCCGCTGTCGGCCACGCCGCCCGCGTCGCTGGACGGCTACGCGTGGGTCGTCGACGGGCTGTTCGGCATCGGTCTCGGCCGCGCGCTCGACGGCGCATTCGCCGAACAGGCCGCGCGCATCGCCGCGCACGCACGGTGCGGTGGCCGCGTGCTCGCGCTCGACGTGCCGAGCGGGCTCGACAGCGATACGGGCCGGATCGTCGGCGCAGGCGTCGCCGTCGCGGCCACGCATACGCTCACCTTCATCGGCGCGAAGCCGGGCCTCTACACGGGCGACGGCCGCGACCTCGCCGGCGAGATCGACGTCGCGTCGCTCGACGTCGCGCCGCCCGCCGCGCCGGCCATCGTGCTGAACACGCCCGCGCGATTCGCCGCGGCGCTGCCCGCGCGCGCGTTCGCGTCCCACAAGGGCACCTTCGGCAGCCTCGCGGTGCTCGGCGGCGACACCGGCATGTGCGGGGCGCCGATCCTGGCCGCGCGCGCCGCGCTGTTCGCGGGCGCCGGCAAGGTGCACGTCGGCTTCCTCGGCGCCGGCGCGCCGCCGTACGACCCGCCGTTCCCCGAACTGATGCTGCATCCGGCCGACGGCCTCGACCTCGGCGCGATGACCGCGATCGCGGCCGGCTGCGGCCTCGGCACGCGCGAGGCCGCGGCAACGCTCGTGCGCGACGTGCTCGCCCACGACGCCGCGACGCTGCTCGATGCCGACGCGCTGAACCTCGTCGCGACGCACGCGGACCTCGCGGCCGCCGTCGCCACGCGCGGCGCCCGCGGCAATCCCTGCGTGCTGACCCCGCACCCGCTCGAAGCCGCGCGGCTGCTCGGCAGCGACACGGCGACGGTGCAGCGCGACCGCGTCGCGGCGGCACAGGCGCTCGCCGCGCGCCATGCAGCCATCGTCGTGCTGAAAGGCTCGGGCACGGTGATTGCGGCACCCGACGGCCGCGTGACGATCAACCCGACCGGCAACGCGGCGCTCGCCACCGGTGGCACCGGCGACGTGCTCGGCGGCCTGATCGGCGCGCTGCTCGCACAGCGCGTCACACCGTACGAAGCGGCGCTCGCGGGCGTCTACCTGCACGGCCTCGCGGCCGACACGCTGACCGCGCACGGCACCGGCCCGGCCGGGCTCACGGCCGGCGAACTCGCACCGATGGTGCGCACGCTGATCAATCGCCTTTTTTATCCGTCGCCGCGCGCCAACGCGTAACGCCGCTATACTGACTGCCCCGCCGCACGGCGGGCCCTCTCGTCCGCTGGCCTGCCGATCCCGATGAGCCGGCGCGGCATTCCTCCCGATTCACGCTTCACTCGAACCGCCATGACGCTGAATTCGCTCCCCGCCTGGACTGCCCTTCAATCCCACTTCGAACAGATCCGCCACGCCCGGCTGCGCGACTGGTTCGCGCCGGAAAACGACCGCGCGCCGACCCGCGCCGAACGCTTCACGATTCCGGGCGGCGGTCTCGCGGCCGACTTCTCGAAGAACCGCATCAACGACGAAACGCTGCGTCTGCTCGTGCAGCTCGCGCGCGACGCGGGCGTCGAAACGCGCCGCGACGCGATGTTCGCGGGCGAGATCGTCAACCCGACCGAAGGCCGCGCCGCGCTGCACACCGCGTTGCGCGCGACCGACCCGCAAGCGCCGTTCCACGCGCAGGTGAGCGCCGAGCGCGCGAAGATGGCGACCTTCGCGCGCGCCGTGCGCAGCGGCACGTGGACGGGCTACACGGGCAAGCGCATCCGCCACGTGATCAACATCGGCATCGGCGGCTCCGATCTCGGGCCGAAGATGGTCGTGCATGCGCTGCACCACGTCGCGACGCCTGACATCTCGACCCACTTCGTGTCGAACGTCGACGGTGCCGATCTCGCGCGCGTGCTCGAACAGGTCAATCCCGAGGAAACGCTCGCGATCATCGTGTCGAAGACCTTCACGACGCTCGAGACGATGACGAACGCACGCTCGCTGCGCGACTGGTTCGTCGCGCGCGGCTGCCCCGAGGACGCGCTCGCGAAGCACTTCGTCGGCGTGTCGGCGAACACGGCCGAAGTCGTGAAGTTCGGCATCGCCGCGGACAACGTGTTCGAAATGTGGGACTGGGTCGGCGGCCGCTATTCGCTGTGGTCGGCGGTCGGCCTGTCGATCATGATCGCGATCGGCCCCGAGCAGTTCGACGAACTGCTGGCCGGCGCGAACGACATGGACCGCCATTTCCGCGAAGCGCCGCTCGAGCGCAACCTGCCGGTGCTGCTCGGCCTGATCGGCATCTGGTACCGGAATTTCTTCGGCTCGCAGAGCTACCTCGTCGCACCGTATTCGGAAGCGCTGCACTACCTGCCGTCGTACCTGCAGCAGCTCGAAATGGAGAGCAACGGCAAATCCGCGCGCCTGGACGGCACCTTCGTCGATTACCCGACGTCGGCCGTCACGTGGGGCGAGCCGGGCACCAACGGTCAGCACGCGTTCTTCCAGATGCTGCACCAGGGGCCGACGATCGTGCCGATCGACTTCATCGCGGTGCTGACGCCCGAACATCCGCTCGCGAGCCATCATCCGAAGCTGCTTGCGAACTGCTTCGCACAGAGCGAGGCGCTGATGCTCGGCCGCACGCTCGACGAAGCGCGCAAGGTCGCCGGGCCCGGCAAGGAAGCGCTCGCGCCGCACCTGACGTTTCCCGGCAACCGCCCGACGACGACGCTGCTCGTCGATGCGCTGACGCCGCGCACCCTCGGCGCGCTGATCGCGCTTTACGAGCAGAAGGTGCTCGTGCAGGCGACGGTGTGGGACATCAATCCGTTCGACCAGTGGGGTGTCGAGCTCGGCAAGATTCTCGGCAAGGTCGTCGAAGCCGACCTGTCCGCCGAGTCGGTCGATCCCGCGAAGCACGACTCGTCGACCACGGCGCTGATCGAACGCGCCCGCGCGGCGCTCAAGCGCTGACGCGACCGCGTCATGCGCACGCCGGCCGCGCATTGCAACCCGCGCGGCCGGCAGGAAAATTCAGGCGCCGCGCTGCGCTGCGTGCGGCTCGACGATGTGCCCGGCGTCGAGCGTCACCGTCGTCGCGCAGCGGCGTGCAAGTTCGACATCGTGCGTGACGAGCACGAGCGTTGCGCCGTGCGTGCGGTTCAGTTCGAACATCAGGTCGATGACCGCGTGCCCCGTCGCCGCATCGAGGCTGCCGGTCGGCTCGTCGGCAAACAGGATCGCCGGGCGCGTGACGAACGCGCGCGCGAGCGCGACGCGCTGCTGCTCGCCGCCCGACAGCAGCTTCGGATAATGCGCGGTGCGTTCGCCCAGACCGACCTGTACGAGCAGCGCCCGTGCGCGATCGGCCGCGTCGCGCGCACTGATGCCGCCCCGCAGTTCGAGCGGCAGCATCACGTTTTCGAGCGCCGTCAGGTGCGGCATCAACTGGAACGACTGGAACACGAACCCGACGGCACCGTTGCGCAGCGCGGCGCGCTCGTCCTCGTCGAGCTGATCGAGCGCGCGGCCGAGCAGGCGAACCGCGCCGCTCGTCGCGCTGTCCAACCCCGCAAGCAGGCCGAGCAGCGTCGACTTGCCCGACCCCGACGCGCCGACGATCGCGAGGCTGCTACCCGGCCGCACGGCGAGCGTGATGCCGTCGAGGATCGTCAGCTCGCCCGTTGCGTCGGCGACCCGCTTGCACACGTCATGGACTTCGATGATCGGATCGGTAATCTTGAACATGGACACGACATTTCGCTGGAAAAAACGCGCGGCGCTCGCCGCGCTGCTGGGCACCCTGCTGACCGCAAGCGCGCCCGCACGCGCCGTGACGGCGCCGGCCCCGACATCGGGCCAGCCGGTGATCGTCGTGCTCGGCGACAGCCTGTCGGCCGAATACGGGTTGCCGCGCGACACGGGCTGGGTTGCATTACTGCGGCAGCGGCTCACGAACGAGCGAATCGATTATAGCGTCGCGAACGCCAGCGTCAGCGGCGACACCACGAGCGGCGGCCGCGCGCGGCTGCCTGCGGTGCTGCAGCGGCTCAAGCCTTCGATCGTCGTCGTCGAGCTCGGTTCGAACGATGCGTTGCGCGGCGTGCCGCTCGCGACGACCGAGCAGAACCTGCGCGACATCATCGCAGGCGCACGGCGTGCACAGGCGAAGGTCGTGCTGGTCGGCATGTACGTGCCGCCCAATTACGGCCCCGACTACACGCAGAAGTTCCACGCCGTCTATACGCGGCTGTCGAAGGATCTCGGCGTGCCGCTCGTGCCGTTCCTGCTGGCCGGCATCGAGAACAAGCCCGAGATGTTCCAGGCCGACCAGATGCATCCCGCGCAGCAGGCGCAGGGCATTCTGCTCGACAACGTGTGGCCTGCACTGAAGCCGCTGCTCGGCAAGCCGCGCGGCTGACGTCGTACCCCCCGCCGGAAAACAAAAAGCCCCGCTCGAAGCGGGGCTTTTTGTTGTTGCGTGCGAAACGATGCTCAGTTGTCGCCGTCCTGCGACTGGCTGGTCGTCGTCCCGTACAGCTTCACCTTCGAGCGATCGCGCAGCGCGGCGAGATACGCTTCGCCTTCGCTTTGCGCGTCGACCTGCGCCATCTGCTGCTGCGCGGCCGCCAGTTGCTGCGGATCGACGGCCGTGCCCGGGATCACCGCGTTCACGCGGTAGATCGCGTAGCCGTCCGCGCCGAGATCGACGCCGACGTAAGCCGGCAGCGTCTTCGCATCGACCTTGTAGACGGCGCTCAGCGCGGCCGGCGTCAGGCCCTGCGATTGCGTGCGCGACACCTTCTGCGCTGCCGCGAACCCGTCGGTCGACTTCGACTTCTGCAGCTCGGCCAGCTTCGCCGCACCGTCCTTCTGCGCGAGTGCCGCGGCCTGCTCGGCGACGACCTTCTGGCGCACGACGTCCTTGATCGCATCGAGCGCAGGCACGGCAGCCGGCTTGTAGTCGGTCACGCGTGCCGAGATCAGCGTGTTGTTGCCGACGTCGATCGCCTGCGTGTTGTTCTGGTTCTTCACCGAGTCGTTCGCGAACACGGCGGCCAGGAACTTCGGATTGTTCAGCGGGCTCGTCGGCGGCAGTTGCGGATTCGGCGTCGGCGTGACGGTGGCCGTCTGGATCGTCAGCTTGTACTTGTCCGCGGCCGGCTGCAGCGTCTTCGCCTTTTCGTAGACGGTCGACGTGAAGCCTTCCGCGTTGTCCGTGAACGCCTTCGATGCGTACTGCTGCTTCAGGTCGGTCGCGATCCGGTCCTTCACTTCCTCGAACGGCTTGACGGCCGCCGGCTTCACTTCGGTCGCCTTCAGCACGTGGAAGCCGAGATCCGACTGCACGACACCGCTCACGTCGCCCTGCTTGAGTGCGAACGCGGCATCATCGAACGCCTTGCCGCCCGCCGTCGAGCCGCGCGTGATGAAGCCGAGGTCGCCGCCCTTCGCGGCCGACGGCGCGTCCTGCGAGCTCTTCTGCGCGATCTGCGCGAACTGGTCCGGATGCGCCTTCACGTCGGCGAGCAGTTGCTCGGCCTTCGCCTTCGCGGCCGCCTTGTCGGCCGCGCTTGCGCTGCTCGCCGCGGCGATGAAGATGTGGCTCACGCGAACCTGCGCTTCGGTGCGGAAGTGCGTCGGGTTGTCGTCGTAGAACTTCTTGATGTCCGCATCGGTCGGCTGCGCGCTTGCGGCCGCCGCGGCCGGCGAATAGACGAGGTACTGGATCGTCGCGGTCTCGGGCGTCGCGAAGCTCTGCTTGTGCGCGTCGTAGTACGCGGCGAGCTGCGCGTCGGTCGGCTGGACCTTCGATGCGTAGTCGCTCGTCTTCAGCACGAGCGCCTGCACGTCGCGTTGCTGCGCGGCGAGTTCGGACAGGCGTTGCGCGAGGCTCTTCGGCGTGAACGCGCTCGACACGATGCTGGCCGGAATCTGCTGCAGCGCGAGGCTGTAGCGCACGCGCTCCTGGTACTGCTCGGGCGTCATCCCCTGGAACGACAGCAGTTGCGCGTAACGCTCGACGTCGATCGAACCATCGGGCTTCTTCAGCGACGCGATCATCGGGTCGCTCATCAGCGCATCGCGCACCGCATTGTCGGACGCGGTCAGGTGCAGGCGTTGCGTTTCATCGGCCAGCACGCGCTGCTGGATCAGACCGTCGAGCACCTGCTTGCGATGCTCGGGCGTATCGAACATCTTGATGTCGAACTGCCCGCCGAGCGCCTGACGCGCCTGGTCGATCTGCTGGCGGAACGCGCCGTCGAATTCGACCCGCGTGATCTTGTGCCCGTTGACCGCCGCGGCGTTCGCACTATCGTCGAAGAAGCCGCGGAAGCCTTGGATCCCGACGAAACCCAGCCCCGGCAATACGATCAGGAGCAGGAGCGCCATCATCAGGCGCTGGTGATTACGGAAGAAATCGAGCATGCGTGACGGGAAAATTGGACAAAACGACCGATATTACAACATACGGGGTGGGACGGGAGAAAAGCAGACGTGCAGCGAGCGGGCGCAACGGACAGCACAAACGAAAATGCCCGCACGAGGCGGGCACTTTCGTTTGTTTGGCGGAGCGGACGGGACTCGCCTACATCCCGCAGGCCGCGGCTGCGCTTGCAGGCGCAGCCCTTCGAGTCCCGCCGGAAGCCGCGCAGGCGGCTTCCTCCGCTCCGCAGTCACGCGCCCGAGAACGGGCGCAACAACCGGACAGCACAAACGAAAATGCCCGCACGAGGCGGGCACTTTCGTTTGTTTGGCGGAGCGGACGGGACTCGAACCCGCGACCCCCGGCGTGACAGGCCGGTATTCTAACCGACTGAACTACCGCTCCTTGGTCTGGCTGAATCAGAAACTGGTGGGTGCTGAGGGGTTCGAACCCCCGACCTACGCCTTGTAAGGGCGCCGCTCTACCAGCTGAGCTAAGCACCCGTTCCCGATTCGTTCCGGCTGCGATCTGCGTTTCCGCATCAACAACCAGCGAGCCCGCAAGTTTAATTCATCCCCGATCATTTTGCCAAGCCTGGACGCGAATTTTTTTCTGCCGCCCTCGCTCGCGATTCCGCCACGCATAAAAAAACCCGCGGACACGCCGCGGGTTTTGTGAACAACCGTCAGGAAGGACGGCGTTCAGGGTCTCAGTGCTTGACGACTTCCGTCGAGCCGGCATCCTTCGCCGCCTCGCCGACCGGCGCTGCTGCCTTCGCTTCTTCTTCCGGCGGCAGCGGAGTCGGCGAACGCTCGAGCGCGAGCTCCAGCACCTTGTCGATCCAGCGGACCGGCACGATCTCGATCGCGTTCTTCACGTTGTCCGGAATGTCCGCGAGATCCTTCACGTTCTCTTCCGGAATCAGCACGAGCTTGATGCCGCCGCGATGCGCGGCCAGCAGCTTTTCCTTCAGCCCGCCGATCGGCAGCACTTCGCCACGCAACGTGATTTCGCCCGTCATCGCGACATCGGCTCGCACCGGGATACCCGTCAGCACCGACACCAGCGCGGTCGTCATCGCACCGCCGGCGGACGGACCGTCCTTCGGCGTCGCGCCTTCCGGCACGTGGATGTGGATGTCCTGCTTCTCGAACGCTTCGTCCTTGATGCCCAGACGGCGCGAACGCGAGCGCACGACCGAACGTGCAGCCTCGACCGACTCCTTCATCACGTCGCCGAGCGAACCCGTGCGGATCACGTTGCCCTTGCCCGGCATCACCGCGGCTTCGATCGTCAGCAGGTCGCCGCCGACTTCCGTCCACGCGAGGCCCGTCACCTGACCGACCTGGTTTTCCTTCGCCGCGAGGCCGAAGTCGTACTTACGCACGCCGAGGAACGTATCGAGGTTCTCGCCATCGACCTTGATCGCGCCCGATGCCTTCTTCAGCAGCAGCATCTTCACGACCTTGCGGCAGATCTTCGACACTTCCCGCTCGAGCGAACGCACACCGGCTTCGCGCGTGTAGTAGCGGATGATGTCGCGGATCGCCTGTTCGGTGACGTCGATCTCGCCTTCCTTCAGCCCGTTGTTCTTCTTCTGCTTCGGCAGCAGGTAACGCTGCGCGATGCTGACCTTCTCGTCTTCCGTGTAGCCCGACAGACGGATCACTTCCATCCGGTCGAGCAGCGGCGGCGGGATGTTCAGCGAGTTCGACGTCGCGACGAACATCACGTCCGACAGGTCGAAGTCGACCTCGATGTAGTGATCGGCGAACGTATGGTTCTGTTCGGGATCGAGCACTTCGAGCAGCGCCGACGACGGATCGCCGCGGAAATCCATGCCCATCTTGTCGACTTCGTCGAGCAGGAAGAGCGGATTGCGCACGCCGACCTTCGTGAGGCTCTGCAGGATCTTGCCCGGCATCGAACCGATATACGTACGGCGGTGGCCGCGGATCTCGGCTTCGTCACGCACGCCGCCGAGCGCCATCCGGACGAACTTGCGGTTCGTCGCACGGGCGATCGACTGGCCGAGCGAGGTCTTGCCGACGCCCGGGGGCCCGACGAGGCACAGGATCGGCGCCTTGACCTTGTCGACGCGCTGTTGCACCGCGAGATACTCGAGAATGCGTTCCTTGACCTTCTCGAGGCCGAAGTGATCCTCGTCGAGCACCTGCTCGGCATTCGACAGGTCGTTGTTGACCTTGCTCTTCTTGCGCCACGGCAGACCGATCAGCGTGTCGATGTAGTTGCGCACGACGGTCGCTTCCGCCGACATCGGCGACATCAGCTTCAGCTTCTTCAGCTCGGCATCGGCCTTCTTCTTGGCTTCCTTCGGCATGCGCGCGGCGTTGATGCGCTTCTCGAGTTCCTCGAGATCGGCACCCTCTTCGCCTTCGCCCAGTTCCTTCTGGATCGCCTTGACCTGCTCGTTCAGGTAGTACTCGCGCTGGCTCTTTTCCATCTGGCGCTTCACGCGCCCGCGGATGCGCTTCTCGACCTGCAGGATGTCGATCTCGGCCTCGAGCTGCGCGAGCAGGTGCTCGAGGCGCTCGATGACCGGGAACATCTCGAGGATGTGCTGCTTCTGGTCGAGCTTCAGCGGCAGGCGCTCGGCGATCATGTCGGCGAGGCGGCCCGCTTCGTCGATGCCCGACAGCGACGTGAGGATCTCCGGCGGGATCTTCTTGTTCAGCTTCACGTACTGGTCGAACTGCGACACGATCGCGCGGCGCAGCGCTTCCGTTTCAGCGCTGTCGGCATGATCGGGCTCGAGCGGCATCACTTCGCAGGAGAACTGCGTCTCCTGTTCTTCGATCGACAGTGCCTTCGCACGCTGCAGGCCTTCGACGAGCACCTTCACGGTGCCGTCCGGCAGCTTCAGCATCTGCAGGATGTTGGCGATACAACCGACCTCGTACATGTCCTTTTCGGTCGGTTCGTCCTTGGCCGCGGTTTTCTGGGCGACGAGCATGATGTGCTTGCCGCCTTCCATCGCTGCTTCGAGGGCCTTGATCGATTTCGGCCGGCCCACGAAGAGCGGAATCACCATGTGCGGGAAAACGACGACATCCCGCAGCGGCAGCAGCGGGAGCGTGATGCGTTCCGGCGGGAGAAGTTGGGTGCCTGACATTTCATTTCCCCATGAGTGGAATCAATTGTTCGGTAATTGAGGCCGCCACAACGAATTGCAAGCCTTCAAGTGCGGGAAATATTCGGTAAGAAAGTAACCACCGCGTGTCGAGTCAGAGTTACCCACAAGATAAACGAAAAAAAGCCGCCCACGGTCTCATGAACGGCCTTTTTCGCAGAACATCGTCGGCCAGCCGGTCAGTTCGAACCCGCCACCTTCGGCGTGTCCTCGTAGATCAGCAAAGGCTTGCCGTCCCCATCGATGACGTTCTCGTCGATGATGACCTTGCTGACCCCTTTCATCGTCGGCAGTTCGTACATCACGTCGAGCAACGCCTGTTCGATGATCGAACGCAAACCGCGCGCGCCGGTCTTGCGGCGGATCGCCTTGCGGGCGACTGCCTGCAGTGCGCCCGGCCGGATCTCCAGCTCGACGCGCTCCATCGCGAACAGCTTGTGATACTGCTTGACGAGCGCGTTCTTCGGCTCGACCAGGATCTTCATCAGCGCGGCTTCGTCGAGCTTGCCGAGCGTCGCGACCACCGGCAGGCGGCCGATCAATTCGGGGATCAGACCGAATTTGATCAGGTCTTCCGGCTCCGTTTCGCGCAGCACTTCGCCCGCGTCGCGCTCCTGCTTGCTCTTGACCGTCGCGCCGAAGCCGATGCCGGTTTTCTCGGTGCGATCGGTGATCACCTTTTCGAGACCGTCGAACGCGCCGCCGCAGATGAACAGGATGTTGGTCGTGTCGACCTGGATGAAATCCTGGTTCGGGTGCTTGCGGCCGCCCTGCGGCGGCACCGATGCCATCGTGCCCTCGACCAGCTTCAGCAGCGCCTGCTGGACACCCTCGCCCGACACGTCGCGCGTGATCGACGGGTTGTCCGACTTGCGGCTGATCTTGTCGATTTCGTCGATGTAGACGATCCCGCGCTGGGCCTTGTCGACCTCGTAGTTGCAGTTCTGCAACAGCTTCTGGATGATGTTCTCGACGTCCTCGCCGACGTAGCCGGCTTCGGTCAGCGTCGTCGCATCGGCGATCACGAACGGCACGTTGAGCAACCGCGCGAGCGTCTGCGCGAGCAGCGTCTTGCCGGAGCCCGTCGGGCCGATCAGCAGGATGTTGCTCTTCGACAGCTCGACGTCGTCCTTCTTGTCGAGATGCTTCAGGCGCTTGTAGTGGTTGTACACGGCCACCGCGAGGATCTTCTTCGCGCGCTCCTGGCCGATCACGTACTGATCGAGGATGTCGCGAATTTCCTGCGGGCTCGGCAGATCCGACCGGGACAGGCTGGCCTCGACGCCTGCGGCAGCCGCCTCGTCGCGAATGATCTCGTTGCAGAGGTCGATACATTCATCGCAGATGAACACCGACGGGCCCGCGATGAGTTTTTTCACCTCATGCTGGCTCTTCCCGCAAAACGAGCAATACAACAGCTTCTCGCTGTTCGAACCTTTTTTGTCCGCCATGAATGTAGAGCCTCCGGACAGGTAAATGACATGATACGCCGATTGCTCCGAACGCCGCGCCTAGGGCGCGACCGGAGCCGGCCGGATGCGCTTGCCGCAGAGGCTCAGGGCGTGCGGAACATAGCAGGGGCGCCGCGCGAATCGGGGCGGCACCCCACTTAAGTTTACGGGCGCTTCAGCAGCACCTGGTCGATCAGCCCGTACGCCTTCGCGTCTTCGCTCGACATGAAGTTATCACGGTCGGTGTCGCGCGCGATGCGCTCGACGTCCTGGCCCGTATGCTGCGCGAGCAACTGGTTAAGCCGCTCCTTCAGGTAGAGGATTTCGCGCGCCTGGATCTCGATGTCGGATGCCTGGCCGCGTGCGCCGCCGAGCGGCTGGTGGATCATCACGCGCGAGTTCGGCAGCGCGAAGCGCTTGCCCTTCGCGCCCGACGCGAGCAGGAATGCGCCCATGCTGGCCGCGAGCCCCATGCACAGCGTCGACACGTCCGGCTTGATGAACTGCATCGTGTCGTAGATCGCCATGCCGGCCGACACCGACCCGCCCGGGCTGTTGATGTACAGGCTGATGTCCTTGTCGGGATTCTCGCTCTCGAGGAACAGCAATTGCGCGACCACGAGGTTCGCGGTCTGGTCGTTCACTTCGCCGACCATGAACACCAGGCGCTCCTTCAGGAGACGCGAATAAATATCGTACGAACGCTCGCCGCGGCCGCTCGTTTCGACGACGATCGGCACCAGCCCCAGTGCTTGCGCCTCGAAACCCTGCGGCGCGTTCGAAGCAAGCATGTCCAGCAATTCAGCGCGAGTGATCATTCAATGAACCTTGTTCGAATGGAAAATTGAACGGAAGGAAGCCGCCCGCTCAATCGCCATATTAATGGCAACCGTGCGCTTGACGTAAAAACGGCGTGCGGGCCGTCGCTCCGACAGCCGGCACGCCGCTAGAGCGACACTTACGCTTGCGCCGATGCGCTCGCGAGTGCCTCGAAGCTCACTTCCTTGTCCGTCACCTTTGCCTTGCCCAGCACGAAATCGACGACGTTGCTTTCAACGACGAACGCTTCCATCTCGGCGAGGCGCTGCTGGTTGGAATAATACCAGCGGACCACTTCCTTCGGGTCTTCGTAGCTCTTCGCGAACTCGTCGACTTCCGCGCGGATCTGTTCCGGCTTCGCCTCGAGGCTGTTCGACTTCACGAGCTCGGCCAGCACCAGGCCCAGCTTCACGCGGCGCTCGGCCTGCTCGGCGAACATCTCGGCCGGGATCGGTGCGTCCTTCGCGTTCGGCACGCCGCGCTGCGCCAGATCCTGGCGAGCCATTTCGACGAGACGTTGCTGGTCCTGCTCGATCAGCGCCTTCGGCACGTCGAGTTCGGAAATCTTCAGCAGCGCGTCCATCACCTGGTTCTTGACGATGGACTGCGTGCGGCGCTTCGCTTCGCGCTCGAGGTTTTCCTTGATCTCGGCGCGCATCTTCGTGAGGTCGCCGTCTTCGATGCCGAGCGACTTCGCGAATTCGCCGTCGATTTCCGGCAGGTGCGGCCACTCGATCTTCTTCATCGTGACCGTGAATTGCGCGGTCTTGCCCGCGACGTCGGCACCGTGGTAGTCATCCGGGAACTTCAGGTCGAACGTGCGCGATTCGCCGGCCTTCAGGCCCAGCGCGGCGGTTTCGAATTCCGGCAGCATGCGGCCTTCGCCGAGCACGAACGGGAAGTCTTCGGCCGTGCCGCCCTGGAACGCGACGTCGTCGATCTTGCCGACGAAGTCGACCGTCACGCGGTCGCCGTTCTTGGCTGCGGTGTCCGCGCCGCCGTCGCCGTGCTCGCCGGCTTCGCCACGTGCGTGGTAGTGCACGCGCTGCTTGCGCAGGATGTCCAGCGTGCGGTCGATTTCGGCGTCACCGATCGACGTGGTCGAGCGCTCGACTTCAGCCGTCGCCAGATCGCCGATCTTCACTTCCGGGTAGACCTCGAACGTCGCGTCGAACGCGTACGCATCTTCGGCTTGCTCCTGCTTCGGCTCGAAGCTCGGCTGGCCGGCGACGCGCAGGTTTTCCGCGCGGCTGATCGTGAAGAACTCCTGGCCGATCTTGTCGCTCAGCACTTCCGCCTCGACCTGACCCGAGTACTGCTGCGCGACCATCTTCAGCGGCACCTTGCCCGGGCGGAAACCCGGCATGCGCACGTTCTTCGCGAGTTTCTGGATACGGGCGTCGATTTCCTTCTGCACGGTGTCTTTCGGCAGGGAAATCGTCACGCGGCGTTCAAGCTTGCCGAGGTTCTCAACAACGTTAGCCATGGCTTCAATCGTCCTAAAATTATTCGAGCGAATCGGGTTTTCCTTGCCGTGCCTGCCTGCGGCGCTACACGTCTCACGCATACACGCCGCGCCGGAGCGCCACGCCATCCCTGCACGCGCCGGATGGCTAGCGCAAGCGGCTCGGAGCACGGCTTTGGCCGGAAGAATCGACTATTCTAGCAAACAATTTTCCTCGCACCTCCAGTTCGGCGCGACGCGCATGCGTCTGCGCCATGCCGGCAGCCCCCTGCACGGCAATGCGCGCGGATCGCCGCTATGCCGTATGCCGTATCCACCGCGGGCCCGCCATCCTGTAAGCTCCGATTGAGGGTGCGCCGCCGTCGCGCCCCATTATTCTTCACACCAATCACGCCTTCCGGAGACACCATGCCGCACCACCCGTCCGCGCCTGTCGTCGTCATCGCGCCCGATTCGTTCAAAGGCTCGCTTTCCGCCGAGCAGGTCGCGGACGCGATCGCCACCGGCATCCGCCGTGCGCGCCCCGACGCGGTCGTGCGCTGCTGTCCGATGGCCGACGGCGGCGAAGGCACGCTCGACGCGATGCTGGCAGGCGGCGGCACGCGGCGCTCGCTGCGGGTGGCCGGCGCGTCGCTCGCGGCACGCGACGCGGCGGTCGGCGTGATCGACCCGCGCACCGCGATCGTCGAGACGGCCGAGATCGTCGGCATTACCGACCCGGTCGGCATGAGTGTGCCGGTCGACGCGCGCAGCACGCGCGGGATGGGCGAGGCGATCCGCACGCTGCTCGACGACGGCGTGCGCCGCTTCTTCGTCGCGCTCGGCGGCAGCAGCACCAATGATGCGGGCGCCGGGCTGCTCGCGGGCCTCGGCCTGCAATGCTTCGACGCGGCCGGCCAGCCGGTCGAGCCCGTGCCGTCGCGGCTCGCCGACATCGCGCGCATCGACGCGTCGGGGCTCGACCCGCGCCTGAAGGAAACGGAATTCGTCGGCATGTCCGACGTCGACAACCCGCTGACGGGCGCGCACGGCGCGACCGCCGTGTTCGGCCCGCAAAAAGGCGTGACGTCCGCGCAGGTTGCGACCCTCGACGCCGCGCTCGGCCATTTCGCCGACCTGCTCGAAGCCGCGCTCGACCGACGCGCCCGCGACCTGCCCGGCGCCGGCGCCGCGGGCGGCCTCGGTTTCGCACTGCACATGCTCGGCGCACAGTTCGAAGCCGGCGCCGAAGTGGTCGCGCGGCAGGTCGGGCTCGACGCGGCGCTCGCCGGCGCCGACTGGCTGATCACCGGCGAAGGCCGCTCCGACGTGCAGACGCTGCACGGCAAGGCGCCGTTCATCGCGTGCCGGCACGCACAGGCCGTCGGCGTGCCCGCGTCGCTGCTGTCGGGCGCGGTCGACCCGGCCGCGCTGCCGCGCCTGTCCGAACATTTTTCCGGCTGCTTCTCGCCGGCTCCCGGGCCGATCACGCTCGACGTCGCGATCCGCGACGCGGCGAACCTGCTCGCGAACGAAGCGGAGCAATTGACACGCCTGAAGTACGGCGCACACTGACCGTTGACCCGAGCGCGCGATACAGGAACAATCGGGCCCGCCCTTTTTCTTCAGGATTCGACATGAAAGGCCGTCAAACCGGGCTCGATCAGTTTCTGACCTATCGCCTCCATGCACTCACGAAGCGATCCGACCGCGGGATCGGCGAGGTGTACCGGCACAAGCTCGACATCTCGCTGCCCGAGGCACGCGTGATCGCCGCCGTCGGCGCGTTCGGTCCGTTCTCGATCATGGATCTCGCGCGCCACACCAATCTCGACAAGAGCCAGGCGAGCCGCGCGGCCGAAGCGCTGCTGCGCCAGGGGCTGCTCGAGCGCAGCGCGAGCGACGAGGATGGCCGGATCGTGCTGATCGCGCTGACCGCCGACGGCCGCGCGCTGCATCGCAAGATCATGCCGATCGTGCGCAAGTGGAACGACGGGTTGCTCGCGTGCCTGTCCGACAGCGAACGCCAGACGTTCGAGCGGCTGCTCGACAAGGTCGTCGCGCACGCAACCGAGCGGGACGACTGAGCCTGGCGGGCTCCGCATCGCCAGACGATCAAGCGCTGCCGGCAGCATTGATCCGACGAATTCGACGGGCCGCCCGGGCCGCATGACCAGCGGCCGGGCGGCCCGTTTTGCATCATGCGGCGACACCCGCCAAGGATCGCGCTTCGCCGCGTTGCCCGCGACCGCGAATCCATCAGGCTCGCAGACGCTACAACCCGCTGTTGGCCGCGCGCTGGCGCAGCAACCCGAGCACCGCGTCGCAATACGGGGTCGGCACATCGAGCTTGCGCCCGAGCTCAGGAAACACGCCGAGGATCGGCCCGATCTCGAGCGGACGCCCCGCTTCGAAATCCTGCAGCATCGACGTCCTGAACGCGCCGAGCTTGCGCGTGACCGCGATCCGTTCGGGCCCGCTCATCCCTGTCGACAGGCCGAGCTTCGCGCCGATCGCGGCAGCCTCCTCCATCATCCGCAGCGCGAGATCCTGCGTGAACGGATCGTCGAGCAACTGCTCGGCCGTCGATCCCGTCAGCGCACTCAGCGGATTCATGTTCATGTTGCCCCACAGCTTCGCCCAGATCTCGGTCCGGATCGCCGGCGTCGACTCGACGTCGAAACCGCCCGCCGCGAGCGCCGCGGCGAAGCGTGCGGCGGCCGTGTCGAGCCGCGGATCGGGTGCGCCGACGATCAGCCGGTTGCCGCGCCCGCGGCGCACGACGCCCGGCGCGTCGGTGCTCGACGACAGGTGCACGACGCAGCCGATCGCCTGCGCGGGCGGCAGCGCCGCCGACACCGCGCCGGCCGGATCGACCGCGTCGAGCGGCACGCCATCGATCGGCCCTTCGAGCCCGTGCGTGAACCACCACGGCAGCCCGTTCATCGCCGCGACGATCACGGTGTCCGGCCCGACCAGCGGCGCAATGCGCGCGGCCAGCGCCGGCAGCGCCTGCGCCTTCAGCGCGATCACCACGTAGTCCTGCACGCCGAGCGCGGCCGCATCGTCGCTCGCGCGCACCGGCACCGACGACGTGACGCCCGCCTCGTCAATCACGCGTACGCCATGCGCGTTCAGCGCGTCGAGCGTCGCGCCGCGTGCGTACGCGCTCACGGTCATGCCGGCCCGCGACAGCGCGGCCGCGAGCAATCCGCCGATCGCGCCGACACCGACCACCGCCGCGCGCATCGACCCTGAATTCGTGTCGTTCATGATGGAATTCCGTCTCCCGGGAGCTGACGAGCATAACGCTCAATGGTTGCGGATACAACCATTAGGGCGGGAGCGTGCCGCGTGCGAGCGATTCAGCGCGGCTCGCCGCCCGCTTCCACCGGTTCGTCATCGGTCGCGCCGCCCGTCGCGCCGAGCACGCCCGCGATCTGGCTCTTGTCGTGCATGCCGAGCTTGCGGTACGCACAGCGCAGGTAGTGGCGCACGGTCGTCGGTGAAATCGCCATCTGTTGCGCGACTTCCTTGTGCGAACGGCCGGCGCCGTAATAACGGATCGCGGCCAGCTCGCGCGGGCTCAACCGGTCGAGCAGCGAGCGCGGCCGTGCCTCGATCTGGAACAGCCCCGCGACGGGCACGCACTGGATGCGCAGCGCATCGCCTACGAACGGCTGGCCCGACTGGCGCCGCAGGTGTGCGACGAGCGGCTGCGGCACGCGCGCGCCGGCCCACGCCGGCCATTCGGCGCGCAGCACGTCGTCAAAGGCGTGATCGGCGTGATGGAGCACCCCGAAGTTGTCGCACAGCGCGCGTGCGGCCGGTGCGACCGTATCGCCGCGCTCGCGCGTGAGCTGCGCGGCGCGGTTGATCGTGAGCGCGGCCGCGAGATGCGGAATCACTTCCTCGAAACGGCGCGCATCATCGTCGCTGAACGGGCGATTCAGGCCCTGGCGGTAGATCGACATGAACGTCGTCAGGCCGAAGCGGCGATCGAGCGTGCACACGAACATCAGTTGCGCGAGCCCGTACTTCACGCACCAGTCGCGAAACCGCGCATCGAGCCCCGGCTCGACGACCGACAGCCGCACCGCGCGTCCGTGCGCGCCGCGCAGCGTGCGGTGCGCGAACGGGTCGCAATCGCGCACGCGCTTCCAGTCGCCGAAGAACGCGTGCGGCAGGCGGTACAGGAAGCTGTTGTGCATCACGGGGCCGGTGGACGCATGCGTCGCGACGCCCGTCCATGCGGCGTCGAACGGGACGAGCGCCTGCAGCAGCGTAAAGAAGCGGTATTCGAATTCGCCGATGCCGGACTGCGCGGCGACCGCGTACAGGTCGAGCAGCATCAGCCCGAGTTCGCGCTGCGATGCGTCGCCGCGCGCGACACCGTCGAAATCGGCACGACGCGAAGGCAGCGGCGGCCACGCGAATTCGTCGAGCACGATGGCGGCCGGCACGTCGCGCAGCGCTTCGAGATCCTGCCCGGTATCCGTCGTGATCCTCACCTTCCGCTCCCCTGCCCGACCGGGCCGCTGACGCGCACAACGCAGACCGCCGATTATAGCCAGCGGCTTTTTTGGCGGGCCACGGTGCCGGAACCGGCGGCAACCCCATCCATTTGAACGGTATGCGGCACGTTGCTGCTCCGCAGCACGCCGCGCCGCGGCATCGCGCCGCGTCCATGCCGTGCACCGCGGGTTTTCCGCACCGTTCATCTGTACGACTGTTCGAAGGTTTTCCCGCTGCGGACACTGCGTCGCGACAACACCAACGACAAACCGATGCAGCACGGTATGGAGAACCCCACGTGACGAAACCCAGCTTCATCCGCACGGCCGCGGCCGCCGCGACGCTCGCCGCGTGCAGCGCCGCCGCGCACGCGCAGTCGACCCTCACGCTGTACGGCGCGCTCGACGCCGGCGTGCAATACCTGACGCACGCCGACGGGCGCCACTCGGCCGTGCAGTTGCAGAACTACGGCATCCTGCCTTCGCAGATCGGACTGAAGGGCAACGAGGATCTCGGCGGCGGCTGGCGTGCGCTGTTCAAGCTCGAACAGGGCCTCAACCTCAACGACGGCACCGCGACCGCGCCCGGCTACGCGTTCTTTCGCGGCGCGTACGTGGGTATCGCCGGCCCCGTCGGCACCGTCACGGTCGGCCGGCAGTTCAGCGTGCTGTTCGACAAGACGCTGTTCTACGACCCGCTCTGGTATGCGTCGTACAGCGGCCAGGGCGTGATCGTGCCGATGAGCGCGAACTTCATCGACCACTCGATCAAGTACCAGTCGCCGACGTTTGCCGGCTTCGACGTCGAGGCGCTCGCCGCGACGGCCGGCGTCGCCGGCAATACGCGCGCCGGACGCGTGCTCGAACTCGGCGGCCAGTACACGAGCAACGGCCTGTCGGTCAGCGCAGTGCTGCATCAGGCGCACGGCGATGTGTCGGCTACCGACGACGCATCGGTGCGCCGGCGAGAACTCGGCACGCTCGCCGCGCGCTATGCGTTCGCCGCGCTGCCGCTCACCGTCTATGCAGGCGTCCAGCGCCTGACGGGCGACCTCGATGCGGCGCGCACGATCGTCTGGGGCGGCGCGCGCTACCTGAGCCCGAACGGGATCGGCCTGAACGCGGGCGTCTACCACACCGACTCGCGCACGCCGGCGATCGGCCACCCGACGCTGTTCATCGCGAGCACCACGTACGCGCTGTCGAAACGCACCGTCGCGTACGTGAACCTAGGTTATGCGCGCAACAGCGGCCAGAGTTCGCAGACCGTCTACGAATACGACCCGACGCCGCTCGCCGGCGCGCCGCAGTTCGGCGCGATGGTCGGCATGCACCACCTGTTCTGATTCCCCCAACGAGATCCCGCCATGAAATCCCTGTCTCCGGATGCCGTACTCTCGCCCGACGGCCGCACGCCGACGTTCGCGCGCTCGACGCTCGTCGCGCTCGTCGTGTTCGCGGCCATCACGCCACTGCTGCTGCTCGTGGCGCCGGCCGTCGCCGGCCAGCTCGCGACGCAGCTCGGGCTGTCCGCATCGCAGATCGGCACCTACTTCTTCGTCGAACTCGGTGCGTTCAGCCTCGCGACCGTGCCGTCGTACCTGTGGCTCGGCCGCGTCGACGCGCGCCGCGTCGCCGCGTTCGCGATCGCGCTGTTCGGCGCGGGCAACCTGCTGACCGCGCTGTGGATGCCGGGCTTCGCCGCGCTGCTCGCGCTGCGCGCCGTCACCGCGCTCGGCGGCGGCTCGCTGATGGTGCTCTGCATGACGAGCGCGGCGACGAGCAGGAACAGCGATCGCGTGTACGGGCTGTGGGTCGTCGGCCAGTTGATCGCGGGCGCGATCGGCCTGTTCGTGCTGCCGCATGTGTTCGCCGCGTTCGGGCTGCGCGCGCTGTACATCGCGCTCGCCGCGCTCGCGCTGCTCGCGGCACCGCTGTCGCGCGGCTTTCCGTCGTCGCTCGGCACGCGGACGACACCCGCGCAAGCCGCACGCGGCGCTGCAACGCATACGCCGCGAAGCTTCGTCGTGCTCGCAATCGGTGCGGTGCTGACGTTCTATCTCGCGATCGGCAGCGTGTGGACCTTCGCGAGCCGCGCGGCGTCGGATGCCGGGCTCGATCCGCAGTCGGCCGGCAACGTGCTCGCGATCGCGAGCGTGATGGGAATCGCCGGCGCGGCGCTCGCGTCGTGCGCCGGCGGCCGGCTCGCGCGGCGCGCGATGCTGGCCGCCGGTTACGCGCTGCTCGCGGCCTCGCTCGTCGCACTCGCCGCGATGCGGCACGCGGGCGGCTACAGCGCGGCGATCTTCGCGTTCAAGTTCGCATGGACCTTCGTGCTGCCGTTCATCCTCGCGACCGTCGCGCAGATCGACACGTCGGGCCGCCTCGTCGCGACGCTCAATTTCATGATCGGCGCCGGCCTCGCGGCCGGCCCGCTGCTCGCCGGGCTGATGCTCGACGCCGGCGGCACGATGCGCGCACTGTTCGCGGCCGCGACGGCCGTCGCGATCGTCTCGTTCGCCGCGCTGCGCCATATCGATCGCCGCGCGCGCCCCGCCGTTTCCTCCCAACCGTGACAGGTCACGCACATCCATGAATCGCACTGCCTTCTTCACCGACGAACGCACTTTCTGGCACACCGGCGGCACGCACGCGCTGTTCTTCCCGGTCGGCGGCTGGGTCCAGCCGCCATCGAGCGCGGGCTACGCGGAATCGCCCGATTCGAAGCGCCGCTTCCTGTCGCTCGTACAGGCTTCGGGCCTTGCCGCGCAACTCGACCTGCGCGGCGCCAACCCGGCCTCGGCCGCCGACCTGCTGCGTATTCACCCGGCGCACTATCTCGACGCGTTCCGCGCACTCAGCGACGCGAACGGCGGCGACCTCGGCGATCTCGCGCCATTCGGCAAGGGCAGCTACGAGATCGCCGCGCTGTCGGCCGGCCTCGCGATCGCGGCCATCGACACGGTCGTCGGCGAGCGCGCGGCCAATGCGTTCTCGCTGTCTCGGCCGCCCGGCCATCACTGCCTGCGCGACCGCCCGATGGGCTTCTGCATGCTGGCGAACATCCCGATCGCGATCGAGGCCGCCCGCGCGAAACACGGCATCGGGCGCGTCGCGGTGATCGACTGGGATGTGCATCACGGCAACGGCACGCAGTCGATCTACTACGACGATCCGGACACGCTGACGATCTCGCTGCACCAGGACCGCTGCTTCCCGCCCGGCTACAGCGGCGCAGACGATCGCGGCGAAGGCGCGGGCATCGGCGCGAACCTGAACGTGCCGCTGCTCGCGGGCAGCGGCGACGACGCGTATCGCTACGCATTCGAGCGGATCGTGCTGCCGGCGCTGAAACGTTTCCGGCCCGAGCTGATCGTCGTTGCGAGCGGCCTCGATGCGAGCGCGGTCGACCCGCTCGCACGCATGCAGCTGCATACCGACAGCTACCGGTTCATGACGCGCGCGGTCAAGGATGCCGCGCAGCGCCATTGCGGCGGGCGGCTCGTGATCGTTCACGAAGGCGGCTATTCGGAGGCGTACGTGCCGTTCTGCGGGCTCGCGATCGTCGAGGAGCTGGCCGGCATTCGCACCGACGTCGCCGATCCGATGCTGGACCTCGCGATCGCGCAGCAGCCCGGCGAGCGGTTCGTCGCGTTCCAGCGCGGACTGCTCGACGAACTGGCTGCGTCGTTCGGGTTGTAACTTGTAACGCTCGGGAATGAACATGACGGGGCCGGCATGCACCGGCCCTTGCGCGATCCGTGCGGATGGGGTTTCCTGTGCTTTTACCCCTGTTTCGGCCCGAAGCCGCACTCTTCCGATGAAATCGTCCCCGCGCGATAACAACGACAATGCCAAAACGCGCCGCCAACCTTCGAAGCTGGCCCTGAACATCGCCGCCGTGGCGGTCGGCCTCATCACGTTCGCGATCGGCGCGGCGTGGGTGATCTATAGCTGGATCGTCGATCGCGAAGCGCAGTATTTCGCGATCCCGCTGGTGTTCTCGGTGCCGGTGATCGTGGCGGTCGCGATCCGGAGCTTCTGGGAGTAGGCGCGCCAGAAACGACAAAGCGCCGCGGTCGGGCGACGCGCGGCGCTTGCTTATCGAACAACGCTACGATGCCTGTCGCTCAGTTACAAACCATCGGCAGGCCGGCATGCGCGCACGGATTGCGTGCTGCTGCCGCCTAACAATCCGGCGGTGACACTGAGCGCGGAAACAGCCAGCGCCGTGCCGACCGATTTCAGCACGGTTTCCGTCGATAGCGGCGCGCCGCTCGAGATCAATCGCCCCGAGTACGCGGTGCAATCCGGCGACGATGCAACCGCCTGCACCGGCTTGGCGCTCCATGCGACGTTGTCGGCAGGTGTATTGGCAAATGCCGGCGCGGCCAGCATCAGCACAAGAATGGAAATCGGGATGCGGACGATATCTTTCATCAGTGGCCCCTCGGTGTAATCGTGCTTCTTATGAATTGCGATCACGATATTACACACGTCGGAATTTCAGTACGCGCTCGCCTGCCGAGAAAAATCGGCAGAAACAAAAAAGCGCTGCGGTCAGCCGACCGACAGCGCTTTTTCGGGAACGGCACCCTGACGGGTGCTGGTCCGACTTCTGGTGCGTGAGGCCGGACTCGAACCGGCACACCCTTGCGGGCGTCAGGACCTAAACCTGGTGCGTCTACCAATTTCGCCACTCACGCGCATTTTCTGTCGCCTGACCGCGTGGCACGCAAGATGCGTTCTCCACGCGCCCGGGACCGCTCGGGACACTTCACGCCGGCCAGGAAACCGGCACGCCCGATCAGGCGAGCGCGAGATTCTACCCGATCCGTGCGGCCTTGTCTCGCCCTGCCGGCACCCGTCGTGCAGCGGTGCTAGAATGCCGCGCTCGACGTTTCGGCACCGCGCCGCCGCGCGTCCCCCGAACCCGCCCCCACCCGATTCCGCCCGTGAACTTCGACGACTACTGTCAGCAAAAGGCCGCCCCCGCGGGCTCCAGCGTCTACTACGCGTTGCGTCAGGCGCCGCTCGCCACGCAGCCGCGTCTAACGGCGCTGTTCGCGCTGCGCCGCGAACTCGAGGAAACCGTCAAGGAAACCAGTGACCCGACCGTCGGACACACGAAGCTCGCGTGGTGGCACAAGGAACTCGCGGCGCTGGCCGACGCTCAGCCGTCGCACCCCGTCACGAAGGCGCTTGCGCAGCATCATCCGGCGATCGCCGCCGAGGCCGACGCGTTGCGTACGCTCGTCAACGGTTACGGGATGGACCTCGAACAGGCGCGCTACCTCGATTTCGCGAACCTGCAGCGCTATATCGCGCAGGTCGGCGGCACCTTCGCGTCGCTGGTCGCGCGCGCCAGCGCCGCGAACCCGGCCGACCCGCAGCCGTGGGCCGCGGACGCCGGCCGCGCGCTGATGCTCGCGCAATTCGTGCAGGAACTCGGCAACGACGCGCGCCACGGCCGCATCTACCTGCCGATCGACGAACTGCAGCGCTACAACGTGACCGCGGCCGATCTGCTGAACCGCCGCTACAGCCCGGCCTTCACCGAGTTGCTGCAATTCCAGACCGCTCGTGCGCGCGAAGCGCTCGCGGCCGCCGATGCAGCGATCCCCGCCCCCGAACGCCGCGCGCAGCGCACGCTGCGCGCGCAGATCGCATTGGCCGGCGCGCTGCTCGACGAAATCGAGCGCGACGGCTACCAGGTGCTGCACCAGCGCATCGCGCTGACGCCGATCCGCAAGCTGTGGATCGCGTGGCGCGCCGCACGCCGGCGCTGAACCTGACGCATCACGCCTTCAACAACGGCAGCGTGTCGAAGCGCTGCTGCAGCACGCGCGTCGCGTCGAGCCCCCACCACGGCCCGAGTACGGTCGCGTAGAGCTGGCGGAAATCGACCGCGACCGGCAGGTTGCCGTTGCCGTCGAGCCGCCCAAGCGCCGGCGGCGCGCCGTACAGGCCGCCCGCCACGCGGCCGCCCATCACGAAATGCGGCGCGGCCGTGCCGTGATCGGTGCCGTTGCTCTGGTTCTCGCGCACGCGCCGCCCGAATTCCGCATACGTCATCACGAGCGTCTGGTTCCAGCGCCCGAGTTCGATCAGCGCACCGCGCATCGCGCTCATCCCTTCCGCGAACTGCTTGAGCAGCGCGGCCTGCTGCCCCGGCTGGTTCTGGTGCGTGTCGAAGCCGTTGAGCGTCAGGCGCAGCACCGCGACGCCATCCTGCGCACCGGGCCCGGACGCTTCGCACGCGGCCAGCACCTGCATCGCGGTCTTGACCGACGTGCCGAACGCGCCGGCCGGAAACGCCGTCCTGAATTCACGCATCCCGCCGCGCGGGCGCAGCCGGTCGGCTGCCTTCACGATGTCGTTCTCGACGTCGATGATGTGCGCAAGCGCCGGGTTCTGCTCGCGCAGCGACGACGGTTCGGCGAGCCGGGCCGCACGGATGAACTGCGCGGGATTGACGAGCGCGATCGCGCGCGCGCCGTTTGCGAGCGGCCCCATCTCGGCGCTGCCGAGCACGACGCCGTCCGCCGCGAAACCGGGCGGCACCGGCGCCTGCGCAAACGTGCGCGTGAGCCAGCCTTCGTGCAGGTACTGGTCCGAACGCGACGCCGTATCCCAGATCTCGATCGAGCGGAAATGCGACAGGTTCGGCTGCGGATAGCCGACGCCCTGCACGACCGCGACCTGCCCGTCGCGCCACAGCGGCATCAGCGGTGCAAGCGACGGGTGCAGCCCGGTGTGCGCGTCGAGCTGCAGCACCTGCTCGCGCTTGATGCCGATGCTGCGCCGGAACTGGTAGTACAGCGGATCCGCATACGGCACCACCGTGTTGAGGCCGTCGTTGCCGCCCTTCAGCTCGACGAGGATCAGCACGTTCGCATACCCGGCCGCCGGTTGCCGGCCGGCCGGCGCCACCGAGGCCGCCAGCGCGGGCGGCTGCCACATCGACACGCCCGCCGCGGCAGCGGCCCCCGTCAGCGTCAGAAAATCACGTCGGTTCATCGCGCATCCTTTGGTTCGCCGCCCGGCACTTTTGCCGCACCGGCGCTCCGATTCGTCGTCGTTTGCATCATTTCAGTTGATAGGCCGGATCCATCAGCAGCGCTTCGAGATACGCGCTGCCGGTCGAATCCGTGTCGATCGCCGCGACCGGCGACACCGGCAGCACCGCGTGCTGGAGCTGAAGCTCGGTCGACAATCCCGCGATCGCCTGCGGCCGCGCACGATATTGCGCTAGCCAGCGTTCGAGATCGAAACGCAGGCCGCCGCGCGCGGGCTTGGCCGGCGCGCGGCGCATGCCGGCTGCGGACGCCGTGTCGGCCACCGGCATCGCTTGCGCACGCGCGTTCGGCGGCGGCGCCATCGGATGCGCCGGCGGCCGCATGCCGGCCGTCTCCGTCGCGCGGAACAGCTGCTCGACGAACTGCTTGCGCGCGAGCAGCGTGGTGCTGTTGATCCACAGCGCGCCGCCCGGCCAGCCCTTCACGTTCGGCGGATAGAACAGGTTCTGCCCGAGCGTGCGCACGGTGTTCGCGAGCATCTGCGGATCGCCGTACGCGACGTCGAACAGCCGCACCGACCCGACGACGAACTCGGCCGGCGATTTGACCAGCACGCCGCGGTTGCGCGGATCCCAGAATGCATCGGTCGACCACAGCGCGGCAAGCGCCGTGCGAATGTCGTAGCCGCTCGCGCGAAACCGCTCGGCCACGAGATCGAGCGCGCCCGGGTCGGGCGTATCGGACACGAACTCGCGCCACAGCTTGCCGACGATGAAGCGCGCGGTGCCGGGCCGCTTCAGCAGGATGTCGACGAAGCCGTCGCCGTCGAACGGCCCCGTCTCACCTAGAATCGTCTTGTCGCCCGCATCGTGCCATTCGGGCCGCACGTCGAAGCGCAGCGTATCGGGATCGATCGTCCAGCCCGTCATCGCACGCGCGGCTTCGGTCACGTCGTACTGCGTGTAATGCCCTTCTCCGAGCGTAAACAGCTCCATCGCCTCGCGCGCGAAATTCTCGTTCGGGCGACCCTTGCGATTGCTCGCGCCCTCGAGATACTGCAGCATCGCCGGATCCTTCGCGACCGCGTGCAGCAGCGTGCCGAAGTTGCCGAGCGCCTCGCGGCGAAAGAGCGCGTTCTGCGCGGCCATCGTTTGCGGATAAGGCACCTTGTCCTGCCCCGACGTGAAGTGCCCGTGCCAGAACAGCGTCATGCGTTCGGTCAGCGGCGACGGCGTCACGACCATCTCGTTGACCCACGCCGCGCGCAACGCCTCGTAGCGGCGATCGCGCTCGCGCTGCTCGTCGCGCCGCATGTCGGGGGTCAGCGCCTGACGCTGCGCGCGCGTCGGCGGCAGCTCGGCGATCCAGTCGGGCCACGCCGTGACGGGTTCGCGGCGAACGTTGCCGAGCGTGTCGGCCACGACCTGCGCGCGCGTCATGCCGACGATGCGCGCGACGTCGGCGGGCGCGGGAGAGAAACCGGTGCGGCTCAGGAAAAACAGCGCATCGTCGGCGTCGAGCGCCGACTGCATGGCGGGCGGCGGCACCGGTGCGGCAGCGTTCGCTTTCATCGTCATGGACTCCCGGAACGCACCGGCGGTGCGGATGCCGGTACAACGGCAATCGGCAGGCGAAAGTTGACGGAAAAAGTGCTACGAATTTTTTCGGCGCGGCGTGTTCCGCGCAGGTCGAGGACGGCACGCGTCAGCGCTTGTACAACTCGCGAACGGCGTCTTCGATGTGCTGGCGCAAAAGGTGGCGCTCCTCGGGCGTCATGTGCCCGTCGCGGCGGCGCTGTTCGAGATCGGGAGGCACCGCGGAACGGACCGTCGTCTCGGCGGTACGATCGGGCTGCTGCGTTTTGCCGCGCGGCAGCTTGCGCGACGGCGCACCCTGCTCGGGGCGCTGCGCATACGCGAAGTTCGACGCATATGGACCGGCAAGCGCGATCGTCAGCATCAGTGCAATCCGGGCAGATCGCATGACCGTCCTCGCTTCTTTGGTCGATTTGTTCCCTTCGTCACGCGGCAACCGGCTACCTCTGGTACTTGAAAAACCCTGCGGAATTCGGGTGTGCAAAGATGAAAGATGGAATGCAGGGGAGTATCTACCGAACTTCGGCTTCGAGTAAAGGAATCTCTATAGCCTGCCTTTACTCGGTGCGACACTACGGGTAAATTTTGTAACCGACTGTAACGCGTGAAAATTCGCGGCCGTGCGCCAATTCCCATTCGCGATAAGATGCCGATCATGGAAACGAAAAACCCCTCCAAGATTCTCGTCGTCGACGACGACCCACGCCTGCGCGATCTGCTGCGCCGCTATCTCGGCGAGCAGGGTTTCAACGTATATGTCGCGGAAAACGCGACCGCGATGAACAAGCTCTGGGTACGCGAGCGCTTCGACCTGCTCGTGCTCGACCTGATGCTGCCGGGCGAAGACGGCCTGTCGATCTGCCGCCGCCTGCGCGGCAGCAACGACCGCACGCCGATCATCATGCTCACCGCGAAGGGCGAGGACGTCGATCGCATCGTCGGCCTCGAGATGGGCGCCGACGATTACCTGCCGAAGCCGTTCAACCCGCGCGAGCTCGTCGCGCGCATTCACGCGGTGCTGCGCCGCCAGGCGCCGGCCGAACTGCCGGGCGCACCGTCCGAAACGACCGAGGTGTTCGAGTTCGGCGAGTTCTCGCTGAACCTCGCGACGCGCACGCTGACGAAGTCCGGCCAGGAAATTCCGCTGACGACCGGCGAGTTCTCGGTGCTGAAGGTGTTCGCGCGTCATCCGCGCCAGCCGCTGTCGCGCGAGAAGCTGATGGAGCTCGCGCGCGGCCGTGAATACGAAGTGTTCGACCGCAGCCTCGACGTGCAGATCTCGCGCCTGCGCAAGCTGATCGAGCCGGATCCGGGCAGCCCGCGTTTCATCCAGACCGTCTGGGGCCTCGGCTACGTGTTCATTCCGGACGGCGCGGCCTGATTTTTTCTTTTCCGGTTTCGCCCGCCCACGGCCCGTCCCATGCGTATTGACCGGCGCCTCCTGCAGCTCGCGTTCGGCGGGCTGTTCTGGCGCACCTTCCTGCTGATCGCGCTGCTGATCTCGGTCAGTCTCGCCGCGTGGTTCCAGAGCTTTCGCGTGATCGAGCGCGAGCCGCGGGCGCAGCGCGTCGCGCTGCAGCTCGTCGCGGTCGTGAAGCTCACGCGCACCGCCCTGCTCTATTCCGATCCCGATCTGCGGCGCGCGCTGCTGCAGGATCTCGAGAGCAACGAGGGCGTGCGCGTTTACCCACGCGAGAAAACCGACAAGTTCAAGCTGCAGCCCGACGAATCGCTGAACCGCCTGATCGAGCACGACATCCGCAGCCGCCTCGGCGACGATACCGTGATCGCGCAGTCGGTCAACGACATTCCCGGCGTGTGGATCAGCTTCAAGATCGACGACGACGATTACTGGGTCGCGCTCGATCGCGACCAGCTCGACAACGTCACCGGGCTGCAGTGGGCCGGCTGGGGGCTGTTCGCGCTCGCGCTGTCGCTGTTCGGCTCCGCGTTCATCACGAGCCTGGTGAACCGGCCGTTCTCGCGGCTCGCGCTCGCCGCGCGCCAGGTCGGCTCGGGCCAGGCGCCCGAGCCGCTGCCCGAGCGCGGGATGGGCGTCGCGGCCGATACCAATCGCAGCTTCAACCAGATGGTGCGCGACCTCGAACAGCTCGAGGCCGACCGCGCGCTGATGCTCGCGGGCATCTCGCACGACCTGCGCACGCCGCTCGCGCGGCTGCGCCTCGAAACCGAGATGAGCCCGTCCGACCAGGCGACCAAGGACGCGATGGTCGACGACATCGAGCAGATGGACCGCATCATCGCCGCCTTCATCGACTACGCGCGCCCGTCGCAGCGCAAGCCCGAGCCCGTCGACCTGTCGTCGATCGCGCAGGAAGTCGCCGCGCGCATAGCGAGCGAGGACGGCGTCGAGATCCGCACGCGGCTCGCGCCGAGCGCGGTCATCGAAGCCGACGAGACCGACATGCGCCGCGTGATCGGCAACCTCGTCGAGAACGCACGCAAGTACGGCCAGAGCAAGCAGGACGGCATCTCGCGCATCACGCTAGAGACGCGCATATCGCACGCGCGCGTCGAACTGTCGGTGAGCGACGAAGGCCCCGGCATCCCCGAAGATCAGCTGCCGCTTGTGATGCGGCCGTTCTATCGCGTCGACACCGCGCGCACCAAGGCGGATGGCACGGGCCTCGGGATGGCGATCGTGCTGCGGCTGGTCGGCCGCTATCGCGGCGCGCTGCGCCTGCGCAACCGCAACCCCGATGCGGGCCTCGAAGTCACGCTCGAGTTCCCCGGCGCCGGCAAGGCGCGTGCGACCGCGTGACGCGCTCGCGCACGCTTCTTGCGCCCCACACTATCGATCCGGTTGAAAAAAACTATGGAGATCGTTAGTCAAAATCTATTGAAGCACTTTATTAATAGTGTTATAGTTTGCCGCATGCTGTCACACCATCGTTGCAGCACCGAGGTAGCTTGACTCAGCCTTCTTCCCAACTCATACAGGAGTATCCGCATGAAAACCGTGGGCGATAAACTCGAAGCTTTCACCGTCGTAGCCGCGAAGCCGGGCTTCAACAATCACGAGGAAAACGGCCAGTCGGCGTTCGAGACCGTCACCGAAGCGTCGTTCCCGGGCAAGTGGAAGATCATCTACTTCTATCCGAAGGATTTCACGTTCGTGTGCCCGACGGAAATCGTCGAGTTCGCGAAGCTGACGAAGCAGTTCGAAGAGCGCGATGCCATCCTGCTCGGCGGCAGCTCGGACAACGAATTCGTCAAGCTCGCATGGCGCCGTGAGCACAAGGACCTCGACAAGCTGAACCACTACTCGTTCGGCGACGTCAAGGGCGAGCTGATCGACCAGCTCGGCGTGCGCGACAAGGAAGCCGGCGTGGCCCTGCGTGCAACGTTCATCGTCGATCCGGACAACACGATCCAGCACGTTTCGGTGAACAACCTGAACGTCGGCCGCAGCCCGGAAGAAGTCCTGCGCATTCTGGACGGCCTGCAAACGGACGAACTGTGCCCGTGCAACCGTGCAGTCGGCGGCGCAACGCTGTAAGCGCATCGATGCACGAAGCCCGCGGCGCACGTCCTGCCTGCGGGCTTTTTTAACGGCCAACCCATAGGAGATATCAATGGAATTCATCGATTCGATTAAGGCACGTATTCCCGACTACGCGAAGGACATTCGCCTGAACCTCGACGGTACGATCTCGCGCTCGTCGCTCGAGGGCACCGATGCGGTCGGCGTCGCGCTGGCGGCCGCGATCGCGGCGAAGAGCACGGTGCTCGTGAAGACGATCCGCGAAGCCGGCGTGCTGTCGCCCGAAGAGACGAACGCCGTGCTGACGGCAGCCGCGCTGATGGGGATGAACAACACCTGGTATCCGTATGTCGAGATGGCCGACGACGCCGACCTGAAGACGCAGCGCGCCGAGCTGCGGATGGGTGCGTATGCGACGCACGGCGGCGTCGACAAGCGCAAGTTCGAGATGTATGCGCTCGCCGCGTCGATCGTCGGCAAGTGCCACTTCTGCGTGAAGTCGCACTATGCGCTGCTGAAGAACGAGCAAGGGATGACCGTCACGCAGCTGCGCGACGTCGGCCGCATCGCGTCGGTGATCAACGCCGCCGCGCAGGTGATCGCCGCCGAAGGCGAGTAAATGGCTGCATGAGCGGTTTCGCCGCGCGACCGGCAGCCGTGCCGGAGCAGCGGCCGCTCCAAACGAAAATGCCACGCTGATGCGTGGCATTTTTCATTTCCGCAGCACCGCGCGCGGAGCGAACCCCGCGTCGCCACAACCGGCGTCAGCCGCCCTGCCTGACCAGCAGCGCGGCGGCCTGCGCCTCGATGCCCTCGCCGCGGCCGAGATAGCCGAGCTTCTCGTTGGTCTTCGCCTTCACGTTCACGCGGTCGAGCGGCAGCCCGAGATCGGCCGCGATGTTCGCGCGCATCCCGTCGATATGCGGCGCGAGCTTCGGCGCCTGCGCGATCACGGTGCTGTCGACGTTCTGGATCGTGAAACCGGCCGCCTTCACGCGGGCGACGCACTCGCGCAGCAGCACGCGGCTGTCCGCGCCCTTGAACGCCACGTCGGTGTCGGAGAAATGGCGGCCGATGTCGCCGAGCGCCGCCGCGCCGAACAGCGCGTCGGTGATCGCGTGCAGCAGCACGTCCGCGTCCGAGTGGCCGAGCAGGCCGCGCTCATACGGAATCGTCACGCCGCCGATGATGAGGGGGCGCCCCGGGACGAGCTGGTGCACGTCGTAGCCTTGTCCGATTCTGAAATCCATGCGTGTTCCGATTGAGAGGGGGTGAAAGTCAGGAAGCGTTCGCGGAGCGCGCGAGAATCGCTTCCGCGAGCGCGAAATCTTCCGGATACGTGACCTTGAAGTTGCGCAGGCTGCCCTGCACGACGCGCGGCGTGTGGCCCGCCCATTCGATCGCGCTCGCTTCGTCGGTCAGGTCGTGCCCTTCGCGCTGCGCGCGCAGGATCGCGTCGCGCAGCATGCCGATGCGGAACATCTGCGGCGTCTGCGCCTGCCACAGTGCGTCGCGCGACTCGGTGCGCGCGATCGCGTCGCCGCCGGCCGGCACGCGCTTGAGCGTATCGGCCACCGGCAGTGCGACGATGCCGCCGACCGGGTCGTCCTTCAGCGTCGCGACGAGCGTGCGGATCAGCTCCGGCGTGATGCCCGGGCGCGCGGCGTCGTGCACGAGCACCCAATCGTGGTCGGTTGCACCGAATTCGGCCAGCCCGAGCAGCCCGTTCAGCACCGACGCCTGCCGCGAACCGCCGCCGCAGCGGCGCACCGCGAAGCGCAGGCCCGCGAAGCGGCGCGCGTCGAAATGGGAATCGTCGGGCGCGAGAACGACGAGCGTCTGCGCGAATTCGCTGCACGCGTCGAACGCGGCGAGCGTGTAATGCAGGAGCGCGCGGCCGGCCAGCGTGCGATATTGCTTCGGCACGGCCGAACCGGAGCGGCTGCCCGTGCCGGCACAGGGAATCAGGGCGAAAAGTCGGGGAGTCACGAAAGGAAACGCCGGAAAGATGAAATCGAGAAGCGGATTTTATAATAGGTCTTTCGTCTCGACCGGCGCACCGCGATGCGCCCGTGCACGCAACCCCTGCCGTCCCTATGCCAGATAACGATTCCACCCTGTCCGCCTCGCCCGTTGCCCGCGTCAAACCCGGCCAGCGCTTTGCCTTCGACGGCGCGCACGGTTCCGCCGACGCGCTCGCCATCGCCCGTTATCTCGCCGACAACCGCCGGGACGTGCCGCTCCTCGCAGTGATCTGCGCGAACGCGGTCGACGCGCAGCGGCTCTCGCAAGAAATCCGCTACTTCTCGCCCGATGCGCGCGTGCGCCTGCTGCCGGACTGGGAAACGCTGCCGTACGACACGTTCTCGCCGCACCAGGACCTCGTGTCCGAGCGGCTCGCGACGCTGCACGATCTCGGCGAAGGCCGCTGCGACATCCTGCTCGTGCCCGCGACCACCGCGCTGTACCGGATGCCGCCCGCGTCGTTCATGGCCGCGTACACGTTCGCGTTCGCGCAGGGCGAACGGCTCGACGAGGCGAAGCTGAAGGCGCAGCTCACGCTGGCCGGCTACGAGCACGTGAGCCAGGTGGTGCGGCCCGGCGAATACTGCGTGCGCGGCTCGCTGATCGACCTGTACCCGATGGGCTCGCCGCTGCCGTACCGGATCGACCTGTTCGACGACCAGGTCGACTCGATCCGCGCGTTCGACCCCGACACGCAGCGCAGCCTCTACCCGGTACGCGACGTGCGCCTCTTGCCCGGCCGCGAGTTCCCGTTCGACGAAGCCGCGCGCACGGCCTTCCGCAGCCGCTGGCGCGAGACCTTCGAAGGCGACCCGAGCCGCGCGCCGATCTACAAGGACATCGGCAACGGCGTGCCGTCGGCCGGCATCGAGTATTACCTGCCGCTGTTCTTCGACGAAACGGCCACGCTGTTCCACTACCTGCCGCAGGACGCGCACCTCGTGTTCACCGGCGATCTCGAAGCCTCGATCCGCCGCTTCACGGCCGATACGAAGCAGCGCCACGCGTTCCTGTCGCACGACCGCGAGCGGCCGATCCTGGAACCGCAGCGCCTGTTCCTGTCCGACGAGGATTTCTTCGCGTTCGCGAAGCCGTTCGCGCGCGTCGTGCTGCCCGCGCAACCGGCCGGCGGCTGGGCGACCGCGCTGCCCGAGCTCACCGTCGACCGGCATTCCGACGATCCGCTCGCGTCGCTGCGTACGTTCGTCGAATCGTCGGGCAAGCGCGTGCTGCTGACCGTCGAATCGGCCGGCCGCCGCGAGACGATCCTGCAGTTGCTCGCCGAGCACCATCTGCGACCGGTGTCGAACGACCACTTCGCCGGCTGGCTCGCGAGCGACGAACGCTTCGCGCTCGGCGTCGCGCCGCTCGCGAACGGCTTTGCGGTGCCGGGCGAAGGCTACGCGATCGTCACCGAAACCGAGCTGTACGGCGCGCTCGGCCGCCGCGCGGGCCGCCGCCGGCAGGAACAAGCCAGCAACGTCGACGCGATGGTGCGCGACCTGTCGGAGCTGAAGGTCGGCGACCCGGTCGTCCATGCGCAGCACGGCATCGGCCGCTACATGGGCCTCGTGTCGATGGATCTCGGCGAAGGCGAGACCGAATTCCTGCATCTCGAATACTCGGGTGACAGCAAGCTCTACGTGCCCGTCGCGCAATTGCACGTGATCTCGCGCTACAGCGGCGCCGATCCCGACAGCGCGCCGCTGCACGCGCTCGGCTCCGGCCAGTGGGAGCGCGCGAAGCGCAAGGCCGCGCAGCAGATCCGCGATACGGCCGCCGAGCTGCTGAACCTGTACGCGCGCCGCGCGGCCCGCGAGGGCCACGCGTTCGCGCTCGACCCGCGCGACTACGTGAAATTCGCGGAAAGCTTCGGCTTCGAGGAGACGCCCGACCAGGCCGCCGCGATCGCGGCCGTGATCGGCGACATGACGAGCGGCAAGCCGATGGATCGCCTCGTATGCGGCGACGTCGGCTTCGGCAAGACCGAGGTCGCGCTGCGCGCCGCGTTCATCGCGGTGATGGGCGGCAAGCAGGTCGCGCTGCTGTCGCCGACCACGCTGCTCGCCGAGCAGCACACGCAGACCTTCGTCGACCGCTTCGCGGACTGGCCCGTGCGGATCGTCGAGCTGTCGCGCTTCAAGACCGCGAAGGAAGTCAACGCGGCGATCGCGCAGATCAACGAAGGCAGCGTCGACATCGTGATCGGCACGCACAAGCTGCTGTCGTCGGACGTGCAGTTCAAGCGGCTCGGCCTCGTGATCATCGACGAGGAACACCGCTTCGGCGTGCGCCAGAAGGAAGCGCTGAAGGCGCTGCGCGCGGAAGTCGACGTGCTGACGCTCACCGCGACGCCGATTCCGCGCACGCTCGGGATGGCGCTCGAAGGGCTGCGCGATTTCTCGGTGATCGCGACCGCGCCGCAGAAGCGGCTCGCGATCAAGACCTTCGTGCGCCGCGAGGAGGAAAGCGTGATCCGCGAGGCGATGCTGCGCGAGCTGAAGCGCGGCGGCCAGGTGTACTTCCTGCACAACGAGGTCGAGACGATCGAGAACCGCAGGGCGATGCTCGAGGAACTCGTGCCCGAGGCGCGCATCGTGATCGCGCACGGCCAGATGCACGAGCGCGAACTCGAGCGCGTGATGCGCGATTTCGTCGCGCAGCGCGCAAACGTGCTGCTGTGCACGACCATCATCGAGACCGGCATCGACGTGCCGAGCGCGAACACGATCATCATGCATCGCTCGGACAAGTTCGGCCTCGCGCAGCTCCACCAGTTGCGTGGCCGTGTCGGCCGCTCGCATCACCAGGCCTATGCGTACCTGCTGGTCCACGATCCGCAGGCACTGACCAAGCAGGCGCAGCGCCGGCTGGAAGCGATCCAGCAGATGGAGGAACTCGGCTCGGGCTTCTATCTCGCGATGCACGACCTCGAGATCCGCGGCACCGGCGAAGTGCTCGGCGACAAGCAGTCGGGCGAGATCCACGAGATCGGCTTCCAGCTTTATACGGACATGCTGAACGACGCGGTGAAGGCGCTGAAGAACGGCAAGGAGCCCGACCTCACCGCGCCGCTCGCCGCAACGACGGAAATCAACCTGCATGCGCCCGCGATCCTGCCGGCCGACTACTGCGCGGACGTGCAGGAGCGGCTGTCGCTGTACAAGCGTCTCGCGAACTGCGAGCACGGCGACGCGATCGACGGCATCCAGGAGGAACTGATCGACCGCTTCGGCAAGCTGCCGCCGCAGGCGCACGCACTCGTCGAGACGCACCGGCTGCGCATCGCCGCGAAGCCGCTCGGCATTGTGAAGATCGACGCGAGCGAAGCCGCGATCGGGCTGCAGTTCGAGCCGAATCCGCCGATCGATCCGATGCGGATCATCGACATGGTGCAGAAGCACCGGCACATCAAGCTCGCGGGCCAGGACAAGCTGCGCATCGAGACGCGCTCGCCCGATCTCGCGATCCGCGTGTCGACGATCAAGGAAACGCTGCGCGCGCTCGCGCCGAAGCAGGGAGCGGCCGCCGCGGTGCGCTGAAGGCCGCGGCGATGCTGCACCGCACCGCGCCCGGCGCAGGCGGGCCGCCGTGTTTTTGAGTATGATTTTCCCATTCCTCAGACGGAGTTTTGCCATGTCCACTCTCGACGCGACGGCGCCGTCCGCCGCAACCCAAGGCGACGCATCGCTCGTCAGCCTGCCCTGGGTCAAGCAACTGGTGTCGATGGACACGACGAGCCGCGTGCCGAATCTCGGCCTGATCGAAACGGTGCGCGACGCGCTCGCCGCGAAAGGCATCGTTTCGACGATCACGCACGATCCGCGCGAAGGCTGGGCAAACCTGTTCGCGACGGTGCCCGCGCACGACGGCTCGACGAACGGCGGCATCGTGCTGTCCGGGCATACCGACGTCGTGCCGGTCGACGGCCAGCAGTGGGACAGCAACCCGTTTGCGCCGGAAATCCGCGACGGCCGCCTGTACGGCCGCGGCACCTGCGACATGAAGGGTTTCATCGGCACGGCGCTCGCGCTGTTGCCCGAAATGCAGGCGACGAAGCTCGCGAAGCCGATCCATTTCGCGCTCTCCTACGACGAGGAAATCGGCTGCGCGGGCGCGCCGCTGATGATCGCCGACCTCGTCAAGCGCGGCGTGCGGCCGTCCGGCTGCATCGTCGGCGAACCGACCAGCATGCGGCCGATCATCGCGCACAAGGGCATCAACGCGTACCGCTGCTGCGTGCGCGGCCACGCGGCGCATTCGTCGCTGACGCCGAAGGGGCTCAACGCGATCGAGTACGCGGCGCGCCTCATCTGTCACATCCGCGACATCGCCGAGCGCTTCCGCGCCGAAGGCCCGTTCGACGAGCTGTACGACGTGCCGTTCACGACCGCGCAGACGAGCACGATCCAGGGCGGCAACGCGATCAACACGGTGCCGGCCGAATGCCGGTTCGACTTCGAGTTCCGCAACCTGCCGACGCTCGATCCCGAGCAGATCTTCACGCGCATCGAAGCGTATGCGCAGGAAACGCTGCTGCCGCAGATGCTTCGCGAGCATCCGAATGCCGCGATCGAGTTCTCGAAGATCGCCGCGGCGCCCGGCCTCGACGCGACCGAACAGGCCGCGATCACGCAGCTCGTGCGCGCGCTGACGGCCGACCAGGACAAGCGCAAGGTCGCGTACGGCACCGAAGCCGGCCTGTTCGAACGCGCGGGAATCCCGAGCGTCGTGTGCGGGCCCGGCAACATCGAGCAGGCGCACAAGCCGAACGAATATGTCGAGCTCGCGCAGCTCGCCGGCTGCGAGCAGTTCCTGCGCAAGTTCATCCGCAGCATGTCGGTCGACGCGCACTGACTGCCTCCCGCCACGCCGGCCCGCGTGTGCGGGCCGGCCCACTCCGCCACCCGCCACGTCATGTCGACTGAACAACAGGGCACCGCCCATACGACGATCGACGGCGAGCCGATTCCGACGCTCGACGAAATCGCCGCGCAGCATTTCGCGTTATCGCCCTGGGTCGCGCGCACGCCCGTGTTCGAACGCGCCGACCTGCCGTCCCTCGAGGGCACGCACGTCAACTTCAAGTTCGAACTGCTGCAGGTAAGCGGCAGCTTCAAGGCGCGCGGCGCATTCACGAACCTGCTTGCGCTCGACGAGGCACGCAAGGATGCCGGCGTCACCTGCGTGTCGGCCGGCAATCATGCGGCGGCCGTCGCGTATGCGGCGATGCGGCTCGGCAGCAGCGCGAAGGTCGTGATGTTCCATACCGCGAGCCCGTCGCGCATCGCGCAGTGCAAGCAGTACCGCGCGGAAGTCGTGCTCGCCGGCAGCGCATCGCAGGCGTTCGATCTCGTGCGGCGGATCGAGGCCGAGGAAGGCCGCTTCTTCATCCATCCGTTCAACGGCTATCACACGATCCTCGGCACCGCGACGCTCGGCTACGAATGGGCGACGCAGACGCCGGACCTCGACGCGGTGATCGTGCCGATCGGCGGCGGCGGGCTCGCGGCCGGCATGGCGACCGCGCTGCGGCTCGCGAATCCGCGCGTGCACGTGTACGGCGTCGAGCCGGAAGGCGCCGACGCGATGAGCCGCAGCTTCGCGGCGAATCACACGATCAAGATGAGTGCGATGCAGACGATCGCGGATTCGCTGATGGCGCCGCATACCGAGGAATACAGCTACCAGCTGTGCCGGCGCCACGTCGACCGCATCGTGACCGTGTCCGACGACGCGCTGCGCGCCGCGATGCTGTTCCTGTTCTCGCACCTGAAGCTGTCGGTCGAACCGGCATGCGCTGCCGCGCTCGCCGCGCTGCTCGGCCCGCTGCGCGAAACGCTGCAAGGCAAGCGCGTCGGCGTGCTGCTGTCGGGCACGAACACCGACCCCGGCACGCTCGGCATGCATCTCGCGCACGCGCAACTGCAGCACTGACCATACGCCGGGCACCGGCGAACCGACCTAGGGTTATCCCCAGATTATGTTGACAGCCCTGTTGATAACCCGCCGAACAAGCACGCAAGTGGTTGAGCGCGCAGCGTTTTGCGCGCACGAAGGTCGTCGGACGCGAAATGAGCAAATGCGGCCGCAACGGGCTGCAATGTGGCGGCGCCGCGCGCGGCCGCTGATCGCCGCCGCGGCGATTGCGCTGCTCGCCGGTTGCGCGGCACCGCCCTCGCCGGTCGCCGGCGCGCAGCCGGCCTGCACGCAGCCGGGCGCGAGCCGCATGTTGCAGGCCGACCTGCTGTTCGGACGCGACATCGCGGGGCGCGGCCCCGTCACCGATGCGGAACGCGCCGCGTTCCTCGCCGACACCATCACGCCGCGTTTCCCCGACGGCTTCACGTACTGGGACACGCACGGCCAATGGCGCGATCGCGCGACCGGCAGCATCACACGGGAACAGAGTTTCGTGATCCGTATCATTGCCGACGATACGCCCGACACGCACGCGCGGCTCACCGCGATCCGGCACGCGTACGCGGCGCGGTTCCATCAGGAGTCGGTCGGCATCACGTTCGTGCCGGCCTGCGCGTCGTTCTGATACCGCGTCTCCCGCTACCTGCCGGCAGCGTGCAAAAAAACGGGCGCCCGAAGGCGCCCGTCGCGTGCCGGAACAGCGGCGTACCGCTTACTTGCTCTCGAACATGTCCATGATCTGCTGCTTCTCCTGCGGCGTGACGGGCGGCGGCGTGAGCCCTGCCGCGCCGGCCGAGCCGAGTGCGTCGTTCGCGCTGATCGCATTCTCGGCCGGATTGATGTCGACGTTCCCGACGAAGCCGTTGCCCGGCGTGCGATCGGCGTAGAACAGCTCGCCGTCGAGCGAGGTCAGGCCGTCCGGCATCGGCATCTGCTGCTCCGGCACGCCGTTCAGCGCGGTGCGCATGTAGTTCACCCAGATCGGCAGCGCGAGCTGCGCGCCGAATTCGCGGCTGCCGAGGCTCTTCGGCTGGTCGAAGCCCATCCACGCGACCGCGACGAGCGACTGCTGGTAGCCGGCGAACCAGCCGTCCTTCGCATCGTTCGTCGTACCCGTCTTGCCCTGCAGGTCGCTGCGGCCCAGTGCGTTGGTGCCCGCGCCCGTGCCGGCCGTCGCGACCGTATGCAGCAAGCTGTTCATCACGTACGCGTTGCGGCCTTCGATCGTGCGCGGCGCGGTGCTGCCCGCGATCACCGGCTGCGACTTCTGCAGTGCCTGGCCGCGCGCGTCGTCGACTTCGGCGATCAGGTACGGATCGACCTTGTAGCCACCGTTCGCGAACACCGCGTAGCCGGTCGCGAGCTGCAGCGGCGTCACGAGGCCCGCGCCGAGCGCCATCGGCAGGTACGGCGGCGTCTTCGCGGGATCGAAGCCGAAGCGCTGCGTCACGTACTGCTGCGCATACTGCGTACCGATCGAGGCGAGGATCCGGATCGACACGAGGTTCTTCGAGCGCTGCAGGCCGGTGCGCATCGTCATCGGGCCGTCCGGCTGGTCGTCGTCCTTCGGCTCCCACGCGGTGCCGCCCGGCACGCTCGGCGGGAAGTACAGCGGCGCGTCGTTGATGATCGTCGCCGGCCCGAGGCCCTTGTCGAGCGATGCCGAATAGATGAACGGCTTGAACGACGAGCCCGGCTGCCGCCATGCCTGCGTCACGTGGTTGAACTTGCTCTTGTTGAAGTCGAAGCCGCCGACGAGCGAGCGGATCGCGCCGTCCTGCGGCGCGATCGCGACGAGCGCGCCTTCGACCTGCGGCAGCTGCACGACCTGCCAGCCCGTCTTGCCGTCCTTCAGCACGCGCACGATCGAGCCCGGCTTGATGCGCAGCGCGTTGTTCGCGCGTGGCCCAAGCGCGGCCGACACGAAGCGCAGCCCGGCCGGGCCGATCGTCGTCGTCGCGCCGCCGACGAACTGCACCTCGACCGCGTTCGGCGAGGCCGACAGCACGACCGCCGACTGCAGGTCGCCGTTGTCCGGGTGATCGGCGAGCGCATCGTCGATCGCCTCGTCGCGGTCGTCGCCGGCCGCGGGCAGGTTGATCGACGCTTCCGGCCCGCGATAGCCGTGGCGGCGCTCGTAGTCGAGAATGCCGCGACGCACGGCCTGGTACGCGGCTTCCTGGTCGGACGAGTTGATCGTCGTCGTGACGGTCAGCCCGCGCGTATAGGTTTCGTCCTTGTACTGCTGGTACATCATCTGCCGCACCATCTCGGCGACGTATTCGCCGTGCACCGCGTACTGGTTGCCCGGCGTGCGCACGTGGATCTCTTCCTTCACGGCCGCGTCGTACTGCGGCTGCGTGATGTAGCCGACCTCGAGCATGCGCTTCAGGATGTATTCCTGGCGCACCTTCGCGCGCTTCGGATTCACGACCGGGTTATACGCGGACGGCGCCTTCGGCAGCCCCGCGAGCATCGCCGCTTCCGCGAGCGTGATGTCCTTCAGGTCCTTGCCGAAATAGACCCGCGCGGCGGCCGCGAAGCCGTACGCGCGCTGGCCGAGATAGATCTGGTTCATGTACAGCTCGAGGATCTGGTCCTTCGTCAGGGCCTTCTCGATCTTGTACGCGAGCAGCATCTCGTAGATCTTGCGCGTGTAGGTCTTCTCGCTCGACAGGAAGAAGTTGCGCGCGACCTGCATCGTGATCGTGCTCGCGCCCTGGCGCGCACCGCCGTGCATCAGGTCGGCGACGCCCGCCCGCAGGATGCCGACGAAATCGACGCCGCCGTGCTCGTAGAAGCGGTAGTCCTCGATCGCGAGCACCGCCTTCTTCATCACGTCCGGAATGTCCTGGAAGCGCACGAGGCTGCGGCGCTCCTCGCCGAACTCGCCGATCAGCACGTGATCGGCCGTGAACACGCGCAGCGGCACCTTCGGCTGGTAGTTGGTCAGCGCATCGAGCGACGGCAGTTGCGGCGCCATCACGACCAGCGCGTAGCCGACGATCAACGCACCGACGATCGCCAGCGTGGCGAACAGGCCGGCGAACCACAGCGCGACGCGCGAACCGAAGGTGCGACGGCCCCCGCCGCCGCTGCGCTGCGCGCGGCGGCCGTCGTCGCGATGGTCGCGATCCTCGTCATCGGGGTAATAGGCCCCGGACGGCGAACGGCGCAGCGTGTAGTGGGGTTCGTTCCTGTCGGAAGAAGAAGGTGGTCGTTTGATAATTGGCATGTCGGAATGGCGGGCGTACGTGGCGCCCTCGGACGCATGCGGAAATGCAAGCGGATGGATCAGAGCGGGTGCATCGAAATGCGACTGTCACGTCGACAGACCCCGCCGCGCGGCGATCCGTTCCCGCGACGTGACAGCGCATTTTAATGAAATCGACCGGGTGCCTTCGCGATTTTTTGTAAAAATTCCCGCAACGCCGTGATTTGCGGAACGTATTGTCGGCATCCTCGGCCTATCATGGACACGCAATATGGCACGCGCGGCCGATTTTCTTTCAATCGCGAAAGGTTTGTCATCCCGATACGCAAGCCGCTTGAACTCGCGCGTTTAAGCCGTATTTAAGTGAACCGGTGGTGTAATATCCGCCGGCTCACGCAGGTCGCAACCGGCCCGCGGCGGGCATTGCCGCGGTCACGCGGCGCCTTTCAACCACGGAGGATTTCATGTCGCTTTTCGACTCTGTTTCGCGCACGATCAAAGGCCTGCTGAACGATGCGGCCGATTCGGTACAGGATCCGTCGCGCGACGCACGGCAGATCGTGCGGGAGCTCGACGACAGCATCGGTCGTGCCGAAAATTCGCTGATCGAGATCGAGGCACAGGTCGCGACCCAGCGCAGCAAGCGCGATGCGGCCGACGACAAGGTGAAGAAGTACGAGGACGGCGCGAAGCGCGCGCTGCAGTCCGGCGACGAAGCGCTCGCACGCGAGGCACTGGCCGCGCAGTCGAACGCGGAAGCCGAGCGCGACGCGCTCGCGGCCGAGCTGACGACGCTCGAACCGTCGGTCGACAAGCTGAAGGGGCAGATCGCCGACATGCGCCAGCGCCGCAACGACCTGAACGCGCGCTCGAACATCCTGCAGGCCAAGCAGGAAATCGCGCAGGCGAAGGATGTCGCGGCAAGCGCCTTGGGCGGCATTGGCGGCAAGAACCTGTCCGAGGATTTCCAGAAGCTCGAGGACAAGGTCGCACTGCAGAACGCACGCTCGGACGCTCGCCTCAATTCGGCCGACACGTCGAGCGGAAAGGCGCTCGACGACAAGCTCGCCGCGCTGAACAAGGGCCCGTCGGTCGAGGATCGCCTCGCCGCGCTGAAGAAGCAGCTCGACACGCCCACGCAGTAACGGCAACCGCGCCGCGGCCCGCCCGGGCGCGCGGCGCGAACCGATCGTCAGGAGACGGGCGCCTGCGCCCGGTTCGACCATGAAGAAATCTCTCGCCGCACTCGGCCTCTCGCTGATGCTGCTGTCGTCCGCCGCGTTTGCCGTACCGTCGCTGCAGCAGGTCGAGCAGTCGATCGCCCAGCGCAACTGGCAACAAGCCGACACGCAGTTGTCGCAAGTCATCGACGCCCATCCGAACAACGCACACGCGCGCTACCTGTATGCGCAGGTGCTGGACCGCGAAGGCCGCGCGCCCGACGCGCTCGCGCAGCTGCAGCGAGCGAAGTCGCTCGATCCGCAATTGCGCTTCACCGACGCGTCGCGCTTCGCGCAGACCGAGTCGCGCATTCGCGCCGACGCCGCGCGCGCGAGCGGCAACGCGCCGTCAGCCACACAGGCCGGCACGCTGCAGCCGTCGCTCGTGCCCGCCGTCGCGCCGGCCGAAAAACACGGCCCGTCGACCGGCATGTGGATCGGCCTCGGGCTGATCGTCGCGGTAATCGCGCTGGTGCTGCGCTGGACTCTGCGGCGTGCACGCACGGCCGACAACAGCCGCGCCGACGACGAACGCCGCACGCAGCTCAAGCGTGCGACCGACGTGCTGAACGACATCCGTCCGCTGAAACTCGACGCGAAGCTGTCGACGGCGCCCGGCGCCGCGGCGCTGATGGGCGAGCTCGAAGCGATCGAGACCGACGCGCGCACGCTCGTCGAGACGCTGTCGAACGGCAAGAATCCGGTGCCGCCGTATCAGGTCGACGAACTCGAACAGCGTCATGCCAGCGTGAAGGCACGCGTCGAAGGCCGCCCCGATCCGACCGCGCAACCCGCGCCGCCGGCGAACGGCAGCGGCTCCGTATACGCGCAGGAAGCCGATCGCATGACGGGCGCGCAGGGCCAGCCGTACCCGCAACAGCCCTACCCGCAACAACAGCCGCCTGTCGTGATCCAGCAAGGCGGCGGTGGTTTCGGCGGCGGGATGGGCGGGCTGCTGACCGGCGTGCTGCTCGGCGAGGCGATGTCGGGCGGCCGCGAGCGCGTGGTCGAACGCGACGTGATCGTCGACGGCGAGCGCCGCCGGCAGGATGCCGACCCGGGCTTCGACCTCGGCCGCGGCGATGCGTCGAACTGGAGCGACGGCGGCAGCGGCAACGTCGATCTCGGCAGCAACGACGACGGCTGGACGGACGACAACACCTGACCTTCGGCAGCGCGCCGACATTCCCGTCGACGCGCTGCTACACACGCCACGCTCCCCTGCATCACCGGCCGCGCGCCGACGCGCGGATTTGTCAATCATTTCAAGATGGGCTACCGGCAATGGGGAGCGTTCGCTATCATGCGGCCATCGGCGTGCCACCGACCCTCATTCGACGCATTGCAATCCTGCGCGTCGCGGCACGCCTCCCTTCGCCCCAACCAGGAGAAAGCCGCTCATGAGCATCATCAAGGAATTCAAGGAGTTCGCCGTCAAGGGCAACGTGATGGATCTCGCCGTCGGCGTGATCATCGGCGGCGCCTTCTCGAAGATCGTCGACTCGGTCGTGAAAGACCTCATCATGCCGGTCATCGGCTTGCTGACGGGCGGCCTGGATTTCTCGAACAAGTTCGTTCTGCTCGGCACCATCCCTCCGACGTTCAAGGGTAATCCCGATTCGTTCAAGGACCTGCAGACGGCCGGTGTCGCCGCGTTCGGCTACGGCTCGTTCATTACCGTGGCGATCAATTTCGTCATCCTCGCGTTCATCATTTTCCTGATGGTGAAATTCATCAACAAGCTGCGCAAGCCGGAAGAAGCCGCGCCGGCCGCGACGCCGGAAGACACCGTGCTGCTGCGCGAGATCCGCGATTCGCTCAAGCAGCGCTGAGCGCCGAGCGCCCCGCCCGCCAGGCCCGCCCCGTGCGGGCCTTTTTATTGCGCACGCCGTGCACCGCCCGCCGCATGCAGCCGGTTTCATTTTTTTGTGACGCGCGAATGCACGCGCGGGGAAAGCGGGTCTATGATGGAGACTAAACGACAGTACGGGCGCCAAGACGCTGGCTGTGTCGATCATGGCGAGCAGGTCGACGGGAGACATTGATCGTCGTACTGCACGAATGCAGCATTTTCGTGTGCTATAAAGGATCGACATGCGGCGTACATAGCCGGGAGTGGGTCGCATGAAAGTGCCGCATTTCTTGCAATTGTTTTTGAGGCGAGTGTTTATGTCCTTCCCGAAAAAACGTCGGCGTGCCCAACAGGATGGCCAGGAGTCATTCCTCGCGGTGTTGCGTCACTCGAAACCTTTCGCCCAGCTCGACACCAAGATTGCCCGCGCCCGTGCGCAGGACGAACCCGTCCTCTACGCGCATGTGCTACCCGGTCTCGACGTGCTCCTGTGCAGCGTGCGCGGCGCACAGCCGCCCTATCCGGCCATCGCCGAGCTGCGCAAGCGCTGCATCGAATCGATCGCCAACGCGCTCGAGCAGCCGCTGGACGGCCTCGAAAACGGCGGGTACTGGTACGAAGCGAACGGCTTCGGCTTCCTGGTATTCGCGAGCCGGGCACGCGCGCGCATCCTGCCCGAGTTTGGTGCAGGCACGAAAGCGAGCCTGCGCGGCGGGCTCGGTCGCCAGAACGCCGGCGACACGACACCACGCTCCCTCGGCTGAACCGCCAGTCATTCGATGGGCCGCCTCCGGGCGGCCCATCTGCCATTCACGCGCGCCGCTTGCCCGTCATGCGGGCTGCCGACGCCCGTTGCCGGGCCGCACGATGTCGATGAACGCAGCGAAATCGGCGCCGGCGAGCCCCTGCGCGGCGCCCAGCCGCAGCACCTGCTGCACGGTGGCCGACACGGGCATCACCGCCCCCGTGTCGCGCGCCGCGTCGGCGATCGCATCGACATCCTTCTGGAATGTGCTCAGCGCGCCGATCGGTGCGTGACCGTCCGACGTCATGCGCGGCACGAACGTCTGCAGCAGCACCGAATCGGCCCAGCCGCCGGCCAGCGCCTCGGCCAGCCGCGCGGCGTCGATGCCGCTCGCCTGCGCCAGGCCGACGGCCTCGGCAATCGCGGTCACCGTCGCGGTGACGATCGCCTGGTTGCACAGCTTCGCCGTCTGGCCGGCGCCCGCGTCGCCCATGTGCGTGATGCGCGATGCATACGTGCCGATCAGCGGCCGCACCGCGTCGAGATCGGCCGCGCGGCCGCCGGCCATCACCGCGAGCGTGCCGGCCTGCGCGCCCGGCACGCCGCCCGACACGGGCGCATCGACCCAGCCTGCGCCGAGCGCGGCCGCGCGCGCCGCGTAGTCGCGCGTCGCGGCAGGCGGGATGCTCGAATGATCGACGATGCGCCGCAGGCGGCGCGCCGCCGCGTCACCGGAAAGCAGCCCATGCTCGCCGAACACGACGTCGCCGACCGCACGCCCGTCGAGCACGCACACGAACACCGTATCGACGCGCTCCGCCAGCTCGCGCGGCGTGCCGACCACCTGCGCGCCGTCCTTCACGAGCGCCTCGGCCTTGTCGCGCGAGCGATTCCACACGCTGACCCGATGCCCGGCCGCCAGCAGATGCCAAATCATCGGCGCGCCCATCAATCCCGGTCCGCAAAATCCGACTTCCACGATGTTCCTCGTCTCCGATATGGGTTGCACTTGCCGCCCATCATACCTATCACTCAAGAAGCCGGGCACGCGCGGCGCAGCTTCGGGACCGCGGCTTGCACCGGCGAACCATACGGATATCCCAGGGAGCGCATCATGAGCGACCACGTGTACAAGCTGATCGAACTGACCGGTTCGTCGCAGCAATCGAGCGACGACGCCATCCGCAACGCGATCTCGAAGGCCGGCAAGACGCTGCGCAACCTGCACTGGTTCCAGGTGACCGAAACGCGCGGCCACATCGAAGGCGACCACGTCGTTCACTGGCAGGTCACGCTGAAGGTCGGCATGCGCATCGACGACTGACGCGCACCTCGCATCACACGCCGCACCGCGACCCGGATACGCGCAACGCGCATCCGCGCGGCGCCGCGCGCCTCGCATTCCGTCCCGTTCGGGCCCCTTGTCGCGGCCCGGCCGGCGGGTGCCTGCGGGTATCCATCTCTTGACGCTGACTTTCGTTCATATTAAAAACGATATACCCACAGTACCCATCGATCAGCCCAGCCATATAACCTGGAGAAATCATGAGTCAGCAACGCGAGGCGATCGACACGTACCTCTTGCGCGTCTTGCACACCTTGTTGATGGAGCGCAGCGTCACGCGCGCGGCCGTCAAACTGAACCAGTCGCAACCGGCGATCAGCGCCGCGCTGCGGCGCCTGCGCGACATCACCGGCGATCCGCTGCTGGTGCGCGGCAAATCCGGCATGGTGCCGACCGAATACGGGCTGCGTTTGCTCGAGCCCGTGCAGAACGCACTGCGTGAAATCGAGCGCATCAAGTTCCAGCAGCACAACTTCGACCCGGCCACGTCGATCCGCTGCTACCGGATCGGCTGCCCCGACTACCTGAACGTGCTGTTCGTGCCGACCGTCGTCGAGCGCTTCCGCCTGGCCGCGCCGAACGCGACGCTCGAGTTTCACTCGCTCGGCCCCGCATTCGACTACGAACTTGCGCTGGAAGACGGCAAGCTCGACATCGTCGTCGGCAACTGGCCCGAACCGCCCGAGCAGCTGCACCTGTCGAACCTGTTCGTCGACGAGATCGTCTGCCTGATGAGCAACACGCACCCGTTCGCGAAGCGCGGCGGGCTCACGCTCGACCAGTACCTGAACGCGCCGCATCTCGCGCCGACGCCTTACTCGGTCGGCCAGCGCGGCGCGATCGACGTGCATCTCGCACGCGAACGGCTCAAGCGCCATGTGGTCGTCACGCTGCCGTACTTCAACCTCGCGCCGTACGTGCTCGTGAAGTCCGACTTGATCTTCACGACCACGCGCCTGTTCGCCGATCACTACGCGAAGTTCCTGCCGCTGTCGGTCGTGCCGGCACCGCTCGACTTCCCGCCGATGCAGTACTACCAGCTGTGGCACGAACGCTGCCACTACTCCGACGAAGTGCGCTGGCTGCGCAGCCTCGTCGCCGAAGCGACCCGCACGCTGATCGAAGCGTAACGGCACGCGCCGCCCGCGCCGTCGCGGCGCGGTGACGGCTAGCAGCTGGCGGCATGCCCGGCAACGCGGCCGCCATATCGCTTCATGCTTCGTTCAGCGCGATGCGTCGACCAGTGCATGCGCGAGCGCGTTATGGCGCTCGATGACCGGCGGCAGGTCGAGCGTCGCCAGCCGCCCTTCGCGCACCACCACCTTCCCGTTCACCACCGTGTACGCCGCCTGCGACGGCGCGCAGAACACGAGCGCCGCGACCGGATCGTGCAGCGCGCCTGCGAACAGCGGCTGGCGCAGGTCGAACGCGGCGAAGTCCGCGGCCATGCCGGGCTTCAGCGCGCCGATATCGTCGCGGTTCAGCACCTTCGCGCCGCCGAGCGTCGCGATCTCGAGCGCTTCGCGCGCGGTCATTGCATCGGGCCCGAAGCCGACCCGCTGCAGCAGCAGCGCCTGCCGCACTTCCGCGACCATCTGCGCGCCGTCGTTCGACGCGGAGCCGTCGACGCCGAGGCCGACCGGCACGCCCGCGAGACGCATCTTCCTTACCGGCGCGATACCCGACGCGAGCCGCATGTTCGAGCACGGACAGTGCGCGACGCCCGTGCCGGTGCGCGCGAACAGGCCGATGCCCGCATCGTCGAGCTGCACGCAGTGCGCATGCCATACGTCGTGGCCGACCCAGCCGAGATCTTCCGCATATTCGGCGGGCGTCATCCCGAACTTCTCGCGGCTGTACGCGATGTCGTTGACGTTCTCCGCGAGGTGCGTGTGCAGCGACACGCCGTACTCGCGCGCGAGCCCGGCCGCGTCGCGCATCAGGTCGCGGCTCACCGAGAACGGCGAGCACGGCGCGACCACCACGCGCAGCATCGCGTAGCGGCCTTCGTCGTGATAGGTCTCGATCAGGCGCCGCGTGTCGCGCAGGATGTCGGGTTCGCGCTCGACGACCGAATCGGGCGGCAGCCCGCCGTCGCGCTGGCCGACGCTCATCGCGCCACGGCTCGCGTGAAAGCGCATGCCGATCCGCTGCGCGGCGCCGATGCTGTCGTCGAGCCGGCTGCCGTTCGGATAGATGTACAGGTGGTCGCTCGACGTCGTGCAGCCCGATTGCAGCAGTTCGGCCATCGCGGTGAGCGTCGACACCTCGATCATCTCGGGCGTCAGGTGCGCCCAGATCCGGTACAGGTTCGTGAGCCAGCCGAACAGTTCGGCATTCTGCGCGGCCGGCACCGCGCGCGTGAGGCTCTGGTACATGTGGTGGTGCGTATTCACGAGCCCCGGGATCACGAGGTGGCCGCGCAGGTCGAGCACTTCGTCGGCCGTGTCGGGCAGCTCGGCGGTCGTTCCGACCGCGACGATCCGGTTGTCTTCGATGTAGAGCCCCGCGTCGCGCAATTCGCGGCGCGTGTCGTCCATGGTCACCAGCACGTCGGCGTGCTTGACCAGCAGGGTTTTCGGGCGGGATGGGGATGCGTTCGGCGCGCGTGCGCCGGCGTGCTGCTCGAGGTTCATGCGTTCTCCGCGTCGGTCGGCCCCAGGGCTTGATCCTGGGGACGGTCACAAAGCCGTTCGAACGCTGATTCGCGGCACGCCCCGGTGCCTGCGTCCGTTCGAACGCCCTGGCCCGGTTACCCGGCGTGCTCGCCGTCTTCGGGGTACGCGCGGGCCACAGGCCGACGCGCACGGCGGGAGGATCGCCCAAGCACGCGCGGCGCACAATGCGCAATCCGTAATACCGCACTTCACGGTTCCGATATGGTACGCCGCGCGCGCCTGGTCCGCCCTGCCGCCGGACGCCCGAAACGCAGGCTGAAAGCCATATCCGGCGTGCCGTCGACAGCCGCTTATGCGCGGCGCATTATCTTTGATATCGCGCCCGTATTTGCTCGGGGAACCTTTTTACAATGCCTGCACGGCGCTCGCTTCACCTCGCCGACGGGTATGTAGCCACGAGACGTGGAGCCTCGATCCGCCGCACAGTCAATGGATCGAGTCGCCGCCGAACCTCGCATTCACACAAGGACACAACGAATGGGAAAGCTCACTACCCACGTACTCGATACGGCGCACGGTCGTCCCGGCGCCGCAATCAAGGTCGACCTCTACGCGCTGGACGGCGAATCGCGCCGCGCGATCAAGACCGTGCTGACCAATAGCGACGGCCGCTGCGACGAACCCCTGCTCGAAGGCGCCGCGCTCGCCGCCGGCGAATACGAACTCGTGTTCCATGCCGGCGACTACTTCGCGTCGCTCGGCGTGAAGGTGCCCGAACCCCGTTTCGTCGACCGCGTCGTGCTGCGCTTCGGCATCGCCGACACCGGCTCGCACTACCACGTACCGCTGCTCGTGTCGCCGTGGTCGTACAGCACCTATCGCGGCAGCTGACATACGCATCGGCGCCCGCATCAACGACAAACGATCTGAGTCTGGAGGAGTTTCATGGAAGGCTTCATCACCGACTGGCTGAACCTCGCGCTGCGATGGCTGCACGTCATCGTCGCCATCGCGTGGATCGGCGAGTCGTTCTATTTCGTCGCGCTCGACAACAGCCTGAAACCGCCGACCGACCCGAACCAGCGCAAGCGCGGCGTGTTCGGCGAACTGTGGCACGTCCACGGCGGCGGCTTCTACAACATGCAGAAGTACACGGTCGCCCCGCCGGAAATGCCGGATGACCTGCACTGGTCGAAGTGGCCGTCGTACACGACCTGGCTGTCGGGCTTCTCGCTGTTCTTCGTGCTGTACCTGCTCGCGCCGAACACGTACCTGATCGACAAGAGCGTGCTCGACATGGGCCCGGTCGTCGCCGTCGCATCCGCACTCGGCTTCCTGATGGCCGGCTGGATCGTCTACGACTCGCTGTGCCGCATCCTCGGCACCAACGACCGCGTGCTCGGCATCTGCGTCGGCCTCTACGTCGTCGTCGCAGCGTACCTCGCGTGCCACATCTTCTCGGGCCGTGCGGCCTACCTGATCGTCGGCGCTATGCTCGCGACGATCATGTCGGCGAACGTGTTCTTCGTGATCATCCCCGGCCAGCGCAAGATGGTCGACAAGATGCTGAAGGGCGAAGAGCCGAACCCGATCTACGGCAAGCGCGGCAAGCAGCGCTCGGTGCACAACACGTACTTCACGCTGCCCGTCGTGTTCGCGATGCTGTCGAACCACTACGCGATGACGTACACGAACAAGTTCAACTGGGTCGTGCTCGTGCTGATCATGCTGGCCGGCGCGCTGATCCGCCAGTTCTTCGTGATGCGTCACCGCGGCAAGCAGCTGTGGTACCTGCCGATCGGCGGCGTCGCGCTGCTGTCGGGCGCGCTGGTGTGGACGATGCCGAAGCCGGTAGCACCGGAGGCGCAAGCCGCGAACGCACCGAAGATCGCGATCAACGACATCATGCCGATCCTGCAGCAGCGCTGCGTCGAATGCCACTCGTCGAAGCCGACGCTGATGGGCAGCGCGCCCGCGGGCGTGATGTTCGACACGCCGGACGAAGTGTCGAAGAACGCGCAGCGCATCTACGAACAGGCCGTGCGCCTGAAGGCGATGCCGATCGGCAACGTCACGCACATGACCGACGACGAACGGACGAAGCTCGCCGCCTGGTTCGAGGGCGGCGCGGTCAAGTAAGCCGCCGTGCGCCGGTTGCCGGCGCAATCCTCTTCGTTCGCGGGCCCGGTGACGGGCCCGTTTTTTTGCGTGTTCCGAATGCGCGGCGCGCTAGCCGTGCATCGCGTCGCGCTGCAGTGCGACGAGCGCCTCGAGCGCGCGCGGGCCGTCGTCGAACGGCACGAAGATGTGATCGTGATACGCGGCGGCCATCACGTTGCAACTGATGCCGGCCGCACCGAGCGCCCGCGCGAATGCCGCCGTGAGGCCGACGGCCGCGAGATCGGAATGCACGGTCAGCGTGATCCACGCGGCGCGGAACAGCACGGGCCAGCCTCGACGCACGGCCATCTCGTCGCCGACCACGACCGTCAGCCCCTCCGCTTCGCGGAACGTCGCGATCGTTTCGGATAACGATACGTCTGCATCGGTCGGCAGCGAGACGAACGCGAACGCGCCCGGATGCAGCTCGGGTTGCATCGTGCGCAGCAGGATCACGAGGTCGTTTTCAGGTTGGCTCATCGGAGGAATACGTCCGGAACAGGACGTCGTGCAGTGGCGATGCGGGCACGATAGCACGCACGATGACGGCACCATGCACGCACCGCCGCGACTTCGTCCGCAAGCCAGCCTCGGAACGCGGGTGCGCTGTCGGCACATCACCCGTCGACGGACTCCGGCAGCCGCGCGATCGCCTTGATCTCGAACTGGAAGCCGTACAGCCAGGTCACGCCGACGGCGGTCAGCGTCGGGTGCGGCGCGTCGCCCCAATACTCGGGGACGATCTCCCAGATCCGCTCGAACGTCGCTGCGGGGTCGACGAGGAACACCGTCACGTCGACGACATCGTCGAACGTGCAGCCGGCCGCGCGCAGCACCGCATTCAGGTTCTCGAACGCGCGGCGGACCTGCGCGCCCAGCTCCGGCTCGGGCGAACCGTCGTCGCGGCTGCCGACCTGCCCGGACACGAACAGGAAACCGTTCGAGCGCAGCGCCGGCGAATAGCGGTTGCGCTCATACAGCGCCCGGCGACCGGGCGGGAAAACTACGCTACGCTTTGCCATCCAACACCTCCATCAGTCAGTGGGGCGAAGCCGCCCCTGCATCAACGATGAAGGCACTTTAAGGACCGTCGCCCGGCGGATAAACCGGCAACCCTGTCCAGCACTGTTTGCACGCCCCAAACAATTTCCGACCGACGCGGAGCCCTGACCCGATGGATCGATTCGACGCAATGCAGGCGTTCGCCCGCGTAGTGGAAGCCGGCAGCTTCACGAAGGCGGCCGAGACGCTGCACATGAGCCGCACCACCGTCACGCAACTGGTGCAGCAGCTCGAAGCGCGGCTGCGCGTGAAGCTGTTCAACCGCACGACGCGCAAGGTCGTCGTCACCGCCGACGGCGCCGCATACTACGAGCGCGTGGTGCGGCTGCTGGCCGACATGGACGATGCCGAAACGAGCCTGTCCGCGGCGTCCGCGTCGCCCCGGGGGCGGCTGCGCGTGGACGTGCCGAGCCCGTTCGCGCGCCTGATCCTGATCCCCGCGCTGCCCGCGTTCCATGCTCGCTATCCTGACATCCAGCTCGACATGGGCGTGAGCGACCGCGTGGTGGACGTGATCGGCGAGAACGTCGACTGCGTCGTGCGCGGCGGCGAACCGGCCGACCGCTCGCTGGTCGCGCGTCGCGTCGGCGACCTGCGGCTCGGCGTGTATGCGTCGCCTGCCTACCTCGCGCGCGCCGGCACGCCGTCGCATCCGGCTGAACTGGAAGACACGCATCACCGGATCGTCGGCTTCCTGTGGGCGCGTACCGGCAAGGCGCTGCCGTTTGCGATGGAATGCGACGGCGAGCGCGTCGACGTGCGCGGGCGCTACGTGCTCGCCGTCGACGACGGCAATGCGTACCTCGAGGCCGGCCTCGCCGGGCTGGGCATTCTGTGGCTGCCCCACTACATGGCTGCCGCGCATCGCGAGCGTGGCGAACTGGTGCCGCTGTTCGAGGCGTGGCAGCTCGAACCGATGCCGATGTACGTCGCGTTCCCGCCGAACCGGCACGTCAGCGCGAAGCTGCGCGTCTTCGTCGAATGGATCGCCGACCTGATGGCGCAGCATGCGCCGGTCGCGCACCGGCGTCGCGGCGGCAACGGTTCGCGCGACACGGGCAAGGCTATATCAACCTGAATCGCGCATGAACGGCCACACATAAAAAAACCCGCGCAAGTTGCGCGGGTTTCGACAAGCTGGCGCGGAAACGCCGGCGACTCAGGCCGCCAGCGCGTGCTGCGCCTCGTCGGTGAGCCACAGCGATTCCTGCAGATCCTGTTCGTTGAGATTCAGGCCGTCGCCGCCCCGGTCGACGACGATGAAATCGCTGACGCCGCCGAGCGCGATCAGCGGGTGATGCCACACGCCCTTCGCATAGTTGACGCCCTGCCACCCGCTCGTCACGAACGCGCGGATCTTCGCCGGGTCGAGATCGCCCGCGGGTGCCACGACGACGAGATACGGCTGCTCGTTCAGCGGCACGAATGCCTGGCTGCCGAGCGGGTGCCGCTCGAGCATCTTCACCTCGAACGGCAGCGTGCGCGGCTGGCCTCGAAACAGGTTGACGAGCGTGCGGCCGTCTTCGTCGGTCACGTCGACTTTCGCGAGATCGTGAAAGCGGATCGTCGTGCCGAGATTGATCGGGATCTGCTTTGCTCCTTCCGTTTCGATCACGTCGCCGAACGGCGCGAACGCTTCCTTGGTCAGCGGTTCGATAACTAGCGTCTTCATTTGTCGAGCGTCCCCCACAGACGCAGGCGCGACACGCCGCCGTCCGGAATGATGTTGAGTCGCACGTGCGTGACGGGGCCGAGCGACGCGATGTCGGCTTCGAAGTAGTGCTGCTTGTCCATCTGCAGCTTCTGTTCGCCGAGCAGCACCGGCCAGAACATCGACTGCGTGATCAGCGAGCTGTCGGTGCCACCCGACACGTAGGCAGCCTGGATCGAGCAGCGGTCCGGGTAGTTGCCCTTGAAGAACGCGGTATCGACTTCGATCTTGCGGATCACACCCGGCTGCGCGAGCGCAATGATCGCCCAGTCGTTGCCCGGCTCGCGGCGGCGGCGGGTTTCCCAGCCGTCGCCCATGTTCACGCCGCGGCCCGGCAGCAGCAGGTTCGACGCGACGCCGAAGTGCTGGTTGTTCGCGGCCACGACGTAGCCGCCGTTTTCCATCGCCGCGAGATCGAACTGCTCGGTTGCGCTCGCACCGGCCCAGTCGAGCTGCGGCTGGCCGTACACGCGCAGGCGCGCAATGCCGCCGTCCGGATAGATGTTCACGCGCAGGTGCGTGAATGCACGTGCGTCGCTTGCTTCGACGTAGTGATGGCTGTTGCCCTGCAGCGTCGTCGACGGCACGATCTCGATCCACTCGGTCGCATGCGTCGGCGCGGCGTCGGCCACGAAGGCGGCCTCGATCGACGCGGCCGGCGGGAAGTTGCCGGTGAAGTGGCTCGTGTCGATGTCGAAGCCCTTGATCACGCCCGGGCGCGCGAGCTTGACGATGCACCAGTCGTAGCCCGTCGTGCGCTTGCGGCGCGTCTCCCAGCCGTCCATCCACTTGCCGTGGTCGTCGTACTTGCCGGGGATGAAGACGGCCGGCTCGGGGTTCAGCATCCGGTCCTTCGGCGCGAAGAAATCGTCGCTGGCTTCGAGCGCCTGCGCACCGAGACGCGGGTCGGCAAGATTCACGTAGCGCCGCGTGAATTCGGGTGCGTTGGGATCGAGAAGCGGAACAGCCATGATGTTTCCTTGTTTCAGTGATGCGTTCGGGCCGCTGCGGCACAGCAGGCCGTATTGCGGTGTCAGGCGTCGATCAGGTCGTCGAGGCGGAAGCGCGCGATCCGGTAGATCTGGTCGAGACTCGCGCGCAGTTCCTCGATGCGAGAATGATTCACGCGCGACTCGAAGTTCGCGATGATGCCGTGCCGGTCATAACCTCGCACCGCGAGGATGAACGGGAAGCCGAACTTCTCGCGATATGTGCGGTTCAGCGTCAGCAGCTTGTCGAACTCTTCCTGCGTGCACTGGTCGAGGCCCGCACCACTCTGCTCGCGCGTCGACTCGGCCGTCAGCTCGCCGCGCACGGCGGCCTTGCCGGCCAGCTCCGGGTGAGCGTTGATCAGCGCGAGCTGGCGCGCTTCTCCAGCCGCTTCCACCGCGCCCGACATCGTCTTGTGCAGCGCGTCGATGCTTGCAAACGGCCGCTCGCCCGCGGCAACCTCGGCCACCCACGGCGAATGTTCGAAAATCCCCGACAGCGCCGCGACGAATGCGCTCGGCGCCATCGTGTTCAGTTGACTCAACGTGTAACGCATCGCCTTCATGCTTTCCCTTCGTTTCGATGATTGGGCTGATACGGATGATGTTCACGCCAGTGACGCGCGATATCGACACGGCGCGTCACCCATACGCGATCGTGCTTCTCGATGTGATCGAGGAACCGCTGCAGCCCGCGGAACCGGCCCGGCCGGCCGAGCAGTCGGCAGTGCATGCCGATCGACAGCATCTTCGGCGCCTCGTCGCCCTCTGCGTACAGCACGTCGAACGCGTCGCGCAGATAGTCGAAGAAGTGATCGCCGGTGTTGAAGCCCTGCGGCGTCGCGAAGCGCATGTCGTTCGTATCGAGCGTGTACGGCACGATCAGTTGCGGCGACGTACCGCCGCCCGACACGGCGACGTCCATCCAGAACGGCAGGTCGTCGCCGTAGTTGTCGGAGTCGTACAGGAAGCCGCCGTATTCCGCGACCAGACGGTGCGTATTGGGGCTGTCGCGGCCGGTATACCAGCCGAGCGGGCGCTCGCCCGTCACGCGCTCGATCGCCTCCATCCCGAGCCGCATGTGTTCGGCCTCGAGTTCGGGCGTCATGCTCTGGTAATGGATCCAGCGCCAGCCGTGGCACGCGATCTCATGGCCGAGCTCGACGAACGCGCGTGCGAGCTCCGGGTGACGCTCGATCGCCATGCCGACGCCGAATACCGTCAGCGGCATCCCGCGCTTCTCGAATTCGCGCAGGATGCGCCACACGCCGGCCCGCGAACCGTATTCGTAGATCGACTCCATGCTCATGTGGCGGTCCGGATACGCGGCCGCGCCGACGATTTCGGACAGGAACTGCTCGGAGCCCGGATCACCGTGCAGCACGCAGTTCTCGCCGCCTTCTTCGTAGTTCAGCACGAATTGCACGGCGACGCGGGCGCGCCCCGGCCAGTTCGCCTGCACGGGATGGCGGCCGTAGCCGATCAGGTCGCGAGGATAGTTGGGATCGAGTGACATGGTTCGAAGTGCCGCGAAAGTTCGCTGGAATAATGGGTTCGCATCGACCGCGCGGGTGCCGCAGCGCGGCCGCGCGAGCCGATGCGATGACGGTCCAGTGTAGCGAAAACGTCCATACGCGCCCATACAGCGGCGCAGATAGTGCATGTCAGACCGTGTGTATGTGCGGTTGCGGCAAATTCGGGACCGGCTCCGCCGCATCCCCGTCCGGCGGGCTGAAGCGGGCGAATGCGCCGTCGTAGCGCTTCGGCAGCGGCCGCGCGTAGTCGCCGCGCTTCGCGGTCGCGAGGCGCAGCGCAACGAGCGCCTCGGCCCACTTGACGGCCGCCGTGACGCCCTCGACCACCGGCGCGCCGATCTGCTGCTCGATCTCGTGCGCGAATTCGGCCATCCCGGCGCAGCCGAGCACGATCGCGTCCGCGCCGTCCTCGTCGAGCGCGCGCCGGCATTCGTCGACGATGATCCGGCGTGCGGCGGAGCCCGGCCGGTCGAGCTCGAGCACCGCGACGTCGGTCGCGCGCACGTTGCGGCAGAACCGCTTCATTCCGTAGCGTTCGGCCAGGTGCCACGCCATCCCGCAGGTACGCGCGAGCGTCGTGACGACCGAGAAGCCCGGCGCGAGCACGCTCGCCGCATGCATCGCGGCCTCGGCGATGCCGATCACCGGCCCGCGCGCAAGCTCGCGCGCCGCATAGAGGCCCGGATCGCCGAAGCACGCGATCACGTATGCGTCGCAGCCGTCGCGCTCGCCCTGCGCGATCTCGGCGAGCAGCCCGGGCGTCGCGAGCGCCTCGTCGTAATACCCTTCGATCGACGGCGGCCCCATCGGCGGGCTCACCGCGACGATCTCCGTGCCCGCGGCCGCGACGTCGCGCGCGCAGCGGCCCATCGCATCGGTCATCCGCTGCGTCGTATTCGGATTGATCAGCCGGATCTTCATCTCGTGCTCCTCAGGCCTTCGCGCTCACGAGCAGCCGGTAGAACACGAAGCCGAGCCCCGCGCCGATGAACCACGAGAAGTTCGCGACGCCCTGCCAGCCCGGCACCATCACGCAGACGACCGCGATCACCGCAGCCGGCAGCAGCGCGGCGAGCGCACGGCGGTTCACGCCGCCCGTGTACCAGTATGTGCCGCTTTCCGACATCGTGTACAGGTCGTCGCGCACGAGCCGGCCGCGCTTGACGAGGTAGAAGTCGGCGATCAGCACGCCGTACAGCGGGCCGATGAACGCGCCGAGCACGTCGAGCGTGTAGTGGATCACGGCCGGGTTGTTGAACAGGTTCCACGGCGTGATGAAGATCGACGCCACGGCCGCGAGCATCCCGCCCGCGCGCCAGCTGATCAGGCGCGGCGCGACGTTCGAGAAATCGAACGCGGGCGACACGAAGTTCGCGACGATGTTGATGCCGATCGTCGCGATCGTGAACGTCAGCGCGCCGAGGATCACCGCGGTCGGATGGTCGATGCGGCCGACCGTCTCGACGGGGTCGGTGATGAGTTCGCCGAACACCGGCAGCGTCGCGGCCGTCGTGATCACCGTGACGAGCGAGAACGCGAGGAAGTTGACGGGCAGCCCCCAGAAATTGCCGCGTTTCACTTCGCCGAACGAGCGGCAGTAGCGCGAGAAATCGCCGAAATTCAGCATCGGCCCGGAGAAGTACGACACGACCAGCGACACCGCCGTGATCATCACCGGGATCACTTCCGCGCCGTGATACTTGACGCCGCCGAGGTTGATGCCGATGTTGCGCCAGCCCGCACGCCACACCATGTAGCCGGCGAGGATGAACATCACGACATAGACGGCCGGGCCCGCGAAGTCGATGAACTTCTTGATCGTCTCCATCCCGTTCCAGAACACGAACGCCTGCAGCACCCACAGCAGCATGAACCCGGCCCAGCCGACCGCGGACAGCCCGAGGAAGCCGTAGCGATGGACGTCCGCATACGGCAGCCATTGCGGGAAGAACTTCAGCACGACGATCACGAGCGCGCTCGATGCGAGATAGGTCTGGATGCCGTACCACGCGATCGCGATCAGCCCGCGGATCACGGCCGGCACGTTCGCACCGAGCACGCCGAACGTCGCGCGGCACGCGACCGGATACGGCACGCCGATCTGCTGGCTCGGCCGCGCGATCAGGTTGCACAGCACGTTCACGAGGCCGATGCCTACGATCAGCGCGATCAGCACCTGCCAGCTCGTCAGTCCGAGCGCGAACAGGCTGCCCGCGAACACATAGCCGCCGACGCTGTGCACGTCCGACATCCAGAACGCGAAGATGTTGTACGAGCCCCATGTCTGATTCTTTAGGGGTGCCAAATCTTCGTTATACAGACGTTCGCTGTAACCGCCCGGCAGCGCCGGATCGCCGCCCTCGCCGCCTTCTTCCGCCGGATAGGCGCTGTCGTGCGCCACACTGAACTGAGCCATGACTTCTCCTTGATGCGGCCTGGGGCCGCTCCACCGTCATCGTTACCGCTCCGGATCGTCGCCCGGAGTCGGACCAGCGGCCCGCGGCGAACACCGCAGGCCTGCATTGCTCTCGTTCTGTGGCGCGCGGCCGGGTTCGCGTCGCCGCTCAGGCGCCGCCGAACACTTCGCGCAGATCGACCTGCCCTTGCGCGGGCCGGTCCAGCATCTTCAGTTCGACATGCTGCAGGTGGCGCGCCATCAGCGTCACCGCCCGCTTCGGATCGCCCGCCTCCAGCGCGGCGAGGATCTCGTCGTGGTCGTCGCACGAACACGGGCTGCGCCCGTGCGATTCGTACAGCGCCGACATCAGCGTCGAGCGTGCGACGAGCCCCTCGAGGCACTCGCTGAGCGTCGCATTGCCCATCAGCGTGGCGAGCGCCGTATGGAATTCGCCCGACAGCCGGATCCATGCCGCGAAGTCGTGCCGCTCGAACGCCTTGCGTTCCTTGTCGATCAGCGCGGCGACGCCCTTCAGCCGCTTCGCGCCGGGCCCGGTCGCGAGCCGCTCGACCACGGCGAGCTCGATGATCCGGCGCATCTCGAACACCTCGTGCACGTCCTGCAGCGTCGGGCTCGCGACGAACGCACCGCGGTTCGGCTCGAGTTCGACCAGCTTGTCGGTCGCGAGCTGCGCGAGCGCCTGGCGGATCGTCCCGCGCTTCACGCCGAACACGTCGCAGAGCTGCGCCTCCGTCAGCTTCGCGCCGGGCGCGAGCCGATGCTCGAGGATCGCCGTGCGAATCCGCTCTGCGATCGCTTCGGGACTGGCTGCACCGGACGGGTGGGAATCGGGCTCGTTCATGATCTGCATCGTGTGATGGTCCTCATCCTAGGACGGACATAAATATTGTCAACAATTCTTTTCCGGAATTTCGCACAATCGGCGTGCATGGACGCGACTCCAATCGGTGCAGGATGTGCGAAATCCATGCACATCAAGCCTGAACGCCATGACAGAGGCCGTCTCATCGTATATCCACCCGGCCATTTTGTTGACAAAACTGGTGCAAAATCCGATGACGACTCTGTCGGCGTCAGCCGAAATTTTTGACCGTTAGTTGCACAATTACATAAAGAAAAAGGCGGGAAACCCGCCTTTCGATCGACCGCGCCCGCATCATCCGAGGTGCGGATAGTCCGACAGCGTAAGCCGGAACCCGTGCGCATTCGCGACCAGTTGCGCCTGCGCGCCGAACGGCAGCGTCAGCAGGTCGGGCACATGGCCGAACTGCAGGCCCGTGACGACCGGAATGCCGATCACCTCGCGCACCTGGTCGATCATCGTCTGCATGTCGTAGCCGTTGTCGTACTCGAACGGCCGCGCGCCCGTGAACTGGCCGAGCACGAGCGCCTGCTGGCGCGCGAGCAGGCCCGACAGGTGCAGTTGATAGATCATCCGCTCGATCCGGAACGGTTGTTCGTTGACGTCCTCGATAAACAGGATGCCGCCCTCGATGTCGGGCATGTAAGGCGTGCCGATGAGCGACGCGAGGATCGCGAGGTTGCCGCCCCACAGCGTGCCTGTCACGTTCACGGTCTGCACCTGCGGTGCTTCGGCGATGATCGTCGTGCTCGGCTGCGTCAGCGTCTGCCAGAAGTGTTGCATCGTGAAGTCGCTCGGCGTTTCCGCGCCGAAATCGGCGGACAGCATCGGGCCGCCGAACGTCTTGATGCGCGCCTTCGCGTACAGCGCGAGCTGGATCGCCGTGAAATCGCTGTGGCCGACGAGCGCGACCGGCCGGTCGCGCAGCCTGCGCTCGAGCCCGCGATAGTCCAGCCCATGCAGGATCCGCGCGGCACCGTAGCCGCCGCGCACCGCGAGCGCGATGTCCGGCAGCGGCCGCTCGGGATCGGCGAGACGGTTCAGGTCGCCTGCCCGCTCGCCGTCGGTGCCGCCGAAACGCTGGAAGCGCCGCTGCGTCGCTTCGATGTTCTCGATGCGCTGCTGCGCGATGCTGAGGCGTTCGAGCGCGCGATTGATCGCGTCGGGATCGTGCGGATAACCGGATGGCGCCAGCAGGCGGATGGTGTAGGACGCGGCGGGCTGGAAGGACATGGCGAAAGGTGTCGGGTCGTCAAACCTGCTTAGAGGGTCCGAACCGTCTTCGGTTCAGCGGAACCGTGCGCGCCCGGGCGACAGGCGCGGCCGGGCGCGACTATGACGCGCCGGATTCTGCGTCGCGAACCAGCCGTGCTTCGCGCAACGCGCGACGGCGCTCGGCGAAGAACGACTTCAGCGCGGCGCCGCACTCGTCGGCGAGCACGCCGCCGGTCACTTCGGTATGGTGGTTGAGCTGCGGATTCGCGAACGCGTCGATCACGCTGCCGCATGCCCCCGTCTTCGGATCGGCGGCGCCGTAGACGACCCGCGCGATGCGTGCGTGCATGATCGCACCCGCGCACATCAGGCAGGGCTCGAGCGTCACGTACAGCTCGCAGCCGGGCATCCGGTAATTCTGCAGATTTTGCGCGGCCATGCGCAGCGCCGCCATTTCCGCATGGGCCGACGGGTCGTGCCCGCCGATCGGATGATTGAAGCCGCGTGCGATCACTTCGTCGCCGCGCACGAGCACCGCGCCGACCGGCACTTCACCGGCCGCGCGCGCCTCTTCCGCGGCGGCCTGCGCGAGCCGCATGAAATGCAGGTCGCGCGCCGATACGGGTGCGGTTTCGGGAGCAGGAGACTGTGCGGCGGGTTCAGCGGTCGCGTCGGCCACCGATCGGGCTGCGTCGTGCAGCGCGTCGGACGTCACATCGGCCCCGCTTCGGCGGGCGCCTCGTCGAGCCCGCGCTCGCACAGGCGTTCCGCGATGCGACGGCAGTAGTCGCGCGGCATCACCATCGGGCCGCCGCGCAGCGATTCGAGCGCCATGTCGAGCGCCAGGATCTTCGCCTGCAGCCGGCAGCGCGCGGCGCGGTCGCTGACCGCCTGCACTTCGTCATGCAGGTTGCGCAGCGCGCGCAATTGCTCGACGGCCGGCGGCACGAAGCCCGCGTTCTTCAGGATACGGTTGGCCATCCGCACCTCCTCGGGCACGAGCAGGTCGTCATCCAGCGCCTGCGGCGCGCCGGTACCCGGCAAATCGTCGAACTCGCCCCGCGCGGCGGCGGCGGCAATACGTTGTTCGACCAGGGCGTCAAGCAATCTCATCAGTCAATGGGAACAATGCGGCAGGCCGAATTCTAGCAGGGTGACGCGGGTATGACAGGCCCTTCGAATACATGCTCGATATTGTGCTTTTAGGGGCCGAATCGTGACGCATGCGCGCCGATCGGCGCCAGTTGCCGGTCTGCTGCGCCGCAGCGGGCGAAGCGCCGTCCGGGCACCGGCAAATGCAGGCGGTGTCGGGCCCTGATTTTTATCTGCGGCGGTGCGTTGCGGGCGTCGCCAATCCTGCGAAACGGACGCCGCCCCACTTCCGCTGCCGGGTCACGCGGCCACCGTTTCCGGCCGCGCTTTCGCAAACGGGCGGAACATCATCGCGATCAGGAACGCGCCGAGACCGATCGCGAACGAACCGAGGTACAGCCAGCCGTAACTGCCGAACGTGTCGACGATCAGGCCGCCGGCAACGGGCCCTGCGGCCATGCCAAGGCTGCCGGCCATTGCACAGCCGCCGATCACGGTGCCCATCATCCGCAACGGGAAATTCTCGCGCGCGAGCACCGAATACAGCGGCATCACGCCCGCATAGATGAAGCCGAACAGCGTCGCGATCGCGTAGAACCCGTCCAGCGTGCGCACGAAGTAGTAGCCGAGCGCGCCCAGCGCCTGCGCGAGCAGCCCGGCCACCAGCATGCGCTTCGCGCCGACACGATCGCCGAGGAGCCCGAATACGATCCGGCCGCCCATGCCCGCGAGCCCTTCGACGCTGTAGATCGACACCGCGACGATCAGCGGGATTCCGCACGTCACCGCGTAGCTGACCGTATGGAAAATCGGGCCGGAGTGGGTCGCACAGCAGAAGAAATTGGTCAGCAGCAGCACCATGAACTGCGGCGAGCGCAGCGCATCCGCGACCGACATCGCCGCGGGCGCGCCGGCAGGCACCGCCGGCGCACGGTCGAGCGCGGGCGCCCGGCGCACCAGCAGCGACGCCGGAATCATCACGACGGCCGCCAGCGCGGCGACGAGCAGCATCGACGTGCGCCAGGCGTGCGTCGATACGAGCCATGCGGCCAGCGGCGACATCGTCATCGGCGCCATCCCCATGCCGGCCGACACGAGCGACACCGCCAGGCTGCGGTGCGTGTCGAACCAGCCCGTCACGCACGCCATCATCGGCGCGAACACCGCGGCCGTCGCACTGCCGACGGCAACGCCGAAGGTCAGCTGGAACGCGAGCAGCGACGGCGCGCGGCTCGCCAGCGCGAGGCTCGCCGACAGCAGCACGGCGCCCGTCACGACGACCGCGCGCGTGCCGACGCGGTCCGACAGGCTGCCCCACCCCATGCTCGCGAAGGCCATCGCGATGAAGCCGAGCGTCATCGCGCCGGAAATGCCGGTCATCGACCAGCCCGTGTCGCGCGCAATCGCGCGCAGGAACACCGGCAGCGAAAACATCGCGCCGATCGCGATGCAGCCCATCAGGCCGCCCGCGGCGACGATCACCCAGCGGTATCGGGAATCCGGCATCTGGCGTCTCCTTTCGCGTTTCCGCAACCCTCGGAACCGGCCTCCCGCCGCGCTGCGCGGCGGCAGGTCCGGCTGCCGCATCGACGCTGTCGCAAGCCCGGTCGACATGGATACGACGGGCGGCGCATCGGGAAATCGACATGCGCGGCGCACACGCCGGCGAATTTTTTGATTGTCGGCCAATCCGCGCGGCTGGCGAGGGGTGGATCGTTCGAACACCGGACGCAGGAGCGGCCGTTCGCCCGACGCCCAGCTTTTCCGGATTCGGAAAGTCGAAATCAGAAATGGTTGGTTTGGACGCGCGATCGCGCTGGCTACACTCGAACCATCTTGTCATAACAAGTTGACCGATGACCCCACCCAACGTCGTGCCGCTGTCGGCGGCCCCGCTCTACGTGCAGATCAAGGACACGCTGCGCGCGCGCATTCTCGACGGCACCTATGCGCCGCACAGCCGGATGCCGTCCGAGCACGAACTCTGCGCGATGTTCGACGTCAGCCGCATCACGGTGCGCCAGGCGCTCGGCGACCTGCAGAAGGAAGGCCTGCTGTTCAAGCTGCACGGCAAGGGCACGTTCGTGTCGAAGCCGAAGGCGTTCCAGAACGTGACGTCTCTGCAGGGGTTCGCCGAGGCGATGTCGTCGATGGGCTACGAGATCGTCAACCAGTTGCGCGGCGTTCGCACCGTGAAGGCCGACCGCCATCTCGCGACGAAGCTGAACGTGCCGGAAGGCGCACCGCTCGTCGAGATCCATCGCGTGCGGCTGCTGAACCGCGAGCCCGTGTCGCTCGAGCAGACCTGGGTGCCCGAAGCGCTCGGCAAGCGCCTCGCGGGCGCCGATCTTGCGACCCGCGACATCTTCCTGATCCTGGAAAACGACTGCGGCATCCCGCTCGGTCATGCCGACGTGTCGATCGACGCAATCCTCGCCGACGACGAGATCGTCGACGCGCTGCACGTCGAGGAAAGCAGCCCCGTGCTGCGCATCGAGCGCCTCACGCACGACGCATCGGGCGCGCCGATCGACTACGAATACCTCTACTTCCGCGGCGACGCCTTCCAGTACCGGTTGCGCATCGACCGGCAGAAGGCCCGCAAACCTGCAAGGAACCCGCGATGAATACCCATGTGCACGAATACGACGTCGTCGTGGTCGGCGGCGGCACGGCCGGCCCGATGGCGGCGATCAAGGCGAAGGAGCGCGACCCGTCCCTGCGCGTGTTGCTGCTCGAAAAGGCCAACGTGAAGCGCAGCGGCGCGATCTCGATGGGCATGGACGGGCTGAACAACGCGGTGATCCCCGGGCATGCGACGCCCGAGCAGTACACGCGCGAAATCACGATCGCCAACGACGGCATCGTCGACCAGGCAGCCGTGTACGCGTATGCGACGCACAGCTTCGCGACGATCGAACAGCTCGACCGCTGGGGCGTGAAGTTCGAGAAGGACGGCACCGGCGACTATGCGGTAAAGAAAGTCCATCACATGGGCTCGTACGTGCTGCCGATGCCCGAAGGACACGACATCAAGAAGGTGCTGTACCGGCAACTGAAGCGCGCACGCATCGCGATCACGAACCGGATCGTCGCGACGCGCGTGCTGACCGACGCGCACGGCCATGCGAGCGGCGTGCTCGGCTTCGACTGCCGCACCGCGGAGTTCCACGTGATCCGCGCGAAGGCCGTGATTCTCTGCTGCGGCGCGGCCGGTCGGCTCGGGCTGCCGGCGTCGGGCTATCTGATGGGCACGTACGAGAACCCGACCAACGCGGGCGACGGCTACACGATGGCCTATCACGCGGGTGCCGCGCTCGCGAACCTCGAATGTTTCCAGATCAATCCGCTAATCAAGGATTACAACGGCCCTGCATGCGCATACGTGACCGGGCCGCTCGGCGGCTTCACCGCGAACGGCAAGGGCGAGCGCTTCATCGAATGCGATTACTGGAGCGGCCAGATGATGTGGGAGTTCTACCAGGAACTGCAAAGCGGCAACGGCCCCGTGTTCCTGAAGCTCGACCATCTCGCGGAAGAAACGATCCGAACCATCGAGCAGATCCTGCATACGAACGAGCGGCCGAGCCGCGGCCGCTTCCATGCGGGGCGCGGGACCGACTACCGCAGCCAGATGGTCGAGATGCACATCTCCGAGATCGGCTTCTGCAGCGGCCACAGCGCGTCTGGCGTGTACGTGAACGCACGCGCGGAGACGACCGTGCCCGGGCTCTACGCCGCCGGCGACATGGCCGCCGTCCCGCACAACTACATGCTCGGCGCTTTCACGTACGGCTGGTTCGCCGGGCAGAATGCGGCCGACTACGTCGCCGGCCGCGACCATGCGCCGGTGGACGACGAACAGGTCGACGCCGAACGCGCCCGCGTGCTCGCCCCGCTGTTACGCGAGCGCGGCCTGGCGCCGGCGCAGGTCGAATACAAGCTGCGCCGCATGGTGAACGACTATCTGCAACCGCCGAAGGTGACGCGCAAGATGGAAATCGGGTTGCAGCGTTTTGACGAGATTACTGAGGATATCGAAGAGATAAAGGCGAGCCATCCTCACGAACTGATGCGCGCGGCCGAAGTTCGCGCAATCCGCGACTGCGCGGAAATGGCCGCGCGCGCGTCGTTGTTCCGCACCGAGAGCCGCTGGGGCTGTACCACCATCGCATCGACTATCCGCACCGCAACGACGCCGAATGGTTCTGCCATACGTGGCTGCGCAAGGACGCCGACGGCGCGATGCGCAGCGAGAAGCGGCCGGTCGAGCCGACCATCGTGCCGCTGGCCGACGACGAACGCGGCGCCTACGCGCATCTGCGCATCCGCGAACCGGCCGTGCCCGCGGCCGCCCTTTGAGGAGCCTTACCGTGCCCCATACCCCGCACGACATCTTCCAGCGCAGCATCGCGCCCGTCACGATCGACGAGGAACTGTGCATCGCCGACAAGGGCTGCACCGCCTGCGTCGACGTGTGCCCGCTCGACCTGCTCGCGATCGACGTAACCAAGGGCAAGGCCTATATGCAGTTCGACGAATGCTGGTACTGCATGCCGTGCGAGCGCGATTGCCCGACCGGCGCGGTCAAGGTTGAAATCCCTTATCTGCTGCGCTGACCGCGCGCGGGCCGATCTTCGTCGTGCTGCCCGCGCGGGCCGTGCATCGACGACGTAACGGCCAGGCCGGCGCTCGCCAGATTCACGTCGCCATACCGCGCCGCCCATGCACCGCGCTCCGCGAGCAGCCGCCCGTTCATCGAACCGACTTTTGCCCATGACCGCTTTCTCTTCCACCTCCTCGCTGCCCGGCACGCACGATCCGGATCGTGCCGCGCTCGTCGCCCGCCTCGCTGCACCCGACGCATCCGTGCGCCGCATCGCGCTGCTCGAGCTCGCCGATCTCGAGGAATCCGGTTTCATCCCCGCGTTCGTCGCGGCGCTGCGCGACGACCCGTCCGCCGACGTGCGCAGCGAGGCGGCCCGCGTGCTCGCCGCATGGGAACAGCACGACGTCGTCGACGCGCTGTGCCGCGCGCTGCTCGATCCGGACGATGGCGTGCGCGCGACCGCTGCGCAGAGCCTGTCCGAACTGAAGGACGCTGCATCGGGCACCGTGCTTTGCAGCTGGGCCGACCGGCCCGAACCGTACGTTCGAAGCGCCGTGCTGCGCGGGCTGCGCGAGTTGCGCGATCCCGATGCGTTCGCCCCTGCGTTGCGCGCGCTCGACGCCGACGCCACCGCCGTGCGGGCCGAGGCCGTCGCCGTGCTCGGCTGGCTCAGGGATAGACGCGCGTTGTCGCCGCTCGCGCGCGTCGCGACGACCGATGCCGATGCGGACGTGCGGCGCGTCGCGGTCGGTGCGCTCGGTTTCGCGGCGTCGGACGCCACGGCCGTCATCACCGCACTGCTCGCCGCGTTGCGCGATGCCGAATGGCAGGTACGCGAAGAATCGGCTGCAACGCTCGGCAAGCTGCGCGTCGCGGTCGCGCGTGACCAACTCGTCGCCGCGCTCGACGACGACTACTGGCAAGTGCGATTGCGCGCCGTGCGCGCGCTCGGACAGTTGCGCGATGCGGCTGCGGCGCCGGCGGTCGCCGCGCTGCTTCCGCATACGATCAGCAATCTGCGCAAGGAAGCCGCGCTCGCGCTCGGCGAACTGCGCGACCCCGGCACGCTGCCGGCGCTGCACGATGCACTCGACGATCGCGATCCCGAAGTGCGCAAGTCTGTGCGGATCGCAATCCGGCAGATCGGAGAGGCGCGATGACGCCGCCGACCGAAATCGTGCTCGACCACGCTGCTCGTGTGCTGACGCTGCGCTGGCCGGACGGCGACATGCAACGCATCGATTATGTGCTGTTGCGCAGCAGTTGCCCGTGCGCTGCTTGCCGCAAGATCCGATTCGACGCCGGTGTGGTCGACGCGCGACCCGACGTGACGCTGGACGATGTGGAAGCGGCCGGTTACGGCATTCGCCTGCGGTTCGGCGACGGTCATGCTCGCGGCATCTTTCCGTGGTCGTATCTGGCGGAACTCGGAAAACGCGCGACGGATCCGGACATCGGCACGCATTGCATGCTCATGCTCGGCGATCTCGCGAACTGACCACCGGCGGGCCAGCCTCGCGTCGGTGCGCCGTTCCGGCTCGCAGCATGCCTCGCTGTGCACCGCGCCTGCCCGGCGCACTCGAAACGTTGCCGCTGAAGCCATCGCGCGCCACCGGCATGCCCCCTGAAACGCTGCGATACTGACGCCTGCGCGCTGTACTCCCCTTTTTCACAGGAGCCGGGACATGCAAACGGCGGTCGGATTCATCGGCTTCGGCGTGATGGGCACGCCGACCGGCACGCCGCTCGTCGTGCGGAGCCGTTCGAACGGGCAGCGACGGTGCGCTCAAGGCATGCTGGTTCGATCTCGCGGAACTCGATCGGGACGATCTGCCGATGAGCACGGGGGTCCAGGACGTCGCGCGACGAGCCGTCGAACGGGCATCCGAACCACAACAAATCAAACCATGATCAGAATTCGCAAATCCACCCTGGCCGACGGCGCTCGCGTGCTGGATATCTGGCGCAGCGCCGTCGACGCGACGCATCACTTCCTGAGCGACGCCGACCGGCGCGCAATCGATTCCGAAGTCGAGCCGTTTCTGCCCCGCGCGCCGCTCGATGTGGCCGTCGACGAGACCGATCGGCCGATCGGCTTCATGCTGCTCGACGGCAGTCACATGGCAGCGCTGTTCATCGATCCCGCTCACCATGGCGCGGGCGTCGGGCGCCTGCTCGTGGAAGAAGCGCTCAGGCGCCATCCCGACCTGTCGACCGACGTCAACGAACAGAACGAAGCGGCCGCGGGATTCTATGAAAGGCTCGGATTCGAACGCTGCGGGCGATCGGCGCTCGACGGGCAGGGGCGGCCTTATCCGCTGGTCCACCTTCGCTATCGCGGCGCGCTCGAGTCCGGCTGCGGTTCGTCAGCGGCCAGCGCCCTATTACATCGTAGTGTGTCCTGCGGAGCCAACTGTGGATCAGGACGAATTCGCGGACGGTCCACGTAATCGGATCGATGTTGTACTGATCGGGCCTGCGTTCGCCGTACAGCAATGTCGTATGGGGCGTGAAACGCGCGCCTGAAGCACGCAGGCCCGCCTTTCCAAGGGCATTTCGAAGTTGCTGCTGAAAGTCGATCAACATTTCCAGCCCCGCGCTCCCTGTCAGTACCAGAGGCCGATGGTCCGGCCGCCCATTGAAGCTGACGAGCCGATCGAAGGTGGCGCCGAAAGACGGCACGTCAATGCGATCCGCCGCGGCACATGCACGCGTGATGGTGGCACCCGGCACATAAGCAAAGTCGCCCAGAGTGTACAGCGTGACATGCAGGTGCTCAGTGGGCAGCACCCGGCCCTCTCCAGGCTTCCCTGAACGCAAGCCTTCAGCCATCTCGGCAATACATGCAGCCGTCGCCAGATCGGGCATCGCCGCGAAGAAAAAGCGATGCTCGGGAACCGGCGGTGGCATGTCGAATCCAGGTAGCGTCAGCTGAGTCATGGCCATATTGCGGATACGCCGATGGCAACTTCTCCAATATCGTCGATCGGAAGACACCCCTTCCGTCGCGCAAAAAACAACGCCCGGCAGGTATCCCTGCCGGGCGCCTGCATCAGTCGATGCGGCAAGCGACCAACGACGCACCGACCGCTGGACCTGGAATCAAGACATCAACGCCCCGATTCGGAATTGGACGTCGACAGCAACCGCATGGCACCGGATCGCAAGCGGGGAAATGGCGAGGACGATCGTTTCTCGGACTGAACGAGTCTCTCACAGGCCCGATGATGCTAACCTCTTGGCCAAACTAAACGCCACCGCATGAAGTAATAGGATTCGACCATGCAAACCGTTGCGGTACTGGACTTCGAAACAACCGGGCTTTCGCCGAATCTGGGCGACCGCGCCACCGAAATTGCCGTCATCCTGCTCCGCGACGGACAAGTCGTCGACCGTTTCCAGAGCTTGATGAATGCGGGCAAGCGCATACCGTCCGATGTCGTCGCGCTGACCGGCATCACGAACGACATGATTGCATCGGCTCCCCCGGCGTCGAAAGTCATGAAAGAAGCGGCAGCGTTCGTCGGCAAGCATGCCGTCGTGGCACACAACGCCGGTTTCGATAAACGGTTCTGGCAGTCAGAGCTCGGGCTTCTCGATATGTCAGCCGAGCATTCCTTTGCTTGCACGATGCTCGTGGCGAGACGCATCTACCCGGACGCTCGGAGCCACCGCCTGTCGAGCCTGGCCGAGACGCTGCAGTTGCCGAAATCGGGCCGCGCTCACCGGGCCATGGTCGACGCCGAGATGGCCGGCCATCTGTGGTGCCGGTTGCAGCACGACATTGCGCGGGCCTACGGACTGGAGCGTATCGATCATGCGCTCATGACGCGTGTCCAGACGACGAGCAAGGCGAAGGTGCCTATGTACTTGCGTTCGCTCGTGCGAACGCACGCGTGAAATCAGATCAGGGGACGCAAGCTGTCGCCGTCAAACGCACCTTCGACTGCTGAAAGCGGGGCGTACGAAACTTGACGCCGGATTGCCGCGCCACGAATGCCGCACGACGTTTCCTGACTCACGCAACGCGTCAATGCAAAACGGCTTGGCAACTGCCAAGCCGTTTCTTGTCCGAATCTGCGACTGGACAGCAGACGCACTGAACCAGCAATCCGCTTACGAACTATCGCGCGATCGACCAACGCGCAACGACGAGGGCGGAATCAAGCACGGATTCAGCACGAATGCTCACTCCCACTCGATTGTCAATCAATGGCCGGAACCCTTGTGGAGACGGCGCTTCCACGCGGTCGCGTAGTGATGATACCGTCAAAGATACCGAAGAATCCGGCTGGCAGTTACCGGTACTGGAGAGACCGCACCGGAAAATCAAGGCATACTTTCGTTGAAGATTCGCGAAGGCCACGCACCTCAATGACGACCTTTGTAGAGATACCGTCATCGATACCGTCGCGTCACGCACGGGAGTGCGACGGCTGCTACACGCGTTTCCGATGAGAATTGTATTTATGTGAAATTCAGTCAGGAATCCTACTCAAAACAACCGAACCTAGAATCGATACACCTCCATCGCTTCTACACGGGCGTCTGATCGACGTCGTCTGCCCATAGGTCAATCTGTCGCGGATCGATGCCCGGGTTTTCGGCGGGAACCTGTCCCGCGCGATTACTCGGTCGAGTTACTGGCAGCCCGAGGTACATGGGCGTGAAGACATAGGCCGAGAAAATGGCGTCGGGCGAGATTTGGACGTAACGATGATCAGTCAACTCGTTCACTCGTACCCATTGGAATATCGCCCAAGGTACTTCGATCATCCTGAACACGCCAGCACCAGATCAGAAACATCGGCATGCGTCATCGCTGCTCGGTCAAACTTTGGATCTCCGCGGCTGCGGTGGCACGCCTAGCCGCACACGAGTTTCCATCTCGCCGCTTGGATCAAGCAGTATCAGCCATTGCCGCCACACCCGAACCCATCGCCTGACGACCTTATGTCCAACGTCGAGTTCGCGTGCGGCCGCATCGAAGCTCTCGCGCCATCCCAGCATGCTGATGAAGCGCCGCGCATGTTCACGCGCCCGAGGAAGCAACAACGGCGTATTCGACACGCGGGTGAAATATGCAAGGCAGCACTGGCATCGGAAACCCGGGAGTCCGCTGGGCCGCCGATATGGATGGTAACTGGTACGGCCACCGCCGCACCACGGACACGGGACTGGAGTCGGGTCCAAACTCAGCGCCTTGTCGATCTGCTCGGGTAAGAAGGCCGAAAGCACCGCGTCTTCGCAACGTTGCGCCGCTCCCACTGGCAGGCGCCTTGCGGGTAGTAGAATTCCGTCCAGCTTCCGCAAAGACCGAGCAGCAACATTTGGCGCCGCGTCGTCTACTCGGGCAGCCCGTTTAATCGGCGGCATGGCCATGTCCGGAAAGTGTTTTCGCCGCCGGCGCACAGCCGGCACAATCGAATCACGCACGACAACCGCTTCGAGCGCCTGCCCCTCGCGTTGAGTCACGTCCAACAGCCGATGACGCCCACATTGAGGACATCGGATGCGGCGACGGCGCTGCGCGTCGAAGCCTCCGGAAAGGAACCCGCCCTCGAAGCCGCAACGCGCGCACCGAGCATGTGGGAGCGCGTGCATCCCAAGCCGAATACGAGCCTCCCACGCCCCCGAAGGATCGATCTCGAGCACGTAGCGCCGGAATGCCAAGAGCCACGAAAGGATCCCTTCATACGACATGCCGACCCGCTCAGTCACTTGCGTCAATGTTGCCTGGCGCGAAAGGAGCGGAATCAATCCAGAGACCTTTGCCTGATTACGTAAGCGCGCGAACGGCGTGCCCGTTTGGCGATTAAAGCTCCGCCTACACGCATGACAAAAATAGCCGGGGAGCTGCTTATTCGGACCACCGAATTGACGTGGTCGAACACGGAGCCCGTCACAGTGGGAACACCTCGGCACCGGTGTTGGCGACGAACTGGTGAATTCGAGCCACGCGCGGGACAAGTAGTCTGTCAGCACCGGATCCTCGGCCGCTTCATCGTCGATTGCTCGCGACTGGTCTACCCGACCGCCGATGGTCAGGTCGAAATGCCTTTCGTGTGCGCCAGCTCGCACTAGATGAAGTCCTCCTTGGCCCACTTATCGGTCAACCTCTGACCAAATTCTCAATTTCGAAAATAATTTGATAAATCAAGTCGCTATTGGCAACGATCGAGACATCCCACACATCTTGATCGCCCCCAACAAGTATATACACATCACCTTCCTCTCTTTTCCAGTGGACCGGATTATTCGCCGACTCCCCGCCAGAACATAGTCGCACCCGCCTCTTCCAAAATCGATCACCTTCCCTATATCGCCGATTGATACATATACGTTTAATTCCACCACCGGCGCCGAGAACTTAACGAGAGCAGCCTTGCCACCGCTTCGATCGAAGGCAGGATCCACTGAAATCTCAAAGTCGAAATTGCTCACCCTTACCCCAAAGGCGATCGCCATCGCCTATTCTGCATCGTCGCCCAAAATACTTCTGACTGATCCGGCGCCCCGAACGTCTACCCCTCAAAAAAAGACGCGCATGTATTTATCGATTTCTGCCGTTGATTCAATTAATTCACTTGTTTTTTCACAGACAAATTCATATCCGGCGCGGATGATTTTTCCCGATTCAATAGATCCAAATCCGTTTATTGTCACCGAATAAGATCCGGATTCCAGCGCAGAGTCGATGCCAGTTTCGCTAGGCGGTCAATGCATCAAATTTTCCAGATCATAGAAATACGCACCCTCCCTTACTGACAAGGGAAAGGATCCATTTTTCGCAACAACGAGATCTTCAACAGTACTTCTCTCAGTAGCCAGCCTACAGATAATTTCGTAGCCACCGTCATCAATCGATAGGAGAGGGACAATCGCCCCCTTCTCGATAACCTTATCCCCCAGATCAGAGTTGAAAAATTCACTCATAAGGTAATCCCCCGTTTTCCACGGGGGTCAGAAGTAGAAACTAAGCGGCCATGGCCAGCCGCTGCTTTGGCGTAAATCCGCCCAGGGCCATGTTCGGGCGGTCATGATTGTAAGTCCACATCCAATCGGTCGCGAAGCGCTGCACATGGTCCAAGTCTTCCCAGTGGTACTGCGACAGCCATTCGTACCGCACGGTCCGGTTGAATCGTTCGACATACGCGTTCTGCTGCGGCTTGCCCGGCTGAATGTAGTCGAGCCTGATGCCGTACTGTCGGGCCCATTCGATGATCGCCCCGCTCAGGTACTCGGGCCCGTTATCGCACCGAATCGCTTTGGGTCTGCCGCGCCAACCGATGATCTGCCGCAGCGCACGGATCACGCGTTCCGATGGCAATGAGAAGTCGATCTCGATGCCGAGTGCCTCGCGGTTGAAGTCGTCGATCACGTTGAACAGCCGGATGCTGCGTCCGTCGGCCAGTTGGTCGTGCATGAAGTCCATCGACCAGACCTGGTTGACGGCACGCGGCACCGCCAGCGGCTCTGGTACCTGCCTGACCAGTCGCTTGCGCGGCTTGATCCGCAGGTTCAGTTCCAGTTCGCGATAGATCCGGTACACGCGCTTGTGATTCCAGCCGAAGCCCTTCACGTTGCGCAGGTACAGGAAGCACAGCCCAAAGCCCCAGTTCCGATGGTTGTCCGTCAGGCGCAGCAGCCAGTTCGCAATCTCGTCGTTCTCGGCGCTGCGCCGACCGACGTATCGATAACAGGCCTGGCTGATCCCAAATGCCTCACATGCCAGCCGGATCGATATGCCCCGGCTGGACACGGCATGCATGGCCATCTCACGCCGGCGAGATGGCCTCAGTCTTTTTTTGCGAGCGCCTCCGCCACGATCTCGGCCTTGATCTTCTCCTCAACGTACATCTTGCGCAGCCGGGCATTCTCGGCCTCCAACTCCTTCATCCGCGCGATCAGCGAGACGTCCATGCCGCCGTACTTCGAGCGCCATTTGTAGAACGTTGCCGTGCTGATGCCCAGTTCCCGGCACAGGTCCGGCACCGACAGCCCCGACTCCACGCGCTTGAGCGCGTCCATGATCTGGCTGTCCGTGAATCTCGATTTTTTCATGCTGTAGAACTCCCTCAACGAGAAAATTCTACTTCTGATCACACCGGTTTTTCGGGGGGATTACCATAAGATCGCGCTCGCCAGGCACCAAAGGTGTCCACCCGAGAGTCTCGGCGGTCTCAAGAATCAAGTGCAACGTTTAGCCAACCCGGTGGCAGCTAATTCCATCGCCATGGCCTCTTCGGGGGTTTTCCAGTTGAGGGTTTGACGAGGGCGTCCGTTCATCAGCTTGGCAATATCGTTCAACTGCATCTGGGTCACGCCTGACAGGTCCATTCCTTTGGGTAGAAACTGGCGCAGCAGGCCGTTGGTATTTTCGTTGCTGCCTCGTTGCCAAGGCGCGTAGGGATCCGCGAACCAGATATCCAGATTCAATCGTTCAGCCAGCTCGACATGACAGGTCATTTCCGATCCGCGATCGTAGGTCAGGCTTTCCCGCAGAAAGGCCGGCAGCTTCTTCATCTGGCGCGTGAAGCCTTCCAGTGCATCCTCGGCCGTGCAGCCATCCATGCGGCACAGCACCACGAAGCGCGTCTTGCGCTCGACCAGTGTGCCGACGCAGGAACGATTGAAGGCCCCCTTGATGAGATCGCCTTCCCAATGACCGGGCCATTGGCGCGTTTCGATTGCCTCGGGCCGATGGACGATGCGAAGTTCTTCCGGCACAAAGCTCTTGCGGGCCAGCGTCTTGCGTGCGTTGCCACGCACCGGTTTCTCCTGACGCAGGGCCTCAATCATGGCCTGCTTCAAGCCGCCGCGGGGATGGGTATAAATCGCCGCGTAGATCGTTTCGTGGCTGACGCGTTGCTCGGGGTTGTCTGGATGCATCTCGCGAAGTCTCGCAGCAATTTGCTGCGGCGACCAGCACCGATAAACCAGATCGTGATGCACCCGCCAGTACAGCGTGCTTCCTGCTGCCAGTTTCGCCTGACGCCGACTTCGCTCGCGGCGCGTCCGATAGGCTCTGGCCGCGCTTGTGGCGTCATAGCAGCGAGGCGCTTCCGTACGATTGCGCGCCAGTTCTCGTGTGATCGTCGACGCGCTGCGGCCAAGCAGCCTTGCAATCGCCCTGACGCTCGTGTTCCGGGCCTTCTCGATCATGATCACCGCACGCTCTTCGGCGCTCAGATGCTTGTAATTCGTCATCGCAACACCCTATCTCATCAAAGGTGTTGCACTTGAAGCTAGAGTCTAAGCAGCTTCCTCCGGCGATACAGCAGTGACATTGACAGGAATTTCCGGAATGCCCGCCTTCATTGCTGCCTCCGCACGATGGTGACCGTCAACAATTACGAGATTACCATTGCCCACATCAGCAGCCTCAACGGGAGGAAAATCTCCGTAACCTCCTTGATTCCGCATCGCCGACGCATATCGCTTAACTTTATTCCCAGTCATTTCACTCGGACCTTGACGCGATTTCAAGCGCCGGGGATTAACCATCGTCGGACAATTGCACTGACACCTAGTCAATCCCAATGGATCAATCCAGCTAATAGGATTAGCCGCGTATTGATAGACTTTTTACACCGACACACTCGCCCCTCGTATACGCCGCAACCCCTTTTCCAGCAAGGCTCCCAGCCCTCCGCCCGCTTTACATCAGCATTTTCCCCTAGACGCGATTCTCACGTGGTGCGCCTCGAGCGCAAGCGTGGCTCCTTGTCTAATTCGACGCTCCGGAAACCTGAACGTCGATAGCGATTACAGTTAATAACGGCTCATCGGTCCAAACTGAGATGAAGCTGAACTCCCTGAACCCATCGGCTGGCTCCTCCGCTGTGTCACATGTGGCAATAAGGTAAGCCCCCCCTTGCTCTCAGCCAAATGCGACAAATCTTGTCCTTCCGGGGAAATGGCCTTCATGCCAATGACCGTATGAAAGATGACCTCAAATATTCCGCTATCGGCCCGTATAAGTACTGCTAGACGCCCCCCTCGATAAGAGAAGGACTCGATCTGCGCATCAGCGACAAAAACCTCACTACTTTTCATTTCTCAACTTCCCGGAAAATTTTCGCCTGGAGTGAATCCCGTGCCGCTGCCCCGTGTGTAGCCGTCCGGTAATGATTTGGTTATCTGACCATGCCGCCCTGCTTGGCCCCAACTCAAGCCGTCAGGTTTCGTTTCGACGTGGTAGTGCGCTCCATGATGGCGTGGGTTGAATCCTTTGTCGCAAGGGCATAAATCCTCGGGATGGCTCTCGTAGCGGATACGTGTGTTGCTATTCGGAAACCAAGTATAGCGAGGCGTTCCATCCGGAGTCGTTCCAACCTTAGGATCAACAGCCAGGGCCTTTGTCATGTCGTCTGGATTCGACGGGAACGTGTTGGTCAACCCAAGCGGATCAATCCACTGCGTCGGGTTGGGCGCGTATTGATAGACTTTTTACACCGACACGCTCGCCCCTCGTATACGCCGCACTCCCTTATCCAGCAAGACTTCTAGCCCTTCGCCTACGCCACGTCAGTAATTTTTCCCTAGACACGATTTTCCCGGGGCACACGCCAGGGCCCAAGCGCGACTCCACGCCGCTTTGCAATATTTGAGTTAACACAATTTTTTGTCTAGCGCCGGGTTTTATCCGGCCACACCGGTCCATGTCAGTAGTCTGAAGACGAACGAAGGACCGCGTCAGCGGCCCTTCCGTTTCTAATTCTTATCGATTTTCAAAATTATATCTAGCAACTGACGAGACCGACTCATCTTCATCTTGCATAAGGCCGCTAATTATCGAAATAGGAGCCTTCTTGTTCGACGCGATGCCTTGCCGCACAACCGGATCAGGATCTTTTGCCAAGAGTTCAAATAGCTCTCTGGACAATTTCCTCTTGACGGCGACAAAGCGTCGCACTTCAGCTTCGAACTGACAAAGCTCCGCCAGAATTTCCACAGGAACTGTTTTGTTGTGAGCGACCCACTTTCTGTAGTCTGGAAATCTGACGATTACATCCCTCCAAACTGAGACAGACGCCTCGTCGGTCGCTGCGCGGTCATATTCGTCCTTGATGCGACTGTCTCTCAGCGCAATAAATTCCTCGGCAGACTGGATCATTTCGAATCCTTGCACTTCAGCGAGTCAAAGTTAATGTCCTTGCCTGTATCACTCTTGTGCTTGTTCATGTAGTCGCCATAGACGTCGGCATCGGCTACCCATGCGCCATTTTTGTCGTACACCTTCCAAGCACTATTTCCGTGTCCGGTTTGATCCTCAGACCACCACATGCCTGTGCCCGGATCGCGCACGTATTTAGCGTAACCAACGCCTGGCACATTGCCTGAACATATCCTGTCAAAACGATTTATTTCCCACTTATTCCTGCACGGGCACTTAGCGTTCTGATTGGGTTTGGTCGAATGTGGCTTTCTTCCTGCCCCACCAGGTACCTTTGCCAAGCCAAAAGGATCAACCCACTCAACCGGATTGGGCGCGTACTGATAGACATTGATACCGCCTTCCAGTCCGATCGGGTCCTTCGACACGAAACGCCCCGACACCGGATCGAAATACCGATGCCGGTTATAGTGCAGACGCGTCTCAGCATCGAATGATCAGGCAGTGAGGTTCATTCGTATTGCTCAAGTTCATGCTTGATCAATTCGAGAAGTTCCTGTGGCGAAAGTAGCTGTCCCTTGCCTTCAGTTCCGGGAAACACAGCACAAATTCTTCCGTCCGTCTCCATCCCGGGTAGCCATCGCGACAGGAACTCGTCCAGGGCAATGGCTTTAGGATGGAAGTTCTTCCATTCGCTACTGGCACACATGACGGCAAAGTCCTCTTCCGGCCAGAACGGAATCACCGTATGACCACCCGAGGTACCGGTCGCCCATCCAGTATCGAATAGGCCCCAGACAACTTCGGAGTCGGCAACTTTCCGGACGAAGTAATCACATCGCGCCTGAGTATCGAGCCGCAGAACATTCTCGATCTTCTTCGGGTGAGGTTTCATCAATACCCTCCAACCTGGTGTTGGGTCTTATGGAGGACAGCATCTTGCAATTCGGAGTGCCTATAGCAATAGCCATCTTTTGCTTCCGTCCCGCGCCCGTGAGCGAGTTCCATGCCGGGAGTTCGAGAATTACGTGAGTTGCCGGGCAATCTAACCGACGTACGATTTCCGGTTTCGATGTGCCTCATTTCGTTCCGAATCCAGCCCCTCACCCAACTGGGCTGCATTGGGTCGTCAGCCAGCGCTTTCAGCCTTTCCTGCTTGTTCGACCTCCCATGTGAGCCATCACAGCACATCGGACATGCGAGCTTTGAGGCGAGCCCAAGAGGATCGGTCCACAGGACAGGATTTTCCGCGTATTGATAGACATTGATACCACCTTCCAGTCCGATCGGATCCTTCGACACGAAACGCCCCGATGCCGGATCGAAATACCGATGCCGGTTGTAGTGTAGACCCGTTTCATGATCGAAGTACTGCCCCGCGAAGCGCAGCGGGTTTGTGATGCCAGCCTTGCGTGCAGCCTCGCTGATGACTTCTCTCGCCTCGCCCCACGCCTTGTAGCGCGCAGACCAAGCGACTTCGCCCGCATCGTCAGTGAGCTCCTGCGGCGTGCCAATCTGATCACAGTGGTAGTACGCGATGCCCGAAAATTGGGAGGTTTCGGCGGCGCCATCATGAAGCAGTGCCGCGCCCGTCGCCTGAGCTAGCGGCGTGAAGCTCCCCGGTTCGTACACGTAGTGCGTCGTCTCGCGCCGCTCCCACGCTGTCTCATAGGCCAGCGTTTCACCATCCCAACCGTACAATGTGAAGCCGTAGCCGCGTTCCTGCTTCAGACGTTGCCGTTCCGCATCCCGCCAGCCACTGCCAGCACCTGCGAGATTTGGCACCACCGGCTCCGTCAGCTTCGCAATGCGCCGGCCGAGCGCGTCGTACGTGTACGTCGCCTGCATGTGTCGATCGCGAGCCGACACCATCCGGCCCAGACTGCTCCACTCGAAGTCCGTGCGCTCGCCGTTTCGCGTGCGCTGCTTCAGGTTGCCCACTTCGTCGTAAGCGAAGTGGGTACCCGCAAAATCCTTCAGCAGGTTGTCCAGCAGGGGGGCAGACCGGGCGCCACTCAGCACACCGATACCGTGCTCGTCACGCTCCTTCGATTCGACAATGTTGCTTGCCGGATCGAACGCGAAGGTCTCGACACCGAGCGACGACTGCGCACGCGTCAGCCGGCCAATCGGATCGTACGTGTACTGGATCTCACCGCGCCGCAGGTCCGCAATCTGGGTCAACTGCCCTGCGACGTCGTACTGGTAGCGGCGCTCCATCACCTTGCCGCCAGTGCCTTGCAGCAGCTGCCGCGCGAGTCGCCCAGCCTCGTCGTAATGCGTCGTCTGCGTCAGACCGTTACCAAGCTCGCGCTGCGTTTCACGGTGCGCGTCGTCGTGTTCAAAATTCGCGATAGTCGCACCATCAAGCATGACGCCATGCACGTAGCCGGATCCGTACGTGAGCCACTCCAACCGATGACCATCGGGCCGAGTGGTCGCAATCCGCGCCCCGACCTCGTCGTATTCGTGGCGCCATACGAACTCGTATGCCTTGCCTTCGACCCGCATGTGCACGTGCTCACGCGCCAGATTTCCGACCGGATCGTAGAAGCGCTGGACCAGCGACTGATCGTTGACTGCCTGCAGCAGCCGCCCCAGACCGTCATATCGGAAGGACTCGGCCTCGACCGCCGTCTCTCCTTGCGGAGCCAGGAAAACGTGCCCCCGGTCCGTGAACTGTGCCGGCCAGCCGCGTCGGGATTCGAGTCTGCCCATCGCATCGTATTCGAACGCCTGCATGACGCCGCCGTACAATCGGTTCGTCACGAGCCCACTGCCGGCCGCACGGTAATACCGCGTCTCGCGTCCATCAAAGTCAGATTCGCTATTGAGGCGCCCCGCGGTGTCGTAGCCAAACCGATACTCCCGGCCATTTTCGTTGCGCAGCAACGTGATCTGTCCGAGTCGGTTCCAGCCATACTCGAGTGAATCGCCGCGGGCATTGATCCGCTTGGCGAGCAGGCCGGCCGCCGTGTAGGTATAACGCGTCGATCGATTCAGGGCATCGACGTGCTCGAGCAGCCGGCCCTCCGCGTCGCGTGCAAAGGTGTCACGCAGGCCAGCAGGCCGTGTCACCCATGCAAGCTGTCCAGCCTCATAGCCGTAACGCGTAATCTCGCCAGCTGCGTTCTGTTGCTGAACAAGCCGCCCGCGTTCATCGTACTTCCACATGGCGGTCTTGCCAGAACAGTCGGTATAGCTCGCAATCTGTCCGTCCGGGCGCCACGCGATCTTCGTCGTGCCGCCCTTCGGATCCGTGATCGCGACCGGCAGGCCCGCGCGATCGTATTCGTACTTCGTTACGTGGCCAAGCGGATCGAGCACTTCGGTGACGCGCCCTTTGCTATCGTAGTAGCGCTCCCAGCGATGACCTTCCTGGTCCTGCAATCCCGTCAGATTGCGGTGTCGATCGTAGACGTAGTACGCAATGCGTCCATCGCGCTGCGTATGCGAAGTCATCTGCCCCCCATCGTCCCACGTGAACGATTCCTCGGTTCCGTCGGGAAACACGTGCCGCGTCAAATTCTTGTCCGCGTTGCGCATGAACCATTCTTCGGTGCGGTCGGGATAGACGGTGCGGTATACGTACCCGTCGATGTCGTAGTATTGCTGCGTCGTATTGCCCAGCGCGTCAGTCACGAAGGTTAGGCGCAGGTCATCGTGCCAAGTCAGGCGAGTGTCGAAGGATCCGTCATCGGCCCATTCATGAATCGCTTTTGCGTCGAGGTGCGTACCGTCCCATTCCAGATTCATCCCCCGTCCGGTGCGGTCACTGTAGCGCGTCACAAGGTGATGCGAGTACGCGTAGCTCCACGACGCCGCATTCTCATCGTTTGCTTCCACCAGATCGCCGGCCTCGTCATAGCGATACCGCGCGAGCGTGCGGATAGCAGTGCCTGCGCTGTCGACCAGCGCGACGCGCGTGATGCGGCCAACGTTGTCGTGCGTAATCGCCGCGACGATGTCCGCCACCTCGATCCGGGTAAGCAAGCCTTCCGCCCACTCCAGCGCCACCGCGTTGCCAGAGCGATCCTCGATCTTCCCGAGCACGAAGCGTGACCCATGCCGCTCGTAAGTCTCGGTCAGGGTTTCGCCGCGCACGAGCCGGATTCGATCGTCCGATTCACGTGTGATCGTGCAAGACTCGATTGAATCGCGATGCGGCTGGCCCAGCTTCAGCGCCGGGTAGGTGAGACTTCTTCCGGACGCGTCGTGATAGACGAACTCGTCGCCCTTTGCCTCGAACGCGACGTGATACGGCGTCGTCCATCGCGGTCCGAGCGGCCCTTGCTCGTCATGGGCATCGAAGTTCGAGCGATATGTGCGCGCCCATTCGACCGGAACGATTCCGGGCAATACAAAATCCGTATGGGTGAATGACTCGTCTCCCAGCCCTAGGCCAATCGAACCGCCTACTCGTGCTGGAGGTTGGCCAATTCCACAGAGGCAACCGGGTCCTGGCTTCTGGGTCTTGGCCTCCTTGCCGATATTGGTGACTTGCTCGCCCCCCTCCTTCCGCTGCGCCTGGTTTCTCTTATTGCTGTCGACTGTCGCGGCAAGATGGCGCTTCTTCTCCTCGTACACCTGAATCGCTCGGATCAGGATGTTCAGCATGTACATCACCGACCCGACATCGTCGCTGGACAGGCTCTGGATCCGCTTCTTGACGTCCGGAATGCTGGCTCGAATATCGGCAGCGAGACGCCGAACAGTCGAGCGAGCTTCATCCGGGGTTAGCGACACGACGAAATTCACCTCTGCCTTCGCGCCCGCCTTGTAGACCTCCCACACGGCGCCGAACAGATCTCCAAGCGTTTGGGTCGGGTCGTGGATCAGCGAGCGGGCCGAAACACGCGATGCCTTGTTCCGTGCGGCTGCCAGATTCGCATTTGGATCGGTCAGCCTCCCGGAAGCCAACGCGTCGAATCCGTCAGCCAATTGGTTCAGCCGTTTCTCGGCCTCACTGCCAGCGTCCTTCAGCAGTTCGGTCAATCGGGCCTTGGCTTCCTCAACAAACGGCTTGAGTTCGCCCATCAAGATTGCCGTGAAATGCCCTGCGATCACGGCGACCGACGCAGTCGCAAGATCCGTTGCCCCGCGCTTGACAGCTTGCCGTACCAGGCCCAACGTCGGACGCAACGACATGCGTGCCGCGGTAGTCCCCGGCGGAATCGGCAGTACCCCGATCAGGTTGATCGCCAGGTTTGCCCAATCGAGGACACGGTCGAGCTTCTCAGCCTCCGATCGCGGTTGGACGTTTCGGTGCTCGATCAGCTTCGAGATGTCGCCGCAGACGTCGACGGCCGCAATGATGTTGCCGAGAACGGGCATTGCAGCCGAGACTTCCTTGATGCGTTCGAGCGTCACGTATCCGCCGCTGGCGGTGCGCAACCAGCTGTCGAAGTGCGAAGCGCCGGCCTCGAGATCGGCAATGTGAACCTGATTGAGCGGGACGATCGCCGCGTCGACAGACGGAAGGGACTGCTGTTTGTCAGCCATGATCTTGTTCGGACTGTGAAATGGATTGGGAGACTGGCCGATAAACGTCAGGCAGCGCCTGCCGGGTTCCAGCTAGGCTGCTTCAAGTAGCTCGACATGGCCCACGAGTCGTGCGGGTCGTGCCCGTATTGCACAGTGACCGCACCGGGCGCCAACCCGCTTACGATGGTTCGACCGGATGCGTCCAGCGTCCCTTTGTGTACCGCGCCAAGACTGTCCGTCACCGCAATGGTGTTCTTGTCGACCGGGGCATCGGTCACGTAGTGGCGCAGCACTTCCAGTTGTCCGGGCCCGGATTTGGGGAACGGCGGGAAGCCTCCGCCCTGTCCCTGCGGCCCGTCTGTCTGGTGACTGCCGGCATGGATCGTGTGCTCGCCAGCGGTATGGACCGTATAGCCCTGATCGCTGATGCGGACCTGGGTGCTACCCGCGTGCAGCACGATTTCCTTCGCGGCATGGAGCTCAATGCTGTCGGTGGTGCTCATCACGCCAACCGACTGCTTGGCCTTCATGTCGATGCCGTCAGTCTGCGCCTCGATGCGCACCTTGCCCGCAGCCGCGATCAGCTTCATCCCCGCCTTGTGCACGAACAGCGAGAACGCGTTCGACACGCTCGCGAACAGGGAATGACCCACGGCCAGACCCGCATGCCGCCCGCTCGTCATCGCGATGTCCTCGTTGCTCACCACGTGCGCGCCGCGCTCGGCCGCCACGCTGACGCCCGATGCGCTCGCCAGCACCAGATCCGGCTCCTTCAGCTCCGGGAAGTCGTTCTCGCCCGCCGGTGCGTCGCCGCGGATCGCGTCGTTGCGCGCCTTGATCGCCTTCGCGACCTCGCTCTGGTCCGCGTCGCGCTGCTGCGCCTCGTGCTGCTGTGCCAGCCCCGACAGACTCTCCTGCAGTTCACGCGCGCGCGTCAGACGCCCGACCGCCGCCTTCGCGTCCTTCGTCTGGCCGGCACCGTTCGCCTGCCCGTCCGTCGAGATGAACAAGCCCATCAGCGCGCGCACCACGCCCCAGTAATCGGTGCGCAGGTCGAAGCCCTTGCCGCGTGCGTCCGCCCGGCCCGTCTTCTTCACGATGCGGCGGATGTTCCCCAGCGCCAGCACCGAGCTGCCCGCGTCGCTCGCAATCTGCGTCTCGATCTGCCCTTGCGTGTCGTCGATCGCCACGTGGCCCGACGCCGTGCCCTGGAACTCGCGGCCGCGCAGCACCGCCACCGCCTGGTTCGCCGGCAGGTCCAGCGTCGGCTGCCGGAACTCGTTCACCGGGCTGCCCGCGATCACCGGCAGGTCCGGGTCGCCGTAGTAGTGCATCACCGCCACTTCATGGCCGATCCGCGGCAGGAACGTCGCGCCCATGTCAGTGCCTTGCCATGGCGACACCACCCGCAGCCAGATCCCCGCATGCTCGTCGAACTTGCCCTGCCGGTCCCAGCCGAACTGGACCTTCACACGGCCAAACCGGTCGGTCCAGATTTCCTGGCCGGCCGGCCCCACTACGATCGCCTTCTCCGGACCGCTCATCACCGGCTTGCGCACGCTACGCTCGAGCCGGAACGGCTCGTTCGCCGGCAGAAACTCGAACTGCGCTTCGCAGCGATACGTCGAGCTGGCGCCCGTGCGATCGCCCACCTCCTCGATGTCGAGCGTCGACGACAGCACCACGTACTCACGGTTCGCCGCCTGCTGCGGGTAGCCCGTCAGTGCGAAGGTGCGGCCGACCGTCAGGCCGCGCAGGTTGCCGCGACCGTTCGCGCGCAGGCCGGCGCAGCGTCGCGCCTCCAGCTGCACGCGCGCCAGATGCCGCGACTCCTGCTCGGTGTCGTTCGGCTGGCCTTCGACGCCTTGCGCACCCGCCAGCGGCTGGCTGTAGTCGCCCCACTCGTACACCGCCCCGTCCGCGCTCGCTGTCTTGCGCGGATTCTCCTCGGTCACCGTCAGGTTCGCGCGCGGGCGCGTGTAGTCGTAGTCCACCACCGTCACGCTGCCCGACGTCAGCCGACTCGTCACCGACAGTGCGTGGATGTGCTCCTCGTCGATGCGCTTGCCGTCCGGCGACAGGTAGCGCACCGTCTCGTACGCGGCACCGTGCGGATGGTGGCCGCCCATCGTGTCGCACAGCACCAGGCGCTGATGTCCGCCCTCGTGCTCGAACCACCACCAGATACCCCATTCCTCCCACAGCCGCTGCAGGAACGCCCAATCGGTCTCGAACGCCTGGCGCTGCACGTCGCGCTTCGGATAGATGCCGCGGAACGCGCCAGCCAGGCGCTTGTCGACCGGGTACGGATACTTCGCCAGCACCGCGTCGGTGATCTCGACGACGCTCATGTCCTGGAAGATCCGGCAGTCCTGCGTAAGCGTCGCGCGGTACAGCCACGGCCGCAGCTCGAGCTCGTACAGGATCGAGTGCCGGTCCTCGCCGGCCACGCGCGCCGCGGTGACGAGGCCCGTGATCTCGCGCGTGCCCGCGCCGATGTTGCCCAGTCCGGCGTTGCCCGCGAGCCCGGGGATAAACTGCCCCTTGCCTTCGAGCTGGATTGACACCGTCACCTCGGTGCCGACGATCTTGTCGAGGTCGAGGTTGGCGGTCACGCTCGGCGAGAACGCGAACGCGTCGTCGGTGCGCAGCGTGACGAGGTAGCGGCAGGCCTCGAGACGGCCGATTGCCTCGCTGCCCTGCAGCCGTACCGGCACGAACGTCGGCAGACCGCCGGTCGAATAGGTGGGTAGCGCAGCGCCCGAAATCGACAGCGTGCGTGCTTGGGTGAGTGTCACCATGATGCAATCTCCCGGTCGGCCGCTTCAAAACGGCCGGTTTTCGCTTTCTTTTGTGTCATACCGTAGTGGGCAAGCGGATCAAAATAGCGACTCCCACTCTTCTGAGAATTACATCGAGAGATCTGCAACACCACGTATGCTCCTGTCGGAGAATTTCCGTTATTTACTTGGTCAACTTCGTATAGCCCCGGCCTGCCATCCAAATCAGCTGCAAACCGCTTTATTCCTCTAGTAAGCAAATACTCGGAAATCAGCCTGGCTCGCTCTGCGTTCAGGTTCCGCATGAGGACAGAGCTATCTATCTCGCCATCTTGATTGTCGAAGCCCGCGATGACCGTGTCGGTATCGCGCAATGGACCGCATCGCGCATTGTCAATAAGTTCATGTACCCTCTCTTTCCAACCGTCGGCCGGGATCACAGATCCAGTACGAAAGTACAGCCGTATGCTTTCGATATTTCCGTTACAAAACCCGCCGTCCATCACAATCGGAGGAGAAGGTGAGTTCGCGATTGGACGAGTAACTTGCGCCGTGATGTGTTGACACGCCGTCAGCGCAAAAATCACGCAAGCAGCGACGCCCACACGCCCACTTGGCCCATGACCAAAGCGGTTGCGCCTCACAAAGCCAAAATCCGTCCGCATGTCGAAATGTCTGTTCGCGTTAACCTGACCGGCTGGTCGAGTCAATTTCCCTCAACCACATCCAGCGTCCATCCACCCAGCTTGTGGGCCGTCGCTGCTCCTGCTCTTCCTGATGGGTCAACGTACGTACGCTCGGGAATTTCTGTCCCTTCCATACCACCGTGACATCTGCGCTGCTGTTTTCGGAAAAGCCCTGCCACATACCCGTCTCCGGGCAGAGCATACCGGTGCATAAGTTCATCTCGCCGTACTTTTGGCGCTTTGCCTGTTCCCGCTGCTGCAACTCCTTGGGCGTCAAATACACTCGATTGATCTGGATACCACGCAGGTTCACCGAATTCCGGAGACTGCGGAACTCGGGGCCATCATTTTCGAATTTCCCGAGATAATCGACGCCGACATGAACGTCGTAGGGCGAATCGGCCGGCAGCAGTATCCGATAGCCGAATCTCGCACGATTCGGATCCTCCGCACCGACAATGCCTGACGGAATAAAATAGGGGGCCGTTTCCGTGCGCACGCCGTCGATCGACTCACCAATCACACGCCGATGCAGGGGAAATCTAGTCTCATAGATTTCCTTAGGAATATTCGTCTGGAAGTGTTCGTCCACGTCGATCCACACCTTGCTCACCACGTGCTTCCCGTCAACGAGCCGTGTCTTGTCGTAGATGAAATCTACCGTCATTCCATTCAGGAAGTAGGAATATTCGCTCATGTCAGCACCCGCGTTTGGCGCGTCGGCGTAATACCGAGATGGATTTCCGATACTTCGCGTCACCTCATCGAAGGAAATCTCTCCCGTGGCCCACTGTAGACCAATACCGAAAATGCGCAGCAACTGCTCCTGCTGAGAGGCGTCCATCTTCTTCATGGTTGGCGATTCACCCATGTCACTGGCCCTCACCGCCGCCGCCGAGCTTTGTTGTGCCATCTGGGTTTCTGCCCGACTCGGGATGGGTATAGGCAAAGTCATAAGCATTGCTGCACTGGTCAGCAGCATGGATTTGAAAACCGTAACCCGCGATCTCATCCCAATAGGCGCTCGCCATGTCGCCGCAGAAGTACGCGTCGTTTTCCCACGGCCTCGCTCGGTAAGCCACAGAGCAACGATTCGGTTCTTCCGCCATGCCATCGATATCAATTGGCGTTCCTCCATGACCTACGTGCTTAAGCCAGTCGACTGCAAGTGCGCGGACAGTCTCATATTCCTTTTGCAGAGAAGCATCATCCGGCAGACATGATCAAACTCCCTTGTCGTTCGCTTGCGATTGGTTGTCGTCGAGTCCCCTCAACCACATCCATTGCCCAGCCACCCAACCAGTCGGCCGGCGTTGCTCCCGCTCTTCCTGACGGGTCAACGTGCGTACGCTCGGGAATTTCTGGTCCTTCCATACCACCGTGACATCTGCGTTGCTGTTCTCAGAAAAGCCCTGCCACATACCCGTCTCCGGGCAGAGCATACCGGTGCATAAGTTCATCTCGCCGTACTTTTGGCGCTTTGCCTGTTCCCGCTGCTGCAACTCCTTGGGCGTCAAATACACTCGATTGATCTGGATACCACGCAGGTTCACCGAGTTCCGGAGACTGCGGAACTCGGGGCCGTCATTTTCGAATTTTCCGAGATAATCGACGCCGACGTAGACATCGTAAGGCGAGTCGGGCAAGAGAACTTCTCGATAGCTGAATCGTGCACGATTGAAGTCATCCGCGGCGACGATACCGGACGGAAGAAAGTAGGGAGACGTTTCCGTACGCACGCCGTCGATTGATTCCCCCACCACAAGTCGATGTAGCGGAAGGCGGCCTTCATAGCTCTCCTTCGGTATGTTCGTTCGGAAGTGTTCGTCCACGTCGATCCGAAACTCATTCACCACAGGCATCCCGTCGACGAGGCGGGCCTTATCGTAGATAAAATTCACCGTCATTCCATTCAGGAAGTAGGAATACTGGCTCATGTCCGCACCCGCGTTCGGCGCGTCGTCGTAGAACCTTGATGGCGCCCCTAGACTTCGCTTCACCTCGTCGAACGAAATTTCTCCAGTGGCCCACTGCAGACCAATGCCGAAAATACGCAGCAACTGCTCCTGCTGAGCGTCGTCCATCTGCTTCGTTACTGGTGATTCCCTCATGTCATTGCCCCTCACCGCCTGAGACGAGCTTGGTTGTGCCATCTGAGTTTCTGCCCGGCTCGGGGTGGGTATAGGCAAAGTCATAAGCATTACTGCACTGATCAGCAGCATGGATTTGAAAGCCGTACCCCGCAATCTCGTCCCAATAGGCGCTCGCCATGTCACCACAGAAGAACGCATCATTTTCCCAAGGCCTCGCTCGATAAGCCACAGAGCATCGGTTCGGTTCCGCCACCATGCCATCAATATCAATTGGAGTTCCTCCTTAGACTCTAGCTTCAAGTGCAACACCTTTGATGAGATAGGGTGTTGCGATGACGAATTACAAGCATCTGAGCGCCGAAGAGCGTGCGGTGATCATGATCGAGAAGGCCCGGAACACGAGCGTCAGGGCGATTGCAAGGCTGCTTGGCCGCAGCGCGTCGACGATCACACGAGAACTGGCGCGCAATCGTACGGAAGCGCCTCGCTGCTATGACGCCACAAGCGCGGCCAGAGCCTATCGGACGCGCCGCGAGCGAAGTCGGCGTCAGGCGAAACTGGCAGCAGGAAGCACGCTGTACTGGCGGGTGCATCACGATCTGGTTTATCGGTGCTGGTCGCCGCAGCAAATTGCTGCGAGACTTCGCGAGATGCATCCAGACAACCCCGAGCAACGCGTCAGCCACGAAACGATCTACGCGGCGATTTATACCCATCCCCGCGGCGGCTTGAAGCAGGCCATGATTGAGGCCCTGCGTCAGGAGAAACCGGTGCGTGGCAACGCACGCAAGACGCTGGCCCGCAAGAGCTTTGTGCCGGAAGAACTTCGCATCGTCCATCGGCCCGAGGCAATCGAAACGCGCCAATGGCCCGGTCATTGGGAAGGCGATCTCATCAAGGGGGCCTTCAATCGTTCCTGCGTCGGCACACTGGTCGAGCGCAAGACGCGCTTCGTGGTGCTGTGCCGCATGGATGGCTGCACGGCCGAGGATGCACTGGAAGGCTTCACGCGCCAGATGAAGAAGCTGCCGGCCTTTCTGCGGGAAAGCCTGACCTACGATCGCGGATCGGAAATGACCTGTCATGTCGAGCTGGCTGAACGATTGAATCTGGATATCTGGTTCGCGGATCCCTACGCGCCTTGGCAACGAGGCAGCAACGAAAATACCAACGGCCTGCTGCGCCAGTTTCTACCCAAAGGAATGGACCTGTCAGGCGTGACCCAGATGCAGTTGAACGATATTGCCAAGCTGATGAACGGACGCCCTCGTCAAACCCTCAACTGGAAAACCCCCGAAGAGGCCATGGCGATGGAATTAGCTGCCACCGGGTTGGCTAAACGTTGCACTTGATTCTTGAGACCGCCCTCCGTGACCTACGTGTTTTAGCCAGTCCACTGCAAGTGCGCGGACCGTCTCATATTCTCTCTGCAGGGATGCATCATCCGGCAGATATAGCGGATGAAAGCCCTTTACACTACGCCATATACTTAGCGAGTAGAGGTACTGGGCAATGGCCATACGCTTGATACCCGCGATCATCGGCGGATCGTCGGGAATAGGCGTGGTCGCCGCCTGCGATGCAATCGCCATTGCCCTCTTATGCGCCGCAGTACTGGCAGCCGGCCATTTATCGATCTGGGTGTCCGGGAAATTATCAGGATGCTGCTGCACAAACGCATAGATCCAAAACGACTGCTGGCAGTGCCTCATTTCATGATAAATCGTGTCAGCGAATGCCTTCAGTGTTTTCAGTCCCTCGTACCGGGTTCCTGCGTCAATTGAAGCGGACGTGACGTCAAAAAGTCCTTTGAGTTTGCTCAACACAAGAACCAAGCTCCAGTCCTGTGCGCTGAAGTGACCGTCTTCGTCACTGGCTCCCTGAGAATCAGTCAGTGTGATCCCCTGCGGAACTGCGGCAGCGGGAATACCACCACCATCCGGCGACCTGGCCGTCAACGCAGCCAGCATGACGGGCTTGATCAGTTCACGCAGATCCTCTATCGAATCGGCATCCAGTGGCCATTGCAATTTGAGCTTTGGCGTGCTGCCTACTGGTCCGTAGTACGCGTTACCCCATTGCACGCTGGTCAATAGTGACCCCATGAGCCTTGCATAGTCGCGGGCCACCGGATAGGCAAGCGCTCCCTTACGTTTCGGATCAGTGTCCGCATCGGAAAACCGCAAACCCCATCTGTCCGGACTACAGATCGGATACAGAGCAGCCTTGTTCTCGCTGGTCGGTTGCCCCGCATTGTTTTTGGCGGTCGAGTGCTTGCCAAGTTTGGTCGTGGTCATGCTCGATCGCTCCGTGAGGAATCGTAGGTTGCCTTGGCATCTCGGGTAACCGCAGTCCGATGGGTCGATATGATCGATCCATCTTTACGCATCAAATCGATCGTCGCGATCTGCATACTCTCGCCCATCACAAGCGACGTCTCGCCGGTCGCGCTACTTATACCTTCGACGACCTGGCCATCGCTAAGCGTAATTCGATACCGCAAGTTCGGCATCACCCAGCCCGACCCACCTTCGACAAGAACAAAATGCTCCGCTACCTTTGCATCTTTGATATCCGTCAGCGGCATCTTCACGGATTTAGCTTGCGGCTCGACCGTCTGGTGGCTAGCCGCGTGAACGGTATGTTCGCCGGCGGTATGGACCGTGTAGCCCTTATCGCTGATCCGCATTTGTGTACTGCCGGCATGCAGCAGGATTTCCGTCGCCGCGTAGAGGTGGATGCTGTCGGTCGTGCTCTCGATCTTCACCGACTGCTTCGCCTTCATGTCGATGCCGTCGGTCTGCGCCTCGATGCGTACCTTGCCCGCAGCCGCGATCAGCTTCATCCCGGCCTTGTGCACGAACAGCGAGAACGCGTTCGACACGCTCGCAAACAGCGAGTGACCCACCGCGACGCCCACATGCCGCCCGCTCGTCACCGCGATGTCCTCGTTGCTCGCCACGTGCGCGCTGCGCTCGGCCGCCACACTGACACCCGCCGCGCTCGCCAGCACCAGGTCCGGCTCCTTCAGCTCCGGGAAGTCGTTCTCGCCCGCCGGCGTGTCGCCGCGGATCGCGTCGTTGCGCGCCTTGATCGCCTTCGTGACCTCGCTCTGGTCCGCATCGCGCTGTTGCGCCTCGTGCTGCTGCGCCAGCCCCGACAGGCTCTCCTGCAGTTCACGCGCGCGTGTCAGACGCCCGACGGCCGCCTTCGCGTCCTTCGTCTGGCCGGCGCCGTTCGCCTGCCCGTCCGTCGAGATGAACAGGCCCATCAGTGCGCGCACCACACCCCAGTAATCGGTGCGCAGGTCGAAGCCCTTGCCGCGCGCATCCGCCCGGCCCGTCTTCTTTACGATGCGTCGGATGTTCCCCAGCGCGAGCACCGAGCTGCCTGCGTCGCTCGCAATCTGCGTCTGGATCTGCCCCTGCGTGTCGTCGATCGCCACGTGGCCCGACGCCGTGCCCGGGAACTCGCGGCCGCGCAGCACCGCCACCGCCTGGTTCGCCGGCAGGTCCAGCGTCGGCTGCCGAAACTCGTTCACCGGGCTGCCCGTGATCACCGGCAGGTCCGGGTCGCCGTAGTAGTGCATCACCGCCACTTCGTGGCCAATCCGCGGCAGGAACGTCGCGCCCATGTCCGCGCCTTGCCACGGCGACACCACTCGCAGCCAGATCCCCGCATGCTCGTCGAGCTTGCCCTGCCGGTCCCAGCCGAACTGGACCTTCACTCGGCCGTATTTGTCCGTCCAGACCTCCTGCCCGGCCGGCCCCACCACGATCGCTTTCTCGGGGCCGCTCAGCACCGGCTTGCGCACGCTGCGCTCCAGCCGGAACGGCTCATTCGCCGGCAGCAGCTCGAACTGTGCTTCGCAGCGATACGTCGCGCTGGCGCCCGTGCGATCACCGACTTCCTCAATGTCGAGGGTCGACGACAGCACCACGTACTCACGGTTTGCCGCCTGCTGCGGATAGCCCGTCAGCGCAAAGGTGCGACCCACCGTCAGGCCACGCAGGTTGCCGCGCCCGTTCGCGCGAAGGCCCGCGCAGCGTCGTGCCTCGAGCTGCACGCGCGCCAGATGCTGCGCCTCCTGCTCGGTATCGTTCGGCTGACCTTCCACGCCTTGCGCACCCGCCAGCGGCTGGCTGTAGTCGCCCCAGTCGTACACCGCCCCGTCCGCGCTCGCCGTCTTGCGCGGATTCTCCTCGGTGACCGTCAGGTTCGCGCGCGGCCGCGTGTAGTCGTAGTCCACCACCGTCACGCTGCCCGACGTCAGCCGGCTCGTCACCGACAGCGCGTGGATGTGTTCCTCGTCGATCCGCTTGCCGTCCGGCGACAGGTAGCGCACCGTCTCGTACGCTGCGCCGTGCGGATGGTGGCCGCCCATCGTGTCGCACAGCACCAGACGCTGATGCCCGCCGTCGTGCTCGAACCACCACCAGATGCCCCATTCCTCCCACAAGCGCTGCAGGAACGCCCAGTCCGTTTCGAACGCCTGACGTTGCACGTCGCGCTTCGGGTAGATGCCGCGGATCGCGCCGGCCAGGCGCTTGTCGACCGGGTACGGATACTTCGCCAGCACCGCGTCGGTGATCTCGACGACGCTCATGTCCTGGAAGATCCGGCAGTCCTGCGTCAGCGTCGCGCGGTACAGCCACGGGCGCAGCTCGAGCTCGTACAGGATCGAGTGGCGGTCCTCGCCGGCCACGCGCGCCGCGGTAACCAGCCCCGTGATCTCGCGCGTGCCCGCGCCGATGTTGCCGAGCCCTGCGTTGCCCGCAAGCCCGGGGATAAACTGCCCGATGCCTTCGAGCTGGATCGACACGGTCACCTCGGTGCCGACGATCTTGTCGAGGTCGAGGTTGGCGGTCACGCTCGGCGAGAACGCGAACGCGTCGTCGGTGCGCAGCGTGACGAGGTAGCGGCAATCCTCGAGACGGCCGACCGCCTCGCTGCCCTGCAGCCGCACCGGTGCGAACACCGGCAGCCCGCCAGTCGAATAGGTCGGCAGCGCTGCGCCCGAAATCGACAGCGTGCGTGGTTGGGTGAGACTCAGCATGATCAAACTCCCTTGTCGTTCGCTTGCAATTGGTTGTCGTCGAGTGCCCTCAACCACATCCATCGCCCAGCCACCCAGCTAGTCGGCCGGCGCTGCTCCCGCTCTTCCTGATGGGTCAACGTACGTACGCTCGGGAATTTCTGGCCCTTCCATACCACCGTGACATCTCCGCTGCTGCTCTCGGAAAAGCCCTGCCACATACCCGTCTCCGGGCAGAGCATGCCGGTGCATAAGTTCATCTCGCCGTACTTTTGGCGCTTCGCCTGTTCGCGCTGCTGCAACTCCGCTGGCGTCAGATAATTTCGCGCGATATTCAAGATCCGTAGATCCACTGCATTGCGGAAATTGCTCAATGTCCAGTCGTGGCTCGTATCGCTTATCCAATCGCCGAGATAGCCGAACCCTGCGTACACATCGAACAGTGAATCGACAGGTAGAGGTAGGCGATAGCTAAACGTCGCATAGTTCCTTGGATGCGTGCCGTAGACATCTGCAATACCCGCCGGATAAAAGAACTCGCCCTCCTCGGTACGAACTCCATCGATCGACTCGCCGTGCGCCACGCGACGTAGGCCGAGTCTCTCGAACCTGTCATAGGGAATATCTGTGTGTATGCCTTCATTCACCTTGATCGAAAAGGCACCGACGCGTGGTTTTCCGTCCACCAGATTCAGCTTGTCGAGCGTGAATCGAACCGACATCACCTTTTCTGGGTAAAACGTATATTGGATAAAATTCGATTCTTCCGCTTGATAGTCCGGCTTCCCTAAAGTGCTCACGACCTGATCAAACGAAAGCTCCCCCGAGACCCATTTCAGGCCAATCTCGGTAAAACGCATGAGCGTCACCTGCTGCGCATCCGTCATCGGCTTACCTGACGTCTTCGCACTCATCTCATTGTCCTTCACCGGTCCCGCCTGTTCCTGAGCCAGCGTCGGAGCCGCGAAGAGTACGCCTTGAAGTAGCGTCAGCGTACTGATAAGCGTGGCTACACTGATCCGGCGCATAGGTCGATAGACCGAGCCCCATACCTGCATTCCAGTAAGCGGTTGCCATCTCGCCGCACACGAACGCGTCATTTTCCCAAGGCCGAGCTGTGTAATCGCAGTAACACGTGCTCGGCTCGGCCACCATCGCATCGACATCAATTGAGGTGCCTCCTATGCCAACATGTTGCAAAAGATTGATCGCAGCCGCCCGTGCGCGTTGGAATTCATCCTCGAGCGCAGCTGCATCGGTGAGGTACGGCGGGCGATACCCTACCTTCCGCCAAATATTCAAGGCATAGACGTATTGGCCAACGGCCATGCGCTTAATACTGATCAACGTCGCCGTGTCTGTCGGAATCGATTGTTTCGACGTCAAATCGAGAATCACCTTCCCCTGCGGAATCGACGTCGTTGGATCCTTCACAGGTGTGCCGCCCGACATGGCTTGAGGCCACTTAGCAATATTCGGCAATGTCTCGAAGTTATCCGGATGCTGTTGCGCCAATGCATAGATCCAGAACCATTGCTGACAATGCCGAGCTTCATGATAGAGCGTGTCAGAGAACGTCTTGAGTGGTCCGACGAGCTCCGTACGTGGAGACGTTTTGGCAATCAATGCGTCGATCTTGAACATCGGCGCCAGCGCCGATACATTCAGCAACAGACTCCAATTGTTCGGACTGAACGCTCCCTGCTCTCCAGCCGGGCGATCGGGTGTGGGCACATAAAAGCCCAGTTGATTCGGAACCGCGGCTTCCGGAATGCCGAAGCCGCCGGTGGCGCTGGTGAGCGCCTTGATGGCGACCGGTCGAATCAGGTTTGACAACTGATCTATCTGACTCTCAAGCGGCCATTCGAGCATCAACGTGGGTTTCCCTCCGGCCGGCCCGAAATACTGATTGCCCCATTGGACCTGCGAGAGCAGCACGTCTTGGATCGCCTTCGCGTAGTCGCGCGCGATTGGGTACATAAGATGGTCTCGCCGCTCGGGATCTTCGTCTGAATACCGCATTCCCCATCGATCCGGCGTGCAGACCGCGTACATCGGCGTCTTGTCCAACGTCGTCGGCTGGACGCGATTCACCTTCAGCTTCAGCGGCCCCACCTTGTGAGTGCGTTGATTATTCGTATCGCTCATTGCTGATCGCCTTTCGCCCCAAAGCTCGAATTTGCATCCCGAGTAATCCCAGCTCGGAAAATCGAATGAACCGTTCCGTCTTCGCGCAGCAGCGCCAGCTTTGCGATCTTGAAGCTCTTGCTCGCAACCAGCGACGTCTCCCCATGTTCGTTGCTGATACCCTCGATCACCTGGCCATCGTCCAGTGTGATCCGATAGCGCTGTTCGGCCATAGCGATGCCGGAGCCGCCATCGGGGAGTACAAAATGCTCCGCTACCTTTGCATCTTTGATATCCGTCAGCGGCATCTTCACGGATTTAGCTTGCGGCTCGACCGTCTGGTGGCTAGCCGCGTGGACGGTATGTTCGCCGGCGGTATGGACCGTGTAGCCCTTGTCGCTGATCCGCATTTGTGTACTGCCGGCATGCAGCAGGATTTCCGTCGCCGCGTAGAGGTGGATGCTGTCGGTCGTGCTCTCGATCTTCACCGACTGCTTCGCCTTCATGTCGATGCCGTCGGTCTGCGCCTCGATGCGCACCTTGCCCGCAGCCGCGATCAGCTTCATCCCGGCCTTGTGCACGAACAGCGAGAACGCGTTCGACACGCTCGCGAACAGCGAATGACCCACCGCGAGGCCCACGTGCCGACCGCTCGTCACCGCAATGTCCTCGTTGCTCGCGATATGCGCGCTGCGCTCGGCCGCCACACTGACGCCCGCTGCGCTCGCCAGCACCAGATCCGCCTCCTTCAGCTCCGGGAAGTCGTTCTCGCCCGCCGGCGTGTCGCCGCGAATCGCGTCGTTGCGCGCCTTGATCGCCTTCGCGACCTCGCTTTGGTCCGCGTCGCGCTGCTGCGCCTCGTGCTGCTGCGCGAGCCCCGACAGGCTCTCCTGCAGTTCACGCGCGCGTGTCAGACGCCCGACGGCCGCCTTCGCGTCCTTCGTCTGGCCGGCGCCATTCGGCTGCCCGTCCGTCGAGATGAACAGGCCCATCAGTGCGCGCACCACGCCCCAGTAATCGGTGCGCAGGTCGAAGCCCTTGCCGCGCGCATCCGCCCGACCCGTCTTCTTTACGATCCGCCGGAGGTTCCCCAGCGCCAGCACCGAGCTGCCCGCGTCGCTCGCAATCTGCGTCTGGATCTGCCCCTGCGTATCGTCGATCGCCACGTGGCCCGACGCCGTGCCCTGGAACTCGCGGCCGCGCAGCACCGCTACCGCCTGGTTCGCCGGCAGATCCAGCGTCGGCTGCCGGAACTCGTTCACCGGGCTGCCCGTGATCACCGGCAGGTCCGGGTCGCCGTAGTAGTGCATCACCGCCACTTCGTGGCCGATCCGCGGCAGGAACGTCGCACCCATGTCCGCGCCTTGCCACGGCGACACCACTCGCAGCCAGATCCCCGCATGCTCGTCGAGCTTGCCCTGCCGGTCCCAGCCGAACTGGACCTTCACTCGGCCGTATTTGTCCGTCCAGACCTCCTGCCCGGCCGGCCCCACCACGATCGCCTTCTCCGGACCGCTCAGCACCGGCTTGCGCACGCTGCGCTCGAGCCGGAACGGCTCGTTCGCCGGCAGCAGCTCGAACTGCGCTTCGCAGCGATACGTCGCGCTGGCGCCCGTGCGATCGCCCACCTCCTCGATGTCGAGCGTCGACGACAGCACCACGTACTCACGGTTTGCCGCCTGCTGCGGGTAGCCCGTCAGTGCGAAGGTGCGACCCACCGTCAGGCCGCGCAGGTTGCCGCGACCATTCGCGCGAAGGCCCGCGCAGCGTCGCGCCTCCAGCTGCACGCGCGCCAGATGCCGGGACTCCTGCTCGGTGTCGTTCGGCTGCCCTTCCACGCCTTGTGCGCCTGCCAGCGGCTGGCTGTAGTCGCCCCAGTCGTACACCGCCCCGTCCGCGCTCGCCGTCTTGCGTGGGTTCTCCTCGGTGACCATCAGGTTGGCACGCGGGCGCGTGTAGTCGTAGTCCACCACCGTCACGCTGCCCGACGTCAGCCGGCTCGTCACCGACAGCGCGTGGATGTGTTCTTCGTCGATGCGCTTGCCGTCCGGCGACAGGTAGCGCACCGTCTCGTATGCCGCGCCGTGCGGATGATGGCCGCCCATCGTGTCGCACAGCACCAGGCGCTGATGTCCGCCCTCGTGCTCGAACCACCACCAGATGCCCCATTCCTCCCATAGCCGCTGCAGGAATGCCCAGTCCGTTTCGAACGCCTGGCGCTGCACGTCACGCTTCGGATAGATGCCGCGGAACGCACCAGCCAGCCGTTTGTCGACCGGGTACGGATACTTCGCGAGCACCGCGTCGGTGATCTCGACGACGCTCATGTCCTGGAAGATCCGGCAGTCCTGCGTCAGCGTCGCGCGGTACAGCCACGGACGCAGTTCGAGCTCGTACAGGATCGAGTGCCGGTCTTCACCGGCGACGCGCGCCGCGGTAACGAGGCCCGTGATCTCGCGCGTGCCCGCGCCGATGTTGCCGAGCCCTGCGTTGCCCGCAAGCCCGGGGATAAACTGCCCCTTACCTTCGAGCTGGATCGACACCGTCACCTCGGTGCCGACGATCTTGTCGAGGTCGAGGTTGGCGGTCACGCTCGGCGAGAACGCGAACGCGTCGTCGGTGCGCAGCGTGACGAGGTAGCGGCAGTCCTCGAGGCGACCGACCGCCTCGCTGCCCTGCAGCCGTACCGGTGCGAACACCGGTAGCCCGCCGGTCGAATAGGTGGGCAGCGCTGCGCCCGAAATCGACAGCGTACGTGCCTGCGTGAGACTCAGCATGATGCGGCTTCTCCCTCGATCACGAACCGATCACGGTCGCGCCGCAACCCGTCTTGTCGCCGACATAACCGACCCGACGCCCCCGATGCGTACGGGGGCCGCTGGCCAGCAGCGGAAAAATGCCGCCGCACTTCGGACACATCACCCCGTGCTGGTCCAGCGCGACCGAGATACCCAGGTGCTTCACCTCGTCAGTCGCCTCGACGACCTTGCCGCCGTGATCGGTGGTGTCGCCCAAGCGCACCATATTTCGGCCTTGCGCATCCTGCATATCCAGCTCCGCTTCGTAAATGGGTGATTCGGTTGCAAGCATCAATTCGACACGGTCACTTCTACACGACGGTTTCTCGACCGTCCTTCCTTCGACACGTTATCGGCCAGTGGATCGGCATCGCTCTGGCCCACCACGCTGATGCGTTCCTTCGGCACGCCGGCCGCCGCGAGAATCTGCGCGACCTGCTGGGCGCGAGCTGTGGACAGCGCGTAATTCGAACCCTGATGGGCGGGACTCGCTGGCAGGTTGTCGGTGTATCCGGTGACGAGCACGTGCGTAGCGGCCGGCGAGCTCGCGATGGTCCGTCCGACCGATGCCATCACGGACGCCCGCCATGGGGCCACTGTCACGTCGCCCGACGCATACATTCCGTTGAATCGGAGCGCCACCGTATCGGCCGCCGTATCCTTTATCAACTCCACATTGCCAGCGGCGATTTCGTCGCGCAGCTGCTCGCCCAACGCAGCGCCCAATCGATCGATCGGAGACGACGCCTGAGCGGACTGATCCGCGTGGCGCAAATCCCTGACCGCGACGTACCCTGCCGCGCCCGCCAGCAGTGCCGCCACAATACCGACGACAATCCACCAGCGTGACAGACGCGCGCGAGCCGGACGTACCCACGGATCGACCACGCGCCCACCCGATACGGCCGCCCCGCGAGCACGATCGGATGGGGCGAAACGACTGGCCGTATGGTCGTCATCAACAACGGGGGCCACGCCATGTTCTCCTGCCATCACCACGCCGTGCACGCGCTCGCGGATGTTCAGCAGCCGCCGCGGACCATCGTGCTCGAAGCGGTATCGCCCGCGAAAGCCAAGATCAAGGACGTTCTGCAACAGCTCGAGCAGGTCGAGATGTCCGCGCGGCTCGTTCAGCACCTCGTCGATCATGTGGAAAACGCGATCGCCGCCCTGTCGATCGTGGCCCATCGCCACCGCGAGACTGCTGGCCTGCCACTCGGTGCCGGTGCCCTCGCCTCTTCCCCAACGCGTTTGCATCGCAGCCTCGTCGAGCGCGGCGCTGAGGCAATAGCTCGCCCGCACGACGTCGTCCGACGGCAGCTGCAGCTCGCGACAAACCCGCAAGAACATCCGCAGTTCCTGCTCGAGCCATTTGCGCCGCTGCAATACGTCGTCCGGTTCCAGTGCAGCAGGCGTATCCGCCAGCGCGAGCAGCAAGACGCGTGCGGATTCAAGCAACGGATTGACCGATTGCACCGCCGCCTTGAGTCGCGCGCTGAGCGGCGGCGACGCAAGAAGTCCGGCGTAGTTTCGCGAATCGACTGTCGAAATCGTCACCGTGCCTGCCCCTCACCGTTATTGGGTGACATTTGCCGGGCTCGCCGGCGTCGTACCGCGCGGCAGCCCAGGAGGCGGCCCGCTATCCGACAGGTTGAACAACGGCATCGAACTCGGACAGCGGAAGGTCTTCAGCACGTCACTAGTCAGCGGGTTTGCCACGCTTCCGGTGCTCGCAACATCGAGCACCGCCTTGCGACCGTCGAAGTCGAACGCGACACGGGTACGGCCGGGCGTGGCAGTTTCCACCACCTGCCCCTTCTGGAGCAGGCGCATCAACGCCCAGGGGCCGTCAGCCGCGATCGTCGACGTGTCGGGACGAATGCGAGGATTGGCAGTGATTTCCGTGTGAACGCCCCCACGAGGCCCGGGCCACGTCACTGCAAACGGCGCAACCGGACCGTGCTGATAAAGCGAGGTCTGGCCGTCGATGTCGAGCGACAGGCTGGTGATCGTCGGGTCCAGTTCGGGAATACGGATATCGGCCTTCCACGTGAGCTGCTTGTGGCCCGGGTCGTTAAAGAAAACGTCGCGGATCGCCTTCGCATGCTCGAACGGCTCCAGATCCGGTCCCTGCACGGGTTCCGTCGCGCCCGTCAGAGTCTTGTATCGCCACGGCTTCGCAGAGGTGTCGACAAACGGCGCCAGTGTCTTCCCAAAGAAGTCATCGATCACGCCACCCTGCGCGAACACACGGGTAAAGTCGTCGATGCTGACGTCGCGCTTGCTGTCGAGCGAGAACGGATAATTGCCTTCGATGGCGAGCCGGCAGGTGTCACCGACGACTGCCTGCATCTGGCGCGACAGCAGCTGGCCGATCCCCTGGTTGACTTCGTGCGAGCCATCCGCGGCGAGTTGCAGCAACACCGCCCGGAAAGGTGCCGGCATTGTGTTGGCGGTCATCTTGAGCTTCGCCGCCGTATCGCTCGCCGGCGGCATGCTGTTGTTCGACAACGCGTTGTCGGAAACCGTGAGCGCGGTGTAGTAATCGTTCAGCAGGTTGGTCACGCCGTCGAGTCCCGTCTTCCCTGCCTGCGCCGCCGCAGCTTGGGCGCCGGCCTGCGAATCGGCGTCGCCCGTCACGACCTCGCGAAGCGCTGCGAAATGGCTATCGACCAATTCACGCTCGACGCGCTCGGACGCGCGGATGCCGAGTGCCTTGTCGGCCTTCTGGTTGAGCTGGTCGGCCGCCTTCTGCAGAAATGACCCGTCCGATGCGGTCGCCGGTGCCGTGAGCGTCGTTTCACGCACGGCCGCGCGTGCGAGTCGTCCGAGCGGCGAGTCGGGCGCCGCGAAGCTGCGCAGCACCTGGAGATTGAATGCGAGACTCGTGCCGCTCACCGTTCGGATATCGTTGAGGAACGCATCCCATTGCTGCGCATATTCCAGCAGATACTGGCGGCGAACCGCGTCCGTCAGAGCATCGTCCGCGCCCGTTACCGTGCTCACGATCTCAGCCGTTTTTTTTTGAGCCTCGCCCAGGTACGAGCGCCCCATCACCCATGCGTCGTCGTCGCGCGCGATCTGGACAAACTCGGGAAGCCGCTTGTCGAACAGGTTCCGATAGCCGTCGAAGGTGAACAGACCCGGCACGCCGCACGACAGCGGCTGGCCGCTTGCCCGCGTGAACACCGTCCCTGCCTGCGGCCCGACCGCGCGCAGCAAGGTGAACTCGTCCGGCGACTCCTTCAGCATCGCGGCCTTCGCGCGCTGGTACAGGCGGTCGGTCGCATTGCTGCCATCGAGAAACGCCCGTGCCTGCTGGATCAGCGCATCGTTGCGAATCAGCGGCGATTTCACGACGCGGTCGCCCGAAAAGAGCTGCTGAACGTGATCGATCATCGATGCGCGGCCGCCAAAAATCGCAGCGCTGTCGTTTTTCGCCCAGTCGTCGAGCACCCATGTCTTCACGTCGCCGGCGTTGAATTTCGCCTTGTCGTAAAGCATCAAGTACACGCGCAGCGCATCGTAAGCGGCCTTCGGATCCTTGTTGGCGATCGCCCCGGACATCACGTTTTCCATCCGGCGCACGATCTGAGGCACCAACAGGTTGTCCTCCAGCGCATCGTAGGTGTGGCCGCTCTCCGTCACGATGTCCGGTGGCGAATAGAGGCCGTAACGCCAGGTGCTGCCAGGATCGGACAGGTCCAGGTTCGGAAAGGTCGGCAAATAGCGCGCTTCGGTCAGCGTATCCGGCACGGCCTCCGGCTTGGGCTCCTTGTACAGCTGGGTCACGCGGGCCGCCAATGCCTGGACCTTGCGCCCGATGACGTCGAGGTAGTCGCTGTTGTTGCCGAAGCTCACGCGCAATCCGAGTACCAGCCAGACGAACAGGAGCAAGGCGAGCGCATGGCCAATCAGGCGCAGCAGCCGGTAGCGGTATTCCCACCGCAAGTTGGGACTGACGAGATGCGCTTCCGGAAACACGACCCGGGTCAGGACGTCGTGCAGGAAATAGCTCCGGTTGCCCTCATGCCCACCGGCGGCGCCTGCCTGCCCTTGCTTCGGTGCGAGGCGTTGCACCACGGTGTCGCGTTCGGCGACGACCGAGTGGCCGTCCTGCTGTGCGCTGGTGAAGTAGACGCCGCGCAGCGTCGAATGAAGCTGGGTGTCGTCGTATCGGGAGTCGAGAAACACACGATCGATCAGGTCGACGAGCGATCCGACCAGCGCGGAGAACTCCTCCGGCAACGCGGCGAGCTGGCGGCGCTTGTGTGTCTCGTCCTCGTCCTGCAGGCGCGTGTGAATCATGCCGGACAGCCGTCCCGCCATCTGCATCAGCTCATCACGACAGCGCGCACGCAAGCCCTCCTTCGCGACCGTTTCCTTGCCGTACGGCAACGTGAAACCCCACGCCTGCGCGCGGCTCTCGGCCGTCAGCCCGCTGAAATACTCCGCAAACCCCAGCAGGCGGTCCATCTTGGTGACGAGCACGTACACCGGGAAGCGAATACCAAGCTCGCCGCGCAGTTCGCCCAGTCGCGCACGCAGCGCCGAGGCCTCGGCGAGGCGCTTCTGCTCGTCGGCGCCAACCAGCGAGTCAAGGTCGACGGCAAGCAACGCGCCATTGATCGGGGCACGCGGTCGGTGGCGGCGCAGCATGCCGAGGAAACCCAACCATTCCGCGCGATCCAGCGCTTCGCGTTGCTCCGGCGAGTCGGCGCGAATCGGAACAATATTGGCGCTCGACTTTGCAACTGTCGCCGCCTGGGTATCGCCTGACGCGTCGCCCTTCTTCTCCTCGCCGTCTTTGCCTGCTTTATCCTCGCCCGATGCGACCGTTGTCGACCGGTCCGATGACGGCGCCAGCCCATCACCTTCCTTTATCGTCGAGGTGCCATGGCGTGTGTAATAGCCGGCCGTGTCGATCAGCACCGCGTCATTGGTGAGCCACCAGTCCACAGCCGCGACATCGCTGGCCGACGTCCCGGCCGCGCGCTGCATTTGCTCGGCGATGGGAAACGCGAGTCCACCGTTGAGCAGCGCGCTCGTCTTGCCGGTCCCTCGCGAACCAAGCGTGATGTACCACGGCAGTTCGTACAGGTAGCGTTTGCCCTGGAACAGCTTGCCCGGTCCCCGCGCCCCCGTACGCATCGACTTCAGCCGCGCCAGTGCGCTCGCGACGATTGCTTCCACCTTCTTCAGGCGCGGTGCTGCGGGTGATTCCTCCGTCTTGCCGCCGAAACGCAGCACTTTCCTCAGGAACGCCTCGTCCTCCCGCATCTTCTGCCAAAGCCGGAACATCCAGAACAGCGCAAACACCGCCACCACCAGCGCAATCGCACCGATCCTGGCCGAAACGGGTTCGAACGGCGAGGTGTGGCCGAACGAGAGCAAGGGCGCCGCATACCAGATCAGCAGACACAACACCGCCACGAACACGATGCTCGTCGACCAGCCCCCGAGCCAAAGCAACACACCCACGAGCACCAGCACAATCAACAGCACGCGCATGCCGGCGCCCGCCAGCGGCTTGAGGCCGCCGAACGCGAAGAACGGTCCGACGAACCAGATCACCAGCGCGACAACGATCAGCACGAGGAATGCGAGAAACTGGCGCGAGGCGAGAAATGACAAAAACTTCTTCATGGTCTATTCCGAAAGCAGATCTGGCCTATTGCGCGACGACGATCTCGACGCGCCGGTTCTGCGCGCGGCCCTGGGCGGTGCGGTTGTCGCCGATCGGATCGGCGTCACCCTTGCCCACCGCTTCGAGTCGGTTGGCAGGCACACCAGCGGCCTGCAGCATCTGCAAGACCTGTGTCGCCCGCTCCTCCGACAGCGCTTCGTTCGACGGGAACTGGCGACTGCGAATCGGCAGGTTGTCCGTGTACCCCAGGACGCTGACCTTGCCCGGCACCTTCACGATCTCGCCCGCGATTTTCGCGACGAGCGGCGCCATCGCACTCTTGATCGTGACGCCACCGGGCGGGAACATCGCATCGCCACGGAATGTCACGGCGCTGTGACGCGCATCCTCGTCGACGCTGACGGTGCCAGCCGCGATTTCGTCCTTGAGCAGTTGCTTCAGATGCAATTGAGGCGGTGCGGGTGGCGGCGTCATCCGGCCGATATCGGCGATCTGCTTCTCCACGATTGCGCTTCGGCTCATCAATTCGTATTTGAACCAGCCGAACAGACCGAGGAGGACCACCGACAGCAGCGTGACCGTGATCCAGACCGGAAAGTCATAGAAGGACACCCGCTTGCCTTTCACATCCGACTGCCAGTGCGGCGACAGCGCCGTCGGTGCGACCCCGCGTTGCGAGGTGATCTCGTTGTAGAGCCGCTGGCGAATCGCATCGTGCTTGCGCTTGCCGTTCGCCTCGTGCCGATAGCGCCCTTCGAAGCCGAGGCTGAGAATCTCGTAGATGACTTCCAGCAAGTCCAGATGCTCACGCGGTTCGGCAAGCAGTCGGCCAATCAGCAGATAGACCTTCTCGCCCCCCTGCCGGTCCTCGTGGAACGTGGTGGCAAGGCCGGTGCTGATCCATTCGATGCCGGACGATTCCCCCGTTCCCCATGCGGTTTGTGTCGCGGCCTCATCGAGTGCCGTGCACAGGCAGTAGCGCGCGCCAATCGTATGGTCGCGCCGAATGTTCGTCTGCTCGCATAGCTTCTGGAATGTGCGCACCTCTTGTTCGAGAAGGTTTCGGAGCGCGAAGGTCTCTTCGGGGGCGAGATGGTCCGGCATGTCCGCGAGCGCGCGCAAGAGCGGTCGCGCCGCTTCCCGTAACGGATTCGACGCCTGCTCGACAGCAATGAGCCGCTCCCGAAACGGAACAACGCTCGCGCCGGAAGACGTGGATGACGGTCGTACGGATGCTGGCGAGGTCCGTTCCTCGGCCACATCGGTGCCGGTAGATGAGTTGCTCATAGTGAGACGTAGCTGATCGCGGTTCGTGAATTCAGGGTTGCCGTTGCGTGCTTACGCGCGTACGCCCCACAGTTCGAGTTTGATCGACGGGAAGTCGCCCGCTACGTGCAACGCGAGTCCGCCGTGGCGAACGACTTCGTCCCAGAGCGGTCCACCCTGGGTCAGCTCGTAGTAGATATAGCCCGCGTTGAACGGAATCTGCCGCGGCGGCACCGGCAACGCCTGCAAGCCAATGCCCGGCAGGTGGCTGCGCACGAGGCTCGGCAGCTTGTCGGACGGGCCTGCCTTCGCTTGCGCAAGGAATTGCTGCTGCAGTACGTCCGGCGGCATGGCCGCGTGCACGGCCAGCACGACCGCAGTAAACCCCTGCATGTCGACCGGATCGACCACGGCGTTTCGCATGCCGTGGCCGCGGTCTTCGAGTGCGATGCTTTGCGCACTGCGCACCAGCACGGCGTTGAGCAGCCGGTGCGTATCGTCGACAACCGGCTTCAGACACAGGTGCGGTGTCGTGTGCTGATAAGGCGGATGCGTGTCGAGCGGCCGCCGTGTATCCGTGCGCAGATGCGTCGACAATTCGCCGGCCATGCTGATCAACAGCGCATACACATCGGCGGGCGACGTGGTCGGCACGCGCAGCATATGCTGCAGCAGAGGCTCATACCGGTTCAGGATCTGCAGCAGCAAGTAGTCGGTGACCGTTGCAGCACTCGCCGTGGTGTCATCGGTGCCCGCCAGCCGCTGCGCGAGGGCATTGGCGCGCAGGCGAGCGAGATCGTGAATCTTCGTCACCCAGCTCATCAGGAGGCCGCTCGCGCCATAACCCGAAACGGGCGGCACCAGCGTGTCGTCGAGCTCGATGCTGCCGTCCGCGCGAATGGTTTTCACGCGCGTCAGCGCAAGGCCGATCCATGCATCGCCGAGCTCCTTTTCGGGCATCAGGCGCAGGCGGAGGTTCGACAATTGCACCGGCTCGGGCGCGAGGCCGATCGAATTCGTGTCGCGCAGTTCGGTATCAAACACGAGGTAGCGCGCCAGCGAATCCGGCGTGTTCTCGAACGTCGTCTCTTCGCAGTTCGGCAGTCGGACCGGCACCGCGAGATAAATCACCTGATCGAGGTGTTCCGGTCGGATTGTCAGCGGCGGCGGCAACGGCGTGTTGCCCGGTGCATCAAACGGCGAGCCGTCAGCAAACACCCCGGCGGCGGACTTGACGATCACCTTGCCCAACGCCAGCGACTCCAGATCGAGCGCGTAGTGCGCGAAGCCGAAGAAGAATGGCGACAGCGGCGCGGCACGCATGTGCACGTACTTTTCGAAGTAGCGATCCTGTTGCTGGAACAGTTGCGGACGAAAAAACAGCCCTTCCTGCCAGGCGACCTTGGCGTACCAGCTCATGCGTATCGTCCGTTTTGTTGAGCGACGTGATTCATTTCTTGGCTTCCTCGATCTTGACGGCCTTGGCCTCAAGATCGACAGTCAGTTTCAGCTTCGGCGTGGAGAAGCTGTACCACGCCTTGTCGAGCACAGGCATCGTGTAGACGGCCCGCCATACCGAATTCGGCAGGTCGCGATAGGCCGCAATCACGCCAATGGCGGTGGTGTCCGCAGACGGACGTCGCACGATCGTCTGGTGCTCGCCGGGACGCAATTGCAGCTCGTCGCGCTTGACGACATCGTCGGCCAGCACCGTTTTGTCCTGCGTTTGCAACGTGAAGAAATCCGCCGCCTTGAAGGCGTTGTCGTTCTTCAGTTCATAGATGCGCACGACGATCGGCGCGGCCCGTCCTCGGTCATCCGGGTTGACGTCGGATCGCGCGTTGACGGTCAGGTCAAGCCGCATCGGCTCCTTCGGCTTCGGCTCGCCGCTCGCGCAGGCCGAAAGCAACACAACGCCGGCGAGCGTGGCGACAGTCAGAATCGAACGCATACTGGATTCACGTTGACAGGTAGCGGGAAACGCCGCGCAGCCGGCGGGGGCTGGATTTAGGCCCGGTGCGCGGCGTTCCATCGGCTTACGCTTCCTTGTTGCCCTTGATGTCGAAGCTCGCCGTGACGGCGCCGCCGCTGCCACCTTGCGCGTTCTGCACGACATACTCCTGCTTCACCTTTGCAAACGACAGCGACACCGTCTCACGGCTCTTCTCCGCATCGGTCTTGCTGCCCGACGGCTTCACGCGCGTGACGATCACATCGCTCATCGTGACCTTCAGGTACTCGAGCGGGTTGCCGCCGGCCTTGCGCATCACGAGCGTCGCCTGGTCGATGTGCTTGCCCGTCAGCGCGTACTTCATCAGGTTCGGGCTCGCGCGATCGATGTTGTGTTCGAACGTCAGATCCTTGACCGTCGCTTTGCCAGCGCCACCGCCGCTGCCTGCGTGCATCGTCGATTCCTGCATGATTTCCCAGTCCCAGTTCAGGACTTCGATTTCGTCCTTGTGCTTGTCGTCGAGCGATTCGCCGTTGATGCCGTCGATCTTCAGGAAAATATCTTGTGCCATACGAAATACTCCTTTTCTTCAGTGAATAAAAAGAGGCCGCGCACCACGAGAGTGATGGCTTAACGCGCGACCGAACAGGCCGGACTTACTCTCAAGCTGCTTCTTTGATCGACGGAAGCTTGGTGACAAGCCGCAGCGAGACCGTCAGCCCTTCGAGCTGGAAGTGCGGACGCAGGAAGAATTTCGCCTGGTAGTAGCCGGGATTGCCTTCGACGTCCTCGACAAGCACCTCGGCGGCTGCCAGCGGCCGGCGCGCCTTGGTGTCCTGCGACGAGTTCGCGGGATCGGCATCGACGTAGTGCATGACCCATTCGTTGAGCCAGCGCTGCATATCCTCGCGTTCCTTGAACGCGCCGATCTTGTCGCGCACGATGCACTTCAGGTAGTGCGCGAAACGCGAGCATGCGAACAGGTACGGCAAGCGTGCCGACAGGTTCGCGTTGGCGGTCGCGTCCGGATCGTGATACTCGGCCGGTTTTTGCAGCGACTGCGCACCGATGAAGGTTGCATGGTCGGTGTTCTTGCGATGCACGAGCGGGATGAAGCCGTTCTTCGACAGTTCGGCCTCGCGGCGGTCCGAGATCGCGATCTCAGTCGGGCACTTCATGTCGACGCCGCCGTCGTCAGTCGGGAACGTGTGGCACGGCAGGTTCTCGACCGTGCCGCCGGACTCGACGCCGCGGATCAGCGAGCACCAGCCATACTGCTTGAACGAGCGGTTGATGTTGACGCCCATCGCATATGCAGCGTTCGCCCAACCATAGCGGCTATGGTTCGAGCCATTCGTGTCTTCTTCGAAATCGAACTCGTCAACCGGATTGGTCTTGGCGCCATACGGCAGACGGGCGAGGAAACGCGGCATCGCGAGACCGACGTAGCGCGCGTCCTCGGTGTTGCGCAGCGAATTCCACGCCGCGTATTCGAGGTTCTGCGTGAAGATCTTGGTCAGATCACGCGGGTTCGCCAGTTCCTGCCACGACTCCATCTGGAGCACCGACGGTGCCGCACCCGTGATGAACGGCGTATGCGACGCTGCAGCGACCTTCGCGATCGAGCCCAGCAGGTCAACATCGGGCGGCGTATGGTCGAAGTAGTAGTCGGCGACGAGACACCCGTACGGTTCGCCGCCGAGCTGACCGTATTCCTGCTCGTAGATTTGCTTGAAGAGCGGGCTTTGATCCCACGCCAAGCCCTTGTAGCGACGCATCGTGCGATGCAGTTCGGTCTTCGAAACGTCCAGGACACGAATCTTCAAATGTTCATCCGTCTCGGTGTTCGAGACCAGATGGTTCAGGCCGCGCCATGCGGACTCCAGCGCTTGATAGTCTTCGTGATGCAGAATCAGGTTGATCTGCTCGGAGAGCTTGTGATCGATCTGCGCGATGATGGCCGCAATGCTCTTGTACGCATCGTCGCTGATCGTGATCGACTGGCTCAGCGCCTGTTCCGCGAGCGTCTGAACCGCAAATTCGACCGCTTCCCGTGCTTGCTCGGTCTTCGGACGGAATTCCTTCTCGAGCAGTTGCGTAAAATCGGATTGGGTGGCCGTCTGCGCTTGGGCGGCCTGTGCTTGCTGTTTCGCCATGATGGTCTTCCTCGATCGGTTCGTCGGTCAGTTCGCTTCGCCCGTGTCCGCCGCACCCGCGTCATGACGCTCGGGCTTTGGTGCCGCAGCCAGCGACTTGAGGAGCGCCGGGTCCTGCAGCAGTTGCGTGACGAGCGCTTCGGCACCCGACTTGCCATCCATGTACGTTTGCAGGTTGGCAAGTTGCGTGCGCGCTTCCAGCAGCTGACGCAGCGACTCGACCTTGCGTGCGATGGCCGCCGGCGAAAAGTCCTCCATGCTCTCGAAGGTCATGTCGACCATCATCTGACCTTCGCCCGTCAGCGTATTCGGCACTGCGAACGCGACGCGTGGCCGGATGGCCTTCATGCGCTCATCGAAATTGTCAATATCGATTTCCAAGAATCGTCGGTCCGTCACGGCAGGAAGCGGCTCCGAGGGATGCTTGCCGGACAGATCGGCCAGCACGCCCATCACGAACGGCAGCTCGACCTTCTTCTCCGACCCGTAGACCTCGACGTCGTACTCGATTTGCACGCGCGGCGCACGATTGCGCGCGATGAATTTTTGCGAACTGCTGGAAGCGGACATGGACAGGCTCTCCTGGACGGTGGGTAGTGGACTGAGCGCTCAGCTGAGCGACGGGTCCAAATGGGTAGGCAATGCATCGAACGCCAGCGCCTGAGGCGGCGCAGCAGCGGGATCGGCAACACCGATTGCAACGCGCGTAATCGCAGACTTCGACGTGAACGCGTCGAGCCAGACGGCGGACAGGCGCGGCAGGATGTGTTGCTCGATAAAGCCGATGAGCACGCGCGCGCCGGTTTCTTGGACGAGACAGCGGCCAACGATGTAGTCGACCACCGCATCGTCGAAGGTGAGCGCGATATCGTGGCTGTCGGCCATGCGCTTCACAACGCGGCCCAGATGCAAGCGGACGATGCGGGCAAGCCCGTCGTCGGCCAACGGCCGGTACGGCACCACCGCCACCCGACCGAGAAAGGCGGCCGGAAAGGCTTTGAGCAATTCAGGCGTGAGCGCGTCCCGCAAACCCTCCATGTCAGGCGCCAGCGCCGGATCGGCGCACAGGCTCGCGCTCAGGTCGGAGCCCACATTGCTGGTCAGCAAGATGGTGGTGTTGCGGAAATCGATGTGGCGGCCGTCGCCGTCCTCCATGTAGCCCTTGTCGAACACCTGGAAGAACATTTCGTGGACGTCGCGATGAGCCTTTTCGACCTCGTCGAGCAAAACGACGGAGTACGGACGGCGCCGTACCGCTTCGGTCAGCACCCCGCCCTCGCCATAACCGACATACCCTGGCGGCGCCCCTTTCAGGCCCGACACGGTGTGGGCTTCCTGATACTCGCTCATGTTGATCGTGATCAGGTTTTGTTCGCCGCCGTACAGCGCTTCGGCCAGTGCCAGTGCTGTTTCTGTCTTGCCCACACCCGACGGCCCCGCGAGCAGGAACACGCCAAGCGGTTTCTTCGGGTCGGTCAGGCCGGCCCGCGCGGTCTGCACGCGCTCGCCGATCAGGCGCAGCGCATCAGTCTGGCCGATCACGCGCGCCTCCAGCGTTTCGGGCAGCCGGCGCACTGCGGCCACCTCGTCCGTGACCATGCGACCTACTGGGATACCGGTCCAGTCCGAAACGATCTCCGCCACGATCGCCTCATCGACTTCCGGAAGCACGAGCGGCACCTCGCCCTGAAGGTTGGCCAGCGCTCGCTCGAGCTCGCGCAGCCGTTCAAGGGGCACCGGCGAATCGTCGGGTGATCCTGCCGCGCCCTCGCGCGCGACAAGCAGCGCCTGCGCGGCAGCGGCCTGTTCACGCCAACGCGTGTCGACCGCGGCCTCCTCCGTTGCCAGCGTGTCGATACGCACGCGCACATTGGTTAGTGCCTTGTCCGCGTCCAGACCGACGCGGGCCTCCTGCACGAGAAGCGCCTCTTCCGTGCGCGCGGCCGCGAGACGCTGGCGCACGTCGTCGAGTTCGCGCGGCGTCGCATGTTGCGACAATGCGACCCGCGCGCAAGCGGTATCGAGCAGGCTGATTGCCTTGTCCGGCAACTGGCGTGCCGGAATGTAGCGGTGCGACAACGTCACCGCGCCACGGATCGCCTCGTCACGCACCACGACACCGTGATGCGCCGAAAACGTTTGCGCGAGCCCTCGCACCATATCGACGGAAGCGGCCTCGGACGGCTCCGCGACCTGCAGCACCTGAAAACGCCGGGTCAATGCGGGATCCTTTTCGATATGCCGCTTGTACTCGGCCCAGGTCGTCGCGCCGATCGTCCGGATCGTGCCGCGCGCGAGGGCCGGCTTCAGGAGGTTGGCGGCGTCGCCCGTGCCCGCCTGGCCGCCCGCGCCGATCAGCGTATGGATCTCGTCGATGAACAGGATCACGGGGACAGTCGACTTCGCAGCCGCTTCGAGGAGGCCCTTCAAGCGAGCCTCGAATTCCCCCTTCATGCTGGCACCCGCCAGCAGCGCTCCGACATCGAGGCCAAGCAGCCGCACGTCGGCCAGCTTCGGCGGCACGTTGCCCGACGCGATCGCGCGTGCGAGACCTTCGACCACGGCCGTCTTGCCGACGCCGGCTTCGCCGGTCACCAGCGGGTTGTTCTGCCTCCGGCGCAGCAACACGTCGATCATCGTGCGGATCTCGAGCTCGCGGCCGATGACCGGATCGATTTCGCCCGCGCGGGCCAGCGCCGTCAGATCCGTGCAGTACTGCTCAAGCGAGCCGCCCTTCGGCGCGCCCGGCATCGCGCCGGACGCCTCACCCGGCGTGGCGGGCGACAACTCGCTGTGGTCGTAGGGGCCGTCGGCCGCTTCCGGGGAGCCCGCAATCCAGGCAGGCAGCACATCACCGAGTCCGTCGACCGGGATTTTGCCGAACGCGGGAGAGATGGAAAGCAGAACACGTCGCAGGTCGGGCGTGGACACGAGTGCCGCGATCAACCATGCGCCGCGCACACTGCGGTCATCGTATTCGAGGGTCGCGAGCACCCAGGCACGCTCGATTGCCAATTCGATGTGCCACGAAAAATCGCTGATCGCGCTTGCGCCGGCCGGCAATGCGGCCAGCGCCCGCGCGAAATCGCGCTCGAGCGCATCCCGATCAATGCTCGCGTGGCGCACGATCCGTTGGAGGTCGCCGTCCGGCTGCTGCAGCACCTGATGCAGCCAGTGGACGAGCTCAACGAACGGGTTTCCGCGCAGTTTGCAGAAACTCGTTGCGGATTCGATGCCGCGGTAAAGCTGGACCCCGAGCTTACCGAATAGCGTTTGGCGTGAAATCGTCATGATGGTCTTTGTTGTTGGCTACGATGCCCCGAGCACCCCGTCAGACCTATCAGGACTACTACACATCTACATTACCTGATGGAACCGAAAACACTCGATAAATCGTACTCTCCCCGATACGAGTCAAACGGCCAAGTCGGATCGGTGCCGAATTATCATCACGAAATCGAAGCGGCGTCAACGCATTCTCGATGTCAATACCATCAAGAACGAATCGAGATCAATGCGCGCACCTCCCCGCTTAGCCGGTGGCAATCCAGCCATCCCTCGGACGTCTCTCGACAGCCATCCCGTGAATTTCAATATAATCTAAGTTATTGTTATTTCACGAGAAAATGAAATTCCAAAGGTTAAATCGTATGTCACACTTTTCTAGATCATTGATTTACAACGAATTCCTAATTAACACTTAAACATCTTTGACATTTAATATAGAATCTCAAAAACATTCTGAACAAATCTCAATAGCTGAACGAACGACGTCGTGATGGACGGCAAGCGCGGACTCGTGTTTAAAATGCGAACTTCCTCTCATCGAACACTCAAGATGCGCCCCCTTCGCCTACCTTGGCGCCGTCAACCGGACCTCTCGCACACCGAGCCCGTGCTTGGCAAAGGGTACGCGTGGCGCACTTCCGACGTGGTCGAGTCCGACCTTCCAAATGACGAGACGGGCGAGCATCTGCACGTCACCAACGACGTCCTTGATCAGCTCGGCATCGGGAGCGTGGACGGCGCCGCGGCGCGTATGCACGCGTCGTCCCGCACGACCGCTGCCGCCGCTGACAGCTCCGACGCCCTGGTGGACACATTGCACTCGCAATATTGGCGTGCGCTGACCGATCCCCATGCGACGGTTGCGGCTGAGTGGGCGCCAATGGTGGATGAACCAGCGGCGCATGCCACCCGCCCGGACTCCACCGATGCCCTGCGTGCATACGGCGACCCCGAACGCGCCGAATCGATCGAAGCGCTGCTGTTCGGCGATCGCACGCTCGACGACGTGTTCGAGCGATTGGACGGACACACCGAGACCGCGCTCGACGATGAACCGATCCCGGAGATCTTGCGGCTCTTTGCCCCACCCGAATTTCAAGCGGCGGCCGCACGACGCGGGCCGGTGCTACCACCTGCGCTCACGCGGCGCGAACACCACGCCCTGACCGTGGACAGTCCGCTATCCGCCCCCTCACGCAAGGACGAAGGATGACCCGGCTCACCGCCTCCGACACGCCCCACACGCATCGCTTGGGTGAGGCGCCCCTCAGCGAGCAAATCGAGCGCGTCTCGGCACGCCTACGTGCTCAGCCGACCACGGCGTCCCATCGTTGGGCGCTGTTCGAGTTGATGTGCGTCACAGGTGAATGGACGCGCGCGGTTCAGCAGTTGCAGACGTGGGCGAAGCTTGAGCCGAGCCAGGCGCCGACCGCGCAGGTGTACCGCGACTTGATCCGCGCCGAGCGCTGGCGAAAGCAGGTGGTCGAGGGACGCGAGCGCCCGGGCTTTGTGCTCGAGCCGCCAGCGTGGGTTGACGGTCTGCTGAACGCCCTCCGCTCTGCTGCCGACGGACAGATCGAGCAGGCAGACGACGCGCGTGAGGCAGCACTCGACGCCGCGCCGAGCGTCGCGGTCCGGATCCCTCAGGGAAAGGCAGCCTGGATCGTCGATAGCGATTCCAGCTTCGGCCCCGTCTGCGAGGTCATCACGGCTGGGCACTACCGATGGGTTCCGTTTGCCGATCTGGCGGCATGGAGCGTGTCGCCGCCGACGAAGCTCGTCGATCTGTTGATGTCCACGCAGAACTGACCCACCCGGGATCTGTCCTGCCGCCAGATCGCGAAGCATGCGTGCCTCAGAAAGACTGATAGCCATTCCAAACACGAGTTCGCCTGATTTCCGCGGCTTTCGCGCCGACAGTGATGGATCATACCGGCCGATAACCAAGGTTTCACGGCGGCCGTTCACTCGATAGTCATACCGGAGACTTACCGCCCCCGATGGCATCACCGCTGCACATAGTCCGCGCTGATCAGCGACCTTATAGATTTTTTCAGCCGGCTTGAGGGCACGCAGCTGCGTGTCGGTGAGCATAAAACCTCCTCGAACGTATACCGTCGGTCGATACCGTCAACCCAGCGTGACGGTATCGGACAAGGCCGTCCGAGGAGGAAACATCGGTACCGCCAACGGTACCGACATTTCCACGTGGCATTGCGCGGATCGCAGCGGATCCGGATGGACAATAACCCCCTGTTTTTAAACGGCAAAACAGGAAAAACGGAACTCCCGGAACGACCTGGGAGCAGTCTAGCTCACTCCCACTCGATCGTCGCCGGCGGCTTGCCCGAGATGTCGTACACCACACGGTTGATCCCGCGCACCTCGTTGATGATCCGGTTCGACGCGCGGCCGAGCAGCGCGTACGGCAGGTGCGCCCAGTGTGCGGTCATGAAGTCGGTCGTCTGCACTGCGCGCAGCGACGTCACGTAGTCGTACGTGCGGCCGTCGCCCATCACGCCGACCGACTTTACCGGCAGGAACACCGCGAACGCCTGGCTCGTCAGGTCGTACCAGCTCTTGCCGACATCGACTTCGCCGCACAGACCGGCAGCCGCATCCTGCGCGGTCGCGGTCGTGTTGCGCAGCTCTTCGATGAAGATCGCGTCCGCGCGGCGCAGCAGGTCAGCGTATTCGCGCTTCACCTCGCCGAGAATCCGCACGCCGAGGCCCGGGCCCGGGAACGGATGGCGGTACACCATCTCCGGCGGCAGGCCGAGCGCGACGCCCAGCTCGCGCACTTCGTCCTTGAACAGGTCGCGCAGCGGCTCGAGCAGCTTCAGGCCGAGCGTTTCCGGCAGGCCGCCGACGTTGTGGTGGCTCTTGATCGTCGTCGCCTTCTTCGTCTTCGTGCCGCCCGATTCGACCACGTCCGGATAGATCGTGCCCTGCGCGAGCCACTTCGCCTTCGACAGCTTCTTCGCCTCGGCCTGGAACACCTCGACGAACTCGCGGCCGATGATCTTGCGCTTCGCTTCCGGATCGGTCACGCCGGCCAGATGGCCGAGGAACTGATCGGACGCGTCGACGTGCACGACCTTCGCGTGCAAGCGGCCCTCGAACATGTCGAGCACCATCTTGCCTTCGTTCAGGCGCAGCAGGCCGTGGTCGACGAACACGCAGGTGAGCTGGTCGCCGATCGCGCGGTGGATCAGCGCAGCCGCGACGCTCGAATCGACACCGCCCGACAGGCCGAGAATCACTTCCTCGTCACCGACCTGCTCGCGGATCTTCGCGACGGCTTCCTCGATGTGGTTGCGCATGATCCAGTCGGGCTTCGCGCCGGCGATCTGCAGCACGAAGCGCTCGATGATCTGGCGGCCCTTCACCGTATGCGTGACTTCCGGGTGGAACTGCACCGCGTAGTAGCCGCGCGCCTCGTCGGCCATGCCGGCGATCGGGCAGCTCGGCGTCGATGCCATCAGCGCGAAGCCCGGCGGCAGCTCGGCGACCTTGTCGCCGTGGCTCATCCAGACCTTCAGCATCCCGTGGCCTTCGGCCGTCGTGAAATCCTCGATGCCGTCGAGCAGGCGCGTATGGCCGTGCGCGCGCATTTCCGCATAGCCGAATTCGCGATGGTCGCTCCACTCGACCTTGCCGCCGAGCTGCACGGCCATCGTCTGCATGCCGTAGCAAATGCCGAGCACCGGCACGCCGAGATCCCATACGGCCTGCGGCGCGCGCAGCTGGTGGTCTTCGTACGTGCTCGCGTGACTGCCCGACAGGATCACCGCCTTCGGCGCAAACTCGCGGACGAAGTCGTCGGACACGTCGTTCGGATGGATTTCGCAGTAGACGTGCGCTTCACGCACGCGTCGCGCAATCAGTTGGGTGACTTGCGAACCGAAGTCGAGAATCAGGATTTTGTCGTGCATGGCTGCGGACGGGATGAAGAGAATAAGAAAAGCAGCGCATCATGCGCTGCGTCAATAGCATGGACAGCGGCGTCGGGCGGCAGGCGGCAGGCGGCACGCGCGACGCATGGCCGGTCAATCCTGCATCGGCGGGCGCTCGTCGAGTGCGACGCCGCCTGACGATTGGCTGGATGCGGCCGACGACGGCGCGGCGGGCGCCGCGGGACGGCTGACAACGGGTTCGACGCGCTGCGGTGCGGGCGACGACGCCGGCGCCATCGCCGGCTCGGCCGGACGCTGCGCCGGTGCGCGTGCCTCGAGCGCCTGCGCCTTCTCGCGCCGGCGCACGGCCGATGCGAGCCGCACGCCGCCGAGGCCAAGCATGATCAGCGCGACCCCGGCCACGGCCGACAGCACCCGGCCGGCGGCCGCGAGCGCGGGACCGCTGCCGGTGCCGATCGACCAGACGATCGTCAGCACGCCGGTCAGCCAGTACACGTGGCCGACCGACCGCGCGACAGGCGCCGTGAGATCGCCGTTGAACGCCGCATGAAACGCGAGCCATGCGAGCCCGAGCAAAGCGATGCCGAACGCCTGGCCGAGCATCGCCGGCTGGACGTTCGCAAGCTGCAGCGCGTTGAAAAGCGACTGCCAGGGCGTCAGCACGAACAGCACGCCGAACGCCAGCAGCAGCACGGCATCGACGATCAGCACGGCTCGCAGCAGCGGTTTCATCGCCGGTCAGTCCACGTGGTAGTTCGGCGCTTCCTTCGTGATCTGCACGTCGTGCACGTGCGACTCGCGCATGCCCGCAGCGGTGATCTGGACGAATTCGGCCTTGTCGTGCAGCTCGTCGATCGTCCGGCAGCCGCAGTAGCCCATGCTCGCGCGCACGCCGCCGACCAGCTGGAACAGGATCGCGTTGACCGAACCCTTGTACGCGACGCGGCCTTCGATGCCTTCCGGCACGAGCTTGTCGATGTTCGCCGAGTTGTCCTGGAAGTAGCGGTCTGCCGCGCCGTCCTTCATCGCACCGACCGAACCCATGCCGCGGTACGCCTTGTACTGGCGGCCCTGGTACAGGAACACGTCGCCCGGCGACTCTTCGGTGCCCGCCAGCATGCTGCCCATCATCACCGCGTTCGCGCCGGCCGCGAGGGCCTTCGACACGTCGCCCGAGAAGCGCACGCCGCCGTCGGCGATGCACGGCACACCGGTGCCCTTCAGCGCTTCCGCGACGTTCGCGATCGCGCTGATCTGCGGCACGCCGACGCCTGCGACGATCCGCGTCGTGCAGATCGAGCCGGGGCCGATACCGACCTTGACCGCGTCCGCGCCGTATTCGACGAGCGCCTTCGCGGCGGCGGCCGTCGCGATGTTGCCGCCGATCACTTCGACGTGCGGGAAGTTCTGCTTGACCCAGCGGACGCGCTCGAGCACGCCCTTGCTGTGACCGTGCGCGGTATCGACGACGATCACGTCGACGCCGGCCTGCACCAGCAGCTCGACGCGTTCTTCGTTGTCGGGACCGACGCCGACCGCCGCGCCTGCGCGCAGCTTGCCGTGTTCGTCCTTGCACGCGTCCGGGTGTTCGGTCTGCTTCGTGATGTCCTTGACGGTCATCAGGCCGCGCAGTTCGAACGCATCGTTGACGACCAGCACGCGCTCGAGGCGGTGGCTGTGCATCAGTGCCTTCGCTTCGGCGAGCGGCGTGCCTTCCTTGACCGTGACGAGGCGCTCGCGCGGCGTCATGATCGACTTGACCGGTTCGTCGAGGCGCGTTTCGAAACGCAGGTCGCGGTTCGTGACGATGCCGACGAGCTGCGGACCTTCGACGACCGGGAAACCCGAGATGCCATGCTGGCGCGACAGCGCGATCACGTCGCGCACCTTCATTTGCGGCGGCACCGTGATCGGGTCACGGACGACGCCCGACTCGAAACGCTTGACCTTCGCGACCTCGCGGGCCTGTTCGGCCGGCGTGAGGTTCTTGTGGACGATACCGACGCCACCCTGCTGCGCCATCGCGATCGCGAGACGACCTTCGGTGACCGTGTCCATGGCGGCGGACACGAGCGGCATGTTCAGGGAGATGTTGCGGGTCAGCTTGGTCTTGAGGCTGGTGTCGCGCGGGAGAACGTCGGAGAAGGCAGGAACGAGGAGCACGTCATCGAAAGTGAGTGCTTTTTGGATCAGACGCATGGCAAATCCTATGGGCGCAAAAGCGAATTATACGCGAAGCGCTGCGAATTTTCACAACACGAACAACAGCTTAGCCGTTTTCATGCGTTCGGGGGCCGAATCGTTCGGATCACCGTTCGGTTCGTTTTCGATCGTCTTTCGTTTCACCGCCGCATCGGGTCATTCGCGCAACGGGCTGCGCGGCGGCGCTGCGCCGGTCGCGGCCGGGCCACACTGCAGCGGCGGCACCGGTCGCCCGCGGCCCGGCAACGCGCCGGATCGGCTCGCCTCCCTGGCCTTATACCAGCCCGGTCGCGCGCGCGATCATCGCGAGACCGCCCCCGACCGCGATACCGCCGACCAGCCGCGCAACGCGCTCGCCGGCCGGCGCCAGCCGCTCGGCGGCGATCGCGACCGTCACGGCGGCCGTCACGCGCAGATCCATCATGCCGGCCGCCAGCGCGACCGCCATCAGGTTCCCGCAACAGGTGCCGCAATGCATCGCGGTTCGCACGCCGTGCCGCCAGGCCGCGCCGGCAGCCGCCCGCGAGCGGCGCGGGTCCGCCGTCGCGTGCCGGCAGCACGCCAGCCGGCGCGCCTTCCACGCCGAGAACTGCAACGCGCCCGCACCGAGCACGATCGCGCCGGCCGCGAACGGCATCGCGCGAGCGAGCGTCGGCAGCCGTGCCGCGGCGGCCGTCAGCGCGCCGCCGAGCGCAAACGTCACCGCACCGAGCGCCATCCATACCGCGAAATACCCGGCGCCCGCGACGACGACCAGCCCGGTCGAGCGCGCCGCGTCCAGCGGGCCGACGCGCTGCCGGTATCGCCAGAGCGTCGGCGCCAGCACGGGCAGCATCATCGTCACCGTCATCGTGCCCCACATGCCGGCGAACGCCGCGAACGCGCGGCCGGGGCCCCATCCGCACGGCCGCAGCCAGGCGGACGAGAACATCCAGCCGCCGGGCATCGGTGCGCCGCCCATCGCGTCCATCGACGCGTGCTGCGCCAGTGTCGCCATCGCCGCGGCGGCGAACACCGCGACGAGCGCCGCGCCGAATGCGCGCCGATCGCGGCCCGTGTCGCCGGTTGCCGGCCGTGTCATCGCGCGCTCCCGCCCGTCGCCGGCCCGCGCTCAGCCGCGCGCGTATTCGTCGTGCCGGCGCCACCACGGGCCGGCCTCGTTGCGCCCGCGCGGCGCGCGATCGAGCCACTGGTACATCCCCCACAGCCCGTCGAGCCCGCGCGCATAGGTCGAGTACGTGTGATAGACGGCGCCGCCCTCGCGCACGAACGCGCTCATCCCCGGCCGGTCGAGCGAATACGTAACGGCGTCGGTGCCGCACGTCGCCGCGAACTGCACGACGGGCGCCGGCGGCGGATCCATGTCCATCGCGTGGCCCGCCCGCGCGTAGTTGTATTCGACGTCGCCCGTGCGCCGCTGCGTTTCGGTGAACGACACATTGAAGTCGAAGTTGAAATCGCTGCCGACCGACGACGCCCACGGGAAGGTCCACCCCATCCGCTGCCGGTACGCGAGCAGCTTCGCGAGCGGCGCGCGCGACACGGCCGCGAGCGTCACGTCGTGGTTCGCCAGATGTACGGCAAAGCCGTCGAAACCGTCCGCGAGCGCCGAGCACGACGGGCAGCCGGCCTTGTAGTCGGGGCCGAACATGAAGTGATAGACGAGCAGTTGCGAACGGCCGCGAAACAGGTCGTCGAGCGTCGCCTGTCCTTCTTCGGTGTCGAACCGGTAGGTCTTGTCGACGCGCACCCAAGGCAGTGCCTGGCGCCGCCGCGCGAGTTCGTCGCTTTGCCGCGTCAGCGCCTTTTCTGCTTCGAGCAGCGCCCTGCGCTCGGCCAGCCATTCGTCGCGCGTTCCGGTGAGATGGGTCGTCATTGCGGGTTCCTCCTTCCGATGGGTATCCGGACACGGCGTACGGCGCCGTGTGCGTGGTGCTAGATTAGTGCTCGGCATCGGGCCGGAGGGAGTGACAAGTGTGTCGGGATTCGGATGGATTCGTTGATCACCGCGGCCGCGCGCGCGCTCGCGGCCGGTGACGCGCTCGGCGCGCTGAACCGCGTCGCGCTGCGCGACGACGCGCCGGCGCTCGCGCTGCGCGGGATCGCGATGGCGCAGCTCGGCGATTTCGAACGCGCGCGGGCACTCGTGCGCGGCGCCGCGCGCGCGTTCGGCGCAAAGGAAGCCGTGGCGCGTGCGCGCTGCGTCGTCGCCGAAGCCGAGATCGCGCTCGCGTCGCGCGACCTCCGCTGGCCGACGCGCGCCCTCGATGCCGCGTGCGCGACGCTCGACGCGCACGGCGACCGCGCGAACGCCGCGCATGCGCGCTATCTCGGCGTGCGCCGGCTGCTGCTGATCGGTCACATCGACGATGCCGAACGGATGCTCGCGCATCTCGATCCCGCGCCGCTGCCGGCCGCGTCGCGCGCCGCCCATGAACTGATCGCGGCCGGCATCGCGATGCGCCGCATCCGCACGCATGCGGCCCGCGCTGCGCTCGCGCGTGCGCGGGCCGCCGCCCGCGACGCCGGCATCGCCGCGCTGACGGCCGAAGTCGACACCGCAGCGCGCGTGCTCGATGCGCCGGCCGCGCGACTCGTAACGCGCGGCACGTCGCGGCTCGTTCAGCTCGACGAAGTCGAAACGCTGTTCGCGTCGAATGCGCTCGTCGTCGACGCATGCCGCCACACGGTGCGCGACGCGCGCACGACCGTGTCGCTCGCGCGCCGCCCCGTGCTGTTCGTGCTCGCCCGCACGCTCGGCGAGGCATGGCCGGCCGACGTGTCGAGAAACGCGCTCGTGGCCGCCGCGTTCCGCGCGAAACATGCGGACGAATCGCATCGCGCGCGCCTGCGCGTCGAGATCGGCCGGCTGCGCGCGGTGCTGCGGCCGCTCGCGAACGTCACCGCGACGCCGCGCGGCTTCGCGCTCGAACCGCTCGGCGTGCGCGAGACCGTCGTACTCGCGCGCCCGGTCGACGATCGCCACGCGGCCGTGCTCGCGCTCCTCGCCGACGGCGAGGCGTGGTCGAGCTCCGCGCTGGCGCTCGCGCTCGGCGCGAGCCAGCGCACCGTGCAGCGCGCACTCGACGCGCTCGCCGAAGCGGCCAAGGTGCAGGCGCTCGGCCGCGGCCGCGCGCGCCGCTGGATGACGCCGCCGCTGCCCGGATTCGCGACGACCTTGTTACTCCCTGCCGCACTGCCGGGAGACTAGGATGGTCTCACCGAACGACGAGGTGACGAACATGAAACGCTCCAATGCAGACATCATTCGCGAGTACGGCCCGTTTCCGGGCGTCGACGGCGTGCACGGCGTCACGTTCGACGGGCGGCACGTGTGGTACGCGTCCGGCGACAAGCTGAATGCGCTCGATCCGGAGCACGGCACGACCGTCCGCTCGCTCGACGTCGCCGCGCATGCGGGCACGGCGTTCGACGGCCGCCACCTGTTCCAGATCGTCGAGGACCGCATCGAGAAGATCGATCCGGAATCGGGCCGCGTGCTCGCGACGATCCCGGCACCCGGCGGCGGCGCCGACTCGGGGCTCGCGTGGGCCGAAGGCACGCTGTGGGTCGGCCAGTACCGCGAACGCAAGATTCATCAGATCGATCCGGAATCGGGGGCCGTGCTGCGCACGATCGAATCGAACCGCTTCGTCACCGGCGTGACGTGGGTCGACGGCGAGCTGTGGCACGGCACCTGGGAAGCCGACCAGAGCGATTTGCGGCACATCGATCCGCGTACGGGCCAGGTGCTCGAGCAGGTCGACATGCCTCCCGGCGTCGGCGTGTCGGGACTCGAATCCGACGGCCACGATCTTTTCTACTGCGGCGGCGGCAACAGCGGCAAGCTGCGCACCGTGCGTCGCCCGGCGCGCGTGCGGGCGTCGGGCGACGGCGCCGGTGCGACGCCCGACCCGGCCGACGGCTGATTCGCGCCGTCCCGCGGCCGCGAGCCCTCGCCCCCTCGATAACCAGGAACGGATCGCGGCCGCTCCGTCGCACGGCACGGCGAAGCCCCGCCATGCCCCGAGTGCAGGAATGAACAAGACGCCGCCGAACCGGCGTCGCTAAGATGCGCGCTCGTCAGTCATGTGTTCGGAGCGGTCGATGCGGCGCGGTGTGGTCTATGGTGTCCTGGCAGGTGCCCTGTGGGGCATGGTGTTTCTCGTTCCGCGGCTGCTGACGGACTTCTCGCCGCTGCTGCTGAGCGCCGGCCGCTACGCGATGTACGGCCTCGTGTCGCTCGCGGCCGCGCTGCCGGCCACCCGCTCGCTGCTCGTGCGACTGACCCGTGAAGATCTCGTTGCACTCGTGAAGCTCGCGGTCGTCGGCAACGTCGCGTACTACATGCTGCTGTCGGGCGCCGTGCACCTGATCGGCATCGCGCCCAGTTCGCTGATCGTCGGCGTGCTGCCCGTCACCGTCACGCTCGCAGGCCTCGGCGACCACGGCGCCGTGCCGCTGCGGCGGCTTGCCGTCCCGCTCGCACTGGTGATCGCCGGCATCGCCTGCGTCAACGTCGATCTGTTCACGTCCGAGGCCGCGCACGCGACGACACTCGGCCAGAAGCTCGCGGGCATCGCCTGCGCGGCCGGCGCGCTCGCGAGCTGGACCTGGTATGCGGTCGCGAACGCGCGCTACCTGCAGCGCCATCATCATTTCGGCGGCAACGAATGGTCGGTGCTGTGGGGTGTCGTGACGGGCCTGATCGGTGGGCTCTGCTGGATCGCGATCCTCGCGCTGCCGGCCGGCACGGTGCAGACGGCCGCCCCGGCGTCGCGCTGGCAACTGTTCTGGCTGCTGAACCTCGTACTCGCGATCGGCGCGTCGTGGCTCGGCAACGGGCTGTGGAATGCGGCGTCAAAGCGGTTGCCGCTCACGCTGTCGGGCCAGTTGATCGTGTTCGAAACCGTGTTCGCAATGCTCTACGCGTTCGTGTACGACCAGCGGATGCCGCACGCGCTCGAGATCGCCGCGCTCGCGCTGCTGCTCGCTGGCGTGTACGGCTCCGTGCGACAGCACGACGACACGCCCGCCGGCGGAGATACCCCGGGCAGCGCGTCGGTCAACGCGAACGCCGCGGCCCACTGAGCGCCGCGGCGTTTGATCGGACGAATCGGAGTGAAAGGAGCGAAAGAAGCGGAACCGCGCGTCAGCGCGCGTCCTTGTGCATCCACTTGCGGCCCTCGATGGAGCCGGCGCGGCGGGACTTGTCGACGCGCCGCTGGCGCGCCAGTTTCGGATCGACGATCAGCGGGCGGTAGATCTCGACGCGGTCGTGGTCGGCGAGCGGCGCATCGAGCGGCGCGAGCTTGCCGTACACGCCCGTCTTCGCTTGCGCGAGGTCGATCTCCGGGTGCAGCGCGAGCACGCCGCTCGCGTCGATCGCCGAGCGAACGGTCGCGCCTTCGGGCAGCGACACCGGAATCAGCGTCTGGCGGTCCGGCAGCGCATAGCAGACTTCGATCGACAGCATCGTTTCACCCCTTCCCGTAGCGCTGGTCCGCGCGCTTCACGAACGAATCGACGAACGTGTTCGCGATGTGGCTGAACACCGGCCCGATGATTTTCTCGAGCAGGATGCTCGAAAACTCGTAATGCAGCGCGAATTCGATCTTGCACGCATCGGCGCGCAGCGCGGTGAAGCGCCACGAGCCCGTGAACTTCTTGAACGGGCCGTCCGTGAATTCCATGTCGATCCGCGTCGGACGCTGCTGCGTGTTGCGCGTCGCGAAATGCTGCTTGATGCCCTTGAAGTTGATATCGATGCGCGCTTCCATCCCGCTGTCGTCCTGACGGCGAATCTCGACGCCGCCGCACCAGGGCAGGAAATTGGGGTAATCGGCCACGTCGGTGACGAGGTCGAACATCTGTTCCGCCGAATGACGGATCAATACGGTTTTCTGGACATCTGCCATAAATCGCGCGGCATCGCTCAAGGTGGGAACGCAAGCCGGGCGATTCACGCCCCGCTTTGCTAAAATCGTGATTTTAAACGAGTTGGCCCGATCCTTTCATGAGCATCATCGACAACAGGAAAGCGCACTTCGATTATCACATCGAGGAACGCTACGAAGCGGGGCTCGTGCTTGAGGGCTGGGAAGTCAAGGCGCTGCGTGCCGGGCGAGGCCAGATCAAGGAAGGCTACGTCGTGGTGAAGAACGCCGAGATCTTCCTGATCGGCACCCATATCAGCCCGCTGCCCGAAGCCTCGACGCACATCAAGCCCGACCCGGTTCGCACGCGCAAGCTGCTGCTGCACCGTGAGGAAATCAAGAAACTGATCGGCAAGGTCGAGCAGCGCGGCTACACGCTCGTGCCGCTGAACTTCCACTACAAGGGCGGCCGCGTGAAGTGCGACATCGCGCTCGCGAAGGGCAAGAAGCTGCACGACAAGCGCGAAACCGAGAAGAAGCGCGACTGGGAACGTGAGAAGGCGCGCATCATGCGCGCCGGCACCTGACGCGCTCGACGCGCATCGCAAACGACACGGCCCGCTCGAAGCGGGCCGCGTTGCTTTGTACAGCGCAATTCGTACATATCGGCGACCGGACGCAGGCGGCGGGATTCCCGATGCCGCGCCGGTTCGGCTGACGATACGGACCGGCCGGCAACCGACGGACCTCATCCGGGCCGCCCGGCTGCGCGACGATTCGCCGCATGCCGATCGCACGCGGCGGCCTCCTGCGCGCCTGGCTCCGGCTCAGCCCTTCCCGCCCGCGACCGGCGACGCGTTCTTGACGATCGACATCGCCGATGCGATTGCACTGCCGAGATCCGACAGGTTCGACGGCACGATCAGCGTGTTGCCCTGCTTCGCGAGATTCGAGAACGCGCCGACATACTGCTCGGCGACCTTCAGGTTCACCGCGTCCATCCCGCCCTGCGACTGGATCGCGCTCGCGATCTTCTGGATCGCCTGAGCGTTCGCCTCGGCCACCGCGAGAATCGCGGCGGCCTCGCCCTGCGCCTGGTTGATCGCGGCCTGCCGCTCGCCTTCGGACTTCTGGATCGCCGCTTCGCGCGCACCCGACGCGAGGTTGATCTGCTCCTGCTTGCGGCCTTCGGACGCGGCGATCAGCGCGCGCTTCTCGCGCTCGGCGGTGATCTGCGCCTGCATCGCGTGCAGGATCTCCTTCGGCGGCGTCAGGTCCTTGATCTCGTAGCGCAGCACCTTCACGCCCCAGTTCGCCGCGGCCTCGTCGAGCGCCGACACGATGCTGTGGTTGATGAAGTCGCGCTCCTCGAAGGTCTTGTCGAGCTCCAGCTTGCCGATCACCGAGCGCAGCATCGTTTGCGACAGCTGCGTGATCGCGAGCACGAAATTGCTCGACCCGTACGACGCCTTCATCGGGTCCATCACCTGGAAATACAGCACGCCGTCGACCTGAAGCTGCGTGTTGTCGCGCGTGATGCAGATCTGGCTCGGCACGTCGAGCGGAATTTCCTTCAGCACGTGCCGGTACGCGATGCGATCGACGAACGGCAGCACGATGTTCAGCCCCGGCGACAGCGTCGCGTGATAGCGCCCGAAGCGCTCGAGCACCCACGCATGCTGCTGCGGCACGATCTTCACCGTCTTCGACACGATCACGATCGCGATGACGAGCAGGACAACCCAGATGATCAGCGAATCCATCAAATATTCCCTCCTTGTTGTATCAGCGGACAATCAGCCCGCGGGTTTCGCCACGACCACGAGACAGCTGCCGCGCACGGCGCTTACCTGATACACGTGCGCATCGTCGCGCTCGCCGTTCGCCAGCTCGACGTCCCAGTCGGCGCCGCGATACTGCACGCGCGCACGGCCGTCACGCCACACGTCGACGGTGACGGTCGCGCCGATATCGAGATTGACGTCGGGATTCGTCGACGTGTCGCGTTTCTGCTTGCGCCCGAGCCCCGAACGGCGCAGCACGATCATTGCGACAATCGCGACCACGGCCGCCGCGCCAAATTGCACGTGCGGCGCGAAACCCGCCAGTTGCAGCAACCCGCCCGCGAGAAAGCCGAGCGCGATCATCAGCAGATAGAACGTGCCCGTCAGCAACTCGGCCACGACCAGCACACCTACCGCGCCCCACCAGAACAGATGCCCCGACATCATTGTGGTCTCCAGAAAACATCCCCCACGCTCACTTGCGTTGCATGGGACCGGAGTATGCGCTGACGCGCTACTCCGGATCGACACGTTCACTGCCCCCCGCGGGCGCGGTCGGCACGCCTGGGGCGGCCCGGCGCGTACCGACAAACAAAAACACCCCGGCGCCTACCGGGGTGTTTATAGCATGAACCTTGCATTTTGCCTTCAACGAAAGCGCAGCGGACCCGCGCTTTCGCCGAGGGTGCGTTACCGGCCGTTACTTCCGGTTGGCGAGCGCCTGCCACGTATCGATGATCGTGTCCGGGTTCAGCGAGATCGACACGATGCCTTCGTCGGCCAGCCATTGCGCGAAATCCGGGTGATCGGACGGGCCCTGGCCGCAGATGCCGACGTACTTGCCCATCTTGCGGCAGGTATCGATCGCACGCTTCAGCAGGAACTTGACGGCCGGATCGCGTTCGTCGAAGTCGACTGCCAGCAGTTCCATGCCCGAGTCGCGGTCGAGGCCGAGCGTGAGCTGCGTGAGGTCGTTCGAGCCGATCGAGAAACCGTCGAAGTGCTGCAGGAAGTCTTCGGCGAGGATCGCGTTGGTCGGGACTTCGCACATCATCACGAGGCGCAGGCCGTTTTCGCCGCGCTTCAGGCCGAACTTCTCGAGCAGGCCGACGACACGCTCCGCCTGCTTCACGGTGCGCACGAACGGCACCATGATCTCGACGTTGGTCAGGCCCATCTCGTCGCGCACGCGCTTCAGTGCACGGCACTCCATCTCGAACGCCGGCGCGAAGTCTTCCGCGATGTAGCGCGACGCGCCGCGGAAGCCCAGCATCGGGTTTTCCTCGTCCGGCTCGTAACGCGAACCGCCGATCAGCTTCTTGTACTCGTTCGACTTGAAGTCGGACAGGCGCACGATCACGGGCTTCGGATAGAACGCCGCGGCGATCGTCGCGACACCTTCCGTCAGCTTGTCGACGTAGAACTGACGCGGCGACGCGTGGCCGCGCGCGACGCTCTCGACGGCCTTCTTCAGGTCCTGGTCGATGTTCGGGTACTCGAGAATCGCCTTCGGGTGAACGCCGATGTTGTTGTTGATGATGAACTCGAGACGCGCGAGGCCCACGCCGGCATTCGGCAGTTGCGAGAAGTCGAACGCGAGCTGCGGGTTGCCGACGTTCATCATGATCTTGACCGGGATTTCCGGCAGTTCGCCGCGCTGCACTTCCGTGACTTCCGTCTCGAGCAGGCCGTCGTAGATCTTGCCTTCGTCGCCTTCCGCGCACGACACGGTGACGAGCGCGCCGTCCTTCAGCACGTCGGTTGCGTCGCCGCAGCCAACGACCGCCGGCACGCCGAGCTCACGCGCGATGATCGCCGCGTGGCAGGTCCGGCCGCCACGGTTCGTGACGATCGCGGCTGCGCGCTTCATCACCGGCTCCCAGTTCGGGTCGGTCATATCGGCAACCAGCACGTCGCCCGGCTGCACGCGTTCCATCTCCGACGGATCCTGGATCACGCGCACGCGACCCGCGCCGATCTTCTGGCCGATCGCACGGCCCGTCGCGAGAACCTGCGACTGGCCCTTCAGCTTGAAGCGCTGCTCGGCCTTGCCGGTCGCCTGGCTCTTCACCGTTTCCGGGCGCGCCTGCAGGATGAAGATCTTGCCGTCGCGGCCGTCCTTGCCCCACTCGATGTCCATCGGACGCTGGTAGTGCTTCTCGATGATGACCGCGTACTTCGCCAGCTCGATCACGTCCTCGTCGGTGATCGAGTAGCGGTTGCGCTGCTCGTGCGACACGTCGACCGTCTTCACGCGGCCCGGCTCGCCCGGCTGCGTGAATTCCATCTTGATCAGCTTCGAACCGATCGAGCGGCGGATGATCGGGTACTTGTCCTGTGCAAGCGTCGTCTTGAACACATAGAACTCGTCCGGGTTCACCGCACCCTGCACGACGGTTTCGCCCAGGCCGTAGCTCGACGTGATGAACACGGCGTCCTTGAAGCCCGATTCGGTGTCGATCGTGAACATCACGCCGGCGGCGCCGACGTCCGAGCGGACCATGCGCTGCACGCCGGCCGACAGAGCGACCTCGGCGTGCGTGAAGCCCTTGTGCACGCGGTACGAGATCGCGCGGTCGTTATACAGCGACGCGAACACGTGCTTCATGCGGTCGAGCACGTCTTCGATGCCGACGACGTTCAGGTACGACTCCTGCTGGCCGGCGAACGATGCGTCGGGCAGGTCTTCCGCGGTCGCGGACGAGCGCACGGCGAACGACAGCTCGCCCGGCGAGCCGTTCTTCAGGACTTCGAACTGCGCGCGAATTTCCTGCTCGAGGCGCGCCTGCATCGGCGCGTCGACGATCCACTTGCGGATTTCGGCACCGGCTTCGGCGAGCGCCTTCACGTCGTCGATGTCGAGCGACTCGAGACGCTTGGCGATGCGGTCGGTAAGGTCGTTGTGCTTGAGGAAATCGCGGAAAGCGAGCGCGGTCGTGGCGAAACCGGTGGGTACGCGAACGCCAGCTTCGGAAAGCTGGCTGATCATCTCGCCGAGCGACGCATTCTTGCCGCCGACGATCTCCACATCGGTCATCCGCAACTGCTCGAACGGAATTACATACGCCTGGTCCTTTGCGACGTTTGCTGCGTTAGTCATACAAGCCCCTAAGTGTGAAAAAAATGCTCGATCGCGCAAGTGGGCTTGGACGCGGGCGCTTGCAAAAAGGCGCGGCGCGTCTTGCGCAACCTGTTAGATAAACAATCGCAGCGGCGAAAAATCTTCCGACCCGATTTGCAAAAATCCCGGCAGAACGGCGATATTTGCAGACAAATCGCCAAACTTGCCGGGAATATTGGAATCGAGCGGCCGAGCCATGGGTGCCGTTCGCGCCCTGCCCCCGCAATTGCTTATCCAACAGGTTGCCGCTATTCTACCGTGCCGGCTGCCGGATGTGGCGCGACCTTGTCACTGTGTCTGGAGGCGAACCTCCAGCCGCCCCGTGCAACCGCCCTTCACGTTCGACGCCCAGATTCATGCTGCCTACCGTTTTCATCGTCTCCGACGGCACCGGGATTACTGCCGAAACCTTCGCGCATTCGATCCTCTCCCAGTTCGACCAGAAATTCCGTCTCGTGCGCGTGCCGTTCGTCGACTCGCTCGACAAGGCCTATGCGACCGTCGAGAAGATCAACGAGGCAGCCGTGCACGACGGCCGCCGCGCGATCGTGTTCACGACGCTCGTCGACAGCGAGTCGAACGACATCGTCAAGCGTTCGAACGCACTCGTGCTCGACATGTTCCAGCGCTTCGTCGAGCCGCTCGAGCAGGAGCTGGAGCTCAAGTCGAGCCACGCGATGGGCCGCGGCCACCAGAACGCGGACACCGAGGAATACAAGACGCGGATCGAGGCGATCAACTTCTCGCTCGCGCACGACGACGGCCAGTCGAACCGCAACCTGTCGGAGGCCGACGTGATCCTCGTCGGCGTATCGCGCAGCGGCAAGACGCCGACGAGCCTGTATCTCGCGATGCAGTACGGCGTGAAGGCCGCAAACTATCCGCTGATTCCGGAAGACTTCGAACGCGGCAAGCTGCCGTCGGCGCTCTCCGCGCACCGCGAGAAGCTGTTCGGGCTGTCGATCGACCCGCAGCGCCTGTCCGAGATCCGCAACGAGCGGCGGCCGGGCAGCAAGTACGCGGCGCCCGAGAACTGCCGCTTCGAGATCAACGAGGCCGAGGCGATGATGCGTCGCGAAGGGATCAAGTGGCTGTCGTCGACGCACAAGTCGATCGAGGAAATCGCAACGACGATCCTGCAGGAAATCCGCCTCGACCGGCAGTCGTACTGAGCGCCGGCGCGCTGGCGGCCGCCCGGCCGCCGCCGGAAAAACAAAAAAGGCCGCGTCGAACGCGGCCTTTTTCGTGGTGCGGGGAATACTTGCGTGGGGCGTCACACAGGCCGCTGCTGCCGCACCTGCTCGAACAGGCAGACCGCCGCTGCTGCCGCAACATTCAGCGACTCCATCCCGCCAGGCTGCGGAATCGTCACGCGATGCGCGGCCGCATCGCGCCAGAACGCCGATACGCCGGCGCCCTCGTTGCCGAACACCCATGCGACGGGCCCCGACAGGTCGCAGTCGTAGAGCGCCTGCGCGCCGTGCGAATCGGTCAGCGCGACCGGTACGTCGAGGCGTTCGGCGAGCGCTGCGGCTTCAACATCCTCGTGGATCGACAGCAGGAAATGCGCACCCATGCCCGAGCGCAGCACCTTCGACGACCACGCGTAGGCCGTGCCGGGCGCACAGAACACGTGGCGCACGCCGGCGGCCGCGGCGCTGCGCAGGATCGAGCCGACGTTGCCGGCGTCCTGCACGCCGTCGAGCACGACCGACGTGTGCGTCACGCGCTCAGGCAGCGGTTGCGCCGGCCGGTCGACGAGCAGCAGGAATCCGACGCCGTTGACGACGTTCGACAACTGCCCGAACAGCGCGTCCGGCAGCGTGACGACACGCTGTGCGTCGATGCGTGCGACGATCTCCTGCGCCTCGGCGTGGCCGAGCGCGCCTTCGGTCGCCACGCACAGCTCGGGCGTCGCGCCCGTGTCGAGGTACGCGCTCGCGAGATGGAGTCCTTCGAGCAACGCCTGGCCGCTGCGGCGCTGATGGGGCGTCGAACCCGCGAGCGCCTTCAGGCGCTTGTACAACGGGTTGTCACGGGAAGTAATGCTCTTCATCGAATCAGGTCGAGTGCCGCGCGGACCGGCGCGAACGAGCGCCGGTGCACTTCGCACGGGCCGTGCTCGCGCAGCGCGGCAAGGTGTTTCGCAGTGCCGTAACCCGCATGGACGTTGAAACCGTACACCGGGAAGCGTTCGTGCAGGTCGACGAGCATGCGGTCGCGCGTGACCTTCGCGAGGATCGACGCGGCCGAGATGCTCGGTACGAGCGCATCGCCGCTGACGATCGCCTCGGCACGCACCGTCAGCGTCGGGCAGCGGTTGCCGTCGATCTGCGCGAGCGTCGGCAGGACCGACAGGCCCTCGACGGCCCGCTTCATCGCAAGCATCGTCGCGTGCAGGATGTTCAGCGTATCGATTTCGTCGACGCTGGCCGACGCAACGCAATACGCACGCGAACGCGCGACGATCAGGTCGTACAGCGCGTCGCGCTTCTTCGCGGACAGCGCCTTCGAATCGTCGAGCCCGTCGATAGGCTGCGCCGGATCGAGAATCACCGCAGCGGCCACCACCGGCCCCGCGAGCGGGCCGCGGCCGGCTTCGTCGACGCCGCAGACGATCTCGTCGGGCCGGCTGAAGTCGAAGCCGCCCTGCACGTCGCCCGACGCGCGGCGGCGCGGCGCACGTATTGCCGTCATGCGCGCCCCTTGCGTTGTTCGAGCACGCGCACGACCGCTTCGGCCGCCTTCGCGGCCGTGTTCTGCCGCAGCGAAAGATGCATTTCGGTAAACACGTCGGTCAGCGTGCGGCGGTTCGCGTCGTCGCGCAGCTGCGTGAGCGTCGCATCGGCGAGCGCCTCGGGCGTCGCGAAATGCTGCAGCAGCTCGGGCACGACGAAGCGCCCCGCCAGGATGTTCGGCAAGCCGACATACGGCAGGTAGCCCTGCCGGCGCATGATCTGCCCGGTCAGCCAGGGCACCTTGTACGAGATCACCATCGGCTTCTTCAGCAGCGCGGCTTCCAGCGTGACGGTGCCGCTCTTCACGAGGATCGCGTCGGCGGCCGTCATCGCGACCTGCGAGCGGCCGTCGGTGATCGTCAGCGCGAGCTGCGGATGCGCGTCGACGAGCGGCTGCAGCAGCTCGCGCAGCGCGGGCGTCGCCGCCGGCATCACGAACCGCACGCCGGGCTCGCGCTGCTGCATCAGCGCCATCGCCGCGAAAAACGTCGGGCCGATCAGCGCGATCTCCGAGCGCCGGCTGCCCGGCAGCACCGCGATCACGGGACCGTCCGCGGGCAGGCCGAGCGCGATGCGCGCGCCGTGCGTGTCGGGCTCGAGCGGGATCTCGTCGGCCAGCGGATGGCCGACGTAGGTCGACGCGACGCCGGCTTTGTCGAGAATCGCCGGCTCGAACGGGAACAGGCACAGCATGTGATCGACGGACTTGGCGATCTTCTTGATCCGACCGCCGCGCCATGCCCAGATCGACGGGCACACGAAGTGGATCGACGGGATGCCCGCGTCGCGCACGGCCTGTTCGACGCTGAAGTTGAAATCCGGCGCGTCGATGCCGATGAACGCGGCCGGCCGCTCCGCGAGCAGCTGGCGCTTCAGTTCGCCGCGAATCCGCAGGATCTCCGGAATCTGCCCCAGCGCCTCGACATAACCGCGCACGGTCAGCTTGTCCATCTGCCAGTGCGAATCGAAGCCCTGCGCGATCATCCGCGGCCCGCCGATCCCGTAGTACTGCGCCGATTCGGGCAGCCGCTCGCGCAGCCCGCCGAGCAGCGACGCCGCGAGCAGGTCGCCCGATGGCTCGCCTGCCACCATCGCGAGCCGGAGCTGATTGGTCGGAAACGGCATCGCTTAGCGGATGATGCCGCGTTGCGACGCGTCGATGAACTCGACGAGCGCCTTCACCGGCGCATCGCCGTCGCCGCCCGCCTCCGCCAGCTCGCGCAACTGCGCTTTCGCTTCCTCGAGCGACAGGCCGTTCTTGTACAGCAGGCGGTACGCGCTGCGCAGCGCCGAAATCGCGTCGGGGGAGAACCCGCGCCGGCGCAGCCCTTCGATGTTGATCCCGTGCGGCTCGGCCTTGTTGCCTGCCGCGATCACGAACGGCGGAATGTCCTGCACGAGCGCCGACGCGCCACCCAGCATCGAGTGCGCACCGATGCGCACGAACTGGTGAACGCCCGACATCCCGCCGACGATCGCCCAGTCGCCGATCTCGACGTGGCCGGCCATCTGCGCGTTGCTCGACAGGATCACGTGGCTGCCGACGCTGCAGTCATGGCCGATGTGCACATAGGCCATGATCCAGTTGTCGTCGCCGAGCGTCGTTACGCCGACGTCCTGCACGGTGCCCGTGTGGATCGTCGTGAATTCGCGGATCGTGTTGCGGTTGCCGATCACGAGCTTCGTCGGCTCGTCCTTGTACTTCATGTCCTGCGGACGGCCGCCGACCGATGCGTAATGGCCGATGCGATTGTCCTCGCCGAGCGTCGTGTGGCCTTCGATCACGCTGTGCGAGCCGATCGTCGTGCGCGCGCCGATCGTGACGTTCGGGCCGACGATCGCGTACGGGCCGATCTCGACCGATTCGTCGATCTGCGCGCCCGGCTCGACAATCGCGGTGGGATGAATCCTGGTCATGCGCCGTTGCCTCTCGATGTGATGTGTCGCGTTGCCCATGCGTGCCGCGTCGCTCAGGGCGCCGCGTCGGCCGTCTTGACCGTGCACATCAATTCGGCTTCCGCCGCCACCTTGCCGTCCACTTCCGCCACCGCCTTGAACTTCCAGATGCCGCGGATGTAGCGTTCGAACGTCACGTTCAGAATCAGTTGGTCGCCCGGTTCGACCACGCGCTTGAAGCGCGCGCCGTCGATCCCGACGAAGTAGTACAGCGTGTTCTCCGGATCCTTCGGCTGCTCTTCCGCGAAGGTCAGCAGCGCTGCGGCCTGCGCGAGCGCCTCGAGGATCAGCACGCCCGGCATCACCGGCCGCTTCGGGAAGTGCCCCTGGAAGAACGGCTCGTTGATCGACACGTTCTTCAGCGCTTTGATCCCTTTGTGCGGTTCGAGTTCGAGCACGCGATCGACGAGCAGAATCGGGTAGCGATGCGGCAGCAGCGTGAGGATCTTGTGGATGTCGAGATTGATTTTTTCAGTGCTCATGATGGTTCGTCTCACGCAGAGGCTGCGCGGTGGTGATGCAAAGGCTGAAGCGGGCCGCCGTGCGGCCCAGTCTGACAAACCGGGCCGGTTGCGCTGGCCGTGCCCGGTTGGTGGTCTCGCATGGCGCGCTCAGGCGTCCGTGCCGCCCTGGGCGGCGAGCGCGGCTTCGAGCGCCTTGATGCGGTCGCGCAGCTTGTCGAGGTTGCGCACGAGCGCGGCGCTCTTGTTCCATTCGCCGTGGTCGACGGCCGGGAACGCGCTGGTATAGATGCCGGCCTTCGGCAGCGACTTCGATACGCCCGACTTCGCGGTGATGATGACGTAGTCGCCGAGCGTCACATGGCCGGCAATCCCGGCCGCGCCGCCGATCATGCAGTGGCGGCCGATCGTCGTGCTGCCCGCGATGCCGGCGCTGCCGGCGATCACGGTATAGGCGCCGATCCGGCAGTTGTGACCGATCTGCACCTGGTTGTCGATCTTCACGCATTCCTCGATGACGGTGTCCGCCATCGCGCCGCGATCGATCGTCGTGTTCGCGCCGATCTCGACGTCCGGGCCGATCGATACGCCGCCGACCTGCGGGATCTTGACCCAGCTACCGGTGCGGGCGTCGCCGTCGCCGACGAAATCCGGCGCGAAGCCGAAGCCGTCGGAGCCGATTACCGCGCCCGAATGGACGATCGCGCGCGGGCCGACCTTGCAGCCGTGATACACCGATGCGTTGGGATAAAAGTGCGAGCCTGCGCCGATCGTCGTGCCACGGCCGACGAATACGTTCGCGTCGAGCTGCACGCCGTCCTCGATCACCGCGCCGGCCTCGACCGTCACGTGCGGGCCGATCACCGCGCTCGCGGCGACCTTCGCGGCCGGATCGATCGTCGCGCTCGGATGCACGCCGGCGGCGCGCGGCGGCGCGGCCAGGTCGATGAACATCTGCGCGACGCGTGCGAAGTACGCGTACGGATTCGGCGTCACGATGAAATTGCGGGGGCCGCTCGCGGCCGCGCCCAGCTTTTCCAGATCCTTCGGTGAGATCAGCACCGCGCCTGCGCGGGTCGACTCGACCTGCGACAGGTACTTCGGATTCGCGAGGAACGCGAGTTGCTGAGGGCCTGCCTGGTCGAGCGGTGCGAGTCCGCTCACCTTGCACTGTGCGTCGCCGGCGATCTCGCCGCCGAACCGCTTTACGAGTTCCTCAAGCGTCAATGCCATTCGTCGTCTGCTCCGTTCAGTTCGCCGAGCCGGACGCGAGCGCCTTGAGCACCTTGTCGGTGATGTCGATGCGCGGGCTGACGTACACGGCTTCCTGCACGATCAGGTCGTAGTTCTGCTGCTCGGCGATCTGCTTGATGACCTTGTTCGCCCGCTCCAGCACGGCCGCCAGTTCCTCGTTGCGACGCTGGTTCAGGTCTTCGCGGAACTCGCGCTGCTTGCGCTGGAAGTCGGTATCGAGCTGGGCGAGATCGCGCTGCTTTTGCGCGCGATCGGCCGCCGACATCGACGTCCCGCCCTTGTCCAGCGAATCGGACATCGACTTCAGACGCGCCGCCAGATCCTGCAGATCCTTGTCGCGCTTCGCGAACTCGGCTTCGAGCTTCGTCTGCGCCGCCTTCGCGGGCGCCGACTCGCGCAGGATCCGATCCGAATTGACCGCCGCGATGCGGGCGACGTCCTGTGCGTGAACCGTCGCCGCGCCCAGGGCCAGCGCAACGGTCAGCGCGCACATCACTCGTTTCGAAAACTTACCGGTTAGCAAAATTACCCTCTCGTTGCTGTTGTCATGCGTTCGGTCAGAACGCCGTCCCGATCTGGAACTGGAATTTCTGGTACTGGTCGCCTTCATGCTTCTGCAGCGGGAAGCCGAGGCTCAGCTTCAGCGGGCCGATCGGCGAGATCCACGCGAGACCCACACCGTAGCCGTAACGCAGGCCGTTGGCGCCCGTGCTCGTGCCGCCCGGCGCGTTGCCCCACACGTTACCGCCGTCGAGGAACGTGAACACGCGCAGCGTGCGATCGTAGCCGGTGCCCGGCAGCGGGAACGTCAGCTCGATGTTGCCGACGAGCATCTTCGAACCGCCGATCGGGTCGTTCGTCTTCGTGTCGCGCGGGCCCAGCGAGCTCGGCTCGTAGCCGCGCACGGAGCCGATACCGCCCGCGTAGTAGTTCTTGAAGATCGGGTACGGGTTGCCGATACCGTTACCGTAGCCGCCCTGCAGGTTCAGGCCCAGGATGAAGCCGCGCGAGAACGAATAGTAGTACTGCGCCTGCAGGTCGGCCTTGTAGTACTGGATCTTGCCGACCGGCACGCCGTATTCGACGTTCGCCTGCGTGAAGTAGCCGCGGCTCGGGATCAGCGCGCTGTCGCGCGCGTCGCGCGACCACGCGACGGTCAGCGGCACCGTGTTCGACACGCGGCCGAACTCGTTCACGTAATCCTGGTAGCTCTGCGGCGTGTTCGAATCGACGTCGAGGCGGTTCTGCTCGAAGCCCGCGCCGAAGTAGACGGTGTCGACTTCCGAGAACGGGATGCCGAACTTCAGGTTGCCGCCCGCGCTGATGATCCGGAAGCTCGAGCTCGTCGAATAGTACAGCGGCTGGTACGTGCGGTAGTAGACGTCCGTGATCCGCTTGATGCCGTCGACCGTGAAATACGGGTCGACCTGCGTGACGGTCAGCGTGCGGTAGCTCTTCGCGGTGTTGACGTTCACCGACAGGCTGGTACCCGAACCGAACACGTTGTCCTGCGACACGCCGGCCGACAGCACGACCTTGTCCGTCGACGAGAAGCCGGCGCCCAGCGTGATCGCGCCGGTCGGCTTTTCGTCGACCTTCACGTTCACGTCGACCTGGTCGTTCGTGCCTTCGACCGGCACCGTCGTCACGTCGACGTTGGTGAAGTAGCCGAGACGGTTCACGCGGTCCTTCGACAGCGCGAGACGGTTCGAATCGAACCACGAGCTTTCGAGCTGGCGCATTTCGCGGCGCACCACTTCGTCGCGCGTGCGCGTGTTGCCGACGACGTTGATGCGGCGCACGTACACGCGGCGGCTCGGATCGACGACGAGGTTCAGGTTCACCTTGTGGTTCGCCTGGTCGATGTCCGGCTGCGCGTTGACGGCCGCGAATGCGTAGCCGTATTCACCGAGCTTGTCGACGATCGACTTGGTGGTCTGCTGCAGCTTTTCGGCCGAGAAGCGGTCGCCCGGCTTGATCTTGATCAGCTTGTTGAGTTCGGCCTCGCGATCGAGCAGGTTACCCGACAGCTTGATGCCCGACACCGTATACGGCTCGCCTTCGTGCAGCGTGACCGTCAGGTACATGTCCTTCTTGTCGGGCGAGATCGACACCTGGGTCGACTCGATGTTGAACTCGAGGTAGCCGCGGTTCAGGTAGTACGAGCGCACGGCCTCGAGGTCGCCCGTCAGCTTTTCCTTCGAGTACAGGTCGTTCTTCGTGTACCAGGAGAACCAGTTCGGCGTCGACAGCTGCATCTCGTCGCGCAGCGTGCTCGTCTTGAACGCCTTGTTGCCGATGAAGTTGATCTGGCGGATCTTCGCGCTCGGGCCTTCGGCGACCGCGAACAGGATCGACACGCGGTTCGCGTCGACCGGCGTGACCGTCGTCTTGACTTCGGCCGCGTAGAAGCCGCGCGTCAGGTACTGGCGCTTGAGCTCCTGCTCCGCCTTGTCGACGAGCGCCTTGTCGTAGTAGCGGCCGTCGGCGAGACCGACGGCGCGCAGCGCCTTCGTCAGGTTGTCCTTGTCGAATTCCTTCGTGCCGGTGAAGTCGATCGACGCGATCGCCGGACGCTCCTGCACCTGCACGATCACGACGTTGCCCTGCGTGGCGATGCGCACGTCGTTGAAGAAGCCCGTCGCGTACAGCGCGCGGATTGCTTCGGATGCCTTGTCGTCCGTGAAGGTATCGCCCTGCTTGATCGGCAGATAGGCGAACACCGAACCCGCTTCGACGCGCTGCAGCCCCTCGATCTTGATGTCTTGCACCACGAACGGTGCCGCTGCATGCGCCGCGAGGCCGTGCGCGGCGAGCGCGGCCGCTGCAACTGTCTTAGGTACAAAGCGATGAGGTTTGAACAACATGCATCCCCAATATTTAAGCTGCATCAAATCGGGCGACTGCCCAGCGGCGGCCGCCTGACGCTTCAGAAATGGATTAGCCGAGCCAGATCGTTGAACAGCGCGATCGCCGACAACGCGACGATGCAGATCAACCCGGCTCTTTGCAGAATCAGTTGCCAGCGCTCCGAGACGGCTTTCCCGGTCGCGGCTTCAACCGCATAATATAACAGATGCCCCCCGTCCAAAACGGGAATCGGCAACAAGTTCAGGACGCCAAGGCTAATGCTGACAAGGGCGAGGAACGACAGGAACGCTGACGGACCGAGCCGTGCGCTCTTGCCCGCGTAGTCGGCGATCGTCACGGGGCCGGACAGGTTCTTCAGCGACGCATTGCCCGTGATCATCCGCCCGAACATCCGCAGCGAATACACGGAGATGTCCCACGTGCGGCGCACGCCGAGCCGCAGGCTCTCGATCGGCCCGTAGCGCACGTCGACGGACGGCGCGTGCATCGACAGCGCCGCGCCGATCCGGCCGACCTGCTGCCCCGATTCGTCGTCGCGCTGCATCTGCGGCACGATCGATACCGTCTGCGCGGCGCCGTCGCGCTCGATCCGCAGGTCCAGCGCCTTGCCCGCATGGTGCTTGACGGAATCGATGAAGCGCGACGCGCCGCCGATCGGCTTGCCGTCGAGCGCGACCAGCTTGTCGCCGGCCTTCAGGCCCGCCTGCTCCGCCGCGCTGCCGGGCTGCACCGACGCGACCGACAGCGTGCCGCCGCCGGCCTCGAAGCCCAGGTACGTCATGAAATCGTCGTCGAGCTGACTTTCGGGAACGTTGCGGAGGTCGACGCGGAAATCGAACGTCGCGCTGCCGTCGCGCGCGCCGAGCACGATCTCGCGATGATCGAACGCGGCCGCCAGCAGCTTCCAGCGCAGGTCCGACCACGACCGCACGGGCTCCGACTCGCCGCCCTGCGCATCGCCTACGCGCACGTTGCGGATCGACACGATCGTCTCGCTGCCGTCGAAGCCCGCGCGGGCCGCCACCGTGCCGGCGGCCGGCGGCGCGACGATCGCGGCCGGCTCGGTCACGCCGGACGCAAATACGACGGAGAACAGCACGATTGCCAACAGGAAGTTCGCAATCGGCCCGGCCGCGACGATCGCGATGCGCTTGTAGACCGACTGGCGGTTGAACGCCTGGTCCAGCTCCTCCGGCTTGATGCCGGGGCCCGGATCGCGCTCGTCGAGCATCTTCACGTAGCCGCCGAGCGGCAGCGCGGACAGCGTCCACTCGGTGCCCGTCCTGCGGCTGACCCAGCGCGCGACGGGCTGGCCGAAGCCGATCGAGAAACGCAGCACCTTCACGCCGCACCAGCGCGCGACGCGATAATGTCCGTACTCATGCACGACGACCAGCACCCCGATCGCCACTGCAAACGCGATCAGTTCGACCAGCACGTTCATGAGCACTCCATTCAGACAGTACGCTCCACGCGGGGCGCAGGCGCTTTTGCAATGATCGCGGCGGCGAGGCGGCGCGCCTCGGCATCCGCCGCCAGGACGTCGTCGAGCCCGTCGGGCGCACGGTTCGGCAGCGCGTTGAGCACTGCGTCGACCGTCGCCGCGATCGCCATGAAGCCGATCCGGCGCTCGAGAAACGCTTCGACCGCAACTTCGTTCGCCGCGTTCAATGCGGCGCTCGCGATGCCGCCTTCCTCAAGTGCCTTCAGCGCGAGCGCGAGGCACGGGAAGCGCGCGTAATCGGGCTTCTCGAACGACAGCTGCGCGATCTGCGCGAGGTCGAGCTGGTCGACGCCCGCATCGACGCGATCGGGAAACGCGAGCGCATGCGCGATCGGCGTGCGCATGTCGGGGTTGCCGAGCTGCGCGAGCACCGAGCCGTCGCGGTACGACACGAGCGAATGGATCACGCTCTGCGGATGGATCAGCACGTCGATCCGGTCGCCCGGCAGCCCGAAGATCCAGTGCGCCTCGATCACCTCGAGACCCTTGTTCATCATCGTCGCGGAATCGACCGAGATCTTGCGGCCCATCACCCAGTTCGGGTGCTTGCACGCCTCGTCCGGCGTCACGTCGACGAGCGTGGCCGGCTCGCGCGTGCGGAACGGACCGCCCGACGCGGTCAGGATGATCTTCGAGACCCCGCCGTGCTCGCCCGCATCGCGCGGCATGCACTGGAAGATCGCGTTGTGTTCGCTGTCGACCGGCAGCAGGATCGCGCCATGGTCGCGCACGGCGTCCATGAAGATCGCGCCCGACATCACGAGCGCTTCCTTGTTCGCGAGCAGAATCCGCTTGCCGGCACGCGCGGCCGCGAGGCTCGGCGCCAGGCCTGCCGCGCCGACGATCGCCGCGACCACCGTGTCGCAGCCGTCGCTCCTCGACACGTCGACGAGTGCCTGCGGCCCGTGCAGCACGGTCGTCTTGCTGCCCGCCGCGCGCAGTTTCGCTTCGACGTGCGCGGCCGTCGCGGCATCGCCGACCACCGCCACTTCAGGCGCGAAGCGCAGGCACTGCTCGACGAGCTTGTCGCCGTTGCGGTGCGCGGTCAGCGCGTAGACCGAGAAGCGCTCGGGATGGCGCGCGACCACGTCGAGCGTGCTGTCTCCGATTGAGCCCGTGGAACCGAGCAATGTCAGACGTTTTTGCATAACAGAGATAATGGTTTAACCAAGCAGCAGCATCGCGAGCGGCAGCACCGGCAGCAGCGCGTCGACACGGTCGAGCACGCCGCCATGGCCGGGCAGCAGTCCGCTCGAATCCTTCACACCGGCCTGTCGCTTCAGCAGCGACTCGAACAGGTCGCCGATCACGCTGTACGCGACCAGCAGCGTCAGCGCGGCCCACGCACCGGGCATTCCGTAGCGCGCGGCGAATGCGGAAAACAGGGTCGGCTCGAACGCATGCGCGGCCGTCGCGATACCGGCGACGACCATCACCGCAAGCCAGCCGCCGATCGCGCCTTCCCAGCTCTTGCCGGGACTGATCGTAATGGCCAGTTTACGCTTTCCGAAGGCCTTGCCCGCGAAGTATGCGCCGATATCGGCCAGCCAGACGACCAGAAGCAGCGACAGCACGAACGGCACGCCCTGCGCGCGCGCCGCGACGAGCGCATGCCAGCAGGCCGCGAACACGATCAACCCGGCCGCCAGCAGGAACGGCCGCCAGACGCCGCCTGCAAGTTCGGGCTTGCGCCGCAGCGCGAACGGGCCGACCAGCAGCCAGAACACGCCGGCCGCCATGAAAAGGGGACGGGACGCAGTCGCATCGATGCCGAGCGGCGTGGTGGCCGCCAGCGCGAGCGCCGCGACGACCGCATAAACGACCGGGCCGGCGCCGCCGAGCTTCAGCAGGCGCGCCCATTCCCATGCGGCGAACACGAGCACGACGCCGATCAGCGCGCCGAACGCGGCCAGCGGCGCGAACAGCGTCACCGGCAGCAGCACTGCCAGCATCACGATCGCCGTGATCACACGGGTTTTCAGCATGAAAGGGAGTCGGCGTTCTGCGATTGCGGTTCGAGCTGCGCGCTCGTGCGCCCGAAACGGCGCTCACGCTCGGTATACGACGCCATCGCGTCGGCCAGCGCCGCGCCGTCGAAATCCGGCCAGTATTTGTCGGTGAAATAGAATTCGGCGTACGCGAGCTGCCACAGCAGGAAGTTGCTGACGCGCTGCTCGCCGCCGGTGCGGATGAAGAGATCGGGCTCCGGCGCATAGGCCATCGCCAGGTGCGGCGCGAATGCATCCTCGGTCACTTCGACCTCGCGACCCTCGCGCACGGCCTGCTCGACGAGCTTCTTCGTCGCCTGCAGGATGTCCCACCGGCCGCCGTAGTTGGCAGCGATGGTGAGCGTAAGACGGGTGTTGCGCGCCGTCTTGGTCTCGGCGCGGCGAATCAGTTCGCGGATGCGCGGCTCGAAGCGGTCGAGATCGCCAACGACACGCAGGCGGATCCCGTTCGCATGCAGCTTGCCCACCTCGCGCTCGAGCGCGGTGATGAAGAGCCGCATCAGGAACGACACTTCGTCGTTCGGCCGGCGCCAGTTTTCCGAACTGAACGCGAACAGCGTCAGGTATTCGACGCCGGCGCGCGCGCAGCCTTCGACCACCGCCCGCACGGCATCGACGCCGCGGGTATGTCCCGCGACGCGCGGCAAGCGGCGTTCGGTTGCCCAACGGCCGTTGCCGTCCATGATGATCGCGATGTGACGCGGCACGACGCCGACGTCAGGCACGCGAACGGTAGAGCTGGTATAGGTCATGGCCGTTGAGACAGTAATGCGGGAAGAAGGCGGCGCGCGAGGACGGTCGTCAGACCGTCATGATCTCGGCTTCCTTGGTCTGCACGAGCTTGTCGATTTCGGCAACGTGCTTGTCGGTCAGCTTCTGCACGTCGTCGCTCGCGCGGCGCTCGTCGTCTTCCGAGATTTCCTTGTCCTTCACGAGCTTCTTGAGCGCTTCGTTCGCGTCGCGGCGCAGGTTGCGGATCGCGACCTTGGCCGTTTCGCCTTCGCTCTTGACGACCTTCGTCAGCTCGCGGCGGCGCTCTTCCGTCAGCGCGGGCATCGGCACGCGGATCAGGTCGCCGGCCGTTGCCGGGTTCAGGCCCAGATCGGCTTCGCGAATGGCCTTCTCGACCTTCGCGACCATGTTCTTTTCCCACGGCTGCACGCCGATCGTGCGCGCGTCGACCAGCGTCAGGTTCGCGACCTGCGAGATCGGCACCATCGACCCGTAGTAGTCGACCTGCACGTGATCGAGCAGACCGGTGTGCGCACGGCCCGTACGGATCTTTGCCAGATCGTTCTTGAACGCTTCGATCGAGCGCTGCATCTTTTGCTCGACGCCCTTCTTGGTATCAGCGACACTCATTTCAACCTCCGAACCTTCAAACCTTCAAAGAACGCGGGCCTTGCCCGGCGCATCTTGCGCGCCACGGCCAATGACCCGCATCCGCGGGAGTTTACACGTGGACGAGCGTACCTTCGTCCTCGCCCAGCACGATGCGCTTGAGCGCGCCCGGCTTGTTGATCGAAAACACGCGAATCGGCAGCTTCTGGTCGCGGCACAGCGCAAACGCCGTCGCGTCCATCACCTGCAGGTTGCGGCTGATCGCCTCGTCGAAGCTGATCGTCGTGTAGCGCGTAGCCGACGGATCCTTCTTCGGATCGGCAGAATATACGCCATCGACCTTGGTCGCCTTCAGTACGACCTCGGCGCCCACTTCCGAACCGCGCAGTGCCGCGGCGGTGTCCGTCGTGAAGAACGGGTTGCCGGTGCCGGCCGCGAAGATCACGACGCGGCCTTCCTCGAGCTGGCGGATCGCGCGCGGACGGATGTACGGCTCGACGACCTGGTCCATCCGCAGCGCGGATTGCACGCGCGCCTCGATGCCGGCGTGGCGCATCGCGTCCTGCAGCGCCAGCGCGTTCATCATCGTCGCGAGCATCCCCATGTAGTCGGCGGTCGCGCGGTCCATGCCGGCCGCGCCGCCCGCGACACCGCGGAAAATATTACCGCCACCGATCACGACCGCCAGCTGCGTACCGAGACGCACGACTTCGGCGATATCGGCCACCATCCGTTCGATCGTCGCGCGATTGATGCCAAAGGCATCATCGCCCATCAGCGCTTCGCCGGAGAGTTTGAGGAGGACGCGTTTATAGGCATTGGACATAGGGGCTTCCGAGCGACGAGAGGATGACAACCACGAACTGTAGGGGCGAAATACTGATTCGGGCAAGCGCCGACGGCCGGACCGGGGTTCCCGGCCAGCCGGCGGCGGCGCCGGCCGCGGCGGAGCGGACGCCCGCCGCGGGTACTGCCTGACTGCTTACTGCTGCTTTGCTGCTGCGACTTGCGCGGCCACTTCGGCGGCGAAGTCGTCCTGGCGCTTCTCGATGCCTTCGCCGACGACGAACAGCGCGAATTTCTGCACGGCGGAATCCGCTGCCTTCAGCATCTGCTCGATCGTCTGCTTGTCGTTCTTCACGAACGTCTGGTTCAGCAGCGACACTTCCTTCAGGTACTTCTGGACGCTACCGTCGACCATCTTCGCGACGATCTCGGCCGGCTTGCCCGATTCCGCAGCCTTCTGCTCGGCCACGCGGCGTTCCGTCTCGATCAGCTCGGCCGGCACGTCGGCCGACGACAGCGCGACCGGCTTCATTGCCGCGATGTGCATCGCGACGTCCTTGCCGACCTGCTCTTGCGCACCCGTGTACTCGACGATCACGCCGATGCGTGCGCCGTGCAGGTACGTTGCGATCTTGTTCGCGGTTTCGAAGCGGACGAAACGGCGGATCGACACGTTCTCGCCGATCTTGCCGATCAGTGCCAGGCGCACTGCGTCGACCGTCGAGCCCTCGAGCGGCAGTGCCGACAGCGCGGCCACGTCGGCCGGGTTCTGCGTCGCGACGAGTTCGGCGACCGTCTTCGAGAATGCGAGGAAGTCGTCGTTCTTCGCGACGAAGTCGGTTTCGCAGTTCAGTTCGACCAGCGCGCCTGCGTTGCCGCCGACGAACGATGCGACGACGCCTTCGGCCGTCACGCGCGATGCCGCCTTGCTCGCCTTGTTGCCGAGCTTGACGCGCAGCAGCTCTTCAGCCTTGGCCAGATCGCCGTCGGCTTCCGTCAGCGCCTTCTTGCACTCCATCATCGGTGCGTCGGTCTTTGCGCGCAGTTCTGCCACCATGCTTGCGGTAATTGCCGCCATCATTCGCTCCTTGAGTCTGTATTCACAACGCCGCCCGCTTGGACGCGAACGGCCGAGATTCGTTTCCGGACCCGCGCCGATTCGGCGCGATCAGGTCCGGCGCACAAGCTTAAAAAAAGGGGGCCTGTTGAGAGCCCCCTTTTTGCGCCGGCTCGGGGCCAGTTACGCGTTTTCCTCGACGTACTCGTCGTCGCCACGCGCCGCCTGGACCACTTCGTTGACCGCGTTCGCACGGCCTTCCAGGATCGCGTCGGCCACGCCTTCCGCGTACAGCGCGACTGCCTTGCTCGAGTCGTCGTTGCCCGGGATCACGTAGTCCACACCTTCCGGCGAGTGGTTCGTATCGACCACGGCGATGACCGGCACGCCCAGCTTGTTCGCTTCGGTGACGGCAATCTTGTGGTAGCCGACGTCGACGACGAAGATTGCGTCCGGAATGCCGCCCATGTCCTTCACGCCGCCGATCGACTTCTGCAGCTTGGCGATTTCACGTTCGAACAGCAGCGCTTCCTTCTTGCTCATCTTCTCGGTTTCGCCCGATTCGACGGCCGCTTCCATGTCCTTCAGGCGCTTGATCGACACCTTCAGCGTCTTGAAGTTGGTCATCATGCCGCCGAGCCAGCGTGCGTTGACGTACGGCATGCCCGCGCGCTGCGCTTCCTGGGCGATCGTGTCGCGCGACTGGCGCTTCGTGCCGACGAACAGGATCGTGCCGCGGTTCGCTGCCAGCTGACGCACGTACTTCTGTGCGTCCGTGAACATCGGCAGCGTCTTTTCGAGGTTGATGATGTGAATCTTGTTGCGGTGACCGAAAATGAACGGTGCCATCTTCGGGTTCCAGAAGCGCGTCTGGTGACCGAAGTGGACACCCGCTTCCAGCATTTGGCGCATCGTAACTGCCATGTGAATTCTCCACGAGGGTTGGGTCTTAAGCCGGCCGCCGTACCGCCGCGCGAACCTGCCCCAAAAGGCAACGAATTCCGCGCGGCCGGCACCCTGGTTGCGCCGGCTTGCGATTCGGCACGTGCAAAACGCCCGTGCCGTAAGCCTGTCACCGCGATGCCGCCCCAACATGGGGCAAACTCGGCATTTGGATATCGACTTAGCCAAAGAGTATAGCACGCCGACTTGTCGGCTCTCAAGTCGCTCGCTACTTTCGCTTGCCGCGCGGCAGCCGGCCGGACAATCCGCGAAAACCCGCATCGGCACGGCCGGCAGGGGCTGCGACGCCCGCCATAAGGTGCGATAATCCATCAATTCACCGCATTCCAGGCATACCTCGATGACTATTACGCTCAAAAACGAACACGATATCGCCGAGATGCGCGTCGCCTGCCGTCTCGCGAGCGAAGTGCTCGACTTCATCACGCCGCACGTCGTCGCGGGCATCACGACCGCCGAACTCGATCGCCTCTGCCACGAGTTCATGCTCAACGAACAGGGCACGATCCCCGCGCCGCTGAACTACCAGCCGCCCGGCTATCCGCCGTACCCGAAGGCCACCTGCATTTCGGTCAACGACGTGATCTGCCACGGCATTCCCGGCGAGAAGGTGATCAAGAACGGCGACGCGCTGAACATCGACATCACCGTGATCAAGAACGGCTACTTCGGCGACACGAGCCGGATGTTCATCGTCGGCGAGGGCTCGATCCTCGCGAAACGCCTCGTGCAGACCACCTACGAGTGCATGTGGCTCGGCATCGACCAGGTCAAGCCCGGCGCGCACCTCGGCGACATCGGCCACGCGATCCAGAAGCACGCGGAAGCGCAGGGTTACAGCGTCGTGCGCGAGTACTGCGGCCACGGCATCGGCACGGTGTTCCACGAAGATCCGCAGGTCGTCCACTACGGCCGTCCGGGCACGGGCATCGAGCTGAAGCCCGGGATGATCTTTACGATCGAGCCGATGATCAACGCCGGCAAGCGCGACATCCGCACGATGCCCGACCAGTGGACGGTCAAGACGCGCGACCGCAGTCTGTCCGCGCAGTGGGAGCACACCGTGCTCGTCACCGAAACCGGCTACGAAGTGCTGACCGTGTCGGCCGGCACGCCGGCGCGCCCCGTGTTCGCGCAACCGGCCGCCGCAGTCTGAGCGCCGTCGCGCCAGCCCGCCCCGCCCCCCACATGAACGGCCGCCCATGAGCGCTCACGCCGCCCCCTCGCCCGACGCGCTGTCGCGGCGCGCCGAATTCAAGGCCGCCAAAGCCGACCTGCTCGAGCGCTTTCGCCGCGCGACGAACGTCGCGTCGCTGATGCACGCGCAGTCGAAACTCACCGACGACGCACTGAAGCGCGTGTGGGACGATTGCGGGCTGCCGGCGACGCTTGCGCTCATCGCCGTCGGCGGCTACGGGCGCGGCGAGCTCGCCCCTTATTCCGACGTCGACATCCTCGTACTGCTGCCTGACGCGCACGACCCGGCACTCGACCCGCGCATCGAGCGTTTCATCGGGATGGCATGGGATCTCGGCCTCGAGATCGGCAGCAGCGTGCGCACGGTCGCGCAGTGCATCGAGGAGGCATCGCAGGACGTCACGGTGCAAACCTCGCTGCTGGAAGCGCGCCGCATCGTCGGCAGCACCGCGCTGTTCGAGCGCTTCACGGTGCGCTACCACGAGGCGCTCGACGCCCGCGCGTTCTTCACCGCGAAAGTGCTCGAGATGCGCCAGCGACACGCGAAGTTCCAGGACACGCCGTACAGCCTCGAGCCGAACGTGAAGGAAAGCCCCGGCGGGCTGCGCGACCTGCAGACGATCCTGTGGATCGCACGCGCAGCGGGTTTCGGCAGCAGCTGGCGCGAGCTCGACACGCGCGGCCTCATCACCGATCGCGAAGCGCGTGAGCTGCGCCGCAACGAAGGCTTCCTGAAGACGCTCCGCGCGCGGCTGCACGTGATCGCCGGCCGCCGCCAGGACATGCTCGTCTTCGACCTGCAGACGCAGGCCGCCGAGAGCTTCGGCTACCAGCCGACGCAGGCCAAGCGCGCGAGCGAGCAACTGATGCGCCGCTATTACTGGGCCGCGAAAGCCGTCACGCAGCTCGCGACGATCCTGATCCAGAACATCGAGGCGCAGCTCTTCCCCGCGACGAGCGGCATCACGCGCGTGCTGTCGCCCGACCGCTTCGTCGAGAAGCAGGGGATGCTCGAGATCGTCGACGACGGCGTGTTCGAACGCCATCCCGATGCAATCCTCGAAGCGTTCCTGCTGTACGAAACGACCCGCGGCGTGAAGGGCCTGTCCGCGCGCACGCTGCGCGCGCTGTACAACTCGCGCGAAATCATGAACAACGCGTGGCGCCGCGATCCGCAGAACCGCCACACGTTCATGCGGATCCTGCAACAGCCCGAAGGGATCACGCACGCGTTCCGGCTGATGAACCAGACGAGCGTGCTCGGCCGCTATCTGCTGAACTTCCGCCGCATCGTCGGCCAGATGCAGCACGACCTGTACCACGTGTACACGGTCGACCAGCACATCCTGATGGTGTTGCGCAACATCCGCCGCTTCGCGGTCGCCGAGCATGCGCACGAATACCCGTTCTGCAGCCAGTTGATCGGCAACTTCGACCGTCCGTGGGTGCTGTATGTCGCGGCGCTGTTCCACGACATCGCGAAGGGCCGCGGCGGCGACCACTCGACGCTCGGGATGGCCGACGCGCGGCGCTTCTGCCGCGAACACCGGATCGCCGGCGACGACGCGGCGCTGATCGTATGGCTCGTCCAGCATCATCTGACGATGAGCCAGGTCGCGCAGAAGCAGGACACGAGCGATCCCGAAGTCATCAAGCGCTTCGCCGAACTCGTCGGCAACGAACGGCGCCTCACCGCGCTTTACCTGCTGACCGTCGCCGATATCCGCGGCACGAGCCCGAAGGTGTGGAACACGTGGAAGGGCAAGCTGCTCGAGGATCTGTACCGCATCACGCTCGCGGTGCTCGGCGGCGCGAACCCCGACGCGCATTCGGAGCTGAAGTCGCGGCAGGAACAGGCGCTCGCGCTGCTGCGCCTCGAGACCGTGCCCGACGACGCGCACCGCGCGCTGTGGGACCAGCTCGACGTGGGCTTCTTCCTGCGTCACGATGCGGCCGACATCGCCTGGCAGACGCGTGTGCTGTACCGGCACGTGAACGCCGAAACCGCGATCGTCCGCGCGCGGCCGTCGCCGATCGGCGATGCGCTGCAGGTGCTCGTGTACGTGAAGGACCGCCCCGACCTGTTCGCGGGCATCTGCGCGTATTTCGACCGCAACGGGCTGTCGGTGCTCGACGCGCGCGTCAGCACGACGCGGCACGGCTATGCGCTCGACAACTTCATCGTCACGCAGACCGAACGCGACGTGCGGTACCGCGACATCGCGAATCTCGTCGAACAGCAGCTCGCGACGCGGCTCGCCGAAACCGGACCGCTGCCGGAGCCGTCCAAGGGCCGCCTGTCGAGGCTGTCCCGAACCTTTCCGATCACGCCGCGCGTCGACCTGCGGGCCGACGAGCGCGGCCAGTACTACATCCTGTCCGTGTCCGCCAACGACCGGCCGGGCCTTCTCTATTCGATCGCGCGCGTACTCGCCGAGCATCGGATCGGCGTCCATGCGGCGCGGATCAATACGCTCGGCGAACGCGTCGAGGACATCTTCCTGCTCGCGGGCGCCGGCTTGTCCGACAACCGCCTGCAGATCCAGCTCGAAACCGAATTGCTGCGTGCGATCGCAGTCTGAATGAATCCCAGCGTTTATGCGCACCAAATTGACCGTCAAGAATCCGCGGCCGGCGTCGCCGACTCGCGCACCTGTCCGCTCCGGCAGCCTCGTCGCCCGCAAGGCGGTGCGCCCCGCTGCGCCGCCCGCGGCAGACAAGCCGGCCCGCCCGAAGAAGGCGTCGGGCCCGGCAGCCGCCGGCGAACGCACGTTCAAGCCACGCGGTGCCGCGGGCGCCGAGCGCCCGGGCGCGGATCGCGCAACGGCCAAGCGTGCGCCGCGCGACGGCGGTACCGAACGCGGCTATCGCAGCGCTGACGGCAAGCCCGACTCGCGCCCGGCTCGTCGCAGCGACGCCGATGCGCGGCCGCGCCGCGCGGGCGCCGAAGGCGGCGCGCGTGCGCCCTATCGTGACAATGCAACCAGCGCAGGCGCCAAGCGCAGTTTCGACGACCGTCGCTCATCGTCCGATCGCCCGCCCCGTCGCAGCGACGACGATGCACGGCCGCGCCGCACAGGCGCCGACGACGCCAAGCGCGCGCCCTATCGCGACAAGGCAGCCGGCGAAGGCGCGAAGCGCAGCTTCGGCGACCGCCGTACGCCTTCGGACCGCCCGCCCCGTCGCAGCGACGACGATGCACGGCCGCGCCGCGCAGGCGCCGACGACGCCAAGCGCACCCCCTATCGCGACAAGGCAGCCGGCGAAGGTGCGAAACGCAGCTTCGGCGATCGCCGTACGTCGTCCGACCGCCCGCCCCGTCGCAGCGACGACGATGCCCGACCGCGCCGCGCAGGCGCTGACGACGCCAAGCGCGCGCCCTATCGCGACAAGGCAGCCGGCGAAGGCGCGAAGCGCAGCTTCGGCGACCGCCGTACGTCGTCCGACCGCCCGCCCCGTCGCAGCGACGACGATGCCCGACCGCGCCGCGCAGGCGCCGACGACGCCAAGCGCACGCCCTATCGCGACAAGGCGGCCGGCGAAGGCGCGAAGCGGAGCTTCGGCGACCGCCCGGCTCGCCCTGCACGCGACGGCGAACGCCGCACGTCCGGCGCGGGCCTGAAGACCGCGCAACCCGTCAAGCGCCAGGCTGCCGACACCGATTACGGTGACGAAACGGGCCTGATGCGCCTGTCGAAGCGGATGTCCGAGCTCGGCATGTGCTCGCGCCGCGAAGCCGACGAATGGATCGAAAAGGGCTGGGTGCTCGTCGACGGCGAACGCATCGACACGCTCGGCACCAAGGTGCGCGCCGACCAGAAAATCGAGATCGACGAGCGCGCGAGCGCCGCGCAGGCCGCGCAGGTGACGATCCTGCTGCACAAGCCGGTCGGCTATGTATCGGGTCAGGCGGAAGACGGCTACGAGCCCGCGGCCGTGCTGATCACGCGCGGGAACCACTGGAGCGGCGATCATTCGCCGCTGCGCTTCTCGCCGCAGCACCTGCACGCGCTCGCGCCGGCCGGCCGGCTCGACATCGATTCGACCGGCCTGCTCGTGCTGACGCAGAACGGCCGGATCGCGAAGCAGCTGATCGGCGAGCAGTCGGACATCGACAAGGAGTACCTGGTGCGCGTGCGCTTCGGCGAACGGCTCATCGACATCGACCAGCACTTCCCCGCGGAATCGCTCGCGAAGCTGCGCCACGGCCTCGAACTCGACGGCGTCGCATTGAAGCCCGCGATGGTGAGCTGGCAGAACGGCGAGCAACTTCGCTTCGTGCTGCGCGAAGGCAAGAAGCGCCAGATCCGCCGCATGTGCGAACTGGTCGGTCTCGACGTGGTCGGCCTCAAGCGCGTGCGGATGGGCCGCGTGATGCTGGGTGCGCTGCCGCAGGGGCAATGGCGCTATCTGTCGGCCGACGAGACGTTCTGACCACGGGCACGCAACGTGCACCACGCAACAAAAAACCCGCGCAAGCGGGTTTTTTGTTGCCGTCGAACATCGCGAAAAGGGTGCCGGCAGCACGCCGGCTGGCCGCCCCGCGCGCCGATCAGTCGTCTGCCGCCGGATCGAGCCCCGGGAACAATACCTCGGTGAAGCCGAAGCGCGTGAAGTCGGTGATCCGCATCGGATACAGCTTGCCGATCAGGTGGTCGTATTCATGCTGGACCACGCGCGCGTGAAAACCGTCGGCGACGCGATCGATCTTCGCGCCGAACTGGTCGAAGCCGCTGTAGCGCACCTTCGCGTAGCGGCTGACGACGCCGCGCATGCCCGGCACCGACAGGCAGCCTTCCCAGCCCTCCTCCATGTCCGGCGGCATGTACTCGATCTTCGGGTTGATCAGCACGGTCTCGGGCACCGGCGGCGCATCCGGGTAGCGGTTGTTGTTGCCGAAGCCGAAGATGATGATCTGCAGCCCGATGCCGATCTGCGGCGCGGCCAGCCCGGCGCCGTTCGCATGGTGCATCGTCTCGAACATGTCCGCGACGATCTCGTGCAGCTCGGGTGTATCGAACCGCTCGACCGGTTTGGCGATTTCGAGCAGGCGCGGATCGCCCATCTTCAGGATCTCGCGAATCATGGCGTATTGCCCTCCAGGAGTTGGTGCAGTCCGTCTTCGTCCAGCACGGGGATGCCGAGTTCCTCGGCCTTCGCGAGCTTGCTGCCGGCTTCGGCGCCCGCGACCACGTAATCCGTCTTCTTCGATACCGAGCCCGCAACTTTTGCGCCCGCCGCTTCAAGCATCTCCTTCGCCGCATCGCGCGTGAGGGTCGGCAGCGTGCCCGTCAGCACGACGGTCTTGCCGGCCAGCACGCCCTGCGGCGCCTTCGGCGCGGGCGGCCCTTCAGGCCACGTGACCTTGCCCGGCGCACGCAACTGCTCGATCACGGTCCGGTTGTGCTCTTCCGCGAAGAACTGGTGGAGCGACTCGGCGACGATCGGCCCGACGTCGTTGACTTCGAGCAGTTCGTCGATCGATGCATCCATGATCGGCGTCAGCGAGCCGAAATGCTTCGCGAGATCCTTCGCGGTCGATTCGCCGACATGACGGATGCCGAGCCCGTAGATGAAGCGCGCGAGCGTCGTGTGCTTCGCCTTCTCGAGCGAGTCGAGCAGATTCTGTGCGGACTTCTCGGCGAACCGGTCGAGCTCGGCGAGCGTCGCGAAGCCGAGATTGAACAGGTCGGCCGGCGTGCGCACGAGATTCAGCTCGACGAGCTGGTCGATGATCTTCTCGCCGAGCCCGTCGATGTCGAGCGCGCGGCGCTGCGCGAAGTGCCACAGCGCCTGCTTGCGCTGCGCCGGGCAGAACAGGCCGCCCGTGCAGCGCGCGATCGCCTCGTCCGGCAGCCGCTCGATCTTCGAGCCGCACACCGGGCATTCGGTCGGCATCACGAATTCGGCCGCATCGCCCGGGCGTCGGTCGAGCAGCGCGCCGACCACTTCGGGGATCACGTCGCCCGCGCGGCGCACGATCACGGTATCGCCGATCCGGATGTCCTTGCGACGCACCTCGTCCTCGTTGTGCAGCGTCGCGTTGGTCACGGTCGCGCCGCCGACGAACACCGGCTCGAGGCGCGCGACCGGCGTGATCGCGCCCGTGCGGCCGACCTGCACGTCGATCGCGACGAGCTTCGTCAGCGCTTCCTGTGCGGGGAACTTGTGCGCGAGCGCGAAGCGCGGCGCGCGCGACACGAAGCCGAGGCGCTCCTGCTCGTCGCGCCGGTTGACCTTGTAGACGACGCCGTCGATGTCGTACGGCAGCGACTCGCGCTTCTCGCCGATCTTGCGGAAGAAGCCGAGCAACCCGTCAACACCGTGCACGACCGCCCGCTCGCGATTCACGGGCAGGCCGAGCGCTTCGTACCAGTCGAGCAGCGCGCTGTGCGTGTCGGGCATCGGCATCCCGTCGAGCACGCCGATTCCGTACGAGAAGAACGACAGCGGACGCTGCGCGGTGATCTTCGAGTCGAGCTGGCGCAGGCTGCCGGCCGCCGCATTGCGCGGGTTCGCGAATTCGCGCTGCCCGGCCGCGCGCTGGCGTTCGTTCAGGCGTGCGAAATCGCGCTTGAACATCAGCACCTCGCCGCGCACGTCGAGCACGGCCGGCACGTTCTTGCCCTTCAGCTTCAGCGGGATCGAGCGGATCGTGCGCACGTTTTCGGTCACGTCCTCGCCCGTCGTGCCGTCGCCGCGCGTCGACGCCTGCACGAACACGCCGTGCTCATAGCGCAGCGAGATCGCGAGCCCGTCGAACTTCAGTTCGCACGCGTATTCGACGGGCTCCGTCACCGAGCCGGCGAGATCGGTCGTCTTGTCGAGCGCGTCGGCGACGCGCTTGTCGAACGCGACGATGTCCTCGTCGGCGAAGCCGTTGTTCAGCGACAGCATCGGCGCGTCGTGGACGACCGGCGTGAAGCCGCCGGCCGCTTCGCCGCCGACGCGCTGCGTCGGCGAATCGGGTGTCACGAGTTCGGGATGGTCGGTTTCGAGCTGCTGCAGCTCGCGGAACAGCCGGTCGTATTCGGCGTCGGGCAGATCCGGCTGGTCGAGTACGTAATAGGCGTAGTTCGCCCGCTCGAGTTGGTCGCGCAGCCACGCGGCGCGCGCGTCGGGCTGGCTGGCTGGCGGTTCGGCTTGGGTTCGGGCCATGCTGGCGGCAGATTCGTTCTGAGAAAATCGGATGCCCGATTATCTCAGTTTGACGCCGCGGCGGGGCGTGCAATGCGCGCCGGATCAGCGTGCTGCAGCGCACACGAAACGCGTACGCTGCCACGACGGACGACGGCGCCGAAGCCCGTCGCCCGCGACGTCGCGTTACTGGCTGAAGAGGCGGCGCGTGACCGGCGAACCGGCCGGGATGCCGGCTTCCTCGAGCTTCGCGTATAGCTTCATCAACTGCTGCTCGATCGCCAGCAGCGTCGACTCCGGCAGCGGCCGGCGGGAATCGTCGACGACCCGCGCGCCGATCCGCTCGGACAGCGACTTCGCGTAATCGCACATCAGCCGGAACGGCAGGATGTCCTCTTCCGCGACCGGCACGTCGAGCACCAGCGTGATCATGTTGCCGCCCTTGTACGTGAGATCGTCGCGCAGGAAGTTCGTGTCGCCGAACTGCAGCATGAACACGGGGTTCTGCTTCGCGTCGAGTTTCACGAAACGCGTGCCGTCGCGCGACAGCAGCAGCCCGTCCTGCGACGCGACTGCCTGCACGTAGTTCGCCGACCACGGCGCGCCGTCCGACATCACGTTGATCGACAGTTGCGCATCGCACTGCGCGGCAAAGGCGTCGAGTTCGCGCGCCATCGCCACCGTCTCCATCATGTCCGGGAATTCCGGTGCACCGTCGATCGTGTCGGCGAACTGCTGGACGCCGGTCACGAATTCGGAGAATTCGAGCTCGTTCAGCGCGCCACTGCGGTTCGCGAGCTGCGCGGCCGCGCGCAACTCTTCGTAGCGCACGCCGTTCTGCAGCAGCTCCCACTGACCGCCTTCCGGCTTGCCCTCGATGTGCACGGGCTTGCTGCCCGCACGACGCAGCCGCTGCGCGGCCGGCAGGATCTTGTCGCCCGGCAGCGGCCCGGCGAGGCGGATCGGCACGATGCAGTCGATCCGGCGGTCAACGATCGCGGGCGGCGTCGACGAGATCGTCGTCGCCGCCGGCAGCACGGGTTCGGACGACTCGGCCGGTTCGTGCGCGGCGGCAGGCACCGCTTCCTCACCGGCGGCCGGTTCGGCCGACTCGGACGGCAGGTCGGCGCCGGTCGCCTCGGCCTGCAGATCGGCCGGCATGTCCGCAGGCGCCGCCCCACCCACGGCGGCCCCGCCGAACGTCGGTTCGACGCGCGCGGCTTCGACCGGCGCGGCAGCCGCGGCGACCGGTGCCGCGGGCTCGCGGCGCACCGGCTGACGCACCGGTTCGATGAACGGCAACTCTTCGTCGCGCTCGGGGCGGTTCATCGCCTCGGCCGCTTCCTCCGGCATCGGGCGCGGCATCCTGCGTCGCACCTTCGCGCCCTGCCATGCGTTGTAGACCACGACGCCGCCCACCACGACGGCGCCCGCGCCGATCAAACCGAGTGTCAACTCGTCCATGCACGCTCCATCAGCAATTCTTTTTCGTCGGGACCGCGAACGGGCGCCCATGCGCCGCGCGAACGCGATCCGGTTTCGTCAAACGTCAATTCTGGGCAAAACCCGCTGCGGTTTCCATGTCCACCGCAACGATCCGCGACACGCCCTGCTCCTGCATCGTCACGCCGATCAGTTGCTGCGCCATCTCCATCGCGATCTTGTTGTGCGAGATGAACAGGAACTGGGTCTTGTCGGACATCGCGCGCACGAGATTCGCGAAACGTTCGGTGTTCGCGTCGTCGAGCGGCGCGTCGACCTCGTCGAGCAGACAGAACGGCGCCGGGTTCAACTGGAACATCGCGAACACCAGCGCGGTCGCGGTCAGCGCTTTCTCGCCGCCCGACAGCAGGTGAATCGTCGCGTTCTTCTTGCCGGGCGGCTGCGCCATCACCTGCACGCCGGCATCGAGGATCTCGTCGCCCGTCATGATCAGCTTCGCCTGGCCGCCGCCGAACAGGCGCGGGAACAGGTCGCTGAAGTGGCGGTTGACCTCGTCGAAGGTACCCTGCAGCAGCGTGCGGGTTTCCTGGTCGATCTTGTGGATCGCGTCCTCGAGCGTCGTGATCGCGTCGATCAGGTCGGCCGACTGCGCGTCGAGGAACACCTTGCGCTCGCTCGCGGCCTTCAGCTCGTCGAGCGCGGCCATGTTCACCGGGCCGAGCGCGTTGATCGCATTGTTGAGCCGGGTGACCTCGCCCTGCAGGTACGACGGCTTCAGATCCGGCGTCAGCTTCTCGCTCAGCGCGGCCTCGTCGACCTCGGCCGTCGCGAGCTGCTCGGCGAACTGCTCGACGGACAGACGCGCGGCCTGCTCCTTCAGCTGCAGCTCGGTGATGCGGTCACGCAGCGGCTGCAGCGAGCGCTCGGCGACGAGACGCTGCTCGTCCGACGCGCGCAGCTTCGCGGTCAGGTCGTCCAGCTCGATCCGTGCGGCCTGCAGCGCTTCTTCCTTCACCGCGCGAATCTCGAGCGCGTCCTGCAGGCCGGTGTGCGCGGTCTGCTCGTTGATCGTCTCGAGCTCGGCACGCGCGTCTTCCAGCGACGCGGCGACCCGCTCGCTCTGCTCGTGCGCAACCTGGATGCTGCGCTTGAGCTCGTCGATCCGGGTCACCGCGTTGCGTGCGGCGAAGCGCGCGTCGTTAGCGCCGCGCTCCAGGTCACGCGCTTCCTGACGCGCATGCGTCAGCGATTCGTCGAGCGATTCGAATGCGAGCTGGTTGTCCTCGAAGCGTGCCTGCAGCTCCGCGAGTTCGCCGTCGAAGCGTTCGAAATTCGCTTCCGACTCCGCGCGCAGCGCGCGATGCTCTTCGATCTGCGCGCCGATTTCCTCGAGTTCCTCGCGGATCTGCGTGCTGCGCTGCGTATAGCGCTCGTGTGCCTGCGCGAGCTTCAGTACGTCCATCTGCAGCGCATGCACACGCTGCGTCGCACGCTCGGCCTGCGCGCGCACGTCGCCGAGCGCCTGCGTGGCCTGCGTATGCGCGGCTTCCGCGCGCACGGCGGCCGTGCGCGCCTCGTCGGCGAGCAGTGCCTGCGCACGCACCTGGCGCGTCAGGTTCTCGATTTCCTGCTGGCGGGCCAGCATCCCGGCCTGCTCCGAATCGGCCGCGTACAACTGCACACCGACGCGCGTGACGATATGGCCGGCCTTGACGACGAATGCACCGCCTGCCGGCAGTTGCGTGCGCGTCGCAAGCGCCTGTGCGACGTCGTCGGCGACATAGACGTTGCCGAGCCAGTCGTTCAGCACCGCGCGAATGCCCGCGTCGTCGATGCGCACGAGCGACAGCACCGGACGCAGCCCGGCCACCGCCGCAGGCGGCTCACCGGCCGCGGGCGGCGCGTAGAACGCGAGCTTCGCGGGCGGCGCATCGGTGGCGAACGCCTTGACCCAGTCGAGATTCGACACTTCGAGCGCGGCGAGGCGCTCGCGCAGCACGGCTTCGAGCGCCGCTTCCCAGCCCGCTTCGACGTGCAGCTTCTTCCACAGGCGAGGCAGCGCGCCGAGCTCGTGCTTGTCGAGCCACGGCTGCACCTTGCCTTCGGTCTGCACGTTTTCCTGAAGCTGTTTCAGCGCGGCGAGGCGTGCCTCGAGCTGGTGGATCTGCGCACCTTCGGCCTGCACGCGCTCCTGCGCGGCGCGGCGTTCGCCGTCGAGGCGCGGCACCGTTTCCTGCGCGTCGGCGAGACGCGCCTGCGCTTCGGCGAGGATTTCCTCCTGCTCGGCGAGCTGCATGCGCAGCTCTTCGAGCTGCGCCTCGTCCGGCGCATCGAGCCCGCCTGCTTCGCTCTTCAGGCGCTCATGGCGCTGCTGAAGCTGCTGGAGCTGCTGGTCGGCGTTGCGCTGGTGCGCGGCTTCGAGCTTCAGCGCCTGTTCGGTCTGCGCGATCCGCGCGCGCTCGTCGTTGAGCTGCGCCTGCGCGTCGCGCCACTTTGCCTCGAGCGCCGGCAGCGCGTCGTGCTTCGCTGCTGCGTTGTCCTCTGCGAGCGCGGCCTTCTCGTCGGCCATCGCGCGCGCCTCTTCGGCTTCCTCGAGCTCGTCCTGCGACTTCTCGGCCTGCGCGCGCCATTGCTCACGCTGCGCGTTCAGCGCGGCGATCTGCGCCTGCACGCGATTGCGCGATTCGACGATGAACTTGATCTCGGCTTCGAGGCGGCTCACCTCGGCATTCGCTTCGTAAAGCGCACCCTGCGCGCCCTGCATCGCATCGCTCGCCGAGTAATGCGCGACGCGCAGCGTCTCGAGCTGCGACTCGACCTCGCGCAGCTTCGCCGTCTGCGCCTCGAGGTCGATCTGCGCCTGCTCGATCGCGCGCTGCTGCTTCTGCTGCTCGCCGGCGGCCTCGTTCTTGCGCAGCAGCCACAACAGGCGCTGCTTCTCCTCGCCGTCGGCGACGAGTTCCTTGTACTTGGTCGCGACGACGGCCTGCGCCTCGAGCTTCTCGAGGTTCGCGCCGAGTTCGCGGACGATGTCCTCGACGCGCGTCAGGTTCTCGCGCGTGTCGTGCAGGCGGTTCTCGGTTTCGCGGCGGCGTTCCTTGTACTTCGACACGCCCGCGGCTTCCTCGAGGAACACGCGCAGCTCTTCCGGCTTCGCTTCGATGATCCGCGCGATCATGCCCTGCCCGATGATCGCGTATGCACGCGGCCCGAGGCCGGTGCCGAGGAAGATGTCCTGGATGTCGCGGCGGCGGGCCGGCAGGTTGTTGATGTAGTAGCTCGACGTGCCGTCGCGCGTCAGCACGCGCTTCACGGCGATTTCGCCGTACTGGCCCCACTGCCCGGCCGCGCGGCCGTCGGAGTTGTCGAAGATCAGCTCGACGCTTGCGCGGCTGCCGGGCTTGCGGGCGGTCGAGCCGTTGAAGATCACGTCCTGCATCGATTCGCCGCGCAGCTCGGAAGCGCGCGACTCGCCGAGCACCCAGCGCACGGCGTCGATGATGTTGGACTTGCCGCACCCGTTCGGGCCCACCACGCCGACAAGCTGGCCCGGAACCTGGAAATGCGTGGGATCGACGAAGGATTTGAAGCCAGCGAGTTTGATCGAGCTCAGACGCACGGCGGTATCGGATGTGAAGAAGGTGTGAAACGGACGAGGCCGCGCTGCGCGTGGCCGGACGGCCCATGCGCGCGACGCGCCCCGGAATTCAAAAGCGGGGCCGCGCGCATACAGCGTTGGGCCCCGCAAACGGCTTCCATCATACCATCGCACGTGCGCCGTCCCGACCGTCGCCGGGTTTGCGCGGTGCCGGCGCGGCACGATGGACCCGGCTCGACAGCAGCGTCGCCAGCACGATGCACACGCCGCCCGCCCACTCGCGCGCGGTCGGCAGCTCGTTCGCGAACACCCACGCCGACAGCGCGGTGATCACGATCTCGAACAGCATGATGATCGACGCGCGGTTCGCGGGCACACGCGCGAGGCCGTATTGCACGAGCAGGTTGTTCGCCGCCATCGTCACGCCGATCGCGGCGACGATCAGCGCGGCGACGCCGAGCTGGCCGCCCGCCGGCGCGGCCGGCAGCCCTTCGAACAGCGACGCGATCGCGCCGAATACCGCCGCGCCGCCGAACAGCGTCGCGGTGCGCATCTCCGCGCGCATCCCGGGCAGCTCGCGGCTCGCCTTGATCACGAGCACGTTGCTCATCGCGAAACTCAGCCCGGCCGCGAGACCGGCCCATTCGGCCGGGTTGGCCGGCAGCGGCAAGCCGAGCTTCGGCGACCACAGCATCAGCATCGCGCCGCCGATCGACAGCGCCGCCAGCCCCGCGCCGGCCCAGGTCAGCCGCTCGCGCAGCAGGAAGTGCGCGTAAATCGCGGTCCATGCGGGGGTCAGATAGAACAGCAGCATCACGCGCAGCACCTCGCCGTGGATCGTGCCCCATACGAAACCGAGGTTCGTCACGCCGGCCGTCACCGCGATGCCCGGCAGCACCCAGTGCCAGCGCAGCGTCGCGATCGTGCGGTGCCGCGCGACGATCACGAACAGGAACGCGACGAGGCTCGTCAGCGCGCTTGCAAGCGTGCCCGTCACGCCGAGCGATGCGAGGATCCGCAACGGATACCAGATCAGGCCCCATACCGACGCGCCGATCAGGATGGCCAGCGTCGGCAGGCTGCCGCGTACCGCGTTATTCATTTGGTTCGATACCCTTTATTCGACCGGCCCGGCCGCGGTTCCGGCCGGCCGTGACCGCATTCCGTCACGCTATAATCGTTCGTTGCGACCCGCGCGCCGTCGGCGCCCGTTCGCAGCCGCGCGGCACGCCCGCCGCTTCTTTCGCTCCAACCGGCCGCGATGGCCGCTTCGCCCGTGAACCCTCGACTCGACTCGCTCCAGCCCTATCCCTTCGAAAAGCTGCGCGCCCTGTTCAAGGACGTGACGCCCTCCGGCGACCTCAAACCGATCAGCTTCGGCATCGGCGAGCCCAAGCACCCGACCCCGGCGCTGATCCGCGACGCCGTGGTGGCCGCGCTCGACGGCCTCGCGTCGTACCCGGCCACGGCCGGCTCGGACGCGCTGCGCACGTCGATCGCGCACTGGCTCGAGCGCCGCTACGGGCTGCCGGCGATCGATCCGGCCACGCAGGTACTGCCCGTGTCGGGGTCGCGCGAGGCGCTGTTCTCGCTCGCGCAGACCGTGATCGACGCGCGCCCGTCCGGGCACGGCGAGAAGGCGATCGTACTCTGTCCGAATCCCTTCTATCAAATTTACGAAGGCGCGGCGCTGCTGGCCGGTGCCGAACCCTATTTCGCGAACAGCGACCCGGCCCGCAACTTCGCGTGCGACTACTCGGCCGTGCCCGACGACGTCTGGGCGCGCACGCAGCTGCTGTACGTGTGCTCGCCGGGCAATCCGACGGGCGCCGTGCTGACGCTCGACGACTGGCGCGAGCTGTTCGCGCTGTCCGACCGCCACGGTTTCGTGATCGCGTCGGACGAGTGTTATTCGGAAATCTATTTCGACGAAGCGGCACCGCCGCTCGGCGGCCTCGAGGCCGCGCACCGCCTCGGCCGCGGCTTCGAGCGGCTCGTGATGCTGTCGAGCCTGTCGAAGCGCTCGAACGTGCCGGGCATGCGCTCGGGCTTCGTCGCCGGCGACGCGGCGCTGCTGAAGAAATTCCTGCTGTACCGCACGTACCACGGCGCGGCGCTGTCGCCGGTGTGGCAGCACGCCAGCATCGCCGCGTGGAACGACGAGGCGCACGTGCGCGAGAACCGCGCGCTGTACCTGCAGAAGTTCAATACGGTCACGCCGATGCTCGCCGACGTGATCGACGTGAAGCTGCCCGACGCCGCGTTCTACCTGTGGGCCGACGTATCGCGCACCGGGCTGTCGGACACCGAGTTCGCCCGCCGCCTGTACGCCGACTATAATGTGACGGTTCTGCCCGGCTCGTACCTGGCGCGCGATGCGCACGGGTCGAATCCGGGCCGCGATTTCATCCGGATCGCGCTCGTCGCGGGCACCCCCGAATGCGTCGAGGGCGCGCAACGCATCGTCGATTTCTGCCGGGCTCTCGCACGGTAATCGTCCATCCCGATCAATTCCATCCATCTCCTGCGAAAACGAACATGTCGCAACAACTTCAGCAAATCATCGATACCGCCTGGGAAAACCGCGCCGAGCTGTCGCCGAAGGCCGCGCCCGCCGAAGTCCGCGAGGCCGTCGCGCACGCGATCGAGCAGCTCGACCGCGGCGCGCTGCGCGTCGCCGAGAAAATCGACGGCAACTGGACCGTGCATCAGTGGCTGAAGAAGGCCGTGCTGCTGTCGTTCCGCCTGGAAGACAACGCGCCGATGGCGGCCGGCGGCTACTCGCAGTTCTACGACAAGGTGCCGTCGAAGTTCGCGAACTACACGGCCGAAGACTTCGCCGCGGGCGGCTTCCGCGTCGTCCCGCCGGCCATCGCGCGCCGCGGCTCGTTCATCGCGAAGAACGTCGTGCTGATGCCGTCGTACACGAACATCGGCGCGTACGTCGACGAAGGCACGATGGTCGACACGTGGGCAACGGTCGGTTCGTGCGCGCAGATCGGCAAGAACGTGCACCTGTCGGGCGGCGTCGGCATCGGCGGCGTGCTCGAGCCGCTGCAGGCAAACCCCGTCATCATCGAAGACAACTGCTTCATCGGCGCGCGCTCGGAAGTCGTCGAAGGCGTGATCGTCGAGGAAAACTCGGTGATCTCGATGGGCGTGTACCTCGGCCAGAGCACGAAGATCTACGATCGCGAAACGGGTGAAGTCAGCTACGGCCGCATCCCGGCCGGCTCGGTCGTGGTCGCCGGCAACCTGCCGTCGAAGGACGGCTCGCACAGCCTGTACTGCGCGGTGATCGTCAAGAAGGTCGACGCGAAGACCCGCGCGAAGGTCGGCCTGAACGAGCTGCTGCGAGGCGACTGATGGCGAAGCCGCACACCGTGGTCGTCTACGGCATTCCGAACTGCGACACCGTGAAGAAGGCCCGCGTGTGGCTCGAGGATCACGGCGTCGAATTCGAGTTCCACGATTTCAAGAAGCTCGGCGTCAGCGCGCCGCTGATCGAAGACTGGCTGAAGGACGTGTCGCTCGACGCGCTCGTGAACAAGCGCGGCACCACGTGGCGCGGCCTGGACGACGCGATGAAGGCGGCCGCCGAAACCAAGACCGGCGCGGTCGCGCTGATGACCCACAAGCCGTCGGTCATCAAGCGCCCCGTGCTCGTCGTCAACGGCCGCGTGAAATCGCTCGGCTTCGCGGCCGATCAATACGCGGCGCTGTTTGCCGCATAGGGCCGTCCGCGCTGCGCCCTAGCCCGACGTCATGTCGCTGCCGGCCACCGCGCCGGCATTTTTTATCGAAAGTGGTCCGAACCATGTCCGCCACCCTAGCCCTTACCGAACAGTTGATCGCCCGCGCGTCCGTGACGCCGGACGATCAGCATTGCCAGCAGATCATGACCGGGCGCCTCGCCGCGCTCGGCTTCGAATGCGAGACCATCGCGTCGCACGGCGTGACCAACCTGTGGGCCGTCAAGCGCGGCGCCGACGGCCGCGACGGCAAGCTGCTCGCGTTCGCGGGCCACACCGACGTCGTGCCGACCGGCCCGCTCGAGCAGTGGACCTCGCCGCCGTTCATCCCCGCCCATCGCGACGGCAAGCTATACGGCCGCGGCGCGGCCGACATGAAGACATCGCTCGCGGCGTTCGTCGTCGCGTCCGAGGAATTCGTCGCGGCCCATCCCGGCCACCGCGGCGCGATCGCGTTCCTGATCACGAGCGACGAGGAAGGCCCGGCCACCGACGGCACCGTGAAGGTCGTCGAGCTGCTGCAGGCGCGCGGCGAACGCGTCGACTACTGCATCGTCGGCGAGCCGACGTCGACTGCCGAACTCGGCGACGTCGTCAAGAACGGCCGCCGCGGGTCGATGTCGGGCGAGCTGGTCGTCAAGGGCGTGCAAGGCCACATCGCGTATCCGCACCTCGCGAAGAACCCGATCCACCTGCTCGCGCCGGCGCTCGCCGAGCTCGCCGCCGAGCAGTGGGACGAAGGCAACGAATATTTCCCGCCGACCACCTGGCAGGTATCGAACCTGCATGCAGGCACCGGCGCGACCAACGTGATCCCCGGCCACGCCGACCTGCTGTTCAACTTCCGGTTCTCGACCGCGAGCACCGTCGAGGGCCTGCAGGCACGCGTGCACGCGATCCTCGACAAGCACGGCCTCGAATACACGCTGAAATGGTCGGTGAGCGGCCTGCCGTTCCTGACACCGCGTGGCGAGCTGTCGAATGCGCTGGAAAACGCGATTCGCGCCGAAACCGGCATCACGACCGAACTGTCGACGACGGGCGGCACGTCGGACGGCCGCTTCATCGCGCGCATCTGCCCGCAGGTGATCGAATTCGGCCCGCCGAACGGCAGCATCCACAAGATCGACGAGCACATCGAAGTGCGCTTCGTCGATCCGCTGAAGAACGTGTACCGCCGCGTGCTAGAACAACTGATCGCCTGATGGAGCCTCGCATGACGACACCTTTTGCCACCGTTCGCGACCTGCTGCGCTACGCGGTCACGCGCTTCTCGAAGGCGAAGCTCGCATTCGGCCACGGCTCCGACAATGCGTACGACGAAGCGGCCTACCTCGTGCTGCATACGCTCGACCTGCCGCTCGACACGCTCGAGCCGTTCCTCGACGCACGGCTGCTGCCCGACGAAATCGCGGCCGTGCTCGCCGTGATCGAACGGCGCGCGACCGATCGCGTGCCGGCCGCGTACCTCACGCATGAAGCCTGGATGCACGGCCACCGCTTCTACGTCGACGAACGCGTGATCGTGCCGCGCTCGTTCATCGGCGAACTGCTCGACGACGGGCTGCAGCCGTACGTCGCCGATCCCGAGCAGGTCGGCGCGGTGCTCGAACTGTGCACGGGCTCCGGCTGCCTCGCGATCCTCGCGGCGAGCGCGTTCCCGAACGCCGAGATCGATGCGGTCGACCTGTCCGACAAGGCACTCGAAGTCGCGGAGATCAACGTGCGCGACTACGGCCTAGAAGACCGCATCGCGCTGCACCGCGGCGACCTCTACGCGCCGCTGCCCGCGTTCCGCACCGACCCCGGCGCACGCTACGACGTGATCCTGACGAACCCGCCGTACGTCAATGCGGCGTCGATGGCAGCGCTGCCGCCCGAATACCGGCACGAGCCGGAGATGGCGCTCGCGGGCGGCGACGATGGAATGGACATCGTGCGACGCATCGTCGCCGAAGCGCACCGCTGGCTGCACGACGACGGCGTGCTCGTCGTCGAGATCGGCAACGAGCGCGAGCACGTCGAAGCCGCGTTCGGCGGCCTCGAACTCACGTGGCTGCCCACCAGCGCGGGCGACGACACCGTGTTCCTGATCCAGGCGTCGGACCTGCCGCGCAAGGGCTGAGCCGCCCGGCTCCCCGACCCTGCGGCGCACCGCTGCGCCGCAGGGTTGGGTAAGATGCGCGTAAGCGGCCGCCGCGCCGCCCGACCTCAGGAGTCCGTCACGCGCCCATGACCCTCGACTGGCTACATCTCGGCACCCTGATCCTGACCATCCACGTGCTCGGGATCGTCGCGGCGTGCCACGCCATCATGAACACGCGCACGTCGCAAGGCGCGATCGCATGGGCCGTCTCGCTCGCCGCGATGCCGTACCTGACGCTCGTTCCGTACCTGTTCCTCGGCCGCAGCAAGTTCTCCGGCTACGTCGACGCACGGCGCCACGAACTGGAACTGTTGCGCACGCACACACCGCGCTCGCCGTGGCTCGGCACCGATGCTGACGATGCAACCGACGGCCCGGCCGCCGCCGCGCTCGGCCAGGCCGCCGTGCTCGCGCTCACGCGGCTCTGCGGCATGCCGTTCCTCGGCGGCAATTCGGTGCGCACGCTCGTGAACGGCGACGCGACGTTCTCGGCGATCCTGTCGGCGATCGATGGTGCGCGCGACTACGTGGTCGTCCAGTTCTTCATCGTGCGCGACGATGCGCTCGGCCAGATGCTGCTCGACTCGCTGCTGGCGCGTGCGGCGGCCGGCGTGCGCTGCTGCCTGCTGTACGACAGCATCGGCAGCTTCGACCTGCCGCACAGCTACGTCGACACATTGCGCAAGGGTGGCGTCGAGGTCCATCCGTTCGCGACCAATCGCACGTTCGTCAACCGCTTCCAGCTCAACTTCCGCAACCATCGCAAGATCGTCGTGGTCGACGGCAATCGCGCGTTCGTCGGCGGCCACAACGTCGGCGTCGAATATCTCGGCGCGAATCCGCGCCTGTCGCCGTGGCGCGACACGCACATCGAGATCCGCGGCCCCGCGGTCGCGAGCATCCAGTACGTGTTCGCCGAAGACTGGCACTGGGCGACGCAGAAGCTGCCGCCGCTCGCGATGCCGCCGCCCGCGCAGCCCGGCGACGGCATGCATTGCCTCGTGGTGCCGATGGGGCCGGCCGACAAGCAGGAAACCGGCTCGCTGTTCTTCGTCGAGGCGATCAATGCCGCGCGCGAGCGGATCTGGATCACCTCGCCGTACCTCGTCCCCGACGAAGCCGTGCTCTCCGCGCTGAAGCTCGCGGTGATGCGCGGCGTCGACGTGCGCATCCTGATCCCGAGCCGGCGCGATCACTACGTGGTGTTCGAGGCGTCGAAGCTGTACGCGCGCGACCTGATCGACGCGGGCGTCAAGGTGTTCCGCTACCGGCCCGGCTTCCTGCACCAGAAGGTCGTGCTGATCGACCGCATCGCGGCGGCGATCGGCAGCGCGAATCTCGACAACCGCTCGTTCCGACTCAACTTCGAGATCATGGTGCTGACCGTCGACCGCGCATTCGCCGACGAGGTCGAGACGATGCTCGATGCCGACTTCGCGCAGGCGTACGGCGTCGATGCGAACGAATACCGCCAGTCGCCCGCATGGCGGCGGATCGCGATGCACGTCGCGCGGCTGTTCGCGCCGATCCTGTAACCGCCGTGAGGACGGCAGCACCCGAGCGATCCGCACCGGCGCGGCGCACGTCGCCCCGCGCCGTCACAGCAGCTTGTCGATATCCGCGGCGATTTCGTCGGGCTTGGTCGACGGCGCATAGCGCTTGACGATGCGCCCTTCGCGGTCGACCAGGAATTTCGTGAAATTCCACTTGATTGCCTTGAGGCCGAGAATGCCGGGCGCCTCGTCGGTCAGGTAGCGGTACAGCGGATGCGCATGGTCGCCCTTCACGTCGATCTTCGCGAACATCGGGAACGTGACGCCGTAATTGCGCTCGCAGAACGCGCCGATCTGCGCGGCGTCGCCGGGCTCCTGCTTGCCGAACTGGTTGCACGGGAAGCCGAGCACGAAGAAGCCGCGCGCCGCGTACTGGTCGTACAGTTTCTGCAGGCCCGCGTATTGCGGCGTGAAACCGCACTCGCTCGCGGTGTTGACGATCAGCAGCACCTTGCCGCGATACGCGTCGAGCGAAACCGGCGCGCCGGCGAGCGTCTCTGCGCTGAACGAATACAGGGTGGACATCGGGCACTCCTTTTACGAAACCGGATCGACGTGGAGTCTAGGCGAAATCGCGCCGTTGCGGCATCCGCCGAGCGGCCGATGCCCGGCAAGAACGGCGCGCAGTCTAGAATAGCGGTTTTGGCCAGTCATTTCCGCCGTGATCCGTTTCAATCAGTTCAGCCTTGCGCGAGGCACCAAGCCGCTGTTCGAGTCGACCTCGTTCGTGCTCAATCCCGGCGAGAAAGCCGGCCTGATCGGCGCGAACGGCGCCGGCAAGTCGACGCTGTTCGCGGTCCTGCGTGGCGAGCTGCACTCGGACGCCGGCGATTTCTCGATGCCGCCGTCGTGGCGGATCGCCCACGTGTCGCAGGAAACGCCCGCGGTCGACCGCTCGGCGCTCGACTACACGCTCGACGGCGACGCCGCGCTGCGCGAGATCGAGGCGCGCATCGCCGCCGCGTCCGCCGCGCATGACGGCGCCGCCGAAGCCGACGCGCACGCGGCCTTCGCCGATGCCGACGGCTACACCGCGCCCGCCCGCGCCGAAGCGCTGCTGCTCGGCCTCGGCTTCACGCTCGCCCAGACACGCGAACCCGTCGCCAGCTTCTCCGGCGGCTGGCGCATGCGCCTGAACCTCGCGCAGGCGCTGATGTGCCGCTCCGACCTGCTGCTGCTCGACGAACCGACCAACCACCTCGACCTCGACGCGATCGTCTGGCTCGAAGACTGGCTTCACCGCTACCCCGGCACGCTCGTCGTGATCTCGCACGACCGCGAATTCCTCGATTCGATCTGCAACGTCACGCTGCACCTGGAAAACCGTCAGGTGAAGCGCTACGGCGGCAACTACTCGCAATTCGAAGTGCTGCGCGCGCAGCAACTGGCGCTGCAGCAAAGCGCATACGAAAAGCAGCAGAAGACGATCGAGCACCTGCAGAGCTTCGTCGACCGCTTCAAGGCCAAGGCCACCAAGGCCAAGCAGGCGCAAAGCCGGATGAAGGCGCTCGAGAAGATGGAGCTGATCGCGCCCGCGCACATCGCGTCGCCGTTCACGTTCGAATTCCGCACGCCCGACGCCGCGCCGAACCCGATGATGGTGATGGAAGACGTCCGCTGCGGCTACCATGCCGACAACGGTGCGGACATCCCGATCGTCGAACGCGTGGCGCTGTCGATCCAGAACGGGCAGCGCATCGGCCTGCTCGGTGCGAACGGCCAGGGCAAGTCGACGCTGATCAAGACGCTGGCCGGCACGCTCGCGCCGCTGTCGGGCGACGTCCGCGAGGGCAAGGGGCTGACGATCGGTTATTTCGCACAGCATCAGCTCGAAACGCTGCGCGAGGACGATTCGCCGCTCGCGCATCTCGCGCGGCTCGCGCCCGACACGCGCGAGCAGGAGCTGCGCGACTTCCTCGGCGGTTTCAATTTCTCGGGCGACATGGCGACGAGTGCCGTCGGCCCGTTCTCGGGCGGCGAGAAAGCGCGCCTCGCGCTTGCACTGATCATCTGGCAGAAGCCGAACCTGCTGCTGCTCGACGAACCGACGAACCACCTCGATCTCGAAACGCGCCACGCGCTGACGATGGCGCTCGCGCAATTCGAAGGCACGCTGATCCTCGTATCGCACGACCGCCACCTGCTGCGCGCGACGACCGACCAGTTCATGCTGGTCGCGAAACACCGGCTGCAGCCGTTCGACGGCGACCTCGACGACTACCGCGACTGGCTGCTGCAGCACGCGGCCGAGCAGCGCGCGGCCGCGAAGGCCGACAGCGCGGCTGCGTCGGGCTCGGGCGCCGCGGCCAACCGCAAGGACCAGAAGCGTCAGGCCGCCGAGGAGCGGCAGCGCCTGTCGGTGTTGAAAAAACCGCTGCAGTCGCGCATCACGAAGCTCGAAAAGGAAATGGAGACGCTGCACGCGGAGAAGGCGCGCCTCGACGCGTTCGTCGCCGATCCGGCGAGCTACGAGGCCGCGCGCAAGACGGAGCTGACCGACGCGATCCGCAAGCTCGGGGACGTCAACACGCGTCTCGAAACGGTCGAGGCCGACTGGCTCGCCGCGCACGAAGAGCTCGAGCAGATCGGCTGAACGCGGCCGCAGTGCAGCCGGCCGGTGCCGCCGGCCCGGCGCGCTGGCGGCACCGGTTCCTCGACAAGCCATCGGGCCCGCGCCGGGCCCGGATACGACAAGGCCGGGCACACTGGCCCGGCCTTTTTACTGCCCTCGTCCGTCGGTTCGCAGGGCACCTGCCGGCTCAGCGCCGCGGCAACGTGTCGCGCGGCAGCTGCTCGTCGTCGCCCATCAGGTACCGGCGCCCTTCGGTCGGCCGCCGGATCGCCGCGGCGACCTCCGCTTCCGTCACGTCCTCGGACACGACCTTGCGCGCCAGGCGCCCCTCCTCGTCGATCCATTCGACGATCCGGCATCCGCCGCCCCAGGGCTGGCGAATCGGCTCCGACACGCGGCAGCCGCGCAGGTTGTAAAGGCGTCCGCCCGGCGCTTCCCCATACGATTTCAACATAGGTTCCCTTCGCATTGCGCGGTTCGACAACCCGGCAAAGGATAGGGAAAAGCGATGTCCGGCGGGTTACAGCAGCCTACATATTCTTTACAGAGAATTACGCGACAGATCGCCGACAGGCACAGCCCGCGTGGCTGCCGGGCCGATCACTCGAGATCGCGCACGCGGTCGATCGCCTGCTCGATCCGCTCGACAGCCATCACGTTCAACCCGTCGATCGGCTGCTTCGGCGCATTCGCCTTCGGGATCAGCGCGGCCGTGAAACCGAGCTTCGCCGCCTCGCGCAGCCGCTCCTGCCCGCGCGGGGACGGCCGGATCTCGCCCGCCAGCCCCACTTCGCCGAACACGATCAGCCCCTTCGGCAACGCCTTGTTGCGCATCGACGAATGGATCGCGAGCAGCACCGCGAGGTCGGCGGCCGGCTCGGTGATCTTCACGCCGCCCACTGCATTGAGGAACACGTCCTGGTCGAAGCACGCGATGCCCGCGTGCCGGTGCAGCACCGCGAGCAGCATCGCGAGCCGGTTCTGTTCGAGGCCGACCGCGAGCCGGCGCGGGTTAGGCACGTGCGCGGTATCGACCAGCGCCTGGATTTCGACGAGCAGCGGGCGCGTGCCTTCCTGCGTGACGAGCACGCACGAGCCGGGCACGATCTGCTCGTGCTGCGACAGGAACAGCGCGGACGGATTCGCGACGCCGCGCAGCCCGCGCTCGGTCATCGCGAACACGCCGAGTTCGTTGACCGCGCCGAACCGGTTCTTGAACGCGCGCACGAGCCGGAACGACGAATGCGTGTCGCCCTCGAAATACAGCACCGTGTCGACGATGTGCTCGAGCACGCGCGGGCCGGCCAGGTTGCCCTCCTTCGTCACGTGCCCGACCATGATGATCGCGGTGCCCGACTGTTTCGCGATGCGCGTGAGCTGCGCCGCGCATTCGCGCACCTGCGCGACCGAGCCCGGTGCCGACGTGAGCGCTTCCGAGTAGACGGTCTGGATCGAGTCGATCACGGCCACGTCCGGCCGCTCCGCGTCGATCGCGGCCTGGATCTTTTCGAGCTGGATCTCGGCGAGCAGCTGCAGCTCGGCCGCCGGCGTACCGCCGTCGAGCAGCGCAAGCCGTTGCGCGCGCAACGCGATCTGCGCGGCCGATTCCTCGCCGCTGATGTAGAGCGCGCGCCGTTCGCTCGCGATGTCCGCGAGCGACTGCAGCAGCAGCGTCGACTTGCCGATGCCCGGGTCGCCGCCGATCAGCACGACGCCGCCGGGGACCAGCCCGCCGCCGAGCACGCGGTCGAATTCGCCGATGCCGGTCGAGAAGCGCGGCACGTCGGCCGCTTCGATGTCGACGAGGCGCTGGACGGGCGCCCGCTTCGCGAGCGACTGGAAACGATGGGCCGACGGCGACTCGGCGACCGATTCGACCAGCGTATTCCAGGCCTGGCATGACGGACACTGCCCCTGCCACTTCGGGGTCTGCCCGCCGCACTCGCTGCAGACGTAGACGGTTTTCTGTTTGGCCACGCGCAATGCCCTTATTCCGCGCGCACGGGCACGCGGCCGGCGACCGCGCACATCAGCTCGTAGCCGATCGTGCCGCAATGACGGGCGACGTCGTCGATCGGCAGTGTATTGCCCCACAGCTCGACGCGCGCGCCGACGCCGGCCTGCGGGCACGGGGTCAGGTCGACCGTGATCATGTCCATCGACACGCGGCCGACGATACGCGTGCGGATTCCGTCGACGATCACGGGCGTGCCTTCGGGCGCGACGCGCGGATAGCCGTCCGCATAGCCGCACGCGACGACGCCGATCCGCATCGGCGCCTGCGCGGAGAACGTCGAGCCATAGCCGATGGCCTGGCCTTTCCCGATCGTTTGCACCGCGATCAGCTCGGACGCAAGCGTCATCGCGGGTTTCAGCCCCGTGTCGGCGATATCGGACGACAGCCCGGACGGCGACGCGCCGTACAGCACGATCCCCGGCCGCACCCAGTCGAAATGCGTATCGGGATGCCACAGCACGGCCGCCGAATTCGCGAGACTGCGCGCGCCGGCGATGTTTTCCGCGCCGCGCTCGAACGTCGCGAGCTGCTCGGCGACGCCGCGCTCGTTGTCCGCGTCCGAAAAATGGGTCATCAACGTGATCTGCCCGATGCCGGGGCACGCGCGGGCGCGCTCCCAGGCCGCACGGTATTTTTCCGGCAGGTAGCCGAGCCGGTTCATCCCGCTGTTCATCTTGAGCTGCACGTTGACGGGCTTCGACAGCCGCGCCGTTTCCAGCATCCGCATCTGCTCGTCGTTGTGGACGGTCGTCGTCAGGCTGTAGCGGTCGATCACGTCGATGTCGGTCGACCGGAAGAAGCCTTCGAGCAGCAGGATCGGGCCGGCCCAGCCGAGCTCGCGCAGCTTCACGGCCTCGTCGAGGTCGAGCAGGCCGAAGCCGTCGGTGCCGCGCAGGCCGGGAAACACGCGTGCGAGACCGTGGCCGTACGCGTTGGCCTTGACGACCGCCCAGACCTTGGACGGGCCGGCAAAGCGGCGGACGACGGAGAGATTGTTCGCGAGAGCGGCGGTGTGGATGGTGGCGGAGATCGGGCGCGGCATGGGAATTTACGTAAAGACGCTTGCGAATCATCAGCTTACCGCGCCTTTTGAGCACCGAAGCCGACAATTTGCGGAACGATCGGGGAATCTTGCTAGTCCGAATTGGCGTATTTTCATGTTATAAAGCCGTGCGCACAACCCATTTCGAACGGAATAAGCCGATCGCCTATCCGGCGGCCCATACGGCCGGACCGCAGCGACGAAAGCATCGCATCAGATGAAAAAAGGTTTTTACACCATCATGGCCGCGCAGTTTTTCTCGTCGCTGGCCGACAGTGCGCTCCTTATCGCCGCCATTGCCCTGCTGAAAGACCTCCACGCCCCGAACTGGATGATACCGCTGCTCAAGCTGTTCTTCGTGTTGTCCTATGTCGTGCTCGCGGCGTTCGTCGGCGCCTTCGCGGATTCGCGCCCGAAGGGCCACGTGATGTTCATCACCAACTCGATCAAGGTCGCCGGCTGCCTGATCATGCTGTTCGGCGCGCATCCGCTGATCGCCTACGGGATCGTCGGCTTCGGCGCGGCGGCCTACTCGCCGGCCAAGTACGGCATTCTCACCGAGCTGCTGCCGGCCGACCGGCTCGTCGCGGCGAACGGCTGGATCGAGGGCACGACCGTCAGCTCGATCATCCTCGGCACCGTGCTCGGCGGCGCGCTGATCAGTCCGCACATCGCATCGCACGTAATCGCGCATACGCCGTCGTGGATCAACACGCCCGCCGAAGCCGCGATCGCGGTGATCCTCGCGATCTACGTAGTCGCCGCGCTGTTCAACCTGCGCATTCCCGACACCGGCGCACGCTATCCGAAGCAGCAGCACGGCCCGATCAAGCTCGTCACCGACTTTGCCGACTGCTTCATGGCGCTCTGGCGCGACAAGCTCGGCCAGATCTCGCTGGCGGTCACGACGCTGTTCTGGGGTGCCGGCGCGACGCTGCAGTTCATCGTGCTGAAATGGGCCGAGGTGTCGCTCGGCATGTCGCTGTCCGAAGGTGCGCTGCTGCAGGCGGTCGTCGCATTCGGCGTCGCGGCCGGCGCGATCGCCGCTGCCGCCCGGATCCCGCTGAAGAAGTCGCTGACGGTGCTGCCCGTCGGCATCATCATGGGCATCGCGGTGATGCTGATGGCGTTCTACACGCGCGACCTGTTCCCGTCGCACTGGGCCGTGCACTTCGGCCACCTGCGCATGCCCGTCTACCTGATCGTCGCGTACATCTTCCTGATCTGCGTCGGCGCGCTGTCCGGCTACTTTGTCGTGCCGATGAACGCGCTGCTCCAGCATCGCGGCCACGTGCTGCTGTCGGCCGGCCATTCGATCGCGGTGCAGAACTTCAACGAGAACCTGTCGGTGCTCGTGATGCTGTGCCTGTATGCGGTACTCGTGTGGCTCGACGTGCCGGTCGGCGTCGTGATCGTGCTGTTCGGCACGTTCGTCTGCCTGACGATGTGGCTCGTGATGCGCCGCCACCAGGCGAACCAGCGCCAGTTCGACTCGGTCGCGCTGATCGGCGAAGCGCGGCACTGACGCTACACTTCCCGTTTCCGTCCGCCGGCGCCGGTCTTCGAACCGGCGCGTTGCCATCATGACGCATCCGATACCCAACATCCTGACGATCGCCGGCTCCGATTCGGGCGGCGGCGCAGGCATCCAGGCCGACCTGAAGACGTTTTCCGCGCTCGGTGCGTACGGCGCCAGCGTGATCACCGCGCTGACCGCGCAGAACACGCGCGGCGTGACGGGCGTGCACGCGCCGGACGCCACGTTCGTGACCGCGCAGCTCGACGCAGTATTCAGCGACATCCGCGTCGATGCGGTCAAGATCGGGATGCTTGCGAACGCGGCGATCGTGCACGCGGTGGCCGACGCGCTGCGCCGTTACGCACCTCGCTTCGTCGTGCTCGACACGGTGATGCTCTCGAAGAGTTCGCACGCGCTGCTCGCACCCGACGCGGTCGATGCGCTGCGCGACGCGCTGCTGCCTCTGGCGACCGTCGTCACGCCGAACCTGCCCGAAGCGGCCGCGCTGCTCGGCGACGCACCCGCTACCACTGAAGACGACATGGTCCGGCAAGGCCGGGCGTTGCTGCAGACGGGTGCGCGCGCCGTGCTGATGAAAGGCGGCCACCTGCCCGACGCGGCCGCGAGCCCCGACTGGCTCGTCGACGCGGCGCACACCGTGCGGCTCGACGGCCCGCGCGTGCCGGTCAGCAACACGCACGGCACGGGCTGCACGCTGTCGTCGGCGATCGCCGCGCTGCTGCCGCAGCAGCCCGACCTCGAAAGCGCGGTGCGCGAAGCAAAAACCTACCTGACCGGCGCGATCGCCGCGAGCGACCGCCTCGACGTCGGCCACGGCGTCGGCCCGGTTCATCACTTCCATCGCTGGTGGTAAGCGTCGCCTGACGCGGCGTCAGCTGTCCTGCGCCGCGAACGCCTGCGCGCGCGCCGGCCAGTCGTCGGGTACGACGAAGCCGCGCGCCGTCTCGCGCCACGTGCCATCGCCACCCTGTTCATAAATGCCGATCAGGTCGGGAGCCTGACGCGTCGCCAGCACGGACGGCAGCGCGAGTGCGGCCGCCAGCGGTTCGGGTTCGAAACCGGCGCCGGCGGCAACACGCCGCGGTGCGAGCCAAGCAAGCCGCGGCAACACGCTCCAGGCAACGCCGGTACGCTGCGCGGCCGCCCACGCCGGCCACTGCGCATGCGTCAGCCAGAAACCGTGCGGGTGATCCGGCGAGATTTCGGCGGACACGGGCGGCAACGGCGCACCGTGCGGATAGAACAGCCAGCCCCTGATGAACATCTGTGCGTCGGACGGCGCGCCGTAGCCGAGCAGCGCAAACCCGGCGCGATCGCCGAGCCGCAGCTGGTGGTCGAGCAGCCGGCTGCGCTTGCGGTCGAACCGGTCGACGAGATTGGGGCCGACGAAGTCGGCGAGCGACGCGCCATCGCGCACCGGTGCGCACAGATAGCACTTCACCGCGAGCTCCCAGTGCAGGCGCTGCCCGCCCGGCGCATCGACGAGAAAATCGACTTCGCCGAGCGTCAGGCCGTTGCTGCGCAGCGGGAGATTGGCCGCGACGAGCCGCAGCGACGGCCCGTGCGTGAGGAAATACTCGAGCAGGCATTCGGCGTAGCGGCCAAGCCGGGTGGGCCGCAACCCGGCGAGCGCGAGGTGCAGCGGCTCAGGCGCCGCATCGAGCGCGGCGAGCCATGCTTCGACGGCGGACTGTCCGGCCGCATCCGGCCACGGATGCGCGAGCGGCGCGCCGGGTGCCGCGGTCAGCAGGCTCGGGCTCGCGAGCAGCCAGCCCAGATCGCGAACCGCGGCGTCGCGCAGCGTATCGACGAATGCGAACGCCGCGCCGGTCGTCATTGCCCGGCCGGCCCGTTCGCGCCGCTACCCTCTGCGCGCCGGAACGTGTCGCGCGCGAGGCACAGGTCGGCCCACGCCTTCGACTTGTCCTGCAGGCTGCGCAACAGGTACGCCGGGTGGTAGGTGACGATCACCGGCACGCCTTCGTATGCATGCACGCGGCCGCGCAGCGACGCGATGCTGGCGTCCGTCTTCAGCAACGTCTGCGCGGCGAAGCGCCCGAGCGCGACGATCAGCTTCGGCTTCACGAGCGCGACCTGGCGCTGCAGATAAGGCTCGCAGCTTGCGACCTCGTCCGGTTCCGGGTTGCGGTTGCCGGGCGGCCGGCACTTGATCACGTTCGCGATATACACGTTGTCGCCGCGCTTGAGCGCCAGCGACTGCAGCATGTTGTCGAGCAGCTTGCCGGCCTGGCCGACGAACGGCTCGCCCTGCTTGTCCTCGTTTTCGCCCGGCGCTTCGCCGATCAGCATCCAGTCCGCCTCACGGTCGCCGACGCCGAACACGGTATTGGTCCGCTTCTCGCACAGCCGGCAGTGTGTGCAGTCGCGCACGCGCGCGGCCAGCGCATCCCAGTCGAGCATCGCAACCGGCGTTCCGGCGGGACGCGATTCGGCCGGCACGGGCTCGCCCGGCGGCGCCGCGTCGAACCACGCGAAATCGTCGGGTGCGTCGTCCGTCGGCGGCATTGAATCGGCTGAAGCCGCCGGCGCGAGCGTGCGATCACCATCGACGACGCGACGCGCCGGTGCGTCCGCAGCCGGTACGCCCGATGCCGGTACGCCCGAAGCCGGTACGCCCGAAGCCGGTACGCCCGAAGCCGGTACGCCCGAAGCCGGTACGCCCAAAGCCGGTATGCCCGATGCCGGTATGCCAGGCTCGCGAGCCGGCGACGCCTCGGCGGCTCGCACGACAGCCGGCGGCGCATCGTCTTGCACCGGCGCACGCACCGCGCGCGCCGGCCGATCGGCCGCAACGGCGGAAACGTCGTCCGCCGCACCGGTTTGCGCCACGGCGGGCGCGTCGGCTGCCGCGCCGTCGTCCGCGCGCTGCCCGCGCCGCACCCAGATCTGCGCGAGGCCCATTTCCTCGAGCGCCGCTTCAGCCCACGCCATGTGCGTCCCCCTCGTCCTTGCTCAGCGTCAGACGCATCACGATCGCGTCCTCCCGGCTGCGATGCTTCGCCGGATAGTAGTTCTTGCGCCGGCCGATGGTCACGAAGCCGAAACGCTCGTACAGATGAATCGCGCGCGGATTGGACGGCCGCACCTCGAGCAGCACGCCGTCGAGCCGCTCCGCGCGCGAAATGCGCACGGCCTCACGCAGCAGCGCGAGGCCCGCGCCCGCGCGCTGCGCGGCCGGCGCGACACACAGGTTCAGCAGGTGCATCTCGTCGATCACGGGCATCAGCACGCAATAGCCGATTAGCGAACCCGTCACGTGCCGCAGGCACACGCCCAGATAGCCGTTGCGCAACGAATCCTCGAAGTTGCCGCGGCTCCACGGGAATTCGTACGCGACCTGCTCGATCGCAACGACCTCGTCGAGATCCGCGTCCGTCATCGGCGCCAGATAGCGGTCGCTCAGCAGTACACCCGTCATCCCTTCGCTCCGCCCGTCTGCGCGGCCCGTGCCGCGATCCGCTCGGCAGTCGTCTGCGCGACCTTGTCGCGCACGTATTCGGGTGCGGCCTGATCGGCCGGCACCGTGCGCCCGGCGCGGAACGCGCGCAGTGCGGCATGCGCGACTGCCAGCGCATGCGGCAATGCTTCGCCATCGATCACGGCCGCGCGCGCCGCGGCCGGCAATTGCGCGCCGAACGCGGCAGCCGCATTGCCCGCAAGCGTGAATGGCGCGTCGGGCACGCCGACGGCGCCCGGCGCATCGAGCGACGCCGGATGCAGCGTGCGCCAGTCGCCGGCGCTGTCGTCCCACGCGAAGTCCGCCCAGTAGGCTTCGTCCATCCGCGCGTCCAGCGCGGCAAGCACGCGGGCCGTGCCGGGCGCGCGCAGCCGCGCGTGCTCCGCGCACGCGAGCAGCGTGCCGATCGGCACGACCGGCAGCCCGCGCCCGAACGCGAGCCCCTGCGTAATGCCGGTCGCGGTACGCAGGCCGGTGAACGAGCCGGGGCCCGCGCCGAACGCGATCGCGTCGCAGTCGGCGAGCGTCAGCCCGGATTCGGCGAAAAGTTCCTGGATCGCCGGCAGCACGCGCGTGCTCGACACGGCGCCCGTCTGTTCGTGGCGGACCCAGGTTTGCGGGGTGGAAACGGCGTCATCGGCATGGGCCGAGCGCAGCAGCGCGACCGAGCAGTATTCGGTCGACGTATCGATGGCGAGGAGCACTGTTTGCGTCATGGGCGACATTGTAATGCGGCGCCCCGCTCCCACGGGCGATCGGGCCCGATCCGTGCGTGCGCGCGGCGCCGGCGGCGGTTTGGAAGGATCGCTCGACCCCGCGCGGCGGTCCGCTTGTTAAGATCGCCCGACCTGAAACCCTTACGGAGACACCCGATGAGCGAACTCACCGCCCAATTCGACCAGGCCCAGATCGACGTCAAGCAACTGACGGAACGGCCTGGCAACCTGACCCTGCTGCGCCTGTACGCGCTCTTCAAGCAGGCGACCGACGGCGATGCCCACGGCGACAAGCCGGGCTTCACCGACATCGTCGGCAAATACAAGTACGACGCATGGGATGCGTTGAAGGGCACGTCGCAGGATGCCGCGAAGCAACAGTACATCGAGCTCGTCGAATCACTGAAAAACGGCACGGCTTCCTGACCGAACCACGCCGTTCGCAATAGGCAATCAAATCAGTGGCGCAGCGCAGCAAATCTCTTTATAATGCGGCCTGCGTCACCTCCGCGCTCGGCTCGCATGCCGTTCCGGCCCGACGCCTCGTAGCGTTAAGCTCCAATCCGGTTTAGAACCTGTCCCCTCCTGCTTCGACCCTCGCGGTCGTCACTTATCAGGCTGGCGGCCCCGCTCCTGAAGCGCGCCGCACCCAAAACAGCTTCTAATGCCTCATCCGCCGACTGTTCGGCGGATTGCACCCGTTTCCCGATTTGCTCGCTGAATCCGACGACTTGGGTATGCGCGATTGGCGCCGACGTTTCACCCACTGTGTTTCAAGGATTGTTATGACTTCGAGCATCAACTCCAGCCCGCTCAACGCGATCGCCGACCAGGCGCTCGGTCTCGACGACGCCGCCGCACCGGCCGCGGTCGAACCGGCGTCGGACGAGCCGAGCTTCGCGTCGCTCGGGTTGTCGCCGGAGATCGTCTCCGCGCTGCAGGCCGCCGGCTATGTGAAGCCGACGCCGGTCCAGCAGCGCGCGATTCCGGCCGGCATTGCCGGCCGCGACCTGCTGGTGTCGAGCCCGACCGGTTCGGGCAAGACGGCCGCATTCATGCTGCCCGCGATCGAACGCTTCGCGCAGCTCCAGAAGACGCTGGCGCAGCAACCGCGCGCGCCGCGCGAACCGAACCAGGGCGACCGCCGCGTGCGCCGCCCGCAACCCGTCGCGCGCCCGGGCCTGCTCGTGCTGACGCCGACCCGCGAACTCGCGATGCAGGTCACCACGGCCGCATCGACCTACGGCAAGCATCTGAAGCGCCTGCGCACGGTCAGCATCCTCGGCGGCGTCGCCTACGGCCAGCAGCTGATGCTGCTCGCGAAGAACCCCGAAATCCTGGTCGCCACGCCGGGCCGCCTGCTCGACCACCTCGAGCGCGGCCGCATCGACCTGTCCGAGCTGAAGATGCTCGTGCTCGACGAAGCCGACCGCATGCTCGACATGGGCTTCATCGACGATATCGAAACGATCGTCGCCGCGACGCCCGCGTCGCGCCAGACGATGCTGTTCTCGGCCACGCTCGACGGCAAGATCGGTTCGCTGACGAGCCGCCTGCTGAAGGACCCCGAGCGCATCGAGATCCAGCAGCGCCTCGAGTCGCGCGCGAACATCGCGCAGACCGTGCACTACGTCGACGACCGCGACCACAAGGATCGCCTGCTCGATCACCTGCTGCGCGACGACGCGCTCGACCAGGCGATCATCTTCACGGCAACCAAGATCGACGCCGACCAGCTCGCCGGCCGTCTCGCCGACGCAGGCTTCGAATCGGCCGCGCTGCACGGCGACCTGCCGCAGGGCGCGCGTAACCGCACGATCCGTGCGCTGCGCGAGCGCCGCGTGCGCGTGCTGGTCGCGACCGACGTCGCGGCACGCGGCATCGACATCCCGGGCATCACGCACGTGTTCAACTACGACCTGCCGAAGTTCGCGGAAGACTACGTGCACCGTATCGGCCGTACGGGCCGTGCGGGCCGCTCGGGTATCGCGGTGAGCCTCGTGCACCACGCCGAACAGGGCGCGCTCAAGCGCATCGAGCGCTTCGTGCGCTCGCCGCTGCCGGTCAACGTGATCGAAGGTTTCGAGCCGCGCAAGTCGGCGCCCCCGCGCGGCGGCAACGGCGGCCGCGGCCGTCCGGGCGGCGGCAACGGCGGCGGCCGGCGTTTCGGCGGCAAGCCGGGCGGCGGTCATGGCGGCAACGGTCGCAGCTACGGCGGCGGCAATGGCGGCGGCTGGAGCGGCAAGCCGGGCGGCAGCCGCGACGGCGGCCCGCGTCGCGACGGCCAGCGCAGCAGCGGCCCGCGCCGCGGCAATTCCGCGTCGTAAGCACGCACGGGCGGCCGCCCCACGGATGGCCGCCCCGCCAATCAGCCGACCGGCGCACCTGCGCCGGTTTTTTTTTCGCCTCGCCATACATTTCACGATGCGAAAAATTTTTTTGTGTCGTAAAAAGTCATGCTGCGTGGCACAACCCAGACGATTGCGGGATGGGAAAGAGCATTTCTTATCCCGAAATACAGAATCCAAATAGTTGATTTAAAACAACTAAAAATTTACACACTTTCTGATACAGCCGCTGTTTCGCTCCCGTCGATTTGCCTAGACTCTTATACAAGACTTCACGAAACGGAACGCACCGCTTCCCGCTTCGAGAACAGCATTCCCACCGTCAGATTCGACCCATTAGGCAACACACCGCATCAAGGAGCTCATCATGTCGCGTCAGCAACAGGCACAGGAACTGCAAAAGCAATGGGAAACCGATCCGCGCTGGAAAGGCATCAAGCGCGGCTACTCGGCCGAGGACGTGGTCCGCCTGCGCGGCTCGATCCCGATCGAGCACACGCTGGCCAAGCGCGGCGCGGAAAAGCTGTGGGGCCTCATCAACAACGAGCCGTTCGTCAACGCGCTCGGCGCGCTGACCGGCAACCAGGCGATGCAGCAGGTAAAGGCCGGCCTGAAGGCCATCTACCTGTCGGGCTGGCAAGTGGCCGGCGACGCGAACGTCGCGGGCGAAATGTACCCGGACCAGTCGCTGTACCCGGCAAACTCGGTGCCGCTCGTCGTGAAGCGCATCAACAACACGCTGACGCGCGCCGACCAGATCCAGTGGTCGGAAGGCAAGAACCCGGGCGACGAAGGCTATGTCGACTTCTTCGCGCCGATCGTGGCCGACGCGGAAGCCGGTTTCGGCGGTGTGCTGAACGCGTTCGAGCTGATGAAGGCGATGATCGAGGCAGGCGCATCGGGCGTCCACTTCGAAGACCAGCTCGCTTCGGTGAAGAAGTGCGGCCACATGGGCGGCAAGGTGCTCGTGCCGACGCGCGAAGCCGTCGCGAAGCTGTCGGCTGCGCGCCTCGCGGCTGACGTGATGGGCACGCCGACCGTGCTGGTCGCACGTACCGACGCGGAAGCGGCCGACCTGATCACGTCCGACGTCGACGACAACGACAAGCCGTTCCTGACGGGCGAGCGCACGGTGGAAGGTTTCTTCCGCACGAAGCCGGGCCTCGAGCAGGCGATCTCGCGCGGTCTCGCGTACGCGCCGCATGCCGACCTGATCTGGTGCGAAACCGGCAAGCCGGATCTCGAGTACGCGAAGAAGTTCGCGGAAGCGATCCACAAGCAGTTCCCGGGCAAGCTGCTGTCGTACAACTGCTCGCCGTCGTTCAACTGGAAGAAGAACCTCGACGACGCGACGATCGCGAAGTTCCAGAAGGAACTCGGCGCGATGGGCTACAAGTTCCAGTTCATCACGCTGGCCGGCTTCCATGCGCTGAACTACTCGATGTTCAACCTCGCGCACGGCTATGCCCGCACGCAGATGAGCGCATTCGTCGAACTGCAGCAGGCCGAGTTCGCGGCAGCCGACAAGGGCTTCACGGCCGTCAAGCACCAGCGTGAAGTCGGTACCGGCTACTTCGACGCGGTGACGCAGACGGTCGAGCGCGAAGCATCGACGACCGCGCTGCACGGCTCGACCGAAGACGAACAGTTCTTCGACGGCAAGAAGGTCGCGTAACGCGCGCAAGCGGCGTGGCATCGGCAACAGAACACAATCAGGGAGGAGACGGCAGGCGCGCGATGCAGATCGCGCGACCGGCCGCGCGGCCCGCGGGCCGCCAGCAACGACGCGCGCCGGCTCTGTCCGGCGCGCCCTTTTTCTACGGTGCCGGTCCTGCCGCCGCCCGCGCGGCCACAACCGGCGCAGCCCTACCGATAGACGATCACCGGAATTTTCGTATGGGTCAGCACACGCTGCGTCTCGCTGCCGATCAGCAGGCTGCCGAGCCCGCGGCGTCCGTGGGACGCCATGAAGATCACGTCGCAGCCGCCGCGTTCGGCCGCCTCGATGATGCCGAGATACGGCGACGGATGTACGCTGGTCCACGTGTCGCAGACGACGCCGGCCACCTTCGCGGCCGATTCGACCTCGTCGAGGTGCGTGCGCGCCTCGCGCTCGCTGCGCGCCCGGAAATCGGCGGGCGGCTCGATGATCACCTCGGAAAACGGCGAGTACGGATACTGCGGCAGGCACGCGTAGGCCGTCACGCGCGCGCCGACCGCGCGAGCCAGGTCGATCGCGCCGTCGATCGCCTTTTGCGACAGTTCGGAACCGTCGGTTGGAACGAGGATGTGCCGGAACATCGCGCCCTCCTTCGTCAATCGCACTCCGCGCGCCGCGATCCCGTTCGGGCCGACCGCGAAGCGTCGCGCGTGCCTCCTACGATTGTAGTGTGCGAAACCGCGCAACCGGCACCGGCAGCGGGTTCGCCCTCATATCGGAAACGCGCGGGCGCGGGCACGCGCGGCCTACTCGCCCCAATAACCGGGCCGCTCGTACGTGTGCTTCAGGTAATCGAGAAACAGGCGCACGCGCAGCGGCAGGTGGCGGCGCTGCGGAAACACCGCGTGGATGCCGATCGGCGGCGCGGCGAACGCGTCGAGCACGCTGACGAGCCGGCCGGCCGCGATGTCCTCGCCGACCTCCCACCACGAGCGCCATGCCAGGCCGTGGCCGGCGAGACACCACTCATGCAGCACCGCGCCGTCCGAGCATTCCATCGTGCCGTTCACGCGGATCGACACGACCTTGTCGTCCTCCTGGAACGCCCAGCCGCGCTGCTGGTTCGCGTTTGCCGCGAGCGCGAGGCAGTTGTGCCGCGCCAGTTCCGCGAGCGTGGCCGGCGTGCCGCGCCGAGCGAGATACGCGGGCGACGCGACGCACACGCGGCGATTCTCGCCGAGCTTCAGCGACACCAGCGACGAGTCCGGGAGTTCGCCGAGCCGCACCGCGCAATCGAACCCTTCGTTGACGAGGTCGACCATCCGGTCGGACAGGTCGAGCGTGACCGACACGTCCGGATGCCCGCCGCTGAACTCGGGCACGAGCGGCGCGACGTGCCGCCGGCCGAAGCCGGCCGGCGCGGAAATGCGCAGGTGACCGCTCGCCTTGACGCCGCCGGCGGACACGCTCGCCTCCGCGTTCTGCATGTCGTTGATGATCCGCTGGCAATCCTCGAGGAATGCCGACCCCTCGAACGTCAGCGTGAGCTTGCGCGTCGTGCGCACCAGCAGCTTGACGCCGAGCCGCTCCTCGAGCGCGTCGAGGCGGCGGCCGATGATCGCCGGCGCGACGCCTTCCGCGTGCGCGGCCGCCGACAGGCTGCCTTTCGCCGCGACCGCGGCGAAGGTTTCGATCTGTTTGAACCGGTCCATGACTCGCAGGGACGGCACCGCCGCCCTTCAAATAGCTTAAGCCGCTCAGATTATGTATATGAAAGTAAAAGATCAAGTGATGATTAGCATCTTTTTTAGCACCTGCGATCACGAATAGAATCGACTCGACCTCTGAAACTGGAGCGCAAGGCTATGTCGGCCACAACGACACTCTCCTCTCCCGACGCAATCCTCTTCGACGCATTCGGCACGTTGTTCGACGTGCATGCGGTCGTGGCCGCGGCAGAGCAGATGTTTCCCGGTCACGGGGAACGTTTGTCGCAGCTGTGGCGACGCAAGCAAATCGAATACTCGCAGCTGCGCACGCTCGCCGATCCGGCCGGCGCCCGCTATCGCCCGTTCCGGGACATCACGCTCGACGCGCTGCGGTTCGCCGCGCGCGCGCTCGGCCTCGCGCTGAACGGCGCAGCCGAGAAACGGCTGATGGACGAATACGCGTGCCTGTCCACCTATCCCGATACGGTGCCCGCGCTGCGCAAGCTGCGCGCCCTCGAGCCGCGCCCGCCGCTCGCGATCCTGTCGAACGGCAACCCGCAGATGCTCGACATCGCGATCAAGAGCGCCGGCATGTCCGGGCTGTTCGATCGCGTGCTGTCGGCCGACACCGTGCGCGCCTACAAGCCGAGTCCGGCCGTCTACGCGCTCGGCACCGCCGCGTTCGGACCGAACCCGCGCGGCATCGTGTTCGTGTCGTCGAACGCGTGGGACGTCGCCGGAGCCGCGTGGTTCGGCTACACGACGTTCTGGCTCAACCGCACCGGCGCGCCCGCCGAGGAACTCGGCGCGCCGCCCGACGGCACGGGCGCCGGCATGGCCGACCTGCTCGCATTCCTCGCCGCCCCGGCTCCGTCCGGCAGACACGCAAATCGCACGCGCCCCGGCCCGGGTGCATGACGCTCGCAGCTGCCGCCTTCCCCCTTCACCGAAACCGCAACTGACCGACCAAGGAGATGAGACTCATGAGCACCCCGATCACGCTGCCGCAAGGCATGACGATCACCGGCGAAATCAAGCCGGGTTACGAAGCGATCCTGACGCCCGACGCGCTCGCACTCGTCGCAGCGCTGCACCGCGCGTTCGAACCGCGCCGCCAGGCGCTGCTGCAGGCGCGCATCGAGCGCACGAAACGCCTCGACGCGGGCGAGCGCCCGGACTTCCTGGCCGATACCAGGGCGATCCGCGAAGGCGACTGGAAGGTCGCGCCGCTGCCGGCCGACCTGCAGTGCCGCCGTGTCGAGATCACGGGCCCCGTCGAGCGCAAGATGATCATCAACGCACTGAACTCGGGTGCCGATTCGTACATGACGGACTTCGAGGATTCGAACGCGCCGAGCTGGACGAACCAGATCGACGGCCAGATCAACCTGAAGGACGCGATCCGCCGCACGATCTCGCTCGAGCAGAACGGCAAGTCGTACAAGCTCAACGACAAGGTCGCGACGCTGATCGTGCGTCCGCGCGGCTGGCACCTCGACGAGAAGCACGTGACGGTCGACGGCCAGCGCGTGTCCGGCGGCATCTTCGATTTCGCGCTGTTCCTGTTCCACAACGCGAAGGAGCTGATCGCGCGCGGCTCGGGCCCGTACTTCTACCTGCCGAAGATGGAAAGCCATCTCGAGGCGCGCCTGTGGAACGACATCTTCGTCGCCGCACAGGAACAGGTCGGCATCCCGCGCGGCACGATCCGCGCGACCGTGCTGATCGAGACGATCCTCGCCGCGTTCGAGATGGACGAGATCCTGTACGAACTGCGCGAGCACAGCTCGGGCCTGAACGCCGGCCGCTGGGACTACATCTTCTCGGCGATCAAGAAGTTCAAGAACGACCGCGATTTCTGCCTCGCCGACCGTTCGAAGATCACGATGACCGTGCCGTTCATGCGCGCGTACGCGCTGCTGCTGCTGAAAACCTGCCACAAGCGCAACGCGCCGGCGATCGGCGGGATGAGCGCGCTGATCCCGATCAAGAACGATCCGGAAGCGAACGACAAGGCAATGGGCGGCGTGCGCTCGGACAAGCAGCGCGACGCGACCGACGGCTACGACGGCGGCTGGGTTGCGCACCCGGGCCTCGTGCCGATCGCGATGGAAGAGTTCGTCAAGGTGCTCGGCGACCAGCCGAACCAGATCGCGAAGCAGCGCGACGACGTGCAGGTCGAAGGCAAGAACCTGCTCGACTTCCAGCCTGAAGCGCCGATCACGGAAGCCGGCCTGCGCAACAACATCAACGTCGGCATCCACTACCTCGGCGCGTGGCTCGACGGCAACGGCTGCGTGCCGATCCACAACCTGATGGAAGACGCGGCCACCGCCGAGATTTCCCGCTCGCAGGTGTGGCAGTGGATCCGCTCGCCGAAGGGTGTGCTCGACGACGGCCGCAAGGTCACGGCCGACCTCGTGCGCGAATACGCAAAGGTCGAGCTCGACAACGTGAAGCGTTCGGTCGGCGGCAACACGCAGCCGTACGAGCGCGCCGCGGCGATCTTCGAGCAGATGTCGACGTCGGAAGGCTTCACCGAATTCCTGACGCTGCCGCTGTACGAGGAAATCTGACGAAGCGGCCCGCTGCGATCGTCGGCCGGCACGCGCCGTCGGCAATCGCACGCGGCGACAGCATGAAAAAAGCGCCCTGCGGGGCGCTTTTCTTTTGCGGCGAAACCGACTGCCGCGCGGACGCTCAGGCGACTTCCCGCTCGCGCCGGTGCTGGACCCAGTCTCCCGACGCGATGCGCGGACGCCCGGCTGCCGCGTGCGCGGCGACCGGGTAATACAGGCATGCGTACCTCCGGCCGCCGAGCTCGACGGTCACCTTTTCCGGCTTGAACAGCGTGTCGACGCCCGGATAAACGCGCTCGATCTCGTCGAGCACGGGAACGAGCTGCTCGTCGACCTCGTAGACATCGCCCCAGACCAGCGACTTGCCGGCCGGCCCGGCGACCATCCCCGGATACGTACCGAAATCGTACAGCTCGCCCGGCAGCGCGACCGCGCCAAGCAGCGTCGGCGCGGCGATCCCGTGCCGTGCGGCCGCATGGCCGATGTCGTTGGTCTCTCCGGCTCTCAGGGTGCCGTAGACGAATACGTAGCGCATCGTGGTTCTCCTCTTCGATTCGTATGCTGCCGTGTTCGCGCGCGATTCGTGCGAAATTGCGCACGCATCGATAGACCATCGGATCGGCCCGATGGTTCTGACCGGCGAGCGCGCGGCGTCGCGCAGCCGCGCCGAATTCGCCCGGTCCCATACAAAGTTCATTTGAACGCGGCATGATCGCCCGAAAAACCGCCGCATGCGCTTGCGCGGCGCCTTCTAAAATAACGGCATCGTCGCCGCGCCCGAACCGTCCATGAATCCGCCCGTCCAAGCCGACGCATCGAACCCATACGACGTCATCGACATCCCGCCTGAATTCGCGCCGACCACCGTCCATCCGATGCGCGTGCGCGCGCGGCGGGTCGACGCCGGCCACCGCATCCCGCTGCACACGCATGCGTGGGCGCAGCTCGCGTACGCGTCGCGCGGCGTGCTGCGCGTCGCGACGACCGGCACGACGTGGATGGTGCCGCCGTCCCGCGCGATCTGGGTGCCGCCGCACGTGACGCACGAGGTCGTGATCGTCGAGGAAGCGTATTTGCGCACGCTGTATATCGACGAGTCGATCGTGCCGGACGGGCTCGACGCGTGCCGCGTCGTCGAAGTGACGGGATTGCTGCGCGAGCTGATCGTCGCACTCGATGCGCGCAACCTCGGCACCGCGCGCGAGCGCCTGCTCTGCGGGCTCGTGCTCGACGAGCTGAGCCATGCCGAGCCGTTGCCGCTTGCGGTGCCGATGCCCGACGAGAAGCGGCTGCGCATGCTGTGCGAATCGGTACTCGCGCAACCGGCGCATGCGGAATCGCTCGAACACTGGGCGAGCGAGGTCGGCGCGAGCACGCGCACGATATCGCGGCTCTTCAAGCAGGAGCTGGGCGTGAGCTTTTCGCAGTGGCGCCAGCAGGCGCTGCTGGCGCGGGCGATCCCGCTGCTGAACCAGGGGCGCCCGCTGTCGCATATCGCGCGCGAACTCGGCTACCAGAGTCAAAGCGCGTTCTCGGCGATGTTCCGCCGTGCATTCGGCGAAAGCCCGCGCGCGTTCATGCTGCGCGGCTACGAGCACCGCGGCGCGGAAGGCCGCATTGCGGACGACGAGTCGCCGGACGACGACGCGATCGACGCCGGCCGCTGAGCTCCGGATCGTCAGACCTTCAGACCGGCCGCACCATATGGCGGATCGAGCCGAGTTGCGCGAGCCGCGGGCCGGCTACCTGGTAGCCCATGCGCAGGTAGAGACGCGCGGCGGGATTGTCGACGAACACGCGCAACTGCAATTCGTGCAGCCCGCGCGCACGCGCCCAGCGGTGTGACATGTCGAGCATGTAGGTGCCGGCGCCCTGCCCACGATGACCGGCTGCGATCTGGACGTCGCGGATATGCAGCGAATCGCCCTCCTCGGTCACGCGCAGCACGCCGATGCGCTCGCCGTCGGCCTCGAGGATGAAGTTCTCGGATTCGCGCCAGCTCGCGTAGAACAGGTCGCTGCGCCACACGAGCCCATGGCGCTTGTAGTAGCCGCCCATGTTGCCGTGCGTCAGCGCTTCGGCAAACGGGAAATCGTCGGGCTCCGCGGGCCGGAGCTGATACAGGAGTCGCAGGTCGGTCGGATCGAGCATCGCGCAGGGGTCAAGAACGCATTCCGCCACGATAGCGCAGTCGCGCACGGATGCAATCGCGAATTTCTCGTAGTGGCGCGGCGCTTGATTCCTGGATCAAGGTGCACGACGGACGCAACCGGAAACGCAAACGAAAATGCCCGCACGAGGCGGGCACTTTCGTTTGTTTGGCGGAGCGGACGGGACTCGCCTACATCCCGCAGGCCGCGGCTGCGCTTGCAGGCGCAGCCCTTCGAGTCCCGCCGGAAGCCGCGCAGGCGGCTTCCTCCGCTCCGCAGTCACGCGCCCGAGAACGGGCGCAACAACCGGACAGCACAAACGAAAATGCCCGCACGAGGCGGGCACTTTCGTTTGTTTGGCGGAGCGGACGGGACTCGAACCCGCGACCCCCGGCGTGACAGGCCGGTATTCTAACCGACTGAACTACCGCTCCAGTCTTGCTGCTTGCCTGGCAGGCGTCGGTTGCTTCCTGCCGGCGCATCGTTTGTTCGAACGACGCCGAAATCTGGCGTCCCCTAGGGGATTCGAACCCCTGTACTCACCGTGAAAGGGTGATGTCCTAGGCCTCTAGACGAAGGGGACAACGTACTGCTTACATCCTTAATGCAAAAGCCCGTTCAAAAACGTTCTTTGAACGGGCTTCGTTCTGGCGGAGCGGACGGGGCTCGAACCCGCGACCCCCGGCGTGACAGGCCGGTATTCTAACCAACTGAACTACCGCTCCAGCTTTCTTCACCCCACCTGCAGGACATCGTTCACGTTCCTGCAAGCGTTGCGGCACTTCTTACGAAACGCCGCTGAATCTGGCGTCCCCTAGGGGATTCGAACCCCTGTACTCACCGTGAAAGGGTGATGTCCTAGGCCTCTAGACGAAGGGGACAACGTACTGCTTACATCTTTAATACAAAAGCCCGCTCAAAAACGTCTTGAACGGGCTTCGTTCTGGCGGAGCGGACGGGACTCGAACCCGCGACCCCCGGCGTGACAGGCCGGTATTCTAACCGACTGAACTACCGCTCCAACTTCCTTACCCAACCCGCAGGACGTCGGTTACGTTCCTGCAAGCCTCGCGACACTTCTACGAAACGCCGCTGAATCTGGCGTCCCCTAGGGGATTCGAACCCCTGTACTCACCGTGAAAGGGTGATGTCCTAGGCCTCTAGACGAAGGGGACAAAATCTTTTCAGATCTGTCTGACTTTCGCTATTCACTTCTCATCAACAGCGAAGGCCGGAATTCTAACTGCTTTGGATCATTCTGTGAAGCATTTATTACTACCACTACTGCTTCGCAAATCAATCCAATTTGTTCTGTTGGTGGAGGTAAGCGGGATCGAACCGCTGACCTCTTGCATGCCATGCAAGCGCTCTCCCAGCTGAGCTATACCCCCTTGCAGAACAGAAATGAGATTATATGGACCGACTTTGAACTTGTAAATACCCTTTTTGCGATTCGAGCGAAATTTTTTGCGAAGCCGCCGCGATCTCACGCGCAGACAGCTTCGCTCACGCACGAACCTCAGGCCAGCGCGGCCTCGATGCGCGACACCACGACGTCGCGACCGAACAGCACGAGCACCGCATCGATCGACGGCGTGTGCGTCGTACCCGCCACCAGCAGGCGCACCGGCATCGCGAGTTGCGGCATCTTCAGCTTGTGCGTGCCGAGCGTCGCCTTCAGCGCGGCGGACACCGCTTCCTTCGTCCAGTCGGCCGCCTTCAGCGCGACGACGAGATCGGCCAGCGCCGGCCGCACCGCATCGGTCACGTGCTGCGCGAGCGCATCGGCTTCCGGTGCCGGCACGCGGTAGAACATCCCGGCACCTTCCGCGATCTCCTTGACCGTCGTCGCGCGATCCTTCATCAGGCCGACCACGGCGTCGAGCGCCGGGCCCGTCGCGATCGCCGCGTCGTCAATGCCGAGCGCATCGAGGAACGGCTTCGCGAGCGCGGCGAGGCGCGCGTTGTCGGCTTCCTTGATGTAATGCGCGTTCAGCCAGCTCAGCTTGCTGTGGTCGTACTGCGCGGGCGACTTGCCGAGATGCTCGAGATCGAACCATTCGACGAACTGCTCGCGCGAGAAAATCTCCGCGTCGCCGTGCGACCAGCCGAGGCGTGCGAGATAGTTGACGACCGCTTCGGGCAGGAAGCCCGCGTCGCGATACGCCATCACGCTCATCGCGCCATGCCGCTTGCTCATCTTCTCGCCCTGCTCGTTCAGCACGGTCGGCAGGTGCGCATAGACGGGCGCCTCTCCGCCGAGCGCATTCAGGATGTTGATCTGGCGCGGCGTGTTGTTCACGTGGTCGTCGCCACGGATCACGTGCGTGATGCCCATGTCCATGTCGTCCACCACCACGCAGAAGTTGTAGATCGGCGTGCCGTCCGGGCGAGCGATCACGAGGTCGTCGAGCTCCTCGTTCGAGATCTCGACGCGCCCCTTCACGGCGTCGTCCCACACGACCGTGCCGGTCAGCGGATTGCGAAAGCGCAGCACGGGCTTCACGCCTGCCGGCGGCTCGGGCAGCACCTTGCCGGGCTCCGGACGCCACGTGCCGTCGTAGCGCGGCTTCAAGCCGGCCTCGCGCTGGCGTTCGCGCAGCGCGTCGAGCTCCTCGGCCGACATGTAGCACGGGTACGCGAGGCCTTTCTCGAGCATCTGCGCGAGCACCTCGCGATAGCGGTCCATCCGCTGCATCTGGTAGATCGGGCCTTCATCGAAATCCAGGCCGAGCCATTGCATCCCCTCGAGGATCGCATCGACCGCTTCCTGCGACGAGCGCTCGACGTCGGTATCCTCGATGCGCAGCACGAACGTGCCTTTCATCTTGCGGGCGAACGCCCACGGATAGAGCGCTGAGCGGATGTTGCCGAGGTGGATGAAGCCGGTGGGACTCGGCGCGAAGCGGGTACGGACAGGACGGGTCATAAACGGTAACTCGAACGCCTGGGGCGCATGAATGATTCGACGCGGGATCGACGGCGGCTGCCCGGACAGCAATGGGGCCGGCGACGCCCGGAACGGGAAAGAAGCCGGAATTATACTCGCGCCGGACATCGCGCCAAGCGCACCGCTTGCATTATGATGTGCGCGCCGCGGCCGCCAACCGGCGCGGCGCCGGCCGCACGGAACCTGCCGCGCGGCCGCTCGGAACCTATCGCCGCCGCGGGCCGTGTAACCCGCCGCCAAGCCGCCGGAGAACCATTCGATGTCGTCCCCTCGCCTGTCGCGCCGCCATTTCACGATCGCGTGCGCGTCCGCCAGCCTCGCCGCGTGTACGTCGTTCGGCGGCAAGTCCCGTCCCGACAACGCATCCAACCCCGCGCAGCCGAACGAGAAGCCCGTGAAGATCGGCATCGCGCTCGGCGGCGGCGCCGCGCGCGGCTTCTCGCACATCGGCGTGCTGAAGGCACTCGAGGCGCGCGGCATTCCGATCGAGATCGTCGCGGGCACGAGCGCGGGCTCGGTGGTCGGCGCACTCTATGCGTCGGGCATGAGCGCGCTGCAGATCAACAAGATCGCGCTCGACATGGATCAGGCGGCGATCAGCGACTGGGCGCTGCCGTTCCGCTCGCGCGGCCTCTTGCAGGGTGTCGCACTGCAGAACTTCCTGAACAAGACGCTCAACAACCGATCGATCGAGAAGATGGCGAAGCCGCTCGGCATCGTCGCGACGGATCTGCAGAGCGGCCAGCCGATCCTGTTCCAGCAAGGCAACACGGGGCTCGCGGTGCGTGCGTCGTGCAGCGTGCCGTCGGTGTTCGAACCGGTGAAGATCGGCAACCGCGAATACGTCGACGGCGGCCTCGTGAGCCCGGTGCCGGCGTCGTACGCGCGCAAGATGGGCGCGAGCTTCGTGATCGCGGTCGACATCTCGGCCCGGCCGGACGGCGCGGCGACCAACAACCCGATCGAGATGCTGCTGCAGACCTTCACGATCATGGGCCAGACGATCAAGACCTACGAGCTCGACAAATACGCGGACGTCGTGGTCCGCCCGAACCTCGCGGCGATGGGCGGCAGCGACTTCAACCAGCGCAACGCGGCGATTCTCGCAGGCGAGGAAGCAGTCGCGCGCATCATGCCGGAACTGCAGCGCAAGCTCGCGGCGGCGCGCGGCGTGGCCGCCGCGTAAGAAGCACGCTGGTCGCGGGACGGGACGGCACACGCCGCCGCCCCGCGACCAGCTGAACGACTTCCGCGTCGTCGCCTGCGCCGGCCCCAAAACAAAAAACCCTGCGGCCTTTCGGCGACAGGGTTTTTTCGATCCGGTCCGACTGTCCGGCGAACGTCAGTTATTGCCGCTCGCAGAATCGTCGCCGATCGTCGCGCGCACGCGCTGGCGCAGATCCTCGGCCTTCATCGGGAACTCCGACTCGAGCCGGCGCGCGCCGGTGAAACGCTTTTCCCAGTAGCCGCTGTCGAGATCGTCGACACGAACGGTGCTGCCCGTCGACGGCGAATGCACGAACTTGTTGTCGCCAATATAAATGCCGACGTGCGAGAACGTGCGGCGCATCGTGTTGAAGAACACGAGGTCGCCCGGCTTGAGGTTACTCATGCTCACCTTCTCGCCGACCCGGCTCATCTCTTCCGCGCGACGCGGCAGCGACATGCCGAGCGTGTCCTGGAACACGTAGCGGACGAAACCGCTGCAGTCGAGGCCCGAATCCGGCGAGTTGCCGCCCCAGCGATAACGCACGCCGATCATGTTCAGCGCGCCGACGACGACGTCACCTGCCTTGCCCGCCATGCCGGCAAGGAACGACTTCGCGCCGCCGCCCGACGGCTGGGCACTGGTCTGCTGGAGGGAGGAACCCGACCCGATTTGAGTCGAATTCGTGACATTCTGATTAAAACTACTGACTTCGTCGGCGAACGCGCCGGGAACTGCTGCGAACAGGGCGCCGATGAACAGCCCGGCGATGGTGCGCGCGCATGCCTGGGTCAGGGATCGATGCTGCATTGGTCGATGGAATGTGCTTAAAAATCAGCTGATTGGCGGAAAATTTCGGTCGATACTAGCCAGCGCGTAATCGTTTGTCAAAACAAATTAAAAAATACAATCGAGATCATCAGACCATTTGACGCCTATCACGCTTTCCAGACCGCTTTCAACAGCTTTTGTGTGTAAGGATGTGACGGTTTAGTGAAGATGTCGGCGACGTCTCCCGACTCGACGACGGCGCCATCCTGCATCACCGCGACGCGGTGCGCCATCGCGCCGATCACCTCCAGATCGTGGCTGATGAATACATAGCCGAGGTTGTATTTCTGTTGCAAGTTGGCGAGCAGTTTCAGCACCTGCTGCTGGATCGACACGTCGAGCGCGGAAGTCGGCTCGTCGAGGATCAGGATGCGCGGCTCCAGCACCAGTGCGCGCGCGATCGCGATCCGCTGGCGCTGCCCGCCGGAGAATTCGTGCGGATAGCGGTGCAATACCGTGCGGTCGAGGCCGACTTCGCGCAGCACCGCGAGCGACTTCGCGCGGCGCGCATCGGGCGTCATTTCCGGGCGATGCAGCTCGAGCCCCTCGCCGACGATCCGTTCGATCGTATGACGCGGCGAAAGCGAACTGAACGGGTCCTGAAAGACGACCTGCATGTTCGAGCGCAGCGCGGTCCGTTCGCGGCCGCGATAGGTCGACAGCGCGCGCCCCTGGAATTCGATCTCGCCGCCGGCCGTCTTCTGCAGCCCGAGCAGCGCCATCGCGAGCGTCGACTTCCCGGAACCCGATTCGCCGACGATGCCGAGCGTTTCGCCCTGTCGCACCGACACCGACACGTCCGCGACGGCCGTCACGGGCACCGTGCCGAACCAGCCCGCGAAGCCCGGCCGCTTGCGTGCGAACTGCACGCTCACATGGCGAGCGTCGAGCACGACGGGCGCGATCGGCATCACCGGCGCGACCGCGCGTTGCGGCCGGCTGTTCAGCAGCCGCTGCGTATACGGATGCTCGGGCTCCGCGAAGATCCGCTCGACCGGCCCGCTCTCGACGAGCCGGCCGTGCTCCATCACCGCGACGCGATCGGCGAAGTGGCGCACCAGATTCAGGTCGTGCGTGATCAGCAGGATCGCCATCCCGCGCTTTTCCGCCTCCTCGCGCTGCAGTTCCAGCAGCAGCTCGACGATCTGCGCGCGGATCGTCACGTCGAGCGCGGTGGTCGGCTCGTCGGCGAGCAACAGGCGCGGCCGGCACGCGAGCGCCATCGCGATCATCGCGCGCTGCCGCTGGCCGCCCGACAACTGGTGCGGGTAGCTGTCGACGCGCTTGTCGGGTTCCGCGATGCCCGTGCGCGCGAGCAGCGCGATCGCGCGCTTGCGCGCCTCGACGGCCGATACGCCGTCGTGCAGCACGATCGTCTCGCCGATCTGCGCGCCGATCGTATACAGCGGGTTGAGCGCCGTCATCGGCTCCTGGAAGATCATCGCGATGTCCGAGCCGCGCAGCCCGCGCATCTCGCGCTCGCTCTTGGTAGAAAGGTCCTGCCCCGCGAAGCGGATCGCGCCGCTCACGTCGGCGTCGTACAGCAGCCGCAGGATCGACAGCGCGGTCACGCTCTTGCCCGAACCCGACTCGCCGACCAGCGCGACGCGCTCGCCGCGGCCGATCGCGAGCGTCACGTCGTCCACCGCGACCGTGTCGCCGAAGCGTACATGCAGACGTTCGAGCGACAGCAGCGGCTCGTCGTGCTTCGATACGACCGTTTCGCTCATCGCTGGCCTCCCGCCGCACGTATCGAATCGGCGATCCGCGTGTCGAGCGCGTTGCGCAGCGCATCGCCCATGAAGGTCAGCAGCAGCAGCGTCGCGACCAGCACGCCGAACGTCGACAGCGAGATCCACCATGCGTCGAGGTTGCCCTTGCCCTGCGCGAGCAGCTCGCCGAGGCTCGGCGTAGGCGGCGGCACGCCGAGCCCGAGGAAATCGAGGCTCGTCAGCGCGAGGATCGCCCCGCTCATCCGGAACGGCAGGAACGTGATCACCGGCGTGAGACTGTTCGGCAGCACGTGGCGCCAGATGATCTGCCAGTTCGTGAGCCCCATCGCGCGCGCCGCGCGCACGTAGTCCTGCGTGCGGTTGCGCAGGAATTCCGCGCGCACGTAGTCGGCCAGCCCGATCCAGCCGAACAGCGACAGCAGCACGATCAGCAGCAGGAAGCTCGGCTCGAAGATCGACGCGAAGATGATCAGCAGGTACAGCTCGGGCAGCGAACTCCAGATCTCGATCAGCCGCTGCCCGACGATGTCGATGCGTCCGCCGAAGAAGCCCTGCACGGCGCCGGCGGCGATCCCGAGCAGCGTGCCGATCACGGTCAGGATCAGCCCGAACTCGACCGACACGCGGAACCCGTACACGAGCCGCGCGAGCAGGTCGCGTCCCTGCGCGTCGGTGCCGAGCCAGTTCTGGCGCGACGGCGGCGCCGGGTTCGGCACGTTCGAGAAGTAGTTCAGCGTGTCGTAGTAATAGCGGTTCGGCGGGTAGACGACGAAGTTGCCGGGCGCCTCGAGCCGCTTGCGCACATACGGATCGAGATAGTCGGCCGGCGCCGGGAAATCGCCGCCGAAGGTCGTCTCCGGGTACGCATGGAACAGCGGGAAATAATATTGGCCGTCGTAGCGCACGACGAGCGGCTTGTCGTTCGACCACAGCGGCGCCGCAAGGCTTGCGGCGAACGCGACGACAAAGATCACGAAGCTCCAGTAGCCGATGCGCTGCTGCCGGAAGCGCTGCCACACGCGGCGCGCAGGCGACGGCGACACGTGCGCGCGCGCCACGTCGATGCGGGACGACACGACGGCCCGGTTCATCGCGCACCTCGCCCGGTGACGCCGGGCATGCAGACGGACGGTTTCATGTCAGCGCTCCAGGTTGTCGAATTGAATGCGTGGATCGACCCACACATAGCAGAGGTCGGAAATCAGCTTGGTCGCGAGCCCGATCAGCGTGAACAGGTACAGCGTGCCGAGCACGACCGGGTAATCGCGGCGCACCACCGACTCGTAAGACAGCAGCCCCAGGCCATCGAGCGAGAACAGCGTCTCGATCAGCAGGCTGCCGGTGAAGAACGCGCCGATGAACGCGGCCGGGAAACCGACGATCAGCGGCAGCATCGCATTGCGGAATACGTGCTTCCACAGCACGCTGCGCTCGGAGAGTCCCTTCGCGCGCGCGGTCAGCACGTATTGCCGGCGGATCTGGTCGAGGAACGCATTCTTCGTGAGCATCGTCACGACCGCGAAGCTGCCGACGACCGACGCCGTGATCGGCAGCGCAATGTGCCACAGGTAGTCGAGCACCTTGCCGACCAGCGACAGCTCGGCGAAGTTGTCCGACGTGAGGCCGCGCAGCGGAAAGAGCTGCCAGAACGAGCCGCCGCCGAACAGCACGAGCAGCAGCACGCCGAGCACGAAGCCCGGGATCGCATAGCCGACGAGCACGACGAGGCTCGTCGCGACGTCGAACGGCGAACCGTTGCGCACGGCCTTCGCGATGCCGAGCGGCACCGATATGAGATACGTGAGGAAGAACGTCCACAGCCCGATGCTGATCGACACGGGCAGCTTCTGCACGATCAGCGACCACACGCTCTGGTGGCGAAAGTAGCTGTCGCCGAGATCGAAGCGCGCGAAGCGCTTCAGCATCAGCCAGTAGCGCTCGAGCGGCGGCTTGTCGAAACCGTACAGCGCCTTGATCTGCGCGAGCTGCTGCGCGTCGACGCCGGTGTGCGCACGCATCCCGAACGGCACCGCGCCCTGCTCCGTCGCGCCCTTGCGCAACTCCTGCACGGTCTGCTCGACCGGGCCGCCCGGCACGAACTGGGTCACCGCGAACGTGAGGGTCAGCACGCCGACGAGCGTCGGGATCATCAGCAGCAGGCGTTTGAGGATGTAGCTCCACATAGGGCGTCGACTCGTGATCGGTAGGCTGGGTTGGACGAAGGGCCGGCGCGGGTCAGTGATCGGGCTTCGCCCACCAGGTCGACACGACCCAGCCCTCGGCCGAATAGTACAGCGGCAGCGTTTGCGGATAGGCGAGCGTGCGCTTGTACGCGATCCGGTGCGTCGTGCTGTACCACTGCGGGACCGCGTAGTAGCCGTGCATCAGCACGCGATCGAGCGCGTGCGTCGCGTCGAGCAGCTCGTCGCGCGTCTGCGCGGTGCCGAGCGCGTGCAGCAGCGCGTCGACGGCCGGCGACTTCAGCCCGATGATGTTGTCGGAGCCCGGTACGTCGGCGAACTTGCTGCCGTAACGCGAGAACTGCTCGGCGCCCGGCACCTGCACGCCCGGCAGGCGGACCGTCGTCATGTCGTAGTCGAACGCGTCGAGGCGCTTTTGCAGCAGCGCGTAATCGGCCGTGCGAAAGCGTGCGTCGATGCCGAGCTTTGCCAGATTGCGCCGGTAGGCGGTCACGACACCTTCCATCGCGCCGCCCGCATCGTCAAGGATCTCGAACGTGAACGGCTCGCCCTTCGCATTGCGCAGCGCGCCGTCGCGATAGGTCCAGCCGGCCTGCGCGAGCAGCGCGCGCGCCTTCAGCAGGTTCGCGCGCAGCGAGCCCGGCGGGTTCGTGTCCGGCTGCGCGACCATCGGGCCGAACACGGCCGGATCGAGCTGCGCGCGCAGCGGCTCCAGCAGCTTCAGCTCGCCTGCGCCCGGCGTGCCGGTCGCCTGCAGGTCGGTGTCGGCGAAATAGCTGTCGAGACGCGTGTAGGCGCTGTAGAACAGTTGCCGGTTCAGCCATTCGAAGTCGAAGGCGAGATCGAGCGCCTGGCGCACCCGCGCGTCGCGGAACAGCGGCCGGCGCAGGTTCATGAAGAAGCCCTGCATGCCCGCGCCGTTGTGCTGGCGGAATTCGCGCTTGACGAGCTCGCCGCTGTCGAAACGCTTGCCGACGTCGCGCCGCGCCCAGTTGCGTGCGATGTACTCGACGAGCACGTCGTATTCGCCGGCCTTGAACGCCTCGAGCCTCGTGACGCCGTCGCCGTATAGCTTGTAGACGATCCGCTCGAAATTGTGGGTGCCGACCCGCACCGGCAGGTCGGCGCCCCAGTACGCGGGGTTGCGCCGGTAGGTGATCGTGCGGCCGTTGTCGTAGCGCTCGATCAGGTACGGGCCGCTGCCGATCGGCTGCTCGAACGCGAGCTGGTCGAACGGGATGCGCGAGCCGTCCGCGCGCAATCCCCACTTGCGCGAGAACACCGGCACGCCGCCGGCGATCAGCGGCAGCTCGCGATTCGCGCTGCGGAACTCGAAGCGCACGGTGGCCCGGTCGACGACCACGGCCTTCGCGATTTCCGCGAAATAGGCGCCGAACTGCGGTGCGGCCAGCCTGCTCTTCAGCGTGTCGAACGAAAACTTGACGTCGTCGGCCGTGACGGCGTCGCCGTTCGAGAAGCGTGCGCGAGGATTCAGGTGGAACGTGACCGAACGGCGATCGGGCGCAATGTCGATATCGTCGGCAAGCAGCCCGTACGCGGATGCCGGTTCGTCAGAGCTGCCCGTCGCCAGGCTCTCGAACAGCATGTCGATGCCCGGCGCGGAGTTGCCGCGCATCGTGAACGGATTGAACTTGTCGAACGACGTCAGCCGGTTCGGGTTCGCGAGCACGAGCGTGCCACCCTTCGGTGCAGCGGGGTTGACGTAATCGAAATGCTTGAAGCCCGGCGGATATTTCGGCTCGCCGTACTGTGCAATCGCGTAGGCCGCGTGCGCGGCCGTCGCGGCCAGCGCCGCCTGCAACGCAAACACCGCGGCACCGCGGCCGGCGGCCCGTGCGGCACGCAGCGCGCCGAAACGGACGCGCGCGATGGCGGCCCGGGGCGAACCCTTCGTCATAGAGGCCCTGTCGGTCGAATGAGGGTAGTAACGTGGGACGATTCTACCCATTCATCCTTCGAGCCAAAAGAAAACCGCCACTCGGGCGGTTTCTTCACGAACGGACAGCGCGCCCGCGTCACCCGGGCGCAGCGTGTCGATCAGCGCCAGCCGTTGTGGCGGCCATGATCCCAGTGACCACGATCGCGATCACCGCCCCAGCCGCGGCCATGGTGGCGATACCACTCGTCGCGGCCCCAGTAGCGGCGGCCGTCCCAATAGCGATCGCCGTGCCAGCCGATCACGATCGCCGGCGCCGGCGCATAGACGGGCGCAGGTGCATACACGGGCGCCGGCTGATAGATGACCGGCGGCGGCGGCGCATACACGGGCGCGGGTGCGACGTAGACCGGTGCCGGCACGCCGACGTTGATCCCGACATTGACTCCCGCCATTGCTGCGCCCGACACGAGCAAGGCCGTCATAGCGGTCAAGAGCGAGGCAACACGCAAGGTCTTCATGGATTCCTCTTCTGATTGTGTCATGTGGTGATTCGACTATAACGGCAAGCACCGTCCCCGCATATTTCAAGTTTGTAAGAACTGATGCGCGGCATCGCAACGGGAAGCGTGCGCTAACGTCTTGTAACAATCGGCGCCGGCCAGCCCTCACCGCGACCTTTCCTAAAACAACTTTCATCCTGGTCCGCGCCCGGCGTTAAGCGGCGCCGCGCGCACTGCGCGAGCCGAACCGGGTTCCCGCCACACTTCGGCACCTCGCTGACAGGCCGGCGCCCCGCGCCGGCGGAGACCTCGCCGATGCTGAAACTCGTCCGACTCGCGCTCGCGCGCCCCTACACCTTCATCGTCCTCGCGCTGCTGATCCTGATCGCGGGACCGCTCGCGGCGCTGCGCACGCCGACCGACATTTTTCCCGACATCCGGATTCCGGTCATCAGCGTCGTGTGGAACTACGCGAGCCCGCAGCCGGCCGACATGCGCGGCTGCGCAACGTATCGATCGCGACCGATCTCGGCACGCGCGTCGAGATCGCATCGGGGCTCGCAGCCCGCGACCGCGTGATCGACAATCCGCCCGATTCGCTCGCGGACGGCGACCCCGTGCGCATCGCGGGCACCGCGAGGATGGAGCGTGCGCATGGCTGACCGCCTGCTCGCCGGGTTGCTGGGCAGCGTCGCCCTGCTCGCCGGCCGTTCGCTGGCGCCGGCCTATCGCGCGCCGGCCGCTCCGCTTCCGGCTGCCTTTCGCGAAACGGGCCCGTGGGTCGATGCCGCGCCGGCCGACCGCCTATCGCGCGCCGGCCGCTGCGAGGCAGCGGCCAGCCCGACATGTACGAGTCGAACACGCTCGAAGCGGGGCTCGGCTACGACGTCGATCTGTAGGGCAAGGTCCGCAACACGGTCGCGGCCGGCCGCGACCTCGCCTCCGTCCGGCTCAGCCTGCAGGCCGCCGTCGCCAGCACCTATTTCGATCTCGCGGGGCTCGACCGCGAAGCGGATACGCTCGCGCAAACGATCGACACATACCGCCGCGCGTGGCAACTGACGGTCAACTGCCATCGCGGCGGCCTCGCATCGGGGCTCGACGTTTCGCGTGCGCAAACCCAGCTCGCGCTCGCACGGGCGCGCGCGTCCGACATCGCCGCGCGCCGCGCGCTCGACGAGCACGCGATCGCCGCGCTCGTCGGCGTATCCGCGTCGACGTTCTCGCTGCCGCCCGCCGCCGCGCTGCCGCGCGTTCCGTCGATTCCGACCGGATTCGCGTCGACGCTGCTCGAACATCGTGCTGCAGGCGTTTCGCGAAGTCGAGGACGATCTCGCGCTGCTGCACCGCCTTGGCGACGAATCCGGCCAGGACGACGCGGCGCTCGTCGCGGCCCGGCATTCGCTTGCGCTTGCGATGTCGCGCTATCGCGACGGTGCCGTCAGCTATCTCGACGTGGTCATCGCGCAGACGACCGAACTCGATACGCAGATCGCGTCGCTCGATGCCGATGCGCGACGCCTGCAGGCGTCCGTCGGGCTCGTGCGCGCGCTCGGCGGCGGCTGGCGCGACGCGCGTTCATGAACGTTTCTTCATCGGCGCGCCGGGCGCCTTGAAGTCCGCGCCCGATAACGTGTTTCCGGCCGGCATCGCACACGCGGCGCCGGCCACCGCCATACGAAAAGGACCACGCCATGAAGACATCGATGTTCGCCATCCTCCTCTCCGCCTTCTGCGTCGCGCTGCCCGGCCGGGCCGGCGCAACGCAGCCCACCGCGGCCACCGCGCCGCAGACGCCCGCACCGTCGTCGCCACACGCTGCATGGAATACGCCGCAGGCAATGCCGCTGACGCGTGCGCAGGTCTATCGCGAACTCGTCCATGCCGAACGCGACGGCCAGCTTGCGCAACTCGATCGCGAACTCTATTCGCACTGACCGCACGCGACCGGGCAGGCCGCGCGACGCGCGGCATGCCCACCGTCCACAAACGTGGCGCGATTCCGCACCGTCATGCGCCCGAGTCGAACCTGAACCCGAATCGCGCAACCGTTTCGATGCGCGCGGAAAAGGCGTGCGCGGCCAGCTTGCGCCGCAGCCGGACGACCAGCGCATTGACCGTTTCGGGTTCGATGTCGGCATCGCCCCATGCGTAACGCAGCACGGCATCGCGCCCGACCGGTCGCCCCGATGCGCGCAACAGGCATTCGACGAGGCGGAATTCCCGTGCGCTGAGCGCCAGCCTCCGCCCCCCCTCTTCGAGGGCGCGCGTCGCCGTGTCAAGCCGGACCGGCTCGCGCATCTCGATGACGCCTGCGCGGCGCCACAGCGCGCGCAAACGCTCGTGCAATTCCACGAACGAACACGGATGGGCAAGGCACACGTCGCAGCCGGCCTGCAGCATCCGCGCACGCTGTGTCGGTGTTGCACCGGCGACGATCGCGGCGATCGTCGCGCCTGCGGCCGATCCGGCGAGTCGCGGCAATGCATCGAGGACCGCCGGGCCGTCAGCCGCATCGGGCGCAATGATCACGATTGCATCGAACCGGTCCTGCGTCGCCGCGAAGCAGCCGTCGCGCCATTCCCCGACACGCTCGACGCCGTGTGTGCTCTCGCGAAATGCCTTGTCGAGCCGCGCCGCCTCCGGATGCGGCGGAGCAATCAGCAGGATGCGCATCGACCGTTCCCCGACGCCGTCATGCCAGCGAGCGCGGCCAGCATTCGACCGTAATCGCCGCACCGGCGGGCTGCGCATCGCCGATCCGCAGCGCGAAGCCGTGCACGTGCATCACCGCCGATACGATGCTCAACCCGAGCCCCGAGCCTTTCACATGACGCGTGTGCTCGCCGCGATAGAAGCGTTCGAGCACCGCGTCGCGCTCGCCGGGCGGGATGCCGGGCCCGGTGTCCTCGAACCGGACGAGCGGGCCGCCCGGCGTCGAGCGGAGTACGGCGCGCACGCGGCCACCCGGCGGCGTGAACTTGATGGCGTTGTCCGCGAGATTGCTGAACGCCTCGAACAGCAATGCGCGGTCGCCGTGAATGCCGTCGACCGGTGCCGCGTCGAGTTCGAACGATACGTCGACGGCTTCGGCGAGCGGCTCGTAGAGTTCGCACACGTCGCGCAGCAATGCTGCGACGTCGACCGCGGCAAAGCCGCCGCGCCTGCTCAGCGTACCGATCTCGGAGATGCGCAGCATTGCGCGAAAGCGCTCGAGCAGCCGGTCGGTCTCGTCGCGCGCCGACGCCAGCAGCGCCGCCGATGCGGGATCGTCCGCACAAAACGGCTGCTCGGCCAGTCGCGCCAGCATCGTATGCACGCGCGCGAGCGGCGTGCGCAGATCGTGCGCGATGCCGTCGCAGGTATGACGCACCTCGCCCATCAGTCGCTCGACTTCGTCGAGCATGTGATTCACGAGATGCGCGAGCAGGTCGAGCTCGTCGTAGCGGCCGACCGGCAGCCGCTTGCCGAGATCGCCCTCGGCGATCTGCCGCGTGGCGCGCCGGATCGCGGCGACGCGGCGCATCTGCCGCATGCCGAGCATGCTGCCGCCCGCGATGCCCGCGATCAGGATCATCACGCCGCCGATCACGAGCCCGCGGATCGCGACATCGCGGATCTGGATGAAATGCGACAGGTCGCGCGCGACGACCAGCGTCATCCCGTTGTCGCGGCGCACGGCCATCGCGCGCGTGATCCGTGCGGGCTGACCGTCGAGCGGCACAAGCGTGCGGTTCAGCGTGCGTCCGTTGCGATCCGTACGCAGCGCGGGCAGCGTCGCGATGTCGCCGGCCACGCGGCGCCCGGCCGCGTCGAACAGCCCGTAGAAACTCGTATGCAAGTGTTCGTGCTCGAGTCGCCGGTGGATCGCGAGCGGCAACTGGGCATCGGGAATCGAATCGAAATAGATCAGTTGCCACGCGAGCACCTCGTCGGTGTCGCGCGCCATCGTGTGCGTCGCGGCGACGCTGATCACGCCCGCGAGCAGCAGCAGCGAAACCGAGAAGATCGCCGCATACGCGCACAGCCAGCGAAACGTCGTCGTATGCCAGCGGCGTGTGAAGTTCGCCGCGCGGGCCGCATCCATCCGTGCCTCCGTTACGCGAGCATGTAGCCCGAACCGCGCACCGTCTGGATCATCGGGTTCGCGCCGGGCGGGTCGATCTTCTTGCGCAGCCGGCCCATGTGGACGTCGATCAGGTTGGTACCGGGATCGAAGTGATAACCCCACACGGCCTCGAACAGCATCGTGCGCGTGATCGTCTGGCCCGCGTTGCGCATCATGAATTCGAGCACGCGAAACTCGGTCGGCAGCAGCGGAATCTCGTCGGCGCCGCGGCGCGCGCAGCGCGAAATCAGGTCGAGCTCAAGCGCACCGACCTTCAACAGTGTCTGCTGCGGCACACCCGACGCCTGCCGGCGGCGCAGCAGCACCTCGATGCGTGCGCTCAGTTCGCCGGAGTCGAATGGCTTCGTCAGGTAATCGTCGCCGCCCGCGCGCAGCCCGCGGATGCGCTCGTCGACATCGCCGAGCGCGCTCAGCATCAGCACCGGCGTATCGATGCCGACCGTGCGCATCGCGGTCAGGATCGCGAGGCCGTCTGCGCCCGGCAGCATCCGGTCGAGCGTGATCGCGTCGTACGATGCGCTCATCGCGCGCATCATCCCTTCGCGGCCGTTGTCGATCCAGTCGACCTCGAACCCGCGCGCGGTCAGTTCGCCGACGATTTCGTTCGCGGTCACTGCATCGTCCTCGACCGTCAGTACTCGCATGCCTGTCCTCGCAATGAACTTCATGACGGGCGCACGCCATGCGCCCGCGGTTATCGTAGACGACGCGATCGCCGTCCGGCGCCAGATGAAAATTGCTTCATCCGGCGCCGGGGCCAACGCGCGTGAAACATGTTTCATCCATGCGTCGCCCGCCCGCTCGTGCGCTCCGCCTACGCTGACGTCATGCGGCATCGGGCCGCGAACACAGGAGCCACCGAATGAAACTGTCGACCACCGTCGCCTGCATGCTGTTCGCATGCGCGAGCACCGCCGCGTTCGCGGCACCACACCTGACGCCGCAGGAATGCAACGCCTACCCGTTCGTTCACACGGGCCACGAAGTCACGCACGCGGACCTCGTGCGCGAGCTGACCGAACTCGAACAGGCCGGCTACGATCCGGCGCACGCGAGCCCCTACTACCCGGACGATCTCGACGCCGCGAAGCATCGGCTCGCCGCCGAGTACCGTACGGACTGCACGCATGCGCTGACGGCGGACGCGGGCAAGCACTGACCGCTCGCACCACGCAGCAGGAATAAAAAAGGCGGCACTCGCGTGCCGCCTTTCTTTCATGAACGCGCATGGAAATCGACCGCTGCGCCGCGACGCCGCTCAGCGCGACATCATGTTCATGCTGACGTTGTGCATCACCCACAGCGTGCCGACGATCAGGATCGCCGCGGTCAGCACCGTGTAGCTGAATGCCATCACGTTCCAGCGCTGGCCCGACGAACCGTTCATGTGCAGGAAGTACACGAGGTGCACGACGATCTGCACGAATGCCAGCACGGCCAACGCGATCAGCGACGCATGCGGCGACAGCACGCCGCCCATCACGAGGCCGAACGACGCGGCCGTGAGCAGCACCGACAGGATGAAGCCGGCGACGTAGCCGCCGACACTGCCGTGCCCTTCTTCGAGTTGAGACGAATGCGAATGGGCCATTTAGATCACGCTCGCGAGATAGACAAAGGAAAACACGCAGATCCACACGATGTCGAGGAAGTGCCAGAAGAGGCTCAGGCACGTCAGGCGCCGCAGGTCGCGATCGGTCAGGTCGCCGCCGCGGAACACGATCTGCCCGGCGAGCACGAGCATCCACAGCAGGCCGGCCGTCACGTGCAGCCCGTGCGTGCCGACCAGCGTGAAGAACGCCGACAGGAACGCGCTGCGCTGCGGGCCGGCGCCTTCCGCGATCAGGTGCGAGAACTCGCGCAGCTCCATCGCGAGAAACGCCGCGCCGAGCACGAACGTCACCGCGAGCCACGCGAGCAGCGCGCCGCGCCGCTGCTTGTATGCAGCGAGCATCGCGAAACCGTACGTGATGCTCGACAGCAGCAGCGCGGCGGTTTCCACCGCAACGCCCGGAATGTCGAACAGGTCTTTCGCGGTCGGCCCGCCCGCATACTGTTGGCCGAGCACCGCGAATGTCGCGAACAGCGCCGCGAAAATCACGCAGTCGGTCATCAGGTACAGCCAGAAACCGAACACCGAATGCGACGGCGGATGGTCGTCGTGCTCGAGCAGGGTTGCGCTCAAGGTTTTCTGCAACATCAGTTGGCCTCCAGTTCCACGTCGTCGACACGCGCAGGCACGCGCTTGGTCGGCTGCTTGTCTTCGATCTTCCGCACCGTCGACGCGGGGATGTAATAGCCGTCGTTATCGCGCGAGCTGTAGATCACCAGCGTCGCGACGATCCCGACGAGCCCGGTGATCGCGAGCCACCAGATGTGCCACACCAGCGCGAAGCCGAGCACCAGGCTGAAAATCGCGACCACGAGGCCCGCGCAGGTATTCGACGGCATGTGGATATCGCGGATCGACGCCGGGTTCGGCCGGCCTTCGCCGCGCGCCTTCAGGTCCGCGTACGCGTCGAGCGTGCGCACCTGCGGGATCACCGCGAAGTTGTAGTCGGCCGGCGGCGACGAGGTCGCCCACTCCAGCGTGCGGCCGCCCCACGGGTCGCCCGTCGTGTCGCGGTATTCAGGCAGGTTGCGGTTGCGGATGCTGACCACCAGTTGCAGCAGCTGGCATGCAATGCCGATCGCGATCAGCACGGCGCCGAACGCGGCGACCAGCAGCCACGGATGCCAGGCCGGGTTGTCGTAGTGGTTCAGGCGACGCGTCATGCCCATGAAGCCGAGCACGTAGAGCGGCACGAAAGCGACGTAGAAGCCGACCTGCCAGAACCAGAACGCGGCCTTGCCGAGCTTCTCGTTCAGCTTGAAGCCGAATGCCTTCGGGAACCAGTAGTTGAAGCCCGCGAGATAGCCGAACAGCACGCCGCCGATGATCACGTTATGGAAGTGCGCGATCAGGAACAGGCTGTTGTGCAGCACGAAGTCCGCACCGGGGATCGCCATCATCACGCCGGTCATGCCGCCGAGCGTGAACGTGACCATGAAGCCGATCGTCCACAGCACCGGCGTCGTGAATTCGATCCGGCCGCGATACATCGTAAACAGCCAGTTGAACACCTTCACGCCGGTCGGGATCGCGATGATCATGGTCATGATGCCGAAGAACGCGTTCACGTTCGCACCCGAGCCCATCGTGAAGAAGTGATGCAGCCACACGAGGAACGACAGCACCATGATCGCGCAGGTCGCGTATACCATCGTCTTGTAGCCGAACAGCGGCTTCTTCGCGAACGTCGCGATGACCTCCGAGAAGATGCCGAACGCCGGCAGAATCAGGATGTACACCTCCGGATGGCCCCACGCCCAGATCAGGTTCAGGTACAGCATCGCGTTGCCGCCGGCTTCGTTCGTGAAGAAGTGCATGCCGAGGTAACGGTCGAGGCCGAGCAGCGCGAGCGTCGCGGTCAGGATCGGGAACGACGCCATGATCAGCACGTTGGTGCAGAGCGCGGTCCACGTGAACACCGGCATCTTCAGCAGCGTCATGCCCGGCGCGCGCATCTTGATGATCGTCACGAAGAAGTTCACGCCGGTCAGCAGCGTGCCGACGCCCGAGATCTGCAGCGCCCACAGGTAGTAATCGACGCCTACCCCCGGGCTGAACTGCAGCTCCGACAGCGGCGGGTACGCGAGCCAGCCCGTCTGCGCGAATTCGCCGATCACGAGCGAGATGTTGATCAGGATCGCGCTGACCGCCGTCATCCAGAAGCTCAGCGAGTTGATGAACGGAAATGCGACGTCGCGTGCGCCGATCTGCAGCGGCACGATCAGGTTCATCAGGCCGACCATGAACACCATCGCCATGAAGAAGATCATGATCACGCCGTGTGCCGTGAAGATCTGGTCATAGTGGTGCGGCGGCAGGTAGCCGGGCGCGTTGTACGCGAGCGCGAGCTGCATGCGCATCATGATCGCGTCGGCGAAGCCGCGCAGCAGCATGATCAGCGCGACGATGATGTACATCACGCCGAGTTTCTTGTGGTCGACTGTCGTCAACCATTCCGTCCACAGCCATTTCCACCGGCCGGTGATCGTCAGCGCGGCGAGAATGCCCAGCACGGCCAGCCCCATGAAGGCGCCTGCCACCATGATGATGGGCTGATCGAACGGGATCGCCGATAGTGTGAGTTTGCCGAACATGCGTTACCCCTTCGTGCCGCAGGCGGCGTCCTTCAGGTCGAGGACGTGGCCATCGTTGTATTTCGCGATGATGTTGTGGAAGAGCCGCGGATCGACCGACGAGAAATAGCGCACGGGCGCCTTCTCGCTCGGCTGCGCGACGGTGCCGTATACGGTCGCGTCGAGCCGGTCCGGCGATGCCTTCACCTTCTGCACCCATGCATCGAACTGTTCGCGCGGCTCGGCGAGCGTGCGGAATTTCATGTCGGAGAAGCCGCGGCCGCTGAAGTTGGCGGACGTGCCCGCGTAGTTGCCGGGCTCGTCGGCGATCAGGTGCAGGCGCGTCTGCATGCCGGCCATCGCGTAGACCTGGCCGCCGAGCTGCGGAATGAAGAACGAGTTCATCACCGAATCCGACGTGATGCGGAAGTTCACCGGCGTACCCACCGGAATCGCGAGCTGGTTCACCGACGCGATGCCGAGTTCCGGATAGATGAACAGCCACTTCCAGTCGAGCGCGACGACCTCGACGTCGATCGGCTTCACCGACGACTCGAGCGGCTTGTACGGGTCGAGCTCGTGCGTAGTCTTCCACGTGAGCACGCCGAGAAACAGGATGATCAGCGTCGGCACCGTCCAGATCACGACTTCGATCGCGGTCGAGTGCGACCAGTTCGGCGCGTAGGTTGCGTTGCGGTTCGATGCGCGGTAACGCCACGCGAACCACAGCGTGAGCAGGATCACCGGCACGACGACGATCAGCATCGCCCAGGTGGACGTCGCGATCAGCGCCTTTTCGGCTGAACCCACGCTTCCTTTCGGATTTAGTACATCTAAATTACAGCCTGACAGGCTCAGCGCCGCGCCGATTGACATCAGCGCCGACCAGCCTCTTGAAGCTCTTGTTTTCATCACACAGCCCGAGGGTCATTGAATCCGTTTGCGTATGCCCGATGCGCATTCGATCCACGAAAGTGGCCGAATCATACGTCGCGCGGGTGCGATGAAAAACCGGTGGATGCGGCAAATCATCATTGCAAAATCTGTTGTGAGACACATTGTCGCGGGGCAATTTCACGCAGCCGGAAGCGGGCCCGGCGCCGCAAGCGCCGGACCGCGATCGATGTGTGCGCAACCGCTGCATCGCCGTGCGATGCGCCCCGCTCTCGCGGCGCGCCGCGATCAGCCGTGCGTCGATGCCATGTACGCCGGCTGCGCGTGCACCGGGCCGTCCGCTGCCGGCACCTTCGAACGGCTGGCTTCGTCGATCAGCTTGCCGACGGTCGGATCGATCGCGTCGGTAAACGGTTTCGGATCGATGCCGATCGCCAGCACGATCAGCGCGAGCGACGCGAACATCGCGATCTCGCGACGATTCAGGTCGGCGAGCTTCGCGATCCGCTGGCTCGAGACCTTGCCGAACACGACGCGCTTGAGCATCCACAGCGTGTACGACGCGCTGAGGATCAGCGTCAGCGCCGCGATCGCGCCGATCCAGAAGTTGAAACGGATCGCGCCCATGATGACCATGAACTCGCCGACGAACCCCGACGTGCCCGGCAGGCCGACGTTGGCCATCGCGAACAGCAGCGTGAAGGTCGCGAAACGCGGCATCACGCCCGCCACACCGCCGTACGCGGCGATCTCGCGCTGCTTCGTCCGATCGACGAGCACGTTCACGCACAGCAGCATCGCGCCCGCGACGAAGCCGTACGACACGAGCTGCACGATCGCGCCTTCGACGCCGATCCGGTTGAACAGGAACAACCCGAGCGTGACGATGCCCATGTGCGCGACCGTCGAATACGCGAGCAGCTTGCCGAGATCGGTCTGCGCGAGCGCGATCAGGCTCGCGTAGACGATCGCGAACAGCGACAGCGCGATCACGGCCGGTGCGAAGAAATGGCTCGCGTCGGGCGTGATCGGCAGCGCGAAGCGCAGGAACCCGTACCCGCCGAGCTTGAGCATCGCGAGCATCAGCGCGGCGCCCGTCGGGCCGTCCGTGTACACGTCGCTCAGCCACGTGTGGACCGGCCACATCGGCACCTTGACCGCGAACGCGACGAAGAAGCCGAGGAACACCAGCAACTGCGGTGCGAAACCGAGCTGCAGCGTGCGCCACACGGCCAGGTCGAACGTATGCGACTGCGCGTACAGGTACAGCATCGCCATCAGCAGCAACAGCGAGCCGGCGAACGAAATGAAGAAGAACTTCACGGCCGCGTACACGCGGCGCTCGCGCCCCCACGTGCCGATCAACAGGTAAAGCGGGATCAGCGTCGCCTCGAAGAAGATGAAGAACAGCAGCCCGTCCTGTGCGGCGAACACGCCGACCATCAACCCCGACAGGATCAGGAACGACGCGTAGTACTGCGCGACGCGCACCGTGACCGCTTCCCACGACGCGACCACCACCATGAGCGTCGTGAATGCGGTCAGCACGACGAGCCACAGCGACGCGCCGTCGATGCCGACCCGCCATCCCGAATTGAACGCCGCCAGCCAGTTGCGGCTTTCGACGAACTGCATCGCCGCCGAGTGTGCATCGAAACCGGCGACCAGCGGGACGACGGCGACAAGCCCCGCCAGCGCGCCGGCGAGCGCAATCAGTCGCGTCCGGCGTGGATGACGGTCGGAACCGGCGCGCAGCAGGCACGCACCGAACAGGATCGGAACCCAGATGGCCAGGCTCAGGAAGGGAAAATCATGCATGTCAACAAGGCCTTGATGAGGTTGCGCACTGCATCGGGGACAGGCGAAACGAAAGAAACGAAATCAAATCGACAGATAGATTTCGTGAATCGCCAATGTTGGCAAAATGTAAAGCGGCACCACGCGAAAACTTGATGTCGCTCAAGCGCAATCGGGTTAACCAGCATAAGGCGATCGATTATTTTTTGCATCGCAGCAGCGCATCGATTTTCGGCATCGGCGCAGAACGCTGTTTTTTATGAGTAATTTTTTGTATTGCGCGATGAGGGATGCGGTGAGAATCGACGCGGCGCCGCAATTTTGGTGTCGACACATCATTTCGGAGCACCGAAACTCGCTGGTTGACGCCGCGTCGGGCAGCGATCGAACGGCGCTTCCAGCCTTACATCACTGCTTTCATTTTTATTTCGTTCGGCGTTGCTCGATACAGGTCAGGCGCGCATGGCCGACCCACCGTTTGGCGTCGCTGCAGGCACCGCATCGTTCATGTTCCCGGCCGCTAGCGCTGATGACTCAGACGGTCCCACAGGCGCACCATACCTTCCAGAGTGGCTCATTACCGGCCCAAGCATTCTTCAGCATTGAATATCCCCAACGGCTCTATATGCATGCCATGGCTCGCGCGAACGGCTATTTTCTTTTACACGCCTCGCTCAGAATTGCGCCGTAAGCTGAAATCCAAGCGTGACGCGCGCGGTCTCGAAACCTGAAGGCTTGTAGACAGGTGTACCTGCAAAGAGGTCGTAAGCATATGCGCCGAAGCGCGTCGATACGCTGCCCTTCACGCCGATCACCGCTCCTGCCAGTTGCGTGCCAACCAAGGCAACCGGCTCCGGGCCCCAGACCCGACCGTAGTCGAGACCGGCATAGGCCGCGAGCCCGGTCTGCGCGATGGGGACCTGCAATTCGTTGCGCCAGTAGAACCCACGCGATCCCGCCAGCAGCGTTTCACCGTCGAATCCCCGCACGGTATAACGGCTGCCGATCGTGACGCTATCGAGGTATGAAACCGTGTTGCCGGTGTACTGACCATGAAAGGTCGTCACATATTTGAACGGCTGCGCGCCGATGACGAACGGCGTCGACAGGTTCGCATCGAGCACGACCATCTTGAATCGGTAAGTCTGTCCCCCCTCCGCCGCGAACATGCTGTCGGTCGAACCGAGCCAGCCCAAGCCCTGACGATAGGCAAGCGAGCCGTCGAACTGCGACGAGCCGAAATAGTGTCGGTCGTTCAACCCGAATTCGAGAAAGGTCGCGTTCTGGTGCGACGACGGTATCGTCGTGCCTTCGATGTAGCTGTCGCCGAAACGGCGCGTCAGGCGAACCTGCGCACCGAACACATCGTTTCGGCTGCGTGCCAACACGCGGTTGAGCTTGAAGTCGACCGTCTTCATGTTGCCGCTGGCAACGAACGTCTGGTTCACGGCCGCGAGCGGTTGAAAGTACGTGCTGGTATAGGCCGACAGGGTACCGGTCCAGTATCCCCAAGGAATCGAGTAGAACGCATTCCAGCCGTGCGAACCGAAACGCTTGTCGCCAAACTCCAGGTCCTGGTTGAAGCCGACGTTGAAGATGTCGTTCAGGCCCAGCGGGTTGTCTATGCCGAGCGACACATTGCCTTGCAGCTTGCCGGTTGCGCGCGTGCCCGAATTGTCGATGGACGCAACAACGGTCCATGGCTTGCCGCGCTTCACGTCGAGCACGACATCGCTCTCACCGGGCATGTCGCCCGGTGCAATCCGCATCGACACGTCCTGACTTGAGACGCGCTTCATCTGCTCAAGCCCTTGCTCGATGTCACGCAGGTTCAACACGTCGCCGTCGCGAGTCGGGAAAGCGGTCTTCCACGTTCCGCGCAACTTCTCGTCCTCGAAACGTACGTGACGGATCACGCCCGGAATCAGGGCGAGCTTCAATGTGGCAGTGGACAAATCCTGCTCTGGCACGAGCACGCGGGTCGTGATGTAGCCGCGTGCGAGGATGGCTTGCGATAGTCCCTTTACGATCAGGTCGACGCCTTGCTTACCTACGCATTGGCCGGCGTAGTGCGCAAGCCAGTCGCGCGCAAAGGCGAAGCGGTCCATCGGCAATGCTGACGCGCCTTGCGCCTTTGATGCGGCCGGTAGCGAGTCGGGCACGTCGAGCGCGAAATGATCGATTCGAAAGCACGGTGTTTCGGTCGGCAATACGGGATAGGCTTCCGGACGCGGCACGTCCGAGCGCACGCCCGGCGCTTGCACGGTGGCTTCTCGCTGCAGCGCATCACGGCGCTGCTGAGCTTGCTGATTCTGCTCGGCGTTCGCGCGGGCAGCGGCGGCCTGGTCACTGGGAGACGGCGCCTGTTGTGCTTGCGCAGCAAGCGTGATCAGAGTAGTGATTGGTAAAACCGCCAGCCGTCTGGTCGTTTTCATTTAATTATGTTTTGAATTGACGGGAATAGACAACAAACATCCCCGTTATCGATAAAACACTGATCATCAATCCGCATCAGCGTCTCCCCCTGACTGAGGTTTAAATCAATTCCCCGAAACTCCGAGCCGCGCATCCTGCCGCAACTTCTCAACCAATTGATTCCATACATTCTCGTATAGGGGAAATGATTCCTCAGCCTGAGAAGCGGCTCTAGCCCGCATCACAGTCGCCAGAAAAATTGACAGCCCGTTAGAGTTCAACGATTCCGTTGAGATAAAGCTCATCCCGCCCTCTTCCATCGGAAGGTAAACCTCATCCTTAATCCACATGTCGGACGAGTGAAACTGATCACCGATTCGACTGACCAAATAATCCAATTGACTCGCACCCACCTGAACGCGAACGTCTTTAGAAATAATTATCGATCCCGCCATTTCGGCCTCACTTGATCAGAAGTGAAATCGACAAATTTAAATTCACAAATCAAATCTCGCAATAACATCGCGAACCTCTTCCTCTCTTTCAGAGAATTCATCCCCAAAGGCCAGCAATGTCACCTTCAATGCATTTCGAAACGCCTGGGCGTCAAAGATACTTTCAGATGGCTCAATTCCACTCACATCGGCATCAGCCCACACCTTGTACACCCCAGGGTGATCTGCGTCTGGGATATGGTCTATTTCCCATTCGGAATCGCCCCCCAATCCCCATTAGGCTGCAATATCAGAGTGAGCCAGTGATCCAGGGGCACTGACTGTGCGACCACCCATGTAAGAACCCTATATAGTAGTTGCTCGGGTCCCTCGACTTCATGCGCATGACCCCACTTCATTTCGCACCTCGTATCGGATATGCGGTAGGAACCGACGGAGGCGAACCCGGTGTCACTCTGATAGGCACCGCGAATTCATCACTACACTGAAATTCCCAAATTTGACGGAAGGTCGGTCACGAAATTCGCTCTCGGACCATATTGCGGCGCCAATTCACGGATACTCTTCGACAGAGAAGCTCTTTCAGCATCCGTCATTTTTTGCAATTCACTACTAATTTGCTCCAACAACTCCATTGATGCATCCGGATCGATGATGTTCTCATCAGAATATTCCAAAAATATCGAAACATCGACAACTATTCTTGCGAGGTACTTATTTTCCATTTGACGGGACCACCTTCACAGTGATGTTGGTTATTCCGAGATTATCAAACATTTTTTGAGCCCGAGTCGCCAGGCATGTCGCCCGGTGCGATCCGCATCGACACATCCTGGCTTGAAACGCGCTTCATCTGCTCAAGCCCTTGTTCGATGTCGCGCAGGTTCAACACGGCGCCGTCGCGAGTCGGGAAAGCGGTCTTCCACGTTCCGCGCAACTTCTCGTCCTCGAAACGCACGTGGCGGATCACGCCCGGAATCAGGGCAAGCTTCAATGTGCCAGTGGACAAATCCTGCTCCGGCACGAGTACGCGAGTCGTGATGTAGCCGCGTGCGAGGATGGCTTGCGATAGTCCCTTTACGATCAGGTCGACGCCTTGCTTACCTACGCATTGGCCGGCGTAGTGCGCAAGCCAGTCGCGCGCAAAGGCGAAGCGGTCCATCGGCAATGCTGACGCGCCTTGCGCCTTTGATGCGGCCGGTAGCGAGTCGGGCACGTCGAGCGCGAAATGATCGATCCGGAAGCATGGTGTTTCGGTCGGCAATACGGGATAGGCTTCCGGACGCGGCACGTCCGAGCGCACGCCCGGCGCTTGCACGGTGGCTTCTCGCTGCAGCGCATCACGGCGCTGCTGAGCTTGCTGATTCTGCTCGGCGTTCGCGCGGGCAGCGGCGGCCTGGTCACTGGGAGACGGCGCCTGTTGTGCTTGCGCAGCAAGCGTGATCAGAGTAGTGATTGGTAAAACCGCCAGCCGTCTGGTCGTTTTCATTTAATTTTTTGATTCGCGAAGATAGGCCGCAAAAAAATTGGCCCGCTATAGACACACCACTCGACCATCAATTAGCACCAATGCCCCAATTTATCCAATCCACCGAAGTCGATGAAACGAGCATCCTGTCGCAATTTCTCAATCAACTGATTCCATAGATCCTCGTACATGGCGAACGATTCCTCATCCTGAGAAGCATTTTTAGCTTGCATCACGGTTTTCAAAAAAATCACCAACTCACTCGGATTCAACGATTCCGTAGAGACAAACGTCATCCCTCCCTCATCCATAGGAAGGTAAACTTTAGCCTTAACATGCATACCCGACGAGTCAAATCGACCACCGATTCGATCAATCAGATAACCAAACTGCCCCGTACTCACCGAAACACGCACATCCTTAGAAATAACTATCGATCCTGCCATTTTCTGCCCACTTAACTGGACAACAGCCCTGTCAGATAGATAAGCACCTGTATTTGTAGCAACAAATAATTACGATTGATGCCACATTCCCCAATCTCTCAAGTGCGCTCTTGACACACTCCCAAGGTGCACTTCCATACGCGTCAAAAAGGCATCATCCCCACGTGCTTGCGTATAGAGAGACTCCAATAGGCCCGTTGCAACAAAGGTCTTCAGATCGACGCTCTTTGACCTCATCCCCCGCTCGATAGTATCGAAGATATAAGCTCTGTCTTCGGGGGAATATTCGTCGAATCTTTCGGCCACGCTCTTTCCCAGCCTTCCGAAGAGGAGCGTAGTAGGAATGTCTGCCCCCCAATTCTCGACAGCCTCATCTCTAGCCAGCCGAAGAGATTCTATTTTCATCAAATCGCCAACAAAATCTTTCCATGTGTTCATCGCCTTCCTTTCAATGCATTCTGGAGATCTCTCAGATCGTTCTGCGCTACCGAACGATCGCTGAATGCAGCATCTAGATTTGACGCGAACCATTCTTGCAGCGCCGTTGAATAATCTTGCACTTTCCGAGTATGGAAAACACCATCGGCTGGACTCCCAGTCTCGGCTTCATAGCAAACCGCATCAGCAGTACTAGCAGTACTCCCGGTGCCAATCCGGGCACCATCGCGATAGATGGTCATCCATCAGTCCACTGAACTTCGTGTCCGTCACCGCGATGCGTCAAGATATTCCAATCACCTCCGCGATGCGACGCACCACATCTGTTTCGTCATGATGACGACGTCTATAAACTTTCATCAGCGCAACAACGTACCGAATAAATGTCCGCCGATCAACGAAGAACTCTGGATGAGAAAGTGAATACTCATTTGGATCGACGAAAGCTCTGAATTCAGCTCCATTTGGCCACCCTTCATACCCGACAACATCATCACCCTCTCGGCGCTCAATAATCCACCCCGGATCACCCTCAACACCACCAATATCATTAGCCCCTTCGATTAACTGAAGCAGCTCCTGCATCCTGCTATCGAGCACCAACACACAGAGACTAAATTTTAGCGCTGCGTCCTTATCACTTTCTGGATTAAACCCGCCAAACGCCTCATTAAAATAATCCATTTTTTCACTCACTTAATTGGATGCACATTGCCTACGAATGACGCCCCCGTCTTCGGATCGGTATTGATGTATACTCGAAAATTTACACCATTTTGGCTCACATCAAATATCCTCTGCGACGTATCCTTCAGATATAACGCATACCCACGCTGACCAGCGTTTTGAGCCATATTCAAAATAGCTTGATCGCTGTACACCGCAGGGTCGTACACAGTTTTTGAGCCGGTCACCACTTTCCCGGAAGCATTGGTGTAGGTGTATTGCATCTCGGAGATACCCGGCGTTCCTGTCGATGTTAAATTATAGGTCGCGCCCTTAGCGCTCAGTGCGGTAGTGGCACTCTCCAGATTGTGCGTTCCACTCAACTGTCCGGATTTCGTAAAGCCATCAGGACCCACGAGATGGTCCGGCAAATCAAACCTGTACGCAAGACCGTCCGAATATTGAGTCCCTGGCCCTACCGCAGTTGTCGACGTAGTATTTTGTGAGGACGAGATGCCACTTCCGGAACTGGTCACCGTCTGGGTTCCTGGAGAGCGACTGGCACTTGCTCCCTGACCATACGGCTGATTTCTCGCCGAATTCGCTGCTGCGGAGAGATCACCACTCGCATTCTTCAGCGCACCGCCGCCGACCGTGGCGACATCCGCCGATGTTGCCGCCGCGTCAGTTCCAACTGCCGCTTTGCCGCCGAGACCCAGCGTCGCCAAGATAGGCGTCAGGAATTCCGTATCCGGGCCGATTGAAGTCCCAGATTTATACGGCTTCTTCAGCCCATCCAGCGAGACATAGCCCGGATCACCGGGCGACGCGAATGGCCCGCCGTTCGGAATATTGACGATCACGCCCGCGACGTTGACCATTCCGTTCCAGACACCGGCCTTGGCATCCGAAGCCATCGCAGCAGTCCGATTGAGCAGCCCCTGCAGTCCCGCGATTGTCGCTCGGTCGTCCGTTTTTTGGGGGTCGTTGCCTGCATTGTAAAGCTCGACGTTCGATGCCATCGCCGCGCCCGCACTGCCACCCACCAGTCCACCACCGACTGTCGCCGCGACGTTCGCAGCAATATTGCCGGCCAGCGACGAACCGGTCGAATCGCCGACCGACTTGCTGATCTTCTCTGCCTGTCCAGCCAGCAGCGACGACATGCCGGCACCCGCTGCGCCGCCGATTGCCGTGAGCGCACTGCCGCCGCCGAGCCCGCCGATAAGCGCACCACCGCCCATCTGCAATTCCGCACGCGACGCCCCGCCCTCGTCCCAGCTCTTCGCCTGGTCAATGTACGACTGCATCGCAACAAGGTCGCCGCGCTCGTAAGCGGCCTTGGCCGCGTCGATCGCATCCTTGCGCTTGCCGTCAGCGTACAACCCGATCCCCTGCGAAATCGTCTGACCGGCCGCCTGCGCCGCATTCATCGTATCGGCCTGCTGCGACAGCGTTTTCTGAACATCCGGCGTCTTCGAAACAGTCCCATTCAGATTCGTCGCGTCGCGGTTCAGGTTCGCGACGTCCTGCGTTTGCTCGCCCGGCTTCGTGATATTGATCGTGCCGGCGCTCACCGCGCTCTTCGTCGTCGCGCTTTGGTCGCCGCTGTCGTTCTGGAACACCATCGGCGTGACGCCGCCCGAGCCCGATACCGACGACGGGCCAACTGCTTTGTTGCTCGGCCCGACCAATGCACCCGCGCTAAAGCCCGCGCTGTTCGCGCTGTAGTGCGAGTGGTTCTCGATGTCGCTGGTCGTCAGCGTGCCGGTCGTCAGGCTGTTCTTCGACGCATCGGCCGTGCTGCCAATATACGCACCCTTCAGGTCGGTGTTGCCCTTCACGGTCACGTCGAACCCGCCAGCACCGGCCTGGATGCCTGCCTGTTCATTCACGCCCGCATAGTTGCCGTCTGCATGGCCGTTCTGCGCACTGAAGCTGGCCCCGCCACCGGTCTGGCTGATCGTGAAGCCGCCGCCCGCGCTCGACTGATGCGCGGCGCTCACGGTCGTATCCTGAACGCTCGCCACGTTCAGGTTTCCGCCCACGTCGGCCACCACCTTGTTCGCGTTCACGTTCGCGCCGATCACGTTTGTGTCGCCGCCGCTTACGATGGTCGCGGTCTGGCTGGCGTTGATGTGCGTGTTGTTCTGGATCGCCGCGTCCGAATTGCCGTCGCCATGTGCGCGCTGCATCGACGCGGACACACCGATGCCGTTCGTGCCGATCGACACGCCGACGCTCGACCCCGACGACGAGTTCGAGCTCTGCGTCTTGTCGGTATCGGTCGTGTTGACGAGATTGACCTGGTTGTTCGCGATCAACGCCACGTTGGCAGCGTTCACGTTCGAGCCCGCGATCGTGATGTTGCCGTCCTTCGGCGTACCGTTGCCCGTCGCGATCAGTTTCGTGGTCCCGCCCGCATTGATGCTGGAACCCCGCTGAATCGTCTGGTCTTCCGACGACTGCATCGAGCTATGGCTCGAACCAACGCTGACCTGCACGCCGATGCTCGGGGCCTGCGGTCCCTTGGCACCGTCCAGCAGCTTTGCTGCACCCATGCCGCCAAATGCCACGTCGCCGGCCGCCGCGATGCTGTGCAGCGCCGATGCGCGCCCGTTGCTGTCCTTCGCCGATTCGCGCGCGGCCTGGGTCTCGCTGATCGCATTGTTGATCGCATCGCCCACTGAGCCCGACAGGCCGACAGTCAGCCCGCTCTTGCTCGTCTGCTGCTGTTGCGCCTGGTGCGAGGTGTCGGTTGCCGAATCGACGACGATATTCGCCGCCGTGCCGGTCACGTCCTTGCCCGCGACCAGATCGCTACCTTGTACGTGCAGCGTATTGCCCGCGTTGACGGTCAAATTGCCGTCGACCGAACCGACCGTGCTGGCGTTGTTCGTCACGCTGGACGATTGATTCTGTTGCGCGAGCTTGCTGTTGCCGACCGAGAACGACAGGCCACCGCCCGACATCAGGCCCGAGTGCTGTTCCTGATAGGTGGTCGACGACTGGCTGGTGTCCTGCGAAGTCGTCACGTTCACGTCGTGCGCCGCGTTCAGCGCCACATCGTGCGTACCGACGACCGTACTACCCTGAACGTTGATGTCCTTGCCGCTGCCGATCGACACGCCGTCGGCCGAAATCAGGCTGCCGTTCGCCACCGTGCTGGTCGCATCCTGGCTGCTGGCGATCTTCGTGCCGCTCACGACGCCGCTGCGGCTATGCGTCTCGCGCGAGTTGTACACATGCGTTTCGGTCGCGGCCCCGACATTCACATCGCCGGCCGCCAGCAGATTCGCATCGCCCTTGTTCAGATCGATCGTGCTGCCGATGACGTTGATGTCCTTGTTCGACACCACATTCAGCGTATCGCCGCCCTTGACGGTCGTGCCGGTCAGCGCCTGGTCCGACCCATGCCGGGTTTCCGCATAGCTGCGACTCCCCTGGTCGCCCGAGCTGTTGGCGTTGATCGTCGACGTGACGCTCGCCGCACCGAAGGTCACGTTACCCTTGGCCGCAACCGTGCCGCCCTGACCGAAGTCGAGCTGCGCACCTTGCGCGGTCAGATCGCCGCCCACACCGATGGCCGACTTGCCGCCGACGTTCACCGTGCTGCCGGTCGCGCTGTTGAGGTCCGTATCCGACACCCCGTTCGCGCGCTGCACGACCTTGTGTTCGCCGGTTTGCTGCGCGCCAAGCGTCCAGTTGCCGCCGATATTGGCGTTCAGGTTCCCGCCGACATTCAGGTTGCCCGCGTTCTGCTGGAAGTCGCCGCCGGTCTTGATCGACGCGTCGCCGGCCACGTTCAGGTTCGCGGCCGGCCCGAGCGTCGTTTTGTCGCTCGTCGCGCCGTCGCGACTGACCTGGTGCGTCGTCTGCGTCGCGGTATCCAGAATCAGTTTGTTGCCCGCGTTCAGGTCAAGGCTGCCGGCCTTCACGTTGGCCGACGTGAGATCCACATTGCCCGTCGTGTCGAGCGACATCAGCCCGCCGCTTTGCAGTGCACCGAACGCGTTGTCGATCTGCTTGCCCTGAAGCGCGAGCGTCGCATCCGCCTTCACGGTTCCGCTGTTCGTGAAGACCTGCGTATTCTTCAAGTCGATATTGCCGGCCGTGATCAGCGGGCCATTCGAGTTTTGCTGATCGGCCTTCGCCAGATACACGACCGGCACGAGCACTTGCTGGCCGCCGACCGTCTCGGTCTGCATGATGATCACGTTGGTCGTGAGCGCGGCCACCTGCTGCGCCGACAGGCTCATGCCGAGCGGCAGGTTCAGCGACTTCGACAATTCCGCGCCCGCGAGCATCAGCGACTGATACATACCCTGAAGGTCCGTATACGGCCCCAATACCGCCTTGCCCGTCAGTTGCGTGACCTGGTTGCGCACGAGCTGCTGCTCGTAGAACCCGTCACCGAGGCGCTTTTCTGTCGTCAGCGGGTTCACGCCGATCTGGTTCAGGTAATAGTCGCTCGACAGGAAATTGTTCATCCGCGTGAACGCGGGGTTCGTCTCGATCAGGTACGTCGGGTTCGGGGCAGGATTCGGCCGGTACAGGCCGCCTTGCGGAATCGTCAGGTTGCTCAACACGTTCACGGCCGTCGCGCTCGCGATCACCGGATCGACCCAGGTGGGCGTGCCGCCCTTAATCGCGGATCCTCCCGATTGCGTACCGCTCGCGTTGCCGCTGACCGTGCCGATCGTCAGCCCCGGCACGGCCTGGCCGGGCAGCAGGCCGAGCGACGGAATGGTCGCATTGGCCGCCGTGTTGTTCACGCTCACGCCGTTGCCCGAGATCGTGCCGTTCGCGCCCCAGGTTGAGCGGTAGTCGGGCAGGCTGTATTGCCGCACGTCAGCCGGCGCGGCCTGCGTATAGCCGCCTGGCCCGCCGACGAACGGCTTGTCGCCGAACGGCAAGGTCCAGTTGTGTTCCGAGTTGTCGTAGTTGTTGTAGTGGTAGTAGCCGGAATACGTGACTGTCACGCCCGGCGCTTGCTGGCCCGTCGCGCCCCAGCCGTCCATATCGAGGCTCGCGGGCTGCTTGATGTTGCCGACCGCCGTCACGCTGCTCCAGTAGTTCTGGAATGTCTTGACCGTCGACGCGTCCAGGTCGCCGCCCGACGCGATCTGCGCACCCGGGCTCAGTTTCGTCACCGTGTTAGCGACCGCCTTGCTCTCGTAGGTCGTGTACTGATAACCGCTGTTCCACTGGCCGCCGTTCGGTGGAACGGTGAATACACCGCCCGGCTGCAATTTGAGCGCGGCGATGATGGGCGCGGGATCGTAATCGGGGTAATTCGGATCGTGGAACAGGTTGATCCAGTGCACGTCCTGACCGCTACAGGCCGCGATGTAGTAAGCGGCGCACCCCGACATGCTGATGCCGAGCTGTCGCAGCAGTGCCGGATCGACCTGGGTCGTATCGCCCGAGGTCTGCATCACGCGCCGCGTGTTCGTGACCTTGTCGGCGTGCAGTTCCATCGAACCGCCCGATTGGATCGCCGCTGACGAATTGTTGATCAACGCTGCGTTCGTATAGTTGCCGTTCGCGTCCTTGCCACCCGCCAAAGCCACTTTGCCAAGCCCGAAGATCGTCGTGGTCGGCATCGAATCGCCCAGCGTCGTGTCGTCGCGGTTCTCGATGTCGTGCGCGAGGATTTCGAGCAGGCCCGACGTGTCCGATGCGCCGATCAGCGCGACAGGGCCGAGGTTCGACACCGTTCCGCTTGCCTGGATGGCGACGCTGCCGCCGACCATCGCGCCATAGTTCGTCAGGTCGCCCGAATGCGTACTGAGCAGGCTGCCGGCCGTCATCGCGCCCGTGTTGACGATGTTGCCGGCGTTTACCGTCAGGTTGTGGACCGATTGCAGGTCCGCATTGTTCGTGAACGTGCCCGGTAACGTGAACGTCAGATCACGACCGATGTTGAACTGCGTTTGCGGCGTGGTCGTGAAGTCGCCTTGCAGATTAATCGCCGCGTCGCGCGCCGCACTGTACGTGCCGCCGCCGAGCAGCGTGGAAGCCGCTACCGACAGGTCGCGCGTCGAGCTGATCGAACCATTGGCGTTCGAGATCGCGCCCGTCGTCGTAGCAACCACGTCGCCAGTCGAGTTCGCGACGTTGCCCAATTGCCCGCCGGAATTGTCGACCGTATCGCCTTTGACATGGAGCGATCCGCCCATCAACTGGCCGCCCTGCGTATTCGAAATCGAACTGGCGCCGATCGTCACATCACCCAGGCCGGTCATCTGCCCCATGCCGGCGACGCCGCCCGCATGGCTGTTCACGATCTGGCTGCCGCCTTGCACGTTCATCGCGCCGCTGCCGAAGTCGTGCACCGCGCCGTCGGTATTGTCGATCGAGGTCGCCTGAAGCGTCAGGGTGCTGGCGTCGCCCACCTGGCCCGCTTCGATGTGCCCCTGCTGGTTCGACAAAGCGCCGTTGCTGAAAATCGATAGATAGGCGTTCGAGCGCATCAGGCCCTGGGCGTTGTTGACGGCCCCGGCGATCGTCGCCGACAGGCCCAGTCTCGCCGCGATAACCCCGCTGCCATTGTCGAGGTTGCCGGCCTTCACGATGGCCTGTCCGTTGGAGCCGATCGTGCCGCCGATATTTCTCAAGTCCCCCGCGCCGTTGCCGGGCGTGAGCGTCAGCGTGCCGGTGCCGCCATGCGTGATAGTGCCCTTCGAGTTGTCCAGGGCGGCCGGTGCGAGCGTCAGGTCCGTGCTGTTGGTCTGGATGACGCCGCCATTCGAATTGTCGAGCGTGCCAGAGACAGCAAGTGTCGTCGGGCCGCTCTGCCATTGCGAAATGTGGCCGCCCTGGTTTTTCAGGTTCGCTGCCGTCAACGCAAGCTGGTTGCCTTCGATGTCGCCGTTCTGGCTGTTGTCGATCAGGCCGGCGACGGTGGCCGTCAGGGTGGGGGAGACGATTTTGCCGCTTAGGTTCGACAGCGAGGCGCTGTGAATCGCCGTCGTGGCCGTTTTCGAACCGAGTTCGCCGCCGTCGTTGACCAGTGCACCACCCGCGGTCACGTCGACATTGGCGTTTGACGTGAGCTTGCCGCTCGTATTCGCGATCGAGTCGGCCGCATTGACGCTCAGGCCCGTTTGGCCAGACGCCGAACCGGCCGAGTTATCGATCGTCTTTCCTTGCAGGACGGTTCGGCCGTTGCTGGCAATCGAGCCCGCTTTGTTGCTGACGGAGCCTGAAGCGTTACCAACCGTCAGCGTGCCCGTGCCGACGTGCGTGATCGTACCGCCGTTGTCGTTGATCAGCGCAGCAGGCGCGAGCGACAAATCCGTGCTGCGCGTCTGGATCAGACCGTTATTCGAGTTGTCCAGCGTGTCGGTGATGGCGACCGTCATCGGGCCGGTGCCGGTCTGCGTGACCGTACCGCCGTGGTTCAGCAGCGTCGAACCGTTCAGCGAGACCGCCGCCGCATTGACCGTGCCTTGGGAGTTGTCCAGCGTCGCGCCGTTCAACACGGCACTTTGACCCTCAACCCGGCCGATGGCATTCGCAAAATGATTGCCGGCGTCGACGGTGGTGGTCTGTCCGGCGTGCAGCGTACCCTTGCCGTTGTCGACGCTCTGGCCAATCACGTGCAGGTTCGCGTCGGCCGACACCGAACCGCTGTTCGTGACCGTGTTCCCCTGTACGGTGACGTCGCCCTTGCCGCCGATGACGCCGCCCGGGTCGCCGCTCACGTTCGTGCCGGTCGCATTTGTGACGGCACCAGTTGCCGTCACCGACAGGCCGTCCGCGTTCAAGGAAATCAGCCGACCGGCGCTATTGTCGATCGATGCGCCAGCAATCGTTTGCTTGCCCGCGCTCTGAATCAGCCCGGCATCGTTCTGGATCGCACTCCCACGAACGTCGGCCGTGCTTTGGGAACTCAGCATGCCGTTTTGGTTCGACACGGTGCCGGCCATCTGCACCGACAGCGGGCCTTGCGAATTGGCACGGCCGCCCTGGTTCGACAGGTTGCCGCCGCCCAGCGTCATGCCCGCGCCGCTGGACAGATTACCCCGGTCGTTGATGACCGTGCCGCTCGCCTGTGCGTTCACGGCGCCCTTGGCGCTGGCGGTCGAGCCGGTCAGATTCAGATCGCCCGCCGTTGCGGTCAGCGCGAGGTTACCGTTGGCGGCCGTCGCGCTGTTCGACAGATTCACATCGCTACCGGTGAACGTCGCGTTGCCGGCCGCGCTGTTGGTCCCCGTCGCGGTCAACTGGCCGCTGCCCGAGACGCTCAGATCGCCACTCGTGCCGACCGTGCTGTCGACGTTGATGCCTGCGCCGAGCGTGCCCGTCGAGTTGAGACTGCCAACGTTAGCGGTCAGGTTCTGCTGGGCGGTCAGCGCGCCGCTGTTGGTCAGATCGGCAGCGCCAGTGTTGACCGTGACTGATTGCTTGCCATACGTGACGCCGCTGTTCTGGATGCCACCCGAGGCCGACAGCGACATGTTGCCGGCCGCATTGGTGTGGCCCGAGAGCACGAGACGACCGTTTGCCTGCAGCGTCAGATCACCCGCCTGTGCCGCGATGTCGCCCGCGTTCGCAACACCGACTCCATTCTCGGAACTAACGAGAAACACCCTGTTCGCGTACATACCACCGAGCTGGCTAACATCGATCGCGATGGTGGGCGCTGCGCCGTTGCCTGCGATCGGCGTGGCGTTCAGCGTGTTGTAGTCGACCTGGTTCGATCCAGCGACCACGTTCAGGTTCTTCGCGTAAGCCTTGGCGTTGATCTGTACGGCGCGGGCCAACAAATCCACCTGATCGACATTGGTCGTGTCGAGCCCCGCGCCGACAACCGAAATCAAGCCCTGGTTGACGTTGAAACCCGTGAGCGACCCGTCAGGCCCGAAGTTCGGATTGCCGGTTGTCAGCGTGGCTCTGCTCGTATTAATGAAGCCGCCGCCATCGACGACCAAGCCGGCCTGATTCGCGATCACGAGCTGCGCGGCTGCGCCTCCGATCTCGACTTTGCCGCGAATGAAGCTCGGGTTGTTGCTGTTGACTTGATTGACGATCAGACGTGCCGCGTCGCCCGCCTGGAAATTGGGATTACCACCGATAATGCCGCCCAGTTGAGTCTGGACGTTAATCGGCGAGTTATTGAGAATAATCCCGGGCTTAGGTACGTCGAACTGGTTGTACGTGTTCATCGACACGCCCGACGAGCCGGGGCGGTTGATGTTCACCTGTTGAAGTCCGTTCTGTGTCTGAATCACGGACGGAGCATGCGCGCCGCCCGCAACAACCTGGGCATTGGCCCATATCGGCATCACGCCGGCCGCAACCAGTACGGCGAGTGCCACATGACGAAGCGTGAAGCTTGCGAATACGTGCGGCGAGCGAATGGCGAAACCGATTTCGCCCCGCCCTGCGTTGCCTGATGCACTGGCGGTTTCTTCCACGGCAACCAACATACCGCGTACGCGGCTGAATACCAGCCGATAATGGTTTTTATTCATGATCTTGGTCTACTCGCGATTCGTCCGATCCGCTCTCACTGGCCTCGAACATCGCACGGAATCTAATTGAACAGCGTCAACAAGTGTCAAGCGTTACCGAGAAGCGACGAACTGGGGACCTCTCCGCACTCGTATTAGCGACGAGCACGCCAACCGGCAATCCCAACCACGCAGACTAAACAGCGTATTCGATTAGTCGCAAATATCGACGGTATTGGCTACGGCAATTCGCGCGAATATTACCTCACCCATCATCTCAAAAATTCCTGACAGAATTGCGAGGTCGAATCGGCGCACAACCGGTAATCAACTTTCTTTCAACCACATATCACCTTCCTGAGCACGGCCAGCTACGGCCGCTCCGCCGATGCATTCCCGCACCGGTGCACTTCGCGCAGGAGTTTCCGTGATCTCTGATCCCCCTACCTGTGTGTTGATCGGGCTGGGCCTCGTGCTCGTCGCAATGTTCGCGATGGGTTTCTATTGGCTCGCCACCATGGACCGGCCGGCACGCGGACGCGGACACGCACCCGCCGCCTCCTCACCGGCCCCCACCGTTAGCGTCCCACATTCCGTCGATGTCGACGAATTCGACGAATGGCAAGCGTTCGCGCAGTATCCCGACCACGTTGTCCACGCCGCGCAAGAAGCCAACGCCGAATCGGGCGATAGCTATCCGCCGTTCGGTCGGCGCGAAGAACCCGCCTACGCATCTCCTGGGACCGAGGCTCGCCACGACCTGCACGATGCGATTGAATCGTTGATGGGTGAGCCGGACAAGCCCGATCCGGCGCCGGCCAAGACCACCGCGCCGTCATCGCCCAATCGGGCAATCCGCTGTCCGCGTTGTCTGTCCTCGCGTATCGATACGCGTAACCGCGCCCGCAAGGCCGGCAGCACGATCGGCAGCGTTGCTGGAGCGACGGGCGGCATGGCCACCGCACTCGCCGGAGCCGAGACCGGCGCGGTCGTCGGTTCGGTCGTCGGTCCGATCGGCACCTTGTTCGGTGGCCTCGCCGGCGCGGTGATTGCTGGGCTCGTCGGTAGCGCCGCGGGCTGCGCGGCCGGTTCGGCTGTTGGTGGTGCTATTGACGACAACGTGCTCGACAATCTCCAGTGCCTCGCCTGCGGGCACGCCTTCAGCACCAAGCAAGGCTGAACAGCTCGCCCCTCTCGCCTTTCTCCCTCGATTTCTCTTCCGCTCGGCGCTCGCCGGGCTGTATGCCCTCGTCTTTTTTCTAGGAGCAATCATGCATCTCGTTCAAACAATGGCCTACGTCGGAGCCGAACCCTGGCATGGTCTGGGTAATCGGCTCGCCCCGAAACAACCTCTCGAAGTCTGGAGACGCGCCGCCGGCATGGACTGGACCATCGAGGAAGCTGAAGTCAGATTCGTCGCCGCCGGCAATCAGAATCTCGGTTCAATTCACGCGTTTCCCGAACAGAAAGTCCTGTATCGCTCGGACACCAAGGCACCGCTATCGGTCGTCTCCGCGCGCTATCACGTCGTGCAACCCGACGAGATTTTGGAGTTTTATCGAGACCTGACGGAGATCGGTGGCTTCCAGCTGGAAACGGCCGGCGTGTTGAAGGAAGGCCGTAAGCTCTGGGCGCTCGCTCGCACCGGTCAATCCGGCACTCTCAAAGGCAAAGACGAGGTAAATGGCTACCTGCTGCTCGCCACGGCGTGCGACGGTACGCTTGCGACGACGGCGCAGTTCACGTCGATCAGAGTCGTTTGCAACAACACCCTGCAAATAGCCTTGGGAATACGAGATGAGCAATCATTGAGCGCCACCGCCGCACTCGAAGGCAATGCGCACCGACGATAAGTTCCGCCCAGCGCATTCCTGCTGATGGGCCTGATGAGGGGCTGAAAAAGAAAAAGCCCCGCAAGTCCGAGAACTTGCGGGGCTTTGTCACCGCTTTTGGCGGAGACGGAGGGATTCGAACCCTCGATCCAGGTTTTGGCCCAGATGCTCCCTTAGCAGGGGAGTGCCTTCGACCTCTCGGCCACGTCTCCCAAACTTTCGCTCGCACCAGGGAGGCAGTGCGACGAGAACGAAATAATATAGGGTTTCGAACCGCGCGTCAATTTCCGTGATGCATTTTCGTCAACGCATCACGAAAATTTCATCATGCCTGGTCGAGTTCGAATGCCTTGTGCAGCGCGCGGACGGCCAACTCCATGTATTTCTCGTCGATCAGCACCGAAATCTTGATTTCGGACGTCGAGATCATCTGGATGTTGATGCCCTCTTCCGACAACGTGCGGAACATCTTGCTCGCGACGCCCACGTGCGAACGCATGCCGACGCCGACGACCGACACCTTCGACACCTTCGGGTCGCCCTGCACCTGCTCGGCGTTCACATGGCCCTTCACCTGATTGGTGAGGATGTCCATTGCCTTCTGATAATCGCCACGGCCGACCGTGAACGTGAAGTCGGTCTTGCCTTCGACGCTCTGGTTCTGGATGATCATGTCGACGTCGACGTTCGCATCGGCGACCGGGCCGAGGATCTGATACGCGATGCCCGGCTTGTCGGGCACGCCCATCACAGCAATGCGTGCTTCGTCGCGCTGGAACGCGATGCCGGAAATGACTGCCTTTTCCATGGTCTCGTCTTCTTCAAAAGTAATCAGGGTGCCCGAGCGCATTTCTTCGTCGAGCGCAATCAGCGGATCGGTCAGGCTCGACAGCACGCGCGTCTTCACCTGGTATTTGCCGGCGAATTCGACCGAGCGGATCTGCAGGACCTTCGAGCCGAGGCTGGCCATTTCCAGCATCTCCTCGAACGTCACGCGATCGAGGCGTCGCGCCTCTTCGACGACACGCGGATCGGTCGTGTAGACGCCATCAACGTCCGTGTAGATCAGGCACTCTTCGGCATCCAGCGCAGCCGCGACCGCGACCGCCGACGTGTCCGAGCCGCCACGGCCCAGCGTCGTGATGTGGCCATCCGGATCGACGCCCTGGAAGCCCGTGATGATCACGACCTTGCCGGCGTTCAGATCGGCCTTCACACGCTCGTCGTCGATCGAGTGGATGCGCGCTTTCGTGAACGCGCTGTCGGTCTTGATCGGTACTTGCCAGCCGGCGTAGCTCACGGCCTCGACGCCGATTTCCTGCAGCGCGATCGACAGCAGGCCGACGCTGACCTGCTCGCCGGTCGACGCGATCATGTCGAGCTCACGCGGGCTCGGCTGGCTCGAAATCTCTTTCGCAAGACCGAGCAGACGGTTGGTTTCGCCGGACATCGCCGAAGGCACGACCACCATCTGGTGCCCGGCCTGATGCCATTTTGCGACGCGTTTCGCGACGTTCTTGATGCGCTCGACCGAGCCCATCGAGGTGCCGCCGTATTTGTGTACGATGAGTGCCATTGTCGTTCTGAACTGGAGGAGAGACCGCACGGGCGCGCTGGGCAGGCCGCGTTGCCGTTCGGTCACGCGGCTTGTGGCTGTGGACGGACGACGAGGGGGACGGCTGGGACGCAACACGCAAGCGTGACGGATTTTGCCCGGAAGGCCGATCAGGCCGCGCAAACCGGGTACGTCACGCGGGAAACCTGCACAAATCGCTCAAAAATCGAGCCGAGCAAACGTCCGAGCGTACCCGATAGAAGCCGGCTTGACAAGCCGCTCGCCGTGCCCACAGGCGTTCCGGCGCTGTTTACCAAATGGTGAAAATGGGCACGCCATCGCGCTGCCGGAAGCCTGCCCTCCGTTACGCGATCAGCAGGTCGGGACACCATTCGATCCGGCGCCATGTGCCGCCGGACGGCCCATTGCCGAACAACTCGCCATCGCGGTTCACGCCAAGCCGCGGCACGTAGATCAGCCGGTCGCCCGCGAACAGCAGCGGCACGTCGCGCTGCCATGCCGGCACGCCGCGCTCCTGGAACAGGTTCTTCAGCGTCCGGCCCGGCCCGCCCGGCGACGTGCGCATTCGCTCGCCGCCTGCCCGGGCGCGCGCGGCGAGCCGAGCGCCGCGCAGCAGCGCCTCCGGCACCGCGCCGGCGCTTCCCGCATCGGCCGGCGCAAACACGAACGTGCCGCGCCATCCCGGCAGGTGCCAGACTTCCTGCCCATCCCACGCGAGCGTCGATTCCGGGTGCGGCGTGCCGGTGCCGTCGTCGGCCGGTTCGGCGCTGTCGCCCGCCTCCCAATAGACGACATCGCGATACAGCCGCAGGCACTGGCCCGCGTGATCGACGCGCAGCGCATGCGCGTCGTGCGCGGCGCGCAACTGCCGCATCATGTTGGCGAGCCGGGCGGCCGACGCACCCGGCAAACCGAGCCGGCGCATCCAGAAACGCAGCAGATTCGCGCCGCGCGTGTCGTCGAACGCGACCAGCGACTCGCGCGACAGCGCCCGCCCGTCGTCGCGCGCGGCGACGGCGAAATCCAGTTCGGCCAGATCGTCGAGCAGCCGCTGCGCGGCGGCCGCATGCTGGGCCGCACGACCGAGCGCGTCGCGAAAGCCCGGGAAATGCACGGCCAGTGCCGGCAGCACGTCGAGGCGCAGCGCATTGCGCGCGTAACGCGTGTCGCTGTTCGATTCGTCGTCGATCCATTCGAGTTCGTGCTGCGTCGCATAGCGCTCAAGTTGCGCGCGCAACAATCGCAGCAATGGGCGCACGCGCTCGACGCTCACGCCGTCGGGACGGTAGCGCGGCGCCATGGCGGCGAGCCCCGCGATTCCTGCGCCGCGCAGCAGTTGCAGCAGCACCGTCTCGGCCTGGTCGTCCGCATGCTGCGCGAGCCACAGCGCGGCCGCGCCATGGCGTTCACACATCGCGTCGAGTGCGGCATAACGACGCTCGCGCGCGGTCGCCTCGATACCGAGGCCGCTGTCGCGCGGCACGTCGACGCGCATCGATTCGAATTCGACGCCGAGCCGCGCCGCTTCCGCTTCGGCATGCGCGACCCACGCGTCGGCGTTCGCGCTCAGGCCGTGATGCACGTGCAGCGCGACGCAGCGCGACGCGCCCACGACACGCACGGCCGCGTCGAGCAGCACCGTCGAATCGAGGCCGCCGCTGTAGGCGATCGCGATGCGTGCATCGGGCGGCATGCCGGAAAGCGCAACGCCGACCGCGTCGAGTACGACGCGGTCGGCGGAGAATTCGGTCGGTGGGATCACGAGAGGGACGCGCGCTCAGCGGCGCGCGTATCGAGCACGCGGCCGGTCATGCGCCCGGCGTGGTTTCCTTGAACTTGCCGTAGGCCATCAGGCGCTCGAAGCGGCGCTCGCGCAGCGCATCGATGCTCATGCCCTGGAACTGGCGCAGCGAATCGGCGAGCGCGCGGCGCAGCAGCGCAGCCATGCCCTTCGGATCGCGATGCGCGCCGCCGAGCGGCTCGTTGATGATCTTGTCGATCAGGCCGAGCGCCTTCAGGCGGTGCGCGGTCAGGCCCAGCGCTTCCGCGGCTTCCGGTGCCTTCGCGGCACTCTTCCACAGGATCGACGCGCAGCCTTCCGGCGAGATCACCGAGTAGGTCGAGAACTGCAGCATCATCACGGTGTCGGCCACGGCGATCGCGAGTGCACCGCCCGAACCGCCCTCGCCGATCACCGTCGTGATGATCGGCGTCTTCAGCTCGGCCATCACGTACAGGTTGCGGCCGATCGCCTCCGACTGGCCGCGCTCTTCCGCGCCGATGCCCGGGTACGCGCCCGGCGTGTCGACGAACGTGAAGATCGGCAGCCCGAATTTCTCGGCGAGGCGCATCAGGCGTTCGGCCTTGCGATAGCCTTCCGGACGCGGCATCCCGAAGTTGCGCGCGGCGCGTTCCTTCGTGTCGCGGCCCTTCTGGTGACCGATCACCATGCACGGATGGCCGCCGAAGCGCGCGAGACCGCCGACGATCGACAGATCGTCCGCGAATGCGCGGTCGCCGTGCAGTTCGTGAAAATCGGTAAACAGTTCCGCAACGTAATCGAGCGTGTACGGACGCTGCGGGTGCCGCGCGATCTGCGAAACCTGCCACGGCGACAGGTTCGCGTAGAGGTCCTTCGTCAGTTGCTGGCTTTTCTTCGACAGCCGCTCGATTTCTTCCGAAATATCGACAGCCGAGTCATCCTGCACGAATCGCAGTTCTTCGATCTTGGCCTCGAGTTCGGCGATCGGCTGTTCGAAATCCAGAAACGTGGTCTTCATGTGTTCGAATCCTTGGGTCTTGCGGCAGCGCGTATTCTACCCGCGCGGGCGACGCTCAAAACCGGCTCTCAACTATTGATGTTTAAAACCCGATAGCCAACACTCAGGCGTCGCTGTCGGGTGCATCGAGGCTGCGCCACATGTACCAGGTCGCGACGGTGCGCCACGGTTCCCAGTTGGCCGCGACCTCGCGCGCCTCGCTGCGCGTGACGGGTTCCCCGCTGAAGTAATTGACGCTGATCGCGCGGATCAGGCCCGGGTCGTCGAGCGGCAGCACATCCGGCCGCGACAGGTTGAAGATCAGGAACATCTCGGCCGTCCAGCGGCTGATGCCGCGGATCTGCGTGAGTTCCGCAATCACGTCCTCGTCGTCCATCGACGTCCATTTGTCGACGTGCAGCGCGCCCGACACGAAATGCTGCGCGAGATCGAGAATGTATTCGGTTTTGCGCTTCGACAGCCCGCAAGCGATCAGCTTGTCCGCGCCGAGCCGGATCACCGGCTGCGGTGCGAGTTTCGGACAGGCGTCCTCGATATGCGCCCACAGCGACTGCGCGGACGGCACCGAAATCTGCTGGCCGACGACCGATCGCGCGAGCGTGACGAACGGGTCGCCGCGCTTCACGAGATGCGCAGGACCGAACTTCGGGATCAGTTTCTTCAGGATCCGGTCGCGCTTGACGAGGTCGGCGCATGCCTTGTCCCAGTATGCAGGACGCACGACAACCTCCTCGCCGTCCGCTTCGGACACACGCGTCTTGCGGGCCGCGTCAGCGGCGGGCAGCGCAGCCGCCGGCTGCGCATGACCGTTGAGCGCGCCGTTCGGCGCGGCGCGCGTCGCGTCCGCCTTCGACGGCACGCGCTTGGCTGCCGGACGCGCGGCGACCGGGGTCGCGCGCCTGACCGGCGCTTTTCTGGCCGTTGCCATCCTGCCTCCTACCTGACGGATCGGTCAGTGGAACGCACCGCGCTCATACGCGACGCCATTCGGTCGATCCGCCCGGTTTGTCTTCAAGTGCGATGCCGGCCTCGAGCAGTTCTGCCCGGATCCGGTCCGCTTCGGCATAGTCCTTCGCTTGCTTCGCCGCGACGCGCGCGGCGATCTTCGCTTCGATCTCGTCGGCGGCGAGCGCGCCCGCCTGCGCGGCGCCGGACGCCTGCTGCAGGAACGCGCGCGGTTCGCGGCCCAGCAGGCCGAGCAGGCCTGCCAGTTGCTTCAGTTGCCGCGCGAGCACCGCGTCGCGCGTGCGATTCACCTCGCCCGCCAGCTCGAACAGCGTTGCCACCGCGACGGGCGTGTTGAAGTCGTCGTTCATCGCGGCCGCGAAACGCTGCGCATGCGGCTCGTTCCAGTCGAGCGCGAGCGTGTCGGCCTCGACATCCTTCAGCGCGGTATAGAGACGCGTGAGCGACGCGCGCGCATCGTCGAGATGCACGTCGCTATAGTTGAGCGGCGACCGGTAGTGCGTGCGCACGATGAAGAAACGCATGACTTCGGCGTCGTACCGCTCGAGCACTTCGCGGATCGTGAAGAAGTTGCCGAGCGATTTCGACATCTTCTCGTTGTCGACCTGCACGAAGCCGTTGTGCATCCAGTAGTTGACGAACGTCTGGCCGGTCGCGCCTTCGCTCTGCGCGATCTCGTTCTCGTGGTGCGGGAATTGCAGATCCTGCCCGCCGCCATGGATGTCGAAATGATCGCCGAGCAGCGTGCAGCCCATCGCCGAGCATTCGATGTGCCAGCCCGGGCGGCCCATCCCGTACTTCGACGCCCACGAAGCGCCCTCCGGATCTTCCGGCTTCGCGCGCTTCCACAGCACGAAATCGAGCGGATCTTCCTTCGCGTCGTTCGCGGCGACGCGCTCGCCTGCGCGGAGATCGTCGAGCGACTTGCCCGACAGCTTCCCGTAGTTCGCGAACTTGCGCACCGAGTAATTGACGTCGCCGTCGGTCGCCTGGTACGCGTAACCGTTCGTCTCGAGCGTCTCGATCATGCCGAGCATCTGCGGAATGAATTGCGTCGCACGCGGCTCGATGTCGGGCCGCTGGATGCCGAGTGCGCCTTCATCCTCTTGCATCGCGCCGATGAAGCGGTCGGTCAGCGACTTGATCGTCTCGCCGTTCTCGACCGCGCGGCGGATGATCTTGTCGTCGATGTCCGTAATGTTGCGCACATACGTGACCCGGTAGCCGATCGCACGCAGCCAGCGCTGGACGAGGTCGAACACGACCAGCATGCGCGCGTGGCCCACGTGACAATAGTCGTAGACGGTGATCCCGCATACGTACATCCGCACTTCGCCGGACTGGCGCGGCACGAAAACTTGCTTGTCACGCGCGAGCGTGTTGTAGATGCGCAGTGATTCCATAGAGATGAACCGTGAGCCGAAGGAGACCGCCCTGGCGAAGCTCGCCCAGCATGCGAAACGGACGGACCATCTGCTGCGGCGCCAGGCCGAGCGTCCTCGCTATCACATGGGGCGGTCAAGCTGCAAGCACAGCGGTGACGGCCACGAGAGGCTAAGAAAGACTGCCTGCGGCTCGCCGGAACGCGCAGACGTTTTGTTAGAATGGCTCGGAGTATAACATTCCGATTTACGCCTATGAAACCTCATCGCGGCCGCGCGCCGAGCGCTGCGACCCTCGTTGCGACCACCGTCATGGGCGTCGCGCTGACGCTGTTCGCGGCCCCCGCGGCGCATGCGCAGAAAGCCCCGGCCACCGCCGACGGCACCCCCGAAATCGACGCGTCGATCGCCGGCAAGCAGTGGAAGCAGGCGCTCGCGCAGCTCGACGCGCGCATCGCGTCGAACCCGCGTGACGTGCAGGCGCAGTTCAAGCGCGGCACCGTGCTGGCCCGCCTGAACCGCGACGACGATGCGATCCAGCAGTTCGTCGCGATCACGCAGGCGTACCCCGAACTGCCCGAGCCGTACAACAACCTCGCGGCGCTCTACGCGAAGCACGGCCGCTACGACGAAGCGCGCACCGCGCTCGTCACGGCGACGCAATCGAACCCGAGCTACTCGCTCGCGTACGAGAACCTCGGCGACCTGTACCTGCGCCTCGCGGCCGAATCGTACAAGCGCGCGCAATCGCTCGGCCGCACGAGCGGCGCGACCGCGCAGCGCCTCGCCGACCTGCAGAAGATCGTGTCGCCGCCGAAGGCTGCGCCGAATGCCCGCGCGGTCGCACCGGCCACGCGCGACTACTCCGAACGCGCAGCCGCGAACGTGAGCACCACCACGCTGCCGATGTCGCCGACGTTCCAGTTCAGCGGTCCGTCGGGCGCACTGGCGGCACCGTATGTCGCGCCGCCGTCGCAATAAGCGGCGCGGCCCCCTTTCCCTCCCAACCTGAGGATCGCAATGAAACGTCTGTTGCTGGCGCTTGGCGGCGCCGCCCTTCTCGCGACCGCGCCCGCTTTCGCGCAAACGGCCACCGCGCACCCGGTCGTGCAGCTCAAGACCTCGCAGGGCGACATCCGTGTCGAGCTCTACCCGGAGAAGGCGCCGAAGTCGGTCGCCAACTTCCTCGATTACGTGAAGTCCGGCCAGTACAACGGCACGATCTTCCATCGCGTGATCAAGGGCTTCATGATCCAGGGCGGCGGCTACAAGACCAGCTTCGAGGAGAAGCCGACCCGCGCGCCGATTCCGCTGGAGAGCCGCAATGGTCTGAAGAACCTGACGGGCACGATCGCGATGGCACGCACGAGCGATCCGAACTCGGCCACCGCTCAGTTCTTCATCAACACGGTCGACAACAGCGGCCTCGACTACCCGAACCCGGACGGCAACGGCTATGCGGTGTTCGGCAAGGTCGTGTCGGGCCTCGACGTCGTGAAGAAGATCGAAGGCGTGGCGACGACCTCGCGCGGCCCGATGCAGGACGTGCCCGCACAACCGGTCGTGATCGAATCGGCCAGCATCGTCTCGAAGTAAGAACCTGCCGGCACGTCCGGCGACTCACGCGGCCGCGTCGCACGACCGGCCGCGTGCCATTTAAACCGCCTCACCGAAGGAATTCATCATGGTTGAACTGCATACGAACCACGGCGTGATCAAGCTCGAACTCGACGCCGCGAAGGCACCGAAGACGGTCGAGAACTTCCTGAACTACGTGAAGAAGGGCCATTACGACGGCACCGTGTTCCATCGCGTGATCAACGGCTTCATGATCCAGGGCGGCGGCTTCGAGCCGGGCCTGAAGCAGAAGCCGACCGACGCGCCGATCGACAACGAGGCGAACAACGGTCTGAAGAACGACAACTACACGGTTGCGATGGCGCGCACGAACGATCCGCACTCGGCGACCGCCCAGTTCTTCATCAACGTGAACGACAACGACTTCCTGAACCACTCGTCGCCGACGCCGCAGGGCTGGGGCTACGCGGTGTTCGGCAAGGTCGTCGAAGGCCAGGACGTGGTCGACAAGATCAAGGGCGTCAAGACGGGCAACGCCGGCTTCCACCAGGACGTGCCGACCGACGACGTCGTGATCGAAAAGGCCGTCGTGGTCTGACGCACGGTAACGGAGGCACTTCGATGTTGCAGGAGAGTCCGCCGCGAAGCGTCTCCGCGGGCGTGCCGGGCGAGCGCGAATACGCGCAAGCCGCACGCCCGTTCCTGTTGCTCTCCGATCTGCACCTGAGCGAAGCGATTCCGAAGACGGTCGCCGCGTTCGAGCATTTCGTGAAATACACCGCCGACAGCGCCGACTCGGTGTTCATCCTCGGCGATCTTTTCGAATACTGGATCGGCGACGACATCCTCGACGACGATCCGTTCGCGGCGCGCATGGCCGCGCTGATGCATACGCTCTCGGAACGCGGGATCGCGCTCTACGTGATGCACGGCAACCGCGATTTCCTGCTCGGCCGGCGCTTCATGAAGGCAGCCGGCGCCATGTTGCTGCCCGATCCTTCGCTGATCATGGCGTTCGGCCAGCGCATCGTGCTCGCGCACGGCGACGCGCAATGCACGGCCGACCGCGGCTATCAGGTGTTCCGCCGCTTCGCACGCAACCGCGTCGCGCAATGGCTGTTTCTCGCATGGCCGTTGCGCTGGCGCCGCGCGCTCGCGCAACGCATGCGCTCGAACAGCGAAGCAGGCCGGATGCGCCCTGCTTCGGCGATCTACGATGTCACGCGTGAAGGCGTGGCCGCGCTGTTCCGGAAAAGCCGCGCAGCCGTGATCATTCACGGCCACACGCACCGCCCCGCGAGCCACGCCGAACCGGGCGGCATCCGCTGGGTGCTGCCCGACTGGGATCTCGACCACGGTGCACCGCGCGGCGGCTACCTGCGCGTCGACGCGGAAGGCATCCACGCGATGCCGCTCGACTGACGCCGCCACTGCCGCCTCACCGACTGGCAGCCGTCGGTGCGCATCGCATTACGCCTGACGCTCGACCGCCTTTCCTTCCAGCACCGCCGACAGCCTGCGCAGGTCGAGGCGCGCCGCATCGGCGCCCTGCAGCGTTTCCAGATGCGTGCCGAGCCGCTCGAGCGCCGCGACGATCTCGTCGACGCGGCGGCTTTCCTTCGCCGCGTGATCGATCAGCCCGTGAATCGCGAGCGACATCGGATCGTCGGCGTTCGGCGTGATCCCGTAGGCGCAGAACGCCGCGCGTTCCGGCTGCGGCTTCGGCTGCGCCGGCATCACGATGCGCGCCGGATTGCCGACCGCCGTGCCGCCCGCCGGCACCGGCTTCACGACGACCGCGTTCGAACCGATCTTCGCGCCCGCGCCGACCGTGAAACCGCCCAGCACCTTCGCGCCCGCGCCGACGATCACGCCGGCCTCGAGCGTCGGGTGGCGCTTCGCGCCGCGCGTGAGCGATGTGCCGCCCAGCGTCACGCCCTGATAGATGGTGCAGTCGTCACCGATGATCGCCGTCTCGCCGATCACGACACCCATGCCGTGATCGATGAACACGCGCCGGCCGACCGTCGCACCGGGGTGGATCTCGATACCCGTCAGAAACCGCCCGGCCTGCGAAGCGAAACGTGCAAGCCAGTAGCGCTTTGCGCGCCAGCAGGCATGCGCGAAACGGTGCAGCACGAGCGCATGCAGCCCCGGATAACAGGTCAGCACTTCCCAGGCACTGCGAGCGGCGGGATCCCGCTCGCGAATCGTTGCAACGTCTTCGCGCAGTCTCGTGAACATGATCTGATCAGGGAAAAGGCCGGCGCGCACCGCCGGCAATGGCCGGCCGTTATCGCGCCGGGTAATTTGCTTATGACGTCCGGCGATTGTAGGGCCAGTCGCGCACGGCCGCACGACGTCGCGCGTTCACCCCGCCGCCGGCACGGGTATTCGGGCGGGAGGCTTGCTGTTGCGGTGTTTGCAGGAGGTTCGGCCGGGCGGAAACACTCGGGATCCAGCGCACCCGAAGGCCGACAAAACACCTGCCCGATCGGGACGCTGCACCTGAACGCCGGTTGCCTGCGCGCCGGCTGCTTAAGCGTCGCCGTCGGGCTGGCCCGATTTCAGCAGGATGTGCTTCGCGACGCCGCGCAGGATGTTGACCTCCTCGCGCTCGAGGCCCGTGCGTGCGAACAGGCGCCGCAGCCGCGGCATCAGTTTCTTCGGATTGCGCGGATCGAGGAAATCGAGCGCGATCAGCGCGTTCTCGAGGTGCACGTACATCCGCTCGATCTCGTCGCTCTGCGCAAGCGTGCCGGCCTCGGCCGGCGGTTGCGGCGAAGGCCCGCTCGCCTGCTCGAGAAACGCGACGCGGAGCTCGTACGCGAGTACCTGCACGGCCTGTGCGAGGTTCAGCGAACTGTATGCAGGGTTCGCCGGGATGTGCGCAAGCGCGCTGCACTGCTCGACATGCTCGTTCGCGAGGCCCGTGCGCTCGTTGCCGAACACGAGCGCGATGTCGCCCGCGCCGACCTGAGCGCATGCCTGCGCGGCGGCCGCGCGCGGCGCAAGGCGCGGCGGCCCGTATTCGCGTGCGCGCGCAGTCAGCGCGATCGACCAGTGGACGCCGGACAGCGCGTCGCCAAGCGTCGGCACGACATGCGCGGACGCGAGGACGTCGTCCGCGCCGCTGGCCATCGCGATCGCCTCGGGGTCGCTCTGCACGTGCGGCGCGCGCGGCGCGACCAGCACGAGACGCGAGAAGCCCATCGTCTTCAGCGCGCGGGCGGCCGCCCCGACATTGCCGGGATGGCTCGGCTCGACGAGCACGAAACGGGTGGACGTGAAGCCGCCGGACGGCGGCCGGGACGTGTCCGCGCCCGACTCGGACGGCGCGGCGGTGTTCTGCGGGGTTTCCACTACGATACGACTCGGTTCATCAGAATGGCCGTATGGTAGCGCTATCGCTCCGGCAAACCCACTCGTCCGGACGGCCAGCAGGGGTTTCCCCGCATTCCGGTCGCCTGAAACCGCCAAAAATCGGGTAAAATCATGCCTTTACGCGTCGCGCTCCGTGCGGCGCGGGTCGTACCCCGCTCTTTGTCAATTCGCGTCTCACCTCGCCCGGCACGCTTGCGCCGTCCCGGGCGGTTGTTCCACTTCGTGGCGGCCCGTGCCGCCGGCTACAGGATCCAGGCTCATGCATCCCATGCTCAACATCGCTGTCAAGGCTGCGCGCCGCGCCGGACAGATCATCAATCGCGCGTCCCTCGATCTCGACCTGATCGAGATCCGCAGGAAGCAGCAGAACGACTTCGTCACCGAAGTGGACAAGGCCGCCGAAGACGCGATCATCGAGACGCTGAAGACCGCCTACCCCGACCACGCGATCCTCGCGGAGGAATCGGGCGAATCGGAGAACGAATCCGAATTCAAGTGGATCATCGATCCGCTCGACGGCACGACCAACTTCATCCATGGTTTCCCGTACTACTGCGTATCGATCGCGCTCGAGCACAAGGGCGTCGTCACGCAGGCCGTCGTCTACGATCCGAACAAGAACGACCTGTTCACGGCCACGCGTGGCCGCGGCGCGTACCTGAACGATCGCCGCATCCGCGTCGGCCGCCGCGACCGCCTGTCCGACGCACTGGTCGGCACGGGCTTCCCGTTCCGCGAGAAGGACGGCCTCGACGCGTACGCGCGCCTCTTCACCGAAATGACGCAGGCGTGCACGGGCCTGCGCCGCCCGGGCGCGGCGGCACTCGATCTCGCGAACGTCGCGGCCGGCCGCCTCGACGCATTCTTCGAGCAGGGCATCAACGTGTGGGACATGGCGGCGGGCAGCCTGCTGATCACCGAGGCCGGCGGCCTCGTCGGCAACTACACGGGCGACGCCGATTTCCTGCATCGCCATGAGATCGTCGCCGCGAACCCGAAGATCTACGCGCAGATGATCCCGATCCTGAACCGCTACACCCGCGTGCATCCGGCGGCCGAATAAGCCTCGGCGGCGCCCGCCTGCGTCATGCGCTTCGACGGCCCGGGCCCGCTTCGCGCGGCACGGGCCGTCGGTAAAGCGATGCCGCGTGCGTCGCTACCGCCCTTTTCGCTCTGGCGGCCGCATTTTTGCGTGGCATTGATATCAATGTGCTATGTTGGCCGGCATGAACGACAAGGGCGCTACGCCCGCCTGGCGTGGCTTTCGACAAACCACTCGCCAGCACCGTGACGATGGAGCGACTTTCGCGTTCCGATGGTTCGGGACGGAAAAATCTTCCCCGTGCTTCATGCTTCCGTCCCGAAGTTGCCCGAGTTGTCCGGCCTGGTCAGTATGCAGCCCGTCGTACCGCGTTTTCCAGCGATGAACGATTTGCATCCGGGATGCCCGCGTGGCGAACAATACCCCCACCCGCATGCCTGCCCCGCCTGTTTCAACACCGCCACGACGTCGTGGCGACAGCATTCCGAGTACCCATGTTACGGCTAAGCGAAATTAAACTCCCCCTCGACCATCCCGAAAGCGCTCTCGAAGCCGCGATTCGCGCGCGCCTCGAGGAGCTTGGCGTGGCGGCAGACGGGCTCGTCCGCTACACCGTGTTCCGCCGTGCGCACGATGCACGCAAGCGCTCCGACATCAAGCTGACGTATATCGTCGATGTCGAAATCAAGGACGAAGCGGCCGCGCTCAGGCAACTCGCCGGCAAGCCGCATTGCGGCGTCACGCCCGACATGGCGTACCACTTCGTCGCAAAAGCCCCGGAGCACGCCGATTTCCTGCGCCCGGTCGTCATCGGCATGGGGCCGTGCGGCCTGTTTGCAGGACTGATCCTCGCGCAGATGGGATTCCGCCCCATCATCCTCGAACGCGGCAAGGCCGTGCGCGAGCGCACCAAGGACACCTTCGGCCTGTGGCGCAAGAGCGTACTCAATCCCGAATCCAACGTGCAGTTCGGCGAAGGCGGCGCCGGGACGTTTTCCGACGGCAAGCTGTACAGCCAGATCAAGGATCCGAACCACTATGGCCGCAAGGTGCTCGACGAATTCGTCAAGGCGGGCGCGCCGGAAGACATCCTGTATCTGAGCCGGCCGCACATCGGCACGTTCCGCCTCGTCAGCATGGTGGAAAAAATGCGCGCTTCCATCCACGAACTCGGTGGTGAAGTGCGCTTCGAAACCCGGGTCGACGACATCGAAATCGATCAGGGCAAGGTGCGCTCGCTCAAGCTCTCGAACGGGGAAACGCTGCGGTGCGACCACGTGGTGCTGGCCGTGGGCCACAGCGCGCGCGACACCTTCCAGATGCTGCACGATCGCGGTGTGTATATCGAAGCCAAGCCGTTTTCGCTCGGTTTTCGCATCGAACATCCGCAGGGGCTGATCGATCGCAGCCGCTTCGGCAAGTTTGCCGGCCACAAGCAACTCGGTGCGGCTGACTACAAGGTGGTCCACCACTGCAGCAACGGGCGTGCGGTCTACAGCTTCTGCATGTGCCCTGGCGGCACGGTGGTCGCGGCGACCTCGGAGCCGGGACGCGTGGTTACCAATGGCATGAGCCAGTATTCCCGTGCCGAGCGCAACGCGAATGCGGGCATCGTCGTCGGCATCACGCCGGAAGACTATCCCGGCGGTCCGCTGGCGGGCATCGCGTTCCAGCGCAAATGGGAAGAGCGCGCATTCGAACTCGGCGGCGGCGATTACCACGCACCGGGCCAACTGGTCGGGGATTTCATCGCAGGCCGGCCGTCGACGTCGCTTGGCTCCGTGGAGCCGTCGTACAAGCCTGGCGTGCGCCCGACCGATCTCAGCACCGCGCTCCCGGACTACGTGATCGAAGCGATCCGTGAAGCATTGCCCCAGATCGACAAGAAGATCGCGGGCTTCGCGATGCACGACGCCGTGCTCACCGGCGTGGAGACGCGCACTTCGTCACCGATCCGGATTCGACGCAAAGACGATTACCAGAGCATGAACGTCGAAGGCCTGTATCCGGCCGGCGAAGGCGCGGGGTATGCAGGTGGCATCTATTCGGCGGCCATCGACGGCATCGAAGTCGCGCAGGCGGTGGCGCTCAGTCTGACGTCGGCACACGCGTCCTGACGCGCCGGACAGGATCGGCGCGCAAAGCGCCGTGAGCCGGGTGACGCCGACTTTCGCGGGCCCGCCCGAGTGCGGGGCCGACTCGTCGGACAGTGCCGGCAGCAGCCGGTCGTGGTCTCCGGCACCTGGCCGAACGGCGAACTTCGCACTTGCACGTCGGGGCCGCTGGTAAACTCGGGCGACCCAAGCAACAACTTCATGCCTGACCTATGACCACGCTGTCGCCCGAAGCCTTTGCAGGCCACACTCCAATGATGCAGCAGTACCTGCGCCTTATCTGACAAGGCTAGATACGCAAAGCTACGCCAAGACCTACGCCACCTCGTCGGTCAGGAGATGGAATGACGCGCGGCATTCGGCCACTGCTACAGCAAACTCGTTGCGGCCAGAGCAGCCCGCTATCAGCGGGCTTTTCGTTGTCTATGCACTCGCGGTCCACATCCATTTGCAATACTGCGTCCCATATCCGATGATGAATGGGCGACACACATGATAGGCGCGTCCGCGACATTCTTTGCCCCCGTCGGGCATATACGACCACCGCTTTCGAAGCCTTCCGACAGGAGGTGCAATATGGAAAAAAATGCGGCAAATCAATCCAAGATCTTCGTCAGCCTGCTCGTTCTCCATGTCCTTCTTGCGCTCTGTCTGCTGGTATCGATTGTTTCGTTTGGGTTTGCGTCGATTCTAATCGTCGGTCTCGTTACGGTCGGTTGCGGCCTCTTACTTAGCCGGATTAGTCGCGATAGCGATGCGGCGCGTCACATAATCAAGAGCCGCGGTGGCAAGGTGTATCTGTACTGCATGCGGGGTATTGTGGCGTGTGCAGTGCTCGTTTTGGTTGTACCGAACTACCTAGGAATATTTACACATCACCGTTAAACAAATGCCCCATGTGGGCTCACTGACAGCAACTTTTCCCGGTCACATGAGCACGCAACCCACAGCAGCACCTGCAACCGCCACCCCAATGATGCAGCAGTACCTGCGCCTTATCTGATACGGGTCAGCGCAAAAACCTACGCCAAGACTTACGCCTGCTGTTTTGAGGAGCCATTAGCTCAGTCCATCAAGAACCTAGATTCTGGGCAAACCCACGGCCGGCCATTACCGATGAAGAAGATGTAGCGAATGCCTTGTTCTGAAATCGGATTTCTAGCATCCGGCCTTCGCAAGAAACGAATTTTAACCGCCTTAGCAACAACACCCACCCCTGCTTTCAAGGTCGCACTTTCCAGGCTTCCTTCGACTGCTTCAAGGCGACCAAATCTGTATCCAATTGCCATGTAGAAGTGGGCAATCGCAACAACGAATAAACAAACACCCGCGCTCCCAAACGCTATTCCTCCTACTGAATCACCAGTGATGCCAAAGTACGCAATAGCGCGCTCCAATGCATAGCTACCCAGCAAGGTAGATCCCAGACCCATGATCGCGTAAGCATTTGCGCGTGACTCTGGTCTCATTTGTAGCCTCACTGAACCGTGATTGATAATTTCAAGAAGCACACCGCCCCCCCTGATGCGTCCCTGGCGATCGACGAACCCAAACAGTCATAATCTAGGCGGTCTATCTCAACTGGCGCGTCGGGATTAGCACTATGTCACGGGTTGTGCCAGCAGCGCTAAGCCCACGAGTTGGGACAGGAACACTAGTCGCCGCGGACTCTCGATACCGCCAACTGGCCAAACGGCGAACTTCGCGCGGGTGCGTCCGGCCCGCTGGTAAACTCGGGCTGCCAAAGCAACTTTTCCCGGTCATATGAGCACGCAACCCACTGCAGCACCTGCAACCGTCACTCCAATGATGCAGCAGTACCTGCGCCTTCGCTGACAAGGCTTGGCATACAAAGCTACGCCAAGACCTACGCCGGCGCTTTTTGGAGACTTGCCGTTACCGACCGAGGCTGCGTTAAAACTCGAAGCTGGCAGGTCTTCGCGTGTCACTTTTTACCCCTCCCGAACCGCTTCGAGGCCCGTACGCGGCGTTCTGATGAGCCGAGTTCGTTGGCTGGCGCGTTCGGTGTGAGTTTTCAGGTAGCCTCGACCCGTTGCCGTCGTTTGATTTGCAGCTGGCAAGGGCTGCTTTGCAGCGGTTGCTGTCGATGGCGGCCAGTTGGTGAAATCACGCTGCCTGTCAGTGAGCAGTCCTTGGCCTGCTATACGTCTCGGGAGCAAGCGGGGTGTGATCCAGCTGCATGCGCAGATTGCTTCTGATCAGTACCACCGACAAGTTTGCTCGATTGCTTCGTCATCTTGCTGCCAGCCTCATCCGATTCATCCCCGAACGAAATCGTCCTCGACCTCCGCAACCCGAGCCGCACAATCCTTTCGCCGCCAAAACCGTTACGTAGACATCCTTAAGTCGAGAGGATTGATTTCGCTGACCCTGAATTTGGCCATCGTGTAATTACGTGTAATTGATCTCGTAATGTGCCCAACCTAATATTGTGTCCGGGCAATCGCTTTGTACAGGGTCCGCTTAGAATTGCCGCGGAGATCGAGAGGAGCGTTGTCCATGCAAGTATGGAGTTGGTTTTTTGTCTAAGTGTGTGGAGTTGGTCGTATTCTTACCCCCTCCGGCCGCTGTGTGTTGGGAGGGATAATAGTACGTCTTTTAAATCATGCGAATGGTGAAAAAAATGACACAAGTTGGCTCCGAAAGGCTCGATACTGTTTCTTCGGTTGTGGTCGCTTCAGTTCAGGTGCCCGCCCCGAAGTTGTCAGATACCAAAAACATCCTTGTTAAATTCAAGACGACGGGTGGCACGGATGTTCCCGATTCATTCATCATCGAAAGTTCAATTTTGGAGAGATTTGAGAATATCAGGAACGTCATCCTCTCCGCTGCCGCCAACAGTAATCCTCCGACGTTGAATCTTACGACTTCTGGAAACTATACCAACCAAGGTTACGCGCAGATTGTTGGTGTTGCGTTCCAGTCAGTTTAATCGGGATTGTATTTTTTCGTGCGCCTCATTTTCGCGGACGAAATTGAGGCGCCAATTGAATTTGTGTGATTTGCTTCGCGGTGTGCGAGGCTGTCCAAATCAAGAATTACCCTGATGAATGGGCCCTCGCAAGCATTTCGTGAAGGCGGTCCGTAAGATGTTTGGTCGATTTATCGAGCAGAGCCTCTCTTGCGGCGGCTGACATGACGCCAATAACGTCAACGAATTGTAGCGCCTCAATCATCTGCTCTTCACTGTAATTCGGACCAATCTCACTATGTTGAATCCAACGTGAGACATGCCGAGCGCCGCCATGAGCGTAATCGCTGAGAGTAGCGTGGTGCGCCCTAAGGATTTCAAAGAGAGCACCATGCTCCGGCCCCTTTCGCTTGAGCGCCTGCAGGGTTGACTCGACCTTCGGATCGAACCTGTCCGCATTTTTGTGGGCGAGGCGGTTGAACAACAGGTTATCCACGCGCCTGCGTAAACCGTTCGCCGAACAGAATAGCAAACTGGTTCATCGCTGATTTCCAGTCGAAGGCGGCCCTCACGGTCTTGGCCAGTACGTTGCGCAGCGCCAGCCAGAGCAGCTTGATGGCCGCCTCGTCGTTCGGGAAGTGACCGCGCGTCTTGATGATCTTGCGCAATTGCATGTTCAAGCTCTCGATGGCGTTTGTCGTATAAACGACTCGCCGAATTTCCGGCGGGAACACGTAGAACGGCACGACGTGCTCCCACGCGCGTTGCCACGACTGCACGATCGTCGGGTACTTCGCGCCCCAAGGTCCGTCGGCGAAGTCTTGCAGCGCTTGCCTTGCTGCCTCTTCGCTGGCAGCCGCGTAGATCGGGCGCAGCGCCGTGGCGAGTACCTTGCGGTCCTTGTAGCTGGCGTATTCGAGGCTGTTGCGGATCAGATGCACGATGCAGGTCTGAACGGTGGTCCGCGGATAGGCCGCGCTGATGGCTTCGGTTAGCCCCTTCAGGCCATCGACCACGGCGATCAGGATGTCCTGGCAGCCGCGCGTCTTGAGTTCATTGAACACCTTGAGCCAGAACTTGGCGCCCTCGGTCTGCTCGATCCAGAGGCCCAGCACATCGCGCTGGCCATCGGCTTGGATGCCCAAGGCCAGATAGACGGCCTTGTTGCTGACCACCCCGTCGTCGCGGATCTTGACCCGCAGCGCATCGAAGAACACGACCGGATACATCGCCTCGAGTGGGCGGCTCTGCCAGCTCAGCGCTTCGGCCATCACCTCGTCGGTGACCGAGCTGATGAAGTCGGGCGACACTTCGGTGCCGTATTGCTCGGCCAGAAACCCTTGAATCTCGCGCACGCTCATGCCACGCGCGTACATCGCAATGATGCGTTCGTCGAAGCCGGTGAAGCGGCGCTCGTGCTTGGGAATCAGGATCGGCTCGAAGCTGCCGTCACGGTCACGAGGGACTTCGACACGAACCGGGCCGCGATCCGTGATGACCGTCTTGCCGCTGGCGCCGTTGCGCTCGTTGGCTTGTCCGGCCGGCTTGGACTGGCCCGACGGGTAGCCCAGATGCAGATTCATCTCGGCGCCCATCGCCCGTTCGATGATCGCCTTGTTGAACGCCAGCATCAGATCCTGAACCTCGGTCGGCGTCATCGGCCCCTTGACCAACTGGTCCAGCAGTTCCTTGGGCAACTCAGGCAGCGGCCCGCGGGCCGCTGCCTGACGCGCTACGGTTTGCCTCTTCTTCTTCATCGGCATATCCATGACTTTTATACCTCATGATATGCCCCGCCCACGAAATGACGGATAGGTCCTTCGGATCGTATTGACCCGAAAAGAATCGCTCGATTTGCTCACCTGATGCAACCTCATGGGCCCATAGCGTGCGGATATGTGCTTCGAGAACCGCCCGCGTCAAAGCCATGGCCCCGGCGTTTGCGCCGTGCTCCACCAAGAGCAGAAATGCGGCACGGTGTTCTAAGCAGAGTGCCGCGAACGCGAGAGCGATCATTTGCCTGCGATCGGCAAGCACCAACCCCTCTTCGCTCAGTGTGCAGTGGAACCAATCTGATAATGCGACGGATCGGGAAAACTCCTCCTCAAGGCGAGTCATGGCGTCGACTAGTCTCCCTTATACGAGCGCGAATTTGCTTGCCGTCCATCGTGGTCCATGGGCGCCGATCAGTGTGCCTATTCGGATTCTGACAATACCTTAAGCTACCCCTGCTCACGGTGGGAATTGATGCTGCGAGGCCGGCAATCGGCCTCGGGGAGTAAGTACGTCAATGTCTGTTACTGCCGACAGCCGCCGGTCGTGATTCCAGCAACTGGCCGAACGGCGAACTTTGAGCAGTCCCGGGTGGCCCGCTGGTAAACTCGGGCAGCCAAAGCAACTTTTCCCGGTCACATGAGCACGCAACCCACCGCAGCACCTGCACCCGTCACTCCAATGATGCAGCAGTACCTGCGCATCAAGGCCGACCATCCCGACACGCTCGTGTTCTACCGGATGGGCGACTTCTACGAGTTGTTCTTCGAAGATGCCGAAAAGGCCGCGCGCCTGCTCGACCTGACCCTCACGCAGCGCGGCGCATCGGCCGGCACGCCGATCAAGATGGCCGGCGTGCCGCATCACGCGGTCGAGCAGTATCTTGCGAAGCTCGTGAAGATGGGCGAATCGGTCGCGATCTGCGAGCAGATCGGCGATCCGGCCACGTCGAAGGGCCCCGTCGAGCGCAAGGTCGTGCGTGTCGTCACGCCCGGCACGCTGACCGATGCCGCACTGCTGTCCGACAAGAACGACGTCTACCTGCTCGCGATGTGCACGGGCCACAACAAGCGCGGCGTCGCGGTCAACATCGGCCTCGCGTGGCTGAACCTCGCAAGCGGTGCGCTGCGGCTCGCCGAAATCGAACCCGAGCAGCTCGGCGCCGCGCTCGAGCGCATCCGGCCGGCCGAAATCCTGACGGCGGACGGCGCGACCGACGCCGTGCCGCCCGGCACGGGCGCAACCAAGCGCGTGCCGGCGTGGCACTTCGACATCGCGTCGGGCACGCAGCGCCTGTGCGATCAGCTCGATGTCGCGAGCCTCGACGGTTTCGGTGCGCATTCGCTGACGAGCGCCTGCGGTGCGGCCGGTGCGCTGCTGCTCTACGCAGCGGCCACGCAAGGCCAGCAACTGCGGCACGTGCGCAGCCTGAAGGTCGAGAACGAAACCGAATACATCGGGCTCGATCCGGCCACGCGCCGCAACCTCGAACTGACCGAAACGCTGCGTGGCACCGAGTCGCCGACGCTGTATTCGCTGCTCGACACCTGCTGCACGACGATGGGCAGCCGCCTGCTGCGTCACTGGCTGCATCACCCGCCGCGCGCGTCGATCGCCGCGCAATCGCGCCAGCAGGCGATCGGCGCGCTGCTCGATGCACCGGCGAATGCCAGCCTCGATGCGCTGCGCAGCGCGCTGCGCCAGATCGCCGACGTCGAACGGATCACCGGGCGCCTCGCGCTGCTGTCCGCGCGCCCGCGCGACCTGTCGAGCCTGCGTGATACGTTCGCCGCGCTGCCGGCGCTGCGCGAGCGCATCAGCGCGATCGTCGCGAATGCGGACGCGCTCACCCGTGTCGACGCGGCGCTCGCGCCGCCCGCCGAATGCCTCGATCTGCTAACGAGCGCGATTGCGCCCGAGCCGGCCGCCATGGTGCGCGACGGCGGCGTGATCGCGCGCGGCTACGACGCCGAGCTCGACGAGCTGCGCGACATCTCGGAGAACTGCGGGCAGTTCCTGATCGATCTCGAAGCGCGCGAACGCACGCGCACCGGCATCGCGAACCTGCGCGTCGAATACAACAAGGTGCACGGCTTCTACATCGAGGTCACGCGCGGCCAGACCGACAAGGTGCCCGACGACTACCGTCGCCGCCAGACACTGAAGAACGCCGAGCGCTACATCACGCCCGAACTGAAGACCTTCGAGGACAAGGCACTGTCCGCGCAGGAACGCGCGCTGGCGCGCGAGCGCGCGCTGTACGACGCGGTGCTGCAGGCGCTGCTGCCGTTCATCCCCGAGTGCCAGCGCGTCGCGTCGGCACTCGCCGAGCTCGACCTGCTCGCCGCTTTCGCCGAACGCGCGCGCGCGCTCGACTGGGTCGCACCGACCTTCACCGACGAGATCGGCATCGAAATCGAACAGGGCCGCCACCCGGTCGTCGAAGCGCAGGTCGAGCAGTTCATCGCGAACGACTGCCGGTTCGGCACCGAGCGCAAGCTGCTGCTGATCACCGGTCCGAACATGGGCGGTAAATCGACGTTCATGCGGCAGACCGCACTGATCGCGCTGATGGCTTACGTCGGCAGCTACGTGCCGGCGAAGTCCGCATGCTTCGGTCCGATCGACCGGATCTTCACACGCATCGGCGCGGCCGACGACCTCGCGGGCGGCCGTTCGACGTTCATGGTCGAGATGACCGAGGCCGCAGCGATCCTCAACGACGCGACCCCGCAAAGCCTCGTGCTGATGGACGAGATCGGCCGCGGCACGTCGACGTTCGACGGCCTCGCACTCGCGTGGGCCATCGCGCGCCACCTGCTTGCGCACAACGCCTGCTACACGCTGTTCGCGACGCACTACTTCGAGCTGACGCAACTGCCGGCCGAATTCCCGCAAGCGGCCAACGTCCACCTGTCGGCCGTCGAGCACGGCCACGGTATCGTGTTCCTGCACGCGGTCAACGAAGGCCCGGCGAACCAGAGCTACGGCCTGCAGGTCGCGCAGCTCGCGGGCGTCCCGGCGCCCGTGATCCGCGCCGCGCGCAAGCACCTCGCGTATCTCGAACAGCAGTCGGCGGTACAGCACACGCCGCAACTCGACCTGTTCAGCGCGCAGCCGGTGGTCGCCGACGATTTCGAATGCGCGGACGCTCCGGTGCTGCCCGACACGCCGCATCCGGCGCTCGAGAAGCTGCGCGACATCGACCCCGACGATCTCAAGCCGCGCGAGGCGCTCGACCTGCTGTACGAGCTGCGCACGCTGGTCCGGTCGCACGATGCCGACGGGCACGCGTAAGCGCATCCCGCGGCGCCTGCCGGCCCGCGCCGCCGCCATGCTCGCCGCGGCGGCGCTGGCGCTCGCGCAGGCCGGCGCGCTGGCAGCGCCGCCGAAGCGTGCCCCCGCGCCCTACTCGTTCGCGGTCGTGTCGGGCGTCATCAACGTACCGGCGGACGAACCGGCGACCCAGCGGCTGCTCGATTCGATCGCGCGCGAGCGCAACCTCGCTTTCGTCGTTTATGCGGGCGATCTCAAGGGCTCGAAGGAAGCGTGCCGCGATGCGCTGTATTCGCAGCGCGGCGCGATCCTGGACGCCGCACGCGTGCCGCTCGTATTCATCCCCGGCCACGACGACTGGGTAACGTGCAACACCGTGGCCGGCGGCAGTTACGACCCGGTCGAACGGCTCGACTTCCTGCGGCAGACGCTGCTCGCCGATTCGGCGCTGCCCGACCCGGGCGCGCTGCAGATCACGCGGGAAAGCGAGATCGCCCGGTTCCGGCCGTATCGCGAAAACGCACGCTGGATGCGCGACGACATCGTCTATGTCGCACTCAACGCACCGGCGCCGAACAACCACTTCCTGACGGCCGGCGGCCGCAACGGCGAATTCGAGGATCGCGTCATCGCGAACGGGTTCTGGATCGATCACGCAGCCGAATACGCGAAGCGGCGCGAAGCGCGTGCGATGGTGGTGATTTTCGAAGGCGACCCGCAATTCGAACGCTATGAACGCTCGGAGCGGTTCGCGTGGCTGCGTTTCAACCGGCCGCGCGTGCGCGACGGCTTCCGCGAGTTGAAACGAACGCTGGTGAAGGCGGCGGCGACGTTCCGCGGCCCGATACTGGTGATGCACGCGAGCGGCGAACCGCTCGCGAACGGCTTTCTGATCGATCGACCGCTGCGGACCGACGACGGCGAACTGGTAGGAAACGTGACGCGCGTCGCGATCGGACCGCGCCATCCGGCGAATCAGTGGGTAAAGGTGAGCGTGTCACCGGCACGGCAGACGATCTTCAACGTGAGCCTGCAGGAGGTGCCGAAGAACCTGCCCGTGCCGCCCGCGCTGCAGCCCGTGCCGCACGACGATGTCCCGCTGCCGCAGATGCCGGAAATCCCCGCGTTGCCGGCGCTGCCCGACTCGTCGGCGGTCGTGCCGCCGCTGCAGGGTGACGGCGCCGCACCCGGCGGCGCGTCGTGGCCGGCACCGCCCCCTGCATCGGGGCCGGCGCCCGGCCTGCCCGCGAGCTCAGTGCAGGGTGCGCCCTGACGGCGACTCGCCGTCTTCGTCTTCGTCCTCGTCGACGATCTCGAGCCCTTCCGCGCCATGTGCGTGCTCATGCTCGATTTCGTCTTCGGTTGCTTCGCGGACATCCTTCACCGTGAGTGCGAAACGCAGCGCCATGCCTGCCAGCGGGTGATTGCCGTCGAGCACGACCTTGTCTTCGGCGACGTCGGTGACCGTATAGATCAGCGAATCGACGTCCTCGTCGCCGTCTTCCGGCGTGCCTTCGAACTGCATGCCCACTTCGAGCGGCTCGGGGAAACGATCGCGTGGCTCGATCTTCACGAGTTCGGGATCGTAGTCGCCGAACGCGTCCTGCGGCTCGAGCTGAATCTGCGCCTGGTAACCCGGCTCGTGCCCGTCGAGCTGTTCCTCGATCTTGGGGAACGTGCCATCATAGCCGCCGTGCAGATAGACCATCGGCTCGTCGCTTTCCTCGATCAGATTGCCCTGTGCATCCGACAGCTTGTAAGTGACCGACACGACGGTGTTTTTTGCGATTTTCATCCAATTCTCCCAAATACAACTCTCATTATACGATGCGCAACCGGTCTCAAGCCGAACCGCGGGATGCCGCTGCCGCCCCGCTCGGCGCGCCGCCTTCCGATCTTCCCACACCGCTGCTCGGCGGTCTCACGCCGGCGCAATTCATGCGCGGCTACTGGCAAAAAAAGCCGCTCCTGATCCGCCAGGCGATCCCCGGCGTGGCGTCGCCGGTCACGCGCGATACGCTGTTCGAGCTCGCGTCCGACTATGACGCGGAATCGCGACTGATCACCCATTTTCGTAACAAGTGGCAACTGGCGCACGGCCCGTTCGAGCCCGGCTCGCTGCCGGCCGTCACGCGCAAGTCCTGGACCCTGCTCGTACAGGGACTCGACCTGCATGCCGACTCGGCACGCGCGTTGCTCGACCGCTTCCGCTTCATCCCGGACGCGCGGCTGGACGACCTGATGATCTCGTATGCGACCGACGGCGGCGGCGTCGGCCCGCACTTCGATTCGTATGACGTATTCCTGCTTCAGGTCGAAGGCCGGCGTCGCTGGCGCGTCGGTGCGCAGAAGGATCTGTCGCTGCAGCCGGACGTGCCGCTGAAGATCCTCGAGAACTTCGAGCCGAGCGACGAATGGGTGCTGGAGCCCGGCGACATGCTGTACCTGCCGCCGCACATCGCGCACGACGGCGTCGCCGAAGGCGAATGCATGACCTGCTCGATCGGCTTCCGGGCCCCGTCAGCGGGCGAGCTGGGCGCCCAGTTCCTGTACTATCTCGCGGAGCGCGGCGGCCTGCGCGACGGGAACGGCGACGTCCTCTACCGCGATCCGAAGCAGCCGGCCGTCGACACGCCCGCGCAGCTGCCTCCGGCGATGGTCGAACGCGTCGCCGGGATCGTCGACGCAATCCGCTGGCGCAAGCGCGACGTCGCCGAATTCCTCGGCTGCTACCTGAGCGAGCCCAAGCCGAACGTCGTATTCGACCCGCCCGCACGCCCGCTGGCCGAGGCCGCGTTCGTCGCGCAAGCGTCACGCCGCGGCGTGCGTCTCGACAGAAGGGCCGCATTGATGTATAACGCGCGATCGTACTTCATTAATGGCGAGGAAGGACCACTCGAGCAGGCCGGCGAATGGCTGCCCGAACTGGCCAATCAACGCCAGATGGAGGCGAAACGGTTTGTAACACTATCCCGGGTTCCCTCGATGACAGCCTTGTTGCACGAGTGGTATCGTGCGGGCTGGATACGGGTCGGAAGCCGGAATTAGTGTGAGTCGCCCCGTATGCCCGTACAGATCAAATTTTGTATGGGAAAGACAACGTATTGACCCCGCATTTGTCGACGGTCGATAGGAAAGTGCATATAATTTCCGCCCAAGCCGTAGGGAAGATTCACGCTCTAGAAGTGCGTCTCCACCAGCGGCCCAGGTCGGTGTTGGAGCACATTACCGGTATTGTTTCGCGCTGTTGCTTACCTTTAACCATAAAAGGACGTGATCATGAAGAAATCCCTCCTCGTAGCTTCCCTGTTGGCTGCTGTTGCACTGGCTGCTTGCAACAAGAGCGCTGATCAAGCTGCTTCGTCGGCTGCAAGCGACGCAGCTGCTGCTGCTTCGTCGGCTGCTTCGGCAGTTGCTGGTGCTGCGAGCGACGCTTCGGCTGCTGCTTCGTCGGCAACGGCTGCTGCGAGCGACGCTGCTGCTGCAGTGGCGTCGGCTGCTTCGGCAGCGACGGCTGCTCCGGCTTCGGGCGCAAGCCAGTAAGTCTCAGCGTCAGCTGAAAAAAAACCGGCCCGAGGGCCGGTTTTTTTTTACGTCTGCGGGTTCCGGATCGATCGCCCGTCAGCCGCACCGGACCGCCGAAGCGGCCCTGCCCCGCTCATCCGAGCATCAGCCAGTCGAATCCCGCGTCCTGCGTGGCCACGACCACCTCCTCCCCGCTCGTCCCCAGCACGCCGGCAAACGCCTGGCGCGCCAGTTCCGGCAGGTTGTTCTGCTGGCTCAGATGCGCCGCGACCAGGTGCTTGAGGCGGCTGCGTTCGAGCGACGCGAGGATGTCGGCCGCCGCGTCGTTGCTCAGGTGGCCGTGGTTGCCGCCGATCCGCGCCTTCAGCGACTGCGGATAGCGGCTCGCGGCCAGCATCGCGGGGTCATGGTTGGATTCGAGCACCAGCGCGTCACAGCCGCTCAGGACGGCCGTGATGTGCGGCGTGGCCATCCCGACGTCCGTCAGCACGCCGAGCCGGCTGCAGCCGTCCATAAAGACGAACTGGAGCGGTTCGCGCGCATCGTGAGGAACCGTATAGGGCATGACGGCCAGATCGCGTATCGCAGCCGTCTCGTCGCCCCACAGCACATGGAGATCGACATCGGCTTCGTCCGCGCCTACCGCGCGCGCGGTGCCCCAGCTCATGTAGAGCGGCAGCGACGCGCGCCGGGCGAGCGTCAGCGCGCTGCCGACGTGGTCGCTGTGTTCATGGGTGATGAGGATCGCATCGAGGTCCCCGATGCAGAGATTCAGTCGGCCGAGCCGGCGCTCGACCTCCTTGGCAGAAAAGCCGCAGTCGAGCAACACGCGGGTGGTCGTCGTGCCGCTCGAGGCCTCGACGACCAGCGCGTTGCCTTCGCTGCCGCTTCCGAGGCTGGCGAATCGCACGCGCTCAGTTCAACTGCGCGTGCAGCAGCGAAATGATCCGCTGCGCGTCCGACGAGTTGTCGATCTGGCCGTTTGCGCCGACCACCGCGACCTGCGTGCCGCCGTTGCCTTGCGCACGCACGTTGACCAGGAATTCCCTGCCCGGCTTCGCCGCCGCCGGACCGCCATAGAACAGCTTGCCGAACAGGCCGTCGCGCTTGAGCTCTTCCATCGAATTCGCATAGCGCACGGTGTACACACCCTTCTCGCGGTCGCGATTGTCGACCGTGAAGTTGGTACGGTCGAGCGCGAGGCCCACGCGCAGCCATGCACGGTCGAACGACTCGGACAGCTGCAGCGTCGCGGCGCCGCTGCTCGTGTCGCTGACCTGCGCCGGCGCCGTCGCGGGACGCGCATCGGTCAGCAGTTGCTTCGCCTGCGCGTCGGTCAGGCCGAACTTCTGCATCAGCTTCGACAGGAACACGGCTTCGAGCACCGGGTTGCGCGGACGCTCTTCCCAGCGCGACGACGTGCCGCCCTGCGGGCCGACCATCATTTCTTCCATCGCGCTGTGCGTGATCGAGATGTCGGTATTGCCGTCCGACGTGCGGTTCACGAGCGTACGGAAACGGTCGCGCGTGCCGGACGAGTACGCGAAATCGATGACCTTGCCGATCGTGCGGCGGAACCAGTCGTCGGGAATGTTCGCGCGGTTCTCGGCCCAGTCGGTGGCCATGATGCCCGTCGACGGCGCATCGGTCTTCAGCGAGAAGCCGTTCTCCTGCCAGAATTCCTTCAGGATCGGCCACAGCTGCTCGGGCGTCCGGCCATCGACGACGAGCCAGCGGCGATCGCCGTCGCGCTCGATGTGCATGCCGAGCGGATCCTGCGCGCTCGGGATGCCGTCGGTCGCGTTGCCGGCCTGCGTCGTGGCCCGTGGCGGCAGCGTGCCGAGCCCCGCGTTGGTCGGCGGCGCGACGAACTGCTGGGTCGTCGGCACCGGCTTCAGGTCGCTCGGCACCGCAAGCGGCGGCGCCGAACCGGTGTTCTTGTAGTTGACCCGGTCGGGAGCCAGGTAGTCGTTCAGCGTATCGCAGCCGGCGAGCGCGCCCAGCGCCAGCGCCACCACCGACATCTGGATGGCGCGAGAGGAAAAGGCGAAACGTTTCATGAAATCCTTCGTCTTGCTTGAACGCTCGTCAGGAGCGGCGCCGGACGGAGCCGGCCGGTGCGGGTTGATCAGGGGTCGAGCCGGCGGCCGCAGGACGCGGCCGCCTCGGCATCAGGCGAGGACGCCGGCCTCGACGAGGGCCGAACGCACGGCATCGTGGTAGCGCTCGTCGAGCGCCGTGAGCGGCAGCCGGATGCCACCCTGCATCTTGCCCATCGCCTGCAGCGCCCACTTCACCGGAATCGGGTTCGCCTCGATGAACAGGTTCTTGTGCAGCGACAGCAGCTTCATGTGCAGTTCGCGGGCCGTCTGCACGTCGCCGGCCAGCGCCGCACGACACAGCTCGCTCATCGCGCGCGGCGCGACGTTCGCCGTCACCGAGATGTTGCCGTGGCCGCCGAGCAGCATCAGCGCGATCGCGGTCGGATCGTCGCCGCTGTAGATCGCGAAATGCTTCGGCGCGGCCTTGATCAGGTGCGCGGCGCGATCGATGTTGCCGGTCGCTTCCTTCACGCCGATGATGCCCGGCACTTGCGCGAGACGCAGCATCGTCTCGTTCGCCATATCGGCGACCGTGCGGCCCGGCACGTTGTACAGGATCACCGGCAGGTCGACCGCTTCGGCGATCGTCTTGAAGTGACGGTACATGCCTTCCTGCGTCGGCTTGTTGTAGTACGGCACGACCTGCAGCGTCGCATCCGCGCCGACAGACTTCGCGTGCTTCGTCAGCTCGATCGCCTCGGCGGTCGAGTTGCCGCCCGCGCCCGCGATGATCGGGATGCGTTTCGCCGCATGCTCGACCGCCGTGCGGATCATCAGGATGTGCTCTTCGACGTTGAGCGTTGCCGACTCGCCGCTCGTACCGACGACGACGAGCGCATCGGTGCCTTCCGCGATGTGCCAGTCGATCAGTTTGCGAAACGCCGGCAGGTCGAGACTGCCGTCTTCGAGCATCGGGGTGACGATCGCGGGGATGCTGCCGCGGATTTGAATGCCGTCTTGGGTGCCGTTAGCCATGAAACGCGATTGATTGTGTACCGGTAAACGTTGAGATTGTAGCGGATTAGCCGGGCAGTTCGTAACGTGGAATTCCCGCCCCCGCCTTCGGGGTCGCGCCCTCGCGCACTGCGCAGAGACGCTGGACGAACGCCTCGCGCGGCGCGGCGACGAAACCGTCCTCGTACGCGACCACCCGCAGGCGGCCGTGCACGGCGTCCAGCAGCTCGCCCGGAGCGAGCAGGAACGCGGGGTTGGACGGTTTGCCGACCGTTTCGTTTCCTTGCGCGAAAGTTTCGTAGATGAGCACGCCGCCCGGCGCCACCGCGTCGATCAGATGGGGCCAGAGCGGACGATGCAGATAATGGGTAACGATCACGGCGGCAAACCGCTCGCCGGCCGGCAGCGGCCACGGCGCGCCTTCGAGATCGGCGTCGCGCGCATCGACGCCCGCGATCGTGCGCAACGCAGCCAGCGCGGCCGGGTCGCGGTCGAGCGCGACGACCGGATGCCCGTGCGACGCGAACCAGCGCGCATGGCGGCCGCCGCCAGCAGCGACGTCGAGCACCGCGCCGCCCGCCGGAACGAGCGGCGACCATCGGGCGACCCAGCGCGATGGCTCGGCCTGTGCGACGTGGCCGCCCGCGGCGGCGATGACGGATTCGTTCATGCGCGCGGACCGGATCAGTTGTACGACAGGCCCATCGCGTCGCGCACGTCGCGCATCGTTTCCGTCGCGTACTTGCGCGCCTTGTCGCAACCGTCCGCGACGATCGCGCGCAGCAGCGACGGATCGTCCATGTACTTCTGCGCGCGCTCGAGCATCGGCTGCTGCTCGCGCAGGATGCCTTCGACGACCGGCTGCTTGCAGTCGAGGCAGCCGATGCCCGCCGAGCGGCAGCCCTTCTGCACCCACTCGTGCGTCGCTTCGTCCGTATAGACCTGGTGCAGCTGCCACACCGGGCACTTGTCGGGGTCGCCCGGATCGGTACGGCGCACGCGCGCCGGATCGGTCGGCATCGTGCGGACCTTCTTCGTGATCGTGTCGGCGTCTTCACGCAGGCCGATCGTGTTGCCGTACGACTTGGACATCTTCTGGCCGTCGAGGCCCGGCATCCGGGACGCTTCAGTCAGGAGCGCCTGCGGCTCGACGAGGATGATCTTGCGCGCGCCTTCGAGATAGCCGAACAGGCGCTCGCGGTCGCTCATCGACAGGCTCTGCGATTCCTGCAGCATCGCACGCGCCTGTTCGAGCGCCTCGTCGTCGCCTTCCTGCTGATACGCGTTGCGCAGTTCGTGATAGAGCTTCGCACGCTTGCCGCCGAGCTTCTTCGCGGCCTCGAGCGCCTTCTCCTCGAAACCGGGCTCACGACCGTACAGGTAGTTGAAGCGGCGCGCAATCTCGCGCGTCATCTCGACGTGCGGCACCTGATCCTCGCCGACCGGCACGAGCGAGCCGCGATACAGCAGGATGTCGGCCGCCATCAGCACCGGGTAGCCGAGGAAGCCGTAGGTCGACAGGTCCTTGTCCTTCAGCTTCTCCATCTGCTCCTTGTAGGTCGGCACGCGTTCGAGCCAGCCGAGCGGCGTGCTCATGCCGAGCAGCAGTGCGAGTTCCGCGTGCTCGGGCACCTTGCTCTGGATGAACAGCGTCGCCTGCGCCGGATCGATGCCGGACGCGAGCCAGTCGATCAGCACGTCCCATACGTTCTTCTCGATGACCTCGGGAGTCTCGTAGTGCGTCGTCAACGCATGCCAGTCGACGACGCAGAAGAAGCACGGGTACTCGGACTGCAGCTTCACCCAGTTTTTCAGCACGCCGTGGTAATGACCGAGGTGCAGCGACCCGGTGGGTCGCATGCCGGAGAAAATACGTTCTGGGAACATGATTGTGGTTAGAAAAGCGAGGCGAATGGGGACAGGATGGCGCTCAGCACGGCGTAGCCGACGTTGACGAGCGGGCGCAGCCAGAAGTTCGTCAGCACGCCCGTCGCGACCAGCACGAGGACGATGATGAAACCGTACGGCTCGATGCGCGACAGCACGATCGATTGCTTCGGCGGCAGCAGCGCCGCCAGGATGCGGCCGCCGTCGAGCGGCGGCAGCGGAAACAGGTTCAGCACGCCGAGCACGAGGTTCGCGCTGACGCCGGCAAACGCCATCCGCGTGAAGAACGGCTCGTCGACGCCGACCGCGGGCAGCACGAGGGTCAGCAGGCCCCAGATCAGCGCCTGCACGAAGTTGCAGGCCGGGCCCGCGAGCGCTACCCACAGGCTGCCCCAGCGCGGATCGCGCAGGTTGCCGAACGAAACCGGCACCGGCTTCGCATAGCCGAACAGGAACGCGCCGCCCGTCAGGAAATACATCGCGAGCGGGATCGCGATCGTGCCGATCGGATCGATGTGGCGCATCGGATTGAACGACACGCGCCCCATCACGTAGGCGGTGTTGTCGCCGAGCAGGCGGGCGGCGTAGCCGTGCGCGGCCTCGTGCAACGTGATCGCGAAGATCACGGGCAGCGCGTAGACGGCGATGGTCTGTATCAGGGAAGCATCCATATCGCGTTATTGTAACAAGCGCCTTCGCGCAAAAAATGGAACGTCGCGCGCTTACGCGGGCGAGAGTCCGAACGGTTCGAGCGCGCCGCGCCCCGCGCGCACGAGTTCCGGCTCGTCGCCCGTCAGGTCGATTACCGTCGACGGCTCGCGCGGGCACGCGCCACCGTCGATCACGAGATCGACCTGTTTCTCGAGCCGCGCACGGATGTCTTCGGGATCGTTGAGCGGCTCGTCGTCCGGCGGCAGGATCAGCGTCGTGCCGAGCAGCGGCTGGCCGAGCGATTCCAGCAGCGCGAGCGTGATCGCGTGATCGGGCACACGCAGCCCGATCGTCTTGCGCGACGGGTGCGACAGCCGGCGCGGCACTTCCTTCGTCGCCTGCAGGATGAATACGTACGGGCCCGGCGTCACCGACTTGATCTGCCGGTACTGGCGGTTGTCGACCATCGCGAAGTTGGCGAGCTCCGACAGGTCGCGCACGAGCAGCGACAGGTGCTGTTTCTCGTCGAGGCCGCGAATCCGGCGCACCCGCTCGACCGCATCCTTGTCGTCGAGATGGCACGCGAGCGCATAGCTCGAATCGGTCGGCATCGCGATCACGCCGCCCTTGCTGACGATCTCGACGGCCTGCTTGATCAGGCGCGGCTGCGGATTATCCGGATGAATCCTGAAGAACTGGGACATGGAAGCAGGTAAAGAGGGAAAAGTCGGATACGCGCGTCGGCCACGACGCGGGCGGCGGGCAGCCGCCCGGCGTCAGAGCCAGCGCTCCCAGACCGGTGTCAGGTCGGACGGCAGCGGCGGCAGGCTGCCGAGCTCGACGCGGCCCTCGCCCGGCGCATGGAAATCCGAGCCGCGCGACACTTCGAAGCCGAAGCGGCGGGCAACGTCCGCGTACTCGCGGTACTGGTCGGGCGTGTGGCTGCCCGTGATGACCTCGATCGCGCGGCCGCCCAGATCGATGAACTCGCCGAAGAACGCGTCGAATTCGATGGGCGTATAGCGGTAACGGCCCGGATGCGCGACCACGGCTTCGCCGCCCGCCGCGCGGATCCACCCGACCGCGTCGGACAGCGCGGCCCAGCGATGCGGGACGAACCCGGGCTTGCCATCGCCGAGCAGGCGGTCGAACACGTCGGACGTCGATTCGGCGTGGCCGTGCTCGACGAGAAACCGCGCGAAGTGCGTGCGCGAGATCAGGTCGGGATTCGATACGTACTTCAGCGCGCCTTCGTACGCGCCGGGGATGCCGAGCGTCTCGAGCTGCGCGCCGATCGCCAGCGCGCGCGCGGCACGGCCGTGGCGCGTGCGATACAGGCCGTCGACGAGCGTCGGGTTCGCGGGATCGGTGTTCAGGCCGACGATGTGCACGGTGCGCGATGCCCACGTGACCGAAATCTCGACGCCGCTCAGGTAGCGCATGCCGAGCGCTTCCGCTTCGCTGCGCGCCTCCGCCTGGCCGCCGATCTCGTCGTGGTCGGTCAGCGCCCACAGGGTCACGCCGCCGGCATGGGCGCGGCGCGCGACGTCGGCAGGTGACAGCAACCCGTCGGAAACATTCGAATGGCAGTGGAGATCGGCGTTCATTGTCGGTATGGCAGGTAAGGCTTCATTCTACTGCAATGCGGCAATTGCACCGCCAGCCCGCCCCCCCGCCGCCGCGCACCTACGCGCAGAACGCCTCGATCAGCGCCGCGATCTGCTCGGGCTGGTCGTGATGCACCATGTGACCGGCATCCTCGACCAGCTTCTCGCGCCAGTCGGGGAACGCGCTGAAACGCGCCTTGAATTCCGGCAGCGGGATGTCGCCGGCGAGGTGCGCGAGCGTCGGCGAATTGACGGCCTCGACGTGCAGCACCTTCGCGCGCACCTGCGTCCAGGTGGCCATCACCTCGTCGAGCCAGTACAGCAGCGGGCCGGGCATCTTGTGCGCGGGGTCGGCCAGCAGGTGATAGAGGCCGTCGTCGCCGCGCTTCGACCAGTGCGCGGCGAGGAAGGCGGCGCGGTGCGGGTCGAGCCGCGGATTGGTCCTGGTCAGGCGCGCCGCCACCTCGTCGAGGGACGCGTAAGGCCGCAGCGCGGGCGGCTCGCGCAGCTCGTCCAGCCAGCCGCGCAGCCGGCGCGGCGCCTGCTCGGCCCGCGCGGGCGCGAGCCCGAAACCCTCGAGGTCGACCACGCGGCGCACGCGTTCCGGCCGCGCGCCCGCGTACAGGCACACGACGTTCGCGCCCATGCTGTGCCCGACCAGGTTGACTTCGCCGGTCGGCGCATAGTGATCGACGAGCGCATCGAGGTCGCCCAGGTATTCGTGGAACCAGTAGTGGCCGCCGCCCTGCCGCGCGACCGGCCAGTCGGACAGCCCGAAGCCGCGCGCATCGGGCGCGATCACCTGCCAGTCGCCCGCGAGCGCATCGACGACGAACTGGAACGACGCCGCGACGTCCATCCAGCCGTGCAGCATGAACAGCATCGGCGCATCGGGCCGGCCCCAGCGCCGCACATGCAGCTTCACGCCGCGCACCGTGACGAAATCGGAAACAGAACTCGACGCACTCATTGCAGCCGCCAGAAAAAAGAATGATCGTTCGATTATAGCGGTCGCGCCTCTGTTCAGGCGGCCGGCATTCGAGGTCAAGCTCTAGCGGTCGAGTCGTTCAAGGGTCCGCCGGGAACCGCCACCGGTCGGGTGCGGGCCGGCCTGGCGGCAGACGACATGCAGCCGGACGCGATCCCGCTAACGCGCCGCGTTTCCGGCCGCTGCGTCCTGCGCGGCCAGTTCGTCGAGTTCGGCCTGCTCGAATCCGGCATCGCGACGCGCATCGAAGTTGAACGGGCCGCGCAGCCGTGGCGCATGGTATTGCTCGGCGAGCTGGCGGTAGGCCGGCACCGGCTCGCGGCCGGTTTCGTCGCACAGATACCGGAACCAGCGGTTGCCGATCGCAACATGACCGACCTCGTCGCGCAGAATCACGTCGAGGATCGCGGCCGACGCATCGTCGCCGGCCTGCACGAGCCGCGCGCGGATCGGCGGCGAAGCATCGAGCCCGCGGGCCTCGAGCGTGCGCGGCACGAGCGCCATGCGCGCCAGCACATCGCCCCTGGTCCGCTCGCACATCTCCCACAGCCCGTTGTGCGCGGGAAAATCGCCGTACGCATGCCCGAATGCCGCCAGCCGGTCGGACAGCAGCGTGAAGTGATAGGCCTCTTCGGCCGCGACCTTCAGCCAGTCCGCATAGAACGCGTCCGGCAGGCCCGCAAAGCGCCAGACCGCGTCGAGCGCCAGATTGATCGCATTGAATTCGATATGGGCGAGCGCGTGCAGCAGCACCGCGCGCCCTTCGGGCGAACGCATGCTGCGTCGCTCGAGCCGGCGCGGCTCGACCAGCGTCGGACGTCCCGGGCGCCCGGGCAGGCCGGCCGGTTCGCGCAGTTCGAGCGAAGGCGCGATCGCGGCCTGCCCGGCCAGCAGCGCGTCGTACAGCGATTTCACCTGCGCGGCCTTGGCCGCGGGTTCGGATGTGCGCAGCGCGTCGAGCGCTGCGTGGCGCACGCAGGCCGGCACATGACCGAAAGAAGAAGACTCCACGCTCATAAATGGGGACACCCTGCACGCGCATCGCTCGCGGGAGCGCATGCACGCGACGGTTTACAATATGCGATCGTTCCGCGGCGCAACGCGCCGGGCAAACCAGACGCGCCATTCTACCGGCGCCCATCACCGAAGAGACAAGGAGACTCCGTGACGATCTACAAGCTGGGCGATACGGCCCCGACGATCCACGAAAGCGTATTCGTCGCCGATACGGCGGCCATCATCGGCAAGGTCGTGCTCGAGGAAAACGCGAGCGTCTGGTTCGGCGCGACGATACGCGGCGACAACGAGACGATTGCCGTCGGCGCCGGCAGCAACGTTCAGGAAGGCGCGGTACTGCACACGGACCCGGGTTTTCCGCTGACGATTGCCGAAAACGTGACGATCGGGCACCAGGCGATGCTGCACGGCTGCACGATCGGCGAAGGTTCGCTGATCGGTATTCAGGCGGTGGTCTTGAATGGAGCGGTCATCGGCCGCAACTGTCTGGTTGGTGCGGGCGCGGTCGTGACGGAAGGCAAGACGTTCCCGGACAATTCGCTGATTCTCGGCGCACCGGCGAAAGTCGTGCGCGAGCTGTCGGCAGAAGACATCGCGCGGCTGCGCGCGAACGCGAAGACGTATGTCGAGCGGCGCGCGCATTTCAAGGAGCAACTCGTGCGGATCGGGTGATTCGCGCGGATTTCAAGGAAGAAGAGTGAGCGACCAGTTACAGAAATTCATGTTCAATGCGGCGCCCGTGCGCGGCGAGATCGTTTCGCTGCGCAATACGTGGCAGGAAGTGCTCGCCCGCCGCGACTACCCTGCCCCCGTGCGCACGGTGCTCGGCGAGATGATGGCCGCGTGCGCGCTGCTGTCCGCGAACCTGAAATTTCACGGCACCCTGATCATGCAGATCTTCGGCGACGGGCCGGTCCAGATGCTGGTCGTCCAGTGCGGTTCGGATCTGTCGATGCGGGCCACCGCGAAATTCTCCGGCGACGCGGCGCAAACGATCGGCGACGACACGAGTTTCGCGTCGCTCGTCAACGCGAGCGGCCACGGCCGCTGCGTGATCACGCTCGACCCGGCCGACAAGCTGCCGGGCCAGCAGCCGTACCAGGGCATCGTGCCGCTGAACGGCGTCGATGGCCCGCTCGAATCGGTATCGCAGGTGCTCGAGCATTACATGCACCACTCCGAGCAGCTCGACACGCGGCTGTGGCTCGCGGCCGATCGCGACCGCGCGGTCGGCATGCTGCTGCAGAAGCTGCCGGGCGACGGCGGCATCGTGCCGCGCAACGCCGAAACCGATATCGACACGTGGGAGCGCGTCTGCACGCTCGGCGGCACGCTGTCCGCGCAGGAACTGCTCGAGGTCGAACCGGAAGTCGTGTTCCGCCGGCTGTTCTGGCAGGAGAACGTGCAGCACTTCGAGCCGGCCGGCACGCGCTTCCAGTGCTCATGCTCGCGCGAGAAGGTCGGTGCGATGCTGCGCATGCTCGGCCGCGACGAAGTCGACAGCGTGATCGTCGAGCGCGGCCACGTCGAGATCCACTGCGAGTTCTGCAACCAGCGCTACGAATTCGATCCCGTCGACGTCGCACAGTTGTTTGCGGCACCGGGCGTCGAGACCGGCATCGCGCCGGCGACCGGCCAGCGTCACTGAGCGGCGCGCCCGATGCCCGCCGTCCGGGCACGGGCGCATAATGCGCACAAGCGTCGCACGCACGGCTCCGGCGCCGGAGGCTCGGCCTTCGGCGCAAGCCGCTTCCCGCCGTCGGCGCGCTGCAGGAGAAACACATGAATCGCCCGTTTCGCACCATCGTCCTGACGAGCGTTGCCGCCGGCACGCTCGCGCTCGCCGGCTGCGCGATGCCGCCGCCGACCTCCACGATCCTGAGCCGCCTGCCCGAACCGGGCGCGTCGGGCGGGCAGCCGCCCGCGCTGTCGAGCGCAGAACGCAAGCGCTACGACGAGATCGACCGGCAGGTGCTGCGCGAACAGAACAGCGCGATGGCGGCCGAGGCAGCCGCGCGCGCGTGGGCCTATTACTCGCCGCCGCCCGTGACCGTTTATGGCGGGTATTACGGCGGATGGGGAAATCGCTGGGGAACGGGTATCGGCTACGGCTACCCGGGCTGGTGGTGGTAAGCGATCGCCCGGCCGATTGAACACTGGCAGGAAATAAAAAAGCGCGGCATTTCCCGCGCTTTTTCAATGGGTTCGAGCTGCCGCGCTCAGTGATGCGCGGCCTTGCCCTTGTCGCCGCCATGATGCCGCGACGGCTTCGCGATCGACTGCGGATTCGGCACGACACGCACCGGCGCCGCCGACACGGCACCGCGCGTCGACGTGTTCGAAGGCGTATTGTTCAGCGGCACCGCCGGTGCATTCGGCGACACGAACTGCACGAATACTTCGCCGTCCTTCACCATGCCCATCTCGTAGCGCGCGCGCTCCTCGATGGCCGCGGTGCCGCCCTGCAGATCCTGCACTTCGCCTGCGGTCCGCTCGTTGCGCAGCTTCTCGTCCGCATTCTTCCGGAGCTGGTCGTCGAGTTGCTGACGCAATTCATGCACCCGCAGCCAACCGCCGTGTCCCCACCATAGGGGGTACTGAATGAGCGCCAGCAAGGCAATCAGGACGACAGTGACAAGCCGCATGTAAGAGACGCAGATATAAGAAGCGCCGCTCCGCGCACATGCACAGAGCGGCGTCGATATGACGAACCCGATATTAGCGCGTTAGCGCAGGTTATAGAAAGCCGATTTGCCCGGGTAGCTCGCGATGTCGCCGAGATCTTCCTCGATGCGCAGCAGCTGGTTGTACTTCGAGATGCGGTCGCTGCGCGACAGCGAACCCGTCTTGATCTGACCGGCGTTCAGGCCGACCGCGATGTCCGCGATCGTCGAATCTTCCGTTTCGCCCGAGCGGTGCGAGATCACGGCCGTGTAGCCAGCGCGCTTCGCCATTTCGATCGCCGCGAACGTTTCGGTCAGCGTACCAATCTGGTTGATCTTGATGAGAATCGAGTTCGCGATGCCCTTCTCGATGCCTTCCTTCAGGATGCGCGTGTTCGTGACGAACAGGTCGTCGCCGACGAGCTGCACCTTCTTGCCGAGGCGGTCGGTCAGCAGCTTCCAGCCTTCCCAGTCGCTTTCGTGCATGCCGTCCTCGATCGACACGATCGGGAACTTGTCGGCGAGCGTCGCGAGGTAGTCGGTGAATTCGGCCGACGACAGTTGCAGGCCTTCGCCCGCGAGCTGGTACTTGCCGTCGTGGTAGAACTCGGATGCCGCGCAGTCGAGCGCAAGCAGCACGTCCTCGCCCGCACGGTAGCCGGCCTTCTCGATCGCCTGCAGGATCGTCGACAGGCATTCGTCGTTGCTGCCGAAGTTCGGCGCGAAGCCGCCTTCGTCGCCGACTGCCGTGCTCATGCCGCGGTCGCTCAGGATCTTCTTCAGTGCGTGAAACACTTCCGCGCCGCAACGCAGGGCTTCACGGAACGTCGGCTGGCTCACCGGGACGATCATGAATTCCTGGATGTCGAGGCTGTTGTTCGCGTGCGCGCCGCCGTTGACGATGTTCATCATCGGCACCGGCAGCTGCATCGCGCCCGAACCGCCGAAATAGCGGTACAGCGGCAGGCCTGCCTCTTCGGCGGCAGCCTTCGCGACGGCCATCGACACGGCCAGCATCGCGTTCGCGCCGAGGCGCGACTTGTTGTCGGTGCCGTCCAGCTCGAGCAGCGTCTTGTCGAGGAACGCCTGTTCCGACGCATCGAGGCCCATGATGGCTTCGGAGATTTCGGTGTTGATGTGCTCGACTGCCTTCAGCACGCCCTTGCCGTTGTAGCGGCCGGCTTCGCCGTCGCGCAACTCGATCGCTTCACGCGAGCCCGTGGACGCGCCCGACGGCACCGCCGCGCGGCCCATCGTGCCCGATTCGAGCAGCACGTCGCATTCGACGGTGGGGTTGCCGCGCGAATCCAGAATCTCGCGGCCGATGATATCTACGATTGCACTCATGGGTTTCCTCTGAGAATGACGATGGATTCTTCAAACTGCGACGGCGTGCGTGCCGGAACCGCTTTCGCTACTGACGCGCGAAGCCGTCGCAAGGTTCATTCGATCTTTAATTGAAATCGTTTTCCAGGAACGGGTTGCGCTTCACCGCCTGGTCGAGCGTGACGAGCGTCTCCAGCAGCGCGCCCATCCGGTTCAGCGGCACCGCGTTCGGGCCGTCCGACTTCGCCTCGGCCGGATTCGGGTGCGTTTCCATGAAGAGGCCCGCAACGCCCGTCGCGACCGCCGCCCGTGCGAGCACCGGCACGAATTCACGCTGGCCGCCCGAGCTCGTGCCCTGCCCGCCCGGCAGTTGCACCGAGTGGGTCGCGTCGAATACGACGGGCGCGTTCGTTTCGCGCATGATCGCCAGCGAACGCATGTCCGACACGAGATTGTTGTAGCCGAACGAGACGCCGCGCTCGCACGCCATGAAACGGTCTTCCGACAGCCCCGCTTCACGCGCCGCGTCGCGCGCCTTGTCGATCACGTTCTTCATGTCGTGCGGCGCGAGGAACTGGCCCTTCTTGATGTTGACGGGCTTGCCCGAGCGCGCGCACGCGTGGATGAAATCGGTCTGGCGGCACAGGAACGCGGGCGTCTGCAGCACGTCGACGACCGACGCGACCTGCTCGATCTCCTCGATCGAATGCACGTCGGTCAACACCGGCAAGCCGAGCTGGCGCTTCACCTCGGACAGGATCCGCAGGCCCTCGTCCATTCCGAGGCCGCGAAACGACTTGCCCGAGCTGCGGTTCGCCTTGTCGTAGGACGACTTGTAGATGAACGGAACGTTCAGCTTCGCGCAGATCTCCTTCAGGCGGCCCGCCGTGTCGATCGTCATTTGCTCCGATTCGACGACGCAGGTACCCGCGATCAGGAAGAAAGGCTTGTCGAGACCGACCTCGAAATCGCACAGCTTCATGCTTTCACTCCGCGCGCTTGCTTGTTGGCGAGCGCGGCTTCGACGAACGACTTGAAGAGGGGATGACCGTCGCGCGGCGTGGACGTGAATTCCGGGTGGAACTGGACGCCGACGAACCACGGGTGCATCGAGCGCGGCAGTTCCATCATTTCCGGCAGATCCTCGCTCGGGGTACGCGCGCTGATGATAAGGCCGCCGCTTTCGAGCTGGGGCACGAAGCGGTTATTGACTTCATAACGGTGGCGATGACGCTCGTTCACGTCCTTGCCGTAGATTTCTTCCGCCATCGTGCCGGGCTTGATCGGGCAGCGCTGCGAGCCGAGGCGCATCGTGCCGCCGAGATCGGATTCCTCGGTGCGCGTCTCGACCTTGCCGTCGCGGTCGTACCACTCGGTGATCAGCGCGACCACGCGTTCCGGCGTGTCCGGATCGAATTCCGTGCTGTTCGCCTGCTTCAGGCCGACGACGTCGCGCGCGAACTCGATCACCGCGAGCTGCATGCCGAGGCAGATGCCGAGATAAGGCACCTTCGCCTCGCGCGCATAGCGGATCGCCGCGATCTTGCCTTCGGTGCCGCGACGGCCGAAACCGCCCGGGACCAGCACCGCGTCGAGGTGCTTCAGACTGTCGACGCCGTTCGTCTCGATCTCTTCCGAGTCGATGTACTCGATGTTGACCTTCGTCGACGTGTGCAGCGATGCGTGGCGCAGCGCCTCGATCAGCGACTTGTACGATTCGGTCAGGTCGACGTACTTGCCGACCATGCCGATCGTCACTTCGTGCTTCGGGTTCTCCAGCTTCTCGACGAGCTCCGACCACATGCTCAGGTCGGCATCGTGCGGCGTCAGCTTCAGCTCGTCGCAGATGATCTTGTCGAGGCCCTGGTCGTGCAGCATCTGCGGAATCTTGTAGATGCTGTCGGCGTCCCACACCGAGATCACGGCGTCTTCCGGCACGTTCGAGAACATCGAGATCTTCTTCGATTCGTCGTCGGGGATGCGGCGATCCGCGCGGCACAGCAGCACGTGCGGCAGGATCCCGATCTCGCGCAGCTTCTGCACGCTGTGCTGGGTCGGCTTCGTCTTCAGCTCGCCGGCCGTCGCGACGTACGGCACCAGCGTCAGGTGCACGAAGCACGCGCTGTTGCGGCCGAGGCGCAGGCTCATCTGGCGTGCGGCTTCAAGGAACGGCAGCGACTCGATGTCGCCGACCGTGCCGCCGATTTCGACGATCGCGACATCCGGCTCGCCGCAGGTGGCCGATGCGGCCCCGCGCTCGATGAACGCCTGGATTTCGTTCGTGATGTGCGGAATGACCTGCACGGTCTTGCCGAGATAGTCGCCGCGGCGTTCCTTGCGGATCACCGATTCGTAGATCTGGCCGGTCGTGAAGTTGTTGGCCTTGCGCATCTTCGTGCTGATGAAGCGCTCATAGTGGCCGAGGTCGAGGTCCGTCTCCGCCCCGTCTTCCGTCACAAACACTTCGCCGTGCTGGAACGGGCTCATCGTGCCGGGGTCGACGTTGATGTACGGATCGAGTTTGAGGAGGGTGACTTTCAGACCGCGCGATTCGAGGATCGCGGCGAGGGAAGCGGCGGCAATACCCTTGCCAAGGGAAGAAACTACGCCGCCGGTGACGAAAACATATTTGGTCATCGCTGGATGCTCGCGGGAAAAAACGGATTATACCGTAAAGCCCGCCCTTTTCTCAGCAACTGACGTGATGATCGCGCCCTTTCGGGCGGATCCGCGCCAATCGTGCGCCGGGGGCGAACCGGCCGGCCGGTCGGCGCGGCCGCACCCGCCGCGGCGCGTACCGGGCCGCCGGACGAAGCGTCAGGCGCGCTTCGCGAGCGGGGCGCCGCCCTGCGACACACCGCCCTCTTCCGCCTTCAGCGAATTCAGCATCCGCTGCAATGCACGGGCGGTCTCGAGCGGCCTCTCCATCGGGAACAGGTGGCTGCCCTCGAGCCATTCGACACGGCCGCGCGCCGCACGGCGTGTCGCGTCGAGCCCGACCTGCCGCACCTCGCGCGAACGCGTGCCGGCGAGAAAACCGATCGGCACCGGCGCGCCGTGCGCGAGCCGCGGGCCGAGCGTGTGCGGCAGCGTCCGGTAGATCAGGTATTCGACCTGCCGGTCGAACGCGAGCGCGCGCTCGCCGTCGGCGCCGGCCTGCGGAATGCCGTAGTCGATGTAGTCGGCCAGCATCCGTTCGTCCCAGCGCGCGAACGCGGGCTTCTCGCGGAAGTGCCGCCAGACTTCGTCGCGGCTCACCCAGTGCGTGCGCCGGTTGCGCGTCGCGGCGGCCGGCGACAGCCGCTCGTCGAGCCCCGCCCACTGGCTCGCGCGCAACGCGCCGGCACGCCAGCCCGCGATGATCGGCGAATCGATCATCACGACGCCGCGCACCCATTGCGGCTTCTTCAGCGCGGCCATCAGCGACAGGTAGCCACCGAGCGAATGGCCGACGAGCCAGACGGGACGCTCGTAGCGGCTGCCGATGTCGTCGAGCAGCTGCTCGACGAGATGCGGCCAGTCGCGCGTCACCGGGTAGCGGCGGTCGTGGCCGATCCGTTCGATGTAGCGCAGCTCGTAGTCGTCGGCCAGTTCGGCGAAGATCGTCCGGTACGTCGACGCCGGAAAGCCGTTCGCATGCGAGAAGTGGAGGATGTCCTTCAAACGCCGATGTCTCCTTTGTCGACGGGAGTATGTGCTTCAGCACTTACTCCCGTCCCGTGCTTCGCGTTCTGCCGGGCCCGTGCTTCGGCACTTTGCGCGGGGCCCATGCATTCTTTATAAACCAGCCCTCGCCCCGCTCAACGGTCCATCCAGTATCGTCGCCGTACGTCGCGATACCGCTCGAATGCAAACCCGCCGTCGGCCGGTGCGACGTCGAACCGCACGGCGCCGTCGCGATCGGTGCGCGGCAGCGGAATCCCGCGTGCCTCGTAGCGAGCGAGGACGCTCCGGTGCGGATGTCCGAAACGATTGCGATAGCCTACAGGAAATACCGCGACGCGCGGCCCGACCGAATCGAGGAAAGGCTCGACCGACGACGTGCGGCTGCCGTGGTGCGGAACGACCAGGATCTGCGCGGCCAGCGCGTCGCGCGCGGCGTCCACGAGCCGGCGTTCGGCGCATGCGTCGATGTCGCCCGTCAGCAGCGCGGACGTGCCGCCCGCGTCGATGCGCAGCACGCACGATTGCCCGTTCGACGCGCCCGCGCCTGGGCCGCCCGATGGCCAGAGCATCGTGAAGACAACGCCGTCCCAGGTCCAGCGCTGCCCGGCCGCGCACGGCAGCCGGTCGGCGACGCCGGCGGCCGTCGCGTCGCGCCACAGCCGGCTCCTCGGCGCAATGCCGGCCAGCAGCTGGCGCACGTCGGCTGCCGCATAGACGGCCGGCGCGCCGCCCGCGTGATCGGCGTCCGCGTGACTGAGCACGAGCGAATCGATCACCGCGATGCCGCGCGAGCGCAACGCCGGCGCGACGATCCGCGTCCCGGCATGCGTCGACTCCGCGCCCGGCCCCGCATCGAACAGCAAGGTTCGGCGCGCGGTTTCCACCAGCACCGACGCGCCCTGCCCGACGTCGAGCACGGTCAGTCGGAAGCCGCCTGGCGGCGGCGCATCGGGTGCCGGCGCGACGAGCGGCAGCCACGTGAGCGGCGCCGCCCAGCGCAACGGCCAGCCGCGCGGCATCAGCGCCCATGCGACGCCCACGCACGCAAGCGCCAGCACCGGCCAGTCGGGCATGCGCAGCCAGAACACGCCCGCCGGCCAGTCGGCGAGGCGCCCGAGCAGCGTCATCATCGGTTCGAGCGCCGCATGCGCAAGCCGGAACGCATACGCATCGAGCGGCGCGGGCAGCGCGATACCGGCCAGCACGATCGGCGTCACGACCGTGCTCACCCAGGGAATCGCGAACGCATTGCCGAACGGACCCGACAACGAAATCTGCGCGAACCACGCCGCCGTCAGCGGCGCGAGACCGATCGTCACCGCGTACTGCACGCGCGTGGCTTCCGCGATACGGCTCGCGGCGCGCCTACCCCACGCGCGCAACCGGCTCGACAGGCCGGCCGTGTCGCTGCCCTCCTCGCCGTGCGCGTCGACCTCACGCGCCGCGCGCCAACCCGCAACGGTCAGCAGAATGACGGCGACCGCGCCGAACGACAGCCAGAACCCGGCCGACAGCACGGCCCACGGATCGGCGAGCAGCACGCCGCCGAGCGCCGCGCACAGCACCGCCGACGTCGGCACGCTGCGCCCGGCCAGATACGCGATGCCGCCGGCCGCGATCATCCACCACGCACGCTGCGCCGGCACGTTGAAGCCGGCGAGCGCCGCATAGCCGGCTGCGGCCGCCAGCGCGGCGAGCGATGCCGCGTACGGCGCCGGCAACATGAGCGTCGCGGCCCGCGCACGCCAGCGCAGGCGGCGCCAGACCATCGACACGAGCCCGCCCGCGATCGCGCCGACGAGCCCGACGTGCAGTCCGGAGATCGCGACCAGGTGGCTCGTACCCGTGTTGCGCAGCACGCGCCAGTCGTCGTCGCCGATGCCGGACTGGTCGCCGATCGCGAGCGCGGCGACGATGCCGCGATGGCCGGCGTCGACACCGAGCGTCTCGCCGATGCGTACCCGCAGCACGTCGCGCAGCCGATCGATCGATGCACGCCAACCCGATGCGTGCGCATCGAGCAATACCGACCGCCGCGTCGCGCTGACATAACCGATCGAGCGAATGCCGGCGGCGAGCCACGCCGCCTCGCTGTCGCGCACGCCGGCATTGGCCTCGGCGTGCGGGCGCTTCAGGCGCACGACGAAGCGCCAGCGCTGCGCGGCGCGCAGCTCGGGAAGCGGATCGCGCGTCGCGGATGCGCCATATGCGCGCCACGACAGCCGGACCAATGGCGGAAAACGGGCCAGCCCCGCATCGTTCGACTCGACCGCGAGCAGCAGCCGTGCGCCCGTCTCGTCGACGACGGGCAGCCCCCGGATCACGCCGGTGACGACGATGTCGCGCCCTTCCCACTCGACGGGCAAGCTGTCGTGCAGCCGCCACTCGGCCCGCGCCGCCGCATAACCGAACCCCGCCACGCAGGCCGCGAGCGCGCACAGCATCCATCCGAGCGCGACGGCCGTGCTCGTGCGCCGGCGGCTCATGCACCACGCTCCCAGCACCGCGCAACCGGCAAGCACGACCGCACCAGCCGTCCATGCGATCGCGCCCGGCAACGCCGCCTGCCGCTGCAGCACGACGACGCCGAGCGCGAACGCGATCCACCACACGCGCATCCCGCCTCCTCGTCGACCTGGCGCCGCCATTGCGAATGCGGCGCCTTCCGGCAACGATTATGCGGACGAAAGTGCGAGTCGCGGCAGCGCGGCGAGCGCGTTAGCCGAAGTGGATAGGCCGAGTGAACTGGCGTCGAGACCGCGCAGTTCGGCGAGCACGTCGCCGATGCGCGGCACCTGGTCGGGCGTGTTGCGGGATTTGTACGCCCACTCGGGCGCGATGTCGGGCGCGTCCGTCTCGACGACGATCGCGTCGAGCGGCAATTCCGTGGCGAGCCGGCGGATCTGCAACGCGCGCGTGAATGTCACGTTGCCGCCGAAGCCGAGGTGCAGCCCCTGCGCGAGATACGCTTCGGCCTGCTGGAAACTGCCGTTGAATGCATGCGCGATGCCGCGCCGCACGCCGAAGCGGCGCAGCCCCGCGAGCACGCGATCCTGCGACTTGCGCACATGACACAGCACGGGCAGGTCGAATTCGCGCGCCAGCTTGAGCTGCCCCTGGTAGAAGAACTGCTGCCGGTCCCCGTCGAGCCCCGGCACGAAATAGTCGAGGCCGATCTCGCCGATCGCGACGAAGCGCGGATCGTCGAGGCTCGCTTCGATCTCCATGCGCAGCCGGTCGAGATCCTCGTCGCGCGCATGCGGCGTATACATCGGATGGATGCCGAGCGCATAGACCGCGCCCGGCGTGCGCTGCGCGAGTTCGCGCACCGTCGTGAAGTTATCGCGCCCGATGCTCGGGATCACGATGCGCGACACGCCGGCCGCGCGCGCCGCCTGCGCGACCGCGTCGCGGTCGGCGTCGAACTCCGCGGCATCGAGATGGCAGTGCGTATCGATCCACATGACTGCATTCCTGTACCCCTCGCGCCGCGCCGGGACGAACCCGGCGGTCCGGCCAGGGGCGTTCGCTTACACCGGCAGCGCCGGCTCCTCGTGCAGCACGCCGTCGCGCAGCCGCATGATGCGGTCGCAGCGCGCGGCGAGATCGGGATCGTGCGTGACGATCACGAAGCTCGTTTCGAGCGTCTCGGACAGTTCGAGCATCAGGTTGAACACCGTGTCTGCCGTCGCGCCGTCGAGGTTGCCGGTAGGCTCGTCGGCGAGCACGCATGCGGGCTTCGTGACCAGCGCGCGCGCGATCGCGACGCGCTGCCGCTCGCCGCCCGACAGCTCGCCCGGCCGGTGCTTCGCACGCGGGCCGAGACCGACGCGTTCGAGCATCGCCTGGGCCTGCGCGCGCGCGTCCTCGGTCGTCATCCGGCGGATGCGCAGCGGCATCGCGACGTTGTCGAGCGCGGTGAACTCCGGCAGCAGGTGATGGAACTGGTAGACGAAGCCGAGCGCGCGGTTGCGCAGCTCGTTGCGCTCGCGCTCGGCCAGTTGCGTAAACGGCTTGCCGAGCAGCGACACTTCGCCCGCGCTCGGCTCGTCGAGCCCGCCCAGCACGTGCAGCAGCGTGCTCTTGCCGGAGCCCGACGCGCCGACGACCGCGAGCTTCTCGCCGCGCCGCACCGTCAGCTCGGTATTGTTGAGCACCTGCACGTTGAAGCCGCCCTGCACGAACGCCTTCGTGATCCCGCGCGCCTGAAGCACGTATTCCTGCATACCTGCCGAATCCTGTCTGTTGTGTTGTTCTGAATCCGCGAATGCGGTTGCGCGGTCATTCATAGCGGAGCGCCTCCGCCGGCTTCACCTTCGCGCCGCGCCAGCTCGGATAGAGCGTCGCGACGGCCGACAGCGCGAACGCGATCAGGCCGATCCGGATCACGTCGCTCGCGACGAGTTCGGACGGCAGCTCGCTGATGAAGTACACGGACGGCGGCAGGAACTGCACGCCGAACAGGTGCTCGATCATCGGGATCAGCCAAGGGATGCTCCACGCGATCAGGCAGCCGAGCGCGACGCCCGACGCCGTGCCGACGAAGCCGATCGTCACGCCCTGCACGACGAAGATCTTCATGATCGACCCCGGCTGCGCGCCGAGCGTGCGCAGGATCGCGATGTCGGCCTGCTTGTTGGTCACGGTCATCACGAGCGACGACACGAGGTTGAACGCGGCCACCGCGATAATGAGCGTCAGGATGATGAACATCATCCGCTTCTCGATCTGCACGGCCGAGAACCACGTCTTGTTCTGCTGCGTCCAGTCGCGGATGTACAGGCTGCCCGACAGCGTATGCGACAGCTCGACCGCGACCTGCGGCGCCTTCTGCATGTCCGTCAGCCGCAGCCGCACGCCAGTCGGCGCAGCCATCCGGAACAATGCCTCGGCATCGCGGATGTTGATCATCGCGAGCGTGCTGTCGTATTCGTAGTGGCCCGACTCGAACACGCCGACGACCGTGAACTGCTTCAGGCGCGGCATCATGCCGGCCGGCGTGATCGAGCCTTCGGGCGCGACCAGCGTGACCTTGTCGCCGACCGTCACGCCGAGGTTGCCGGCGAGCGCGTCGCCGAGCACGATGCCGAACTGGCCCGGCACGAGCGCGCCGAGCTGCCCGGCCTTCATGTCCTTGCCGATGTCGGAAACCTGCGGCTCGAGCGTCGGCTCGACGCCGCGCAGCATCACGCCGCTCACCGCGTCCTGGCGGGTGAGCAGCGCCTGCGCGTCGACGTACGGCGCCGCACCGACCACCGACGGATTGCGGCGCGCTTCCTGCGCGGTCAGTTGCCAGTCGGGCATCGAGCCCGTCGGCGAGAACACCTCGACGTGCGCGAGCACCGACAGCATGCGGTCGCGCACCTCCTTCTGGAAGCCGTTCATCACCGACAGCACGACGATCAGCGCCGCGACGCCAAGCGCGATCCCGAGCATCGACACGAGGGCGATGAAGGAAATGAAGCCGTTGCCGGTCGTGCGTTTGCCGGCGCGCGTATAGCGCCAGCCGATCTGCCATTCGTACGGAAGTTTCAAGCGAATCCTTTCTGCTGGTTACGGCGGGAAGGCGCCCCGCGGCCGGACCGCCGCCCGGCGGCGGCCGCCGGCCCGGGCGCGGTCGAAAACGGCCGCCGGACGCGAACGGGCCGTCTGCCGGCCCGATCACGCGCGCAGTTTGCCATACAATGCGCACCATCATGCACGACCGACGCCTCCATTTTCTCGTTCCGTTCGCGCTGCCGTCGGCGGCCGATGCGACCTCGTCCCTGCACACGCTGGACAGCCCCGCGCTCGAAAAGTTGCTCGCCCGTGCGAGCCTCGTCGAGCGCGTGGCCGGCGAGGACTTCCAGCGCACGCTGCCGCACGAGCGCTGGCTGGCCCGCCAGTTCGGCGCAACCCAGGGCAACGCCGCGGACGAGGCGCCGCTCGCGCCCTACATGTTGTTGGCGGACGGCGGCGAACCCGGCGCGCAAGCATGGGCATGCGTCGAGCCCGTGCACGTCGAAATCGCGCACGATCACCTGGTGCTCGTCGATCCGGCAGCCCTCGCGCTCGACGACGGCGACGCGGCCGCGCTGCTCGCGGTCGCGCGGCCGCTGATCGAGGAGCTCGGCGTGCGGCTCGAAGCGCCGAACCCCGCGCGCTGGTACCTGTCGAGCGAACAGCTCGCACGGCTCGCCGGTGCCGCGCCGCTGCGTGCAAGCGGCCGCAACATCGAGATCTGGCTGCCGCACGAGGCGCATACGGGCGAACGTTCGCGGATGTGGATGAAACTGCAGAACGAAGTGCAGATGGCGTGGTTCCAGCACCCGGTCAACGAAGCCCGCGAGGCACGCGGCCTGCCGGCCGTCAATTCGATCTGGTTCCACGCGCAGGGCACGCTGAAGCCGGTCGGCAAGCCGTTCGCGCGCGTGCTGTCCGCGTCGCCCGCCGCGCTCGGCCTCGCGCGCGCCGCGCAGGCCGAAGCCGGCGCCCCACCCGCCGCGTTCGGCGCGCTGCCCGCCGGCGACGGCGCGACGCTCGTCGAACTGCCGGCGTTGACCACCCCATTCATCGAACAGGACTGGGCACGCTGGCACGACGGGCTCGCCGCGCTCGAGCGCGACTGGTTCGCACCGGTGCTCGCCGCGCTGCAAAACGGCACGCTCGCCAGCGCCGAATTCACGCTGTGCGGCGACACGAGCTCCGTGACGCTGCGCGCAACACGCGGCGACCTGCGCAAGTTCTGGCGCCGCCGTGCGCTCGCCTCCCTGTTCGAATAACAAGCAGACCCCGAATGACCCGGATCGTTACCCGCCCCGTCGCGCCCGCCGACGCCGAAGTGCTCGCGCGCCACGGCCTGCATCCCGTCCTGGCGCGCCTGTATGCGTCGCGCGGCGTGCAGTCCCCGACCGATATCGAGACCGCGCTTGCGCGCCTCGTCCCGCCCACCGAGCTGAAAGGCTGCGCCGACGCGGCGTCGCTGCTTGCCGACGCGATTGCCGACAAGCGACGCCTGCTCGTCGTCGCCGACTACGATTGCGACGGCGCGACTGCCTGCGCGGTCGCGGTGCGCGGCCTGCGGATGTTCGGCGCGCAGATCGACTACCTGGTGCCGAACCGCTTCGAATACGGCTACGGCCTCACGCCCGAGATCGTCGAGCTCGCGGCCGCGCGCAAGCCTGACCTGCTGATCACCGTCGACAACGGGATCGCGAGCGTCGCGGGCGTCGAAGCCGCGAACGCACGCGGCATCGACGTGCTCGTCACCGACCATCACCTGCCCGGCGACGCGCTGCCCGCCGCCCGCGCGATCGTCAACCCGAACCAGCCCGGCTGCGCGTTCCCGAGCAAGCACATCGCCGGCGTCGGCGTGATGTTCTACGTGCTGCTCGCGCTGCGCGCCGAACTGCGCCGGCGCGGCGCATTCGCGAGCAAGGAAGCCGAGCCGCGCCTCGACGGCCTGCTCGACCTCGTCGCGCTCGGCACCGTCGCCGACGTCGTCCGGCTCGACGGCAACAACCGCGTGCTCGTCGCGCAGGGGCTCCAGCGCATCCGCAACGGCCGCATGCAGCCGGGCATCGCGGCGCTGTTCCGCGCCGCCGCGCGCGAAGCGCGCACCGCGTCGGGCTTCGACCTCGGCTTCGGCCTCGGTCCACGGCTCAACGCTGCGGGGCGGCTGTCCGACATGTCACTGGGCATCGAGTGCCTGATCACCGACGACATCGGCCGCGCATGGGATCTCGCGCAGCAGCTCGACGTGATGAACCGGGAGCGCCGCGAGATCGAGGCCGGCATGCAGCAGCAGGCGCTCGCCGATCTCGCCGACGTCGACCCGGCCGACGCGTGCACGATCACGCTGTTCAACCCCGCATGGCACCAGGGCGTGATCGGCATCGTCGCCGGTCGGCTCAAGGAAAAATTCCACCGCCCGTCGTTCACGTTCGCGCACGCGGACGACGAAGGCAAGCGGGTCAAGGGATCGGGCCGGTCGATTGCCGGCTTCCATCTGCGCGACGCGCTCGACCTCGTGTCGAAACGCGAACCGGACCTGATCGTCGCGTTCGGCGGCCATGCGATGGCGGCCGGCCTCACGCTCGACACCGAGAACGTGCCGCGCTTCGCGGCCGCGTTCGAGGCCGTCGCGCGCGAATGGCTGTCCGACGATGCGCTCGCCCGCGTGATCGAGACCGACGGCGAACTCGAGGACGCATACTTCACACCGCAGTTCGTCGGGCTGCTCGACGAGGCCGTCTGGGGGCAAGGCTTTCCGGCCCCGCTTTTCTCGGGCGAATTCGACGTCGTGTCGCAATCGCTCGTGAAGGAAAAACACCTGAAGCTGCAGCTTGCGCGCGGCCGCCAGCGCTTCAACGCGATCTGGTTCAACCACACCGAGCCGCTGCCGGCGAGTGCGCTGATCGCGTACCGCCTCGTCGCCGACACATGGAACGGCGTCACGCGCGTCCAGTTGATCGTCGAACACGCGGCCGGCTGAGCGCGGGCCGCCCTGCCCGCGGTGCCCGCCGATGCATGCACGCCGCACCGGACGGGGCCGCGGCACGCGTGCGAGCACCGTTCGCGTCACCGGGCAACCCTGCCGATCGGCTATAATTCCGCTTTTTTACGAAGCAAGAAAAGCGAACGATCATGGAAGCGGAACGTCTCAACGCGATCGAAAGCTCCCTGCTCGACCTGCGCAACCGCGCGGGCGAGCTTCGGGGGTATCTTTGACTACGACGCCAAAGCTGCGCGTCTGACCGAAGTCAACAAGGAACTTGAAGACCCGAACGTCTGGAACGATTCGAAGAACGCCCAGGCACTCGGCCGCGAGAAGAAGCTGCTCGAAGGCGTCGTCACGACGCTGACGGCGCTCGATAGCGACCTGCGCGACGCGCTCGACCTGTTCGAGCTGGCTCGCGAGGAAGGCGACGAGGACACGCTCGTCGCATCGGAAGACGACGCCGCGAAGCTCGAGGCACGCGTCGGCGACATCGAATTCCGCCGGATGTTCTCGAACCCGGCCGACCCGAACAACTGCTTCATCGACATCCAGGCCGGCGCCGGCGGCACCGAGGCGTGTGACTGGGCGTCGATGCTGCTGCGCCAGTACCTGCGCTATTGCGAACGCAAGGGCTTCAAGGCCGAGGTGCTCGAAGAGTCCGACGGCGACGTCGCCGGCATCAAGAACGCGACGGTCAAGGTCTCGGGCGAATACGCGTACGGCTTCCTGCGCACCGAAACGGGCATTCACCGTCTCGTGCGCAAGTCGCCGTTCGATTCGTCGGGCGGCCGCCACACGTCGTTCTCGTCGGTGTTCGTGTATCCGGAAATCGACGACTCGATCGAAGTCGAGATCAACCCGGCCGACCTGCGCATCGACACGTACCGCGCCTCGGGCGCCGGTGGCCAGCACATCAACAAGACCGACTCGGCGGTGCGGATCACGCACATGCCGACCGGCATCGTCGTGCAGTGCCAAAACGACCGCTCGCAGCACCGCAACCGCGCGGAAGCGATGGCGATGCTGAAGTCGCGCCTGTACGAAGTCGAGATGCGCAAGCGCCAGGCCGAACAGGACAAGCTCGAATCGAGCAAGACCGACGTGGGCTGGGGCCACCAGATCCGCTCGTACGTGCTCGACCAGAGCCGCGTGAAGGACCTGCGCACGAACGTCGAAATGAGCAACACCCGCGCGGTGCTCGACGGCGATCTCGACGACTTCATCAGCGCGAGCCTCAAACAGGGCGTGTAAGCACCGCGGCGCGGCCTGGCCAGGTCGCGCCGCCTTGCCCTTCCCGTTTGCGTTGCCGCACCCACTCCGAATTCCGACCATCATGACCGAACCGACCCAAACGCAGCCCGCCGTCGCAGCGGACGAAAACCAGATCATCTCCGAGCGCCGCGAGAAGCTGCGCGCCTTGCGCGAGCAAGGCGTCGCCTACCCGAACGACTTCCGGCCGACGCACCACGCAGCCGATCTCCAGGCGAAATTCGCCGACTCGGACAAGGCCGCGCTCGAAGCGAACCCGGTCGAGGTGTCGGTTGCCGGCCGCATGATGCTCAAGCGCGTGATGGGCAAGGCGAGCTTCGCGACGGTGCAGGACGGTTCGGGCCAGATCCAGTTTTTCGTGACGCCGAACGACGTCGGCGCGGAAACCTACGACGCATTCAAGAAGTGGGACCTCGGCGACATCGTGGCCGCGCGCGGCGTGCTGTTCCGCACCAACAAGGGCGAGCTGTCGGTCCAGTGCAAGGAGCTGCGCCTGCTGTCGAAGGCGCTGCGTCCGCTGCCGGACAAGTTCCACGGCCTCTCCGACCAGGAAATGCGCTACCGCCAGCGCTACGTCGACCTGATCGTCACGCCGGAAACGCGCGACACGTTCCGCGCACGCACCAAGACGATCGCGTCGATCCGCAAGTTCATGGATTCGGCCGACTTCATGGAAGTCGAGACGCCGATGCTGCACCCGATCCCGGGCGGCGCGGCCGCGAAGCCGTTCGTCACGCATCACAATGCGCTCGACATGCAGATGTTCCTGCGCATCGCGCCGGAGCTGTACCTGAAGCGCCTGATCGTCGGCGGCTTCGAACGCGTGTTCGAGATCAACCGCAATTTCCGGAATGAAGGCGTGTCGCCGCGTCACAACCCGGAATTCACGATGATGGAGTTCTACGCCGCGTACACCGACTACCGCTGGCTGATGGACTTCACCGAGCAGTTGATCCGCCAGGCGGCGATCGATGCGCTCGGCACCGCGACGATCCAGTACCAGGGCCGCGAGCTCGACCTCGCGAAGCCGTTCCATCGCCTGACGATCACGCAGGCGATCCAGAAGTACGCGCCGCAATACACCGACGGCCAGCTGTCGGACGACGCGTACCTGCGCAGCGAACTGAAGCGCTTCGGCGTCGATGTCGCGCAGCCGGCGTTCCTGAACGCGGGCATCGGCGCACTGCAGCTCGCGCTGTTCGAGGAAACGGCCGAAGCGCAGCTGTGGGAACCCACGTTCATCATCGACTACCCGGTCGAGGTTTCGCCGCTCGCACGCGCATCGGATACGGTGCCGGGCATCACCGAGCGTTTCGAGCTGTTCATGACCGGCCGCGAGATCGCGAACGGCTTCTCGGAACTGAACGATCCGGAAGATCAGGCCGCGCGCTTCAAGAAGCAGGTCGAGCAGAAGGATGCGGGCGACGAGGAAGCGATGTTCTTCGACGCCGACTACATCCGCGCGCTCGAATACGGGATGCCCCCGACCGGCGGCTGCGGGATCGGCATCGACCGTCTCGTGATGCTGCTGACCGACAGCCCGACGATCCGCGACGTGCTGCTGTTCCCCCATCTGCGCCGCGAAGACTGACAGCCGTACCCGCGTGTGCGCCGCGCCCTGCGGCGTACACGCATCAGCTTTGTAACGACGCGTAAGTCCCGCCAGCCGGCGTCCGCCGGCTTTCGATCCTCCCCCGTTTTATTCCCTCGTCGCGACGGCCTGCCCCGGGTTTTCCCGGTAACGATCGCCCACGCCCCGCTGCAATTCGTTACACCTTGATACGGCGCGCCCCTCACCGGTCGACGACACTCCTTTTGCGTCACCACGCATGACCACGGGACCAGAACGAGGCGCCGGAACGCCGAGTCTGCTTGACCCCGAAGCGTGGGATCCGGCCCGGCGATAACGTGCCGATCCGGATCGACATCGGAGAAAAAAATGGACAACCAGAATCAGACCACGCCGCAAAAGCAACGCCTCCATCCGCTGATCGCCACTGCAGCCGGCGCCGTCATCGTCGCCAGCCTTGCGGCAACGGCAGCGATCACGGGCGTATTCCCGAAGGCCAGCAGCAGCAACGAACAGAACGGCCAGACCCAGGCCGCGCTGATCGCGTCGCAGCCGGCCGTCGATACGGCCGCGGCCGCCAGCGCCGCGCTGGCCGCGCAAGCCCGGCAGCAGGCGGCCGAACAAGCCGCCGCGCAGCAGAAGGCGATCGCGCAGGCCGAACCGAAGCCCGAACCGAAGCCCGCGCCGCGCCCGGCGACGACGCACCGCCGTCATACGCAGGCACCGCAGCCGCCGCAATACGCGCAGCAGCCGTCAGCGCCTGCCCAGGCGGCCTACTGCCAGAGCTGCGGCACGGTCGTCGCGATCACGCAAACGCGCACGCCGGGCCAGAGCTCGGGGATCGGCGCCGTTGGCGGTGCGGCGGCCGGCGGCCTGCTCGGCAACCAGTTCGGCAACGGTAACGGCCGCACCGCGATGACGATCATCGGCGCGCTGGGCGGCGGCCTCGCCGGCAACCAGGTCGAGAAGCAGGTACGCGCGGAAACCGACTACCAGGTGCAAGTGCAGATGGAAAGCGGCGCGACGCGCACGTTCACGTACCACAACCCGCCGCCGTTCGGCCAGGGCCAGCGCGTGCGGATCGAGAACGGCACGTTGGTCGGCGCGTAAGCGGCCGCTGCCCGCGTGTCGTGCGCGGGCAAGCGACCTGAAAACGAAAACGGCTCGCGAGCGATTGCTCGCGAGCCGTTTTTTCATTGCGGGCCGTGTGCGCCATTGCGGCGCACCCCGTGCTCAGTCTTCGTCGTCGAAATCCGATTCGTCGATCCAGTGCGCCTGGATCGCTTCGAGGATCTTCTCGCCGGAGTGCTTCGGATCGTCGTCGAAACCGTCGAGTTCAAGCACCCACTGGCGCAGGTCGACGAAGTTGATCCGCTGCGGGTCGATGTCCGGGTGCTTGTCCGCCAGCGCAATGGCAATTTCGCGCGAATCGGTCCATTTCATCGCCTGCCTCCGGTTTGTCAGTGATTTTCCTTCGCGTGGTTGATCGAGTACTTCGGAATCTCGACCACCAGGTCCGAATCTTCCGTCACGATCGCCTGGCACGACAGGCGCGACGTCGGCTCCAGGCCCCACGCCTTGTCCAGCAGGTCGTCCTCGTCCTCCTCGGACGGCGCCAGATCGTTGAAGCCCTCGCGGATCACCACGTGGCACGTCGTGCACGCGCACGACTTCTCGCATGCATGCTCGATCTCGATTCCGTGGTCGAGCAGGTTGTCGCAGATACTCTTGCCGGGCGTCGCGTCGATCACTGCGCCGTCCGGGCACAGTTCGACGTGAGGCAGCACCACCAGTTGAGGCATGTCCGTTCCGTCAGTCAGGGTGCGGCGACAGGCGCCGCACGGTTCATTATCGCGCGGGCCGTCGCCAGCCGATGCGCAGTTCGTCGTTCAGATCTCGTCGAGCCGGCGGCCCGACAGTGCGCGCTTGATGCTCTTGTCCATCCGGCGCGCCGCGAATTCGTCGGTGCCGTCGGCCAGCGTCTTGGTCGCCGCTTCGATCGCATTCGTATCGTCGCCTTGCGCAACCGCGCGCAGCGCCGCGGCGAGCGCGTCGATCTGCGTGCGTTCGTCCGCATCGAGCAGTTCGCCGTCGGTCGCCAGCGCGGCCTGCGTCGCCTCGAGCATCCGCTCGGCCTCGACCTGCGCTTCGCGCAGCGCGCGTGCGCGCATGTCGATTTCGGCGGTCTTGAAGCTGTCCTCGAGCATCTTCGCGATGTCGTCGTCGGCCAGACCGTACGATGGCTTCACGACGACCGACGCCTCGACGCCCGACAGTTGTTCGCGTGCGAACACCGACAGCAGGCCGTCAGCGTCGACCTGATAGGTCACGCGAATCCGCGCGGCGCCGGCCGTCATCGGCGGAATGCCGCGCAGCTCGAAGCGCGCGAGCGACCGGCAGTCGGCGACGAGCTCGCGCTCGCCCTGCACGACGTGGATCGCCATCGCGGTCTGGCCGTCCTTGAAAGTCGTGAATTCCTGCGCGCGTGCGATCGGAATCGTCGAGTTGCGCGGAATGATCTTTTCGACCAGGCCGCCCATCGTCTCGACACCGAGCGACAGCGGAATCACGTCGAGCAGCAGCCAGTCGTCGCCGGTGCCGCGATTGCCTGCGAGCAGGTCGGCCTGGATCGCCGCGCCGAGCGCGACGACCTGATCCGGATCGAGATTCACGAGCGGCGGCTGGCCGAAATATTTCGCGACCGCGTCGCGAATCACCGGCATGCGCGTCGCGCCGCCGACGAGCACGACACCCTTGATGTCGGCCGGCGTCACCTGCGCGTCGCGCAGCGCCTTGCGGGTCGGTGTGAGCGTACGCTGCACGAGCGGCTCGACGAGCGATGCGAACGTGTCGTGCGAGATCGTCTGCACGACGTGCGCGCCGCCCGACAGCGTCACGTCGAGCGACGCGTGCGGCGCGGACGACAGCGCTTCCTTCAGCACGCGCACGCGGTCGAGCAGCAGGCGCACGTCCTCGGGAGCGAGCGTCTTGGCGTCGATGCCGGCCTGCGCGAGCACGTGACCGAACAGCGCGTGATCGAAGTCGTCGCCGCCGAGTGCGGAATCGCCGCCCGCAGCCAACACTTCGAACACGCCCTTCGTCAGCTTCAGGATCGACAGGTCGAACGTGCCGCCGCCGAGGTCATACACCGCGTAGAGGCCTTCGGCCGCGTTGTCGAGGCCGTACGCGATCGCCGCGGCGGTCGGTTCGTTCAGCAGGCGCAGCACGTTGAGGCCCGCGAGACGCGCGGCATCCTTGGTCGCCTGGCGCTGCGCTTCGTCGAAATACGCGGGCACCGTAATCACTGCGCCGACCAGATCGTCGCCGAGCGAATCCTCGGCACGATAGCGCAGCGTCGCGAGAATCTCCGCCGACACTTCGACCGGGCTCTTCACGCCGTCGACGGTGCGGATCTGCACCATGCCCGGCGCGTCGACGAATTCGTACGGTGCGTTCGCCGCGCCTTCGACCTCGGCCTTGCCGCGGCCCATGAAGCGCTTGACCGACACGATCGTGTTGCGCGGATCGGTCGCGGCCTGCTCTTTCGCTTCGTGGCCGATGCGGCGGCCGCCCTTCTCGAGATAACGGACCACCGACGGCAGCAGCACGCGGCCCGTTTCGTCCGGCAGCACTTCGGCGACGCTGTTGCGCACGGCCGCGACGAGCGAGTTCGTCGTGCCGAGATCGATCCCGACGGCGAGTCGCCGCTGGTGCGGCGCCGGCGCCATGCCCGGTTCGGAAATTTGCAGTAAAGCCATCTTGGTTCGTTCGGGCGCTCGGCCCGTTTGCTGCGCGTGCCGCAAGGCACGCGGTTAAGTTTCGAGGCGCTCGATCTGTGCGCCCACTTCCGACGCGACGCGTTCGATAAACATCAACTGGCGCACGGCCTCGGCGGCCGCCTGATCGGCGCCGCTGTCGAGCAGCGTGCCGAGGCGCTCGACGCGCACGCGCTTCTCGTCGCGCAACTCCGCGAGCAGCGTGTCGAGTGCGTCGACGTTGCGGGCGGCCGCGGCATCCTCGATGCCCTCGCGCCACTCCATCTGCTGCATCAGGAACGCCGGCTCCATCGCCGTGTTGTTTTCAGCGCCGATATCGACGCCGCGCAGCGACAGCAGATACGACGCGCGTTTCAGCGGATCGCGCAGCGTGCGGTACGCCTCGTTCGCGCGGGTCGCCCATTGCATCGCGATGCGTTTCTGCGCGTCGCCGGCCGCCGCGAAGCGGTCCGGATGCACCTGCGTCTGCACCGTCCGGTAGGCGGCATCGAGCGCCGCCTCGTCGAGCGCGAATTGCGCCGGCAGGTGAAACAGGTCGAAGTGGCTGTCTTTCAGCGAAACCATCGTCGCGTTCAATTCCGGTTCGTCGCGCGGCAAACGCCGCACATTAAAAAGGCGGCCCGTGCCGCCTCTTGCCCGCATCGCGCGGAGATCCGCGTCACACGCGGAACGATTCGCCGCAGCCGCACTCGTCCTTCACGTTCGGATTATTGAACTTGAACCCTTCGTTCAGGCCTTCGCGGGCAAAGTCGAGCTCGGTGCCGTCGATATACGCGAGGCTCTTCGGATCGACGACGACCTTTACGCCATGGCTCTCGAACACCTGATCCTCGGGAGCCAGCTCGTCGACATACTCGAGCTTGTACGCGAGCCCCGAGCACCCGGTCGTGCGAACGCCAAGCCGCAGGCCAACACCCTTGCCGCGACGGACGAGGTATTTCTGGACGTGCTGTGCTGCTTTTTCGGTCAGTGTAATTGCCATGATGTCCTTGCCGCGACGCGCCACCGGGGGCCCGCCGCGTTCCTTCTGAACCCAACCCCGCTCGATGCCGCTCAGGCCGCTGCCTGATCGCCTTCCTTCGTGTCGTGGCGCTTCTTGTAGTCGGCCACGGCTGCCTTGATCGCGTCTTCCGCGAGGATCGAGCAGTGAATCTTCACCGGCGGCAGCGCGAGCTCTTCGGCGATCTGCGTATTCTTGATCGACAGCGCCTCGTCGAGCGTCTTGCCCTTCACCCATTCGGTCACGAGCGAGCTCGACGCGATCGCCGAACCGCAACCGTAGGTCTTGAACTTCGCGTCTTCGATCACGCCGTCCGCACCGACGCGGATCTGCAGCTTCATCACGTCGCCGCAGGCCGGCGCGCCGACCATGCCCGTGCCGACCGTGTCGTCGTCCTTCGCGAACGAACCGACGTTGCGCGGGTTTTCGTAGTGATCCAGAACCTTGTTGCTGTAAGACATGACTCAGACTCCTTGACTCGTTACGCTGCGTGCGCCAATCCGCCCGCGGGTGCATTCAATGCGGTGTTCAGTGTGCGGCCCATTCGATCGTCGACAGATCGATGCCTTCCTGGTGCATTTCCCAGAGCGGCGACAGTTCGCGCAGCTTCGCGATCTTGCTGTTCAGCAGATTGATCACGAAGTCGACTTCCTGCTCCGTCGTGAAGCGGCCGACCGTGAAGCGGATCGAGCTGTGTGCGAGCTCGTCGTTGCGGCCGAGCGCACGCAGCACGTACGACGGCTCCAGCGACGCCGACGTACATGCGGAGCCCGACGACACCGCGACGTCCTTGATCGCCATGATCAGCGACTCGCCTTCGACGAAGTTGAAACTGATGTTGAGGTTGTGCGGGACACGGTGCTCCATGTCGCCGTTCACGTACGTTTCCTCGATCTGCGACAGGCCGCGCAGCAGCTTGTCTCGCAGCATGCGGACGCGCTCGTTCTCGGTCGCCATTTCTTCGCGCGCGATACGGAACGCTTCGCCCATGCCGACGATCTGGTGCGTCGCCAGCGTGCCCGAACGCATCCCGCGCTCGTGGCCGCCGCCATGCATCTGTGCCTCGATGCGCACGCGCGGCTTGCGGCGCACATACAGCGCGCCGATGCCCTTCGGGCCGTAAGTCTTGTGCGCCGAGAACGACATCAGGTCGACCTTCAGCTTCGCGAGGTCGATCCCGACCTTGCCGGTCGACTGCGCGGCATCGACGTGGAACACGATGCCCTTCTCGCGGCAGATTTCACCGATCGTCTCGATGTCCTGGATCACGCCGATCTCGTTGTTCACGTGCATCACCGACACGAGGATCGTATCGGGGCGCAGCGCGGCCTTGAACGCGTCGAGGTCGATCAGGCCGTCATCCTTCACGTCGAGGTAGGTCACTTCGAAACCGTCGCGCTCGAGCTCGCGGCACGTGTCGAGCACGGCCTTGTGCTCGGTCTTCACCGTGACGATGTGCTTGCCCTTGCCCTTGTAGAAGTTCGCTGCACCCTTGATCGCGAGGTTGTCCGATTCCGTTGCGCCGGACGTCCAGATGATTTCGCGCGGATCCGCATTCACGAGTGCGGCCACCTGCTCGCGCGCTTCCTCGACTGCACGCTCCGCGTCCCAGCCGTAAGCGTGGCTGCGCGACGCCGGATTGCCGAACTGCTCGCGCAGGTACGGCACCATCTTGTCGACCACGCGCGGATCGACAGGCGTCGTCGCGCTGTAATCCATATAGATGGGCAGGTGGAGAGTCTCTTGGGTCATCTGTCGCTCCGGGTATTCTGTGCAGGGACTATGTGCGTTATGGGGTATGGCGGGCGCCTTCGCGCTCACGAACTCGCGATGTTGAACACCGAATTGGGGCCGAGCGGCATCGTGCGCACGGGCTCGGCCGGTGCGGCGACGGGCTCCGGCGTGCGCCGGTCGCGCAGCACCGCGGGTGCGCCCTCGCGTGCGCGCTGCTGATCGACGAGATCCTGCAGCGACACCGAATCGAGGTATTCGACCATCTTCTGGTTCAGGGTCGACCACAGCTCGTGCGTCATGCAATGGCCGTCGGGCTGCTTCGAGCCGTCACACGTGCCTTTGCCGCCGCACTGCGTGGCGTCGAGCGGTTCGTCGACCGCGATGATGATGTCGGCAACGGTAACGTCCTGCGCGCGACGCGCGAGGTTGTAGCCGCCGCCCGGGCCGCGCACGGATTCGACGATTTCATGCCTGCGCAGCTTGCCGAACAGCTGTTCGAGATACGAGAGCGAAATCCGCTGGCGCTGGCTGATGCCTGCAAGCGTCACCGGGCCCTGCTCCTGGCGCAGTGCCAAGTCAATCATCGCCGTGACGGCGAAACGGCCTTTGGTGGTGAGTCTCATGGTGTCTAGGGGACTGCAATCTTGACGATTTTGGTCAAGTATAAATATTTGACGATTTTAGTCAAGTATCCATGCCTTCGAAAGGGTATTCGCAGATCGCTGAATACCGCGCGATCAGCGCTCCGTGCGGGCCCGAAGCGTCTCCAGCAGGCCCGCGCATGCGCGTTCGACCTGATCGAGCACCTGTTCGAAGCCTTGCGCGCCGCCGAAATAAGGATCGGACACTTCGGTTTCGGTCGCGCCCGGCGCGAACTCCATCAGCAGGCGCACCTTGTCACGATGCTGCGGCGGGCAGCGGCGGTGCAGTTCCGCGAGATTCGCTTCGTCCATCGCGAGCAGCAGGTCGAAACGCTCGAAGTCCGCCCCACTCACCTGCCGCGCGCGCAGCGCCGACAGGTCGTAGCCGCGGCTGCGCGCGGCCGCCTGCGCACGCTTATCGGGCGGCTCGCCCACATGCCAGTCGCCGGTGCCGGCCGAATCGATCGCGATCCGGTCCGCCAGCGCGGCAGCGTCGACCTGGTGGCGCATCACGCCTTCCGCAGTGGGCGAACGACAGATGTTGCCGAGACAGACGAAACAGATCGCAACGCGGGTCATCGCACTATCGGAAAGCCGCGGCGGACCGCGTGGGAGAAGAACGCGCCATTATACAAAGGCGCCCGAAATCGCGCCGCCGCGCAAAGCGACGGCGCCGTGCATTACAGCGCCTTCGGCGCGGCGAGCACGACGTCGCCGGATGCCGCCGGCAGCGGCTTCGCCGCGTCGTCGACCAGCCCGAACGACACCGCGCGCGCCAGTTCGGCGGACGCCTGGTGAACCGCGAGCGGGCCGCGCGCCGGCGCATCGGCCATCGCATGCAGATAGGCAGCCGCCGCCAGCGGGACGACGATTGCCAGCGGCCAGTACATCGATATTGTCTTTTTCATGATGCGGACCTCCTTGACCTCGTTCCCCGAAACCCAATTCCGGGGACTACAGACAAGATTCTATAGACCGCATCTATCGAGATAAATATACAAATAGCGAACGCACTGTTGTCGCCCGATGAACAGTGCTCAGCCGAGGTGGCTTTGCGATGCCGCGTACAGTTCGCGGAACGTGCGCCCGGTCGGCGTCGGCATGTCGCGCGTGTCCATCCAGCCGCCCATCATCGGCAGGCGCCGCAGCGTGCCGCCGTTGCCGCCCAGCCGCTCGAGGACGCGCACCGCGAGCTTGGTCGTCAGCGCGTACAGTGTTGGCCGCCGCGCGACGAAGCCCCAGGCGGCAAGCGCGGCCCGCTCGCGCCACGGCCGCAGGTGCCGCTCGACCTGCTTCTCGCGCAGCGTGCGCAACAGGTGCGACAACGGAATCCCGACCGGGCATACGCTGTCGCATTCGCCGCACAGCGTCGCGGCCTGCGGCAGGTCGAGCGTGCGCTCGAGCCCGACGTAGCTCGGTGTCAGCACCGCCCCCATCGGCCCCGGGTAGACCCAGCCGTACGCATGGCCGCCGACCTTCTGGTAAACCGGGCAGTGGTTCATGCACGCACCGCAGCGGATGCAGCGCAGCATCTCCTGGAACTCGCCGCCGATCAGGCCCGTGCGGCCGCCATCGACGAGCACCACATAGTTATGCTCGGGGCCGTCCTCATCGCCCGGCCCGCGCGGCCCGGTCAGCAGCGAGAAATAGTTCGACGTCTTCTGCCCCGTTGCCGAGCGCGGCAACAGGCGCATCGCTGTCGCCAGATCCTCGAGCGTCGGCAGCACCTTCTCGATGCCCGTTACCGCGACATGCACGCGCGGCATCACCGTGCACATCCCCTCGTTCCCTTCGTTCGTCACGATCGCGACCGAACCCGTCTCGGCAATCACGAAGTTGCCGCCCGTCACGCCCATGTCGGCCGACATGAAATGCGGGCGCAGCACCTCGCGCGCCTCGCGCGTCATGTCCGGAATCTCGGTGAGCCGATCGCGGTGGTGCGTGCGCGCGAACAGGTCGGCGATCTCTTCCTTGTCCTTGTGCACGACGGGCGCAATGATGTGGCTCGGCGGCTCGTTGTCGTTGATCTGCAGGATGTATTCGCCGAGATCCGTCTCGATCGACTGCACGCCCATCTCCGCGAGCACCGCGTTCAGACGCATCTCCTCGGACACCATCGACTTGGTCTTGATGACCTTCTTCACGTCGTGCCGGCGCGCGATGTCGGCCACGAGCCGCGCGGCATCCGCGGTCGTTTCGGCGAACAGTACCGTCGTGCCTCGCCGCGCCGCCTCGCGCTCGAATGCGTCGAGCCACACGTCGAGGTTCTCCAGCGCTCGATTGCGGCGCGCCTTGAGCGCGGCGCGCGTGGCCGGGAAGTCGATCGCGGTCATCGCATCGGCGCGTGCGGACACGAACTTCGTCGACAGCTTCTTCAGGTTCTGCTGCAGGCGCTGGTCGGCCAGCTTCTGGCCGGCGCGCGCCTTGAAATGCATCGATTGGACTTGCATCGCGGTATCGGGGAAGAGTGAGCGAAACCGGGCGTCAGACGTCGCCCGCCAGCACCTGCGCGACGTGCAGCACGCGCGTGTCGCGGTCGCCGGTGCGGCGCAACCGCCCTTCGATGTTCAGCATGCAGCCGAGATCGCCGAGCACGACGGCGCCCGCGCCCGACGCACGCACGTTCGCGCATTTCTCGTCCGCGATGGCCGCCGAAATATCGCCGTACTTGACCGCGAACGTGCCGCCGAAGCCGCAGCAGTGCTCGCAATCCTTCATCTCGGTGACCGCGATGCCGCGCTGCGCGAGCAGCGCGCGCGGCTGCGCCTTCACGCCGAGTTCGCGGAGGCCCGAGCACGAGTCGTGATAGGTAACGGGCCCGGTGAATTCACCGGGCTCGAGAGAGACCCTGGCGACGTTCGCAAGGAAATCGGTCAGTTCGTAGACTTTCTGCTGGAATCGCGCGTAGCGCCCCATCAGTTCGGGGTCGTCGCGGAACAGGTCGCCATAGTGCGTGCGGATCATCCCGCCACACGAACCCGACGGCGCGACGACGTAATCGAACTGCTCGAACTCGCGCAGCGTCTTTTCCGCAAGATCGCGCGCAAGCGCGCGCTCGCCGGAGTTGTAGGCCGGCTGGCCGCAGCAGGTTTGCGCGGGCGGCACGATCACCTCGTAGCCGGCGTCGCGAATCAGCTTGAGCGCCGAGAAACCGATTTCGGGGCGCATCAGATCGACCAGGCAGGTCACGAACAAACCGACTCGCATACGTGCTCCTTCGAGAAAACGGCTCTCATTATCCGCCGTTTGGCCGGCAAGACCAACGCCGGCTCACGCGCAAGCCTGCGCTGCGCAAAGCGAGGACTTCCTCGAACGGCGTTCGCTTTTTTCACAATACGAGATACAATCAGCCCAACACCGCCTGACGCGTCAACCGATTCCTCCCCCGACATGAGCCAACCCACCCCGGATTCAAAAACGTCGATCCAGGTGATCGAACGCATGATGCGGCTGCTGGACGCGCTCGCCGCGCACAGCGACCCCGTCAGCCTGAAGGAGCTTGCGCAGCGGACCGAGCTGCATCCGTCGACCGCACACCGCATCCTCAACGACATGGTGACCTGCCGTCTCGTCGACCGCTCCGATCCCGGCACGTACCGCCTCGGCATGCGGCTGCTCGAGCTCGGCAACCTCGTGAAGGCGCGCCTGTCGGTGCGCGACGCGGCGCTGATGCCGATGCGCGAGCTGCACCGCCTCACCGGGCAGACCGTGAACCTGTCGGTGCGCCAGGGCGACGAGATCGTCTATATCGAGCGCGCCTATTCGGAGCGTTCGGGGATGCAGGTCGTCCGCGCGATCGGCGGCCGCGCGCCGCTGCACCTCACGTCGGTCGGCAAGCTGTTCCTCGCGGCCGACGAAACGTCGCGCGTGCGCGCCTATGCGACGCGCACGGGGCTGTCCGGCCATACGCAGAACAGCATCACCGACATCGCGAAGCTCGAGCGCGAGCTGACGATCGTCCGCCAGCAATCGTGCGCACGCGACAACGAGGAGCTGGAGCTCGGCGTGCGCTGTATCGCGGCCGGCATCTACGACGATTCGGGCAAGCTCGTCGCGGGCCTGTCGCTGTCGGCACCGGCCGATCGCCTGCAGGACGCGTGGCTCGGCCAGTTGAGCCGCACGGCGCTCACCATCTCGGAATCGCTCGGCTATCGGCCGGCGCCCGCGAAGGATGCGGACGGGCTGCAGCGGCAGGCATAAGCCGCCTTCACCGCCCGGGTTCTCTCCAACGAAAAAACCCCGCGATTGCGGGGTTTTTTCTTGCGACCAATCGGCGCGGCGGCGGGACCGCCGCAGGCGATCAGGTGCCGCCGTTCGGCGTGTTGGCCGCCGTCAGGCGCTCGCCGCCGCCGGCATCGAGCCAGTTGCGCAGGCGTGCCGCGTCGGCGAAGCGCGAATACTTGCCGTACGAATCGAGCAGCACGATCACCATCGGCCGACCGTGGATCGTCGCCTGCATCACGAGGCACTCGCCCGCTTCGTTGATGAAGCCGGTCTTCTGCAGGCCGATGTCCCACGAGCCGTTGCCGCGGATCAGCGCGTTCGTGCTGTTGTAGGCGAGATTGCGCTTGCCCGTGTACACCTCGTAGCTGCGATCGGTCGAGAACTGGCGGATCATCGGGTACTGGTACGCCGCATTGACCATCTTCACCAGATCGCGCGCGCTCGACACGTTCGAGCTCGACAGGCCGGTCGAATTCTCGAAATGCGTATCGGCCATGCCGAGCGCCTTCGCCTTCGCGTTCATCGCGGCGATGAACGCCGGACGGCCGCCCGGGTAGTAACGCGACAGCGCGGCGGCCGCGCGGTTTTCCGACGCCATCAGCGCGATATGCAGCATGTCCTCGCGCGACAGCACCGAGCCCACCGACAGGCGCGAGCCCGTGCCCTTCTCGTAGTCGCGGTCTTCGTCGGTGACTTCGATCTGGTCGGTCATCGGCGTCTTCGAATCGAGCACGACCATCGCCGTCATCAGCTTCGAGATCGACGCGATCGGCACGACGGCGTGCGAATTCTTGTCGAACAGCGGCTCGCCGGAATTCTGGTCGACGACGTACGCGACGCTCGAGCGCAGCGCGAGCGCGTCCGGCGTTTCGTGCAGGCCGAACGCCTGGCCGACGGTCGGCCGGCGCGGCTGGAACGCGACCTGGCGCACTGCGCCGCGATGGCCGCCGTGCACGCCCGCTGCGAGCGTCATGCGCTTGCGCGACGCTTTCGCGCGCGGCGCATCGGCCGCGGCGACCTTGGCGGATTGGCTGGATGCTGCCTTGACCGACTTCTTCTTCGCGGACGAAGCAGGAGCGACGGCCTTTTTCTTGGCGGCTTGTTGGGTCTTCGCAGTGGCGGCAAAGGCGTCAGCGGGCGCGACGGACGCGGCGGTCGCCAGCAAGGCGACGGCGACCGACACAGCCGCGCCGAGCGTCATGCTCTGCAACAATCTGCGCGGTGAAAACGATTCGGCTTTCATTGGGGTCTGGACAAAGCGGGCGGGAGGTTTCCGCAAGTGTAGTTAAAGCTTAAAAAAAGAGCAATATTAGGCACTTACCGATCGTCGTTAAACCGGAATGTAAGGGTCGGCCAACCTCAGGCCAATCGACCCTCCCGCCCCCATCGAAAAAAATCATGGGATGCGCTGCCCGACAGTACCCGTCTCCCGATTACCACACGGTTAATTGAGATAACGTCACTTTCGGGGCAATTTAAAGCGGGGAAACTACGTATCCGGCGCTCGGAGCGTGCCTGCAGCGCCTCTTGACCATGACGACGGCACGTCGCCACGGCATGCGCATCGAAACGGCGCGTTTTCGACAGGAACGGAAGGATAACGTTCCACAAGCCTGTCAGGTTTACCTGTACGCACTCATGGTGCGCTGCGCCTGCCCCGCGCCCGTGCGCACCATTTGGGATCGAGCGTGAAACCGATTCCGAACGGCCATGATAACTCGTTGTTTTATCGATAATTTGTCACGATTGTGCAACGCACAAAAAATACTTGACATCCGTTTTCTCTGCCCTAAAATACGTTTCATTGCTGCGTTGCACAAAGGACGCGCATCCGAGGTTCCCCATCGTAGTGCCCCTTTACCCTGCGATCGACGCGATCGCTTTTCAGGAGCTTGACATGTCCTTGCTGACCCCCGAGCAAATCGCCGCCGCACAGAAAGCCAACCTCGAAAGCCTGTTCGGTCTGACGACCAAGGCGTTCGAAGGCGTCGAAAAGCTGATCGAACTGAACCTGCAGGTCGTGAAGTCGACGCTGGTCGAGAGCCAGGAAAACGCACAGCGTCTGCTGTCGGTGAAGGACGCTCAGGAACTGATCGCACTGCAAGCGAGCCTGTCGCAACCGGTCGCTGAAAAGGTGCTGTCGTACGGCCGTCACCTGTACGAAATCGCATCGTCGACGCAAGCCGAGTTCACGAAGGTTGCCGAAGCGCAATTCGAAGAGCAGAACAAGAAGGTTCAGGCACTCGTCGACAACGTCGCGAAGAACGCGCCGGCCGGTTCGGAAACGGCTGTCGCCGCGCTGAAGTCGGCACTGAACGCTGCGAACACCACGTACGAAACGGTTCAGAAGGCAACGAAGCAAGCCGTCGAGATCGCCGAGACGAACTTCAACGCTGCTGCTGCCGTCGCAACGAAGGCTGCCACCGCCGCCGCTGCGCGTCGTTCGAGCAAGCCGGCCGCGTAAGCGTCCCTCGCTCCTGAAAGAGCCGCGCCCAGCGCGGCTTTTTCGTTTCCGGCGCCGGAAACGGCGCGAACCGGCCGCCGTTCGCTACGCTAGAACAGCCGTTTGATCGCCGCGCCGGCCGCGAGCAAAACAAAACGCCGCCGCCCGGATTACCCGGGGCAGCGGCGTTTTTCATGGCCGGCGCATGACCGGCCGTGCCGGTCGCGTTACTTCTTGCGTTGCGGCGGCAGGTCCGTACAGACGCCTTCGTACAGTTCGGCGGCCATGCCGACCGATTCGCCGAGCGTCGGGTGCGGATGGATCGTCTTGCCGATGTCTTCCGCGTCCGCGCCCATCTCGACGGCGAGGCACACTTCGCTGATCAGGTCGCCCGCGTTCAGGCCGACGATCCCGCCGCCGATCACGCGATGGGTTTCCTCGTCGAAGATCAGTTTCGTGAAGCCTTCGTCGCGGCCGTTCGCGATCGCGCGGCCCGAAGCGGCCCACGGGAACACGGCCTTGCCGTACTTGATGCCTTCGGCCTTGCACTGGTCTTCCGTCTTGCCGGCCCACGCCACTTCCGGATCGGTGTACGCCACCGACGGGATCTGCAGTGCGTCGAAGTACGCCTTCTCGCCGTGCGCGGCTTCCGCTGCGACGTGGCCTTCATGCACGGCCTTGTGCGCGAGCATCGGCTGGCCGACGATATCGCCGATCGCGAAGATGTGCGGCACGTTCGTGCGCATCTGCTTGTCGACTTCGATGAAGCCGCGATCCGTGACGGCGACGCCGGCCTTGTCGGCGCCGATCTTCTTGCCGTTCGGGCTGCGGCCCACCGCGACGAGCACGAGGTCGTAGCGCTGCGCTTCCGCCGGCGCCTTTTCGCCCTCGAACTTCACGTAGATGCCGTCTTCCTTCGCTTCCGCGCCGACCGTCTTGGTCTTCAGCATCACGTTGCCGAAGCGCTTCGCGTTGTACTTTTCCCATACCTTCACGAGATCGCGGTCCGCGCCCATCATCAGGCCGTCCATCATTTCGACCACGTCGATCTCGGCGCCGAGCGTCGCGTACACCGTCGCCATTTCGAGGCCGATGATGCCGCCGCCGATCACGAGCATGCGCTTCGGCAACTGGCGCAGTTCGAGCGCGCCCGTCGAATCGACGACCCGCGGGTCTTCCGGCATGAACGGCAGCTTCACGGCCTGCGAGCCCGCGGCGATGATCGCCTGCTTGAACTTGACGACCTTCTTGCCGTTTTCGCCCTGCACTTCCATGTGATACGGATCGACGAATGCGCCGACGCCCGTGACCACTTCGACCTTGCGCGCCTTCGCCATGCCGGCGAGGCCCGTCGTCAGCTTCTTGACGACGCCGCCCTTGAAGTCGCGCAGCTTGTCGAGATCGACCTGCGGCTTGCCGAATGTGATCCCGTGCGACGCGAGCGCCGCGGCTTCGTCGATGACGAGCGCCGTGTGCAGCAGCGCCTTCGACGGGATGCAGCCGACGTTCAGGCATACGCCGCCGAGCGTCGAGTAGCGTTCGACGAGCACCGTCTTCATGCCGAGATCGGCTGCGCGGAACGCGGCCGAGTAGCCGCCGGGGCCGGCGCCGAGCACGAGCATGTCGCATTCGATGTCGACTGCGCCGGCGTAGCTGCCGGCTTGCGGCGCGGGCGCCGGCGCGGCTGCGGCCGGTGCCGGAGCAGCCGCTGCGGGCTTGGCCGGTTCCGGTGCTTTCGCGGGTGCGGCGGCGCCTGCCGATGCTTCGACGATGGCGATGACCGTGCCCTGCGAGACTTTCTCGCCGGCCTTGACCTTGACTTCCTTGACTGTCCCGGCGACGTCGCTGGGCACTTCCATGGAGGCTTTGTCCGATTCGAGCGTGATGAGCGTCTGCTCTTTTTCGATCACGTCGCCCGGCTTCACGTTGACTTCGATGACATCGACGCCGCTGAAATCGCCGATATCCGGAACCTTGACTTCGATGAGACTCATTGCTGTCCCCTTCTTGATTAGCTGCAGACAGAGGGGGGAAGAAACTCGCGAGCGAACTACGGCCTGACAAAAGAACGGCGACTCGGGGCAGAACCACCTTGCCGTCCGCCCAAGGACGCGCCTTTCTTTTGGTCACTTTTCTTTGGAAGACAAAGAAAAGTGACCGCCGCCCCGCGCAGGGGCGACGCCAGCAGACCGTCAGGAAAGCCAGTTCAACGACGAAGCGTGGATAACCAACATAAACCCCACGCCCCCGCGAGCCCCTCCCCGCTCATCAAAGAACGATGCGCCGGAAATCGCCGAGCAACGCGCCGAGATACGCATTGAACCGCGCGGCTTCCGCGCCATCGATCACGCGATGGTCATACGACAGCGACAGCGGCAGCATGAGACGCGGCACGAACTGCTTGCCGTCCCACACCGGCTTCATCTGCCCGCGCGACAACCCGAGGATCGCCACTTCCGGCGCGTTGATGATCGGCGTGAAGTTCGTCCCGCCGATCCCGCCGAGCGACGAGATCGAGAAGCAGCCGCCCTGCATCTGGTCCGGCTTCAGCTTGCCTTCGCGCGCGGCCTTCGACAGGTCGCTCATTTCCTTCGCGATGTCGACGAGGCCCTTCTTGTCCGCATCGCGGATCACCGGCACGACGAGGCCGTTCGGCGTATCGGCGGCGAAACCGACGTGGAAGTACTGCTTGAACACGAGGTTGTCGCCGTCGAGGCTCGCGTTGAAGGTCGGGAATTTCTTCAGCGCGGCAACGACCGCCTTGATCACGAACGCGAGCATCGTGAACTTCACGCCCGCCTTCTCGTGCTCCTTGTTCAACTGGACGCGCAGCGCCTCGAGATCGGTGATGTCCGCTTCGTCGTTGTTCGTGACGTGCGGGATCATCACCCAGTTGCGATGCAGGTTCGCGCCCGAGATCTTCTTGATGCGCGACAGCGGCTTCGCCTCGAACGGGCCGAACTTCGAGAAGTCGACCTTCGGCCAGGGCAGCAGGTTCAGTTCGCCGCCGCCTGCCGGCGCGGCAGCTGCCGCGCCCGGCGCTGCGCGCTGGCCCGTCATCACGCCCTTCACGAAGCCCGTGACGTCGTCCTTCGTGATGCGGCCCTTCGGACCCGAGCCCTGCACGCGTGCGACTTCGACGCCGAGTTCGCGCGCGAACTTGCGCACCGACGGCGATGCGTGGCTGGCGCGGTATTCGCCCGACGGCGCTGCGGCCGGTGCCGCGGCGGCAGCCGGTGCCGGCGCAGCCTTCGCGGGTGCGGCGGCGGGCGCCGGAGCCGATGCAGCAGCGGCCGGTGCCGGTGCGCTCGCCTGCGGTGCGGCTGCCGGTGCGCCTGCGGCTTCGAGCAGCACGATCAGCGTGCCTTCCGACACCGAATCGCCCACCTTCACCTTGATGTCCTTCACGACGCCCGCAGCCGGGCTCGGCACGTCCATCGTCGCCTTGTCCGATTCGAGCGTGACGAGCGACTGCTCCTTCTCGACCGTATCGCCGACCTTCACGCCGATCTCGATCACCGGGACGTCCTTGTAGTCGCCGATGTCGGGCACCTTCACTTCGAGCGTGCCGCCGGCCGCTGCCGGTGCGGCAGCCGGTGCTGCGGCGGCCGGTGCCGGTGCTGCCGCCGGAGCCGGGGCTGCAGCCGGCGCAGCCGCGCCGTTCGGCTGTGCGGCCGCGCCGCCTTCGAGCAGGATGATCAGCGTGCCTTCCGACACCGAGTCACCCACCTTCACCTTCACTTCCTTGACCGTGCCCGCCGCGGGGCTCGGGACGTCCATCGTCGCCTTGTCGGACTCGAGCGTGACGAGCGACTGCTCGGGCTCGACCGTGTCGCCCGCCTTCACGAGCACTTCGATGACGGGCACGTCCTTGTAATCGCCGATATCCGGCACCTTCACTTCGATCGCTTGACTCATCTGTATCTGTCTCCATGGCCGCGCGCGCTCCTCGCGGAAGCGACGCGCGACATCACACGGCGTGTGCGTTAAACGGTCATCGGGTTGGGCTTGGACGGATCGAGGTTGTACTTGGCGATCGCGTCCGCGACCACCTTGCGCTCGATCGTGCCTTCGTCGGCCAGCGCGTTGAGCGCAGCGACGGTGACCCAGTGACGGTCGACCTCGAAGAAGTGACGCAGCTTCTCGCGGGTATCCGAGCGGCCGAAGCCGTCCGTGCCCAGCACGACGAAGCGGCGATCGATCTGGCCGCGAATCTGGTCGACCAGCGCGCGGACGTAGTCGGTCGATGCGATGACCGGGCCCTGCGTGTCCTTCAGGCACTTCTGCACGTGCGACAGGCGACGCTCCTCGGTCGGATGGAGCAGGTTCCAGCGCTCGACCTGGTGGCCTTCGCGCGCGAGTTCGGTGAAGCTCGGCACGCTCCACAGGTCGGCGGCGACGCCCCAGTCGTTCTTCAGCAGGTCGGCGGCAGCGATCACTTCGTTGAAGATCGTGCCCGCGCCGAGCAGCTGGACGCGCGGCGCCTTCTTGTCGGCGTCGGCCTTCCTGAACGCGTACATGCCCTTGATGATGTCGGCCGCCACGTGCTCGCCCTGCGGAATCGCCGGGTGCTCGTAGTTCTCGTTCATCACCGTGATGTAGTAGTACACGTCTTCCTGGTCCTGGACCATGCGGCGCAGGCCGTCCTGGACGATCACGGCCAGTTCGTAGCCGAAGGTCGGGTCGTAGCTCACGCAGTTCGGCACCGACGCCGCCCACAGGAGCGAGTGGCCGTCTTCGTGCTGCAGGCCTTCGCCGTTCAGCGTCGTGCGGCCCGCGGTACCGCCGAGCAGGAAGCCGCGCGAGCGCATGTCGCCCGCGGCCCATGCGAGGTCGCCGATCCGCTGGAAGCCGAACATCGAGTAGAAGATGTAGAACGGCACCATGATCTCGCCGTGCGTCGAGTACGACGTCGCCGCCGCGATCCAGTCGCACATGCCGCCCGCTTCGTTGATGCCTTCCTGCAGGATCTGGCCTGTTTCCGATTCCTTGTAGAACATCAGCTGGTCGGAATCTTCCGGCACGTACTTCTGGCCCTGCTGGTTCCAGATGCCGATCTGGCGGAACAGGCCTTCCATGCCGAACGTGCGCGACTCGTCCGGGACGATCGGCACGACGCGCTTGCCGAGCGCCTTGTCCTTCAGCAGGATGTTCAGGATCCGCACGAACGCCATCGTCGTCGAGATCTCGCGGCCTTCGCCCGTGCCCTTCAGCAGCGGCTCGAACGCGTCGAGCGCCGGCACCGGCAGCGACGTCGCCTTCTCGCGGCGGTGCGGCAGGTAGCCGCCGAGGTCCATGCGCTGCTTGCGCATGTATTCGAGCTCCTTCGAACCTTCCTCGAACTTCAGGTACGGCACGTCGGCGATCTGCTCGTCGGTGATCGGCAGGCGGAACTGGTCGCGGAACTTCTTCAGTTGCTCGACCGGCAGCTTCTTCTGCTGGTGCGTGATGTTCATCGCCTGGCCCGACTCGCCCATCCCGTAGCCCTTGATGGTCTTCGCGAGGATGACGGTCGGCGCGCCCTTCGAGTTGCTGGCTTCGTGGAACGCCGCATAGATCTTGTGCGGATCGTGGCCGCCGCGGTTCAGCGCCCAGATGTCGTCGTCCGACCAGTCGGCGACGAGTGCCTTCAGTTCCGGCGAGTTGAAGAAGTGCTCACGGACGAACGCGCCCGATTCCGACTTGTAGGTCTGGTATTCGCCGTCGACGACTTCCATCATGCGGCGCATCAGCGCGCCCGTCTTGTCGCGCGCGAACAGCGCATCCCAGCGGCTGCCCCAGATGACCTTGATCACGTTCCAGCCGGCGCCGCGGAATTCCGATTCGAGTTCCTGGATGATCTTGCCGTTGCCGCGCACCGGGCCGTCGAGACGCTGCAGGTTGCAGTTGATCACGAACACGAGGTTGTCGAGCTTCTCGCGGCTCGCCATCCCGATCGCGCCGAGCGATTCCGGTTCGTCCGTCTCGCCGTCGCCGAGGAACGCCCACACCTTGCGGCCTTCCGTCGTCGCGATGCCGCGCGCCTGCAGGTACTTCATGAAGCGCGCCTGGTAGATCGCCATGATCGGGCCGAGACCCATCGACACGGTCGGGAACTGCCAGAAGTCCGGCATCAGCCACGGGTGCGGGTACGACGAAATGCCGTTGCCGTCGACTTCCTGGCGGAAGTTGTCGAGCTGCTCTTCCTTCAGGCGGCCGAGCAGGAACGCGCGCGAATACACGCCCGGCGACGAGTGGCCCTGCACGAACACGAGATCGCCGCCGTGCTGGTCGGATGCTGCGTGCCAGAAGTGGTTGTAGCCGACGTCATAGAGCGTCGCGGCCGACGCGAACGATGCGATGTGGCCGCCGACGTTCGTGTCCTTGCCAGCGCGCAGCACCATCGCCAGCGCGTTCCAGCGCGTGTACGAACGGATGCGGTGCTCGATATCCTGGTCGCCCGGAATCTTCGCCTGGGCTTCGACCGGAATCGTGTTGATGTACGGGGTATTCGCGGAAAACGGCAGGTGCTCGCCGTGCATGCGGGCGAACTCGATCTGCTTTTCGATCAGGTAATGCGCGCGGCCGGTGCCCACGGAGGAGATCACGCCATCGAGCGATTCCAGCCACTCAACGGTTTCTTGCGGGTCGTCGTCATGTTCGGCGGCGACATATTTCATCACTTCGTTCGGTACAGCGGACATTCTCGTCTCCTGGGTCCTGGAATGTGAGGATCGCTCTCGTGCAGACGACGCGAAGCGACCGGCTGCGGGCAAGCTCCAGCGGATTGTAATGAGCGTGCGCGGGCCTGCGCAACAAAATTTTCGAATCGTGAGATCTTTTCTCACAATACGAAATATTGCTGCGCCGCACCCACGCTTCGGGGCTCCGCGGCACGTCCCGGCGGCATAAATCCGTTTCCGTTCAACATATCCGGTATGGGTTTTCCATGTATTGCGCTGCGCTACAATCCTGCCATGTTGACCGATCGGCTTTTCGCACGCTCGGCGCGACCGTCGGGCCCGCCGGCGGAGTCGCAGCCGTCCCGTTGGCACCACGGACCGTGGTGGTCCAATTCTTATTTGCTGACGCCGCTGCTGTCGATCCTCGTGTTCCTCGTGGTGATGAGTCTCATCCTGTGGAGCCTCAATCGCCGCGAACAGCAGCAGCAGGAAGACACCCTCTTCCGCAACGTCGCGTGGGCGCAGCAGCAGATCCGCCTGTCGATGACGGGCGCGCAGGAACAGCTCCAGGCGCTGTCGCGCGATCTCGCGTCGGGCCGCCTCGACCAGAACGCGTTCCAGATGGCCGTCGCGGATGTGATGCAGACGCATCCGGAAATCCTCTACCTGAACTGGTACACGGCACCCGGCGTGCAGCGCTGGCCGACCGTGCATCCGCCGCTGCTCGGCCAGCGGCTCGCGAAGCCCGGCGATGCGCAGATGCAGGACGCCGTGCGCGGCGCCTACGACGAAGCGCGCAGCACGCGCCGCCAGGCCTATTCGCCGCTGATCTACGACGACTTCGGCAACGGCTTCATCACGCTGCAGACGCCCGTGATGCGCGGCGACCGCGAATATCTCGGCTCGATCGCCGCGGTGTTCTCGGTCGAAGGCATCCTGAAGCACGACATCCCGCAGGAGCTGTCGTCGAAGTACAAGATCTCGATCACCGACTCGAACAACCGCGAGCTGTCGTCCACGTCGACGCGCCCGCGCCTGCCGCGCGACTCGCACTACGACCTGCCGCTCGATCCGCCCGGCCAGGGACTGACCGTGCGCGTGTACGCGTTCCCGCAGCTCACCAACCTGACCAACAACACGCTCGTGTGGCTCGTCGCGGGGCTGTCGTGCTTCGTGCTGTGGAGCCTCTGGAGCCTGTGGAAGCACACGCGCCAGCGCTTCGAGGCGCAGCAGGCGCTGTACGCGGAAGCGTTCTTCCGCCGCGCGATGGAAAACTCGGTGCTGATCGGCATGCGCGTGCTCGACATGCACGGCCGCATCACGCACGTGAACCCCGCGTTCTGCCGGATGACGGGCTGGGACGAAACCGACCTCGTCGGCAAGGTCGCGCCGTTCCCGTACTGGCCGCGCGACGCTTACCCGGAAATGCAGCGCCAGCTCGACATGACGCTGCGCGGCAAGGCGCCGAGCTCGGGGTTCGAGCTGCGCGTGCGGCGCAAGAACGGCACGCTGTTCCATGCGCGCCTGTACGTATCGCCGCTGATCGACAGCTCCGGCCGCCAGACCGGCTGGATGTCGTCGATGACCGACATCACCGAGCCGAAGCGCGCGCGCGAGGAGCTTGCGGCCGCGCACGAGCGCTTCACGACGGTGCTCGAAAGCCTCGACGCCGCGGTGTCGGTGCTGGCCGCCGACGAGGCCGAGCTGCTGTTCGCGAACCGCTACTACCGCCACCTGTTCGGCATCCGCCCGGACGGCCATCTCGAGCTGTCGGGCGGCGGCTTCGACCGCGCGCAGGCATCGTCCGACTCGATCGACATGGTCGACGCGTTCGCCGGCCTGCCGGCCGCCGCGCTGACGAGCAGCACCGCCGATGCGCAGGAGGTGTACGTCGAGAGCATCCAGAAGTGGTTCGAGGTGCGCCGCCAGTACATCCAGTGGGTGGACGGCCACCTCGCGCAGATGCAGATCGCGACCGACATCACGACCCGCAAGAAGGCGCAGGAACTCGCGCACCAGCAGGAAGAGAAGCTGCAGTTCACGAGCCGATTGATGACGATGGGTGAAATGGCGTCGTCGATTGCTCACGAATTGAACCAGCCGCTCGCCGCGATCAACAACTACTGTTCGGGCACGCTCGCGCTCGTCAAGAGCGGCCGCGGCACGCCCGAGACGCTGCAGCCCGCGCTGGAAAAGACCGCGCAGCAGGCGCTGCGCGCGGGGATGATCGTCAAGCGGATCCGCGAATTCGTGAAGCGCAGCGAGCCGAAGCGCCAGCCGGCGCGCGTCGCGGACATCGTCGCCGACGCGGTCGGGCTCGCCGAAATCGAGGCCAGGAAACGCAGGATCCGGATCGTCACGGAAATCCTCGCAAGAATGCCTATTATTTATGTCGACCCCGTGCTGATCGAGCAGGTGCTGATGAACCTGATGAAGAACGCAGCCGAGGCGATGGCCGACGTGAAGCCGGCGTCGGCGGACGGCGTGATCCGCGTCGTCGCCGACATCGATGCGGGCTTCGTCGACATCCGCGTGATCGACCAGGGTCCGGGCGTCGACGAGGCGACCGCCGAACGCCTGTTCGAACCGTTTTACAGCACCAAGTCCGATGGCATGGGCATGGGGCTGAACATCTGCCGTTCGATCATCGAATCGCATCGGGGGCGTCTGTGGGTGGTCAACAACGTCGAGCTGGATGGCCGCATTTCCGGCGCGACGTTCCACTGCAGCCTGCCCATTGGGGAACCCGCTGATCTCGGCCAAGGGGGGCGCGAGGCATCGGCATCACATACCGTAACGGGAGAACTATGAATAGCCCTGTCACCACCACTCAGGAAACCGTCTTTGTCGTCGACGACGACGAGGCCGTACGGGACTCGCTGCGCTGGCTGCTGGAGGCGAACGGCTATCGCGTGCAATGCTTCTCGAGCGCCGAACAATTCCTCGATGCATACCAGCCTGCGCAGCAGGCCGGCCAGATCGCATGCCTGATCCTCGACGTGCGGATGTCGGGCATGAGCGGCCTCGAACTGCAGGAACGCCTGATCGCCGACAACGCCGCGCTGCCGATCATCTTCGTCACCGGTCACGGCGACGTGCCGATGGCCGTGTCGACGATGAAAAAGGGTGCGATGGACTTTATCGAGAAACCGTTCGACGAAGCCGAGCTGCGCAAGCTCGTCGAGCGGATGCTCGACAAGGCCCGAAGCGAAAGCAAGAGCGTCCAGGAACAGCGTGCCGCGAGCGAACGCCTGTCGAAGCTGACCGCGCGCGAGCAACAGGTGCTCGAACGGATCATCGCGGGCCGCCTGAACAAGCAGATCGCCGACGACCTCGGCATCAGCATCAAGACGGTCGAAGCGCACCGCGCGAACATCATGGAAAAGCTCAACGTCAACACGGTGGCCGACCTGCTGCGCCTCGCGCTGTCGAAGAAACAGGCCTGAGCGTTCGCCGGCCGCGGCGGCACTGCCCGCCCGGCCCGCAGCCGCCCCGCGCGATGCGGCCCACTCGCGCGGCGGCGGCCTTTCCTCCCGGCGCGCGAGCGCCGCGGCCATGACGTTTCCCGCTTATTCGCTGTCGGACGGCAGCAGGCGAACGGTATAATTGCGTGTTTTGCTGCGGCGCTTCGGGTGCCGTACGCACGCATTCCAACTTCCCGGCAGGACCCACCACCATGACAGCCCTCCTCATCGACGGCAACGCCCTTTCGAAGACCTTGCGCGCGCAGGCCGCCGAACGCGCCGCCGCCCTGACCGCACGCGGCCACCAGCCCGGCCTCGCAGTGATCCTCGTCGGCGAGAACCCGGCGAGCGAAGTCTATGTGCGCAACAAGATCAAGGCATGCGAGGACAACGGTTTCTTCTCGCTGAAGGACGCGTACCCGGCAACGCTGTCGGAAGCCGCCCTGCTCGCGCGCATCGACGAACTGAACCGCGACCCGAAGATCCACGGCATCCTCGTCCAGCTGCCGCTGCCGGCGCACATCGACAGCCACAAGGTGATCGAGGCGATCGCGCCGGAGAAGGACGTCGACGGCTTTCACGTCGCGAACGCCGGCGCGCTGATGACCGGCAAGCCGCTGTTCCGCCCGTGCACGCCGTACGGCGTGATGAAGATGTTCGAGGCGCATGACATCGCGCTGCAGGGCGCGAACGCGGTCGTGATCGGCCGCTCGAACATCGTCGGCAAGCCGATGGCGATGCTGCTGCTCGAAGCGGGTGCGACCGTAACGATCTGCCACAGCAAGACGCGCGACCTCGCCGCGCACACGCGGCAGGCCGACGTCGTGGTCGCCGCGGTCGGCAAGCGCAACATCCTGACGGCCGACATGGTGAAACCGGGCGCGACGGTGATCGACGTCGGCATGAACCGCGACGACGCGGGCAAGCTGTGCGGCGACGTCGACTTCGCGGGCGTGAAGGAAGTCGCCGGCCACATCACGCCGGTGCCGGGCGGCGTCGGCCCGATGACCATCACGATGCTGCTGATCAACACGATCGAAGCCGCCGAGCGCGCTGCCGCCGCGGCCGCCTGACCCCCTGCCCGTTCAGCCGGCGCGCGGTTCCGTGCGCCGGCGCCTCGCCAGCGGCACCGCGCCGGCCGCACTGCGCCGGCCGCACGTTGCCCGACGGCTTTCTGCCCCGCATCCGACCCTGCGTCAATCGCGCCGTTAGAAACTAACGATTGGAAAGCGCACGATGCGCCCCAATAATGTCGGTATCGGGCGCCATCGCGCCGTTACCCTTTTCATCCCGGTTCATCCGGCAACAGACAGGGAGTCTTATGTCCGCCAGCGCCAACACCAATCCGCTCCTCGACTTCTCCGACCTGCCCCGCTTCGGCGAAATCCGTCCGGAACACGTGACGCCCGCGCTCGATACGCTGCTCGACGCAGCCAGCCGCGCGGTCGACGCCGCGAGCGCGCCCGCGACGCCGGCGACCTGGGCCGCCGTCGTCGAGACGGTCGAGCAGGCGACGGAGCCGCTCGGTCGTGCATGGGGCGTCGTGGGCCACCTGAACGCGGTCGCCGATACGCCCGAACTGCGAGCCGCGTACGGCGAAAACCTGCCGCGCGTGACCGAGTTCTGGTCGAGCGTCGGCCAGAATCTCGCGCTGTACGAGAAATACAAGGCGATCGCCGCGAGTGCCGAATACGCGACGCTGTCCGCCGAGCGCAAGAAGATCCTCGACAACGCACTGCGCGATTTCCGCCTGTCGGGCGCCGAACTGCCCGAAGACCGGAAGCCGCGCTTCGCGGAACTGCAGGAACAGCAGGCCGCGCTGTCGAAGGCGTTCTCCGACCACGTGCTCGACGCGACCAACGCGTACGCGTACTTCGCGCAGGACGACGCCGAACTGGCCGGCCTGCCCGGCGACGCGATCGAGGCCGCCCGCGAAGCCGCGCAAAAGGACGGCAAGGACGGCTGGAAATTCACGCTGCACTTCCCGTCGTACTTCCCGGTGCTGCAGTATGCGGACGACCGCGCGCTGCGCGAGACGCTCTACCGCGCCTATGCGACGCGCGCGTCGGAGCTCGGGCCGCAGTACGGCGGCGGCAACGCCGAATGGGACAACACGGCAATCGTCGCCGACGAGCTGAAGCTGCGCCGCGAAGAGGCGCAGATGCTCGGCTACCGCAACTTCGCCGAAGTGTCGCTCGCGCCGAAGATGGCCGAATCGCCGCAGCAGGTGATCGCGTTCCTCGAGGATCTCGCGACGCGTGCGCGCCCGCACGCGGACAAGGACTGGGACGAGCTGCGCGCATTCGCCGCGAAGGAACTCGGCCTCGCCGAACTCGCGCCGTGGGACGTCGCGTACGCGGCCGAAAAGCTGCGCCAGCAGCGCTACGCGTTCTCGGAAAACGAGGTCAAGCAGTACTTCCCCGAGCCGGCCGTGCTGAAGGGCCTGTTCACCGTCACCGAGACGCTGTTCGGCGTGCGGATCAAGCCGGACGATGCGCCGGTGTGGCACAAGGACGTGCGCTTTTTCCGCGTCGAGAACCGCGACGGCTCGCTCGTTGCGCAGTTCTATCTCGACCTGTACGCGCGCGAAGGCAAGCGCGGCGGCGCATGGATGGACGACGCGCGTTCGCGTGCGAAGCGCGGCAGCACCGTGCAGACGCCGGTCGCGTACCTGACCTGCAACTTCTCGGCGCCGGTCGGTGGCAAGCCCGCGTGCTTCACGCACGACGAAGTCATCACGCTGTTCCATGAGTTCGGCCACGGGCTGCATCACATGCTCACGCGCGTCGACGAGCTCGGCGTGTCGGGCATCAACGGCGTCGAATGGGATGCGGTCGAGCTGCCGTCGCAGTTCATGGAAAACTTCTGCTGGGAATGGGACGTGCTGTCGTCGATGTCGTCGCACGTCGACACGGGCGCCACGCTGCCGCGCGAACTGTTCGACAAGATGATCGCCGCGAAGAATTTCCAGAGCGGGCTCGGCACGCTGCGCCAGATCGTGTTCTCGATGTTCGACATGCTGCTGCACGTCGACTTCGACCCGGCGGGCCCGACCGGCGTAACCGCGTTCGCGCGCGAGATCAACGAGCGCTATCACGTGATCCCGCAGGCGGCGTTCTCGCGCTGGCCGAACACGTTCAGCCATATCTTCGCGGGCGGTTATGCCGCCGGCTACTACAGCTACAAGTGGGCCGAGGTGCTGTCGGCCGACGCGTACGCGGCGTTCGAGGAAGCGGCCGCCGGGGGCGGCAGCGTGCTCGACGCGGCGACCGGCACGCGCTATCGCCGAGAAATCCTCGAGGTCGGCGGCAGCCGTCCGGCGATGGATTCGTTCAAGGCATTCCGCGGCCGCGAGCCGGAAATCGATGCGCTGCTGCGCCACAACGGGATGACCGCGCCCGCGCACTGAGCGCGCCGCCCGGCCCTTCGGGCTGCATCGAAAGGCACCGTTTCGGCGGTGCCTTTTTTCATGGTGCGGGCGATTCGTCGTCGAACAGCGAGAATTGCCCGTGACGCTCGGCCGTGTCCTCGTCGATGCGCACGCCGACGCCGAGCAGCCGCACGGCCTGCGCGCGCCGCTGCAGCCCCTTCGCAAGCAGCGTGACGGCCGTATCCGCATTCGTCGCGTCGGCCACGCACTCGACGATCGTGCGCTGGAAATCGGCGAAGCGGATCTTCACGTACAGCTTGCGGATCGACCGCGCGGCGCCTGCGCGCGCGACCCGGGCGTCGAGCTGCACGACCAGGCGGCGGATTTCCTCCGCGCATTGCTCGAGCGTCGTCAGGTCGGTCACGTAGGTCGTCTCGACGCTGACCGATTTGCGCTCCTGGTCGGCCTGCACCGGCCGCTCGTCGATCCCGCGCGACAGTTCGTACAGCCGCCGCCCGAACGCGCCGAATTCGCGGTGCAGGTCGATCAGCGGCCAGTCGCGCAATTGCGCGCAGGTCTGGATGCCGAGCCGGTCGAGCCGCGTGGCCGTCACCTTGCCGACGCCGTGCAGCTTGCGCACCGGCAGTGCCGCGACGAACGCGTCGATCTCGTGCGGCCGCACGACGAACAGGCCGTCGGGCTTGTTCCAGTCGGACGCGATCTTCGCGATGAACTTGTTCGGCGCGACGCCTGCCGACACGGTCACGCCGACCGTGTCGTGCACGCGCTGGCGGATCTCCCGCGCAATCAGCGTCGCGCTGCCCTGGCACCGCTCGGACCCGCTGACGTCGAGGTACGCCTCGTCGAGCGACAGCGGCTCGACGTCGGGCGTGTAGTCGCGATAGATCGCCATGATCTGCCGCGACGCCGCGCGGTACTTGTCCATCGCGGACGGCAGGATCAGCAGGTCCGGACACTTGCGCATCGCCAGCGCCGACGACATCGCCGAATGCACGCCGTAGCGCCGCGCCTCGTAGTTGCAGGTCGCGATCACGCCGCGCTGGTCGGGCCGGCCGCCGACCGCGAGCGGCCGGTTGCGCAGCGACGGATCGTCGCGCATCTCGACCGACGCGTAGAAGCAGTCGCAATCGCAGTGAATGATCTTGCGCATGCGCGGCAGCGCCTCGCCCGGCGGCGGTGCGTGCGGATCGGCAGGCGGAATGGTGGTCGGGTTCACGGTGCCGATACTGTACAAAAACACAGTGCCGGTTTCAACTGTCGCGTGCGCCCGTCATCGGCCGCCCGGCCCGGCCGCGCCGTACCGGCCCGCTTTGCGCGGATCGTACCGGCCGTGCGCGGAGAGCGGCGCCTATACTCGTCTGCCGCGACACACGAAACGCAAAGGTGACGAATGAAGACGATCGGACTGATCGGCGGAATGAGCTGGGAATCGTCGGCCGAGTACTACCGGATGATCAACCGGCACTCGAAAGGGCTGCATGGAGGACACCACAACGCGAAGAGCGTGCTGGTGACGGTCGATTTCGCAGAGATCGAAGCGCTGCAGCGCACGCACGACTGGGCCGCGCTCGGCGAACGGATGGCCGACGCCGCGCGGCAGCTCGAAGCGGCCGGCGCCGATCTCGTCGTGCTGACGACCAATACGATGCACCGCGTGCACGACGCGATCGAAGCCGCGGTGACGCTGCCGTTCCTGCACATCGCCGATCCGACGGGCACCGCGCTGCGCGACGCGGGCGTCGAGCGCGTTGCGCTGCTCGGCACGCGCTACACGATGGAGTTGCCATTCTATGCGGAACGGCTGCGCGGGAAGTTCGGGATGGACGTGCTCGTGCCCGACGAACGCGGGCGCGACGACGTGCACCGGATCATCTACGACGAGCTGTGTCACGGCGTCGTCTCGCCCGAATCGCGTGCGACGTACGTGACGATCATCGAAGGACTGGCGAAGCGCGGTGCGCAGGCCGTGATCCTCGGCTGTACGGAAATCACGCTGCTGATCGGCGCGGACGACTCACCGCTGCCGGTATTCGACACGACCGCGCTGCATGCGAAGGCGGCCGTGGAATGGGCTGCGCAATAGCGACGCGCAACGACGCACGCGCAGAAAACAAAAAACCCGGCACGAGGCCGGGTTCCTGTCGACGAAGCGCGCATCGGTCACTTGCGCTGCACATCGTCTGGTGTGCTTGGTTGCGGGGGTAGGATTTGAACCTACGACCTTCGGGTTATGAGCCCGACGAGCTGCCAGACTGCTCCACCCCGCGTCAGAGAAATAAATTATAGGGTGAGGGAGTACTTACGTCAACACTTTTGTCACAATTTCTTCTCCCCTCCCCGCTGCAGCGACGCGTGACGCCTTCGCTGCGTCGCGCATCGCACGCGTTCGCGCCGCGTGCTCGCGGTAAGATGGCGGCCTTCGCATTCACCCCGCACGCACACTCCCGTTCATGAAAATCGCCACCTGGAACGTCAACTCGCTCAACGTCCGCAAGCAGCACGTGCTCGACTGGCTCGCGCAAAGCGGCACCGACGTGCTGTGCCTGCAGGAACTGAAGCTGCCGGACGAGAAATTTCCGCGCGCCGATCTCGAAGCGATCGGCTACCGCAGCTGGTTCACGGGCCAGAGGACCTACAACGGCGTCGCGATCCTCGCGCGCGACACGCTGTCCGTCGACGAATCGGACGTCGTGCGCAACATCCCCGGCTTCGACGATCCGCAGCAGCGCGTGATCGCCGCGACGATCGACGGCGTGCGCATCGTGTGCGCCTATTTTCCGAACGGCCAGGCGCCCGACTCCGACAAGTTCGTCTACAAGATGCAGTGGCTCGATGCGCTGCACGCGTGGCTGAGCACCGAGCTGCAGCGCCACCCGAAGCTCGCGCTGCTCGGCGACTACAACATCGCGCCGGAAGACCGCGACGTGCACGATCCCGCGAAATGGGAAGGCCAGAACCTCGTGTCGCCGCAGGAACGCGCGCACTTCGCGAAGCTGATCGAGCTCGGCTTCGTCGATGCGTTCCGCCGCTTCGAACAGCCCGAGAAGACCTTCACGTGGTGGGACTACCGGATGATGGCGTTCCGCCGCAACGCGGGGCTGCGCATCGACCACATCCTGCTGTCGCCGGCGCTCGCCGCAACCTGCTCGTCGTGCGAGATCGACCGCACGCCGCGCACGTGGGAACAGCCGTCCGACCACACGCCCGTCGTCGCGGTCGTCGGTTGATCGCGCAGTAGCCCGCGCGTTCAGCGCCGCGCGGGCGCCGGCCCGAGATGGGTCCACAGGAACCCGAATTCGGCCGCGTCGGATTCGGCGCGTTCCAGATCGTCGGCGCTGCCGTGGCCGCCATCGGTGTTCTCCCAGTACCACACCCGTTCGTGACCGAGCGCATGCATGCGCGCGGCCATCTTGCGCGCATGCGCGGGATGCACGCGATCGTCGCGCGTCGACGTCGTCAGCAGCAGCGGCGGATACGCGACGCCTTCGCGCACGCGGTGATACGGCGAATACGCGGCCAGCGCCGCACCCTCGCGCGGATCGTCCGGGTCGCCGTATTCGTCGAGCCACGCGGCGCCTGCGTGCAGCTTCGGATAACGGCGCATGTCCAGCAGCGGCACGCGGCACAGCACCGCGCCGAACAGCTCCGGCCGCTGCGCCATGCACGCGGCGACCAGCAGCCCGCCGTTGCTGCCGCCCTCGATCCCGAGCTGCGCGGCGGTCGTCACGCCGGTGGCAACCAGATCCTCGGCCACCGCGATGAAATCGTCGAACGACCGCTGCCGGTGTTCGCGCTGCGCATCGACGTGCCAGCTCGGCCCGAACTCGCCGCCGCCGCGGATGTGCGCGAACGCCAAGACGCCGCCGCGCTCGAGCCACCCGATGCCGAACGCATCGCTGTAGCCCGGCAGGTTCGGGATCGCAAAGCCGCCGTAGCCGGACAGCAGGCACGGCCGCGCGACGCGCGCGGCGCCGCCAGGCACATCGAGTGCGTCCAGCGCATCGCGCGGCCCGATCAGCGTGTACGGCACCACCGTGCCGTCGCGCGAGCGCGCGCTTGCACGACGCACGACGAGCCCGGCCGCATCGAACTGCACCGGCGGCCGGTCGAGCAGCACGCGGCGCGACGGCGCATCGGCCGCGCGATCGGCAAGGTCGGCCAGCCAGCATTCGGGCGGATCGAGATAGGTGTCGACGTCCACGTAGACCTCGTCGTTCAGCGTCGACTCGACAGGCTCGACGTCGATCTGCGCATCGCCCGGCCAGCCGAACGGCCGCGCGTCCCACGTCCACGTGCCGTCGTCGGCCTGACGCGGCTGCCACAGCATCGTCCGGTTGTGCACGTCGTCGAGCCAGCTCGCGATCAGCATCGTGCGCGTGTGCGTCCACGTGCAGGCGGACGTCGACGGTTGCGGCGCGAACAGCGTCGTGAGCTCGCGCGAGCCGGCCAGGAACGCCTGCTCGCGGATCGCGAGCAGCGACCCGCCCGCATGGCGCACACCGCCGCAGTCCCAGTCGAGGCGCGGCTCCAGCACGAGCCAGCCTTCCCAGAACCCGACCTCGACATGCGTCGGCACGTCGTAGCGCGCCCACTCGCCCGCCTCCGTCAGCCGGTACGCATGCGCGTCGAAGAAATCGACGCTGCGCCACGCGACGTGGCGGTTGTCGATCGGATCGAACCCCGCGCCCGCACTGATATCGTCGGGTTCGCCGCGGAATACGACGGGCGCGTCGGCAAGCGGCGTACCGCGCACCCAGCGCCGCGCTTCATACGGATAACCGGCCGCGGTCGCATGCGCTTCGCCGCGATCCCAGCTCACGTAGACGGTATCGCGGTCGATCCAGCCGATCGTGTGATGCCCCGGCTCGTCGATCGTGAAACCGCCGTCGACGAAACGGCGCTCGACGAGATCGAATTCGCGCACGACGACCGCATCGGCGCCGCCCGGCGACAGCGACAGCAGCGCGCGATCGCCGTCCGGATACAGGATCGCCTCCTGCTCGAACACCCACGACTCGCCCTCCTCGGCACCGAGCGCGTCGATGTCGAGCAGCGTTTCCCACGCCGGCCGCCCGGCGCGCCAGTCGTCCCAGCGCGTGCGGCGCCACAGCCCCTTCGGATGGAGATCGTCCTGCCACAGGTCGTAGGCCCAGTCGCGCCAGCGGGTCGGAATCACCGGGCGTTCGCGCGGCAGATACGCTTTCGCGAGACGCGCCGTGAGCGCGCGAAACGCGTCGTCGTCGCGCAGTGCGGCGCGCGTGCGCGCATTCTGCTCGTCGACCCACGTGCGGGCGCGCTTGCTGTCGAGCGCTTCGAGGAAACGGAACGGGTCGGCCCCGGCGGGCCAGCGGAAGGAATCGGACATTGCGGATCGGCGGATTGGGAAACTGCGTGCAAACCGCGATTATGTCCGATCGCGGCATGCGCGACGCCCGCGCATGCCGCGAATCGTGCTCAGGGCTCCAGGTGCAGTTCCTGGATCTTGCGCGTGATCGTGTTGCGGCCGATGCCGAGCCGCTCCGCGGCCTCGACCTTGCGGCCGCGCGTGAAGTCGAGCGCCTCGCGGATCACCGCCGCCTCGAAGCGGCGTGCAAGCTCGTCCATCACGTCGGCCGAGTTCTCGCGCAACAGCCGCGCGACTTCGGTGCGCAGGCCATGCTCCCACACCGGATAGCCGGCCGGCGCGCCGCTGCTCGGCGCGGCCGCGACAGCCGCGGACGCCACCGGTGCCGCACCGATCGCCGGTTGCGCGAGCGCCGCATCGCCGCTGCCGCGCGCATCCGCGCCGTCGCCCGTCGCGACGACCGGTGCGCCGGCCGGCACGAGGTCGGGCGGCAAGTCCTTGATCTCGACCGTTTGCGCGGGCGCCATCACGGTCAGCCAGTTCGCGAGGTTCTCGAGCTGCCGAACGTTGCCGGGAAACGGCAGCGACGTCAGGTACGCCAGAGCATCGTCGGACACGCGCTTCGGCTCGACGCCGAGATCGCGCGCGCTCTTCTGCAGGAAGTGGCGCGTGAGCAGCGCGATGTCCTCGCTGCGTTCGCGCAGCGGCGGCAGGCGCAGCCGGATCACGTTGAGCCGGTGGTAAAGGTCTTCGCGGAACAGCCCCTGCCGCACGCGCGATTCGAGATTCTGGTGCGTCGCGGCGATCACGCGCACGTTCGCGCGCAGCGGGTTGTGTCCGCCGACCCGATAGAACTGCCCGTCCGACAGCACGCGCAGCAGGCGTGTCTGCAGGTCGAACGGCATGTCGCCGATTTCGTCGAGGAACAGCGTGCCGTTCTCGGCCTGCTCGAAGCGGCCCTGCCGCGTCGTCTGCGCGCCCGTGAACGCGCCGCGCTCATGGCCGAACAGCTCGGATTCGAGCAGGTCCTTCGGAATCGCCGCGGTGTTCAGCGCGATGAACGGCCCGTTCGCGCGCGGGCTGTGACGGTGCAGCGCACGCGCGACGAGCTCCTTGCCGGTGCCCGACTCGCCGGTGATCAGCACGGTCGCGGCCGAATGCGACAGGCGGCCGATCGCGCGGAACATGTCCTGCATCGCGGGCGCCTGGCCGAGCATCTCGGGCGCCTCAGCGACCCGCTCGTCCTGCGGCGCGCCGCCGCGCAGGCTTTCCTCGACCGCGCGGCGAATCAGCTCGACCGCCTTGTCGACGTCGAACGGCTTCGCGAGATATTCGAACGCGCCGCCCTGGAACGCCGCGACGGCACTGTCGAGATCGGAGAACGCCGTCATGATGATGACGGGCAGGCCCGGCAGCCGCTCGTGCATCGCCTGCAGCAGCTCGAGTCCCGAGCCGCCCGGCATCCGGATGTCGGACACGAGCACTTGCGGCGTCTCGTGGTCGAGCGCGGCCAGCGCGTCGCGCACGTTCGCGAAGCTCTTCGTCGCGAAGCTGTCCCGGGCGAGTGCCTTTTCAAGCACCCAGCGGATCGATTGGTCGTCGTCTACTATCCAGATCGGCTTCATAGGTCGGTCAGGTATGGGTGAATCCGGTGAATCGTGCTGCCGCCGCTCAATGGTCGAGCGGCAGCAGAATCTGAAATTCGGTACGTCCGGGCCGGCTCTCGACCTCGATCATCCCGTCGTGCTGCTGCACGAACGTCTGCGCGAGCGTGAGGCCGAGGCCGCTGCCGTCGTCGCGCCCGGACACGAGCGGGTAGAAGATCCGGTCGCGGATCTCTTCCGGAATGCCGGGCCCGTTGTCGATCACGTGCAAGTCCAGTGCCAGCTTGTACAGGCGCTTCGCGATCGTGATCTTGCGCGCGATGCGGGTGCGCAGCTCGATCTTCGCGTCGCCCTGCGCGATCCGTTCGCGCAGCGCCTGCGCGGCGTTGCGCACGATGTTGAGCAGCGCCTGGATCAGTTGCTCCTTGTCGCCGCGCAGATCCGGCACGCTCACGTCGTAGTCGCGCTCGATCGTGAGCCCGCGCGGGAATTCCGCGAGCATCACCGCGCGCACGCGTTCGCACACTTCATGAATGTTCACGTCGCCGACGATGTGCGGATGCCGGTGCGGCTCCAGCAACCGGTCGACGAGCGTCTGCAGGCGGTCGGACTCCTTGATGATCACCTGCGTGTATTCGCGCAGCTCGCCGCGCTCGCGCTCGCCGAGCTCGAATTCGAGCAGCTGGGCTGCGCCGCGAATTCCGCCGAGCGGGTTCTTGATCTCGTGCGCGAGGTTGCGGATCAACTGCTTGTTGACCGCGGTCAGGTCGTGAATGCGCTCCTCGCGATCGGTGCGCGACTGCCGCTCGTTCTCGAACAGCTCGACGAGCACGAAATCGGGCGCGGTCTCGAGGAAACCGACGATCGCGTGCACATGCAGCGGTTCGCGGCCGGGCCGGTCGAGCACGGTATCGAGGTGCGTCGCGTGAAAGCGCTCCTCGCCGATCGCGGTGATCGTCGACGCGAGCTCGTTCGCGTTCGGAAAAATCTCGCCCCACGGCCGCTGCGCGAGCTGCCTGCGCGAGATGTCGAGCATCGCCTCCGCCGACGGGTTCGCGAACGCGATCCGCAGCGTCTTGCGGTCGAGCACGATCACGACCGTCGGCAACGCTTCCAGCCCCGCAAGCAGGCCCGAACGCGCAAGCCGCTCGTCGTCCGTCAGCCGCTCGGGCTGCCCCGTCTTCGCCTTGATCAGATTCTTCAGAACCATCTGCGTGCTTGTCGCGCCTCAACGGGCCAGAAAATGAAAATCGTCGGAACAAAAAAGGGACGGCTGGACGCCGTCCCCTTTCAGACTCCGCGGTTCCCGCCGCAGGCTGCGCGACGGGAACGGAACCGGCAAAACGGCGCTGAATCGAAGCGCCATCGCCGATTACAGCGAGTAGTACATCTCGAACTCGATCGGGTGCGTCGTCATGCGGAACTTCGCCAGCTCCTGCTCCTTCAGCGCGAGGTACGCATCGATCATGCCGTCCGTGAACACGCCGCCGCGCGTCAGGAACTCGCGATCCTTGTCGAGCGCTTCGAGTGCCTGGTCGAGGCCCGCGCAGACGGTCGGGATCTTTGCATCCTCTTCCGGCGGCAGGTCGTACAGGTTCTTGTCCGCAGCTTCGCCCGGATGGATCTTGTTCTGGATCCCGTCGAGGCCGGCCATCATCAGCGCCGTGAAGCACAGGTACGGGTTCGCCATCGGATCCGGGAAGCGCGTTTCGATGCGGCGGCCCTTCGGGTTCGACACGTGCGGAATGCGGATCGATGCCGAACGGTTGCGTGCCGAGTAGGCCAGCTTGACCGGTGCTTCGAAGTGCGGGACCAGACGCTTGTACGAGTTCGTCGTCGGGTTCGTGATCGCGTTCAGCGCACGGGCGTGCTTGATGATGCCGCCGATGTAGAACAGCGCCAGTTCCGACAGGCCGGCGTAGCCGTTGCCCGCGAACAGGTTCTGGCCGTCCTTCCAGATCGACTGGTGAACGTGCATGCCCGAACCGTTGTCGCCGACGACCGGCTTCGGCATGAACGTCGCCGTCTTGCCGTACGAGTGCGCGACGTTATGGATGATGTACTTCGACCATTGCGTCCAGTCCGCACGCTGCACGAGCGTCGAGAACTTGGTGCCGATTTCGTTCTGGCCCTGGCCCGCCACTTCGTGGTGGTGCACTTCGACCGGGATGCCGAGCTGTTCGAGCAGCAGGCACATTTCCGAACGCATGTCCTGGAACGTGTCCACCGGTGCGACCGGGAAGTAGCCGCCCTTCGTGCCCGGACGGTGGCCCGTGTTGCCGCCTTCGAATTCCTTGCCCGACGACCACGGTGCTTCTTCCGAGTTGATCTTCACGAAGCAGCCCGACATGTCCGTGTTCCACTGGACCGAGTCGAAAATGAAGAATTCCGGTTCCGGACCGAAGTAGGCCGTGTCGCCGATGCCCGTGCTCTTCAGGTACGCTTCGCCGCGCTTCGCGAGCGAACGCGGATCGCGCTCGTAGCCCTTGCCGTCGGCCGGCTCGACCACGTCGCAGGTCAGCACGAGGGTCGACTCTTCATAGAACGGGTCGATGAATGCGGCGCTCGGGTCCGGCATGAGCAGCATGTCCGACGCCTCGATGCCCTTCCAGCCCGCGATCGACGAACCGTCGAATGCATGCCCGCTTTCGAACTTGTCTTCGTCAAACGCCGAAACCGGCACCGACACGTGCTGTTCCTTGCCGCGCGTATCCGTGAAGCGGAAATCGACAAACTTGACGTCCTCGTCCTTCACGAGCTGCATGACGTCGGCGACGGTTTTACTCATAACCTCTTCTCCTGATTGAACAATTCCGGCGGACTGGGAACCGCCTCGTTTATCGAGCTGATCGGGGTCTTGCTTTGGCGCAGCGCGCCCCGATTCGACCGAATTCTATTAAGCAGCTTCCGTGCCACCCATGAGCAAGACCGGCACGAATCGCGCCGGCGCTCGCCGCGACGGGGCTGCGCTGCGCGATTCCGGGGCCTGGCGCCGCACCGGCCATCAACCGAAAGCACCGCAATGGTGCAATCTCCGCGATGCGCCGCGCCGACTGAATCATCATGGTGCACGCAAGCCATTCTGCACTCTTTTGGTGAGCGCGTGTGCGATGCGTCCACCGTACCGCATGCGGACGTCCGGGCCGCGGCGCCGCGCTAGAATGTTCGTTTGACCGATCAGGAGACTCCCACCATGAGTACGCTCGACCAGCTTTACGCGAAGGCCGACGAACGCCGCGCACAAGGCGCGCTCAACTACGCCGGCGCGCTGCTGCCGGTCGAGGCGTTCGAACTGCTGCAGCTCGACCCGTCGGCGCGCCTCGTCGACGTGCGCACCCGTGCCGAGCTCGACTGGATCGGCCGTCCGCTCGTCGGCGACGGCCAGTACCTGCACCTCGAATGGACACGCTACCCCGGCGGCGTGCCGAACACGGAATTCGTCAACGAACTGAAGGCGGCCATCGCGCCCGATACGCCAGTGCTGTTCCTGTGCCGCAGCGCCGCGCGCTCGAAGCTCGCCGCGGTCGCGTCGTCGCAGGCCGGCTTCACGAAGGCGTTCGACCTGCTCGAAGGCTTCGAGGGTGCAAAGGACGCCGAAGGCCACCGCAAGACGGTCGACGGCTGGTGCTTCCGCAAGCTGCCGTGGATCGGCGCCTGACAGCACGCGCTCCCGACCGGTTGCGACAGCCTCATCGTCGAGCCGGGCGATGACATGCCGATGACGGGCCGCGTTGCGCGGCCCGTCGCCTTTTGTACGCCCGCTCCCGGTCAGGCGCGCGGCGTGTCGGGCTCGACGACGTCGCCGCCGAGCAGGTGCACGCCTTCGCGCAGCTTCACGAACGCGGCCGCGACCGCTTCCGGCTCCCCTTTCACGCCGAGGTCGATGTGACGGCGCGCGTAGATGCCGCCGCGCTCCGTATCGCCGACGCTCGGCAGGCTGAACACGCGCACGCCCGGGAAGTCGCGCTCGATGCGCTCCATCAGCGGCGTGAGCGTCGATTCCGGCAGTTCGAACACGTACAGCGAGCGCTCCGCGTGCGGCGTCGCATGATGCAGGTGCGCGTATTTCGTATCGAGCACCCATTCGATCATCGGCCAGGCCATCACCGGGAAGCCCGGCACGAAATGCAGATCGCCGACCGAGAAGCCGGGAATCCGGTTATAGCCGTTCGGGATGATCGTCGCGCCCACCGGAAACACGCCCATGTTGAAGCGGTGCTGGTTCTCCGGCGAGTCGAAGTCGACCGGCGTGGCCGGATCGCCGTGCGTTTCCCGGATCCGCTCCGAGATCAGCACCTTCGCTTCCGGATGCAGTTCGAGCGGCACGCCGAGCGCGGCGGCCGCGCACTGGCGCGTGTGGTCGTCCGGCGTCGCGCCGATCCCGCCCGTCGAGAACACGATGTCGCCCGACGCGATCGCGCGCGCGAGCGTCGCCGTGATGCGCGCCTGATCGTCGCCGACGTATTCGGCCCAGTCGAGCGCGAGGCCGCGCGCGCCGAGCAGCTCGATGACCTTCGCCAGATGCTTGTCCTGCCGACGGCCCGAAAGGATTTCGTCGCCGATGATGATGATGCCGATGCTCATACCTGCCCCATGTCGATTGCGGTGGCGCGCGAGCTCGCGCGCAGGTCCTCCAGCGCGCGCAGGCAATAGTGCCCGAACCACAGCGCCGAGAAGACGAGGATGAAAGCGTAAACCCAGATCATGGCCGCCGCGACGAACGGGAACAGCACCATCATCCAGACCGACGATACCCACACGAAGGTGGGCACGGTGCCGAGCAGCCCGGTCGCGACGCCGATGCCGATCAGCGGCCAGCGATGCTGCCGCACGAGCGCGCGGCGCTCGTCGCGGCTTGCATGCAGCGCGAGCGCGTCGTAGGTCATCACGCGGTACGTGAGCCAGCCCCAGATCACCGGCGGCAGCAGCGCGAAGAACGGCGGGATCAGCCACAGCGGGATCGTGACGACGAGCACGACGACGCCGGCCAGCGCCGCCCACAGCGAATTGAACACGCTGCCGAAGAAAGTGCCGCCCCGCTTCGGCTCGAGCGCCGCGAACTGCCGGTTCGACAGGTGCTTGATCACGACCGGCATCGAAATCGTCGCGATCAGCAGCAGCACGGTCAGCACGATCAGCGGAATCGCGAGCGACACGACCACGAACGGCGCGACGACCGCATGCAGCTGCGACATGCCGATCGCGTCGAACGCGCGATACAGCGCGGACGTCAGCACGAAGCCGTCGAGCGCGCCGCGCGCGAGGTCCAGCAGCGTCTGCCACGAGAACCACAGCAGGACGCCCCACAGGACGGCCGAGACGAGGAACGGCATCAGGGTGAGCCAGAGCATGCGCGGGTGCAAGGCGCTCGCCAATGCCCGGACGAAGGAACGCAGCAAATCGTTCATGCGAGCCTGTATCGACGGAGAAAAACGGGGAAAGGATAAACCACGCGGCCCGCATGCGCCAAAGCGCATGCGGGCCGCGTGGGAGAGCCGCTCAACGGGAGTGTGGCCGGATCAGGCCGACGCCGCGCCGCGCTTCGCGGGAAACAGGCGCCGGAAGATCCGCACGAACGCGAGGCCGTGCTGCGCCCAGAAGCCGTCGCCGTAGGACACGCCGTCGACCTGTTCGCGGATGCCGGTCGGTTCGACCGTGCGGTTCCACGACGCGGTGCCGAACATCATGTCCCACCACGGAAACAGCACGCCGAAGTTGCAGCCGTACTTGGTGCCTTCGTGGCCGTAGCCGACCGCGTGGTGGCGCCGATGGAAGATCGGGCTCACGAGCAGGCGCTCGCCGAGCCAGCCGAACGACAGCCGCGCGTTCGTATGCTGGATGCTCTGCATGAAGTTCGTGAACGCGGTCAGCACGACGAACTGCGACGGCGTCACGCCGATCACGAGCGCGATCGCCGCGAAAAAGCACGACTGGATCACGTCGTCGAGCAGGTGGTTGCGGTCGTCGCACCACAGCGACATCTGCCGCTGGCTGTGGTGCACGGCGTGCAGCTCCCACCAGATGCCGAACTTGTGCTGCCAGCGGTGATACCAGTAGCCGGCGAAGTCGAGCACGACGAGATAGATCGCGAACGCGACGATCGGCTGCGAGGTCACGCCCGGCCACAGATAGTCGAGGTTGAAGTTCGCGACGCCGTGCAGGCGCAGCCATGCCTGGAAGTTGTCGAATACCGGCTGCAGCGCGAAGAAGAAGAACAGCGTGTAGATGCCGAGCTTCGAGATCGCCGTATAGATCACGTCGACCCGCACCGCGCGGCGGTTCTTCCAGCGCTCGACCGGCAGCAGCGCCTCGAGCGGGCGCAGCAGCGCGAACATCAGCACCATCTGCAGCGCGCCGATGATCACCCAGTACAGCGCGTCGTAGGTGTCCTCGTCATAGTCCATCAGGTTGAACTTGAAGAGGAGCGGCTGCACGACGTCGACGTACAGCCAGGTCTGGATGTCCGACACGAACGCATCGATCAGGTGCAGCATCGTTCGCCCCCGCCCGTTACGCGCCGTTCGCCGCCTTCCACGGCGCGCGGTCGTAGAAGTAGATGCCGTGCGGCGAGCGGCCGACGGAGATCGTCTGCACCAGCTTGCGCGACGCCAGGTCGATGATCCCGACCTTCTTCGCAAAGCGGAACGTCACCCACAGCGTCTTCTTGTCGGCGGACAGCTCCATGTCGTCGGGGCCCGGCAGCAGGCCGGTGATGTCGCCGACGTTGGTGAGCGTGTTCTCGTCGATGATGCTGATCGTGTTCGCGACCCGGTTCGTCACCGCGACGTGCGTGCCGTCGGCGAGCGAGCGGAAGTTGTGCGCGCCCTTGCCGGTCTGGATCGTCTTCACAACCTTCTGGTTGCGCCAGTCGACGACCGCCACGTAATCGGCGCCCGTCATCCCGACGAGCAGGTACTTGTCGTCCGGCGTGAGCCACAGGCCCGCCGGCACCTTGCCGACCGGCATCTTCCACTTGACCGTCTGGGTAGCAAGGTCGACCGCCGCGATCTCGCCGGACACCTGCAGCGACACGAGCACCGTCTTGCTGTCCTTCGTAAACGCGAGGTGGCTCGGCATCACCGCGAGCGGCAGGCGCTTCGCGATCTTCACGTCACGGCCGTCGTAGCTGTAGATGTCGAGGCGATCGAGGCGCAGCCCGGTCGACACGAACCACTTGTGATCGGGCGAGAAGCCGAGCTGGTACGGATCCTCAATGCCTTCGACCGTGCGTTGCAGCTTGCCCGTCTTCGGATCGACGAACATCAGGCTGTTCGAGACCGAATTCGCGACGATCAGCGACGAATTGTCCGGCACCGCCATCAGATGGTGCGGCTCCTTGCCGGTCGGCATCGTGCCGACGACCTGGCGGGTCTGCTGATCGATCAGGGAAAGCGTCGCTTCGGCCGAATTGAGGATGATCACGTTATTCGCGTGGGCGGCGGGCGCCAGCACGGCGGCGGCCAGCGCGAGCGTGCGGCCGAGGGAAAGGAAAGTGCGCATGAAGACTCACGTCGTGGAACAACCGTCATTGTAAAACGCTCAACCGGCCTCGCCGGTTGACCGAAATCGGCGTTGCGCCACTTCGACGCATGCCGCGGCAACCGGACAGGCCGGCGCGGCATGCGCCGTACGGGCCCGGGAAACCGATGTTGCGCTAACGCTGCATCGACTCCCAGACCTTGTGCAGACGCTTGACAGAGACCGGCATCGGCGTGCGCAGTTCCTGCGCGAACAGCGAAATTCGCAGTTCCTCGAGCAGCCAGCGGAATTCCGCGAGCCGCGGATCGGCGACGCCGCCGCGCTGCGACACCGCGCGCTGGTATTGCTGGGCGAGCGGCAGCAGGTCGGCGGACTGCTTCGCGTCGCGTGCCGGATCGGCCTTCAGCTTGTCGATCCTCAGCGCGATGCCCTTCAGGTAGCGCGGGAAGTGCGCAAGCTGCACGTAAGGCGTGTCGATCACGAAGCGCTTGCCGACCAGCGCGGCGAGCTGCTGCTGCAGATCCGCATGGGCCTGCGCGAACGGCTTCGCCTGCGCGAGTTTCTTCACGAGCCCCGCATATTCGGCGAGGATCTGCCCGACCAGCCGCGCGATTTCCTGAGCGAGCAGGTTCAGGCGGCTGCGGCCCTCGTCGCGCCGCGCGTGGAAGCTCGCGTCGTCGTCGGGCAGCGGGTCCTGCAGGCATGCGCGGTCGAGCGCCGTGTCGATCAGCTGGTCGCGCAACTCGTCCTGCGTGCCGAGCGACATGTACTGCATCGCCATCTCGCGCAGGCCCGGCAGGTTCTTTTCCAGGAACTTGATCGGCTCCTTGAGCTGCAGCGCGAACAGCCGCCGCAAGCCGGCCCGGTGGACGCGCGCGGCCTCCTCCGGCGAGTCGAACACCTCGACGTCGCAATGCGTGCCGCGGTCGACGAGCGCCGGGTAGCCGTACAGCGTCTGGCCGCGCCGGCGGATCTCCAGCAGCTCGGGGAGCTTGCCGAAATTCCACGTCGTCAGGTTCTCGTACAGCGCCGTCGCGCCGGCTTCCGCCGGTGCCGCCGTCTGCGGCGCTGCGCCCTTGCCGGCCTTCGCACCGCGGCCGGCGGCACCGGCCGCGGCGGCTGGCGCCGCGGCCTGGCCGGCTGCCGGACCGGCATCGGCCTCGCCGCCGGTCGAGATCGTCGACGCCGCGGCGATCTTCTGGAACTGCTGCTGCGCCTGCGCGCCCAGCTCCTGGCGAAGCTGCGCGAGATTGCGCCCCATCGCGAGCTGGCGGCCGTGCTCGTCGATCACCTTGAAGTTCATGAACAGGTGCGCGGGCAGCGTCTCGAGCTTGAAGTCGGCCGTCTTCATCGCGACCTGCGTCTCGCCGCGCACGTCGGCGATCAGCGCCTCGACGAGCCCGCCCGCGCCGAAGCGCTCGCGGCCCATCCGCTCGACGAAGCCGGCCGCGTACTCGGGCAGCGGCACGCAGTGGCGGCGCAGCTTCTGCGGCAGCGACTTCAGCAGCAGCTGCACCTTTTCCTTCAGCATCCCCGGCACGAGCCACTCGCAGCGGCGCGCATCGACCTGGTTCAGCGCGTACAGCGGCACCGCGAGCGTCACGCCGTCGCGCGGCGTGCCGGGCTCGAAGTGGTACGTGAGCGCCATCTCGACGCCGGCCATCGTCGCGCGCTTCGGGAACAGCTCCGTCGTCACGCCGGCCGCCTCGTGGCGCATCAGGTCGTCGCGCGACAGGTACAGCAGCCGCAGCTTGTCCTCGGGCTGGCCGCCCTGCTTCACCTCGTCGCGATACCAGCGCTCGAACGCGACGCCCGTGTGGATCCCTTCCGGAATCGTCTGGTCGTAGAACGCGTAGATCAGCTCGTCGTCGACCAGCACGTCCTGCCGGCGCGACTTGTGCTCGAGCTGCTCGATGTCGGCGAGCAGCTTGCGGTTGTGCGCGAAGAACGCGAGCTTCGTGTCGAACTCGCCTTCGACCAGCGCGCCGCGGATGAACAGCTCGCGCGCGCGCGCCGGATCCTGTTTGCCGAACGCGACGCGCCGGCGGTGGTAGATCGGCAGCCCGTACAGCGTCGCGCGCTCGTACGCGCTGACCTGCGCCGGGCGCTTTTCCCAGTGCGGCTCCGACAGCGATTTCTTCAGCAGGTGCGCGCCGATCTTCTCGACCCATTCGGGCTCGATCTTCGCGAGGCAGCGCGCGTACAGCCGGCTCGTCTCGACGAGCTCGGCCGCCATCACCCAGCGGCCGGCCTTCTTCGCGAGCACGGAGCCCGGCCACAGGTAGAACTTGATCCCGCGCGCGCCGAGATAGTGCGGATCGTCGTCGGCCTTCAGGCCGAGGTTGCCGAGCAGGCCCGTCAACAGGGCCAGATGAACCTGTTCGTAGGTCGCCTCGACTTCGTTGAGCCGCCAGCCGTGCTCGCGCACGACGGTCAGCAACTGCGAATGGACGTCGCGCCACTCGCGCAGCCGCAGGTGCGACAGAAAGTTCTGCCGGCACGCGTCGACCAGCTGGCGATTCGACTTCTTGTGCGCGACGGCTTCCTCGAACCACGCCCAGATCTTCAGCCACTGCAGGAATTCGGAACGCTCGTCGGCGAACCGGCGGTGCGCCTGGTCAGCCTGCTCCTGCGCTTCGATCGGCCGATCGCGCGGGTCCTGCACGGACAGCGCGCTCGCGATGATCAGCACCTCGCGCAGCGACTGCTGGTCGCGCGCGGCGAGAATCATCCGGCCGACGCGCGGGTCGAGCGGCAGCCGCGCGAGTTCGCGGCCGAGCGGCGTCAGCGCGTTGTCGTCGTCGACCGCGCCGAGCTCGTTCAGCAACTGGTAGCCGTCCGCGATCGCGCGGCCGGGCGGCGGCTCGAGGAACGGGAACGATTCGATCGCCGTCAGGTGCAGCGACTTCATCCGCAGGATCACCGACGCGAGCGACGAGCGCAGGATTTCCGGATCGGTGAAGCGCGCGCGCGCCTGGTAGTCGCTTTCCTCGTACAAGCGGATGCAGATGCCGTCGGCCACGCGGCCGCAGCGGCCCGCGCGCTGGTTTGCGGCGGCCTGCGAGATCGACTCGACCTGCAGCTGCTCGACCTTGTTCCGGTACGAATAGCGCTTCACGCGCGCGAGACCGGTGTCGACGACGTAGCGGATGCCCGGCACCGTCAGCGACGTTTCGGCGACGTTGGTCGCGAGCACGATGCGGCGCGCGTTCGACGCCTTGAACACCTTGTCCTGGTCGGCCGCCGAGAGCCGCGCGAACAGCGGCAGGATCTCGGTGTGCGGCGGATGGTGCTTGCGCAGCGCCTCTGCCGCCTCGCGGATCTCGCGCTCGCCGGGCAGGAACACCAGCACGTCGCCCGGACCTTCGCGGCACAGCTCGTCGACCGCGTCGACGATCGCGTCCATCAGGTCGCGCTCGGCCTCGCGCGCGGTCTTCACGCGATCGCGGCCGGCCGTGCCTTCGGCATTCTTCACGGCCGGGCGATCCTCGGCCACCGGGCGGTAGCGCATCTCGACCGGATACAGCCGCCCGCTCACCTCGATCACGGGCGCCGGGCGCTCGTCGGTGCCGAAATGGCGCGCGAAGCGATCGGCGTCGATCGTCGCGGACGTGACGATCAGCTTCAGGTCCGGCCGCCTCGGCAGGATTTCCTTCAGGTAGCCGAGCAGGAAGTCGATGTTCAGGCTGCGCTCGTGCGCCTCGTCGATGATCAGCGTGTCGTACGCCTTCAGCAGCGGGTCGGTCTGCGTCTCCGCGAGCAGGATGCCGTCCGTCATCAGCTTCACGGAAGCGCCCGGCGCGAGGTTGTCGGTAAAGCGCACCTTGTAGCCGACCACCTCGCCGAACGGCGTGCCGAGCTCCTCGGCGATCCGGCGGCCGGTCGACGACGCGGCGAGCCGGCGCGGCTGCGTGTGGCCGATCAGGCCCGTGCCGCCGGCACCGAGGCCGCGGCCGAGATCGAGACAGATCTTCGGCAACTGCGTGGTCTTGCCCGAGCCGGTTTCGCCGCAGACGATGACGACCTGATGACCGGCGATCGCGCGCGCGATCTCGTCGCGCTTGCCCGACACGGGCAGGCTTTCGGGGTAGGTGATCGGCGGGACGGGATTCGGCGCGACGGCGGCGCGCGGCGGACGCTCGCGGCGCGGGGGGCGTGCATCCGCTGCGCGGGGCGCATCCGCCGTCCCGGCCGGCTGGCGCGCATCGCCGCGGCGTTCGTCGCCGCGCGGCCCGCGCGACGGCTGGCCCGCCTGCTTTTCCTGCTGCTGGCGCGGCGGCCGGCCCTGCTGCTCGCGCGCATCGGCCGCACCATCCGGGTGCCGGGCCGACGGCGCTTTGGCCCGCGTCGGCGCGGGACTTTTAGGTACATTCGACATGGGGGCGCATTATAATCCCGCCCATGAATTCCCAAACCGACCTCCCTCCCGCCCAGACCGGCACCGCAACGACGCCGGCCGCCGACGATTCGGCCGCCAGCCACGCGCAGTTCGTCGACTGGATGCGCTCCGTCGCGCCCTATATCCACAAGTTCCGCAACAGCACGTTCGTCGTGGGGTTCGGCGGCGAGGTGGTGCAGCAGGGGCTGCTGAACGCGCTCGTGTCCGACATCGCGCTGCTGCAGGCGATGGGCATCCAGATCGTGCTCGTGCACGGCTCGCGCCCGCAGGTCGAGGAGCAGCTGAGCCTGCACGGTGTCGAATCCGAGTTTTCGCACGGCCTGCGCATCACCGATGCGCGCGCGCTCGAATCAGCGAAGGAAGCGGCCGGCGAAGTGCGTCTCGACATCGAGGCCGCGATCAGCCAGGGTCTGCCGAACTCGCCGATGGCGCACGCGCACATCAGCGTCGTGTCGGGCAACTTCGTGACCGCGCGGCCGGTGGGGATTCTCGACGGGGTCGATTTCGCGCATACGGGCATCGTGCGCAAGATCGACGCCGAATCGATCCGCCATTCGCTCGCGAGCCGCAAGCTCGTGCTGCTGTCGCCGCTCGGTTTCTCGCCGACCGGCGAGGCGTTCAACCTGTCGATGGAAGACGTCGCGTCGGCCGCCGCGATCGCGCTGCGCGCCGACAAGATCGTGTTCCTGACCGACGGCCCCGGCATCGTCGACGACGAAGGCGGGCTGATCCGCGAAATGTCGCTCGACGCGGCGGCCGAGCTGCTCGATTCCGGCAACATCCAGGGCGACGACGCGTTCTTCCTGAAGCACTCGATCCGCGCGTGCCGCGGCGGCGTGACGCGTGCGCACCTGATCCCGCAATCGCTCGACGGCAGCATGCTGCTCGAACTGTTCCTGCATGACGGCGTCGGCACGATGATCTCGTACGAGAACCTCGAAAGCCTGCGCGAAGCGACACCGGACGACGTCGGCGGCATCCTGTCGCTGATCGAGCCGCTCGAGTCGGACGGCACGCTGGTGCGGCGCGGCCGCCATCAGATCGAACGCGACATCGACCACTTCTCGGTGATCGAGCACGATGGCGTGCTGTTCGGCTGCGCGGCGCTGTATCCGTACCAGCAGGAGAAGATCGGCGAGATGGCGTGCCTGACGGTCGCGCCGGAAGCGCAGGGCTCGGGCGACGGCGAGCGCCTGCTCAAGCGCATCGAGCAGCGCGCACGCGCGCGCGGCCTCACGCACATCTTCGTACTCACGACGCGCACCGAGCACTGGTTCCTCAAGCGCGGCTTCGTCAAGGTCAGCGTCGACGACCTGCCGGAAGACCGCCGCAAGCTCTATAACTGGCAGCGCAAGTCGCTCGTGCTGATGAAACAGCTCTGAGCGGCGCAAGACGCCCGCCCTCCCCCAGTCCGATTACAGGAGAAGTACACGATGGCCCGTATGATTCAATGCGCGAAGCTCGGCAAGGAAGCCGAAGGTCTCGATTTCCCGCCGCTGCCGGGCGAACTCGGCAAGCGCATCTATGAAAGCGTCTCGAAGGAAGCCTGGCAGGGCTGGCTCAAGCAGCAGACGATGCTGATCAACGAAAACCGCCTGAACATGGCCGACCCGCGGGCACGCCAGTACCTGATGAAGCAGACCGAGAAGTACTTCTTCGGCGACGGCGCGGACCAGGCGTCCGGCTACGTGCCGCCGACGGAAGGCTGATGACGTGATGCGCGGAATCCGCAGCCTGCCGGCTGCGTGATCCAGAGAAAAACGGCACCGTGTATCGCACGGTGCCGTTTTTCATTTTGGGTCGCGCGATCGACGCGACTCAACCCGCCGGTTTCAGCGCGCCGCCGTTGCCCGGCTGCTGCGGCTCGCCGCTCGCGCTTTCGGCGCTTCCGCCTTCGGCACCCCATTCGGCCGCGTCGCTGCGCTCGGCGGTCGACAGTTCGTCAGCGCGATACCCGGTGCGGTTCAGCAGCGCCAGCATGCAGGCGAGCGACACGAGCGCGTAAAGTCCCGACGCGACCGCGACGCCGACGATGCTGCCCGTCGCGTTGAGGATCGCCTGCGCGAGCACCGGCGTGCCGCCGCCGACGACGAGCGCGCTCAGTTGATACGCGAGCGACAGGCCCGTGTAGCGGATGTTCGCCGGAAACACGCGCGCGAGCACGCCGCCGACCGCGCCGTAGAACATCGCGGACGGAATCGTCGAGATGCACATGCCCGCGACGGCCACCCAGTACGAGCGCGTCGCGAGCGCATGGAACATCACGGGCATCAGCACGATTTCCGGAATCAGGATCCAGCACATCGCGCGGCGCATGTCGATCTTCGACACGAACCACGCGCCGACCGGCTGCATCAGGAACTGCACGACGAGCGAGATCGACAGGATGCCGAGGAACGTGCCCTGCGCGTAACCGAGCTCCTTGGTTGCCCACGACAGCGCGAACGTGCTGCGGAAATACGTGACGTTGATCACCGGCAGCGTGCCGGCCGCGAGCAGCACGACCACCCAGTGATCGCGCACGACCTCGCGCAGCGGCAGCTTCACCGTGCGCTTGCGCGCGAGCACGCGCTGCATGTCGGCCGATTCCTCGAGCTTCAGCCGGATCACCATGCCGATGATCACGAGCACCGCCGACAGCAGGAACGGAATGCGCCAGCCCCACATCAGGAAGGACGGCGTCGGCAGCGCGCTCAGCGCGAAGAACGCGGCCGTCGCGAGCAGGTTGCCGGTGGGCGAGCCCTGCTGTGCGAACGCCGCATACAGGATGCTGCGGTGCTTGGGCGCGTTCTCGCTCGCGATCAGCACCGCGCCGCCCCACTCGCCGCCGACCGCGATGCCCTGCAGCACGCGCAGCACGACGAGACCGGCCGGCGCCCATACGCCGATCTGCGCATAACCAGGCAGCAGGCCGATGCCGGTCGTCGCGAGGCCCATCATCACCAGCGTGATCACGAGCGCGGTCTTGCGGCCGACGCGATCGCCGAGATGCCCGAACACGATCCCGCCGAGCGGCCGCGCGGCGAAGCCGGCCCAGAACGTGACGAACGCGAGCAGCGTCGCGACGCCGGGGTCCATCGTGCTCGAAAAGAACACCTTGCCGAACACGAGTGCCGCGGCCGTGCCGTAGATGTAGAAGTCGTACCACTCGATCGTGGTGCCGACGAACGCCGCGAAGGCGGCGCGGCCGGGCCGCGGTTGCGCGGCGGGCGAGGATTGCGGACGGCTCATCGATGTCTCCAGGTTTGTGTTCGGGGGCGCGACTGCCGCGCACCTTTCCCGGGTGGCCGGAATTGCACCGCCGGCCGGCGGCGTTGTGTCGGTCGGGTCCGCCTAGTCGGGTGCCGTTTTCAGCACGCCGGCATCGAGCAGTTGCTGCTGAAGCGCGCGATCGACGCCGAGCCGATCGAGCACCGCGCGCGTGTCGCGGCCGAGCGCGGGCGGCGGCGTTCGATAGGTGGCCGGCGTGCGCGACAGCTTCACCGGCGACGCGGTGCCGCGATACGCACCGATCTCGACGAACAGGTTCCGGTGCAGCGCATGCGGATCGTGCGCGACGTCTGCCACCGTTCGCACCGGCCCGCACGGCACGCCGGCCGCCATCAGGTCGCGCGCGAGCGGCTCGCACGCGTGCGCGGCGAGCCGCGCCTCCAGTTCGGCCTTCAGCTCGGGCCGGTGCGCGCAGCGGCTGCGGTTGTCGACGAAGCGCGGATCGGCCGCGAGCGCCGGCGCGCCGAGATGCGCGACGAGCCGCGCGAACTGCCGATCGTTGCCGACCGCGAGGAAGATCGGCACGGTCGACGTGCGGTAGCTGTCGTACGGCGCGATGTTCGGATGCGCGTTGCCGCTGCGCGCCGGCACGCGCCCCGAGCCGAAGAAGTTCGGCAGGTGCGGATGCAGCAGCGACACGCCGCAGTCGTACAGCGCGATGTCGATCGACTGTCCGCGCCCGCTCTTCTCGCGCTCCGCGAGTGCCAGCAGGATGCCCGCGAGCGCATTGAGCCCCGTGACCATGTCGACGATCGGCAAGCCGATGCGCGTCGCGTCGCCGTCGCGCTCGCCGTTGACGCTCATCAGCCCCGCCATCGCCTGGATCACCGCGTCGTAGCCGGGCAGCCCGCCGAGCGGACCGTCCGCGCCGAAGCCCGTCACCGCGCAGTGGATCAGGCGCGGGAAGCGCGGCTGCAGGTCGCGCGCATAATCCATCCCCCAGCGCGCGAGCGTGCCGGGCTTGAAGTTCTCGACGAGCACGTCGGCCGCTTCGAGCAGGCGCCACAGGATCGCGCGCCCTTCGTCGCGCGACAGGTCGAGCGCGAGCCCTTCCTTGTTGCGGTTGACGCCCGTGAAGTACCACGCGGTGTCGTCGAGGAACGGCGGCCCCCACCCGCGCGTCTCGTCGCCGGCCGGCGGCTCGATCTTGATCACCGTCGCGCCGTGGTCGGCCAGCGCCTGCGTGCAGTACGGGCCGCCGAGCACGCGGCTCAGGTCGACGACCTTCAGGCCGTCCAGCGCACCTCGCGTCGCGTTCATCGCTCGACCTCCGGCAGCAGGTCGAGTGCCGTGTCGAGCGCGATCGGCGTGCCGCGCAGCAGTGCGTCGAATGCGGCCGATTCGTCGTCGTGCGACGCCGGCGCGAACGGATCGACCGGCAGCAGCTTGTGGCGCACGATCAGGTGCGCGAGCGCGAGGCGCCGGAAATCCGGCGCGAGCCGCACGCCCTCGCAGGCCATCAGCACGGCCGCGCTCGTGTAGTACAGCGCGGATGCGGCCTGCCGCACGCGCGAATCGTCGCCTTCGGCCGCGACCCGCGCGAGCGCATCGCATGCGCGCGCGAGAACGCGCCGCAGCGCCTCGCGGCTCGCGTCTGGCAGCGGCGCCGCGCCGAGCCGGTCGCCGAGGAACGCGCGCAGCGCGTCGAGCGCATGCTCGCGCTGCGCGGCCCGCGCGACGTCGAGCGCGACGATGTTGCTCGTGCCCTCCCAGATCGAGCCGAGGTGCGCATCGCGCACAATCCGCGCGTCGCTCCATTCCTCGATGTAGCCGGTGCCGCCGCGCACTTCCATCGCGTCGCCGGTCACGCGGCGCGCATCGCGGCACGCGCGGAACTTGATCAGCGGCGTCAGGATCCGCACGCAGCGCGCGGCCTGCTCGTCGCCCGCATCGGCCTGCGGCAGCAGCAGCGCGATCTGCATGAACATCGCGCGCGCGGCCTCGGCCGGCAGCAGCATCTTCATCAACTGGCGCTGCATCAGCGGCATCTCGATCAGCTTGCGGCCGAACGCTTCGCGATGCGCGGCGACGTGCAGCGCCTCGTTCAGCGCGCGCCGCATCAGCCCGGCCGCGCGCACGCCGTTCGACAATCGCGACATGTTGATCATGTCGGCCATCTGGTGGAAACCGCGGCCGATCTCGCCGATCAGATAGGCCTGCGCGCCTTCGAGCGCGATCTCGCCGCTCGCCATCGAACGGCTGCCGAGCTTGTCCTTCAAGCGCACGATCCGGTAGCGGTTGCGCGTGCCGTCCGGCAGCGTCTTCGGCAGCAGGAACAGCGCGAGGCCCTTGATGCCGTCCGGCGCGCCGTCGGGCCGCGCGAGCACCATCGCGAGATCGGCATCCGCGTTCGAGCAGAACCACTTGTCGCCCGTCAAACGCCAGACGGTCTCGCCGTGCGCGTCGGTCTCGCGCGCCGCGCGCGTCGTGATGCGGCCGACGTCGGAGCCGGCCGCCTGCTCGGTCATGAACATCGCGCCCTGGTACAGCGTGTCGAAGTCGCGCGACGCGAGCATCGGCAGGTAACGCGCGACGAGCGCCGGATCGCCGAAGCGGCGCAGCGTGCGCGTCAGCGAATCGGTCATGCTGACCGGGCAGCACAGCCCGAATTCCGCCTGCACGAACAGGAACGTCAGCGCGTACTTGACGAGCGGCGGCACGGATTCGGACCGGTGGCTCAGCGACGCGAGCCCGAGCTCGGAATATGCGACGCGTTCGAGCGCGACATACGCGGGATCCTTGTCGATCCGCTGCACGGCCTCGCCGCGCCGGTTGCGGTGCTCGAGCACGGGCGGGTGCTTGTCCGCGCGCGACGCCCATTCGTCGAGCTCGCCCGATACGCGCGCGCCGAGCGCACGGAGCTGCGGTTCGAGTTCGGCATAAAGCGCGTTGCCGAGATGCAGCTTCAGCAACGCGCCGAGATCGGGATCGGCGGTGAAGAAATCGATGCCCCGGCTGTCGGGGATGTTGGATGCGCCGGTATCCGGCGTGCGGGCGGGGTCGTTCATGCGTGTGTCTCCTGGGTCGCCCGCACGTCGGCCGGACTGACGCCGCGGCGCCCGGCCGGCCCGGTGCAAAGCCTTCCGCAGAGCGTAGGCGCGCCATCGATAAGCGTCCAATACAGGATTTATCCGGTACGATAGATATCGCTTATCGATGCCGACGCCAGGAGGAGACACCATGGAACTGAGGCAGTTGCGCTACTTCGTGGCGGTTGCCGAGGAACTGCATTTCGGGCGCGCGGCGAAGCGCCTGTTCATCTCGCAGCCGGCGCTGAGTTTCGACATCCGCAAGTTCGAGGAGGCGCTCGGCGTACAGCTTTTCTCGCGCACCAACAAGACCGTCGCGCTGACCAACGCGGGCGACGTGCTGCTCGGCGAAGCGCGCCGGCTGCTGCTGCAGGCGGCCGAGGCCGAGCGCCTGACGGTGCGCTCCGCGTCGGGCCTCGCGGGCCGGCTGCGGATCGGCTTCGTCCATTCGATGCTGTATCGCGGGCTGCCCGATGCGGTGCGGCGCTTCGAGGCCGACTACCCGAGCGTCGAAGTCGTGCTGAGCGAGATGAACACGCACGCGCAGGTGCAGGCGATCCAGCGCGGCCAGATCGATCTCGGTTATGCGCACTGGGGCCACTTCCCGCCCGAGGTCGAATCGGCGCCCGTCTATGCGGAACCGTTCATCTGCTGCCTGCCGGCCGCGCATCCGCTCGCGCGCCGCAGGCAGGTCGCGCTCGCCGCGCTCGCGGCGGAGCCGTTCATCCTGTTTCCGCGCGACGCCGCACCGCACTATCACGACCTGATCATCGCGCAGTGCGTGAACGCCGGATTCAGCCCGCTGATCCGCCACGAAGCGCGGCTGTGGCAGACGATCCTGTCGATGATCGAGTTCGGGATGGGTATCGCGCTGGTGCCGCGCGTGCTGCAGCAGGTGAAAAGCGACCGGCTCGCGTTCCGGCCGCTGAAGGACGCATCGCTCGAATCGCGCACGCTCGCGCTGAAGCGCAGCGGCACCGCCGAACCGGTGGCGCTGCGCTTCGCCGACTACGTGCGCGCATCGATAGACGCGCTGCCCGCGCTCGCGGGCTGAGCAGGAGGCTGCCTCCGCTACTTCGCTTCAGGCTGCAGCACCGGCTGCGCACGCCGATACCACACCGCGTAGACGACCGACAAAGCAACCAGGAACGGAATGCCGAAGATCAGCGTCATGTGGAATTCGGCCGTGAAGTAGGTCGTCACCATCACCGCGAGCATCAGCCCCGCGCCGAGCAGCGTCAGCAACGGAAAGCCGCGCATCCGGAATGCGGGCGCCGGCAGGCCGAGCGCCGCGCGGCGCCGCCGGAAGCAGTAATGCGTGACGAAGATCATCATCCACGTGAACAGCGCGCCGAACATCGACACCGCCATCATGATCGTGAACGACGCGTCCGGATACAGCACGCTCAGCACCGTCGCGAGCGCGATGCCGAGCGTCGACAGCATCAGCGCGCCGAACGGCACGCCGCGCGCGTTCACTTCGCCGAGCGCCTTCGGGGCATGCCCCGCCCGCGACAGGCTGAACATCATCCGCGTCGTGATGTAGAGCTGGCTGTTCATCGCGGACAGCGCGGCAACCAGCACGACGAAGTTGATCAGCCCGGCCGCGCCCGGCAGGTGGATCGCCTCCATCACCTTCACGAACGGGCTTTCGTCGCGCCCCGCCGCCGTCCACGGGACGATCGCGAGCATCAGCGCGAGCGTGACGAGGTAGAACAGCACGAGCCGCACGATCGTCGAGCGGAACGCGCGCGTGACCGCGCGCTCGGGATCCTCCGCTTCACCGGCCGCGACCGCGATCATCTCGATGCTCAGGTAGCTGAAGATCGACACGATCACCGCGACCCACGTCCCCCACAGGCCCTTCGGAAAGAAGCCGCCGCGATCCGTGTAATGGTGGAAGCCCGCGCGTGCCGCGCCGTCGCCGACCAGCCCCGGATTGCCGAACACGACATACGCGCCGAGCACGATGAAGCCGACGATCGCCGCGATCTTCACGACCGAGAAACCGTATTCGACCGCGCCGAACACGTCGACGCTGCGCGCGTTGACGAACACCAGCAGCGCCGAGAAACCGACGATCCACAGCCAGGCGGGCGCGCCGGGGAACCAGTACTTCATGTACAGCGCGATCGCGGTGACTTCGGTGCCGACCGCGAGCACGATGCACGCCCAGTACGCGTAGCGCACGAGGAACCCGGCCCACGGGCTCACATAGTGTTCGGCGTACGCGCCGAACGAACCGGATGTCGGGTGCGCGACCGTCATCTCGGCGAGACAGCCCATCAGCAGCAGCGAGATGAACGCACCGATCGCGTAGCTGACGAGCACGCTCGGGCCCGCGAAGCCGATCGCGAAGCCGCTGCCGAGAAAAAGACCGGTGCCGATCGCGCCGCCGATTGCGATCATCGCCATCTGCCGTGCGGAAAGCGTGCGGCGCAGGCCTTGCTCGCGCGCCGCGATATGCTGGAATTGCCCTTCTGGTTGCATCGAATGACCTCGTTCGAAAGCGATTGTCCGGTCGAAACGTCGGCGGCGCGCAGGCCGGCGCCGGACCGGCCGGCCGCCGCGCGCCGCGGGTTCAGAACAGATGGCGCAGGCCGGCCGCGATGCCCGTCTGGTTGCCGCGCCCGGGCATTTCGGTAAACGCGCCGCCGGTCACGCGGTTGTAGTCGACCGTCGCGTAGACCTGCGTCGCCTTCGACAGCGCGTACTCGGCCTCGAGCACGCCCGTATAGCGCTTGCCGCCGTTGCCGGCGACGCCGTTGACGTTGCGGATGTCGTCGTAATACGCGACGCCCGTCACCGACACCGCCGGCGTGACCTTGACGCTCGCGCCCGTGTAGAAGACCGCGTCGCGGCGCGGGTTGCCCGCGAACGACCCGTAGCTCACCTGGCGGCCCGGCGCGTTCAGCAGCGCCTCGTCGAGCACGCCCGAGCGATCGATGCCGCCGAGATAACCCGCGTACAGCGTCGCAGCGCCGAACGCGTAGCGCGCGCCCGCGCCCCACGCCTGCTGCGCGCGGCTCTTCAGGTCGCGCACCTGCTGGTACGTCGCGCCGACCATCAGGCCGCCCTGCGTGTACGACACGCGCGTGCCCCAGTATGCATTCGCGCCGAGGCTGCCCGCGACGCCGCCGAAGCCATAGCTCGCGCCGACGTTCAGCCCGCCGAACGTGCCGTCGTAGCTGACGACGTTGCTCGCGCGGCCTTGCGTGAGGAAGTACGGCCACATGTTGGCCGTGTAGTTGCCGACCGTCAGCGGATCGAGATCGCCGAACAGGTTGAACGCCTCGGTCGCCTGGCGGCCGAGCTTCACGGTGCCCCAGTCACTCGCGAGGCCGACATACGCGTAGCGGCCGAACAGCGCGCCGTCGAGCTGCCCGTTCTGCGGCTCGAAGCCGCTCTCGAGCCGGAAGATCGCCTGCAGCCCGCCGCCGAGCGCTTCGCTGCCCTTCAGCCCCCAGCGGCTGTTCGTGATCGCGCCGTTGGTCATCTGCACGCTCGCGTCGTTCGACGCGTCAGCATGCGTCGTGTAGCGGATGCTCTGGTCGACGACGCCGTACAGCGTCACGCTGCTCTGCGCCATCGCGCCGCTCGCGGCGAGCGCACCCGTCATCATTTGCAGTGCGAATCGACTAATTTTCCTCATGTTCTCCTCCAGTCCTGTTTTCGTTTCTCGATGATTGTGGTGACTGCACGCCGCGCAATGCGGCGTTCCTGCTAGGTACGCGCCGCAGGCAGCGCGACGTACGCGACGAGCTCGACGCGCATCGCCGGATGCGCGAAACCCTGCACACCGACACACGTACGGTTCGGATACGGTTCGCGGAAATGGCGCCGGTATTCGGCGTCGAATTCGGGCATCGCCTTCACGTCGGACAGGTAGACGAGCACCTGCGCGACATCGTCCATCGTCGCGCCGGCCGCCGCGACGGCCTTCGCGAGATTCGCGAGCGTGATGCGCGCCTGCTCGGCCATCGTGTCGCCGACGATCGCGCCGGACGCAGCGACCGGCCCGTGACCGGTAAACATCAGCCCGCCCGCGCGGGTCGCCCACGAGAACGGTTGCGCGAGCTGCGGCAGGTCGACCGGGATCGCTTCAGCCATCGTGTCCTCCTTCGGATCGGGATCGGGACGCTCAGGCGGCCTGGCGCGACGCGCCACCGAGCACATCGGCGATCGCGTTCGCGACATGGTCGACGTTCGCGTCGTTCAGGCCCGCGATGCACATGCGGCCCGAGCGCAGCAGATAGACGCCGTGCGATGCCCGCAGCCGGTCGACGTCGACCGCGCCGATGCCCGTATAGCTGAACATCCCGCGCTGCGCGACGAGCGCGTCGAACGCGCGTGCCGGCAGGCGCGTATCGAGCCGCGCCTTCAGTTCGCCGCGCATCCGCTTGATGCGCGTACGCACCTGCGCGACTTCGTCTTCCCAGCGCGCGCGCAGCGCGTCGTCGTTCAGCACCGTCGACACCAACTGCGCGCCGAATAGCGGCGGACTCGAATAGGTACGGCGCACGCCGGCCTGCAACTGGCTCAGCACCGTCGCGGCCTCGCCCGCGTTCGCGCCGACGATCGACAACCCGCCGACGCGCTCGCCGTACAGCGAGAAGTTCTTCGAGAACGAGCTGCCGACGATCGCGGGCAGCCCCGCATCGACGATCGCGCGCACGGCCCATGCATCATCGGCGAGACCATCGCCGAAACCCTGGTACGCCATGTCGAGGAACGGAATCAGCCCGCGCCGCGCGAGCACGTCGATCACCGCGCGCCATGCATTGCGATCGAGGTCGAGCCCCGTCGGGTTGTGGCAGCATGGCTGCAGCAGCACGACGCTGCGCGCCGGCAACGCGTCGAGCGTCGCGAGCATCGCGTCGACGCGGATGTCGTTGCGCGCTTCGTCGTAGTACGGATACGTGTGCACGTCGAGGCCGGCCGCCGAGAAGATCACGCGGTGGTTGTCCCACGTCGGGTCGCTGATCCAGATCGCACTGTCGGGGAAATAGCGCTTCACGAATTCCGCGCCGAGCCGGATCGCGCCCGATCCGCCGAGCGTCTGCAGCGTCGCGATGCGCCCTTCGGCGAGCGCCGCACAATCGTCGCCGAACACGAGACGCTGCACGCCCTGCCGGTAGGCGGCGAGCCCTTCCATCGGCAGATACGTATGCGGCGCACCTGCTTCGCGCAAGCGCCCGGCCGCGACGCGCGTGCTGTCGAGCACCGGAATCCGGCCCGTGTCGTCGTAGTAGAGGCCGATGCTCAGGTTGACCTTGTGCGGATGCCCATCCTGCTGGAACGCCTGGAACAGCGACAGGATCGGATCGCCCGGATAGGCGGGAATGTGTTCGTACATGGCGGAATGACGGTAAAGATTGAAGGCGGCGGCACGACCGGCGATATCGCGTTGCGTCGGGCCGTGCGGTCGATGCATGGGGCGCATGTTATCGAGGACGAAATAGAATGAGCTTCACTTTTCGATGACGAACCGGCCCGATTGCAGTAGAGTCTGCGACTCTTGTCCCAAAACTCACCGGATTCTGCGAAATGACTCTGGATCGAACCGACATGCGAATCCTCCGGCACCTCGAACGTGACGGACGCATCAGCAATCAGGACCTCGCGAACGCGGTCGCGCTGTCGCCGTCGGCATGCCTGCGGCGCGTGAAGCTGCTCGAGGAACGCGGCGCCATCTCAGGGTATCGCTGCACGATCGAGCCGAAGAAGGTCGGCGTCGCGTTCGAGGCGCTCGTGCATGTGTCGATGCGGCCGGACGTGCCCGAATGGCACGACCGGTTCGTCGAGGCGATCCAGCAGTGGCCGGAAGTCATCGCGGCGCAGATCGTGACGGGCGGATCGAACTACGTGCTGACGGTTCGCGCGCGCGACCTCGATCACTACTCGGACTTCGTGATCAACCGGCTGCACCGCGCGACGGGTGTGATGTCGATCAATTCGAGCATCGTGCTCGCGACGCTCAAGCGCGACGGTTCGATCCTCGATCTCGTCGAGCCGTCGACGGCCGGCTGACCGATCGTTGCGCGGGTCTGAAAAAAATTTGCAGAAAGGGCTTTACGAACCCCAAAAGCTCTGACATAATTTCAGCTTCTTTGGGCGGTTAGCTCAGCGGTAGAGCACTGCCTTCACACGGCAGGGGTCACTGGTTCGATCCCAGTACCGCCCACCAAAGATTCGAAGGGCCGGCAATCGCCGGCCCTTCTTGCTTTCCGGGTCAGCACTTGGCGAAGTGTTCGTTAAGTGTCCTCTCGCCCAACCGGATTGTTGGCACATTCTTGTCACACTTCTTCTTCGAGGTGTCTGGTGCCAACCATTCGCAAACGCGGCGACTTCCAATTTCAGGCGATCGTCCGTCGTCAGGGGTTCCCCCCCGCACTCCAGGACCTTTACCGTCCCGTACACGCCCGTTAGATACACGTGAAGCGCGGGACGCATCGGATAAGGATTGCGGCATTCGCGATGGCTTCTACTTCTGAACGGCAGGCGGCATGCAGCAACGGCACGCGCCGCTTATGCACGCCGCCGAACGCACGCTTATCCAATGGGCCGCGCCACAATAGCGGCCGAGTACTTCCGATCACCCCGAAGGCATTGAAGAAGGCTTTTGTCCGAGCCGGTGAGCGGGCAGGCATCGTCGCCTGCATTTCCATGATCTTCGGCACGAAGCTACATCGCGGATCGCCGAGCGCCTCGACAACGTGCTGGAACTGTCGGTGATGACGGGCCACAAGGCGGCATATACCAGGACAAAGTCGCACAGCGAGGATGATCGTTCGCTATGCTGCCTGTGACAACGCACCTATTCCATCCGATACACATGAGCACAACTGCACGGACCATTCTCAAAGCCATTCTGAGCATCCCCATTGCCTTTGGGCTCGCCTATCCCTTTATCTATCCCTCAAGAGACGGAGGCGTTCTCGGCGAAATAGAGATGCTTGGGACAATCGGTGGCATCGTCGTCATCGCGGTTTTCCTAGCTCTGGTCTATGCCTACGCGAGCGACCTCAGGACTACCCTGAAATCGGTCAACCGAGGATCGCGTGTGGCCGAACCCAACAGCGTCTGGTTTATGTTCCTCTTGCCATACAACTTCATCGAGGACTTCTTCATTGTTTCCAACGTTGCGAAGTCCCTGGAAGCGGAGTCTCGTATCAATCCGGCTCTGTCGGGTTTGCGCTCGTTCGGCCGGATCAGCGGCATCGGGTGGTGTCTTGCCCAGGTTCTTTCGTTAATACCCGATACCATTGGCTCCATCGCCAGCGGAGTTGCGGTTTTCCTCTGGGTTTGGCACTGGGTGTTTGTGCGCCGAGCGAACAAGATGCTCGCCGGCAGCCAGGTCTCTGTGGCTACCCTACCTGGACGGACAGGATCGTAGCCCTCCTTAGAAGCCAGATCGCTTACCAGTGATCGGCCAACGGAATGGTGCTTGATGCACTATCTGCCGCCGATGTGCGCGGAGAAATCACTACTGATGGGATGGTCGCTACGATGAAACGACTCGTATCCTCAAAATCTGCCTGATATCGTTCGAGTGATCGACATCCAGAGAGCGAAAACAATGACACACCAGTCGCATGACGAATGGTTCCTCAACAGATTCGACAAGCGTTGATCGAAGCAGACGATCCGCTGACCAACTGGGTACCTCACAAGACCGTAAAGACCGACATGCAACGGCAACGTGAGGCGTTGCTCGAGCGCATATTGCATGGTCAATCCGCCCTCTCCCCCCCGCCCGCCCCGCTAGCGGAAAGGGGGCAATCCGCCCGCTGTCGCCAAGGAGGGAGGATGTGAGGCTGGCCCGATTTCCCGACATAGCGAGATACCACCAATCGAAATTCTCTTCGAGAATGGCCTCCGCAAATGTCGTTTGGCCACTGATGCCGCGCAATGCGCCAAACACAAATTGCTTGTATCGGCGATATAAATCAGACAAATCGGTCATCAATCGCAAAAGACCCTATTTCTTCACCAAACATGCACCGTAAGGTCGGCGCCATCGACCAGTCCGACGCCCGCACAAAGTTCAGACGTTTCATTCAAACCATCACCAAGCTTTCAACACGAAAGAAAGAAAATTGCCAGTGTAATTTTTAGTAATTATCCTGTAACATTTGTAGAAATCCAGATGCATAGAATTGTTACACCATATAACAGCCAGCCGAATCGGCATCGCATGTAGGCACGGAATCATGACTTGCGATGATGATCTGGTGATAGTGATTGCACGCCCATGGCACAAGAGAAGAACGACTACACCCTGTGGCTTACCGGCCTGAGCGGCGCCGGCAAGTCAACCCTCTCGCGCGAAATTGCCGGACAGTTGCGCGCGCGCAATATTCCGACATGCATACTCGATGGAGACGAATTGCGGGCGGGCGTTTCCCCTGATCTCGGCTTCATGCGGGAAGATCGCACTGAAAACTGTCGTCGCACCGCCGAAATCGCGAAATTGCTCAATGCCCAGGGTTTTGCCGTAATCGTCGCCCTGATCTCGCCTTACGAGGCCGACCGACAACGAGCACGACAAATCATCGGCCCGGATCGGTTCGTCGAGGTCTACTTGAAGACCGATATTGCAACGTGTTCCGCACGTGATCCGAAGCAGCTTTATGCAAAAGCGATCATCGGTCAGACGACGCAATTCACCGGCATCTCGGATCCATACGAAGTACCAACCACTCCCGATCTCATCGTAGAAACGGGAATGATGGATGTCGCCTCTTCTGTTGCGCTCGTCATGGATTTCAAGCGGCAGCGATTCGCGCACGCGTAATCCCGGTCCATCGTCATTTCACGTTCAGGCGACGGGCTGCTCGCTTTCCGGCGATCGGGCCCGCCTCAAAGGCCGCCTGGTGCCGGAAACGCCGGGCAGCGTCGCCCGAAACCTCACGCCTGTCCGGTCCGCCGGAATTCATCGAATCTCGGTCGAAAATGACGCGCCGCGCTGCCGCATGATTGCGGCCTCACGTAAATCGTTGCGCGACTACCCCACCCGCTCCGCCGTCGCGTCGAACGCACGCCGCGCCTTGTCGACGATCTCGTCGACTTCCGCCTCGCGAATCACGAGCGGCGGCGACAGCAGCATTCGGTCGCCGGTCGCGCGCATGATCAGGTTGCCGTTGAAACAGAAGTCGCGGCAGATCGTGCCGATATCGACATCCGCTCCGAACCGCTCGCGCCGGCCGCGATCGCGCACTAGCTGAACGCCCGCCACCAGCCCCGTTCCCGCAATCTCCCCGACGATCGGATGGTCGCCCAGCGCGTCGCGCAGCCGGCGCTGGAAATATGGCCCGATGTCGCTCTTCACGCGCTCGACGATCCCTTCGTCGCGCAGCAGCTTCAGGTTCGCGACCGCGACGGCCGCGGCGACCGGGTGGCCCGAGTACGTGAGGCCGTGGTTGAATTCGCCGTTGTCGATGATCGGCCGTGCAACACGCTCGTGAATGCCGACCGCGCCCATCGGCACATAACCCGACGTGAGGCCCTTCGCCATCGTGATCAGATCCGGCTCGAAGCCGAAGTGCTGGTGTGCGAACCATTCGCCGGTGCGGCCGAAGCCGCCGATCACTTCGTCGGCGACCAGCAGAATGTCGTACTTGCGGCAGATCCGCTGGATTTCCGGCCAGTACGTCGACGGCGGGAAGATCACGCCGCCCGCGCCCTGGAACGGCTCGCCGATGAACGCCGCGACGTTCTCCGCACCGAGTTCGAGAATCTTCGCTTCGAGCTGCTGCGCGCGCGCGAGGCCGAACGCTTCCGGGGTTTCGCCCGGCTGCGCTTCGCCGAAGAAATACGGTTGATCGATATGCACGATGTGCTCGACCTTCGACGGCATCTGCTCGTGCATGTAGCCCATGCCGCCGAGCGTGCCGCCCGCGATCGTCGAACCGTGGTAGCCGTTCTTGCGCGAGATCACGTACTTCTTCTGTGGCTTGCCCTGCACGCGCCAGTACTGGTGCACGAGGCGCAGCACGGTGTCGTTGCCTTCCGAGCCGCTGTTGCAATAGAAGAAGTGGTTGAAGCCGGCGGGCGTCACTTCCGCGAGCATCGCGGAAAGCTCGATCACCGGCGGATGCGTCGTCTTGAAGAAGGTGTTGTAGAACGGCAGTTCCTGCAGCTGGCGATACGCGGCATCGGCGAGTTCCTTGCGGCCATAGCCGACGTTCACGCACCAGAGGCCGGCCATCCCGTCGATGATCTTGTTGCCGTCCGAGTCCCACAGGTAGACGCCGTCGGCCTTCACGATCACGCGGCTGCCCGCGCGGTTCAGCGCGCCCATGTCCGAGAACGGGTGGATGTGGTGCGCGGCGTCGAGCGCACGGTATTCGGCGGTCGTGTGCGCGAACGGTCGCGGTGAAACGGCTTCGTTTCGATCGGTCATGTTTCCTCCGTAAAGCAGTGCCGCACGCTCATACATGCAGCAGCAGATGCCGGCGCTCCCACGAGCTGATCACGCGGAAGAACGCTTCGTATTCGGTTTCCTTCAACGCCAGGTAGGCCTTCACGAACTTGTCGCCGAGGATGCCGGCGAGCGGCTCGCACGCGGCCATCAGCGAGATGCCTTCCTCGAGATTGCGCGGCAGCTGGTACGGCAGGTCGTAGCCGTCCGATGCGATCGGCTCGGTCGGCGCGAGCTGCTGCGTCATGCCGAGATAACCGGCGGCGAGCGTCGCCGCGAACGCGAGGTACGGGTTGCAGTCGACACCCGGAATCCGGTTCTCGATGCGTCGCGCCACCGGGCTCGACTGCGGGATGCGGAAGCCGACCGTGCGGTTGTCGTAGCCCCACTGCACGTTGATCGGCGCGGCCATGAAGCGCGACAGCCGGCGATACGAGTTGATGTACGGCGCGAAGATCGGCATCAGCGCCGGCGTATATTTCTGCAGCCCCGCGAGATAGCTGTGGAACAGCGGCGACACGGCGCCGTCTTCGACGGCGAACAGGTTGCGCCCCGTGCGCGCATCGGCAAGGCTCTGATGGATATGCATCGCGGACCCCGGCTCGCCCTCCATCGGCTTGGCCATGAACGTCGCGTACATGTTGTGCCGCAGCGCAGCCTCGCGCACCGTGCGCTTGAACAGGAACACCTGGTCGGCCAGCGGCAGCGCGTCGCCGTGCACGAAGTTGATCTCCATCTGCGCGGCGCCGACTTCGTGGATCAGCGTCTCGATATCGAGGCCCTGCATCTCGCAGTACTCGTAGATGTCCTCGAACAGCGGATCGAACTCGTTGACGGCCTCGATCGAATACGACTGGCGGCCGGTCTCCGCGCGCCCCGTGCGGCCGACGGGCGGGCGCAGCGGCAGGTCGGGATCGGCGTTCATATCGACCAGATAGAACTCGAGCTCCGGTGCGACCACGGGTTTCCAGCCCTTCGCGTTGTACAGGTCGAGCACGCGGCGCAGCACGTATCGCGGCGAGATCTCGACGGGAGAGCCGTCGAAGTGCACGCAGTCGTGGATCACCTGCGCAGTCGGATCGACAGCCCACGGTATCAGGCAGATCGTCGACGGATCGGGCACGCACACCATGTCGGGATCGGTCACGCCGGTCAGCGAGCCGTCCTCCGGATAGTCGCCGGTGACGGTCTGCACCATCACGGCCTGCGGCAGGCGCATCGATTCGCCGGACTCGAATTTGTTGCGCGGGATGATCTTGCCGCGCGCGATGCCGGCCATGTCGGGAATGATCGCCTCGACCTCGGTGATGCGGTGCTGTCGCAGGAATTCGCTCAGTTCGGGTTGCATGATCGGCCTCTTTCAGTCGACGTCGGATGCGGCCTGCGACGGCGTCGCGTCGCCGGCCGCATGAATGCGGTGCGTCATATGCGCGCGGCACGCCGCGCCGAATGCCGCGAAGATGTCGCGCGACAGCGGCTGTTCCGCGAAACGCCATTCGGGATGCCACTGCACGCCGAGCGCGAACGCGCGCGCGCCACGCACGCTGACGGCCTCGACCAGTCCGTCGGGCGAGCTCGCTTCGACGACGAGCCCCGCACCGAGACGCGCGATGCCCTGGTCGTGCAGCGAATTGACCGTCGCCTCGTGCGCGCCGCGCGCGACCCGCTGCAGCAGGCCGCCCGGCGCGAGCTGCACGACGTGCGCGGGGCCGTACTGCCGTTCGAGCGGATCGGCCGCCCGCTCGCGATGGTCGTCGAAGCCGGTCGTCGCATGCAGCCGCTGATGCAGGGTGCCGCCGTACGCGACGTTCAGCTCCTGCATGCCGCGGCAGATCGCGAGCACCGGCACGCCCGCGTCGATCGCCGCACGGATCAGCGGCAACGCGGTCGCATCGCGCGCGGGATCGTGCAGCGTGTCGGGCACGCTCGCAGTGCCGCCATAATGATGCGGCTCGACGTTCGAATAGCTGCCGGTAAACAGCAGCCCGTCGACCGCCGCGACAATCGCGCCGGCCGGCTGGCGCGCGCCGAGCGCGGGCAGCACGAACGCAAGCGCGCCGGCGCCGTCGACGAGCGCGGCAAGGTACTTCTCGCCCGCCGTGTGGTTCGGATGCGCACCGCGCAAGATGCGGTCGGCGGTGACGGCTACGATCGGGCGCGCATGCATGGGCGTCTCTCCGATGAGCGCGCGCAACGCGTTCGCGCGCGGAACGACAAGGGGCCGCGATTGCGCCGCATGCGCGCACCATGACGCGACGCACGCGCATGCGTGATCCTGCCGCACGGACGATGCGGTAACAGGCAGCGCGGCTCGGGACGAAAGCGGAAAAGGACGCTAGGGCAACAAGGATGCGCTGCCGTCGCACTGCACCGCGCTGAACACGTGCGCGGTCACGAGGTTGTAGCGGCGCAGGCCGCGATGGGAAACAGCGAAGAAACGAGGCTCGCGTAAAGGGGCGGCACGCGTGCCGCGATCAGCATGCCGGATCGGCCCGGCCTGAGGCGGCGCGCCCGCCGACGGACTTCGGGTCCGGCGTATCGAAGGGCTGGCGGCTTTCACGATCGTACTCGACTGACTGACGGATGCAGGACACGTGTCGCGATGAAGCGCATGCGGCAATGCCGCGCGGCGACACGTCGGCAAGGTGTCTCGCTACGGATTCCGGCGCGGTGCGGCCATGATCGATGGCTCCGCCGCCGGTGCGCGCGTGACGCCTTCCTGACATTCAGCTTATATCACCTAAAAATTGCGTCAAATTTTCAGGTCCCGATGACGATATCGATCAGACAAAAAAACGGCATCGATCGCCGGGATCGATGCCGTGTTGTGCATTGCGTCGGCGCGGATACTGCACGCCGGCGGGCTGCCGCCCGCTGCTCCGCCGCGCCGCCGCAAGCGGGCGGCCCGTGCTCAGCGATGCGCGAGCGCGGTTTCGACGAGCGTCTGCAGCAGCGGCACAATCCGCGCTGCACGCGCTTCGTCGTATGCGTAGGGGCGAGTCTCTTCCATGTAGGTGATCTGCGACAGCTCGAGCTGCACGGCTTCGACACCGGTGTCGGGCACGCCGTAGTGACGCGTGATGTAGCCGCCCTTGAAGCGCCCGTTCGCGACGGCCGTATAGCCGCCGCCATGTGCGCGCACGCGCTCGGCCAGCGCCTGCGCGAGGCCCGGCGCTGCGCTCGCGCCGCCCGACGTGCCGAAGTTGAAGTCCGGCAGGCGGCCTTCGAAGAAGCGTGGCACGTGCGAGCGGATCGAATGCGCCTCCCATACGAGCACGCGGCCGTGCTCGCGCTTCAGGCGAGCGACTTCGCGTTGCAGCGCGTCGTGATACGGACGCCAGTAAAGGTCGCGGCGACGCATGATCTCGTCGTTGCCGGGCAGCGCGTTCGCCGGATACAGCGGCGCCTTGTCGAACGTATCGACCGGCACGAGCCCCGTCGTGTCCTGCCCCGGATACAGGTTCTCGTTGTCGGGCGGACGGTTCAGGTCGACCACGTAACGCGCATGCGACGGCACGAGGATCGATGCGCCGAGGCCCGCCGCAAACCCGTACAGCCGCTCGAGATGCCAGTCGCAATCGTCGACGAAGCGCGCGTCGGGTGTCATCGTCGCGGCGATGTCGTCGGGGATGTACGTGCCTGCGTGCGGAATCGAGATCAGCAGCGGCAGCGTGCCCTGCTTCAGCGTAATTACAGCCGGTTGTTCAGTCATGTCGCATCACCGTTAGAGTCTGCCGGCGCACGCGGGCGGCGTGCGCCGGTTGCCGCGCGTCAGCGCAGCAGTTGCGCCAGCGCGGCGCGGTAGTCTGCATACGCGGCGGCTTCGTCGCGATGGCGGCGGCCGCTCACGACGCGCTCGCCGCCCGTATAGACGTCGAGCACGGGTGTCTCGCCGTGCTCGGCAAACACGACGCCCGACAGCCAGGATGCGCTGCCGTGCTCGGCGATCGCCGGATGATCGGGATCGAGCACGAGCCAGTCGGCGCGGCAGCCTTCGCGCAGCGCACCGACGCGCCGCCCGCTTGCCTGCGCGCCGCCCGCGAGCGATGCGTCGAACAGGCGATCGGCGACATGCGCCTGCTTGTCGCTCGCCAGTACGTTGCGCGCGCGGTGCACGAGCCGCTGCCCGTATTCGAGCAGGCGCAGTTCCGCGCGCCAGTCGACCGACGCGTGGCTGTCCGAGCCGACGCCGATCACGCCGCCCTGCGCGAGATAGTCGACGGCCGGGAACACGCCGTCGCCGAGGTTCGCCTCGGTCGTCAGGCACAGGCCGGCGACCGCGCGACGCTTCGCGAGCGCTGCGGTTTCGGCCGCGTCGATGTGCGTCGCATGCACGAGGCACCAGCGCGCATCGACGTCGAAACGATCGAGCAGCCATTGCACGGGGCGCGCGCCGTATATACGGACGCAGTCGTCGACTTCGGCCGTCTGCTCGGCGATATGGATATGCACGGGCGCGTCGTCGGGCAGCCCGTCGAGCAGCGCGCGCAGCCCGTTCTCGGACACCGCGCGCAGCGAGTGCGGCGCGACGCCGTAGCGCAGCCCGCCGTGCTCGGGCGCGGCGCGACGCATGGCGTCCAGCAGTTCGAGCAGGCCTTCGGGCGTGTTGATGAAGCGGCGCTGGTCGTCGCGCGGCGGCTTGTTGCCGAAGCCCGCGAACTGATACGACACGGGCAGCATCGTGATGCCGATGCCGGCCGAGCGCGCGGCGTCGACCACGCGCGTGCCGAGTTCCGCGATGTGCGGATAGCGCGAACCGTCCTGCGCGTGATGTACGTAGTGGAATTCGCACACCGACGTGTAGCCGCACTTGAGCATCTCGACGTACAGCCAGCGCGCGACCGCCGCGAGCGCGTCGGGCGTGATCTTCAACGCGAAGCGGTACATCAGGTCGCGCCAGCTCCAGAAGCTGTCGGCGGGATTCGCGCGGTATTCGGTGAGCCCTGCCATCGCGCGCTGGAATGCGTGCGAATGCAGGTTCGGCATGCCGGGCAGCACCGGCCCGGCCGCGCGCGCGACGCCTGCCGGTGCGTCGGTGTCGGGCGTCACTTCGGTCAGCGTGCCGGTCGCGTCCCAGCGCAGCAGCACGTTGCGGCGCCAGCCATCGGGCAGGTAGGCATGGTCCGCGAACAACATGGTGTCGGTCATTGCGAGTCCTCATTGACCGGAATCGACGCTCCAGCGTTCGATCCGGTCCGATTCCACGGTTGGCAGGCGCCGGCGCGTCCGTGCTGGCTCATGCCCCGTTGCAGTCGACCAGACCGAATACGCTTCAGCGCCTGGTCCGGTCCCATGCAGATCTATCCGTTCATCCGGCGAAACACGGTCGTGCCGCCGCGTACGACCTGCTCGCACAGCGGCCGGCCGATCCAGTAGGCGAGTTCCGACAGCGAACCGACCGACCATGCGGCGAAGTCGGCCTGGCGGCCGACCTCAAGCGCACCGTGGCGATCCGCGCGACCGAGCGCCGCGGCCGCATGGCGCGTGACGCCCTGCAGCACCTCGGGAACCGTCATGCGGAACAGCGTGCAGCCCATGTTCAGCGTCAGCAGCAGCGATTCGAGCGGCGACGTGCCGGGGTTGTGATCGGTCGCGAGCGCGATCGGCACGCCGTGCTTGCGCAGCAGCTCGATCGGCGGCATTTGCGTTTCGCGGATGAAGTAGTACGCGCCGGGCAGCAGCACGGCGACCGTACCGGCCGCCTTCATCGCCTCGATGCCGGCTTCGTCGAGAAATTCGAGGTGATCGGCGGACAGCGCGCGGTAGCGCGCGGCGAGCGCCGTGCCGCCCGCGTTCGACAGTTGCTCCGCATGCAGCTTCACGGGCAGCCCGCGCCGCGTCGCGGCCTCGAACACGCGCTCGGTCTGCGCGAGCGAAAAACCGATGCGTTCGCAGAACACGTCGACCGCGTCCACGAGCCCCTCGTCGGCCAGCGCCGGCAGCATCCGTTCGCACACTTCGTCGATGTACGCGTCCGCGCGGCCCGCATATTCGGGCGGCAGCGCATGTGCGCCGAGGAAGGTCGTGTAGACGGTGACCGGGAAGCGCTCGCCGAGCTGGCGCGCGACGCGCAGCATCTTGCGTTCGCTCGCGAGGTCGAGCCCGTAGCCCGACTTGATCTCGATCGCGGTCACGCCTTCGGCGAGCAGTGGCTGCAGGCGCGCGGCGGCCTGCACGAACAGCGTCGTCTCGTCGGCCGCGCGCGTCGCGCGCACCGTCGACACGATCCCGCCGCCCTGCCGCGCGATTTCCTCGTAGCTGACGCCCGCGAGGCGCTGCGCGAATTCGTCGGCGCGCGTGCCGCCATATACGAGGTGCGTATGGCAGTCGACGAGGCCCGGCGTCACCCACGCGCCGTGCAGATCCTCGCGCTGCCAGTGCGCATGACCGTGCGGCAGCGCGGACAACGCGCCAAGCCAGACGATCGTGCCGGTTTCGTCGACGGCGATCGCCGCGTCGTCGATCGTCTCGTCGGGATGGCCGTGCGGACACAGCCTCAGGTGATGCCAGACAGTCGGTTTCATGCGTTCAGCCTCGTTCGCCGACGGCGAGCGAGACGGCAAGCAGCGCGCCGCCCCCGCTCACGACGACGTCAAACGCACGCTGCGGCCCGTCGAGCCGCAGCGTGTCCATTTCTTCCAGTGCGTAGTGCGTGCCGTCGATTTCAACGCCGACCGCACCGGCCGCGCAAAACAGCAGCACCGTATCGGCACGCTCGATGCGGTGCGCGCCTGCGTGCCATACGTCGAGCGCGCCGCGCGCGGCCGAACGGCGCGTCATCAGGTTGAAGTCGCGCGTCGCGCCGTCGTGCAGCGTCGCATCGATCGCCGTCTCGCCCGCGAAATCCGCGCGCGCCAGCGGCGTATCGAGCACGTGGCGTGCACCGCCCTCTTCGGCAAGCGTCATGCCCGCGCCGGACAGCAGCACCAGCGTGCGGTCGATCCCGTCGAAACGCGAGAACGGGCCGGCCGCGCCGACGTCCGCGACGCTCACGCGCCACGCGAATGCGTCGAGCGCGGTGCCGGGCGGAAAAGCGCCGATCTCGCGCGTCACGCCGCCGCCGTTCTTCCACGGCGACGCGACGAGATCCGCTGCGCGAATCATCGCGGCGGCCAGCGTCGCGTCTGCCGGCGCCTGGTCGAGCGCCGTCATGCTCAGCGGCCGAGCATCGGCAGCTTCAGGCCGGCTTCGCGGGCCGTCTGCTGCGCGAGTTCGTAGCCGGCATCCGCATGGCGCATCACGCCCGTCGCCGGGTCGTTCAGCAGCACGCGGCCAAGACGTTCGTGCGCTTCGGCGGTACCGTCGGCGACGATCACGACGCCCGAGTGCTGCGAAAAGCCCATGCCGACACCGCCGCCATGGTGCAGCGACACCCACGATGCGCCGCCTGCCGTGTTCAGCAGTGCGTTCAGCAGCGGCCAGTCGCTGACCGCGTCCGAACCGTCCTTCATCGATTCCGTCTCGCGGTTCGGGCTTGCGACCGAACCCGTGTCGAGGTGGTCGCGGCCGATCACGATCGGTGCCTTCAGTTCGCCGTTCTTCACCATCTCGTTGAACGCCTGGCCGAGGCGGTAGCGATCCTTCACGCCGACCCAGCAGATCCGTGCCGGCAGGCCCTGGAACGCGATGCGCTCGCGTGCCATGTCGAGCCAGTTGTGCAGGTGCGGATCGTCGGGGATCAGCTCCTTCACCTTCTGGTCGGTCTTGTAGATGTCTTCCGGATCACCGGACAGCGCGACCCAGCGGAACGGGCCCTTGCCTTCGCAGAACAGCGGGCGGATATACGCCGGCACGAAACCCGGGAAGTCGAACGCGTTCTCGACGCCCATTTCCAGCGCCATCTGGCGGATGTTGTTGCCGTAGTCGAGCGTCGCCGCGCCGCGATCCTGCAGCGCCAGCATCGCGCGCACCTGGACGGCCATCGACTGTTTCGCGACCTTCACGATGCTCTGCGGATCGACCTTCTGCGCTTCGCGCCATTGCGCGACGGTCCAGCCCTGCGGCAGGTAGCCGTTGATCGGGTCGTGCGCGCTCGTCTGGTCGGTCACGCAGTCCGGCGTGATGCCGCGCTCGACGAGTTCCGCGAACACGTCGGCCGCGTTGCCGAGCAGGCCGATCGACACGGGCTTGCCCGTGCGCTTCGCTTCGTCGATCATGCCGAGCGCCTCGTCGAGCGTCGTCGCCTTCTTGTCGACGTAGCGCGTCTTCAGGCGGAAGTCAATGCGCGTCTCGTCGCATTCGACCGCGATCATCGAGAAGCCAGCCATCGTCGCGGCGAGCGGCTGCGCGCCGCCCATCCCGCCCAGGCCGCCCGTCAGGATCCAGCGGCCCGACGGATCGCCGTTGAAGTGCTGGTTCGCGACCGAGAAGAACGTTTCATAGGTGCCCTGCACGATGCCCTGACTGCCGATGTAGATCCAGCTGCCGGCCGTCATCTGGCCGTACATCATCAGGCCCTTGCGGTCGAGTTCGTGGAAGTGATCCCAGTTCGCCCAGTGCGGCACGAGGTTCGAGTTCGCGAGCAGCACGCGCGGCGCATCCTTGTGCGTGCGGAACACGCCGACCGGCTTGCCCGATTGAATCAGCAGCGTCTCGTTCTCTTCGAGATCCTTCAGCGACGCGAGGATCTGGTCGTAGCATTCCCAGTTGCGCGCCGCGCGGCCGATGCCGCCGTACACGACGAGCGCGTGCGGGTGCTCGGCGACTTCCGGATCCAGGTTGTTCTGTATCATCCGGTAGGCCGCTTCGGCCAGCCAGGTCTTGCAGGTCTTCTCGCTGCCGCGCGGCGCGCGGATCGTGCGCGTCGGATCGAGACGGGGATCGATGTGTTTCGGATGGTTCATGACGACTGCTCCCGAAGGAAAATGAATATCAAATAGGAATCAGAAATGCCCGGTGAAGCGATAACGGCTGCCGGGATGCCACAGATTCGCCACCGAGGCGACGACGCCCTGCGACCAGGTGCGCCGATGTAAAACCAGACACGGCTCGACGTCGTCCATCCGCAGCTGCTCGCGCCGCTCCGGCGCCGGGGCCGCCGCTTCGATCCGGTACTCGACGCGCTGCAGCGGAGCCGCGCGCATCAGGTACAGGTTCGGTGTCGTGTTCGTGAAATCCTGCTCGGCGTAATCCGGCGCGACCGCCGGATTCACCCATCGTTCTTCGAGCTGCACCGGCTCGTCGTTCTCGAAGTGCAGCACCTGCGAATGAAACAGCTTCGCGCGCACGGCCACCTGCATTTCGTCGGCGAGCGCGTCGTCGGCGCGGATCGTCTCGAGGCCGAGCACGCTGGCGCGATACGCATGCCCGCGCGCGCCGACCTCCTCCGAGATGCTGCGGATCGCCACCAGCGTCGACTCATACTTCGGCCGCGCGACGTAGGTGCCCGCGCCCTTCATGCGCGTGAGCACCTGCTCGGCCGTCAACTCGCGCAGCGCGCGGTTGACGGTCATGCGCGCAACCTTGAACTCGCGCGCCAGCTCGTTCTCGGACGGCACCTGGTCGCCCTCCTCCCACTCGCCGGCGTGGATGCGGCCCAGGATGAAATCCTTGATCTCCTGGTAGACCGGCGCGCTCATCGGCTTACTGTTCCGATGCGAACGAGAACGGGCTGATCTTCGCGAACGCGCGCTCGCCGACCAGCTTCGCGATTGCCGCGATGTCCGGCGCGAAGTAGTGGTCGAGCTCGTAGTGCGCGACCTTGCCGCGGATCGCTTCCATCGCGGGCGCCAGCTTCGGGCTCGTGTGATACGGCGCACGCAGGTCGACGCCCTGCGCGGCGGCCAGCAGCTCGATCGCGAGGATGTGCTTCGTGTTGTCCGCGATGTCGGCGAGCTTGCGCGCGGCGAACGTCGCCATCGACACGTGGTCTTCCTGGTTCGCGGAAGTCGGCAGCGAGTCGACCGACGCCGGGTGTGCGAGCGTCTTGTTTTCCGACGCCAGCGCGGCGGCCGTCACGTGCGCGATCATGAAGCCCGAGTTCACGCCGCCGTCCCTCACGAGGAACGGGGGCAGGCCCGACAGCGTCGCGTCGATCAGCAGCGCGATGCGGCGTTCGGCCAGCGCGCCGATTTCCGCTGCGGCGAGCGCGAGGTTGTCGGCCGCGAACGCGACGGGTTCCGCGTGGAAGTTGCCGCCCGACAGCACTTCGCCGGTATCCGGGAAGATCAGCGGGTTGTCCGACACGGCGTTCGCTTCGATCAGCAGCACGTCGGCCGCGTGGCGCATCTGGTCCAGGCACGCGCCCATTACCTGCGGCTGGCAGCGCAGGCTGTACGGATCCTGCACCTTGTCGCAGTCGCGGTGCGACTGGTTGATCGGCGAGCCTTCGAGCAGGTCGCGGTAGGACGCGGCCGCGTCGATCTGGCCTTGATGGCCGCGCAGTTCGTGGATGCGCGCGTCGAACGGCTTCACCGAGCCGGCTGCCGCGTCGACCGACAGCGCGCCCGCGACGAGCGCGGTGCGGTACAGGTCTTCGATCGCGAACATGTTGTCGAGCGCCAGCGCCGTCGATGCCTGCGTGCCGTTCAGCAGCGCGAGGCCTTCCTTCGCCTGCAGCGTCAGCGGCGCGAGGCCCGCGACGCGCAGACCGTCGAGCGCGCTGGCACGCTCCCCGCGGATGAACACTTCGCCGACGCCGAGCAGCACGGCCGACATGTGCGCGAGCGGCGCGAGGTCGCCCGATGCGCCGACCGAGCCCTTCACCGGGATCAGCGGCAGCACGTCCGCGTTGAACAGCGTGATCAGCGCGTCCATCACTTCGCGGCGGATGCCCGAGTGGCCGCGGCCGAGGCTCGACAGCTTCAGCGCCATCAGCAGGCGCACCGACGAACGCGCCATCGGCTCGCCGACGCCGACCGCGTGCGACAGCACGAGGTTCTTCTGCAGCAGTTCGAGCTGGTCGTGCGGGATGTGCGTGCTGGCCAGGCGGCCGAAGCCCGTGTTGATGCCGTAGGCCGGCTCGCCCTTCGCGGCGATGTCGGCGACCGCCTTCGCGCCGGCGTCGATCTGCGCGAAGCTGGCCGGGTCGAGCGTCAGTTGCACGGATTCGCGTGCGATCCGGCGCAGTTGCGGGAGGGTCAGGTGGCCGGGGGTCAACGTAATCATGTGAGCAATCCTGTCTAGACAAGTTCGGAATGGATTGAAGTGTAGCCAGCCAAACTTGTCTAGACAACCCGTTTTTCGCCGATTTCGCCTTGGGAGTTTCCCTGATGTCCGGCACAGCCCGCCGGACCGGCCGGCGGGATCCTGGCATTAACATATGTTGCAGTTATTTTTTCTTTGGCAACATACGGATCATCATTCGCCAAGGAGACCCGTCATGAACATCCCGCCGCGGTTCGCCGCCCTGTTCGGCCACAGCCTGCTCGTCGCCGCGTGCACGCTCGCGTGCGGCGTGTCGCTCGCCGCCGAGCCGCTGTCGGGCACGCTCGAGAAGATCCGGCAGAGCAACCTGATCTCGATCGGACATCGCGAAACGTCGGTGCCGTTCTCCTATGTCGACGCGGGCGGCAAGGTAATCGGCTTCTCGCAGGACCTGTGCGACCGCGTGATCGCCGCGGTGAAGGCGCGTACCGGCAAGCCCGACCTGCAGGTGCGCTTTATCCCCGTCACGTCGCAGAACCGCATCCCGCTCGTGCAGAACGGCACCGTCGACCTCGAATGCGGCGTGACCACGAACCTGGCCGCGCGCCACGCGCAGGTCGCGTTCTCGACCACGTTCTTCGTCGCGACGACGCGCCTGCTCACGCGCACGACGTCGGGCATCCGCGACTTCCCCGACCTCGCCGGCAAGACGGTCGTGACGAACCAGGGCACGACGTCCGAACGCCTGCTGCGCAAGATGAACGAGGAAAAGAAGATGAACATGCAGATCATCAGCGCGAAGGACTACGGCGAAGGACGCCTCACGCTCGAATCGGGCCGCGCGGCCGCGTACATGATGGACGACGTGCTGCTCGCGGGTGCGCGCCAGCTCGCCGCGAAGCCGGCCGACTGGCAGATCGTCGGCACGCCGCAGTCGTCGGAAGCCTACGGGTTCATGCTGCGCAAGGACGATCCGCAGTTCAAGGCGCTCGTCGACGGCGTGCTCATGCAACTGATGAAGCGCGGCGAGATCGACGCGCTGTACGACAAGTGGTTCATGAAGCCGGTGCCGCCGAAGGGGCTGTCGTTCGACTTCCCGATGAGCGACGTGATCAGGGCGCGCTACGCGGCGCCGAACGACACGCCGCTCGAATGAACGCCGCTCGTTGACGCCGGTTCACGCGCGCGTCCACGCGACGCACGCCGCATAGCCGGGCGCCGCGTCGATCCACGCCGCGTCGAACGCCGCGACGCCGGCGGCGGGCGCGGCCGGCTCGACGATCGTCGCCGCCGGTGTCGCCGCATCGCGCGGCGGCACGACCGCGAACGCGCGCAGCCCGCCGCCGATGCCGGTGCCGAGCGCCTTGAGCAGCGCCTCCTTCGCGGACCAGACTCGCATGAATTCGCGTGCGCGCGCGTCGGGCGGCAGGCCGTCGAGATACGCGGCCTCGGCCGGCGCGCAGACTTCGCTCGTCAGCGCACGCCAGTCGGTCGTGCGGCTGCAGGATTCGATGTCGACGCCGACACGGCCCGCGGGCACCCACGCGAGCAGCGCATGATCGCCCGCGTGCGACACGTTGAAATCGAGCGTCGTGCGATGCGCGGGGTCCGGCGACGGCCGCCCCGCTTCGTCGACGACGATCGCGACCGCATGCGGCGCAACACCGAGGGCCATGCCGAGCACGTCGCGCAGCGCGGCGCGCGTCGCGGCGCTGCGCACCGCATCCTCGTGCCGCATGAACCGTGCGGCCCGTGCACGCTCGTCATCGCTGAGCGCCGCATACGCGGGCGACGCCAGAGGCACGCGCCAGTCGAAATCGATGCGCGCGATCCGCACGCCGGCGCGGGACGCGGCGGCCGGCCCGTCGAGCGCATGCATGCGCCACGCACGGGGGGTGTCGACCGGGGAAGCGGAATCGGACGGAATGGACATCGGCACGCGGCAGCCTGGGCTGTGGAATGAAACGTCCGATGTTAATCGATCGCGCCGGCGCGCGAACCGGCGTGTGCGCGGATTGCCGCGCCGGCATCGAACGACGGATGCGTCACGAACGGCACTCGAAGGCCGCGCGCAACAACGTGCCGCGTAGGCACCTCATTGCGCGACCGCGCCGCTTCATCCGTTCGCGGCAACGCCCGGCACGCCGCTGCCCGTCATCCGCGCACGCGACGCCGGATGCAGCGCGTGCACGCTGCCCGGCGCATCGGCCGGCAGCACGCCGTGTTGCAGCCAGTACAGCGCGACGGGCCACAGCGTGTCGGTGAAGCGGCTGTGGAAGAACGCGAAATGACCGATCGCGTCGACACCGATGTCGGCCGGCGCGATCCGCAGGTGCGTGACATCGCTGCCCGTGTAGTAACCGACCAGCCGCTCGATCGCGTCGACCGTGCCGAATGCGTCGTCGTCGACGCCGATCGCGAGCATCGGTGCCGACAGCCCCGCAAAGCGCGCGGGCAGCGCCGCACGGCTCACGGCGCCTTCCTCGAACAGGCCGCCGACGTAGCCGTCCTCGAAACGCGGCCGCGAACGCGCCCACGACAGCGCGATGCCGCGTGGCGTGTCCTCCATCCAGCCGAGCCGCTTCGCGGGCACGTAGCCGAACACGGCCGCGAGCGCCGGCATCGCGACATGCCACTTCCACCACATGCGCCGCCGTTCGGCCGGCAGGTAATCGCGCCAGTACGCATACTGCGCACCGACGGTCACCGCATGCCGCACATGCACGTTCGATGCCGCGAGCCCGAGCACGCAGCCGCCGATGCTGTGCGCGACGACGTCGATCGGCTGGCCCGGAAACGCATCGCGCGCGTATTGCAGCGCGGCCTCGCAATCGCGCTGCCCCCAGTCGAGCCAGTTCGCGCGCAGCTTCGCGAGCCGCGCCGGGCGCGACCCGCCGATGCCGCGATAGTCGTAGACGAGCACGTCGCGCCCCTGCGCGAACAGCCATGCCGCGAAACGGAAGTAATAGTCGCAGCGCACCGACGTCGCGCAATTGACGACCGTCACGGGCCGCACCGCACCGCCGCCGCGATGGCGCCACACATGGCCGCGCAATTCAAAGCCGTCGGCCGCGCGCAGCGTCACGGGCTCGGGTGGCAAGGCGCCCGCCGCGCGACTGCCCGGTGCCGCTCCGTCTCCTTCGTTCGAAATCGTCATCCTGTCTCCTGTCGATCGCAGTTAGCGCTTTAGCGCTTACTGCGATCCCATGCTTTGCGGTCGGCCAGAGTCAGCGCTTCAGCGCCTGCTCCGGCCCCGTGCTTCACGCTCCGGGCCGGCGCGAGCCGCCGCCCGCGCCCATCGGCCAGCCTCCATTGAACTTGACGCGTGCCGCGTTCTCAACCAATCTTGCTGCTCCGTTCGCATGAGTCACGCGCATGTCAACGTCTCTCGTCCGTCTCCCGTCGCTCGACCTGGTCCGCGGTTTCGTCGCCGTCGGCCGCCGCATGAGCATCACGCTCGCCGCGCAGGACCTGTGCGTCACGCAGTCGGCGGTCAGCCGCCAGGTGCATGCGCTCGAAGCGCATCTCGGCGTCGCGTTACTGCAGCGCGGCTACCGCAAGATCGCGTTCACGCCGGAAGGCGAACGGCTGTTCCGCGTCGCGGACGCGGCGCTGCACAGCCTGCAGGACACCGTCGCGTCGCTCGCCGCCGCGCGCGAACGCCAGCCCGTCACGATCACCGCGAGCATCGGCGTCACCGCGCTGTGGCTGCTGCCGCGGCTCGGGCGGCTGCAGGCGCGCCTGCCGGAGATCGACCTGCGCGTCGCCGCGAACGACAAGGTACTCGATTTGCGCGCCGAGGGCATCGACCTCGGCATCCGCTATTGCCCGCGCGACCGCGCGCCGGCCGGCGCGCTGCGCCTGTTCGACGAGATCGTCGTGCCGGTCGCGCATCCCGCGCTCGCCGCACGGCCGGTCACGAGCGCGGTCGCGATCGCCGACCACGTGCTGCTCGAATTCGACGGGCCGCCGCAACCGCAATTGCAGTGGCGCACGCACCTGCATGCGGCCGGGCTCGGCGACGCGCGCCCGAAAGGCGTGCTGCGCTTCAACCAGTACGACCAGGTGATCCAGGCCGCGATCGCGGGCCAGGGCGTCGCGCTCGGCCGGCTCGCGCTGGTCTCGCCGATGCTCGCGGACGGGCGGCTCGCGGTGCTCGGGCCGCACACGCAGGCGCTGTCGGATGCGTACGGCTACTGGCTGTTCCAGCACGATCCGGCCCCGCGCCGCGAAGTCGCCGACGTGCGCGACTGGATGCTCGCCGAAGCGGCCGAATGCGATACCGCGATGCGCGCGCACGACACGGCGTCGACGTGAGCCGGCGCCGGCTTTTCGGATAACCCTGACCACGCACGGCCGGCCGCACCCGTCACATTCCCCGCACGCATGCCAACCTGACCGAATGATCGCTTGAGCGATGCCGGGCCCGATCGTCTAATCGGATCGAGCGCGGCCGTTTCGCCGCGCGCCTACATCCGGAGACACGCATGACGCCGATCGAACAGGAAGTCCGACGCCGCTGGCTGCCCGTGCTGGCGGGCGGCCTGATCATGGGTGCCGCGCTCGGCATCCGCCATGTGCAGGGCCTGTTCCTCGCGCCCGTATCGCTCGACCACGGCTGGTCGCGCGAAGCGTTCGGGCTCGCACTGGCGCTGCAGAACCTGATCTGGGGCGTCGCGCAGCCGTTCACGGGGATGGTCGCCGACCGCTTCGGCTCGGTGCGCGTGATCGTCGCCGGGATGCTGCTGTATGCGGCCGGGCTCGTCACGATGGCGCATGCGGCGTCGACCGGCATGTTCACGGTCGGCGCCGGGCTCGTGATCGGCATCGCACTGTCGGGCTCGGCGTTTGCATCGATCTACGGCGCGCTGAGCCGCCTGTTTCCGCCCGACCGGCGCGGCCGGGCGCTCGGCGTCGCGGGCGCGATCGGCGGACTCGGCCAGTTCTGCATGGTGCCAGTCGCGCAGGAACTGATCGGCGGCATCGGCTGGCGGCACGCGTTCGTCGCGCTGGCGCTCGTCGCCGCGCTGCTCGCGCCGCTCGCCGTGCTGCTGCGCGACCGGCCCGCGCAAGCGGCCGGCGGCGGCGCCGGCCCCGACCAGTCGATCGGCGAAGCGGTGCGCGAGGCGTTCGCGCATCGCGGCTTCTGGCTGCTGAACGCGGGCTTCTTCGCGTGCGGCTTCCAGCTCGCGTTCATCGCGACACACCTGCCCGCCTACCTGCTCGACCACGGGCTGCCGGCGCGCCACGCGAGCGTCGCGCTCGGGCTGATCGCGCTGACCAACGTGGCCGGCACCTATGCATGCGGGCATCTCGGCGGGCTGCTGCGGCGCAAGTATGTGCTGTCGGTGCTGTACCTCGTGCGCGCACTCGCGATGGCCGCGTTCGTCGCCGCGCCGCTGTCGCCCGCGAGCGTATACGTGTTCGCGGCCGTGATGGGGTTCACGTGGCTCGGCACGGTGCCGCTGACGAACGGCGTGATCTCGCAGGTGTTCGGCGTGCGCTACATCGCGACGCTGTTCGGCTTCGTGTTCTTCGGACACCAGCTCGGCAGCTTCTTCGGCGTCTGGCTCGGCGCGCTCGTGTACGACGCGACGCATTCGTACCTGCCGCTGTGGATCGGCTCGATCGCGCTCGGCGTGCTCGCGGCGCTCCTGCACCTGCCGATCGACGACGCACGCGTTGCGCGCCCCGCGTCGCGCAACGCGGCATGGGCATGATCCGCGCGGCGCTGGCGGCCGGCACGCTCGCGTTCGTCGCGTGGTGCGGCGCGGCCTACTTCGACTCGGGAGTCGCGTACGCGCTGCTCGAACACGTCGCGTTCTGCAACTGACGCGGCGAACCGTGCCGCGCGGGCAGACGGTCAGCGACGTTTCGGCAATGCGGCCAGCGCATCGAGCGCGCGAGCGCGCGCGGCGGCGTGATCGACGAGCGGCACCGGATAGTCGATGCCAGGCCGCATGCCGGCCGCGTCGAGCTGCAGCGGCGACGCTTCCCACGGCGCGTGGATCGACGCGGCGTCGAGGCCCACGAGTTCGGGCACCCAGCGCCGCACATATGCACCGTCCGGGTCGAACTTCTCGCCCTGCGCGACCGGATTGAAGATGCGGAAATACGGCGCGGCGTCGGCGCCGCAGCCGGCCACCCACTGCCAGCTCGCCGCGTTGTTCGCGGGATCGGCGTCGACCAGCGTGTCCCAGAACCAGGCTTCGCCCGCGCGCCAGTCGATCAGCAGGTGCTTGACCAGGAACGACGCGACGACCATCCGCACCCGGTTATGCATCCAGCCGGTCGTCCACAGCTCGCGCAGGCCCGCATCGACGAGCGGATAGCCGGTCCGGCCGCGCTGCCACGCGCGCAGCGCGGCGGCATCGTCACGCCACGGCATCGCGTCGAACTGCGCGCGGAAGTTGTCGGTCGCGAGCGCCGGGAAGTGATACAGCAGCGCGTAGCTGAATTCGCGCCAGCCGAGCTCGCTCAGGAACTTGTCGGTGCCCGCAACGTACGCCGCGCCGCCTGCATTCGCGGCGCCCTGCACCGCGTGCCACACCTGCCGCGGCGATACGTTGCCGAAGCGCAGGAACGGCGACAGCCGGCTCGTCGCGGGCCGGTCGGGACGATCGCGCGCATCCGCATAACCGGCAAGCGACGCCGTCAGGAACGCGTCGAGCCGTTCGTGCGCACCGGCCTCGTCGGGCGCGGGCCATGCGTCGCGCAGGCCGCCGGCCCAATCCGGCACGGGCGAACGCAACGCGAGCGCGTCGAGCGCCAGCGCACGGTCGCGCACCGTCTCCGGCCATGGTTGAAACACGATCCGTTCCGGTTCCGGCAGCGGCGCGGCGACCGTGCGGTCGCGGCGCACCGCGCGCCAGTACGCGGTGAACACCTGGTATGGCGCACCGCTGCCCGTCAGCACCTCCCACGGCTCGTTCAGCAGGCTGCCGTTGCTGCTCTCGACCGTGACGCCGCGTGCCTTGAGCGACGCCTTCAGCGCCGCGTCGGCGTCGCGCTGCGGCTGCGCGTAGCGGCGGTTCCAGTACACGGCCGCCGCGCCCGTGTCGTGTACGACGCGCTCGATCTCGCGCTGCGCGTCGCCGCGCAGCAGCAGCAGGCGCCCGCCGTGACGCGCGAGCGCGGCGTCGAGCCCGGCCAGCGACCCGTGCAGCCACCAGCGCGCTGCGCCGCCCAGCGGGCGCGCCGAACCGGCGCCCGTATCGTCGACGAACACGCACACGAGCGGCCGGCCTGACTCGACCGCGCGCGTCAGCGCGGGCTGGTCGGTCACGCGCAGATCGTCGCGAAACCAGACGATCGCGGGAGCAACGGACGACTTGGCGGGCACGGGCACCTCGATGCGGAAAGCGAAACAGGATGCGTATTGTCGCGGCTGCACCGCGCGTTGTCGACGTTCGACGCGCCGCGGCCATCGCACCGCATCGCGCGCCCGGTGAAACGCCTTAGTCCATTCCGACGATTCTTCGCCGCGTCTGCCGGCCTACGCTCGAAGTCAGGTGCACCGCGATGCGCGGCACGTGCCGGCCTCGACCGGCACCGCGCGTCCCGATCCGCACCCGCCGCGCGCCGGCCGATGCCGGCGCGGGTCCTTCCGACCGCCGCGGCGCCCGGCCACCCGGGCGCGCGCGGCCTCACCCGATAGACCTCCATGACCAAACCCTCGAATCTCGTCACCTCGATCACCGTCGACATCGACGCGCCGGCTTCCGTCGTGTGGGAAGTGCTGACCGACTTCCCGCGCTACGGCGAATGGAACACGTTTTGTGTCGGCTTCGAAACGACCGGCAAGCTCGGCGACTTCGTCCACATGCAGGTTCGCATCCCGGGTACGGAGACCGTGATTCCCGTCAGCGAAATCCTCGTCGCGTACGAGCCCGCGCGCCTGCTGTCGTGGGAGCAGCGCCCGACCGACGACAACAAGGACGCCGCGCGCCGCGACCAGTACATCGACGCCGACGGCCCGGATCGCTGCCGCTATTTCACGACCGACCAGTTCCTCGGCGTCAACGCGGACACGATCATGCAGAACCACGGCGCATGGGTGAAACAGGGTTTCGACCAGTGCGCGCGCGACGTGAAGCAGCGCGCCGAAGCGCTGCATGCGGCACGCCGGCGCAACAGCGCGTGACCGGGAGCGGTCGATGCCCGATCTGCAAACGCTGTCCGACCATCACGACATCCGCGAACTGATCGTCGCGTATTCGAGCGCGATCGACACGCGCGACTTCGACGCGCTCGATGCCATATTCACGCCCGACGCGGCGATCGACTATCGCGCGATGGGCGGCATCGCCGGTTGTTATCCGGACGTGAAGGCATGGCTGCGCACCGTGCTGCCGCAGTTTCCGCAATACCAGCACATGGTCGGCAACCTGTCGATCCGGCTCGACGGCGACACCGCGCGCGGCCGCACGATCTGCTTCAATCCGATGGAAGTCGCGCTGCCGGACGGCGGCATGCAGGTGATGTTTCTCGGGCTGTGGTACGTCGACCGGTTCGTCCGCACCGCGCAAGGTTGGCGCATCGCCGAGCGCATCGAGGAGCGCTGCTACGGCCACAACGTGCCGGCCGTGCTCGCGGGTGCGTCCGGCTGATGCGGTTGATCCGGCCACGACGCCCGCCGTGCAATGGCTGCACGGCGCGCGCGTCGCCGGTCGCTTCGTCAATCGAGCCGGAACGCCGCCTCGAAGCGTGCGGCGAATGCGTCGAACTCGGTTTCCGGCAGATGGTTGATGCCGCCCGCGCGCTTGCGCCCGCCGCCGGTCGCAAAGCCGCGGCAGAACTCGTCGGCGCCGAGCGGCCGGCCGTCGGGCACGCGCACGCTGACGACTAGCCCGCCATCGGCGCGCGGCGACAGCACCGCGAGCGCCGCATGCGGCGCGTTGCGCATGCGTTCGTTCGCGAGCATCCCCGTCGCGCGCCGCGCCCACGGTTGATCAGGCATCCGTACCAGCGTCGCTCCCGGCACCTCGCGCAGCGGCACTAGCGCGCACGCGCGCGCCATGTCGTCGCGGTAGCCGTCGCGCAGTGCGGCGAACACGGCGGTCTCGCGCACGAAATCGAGCGGATCGACGCACGGCAGCATCGCGTCGGCGAGCGATGCCGGATCGAAGTGCAGGTCGCCGATGCAATCGCCGTATGCGTTGTAGTTCAGATAGCGCCCGAGTTCCGCGAGCGTGCAGCGTTCGGCGTCTTCGATCCCTTGCTCGCGCGCGAGCGTGTCGCCGAGCGCCGGCAGTTCGTCGCCGAATGCCGCGACGATCGCCCAGCGCACGTGCAGGCCGCCGAGATGGCGGTTCACGAGTGCGCTCGTGCAGACGTCGGCCGCCGTATCGATATGCGCGTCGAAGCGCGGATCGTCGGGCAGTTCACCCGCGAAGTGGTGATCGAAATAGCGGACCGTCGCGCCGTCGCGCAGCAGCCGTGCGCACGCGTCGCGGTTCTGGTCGTGCGACACGTCGAGCACGGTGACGATGTCGCCCGCGCGTGCCTCGATCCGCTCGAGCAGCTTGATGTCGCGCTTCACGCCGGTCACGAGCGTGCCGCGCACGCCTTCCGCGAGCCGCAGTTGCTGAAGCGCGCACAGGCCGTCCGCGTCGCCGTTGAACGCGAAAAAGTGCCGCGCGTTGTGGTTGTCCTGCATGATCCTTTGCTCCATCGTCAGGGCATGAAATCGCCGCCGTTCGCGTCGAGCGTCGCGCCCGTCACCGCGTTCGCATAGTCGGACGCGAGAAACAGCGCCGCGCGCGCGCAATCGTCGTCGGTCGGCAGCTTCGCGAGCGCGATGTTCGACGCGATCGGCGCAATGATCTGCTCTTCCGTCATCCCGTATTCTGCGGCCGCCTGCCGGAAATACGTCTGCGTCGGCACGCCCCACATCCAGCCCATGTGGATGCTGTTCGCGCGGATGCCGTGCACGCCGAGTTCGCGCGCCAGGTATTTTGCCGCAACCGCGAGCGCCCCCTTCGATACAGCGTAGCCGCCCTCCCCTGCAAAAGGCTTTCGAGTCGCCTGCGTGTTGATCATCACGATCGCACCGCGCTTCTCGCGCTTCATGTACGGCACGACTTCCTGCGTGAGCGCCATCGTGCCGAACACGTTGGTGTCGAACACCGCGCGCCAGCCGTCGAGATCGGCTTCGTCGACCGGCTCCGGAAACGTGCCGTGCACGAACGCGCTGTTCACGAGCGCGTCGATCCGGCCGAAGCGTTCGACGGCCTGCGTCGCGAGCTGCCGGCATTGCGCGCGGTCGGTGATGTCGGTCTTCACCTTCAGCACGTCGCAATCGACACTGAGTGCGCGGATCCTCGCTTCGGCATCGTCGAGCTTTTCCATCGTGCGCGCCGCGACGACCACGCCGCGCGCGCCCTCGCGCGCAGCCTCGATGGCGAGCTTCACACCGAGGCCCGGGCCGATCCCGGAAATCACGACGATCTTGTCCTTCAGCAACATGGGTTGTCTCCTGGTTGTCGTTCGTCCCGCAAGCGCGGCCGTCAGCCGGCCGCCCGCAGGTGCCGCGCGCGATACGCGGCGAAGTCGCGCGCGAGCTGCGCATCGGTGAAGCCGAAGCGCGCAATCGAATAGTCGTGCGCGGCGCGCTTGTCGCGGCCGTTGCGCGCCATCCAGTCCGTCATCGCCGCGCGCTGCCGCGCATCGAGCGGCATGCCGGCGAAGCGGTACACGGCTTCCGCGACGCCGAGCGGATTCGCTACGGTGTCCTCGAAACGCACGTCGAGGAACCGGTCGGCCGGCAGCGCGTCGCGCGCGGTCATCGCCGCGCCGATCGCGCGCGCCATCCCCGCGTTCCACTGCGCGCCGACGGCGAGCGGATCCGGATCGTCCGCATACATCTGCCACAGCGTGTGCGCCATGCTCGCCATCGACGGAATCGTCTGCGCGGGATCCCGGTGCGTGAGCACGACCTGCGCGCGCGGGAATACGCGGCACAGCACGTCGAGCGCATGCAGGTGCTGCGGCGTCTTCAGCAGCCAGCGCTCGGCCGGTGCGACGCCACGCCGCGCCTTCTGCCACTGCAGGAACTGCAGCATCCGTATCAGGTACGTGTAGACCGGCGTGAGATCCTGTTGCGCAAGCCAGCCCGTGTAGCGCGGCACGTTCGCGTATGAATCCATCGCGCACACGAACGAATGCTCCATCAGCATGAACTCCTCGTCGGCGAGCATCGCATCGAGCGGATGGATCGTCAGGATCTGCGGAATGCAGTCGATCATCGTCGCGACCTCGGCCTGCGCGCGTGCGATGCGCACGGCCGGCGCGTCGAGCGTCTCGCCGGCGAGCGGCGCCGGGTAGCGCGTTTCCCACCACGCGGCCGAATGAAAGCGCGGGTCGACGGCCAGCAGCCGCTGCAACAGCGTCGTGCCCGTGCGCGGCAGGCCGACGATCACGAGCGGATCGTCGATGGCGATGTCCGCGATCTCCGGATGACGCCGAAAGTAATACTCGACGACGAGCCGGTTCACTAGCTGGCCGACGAGCTTCTCGCGCATCATCTCCGCACCGCGCGCGGACAGCTTCGCTTCGTCGATCAGCGACGCGCACATCACGTCGAGCGCGTCGCGATACGGCCCGTCGCCGAATGCGGCGAGCCCGCCCGTGCGCGACGCGGCCTCGGCGATCAATCCGTCGGGAGCGAGCAGCGTGCGGATCCGGTCGAGCGGCGCGTTCACGCGGCCTCCTTCAACGCGGCGAGCTTGACGACGCGCGTGCGCGGATGCACGGGCTGCGCGGCGCCGACCCAGCGCCAGCAGATCGTGCCTGCCCGGTGCCCGGCCGTATCGAGCCAGTTCGCGTCGCCCGGCCGTGCTGCCGCGACGACCACCGTCACGCCGCCGCCGGCATTCAGCCGCGCGCTGTGCTTGTTCACGCAGATGTCGAAGTGCCGGTAGTCGAGCGACTCCATCCAGTAGTTGTTGAGCTGCACGTTCCAGAAATCGCAGTCGGGCACCGTGTCGACGTCGATCACGAGCGCTTCGTCGTCAGCCAGCGACCAGCACGAGTGGTAGTAGTAGATGTTCGGGTCGCCGCCGACCGACTGGCACAGCGCCTGGTCGGCGGGCGGCAGCGCATTGACGTGCGGCCGGTAGCTCGCGGCCCAGTCGGCGAACAGCTTCGCAGTCTGCTCGACGAACTGCGCGGCACGCGTGAGGCCGCCGTGCAGCACGAGCGGGTCGAGCGGCGCCGGGCGCTCCCGCGCGCCGATGCGCTCGATCTTCAGTTGCGCGGGCGTCTCCGCGCGACGGTCGAGGAAAGTCTGGCGCACCAGCAGCGCGTTGGTGCCGCGCTCCATGCGCACCCAGTTGCCTGTGCACGGCGTTTCGCTCAGCACGATCTCGAAGCTGCCGTCCGGCGCGATCCCGAGCTGCTTCGCATCGAGAAAGCCTGTCTGCAGCATCTTGCCGTCGGTCTCGTAGCCACCCTTCTGCGTGCCGAAGCTCAGGTACGCAACCGTGCCGCGCCGCCCCGTCACGCGGTATTCGCGGCGGCCGTCGACGCGTGCGTACTGGTAGAGGTTGTCGGGATTGTCGGCGCCGATCTTCGCGGTCTCGTGCGACGGCGAGAAAAAGCCGGGCCATGCGCCGTCCGCGAATTCGACGTGCATTTCCAGTGCGATGCGCATCAGCCGGCTCAGGTAGCGGAATCCTTCCGCACGCGTCAGCGGATCGTCCGGCGCCTCGGCGCGCAGGATCTGTTGTCCGCTGCGTTTCAGGGTGTCGCAGAAATCCGCCCAGGTCTGGCCCGAAAGCAATTGCGTGGCACGTGTGTCGTCCGTCATGTGTCGTCTCCGCCGATGGTCGAGCGCTCACCTTAAGCGCCCGCGTCGCGCACCACTTCGTCCGGGTGGACTAAGGAAAGATCCGCTGCAGCCTGCGCGGCGGTTTAGTCCACCCGGACGAAGAGCGGCATGCCCTCGCTCGATACCGTTGGCGTCATGCACGAAACGCCGCACATGTCGCGCGGCGCCGGCATGAAACAAGGAGACGAACGATGTTGACCCACTTGGAGCGGCTGGAGGCCGAGAGCATCCACATCATGCGCGAGGTGGTCGCGGAGAGCGAGAACCCGGTGATGCTGTATTCGATCGGCAAGGACAGCTCGGTCATGCTGCATCTCGCGATGAAGGCGTTCTACCCGGCGAAGCCGCCCTTTCCGCTGCTGCACGTCGATACGACCTGGAAGTTCCGCGAGATGATCGCGTTTCGCGACGAGACGACCGAACGGCTCGGTCTCGACCTGCGCGTGCACATCAATCCCGACGGCGTCGCGAACGACGTCAATCCGTTCACGCACGGCTCGGCCGTGCATACCGACGTGTGGAAAACGCAGGGGCTCAAGCAGGCGCTCGATCACCACGGCTTCGACGCCGCGTTCGGCGGCGCGCGCCGCGATGAGGAGAAATCGCGCGCGAAGGAACGCATCGTGTCGCTGCGCTCCGAACAGCACCGCTGGGACCCGAAGCGCCAGCGCCCCGAACTCTGGTCGCTGTACAACGCGCGCAAGCGCAAAGGCGAAAGCCTGCGCGTGTTCCCGATTTCGAACTGGACCGAACTCGACATCTGGCAATACATCCAGCTTCACGACATCCCGATCGTGCCGCTTTACTTCGCTAAGGAGCGCCCTGTCGTCGAACGCGACGGCGCGCTGATCATGGTCGACGACGAACGTTTGCCATTGCGCGAAGGCGAAGTGCCGCAGATGCGCAAGGTGCGCTTTCGCACGCTCGGCTGCTATCCGCTGACGGGCGCGATCGACAGCGATGCGACGACGCTCGACGACATCCTGCGCGAGATGCGCGAGACGCGCACGTCCGAGCGCCATGGGCGCCTGATCGACAGCGATTCGGCCGGTTCGATGGAAAAGAAGAAACAGGAGGGATATTTCTGATGGCACACGTTCTCACTGCGCCCGATACGCTCGCGCACCCCGGCACTGCCGCGTCCGCCGCCGACGGCGACGCGCAAACCCAAGACCTGCTGCGCTTCATCACGTGCGGCAGCGTCGACGACGGCAAGAGCACGCTGATCGGCCGCCTGCTCTACGAATCGAACATGCTGTTCGACGACCAGCTCACGCAGCTCGAGGCCGATTCGAAGAAGGTCGGCACGCAGGGCGGCGAACTCGATTTCGCGCTGCTCGTCGACGGCCTGTCGGCCGAGCGCGAGCAAGGGATCACGATCGACGTCGCGTACCGGTTCTTCGCGACCGCGCGACGCAAGTTCATCGTCGCCGATACGCCCGGCCACGAGCAGTACACGCGCAACATGATCACCGGCGCGTCGACCGCGGATCTCGCGGTGATCCTGATCGACGCGCGCAAGGGTGTACTCACGCAGACGCGCCGCCACAGCCATCTCGTCGCGCTGATCGGCATCAAGCGCGTCGTGCTCGCGATCAACAAGATGGATCTCGTCGACTACGACCAGACCGTGTTCGACCGCATCGACGCCAACTATCGCGCGCTCGCGGCCGAGCTCGGGCTGGCGGAGATCGTCAGCATCCCGATGTCGGCGCTGCGCGGCGACAACGTGATCGTGCCGAGCGCGCAGATGCCGTGGTACGCGGGCCCGACGCTGATGCAGCATCTCGACCGCCTGCCGCTCGCCGCGCGCGTGACGCGCGACGAGCCGTTCCGGCTGCCGGTGCAGTGGGTCAACCGCCCGCACCTGAACTTCCGCGGCTACGCGGGCAGCATTGCATCGGGCGAGATCCGCGTCGGCGAGCGCGTGCGCGTGCTGCCGTCCGGCAAGGAAAGCCGTGTCGCGACGGTGATCACGCAGCGCGGCGAAAGCGACATCGCGCGCGCCGGCGACGCGGTGACGCTCACGCTCGCCGACGAGATCGACATCAGCCGCGGCGACCTGATCGCGCGCGCGGACGCGCCTCCCGAAGTGGCCGACCAGTTCGAGGCGACGCTCGTGTGGATGCACGACGAGCCGCTGCTGCCCGGCCGCCCGTATCTCGTGAAGCTGGGCACGCAGACGGTCGGCGCGACCTGCGCGACGCCGAAGTACAAGATCGACGTGAACACGCGCGAGCACCTCGCCGCGCGCACGCTCGCGCTCAACGAGATCGGCGTATGCAACCTGAGGTTCGACCGGCCCGTCGCGTTCGATCCGTACGACCGGAACCGCCATACGGGCGGCTTCATCGTGATCGACCGCTTCACCAACGACACGGTCGGCGCCGGGATGCTGCACTTCGCGCTGCGACGCGCGCACAACGTGCACTGGCAGACCGTCGACGTCGATCGCGACGCGCGCGCCGTGCAGAAGGCGCAGACGCCGCGCATCGTGTGGCTGACGGGGCTGTCGGGCGCCGGCAAGTCGACGATCGCGAACCTCGTCGAGAAACGGCTGCACGCGCTCGGCAGACACACGTATCTGCTCGACGGCGACAACGTGCGGCACGGGCTCAACCGCGATCTCGGCTTCACCGAGGCCGATCGCGTGGAAAACATCCGGCGCGTCGCCGAAGTCGCGCGGCTGATGCTCGACGCGGGGCTCATCACGCTCGTGTCGTTCATCTCGCCGTTCCGCGCGGAACGCGACATGGCGCGCGCGCTGGTCGGCCCCGACGAGTTCGTCGAAGTGTTCGTCGACACGCCGCTCGCGGTCGCCGAGGAACGCGATCCGAAGGGCCTGTACAAGAAGGCGCGGCGCGGCGAGCTGAAGCACTTCACGGGCATCGATTCGCCGTACGAGCCGCCCGCGCAGCCCGAGCTGCGCGTCGACACGGTGGCCGAGTCGCCGGAGCAAGCGGCGGACCGCGTCGTCACGTACCTGCTGCGCGAGCGCGCGGCATAAGCGCCGCATGCGGGCAGCCCGGCGGTTGCCCGCATGCCCGCGTCGCCTGCTCCGTTCGGATGACGCGGGCCGCCGGCCGGCCGGTATGCTGGTTCGGGAACACTTCATATCCCGACCAAGGAGAACACGAGCATGCGGATCGCGCTGGCACCCTGCGACACGGCCGCGCACGACGGTTTCGACGACGCGGCGTGGACGGCGCGCGAACTCAGCGCGTGGCTCGGGCTCGTCTACCAGGGCCCGTCGGAAGCGACCCCATGGGCAAGTTTTCTCGAAGCGGTCCGCGTGCGGCTCGACGCGAGCTTCACGACGCTCGTGCTGCGCAATCCGGGCGGCTCGCGGCACGGGCTCATCATCAATGCATCGACGCACGGCCCGCTGCTGCCCGGCGAGCCGTCGTACAGCGAGCAGTTCTATGCGCTGTGCCCGTTTCTCGACCAGCCGCCCGGCCAGGTCTTCACGGCCGACCGGCTGTTCGGCGAAACCGCATGGCGCGCGCACGACTTCTATCGGCAGTACCTGCAGCCGCTCGACCTGCGCTACATCCTCGGCGCGAACCTGCGCGGCGAACGCGGCGTCGAGTGTGCGTTCTTCGTGAGCCGCGCGCACGGTGGCCGCGATTTCGACGCGTCCGAGCGCGCGCAGGTCGCGACGCTGCTGCCGCACCTGCAGCGCGCAGTCGAGCTGCACGCGGCGCTCGACGTGCTCGATGCCGAACGCGCGCTGTATGCGGGCACCGTCGACCGGCTCGACGTCGGCACCGCGATCGTCGACGAGGACGGTCGTGTGATCAAGCGCAACCGCATCGCCGAGCGGCTGATCGAGCAGCAGGACGGGCTGTGCATGCGCCAGCAGCGGCTCCACGCGTCGTGCCCGCTCGACGAGCGCCGGCTGCAGAAGGCGCTGCAGGCCGCGCTCGAGCATTTCCGCGCGGGCGCGCTGGCGCGCATCGAAGCCACCACGCTGTCGCGCCCCGGCGGCGCGATGCCGTTGAGCGTGCTGCTGCGTCCGCTCGCGCCCTACCGCGGCGCCGACGACCGCCAGCACCGGCCGGCCGTCGCGGTGTTCGTCCGCGATCCGGCGTCGTCGCCGCAGACGTCGCGCGACATGCTGCACCGGCTGTTCCGGCTCACGCCGATGGAGACCGAAATCGCGCTGCTGCTCGTCGACGGGCTGACGCTCGACGAAGCGGCCGCCGCGACGGGCATCACGAAGAACACCGCGCGCGCGCACCTGCGCGGCATCTTCGCGAAAACGGGCGCGACGCGGCAAGCCGTGCTCGTGAAGACGCTGCTCAACAGCGTCGTGTCGATGGCGTAGCGTGTCATGACGGCGGTCGCCGGACAGCCTGCGCGGCCGCGGCACGACGCGCGGGTCTCGGGTCGAGACCGCGCCCCCGATGGTCGACGCAATCTCATTTGACGTCATACGTCATCAGACATGATCGACTAGCCACCCGATCTCATGAAATTCCCAAATATCTGGGAATTTCCGGGTAAACCCGCGACGTCTTCCTCTGCGCTCAGGCGTACCATGTCATACGACGACATACTACATAAACCGCCACCCAGACGCCGACGCGGGCTGCCGCCCCGTCCGCCGCCCGACCGGAGACACCGTTGAACCCGCCCTCGCCCCCGCTGCCCGGCCGCGACCCGCTCGCGTCCGCCGTCTCGAAAGTGAAGTGGCACGTGCTGCCGCTCGTGCTGATCATGTTCATCGCGAACTACATCGACCGCGTGAACGTCGGTTTCGTCGATCGCCACCTCGAAGCGTCGATCGGCATCGGCGCGGCCGCCTACGGGCTCGGCGCCGGGCTGTTCTTCGTCGGCTATGCGCTGTTCGAAGTGCCGTCGAACCTGCTGATGCAGCGCTACGGCGCACGCGTGTGGCTCGCGCGGATCATGGCGACGTGGGGCATTGTCGCGGCCGCGATGGCGTTCGTGTGGAACGACACGTCGTTCTATGTGCTGCGCTTCCTGCTCGGCGCGGCCGAGGCCGGCTTCTTCCCCGGCGTCGTGCTGTACCTGTCGCAATGGCTGCCGCCGCGGGAGCGCGGCAAGGCGATGGCTATCTTCCTCGGCGGCTCCGCGTTCGCGTCGGTGCTGTCCGGGCCCGTCACCGGCGCGCTGCTGTCGATCCGCGGCTTCGGCCTCGAAGGCTGGCAATGGATGTTCCTGATCGAAGGGCTGTTCTCGGTCGCGCTGTGCGGCGCGAGCTGGCTGCTGCTGAAATCGCACATCCGCGACGCGACGTGGCTCACGACCGACGAACGCTCGGCGCTCGAAACGGCGCTCGACGAGGAGCGCGCGACGCGCGACGTACGCTCGAACGCGCCCGTGCGTGTCACCGCACTGCTGCGCGATCCGCAAATCATGCTGTTCTGCTTCCTGTATTGCTCGATCCAGCTGACGATCTACGCGGCCACGTTCTGGCTGCCGACGATCATTCGCAAGATGGGCGGCCTCACCGATTTCCAGGTCGGCCTGTACAACACGATTCCGTGGATGATCGCGATCGGCGCGATGTACGGCTTCGCGGTGTTGTCCGCGAAATGGAAGCATCCGCAGCGCTGGCTCGCGTTCGCGCTCGTGCTCGCCGCGTGCGGTCTGTTCGCGTCGACGTCGCACGATCCCGTGTGGTCGTTCGCGTCGATCTGCTTCGCCGCGCTCGGCTTCAAGGCCGCGGCGTCGCTGTTCTGGCCGATCCCGCAGGGTTACCTCGACACGCGCGTGGCCGCGGCCGTGATCGCGTTGATCAACTCGGTCGGCAACCTCGGCGGCTTCGTCGCGCCGACGGCATTCGGCTATCTTAAGCAACATACGGGTTCGATCACCGGCGGGCTGTATGCGCTCGCGATCGCGTCCCTCGTCGCCGCGGTCGCCGCACTGTTCGCGCGCACGCACCGGCGCAGCGATCCGCCGCGCGGCCTGCCGGCCGACGAGTCCTTCACGAACGCCACGATGCTCCGCCATGCCGAACACTGACCGCCTGACCGTCGTCGTCTCGAATGCCGCCGACGGCGACCTCGCCACGTTCTCCCTCGCGAGCGACGGCACGCTCGCGCCGCTCGCCCGCTACCCGGCCGCCGACGTCGCGATGCCGATCGCCGTGCAGGCCGACCGCGCGCGGCTCTACGTCGCGACGCGCGGCGAGCAGCCGACGATCGTCGCGTTCCGCGTCGCCCCGGCCACAGGCGCGCTCGCGCGCATCGGCGCGACCGCGATCGACGCGAGCCACGCGTACCTGTCGCTCGACCGCAGCGGCCGCTGGTTGCTCGGCGCGTCGTACGGCGGGAATTCGCTGAGCCTCTACGACGCGGCGCGCGTGCGCGACGGTGACGGCGCGCCGCTACAGGTGGCCGGTGGCATCGCGAACGCGCATGCGGTGATCGTGTCGCCGGACAACCGTTTCGCGTATGTCAGTTCGCTCGGCTCGGACCGCGTGTTCAGCTTCGCGCTCGTCGAGGACGCAGCCGGCCTGCGGTTGGCCGAACACGGCGAAACGCGCGTGCCGGCCGGCTTCGGCCCGCGTCACCTGCGATTTGCACGCGACGGCCGCGCGCTCGTCGTCGTCAGCGAATTCCAGGGCACGCTCGCGACGTTCGCGCGCGATCCCGACAGCGGCCGGCTCGGCGACGCACATGTGAGCGCACGCCACCCGGCCGTCGCCGAACTCGCGCAAGGCCATGCGCGGCCGCCCGCGCCTGCCGAACCGTCCGTGTGGGCCGCCGACCTGCACCTGACGCCCGACGAGCATTTCGCGTATGTCAGCGAACGCACGTCGAGCCAACTGCTCTGTTATCGCCGCACCGCCGACGGCACGTTCGAGCCCGCACACGCGACGGCCACCGAGGCACAGCCGCGCGGGTTCGCGATCGATCCGTCGGGGCGCTGGCTCGTCGCGTGCGGCGAGCGGTCGGAATACGTGTCGGTGTATGCGATCGCGCCGGACGACGGCGCGCTGTCGCTGCACGCGCGTGCGGCAGGCGGGCGCGGTGCGAACTGGGTCGAGATCGTCTGACGAAGCGGCGCCGGGCGCGGGATCGGGAAGGCCGCAGCAAAGATCCGTTCGCCCCCGCGCTCAGCGCCGCTCGCTCGGCGCAACCCCCGTCCAGCGCTTGAACGCGCGCGTGAAGTTGGCGCGGTCGGTATAACCGACGCGCGCCGCAATCTCGTCGACCGGCAGCCGCGTGCCCTCAAGCAGCCGCAGTGCATCGCGCAGCCGGATCTCGTCGAGCAGCGCCGAATACGTCGCGCCGTACTCGGCGAGCTTGCGCTTGAGCGTGCGCGCCGATACGTGCAGCTCGCGCGCAACGTCGTCGACCGACGGATAACCGCCATCGCCGCAGATCAGCAGGTTGCGCACGCGCTCGACGATGCTCTCCGCATAGCCGAGCCGCGCGAGTTCGGCCTCGCACTGCTGGACGATCATCTGCGCGGTCTGTGCGTTCGCGGTGCCGATCGGCTCGTCGAGCAGCGCGGCGTCGCAGCGGATGCGGTTCGCGCTCGCATCGAAATGACAGCGCGGCAACCGCGCGCGATACCGCTCGAACCACGGCGGCTCGGGCCACGCGAAGTACAGCTCGGCGCGCGACTGCAACGTGCGCCCCGGCGCCGGATACAGCAGCGAATTGAACAGGATCGCGGTCTCGACCAGGAAGTTCTCGACCGCGAACTGGCGCAGCCGGCCGAGCGGAAACGCTTCGAACACGTCGATGTCGACGATCCCGTCGAGTTGCGCGAGCCGCACCGAGAAGAACGGCACCCGCGTCGGCAGATAGCGGATGCCGAGCGCGATCGCCTCTCCAAGCGTCGCGCAGCTCATCAGCCCGAAACCGATCAGCCCCGCTTTCGTCAGGCTGCTGCGCAGGCCGATCTCGATCGCGATCGACGGATCGTCGGTCGCGTCGAGCAGGTTGAACACGATCGCCGCCTGCTGCAGCGGCGTGATGCGCGCATCGGGCTGCGCGAGCCGTTCGCGCTCGACGCCCGAGCCGGCGAGAATGCGGCCGCCATCGATGCCGCGCTCCTCGGCCAGCATCAGCATGAACAGCGCATACGCGGACGACACCGTCGCCTTGTTCAACTGGCGCGCGGCATCCGGGACGGACAGGGTCATGCGGCGGACTCCGGAGCGGTTTCGGCGGATTGTAGCGCCGCTGGCCCGCAGTGACACCGCGGCGGTGCTCTAGCCGCGCGGCGCACCGTCGGGCGCCCGCTCGTCGGCCATCGTGACCCGAAATGACACCATCATTGGCACCGGCGGCCCTCGCGTGCGGCGCGGCGCCCGCCTATGCTTGTCACATCGGCATTGCGCCCTGCTGCCCTACTCTTTCCGCACGGATTCCAGTCGATGAGCCAACCCGCACGAACCGTCTTTCGCAACGACGCAGACAAGCTCGCGTACGTCCGCCGCGAGGTCAACGCCGCGAGCGATGCGATCCGCGCGCGCTTTCCGCTGCTCGACAACCAGAACCTCGTCGGCGCGACCGTGATGGCCGTGTCGGTCGCCGCGATGCTCGCGATCGCGTGGCTGTATGCACGCGGCACGATCGCGTGGTACGTCGCGCTGCCGCTCGCCGCGTTCGCCACGTCGCTGATCCACGAACTCGAGCACGACCTGATCCACCTGATGTACTTCAAGAAGACGCCGTGGGCCTATCACCTGATGATGACGCTGTGCTGGCTCACGCGGCCCGGCACGATCAACCCGTGGACGCGACGGCGCATGCACCTGCATCATCACAAGGTGTCGGGCGGCGAATCGGATCTCGAGGAATTCGGCATCACCAACGGCGAGCGCTGGGGCGTGAAGCGCCTGCTGATGATCGCGGACGGGATGCTCGCCGTCGTGCTGCGGCCGGCCGCGATGCGCCGCAAGGTGAAGCAATACGTTGCCGCGCAGCCAGTGCAGGATCCGGCCGAGCGAGTGCAGTTGCGTGTCGAACAGGTGTCGTCGTACATGCCGGTCGGTCACCTGTACTACGCGCTGTGGCATGCGTTCATCGTCTATCACGTCGGACTGTTCGCACTGCATGCGTTCGGCTATGCGGTGACGGTGCCGGCCCTCGTCGAGCGCGCGATGAACGTCGTCGATTTTCTCGCGGTGGTGTGGCTCGCGCCGAACTTCGTGCGCAGCTTCTGCATCAACTTCGTCAGCTCGAACATGCATTACTTCGGCGACATCGATTCGCGCAACGTGATCCAGCAGACGCAGGTGCTCAACCCGTGGTGGATGGTGCCGTTCCAGCTGTTCTGCTTCAATTTCGGCAGCACGCACGCGATCCATCACTTCGTCGTGCGCGATCCGTTCTACATCCGGCAACTCACCGCGCGAACCGCGCATGCGGCGCTGCGCGAAGTCGGTGTGCGCTTCAACGACATCGGCACGTTTGCGCGTGCGAATCGCTGGGGCGCTTGTCGCGCGTCTCACGGCACGCGCAACGCGCAGGCCGACGCGTAATACCGGCGCCGGCAGCGCGCCGCATCATTCGCCGATCGGCGGCATCGCTCCCTGCCCGCGGATCCATGACCAGTTCGCGAGTTCGGCCATTTCCTTGTCGCCGCGGCTGTCGCCGTACGCGAACAACTGCTTCGGCGGCCGGTTGCCCCACCACCCGTTCAGCCGCACGACCTTCTGCGGCCCCCAGCAGTTCTCGCCGTCGAGCCGCCCGGCAAAGGCGCCGCGTTCGAACGCGAGCCGCGTCGCGAGCACGGCGTCGAAACCGGCCGTCTTCGCCCACTTCTCCAGATACAGCGACGGCGACGCGCTGACCAGCACGACTTCATGCCCGCGCGCCCGATGCTCGCGAATCCGTTCGAGCATTTCCGGACGCACGAAGTTCGGCAGATACGTGTCGACGAACGTGCGCGCCTGAGCGTCGAGCGCGTCCTCGCGAACCGGCCCGAATGCGAACCACGCGAACTTCGCCTTCGCGTCGCCGCGCGACAGCAACCCGGCCTTCATCGCGACAATCCACGGCAGCGCGCGCAGCCCTGCCCACGCGAAGCGCGGCGTGCCGACCGCGTAGCGGACGAAATGGCGGAAGCTGTCGGTGGTCGTGATGGTGCCATCGAAATCGAATGCGGCGACGATGCGGTCAGTCATGGAGGATCGGCGGGAAAGCGATGAGGTGCCCGGGAAGATAGCAGACTCGCGCCAATGCACGCGAAACGGCGTGACGAAGCGCGGCCCGGGCAGCGGCCACGCGCGCCGAAACGCACGTGGCCGTCGTGCCGTTGGCTCATCGCTGCGGCCGCGCCGCCAGTGCCGCGGGCAGCACGACATTCATCAGGTGATCGGCGCGTGACAGCAGATCGGTCACGCGCTCGTCGAGCCCGCGCAGTTGCGCGGGCTGCATCCGGATCTGCTGGACCGCCTGCCCGACGATGTTGCGACGGTCGAACAGCGTGCGCTCGACGCCCGCATCGTCCGGCACGCGCACGACGTCCGCCACCGCACTCAGTGCCGCGAGCACGACCACGAGGTTTTCTTCCGCATGGCGGATCTTCGCGGCGAGTTCCTCGGTGCGACGCGGAAAGAAGCCGAGCGACTGCTTGAGCGCACCGAGCGCCGCGCGGTAGTCGACATGGCCCGACGCCGCACCGAACCAGCGTTCGAACATGCCGGCCTTGCGCGTCGCCTGCGCGAGCATGCCGGCCATCATGTCGGCCGCGCCGAGTTCGTTGAATTCGCGCGTCGTCGCCGCGACGGCTTCGACGAGGTTGCCCGCCGCCTCCAGCGCACCGTCGCCGATCGTCGCGACCGTCGCGAGCTTGAGCGGCACCAGTTGCCGGATGTGCCGCTCGATGCGCGGCGCGAAGTCGGGATAGAGATTCGGGAAGCTGGCCTGCGCGGCGCGGAAGCACGATTCCAGCAGCGGGTGATTCGCTTCGCCGAACAGCGCGCGGCCGACCGTAGCGGCGGGCGCCGCGCGCACGGCCTTGCCGGGCGTCGGCCCGAAGTCGAGCGCCTGCGGCGCCGGACGGTCAGGCGCGCGCGCGGCCGGCGCACCGGCCGTGGGCGGCACGTCGAACGCAAGACGCCCGGGCGTGCGCTCGGGCGTCGTATCGAACTCGAGCCGCTTCGGCTCGTCGGACGGATTCGCCATCGCTGCATCCTGCCCGGCGCGGCGGTTTCCCGCACGCCGGGCTGCCGCCAGTCAGACCGCGCCGCCGTACGCGCGCACGAAGTCGCCGAGGCCGCGGTTGTAGCCGGCGCCGACCGCCTTGAACATGAAGTGGCCGTCGCGGCGATAGAAGCTGCCGACCTGCACCGACGTCTCCATCGAGAAGTCTTCCTCGAGCGCATACTTCGCGATCACCGTACCCGACACCTCGTCGGCGATCTGGATGTAGCTGTTGCGAACCTGCCCGAAATTCTGGCGGCGCGCTTCGGCCTGGTCGATCGTCACGACCACCGAGATCTCCTCAACGTCGGCAGCAAGCTTCGTCATGTCGATGAAAATCACTTCGTCGTCGCCGCCGCCGCTGCCCGTGCGGTTGTCGCCGCTATGCACGACGCCCATGCACTTCGACGCCGGCATCCCGCGCTTCGGGAAATCGTCGCCCGGCTGGATGAAGGTTTCTTCGCGGTCCATCGTGCGCACTTCGCTGTTGTAGAACACGAAGTGCTGATCCGAGATCAGCTTCGGATTGGTCTGCGCATCGTACTTGCACAGGAACACCGACACGTCGAGATCGAAATCCGTGCCCGTGTCCGTCGCGTTCGCGTCCCAACCGAGACCGATGCGGAATTTCTGCGTGCCGGGCGCTTCCTTCGACAGGTTGACGCGACCGCCTTTCGACAAATTGATCATCTGAACCTCTTCTGCTGGAACCGCCGTTGCGCCGGCGGCAATGCCGGGCCGCCGTGCGCGGCCCCTCGTTGATGGTTTTCGTGCCGCGTGTATTACTTGACCGCCACCGCGGTCCGGTCTTCCTTGCGTTGCACGACGATCGACGACCACACGGCCGCGGCGATCATCGCCGCGCCGATCAGGCCCGTGACGACCTCGGGCACCTCGAACTTCACGCCGAGGAACATGATCGTTGCGAGCGCACCGATCGCCCAGAACGCACCGTGTTCCAGAAAGCGATACTGCGCGAGCGTACCCTTCTTCAGCAGCACGAGCGTCATCTCCCGGATGTAGGCCGCGCCGACGCCGAGGCCAAGCGCGATCAGGAAGATGTTGTTCGAAAGCGCGAATGCGCCGATCACGCCGTCGAAGCTGAACGACGAATCGAGCACTTCGAGATACATGAAACCCGCGACGCCTTCGCGCACCACGCGCGTGCCGGTGTCCTCACCGCCGATCAGGTCGCCGATGCCGTGCGCAATCACGAAGCTGATCACGCCGAACGCACCCGCGAGCAGAAAGCTCACTTGCTCGCCCGCCGGCACGTAGAACGACGCGACGATCACGATCGCGAGCGTCAGCGCCACTTCCAGCGCCGTAATGCGGCCGAGATGGCGCATCGGGCCTTCGAGGAAACCGATCCAGTGCTCGTCCTTCTCGGTGTCGAGCATGAACTTGAAGAACACCATCAACAGGAACGCACCGCCGAACGCCGACACCTGGTGATGCGCGGAGGTCAGAATCGCCGCGTACTTCTCCGGCGATTCGATCGCGAGCGTCAGCGCATCCCACATTCCGATGTGGCCGATCACCGCGACGATCAGCAGCGGGAACACGAGCCGCATGCCGAACACGGCAACCGGCAGGCCGAACACCATGAAGCGGTTGCGCCACTTCTCCGACCAGTTCTTGAGCACCGATGCGTTGACGACCGCGTTGTCGAGCGACAGCGAAATTTCGAGCACACACAGGACCGCGACGATCAGCATGTCCTTTACGCCGCCGAGGAGATAGGCCGCGATCAGCGCGAGCACCGTGAGCGACAGCGGGATCTTGAAGTCTTTCAACATGATGGGGTAATCGAGTTTTGAAAAAGGGGCATGCGGGCCGCGCTTACTTCGCGCGCACCCAGTCGCAGAATTCCTGCGTGATCAACTGTTCGTAGATCTGTTCATCGCTGAGATCGAGCGATTCGAGATGCAGGAAACCGACGTTCGGCATTTCGTCCGCGACTTCCGCGAGAAAGCCGAATTCGTTCGGATCGCCGACGCCGACGAGCGACCAGTACAGCGGAAAGTGCTGAGACTCGGCCATCAACTGGCGCACCCGCTTGCGGTCGTTCTTCGGGTTCTGCCCGTCGGTGACGAACAGCACCCATGCGGGCAGATGGCCGTTCACCGGTGCGGATGCGGCCGGCGCGGCCGCTTCGTCCGCGCTGCCGAACAGCCGGCTCAGGAAGCCGCGCTTTTCTTCGCGCTTCGGCTCCGGCGCGCGGAAGAAGAAGTCGACGATATCGTTCATCACCGGCGCGTACTGCGTGCCGCCCCACTTGTCGATCCGGGCTTCGAGCACGTGATCGGAGATGTACGAGCCGTAGTTGTCCGGCGTCGCGGTCGGCAGGCGGTCGTAGCCTTCGGTGAAGGTCCACGTGTCGACTTCGCCGTTGTCGTCGAACTTCAGCGCGATGCCGAGGATCCGGTCGTGCGTGTCCTGGATCACGCCCGACTGATACAGCGGCTTGGCTGAGCCCGAGATGTCGAGCGCCGCGCCGACGCGCACGACGGGCGGCTTCAGGATCTGGCGTTTTTCGAGGACGATTGCGACCTTTGCCGCGCGTTTCTCAAGCGTAATCATGCGGTATTCCTTAATTATGCTTCGGAGCGAATCGGGTGATCAGGTCCTGTTCGAGCTGGCGCAGGCGCGGCGCGTCCTGCTCACGCTGGCGCTTGCCGTCGGCGATGATCTGCGTGATGTCGTCGAATGCGCCGAACAGCTGCTGCTGCGCATATTCGAACGTGTCGGTCGAGATCACCGGGCGCTGGCCGAGCTTCGCGACTTCCTGCGCGTTCCGGCGGTTCAGGTCGGCCTGCGCGCGGATCGCCTCGTCGGCCGCGTCGTACGTCGCGTTCGCGAGCGCCGCCGCGCGCTTCGTGCTGAGCTGCTCGAGATAGAGCGCGAACGCGTTGGTCCACGCGGGGATCAGCACGGTCTTGATCGTCATGAACTTCGACGTCAGCGTACGTTTCTGGTCCTGCTCCATCCGGATCTGCGGCGCGAGCTGCTTCGACATCAGCATTGCGCGGTCGAGGTCGTCGAGCTTGCTTTCGAGCGCGTCGACCGTGCGCTTCACGTCGAGCAGGCGCTGCGCGGCGAACGCGTCGTCCGCCGGCTGCCGGCCGGCCGCGAGATGCGCGCGCAGCGTCGCGAGCGCCGTTTCGCCGTGCGCCTTCGACTGCGCGAGCTCCTGGTGCAGCGCGTAGTTGTCGTTGTACATCCGCTCGAGCTCGTCGATGCCGGCCTTCTGGCGCTGCGCATGGTTCTCGAGCTCGACGACGAGCGTATCCATCCGCTTGCTCACCGACTCGTATTGCGACAGCAGCTTTTCCTTTGTCGAGCGGAACAGCCGCGTGACTTGCGTGAGCAGCCCGCCCTTGTCGGCGCCGCGCGGGTCGAGTCCTTTCGCGGTCGCGATCAGTTCGTTGAGCTTGTCGCCAAACTGGTCGGCGTCGGACGCGCGGACGCTTGCGAGAATCTGCTGGGAAAAGGCGGCGATCCGCGTGCCTTGCGTCGCGCCGAGCTGATCGATCTCGTCGACGGTGATCAGGCGCGCGTGCTCCGTCGGCTGCGCTGCCGGCACGACGGCGGCGACAGGTGTGGCGACGGGTGACAAAGACGGGGTGGAAGGACGATCGCTGACCGCATCGGATTTCTTGTCGTCGAATAGCGGCTTCATGTGGCTAGCACGTTTCCTTTTCTGCTTTTTGCTACGTATTGTCGTGCGCGCGAGGCGCGCATCCGCGATAACCGCCGTGCTCTCTCACGGGCGGCAGACGGACAATAAATGGCACGGCTGCATTACGTCAAGGGACGGAATTCTTTCACTTTCCATTCATTTTGTAATGTTGCGTGCGGACGCGATGCCCGAACATCGCCGTTCCTGCCGCCATGCGCGCGGACCATGCAAGATCAGCGCGCGCCGAAACTTACATGTCTGACCAATGCGAAAGAAAAATGAAACCACCGATTCCGGCGGATTTCAGATGGTGCGCACGCACGCATGAGGCGCTCGCGGCAGTCGATCGCACACTACCGATCATGTACGCGATGCATGCCGAGCCGAGGCAGAATGAACGGCACGGATCGGTCACGACTCGTGAAACCCCACCGCCCGTCGATATCCACGAATGTCGCGCTGAAATGCCGGTCGTCGGCCCACGTGATGTCGTCCAGATGGCACGACGCATACATCGCGCCGACCGCGCGCTGCGCGCGCACCTTCAGCGGATCCTTCGACACGAGCGTGAACGTGACGGCTTCCTCGAACGGGCAGTCGTAGTCGGTGACGAGCAGATGCGCGGCCGGTATGGCTGTCGATGACGACGGATTTCTGACGTGCATGCAAGGGAGTGGCGGGCCGCCGCCAGAGTTTGCTATACTCTCGGTCTTCCGGAGAGATGGATGAGTGGTTTAAGTCGCACGCCTGGAAAGCGTGTATAGGTTAATCGCCTATCGGGGGTTCGAATCCCCCTCTCTCCGCCAGAATTCTTGGCGAAAACCCCGCAAAATCAATGATTTGCGGGGTTTTTTGTTTTCAAGCTCACGAATCGGCTACCCAAGCAGCGGCAGGTATTCGTTTCGCCCACCGGGTTCGGCCAGTGCATGATGCATGTCGTTCAGCAAGCTCGACGAGACGATCGCTATGCAGTGCGACGACGCAGGCACGACCTCGTATCGTGCCCGCGACGTGCGAATAGGTTTCAGTCCTCGAACGCAGATTGCTAAAAGCGATGTCGAATGCCGAAAACGACTTCCGCTTGACTCTGGGTGGTGGAAGCCGTCAGGCCGTTGAGGTTGGCGACCGCCCTCCCACCTGTCGAATCAGTGCCCGACGCGTGCTGATAGACCGCGTTTGCGTATAAATCCGTCCGCTTCGACAGAAAGTAATCGACGCCAATCGCACCTTGATTGTAAATCGCACCGTTGACGCCATAGCCTTTCAAGAAGTTGTAGCCGACGCCCAACTGGAGTGCAGGCGTGAGGCGATAGAGGATGTTGACTTCAATGTCGTGGAATCGTGCATCGCCACCCGCGCCTGTTGCCGGGAGACCCGGCAACGCCCCGATATTCTTGAACTGCGTGTTGCTGTAGTCGACAGCGAGGGTCGCGGCACCGACGACGTAAGAAGCGCCCGCAACGAAGATCTGCTGTCTTTTCGCGGACGCATAGCCCGAATACACACGACTTGCGCCCATATTGGACCCGGTAGCGCTTGAAGCCGCGTTATTGCCGAAGTAGGAGAAGTTGGGATCCCGTGCATCGGCGAAGGCGGCCCCAAGTGTGAGCGGCCCCCGAACATAGTTCGCCGCGACCGACCAGATCTGATTCTGGTTGAATTTTCCAGCGATACCGCCGAAGCTGTAGGCGCCCTCGAATGTGAATCCACCATACGACACGCTGGTGAACTTGATCGCATTGTTGATGTGGTTGCTGCCATCGGTGTTGTCTACATCGCCAGGATGGGCGCTCGCGTATCCGGCCCAAGTCTGAGCCGCGACGAACATGTAGATCAGGTCGGTAATCGGATCATATTGACGGCCGAACGTAACGGTACCCATGTTCGATGACGACAGGCCGACATACGCATGTCGCCCGAATTCGTCTCCCCCTTGGCCAAGCCTTCCGTTCGCAATACTAAATCCATTCTCCAGCACGAAAATCGTTTTCAGGCCGCCGCCGAGATCCTCGGAACCACGCATCCCCCAGCGATTGCCGGCGAGATTGCCCGCGCCCATTGAATACTGGCTATGACCGCCAATGTTGTTCGCATAGTTGATCCCGACGTCAATCAAGCCGTAGAGCGTAACGCTGCTCTGGGCACGTGCCGTACATGCGACCGAGGCTAGCAGGACCGCTGCAATCAGAGACTTTTTCATGTGAATGCGGTATGGGTGAATAAAGGCAGTTGAAACAATGTCCTTCATGCGTGGCAGGCAGCGCTTTCGGGAACGAAGAGAACGCCGGCAATCATCGTTGCAGGCGACCAGCAGATGGCGGTCCGGTCGATCACTCCGGCAAATGCGGCAGCACGAAAGACAGCGTGGCCTCGTGCTCGTCGCTGTTCGTCTTCGCGGGTTCCGACGACGGCGAGTCGAATTTCGCAACGACGACGTTCAAACCCTGGTTGCGCACCGGAATCGTCACGTTGCCGTCGGCTCCCGTCTTAAGCGGTTCGGAGTCTGGATCGTTGAGAAGGTCTGGCTGCACCTCGACGCCCGCTGCGGGCTTGCCGTCATACAGCACCCGAACCGTGAGCGGCTGGCCCATCCGATCCGGCAGTTGATTGCCGACCGGCACGATCTGCAGCTTCTGCCCTGGCAGTATCGGCATCGCCCCATGCAGAGGGCGACGCAGATGCACCGCGTACTTGAACGTGTGCAAGCTGATCTCGGCGTTGGGCACTTCATCCTTGCCCTTGTTGTACCACTTGCCGTCCGTCGTCTTGCTCCACAGGCCGTTGTCCAACACGCCGGCAACGATTGCCGGCTGGTTGTCGGTATTCACTACGAGCAGCGGGCCACTGGCCGTGAGTTGCGTGGAAACCTCCTTGCCTTGTTCGTCGTAGGCGGTGACGCTCTTTACCTTGGACTGCCGCTTGATCATGTCCAGGTCGTCGGCGCCGATGCCGTAGACCAACGCCAGTTGGTTCGAGCGCTGCGCGAACCAGATGCCATGGGCCTGCGCGAGGCTGCTCGTGCCCATGCCTGCGAGCAGGCTTGCCACGACGGCCAGCTTTGTCGGGATCTTCATTTGTATCTCCATCCAGTGGTTGAAAAAAAACGGTCGATTCCTGTCGATCTCATTGGCCATGAAGGCGATGCGCCGTGCAGTCTCAGCAACGCTGCAAATAGCTCGCACCTGCGCTTGACGAGCGCATGCCAAGCCGAGAGTGCGATCCTCGATCGCGCCAACGGCCTCTCCAATCAGAAATTTGTTTATGGTTTTACCGGCGCCGCCGGTCGTTTCACTTAAAGATCGAGTACCAGCGTCCGGCTATTGGCGCGCGAGCAGCAGGGAGTGAAGAGGTCGTTTCTTTTTCTCTCGTCATCGGAGAGAAACAAGTCGCGATGTTGCGGTTCGCCATCCAGCACACGCGTCACGCAGGTGCCGCAGACGCCTTGTTCGCACGACGCCTGAATATGGATTCCGCAATCGGCCAAAGCCACCATGACGGTCTTGTCTTCTGGTATCCGAATCGTCTTGCCCGTGCTTGCGATCACGACATCGAATTCGAAATTTCCGTCACATTCCCTCTGCTCTGCGCTGAAGTACTCCCGGTGTATTCGGTCTTCGCGCCACCCCTTTCCCAATGCTGCGTTGATGACCGCATTCATGAATGCTTCACCGCCGCATACGTACAGGTGCGTTTCGGTATCGTGACTGTCGAAAAATCCGGCCAGGTCCAGCCGCTGCTGTTGCTCGTCTTGCGTGAAGTGAAAGAAAGCGCGGTGGGCGAATGTCGAACGCTGGATGCGCTCGACAAAGGCAGCGCGAGACGCGGAGCGCGCAAAGTAGTGCATGTCGAAATCGGCTCCCACATCAGCCAGGTGTTCCGACATGCTCAGGATCGGCGTGATACCGATACCGCCCGCGACAAGCACGGAGCGCTTCGCGGTTTCCACGAGCGGGAAGAAATTTTTAGGCAGGCCGACTTCGATCAAGTCCCCTTCGCCGAGCCGCTCATGCATGGCCTTCGATCCGCCGCGCGTCGATTCGGCCAGCATGACGGCAATCAGATAACGATGCCTCTCCGCTGAGGAATTGCACAACGAGTATTGACGCACCTTTCCACCGGGTACATGAACATCGATGTGGGAGCCGGCCGTAAATGGCGGCAGCGGTTTTCCGGCAGGGTCGACGAGTTCGAACGATTGAACGTTCTCCGCCTCGGCTGTTTTCCTGGCCACTTTCAACGTGAGCGTCGTCTGTTGAGCCGCGGGCGCCGACGCGAGCGCCGATTCAGGCCGTTTGCGTTTTCCGCGCAGATAGCTTCCGATGCCGATGTAAGCCAGGACCGGCACCGAGAGTACGCCGATGAGTTGCAGCACTTGCAAAAACCCGCCGCTCAGCCATCCGTAATGCAGTGCAAGCGCCGTCAGGTAAATTCGATGACCTAAGCTGTTATCGGAATAGGAAGTAAACCGCAATACCTTGCCCGTTCTCGTATCGAGACTTGCATAGGAAAATGCATTGATATGCGGTGCGTCGCGTGCGACGAGGTCGACGTTGAAAGCATCCCCGGGATTGGCTGGGTAGTGAATGCGGGCATATTCCGGCTTCGGCACCAGAGCCTGTGCTCGTTGCCACAGTTCCTCCACGGGCAAACCGGGCGTAGTGGACTGTACGACCAGTTTGGGGGACGGCGTGGGGGGCATGGAGGCCGTCAGTGCATAGAGCGCGTCCCTCACGAACTGGAACGACTGCAAGGCACCGGTGAGCGCACACGCAAGCAGGATGACGCTGACATAGCCGCCGAGCCGTTTGTGCAGGTTGAGCCGGCGCGCACGAACGGGAAGGTTGACCGCGGTCGCGTCGGCTCGCCTGCGTTTGCGCAGCGTCTCCGGAATCCACACCGCCAGGCCGCCAACGACGAGGACGAACGCAAATGTCAGCGCAAGCGATCCTGCGACAACGCTTCCATTTTTCAGGAAATGAAAACTGTGGAGGGCAGCCATCGCACCGAACAGGCCGCCGTAACGATCCTCGCTTCCGAGGACTTTGCCGGTGCATGGATTTACGTAGTACCACCGGTTGTCGCCAAGGAGAATACGTGTGCTGGAATCCGCGTCACCGTATATGCGGAGTTGCTTTGGCCGGCCTGCTGCCGGATTGGAAGCGCGGGCATTGGCGATCAACGTATCAAGCGGCAGGCGCGCGTTACACGTCTGAACTTTGAGCAGACCAGGGTAGACGACCGGTTCGAGCTGCGCACGAAATAGCATGCCCGCGCCCGTCATCGCCACCATGACGACGAACAGGCCAATGCTCAGACCTATCACCCGATGTAACTGAAGAATATTCTTGCCCAGAGATACTCGCATAGGACCGCCAATAAACGGAAAGAGGTTGGCCTTGACAGTACGTGTTCCCGTGGTGATGCTATGAGTCCAATTCAGAAAGTTCGATAGGTCCAATGGCTGACTCGCTGCTCGCCGACCTCCTGATCAGCCGCCTTCGTCGAGACGGGTCCGCACCGCTACAGGTCCAGATCGCGAACGCGATCCGAGACGCGATATCCGACGGCACGCTGAAGGCCTCGACGCGTTTGCCGTCGTCGCGAACGCTCGCAGCGGCACTCGAGGTTTCCCGGATAACCGTCGTAACGTCTTATGAAAGGCTCTCGGCCGACGGCTATCTTCGTTCCGACTCCACGAGCGGCACGCTTGTCGCCGACACGCTGCCGCAATCGACGAAGCCGTCGCTCCGAGCGTCGACGGCACGAACGCTGTCTGAACGCGGGGAGCAACTGATACGCGCTCCCGCCGGCATTCAGGAGCGCAACGGCGCGTTCGTGCCTGGGGTCTGCGATACGGCTCACTTTCCTTATCAGACATGGAGGCGTATCCAGAATCGCTATCTCGGGGAGCAGCACGTGGATCTCATGGGCTACTCCAATCCAGGGGGATATCTCCCGTTGCGCCGCGCGCTGTCCGATTACTTGCGCATATCGCGAGCAGTCCGAACTACCCCGGAGCAGATCATCGTGACCATGGGCAGCAATCAGTCGATCGATCTTTGCTCGCGCATTCTGGCCGATGCGGGTGAACTGGCTTATGTCGAGAACCCTTGCCATTGGGCGACACCGATCCTGTTGCGCGCCAATGGGCTGGATGTGGAGGCTATTGCCGTCGATCACAACGGCATACAGATCGAACGATGCGTGCGTCGGCCCCGCCTGATCGTGACGACGCCATCGCATCAGTTTCCGATGGGCGTCACATTGTCGGACGAACGGCGCACCCGGCTGTGCGAGGCTGCCGAGCGGTGGGACGCATTCGTGCTGGAAGACGACTACGACAGTGAATTCCGATATGACCAGCGCGCGCTTCCGTCTCTTCAAGGTGCCGATAAAAGCGATCGCGTCATTTTGATGGGAACGTTCAGCAAGATCATGTATCCCGGCATGAGGCTCAGCTATATCGTCGTTCCGCCCGATCTGGTCGATTCCTTTGCAGCCGCTTCGTTACGCTTGTACAGGCCAGGGCACCTTTCGTTACAGGCGGCGATGGCCGACTTCATTGCCGACGGGCATTTCGCGAAGCATATTCGGCGGATGCGCGATATCTACGGTGCAAGACATTCGGAATTGCTCCGATGCCTGGATCAGAGTTTTGGCGATGCACTCGAGACGTCGCGAAACGCGGTGGGTCTGCATATGACTGTCAGGATTCGCGATCTGGTCGACTTCGACACGACCATATCGCGTTCTCTCGAACAGGGCATTTACCTTCGCCGGCTTCACACGTTCAATCAAGGCGATCCAAAATTTCGTGACGGATTTCTGTTGGGGTTCGGCGCGCTCGATGTCGAAGCCATCCGCCCCTCCGTCCAGACCTTCGCCCATATCGTCGAGCGCGTCATATCCGTTCAGGATTCGAGGTAGCGAACCCGGCGAGCGTCAAACACAAACCACGTCGCCTGATTCGTTCAATATCTCGAGTAGCATTGGCGCTTGTTCGATGCTTTTCATCAGTCATACTCGGCCATATCTCTTTCCCGAAGCCGTCGAAGCCGTGATGGACGAACCCATCTACTTGATCGTCGGCGCGTGCGGCAATGCGACCGTTCCGTCCCGCCGGCCTCCCCGCGCCCTCCCCCTCACGGATGCCGAATGTAATCCACCAGCGCCCGCGTATATTCATCCGGCCGCCGATCGCACAGACTCACCGCAATTGCCACCGCAAACCCGGCCGGCACGCCGAACACGCCCGAACTGATCGGCTCGATCCCGAACCACGTGCGCCCCGCGAACCCCGTCAGCTGCGTGAAGTACGGATAGGTCGACACGATGTAGTACACGCACACCGCGAGCCCCGTCACCATCCCGGCGATCGCGCCGCGCGTCGTCGTGCGCTTCCAGAACACGCCGAGCACGAGCACCGGAAAGAAGCTCGATGCCGCCAGCGAGAACGCAGCGCCGACGAGAAACAGGATCTTTCCCGTATTGAGCGACGCGACATACGACGCGAACAGCGCGACGCCGAGCAGCAGCACCTTCGAGATCGTCACGCGTCGCTGGCTCGACGCGTCCGGCGCGACCATGCAGTAATAGACGTCATGCGACAGCGCGTTCGCGATCGTCAGCAGCAGCCCGTCCGCAGTCGACAGCGCCGCGGCAAGCGCGCCGGCCGCGATCAGTCCCGACACGACATACGGCAGCCCGGCGATCTCCGGCGCGGCCAGCACGACCATGTCCGGCTGCATCTGGATTTCCGACCAGTGCACGATGCCGTCGCGAATCACCTCGACGACACTGATCAGATCGGGTTCGAAGTGATGCCATTGCATGACCCACGCCGGCAATTCGGCGAACGGCCGCCCGACGAGGTTCGCAAGGATCTCGTACTTGATCAGCACCGCGAGCACCGGCACGCTCAGGTAGAACAGCGCGATGAAGAACAGCGTCCAGCCGACCGAGCGTCGCGCCGACGCGACCGACGTGGTCGTGTTGTAGCGCGTCAGGATATGCGGCAGGCTCGCGGTGCCGAGCGACAGGCACAGCAGCAGCGCGAGGAAATTCCGCTCGCGCGGCTTGCGTTCGTCGTCGCTCGCGGCGGGAAACGGCTCGTGCATCGGCACGGGCGGCTCGGCACGGGCCAGCAGATCGTCGCGCGCCTGCGTCCACGCGACGCGCGCCGCCGCCGGATCGCGCGGGAAGTCGGCCAACTCGCGCTCGCGCTGGCTGATCTCGCGCAGCGGCCCGTTATGGCGCCGCAAGTCGGCGAGCTGGTCAACGAGATGCCGGCGCGCGTCCGCATAGGACGCCGGCAACCGGTCGAGCCGCGTCTGAATGTCCGCGGCCTGCCGCCGATACGCGTCACGCACCTGCTGCTCGTCGGCCGCATCGCGCACCTGCGCCTCGCGCGCCGCGACACGCTCCATCAGCTTGCCGTAATTGAACTGCGGCACGGGGCCGAGCCCGTTCTTCATCGCGATCAGCGACACCGGAATCAGGATCGCGCTGATCAGGATGATGTACTGCGCGACCTGCGTCCACGTGACCGCGCGCATCCCGCCGAGAAACGAACACACGAGAATCCCCGCGAGCCCGCAGAAGATCCCGATCGCGAAATCGACGCCGATGAAGCGCGTCGCGATCAAGCCGATCCCCTGGATCTGCGCGACCAGATACACGAACGAACACAGGATCGCCGCACCGGCCGCCAGCGCGCGCACAGCCGTGCTCGAAAAGCGCGTGCCGAGAAAGTCGGGAATCGTGTAGCGCGCGAGCTTGCGCACATAAGGCGCGAGCAGGAACGCGACGAGGCAGAACCCACCCGTCCAGCCCATCACGTACGCCAGCGCGTCGTAGCCGGTTGAGTACAGCGATCCGGCCAGGCCGATGAACGACGCGGCCGACAGCCAGTCGGCCGCCGTCGCCATCCCGTTGAACGCGGAAGGCACGCGCCGCCCGGCCACGTAGTACTCGACGAGATCGGACGTGCGCGACAGCAGCCCGATCACCGCATACACGGCGATCGGCACGAACAGGAACACATAGCCGATCCAGACACCGGAGCCGGTTGCACGCTCGATCCGCCACATCAGCAGCACGAACCCGAGAAAACCCAGCGTGTAGAGCGCGTATGCGCGTATCAGTCGATGCGTCAGCATGAATCAGCGCCCGCCGTGCGCATTGCCGGTGCGTGCCGCATGGTCGTCGTACGCGCGGCGCAGCGTGCGGTCCGCGCGTTGCATCAGCCCGATGTAGACGACGATCAGCACGAGATACACGAGAATCGCGCCCTGCGCGCCGACATAGAACGGCAGGCTGAAGCCGGCGAACCGGACCCCGGCGAGCGCGGGCCCGAAGAACGGCACGATGAACGACACCGAGAAACCGACCGCCATCAGCACCGCGATCAACGCGACGTTGAAACGCCAGTAGCGCGCGTGGGCGCGCGCGAGCGGCTCGGGAACGGGCGGCGGCGCGACAGGCGCCGGACGGGTCGGAACGGTCATGCCGTTATTTAGCAAAAAGCCCCTGCGCGGACAATCGGGATTGCCGCGCAGGGGCTCATGCGCGCGTGGCGCACGACAGGTGAGATCAGCGCACTTCGGCGAGCTGATCGAGAATGGCCGGATTCTCGAGCGTGGACGTGTCCTGCGTGATCGCCTCGCCCTTCGCGAGCGAGCGCAGCAGGCGCCGCATGATCTTGCCCGAGCGCGTCTTCGGCAGGTTGTCGCCGAAACGGATGTCCTTCGGCTTCGCGATCGGCCCGATCTGCTTGCCGACCCAGTCGCGCAGCGTCTTCGCGAGCGCCGCCGCTTCCTCGCCCTCCGGGCGCGAACGCTTCAGAACCACGAACGCGACCACCGCCTCGCCCGTCGTGTCGTCCGGCCGGCCGACCACGGCCGCCTCCGCAACGAGCTCGTGCGACACCAGCGCCGACTCGATCTCCATCGTGCCGAGCCGGTGGCCCGACACGTTCAGCACGTCGTCGATCCGGCCCATGATCGTGAAGTAGCCGGTGTCCTTGTCGCGCACGGTGCCGTCGCCGGCCAGATAGAGCGTGCCGCCGAGCTCTTCCGGGTAGTAACTCTTCTTGAAACGCTCCGGATCGCCCCAGATCGTGCGGATCATCGCGGGCCACGGGCGCTTGACGACGAGGATGCCGCCTTGCCCGTTCGGCACGTCCTGGCCCGTCTCGTCGACCACCGCCGCCATGATGCCCGGCAGCGGCAGCGTGCACGAACCGGGCACGGTCGGCGTCGCGCCCGGCAGCGGCGTGATCATGTGGCCGCCCGTCTCGGTCTGCCACCACGTATCGACGATCGGGCAGCGCTCCTGGCCGACGTGCTTGTGATACCACATCCACGCTTCCGGGTTGATCGGCTCGCCGACCGTGCCGATGATGCGCAGGCTCGACAGGTCATGGCTCTTCGGATGCACCTTGTCGTCGGCGTCGGCCGCCTTGATCAGCGAACGGATCGCGGTCGGCGCGGTGTAGAACACGCTGACCTTGTGGTCGCCGATCATCTTCCAGAAACGGCCCGCGTCCGGATAGGTCGGCACGCCTTCGAACACGACCTGCGTGCCGCCGCACGCGAGCGGGCCGTACGTGATGTACGTATGGCCGGTGACCCAGCCGATGTCGGCCGTGCACCAGAACACGTCGGTCGGTTTCCAGTCGAAGGTCCATTTCATCGTCTGCGCGGCCCACAGCAGGTAGCCGCCGGTGCTGTGCTGCACGCCCTTCGGCTTGCCGGTCGAGCCCGACGTATACAGGATGAACAGCGGATGCTCGGCGCCGACCCATTCCGGCTCGCAGCGGTCGGACTCGCCGTCCACGATCTCGTGCATCCACAGGTCGCGGCCCGCATGCCAGTCGATCTTGCCGCCGGTGCGGCGATAGACGATCACGCTCTTCACGGCTTCGCAGCCGCCCATTGCGATCGCTTCATCGGCGATGCTCTTGAGCGGCAGCGTCTTGCCGCCGCGCGCCTGCTCGTCGGCGGTGACGAGCGCGACCGCGCCGACGTCGACGAGCCGCTCGTTCAGCGATTTCGCGGAGAAGCCGCCGAACACGACCGAGTGCGTCGCGCCGATGCGCGCGCAGGCCTGCATCGCGACGATGCCTTCGATCGACATCGGGATATAGATGACGACGCGATCGCCCTTGCCGATGCCGCGTTGCTTCAGCGCATTCGCGAAGCGCGACACGCGCGCGAGCAGATCGGCATAGGTGACGCGCGTGACGGTGCCGTCGTCGGCTTCGAAGATTACCGCGACGCGCTCGCCGTTGCCGGCTTCGACGTGACGGTCGAGGCAGTTGTACGACGCGTTCAGCTCGCCGTCGTCGAACCATTTGTAGAACGGCGCGTTGCTCTCGTCGAGCACCTTGGTGAACGGCTTGCGCCACGCGAGGCCCTCGCGCGCGAGACGCGCCCAGAAGCCTTCGTAATCGCGCTCGGCCTCGGCGACGAGCGCGCGATAGGCCGGCATGCCGGAAATGGCCGCCGCCTGCTCGAGCGCCGCGGGCGGCGCAAACTGGCGGGTTTCGTGAAGAACCGATTCAATCGCAGACATCGACAACCCCTTGGTGAACATGAATCCTCTGCATGGCAGCGCGATCGTGCGCGCCGCGCGTCTTGGCCGGCGCATCCGCGCCGCTGTCTCCCACCACCCGCACGCGGCCGCGAAGGCTGCGCGCGATGCTGCACCGCACCACGTCACGCAACGATGAACGTGCGGCGCGGCAGTTTCCACGATAAGCGCTCCAACTTACCCGTCACTTACGCGGCATGGCCGTTTCGCACGCCGGGCGGCGCTTTGCGCTGTAACGACCGCGACCCTACAATCCTAACTGAACTCGCCCCCCGGATTCCAGCTTGAATCGCTACGCCCTCTTCCTCATCCTGTCGATGCTGTTCGTCGGCAGCAACGTCGGTATCGGTAAATCCATCGTTGCATTCGTTCCCGTCGCCATCCTCGCCACGCTGCGCTTCGTGATCGCGATCGCCGTGCTGTGGCCGCTGTTCAGCCCCGTGAAGATGCGCGCGGTCAAGCGCGGCGAGTGGCTGAACCTGTTCCTGCAGGCGTTCTTCGGCACCTTCATGTTCACGCTGCTGATGCTCAACGGCGTGCAGCGCACGAGCGCGGTGGCGGCCGGCGTCATCACGAGCACGATCCCGGCGATCGTCGCACTGTTCGCGTGGCTGATCCTGCGTGAAAAACCGAACGGCCGTGCGCTCGTGTCGATCGCGCTCGCGATCGCCGGCGTCGTGACGATCAATCTCGCCAACGGCAGCACGGCCGCGCACGGCGCCCATGGCGACGCGTCCGGCTCGCTGACCGGCAACCTGCTGATCCTCGGCGCGGTGTGCTGCGAATCGATCTACGTGATCCTGTCGCGCCGGCTCACGCAGACGCTCGCGCCGATCGACATCTGCGCGTACACGCACCTGTTCGGCCTGTTCCTGATGCTGCCGCTCGGCGCGACGGCGCTGTGGCATTTCGATTACGCAAGCGTGCCGGCCGGCACGTGGGCCCTCATCGTCTGGTATGGCCTGTCGGCCAGCATCTTCTCGTTCTGGTTGTGGATGAAAGGCATCCGGCACGTGCCGGGCAGCCTCGCCGGCGTGTTCAGCGCGGTACTGCCGATCGCCGCGGCCGCGTACGGGATCGCATTCCTCGGCGAGCGCCCGACGCTCGCGCACGGCATCGCGCTCGCGTGCGTCGTCGCCGGCATCGTGCTCGCGAGCCTGCGCGTGAAGCACGTGCCGGCGGCCGCATCCTGATCGGTCCCCGCCAGTGCCGGCGCGTCGCTGCAGTCGCGCCGGCCGACGCGTTACAATAGCGCGCCTTTTCAAGATTACCCCCGATACCTGCGCACCGCGCCCGCACCGCCATCATGTCCGCCCCGCATTCGCCCGGCCACCCCGCCCGTCGCTCGCTTCGCCCGCTTCCCGCGCTGATTTTCATGAGCCGCTGGCTCCAGGTTCCGCTTTACCTCGGCCTGATCGTCGCGCAGGCCGTCTACGTGTTCCTGTTCCTGAAGGAAGTCTGGCACCTGCTGTCGCATGCGGCCGGCCTCGACGAAGTCAGCGTGATGCTCGCGGTGCTCGGCCTGATCGACGTGGTGATGATCTCGAACCTGCTGATCATGGTGATCGTCGGCGGTTACGAAACGTTCGTGTCGCGCCTCGGCATCGAGGGCCACCCCGACGAGCCCGAATGGCTCGACCACGTGAATGCGGGCGTGCTGAAGGTCAAGCTGTCGATGGCGCTGATCAGCATTTCGTCGATCCACCTGCTGAAAACGTTCATCAACCCCGACCAGCACACGACGCACGCGATCATGTGGCAGGTGATCATCCACGTGTCGTTCCTCGTGTCGGCGCTCGTGATGGCGTGGGTCGACCGCCTGACGACCCACACGCACCCGGCCCATTTCCACGAGACGCATGCGCCCGCCGCGGCCGCGTCCCGCAAACCGGCCGAAGCAGCCGTCAACGCATAAAACGCATTCCCCACTGTCCTCACAGAGTCTCAGCCATGACCGTCATCAAACAGGAAGACCTGATCCAGAGCATCGCGGATTCGCTGCAGTACATCAGCTACTACCACCCGCTCGACTACATCCAGGCACTCGGCCGCGCGTACGAGCTGGAAGAGAGCCCGGCCGCGAAGGACGCGATCGCGCAGATCCTCACGAACAGCCGCATGTGCGCAGAAGGCAAGCGCCCGATCTGCCAGGACACCGGCATCGTCACGATCTTCGTGAAGGTCGGCATGGACGTGCGCTGGGACGGCGCGACGATGGGCCTCACCGACATGATCAACGAAGGCGTGCGCCGCGGTTACACGCACCCGGACAACGTGCTGCGCGCGTCGATCGTCAACCCGCCGGAAGGTGCCCGCAAGAACACGAAGGACAACACGCCGGCCGTGATCCACTACGAGATCGTGCCGGGCGACAAGGTCGACGTGCAGGTCGCGGCGAAGGGCGGCGGCTCGGAGAACAAGTCGAAGTTCGTGATGCTGAACCCGTCCGACTCGATCGTCGACTGGGTGCTGAAGACGGTCCCGACGATGGGCGCGGGCTGGTGCCCGCCCGGCATGCTCGGGATCGGCATCGGCGGCACCGCCGAGAAGGCGATGCTGATGGCGAAGGAATCGCTGATGGAGCCGATCGACATCCAGGAAATCATCGCGCGCGGCCCGAAGGACTGGGTCGAGGAACTGCGCGTCGAGCTGCACGAGAAGGTCAACGCGCTCGGCATCGGCGCGCAGGGCCTCGGCGGCCTCGCGACCGTGCTCGACGTGAAGATCATGGCCGCACCCACGCACGCGGCATCGAAGCCGGTCGCGCTGATCCCGAACTGCGCGGCCACGCGCCACGCGCACTTCGTGCTTGACGGCTCGGGCCCGGCCAAGCTTGAAGCGCCGTCGCTCGACGCCTGGCCGAAGGTCCAGTGGGAACCGAACACGGAAACCAGCAAGCGCGTCGACCTGAACACGCTGACGCCGGAAGAAGTCGCGAGCTGGACGCCGGGCCAGACGCTGCTGCTGTCGGGCAAGATGCTCACCGGCCGCGACGCCGCGCACAAGCGCATCGCCGACATGCTCGCGAAGGGCGAGAAGCTGCCGGTCGACTTCACGAACCGCGTGATCTACTACGTCGGCCCGGTCGATCCGGTGCGCGACGAAGTGGTCGGCCCGGCTGGCCCGACGACGGCCACGCGCATGGACAAGTTCACCGAGACGATGCTCGCGCAAACGGGCCTGATCTCGATGGTCGGCAAGGCCGAGCGCGGCCCGGTCGCGATCGACGCGATCAAGAAGCACAAGGCGGCCTACCTGATGGCGGTCGGCGGCGCGGCCTACCTCGTGTCGAAGGCGATCCGCGGCGCGAAGGTGCTCGCGTTCGAAGACCTCGGCATGGAAGCGATCTACGAGTTCGACGTGCAGGACATGCCGGTGACGGTTGCCGTCGATTCGTCGGGCACGTCGGTGCACCAGACCGGTCCGAAGGAGTGGCAGGCGAAGATCGGCAAAATCCCGGTCGCAGCCGCTTAAGCGCGATCGCACGAAAGGCCGGACGGGAGTTCGGCCTTTTTGCTTCTCGTTCTCGTTATTGCGTGCAGCCGATTGCTCGAGGCTGATTCTCATTACACGCAAAAGGCAGGCCCGACAAGGCTTCGAGGCTTGGCTTTTCTCGTTCGAGCGATTATCGTTCGGTTTCTGAAGCCCCACTGAACAAGGAACAGCCATGCAAGGCGACAAGAAAGTCATCGAATATCTGAACGCCCAACTGAAGAATGAACTCACGGCGATCAACCAGTACTTCCTGCATGCGCGCATGTACAAGCACTGGGGCCTCGACAAGCTCGGCAAGCACGAGTACGACGAGTCGATCGGCGAAATGAAGCACGCCGACTGGCTGATCGAGCGCGTGTTCATGCTCGACGGCCTGCCGAACCTGCAGGACCTGCACAAGCTGCTCGTCGGCGAGGAAACCGAAGAAATCCTGAAGTGCGACCTGAAGCTCGAGCAGATCTCGCAGACCACGTGCAAGGAAGCGATCGCCTACTGCGAATCGGTTCGCGACTATGTGTCGCGCGAGATTTTCGAAAAGATCCTCGACGACACCGAAGAGCACATCGACTGGCTGGAAACGCAAATCGACCTGATCGGCAAGGTCGGCCTGCAGAACTACCAGCAATCGATGATGGGTTCGGCCGAGTAATCCCCCCGCCCGCCACCGCACCGTCCGCATGACGATGACGAACCAGCCAGCCGCTCCCGCGATGCACGCCGCCGCCCCTGTCGGAATTTTCGATTCGGGGCTTGGCGGCCTGTCGGTGCTGCGCGCCGTGCGTGCACACCTGCCCGGCGAATCGTTCGTCTATACGGCCGATACGCGCTACATCCCGTACGGCGAACGCGACGACGCATTCATCACCGAGCGCACGCTCGCGATCGGCGAATGGTTTGTCCGGCAGGGCGCGAAGGCGCTCGTCGTCGCATGCAATACGGCGACCGCCCAGTCGATCGCGGCGGTACGCGAGCATCTCGCAATCCCGCTCGTCGGCGTCGAGCCGGGCATCAAGCCGGCCGTCCAGCAGTCCGCGAGCGGCGTCGCCGGCGTGCTCGCCACCCAGGCGACGCTGCGCAGCGCGCGCTTCCAGGCGCTGCTCGAACGTCACGGCGCCGGCTGCCGCTTCATCTGCCAGCCGGGCCACGGGCTCGTGCAGGCAATCGAGAGCGGCGACACGGGTTCGCCCGCGCTGCGCGCGCTGCTGGACAGCTATCTGCAACCGATGCTGGACGACGGCGCCGATACGGTCGTCCTCGGCTGCACGCACTATCCGTTTCTCACCGCAACGATTCGTGACATTGTCGGCGACCGCATGGCGATCATCGACACGAGCGACGCGATCGCGCTCCAGCTCGCGCGCGTGCTCGACCAGCACGGCCTGCGTGCGCCCGACGGCACGCCCGCCGCGTCGCCCCGCTTCTGCTCGACCGGCGACGGCCGGCAGTTGCAGGCACTCGCGTCGACGCTGCTCGGCCTCGATGCGCCGGTCGAATCCGTCACCATTTCCTCGCCGAACGCGCGCGCTTGCGCGACCGCCTGACGCGGGCCGGCACGCCCTCTCCCGACGCGGCTGCGCCGCCCCCGCCGTTTCAAGGGTCCGATGACCTTAAAAAAAGCCCGACCCAGACTTGTCAACGCCAGCAAAATTAATGATAATAATTCGCATTACCGTTAGCTATCGCAACTCATCATGATCGTCTGCGTGTGCAAGTCTGTTTCCGATCGCAAGATTCGCGCGTCCCTCGCGGAGGGCGCGAACTCTTTCGATGAACTCCAGTTCGAGCTCGGCGTGGCCACGTGCTGCGGCAAGTGCGAGGAGTCCGTACGCGACCTCATGGCCGAGCAAGGCGTCTGCGCGAGCCGGTGCAGTGTCGAGCATCACGCTCACCCGATCCCGGTCACGTTCTACGAACGCAAGGCAGCCTGACCGGCACCGAGTGTGCGCATGCGGCCCCGGCCGCATTTTTTGTTTTGACCGTCAGCAAGCCACCGTCTGCGCGAGCCAGCGGCTTACCTGCCAAGGAGCCTGTGATGGAATTGCTGATCGGATTCGTGACCACCGTTTGCATCTCGCTGCTGATCTTCCGCAAGTGATGCCGATTCACCCGCCGCGCCCCGGGTGCGACATCGTTCTTTCAAGCTAACATGCAGGCTTCGCATTCCGCTCCTGCCGGCGTCTTGCCGGCTGCACCACGTATGAATCCCCGAGTGATCGCCGTCGCGGTCGGCGTGCTTGCCGCACACGCGGTCATGCTGACGGCCGCCTGGCTGCATCGCAACGCGCCGCCGCCGAAATCGGTCGAGGTCCAGACGATCAGCGCGCAACTCATCACGCCTGCACCGGTCGCCCAGCAGGTCGCGGCCGAATCGATCCCGCAGCCCGCGCCGCCGAAACCGGTGCCGCGCGTGAAGCCGAAGGTCGAGCCGAAGCCGGTGCCGAAAGCGGCAAAGCCGACACCTCAGCCGGTTACGCAATCGCCGGCCCCGTCGCCGACACCCGCTCCGGCAGCCGCCGATCCGACGCCCGCTCCGGCCGCGCCCGCTCCCGCAGCACCGGCTGCCGCGCCCGGCCCGGCTCGCGAGACGATGCAAGTCAGCGCGCCGAAGAACGTGCCGACGCTCCAATGCAACTTCGTGAAGCCTGACTACCCGTCGATGTCGCGCCGCCGCGGCGAATCGGGTACGGCCTACGTTCACTTCGTCGTCGGCGTGACCGGCAAGATCGAAAGCATCGATCTGCAGAAGAGCAGCGGCTACCCGCGCCTCGACGATGCCGCACTCGACGCGATGCGTTCGACCACCTGCCGTCCGTACATCGAGAACGGCCAGGCGATCCGCGCCGCCCGCACACAGCCCTACAGCTTCGGGCTCACCGACTAACCTGCCTCATCCGGAAGATTCAAAGGAAACAAAAAATGCAAAGCTACGGTATCGCGCACGTCTGGGCGCAAGGTGATTTCGTCACGCGCGCCATCGCGATCACGCTGCTCGTGATGTCGGTCCTGTCGTGGATCGTGATCGTCATCAAGGGCTGGAACGTGATTCGCCTGAACCGCCTCACGAAGAACGCCGAACAGGCGTTCTGGCATTCGGACAATTTCGACGACGGTGTCAAGAAGCTCGGCCTCGCCGCATCGACGCCGAACGACAACCCGTTCCTCGCACTCGCGCTGTCGGGCAAGGAAGCCGCCGATCACCACCACCAGACCCAACCGCACCTGCACGATCGCATGGACGTGTCGGACTGGGTCACGCGCTGCCTGAAGGACACGATGGACGAAGGCATCTCGCACATGCAAAGCGGTCTCGCGATCCTCGCATCGATCGGCAGCACGGCACCGTTCGTCGGCCTGTTCGGCACGGTCTGGGGGATCTACCACGCACTGCTCGCGATCGGCGCAACCGGCCAGACGTCGATCGACCAGGTCGCGGGCCCGGTCGGCGAATCGCTGATCATGACGGCCTTCGGCCTGTTCGTCGCGATCCCGGCCGTGCTCGGCTACAATGCACTGACCCGCGCGAACAAGGGTGTCGTCAGCAAGTTGCGCCGCTTCGCACACGGCCTGCACGCGTACTTCGTGACGGGCGCGAGCCTCGCATCGTCGTCGACGCGCGACGGCCTGCGTCTCGCGACGCGCGCCAGCTGAAGCGAGGTGAACCATGGCAATGAATACCGGTTTCAGCGACGATGACGACGATGCCGTGATGAGCGAGATCAACATGACGCCGCTCGTCGACGTGATGCTCGTACTCCTTATCATTTTCCTCGTGACGATCCCGGCGATGCAGCATGCGGTGAAGATCGACCTGCCGCACGCCAGCAGCCAGCCCGTCGACGAAAAACCGCAGACGGTCGACGTCGCGATCCAGGGCGATGGCACGATCCTGTGGGACGACCACACGGTCACGCGCGAACAGTTGCAGGCACGCATCGCGGAAGCGGCGAAACGCACGCCGCAGCCGGAGTTGCACCTGCGTGCGGACCGCAAGGTTGCATACGAGCATGTGGCCGAAGTGATGTCGGATGCGCAGGCCGGCGGCCTGACGAAGCTTGGCTTCGTGACGGAGCCGGGCGCGAAAGCGAAGTAACGCACGCGCGCTTCGCACCTCGCCGGCCGCCCCTAACCGGGCGTCCCTAACCGGGCGTCCCTAACCGGGCGTCCCCAAAGTAAAAGGCCTTCATCGCCAGATGAAGGCCTTTTTTCATGCGCACGCGGGCGCCTTCGGGCGGCGGGCTCTTCGGCGGTATCGGTTGCGCCTCGAGCAACGCAAATGCGGCTACCGTGGTCTGCACGGACTGCGCGTTCTGCCCTATCTGGCTCACAATATATGCGGCCACCTGATTTCGCTCAGAAACTTCCTTCACGAAAATGGGATTTCAATATAGGCCCGCCCGCCCGTGCATTCAAGGTTCCGGCGATTGAAACTTGCGATTGCCGGCGACGCTTCAATGACAAAACAAATTTGCCTCGTCGGGCGCGTCGTGTTCAGGTCGCCGAAGCATCGGCCGCCGCTTCCTTCTTTGCTCGCTCGGGGCAACCCGGCTCCTTGTAGGCGCCGTGATCGAGCTTCTCGACCAGGTAGTCGACGAACGCACGCACTGCGGGCGGCATCCCCTGCCGCGACACGAACACCGCATACAGTTGCGGCACCGGCAGCGTCCAGCCCGGCATCACGGGCGACAATTGGCCCGCGCGCAGCGCGTTGCCGTACATCATCTCCGGCAGCGCCGCGATGCCGAGGCCGTCGAGCACGGCCTCGCGGATCGTCATCAGGTCGGCCGTCACGAGCCGCGGGTCGTGCTCGTGCACATGACGCGTACCGTCCGGCGCGATCAGGTTGAACACATGCCGCCCGTCGACGCTCGGCGTATCGAGCGTCTCGAAGTAAGTCAGGTCGTCCGGCACCAGCGGCGGCGCATTCTGGCTCAGCAGGCTCGGCGCGCCGACCAGCATCTGCTCGGTGCGCCACAGCGGCCGCACGACGATGTTGGCGTTCTGCGGCGGCTCCGAGCGAACTCGCAGCGCGACGTCGACCGAATCCTCGAACAGGTCGATCACGCGGTTCGTCACGCGGACGTGCACCTTCACCTCGGGATAACGACGCAGGAATTCGGGCAGGATGCGCGATAACATCGTCTGTGACAGCGTGACGGGCACGCTGACACGCACCGAGCCGCGCGGCGACGCGCGCAACTGCTGCACCGCGTTCATCGCGGCCTGCGCTTCGGCGAGCATCGCCTGGCAATGCTGGTAGAACAGTTCTCCCGCCTCGGTCAGCGCGAGCTTGCGCGTCGAGCGCTGCAGCAGGCGCACGCCGAGCGCCGCCTCGAGCTCGGTCAGGCGCCGCGACAGACGCGATTTCGAGATGCCCAGCACACGCTCCGCAGCCGAGAAACCACCATGTTCGACGACCTGCGAAAAGTACATCAGGTCGTTCAAGTTATGTGCATCGATATTCATGTCATCGTTCCAATTTCAGAACAATCCATTGCGAACCGCTGCAAATCGAACGGTTAAACGCCCAATATAATAGCCCTATGTTTCAAAAATAACGCTATTCCGATGATTTCGAGGGCTTCCGCATGACGACCGCTCGCTCGCTTGACCGCATATACCCCGCGCTTCGCACGACCGAAGGCGGCGGCTTCGTGGTTCACCGCCCGTTCCCGACCCGGCTGCTGATGGATTTCGATCCGTTCCTGCTGCTCGACGAAATGGGCCCCGTCGACTACGCCCCCGGCGAAGCCGTGGGCGCGCCCGACCATCCGCATCGCGGCTTCGAAACCGTGACCTACGCACTCGACGGGCGCTTCCGCCATCGCGACTCGTCCGGCCATGCCGGCACGCTCGGCCCCGGCGACGTGCAGTGGATGACGGCCGGCTCAGGCGTCGTGCACAGCGAGATGCCCGATCCGGCGTTCGCGCAGGCGGGCGGCCGCTCCCACGGCTTCCAGCTATGGGTCAACCTGCCGCGCCGCGACAAGATGATCGCGCCGCGCTATCAGGAGATCCCGGCCGACCGCATTCCGAGCGCGACGTCGCCGGACGGCCGCGCGCGCGTGCGCGTCATCGCCGGCGAAGCGTTCGGCGTCCGAGCCGCGATCGAAACCCGCACGCCGATCCTCTACCAGCATTTCACGCTGGAACCGGGCGCGACGGTCACGCAGCCCGTGCCGGCCGGCTATCGCGTGTTTGCCTATCCGATCGACGGAACGGGCCTCTACGGGCCCGACAGGCAGGCTGTCGACGCACGGCACATGATCGTGTACGGCGACGACGGCGACACGGTCACGTTCGCCGCCGGCGACACGTCGCTCGACCTGCTGCTGATCGGCGGCGTACCGCTCAACGAGCCGATCGTCCGCTACGGCCCGTTCGTGATGAATACCGAGGAAGAGATCCGGCAGGCCGTCGTCGACTACCAGACCGGCCACATGGGCCGTATCGAAGCCTGACGCCCGATCGAGGGCGGCAGGTGCCGCGAAACGGATGGTTTTGCGTCACAATAACTTCTTGAACCATGTGGCCGCCCGCCACCAGAAGGAATCCGTCCCCTTGAACTTCGAACATCTGATCCAGATCAATTCCGACGATCCGGCCGTGCCTGCCCTCACCCGCGACCAGCTCTGGGAAGGCCTCGTGTTGCGTGCCGAACAGCCGCAACTGTTCGTGCTCGGCCTCGACAGCTGCGTCATCCACGAACGGACGGACACGACGCTCGAGCGCGAACTGCACTACGGCCACGCGACCGTGCGCGACCACGTCACGCTCACGCCGAACCAGCAGGTCCGCTACGACATCCGCGCGGCCGATGGCGAGATCGGCGGCTCGCTGACGATGACGATCGAGGAGCGCGAAGACCACGAGCTGTTCCTGCGTTTCGAATACCGCACGACGCTGACCGTCTCGGACGACAGTGAAGAAGCACGGCAGACGCACGGAATCGTCAAGGAAGCGTACCGCACGTCGGATATCGACACGGTCCGCCTGATCCGTGAATACGCACAGGGCCGCCAGGATCCCGATCCGCTGCATTGAACCCGGTGGCGGCCGGCGGGCCGCCTTTTGATTCAAGCTATCAAGTTCACCATCTCGATCGATAAAGAGTTTTTGTAAATGGGAATAGTTATCATTTAGAATTCATTCCATCGTATCGACAGTCACCGATCAACCGAATGACCGACACCATGCGCCCGACTACGCTGACCTTGCACCGCACAACCGGCACCGCAGGCAGCAGCCGTCAGAAGACGGCAGCGGTCACGACGCCGGCGAAGCCCGCCGGCAACCGCGATGCAGGCACGCGGGTCGTCAACAGCGATGCGCTGCTGCAAGGCCACAGCCACATCAGCATCGCGCATAACGGAGAAACCTATCAGTTGCGTGCCACCCGGCTCGGCAAACTGATCCTGACGAAGTAAGACAGAGTATTGTGGGGACCACCTCCCTGAGAGGTGTTGGGCATTAGCCAGCGTAACGGCTTGCACGCGAGATCTAGACCCCTTCGTGCAAACACACTCAAGCAGCCGTTGCAGCAAGCCAAGCCACTTTTTTGGTTCTCGCACAAGGAAGAAAAAAAGCGACACGTCGAAGGACGTGTCGCTTTTTCGTTTGAGCGACCAATGCGTGAAGCAGGTCGCCCGCGTTCGTAGTCGCTCAATGCGTGCCGAAAGCTGAACCGCGCTCGTTTCCTCGCGGCTTCGCACCGCAGCCGAAGCCGCACGCAAGCCGCTTCAGAAACCCCAGAACATCAACCACCATGCGCTGTCGACGACCGCAAGCCCGACGGCGAACCACGCGAATGCCGCGAGCCGGCGCGGCCACGCCGCATAGCGCCCGGTCACTTGCCACGCGAGCCACGCACTCCATGCGTTGGCGCCGACCAGGATCGCGATGCGCACGTCGGTCGCCCAGCCGAGCGGCACGTGTTCGGCACGCAGCAGCGACAACGTCGTTGCCGACAACCCGAGGAATACGCCCGCGCCCGCGATCGGGATCAGCGCCTGCGCGAGGTGATGCAGCCGCACGCGATCGAATCGGCCGAGCATCAGCGTGGCGCCGGCCAGCAGCGCCAGCAGTACCGTACCGTACACGAGCCCCGTGCCGACGATATAGCTGACGATCAGCCCGCCGTCGAGCCAGGAGAACACGTCGTTGCGATCCGGATAATGCGTGAGCAGGAACCAAGGCGCATTGGTTTCGAGCGGCCACGTGATGTCACGGTCGATCAGCCAACCCGCAAGCCATTGCTTGATCTGCACGAACCACGGACTGACGGTCCAGTGGAACGCGCCGATCGCGACGCCGAGCAGGCCGTACAGGATCAGCGCGGTGTCCCATGGGTTCGCCTGCTGCGCGCCGAGGTTCACGACCTCGTCGGACGGCGAGCGCGACGACAGCGAGATCGCGTCGCGGTGCCCGCTGCAGCGCCCACACATATGGCACGCCGCGGCGCCCTTCATGCTGCGCAACGGCACGAGCGGCGCGCAGTTGATCGGAATCACGCGATGACCGTGCTCGCCGCTCTTGTACGAACGGCGCCACGCATCCTCGTCGACCTTGTAGCGCATCGGCGCGAGCCGCGCGAGCAGCCCGAACACGCCATTGACCGGGCACAGGTACTTGCACCACACGCGCTTCTCGCGGCCGTACAGCACGCCGATCACGATCGCGCCGACGGTCGAGCCGCCGAGCACGAGCAGCACCGCAAGCGGGTACTGGTACACGCTCACCATCTGCCCGTAGATCGTCGTGATCCCGAACGCGACGAACGGCCAGCCGCCCCACCGTATCCAGCGCGGAATCGGGCCGCCGCGGCCGAACTTGCTCGCGTATTCGGTGAGTGCGCCTTCCGGGCACAGCACGCCGCACCAGACGCGGCCGAGCATCACCATCGACAGCAGCACGAATGGCCACCAGATGCCCCAGAACGCGAATTGCGCGATCAGCGTCAGGTTGCTCCACAGATGCGCGGAATCGTCCGGCAGCGGCAACACCGCCGGCACGATGATCAGGAACGCGTAGACGGCGACGACGCCCCACTGGATGCCGCGGATCAGCGCACCGTGGCGCTGCATCCACTGGCCGGCCTGCGCGAGCCAGCCCGGCTTGGCTGCGGCGACAACGCTCATGCCGCGCGGCCTGCGGCAACGGCCGGACGACGGCTCGCGCGCTTCAGCAGCAGCCAGACAACCGCCCAGTACACCGCATAGGCGACCAGGTTGGTCAGTGCCGGGTGCGCGCGATAGCCGGTCAGCGTCGCGACGAGCGAGCCGAACGTGCCCGAATCATCGAGGATCGCGGACGTGTCCCACACCTGCGAGATGCCGAGCGGCAGGATTTCCTTGTCGATCAGCTTGTCGACGCCGGTCTGGAACAGGCCCGCTCCGAGGAACAGCAGCATCACTTCGGTGACGCGGAAGAAATGCCGCCACGAGAAGTACTTGCCGCCGAGCTGCAGCAGATAGAACGTGAAGAACGCGAGGCCGAGGCCGATCACGACCGCGAGCATCTGGTTGCCGTCGACATGGCCCGACTGGCCGAACCCGAGACCATACAGGAAGATCACCGTCTCGCTGCCTTCGCGTGCGATCGCGAGCGCGACCAGCACGGCGACGCCCCACCAGTTCGAATCGCGCGTGCTCTGCTGCAGCGATTGCTCCATGTCGCGCTTCAGCGTGCGGCCGTGCCGGCGCATCCACAGCACCATCTGCACGATCAGCACGCACGCGATCAGCACCATCGCAGTCTGGAAGTAGTCCTGCGCGTCGCCGGACAGCACTTCGGTGAAACCGACCAGCGCGGCACCAAGGCCGACCGCCATCAGCAAGCCGACACCGACGCCGGCCCAGAGAAAAGGCAGGCCGCGGCGCGCATCATCGTCGCCGTTCTTCAGCCATGCATAGAGAATGCCGACGACGAGCAGCGCTTCGACGCTCTCCCGCCAGACGATGAACAAGATCTGACCCATCGATATCTCCTGACGCGCGAAGCAACGGACTAGCATGCCCGCGCGCAGATAAAACGCGTTACTTCGCGACGATCACGCCCTGTGCCTGCTGGTGGAAATCGTCGAAAAACTTGTATTCGCCCGGCGACAGCGGAGCGACGACCACGAACGAATCGGCGCCCGGCGCGAGCACCTTCTCCTTGCGCAGTTGCACGCTCTCGAATTCGGCGGCGCCCTTGCCGGTGTTCTTGATCTCGATCTTGAAACGCTGGCCGGCCGGCACTTCGATACGGGCGGGATTCAGCTTGCCGTCCGCCATCTCGAGCTTGAACGTCGGCAGATCGGCAGCGTGCGCTGCGCCGGCAAGCCACAACGCAGCGGCTGCGGCGATGATTTTCTGGGGAATTTTCATTCTGGGTTCTCTACGCCGACGGCGCACCGAAGCGCGCCGTTCGTGATGCCGCCGATCAGTAACCGCCCTTCTTGCCGATACCGGCGAACGGGAAGTCGTACTCGAGGGTAATGGGCTTGAACCATGCGCCCACGCCCGTTTCCTTGTCGACGTGACGGCCGAACGCCATATGGCCCGACTGCATCGGCGGCTTGACGACCATCGTCAGGTGGTACTTGCCCGGGCCGTTCAGCTTCACGTTGTCGCCATAGTGCGGACCGTCGCTCGCGACCATGCCCATCAGGTCGCCTTCAGCCTTCCACTTCGTGTCGCCCTGCTTCGTCAGCTTGTACGCGACCTGCAGGTACGGCATCCAGTCGCCTTCCGCGAACCCCGTCGGGTTGTTCTTGACCGCATGGATGTCGGCCTCGAGGTGGATATCGGAATCCGACGCCTTGCGCATCATCCCTTCCGGGTCCATCGTGATCGGCTGCAGGTACACCGCGCCGATTTCCATGCCGCCCTGGATCTGCTGCTTGCCGATCGGATATTCGGCCGCCGAGGCCGACATCGCGGCAAGCGCCGCTGCTACCGCAACCGTCGTGCGGATGAACGAAGAACCCAACATGGACACTCCTTGTTATTTGTCTGACTATCTTGACGACATGCGAGCCGCCGCCGGGGCCGCTCGCTGAAAACACTAACGCAATGAAGAACGTTAATGCGAACTATTCTCAATAATTGCGAAGTTTAGCACCGAACCCGTTCCGGAACAAACCGGATACCGTGTAAAACCCTGATCCGACAAGGCTTACAGACCTGTTACTGACAGGTTTCGGTGACGTTTGGAAAGACTTACCGGCCGCCGCTGACGTGGTCGCCGACGTTCGCGCCGAACACGCGCTCGCGCAGCAGCGCAAGCTGGTCGCGGGTCGCAGCGGCCTTCTCGAACTCGAGGTTCTTCGCGTAGTCGGCCATCTGCTTCTCGAGACGCTTGATTTCCTTCGCGAGCTGCTTTTCCGACATGTCCTCGAATTTCGCGCGTTGCTGCGCTTCCTTCAGCTCCGCGCGCGCCTCGTCCGCGTTGTAGACGCCGTCGATGATGTCCTTGATGCGCTTCACGACGCCGCGCGGCGTGATGCCCATTTTCTCGTTGTGCGCGATCTGCTTCGCGCGGCGCCGCTCGGTTTCGCCGATCGCGCGCTTCATCGACTCGGTCATCGTGTCGGCATAGAGAATCGCCTTGCCGTTCACGTTCCGCGCGGCGCGGCCGATCGTCTGGATCAGCGAGCGTTCGGCGCGCAGGAAGCCCTCCTTGTCCGCATCGAGGATCGCGACGAGCGACACTTCGGGAATGTCCAGCCCCTCGCGCAACAGGTTGATCCCGACCAGCACGTCGAACGTGCCGAGCCGCAGGTCGCGGATGATCTCGACACGCTCGACCGTGTCGATGTCGCTGTGCAGGTAGCGCACCTTGACGCCATGGTCGGCCAGAAACTCGGTGAGCTGTTCGGCCATGCGCTTCGTCAGCACGGTGATCAGCACGCGCTCGCCGGCCTTCACCCGCGCGTTGATCTCGGTCAGCACGTCGTCGACCTGCGAGCTCGCCGGCCGCACTTCGATTTCCGGATCGACGAGCCCCGTCGGCCGCACGACCTGTTCGGCGATCTGCCCCGTCACGCGCTTCTCATAGTCGGCCGGCGTGGCCGACACGAACACGACCTGGCGCATCTTGCGTTCGAACTCGGGAAACTTGAGCGGCCGGTTGTCTAGCGCCGACGGCAGGCGAAACCCGTAATTGACGAGGTTTTCCTTGCGCGCGCGGTCGCCGTTGTACATGCCGTTCAACTGGCCGATCAGCACGTGCGATTCGTCGAGCAGCATCAGCGCATCGGGCGGCAGGTAGTCGACGAGCGTCGGCGGCGGCTCGCCGGGCGCCGCGCCCGAGAAATGCCGCGAGTAGTTCTCGATGCCCTTGCAGAAGCCGAGTTCCTGCAGCATCTCGAGATCGAAGCGCGTGCGCTGCTCGAGCCGCTGCGCCTCGACGAGCTTGCCGTCGCGGTGGAAGAATTCGAGGCGTTCGCGCAATTCGTCCTTGATCGTCTCGACCGCACGCATCACGGTGTCGCGCGGCGTCACGTAGTGCGACGACGGATACACGGTGAAGCGCGGAATCTTCTGCCGCACGCGCCCGGTCAGCGGGTCGAACAGATGCAGCGTCTCGACCTCGTCGTCGAACAGCTCGACGCGCACGGCCATTTCCGCGTGTTCGGCCGGGAAGATGTCGATCGTGTCGCCACGCACGCGGAATGTGCCGCGCTGGAAATCCTGCTCGTTGCGCGTGTATTGCATTGCGATCAGCCGCGCGATCACGTCGCGCTGGCCGAGCTTGTCGCCGGTGCGCAGCGTCAGGATCATCTGGTGGTATTCGGACGGGTTGCCGATACCGTAGATCGCCGACACCGTCGCGACGATCACCACGTCACGGCGCTCCATCAGGCTCTTCGTCGCCGACAGCCGCATCTGCTCGATGTGCTCGTTGATCGACGAATCCTTCTCGATGAACAGGTCGCGCTGGGGCACGTAGGCCTCAGGCTGGTAGTAGTCGTAGTACGAAACGAAGTACTCGACCGCGTTGCGCGGAAAGAACTCGCGGAACTCGGCATAGAGCTGTGCCGCGAGCGTCTTGTTCGGAGCAAACACGATCGCCGGGCGGCCGAGCCGCGCGATCGTGTTTGCCATCGTGAAGGTCTTGCCCGAACCCGTCACACCGAGCAGCGTCTGGAAGGCAAGGCCGTCGCCGATGCCTTCGACGAGCGTGTCGATCGCGGTCGGCTGGTCGCCTGCGGGCGGATACGGTTGATACAGCTGGAACGGCGACCCTTCGAAGGTGACGAATTTGGATTCGTCGAGCGCGTCGCCGGCTTCGGCATGATGTTCGGACATGGAATGCGGCTGGAGCGAGGGCAAAGAAAGCATTCTAGCGCTTCGCGGCCGTGCGAACTGCTGTCGGCTCCTGACGCGCGCCGGCCGCCCGAAATCACGATTCGCCGCCGAATCGCCCGCCCCCGCCAGCGCGAATTCGCTACAATGTCAGGCTGCTGCGCTTTCCGGCGTCGTGCCCGCAGGCGCGCGGTCCGCTGCGCCCGCCCCGCCGGCTGAAAGCCTGACCCTCTTTTCACTACTGCCGAATCATCATGTCGCTCTTCTCCGCTGTCCAGCTTGCTCCCCGCGACCCGATCCTGGGCCTGAACGAAGCCTTCAACGCCGATGCGCGTCCGACCAAGGTCAACCTCGGCGTCGGCGTGTACACGAACGAAGAAGGCAAGATTCCGCTGCTGCGCGCGGTTCGCGAAGCAGAGAAGGTGCGTGTCGAGGCCGGCCTGCCGCGCGGCTACCTGCCGATCGACGGGATCGCCGCCTACGATGCGGCCGTGCAGAAGCTGCTGCTCGGCAACGATTCGCCGCTGATCGCAGCGGGCCGCGTGGTCACGGCCCAGGCACTGGGCGGCACCGGCGCACTGAAGATCGGTGCCGATTTCCTGCGCACCGTGAACCCGAACGTGAAGGTCGCAATCAGCGATCCGAGCTGGGAAAACCACCGCGCGCTGTTCGAAGCGGCCGGCTTCGAGGTCGTCGCGTACCCGTATTACGACGCCGCCACCAACGGCGTGAACTTCGAAGGCATGCTGTCGGCGCTGAACGGCTATGCGGCAGGCACGGTCGTCGTGCTGCACGCGTGCTGCCACAACCCGACCGGCGTAGACCTGACCGAAGCGCAATGGCAACAAGTCGTCGACGTCGTGAAGGCGCGCAACCTCGTGCCGTTCCTCGACATGGCCTACCAGGGCTTCGGCGAGAACATCGAGGCCGATGCAGCCGCCGTGCGCCTGTTTGCCGCGGCCGACCTGAACGCGTTCGTGTCGTCGTCGTTCTCGAAGTCGTTCTCACTGTACGGCGAGCGCGTCGGCGCGCTGTCGATCATCACGTCGAGCAAGGAAGAAGCCACGCGCGTGCTGTCGCAACTGAAGCGCGTGATCCGCACGAACTACTCGAACCCGCCGACCCATGGCGGCGCCGTCGTCGCAGCCGTGCTCGCGTCGCCGGAACTGCACGCCTCGTGGGTGCAGGAACTCGGCGAGATGCGCGATCGGATCCGCGCGATGCGTAACGGTCTCGTCGAGCGCCTGAAGGCGAGCGGCGTCGATCGCGATTTCAGCTTCATCAACGCGCAGCGCGGGATGTTCTCGTATTCGGGCCTGACCTCGGCGCAAGTCGATCGCCTGCGCGACGAGTTCGGCATCTATGCGGTCGGCACGGGCCGGATCTGCGTCGCAGCGCTGAACACGCGCAACCTTGACACGGTCGCCAATGCAATCGCAGCCGTGCTGAAGTAACCCGGCGCCAGCAGGCGGCAGCCGTCGCCGGCCCCGCCCTGCCGAAATGAAAAACGCGCTCCCCGGAGCGCGTTTTTTGTGCCGTTCGGCAGCGGGCGGCTACACCGCCCGCACCCGCGTTACTGCATGAACCAGCCGTGGCTGACGACGACCGACTGGCCGGTGAGCGCGGCGCTCGGGAACGCCGACAGGAACAGCACCGTCTGCGCGACGTCCTGCACCGTCGTGAACACGCCGTCGACCGTGTTGCCGAGCATCACCTTCTTCACCACTTCCTCTTCGCTGATCCCGAGCTCCTTCGCCTGCTCCGGAATCTGCTTGTCGACCAGCGGCGTGCGCACGAAGCCCGGGCACACGACGTGCGAGCGCACGTTGTGCTTCGCGCCTTCCTTCGCGAGCACGCGTGCGAGGCCGAGCAGGCCGTGCTTGGCCGTCACGTATGCCGACTTCAGCGGCGACGCTTCGTGCGAGTGCACCGAACCCATGTAGATCACGACGCCGCCGCGATCGTCCTTGTACATGTGCTTGAGCGCGGCCTTCGTCGTCAGGAACGCGCCGTCGACGTGGATCGCCTGCATCTTCTTCCAGTCGGAGAACGCGTAGTTCTCGATCGGGTTGACGATCTGGATGCCCGCGTTCGACACGAGGATGTCGACCGAGCCGAACGTTTCGGCAACCTTGTCGATGCCGCTGTTCACGGCTTCCTCGTTCGTCACGTCCATCGCGACGCCGATTGCCTTGCCGCCTGCCTTGTTGATCTCGTCGGCGACCGCATTCGCGCCGTCCTGGTTCAGGTCGGCGATCGCGACGGCCGCGCCCGCTTTCGCGAGCTCCAGCGCAATTTCCTTGCCGATGCCGCTCGCGGCGCCCGTGACGACTGCGGTTTTGCCATTCAGATCTGCTGCCATGTCCGTCTCCTCCCGTTATCGGATCGATAAAACACGCGCCGGCCGCATCCGCTTTCATCGCGCGACGTACCGACGGGCCAGCCGTCATTGTGCACGATCGGCCCCGCCGTTCGCGCGCAAAACGTCTAAGCTTAAGGTCGGTTCTGTCACGCAGGAGATTCGCATGCACTATCGACGGCTAGGCCGTTCCGGCCTCCAGATCAGCGCGCTCTCGCTCGGCTCGTGGGTCACGTACGGCAACCAGGTCGACCAGCGGGTCGCGCGCGAATGCCTCGCCGCGGCCCGCGACGCGGGTGTCAATTTCTTCGACAACGCCGAGGTTTACGCCGGCGGCAAATCCGAGGAAATCATGGGCCACGCGCTCAAGTCGCTCGACTGGCCGCGCATCAGCTATATCGTGTCCACGAAGTTCTTCTGGGGGCTGGCGGAAGCACCGAACCAGTATCACACGCTGAACCGGAAATACCTGCTGAACGCGATCGACGGCTCGCTGCGCCGGCTGCAGCTCGACTATGTCGACCTCGTCTATTGCCATCGGCCCGATCCGAATACACCGATCGAGGAAACCGTCTGGGCGATGAGCGACATGATCGTGCGCGGCAAGGCGCTCTACTGGGGCACGTCGGAATGGAGCGCCGACGAGATACGCGCCGCGTGCGAGATCGCCGAGCGGCATCACCTGCACAAGCCGGTCGTCGAGCAACCCCAGTACAACCTGTTCCACCGTACGCGGGTCGAACAGGAATATGCGCGGCTCTACGACGACTACGGCCTCGGCCTCACGACCTGGAGCCCGCTGGCATCGGGCCTGCTCACCGGCAAGTATCGCAACGGCGTGCCGCCCGGCAGCCGCGCGCAGTTGCAGGGTTACGACTGGATGCGCGACCGCCTGACGGATCAGGCCAGCAACGACATCGTCGAACGGCTCGGCGGGATCGCGGTCGACCTCGGCTGCAGCACGGGCCAGCTCGCGATCGCGTGGGTGCTCGCGAATCCGCGCGTGAGTTCGGTGATCACCGGCGCATCGCGGATCGAGCAGATCAGCGAGAACATGCGCGCGCTCGACGTCGCCGCGAAGTTGACGCCGGATGTGAAGCAACGCATCGAGGAGGTCGTCGGCAACGCATACGAGTAAGGCGACTCACGGCCACTCGCGTACAATACGCGGCCGCATCGGCACCGGCCTGACAGCCGCGCCCGATCGACCGCTTTCATCGATTCACCTTCTGTTTCAGGCAGCCCGCCATGCTCAGTTATCGTCACGGTTTTCACGCAGGCAATCACGCGGACGTGCTCAAGCACGCCGTCGTCGTCCAACTGCTGCGCTACCTGAACAAGAAAGACAAGTCGTACTGGTACATCGACACGCATGCCGGTGCCGGTGTGTACTCGCTGCGCGACGGCTACGCGGCAAAGACGGCGGAATTCGACACCGGCATCGGCCGGCTGTGGAACGACAAGAACCTGCCGGAAGCGCTGGGCGATTACGTGGACGAAGTACGCGCACTGAACGACGACGGCGAACTGCGCTTCTACCCTGGCTCCCCGTATATCGCATGGCGATCGATGCGCGAACAGGACCGGATGCGCCTGTTTGAAATGCACACGACGGAAATCGACGTGCTGCGCCACAACTTCCGCGACGCCGGGCGACGCGCGATGATCTTCGCCGGCGACGGCTTCGAAGGCATCAAGGCGCTGCTGCCGCCGCCGCCGCGACGCGCACTCGTGCTGATCGACCCGTCCTACGAGGACAAGAAGGATTACGCGCGCACGGTAAGCTGCGTGACGGAATGCCTGAAGCGTTTCGCGACGGGCTGCTACGCGATCTGGTATCCGCAGGTCACGCGGACGGAATCGCAACGCTTTCCCGAGCAGTTGAAGCGCCTGCAACCGAACAACTGGCTGCACCTGACGCTGACGGTATCGAATCCGCCTGCCGATGGACTGGGCCTCTACGGCAGCGGGATGTTCATCCTGAATCCGCCGTATACGCTCGCGCAGAGCATGAACGAGGCACTGCCCTATCTGGTCGAGGTGCTGGGACAGGATAGTGGCGCCCGGTGCCAGATCGAGCACCGCGGAAACTGACCGGGCGACCGGCCGCTACGGCTGCGGCCTCGGTGCGAGTCTCGGCTGGTTTGCCGGCGGTACGCCCCAGCCGGGCACATTGATATAGGGTGCGACGAACAGCGGCACCGACGTGTTCGGCGCTTGCCCGGCCGGAGCCCGCATGCCCGCCGGCTCGACGATCGGCTCGGAAGACAACGGCGCTGTCTGCAGCACCAGCCCACCCTTGCCGTCCTGGATACCGCGCTGCGTATCGAGAATCAGCGGTTTGGACGAAGTCGCGGCACCGGCCGCGAGGCCGTGGACAAGCACGGCCGCGCCCAGAACAAGACGCGCGCGGGCACTGCGACGCACATCGAGACGCAAACGCATGATCGTGTCCTTCACGGTGAAAAGCAGGTCCATACCATAGCGCCGCGTCAGTGATTTCGCCAGATCCGGCGCACAAAAAAACAAAGCCCCGTCAATACGGGGCTTGCTTATCATTCGGTGCCACACGGCACCTGACGGTAACTCCGATTACAGCGAGTAGCCGTTGGTTTCGAGCGAACGGATGCGGTGCTCGAGCTGGACGATGTCCGACGACGTGGCGAGGTAAGCCTCACGGCGCTCACGTTCTGCGGATTCGAACCAGTTGCTCAGCTTTTCGACGATGTAGGCGATCATGATGTTCTCCAAGGAAGGGGGACCCCTGGCGAATCGAGATTCAGGGATTTCCCGTATAGGGTATTCCCGAATTATAGCGACGGCGCACCAAGATGCTAGTGAAATACTTGCATGGGAGCCATTCCGATTCGGAATGGATGCGCATCAATAGATTGCAAGCCATTGATTTTTATAGATATTGAGTCAGGTGCCTATTTCGAGCCCTGAGTGTACGCACTAATCTGGTTCACTGACGGGATCGGCCAGGCGCGCCAAAATCGGGCATTCGGGCCGTCCATCACCATGGCAGTGCGCTGCCAGATCGGCCAGCGTATCGCGCATGTCGCTCAGTTCCGCGATACGCCTGTCGAGTTCGGCTACGTGCTCGAGAGCGATCGACTTCACCTCGGCGCTGGCGCGGGAGCGGTCTTGCCAGAGCATCAGCAGCTTGCCGATGTCCTCGACGAGAAAACCAAGCCGTCGCGCCTGACGGATGAAGCGCAAGATGTGGATTTCGTCCGAGCCGTAGATCCGGTAGCCGGCTTCGGTACGCTTGCTCGGTGCAAGCAAGCCGACCTGCTCGTAGTAGCGGATCATTTTTGCGCTGACTCCTGATGCGCGCGACGCGTCGCCGATATTCATTCCCCACCCTCTCCATCAAGCCCTGGTTTCGAACGTGAACGTCGACGCATGCAATCGCCGACGACATTTCGATCGTACCAAATCACGCGGTTTCGTTCCGCGGTGGGCGCAGGTAGATGGATGGGAGACGGCTGATGATGCGATAAAAGGGGCGCGCCCCCCCCTGCCCGGCGCGGCACGCATTTGCGCCGCGCCAATGCAAAAACCCCCGCCTTTTGGGCGGGGGTTCCTGGCTTAGGGAGCCTGACGATTACCTACTTTCACACGGGAATCCGCACTATCATCGGCGTAGAGTCGTTTCACGGTCCTGTTCGGGATGGGAAGGGGTGGGACCGACTCGCTATGGTCATCAGGCAAAGAGGGTTGTCGCGTTGCTTCGCAGCGCGACCAATCGGGAAGAAGCAGTAATTAGGTTGTGTGTATCACACACGAGAATCCAACTTGTCGCTCTGGATCTTGCAGCCAGTGCTTTCGCACGGCGCCGATCTACAAGGCAGACTTGTTATAGGATCAAGCCTTACGGGCAATTAGTATCAGTTAGCTGAACGCATTACTGCGCTTACACACCTGACCTATCAACGTCCTGGTCTCGAACGACCCTTCAAGGGGATCTAGTCCCCAGGGATATCTCATCTTAAGGCGAGTTTCCCGCTTAGATGCTTTCAGCGGTTATCTCTTCCGAACATAGCTACCCGGCGATGCCACTGGCGTGACAACCGGTACACCAGAGGTTCGTCCACTCCGGTCCTCTCGTACTAGGAGCAGCCCCCTTCAAATATCCAACGCCCACGGCAGATAGGGACCAAACTGTCTCACGACGTTTTAAACCCAGCTCACGTACCTCTTTAAATGGCGAACAGCCATACCCTTGGGACCGGCTACAGCCCCAGGATGAGATGAGCCGACATCGAGGTGCCAAACACCGCCGTCGATATGAACTCTTGGGCGGTATCAGCCTGTTATCCCCAGAGTACCTTTTATCCGTTGAGCGATGGCCCTTCCATACAGAACCACCGGATCACTATGACCTGCTTTCGCACCTGCTCGACTTGTCGGTCTCGCAGTTAAGCACGCTTATGCCATTGCACTATCAGCACGATTTCCGACCGTACCTAGCGTACCTTCGTACTCCTCCGTTACGCTTTGGGAGGAGACCGCCCCAGTCAAACTGCCTACCATGCACTGTCCCCGACCCGGATCACGGGCCAAGGTTAGAACCTCAAACAAACCAGGGTGGTATTTCAAGGACGGCTCCACCGAAACTAGCGTTCCGGTTTCATAGCCTCCCACCTATCCTACACAGATCGGTTCAAAGTCCAATGCAAAGCTACAGTAAAGGTTCATGGGGTCTTTCCGTCTAGCCGCGGGTAGATTGCATCATCACAAACACTTCAACTTCGCTGAGTCTCGGGAGGAGACAGTGTGGCCATCGTTACGCCATTCGTGCAGGTCGGAACTTACCCGACAAGGAATTTCGCTACCTTAGGACCGTTATAGTTACGGCCGCCGTTTACCGGGACTTCAATCAAGAGCTTGCACCCCATCATTTAATCTTCCGGCACCGGGCAGGCGTCACACCCTATACGTCCACTTTCGTGTTTGCAGAGTGCTGTGTTTTTATTAAACAGTCGCAGCCACCAGTTTATTGCAACCCCTTCACCCTCCTGGCGCAGGCCAGTCAAGCTACAAGGGCGTACCTTATCCCGAAGTTACGGTACCAATTTGCCGAGTTCCTTCTCCCGAGTTCTCTCAAGCGCCTTAGAATACTCATCTCGCCCACCTGTGTCGGTTTGCGGTACGGTCATCGTTAGACTGAAGCTTAGAGGCTTTTCTTGGAACCACTTCCAATTGCTTCGCTCCCTAAGGAGCTCGCGCCACACCCTTGAATTACGCGCCCGGATTTGCCTAAGCGCCTTCTCCAATGCAGCGACCGGGACTTCCAACACCCGGACAACCTTCCGCGATCCGTCCCCCCATCGCATCTAACAATGGTGCAGGAATATTGACCTGCTTCCCATCAGCTACGCATTTCTGCCTCGCCTTAGGGGCCGACTCACCCTACGCCGATGAACGTTGCGTAGGAAACCTTGGGCTTACGGCGAGGGGGCCTTTCACCCCCTTTATCGCTACTCATGTCAGCATTCGCACTTCCGATACCTCCAGCACGCTTTTCAACGCACCTTCGCAGGCTTACGGAACGCTCTCCTACCATGCGAGCAAAGCTCGCATCCGCAGCTTCGGTATATAGCTTAGCCCCGTTACATCTTCCGCGCAGGACGACTCGATCAGTGAGCTATTACGCTTTCTTTAAAGGGTGGCTGCTTCTAAGCCAACCTCCTGACTGTTTTAGCCTTCCCACTTCGTTTCCCACTTAGCTATATTTGGGGACCTTAGCTGGCGGTCTGGGTTGTTTCCCTCTTGACACCGGACGTTAGCACCCGATGTCTGTCTCCCGTGATTGCACTCTTCGGTATTCGGAGTTTGCTATGGCGGGGTAATCTGCAATAGACCCCCCAACCATGACAGTGCTCTACCCCCGAAGGTGAGACACGAGGCACTACCTAAATAGTTTTCGGAGAGAACCAGCTATTTCCAAGTTTGTTTAGCCTTTCACCCCTATCCACAGCTCATCCCCTAACTTTTCAACGTTAGTGGGTTCGGACCTCCAGTACGTGTTACCGCACCTTCATCCTGGCCATGGATAGATCACTTGGTTTCGGGTCTACGCCCAGCAACTGAACGCCCTATTCGGACTCGCTTTCGCTACGCCTGCCCTATACGGTTAAGCTTGCTACTGAACGTAAGTCGCTGACCCATTATACAAAAGGTACGCCGTCACCCCTTACGAGGCTCCGACTGTTTGTATGCATGCGGTTTCAGGATCTATTTCACTCCCCTCCCGGGGTTCTTTTCGCCTTTCCCTCACGGTACTGGTTCACTATCGGTCGATCACGAGTATTTAGCCTTGGAGGATGGTCCCCCCATCTTCAGACAGGATTTCACGTGTCCCGCCCTACTTGTCGCACACCTAGTTCTTTCATACTGTTTTCGCCTACAGGGCTATCACCTGCTATGGCCGCACTTTCCAGAGCGTTCGGCTAACAATACAAATAAAGAGTGCAAGGCTCATCCCATTTCGCTCGCCACTACTTTGGGAATCTCGGTTGATTTCTTTTCCTGCGGTTACTTAGATGTTTCAGTTCACCGCGTTCGCTTCGCTGGACCTATGTATTCAGTCCAGGATGACCCAAAAGGGCCGGGTTTCCCCATTCGGACATCTACGGATCAAAGCTCGTTTGCCAGCTCCCCGTAGCTTTTCGCAGGCTACCGCGTCCTTCATCGCCTGTGATCGCCAAGGCATCCACCACATGCACTTGTTCGCTTGACCCTATAACGAGTCTGTCTCATCGACAGTCGCTACAGGTTGAGTTCTCGCGTTGTGCCGTATTCCAAATTGAGTCAAACATAGAGTTCGAATCATCTTGAGATACATCGATACAATCACAACCCGGATAACTTCCACGTCCATCTCAAGACGCTTCCGCTATCCAAATTACTTACTTCTTCCAGATTGTTAAAGAACGACAGCCGATACCTACTACGTATCACTCTGACTGGCTCAATCGCCAATGCAAAATTCTCGGTTCAGTCTCTGAACCAAGCCCTTAGCGTTGGTGATTGGTGGAGGCAGACGGGATCGAACCGACGACCCCCTGCTTGCAAAGCAGGTGCTCTCCCAGCTGAGCTATGCCCCCATATACAGAGAACTTCAGGGTACTACCGCCAGACAATGGTGGGTCTGGTTGGATTCGAACCAACGACCCCCGCCTTATCAAGACGGTGCTCTAACCGACTGAGCTACAGACCCCTGAGTCTGTCTTTAATTTACAGCCGATAAGCGTGAGCGCTCAACTTCGCGAGATAGCTCTGGAAAGGAGGTGATCCAGCCGCACCTTCCGATACGGCTACCTTGTTACGACTTCACCCCAGTCATGAATCCTACCGTGGTGACCGTCCTCCTTGCGGTTAGACTAGCCACTTCTGGTAAAACCCACTCCCATGGTGTGACGGGCGGTGTGTACAAGACCCGGGAACGTATTCACCGCGGCATGCTGATCCGCGATTACTAGCGATTCCAGCTTCATGCACTCGAGTTGCAGAGTGCAATCCGGACTACGATCGGTTTTCTGGGATTAGCTCCCCCTCGCGGGTTGGCAACCCTCTGTTCCGACCATTGTATGACGTGTGAAGCCCTACCCATAAGGGCCATGAGGACTTGACGTCATCCCCACCTTCCTCCGGTTTGTCACCGGCAGTCTCCTTAGAGTGCTCTTGCGTAGCAACTAAGGACAAGGGTTGCGCTCGTTGCGGGACTTAACCCAACATCTCACGACACGAGCTGACGACAGCCATGCAGCACCTGTGCGCCGGTTCTCTTTCGAGCACTCCCACCTCTCAGCAGGATTCCGACCATGTCAAGGGTAGGTAAGGTTTTTCGCGTTGCATCGAATTAATCCACATCATCCACCGCTTGTGCGGGTCCCCGTCAATTCCTTTGAGTTTTAATCTTGCGACCGTACTCCCCAGGCGGTCAACTTCACGCGTTAGCTACGTTACTAAGGAAATGAATCCCCAACAACTAGTTGACATCGTTTAGGGCGTGGACTACCAGGGTATCTAATCCTGTTTGCTCCCCACGCTTTCGTGCATGAGCGTCAGTATTGGCCCAGGGGGCTGCCTTCGCCATCGGTATTCCTCCACATCTCTACGCATTTCACTGCTACACGTGGAATTCTACCCCCCTCTGCCATACTCTAGCCTGCCAGTCACCAATGCAGTTCCCAGGTTGAGCCCGGGGATTTCACATCGGTCTTAGCAAACCGCCTGCGCACGCTTTACGCCCAGTAATTCCGATTAACGCTCGCACCCTACGTATTACCGCGGCTGCTGGCACGTAGTTAGCCGGTGCTTATTCTTCCGGTACCGTCATCCCCCGGCTGTATTAGAGCCAAGGATTTCTTTCCGGACAAAAGTGCTTTACAACCCGAAGGCCTTCTTCACACACGCGGCATTGCTGGATCAGGCTTTCGCCCATTGTCCAAAATTCCCCACTGCTGCCTCCCGTAGGAGTCTGGGCCGTGTCTCAGTCCCAGTGTGGCTGGTCGTCCTCTCAGACCAGCTACTGATCGTCGCCTTGGTAGGCCTTTACCCCACCAACTAGCTAATCAGCCATCGGCCAACCCTATAGCGCGAGGCCCGAAGGTCCCCCGCTTTCATCCGTAGATCGTATGCGGTATTAATCCGGCTTTCGCCGGGCTATCCCCCACTACAGGACATGTTCCGATGTATTACTCACCCGTTCGCCACTCGCCACCAGGTGCAAGCACCCGTGCTGCCGTTCGACTTGCATGTGTAAGGCATGCCGCCAGCGTTCAATCTGAGCCAGGATCAAACTCTTCAGTTTAAACCTGTTACTGTTTTCGGTTCTTTCGAACCGGTCGCTCACTCAAAGCTGACAGGAATATGAATCACTTCATAAACCTGACTTACTTTAGTGTGAGACTCTTGATACTTTCGCTATCTGATCCGAGGATCAGCTCGCTTCCATCAAGCGCCCACACTTATCGGCTGTTAATTTTTAAAGAGCATTTCCGCGAGAAACTTCGTGTTTCTCAGCAGCGCTGCGTTTTCAGCAGCAGAGAAGCGAGATTATGAACCGTGTTTCGCAGCTCGTCAACAACTTTTTCAACCACTTCGTTGCGACTGCGGGGCTCATCTTCCTGCGCCAGCCGTGCGCCCAACCTGCTGCACACCACCGGCTTCGCTTCCCCTCTTCCGCGCCGCGTTTCCGTTAGCGCGAAAGAGGCGTGATTCTATGCACCCCGCGTCGATCGCGCAAGGGGTTTGAAGCCACTTTTTTACAAAAGCCGCAATTCGGCCGTCCAGCCATGCCAGGGCACAAGACCGCTTATGGTGCAAAGAACGGACTAGAATGTGAGGCTCTTCGCCTCTTTCTATATACGTCTTTAATATGCGCCAGCGAATCGCCAAACGCCTCCCCCCCGATGCCGACAAACTGGTCGGTCTGTCGCTTGCGCTCTTCGCCTCGGGCAGCCGCATCGAGGATCGCTTCTGGGAAGCGAAGCTCGACGCGCTGCTCGCCAAGATAGTCCGCAACGGCAACCAGACTACGCTCGACGCAGCCCTCGACCATCTGCAGCAGAATCACCCAGACGCCTACGGCGCGCTCGCCGACATGGCCGAGACCCACAGCGAGTCGATGGTGATCGAGCACGACGGCCAGCCGCACGATGCGCTGCTGGTCGCCGTCCCGGTTCTCGCATGGACGCGCTACATGATTCCGTCGGGCCCGCTCAAGGGCGACGTGGCCGACGCGCTGCGAACGCACCTGCAGGCTCATGTCCTTGCGAACGGCACGCTCGTCGGGCTTGCCCCGTTCCTCTACAGCATCGACCAGTTGCCGCGGCATCACGTCGAGACCTACCGTCTTGCCCAGCAGCTCGCGCATGCGGCGATCGGCCAGCACACGCCCAAGCTCAGCTTCGGCGACCTGCCCGAAACCTCGCCGATCCTGGCCGACCCGCGCTTCCTGCTCGCCGTCGTCGCCGCGCCCGCCGGCGCACCGCTGTTCCGCTGGCAGGAAGAAGAAGGCGGTAGCCGGATCGAGCGCGGTCAGTGCCTCGAACAATGGACGGCCCAGGGCGGCCCGAATCTGTCGATCGCGCTGCCGGGATGCGAGTTCGAGTGCCTGCTTCCGGACGCGTACTACTCGGCCTGCCGCGATGCGGACGAACGCATTCGTCCACACACGGTGCGAACTGCCATTCGTTATCTTTTCGACACACTTGGTACGGCACCGCAGGAGCTGCGCGCGGTGGTCGCCGGCTTCGGCGAACGCCGGATCGACGAATATCGTGTCGGCTTCACTCGACGCGCGAGCAACGACGTAATCTACGGCGTCGTGTGGCCGCTCTACGGCCGTGAAAACGGCGACGTGTCGATCGACAGCGCGACGCTCGAAGGCGAGGCGCCGATCGAAGGGCCGCTCGAGGAAATCGTGAGTCTGCTGAAGGAATGCGGTGTAACCGACGTCCGCCGGCACGCGGGCCGCTTCGAACCCGAATACTGCGACGACTGCGGCGTGCCGCTTTACGCAGATCCGCTCGGCGAAATCGTCCACGCGGAAATGCCGGAAGACGCCTCGCCCGCCCAGCCGCACTTCCACTAACCTCTCGCAGCAGGCTCGAACGGCCTGCCCTCCCGAAGCCGCTCCCGGTTCCCGCCGGAGCGGCTTTTTTCTTGTCCTATATTCCGTCGCTCGAAATTTCAGACTTTTCCTAAGCCTTTCAGCCAAGCAGACATCGTGTAAGGTTTTTGTCATTATCGGGACCAACGCATGCCCGACAGCAGATCAATGACCCACCCTTACGGAGGTTGAATATGCGGTTCCTGGTGCTTTACTCAGACGCCGAACGGCGTGACGGACTGAAGGCCCTGTTGCGACAGATCGACCGCCACGCCAGCATCAACGATGCGCCCGACAGCTTCCAGGCGCGCCGGCTGCTGCGCACCCAGCGTTTCGACCTCGTCGTGATCGACTGGCTGGACGTCGGCCGGCTAAGTGAACTGCAGGCACTCTGCAGCGCCTGCTCGCCAACGCCCGCGGCTGTAATGATCGACGAAGCCTCTCCGGAGGCCATCCAGCGCTTCTTCAACTATGGCGTAGCAGGCGTGATCCCGCATTCCACGCGGCCGCACCTGATCGTGCGTGCGCTCGAGATGGTGCTGCTGGGTGGACACTACATCCCGCCGATCGCGCTCCGCCTGCTGCCCTCCGCCGCCGGAGCCCGCCACGAGGCCCATTTCCAGACGCTCGCCGGATCGCTGCCCCGCCGCCCGCCGAGCGGCCTGTTGTCGCCCAGGCAAGCGCAGATCATGCGCTTCGTCCACATGGGCAGCACGAACAAGATGATTGCCCGCACGCTCGGCATCAGCGAAGGCACCGTGAAAATCCACCTTGCCAGCATCTTCCAGCAGCTTGGCGCCGTCAACCGCGCCGCCGCGGTCGCAATCTACAACGGCTGGCTGTCGCCGCACCTCGAAGTGCTACTGGCGAATCGCAACCGCGCGCGCAAACCGGCCATCGGCGAACGCGGCACCGTTCCACTACGCACGCCACGGAACGATCATCGGTACCCGTTGCCAGCCGCGCATGCCGGCACGCAGGACCTGCCGCTCGCCGCCGAGCCGCGGGCACGGTTCCGGCGCGAGCGCTAGCAGACAGTCTCGATATTGCGACGGTCGATATGCGCGGATTCCCACCTTTGATGCTCAACGAGTAATATGAACGCATGGGTTTTCTTTTCACACCGCTTCCGCTCTGGGTTGGCATCGGTGGCTGGATCGCCGCCGTGGCCCTGCTCACGCTCGCGATCTGGAATCGCCCCTTCGTGCGCCTCCAGGACGCCACGCTCCAGCACGTGTGGCTCGCGCTCGTCACCGCAATCGCGGTCCTGTGGGCCTCGAATGCGTGGCTCGACGATGGCATCGTCATGCATCTGCTGGGCGCAACGCTGCTCGTCACGCTGTTCGACTGGACGCTCGCGCTGATTGCGATGGGCGCCGTCACGGCGGTGGCCTCGATCATCTTCGACGCGCCGTGGCAGGGCATTGGCCTGACCTATCTGATCTACGGCGCGCTGCCTGTCGCCGTGTCGGCGTTGCTGCAGCGCGCCGCGCTCGCATGGCTACCGCACAACCTCGCGTCGTTCATCACCGGACAGGGATTTCTGTCGCCGGCCGTCGCGATCATCGCGGTCGCCGCAGCAGCAGCCGGCGTCCAGCTCGCCCTCGCGGATGGCGTGCCTGTCGTGATTCCTGCCGGCTATCTGTTGAACACCGCGCTACTCGCGCTCGGCGAAGCGTGGTTCACCGGCATGGCGACTGCGCTCATCGCCGTCTATCGCCCTGCGTGGGTCACGACCTTCGACGTCCGGCGCTATCGCCTCGGCGGCCCGCGCGCCTGAAACTCCTTCGGATCGGGGCACCGTCAGCACGTGCCGGCGGCATTTTCCGCAGCGCGGGAGAATAGGCCGTCTACTGCCGCACAACTTTTTTACGCTAAGATTGAACTCCTGTTCTCCATCGGGCATCTATACGTGCCCGATGTCTCCTTCGCTCCTCACCAATAACCAGATGGACAGCTCACCTGCCTCGCTCCGGATTCTCCGGGCGCTCGGCAAGCTGGCAGCCTGTGTCGCGGGCCTGTCGCTTGCGCTTCCGACACCGGTATTCGCCGACCTGCTCGATCAGCGCTCCGAACTGATCAACAAATTCGTCAACGAAATGCATGCCGATCCGCTCGCGGCCGATTGTGCGGCGCACGGCAGCTTCATCGCCAGCACGTCGTCGGCCTTCGACCGCGTCGACTTCGCGCCGAACGCATTCGACAGCGGCAACGCGACGATCACGCCGTGGAACGACTCGTTCGACCAGGGCAAGCAGCGCGTGAAGGTAGATAACATCGTCACGGTCGACGGACTCGGCGTCCACAGCGACGGCAGCGACCCGACGCCGCTGAAATTCCGCTGCGGTTATGTCGGCCAGCAAATGCTCGCGTTTAGCTGGAACGATCCTGTTCCGCCGCTGAAGCCGCGCGTCGAGCGCTCCACGTCCTCGACGAAGAAGTTCAAGGGCAAATCGCACCGGGGCAAGGCAAAAGCGAAGGCATCGGGCCGCACCGGCAAGAAGGCCGTCGCAACGAAGAAATCAGGTGGCCAGAAGAACGCCGTGAAGAAGAAAACCGCGAAGAAGTCCTGATACGACGGAGCGGCAACGACAGAAGCAAAAAAGCCGGGGCATCCTGAGATGCGCCGGCTTTTTTCATGCGACGACGATACGCCTACGCGAACGTATCGACGTGCACCAGGATCGCGGCCAGCATCGCCGCGCCAAGCGCCGCGCTGCGCTCACCGTTCCAGCCGACACGCTCGTCGGGCAGGTTCGCGTTGTCCTTGAACGGCATCTCGAGCGTCAGCGACAGGCAGCCGAATTGATGGCCGATGTACTTCGACGCGAGCTTGAGCGCGTCCTCCTTGTACTTGCTCGCCGCATAACCATGCTCGGTCTGGAAGTCGGGGCTCGCGACCTTGAACGCATCGATGAACGCAGTCTGCTCCTTGCCCTGCTGCTCGGTAAAGCTCGGCAGCATCTCCGAACCGGCAACGAACACGTAAGGCAGATCCTCGTCGCCGTGAATGTCGAAGAACATGTCGCAGCCGATCGCGTGGATCGCGTCGCGCACGGCCAGCACCTCTGGGCTGCGCTCGGCATCGGGCATCATCCATTCGCGGTTCAGGTTCGCACCTGCTGCATTGGTGCGCAGGTTGCCATGCACGCTGCCGTCCGGATTCATGTTCGGGACGATGTAGAACGTCGCGCGATCGTAGAGCTTGCGCGCGACCGGATCACCGGCCCAGTCGCCCCATCCGGCCAGCCGCTTGACGAGGCCTTCGACGAACCACTCGGCCATCGTCTCGCCCGGATGCTGACGCGCGATGATCCACACCTTCTTCTTCGGCGCGCCGTCGGTTTCCGGCGTGCCGAGCGTCAGCAGCGACATCGGGCGGCCTTCGACCGTGCGGCCGAGCTCGACGACGCTCGCCTGCGGCAACTGCTGGACCGCGCCGAGAAATGCCGCGTGACGCTCTTCCGAATACGGTTCGAAATACGCGTAGTAGATGCTGTCGAACTCCGGCGTATGGTCGATGGTCATCGTCTTGCCGTCGAACGTCGTCGGCACGCGGAACCAGTCGACCCGGTCGTAGCTCGCCACCGCGCAGTAGTTGCGCCAGCCGGACGGATAGGCGCATTCGGCGGCATTCTCGAACGTCATCACGCACCGCTCGCCGCGCGCGCCCGTCAAGCGGTAGTAAAACCATTGCGCGAATTCCGAGCGGCTGTCGCTGCGCACGCGCAGCCGAATCGCAGCGGGGCTGTCGCACGACACGACGTCGATTGCGCCTGCGTCGAAATTGCTGGTGATCGAAAGGGTCATCTGTTTCTCCAGTGTCGACCTGAGTTAGTGCTTCAGCACTTGCTCCGGTCCCATGCAACGCTGTCGACCGGAACGGACGGTGTACCGCTTGCCCGGCCTCATGCATGCGCCGGCCATCTCGTGAACGGCCGGCATGGTCACTCGCCGACTCGCCGGCGATATACGTAAGTCGAATCGTTCGATGCAGCCACGTCGAACGCATAGCCTTCCGTCGCGAACTCCTTCAGCGCCTTCGGCTCGGCAATCCGGTTCTCGACGATAAAACGCGCCATCAGGCCGCGCGCGCGCTTCGCATGGAAGCTGATGATCTTGTAGCGGCCGCCCTTCCAGTCCTCGAACACCGGCGTGATGACAGGCGCGGCCAGCAGTTTCGGCTTGACCGACTTGAAGTATTCGGTCGACGCGCAGTTGACCAGCACGCGCGCCGCGCCCCTGCGCGTCTCGAGCTGCTCGTTCAGCGCCCGCGTGATGCGGTCGCCCCAGAACGCGTACAGATCCTTGCCGCGCGCGTTCGCGAAGCGCGTGCCCATCTCGAGCCGGTACGGCTGCAGCAGGTCGAGCGGGCGCAGCAGCCCGTACAGGCCCGACAGCACGCGCACGTGTTGCTGCGCATAGTCGAGATCAGCGGACGACAGCGATTTCGCATCGAATCCTTCGTAGACGTCGCCGTTGAACGCCAGCACGGCCTGCTTCGCATTGGCCGGCGTAAAGATCGGCGACCAGTCCGCGTAGCGCTGGAAGTTCAGGCGCGCGAGCGGATCGGAGATATCCATCAGCGTTGCGATGTCCTGCGGCGAAAGCTTGCGCAGGCCGTCGATCAGCTCGGACGCGTCGTCGACGAATGCAGGCTTCGTGTAAGACTGGACGTGCGCGGGCGTATCGTAGTCGAGGGATTTGGCGGGAGAGAGAACGATTATCATAGAGGCTCGCTGGCACGCCGTGCCTTGCGGTCAGACGAAACCACCGATTGTAACGAATGACCAGCTCCCTCGCCCCGCACGTCGCGCACCGCGTCGTGCTCGACTCGAACGTCTGGATCGACATCCTCGTATTCGACGACCCCGCTACGCGCCCGATCCGGGCCGCGCTGGAACGCGGCGCGCTTGCCGCCGTGATCGACGGCCGCTGCCTGACCGAACTCGAGTACGTGCTCGATTATCCGCAGTTCCAGGCGCGTGCGATCGACAAGGCCGCCGCGCTCGCGACGGTCGCCCGCCTCGCGAGCCTCGTCGAGCCGCCGCCCGTCGACGCCGACGCGCCGCCGCTGCCGAAGTGCAAGGACCGCGACGACCAGAAGTTTCTCGAACTCGCCCGCGCCGCGCAGGCCGAGTGGCTCGTGTCGAAAGACCGTGCACTGCTGAAGCTCGCGAAGCGCACCGCACGCGACTTCGGTTTCCGGATCGCGCAACCTGCGCCGTTTGCCGAAGCCTGCGCGCTCGACGCCGCAGCGGCCACTCCTGCCACGCCGGCCTGACGCACGCGGCGGCACCCGATTTCGACCGTATCGATGAACGCTCCTTCAGACATGCCAACGACTCCCGTTTTCCCTTCGCGCCTGCCGAACGTCGGCACGACGATCTTCACGGTCATGAGCGCGCTTGCCGCCGAAAAAGGCGCCGTGAACCTCGGCCAGGGCTTCCCGGATTTCGATTGCGATCCACGCATCGTCGACGCGGTCGCGACCGCGATGCGCAACGGGCACAACCAGTACCCGCCGATGGCCGGTGTCGCGCCGCTGCGCGACGCGATCGCCGACAAGATCGCGCACGTCTACGGCCGGCGCTACGATCCGGCCACCGAGATCACGGTGACGGCCGGCGCGACGCAGGCGCTGCTGACGGCAATCCTGTGCGCGGTGCATCCGGGCGACGAAGTGATCGTCGTCGAACCGACCTATGACAGCTACCTGCCGTCGATCGAGCTCGCAGGAGGCAAGCCGGTATTCGTCACGCTGGAGGCGCCCGACTACGCGATCCCGTTCGACCGTCTCGCAGCCGCGCTCACGCCGAAAACGCGCATGATCCTGATCAACACGCCGCATAACCCGACAGGCACCGTGTGGCGCGAGGCGGACATGCGCAAGCTCGAGGAGATCGTACGCGGCACCAACGTGCTGATCCTGTCGGACGAGGTCTACGAGCACATGGTCTACGACGGCGCACGCCACGAGAGCGTCGCGCGCTATCCGGAACTCGCCGCACGCAGCTTCATCGTGTCGAGCTTCGGCAAGACCTATCACGTGACGGGCTGGAAGGTCGGCTATGTCGCGGCGCCTGCCGCGCTGACCGCGGAATTCCGCAAGGTCCACCAGTTCAACGTATTCACAGTGAATACGCCGATGCAGATCGGGCTCGCCGATTACCTGCGCGACCCGGCACCGTACCTGACACTCGCCGGCTTCTACCAGAAGAAACGCGACTTCTTCCGCGCAGGCCTCGAGCGCACGCGCTTCAAGCTGCTGCCGTGCACGGGCACGTACTTCCAGTGTGTCGATTACTCGGCGATCAGCGACCTGCCCGAAGCGGAATTCTCGAAGTGGCTCACGTCGGAAATCGGCGTGGCCGCCATTCCGGTGTCGGCGTTCTATCACGAGCCGCACGAATCGGGTGTCGTACGTTTCTGCTTCGCGAAGCAGGAAAGCACGCTCGCATCCGCACTCGAACGGCTCGCCCGACTGTAAGTCCCGCGCGGGCGGCCGCGCGCCGCCCCGCCGGAGAATCGCGCTTACGAACGCGCGCCGCCCGTCGCGTCGACATATGCCTTGCGTTCGGCTGCCACGCGCTGCGCGGCGGCACGCTCACCGACCTTCTTCGCGTGAGCCTTCCAGTCGATGCCTGCATCGAGCAGGAAGTCGCGTCCGAACACGGCCTTCGTCGCCATACCGATGACCGGCAGATGGATCGATGCGGCGATGTCCGCGAGGCTGAACGACTCGCCGAGCACGTACGGCGAAAACTGCGTCATCTGCTTGAACGCATCGATCGCGCGCGGCAGGCGCTTCTCGACGTGTGCCTTCATTCCGTCGCTGACCTTGCCGCCGAAAAACGCTTCCGTATAGACCTCGCGCGCCATCCATTCGAGATAAAGCTCGAGCGTCTCGACCAGCTCGCGCACCTTCGCCGCCGCGAACGGCCCCGCCGGGAAAATAGCTTTCTCGGGATAGCGCGCCGCCAGGTATTCGATGATCACCTGCGACTCGAACAGCGCGCCCTCTTCAGTCTTCAGGAACGGAATCTTTCCGAGCGGAGAATCGGCGAGCTGGGCCGGATCGGTGATCGGCAAACTGCACACCGACTCCTCGAACGGAATGTCGTGCTCGAGCAGGACGAATTTCACCTTGTTGTAATAGTTGGACAACGGGATACCGCACAGCTGTAGCATCGGAGTCTCCTTCCTTGCGAGAGCGCGGCCGCAACGACGCCGGCCGCATCGTGATTCATCGCGCTGAAAAGCACGTTCGTGCTAGTCTAAAACAGTTTCACGTCCGTCACGACAACATTACATCCGCTGCGGCGGCAGCGCCGCCAGTCCACGCAACGCGCGCGGCGCCGCAGCCTCGCCATCCGATGGAGACACGCTCGCATGAGTGCTGAACTGCTGGCCTCGCGTCCGCCCGAGAGCGATTCGACGCTCGTCCTCACGCTATCCAATCCCGGTGCACGCAACGCGCTGCATCCCGACATGTACGCGGCCGGTGTCGAAGCGCTCGCCACTGCTGAGCGCGATCCCGGGATTCGCGCGGTCGTGCTGACGGGTGCCGACCGCTTCTTCTGCGCAGGCGGCAACCTGAACCGCCTGCTCGACAACCGCTCGAAGGATCCGTCCTATCAGGCCGACAGCATCGATCAGCTCGGGGCATGGGTAACGGCGATTCGAGAGTCGACGAAGCCGGTGATCGCGGCGGTCGAAGGCGCGGCGGCCGGCGCGGGCTTCTCGCTCGCGCTTGCGTGCGACCTGATCGTCGCCGCGCACGATGCGAAGTTCGTGATGTCGTACGCGCGCGTGGGCCTGACGCCCGACGGCGGCGGCTCGTGGTTCCTCGCGCGCGCGCTGCCACGTGCGATCGCGGCCGAGATCCTGTTCGAAGGCAAGCCGGTCGCGGCCGAACGCCTGCATGCGCTCGGCGTGGTCAACCGGCTCGCCGCGCCCGGCGCAGCGCTGAACGACGCGCTCGCATGGGCCGACGCACTCGCCGGCATCTCGCCGAACGCACTCTCGCGCGTCAAGTCGCTGCTCGACGTTGCGACGACTCAGCCGCTCGAACCGCATCTCGGTACCGAGCGCGACCATTTCGTCGCCTCGCTGCATCACGCGGACGGGCTCGAAGGCATCACCGCCTTTCTCGAGAAACGCCAGCCCCGCTACAAGCGCTGATCCGCGTCGGCCGACGACGATCGTGCACGACGACTACCGGCTCGACAACCGTATCTTCCATCCGCACGAACCGTGCGCGCCCGCCGTGCTCGACCGGGAACTGTCGACACGCAGGCGATCATCTCCCGTTCGCCTGCGCGTACGCATCGACGGGCACGTTTCCGTCGCCAGCGGCCCGCGTCGAACCATGCTCTAATGACCGCCTGTCGCGGCGCGCTGCCGGCGCCGTTTTCGCGCATGCAACCAAGGAGTTGACGATGATCGACGTCTACAGCTGGGCGACCCCGAACGGCCACAAGGTACATATCATGCTCGAGGAAACGGGCCTCGCCTACCGTGCGCTTCCGGTCGATATCGGCGCAGGCGACCAGTTCAAGCCCGAGTTCCTGAAGATCAGCCCGAACAACAAGATTCCGGCGATCGTCGATCCTGACGGCCCCGGCGGCAAGCCGATCTCGCTGTTCGAATCGGGTGCGATCCTGATCTACCTCGCGGAGAAGACCGGCAAGTTCCTGCCGACCGATCCGGCCGCGCGCTATGCGACGCTCGAGTGGCTGATGTTCCAGATGGGCGGTATCGGCCCGATGCTGGGGCAGGCGCACCATTTCCGGCTGTACGCGCCGGAAAAGATCGAATACGCGGTCAACCGCTACACGAACGAAGCAAAGCGCCTGTACAACGTGATGGAAAAGCGCCTCGGCGAATCCGAATATCTCGCGGGCGACGCGTACACGATCGCGGACATTGCGACGTTCCCGTGGACGCGCTCGTGGCAGAACCAGGGCATCGTGCTCGACGAGTTTCCGAACGTGAAGCGCTGGCACGAGGCAATCGCCGCGCGACCGGCCGTGCAGCGCGGCGTCGCAGTGCTCGCATCGATGCGCAAGGCGCTGCAGGACGACAAGGCACGCGAGGTGCTGTTCGGCGCGACGCAATACGCGAAGCACTGACCCGAGCGTGACGGGCGGAGCGGCACCCGTGCATGCCGCCCCGCCCGTCAGAAGTAATGCTGCGTGATGAATTCCGCCGCGCAAACAAGCAACGGCGCGTCGGGACGCTCGGCCTGGATCGACACCGACCATGTCACCTGCACGCCGCCCCGCGCGACCTCGGCGGTTTCCTTCACCGCGAACAACGCGCGCACGCGCGCACCGACCGGCACCGGCTTCAGGAACCGCACGCGGTTCAGTCCGTAGTTCACGCCCATCTTCTGCTCGAAGCGCATCGCGTCGGTCATCAACGCGGGAATCAGCGACAGCGTCAGGAACCCGTGCGCGATCGGGCCGCCGAACGGCGACTCGCGCCGCGCACGTTCCGGATCCACGTGAATCCATTGATGATCGCCGGTCGCGTCGGCGAAGCCGTCGACGCGACGCTGGTCGATCGCGATCCAGCCGCTCGCGAGCGGCTCTGCGCCGACACGTGCCTGCAACGCCTGCGCCGACGCGATCAGCGGCAATGTCACGTCGGTCATGCGTTCGTGCCTCGCGGATCGCGCAGCCCGAAAATCACCTTGCTATGCACGGTGATCACCGTCTCGCCGCTACCGTTGATGCCGATCCACTCCGTCGATACGATGCCGCGATCGGGCTTGCTCTCCGAGACGCGCTTGTCGTGGATCTTCTGGTGCATCGTGATCGTGTCGCCGGCGCGCACCGGCTTGAGCCAGCGGATCGAGTCGATGCCGGGCGAGCCCATGCTGGTCGAGTCCGGCCCGAGCTTCTTGATGAGCAGGCTCATGAACACCGAGCACGTGTGCCAGCCGCTCGCGACCAGTCCGCCGAACGGCGACGCCTTCGCTGCCTCCTCGTCGAGGTGGAACGGCTGCGGGTCGTAGCGCTGCGCGAACGCCTTGATGTCATCGGGCTCGAACGTGTAGCTGCCCACTTCGATGGTGCTGCCGACCACCAGATCTTCGTAACTGATACCCACTTGTGTGTCCCCTTGTCTGACGCGCTCGCGCGTCGCCGTCATGCCGCGTCGGCCTGCGCGAAATCGGGCAGCGCCGCGATGCGGGCAAGATGATGATCGGTGTCGCCGAGCGTCGTCTCGATGATCGACAGCCGCTTGAACAGGTGCGCGGCGGCAACCTCGTTGGTCACGCCCATGCCGCCGTGCAACTGGACGGCCTGCTGGCCGACGAAGCGCGCGGCCGCGCCGACGCGCGCCTTCGCGGCCGACACGGCCTTGCGTCGCGCATCGGCATCGCCGCCCGCATAGCGCACCGCGGCCAGGTAGGTCAGCGAACGCGCCTGCTCGGCATGGATCAGCATGTCGACCATCCGGTGCTGCAGCGCCTGGAAACGCGCAATCGGCACGCCGAACTGCTCGCGCGTTTTCGTGTATTCGACCGTCGCGCGATTCAGTTCGTCGAGCGCGCCAACCGCTTCCGCGCACAGCAGGAACGTCGCGTAATCGGCAATCTGCTCGAGCGCCGCCGCGTCGCGTGCGCCGCCTGTCAGCAGTCGGGCCGGCGTTTCGTTGAACTCGATCGTTGCCGCACGCTGGCCGTCGATGGTCCGGTAGTCGACCACCATCGCGTTCGCCGCATCGCGTTCGACGACAAAGAGGCCGATGCCGCCACCGTCGACACGCGCAGGCACGATCCACGCGTGCGCCTGTGCGCCGTGCTGAACGACCGACTTGGTGCCGGTCAGCCGATGCGTGCCACCCTGCTCGCGTGCGCGCGTGTCGAGCTCGAACAGGTCATAGCGCGCATGCGGTTCGTGGAATGCAACCGCCAACCGCTTCTGCCCCTGTGCAACCGCCTCCAGCAGTGCGGCATCGTCGCCTGCGCCGGAGCCGGCGATGCGCAATGCCTCGATGCCGACCGCCGTTGCCCAGTACGGCTCGATCACGAGCGCGCGGCCGAGTTCCTGCATCGCAACCAGCATGTCGACGGGGCCGCCGCCGAATCCGCCCTGCGCGTCCGGCACGGGCAGCGCGGTCAGCCCCAGTTCGGCGAACGCGCTCCATTGCGTATCCGACACGCCCGCATCGCTGCGCACGATCGCCTGGCGCGCATCGAAGCCGTATTGCTCGCCGAGATAACGGCGCAGCGCGTCGGCGAACTGCTGCTGCTCATCGGTAAAGCTGAAATCCATGGTTGTCTCCGCATCCGTACCCTGTTCACAGGCCCAGAATCATCTGCGCGATGATGTTCTTCTGGATCTCGTTCGAACCGCCGTAGATCGACGTCTTCCGATAATTGAAGTAGTACGCGGCGAGCGGCGCCGCATCGTCGTCGCCCGCGATGCTGTGCTCGCGTTCGCCATTGAGGAACGGTACGTCGAACGGCGCGGCGAGCGGGCCGATCGCGTCAAACATCAGCTCGGTGAGCGCCTGCTGCACTTCGGTACCCTTGATCTTCAGCATCGACGCCTCAGGGCCCGGGCCCTTGCCGCTCGTCTCGCGGCTGACGACGCGCAGCACCGTCACCTCGAGCGCCATCAGCTCGACTTCGAGCGCCGCGACCTTCGCGGCGAACACGGGGTCCGCGAGCAGCGGCTTGCCGTTCTTGCGCTGGTTCGACGCCACGCGCTTCAGGAACGCGAGTTCGCGCTTCGACGCGCCGACACGCGCGATACCGGTGCGCTCATGGCCAAGCAGGTATTTCGCGTAGGTCCAGCCGCGGTTCTCGTCGCCGACGAGATTCTCGACCGGCACCTTCACATCCTCGAAGAAAACCTCGTTGACCTCGTGATCTTCGTCGAGCGTGATGATCGGCCGCACCGTGATGCCGGGCGTCTTCATGTCGATCAGCAGGAACGAGATGCCCTCCTGCTTCTTCGCGGCCGGATCGGTGCGCACGAGGCAGAACATCATGTCCGCGTACTGGCCGAGCGTCGTCCAGGTCTTCTGGCCGTTGACGACGTAGTGGTCGCCCTGGCGCTCGGCGCGCGTGCGCAACGACGCGAGGTCGGACCCGGAACCCGGCTCCGAATAGCCCTGGCACCACCAGTCGGAGCCGTCGAGAATGCGCGGCAGATAGTGACGTTTCTGCGCTTCGCTGCCGTATTTCATCAGCACCGGCGCGACCATCGACACGCCGAACGGCAGAACGGTCGGCGCGCCGATCCGCGCGCACTCCTCGTCCCAGATGTGCCGCTGCGTCGCGTTCCAGCCCGGGCCGCCGTATTCGGCCGGCCATGCAGGCGCGGACCAGCCGCGCTGGCCGAGAATCCGGTGCCAGCTCGCGAAATCCTCGCGGTCGAGTCGTTTGTGATCGAGAACTTTGGCGCGCAGTGCGTGAGGCAGGTTGGCCTCGAGCCAGGTGCGGACGTCGACGCGGAACGCGTCGTCGGCGGGGGAATAATCCAGATCCATGCGCAGTGTCTCCTGTCGACCGGAGTTAGCGCTTTAGCGCTTACTCCGGTCCCATGCTTCGCGGTCGACCGGAGTTAGCGCTTTAGCACTTGCTCCGATCCCATGCTTCGCGGTCGGCCAGAGTTAGTGCTTCAGCGCTTACTCAGGCCCCATGCAAGGCTCGCCGCGCCCGTCCGGCCCGGCAAGGACCCACTGCGTACGTCATTGCAGCGGTTCTTTCAGCGCGGCAGGAATCGGTAGCGGCATCACGTCGATGCCTTCTTCGACCAGGGATTGCGCATCTTCCGGCGTCGTGACGCCACGGATGCTGCGTGCCGGCGCCTCGTTGTAATGGATGCGCCGCGCTTCCTCGGCGAAGCGTTCGCCCACGTTCTCGGTCTTCTCCAGCACCTCGCGCAGCGCGCGCATCACCTGCGCCTGCAGCGCACGCGGATCGGCCGGCTGGGCCTGCGTCGCGCCCGACAGGTTCAGGCGCGGCGCCGACGGCAGACGGTTGACCTCGGTCGTCCCGCACACCGGACATTCGACCAGCTTGCGGGACAACTGCGCTTCGAATTCATCGGCGGAAGCGAACCACCCTTCGAACCGATGACCGTGCGGGCACTGTAAATCGAGGACCTTCATGCTGAATCAGGGCGTGTGACGAGTGTAGCGCAAAAAGCGGTTTTGTGAACGATCGTGCTAAATCTCGATCGCGCGACGCGAAAGCGCCGCGTCATCGGATTGTAACGCGGCGCCCCACCCGCCGCCGACGCCATGCTCAGGGCGTCAGGACCGGCCCGAGCGGCCAGGTGCCGGACGCCACCTTGTCGAGCCACATCGTGCCGATGATCGTCTTCACGTCGGTGATCTGGCCCGTGCGCACCCATTCCTGCAGGTCGGCTTGCGTGGCGGTGAAGGTTTCGAGGAATTCGCCTTCGTCGAGCTTGCGCTCGCCGGCCGTCAGCCCGCGCGCGAGATACAGGTCGATGAATTCGGTCGAATAGGAAATGATCGGGTGAATGCGGGCCAGGAACACGTATTCGCGCGCCGTGTAACCCGTTTCCTCGCGCAGTTCGCGTATCGCGCACGCAAGCGCGCCTTCGTCCGGATCGAGCTTGCCGGCCGGGAATTCGGCCATCACCTTGCCGATCGGGTAGCGATACTGGCTTTCCATCAGCACGCGGCCGTCGTCGAACAGCGGGATCACCATCACCGCACCCGGATGCTGGACGTATTCGCGCGTGGCCTTCTTGCCGTCCGGCAAGCGGACGGTATCGCGCTTGAGCTTGAGGAACGAGCCTTCGAAGATCGCCTCGCTTTCGAGGCAGGTTTCGGTCAGTGCGGCGTCGTGATTGGGTAGTTCGGCCATCGGCGGCTCCAAGATTGAGCGCGACGGCCGGAGCCGTCAGCGTCGTTTGACGAGATACTGGAACGTGAAGCCGGGAAACGCGAACACGATGAAGAGACTGAACGTGATCGCGTAAAACTGCCAGCCCTGTTCGAAGCGGTTGCCGGCGCGCGACTCGAGCCAGAAGCCGAGCGCACCGACGATGAAGTACAGCACGATCAGCTCGCCGATCCGCACCCACGCACTCTTCTTCGTCGCGCCGAACGGCACCACGGCGAAGAGGCGTTGGTTCAGGAACGGCAGGTTGGCGCACACGAGCGCCAACAGCACGATAAACCAGCCGGCTGCCGACATTACAGCGGCAGCGTGTGACGGATCGCCTGCAGGCAGGCCGTCAGCAGCGGGCTCGGGATCAGGCCGAGCACGACGACCGCGAGGCCGTTCAGTACGAGGATCGTGCGCTTGCAGATATCGCCCGAGATCGGCGTCGAATCCTGCGGCGCATCGAAGTACATCAGCTTCACGATGCGCAGGTAGTAGAACGCGCCGAACAGCGACGTGATCACGGCCAGCACGGCCAGCCACGTGAGGCCCGCGTTGACGGTTGCCTCGAGCACGGCGAGCTTCGCGTAGAAACCGACGGTCGGCGGGATGCCAGCCAGCGAGAACATCATGACCATCATCACGAACGCGAACACCGGGCTGCGCTTGTTGAGGCCCTTGAAATCGTCGATCGTTTCCGCTTCGAAGTCGCGGCGCGCGAGCAGCATCACCACGCCGAACGAGCCGAGCGTCGTGATCAGGTAGACGATCGCGTAGAACATCGCCGAGCTGTATGCGTTCGCCGGTGCCGCCGCGTCGCCCTTCACGATGCCCGCGAGCAGGCCGAGCAGCACGAAGCCCATGTTCGAGATCGCCGAGTAGGCGAGCATCCGCTTGATGTTGCGCTGGACGATACCCGTGATGTTGCCGACGATCAGCGACAGCGCGGCGAGGATCACGAGCGCGGTCTGCCAGTTCTGGGCGAGCGGCAGCAAGCCCATCACCAGGAACCGCAGACCCCACGCGAACGCGGCAACCTTCGGACCGCCGCCGACGAACAGCGTCATCGCGGTCGGTGCGCCCTGGTAGACGTCCGGCACCCACATGTGGAACGGCACGGCGCCGAGCTTGAACGCGATACCGGCGACGATGAAGACCACGCCGAACATCAGCACGGCTGCGTCGGTGTTGCCGCCGACCGCCTTGTACACCTCGCCCAGCTCGAGCGAGCCGGTCGCACCGTAGAGCATCGAGATGCCGTACAGCACGAAGCCCGACGCAAGCGCGCCCAGCACGTAGTACTTCATCGCGGCTTCGCTCGACTGCGGGGCGTCGCGGCGCAGCGCGATGACCGCGTATAGCGACAGCGACATCAGTTCGAGACCGAGGTACAGGGTCAGGAAGTTGTTGCCCGACACCATGACCAGCTGGCCGAGCAGCGAGAACATGCCGAGCAGGAACACATCGCCGCGGAACATGTCTCGATCTTCGAGGTACTTGCGCGAATAGACGAGCGAGACCGCGAAACCGAACGACACGACGGCCTTCATCGTGCTCGCGAACGAGTCGACGACGACCATCTTCGAGAAGAAGTAGTACTGCTGCGGGTCGAGCGCCTGCACCGCGAACCACACGCCGGCGACGACCGACGATACGACCGCGATCAGATAGGTCAGTCGGCGGCCGGAAGCACCGGTAAAGGTGTCGTTCAGCCATGCGACGACGATGGCGGCCATCACCAGCGCGTCAGGCAACAGGACATTCATAGGAGCGTTTTGCATGATCTTGATTTCCTCCGCTCGCGATTACTGGGCCAGCGGCAGCTTGGACTGCGCGACGTGGGAGAGGAGGTTTTCGACGGAAACGTGCATCACGTCGGTAAAGGGCTTCGGATACAGGCCCATCAGCATCGTGAACGCGGCCAGCACGGCCAGCATCAGGAATTCGCGACGGCCGATGTCCTTCAGCTTGGCGACGTGATCGTTCGCTACCGCGCCGAAGTACACGCGCTTGTACATCCACAGCGTGTATGCGGCGCCGAGGATCAGCGTGAATGCCGCGCCGAATGCGATCCAGAAGTTGTACTGGACGGCCGCGAGAATCACCATGAACTCGCCGACGAAACCCGACGTACCCGGAAGGCCGCAGTTGGCCATCGAGAACAGCATCGCGAATGCCGCGAACTTCGGCATCACGTTGACGACGCCGCCGTAGTCGGCGATCTGGCGCGAGTGCACGCGGTCGTACAGCACGCCGATGCAGAGGAACATCGCGCCCGACACGAAGCCGTGCGAAATCATCTGGATGATCGCGCCTTCGACGCCGAGCTGGTTGAAGATGAAGAAGCCGAGCGTGACGAAGCCCATGTGCGCGATCGACGAATACGCGACCAGCTTCTTCATGTCGGCCTGCACCATCGCGACGAGGCCGATGTAGATCACCGCGATCAGCGACAGCGTGATCACGACGGGTGCCAGGAAGTGGCTCGCGTCAGGCGTGATCGGGAGCGAGAAACGCAGGAAACCGTACGCGCCGAGCTTCAGCATGATCGCGGCCAGCACGACGGAACCGCCCGTCGGCGCTTCCACGTGCGCGTCCGGCAGCCAGGTGTGCACCGGCCACATCGGCACCTTCACCGCGAACGCAAGGAAGAACGCGATGAACAGCAGTATCTGTGGCGTCATCGCGATCTTCGCGTTCTGCCACGTCGCGAGGTCGAACGAATGCGTTTCCGTGTACAGATAGATCAGCGCGACCAGCATCAGCAGCGAGCCGGCCAGCGTGTACAGGAAGAACTTGAACGCCGCATACACGCGGTTCGGGCCGCCCCACACGCCGATGATGATGTACATCGGGATCAGGGTCGCCTCGAAGAACACGTAGAACAGCAGGCCGTCGGCCGCCGAGAACACGCCGACCATGATCCCCGACAGGATCAGGAAGGCCGCGAGGTACTGCGACACGTGTTCGGTGATCACTTCCCAGCCCGCGATCACGACGATCACGGTGATGAGCGCGGTCAGCACGACGAACCACATCGAGATGCCGTCGACGCCAAGGTGATACGAGATGTTGAAGCGCTCGATCCACGTCGACTGCTCGACGAACTGCAGCGCGGCCGTGCTCGCGTCGAAGCCCGTGATCAGCGGAATGGTGACCGCAAGGCCGAGCAGCGAGCCGATCAGCGCGAGCCAGCGCGCCGGCCCAGGATTTTTGTCGTTACCCACCGCGAGCACGAGGAGGCCGAAAACGATCGGCAGCCAGATCGCGGTACTGAGAATCGGAAAAGCGTGCATTGTTCTTGTCCCCTCGCCTTATTTGCCGCCGAGCGTTACAAACAGGGTCAGGAGCCCCAGCATGCCGATGATCATGGCGAACGCGTAGTGATAGATGTAACCGGATTGGAGGAAGCGGATCACGCCGGCGAACCAGCCGATGAACCGGGCGCTGCCGTTGACGAGGCCGTCGATCACCACGACATCGCCCTCTTTCCACAGGCCGCGGCCGATCGCGACCGAGCCCTTGGCAAACACCACCTCGTTGATCTTGTCCATGTAGTACTTGTTGTCGAGCAGCGTGTAGATCGGGCCGAACGCGCGGCGGATCACGGCAGGCAACTCAGGACGCTTCAGGTACAGGAACCACGCGACCACGACGCCGGCGATCGCGAGCCACAGCGGCAGCGTCGTCAGCGAGTGCAGGCCCATCGCGGCCCAGCCGTGGAATTCCTTGCCCAGCTCTTCGAGGCCCGGATGGTTTTCGCCGATGAAGATCACCTTGTCGAATGCCACGCCATGTTCGAAGAAGCTGCCGTACAGCATCGGGCCGATCGCGATCGCACCGACGATCACCGACGGAATCGCGAGCAGCACGAGCGGCAGCCACACGACCCACGGGGTCTCGTGCGGTTCGTGCGCGTGGTCGTCGTGACCATGGCCGTGGCCGTGATCGTCGTGACCGTGCGCGGCTGCCATGCCCATCGGCGATTCAGGATGCTTCGGGTTGCGGAAGCGCTCTTCGCCGTGGAACACGAGGAAGTACATGCGGAACGAGTACAGCGCAGTCACGAACACGCTTGCGACCACTGCGAAGTACGCGAAGCCCGAACCCGCGAGATGCGATTCCTTCACGGCCTCGATGATCGAATCCTTCGAGTAGAAGCCCGAGAAGAACGGCGTGCCGATCAGTGCGAGCGAGCCGATCAGCGACGTGATCCACGTGATCGGCATGTACTTGCGCAGGCCGCCCATGTTGCGGATGTCCTGGTCGTGATGCATGCCGATGATCACCGAGCCCGCGCCGAGGAACAGCAGCGCCTTGAAGAACGCGTGCGTCATCAGGTGGAACAACGCGACCGGGTACGCGGACACGCCGAGCGCGACCGTCATGTAGCCGAGCTGCGAAAGCGTCGAATACGCGACCACGCGCTTGATGTCGTTCTGGATAATGCCGAGGAAACCCATGAACAGCGCCGTGATCGCGCCGATCACCGTGACGAACGACAGCGCGGTATCCGACAGCTCGAACAGCGGCGACATGCGCGACACCATGAAGATGCCGGCCGTCACCATCGTCGCCGCGTGAATCAGCGCCGAGATCGGGGTCGGGCCTTCCATCGAGTCCGGCAGCCACACGTGCAGCGGGAACTGCGCCGACTTACCCATCGCGCCGATGAACAGGCAGATACAGGCGACGGTCAGCAGGCCCCAGTCGGTGCCCGGGAAGTGCAGGCTCGCGAGCTCCGCGCGCTTCGCGAACACTTCGCCGTAGTTCATCGAGCCGGCGAACGCGAGCAGCAGGCCGATGCCGAGCAGGAAGCCGAAGTCGCCCACGCGGTTCACGAGGAACGCCTTCATGTTCGCGTAGATCGCGCTCTCACGCGTGAAGTAGAAGCCGATCAGCAGGTACGACACCAGACCCACCGCTTCCCAGCCGAAGAACAGCTGCAGGAAGTTGTTGCTCATCACGAGCATCAGCATCGAGAACGTGAACAGCGAGATGTACGAGAAGAAGCGCTGGTAGCCGTCTTCTTCCGACATGTAGCCGATCGTATAGATGTGCACCATCAGCGACACGAAGGTCACGACGACCATCATCATCGCGGTCATCGAATCAACCAGGAAGCCGACTTCGAGCTTCAGCGAGCCGACCCGCATCCATTCGTAGATGGTCGCGTTGAAGCTCGCGCCGCCCATCACGTCGACGAAGACTTTCGCCGACAGGAGGAACGCGATCATCACGCCGAGGATCGTGATCCGGTGTGCGCCCTTGCGCCCGACTGCGTTCCCGAACAGCCCCGCAATCAGCGAGCCGGCCAGCGGAGCGAGCGGAATCGCCAGCAGCAGGTTTTCATTGAGTGTCGTTGACATAACAGCGTTGCCTGAAATTAACCTTTGAGCTGATCGAGATCCTCGACATTGATCGTGTCGAGCTTACGGAACAGGGTCACCAGAATCGCGAGGCCGATCGCGGCTTCCGCTGCGGCGACCGTCAGCACGAAGAACACGAAGATCTGGCCGTGCACATCGCCGAGGTAGTGCGAGAACGCGACGAAGTTGGTATTCACCGCCAGCAGCATCAGTTCGATCGCCATCAGGATGATGATGATGTTGCGGCGGTTCAGGAAGATCCCGACGATCGCGATCGCAAACAGGATCGCGCCGAGCACGAGGTAATGAGCAAGAGTCAACATGGTTTTCTTTCCTCCGCTTAGCCGTTGGTGCTCGTACCGGCTTCGCTCTGCGCCGTTTCCGGCTCCGGCTTGTCCGCTTCCATCTTCACGAGGCGCACGCGGTCGTTGCGGCGCACCTTGACCTGATCCGACACGCGCTGGCGCTTGCTGTCCTTGCCCTTGCGCTCGGTCAGCCCGATCGCGGCAATGATCGCGACCAGCAGCACGAGGCCGGCGATTTCAAACGCGAAGATGTAGTCGGTGTAGATCACCTTGCCGATCAGTCGCGTGTTCGACCAGTTGGCCATCTCGCCCGTCGCCATCGCGTGCACCGTGTGCGTGTCGCCGTAGCCGCGCCACAGGATCAGCGCGGTCTCGATCACGATGATCGCGCCGACCACGGTCGCCATCGGTACGAAGCGCTTGAAGTCGCGGCGCAGGTAGTCGATGTTGATGTCCAGCATCATCACGACGAACAGGAACAGCACCATCACGGCGCCCACGTAGACCAGCACCAGCAGGATCGCGAGGAACTCCGCTTCCAGCAGCATCCAGATCGCGGCGGCGTTGAAGAACGCCAGCACAAGGAAAAGCGCAGACGCCACCGGGTTGCGCGAAGTGATCACCTTCAGCCCTGATACCACCAGGAGCAGCGCGAAGATGTAGAACAGTACGGTCGTGAATTCCATGATTACCGGTTCATCGTTAGGCCATAGTCAGGCGCGGCTTGCGGGACGCCCGCACCCGTCGCGGCGGCTCGGCCCGTGCTGCGGGCCGGCACTGCAAACACAATCAACGATACGGCGCGTCGGCAGCCTTCGCCGCGGCGATGTCCTTCTCGTAGCGATCGCCCACCGCGAGCAGCATTTCCTTCGTGAAATACAGGTCGCCGCGCTTTTCGCCGTGGTACTCGAGAATCTGCGTCTCGACGATCGAATCGACCGGGCAGCTCTCTTCGCAGAAACCGCAGAAGATGCACTTCGTCAGGTCGATGTCGTAGCGCGTCGTGCGGCGCGTGTTGTCCGCGCGCGTTTCCGATTCGATCGTGATCGCCAATGCGGGGCACACGGCCTCGCACAGCTTGCACGCGATGCAGCGCTCTTCGCCGTTCTCGTAGCGGCGCAGTGCATGCAGCCCGCGAAAACGCGGCGAAATCGGGGTCTTCTCTTCCGGGAACTGCACGGTGAACTTGCGCTTGAACGTGTAACGGCCGGTCAGCGCGAGCCCCTTCAGCAGCTCGGTCAGGAAGAAGGTCTTAAAGAAGTGTTGGATTGCCGTCATGATTTCGTCCGATTACTTCACCCAGATGTTGAGCGGCGACATCATCCAGAAGCCGACCACGACCACCCAGATCACCGTGACGGGCAGGAAAACCTTCCAGCCCAGACGCATGATCTGGTCGTAACGGTAGCGCGGGAACGTCGCGCGAACCCAGATGAACACCGACAGCAGTGCGAAGACCTTCAGCACCAGCCAGAAGATGCCCGGAATGAACGACAGGAACTCGAACGGTGCATCCCAGCCGCCGAGGAACAGCGTCGCAGCCAGCGCCGAGATCACGATCATGTTGATGTACTCGGCGAGGAAGAACAGCGCGAACGCCATGCCCGAGTAGTCGATCATGTGACCCGCGACGATCTCCGACTCCCCTTCCACCACGTCGAACGGGTGACGGTTCGTTTCGGCGATGCCCGAGATGAAGTAGACGACGAACGCCGGCAGCAGCGGCAGCCAGTTCCACGACAGGAAGTTCACGCCGTGGCCCGCGAAGAAGCCATGCTGCTGCGAGTTGACGATTTCCGACATGTTCAGGCTGCCGGCCGTCATCAACACGAGCACCAGCGCGAAGCCCATCGAGATTTCGTACGAGACCATCTGCGCCGCGGCGCGCATCGCGCCGAGGAACGCGTACTTGGAGTTCGACGCCCAGCCCGCGAGAATCACCGCGTACACGCCGATCGACGAGATCGCCATTGCGTACAGCAGGCCCGCGTTGATGTTCGCGAGCACGGCCTTGGCCTGGAACGGGATCACGGCCCACACGGCGAATGCCGGCACGACGGTCATGACCGGCGCGATCAGGTACAGCCAGCGGCTGGCGGCGCTCGGCTGAATGACTTCCTTCAGCAGCAGCTTCAGCACGTCGGCGATCGGCTGCAGCAGGCCGCCGGGGCCGACGCGGTTCGGACCGAGACGCACGTGCATCCAGCCGATCAGCTTGCGTTCCCACAGAATCAGGTACGCGACGCACAGCAGGATGACGACGGAGACGACGAGGATGCGCACGATTGCCCACACCGTCGGCCACGCGAAGCCGAGAAGCTGGGCTCCGCCCGCGTTGATCGTATCGAACAAGCTCATTTACGCCTTCTCCACCACCAGTTCACCGGACAGGCTGCCGAGCGCTGCGCCGGCAGGCGTCGCCGCCGACACGCGAACGACCGTCTCCGCAAGATTCGCGTCGCGCACGGCCGGCAACTGCACCGCACGCTCGCCCTGGCGCACGCGCACGGCGTCGCCTTCCTTCAAGCCCAGCTTGTCGAACAGCGCGGCCGGCAGGGCTGCGGCATTCGCCGCCTTCGCGGCGGCCGTCAGGTGCAGCGCACCTGCGCGGCGCACGAGCGCGTCGGCGTGATAGATCGGCACATCGGCCAGGCGCTCGAAGCCGCCGTTCGCGGCATTCGCCGCGACGCGTGCCGGCGCGACCGACGTCTGGTTCGACAGGCGGCCCGCGACGCCTTCATCGCCGAGCGCCGCGAGACGCACTTCTTCCGCCGTCTCGTATTCGAAGTTCGGCAGGCCGAGCAGGCTGCCGAGCACGCGCAGCACCTTCCACGCCGGACGCGTGTCGCCGAGCGGGCGCACGACGCCGTTGAAGCTCTGCACGGTGCCTTCCGCGTTGACGAACGTGCCAGCCGTTTCCGTGAACGGCGCAACCGGCAGCAGCACGTCGGCGTAGTCGAGGCCGTGCTTGAACGGCGACATCACGACGACCATCTCCGCCTGGTTCAGCGCGGCAAGCGCCTGCGCCGGATCTGCAGTGTCGAATTCCGGTTCGACGTTCAGCAGCACATAGCCCTTGCGCGGCTGCGCGAACGCTTCGCGTGCATTCAGGCCGCCTTCGCCCGGCAGCGCGCCGACGACGTGCGCGCCGACCGTGTTCGCCGCTTCCGTCAGGAAGCCGAACGTGGCGCCGGTATTGTCGGCGATCCACTGGGCGACCGCGTGCAGCTTCGCGAATTCCGGATGGCGGACCGCGACGTTGCCGAGCAGCACCGCGCGGCGCTCACCGTTCGAGAGCGACTGCGCGACCGCCTGAGCGGCCGGCGATGCGGTGACGCCGGCGAGCGTGTCGGGCAGCGCGACGCCGCGCAGTTGCGCGACGGCCGCGGCGATGCCGGCCAGCTCGTCGAGCCATGCCGACGGCGCAGCGACGATGCGCTGCGCCGTCGGGATCAGTGCATCGTCACCGGTTGCGTGCAGGAAATGCAGCTTCGCGCCGTTCTTCGCGGCCTGGCGCAGGCGTGCGGCGAACAGCGGGTGGTCGCGGCGCAGGAACGAACCGACGACGAACGCGGCGTCCACGTTCGACAGGTCGGCGATCGGCATGCCGAGCCACGGCGCGCCCTGGACCGGCGCCGAGAAATCCTGCTGACGCAGACGGAAATCGACGTTCGGCGTCTTCAGTTCGTGTGCGAGCTGCTTCACGAGGAACAGCTCTTCAGCGGTGCTGTGCGCGCTCGCGAGCATCGCCAGCGCGTTCGCGCCGTGATCCGCAGCGATGCCCTTCAGGCCCTTCGCGACATATTCGAGCGCGGTCTGCCAGTCGGTCTCGATCCACTGGCCGCCCTGCTTCAGCATCGGCTTCGTCAGGCGCTCTTCGCTGTTGAGGCCTTCGTACGAGAAGCGGTCCTTGTCCGAGATCCAGCATTCGTTGATCGCTTCGTTCTCGAACGGCAGCACGCGCATCACGCGGTTGTTCTTCACCTGCACGACGAGGTTCGCGCCGACGGAATCGTGCGGGCTCACCGACTTGCGGCGCGACAGTTCCCACGTCCGGGCGCTGTAGCGGAACGGCTTGCTGGTCAGCGCGCCGACCGGGCACAGGTCGATCATGTTGCCCGACATCTCGGAGTCGACCGTCTTGCCGACGAACGTCGTGATTTCCGAATGCTCGCCGCGGCCCAGCATGCCGAACTCCATCACGCCGGCGATTTCCTGGCCGAAGCGGACGCAGCGCGTGCAGTGGATGCAGCGCGACATTTCTTCCATCGAGATCAGCGGGCCCACGTTCTTGTGGAACACCACGCGCTTTTCTTCCGAATAGCGCGACGACGACTTGCCGTAGCCGACCGCCAGATCCTGCAGCTGGCATTCGCCGCCCTGATCGCAGATCGGGCAATCGAGCGGGTGATTGATGAGGAGGAATTCCATCACCGACTGCTGCGCCTTCACGGCCTTGTCGGACTGCGTGTGGACGATCATGCCGGCCGACACGGGAGTCGCGCAGGCAGGCACCGCCTTCGGCATCTTCTCGACTTCGACGAGACACATCCGGCAGTTGGCCGCTACCGACAGTTTCTTGTGATAGCAGAAGTGAGGAATGTACGTATCCGCCTTGTGCGCAGCCTGGATCACCATGCTGCCTTCGGGCACCTCGACCTTCTTGCCGTCTATTTCAAGTTCAACCATGATGGTGAATGGTCCTTAACCTATTTCCGCCCGTTCGCGCCTTCGCCCGACCGTGCGCTCAAATTCCGCAACCGGGTTCGCTTCAGGCCGCAGCCGCGTGCGCGTGGCCGCCGACCATGCAGTGCTTGTGCTCGACGTGGTACGCGAATTCGTCCCAATAGTGCTTGAGCATCCCGCGGACCGGCATCGCCGCCGCATCGCCGAGCGCACAGATCGTGCGGCCCATGATGTTCTCGGCAACCGAGTTCAGCAGATCCAGATCTTCCTGGCGGCCTTCGCCGTGCTCGATACGGTTCACGACGCGATACAGCCAGCCGGTGCCTTCGCGGCACGGCGTGCACTGGCCGCATGATTCCTCGTAGTAGAAGTACGACAGACGCAGCAGCGAGCGCACCATGCAGCGCGTCTCGTCCATCACGATCACCGCGCCGGAACCGAGCATCGAGCCCGCCTTCGCGATCGAATCGTAGTCGAGATCGGTCTGCATCATGATGTCGCCCGGGATCACCGGTGCCGACGAACCGCCCGGAATCACGGCCTTGATCTTCTTGCCGCCGCGCATCCCGCCGGCGAGCTCCATCAGCGTCGCGAACGGCGTGCCGAGTGGCACTTCGTAGTTGCCCGGACGCTCGACGTCGCCCGACACCGAGAAAATCTTCGTGCCGCCGTTGTTCGGCTTGCCGATCTCGAGATAATTCTGCGGCCCGATGGACAGCAGGAACGGCACCGCGGCGAACGTCTCGGTGTTGTTGATCGTGGTCGGCTTGCCGTACACGCCGAAGCTCGCCGGGAACGGCGGCTTGAAGCGCGGCTGGCCCTTCTTGCCTTCGAGCGACTCCAGCAGCGCCGTTTCCTCGCCGCAGATGTACGCGCCGTAACCGTGGTGCGCGTGCAGCTGGAACGAGAATTCGGAACCCATGATGTGGTCGCCGAGGAAGCCTGCGGCGCGCGCTTCATCGAGCGCGGCCTCGAAGCGTCGATACACTTCGAAGATTTCGCCGTGGATGTAGTTGTAGCCGACGGTGATGCCCATCGCGTATGCGCCGATGGCCATGCCTTCGATCAGCGCGTGCGGGTTCCAGCGCAGGATGTCGCGATCCTTGAACGTGCCCGGCTCGCCTTCGTCCGAGTTGCAGACGAGATACTTCTGCCCCGGGAACTGGCGCGGCATGAAGCTCCACTTCAGGCCGGTCGGGAAGCCCGCACCGCCGCGGCCGCGCAGGCCCGACGCCTTGACGTCGGCAATCACCTGCTCGGGAGGAATCTTTTCTTCGAGAATGCGGCGCAGCTGCTTGTAGCCGCCGCGCGCGACGTAGTCTTCGAGATGCCAGTTCTCGCCGTTCAGACCAGCGAGGATCAGCGGTTTGATGTGACGGTCGTGGAGGGACGTCATTTCGAGAGCTCCTCAAGCAGCTGGTCGATCTTCTCGCGGCTCATGAAGCTGCACATTCTGTGATTGTTCACCAGCAGCACCGGCGCATCGCCGCACGAGCCCATGCATTCGCCTTCCTTCAGCGTGAACTTGCCGTCGGGCGTGGTTTCGCCGAAGCCGATGCCCAGCTTCTGTTTCAGGTAGTCGGCAGTCGCTTCCGCGCCGCCGTGCGGGCCAAGCTGGCACGGCAGGTTCGTGCAGAGCGTGATCTTGTGCTTGCCGACCGGGTTGAGCTCGTACATCGTGTAGAACGTCGCGACTTCCTGCACGGCGACGGCCGGCATGCCGAGATAGTCCGCAACGAACTGCATCAGTTCGGGCGACAGCCAGCCGTGCTCTTCCTGAGCAACGGCCAACGCCGACATCACGGCGGACTGTTTCTGATCGGCGGGATACTTCGTCAACGCTCGATCGATTTCCTTCAGGCCTTCAGCTGAGATCATTTTCAGACACGACTCTTTCAATTCCTACCGAACGAAGAACCTGCCGCACACTTGGGGTGCATGGACGGCAGACCTGGCGCTCACTCTGTTGACAGCTTGCGAAGTCGCGCCGGTTCAGCGCGCATCGCGTGTGACTTACCGCTCGCCGCCCGGAGCAAACGGGCGGCGCAACCATTAGCGATCGATCTCGCCGAACACGATGTCCTGCGTACCGATGATCGTGACGGCGTCGGCGATCATGTGACCGCGCGCCATTTCGTCGAGCGACGCCAGGTGCGCGAAACCCGGTGCGCGAATCTTGAGGCGATACGGCTTGTTGGCACCGTCCGACACGAGGTAGATGCCGAACTCGCCCTTCGGATGCTCGACCGCAGCGTACGCTTCGCCTTCCGGCACATGGAAACCTTCGGTGAAGAGCTTGAAGTGGTGAATCAAGTCTTCCATGTTGGTCTTCATGCCGACGCGCGACGGCGGTGCAACCTTGTGATTGTCCGTCATCACCGGGCCCGGATTCTTGCGGAGCCACTCAATACACTGTTTCGCGATGCGGATCGACTGGCGCATTTCTTCGACGCGCACCAGATAGCGGTCGTAGCAATCGCCGTTCACGCCGACCGGCACGTCGAAATCCATGCGATCGTACACTTCGTACGGCTGCTTCTTGCGCAGGTCCCACGCGATGCCCGAGCCGCGCAGCATCGGGCCAGTCATGCCCATCTGCAGCGCACGTTCGGGGCTGACCACGCCGATCCCGACCAGACGCTGCTTCCAGATCCGGTTGTCGGTGAGCAGCGTTTCATATTCGTCGACGCACTTCGGGAAGCGCGTGAAGAAATCGTCGATGAAGTCGAGCACCGAGCCGCTGCGCGCTTCGTTCATCTTCGCGAGCGCCTTCTCGTTGCGAATCTTCGACGCCTTGTATTGCGGCATTGCGTCAGGCAGGTCGCGGTAGACGCCGCCCGGACGGTAGTACGCCGCGTGCATCCGGGCGCCGGACACTGCCTCGTACACGTCCATCAGGTCTTCGCGTTCGCGGAATGCGTACAGGAACACGGCCATCGCGCCGACGTCGAGTGCGTGCGCGCCGATCCACATCAGGTGATTCAGCACGCGCGTGATCTCGTCGAACAGCACGCGAATGTACTGCGCGCGCTCCGGCACGTCGATGCCGAGCAGCTTTTCGATCGCGAGCACGTAGCCGTGCTCGTTGACCATCATCGACACGTAGTCGAGACGATCCATGTACGGCACGGACTGGATGAAGGTCTTGGATTCCGCGAGCTTTTCGGTCGCGCGGTGCAGCAGGCCGATGTGCGGATCGGCACGCTGGATGACTTCGCCGTCGAGCTCGAGCACGAGGCGCAGCACGCCGTGTGCTGCCGGGTGCTGCGGGCCGAAGTTGAGCGTGTAGTTCTTGATTTCTGCCATGACGCCCCCTTAATGTTTCAGACCGCCATAGCGATCCTCGCGGATCACGCGCGGCGTGATTTCGCGCGGCTCGATCGTCACCGGCTGGTACACGACCCGCTTCTCTTCCGGGTCGTAACGCATTTCGACATAACCCGACACCGGGAAGTCCTTGCGGAACGGGTGGCCGATGAAGCCGTAGTCGGTGAGGATGCGGCGCAGGTCGGGGTGGCCTTCGAACACGATGCCGTACAGGTCGAACGCTTCGCGCTCGTACCAGTTCGCGGAGGTCCAGATGTCGACCAGCGATGCCACGATCGGCAGGTCGTCGTCCGGCGCGAACGCACGCAGGCGCAGGCGCCAGTTGTTCGTGACCGACAGCAGGTGCGACACGGCCGCGAAGCGCGGGCCGTCGTAGGCGCCGTCGCCGAAGGTCTGGTAGTCGACGCCGCAGAGGTCGATCAGTTGCTCGAAACGGAGCTTCGGATCGTCGCGCAGCGTTTTTGCGACTTCGAGGTAATCGCTCGCCTTCACGACGAGCGTCAGTTCACCGATCGCTTCGGTGAGGCTCACCACGCGCGCGCCGAGCGCGGCTTCGAGGTTTGCCTTGAGAGTCTCGATTTTGCTTGCCATATGAGGGGACGCTCGGGGCTTTATTGACGGGCGATGGTATTGGTGCGGCGGATCTTCGCCTGAAGCTGGATCACGCCGTAGACCAGCGCCTCGGCCGTGGGCGGGCAGCCCGGCACGTAGACGTCGACCGGCACGATCCGGTCGCAGCCGCGGACCACCGAGTACGAGTAGTGGTAGTAGCCACCGCCGTTCGCGCACGATCCCATCGAGATCACCCAGCGCGGCTCGGCCATCTGGTCGTACACGCGGCGCAGCGCGGGCGCCATCTTGTTGCAGAGCGTGCCGGCGACGATCATCACGTCCGACTGACGCGGGCTCGGACGAAACACGACGCCGAACCGGTCCAGATCGTAACGGGCCGCGCCCGCATGCATCATCTCGACGGCGCAACACGCGAGCCCGAACGTCATCGGCCACAGCGAGCCGGTACGCGTCCAGTTGATCAGCTTGTCAGCCGTCGTGGTGACAAACCCTTCCTTCAAGACCCCTTCGATACTCATTTGCTTTCCACTCCAGACGAGCGACCGAGCGTGGCCGCCCATGCAAACCGGCGATTAACCCATCACTCCCAGTCGAGCCCGCCTTTCTTCCAGATATAGGCAAAGCCCAGCAGGAATTCGAGCAGAAAAATCATCATTGCGATGAAACCCGGCCAGCCGATGTCCCGGAGCGCGACGCCCCACGGAAACAGGAATGCGGTTTCGAGATCGAAGATGATGAACAGGATGGCGACGAGGTAATACCGGACGTCGAATTTCATCCGGGCGTCTTCAAAGGCTTCGAAGCCGCACTCGTACGGTGCGTTCTTCTCGACGTCCGGCTTGTTGGGACCAAGGAGCTTGCCGATGCTGACCAGCGCTATACCTAAACCAGTGCCCACGAGGAGGAACAACAAAACGGGGTAATAGGCTGCGAGGTTCAAGGCAATCCTCTATCGGTTGGTTCTGAGCGTCCGGAGAATACCACTTCCGGCGGAAGGAATCATTTCGGAGTGCAGGCGATCGCAAGACAACCGCAAGGACACCCCAGAAATGAAAAATGCCAGCCACTGGAAGCGGCTGGCATTGAGTAACTTTGGTGCCGACGGCGAGACTCGAACTCGCACAGCTTTCGCCACTACCCCCTCAAGATAGCGTGTCTACCAATTTCACCACGTCGGCACTGCATGCAACTCGGGTTGTGCTGCTTGTTCCCGCGAATCGCTTCAAGACTTAAATTCTAACCTGACTTCTAGAATTGTTCAACGCACAAACGCAAAAAATTTAACTTTTTATTTCGGGACATCCTGGCCCGGCGCGCTTGCAGCCGAACCCGCGGCAGCGGATGCCGCAACGGCCGGCGCCGACGCTGCAGGCGCCGATGCCGGTGCGGTCGCAGCCGCGCCGAGCACGCCCGCGGACGGCGTCGACTTGTACGAACCGAGGTACGTCAGCGCGAGCGTCGCGATAAAAAAGATCGTCGCGAGAATGCCCGTCGTGCGCGACAGGAAGTTCGCCGAGCCCGTCGCACCGAACAGGCTGCCCGACGCGCCGCTACCGAATGCAGCGCCCATGTCGGCACCCTTGCCGTGCTGCAGCAGCACGAGACCAATCACACCGAGTGCAGACAGCACCTGCACCACAATAATCAGCGTCTTGAATAACAGCATCACACCCACCCGATTGGATCGGGCGACCGGATCGACCGGCCGCCGTCATGGTTCAATTCGATCGCGGACCGCTCAACGCGCGGCCCGGCAGATCGCCAGGAAATCTTCCGCCTTCAGCGACGCGCCGCCGATCAGGCCGCCGTCGATGTCCGGCTGCGCGAACAGCTCTTCCGCGTTGTCCGGCTTCACGCTGCCGCCGTACAGCACGGACACGTCCGCCGCACCCTTTGCCGCGAGACGCGCACGCAGGAACGCGTGCACGTCCTGTGCCTGCGCCGACGTCGCGCTCTTGCCCGTGCCGATCGCCCAGACCGGCTCGTACGCGACGACGATGCGCGCAGCCTCGTCGGCCGTCAGCACGGCCAGCACCGCGTCGAGCTGCGCACCGACGACCTGCTCGGTCGCACCCGACTCGCGTTCGTCGAGCGTCTCGCCGACGCACACGACCGGCGTGAGACCGGCCGCGAGCGCGCGCTGCGTCTTCGCCGCGACCGTCTCGTTGCGCTCGCCGTGATACGCCCGACGCTCCGAGTGGCCGACGATCGCATAGCATGCGCCGAATTCCGCAACCATCGCGGCCGCCACTTCGCCGGTGAACGCGCCCTGCTCGTGCGCAGACACGTCCTGCGCGCCCCAGGCGACACGGCCGCCGTCGAGCTGCGCCTGAACCTGCGCGAGATACGGGAACGGCACGCACACGCCGACCGACGTTTCGGCCGCCACCGCGCCCGCACCCTGCACCACTTCGTTCAGCAACGCCTGGTTGCCGGCCAGCCGGCCGTGCATCTTCCAGTTGCCGATCACCCGCTTAGTTCTCTGTTTCGACATCGTGTCTGTCTCGTCACCGCTATGTCATTAACGCGCCGGAAACCGGCCGTCAGGTTTGATCTGGCGAAGCAAACCCGCGATTTTACTGCGCACGGCTTGAACCGGTCAAACCGCGCATGTCAAGGCCGGCCGCACGGGCCGTCAGGCGTTCGCACCCCAATCGAGCACGATCTTGCCGGTGTGCTCGCTGCTTTCCATCAGCGCGTGCGCCTGTGCGGCGTCCGCGGCCGGCAGCACGCGATAGATCACCGGCTTGATGCGGCCGTCGGCGATCAGCGGCCACACGCGCGCCTTCAGCTGCGCGGCGATGCGCGCCTTGAACTCGACCGGACGCGGTCGCAGCGTCGACCCCGTGACCGTCAGCCGGCGCCGCAGGATCTCGCTCAGGTTGACGTCGGCCTTCGCGCCGCCGAGCAGCGCGATCAGCACGAGACGGCCGCCGTCCGCGAGCGCGGACAGCTCGCGCGGCACGTACGAGCCCGCCACCATGTCGAGGATCACATCGACGCCGCGATCGTGCGTCAGCGACTTCACGACCTCGACAAAGTCTTCGGTCTTGTAGTTGATTGCGCGCTCGGCGCCGAGCGCCTCGCACGCATGGCACTTGTCGGCGGTGCCGGCTGTCGCGAACACGCGAAAACCGAGCGCATGCGCGATCTGGATCGCTGTCACGCCGATGCCGCTCGAGCCGCCCTGCACGAGCAGCGTTTCCTGCTCGCCGCCCTCGCCCGCGCCGAGCTGCGCACGGTCGAACACGTTGCTCCACACGGTGAAGAACGTTTCAGGCAGCGACGCGGCCTCGATATCGGTGAGCCCGTCGGGCACCGGCAGGCATTGCGGCAGCGGTGCGACCGCATACTCGGCATAACCGCCGCCCGCGAGCAGCGCGCACACGCGATCGCCGAGCTTCAGGCCGAACGGGTTCAGCGCGGCATCGGACAGGTCGCCGCCGACGATCTCGCCCGCGACCTCGAGGCCCGGCAGATCCGACGCACCCGGCGGCGGCGCATAGGCGCCCTTGCGCTGAAACACGTCGGGCCGGTTCACGCCGGAAGCCGCCACCTTGATCAGCACCTCGCCGCGCTTCGGTTCGGGGCGCGGACGTTCCGCGAGCTTCAGCACGTCGGGGGCGCCGAATTCGGTGATTTCGATGGCTTTCATGGTGTGGTGGCTCCAGGATCGGAATCGGATGGCGCGCCCGTGCACGGCTCGGGCGCCTCGCCAGCGCTGCTGCGCCGCACAACGATGCTACAGAAAAAACGGCCGGCGCGCTTTCGCACTGCCGGCCGTTGGTCCGCCTGCCCGCTTACTGCTGCGGCGGCGTGTCCGACTGCGCCGCCGCCGCTGCTTCATTCAGCAGCGCCTTTGCCGACAGACGCACGCGACCCTTTTCGTCCGTCTGGATCACCTTGACCTTGACCTGCTGGCCTTCCTTCAGGTAGTCGTTGATGTCCTTCACACGCTCGTTGACGATTTCCGAGATGTGCAGCAGGCCGTCCTTGCCCGGCAGCAGGTTCACGATCGCGCCGAAATCGAGCAGCTTCAGCACCGTGCCTTCGTAGACCTGGCCGACTTCGATCTCTGCCGTAATGTTCTCGATGCGCTTCTTCGCTTCGGCCATGCCGTCGCTGTTCGTGCTCGCGATCGTCACGACGCCGTCGTCCGAGATGTCGATGGTCGTGCCCGTTTCTTCCGTCAGCGCGCGGATCACCGAACCGCCCTTGCCGATCACGTCGCGGATCTTTTCCGGGTTGATCTTGATCGTGATCATGCGCGGCGCGAATTCCGACAGCTGCGTGTTCGCACCCGAGACCGCCGACGTCATCTTGCCGAGGATGTGCATGCGGCCTTCCTTCGCCTGCGCGAGCGCGACCTGCATGATTTCCTTCGTGATGCCCTGGATCTTGATGTCCATCTGCAGCGCCGTCACGCCTTGCTCCGTGCCGGCCACCTTGAAGTCCATGTCGCCGAGGTGATCTTCGTCGCCGAGGATGTCGGTCAGCACCGCGAACTTGTTGCCTTCGAGGATCAGGCCCATCGCGATGCCCGCGACGTGCGCCTTCATCGGCACGCCGGCGTCCATCAGCGCGAGGCAGCCGCCGCACACCGATGCCATCGACGACGAACCGTTCGATTCGGTGATTTCCGACACGACGCGGATCGAGTAGCCGAATTCGTCGGCGCTCGGCAGGCACTTGACCAGCGCGCGCTTCGCGAGGCGGCCGTGACCGATTTCACGGCGCTTCGGCGAGCCGACGCGGCCCGTTTCGCCGGTCGCGAACGGGGGCATGTTGTAGTGGAGCATGAAGCGCTCGCGGTACTCGCCTTCGAGCGCGTCGATGATCTGCTCGTCACCCTTCGTGCCGAGCGTCGCGACGACCAGCGCCTGCGTCTCGCCGCGCGTGAACAGCGCCGAGCCGTGGGTGCGCGGCAGCACGCCGGTACGGATCTCGATCGGGCGCACGGTGCGCGTGTCGCGGCCGTCGATGCGCGGCTCGCCGTTCAGGATCTGCGAACGGACGATCCTTGCCTCGATGTCGAACAGGACGTTGCCGACGGTGGCCTTGTCGGCAGCAACCGTGCCGGCCGCCAGCGCGTCTTCCTCGAGCTTCGCCGAAGTCGCCGAATAGACTTCCTTCAGCTTCGTCGAGCGAGCCTGCTTGTCGCGGAGCTGGTAAGCGGCGAGCAGGTCGTTCTGCGCCAGCTCGGTCACGCGCGCGATCAGCGCCTCGTTCTTCGGCGCCGGCTGCCAGTCCCACTCGGGCTTGCCGCCTTCGCGCACCAGTTCGTGGATCGCGTCGATCGCCACTTGCATCTGCTCGTGGCCGAACACCACGGCGCCCAGCATCACGTCTTCCGACAGTTGGTCAGCTTCCGATTCGACCATCAGCACCGCGCGTTCCGTACCCGCAACGACGAGGTCGAGGCTCGACGCCTTGATCTGGTCGCGCGTCGGGTTCAGCACGTAGGCGTTGTCGATGTATGCGACGCGCGCAGCACCGACCGGGCCGTTGAACGGCAGGCCCGACACGGCGAGCGCAGCCGATGCGCCGATCAGCGCGGGGATGTCCGCCGGGATTTCCGGGTTCACGGACAGCACGTGGATCACAACCTGGACTTCGTTGTAGAAGCCTTCCGGAAACAGCGGGCGCAGCGGACGGTCGATCAGGCGCGACGTCAGCGTCTCGTGCTCCGACGGACGGCCTTCGCGGCGGAAGAAGCCGCCCGGGATCTTGCCGGCCGAGTAGGTCTTTTCGAGGTAGTCGACGGTCAGCGGGAAGAAATCCTGACCCGGCTTCGCCGACTTCGCGCCGACGACGGTTGCCAGCACGACGGTGTCTTCGACGTCGACGATCACGGCGCCGCTTGCCTGGCGAGCGACTTCACCGGTTTCGAGGCGCACCTTGTGCTGGCCCCACTGGAATTCCTTCACGACCTTGTTGAACATGGACATGGTTGCTCCTTTGAATTCATGCATTTCATTCGCCGCGCCGGCCATCCCGCGCGGCGGCGTCCCGACCGAATCACCCGGAGCAAGGTGTGTTTTTTATGCCATTCCAGCGCGGCGCTCAGGCAGCGACGCGCTGGAATGACACAAATCCCGACCCCGGTATCAGCCGTTGCGGCAGCCCGGCACGAACGTGCCCGACAGCCTGCGGTGCGTGTGACGCTACGCACCGCGCAAAAAACAAAATGCCTGTATCAGCGGACTGACACAGGCATCTTGCTGGCGGCAATCGCCTCGATTACTTACGCAGACCCAGCTTCTCGATCAGTGCGCGGTAACGGTCGGCATCCTTGCCCTTGAGGTAGTCGAGCAGCTTGCGGCGGCGGCTAACCATGCGCAGCAGGCCGCGGCGGCTGTGGTGATCCTTCGCGTGGGTCTTGAAGTGACCCGTCAGTTCGACGATACGTGCGGTCAGCAGTGCGACCTGGACTTCGGGCGACCCCGTGTCGTTGGTACCGCGGGCGAACTGAGCAACGACTTCCGACTTCTTGATATCTGCAACAGACATGTGATTTCCTTTCTAACTGAACAGGCGGACACGGAAGAATGGCCGTGCCGTGACTTACAACCGGCGGGCATTGTAACACAACTCCACACCGTTCCCACCGCCCCTGTCACGGGCGCGTCATTGAACAGGCGGACGGCATTTCCGTGCGCTGCGCCGGGAGCGCCAGCACCGTCCGGAAACCGTAGCCCGAACCCTCGTTGTCGAAGCGCACGCCCGGCGTGCCGGCCTTGCCCATCTCCATCACGTAAAGGGGCTGGATCAACTGATGATCCTGCGCGCGCATCCGCGACGCATGGAAGCCGTCGTCGAACGACAAGCCCTCGAGCGCACGCGCGACCGCGACGGGGTCGGCCGACCCCGCGCGGTTCATCGCGGCGGCCAACATTTCGATCATCACGCTCATTCGCCGTACCGGATAGTCGTCCTGCGCGGCCGGGAAACGGGTCCGGAACGCGCGGTAGAACGCTTCAGATTTCGCGCCGCCCGCGTTCGGGTGCCAGTCCGCCACGGCGACGACCCGCCCGACGCCCGCATCGCCGAGCGCGGCCGGCGCGCCGAGGCTGTTGCCGTAGAACGTGTAGAACCTCGCATTCAGCCCCTGCTCGCGCGCCGCCTTCACGAGCAGCGTGAGGTCGTTGCCCCAGTTGCCGGTCACGACGGCGTCCGCGCCGCTCGCGCGGATCTTCGCGATATACGGCGAGAAATCCTTGACCCGGCCGATCGGGTGGAATTCGTCGCCGGCGATCGTCACGTCCGGGCGCCGCGCGGCCAGCGCCTGCCGCGCGAGCGTGCTGACGTCGCGGCCGAAGCTGTAGTCCTGGTTCAGCAGATAGACCTTGCGCAGCGCGCGGTCGCGCGCCATCACGTCCGCGAGCGCGGCCATCCGCATCCCCGCGTGCGCGTCGAAGCGGAAATGCCAGAAACTGCAGCGCGCGCCGGTCAGCGCCGGATCGTCGGCCGAATAGTTGAGGAACAGCATCCGGTTGTCCGGGTCGCGTGCGTTGAGCTTGTCGAGCGCCGCGACGAGCGCGGCCGCGACGGCCGAACTATTGCCCTGCGCGACGAAACCGATATGCCGGTCCGCGGCCGCGCGCAACTGCACGAGCGCCTCCTCCGGGCTGCCCTTGCTGTCGAGCACGACGAGTTCGAGCGGATGCGCGCCGTCGCGCAGCTTCACGCCGCCCGCCGCGTTGACCTGCTCGACGCCGAAGCGCAGGTTGCGCTCGACCGCCGCGCCCGCGTTCGCGAACGGGCCCGACATCCCCTCGATCAGCGCGATCCGCACCGGCTCGCCGCCGGCAAACGCGGACGACACCAGCATCCACCCCGCGCTCAACGCGAGCGCGCACCGCTTCCACCCCTGCATCGGCTACCTGCCCTTCGATCTGCCCGAGAAGCGCGGATCATAGGCCGGCGCCCCTGCCGGCCGCAAGCGCGACATCGCCGGCGATCCGTACCGATTTTTTGCGACGCGATGCGCCGTCGCGCGCCGGCCGTGATAAAACGGAACTTGTTTCCGTATTCTGGAGAATACCCATGCGCATACGCATTCCCGCGCGCCTGCCGGTGCTGTTCGCCTGCGCCGCCGCGCTGCTGGCCGGTTGTGCGCAACCGTGGCAGCAATACCAGGCCGGCCAGGACGAGTCGGCGATCGTCGCGCGCATGGGCCCGCCGCGCGAGATCTACGACCTGCCCGGCGGCGGCAAGCGCCTGATGTGGCCGACCCAGCCGATGGGCGAGGTCACGATCGCGGCCGACGTCGACGCGGCCCACAAGATCGTCAACGTGCGCCAGGTGCTGCAGCCGAGCGAGTTCTATCGTGCTGAGATCGGCAAGTGGACGAAGACCGATGTCCTCGTCAATTTCGGACGCCCCGTCGAGACGTCCTACTTCCCGCTGATGAAGCGCGAGGTGTGGACGTACCGGTATCTCGAGGACAACGTCTGGTACATGATGTACAGCTTCTACTTCGATCCGCAGGGCATCCTGCGCATCACGCAAAAAACGCCGGACCCGCTGCACGATCCCGATCGCCGCAACCTGTTCTGACCGATTACGCATTTACGCGCAATTTTCACAATGGCCATTCACGAATTATTGCGTGAATGGCCATTTCATTTTTTCCGCCATCCGATTAATCCAGGAAATACGACGGAAATCTTTTCCGATCGATGACATTCCGATGGCAATACGCTGAAATCCCCGTCATGCGGGCCTTTGCGCGAAAACAGGCATGCGCAACGCATGTCATGCGTTGGGTTGGTGCACGCAATGCACTACACCAAACCAATTTGAAACAATTTGTTTCAATGCACCCGGAGTGCTAGGGCATACCCCTAATATCAGTCGAAATTCAAACCTTTCAATCCAGAAAGCATCCTATTGCGCCATTTCGGCCGATATTTATTTGCCTTTGTCATAAAGGAGTCCTCATGAATCGCCCCAAGAGCATGCTGGTTGCCAACATCGCCTGGGCCCGCGAGACGCGCGAACACACGCCCGGCTTTTTCGACGCGCTCGCGCGCGGCCAGAATCCGCGCGTGCTGTGGATCGGCTGCTCGGACAGCCGCGTGCCCGCCGAAACCATCACGCACTGCGCACCCGGCGAGTTGTTCGTCCATCGCAACATCGCGAACCTGTTCCATCCCGACGACGACAATTCCGCCAGCGTGCTCGAGTACGCGGTGCGCGTGCTGCAGGTCGACCACGTGATCGTGTGCGGACACTACGGGTGCGGCGGCGTGCGCGCGTCGCTGCTGCCGCCGCCGTCCGAGCTGCCGCACGTCGCGCGCCGCATCGCACCGCTCTGCGCGCTCGCGCGGCGCCATCGCGACACGCTCGACGGGCTCGACGACACAGCCGCCGCCGACCGCCTCGCCGAGCTGAACGTGCTCGAACAGGTGCGGCTGCTGCGCGCGTCGCCGATCGTGCGCGGCCGGGAACGGCCGCCGCTCGTGCACGGCTGGATCTTTTCGCTCGCCGACGGCCGCCTGCAGGAACTCGATTCCGGCTACGCGACGCCGCCTGCCAACGTCGAGCCCGTGCAGGCCGCTACGGCCGCCGCGCTCGGCTGATTCCCCGTCCCCTACGCCAATGAAATCGCCCCAATCATGAAACTGAACGAGCGCCTGTCCACCCTGCCGCGCGACGTCGTCGCCGGCATCGTCGTTTTCCTCGTCGCACTGCCGCTCTGTCTCGGCATCGCCAATGCGTCCGGCGTCGAGCCGTTCGCCGGTCTCGTATCCGGCATCGTCGGCGGCATCGTCGTCGCGCTGCTGAGCGGCTCGTCGCTGTCCGTCAGCGGGCCGGCCGCCGGCCTCGTCGTAATCGTCGTCGAAGGGATCGCGCAACTCGGCAGCTTCTCCGCATTCCTGCTCGCGGTGCTGCTGTCCGGCGTGCTGCAGTTCGGGTTCGGCATGCTGCGCGCCGGCCGCTTCGCTGCCTACGTGCCGTCGCCCGTCATCAAGGGCATGCTCGCCGCGATCGGCCTGCTGCTGATCGTGAAGCAGATTCCGTTCGCATTCGGCATCGGCGGCTCGGCGGCGCAATCGTTTGCGAATTGGCCGGGCCTGCCGGTCGCTTGGGCCGCCACGGCCATCGCACTTGCATCGCTCGCGCTGCTGGTCGCGTGGGACACGCCCGCGCTGCGCCGCTTCGCGCTGGTGCGTTCGGTGCCCGCACCGCTCGCAGTCGTCGTACTGGGCATCGGCGCGACGCTCGTGCTGGGCTTCGTCGCGCCGTCGGTCGCGCCGGGCGCCGCCCATCGCGTGACGCTGCCCGAGCTCGGATCGTTCGCGGCCTTCGCGGCATCGCTCAAGCACGCGGAGCTCGGCCCGAACTTCGCGCAGCTCGTCAATCCGGACGTGTGGCGCGTCGCGATCACGCTCGCGGTCGTCGCGAGCCTCGAGACGCTGCTGAGCCTCGAAGCGGTCGAGCAGATCGACCCGAAGCGCCGGCCGACCCAGCCCGACCGCGAACTGAAGGCCCAGGGCGTCGGCAATCTCGTCGCGGGCGCGTTCGGCGGCCTGCCGATCACGTCGGTGATCGTGCGCAGCTCCGTGAACGTCAATGCGGGCGCGCAAAGCCGGATGTCGGCAATCGTCCACGGGATGCTGCTGCTCGCGAGCGTGTTCGCGCTCACCGGCCTGATCAACCTGATCCCGCTCGCGAGCCTCGCCGCGATCCTGATCCATACCGGCTTCAAGCTCGCGAAACCGGCGCTGTTCCGCTCGGTGATGAAGCAGGGGCCGGCCGCGTTCGTGCCGTTCGCCGCGACGATCGCCGGCGTGCTCGCGGTCGACCTGCTGTTCGGCATCGCGCTCGGCCTCGCATGCAGCGTGCTGGCGGTCGCCGTCGCGAACCTGAAGAGCCCCGTCACGCTCGCTCAGCACGACGATCACTTCCTGCTGTCGTTCCGCAAGGACGTGTCGTTTCTCGGCAAGGTGCAGGTCAAGCACCACCTGCGGCACATTCCGGACCGGGCGGCGGTCATCATCGACGCGACGCGCGCCGACTATATCGATCACGACGTGCTCGAACTGCTCGACGCGTTCGTCGCCGATGCGCCGCGGCGCGGAATCGCGGTCGAGTTCCGCCGACGCAACCCGGCGCCCCGCCCGGCCGCGCGACGCTGGCTGTTCCGCGCACCGGCCGCCGAATGACCGGCAGATGAAAAACGCCCCGGCGGCGCAGGGCCGCACGGGGCGTTTCGACGATGCGCAACGCGCGGCGCTTACGAGCGCTGCGGGTTGAGCTTGTCGTCCTTCGAATGCAGCTTGTTCAGCGCAGAGATGTACGCCTTGGCGGACGCGGCAACGATGTCCGGATCGGTGCCGACGCCGTTGACGATCCGCCCGCTCTTCGACAGCCGGACGGTCACTTCGCCCTGCGCCTGCGTGCCGGTCGTGATTGCGTTCACCGAGTAAAGCAGCAGTTCGGAACCGCTGCCGACTTCGCCCTCGATCGCGTTGAACGTCGCGTCGACCGGACCGTTGCCGCGCGCCTCGCCGGTCACCTCCTTGCCTTCGACCGCGAACACGATCTTCGCCTGCGGCTGCTCGCCCGTTTCCGAACGCTGCGACAGCGACACGAACTTGAAGTGTTCCTGCTCCTGCGCGAGCGCCGATTCCTCGGACACGATCGCGATGATGTCCTCGTCGAAGATCTCGGCCTTGCGGTCGGCCAGATCCTTGAAGCGCATGAACGCGGCGTTCAATTCCGCTTCGCTGTCGAGCGACACGCCGAGCTCCTGCAGGCGCTGCTTGAACGCGTTGCGGCCAGACAGCTTGCCGAGCACGATCTTGTTCGCGGACCAGCCCACGTCTTCCGCGCGCATGATCTCGTAGGTGTCGCGCGCCTTCAGCACGCCGTCCTGGTGGATGCCCGATGCGTGCGCGAACGCATTCGCGCCGACCACCGCCTTGTTCGGCTGCACGACGAAACCGGTGATCTGCGACACGAGCTTCGACGTCGGCACGATCTGCGTGGTGTCGATGCCGACGTCGAGGCCGAAGTAATCCTTGCGTGTCTTCACGGCCATCACGATCTCTTCGAGCGACGTATTGCCCGCGCGCTCGCCGAGACCGTTGATCGTGCACTCGACCTGACGCGCACCGCCGATCTTCACGCCCGCGAGCGAGTTCGCGACTGCCATCCCGAGGTCGTTATGGCAGTGCACCGAGAAGATCGCCTTGTCCGAGTTCGGAATGCGCTCGCGCAGCGTCTTCACGAGGTTGCCGTAGAGCTCCGGCACGCCGTAGCCGACCGTGTCGGCGATGTTGATCGTCGTCGCGCCTTCGGCGATCACGGCTTCCAGCACGCGGCACAGGAAATCCAGGTCGGAGCGGCTGCCGTCTTCCGGCGAGAATTCGATGTTGTCGGTGAACTTGCGTGCGAAACGCACCGCGAGGCGCGCCTGCTCGAACACCTGGTCGGGCGTCATCCGCAGCTTCTTCTCCATGTGCAGCGGCGACGTCGCGATGAACGTGTGGATCCGGAAGCTGTTGGCCGGCTTCAGCGCGTCGGCCGCGCGCTGGATGTCCTTGTCGTTGGCCCGCGCCAGCGAACAGATCGTGCTGTCCTTCACGAGACCGGCGATCGTGTGGATCGCGTCGAAATCGCCGTTCGAGCTGGCCGCGAAGCCGGCCTCGATCACGTCGACCCTCATCCGCTCGAGGTTCTTCGCGATCCGGATTTTCTCTTCCTTCGTCATCGACGCACCGGGCGATTGCTCGCCGTCACGCAACGTCGTATCGAAAATGATCAGCTTGTCTGTCATGGGGGGCTCCAGGGCTCTTTATACGGAAGTCAAACGTAATGAGATCGCGCCACCGCTGGCGACGCTCAACAACAGACGAGGCTTGACGGAGGGCGAGAACGGTCAGCGCGGCAGGCGCGCCAAAGCTAGCGCGCGTAGCGGCGCACCGGCTAGAAGGGGGGAGAGGCGGGAAAATGCAGTCATGCCGAAGACTATAGCGACATTCCGTTGGGCGCGCAATCGGACAGCACCCCGGGAGTCCGTCGGCCCGGCTTGAAAAAGGGGCAAATGAAAACGGCGGCCTCGCGGCCGCCGTTTTCGGTCAAATCATGCGTCAGTGATCGCGCTGCGACGAGCGCGCCGGATTCGCGCGCCCGCGGATCGCCATGTAGGCCCAGAACACATAGCCGGACAACCCGTACAGCACGAACAGGCAGAACAGCATCAGCGGCGGGTCGGACGACACGAGCACGAACGCGACGACCACCAGCAGGATCGCCGCGAACGGCACGCGGTGCCGCACGTCGAGCGCCTTGCCGCTGTAGAACGGCGCGTTCGACACCATCGTCACGCCCGCGTAGATCGTCAGCACGAACGCGACCCACGGCAGCCAGCCGAGCTTCATCGGCACGCGGTTGTCGGTCGCGAGCCACACGAAGCCCGCGATCAGCGCGGCGGCGGCCGGGCTCGGCAGCCCCTGGAAGAAGCGTTTGTCGACGACGCCGATGTTCGTATTGAAGCGCGCGAGGCGCAGCGCGGCGCCCGAGCAGTAGACGAACGCGGCGAGCCAGCCCCAGCGGCCGAGATCCTTCAGCACCCACTCGTACATCACGAGCGCGGGCGCGACGCCGAACGACACCATGTCCGACAGGCTGTCGAACTGCTCGCCGAACGCGCTCTGCGTATGCGTCATGCGCGCGACGCGCCCGTCCATCCCGTCGAGCACCATCGCGACGAAAATCGCGATCGCGGCGATCTCGAAACGCACGTTCATCGCCTGCACGACCGCGAAGAAACCGCAGAACAGCGCGGCGGTCGTGAACGCGTTCGGCAGCAGGTAGATGCCGCGCGTCTTCAGGAACCGCTGGCGCGAAGCGCGGCGGCTCTCGATGGGCACCGGATCGGGTGCCATCCCCTTGTTGCGCCGGAACGGGCGTGGCGTCTGGCTGGAGCCGTTGCGCGACCGGCGCGGTTTGAATGCGGCCATCGTGGCGCCCCGCCGCTTACTGTTCGAGCTCGGCGAGGATCGTCGACGACGCGTAGACCTTCTCGCCGATCGACACCTTCGCGCGGCTGCCGATCGGCAGGTAGACGTCGACGCGCGAACCGAAGCGGATGAAACCGTAGCGCTGGCCGCGCGACAGCGGCTCGCCGGCGCGCACGTAGCAGAGAATCCGGCGGGCGACGAGGCCCGCGATCTGCACGGCAGTAACGGTCTTGCCGCTCGCCGTCTGGATCACGACCGCATTGCGCTCGTTTTCGGTCGATGCCTTGTCGATCGCCGCGTTCAGGAACGCACCCGGGAAGTACTCGACCTTCGTGATCGCGCCATCGACCGGCGAACGCTGCGAATGGACGTTGAAGACATTCATGAACACGCTGATCTTCAGCGCTTCGCGGTTCGCGTACGGATCCTGCGAGGTCTCGACCGCGACGATGCGGCCGTCCGCCGGGCACAGCACCGCGTTCGGCTGCGCCGGAATCGGGCGCTGCGGATCGCGGAAGAACTGGACGACGAAGGCGAGCAGCAGCCAGAACGGCCACGCGAAGCCGAAGCCCCCGACGGCATGGATCAACAGCGCGATGACGGCAGCAATCGCGATGAACGGCCAGCCTTCGCGCGCGATGATCGGATGAGGATAGTTCATGGATTCGTTCTGTGTTCGGTGAATTGCAAAGCCCGTAGCATAACAAAAGCCGCCCGGGGCACTGCTGCCTTCGGACGGCTTTTTGATGCCGACCCTCCACTCGAAGGGCCGGAACAGCACGCGGTGCTTAGTTCTTCGTCTGGTCGACGAGCTTGTTCTTCGCGATCCACGGCATCATCGCACGCAGCTTCGCGCCGACCTGCTCGATCTGGTGCTCGGCCGTCAGGCGGCGGCGCGATTGCAGCGTCGGAGCGCCTGCCTTGTTCTCGAGAATGAAGCTCTTCGCGTACTCGCCCGTCTGGATGTCGGTCAGGCACTGCTTCATCGCCTTCTTCGTCTCTTCCGTGACGACGCGCGGGCCCGTCACGTACTCGCCGTACTCGGCGTTGTTCGAGATCGAGTAGTTCATGTTCGCGATGCCGCCTTCGTAGATCAGGTCGACGATCAGCTTCAGTTCGTGCAGGCACTCGAAGTACGCCATTTCCGGCGCGTAGCCCGCTTCGACCAGCGTCTCGAAGCCGGCCTTGATCAGCTCGACGGTGCCGCCGCACAGCACGGCCTGCTCGCCGAACAGGTCGGTTTCGGTTTCTTCACGGAAGTTCGTCTCGATGATGCCCGCACGGCCGCCGCCGTTCGCTGCCGCGTACGACAGCGCGATGTCGCGTGCCGCGCCCGACTTGTTCTGCGCAACCGCGATCAGGTGCGGCACGCCGCCACCTTGCGAGTACGTGCCGCGCACGGTGTGGCCCGGTGCCTTCGGCGCGATCATGATCACGTCGAGGTCGGCGCGCGGGATCACCTGGCCGTAGTGGACGTTGAAGCCGTGTGCGAACGCGAGCGCCGCGCCCTGCTTGATGTTCGCGTGCACTTCCTTCGCGTACACGTCGGCGATCTGCTCGTCCGGCAGCAGCATCATGACGACGTCCGCGCCCTTCACCGCTTCCGCGACTTCCTTGACCGACAGGCCGGCGTTTTCGGCCTTGCTCCACGACGCGCCGCCCTTGCGCAGGCCGACCGTCACGTTCACGCCGCTTTCCTTCAGGTTCAGCGCGTGTGCATGGCCTTGCGAGCCGTAGCCGATGATCGTGACTTGCTTGCCCTTGATGAGGGAGAGGTCGGCGTCTTTGTCGTAGAAAACGTTCATGATGGTTCCTTCGCTAATTCAAAAATTCAACAATTCGTTCGGATGGAGTACTGCGGGCCGGGACATGACGGCGCACCCGGCGTGCCTCTTCGGCATTTTCGGCATCAAACCTTCAGGATGCGCTCGCCGCGTCCGATGCCGGAGCTGCCGGTGCGCACGGTCTCGAGGATCGCGCTCGCGTCCAGCCCCTGGATGAATGCGTCGAGCTTGTCGCTCGCGCCCGTCAATTCGATCGTGTAGGTCTTTTCGGTCACGTCGATGATGCGGCCGCGGAAAATGTCCGACATCCGCTTCATTTCTTCGCGCTCCTTGCCCACTGCACGTACCTTGATCAGCATCAGCTCGCGTTCGATGTGTGCACCGTCGGTCAGGTCCACCACTTTCACCACCTCGATCAGGCGGTTCAGATGCTTCGTGATCTGTTCGATCACGTCGTCGGAGCCAATGGAAACGATGGTGAGCCGCGACAGCGATTGGTCTTCGGTCGGCGCCACCGTCAAGGTTTCGATGTTGTAGCCGCGCGCGGAAAACAGACCGACCACGCGCGACAGCGCGCCCGGTTCGTTCTCCAGCAGGACGGAAATGATGTGTCTCATGTTCGCTTCTTCCAGAATGTGTCCGTGTCGATTCACTCGCGCCGCGCGCCGCCGCGTGCCGCACCGCCCTTCGTGAAGGCGGCCGCATCAGGCCTGAGCGCGCGTCGCGCCGTTACAGATCTTCCGATCCGAGCAGCATCTCGGTGATGCCCTTGCCGGCCTGTACCATCGGCCAGACGTTTTCGGTCGGATCGGTCTGGAAGTCGAGAAACACGGTGCGATCCTTCAGGCGCAGCGCTTCCTTCAGCGCCGGCTCCACATCCGAGGTCTTTTCGATCCGCATGCCGACATGGCCGTACGCTTCGGCGAGCTTCACGAAGTCGGGCAGCGCATCCATGTACGAATGCGAATAGCGCTTGCTGTATTCGATCTGCTGCCACTGGCGAACCATGCCGAGGTAGCGGTTGTTCAGCGAAATGATCTTCACGGGCGTGTCGTACTGCAGGCAGGTCGACAGTTCCTGGATGCACATCTGGATCGAGCCTTCGCCCGTGATGCACAGCACGTCGTCGTCCGGGTGCGCCATCTTGACGCCCATCGCTGCCGGCAGGCCGAAGCCCATCGTGCCGAGGCCGCCGGAGTTGATCCAGCGACGCGGCTTGTTGAAGCGGTAGAACTGCGCGGCCCACATCTGGTGCTGGCCGACGTCCGAGCACACGAACGCATTGCCGTCCGTCAGCTCCCACGCCTTCTCGACCACGTACTGCGGCTTGATGATCTCGCTTTCGCGGTCGAACTTCAGGCAGTCCTTTGCGCGCCAGCCTTCGATGTCCTTCCACCATTGCGCGAGCGCCTCGGTGTCGGGGCCATGCTCGGCCGTCTGCAGTTGCTCGATCAGTTCCTTCAGCACTTCCTTCACGTCGCCGACGATCGGGATGTCGACCTTCACGCGCTTCGAGATCGACGACGGGTCGATGTCGATATGGATGATCTTGCGCGGACGCGACGCGAAGTGCGCCGGGTCGCCGATCACGCGGTCGTCGAAGCGGGCACCGATCGCGATCAGCACGTCGCAGTGCTGCATCGCCATGTTCGCTTCGTAGGTGCCGTGCATGCCGAGCATGCCGAGGAATTTCTTGTCCGACGCGCGATAGCCGCCGAGGCCCATCAGCGTGTTCGTGACCGGGTAGCCGAGCAGGTCCGCGAACTGGTTCAGTTCGCGCGACGCGTCGGCGAGGATGATGCCGCCGCCCGTGTAGATGTAGGGACGCTTCGCCGTCAGCAGCAGCGACACGGCCTTGCGGATCTGGCCCGAATGGCCTTTCGTGACGGGGTTGTACGAACGCAGCGACACGCTCTTGACCGGCTCGTACTGGCACGGCGTCTTCGAGATGTCCTTCGGGATGTCGATCAGCACCGGGCCCGGACGGCCCGTGCGGGCGATATAGAACGCCTTCTTGACGGTTTCCGCGAGGTCGCGCACGTCCTTCACGAGGAAGTTGTGCTTCACGCACGGACGCGTGATGCCGACGGTGTCGCACTCCTGGAATGCATCCTGGCCGATCGCGGCAGTCGGCACCTGGCCGCTGATCACGACCATCGGGATCGAATCCATGTACGCCGTCGCGATGCCGGTCACCGCGTTGGTGACACCCGGGCCCGACGTCACGAGGCAGACGCCGACATTGCCGGTGGAACGCGCATAAGCATCGGCTGCGTGCACGGCCGCCTGTTCATGGCGCACCAGCACGTGCTGAATCTTGTCCTGCTTGTAAAGCTCGTCGTAGATATAGAGAACCGAGCCGCCGGGGTAGCCCCAGATGAATTCGACGTTCTCGTCGGCCAGTGCCTTCATGAGCACGGTGGCGCCGATGGAGTCGCTATCGGGAGGGGAAAGGGGTTCCGACGTGGAGAATTCCGCGCTGGGCATGTTCATTTTGACCTTTCGAATTTTCGGCAAAAAATTGATCGGGTGCTCTCTGCCGGGCTTGTGGCTCGGGTTCAAGCGGCGCGTCCAGTTTGAAGGGCGGGCTTCTTGGGCCAGCCTCAAATGAGACCATCACTTCATGTTGCGAATCGTTGACGATAGCGGGTCGTGATTGGGCCGTCAAGCAAAATATCCCGCACCGCATCATGCGCGCCGCCCGGCACCCCGCCGCCGCGGCTCGCGCGCAACGCGCGGCGCCCAACCCGGTGCCAACCAGCGCGAAAATTTGTTAGCATCCGCGGGTTTTACGAAATTTTTCGACCTTTTACACCACGCAGCGGTCCGCAGCGCATACCTTCACGGAATGGCATCAGACAAGGAACTCGCCGACTTTCTGGCGGGCGTCGAAAGGCGCGCGTTCAAGCAGGCTGCGTACGCGGTGCGTGACGACGATGCGTCGCTCGACATCGTGCAGGACGCGATGATCAAGCTGGCCGAAAAATACGGCGACCGGCCGGCGGCCGAGTTGCCGCTGCTTTTTCAGCGGATCCTGCAGAACGCGATCCACGACTGGTTCCGCCGGCAGAAGGTCCGCAACACCTGGGTCACGCTCTTCTCGTCGCTGAACAACACCGACGACGAAGACTTCGACCCGCTCGAAACGCTCGAATCCGCGGACGACAACGCGGGCGTCGAGAGCAGCGAGCACCGCCTCGAAAGAGAGCAGGTTCTGGCCCTGATCGACGAAGAAATCCAGAAACTTCCGGCGCGTCAACGGGAAGCGTTCCTGATGCGTTATTGGGAAGATATGGATGTCGCCGAGACTGCCGCCGCAATGGGGTGCTCCGAAGGCAGCGTCAAGACGCACTGCTCACGAGCCACCCACGCCCTGGCGCACGCGCTCAAGGCCAAAGGAATCACGCTATGAGCTCCGCTCCCGCAAACCGAGAACACGAATTCGCGCTGAAGGTGCGCCGCGCGCTGGACGAGCGCGCGGCCGCACTGCCTGCCGCGACCACCGATCGGCTGGCCGTCGCCCGCCGGGCTGCGCTCGCGCGCAAGAAGCCCGAGCCCGCGACCGCGCCGGTGTTCGTGCCGGCCTTCGCCGGCGCGGCCGGCGCCTACGGCCCGGCGCCCACGAGCCGCCCGCAGGCCGGCCGCCCGTACGCGTCGTTCGCGCGCCGCCTGCTGCGCGCGTGGCCGCTCGCGCTGCTGCTCGCGGGGCTCATTGGCATCGCCTACTGGGAAGACATGCAGCGCACCGCCGAACTCGCCGACATCGACGCGGCGATGCTCAGCGACGACCTGCCGCTCAACGCGTATCTCGATCACGGGTTCAACGCGTATCTTTCGCACGCTCACTAACAGACAATAACGAGGGGATCGCACGGGTGAGTCAGAAGCGCGGCCTGGCCGTATTTTTCGGATGCGTGATTGCGATCGCCGTTTCCTACGTCGCCACGTATTCGCGATTCCACCCGCCCCCCGCGACGACTACCGTCGCGGCCACCAGCCCTGTTGCGCCCGCATCGGCCGCGACCGGGCTGACCGCCGACCTCCCGCCGCTGCCACTGCCGCTGCCGGCCGCCACCGGCCCGCTGTCGTGGGCGCGCCTCACGCCGGCGCAGCACGCGGCACTCGCGCCGTTCGCCGACCAGTGGGACGGCTTCAGCGACGCCCGCAAGCGCAAATGGCTGAAGATCGCTTCACGTTTCGCGAAGTTGACGCCGGATGACCAAAAGCGCCTGCAAGACCGGATGTCAGAATGGGCGCGGATGACGCCCGAGCAGCGCCGCGTCGCACGCGAGAACTACCAGAGCGCGAAGGAGCTTTCCGCGCAGGCGCGCGAGCGCGCTTGGAAGGCCTACCAGCAACTCCCCGAGGAGCAGAAGGAACGTCTCGCGGCCGCCGAGCGCCGCCGCCGGCCGAGCGTCGTCAGCGCGCCGCCGACCGTCGCCGACCGTGACGTCCGCCGCCTCGTCAATTCGCACGAGCACCCGGCAAGCGGTGCAGCCCCCGCGCCGGCGCCCGCCTCGGCCAGCGCCTCCGTGCCGCCGGTGCCCGCGTCGGCGACGGCCGGCGCCGCGTCGGTGCCCGCTGCGGTGGCACCGGTGTCGCCCGCCGACGCGCCTTCGCTGTTCAAGGGCTCCTGAGCGGCCGTGGCAAACGCCCGCGCCCCGAGACTCCGGCCGCCGCGCCGTCGGTGCGGCGGCGCCTCGCCGCGCTGCTCTACGAAGGCGTGCTGCTGTTCGGCGTCGTGTTCTTCGCGGGGCTCGCGTTCAGCCTCGCGACGCAGCAGCGCAACGGCCTCGCCCATCACAACCTGCTCGCCGCGTGGATCGCGCTCGTCGTCGGCGCGTACTTCGTCTGGTTCTGGACCCACGGCGGCCAGACGCTGCCGATGAAGACCTGGCGGCTGCGGCTCGAATCGTCGAGCGGCCGGCCGCTGAGCGCCGGCCACGCGCTCGTGCGCTATGCGCTCGGCTGGCTGTGGTTCCTGCCGCCGCTCGCGCTGCATCCGCTCCTCGACCTGTCGGTGCCGGTCACGCTGGCGCTCACGGCCGCGTGGATCGTCGCGTGGGCCGGCGCCGCCCGGCTGCATGCCGGCCGCCAGTTTCCGCACGACCGGATCGCGCGCACGCGCGTCGTCGCCATGCCGCGCTGACGCGCCGTATTCGCCAGACGAAATCAGTTCGCCGAGGCCTTTCCCGCGTCGCCTGACGCGCCTGCCGGACAACCGCCGACCGTTCGGTGCGGCAGATTGCACAACGCCTTTCATTCACTGCCAAACACCCTGCATAGGTCGTAATAAGAACGTCTCGTGACTGTCACGGCACAGTCACGCCCGCATGGCGGAATGCCGGTAATGTCAACCGGCGCGAGTCATGCATGGGCCAGAAACCGTCCGCGACCTCCCTGTTCCGTCACCCGCTCGGCGCTCGCGCCGCCACCGCTTTCCTGTCCGGCTCGGGCGCAGCCGATGGGCTGGCGTCGCAAGAACCGCCTGCCGCTCACGCCACGCGGCACGACGACCCCGACCCGTCCGCGCATCGCTACCGCACCATCTGGCTGTCCGACATCCACCTCGGCTCGAGCGGATGCCAGGCGCCGTACCTGCTCGATTTCCTGCGTCACAACGATTCGGAATACCTGTACCTCGTCGGCGACATCATCGACGGCTGGCAGTTGAAGAAAGGCTGGTACTGGCCGCAGGCGCACAACGACGTCGTGCAGAAGATCCTGCGCAAGGCGCGCAAGGGCACGCAGGTCGTCTACATCCCCGGCAACCACGACGAAGGCGCGCGGCAGTTCTGCGACCTCGCGTTCGGCGACATCCACGTGCGCGGCGAGGCGTTTCACACGACGCTCGCAGGCAAACGTTTGTGGATCGTGCACGGCGACCTGTTCGACGGCGTGATCCAGCACGCGAAATGGCTCGCGTACCTCGGCGACACGCTCTACACGCTGATCCTCGTGCTGAACCGCTGGTTCAACCGGATCCGCAGCCGGCTCGGCTTCCAGTACTGGTCGCTGTCGCAGTACCTGAAGCACCAGGTCAAGAACGCGGTCAACTTCATCTCGCAATTCGAGACCGTGATGACCGACGAGGCGCGCCGCCGCGGCTGCGACGGCGTCGTGTGCGGTCACATCCACAAGGCAGAGATCCGCGATATCGACGGCGTGCTGTACTGCAACGACGGCGATTGGGTCGAAAGCCTGTCCGCGCTCGTCGAAACGATGGAAGGCGAGCTGAAGATCGTCTACTGGACGGTGATGCGCACCGCACCGTCGGAGACCACGTCGCGCAAGGCCAAGGCCACTGCCTGACACAACCCTACTTACAGGACAATGCCGCGATGAAGATCATGATCGTCACCGACGCGTGGGAACCGCAGGTCAACGGCGTCGTGCGCACGCTGAAGAGCACGTCGCGTGAACTCACGGCGCTCGGCCACCGCGTCGAACTGCTGACGCCGCTGGAATTCCGCACGGTGCCCTGCCCGACCTACCCCGAGATCCGCCTGTCGATCCTGCCGTACCGCAAGCTGCGCGCACGGATCGACGCGTTCGCACCGGACGCGCTGCACATCGCGACCGAAGGCCCGCTCGGCCTCGCCGCGCGACGCTATGCGCGCTCGCGCAAGCTGCCGTACACGACTGCGTACCACACGCGCTTTCCGGAATACGTGCAGGCGCGCTTCGGCATTCCGCTGGCCGCGACCTACCGCTTCCTGCACTGGTTCCACGGCCCGTCGCTCGCGGTGATGGCGCCGACGCCGGTCGTCAAGGAAGACCTCGAGAAGTTCGGCTTCACGAACGTCGTGCTGTGGACCCGCGGCGTCGATCTCGACATCTTCCACCCGATGGAGTCGAAGGTGCTCAACACCGCACGGCCGATCTTCCTGTACGTGGGCCGTGTCGCGATCGAAAAGAACGTCGAGGCGTTCCTGCGTCTCGACCTGCCCGGCTCGAAGTGGGTCGCGGGCGAAGGCCCCGCGCTCGCGGAGCTGAAGTCGCGCTATCCGGAGGCGAACTATCTCGGTGTGCTGTCACAGGGCGAACTCGCGAAGGTGTATGCTGCGGCCGACGTGTTCGTGTTCCCGAGTCGCACCGACACGTTCGGCCTCGTGCTGCTCGAGGCGCTCGCGTGCGGCACGCCGGTTGCCGCGTATCCCGTCACGGGCCCGATCGACGTGCTCAGCGGCGGCGACGCCGGCGCGATGCACGAGGACCTGCAGGAAGCCTGCCTCGAAGCGCTGAAGATCGAACGCACGACCGCGCGCGCGTGGGCGGAACGCTTCTCGTGGCGCGCGGCGTCCGAGCAGTTCGCATCGCATCTGAAGCCGCTGCCGAAAACCGCGTACTCGCCAGCCGAAGGTGCCGCCGTTTGAAACGAGACCTGAACGACAAGACCCCTCCCCCCGCCGCGATACAGCAACGGCACCGCCCGTTCGACGAGGAAGAGCCGCATGGCGACACGGACGCGCACGCGTCCGAGCCGCTCGGCCCCGACGATCAACTGACGCCGCTGCCGCCGAATCCGTACAAGCGCCACCGCGGCATCACGCGCGCATGGTACGCACTCAAGCATTCGCTGAACGGCTTTCGTGTCGCGATTCGCGAGGAGAGCGCGTTTCGCCAGGAGCTCACGCTCGCCGCGCTGATGCTCCCGATCGGCGCGTTCGCGCCGGTGCCGGCCGCATCGCGCGCGCTGCTGATCGCCTCGGTGCTGCTGGTGCTGATCGTCGAACTGCTGAACTCGAGCGTCGAGGCCGCGATCGACCGCATCTCGCTGGAACGCCACGAACTTTCCAAACGCGCGAAGGACCTCGGCAGCGCGGCCGTGACGGTCGCGCTGTTCGCGTGCGTGACGACCTGGGGCTTCGTGCTCGGACCCATCGTCGCGCACTGGCTCGGCTTCTAGCCGGCTGCCCGCCGCGCGCGTCGCGCATCGCCCGCGTGCGGCGCTGCACCATCCGCCGCGCGGGGCCGCGATCAAGAATTGCGCCCGATGTGGCGAAACCCCGGTTTATAATCGTCCGCCAGACATAGAACAGCAACCCGCGCCGGACGAATCTCGCAGCATCGATTGCAGCGCCCGCCAGTCCGGCACACACAGGGCCGGACGACATGGAAGCGAAACCTCCCCGCCGCACCCGCGAACGGATTCTCGAGTTGTCGTTGAAACTCTTCAACGAGATCGGCGAGCCGAACGTCACGACCACGACGATCGCCGAGGAAATGGAAATCAGTCCAGGCAACCTGTACTACCATTTCCGCAACAAGGACGACATCATCAACAGCATCTTCGCGCAGTTCGAGCAGCAGATCGAACGGCGGCTGCGCTTTCCCGAAGATCATCGTCCGACGATCGACGAAACCTGGTCGTACCTGCAGTACATGGCCGATTTCATGTGGACCTACCGGTTCCTGTATCGCGACCTCAACGACCTGCTCGCCCGCAACCGCACGCTCGAGACGCACTTCAAGCAGATCATCAGCCACAAGGTGCGCTTCGCGCGCGAGATGTGCGAACTGCTCGTGTCCGACGCCGAGATGGTCGCGACGCCCGCCGAGATCGAAGTCATCGCCACCAACATGGCCGTCATTTCGACGTACTGGCTGTCGTATCAGTACGTGATGCATCCGCGCAAGTACAACGACCAGGACGCGATTCGCGAGGAACTGCACCAGGTCAGCATGCACGTGATCTCCGTGATGGCGCCGTACCTGCGCGGCCGTTCGCGCCAGCTGTTCGACGACCTGGTCTCCGGCAAGCTGCCCAAGCGCCAGTTCACCGACTACCTGCCGCCGCGCGACGGTTCGCCGCGCCCCGCCGGCGGGCCGGTCGCCGTTGGGCAGGCCCCCTCCAAGGATTCCAAGCAATGAAGGCAGTCTGCGTTTACTGCGGCTCGTCGTCCGGCGTGCGGCCCGTCTATGCCGACGCCGCGCGCGCATTCGGCCGCGCACTCGTCGGTGCGGGCCTGACGCTCGTATACGGCGGCGGCCGTGTCGGCCTGATGGGCGTGATCGCCGACGAAGTGATGGCGGCCGGCGGCCATGCTGTCGGCGTGATCCCCGAACTGCTCGTCGACAAGGAAGTCGGCCATACGGGGCTGTCGGAACTGCACGTCGTGCCCGACATGCACCATCGCAAGAAAATGATGGCCGACCTCTCGGACGCTTTCGTCGCGATGCCCGGCGGCGCCGGCACGCTCGAGGAACTCTTCGAGGTCTACACGTGGGCGCAGCTCGGCTACCACCGCAAGCCCGTCGCGCTCTACAACATCGATTCGTTCTACGATCCGCTGATCGCGCTGCTGCGTCATACGGTCGACGAGGGTTTCATGCGTCCGGCCTATTTCGACGCGCTGTGCGTCGATTCGGAACCGGTCGAACTGATCGAGCGGCTGCGCCGCTATCAACCGCCCGCCCGCGACAAGTGGGCGCCCGACGCAGCGAAGTAACCCTCCCCGGGAGCCGCACGCGATGACCGCACCGTCCGGCCGCAAGGCCGTCCTCGTCACCGGCGCGAGCCGCGGCATCGGCCGCGCGACCGCCGTGCTCGCGGCCGAACGCGGCTGGGACGTCGGCATCAACTACGCGCGCGACGCGGCGGCAGCCGAACGCACCGCGCAGGCCGTCCGCGACGCGGGCGGCCGTGCGTGCGTCGTCGCGGGCGACGTCGCGAACGAAGCCGACGTCGTCGCGATGTTCGACACCGTCGCGGCCGCGTTCGGACGCCTCGACGCGCTCGTCAACAACGCGGGCATCGTCGCGCCGTCGATGCCGCTCGCCGACATGCCGGCCGACCGGCTGCGGCGGATGTTCGACACCAACGTGCTCGGCGCGTACCTGTGCGCGCGCGAAGCCGCGCGCCGGCTGTCCACCGACCGCGGCGGCCAGGGCGGCGCGATCGTCAACGTATCGTCGATCGCCTCGCGGCTCGGCTCGCCGAACGAATACGTCGACTACGCGGGCTCGAAAGGCGCGGTCGACTCGCTGACGATCGGTCTTGCGAAGGAACTCGGCCCGCACGGCGTGCGCGTCAACGCGGTGCGCCCCGGGCTGGTCGAGACCGAAATCCACGCGAGCGGCGGCCAGCCCGGCCGTGCGGCCCGCCTCGGCGCGCAGACGCCGCTCGGCCGCGCGGGCGAAGCGCACGAAATCGCCGAAGCGATCGTCTGGCTGCTCGGCGACGCGGCGTCCTACACGACCGGCGCCCTGCTCGACGTCGGCGGCGGCCGGTAACCGCACGCGCGGCACATCAAAACCGTCCTCTGAAGCAAGCTGTCGTCACGGCGCCACAAATCTCCACAATTTTGTGACGGTTTCAGTAAACATCCGTAACAGTTCCGTGATTTACTAGCGGCCAACCAGACAGGCGTCGTAAACGCCCTGTTTCTTGCCGCCCTGATGTGGCCCTTATCGGTCCGGCCCATGTCGCCGAACCGGCTCGACTCGACCCGAGATCTTTTCCATGCCTGGAACCGCAGCGCCCGGCCGGCGACGCACGTCTGTGCCCGCTCCGGCCCCGCACCCCCGCTCAACCGCCGACGCCGACCTCACCGCGACGCTTGACGCCGCCGGCACGCCCGTCATGGCCGTGACCGCCGCGACCAGCACCACGCGCGACCGCTCGCTCCTGCTCGGCTGGCGCGCGTGGCTGCTCGTCGCCGCGCTGGTCTGCGCGTATGTGCTGCCCGGCGTGCTCGGCCACGATCCTTGGAAACAGGACGAAACCTACACGTTCGGCATCATCCAGCACATGCTCGAGACCGGCGATTTCGTCGTGCCGACCAATGCCGGCCTGCCGTTCATGGAAAAACCGCCGCTTTACGCGTGGGTCGCGACCAGCCTCGCGTGGCTGCTGCAGCGCGTGATGCCGCTGCACGACGCGGCACGGCTCGCGAGCGCACTGTTCGCCGCACTCGCGTTCGGCTTCATCGCGCGCGCGGCGCGCATCGCCAACCGCGCGGACAGCTGGTTCGACCTGCGCGTGATCGGTCCCGTCGTGCTGAGCGCGGGTACGCTCGTCGTCATCAAGCACATGCACGACATGATGACGGACGTCGCGCTGTTCGCCGGCACGGCAATGGGCTTCTGCGGGCTGTTCGAACTCGTGATGCGGCACGTCGCGCACGCGCAGCAGATGCGGCACGGGCTGCCGGTCCGGCCGTCGGGCCGCTGGGCCGCGCCGATCTTCGGCGCGGGCGTCGGCATCGCGCTGATGACGAAGGGGCTGTTCGTGCCGCTCGTGTTCGCGGCCACGCTCGTCGGCGCGCTGGTGCTGTACCCGGCCTGCCGCACCCGCTCGTTCGCGCGCGCGCTCGGCGTCGCCGCGCTCGTGTTCGCGCCGTTCGCGCTGATCTGGCCGACCGCGCTGCTCCTGCGTTCCGAGACGCTGTTCATGACGTGGTTCTGGGACAACAACGTCGGCCGCTTCTTCGGTTTCTCCGTCCCCGAACTCGGCGCGGAAAACGACAAGCCTTTCTTCATCCTGCGCGCGTTCCTGCTCGTCGGCTTCCCGGTCGCGCCGCTCGCGATCGTCGCGCTCGCGCGCGGTGCATGGCGCGACTGGCGCACGCCGCGCATCGCGCTGCCCGTACTGTTCGCCGGCGTGGGGCTCGTGGTGCTGCAGGTGTCCGCAACGTCGCGCCAACTCTACATCCTGCCGTTCTTCGCGCCGCTCGCGCTGGTCGCCGCGCAGGCGATCGAACGCATTCCGCGCACGCTGCATCTCGCGTGGGATTACTTCAGCCGCGTGCTGTTCGGTACGACCGCCGCACTCGCCTGGGTCATCTGGGCAGTGATGGCCGATCCGGCCGCGTCGCGCGCGGATCTCGCGCCGCTCGGCCGCTGGCTGCCGCTCGACTGGACGATGCCGATCGAGCCCGCGCTCGTGGTCGGTGCGCTCGCGCTGACGGTCGGCTGGCTGGCGCTGCTGCCGAAGCTGCGCACGACGGGCCTCTGGCGCGGCGCGTTGTCGTGGGGCGCCGGCGCAGTCGTCGCGTGGGGGCTCATCTATACGCTGCTGCTGCCATGGCTCGACGCCGCGAAGAGCTACCGCTCGGTGTTCGACGACCTGAACGCGCATCTCGCGCTCGAATGGAACGACGGCGACTGCATGGCGAGCCTGCACGGGCTCGGCGAATCGGAAGCGCCGATGCTGTACTACTTCTCCGGCATCCAGCACACGCCGATCGACGACGCGAAGACGACGCGCTGCACGTGGATGATCGTCCAGGGCGTGCGGACCGTCGATCCGGCGCCCGGCAGCGAATGGAAACTGTTCTGGACGGGCGCGCGCCCGGGCGACAACGAGGAACTGCTGCGCGTCTACGTGCGCACGCCCGAACAGCACCTGCAGTGACGCAGGACGGCGCCGCACGCCGTCTTGCCTGCTTTCATCTCCGACAAAAAGATTGAGACCGGCCGCCTGAGCAGCGCGCAGGCTCTTCCGGGCGATACGCCGCGCCGCCGGCCGGTTTCCCCGACCGCCAACGCACCCGCGCGAATCCGCGGGCGCGCCTCTCTCCCTCTTCAGTCACGCAACGGCAACTGCGCTGATCGTCAGAACGACGAACCGGGTTCGCGAAGAAACGCCGTCTCCTCATCGGTCGATGCACGGCCGAGAATCGCGTTCCGATGCGGAAAGCGGCCGAAGCGCTCGACCACGGCAGCATGCCGCAACGCGAAGCGGTGATAACTCTCGCACCCTGCCTCGTCGCGAATGCCCGCGCACAGGCGCACGGCCTCGCGCTGGCTCTCTGCGGACTCGTCGTGCTCGAACGGCAGATACGCGAACGCGCGGTGATGGCCGCTCGGCAGTTGCGCATCCCAGTCGGCCGCGACGACGCGGCGTGCGAGCGCGAGCGCCTTCGGATCGGCGGCAAACGCGCGCGGCGTACCGCGATGGATGTTGCGCGAGAACTGGTCGAGCACGACGATCAAAGCAAGCGCCCCCTCCGGCGAACCGGCCCAGTGATCGCATGCGCCGTCGCACGCGGCGTCGAGCAGCGCGCGGTAGCGCGTGCGCAGCACGTCGTCGAACGCCGCGCCACCGTTGAACCAGACCTTGCGTTCCTGCCCGAATTCGGCCGAGCCCGGCTCGCCGAACCAGAAATCGAGAATCTCCCGCGCCTGCGGATCCAGCGCCCCCGCACCCGCCCCCCGGTGTCGATCGTCATGCAAACTCCAGTACGAGGCGCCGCGTGCGCGCGCTCTTCTTTTCAAGTTTCGCGACGCGCAGGCTGCCGATTTCCGACGTGTTGCGCACATGTGTGCCGCCGCACGGCTGCAGGTCGACCTGCTCGATGCGCAGCAGCCGCACGCGGCCGAGGCCCATCGGTGGCTTCACGCTCATCGTGCGCACGAGTTCGGACCGCTCGGCCATCTCGTCGTCGGTGATCCATTCGGTCGTGACCGGATGCGCGCCGGCGACCAGGCCGGCGAGGCGCCGCTCGACGTCATCGCGGTCGATCGCTTCGGACGTCGCGAAATCGAGCCGCACATAGTCGGCCGTCACGCTGCAGCCATCGACCGAGTACGGCAACACCGCGCACATCAGGTGCGCGGCCGTATGCAGGCGCATATGCCGGTAGCGGCGCCGCCAGTCGATCTCCGCGACCACGCGCGTGCCGGGCACGAGCGCCGCGACGCGTGCCTCCTGCCCCGGTGCCGGCACGTGCACGGCGTCGTCGGGCGTCGCGCCGTCGAACTTTGCCTTGCGCGTATCGGCAATCGCGATCGTGCTGCCGTCGGGCAGGGTCAGCGTGCCGGTGTCGCCGGCCTGGCCGCCGCCGAGCGGATAGAACACGGTACGGTCGAGCCGGATGCCGTCGTCGCCGACGGCCTGAACGATCGCGTCGCACCGCGTGAGGTACGCGTCTTCGCGAAACAGCGCTTGTGTCGTCATCGGGCGAGCCTCGTATCGATTGCGGGAAACGGACAGTGTCGCGCCGCGCGGCGCGCGCGCCCAGACGCAGATCGTCCCGCGCGCGAGCAGCGGCGTACCGGTCGATCAACCGGGCCGGTTGCGCATCCAGTCGGCCGTGTCGTAGAACGAATGCATGAGCCGCTCGCGCAGCGGCTCGGGCAGCCCGACATCCTCCATCGCCCACGCCATGCAGCGCAGCCACTGGTCACGCTCGACCGACGCGATCGGGAACGGCAGGTGCCGCGCGCGCAGCCGCGGATGGCCGAACCGGTCGATGTAGTGGTCGGGCCCGCCGAGCCAGCCGCACAGGAACCAGAACAGCTTGTCGCGCGAACCGTCGAGCGATGCCGGGTGCAGCGCGCGAATCTGCGCGAACTCGGGCTCGAGGTCCATCAGGTCGTAGAAGCGGTCCACCATTTCGCGCACGCGGGCTTCGCCGCCCACGAGCTCGAACGCCGTCGGCTGCGACGGCGCATCGTCATTCACATCGGTCATACGGATAGTCGGAAAACAGGATCTTCGGGGCTGCCGGCGACGCTCATGCGTCGCGCAGCGACTGCAGCGCGGGACGCCGCAACACATTATGCAGGCTCAGCCAGCCGGCCGCACCGGCGCACGCGACGCCGGCCGCGATACCGGCCGGCACGAGCCACGGATCGACGGCGAGCCGGAAGTCGAACACGCGCGACGCGAGCACCCAGCCGACCGCGATCGCGCCCGCCGCCGCCAGCGCGCCGGCCAGCGCGCCGACCACGACGAATTCCGCGCGCTGCACCGCATTGACCTGCGCGCGCGACGCGCCGAGCGCGCGCAGCAGCGCGGCCTCGCGCACCCGCTCGTCGCGCGAGCCGGCGAGCGCCGTGTACAGCACGAGCACGCCGGCCGCGAGCGTGAACGCGAACAGGAACTGCACCGCGCCGACCACCTGCAGCATCATCCGCTGCAGCTGCGCGAGGATCGGCGCGACGTCGATCGCGGTCAGGTTCGGGTAGCGCGCGATCAGCGGATCGAGCAGCGCGGCGTCGGATGCGGGCAGATGGAAGCTCGTGAGGTAGACGGCCGGGAAATCCTTCAGCACCTGCGGCGGCATCAGCACGAAGAAGTTGACGCGAAACGTGCCCCAGTCGAGCTTGCGCACGCTCGTGATCGGCGCGTCGACCGTCAGCCCCGTCACGTCGAAGCGCAGCGTGTCGCCCGGCTTCACGTTCAGCATCTTCGCGAGGCCGGCCTCGATCGAGATCTGCGGCGTGGCCGCGGTGCCGAACCAGTCGCCTGCGACGATCCGGTTGTCGGACGGCAGCTCGGTCGTATACGACAGGTTGAACTCGCGGTCGACGAGCCGGCGCGCCTCGTCGGACGGGTACGCGTCCGGATTCACCGGCTTGCCGTTGATCGCGACGAGGCGGCCGCGCACCATCGGCGCGGGCACCGCGTCGTGCACGCCGTGCGCGGTCAGATAGGCCGCGACGTCGTTGCGCTGGTCGGGCTGGATGTCGATCAGGAACTGGTTCGGCGCATCGGGCGGCGTCGATTGCCGCCAGCCCGCGACGAGATCGTTGCGCGTGATCGCGATCAGCAGCAGGCACATCAGGCCGAGCGCGAGCGCGGTGATCTGCAGCGCGCTGGCCGTGCCGCGCCGGTGCAGCGACGCGAGCGCGTAGCGCCAGCCGACGCCCGTGGCCACGCGCGCGTTGCGCACTGCGCGCGCGGCGGCGAACAGCACGAACCGCGCGATCAGCGCGAAACCGACCAGCGCGCCGGCGAAGCCGCCCGCGACGATCAGGCCGAGCTTCAGGTTGCCGGCGGCCGCGATCAGCAGCCCCGCAAACAGCACGACGCCGACCGCATACCCGGCCCACGCGGTGCGCGACGCATCGCCCCATTCGCGGCGCAGCACGCGCACCGGCGGCACGCGCGTGAGCGGCACGAGCGGCGGCAGTGCGAAGCCGAGCAGCAGCACGAGCGCGGCACCCACGCCGATGACCGCCGGCCACAGCGTGGGCGGCGGCAGCACGACTTCGATCAGGCCGCCGAGCGCGGCCAGTAACGCCCAGTGGCCGCCGTAGCCGAGCACCGCGCCCGCGGCGCCCGACACGATCCCGATGCCGACGAATTCGAGTGCGAACAGTGCGCCGAGCGTGCGGCGGCTCACGCCTAGGCAGCGCATCGTCGCGCAGCCGTCGAGATGGCGCCGCATGTAGCGCTGCGCGGCCATCGCGATCGCGACCGCCGCGAGCAGCGCGGTCAGCAGCGCGACGAGCGTCAGGAAATGACGCGCGCGATCCAGCGTCTGCCGCACCTGCGGCTGGCCTTCCTGCAACGACTCGAGACCGACGCCGCGCAGCTTCCCGCCATCGACGCGCTCGTGCGCATAGGTTTCGAAGCGCGCGACGGCCTGCGCGTCGCCGGCGACCAGCAGCCGGTACGTGACGCGGCTGCCGTAGCCCGTGAGCCCCGTCGCGGCGAGTTCGTCCGCGCGCATCATCAGCCGCGGCGAAAAATTGACGAACGAAAAGCCGCGATCGAGTTCGCGGGAGATCGACGCGGCGACCGTAAACGTGCGCAGCCCGACGCGCACCGTATCGCCCGCCTTCAGGTGCAGCGCGTCGAGCAGCGCGGGATCGGCCCACACGGTGCCGGGCGCGGGAATCGCGGTCGCCTTGTGCGCGGCCGCCGCGCCGGCCGGCAGGATCTCGACCGCGCCGCGCAGCGGATACCCGGACGATACGGCCTTCACGGCCGCGAGGCGCGCGGGCGCCGCGTCGGTCGCCTGTCCGCCCGCGGCGGACGCGATCATGCTCGGGAAAATCGCCGTCGTCGCGGTACGCAGGCCGAGCGCGCGGGCCTGACGGTCGAACGACTGATCGACGGGGCGGTCGGCGCGCACGACGAAATCGGCGCCGAGCATCTGGCGCGCGTCGCGCTCGAGCCCCTGGCGCAGCCGGTCGGCGAGAAAACCGACGCTCGTCAGTGCCGCGACCGCGAGCACCAGTGCGAGTACGAGCAGCGTCAACTCGCCCGCGCGCCAGTCGCGCGCGGTCATCCGTGCGGCCTGGCGAATCAGGTCGCGCAGGCCGAAGCGGCCGGCATGCGCGGACATGTCATGGCCGGGTTGCCCGGCCGGCGGCTGCGCGTGTTGCGGCCCCTTCAATCGCGCTTACCCCCGATCGAGTTGAGCCGCGACACCATGTGGTTCGCCATCCCGCGAAAACCGCCCGACACGCCGCGCCACAGGCGCGGCAGCGCCCAGGCAGAAGCGGCGACGAAGGCCGCGAGCAGCACGAGGAACGCAAGCGGGACGAAGAACGCGAGCGCGAGCCCGCCGACCACGAGGCCGTCCTCGGTCGACGACGCAACCCAGTTCGAAATCGGTTCGGGAGACAGGTTGATCAGCGCGCGCGTACCGGCCTTCGCCACGTGCGCGGCACCGGCAAGCGAACCGCCTGCAAGGCCCGCGACCGCGAGCACGGTCGGATCGGCGTGGCCGAGCGCGCCGGCTGCGAGCACCGCACCGGCCGGGATGCGGATGAAGGTATGCACGGCATCCCACAGCGAATCGAACGCGGGGATCTTGTCGGCAAGGAATTCGGTGACGGTGAGCACGGCGGCGGCGCCGATGACCCACGGCGACATCAGGACGGCCAGCGTGTCGGGCAGATGGAGCCAGCCGACCCGCGCCAGCACGCCGGCGATCAGCACCGTCAGGTACAGGCGCAGCCCGCTCGCCCACGCGAGCCCCGCGCCGAGCGAAATGGCTTCGATCATGGCCCTCTCCTTGCACTTTCCGTGCGCTTTGCCGATCGATCGGGTCGGACAGACCGGCCGCGCGGCGCGTGGCGACCGGCGCCGCAGGCCACAAACGGCACAACGACATTCAGGCCCGAATGCGTTCCATTATAGACAGGCTAACCGGGCAGCCGGCGCAATTCCGCAGTGCGGCGTCCGGGCGCGGCGCGTCCGGGACTCCGTCGTCCGGGACGCCGGCGTCAGGCGGCCGACGACAGCTTGAGGCCGATCAACCCGGCGACGATCAGCGCAGCGCTCGCGACGCGCGCGACGGTCAGCGCCTCGCCCATCATCACGATGCCGAACACGAACGCGCCGACCGCGCCGATGCCCGTCCACACCGCGTACGCGGTGCCGAGCGGCAACTGGCGCATCGCGGCCGCGAGCAGCCCGAAGCTGGCCAGCGCCGTCACGATCGTAAACACCGACGGACCGAGCTTCGTGAAGCCGTCCGACGATTTCATGCCGGCCGCCCAGGCCACTTCCAGCAAACCGGCAATCAACAACAATACCCACGCCATCGCGACGTACTCCGTATCGGATGGGGCCGTCCCCGTTGAAGCAAATGACACGGGGTCGTCCCCGGGCGGCGCCGAGTATAACAAGAGGCTTACGGACACGCCGGACGCGGCGCACGGCCGGCGGCCGATCCGGGGCAGGATCGGCCGGGCCCGGTCAGCTCGGCATCAATTCGACACGCGCGTCGGCGCGACGCCGCCGACGCAGCGGTCGTCGCGGTACAGCGCCCACTCCTCGCACACGCGGCCGTCCTTGAACATGCACATCCCGACCTGCCCGCGCGGCAGGCTGCGGATCACGTGGCGACCGCCAAGCTTCTCGCAGTTGACCGACGCGGGATTGGCGAGCGCGGCCTGGGCGGGCGGCTGTTGCCCCGGCGGCAGCGGTTGGGCGAACGCGCCGGGCGCAGTCAGCGCCAGCGCACAGATGACGGCCAGACGGACGGACATTGCACGCTCCTTGTTTTTGTTCGCGGAACGGTCAGCATAACGGGGAATCCGCGGCCGGTGTGCAAGGCCGGCGCCGGCCGCGCGACTGTCGCGCCGATGCAACCCTGCCGGCGCGCGGCGTCACGCCGGCCCGCGCTGCCGCTGCCGCGCGATGCCCGTCATGCGGCACCGACCAGCCGGTAGCCGACGCCCGTCTCGGTGACGATGTACTCGGGCTGTGCCGGGTCGCGCTCGAGCTTCTGGCGCAGGTGCGCCATGTAGATGCGCAGGTAGTGATGGCTTTCGACGTGCGACGGCCCCCACACGTCGCGCAGCAACTGGCGGTGCGTGAGTACGCGCCCCGCGTGCCGCACGAGCGTCGCGAGCAGCCGGTATTCGAGCGGCGTCAGATGCACGATCTCGCCGTCGCGCCACACCTGGCGCAGCGCGAGATCGACGCTCACGGTGCCGAAGCTCACCTTCGGCGTCTCGTTCGCGCCGCCCTGGTTGCGCCGGCGCAGTTGCGCGCGAATCCGCGCACGCAGTTCGGACACGCCGAACGGCTTGGTCAGGTAGTCGTCGGCGCCCGCGTCGAGCGCCGCGACCTTCTCCTCTTCCTGCGTGCGCGCGGACAGCACGATCACCGGCACCTCGGACCAGCCGCGCAGCTCGCGGATCACGTCGAGGCCATCGGTATCGGGCAGGCCGAGGTCGACGATCACGAGATCGGGCTTGCGCGTCGCCGCGTCGATCAGCCCCTGCTTGCCCGTCTCGGCCTCGAACACGGCGATGTCCTCCTCTTCGAGCGCGGCACGCACGAAGCGGCGGATCTGCTTTTCGTCCTCGATCAGGACAACGGTCAGGCTGGGTTCACTCATGGTCTGGCAATGGCTCGGATGGGGACGATGCGCCGGGCACGTCGGATTCGTCGTCGGGCACGGCGGGCGCGGCCGGCGGCGTCTCGACCGGCAGCGTGAACCAGAAGCGCGCGCCGGTCACGCGGCCGTCGGGCGCGGTGCGGTTGAGCGCGCCGATTCTACCGCCGTGCGCCTCGACGATCGCACGGCAGATCGCGAGGCCGAGCCCGATGCCCGGCGTCGCCGATTCCTTCTCGCCGCGCGTGAACTTGTCGAAGATCCGCGTTTCCATGCCGGCCGGCAGGCCCGGGCCGTAATCGTCGACGTGCACGCGCACGAACGGCAGCCCGTCTTCGGTCACGCGCTCCGCGCCGATGTCGAGCGGCGTGTCGGGCGGCGTGTACTTCGCCGCGTTCTCGAACAGGTTGGTAAAAAGTCGCTCCATCAGCACCGCGTCCATCTGCAGCAGCGGCAGGTCGGCCGGCAGCGATACGCGCGCGGGATGGTGCGCGAGCACGCGCTTGCACGCGGCGAGCGCGGCGCCGACGGTTTCCTCGAGCAGCGACCACTGGCGCTTGAGCTGCAGGCTGCCGGCCTGCAGCCGCGCCATGTCGAGCAGGTTCGTGACGATGCCCGTCATCCGCAGCGCCTCGTCGTGGATCGCGTCGACGAGCTCGCCCTCGCGCTGCGCGAAGCGTTCGGCCGCCGCGGCATCGCCGCCCTGCGCGGCCGCGCGCCCGTTCGCGAGCATCGACGAGAAGCCGACGATCGTCGTGAGCGGCGTGCGCAGGTCGTGCGAGATCGCCGACAGCAGCGAGTTGCGCAGCCGCTCGGATTCCATGTTGACGAGCGCGTCGCGCGCGATCTCGACGTAGTGCACGCGTTCGAGCGCGAGCGCGATCTGGGCGGCGAATGCGTCGAGCATCCGCTGCTGCTCGGGCACCTCGAGTTCGCGCGGCTCGCGCGACACGACCGCGAGCACGCCGCGCGTGCGCATCGGCGCCTTCAGCGGCAGGTACAGCGCGGCCGTCGCGGGCAGCGTGTCGGTGCCGCGGCCGGCCGGCTTCTGCTGGTCGTACACCCACTGGCCGACATCGCTGTCGAGATCGGCACCCGTCAGCGTGACGGCCGCGTCGGGTTCCTCGATCTTCTGGCGCACCTTGTCCGCGCTGTCGGGCAGCAGGAACGCGACGCGCGCGCGGAACACCTCGCCCACGTGGCGGCTGCCGATCTCGACGATCTGCTCGGTCGTCAGTGCCGCCCCCAGCTCGCGCGCCATCGCGTAGATCGCGCCGGTGCGGCGCTCGCGGCGCTGCGCGATGCTCGCCTGGCGCGTCAGCGTCGACGTCAGGTGGCTGATCACGAGCGACGTCAGCAGCATCCCGAAGAAGGTCAGCAGGTATTGCGTGTCGCTGACCGAGAACGACATGCGCGGCGGCACGAAGAAGAAATCGAATGCGGCCACCGACAGGAACGACTGCAGCACGCCCGGGCCGCGCCCGAGCCGCACGGCCGAGAACACGACGCCGAGCAGGTACAGCATCACGAGGTTCGTGAGGTCGAGCCGCTCGGACACGACGTTTGCGACGACGGTGATCGCCGCGCAGATCGCGGCCGCGTACACGTAGTGCCGCGGCGGCGAACGGTGCGTGCCGAACTTCGCGAACGCATCGCGCCAGTCGCGCGCACGCGGGTCGAGCGGCGCCGCGCGCGCCTCGTCGCTCGCGGACGCACGGATCAGCATCAGGTCGACGTCGCCCGCGCGTTCGGCGAGCTGCTCGCCGAACGGCCGCGCGAAGCGGCGCATGAGCCCGACCTTCGGCGAGCCGCCCGCGACGATCTTCGACACGTTGCGCACCTTCGCATAGCCGATCAGCGCGGCCACCGCGTCGCCGCCGGCGAGCGTGGCCGTTTCCGCGCCGAGTTCGGCCGCGAGCTTCAGCGCATCGAGCGTGCGCTGCCGCTGCGCGTCGGGCAGCCGCTGCAGCCGCGGCGTCTCGACATACACGGCGATCCAGTCGGCCTTCAGGCTCGCGGCGAGCCGCGCGGCCGCGCGCACGAGCGTCGGCGCTTCGGCGCCCGGACCGACGCACACGAGCAGCCGCTCGCGCGCCTGCCAGATGCGCTGGATCGAACGGTCGGCGCGATATTCGCGCATCTGCGCATCGACGCGATCGGCCGTGCGACGCAGCGCCAGTTCGCGCAGCGCGATCAGGTTGCCCTTGCGGAAGAAGTTGCGCACCGCGCGCTCGGCCTGCTGCGCGAGATAGACCTTGCCGTCGCGCATCCGCTCGAGCAGCTCCTCGGCCGGCAGGTCGACGAGCGTGACTTCGTCGGCCGCGTCGAACACGCGGTCGGGAACGGTCTCCCACACGCGGATGCCGGTGATCGCGCCGACCACGTCGTTCAGGCTTTCGAGGTGCTGGACATTGACGGTCGTATACACGTCGATGCCCGCGTCGAGCAGTTCGTAGACGTCCTGCCAGCGCTTCAGGTGCCGTGCGCCCTGCACGTTCGAATGCGCGAGTTCGTCGACGAGGATCAGTTGCGGCTGGCGCGCGAGCGCGCCGTCGAGATCGAATTCGGCGAGCGTGCGGCCGCGATAGTCGATGCGCGCGAGCGGCAGCACGTCGAGGCCGTCGAGCAGCGCGGCGGTTTCGCCGCGGCCGTGGGTTTCGACGATGCCGACGACGACGTCGACGCCGTCCTGCAGGCGCTGGCGCGCGGCCTGCAGCATCGCGTAGGTCTTGCCGACGCCGGCCGATGCGCCGAAGAAGATCTTGAGCTGGCCGCGCCGCTGCTTTTCTTCGTCTCGCTGCAGCTTGTCGAGGAGTTGGTCTGGATCGGGACGGTTCATGCGTCAGGAAAGCGGAGCGGCCGGATGCGCGCGAGTACGAGCATTGTTGTTCCAAATCGCCGCAAAAGGCAAAGACGGCGCACGCGCCGTCGGGAAAAGTGCGTCCGGCGCGGCTCGAGCCGCGCCGGGCACCGGTTGCCGGGCCGGGAGCCCGGACGCGCAATCAGCGCGCGGCCTGCGCCGCGTCGAGCGCGAGGTTCAGCTTCAGCACGTTCACGCGGGGCTCGCCGAGCACGCCGAACTGGCGGCCCGTCGTGTTCGCGGCGACGAGCTGCGCGACCGCGTCGGGCGCCAGGTTGCGCGCCTTCGCGACCCGCTCGACCTGGTATGCGGCGGCGGCCGGCGTGATCTCCGGATCGAGGCCGCTCGCCGACGCCGTCACGAGGTCGACCGGCACCGGCTTCGACATGTCGGTGCCGGCATCGCGCAGCGCGGCGATGCGCCCCTTCACCTGGTCGGCGAGCGACGGGTTCAGCGGGCCGAGGTTCGAGCCGCCGGAACCGGTCGCGTTGTACGGCATCGGCGCCGTGGCCGACAGCCGGCCCCAGAAGTACTTCGGCGCATCGAACGGCTGGCCGATCAGCGCGGAGCCGACCGCCTTGCCGTCCTTCTCGATCAGGCTGCCGTTCGCCTGCGACGGGAACACGGCCTGGCCGAACACGGTCATCACGGCCGGATACGCGAGCCCCGTCACCGCGGCAAGCACGACAAAGAGCACGACGAGCGGACGAATCAACGTTTTCATGATGTTTCCTTCAAGACCTCAGGCCCAGCCGAGTGCGGCGAGCGTCATGTCGATCAGCTTGATGAACGGGAACGGCAGCAGCAAGCCGCCGAGGCCGTACACGAGCAGGTTGCGGCGCAGCAGCGACGCGGCGCCGAGCGGCCGGTACGCGACGCCCTTCAGCGCGAGCGGGATCAGCGCGACGATGATCAGCGCGTTGAAGATCACCGCCGACAGGATCGCGGACGCCGGCGACGTCAGGTGCATGATGTCGAGCACGCGCAACTGCGGGTACGTGGTCACGAACGCGGCCGGGATGATCGCGAAGTACTTCGCGATGTCGTTCGCGATCGAGAACGTCGTCAGCGAGCCGCGCGTCATCAGCATCTGCTTGCCGATCTCGACGATCTCGATCAGCTTCGTCGGGTTCGAATCGAGGTCGACCATGTTGCCCGCTTCCTTCGCGGCCTGCGTGCCCGTGTTCATCGCGACCGCCACGTCGGCCTGCGCGAGCGCCGGCGCGTCGTTGGTGCCGTCGCCCGTCATCGCGACGAGGCGCCCGGCCGCCTGATGCTCGCGGATCGTCGCGAGCTTGGTTTCCGGCGTCGCTTCCGCGAGGAAATCGTCGACCCCCGCTTCCGCCGCGATCGCCGCGGCCGTCAGCCGGTTGTCGCCCGTCACCATCACGGTCTTGATGCCCATCTTGCGCAGTTCCGCGAAGCGCTCCTTGATGCCGCCCTTCACGATGTCCTTCAGCTCGATCACGCCGAGCACGCGCGCCGCCCCTTCATGCAGGTCGGCCACGACGAGCGGCGTGCTGCCGCGGCGCGCGACGTCGTCGACGGCGCGGCGCACTTCTTCCGGGAAGCGGCTGCCGTGCGTCTCGACGTAGCGGCGGATCGCGTCGGCCGCGCCCTTGCGGATTTCACGGCCCGGAAGGTCGACGCCGCTCATCCGGGTCTGCGCGGAGAAGCCGATGAACGTCGCGTGCAGTTGCCCCATGTCGCGCTGGCGAATGTTGAAGCGCTCCTTCGCGAGCACGACGATGCTGCGGCCCTCCGGCGTCTCGTCGGCGAGCGACGACAGTTGCGCGGCGTCGGCCAGCGCTTCCTCGGTCACGCCCGGCGCGGGCACGAACGTCGACGCCTGACGGTTGCCGAGCGTGATCGTGCCGGTCTTGTCGAGCAGCAGCACGTCGACGTCGCCGGCCGCTTCCACCGCGCGGCCCGACGTCGCGATCACGTTCGCCTGCATCATCCGGCTCATCCCCGCCACGCCGATCGCGGACAGCAGGCCGCCGATCGTCGTCGGGATCAGGCACACGAGCAGCGCGACGAGCGCGGTGATCGTCACCACGTGGCCGGCCTTCATCGCGTCGACCGCGAACGTCGAGAACGGCAGCAGCGTCGCGGTCGCGAGCAGCATCACGATCGTCAGCGCGACCAGCAGGATCGTCAGCGCGATCTCGTTCGGCGTCTTCTTGCGCTTCGCGCCTTCGACCATCGCGATCATCCGGTCGAGGAACGCCTCGCCGGGGTTGGCGGTGACCCTGACGACGATCCAGTCGGACAGCACGCGCGTGCCGCCCGTCACCGACGAGAAGTCGCCGCCCGATTCGCGGATCACCGGCGCGGATTCGCCGGTGATCGCCGATTCGTCGACGGATGCAACGCCGTCGACGACCTCGCCGTCGGCCGGGATCACGTCGCCGGTCTCGACGAGCACGATGTCGCCACGGCGCAGGTCGGATGCGGTCGTGATGCGGATCGGCGACTTCGGATGCGGCTCGTTGAGCTTCTTCGCCATCACGTCCTTCTTCGCGCTGCGCAGCGATGCGGCCTGCGCCTTCGAGCGCCCTTCGGCGAGCGCTTCGGCGAAGTTCGCGAACAGCACCGTGAACCACAGCCACAGCGCGATCGCGAGGATGAAGCCCGCGGGCGCCTCGGCCTGGCCGGCAAGCGCCGCGATCCACAGGATCGTGGTCAGGATGCTGCCGACGTATACGCAGAACATCACCGGATTGCGGAACTGCGTGCGCGGCGTGAGTTTCTTGAACGAATCCACGATCGCCGGGCGCAGCAGCGCCGGATCGAACATGGACCGTGTTGCGGAATGTTGAGTCATTGCGATCTCTTCAATCTCTTCAGTCTTTTCAATGTGTCGCCATGCGGGCGCGCGTCACGCGCCCAGCCACATCATCAGGTGCTCGACGCCAGGGCCGAGCGCAAGCGCCGGCACGTAGGTCAGCGCGCCCACCAGCAGCACGGTGCCGAGCAGCAGCACGACGAACAGCGGACCGTGCGTCGGCAGCGTGCCGCTCGTCACCGCGATGCGCTTCTTCGCGGCGAGCGAGCCGGCGATCGCCAGCACCGGCACGATCGTGCCGAAGCGGCCGAACCACATCGCGATCGCGGTCATCCAGTTGTAGAACGGCGTGCCGACCGTCAGGCCCGCGAACGCGCTGCCGTTGTTGTTCGCGGCCGAACTGAACGCGTACAGGATTTCCGAGAAGCCGTGCGGGCCCGGGTTCGCGATGCCGGCCTTGCCCGCATCGGCGAGCACGGCGATCGACGTGCCGACCAGCACCAGCAGCGGCGTGAGCAGCACGACGATCGCCACCATCTTCATCTCGTACGATTCGATCTTCTTGCCGACGTATTCCGGCGTGCGGCCGATCATCAGGCCGGCGACGAACACCGCGAGCAGCGCGAACACGAGCATCCCGTAGAGTCCCGAGCCGACCCCGCCGTAGATCACCTCGCCGAGCTGCATCAGCAGCATCGGCACGAGGCCGCCGAGCGGCGTCAGCGAATCGTGCATCGTGTCGACCGCGCCGCACGACGCGGCCGTCGTCGCGACCGTGAAGATGCCGGTCTGCGCGATCCCGAAGCGGGTTTCCTTGCCTTCCATGTTGCCGCCCGACTGCAGCGCGTTCGCCGACTGGTCGACGTGCAGCGCGGCGAGCGTCGGGTTGCCGCCCTGCTCGGCGCTCACCTCGACGCCGACCGCGACCGCGAACGCGACCGTCATCGCCGCGAGCACGGCGATGCCCTGCCGGCGGTCGCCGATCACGCGGCCGAACACGAGACACAGCGCGGCCGGGATGATCAGGATCGCGAAGATCTGGATGAAGTTCGCGAACGGCGTCGGATTCTCGTACGGATGCGCGGAGTTCGCGTTGAAGAAGCCACCGCCGTTGGTGCCGAGCATCTTGATCGCTTCCTGCGACGCGACCGGGCCCATCGCGAGCGTCTGCTTCGTGAGCGGGGTCGGCACCGTCACCGGAGCGCCCTTGTCGTCCTTCACCGGGTTGCCCTGCGCGTCGAGCTTCGGCGCCGCATAGGTGCTCGCCTGCAGCACCGGCACGTCCTCGTACGCCTTCATGTTCTGGATCACGCCCTGGCTCATCAGCAGCGCGGCGACGATCATCGCCATCGGCACGAGCACGTACATCGTCACGCGCGTGAGGTCGACCCAGAAGTTGCCGATGGTCTGCGCGGTGTGGCGCGCGAAGCCGCGAACCAGCGCGATCACGACGACGATGCCGGTCGCCGCCGACAGGAAGTTCTGCACGGTCAGGCCGAGCATCTGCGTCAGGTAGCTGACGGTCTGCTCCGGCGTGTAGTCCTGCCAGTTCGTGTTGGTGACGAAGCTGACGGCCGTGTTGAACGCGCCGTCGACCGTCATCGCGCCGAACTGCTGCGGGTTGCCGGGCAGGAAGCCCTGCAGGCGCAGCAGGCCGTAGAGGAACAATGCGCCGAGCGCGTTGAACGCGATCGTCGCGATCGCGTACTGCTTCCAGCTCATCTCGCTGCCGGCGTCGACGCCGGCGATGCGGTACAGCGCGCGTTCGAGCGGCCCGAACACGCGCACGACGCGCGAGCTGCCGTCCATCACCGCCGTCAGGTAGCGCGCGACCGGCACGGCCGCCGCCAGCAGCACGACGATGAACAGCAGCATCTGCAACAGGTTGTTCGCGTTCATTCGATGTCCTCCGCGCGCAGCAGCGCAAAGACGAGATACGCGAACAGCAGGGCTGTCGATGCGCCCGCCAGCCAAAGCATCCAGGTCATGCTCGCCCCCCGCGACCGTATTGCACGAGCTTCTCGCAACCGGCAACCAAACCGAGGATCAGCACGGTGAAAAGCACCAGGGCGCCGATGAATACCCCATCCATTTTTGTGTTCTCCGTCGTCGAAATCAGACGACTAGAACCTTATGGGAACGCACGTAAAGGACGGGTCAAAGGTATCGGGGCGGATATAAAAAACGTGTAAACGCGAGGCGGGAGAACAACGGAGGCAGGACGAGCGGCGCCGCAGCGCCGCCCGCGAAGGCGCGTGCCGGCATGGCGCCGGCACGAAGGGAACGGTCAGGGAACGAGGATCGTCGAGCCGGTGGTCTTGCGCGCTTCGAGATCTTCATGCGCGCGGCCGACTTCCGCGAGCGGATAGCGCTGGTTGATGCTCGTCTTCACCTTGCCCGACAGGATCACGTCGAACAGCTCGGCGGCCGCGGCTTCGAGATCGGCGCGCTTCGCGATGTACGAGAACAGCGTCGGCCGCGTGAAGAACAGCGAGCCGCGCGACGAGAACTCCTTCGAGTCGATCGGCGGCAGCGGGCCCGACGCGTTGCCGAAGCTGACGAACAGCCCGAGCGGCGCGAGGCTGTCGAGCGAGCCGATGTAGGTGTCCTTGCCGATCGAATCGTAGACGACCGGCACGCCCGCGCCGTTCGTGATCTCCTTCACGCGCTGCGTGAAGTTCTCGCGCGTGTAGACGACCGGATGGTCGCAGCCGTGCGCCTTCGCCAGCCCGGCTTTCTCGTCGGAGCCGACCGTCCCGATCACGGTCGCGCCGAGCGCCTTCGCCCACTGGCACACGAGCAGGCCGACGCCGCCGGCCGCCGCGTGGATCAGGATCGTGTCGCCGGCCTTCACCCGATACGTGCGGCGCAGCAGGTAGTGCGCGGTCAGGCCCTGCAGCATCACCGACGCCGCGTCGTCGTAGCTGATGCCGTCCGGCAGCTTCACGAGCCGCTCGGCCGGCATCACGCGCTCCTGCGCATACGCGCCCGGCGGCTGCCCGACATAGGCGACGCGGTCGCCGACCTTGAGCGCGGTCACGCCGTCGCCGACGGCCGTCACCTCGCCCGCCGCCTCCATCCCGAGGCCGCCGGGCAGCGGCTGCGGATAGAGGCCCGTGCGGAAATACACGTCGATGTAGTTGAGCCCGACCGCGTGCTGCCGGATGCGGACTTCGCCCGCCTTCGGCGCGCCGACCTCGACATCGACCCACTTCATCACGTCCGGGCCGCCCGGCTGGTCGTATCGGATTGCTTTCGGCATCGTTTCGCTCCTCGTCTGTCAATCGGTCAGGAAAAAATCCGGGGCGCCGATGCGCGGGCCGGCCGATTCATGTGGGAACCGGGCGGCTGGTGCGCGTCGCGACGCACGATTCTCGCGCGCCGCCGCCGTCCGTGCATGGCCCTGCCCCCGGCAGGGGCAATCGGGCGCAGCACACGCCTAGCAAACGTCCTGCATGTTCCGCGCCAGATCGTCGAGCAGCATCCGCGCCGTAGCAACGTTGGTCGCGACCGGCACGTCGTGCACGTCGCATGCACGCACGAGCGCGGTGATGTCGGGATCGTGCGGCTGCGCGGTCATCGGGTCGCGCAGGAACACGACGATGTCGACGCGGCCGTCGGCCAGTTCCGCGCCGATCTGCAGGTCGCCGCCGAGCGGCCCCGACAGCTTGCGCTCGACCTCCAGCCCGTGCGCGGCCGCGATGCGGCCGCCCGTCGTGCCCGTCGCGACCAGCCGGCATTGCGCGAGCGTCGCGCGGTACTGGCCGGCGAGCGCGACGATCTCGTCCTTCTTCGCGTCGTGCGCAATCAGTGCGATGCGGGGTTTGCTCATCTCCAGTTCCTTCGTCGTTTGGTTTTTGTCGTGATCGTGATTTGGCGAGCGCGCGTCAGAACGTGCCCGGATACGCGCCGCCGTCGAGCAGCCAGTTCTGCCCGGTGATGTAGCCGGCATGCACGCTGCACAGGAACGCGCACGCCGCGCCGAATTCCTCGCGCGTGCCGAGGCGGCCGGCCGGGATGTCCTTCGTGCGCCGCGCGCGCATTTCGTCGACCGTCACGCCCTGCGCCTGCGCCGACGCGGCGAGCGTGGTCGCGATCCGGTCGGTGTCGAACAGCCCCGGCAGCAGGCTGTTGATCGTCACGCCCTGGCCGGCGACCTTGCGCGACAGCCCGGCAACGAAGCCGGTCAGCCCCGAGCGCGCGCCGTTCGACAGCGCGAGCACGTCGATCGGCGCCTTCACGGCCGAACTCGTGATGTTGACGATCCGGCCGAAGCCGCGCGCGATCATCCCGTCGATGGTCGCGCGGATCAGCTCGATCGGCGTCAGCATGTTCGACTCGAGCGCACGGATCCAGTCGTCGTGCGAGAAGTCGCGGAAGTCGCCGGGCGGCGGGCCGCCCGCATTGTTCACAAGAATGTCCGGCTGCGGGCATGCGGCGAGCGCGGCCGCGCGCCCGTCCGGCGTCGTGATGTCGCACGCGACCGCCGTGACCGACACGCCGGACGCCGCGCGGATCGCGTCGGCGGTGGCGTCGAGCGTATCGCGCGTGCGCGCGACGATCACGAGGTTCACCCCCTCGGCGGCCAGCGCTTCCGCGCAGCCGCGCCCGAGGCCCTTGCTTGCCGCGCACACGAGCGCGGTCTTTCCTGCGATGCCGAGATCCATCGTCGATTCCCTGGTGGCGACGCGCGCCGATGCGGCCCCGAGTCGCGCCGGTGGGCAGGCGAACGGGCGTGCCCGGCACGCGGATTGTCGTGAGACGTCGATAATATCCGGATCATGCGACGCGCCTTGGTAAAATTGCGGCCATAAGCAGCGGCCGGCCTGGCGCCGCCGTCGCCCCGATCCCCTTTTGCCGTCAAGGCGCCCCCGTCATGAAACAGGACAGCCGTTTCCCGAATCTCTTCATCCTCGATCACCCGCTGATCCAGCACAAGCTCACCCACATGCGCGACAAGGACACGTCGACGCGCACGTTCCGCGAGCTGCTGCGCGAGATCACGCTGCTGATGGGCTATGAGATCACCCGCAACCTGCCGATCACGACCAGACGGGTCGAAACCCCGCTCGTCGAGGTCGACGCGCCCGTGATCGCGGGCAAGAAGCTCGCGATCGTGCCCGTGCTGCGCGCGGGCATCGGGATGTCGGACGGCCTGCTCGACCTGGTCCCGTCCGCGCGCGTCGGCCACATCGGCGTGTACCGCGCCGAAGACCACCGCCCGGTCGAATACCTCGTGCGCCTGCCCGACCTCGAGGACCGCATCTTCATCCTGTGCGACCCGATGGTCGCGACCGGCTATTCGGCCGTGCATGCGGTCGACGTGCTCAAGCGCCGCAACGTGCCGGCCGCGAACATCATGTTCGTCGCGCTCGTCGCCGCGCCCGAGGGCGTGAAGGTGTTCCAGGACGCGCACCCGGACGTGAAGCTGTATGTGGCTTCGCTCGACTCGCACCTGAACGAGCACGCGTACATCGTGCCGGGCCTCGGCGACGCGGGCGACCGCCTGTTCGGCACCAAGAACTGACATGCCTGCGCGGCCGCGCGGCGCGCCGTCGGGGGTCCCGCGGCAGCCTGCCCGGCCGTTCGGCCATGCGCGACGGCCCCGAACCGACGGTCGCCGCGTGATAAAATCTCGATCCACTCGACACGCGCGGCCCCGCGGCTTCATGCCCGCCGAAACGGCCGCCGATTCAACGACACATTGGCACAATCGCCCGCGCAGCGCGCCCGGGCACGGAGAAAGGTATGGCTGGTCATTCGAAATGGGCCAACATCAAGCATAAGAAGGCAGCGGCCGACGCGAAGCGCGGCAAGGTCTGGACCCGCCTGATCAAGGAAATCCAGGTCGCGGCCCGCCTCGGCGGCGGCGACGTCGGCTCGAACCCGCGCCTGCGTCTCGCGGTCGACAAGGCGGCCGACGCGAACATGCCGAAGGACAACGTCAAGCGCGCGATCGATCGCGGCGTCGGCGGCGCGGACGGCGCGAACTACGAGGAAATCCGTTACGAAGGCTACGGCATCAGCGGCGCGGCGATCATCGTCGACACGCTGACCGACAACCGCACCCGCACGGTCGCGGAAGTCCGCCACGCGTTCTCGAAGTTCGGCGGCAACATGGGCACCGACGGCTCGGTCGCGTTCATGTTCGATCACGTCGGCCAGTTCCTGTTCGCGCCCGGCACGTCGGAAGACGCGCTGATGGAAGCCGCGCTCGAAGCCGGCGCGAACGACGTGAACACGAACGACGACGGCTCGATCGAAGTGCTGTGCGACTGGCAGGAATTCTCGAAGGTGAAGGACGCGCTCGAAGCTGCCGGCTTCAAGGCCGAACTCGCCGAAGTGACGATGAAGCCGCAAAACGAAGTCGAATTCACCGGCGACGACGCGGCGAAGATGCAGAAGCTCCTGGACGCGCTCGAGAACCTCGACGACGTGCAGGACGTGTATACGAACGCCGTCATCGTCGAGGAATGAAATGCCGGCCGCCGTGCTCCTGTCGCGGCGGCGGCCCGACCGAATCCGCGGCCGGCGCGCCTGAGCGTGCCGGCCGCCCTGTTTTCTAGTCTGCGGGGAATCCCATGAAACTACTCGTCGTTGGCTCCGGCGGCCGCGAACATGCGCTGGCGTGGAAGCTCGCGCAGTCGCCGCGCGTCCAGATGGTCTACGTCGCACCCGGCAATGGCGGCACGGCGCAGGACGAGCGTCTGAAGAACGTCGACATCACGTCGCTCGACGAACTCGCCGATTTCGCGGAAAGCGAAGGCGTCGCGTTCACGCTCGTCGGGCCGGAAGCACCGCTCGCGGCCGGCATCGTCAACCTGTTCCGCGCGCGCGGCCTGAAGGTGTTCGGCCCGACCCGCGAAGCCGCGCAGCTCGAAAGCTCGAAGGATTTCGCGAAGGCGTTCATGAAGCGTCACGGCATCCCGACGGCCGACTACGAAACCTTCTCCGATGCGGCCGCGGCCCATGCGTACATCGACGCGAAGGGTGCGCCGATCGTCGTGAAGGCCGACGGCCTCGCGGCCGGCAAGGGCGTCGTCGTCGCGATGACGCTCGAAGAGGCACACGCCGCCGTCGACATGATGCTGTCGGGCAACAAGCTTGGAGACGCCGGCGCGCGCGTCGTGATCGAGGAATTCCTCGACGGCGAGGAAGCGAGCTTCATCGTGATGGTCGACGGCAAGCATGCGCTGGCGCTGGCTTCCAGCCAGGACCACAAGCGCCTGCTCGACGAGGACCGCGGCCCGAACACCGGCGGCATGGGCGCGTACTCGCCCGCGCCGATCGTCACGCCGCAGATGCACGCACGCGTGATGCGCGAAATCATCATGCCGACCGTGCGCGGAATGGAGAAGGACGGCATCCGCTTCACGGGCTTCCTGTATGCGGGTCTGATGATCGACAAGGAAGGCAATCCGCGCACGCTCGAGTTCAACTGCCGGATGGGCGACCCGGAAACGCAGCCGATCATGGCGCGCCTGAAGAGCGATTTCTCGAAGGTCGTCGAGCAGGCGATCGCGGGCACGCTCGATACGGTCGAGCTCGACTGGGACCGCCGCACCGCGCTCGGCGTCGTGCTGGCCGCGCACGGCTACCCGGACGCGCCGCGCAAGGGCGACCGCATCAACGGGATCCCGGCCGAGACCGAACAGGCCGTCACGTTCCATGCGGGCACGACGCTCGGCGACGGCGACAAGCTCGTGACGTCCGGCGGCCGCGTGCTGTGCGTGGTCGGCCTCGCCGATTCGGTGCGCGAAGCGCAGCAGCATGCGTACGACACGATCAACCAGATCAATTTCGAAGGCATGCAGTACCGCCGCGACATCGGTTTCCGCGCGCTCAACCGCAAGAGCGTGTGACGATCGCTTCGGGCGCGCCGCAACGCGGCGCGGCCGCTCCTCTGCCGGGGTTCGATAGAATGCCCGGCAGATGCCTTTTTTACGGCCCCGCTTCGGGCGGGGGCACCCAGTCCAGACATGACCGATTCGACCTACGACGTAGCGCGCGTGCGCACGTACCTCCAGGGCCTGCAGGCACGCATCGCCGACGCGCTCGGCGCGCTCGACGGCACGCCGCTCGCGACCGACGCCTGGCAGCGCGGGCCGGCCGAACGCCTGCGCGGCGGCGGCTGCACGCGGATTCTCGAAGGCGGCCGCGTGTTCGAACGCGCGGGAATCGGTTTTTCCGACGTCGCGGGCGACGCGCTGCCGCCGTCGGCGAGCGCGGCGCGCCCGCAACTCGCGGGCCGCGGCTTCGAGGCGCTCGGCGTGTCGCTCGTGCTGCACCCGCGCAATCCGTACTGCCCGACCGTGCACATGAACGTGCGGATGCTGATCGCGACGAAACCGGGCGAGGATCCCGTGTTCTGGTTCGGCGGCGGCATGGATCTGACACCGGTTTACGGTTTCGAGGACGACGCGCGCCATTTCCACCGGACCTGCAAGGATGCGCTCGACCCGTTCGGGGCCGAGCTCTACCCGCGCTTCAAGAAATGGTGCGACGAGTATTTCTTCCTGAAGCATCGCAACGAGATGCGCGGCATCGGCGGGATCTTCTTCGACGATTTCTCCGAACCCGGTTTCGAACGCTCGTTTGACATGATGCAAAGCGTCGGCGATGCGTTCCTGCAGGCCTACCTGCCGATCGTCGAGCGCCGCGCCGACCTGCCGTACGGCGAGCGCGAGCGCGACTTCCAGGCCTACCGCCGCGGCCGTTACGTCGAATTCAACCTCGTGTTCGACCGTGGCACGCTGTTCGGCCTGCAAAGCGGCGGCCGGACCGAATCGATCCTGATGTCGATGCCGCCGGTCGCGAACTGGCGCTACAACTGGCAGCCCGAACCCGGAACGCCTGAAGCGCGCCTGTACAGCGACTTCATCGTGCCGCGCGACTGGGTCTGAGCCCGCGCGCCCCGCTGCCCCAAGAAAAGGACGCGTTTCTGGACACCACCGCCCGCCCCGCCCCGCTGCCGCGTCGTATCGGCTTGCTGGGCGGCACTTTCGACCCGATCCACGACGGCCATCTCGCGCTCGCGCGCCGGTTTGCCAAACTGCTCGGGCTGACCGAGCTCGTGCTGCTGCCCGCCGGGCAGCCGTACCAGAAGCGCGACGTATCGGCCGCCGGGCATCGGCTCGCGATGACGCGCGCGGCCGCGGATTCGCTCGTGCTGCCGGGCGTGACCGTGACCGTCGCCACCGACGAGATCGAGCACGCCGGCCCGACCTACACGGTCGACACGCTCGCGCGCTGGCGCGAGCGGATCGGCCCCGACGCGTCGCTGTCGCTGCTGATCGGCGCCGACCAGCTCGTGCGCCTCGACACGTGGCGCGACTGGCGCAAGCTGTTCGACTACGCGCACATCTGCGCGTCGACGCGCCCGGGCTTCGAGCTCGGCGCGGCGCCGCCGGAGGTTGCGCAGGAAATCGCCGCGCGGCAGGCCGGCGCCGACGTGCTGAAGGCCACGCCGGCCGGCCGCCTGCTGATCGACACGACCCTCGCGTTCGACATCGCCGCGACCGACATCCGCGCGCACCTGCGCGAATGCATCGCGCGCCATGCGCAAATGCCCGACGCATCGGCCGAACATGTACCGGCCGCCGTATGGGCCTATATTCTTCAACATCGCCTCTACCACACCTGATTCCATGGATATTCGCAAACTGCAGCGCGTGATCGTCGACGCCCTCGAAGACGTCAAGGCGCAAGACATCAAGGTGTTCAACACCAGCCACCTGACCGAACTGTTCGACCGCGTGGTCGTCGCATCGGGCACCTCCAACCGCCAGACCAAGGCCCTCGCGTCGAGCGTGCGCGACAAGGTCAAGGAAGCCGGCGGCGACATCGTCAGCTCCGAGGGCGAGGAAACCGGCGAATGGGTGCTCGTCGACTGCGGCGACGCCGTCGTGCACATCCTGCAGCCGGCCCTGCGCCAGTACTACAACCTCGAGGAAATCTGGGGCGACAAGCCCGTGCGGATGAAGCTCGGCGGCGACAAGGGCCAGAATGGCTTCGCAACGGCCAGCGAAAACGACGAAGACGAGGAAGAAGCAGCGCCGGCCCGCCCGGCACGCAAGACGGCCGCCCGCCGCCGCTAAGTCTTTACGAATCGTCCCGATGAAGCTTTTCATCCTCGCGGTCGGCCACAAGATGCCGGGCTGGATCGCATCCGGCTTCGACGAATACACGAAGCGGATGCCGCCCGAGCTGCGGATCGAGCTGCGCGAGATCAAGCCCGAACTGCGTTCTGGCGGCCGCAGCGCCGAAAGCGTGATGGCCGCCGAGCGGCAGAAAATCGAGGCCGCGCTACCGAAGGGCGCACGCCTCGTCGCGCTCGACGAGCGCGGCCGCGACTGGACCACGATGCAGCTCGCGCAGGCGCTGCCCGGCTGGCAGCAGGACGGCCGCGACGTCGCGTTCGTGATCGGCGGCGCCGACGGGCTCGATCCGGAACTGAAAGCGCGCGCCGACGTGCTGCTGCGCATCTCGAGCATGACGCTGCCGCACGGGATGGTGCGCGTGCTGCTCGCCGAACAGCTTTACCGGGCGTGGAGCATCACGCAGAATCACCCCTACCACCGCGCATGACGTGTCGTCCTCGAGACGCGCGCCGCGCGCGCTCACCGAGATAACGACACCATGCCGTCCAGCACGTCCCCCGCGCTTTTCCCGATCCTTTACCTCGCTTCGCAAAGCCCGCGCCGCCAGGAGCTGCTGCTGCAGATCGGCGTACGCTTCGAGCTGCTGCTGCCGCGTCCCGACGAAGACGCCGAGGCGCTCGAAGCCGAACTGCCCGGCGAAGCCGCCGATGCGTACGTGCGGCGCGTGACCGTCGCGAAGGCCGAAGCCGCGCGCGCGCGCCTCGTCGCGAGCGGCAAGCCGGCCGCGCCGGTGCTGGTTGCCGATACGACCGTCACGATCGACGGCGCGATCCTCGGCAAGCCGGCCGACGCAGATGACGCGCTCGCGATGCTGATGCGCCTCGCGGGCCGCGAACACGCGGTGCTGACCGCCGTCGCCGTGATCGACGCGCGCGGCGAACTGCTGCCGCCCGCGCTGTCGCGTTCGTCGGTGCGCTTCGCGGCGGCATCGCGCGACGCATACGCGCGCTACGTCGAAACGGGCGAGCCGTTCGGCAAGGCCGGCGCGTACGCGATCCAGGGGCGCGCGGCCGAATTCATCGAGCGGATCGACGGCTCCCATTCGGGTATCATGGGTCTGCCCCTTTTTGAGACCGCGGCGCTGTTGCGCGCCGCGCGTGTCGCCTTCTGAATCCCACCATGAACGAAGAAATCCTGATCAACCTCACGCCGCAGGAAACGCGGGTCGCACTCGTCCAGCAAGGCGCGGTGCAGGAGCTTCACGTCGAGCGCACGCTGTCGCGCGGGCGGGTCGGCAACATCTATCTCGGCAAGGTCGTGCGCGTGCTGCCCGGCATGCAGTCCGCGTTCATCGACATCGGCCTCGAGCGCGCGGCGTTCCTGCACGTCGCCGACATCTGGCATCCACGCCTCGCGGGCGAGCCGCAATCGAGCGCGTCGCACCAGCCGATCGAGAAGACCGTGTTCGAGGGCCAGACGCTGATGGTCCAGGTGATCAAGGATCCGATCGGCACGAAGGGCGCGCGGCTGTCGACGCAGGTCAGCATCGCGGGCCGCACGCTCGTCTACCTGCCGCAGGAGCCGCATATCGGCATCTCGCAGAAGATCGAGAGCGAGGCCGAGCGCGAAGCCGTGCGCGCGCGCCTGACGGCCGTGATCCCGCCTGACGAGAAAGGCGGCTACATCGTGCGCACGATCGCCGAGGATGCAACCTCCGACGAGCTCGCCGGCGACGTTGCCTACCTGCGCAAGACGTGGGCGACGATCGTCGCGCAGGCGCAGCGGCTGCCGGCGACGAGCCTGCTGTACCAGGATCTCGATCTCGCGCAGCGCGTGCTGCGCGATTTCGCGAACGACGACACGACGCGCATCCAGGTCGATTCGCGCGAGACATACCAGCGCCTCGCGGAATTCGCGTCCGAATTCACGCCAGCCGTGAGCCCGAAGCTGCACCACTATACGGGCGAGCGTCCACTGTTCGACCTGTACAACATCGAGACGGAGATCCAGCGCGCGCTGTCGCGCCGCGTCGACCTGAAGTCGGGCGGCTACCTGATGATCGACCAGACCGAGGCGATGACGACGATCGACGTGAACACCGGCGGCTATGTCGGCGCGCGCAACTTCGACGACACGATCTTCAAGACCAACCTCGAGGCCGCACACACGATCGCGCGGCAGCTGCGGCTGCGCAACCTCGGCGGGATCATCATCATCGACTTCATCGACATGGAGAACGCCGAGCATCGCGACGCGGTGCTGTCCGAGCTGAAGAAGGCGCTGTCGCGCGACCGCACGCGCGTGACGGTCAACACGTTCTCGCAGCTCGGGCTCGTCGAGATGACGCGCAAGCGCACGCGCGAATCGCTCGCGCACGTGCTGTGCGAGCCTTGCCCGACCTGCCAGGGCAAGGGCCAGGTGAAGACGCCGCGCACCGTGTGCTACGACATCCTGCGCGAGATCCTGCGCGAATCGCGGCAGTTCAATCCGCGCGAATTCCGCGTGATCGCCGCGCAGCAGGTGATCGATCTGTTCCTCGACGAGGAGTCGCAGCATCTCGCGATGCTGATCGACTTCATCGGCAAGCCGGTGTCGCTGCAGGTCGAATCGAACCTGAGCCAGGAGCAGTACGATATCGTGCTGATGTAACGTTCCGCCCATCCGCCGCCGGCATCGCCGCGCGGCGCTTCGATGCGGCGCCCGGGCCGCTCGCGCATCCCGCGCCGGCGCCCGCCGCCGCCCTTTCCCTTACCCTTTTCGTATTCATCACGCACCATGAGCCAAGGCCACAACCGCCGCCAGCGCAAGAAACTCCACATCGGCGAATTCCAGGAACTCGCGTTCAACGCGACCGCGCACTACCGCAACGAGATGACCGACCTCGAACGCGGCGAGCTGATCGACGCGTTCATCGACTTCGTCGAAGCGAACGGGCTGCTGACCGTCGCGTCCGCGGACGAAGGCATCGGCGCCTATGTGATCTCCGGCGCACCGCGCGGCACGACGACCGACGCCGATCGCGAGATCGTGCGCGGCTGGCTGGCCGCACGGCCGGAACTGACCGACGTCAAGGTCAGCGAATTCACCGACGCGTGGTATCCGGACGCCTGATCTTCCGGTTTCTCCCTACATCTGGCAGCGCCCGAGCCTGCCCGCCGTGAAGGCGGGCCAGGCCGGCACCTGCGCCCCGCACCCCACTTCCATCCCCGTCGCCCGACACCCGCGCGACCGGCACCGACTCACGCGATTCGCAACGCGTCGACCGCGACTCCCCCCTAATCAAGCGCCGCAGCCTCGACGTCGCCCGTCGTTCGGCCTCCCCCGCCCGCCTCCGATCCCTTCCTTTTCCCGACAGTCCGCCTCCAATCGGCCATCGAAATCGGTCCTGAAAGCAAGACACGTTAAACTCTCACCTCGCGTGGTGCGCCGCCCGCACCCGCCATCCATCGCCAGCCGCGTGCCCTCGGGCCGCCCCCGACCCATGGAGTGAGTGTCAATGAGCGGCGGACTTCCGTTTCCCGCATCCCGCAAGTCGTTTCCGTCGTCGACGGTCTTCCTGATTCTCGCCGCCGCCGTGCTGCTGTCCGGCTGCGGGCTGCTGCCGACCCAGAATCCGCCCGCGCCGATCAGCGAGGCGCTCGTCGAGCCGGTCGAGGAAACCGCCGGCGAGCCGCTGACGATGCCGCCCGTGCCGGCGCCGACGCAGCCGGAAGAACCGGAAGCGCCGAAAAAGCCGCACCGCGAGGTAACTCGGCCGAAGCCGGTGCAGCGCCCCGAATCGCCGACGCCGCCGCCTCCGCCACCCGCGCCGCTCGTCGCGACGCGCACGCTCGACCGCACCCAGATCCATGCGCTGCTCGACAGCGAAGTCGCGCGCCGCAACGGCAAGGTGATCGGCCGCGCGGTCGACATGGTCACCGACGCGAGCGGCAAACCGCGCGAGATGATCGTCAACCTGCAAGGCTTCATGGGCGTCGGCGACCGCAAGGTCATCTTCCCGTGGAACGTGTTCCGCTTCACGCCGGGCGGCAAACAGGAGCCGATCGTGCTCGACGTGCCGTCGGGCGACCTGCCGCCGGCCGCGCGGCCGAAGGCCGTGCCGCTGTCGGGCTCCGCAGCGGCATCGCCCGCGACGCGGCTGCCGATGCTCGACAGCGACGTCGAGCGCCCGAACGGCACGAAGATCGGCCGCATCGTCGACGTGCTGATCGACCGCGCCGCGCAGCCGCAGGCTGTCGTGCTCGACCTCGGCGGGCTCGTCAATACCGACCGCCGCTCGATCGCCGCGAACTGGGCCGCGCTGCGCTTCGTCACGCGCGACAAGGCGCTGCATCCGCAGCTCGACCTGAACGACGCGCAGATCAAGGCGTCGCCGCCCTACGCGGCCGACAAGCCGATCGTCGCAGTCTCGCCGCCCCCTGCCGCCCCCGCGCCGGCTTCGTCTGCGAGTGCCACCCGATGACGATCAAGCATTCCGTCAGCGTTCGCAGTCTGCGGTCCCTCGACTGGCTCAACTTTTTCGTTGCAAACGTTCAAACCGGGTTCGGTCCGTTCATCGCGTCCTACCTCGCGTCGCACAAGTGGACGCAGGGCGAGATCGGCATGGTGCTGTCGATCGGCACGATCAGCGCGATGGTCAGCCAGGTGCCGGGCGGCGCGGCCGTCGATGCGCTGAAGAACAAGAAAGGCGCGGCCGCGTGGGCGATCGCGGCCATCATCCTGTCCGCGGTGCTGCTCGCGTCGAGCCCGACGATCGTGCCGGTGATCGCCGCCGAGGTGTTCCACGGGTTCGCGAGCTGCATGCTCGTGCCGGCAATGGCCGCGATCTCGTTCTCGCTCGTCGGCCGCGCCGACCTCGGCGACCGGCTCGGCCGCAACGCGCGCTGGGCGTCGATCGGCAGCGCGGTCGCGGCGGGCCTGATGGGGCTCACCGGTGAATACTTCTCCGCACGCGCGGTGTTCTGGCTGACCGCAGTGCTGGCGCTGCCCGCGCTGTTCGCGCTCGCGATGATCCAGCCGACGCACGAGGTGATTCCGCAGTCGTCGAAGCCCGACGACCACGGCGATCACGATGAAGCCGGTGATCGCGAAACGCTGCTCGAACTGCTGCGCGACCGCCGGATGCTGATCTTCGCGGCGTGCGTCGTGCTGTTCCACCTGTCGAACGCGGCGATGCTGAACCTCGCGGCCGGCGAAGTCACGGCCGGGATGGGCGAGAACGTGCAGCTCGTGATCGCCGCGTGCATCATCGTGCCGCAGGCGATCGTCGCGATGCTGTCGCCGTGGGTCGGCCGCTCCGCGCAACGCTGGGGGCGCCGGCCGATCCTGCTGCTCGGCTTCTCCGCGCTGCCGGTGCGCGCGCTGCTGTTCGCCGGCGTGAGCAGCCCGTACCTGCTCGTGCCCGTGCAGATGCTCGACGGCATCAGCGCAGCCGTGTTCGGCGTGATGCTGCCGCTGATCGCGGCCGACGTCGCGGGCGGCAAGGGCCGCTATAACCTGTGTATCGGGCTCTTCGGGCTCGCGGCCGGGATCGGCGCGACGCTCAGCACGGCCGCGGCCGGCTACGTCGCCGATCACTTCGGCAACACGGTCAGCTTCTTCGGGCTCGCGGGCGCGGGTGCGCTCGCGGTGCTGCTGGTCTGGCTCGTGATGCCCGAAACGCGCGTCGAGAACGGCGATGCTGCGGCCGACGAGACAGCCGCAGCATCACCCGAACAGGCGCACTGAGAGCGGCGCGCCGCCGTTACCCGCTTCCTGGCCAACTCATGATGGATACGATCAGGACACTCAACGAAGCCCGCCAGCAGATCCAGCAGTCGGTCTTCGATCTGTTCAAGGGACTGACCTTCGGCGAGCGTTTCGTGCAAGGCGTGCTGATGGCCATCCAGGCCGTCTGCGGCGCGTGCCTCGCGTACACGATCGGACGTGCGCTGCACACCGAGCAGGCCGTGTGGGCGGCGGTCACCGCGATCGCCGTCACGCAGCACAACTACTCCGACACGATGTCGCTGTCGCGCGACCAGTTCGTCGGCGCGATGATCGGCGGCGTGCTCGGCTTCGCGGGCGCCGCGCTCGGCGGCGATCGCCTCGTCGCCTATGCACTCGCGGTCGCGCTCACGATCGTCTGCTGCTGGTGCCTGAACGTCGGCAGCGCGGCACGGCTCGGCGGCGTGACCGCGACGATCGTGCTGCTGTTTCCGGGCAACGGCCCGCTGTGGGACATTCCGCTGATGCGGCTCGGCGAGGTAACGCTCGGCACCGTGTGTGCGCTGGGCGTGTGCTGGGGGATGTCGAGAATCGAGCGGCGCTGGTTCCGCCGCGCGGCGGCAAAGTGACGCGGTTGCCGGGCGCAGGCCCGGCAACCGGCTGAACGACGGGAAACGTTACTGGCCGACCTGCAGCACGATGCCCGAACCGATCTGCACGAGCAGGTGATCGCCGCCCACGCCGACCCAGTGATAGCCGCGCGGCGGCGGGCTCAGGTGGTAGCCGCGCCAGTCGTCGATCACGTACTGGCGGTCGCGGAATTCGTCGGGCAACCGGTCGCCCTTGTGCCAGTCGCGGCGCGGCTGGTCGGCCCAGCGCGGCGGCACGTCGTCCTCGCGGTGCATCGCCTGGCCGGGCGGCATGTGCTTCGGGCCATGGCCGCGATGCATGCCGTGATTGTCGCGGTTGTCGTAGTTGCCGTGATCCTGCGCCATCGCGGCCGGCGCGGCAAAACCCGCCGCGATCAGCGCGGCCAGCATCATGCAGTGCATCTTCTTCATCGTGCCTTCCCTCCGTGTTGTCACGTCGTAGCAAACGACCGGGCCTGCCCAATGAAGACTAGCACACGGTTTGACGCGAACGGAACGCGCGTCACGCCGCCTGCTGCTGGTACTGGATCCGGTGCAGGTGCGCATAGAGGCCGCCGTGGCGCAGCAGTTCGTCGTGGCTGCCCTCTTCGACGATCTTGCCGGCCTCGAGCACGAGGATGCGATCCGCGCGCTCGATCGTCGACAGCCGATGCGCGATCACGAGCGTCGTGCGGCCTTCCATCAGCCGTTCGAGCGCGGCCTGCACGTGGCGCTCCGATTCCGAATCGAGTGCCGACGTCGCTTCGTCCAGGATCAGGATCGGCGCGTCCTTGTAGATCGCGCGCGCGATCGCGAGCCGCTGGCGCTGGCCGCCGGACAGCCGCATCCCGTTGCCGCCGACCAGCGTGTCGAGCCCGTCGGGCATCGCGGCGACCGCGTCGGCGAGGTTCGCGGCCTCGAGCGCGGCCTGCACGCGCGCGCGGTCGGGCGTCTGCCCGTATGCGACGTTCGCGGCGATCGTGTCGTTGAACAGCACGACGTCCTGGCTGACCATCGCCATCTGGCCGCGCAGCGCGTGGAGGTCGTAGTCGGCAACCGGCACGCCGTCGACCAGGATCGCGCCGTCCGTCGGATCGAAGAAGCGCGGCAGCAGGTTCACGAGCGTCGTCTTGCCGCTGCCGGACGGGCCTGCGAGCGCGATCATCTCGCCCGGCGCGACCTTGAACGAAATGCGGTCGAGCGTCGGCCGCTCGGCCGCGCCGTAGTCGAACGACACGCCGCGGAACTCGATCTCGCCGCGCGCCTGCGGCAACGGCCGGCCGCCGCCCTGCGGCTCGGCCGGCTCGTCGATCAGCCCGAAGATCAGCTCGGCGGCCGTCATCCCGCGCTGCAGCGGCTGATTGACGTCGATCAGGTGCTTGAGCGGAGAAATCACCAGCAGCATCGACGTGACGAACGCGACGAAACCGCCGACCGTCGTCTGGTCGTTGGTCGACTGCACGACCGCGATCGTGATCACGACCGCGAGCGCGATCGACGCGAGGAACTGCGTGAGCGGCTGCGCGAGACCGCCCGAGATCGTCATGCGCATCGCGTAGCCGCGCAGGCGCTTGCTCATCGACGCGAAGCGGTCCATCTCGTACGCTTCGCCGTTGTGCACCTTGACGACCTTGTAGCCGCCGACCGTCTCCTCGACGATGTACGACAGCTCGTTGGTCAGCGTCTGATGCTCGCGGTTCAGGCGGCGCAGGCGGCGGTTGATCTTGCTGACGAGCCAGCCGATGCCGGGCAGGATCACCGCGACGATCAGCGTGAGCCGCCAGTTCAGGTAGAACAGATAGCCGAGCAGGAAGATCACCGTCAGCGAATCGCGCACGAGCGTGACCATCACGCCCGTCAGCACCGCCAGGATCTGGTTGACCTCGAACACGATCGCGTTGATCACCGTGCTCGCGGTTTCGCGCTGGAAGAACGACGCGCCCGTGTGGAGCATCCGCTGGAACATCTCCAGCCGCAGTTGCAGCAGGATGCGGTTCGATACGTAGTTGAGCAGGTAATTCGATGCGTACTGCGATACGCCGCGCACGAGCGCGAGGCCGATCACCGCGATCGGCACGTACCATTTCGCGCGGTCGCTGCCGTGCACGCCGAAACCGTGGTCGAGGAGCGGCTTGAGCAGCGCCGGAATGCCGGCTTCGGTGGCCGCGACGACGCCCATCGTCATCACGGCGAGCACCACGATGCCGATGAGCGGCCGGATGTACGGCCACAGGCGCTTGAGGACCGTGACCGGCGAGGTGCCGGTGCCGTCCATCGGTTTGCGAAGAGTGTTCTGGGTTTCCAAGGCAATCCTTCTTGAGCCGCGATGCGGCGCCCGGCGCGTGGCCGCCCGGGATTTCGCCCCTGTCGGGCGGGTGCCGAAAAGGGCTCAACATTATAGCCGCACCGCCCCCGCCGGCACGGTCATGGCCGATGCGGGCGGCGGCCGGCCCGCGGGTATACTGCCGCTCACCGTTTTCTCCGCCTTTCCGACGATTTCATGGCTGAACCCTCCCTCGGCGTCGCCCTCATCGCCCTCAACGCGTCCGCGCGGCTCGCCCAGTGCCTCGATGCGCTGTCGTTCGCCGACGATGTCGTCGTCATCGACGGCGGCAGCACCGACGATACCGTCGCGATCGCGCAGGCGCACGGCGCGCGCGTGATCGTCGAGCGCGACTGGCCGGGCTTCGGCCCGCAGAAGAACCGCGCGCTCGACGCGCTCCGCACCGACTGGATCCTGTCGCTCGATACCGACGAAATCGTCAGCCCGGAGCTCGCGCAGTCGATCCGCGACGCAATCCGCGCGCCGGCCGCGCAAGTCTATGCGCTGGACCGGCTGTCGAGCTTCTGCGGCCAGTGGATCCATCACAGCGGCTGGTATCCGGACTGGGTGCCGCGCCTGTTCCGGCGCGGCGCCGCGCGTTTCTCGGACGATCTCGTGCATGAGCGCCTCGTGTTCGATACCGCCGCGCAGCGCCTGCCCGGCAAGCTGATGCACTACTCGTACGAGGATTTCGAAACCGTCGTGCGCAAGCTCGACGCGTATTCGACGGCCGGCGCGCGCCAGCGCCGCGCGGCCGGCCAGCGCGGCGGCTTCGGCAAGGCGCTCGCGCGCGGTGCGTGGGCGTTCGTGCGCACCTACGTGCTGCGGCGCGGGTTCCTCGACGGCCGCGCGGGCTTCATGATCGCCGTGTTCAACGCGGAGACCGTGTATTACCGCTTCCTGAAGCTCGGCCACGAACCGGCGCGCTGAGCGCCCGCCCCTGCACGCCGCCGGCAAGCGGCCGGCCCGGCGTTACAATGCCGGGCTGCCCGCGCCGCGCGTGCCCGCCCAACCGGCTGCACCGCGCGCCGCCCGCCACGACGACCACCGAATCCGACCGCCATGTTCTCCATCATCATCCCGACCTGGAACAACCTGCCGTACCTCAAGCTCGTCGTCGACAGCCTGCGCCGCCACTCCGCGTACGACCACCAGATCATCGTGCACGTGAACGACGGCTCGGACGGCACGCTCGACTGGGTGCGCAGCGAAGGGATCGAGCACACCGCGTCGCCGACCAACATCGGCATCTGCCACGCAGTGAACCTGGCCGCCGCGCGCGCGACGCGCGACTACGTCGTCTACATGAACGACGACATGTTCTGCTGCCCCGGCTGGGACGCTGCGCTCGTGCGCCGCATCGAACAGATGCCGACCGACCTCTTCATGCTGTCGGGCACGATGATCGAGCCGGTCGACACGCGCAACCCGTGCGTCGTCGTCAGTAATTTCGGCCGCGACGCCGAGCATTTCGACGCGGCGGGCCTCGTCGACGCGACCCCGCGGCTCGCGCGCGCGGACTGGCTCGGCTCGACCTGGCCGCCGACGCTCGTGCACCGCGACTGGTGGCACCGCATCGGCGGCTACAGCAGCGAGCTGTCGCCCGGCATGAGCAGCGACAACGACTTCTCGATGAAATTCTGGGATGCCGGCTGCCGGATCTTCCTCGGCGTCGGCGACAGCCTCGTCTACCACTTCCAGCAGAAGAGCACGGGCAAGATCGTCAAGAACGACGGCCGCCGCCAGTTCCTGAACAAATGGGGCATGACCCAGGCGACGTTCGACCGCTACTACCTGCATCGCGGCGAGCCGGCCGGTACGCGCATCGCGCTCGATACGCCGGCAGTCGTCGGGCGCCTGAAGCGCGCGCTGCTGCGCTCGCGGATCAAGCGCGCGTTCAGCTGATCGGGCCCCGAAAACGGCACAGAAACGCCGCCTGCTTCGCGTATACTGCGCCGTTCGTCCCGGAACTCCCGCCGGGACGCGCGGCGCGAGCACGATGTCCGCAAGCCGCATTCGTCCATTCGACAGGTTCCGATGCTTTCGTTTTCCGCTCCCGCCACGCGGCGCCTGACCGCCGCCCGTGCATTCGCCGTCGCCGCGCTCTGCATGGTGCCCGTCTCGACCGCGCTGACCAACGTCTTCTGCGCGCTGTTCGCGGCCGCGCTCGTGATCTCCCCCGAATTCTGGCGCGACCTGCGCTCGTTCGTGACCGACCCGGCTTCGCTCGCGGCGCTGCTGATCCTCGCCGCGCTGACTGCCAGCGTCGCGTACACGGTCGCGCCCCATAACAAGGCGTGGAACTGGGTCGCCAAATACGACAAGCTGCTGCTGCTGCCGTTCGCCGTGCTCGCGTTCCGTCATTCGAACTGGGCGCCGATCGTGCTGCGCTGCTGGTTCGGCACGTTGTGCGTGATCCTGCTGCTGTCGACGACCAACTATCTCGGGCTGACCGCGATCGGCCCCGCTTATGCGACCCAACTGCCGCTGTCGCGCGCGTGGGTGTTCAAGAACCACATCGCCGCCGGCATGTTCGGCGCGCTGCTGTTCTACCAGGCGGCCGATCTCGCGCTTGCCGCCCGCACGGCGCTGTCCCGCATCGCGTATGCGGGCGTCGCCGCGTGGTCGCTCGTCAACGTGTTCGTGATGCTGCAGGGACGCACGGGGCAGGTCATCGCGCTGCTGCTGATCCTCGTCGTCGCCGTGCGTTTCGTGCTGTTGCTGCGCCGGCAATCGGCGCTGCGCGCGGGGCTCGCCGCCGGCCTGCTCGTCCTGTTCGGCGTCGCGCTCGTGGTCGCCGCGTGCACGGTTCACAACGGCCGGCTCGTGAAGGTCGTGACGGAAGTGCAGCAATACCGGCAGAGCGATGCGGCCACGTCGACCGGGCTGCGCCTCGAGTGGTACAAGAAGGGGCTCGAGCTGTTTCGTCAGCGCCCGGTGATCGGTTACGGCGCGGGCGGCCTCGAGTTCGAATTCGAGAAGCTCACGGCCGGCAAGACGGCCGCCGAAGGCCAGCTCACGTCGAACCCGCATAACGAATACCTGCTGATGGCCGTGCAGCTCGGCTCGCTCGGCGTGCTGCTGTTCATCAACCTGATCGTGCAGATCGCGCGCGGCAGCCGCACGCTCGATCCGCGCTCGCAGCACTTGCTGCTCGCATGGCTCGCGATCTTCACGATCGGCAGCCTCGCGAATTCGCTACTGCTCGATTTCGCCGAAGGGCACCTGATCGTGCTGCTGGCCGGCATCCTGCTCGGTTGCGGCGCGCGCGGCGAGGCGCTGCCGCGCGAGACGTCGGCGATCCGGCGCAGCGCGTAACGCGCAACGGCATCCGCACTGCCGCCGGCAGCTTCGGCGGCAGCGGAGGCCCGCCGTCAAAGCGAGCGGGCTGCGCCGCTCGTCGCGAAACAAGCCGCCTGCAACGAAGCAAAAACGCGCGTCTCCAGCGCGTCGGTCGTCAGTCGGATCCGGCGCGATGCAGTCGCGACGTGTCGACGACGGCTCCGGGCTGATCCGGCGGATTCAGCCCGAGCATCTCGGCCGCCGCGGCTTTCACGCGCTGCGCGCCGAGATTGGCGAGGCAATCGCTGCGGCTGTCGACCTTGCGCTCGCAGCCCTCGTGCCGGCATGGCACGCAGTCACCCTCCCCCTGCAGCAGCCACACGTTCCCGTGCCGCCCCGAGCCGCGCAGCGGCCACGGATTCTCGGTCGCGGGCCAGTGCTGCGGCCACGGACCCCAGCGCACGGGGTCGGACGGGCCGAACAGCGCGATCGTGTCGGTGCCCGTCGCAGCCGCGACGTGCGTCGCGCCGGTGTCGGGCCCGATGAAGAGCCGCGCGCGCCGCACGAGCTCCGCGCTCTCGCCGAACGTGAGGCGGCCGACCAGATTCAGCACGTCGCCGCCCGCTTCGGCCGCGACCTGCTCCGCATACTCGCGCTCGCGATCGGCCGGACCGCCCGACAACGCGACCGCAAAGCCGCGCTCGCGCAGCCAGCCGATCATCTCGACCCAGCCTTCGAGCCGCCATTGCTTGTAGCGGAACATCGGATACGGATGCAGGACGACCAGCGGCTTGCCGTCGCGGATCGCCGGCGACTCCGCGAGCCATGCGTCGAAGCGCGCGCGCCGCGCGGGATCGTCGCCGATGCCGGGCGCGACGACCTCGGACACCGGCTCGATGCCGATCACGGGTGCGAGCGCGAGCGTGCTGACGACCGTATGCGCGGATTCATGGTGATTGATCGCGATCCCGTTCAGCATCATCCGCGTGAGCCACGTGACGCGGTCGGGGTCGACGAGGCCGACCCGTTTGCGGCCCGCGAACCAGCTATAGAAACGCGGCCGGTCGGAGCTCAGCGCCGCACACGCGAGATCGTAGCGGCGCCACATCGACAGCGCGTCGCGCAGCCGCTCGCGGAATCCCGCCCGCTGCGCGACGACGATCACGCGCCGCACGTCCGGATTGTGCTCGAGCACGCCCTCGGTGCCGCGAAACACCAGCATGTCGATCTGCGCATCGGGCCAGCGGGCCTTCAGCGAACGCACGAGCGGCGTCGTCAGCAGCACGTCGCCGATACGGCGCGGCGCGGCAACGAGGATGGTTCTGGGCGGGCGGGCGGAGGAAAACAGGGCCACGGCGATCGGTCTGTCTAGCTGGCTGAACAAGGCTGGCAATGTACAGGATTTTGCAGCAGCCGGCGCGGCATCGCGAACCGGCCGTTCAGGACGCGCTGACGTGACCCTGATGCGGCCCTGCCTGCGGGACGCGGTGCGGCAGGCGCCCGCGCGCCGGCGCTTGCACCGTGTGCGGTGTCCCGGTGCTACGAAGCGATGGTCGGGGCCGCGGATGCCGCGGCGGCCTCACGGCGCGCGCGCCCCGCATCCGCCACCGGCTCGTCGCAATGGCCGGCCTGCGGCAGCAGATGAAGCACGGCGCGCTCGACCGAGTCGACACCGATCGCGTCGACGGTCGCGCCGGCGCGCAGGATCACGTGCGGCACGCCGAGCGGATGCCAGCGCAGGTATTTCTCGGGACGGTCCTCGAACAGCGCGGCGACCGGCACGCCGAGCGCGGACGCGAGATGCACGGGTGCGCTGTCGGCCGACACGATCGTATCGAGCAGGCTCGCGGCAGCCACCAGATCGGCGACCGACGACGGCGCTACATGGCGTGCGTTCACATCGCGCCACGCCTCGTCCTCGGCGGTATTGCGGATGGCCGGATCGCGGAACACGATCACGTCGGCGAACGGCGCGAGCCGCTCGCCGAGGTCGCGCCAGCGGTCCGCGGGCCAGCGGCGTTCCACTGCCTTGTTCGACACGAACAAACCGACGCGCGGCTTCGTGCGCTCCCCGAGCAGGCGATACCACACGTCCTGCAGCGTGCGATCGGGATGAACCGACAGCTTGAGGCGGTCGAGATCGGCGCGGCCGAGTTCGGGCACGAGCCGGAACCCCGACAGCGCCTCGTGGCATATCGGCCGCTGCGCGACGTGCTCGGGCTTGCGATCGTCGAATTCGGTGTCGGCATCGTGCCAGCGGCAATCCTTCGCGCCGAGCTGGCGCGCGAACTGCATGCTGCTGCGATGCATCCCGCCGTTCGGCACGACCACGAGGTCGAACCGCAGGCGACGCAGGCGGCGCACGAGCCGCAGCCGGTCGAAGAACGCGCGCATCCGCCCGGGACGATCGTTGCGTTCGCATTGGCGGCTGTACACGTACGTGTGAACCGTGTGCACGTCCGGGTTGCCGGCCAGCGCGGCCGCGTTGTAGCGGTTCGCGACCACATGCAGTTCCGCGCCGGGCCAGCGCTCCTTCAGCGCACCGAGGAACGCGGTCGTGCACAGCATGTCGCCCAGAAAATCAATCCGGATCACGAGGATCCGCCCCGTCGGGTTCCCGTTGGCCATGGTCATGTGATGGACTGTCAGTTTTTATCGTCGCGACGGGCCGATGCCCCGGCATCCTGTTCCGGGGCGGCCCTGTCGCGCGTTGCCGCTCGCCGCGCGGATCCGCCCCCGTTTGTGTGCGTGTGCGAGCGCGGCTTGCGCCGGATTGTATAGCGTCCGGATGGCCGGCCCAAGACCCGGGTACCCGAAGATGTAGACACGGCCCGCCGCACCGCACGATGGCGATGCAACGGGCCGCGTATCGCGACAGCCGTCCGGTAGGGATGTGGTCAGTACGTGATTTCGACGACACTGCCGTCGAACGCCGCGCGCAGTTCCGCGAGCAGCATGTCGCTCGGCTTCACGCGCCACGCGTCGCCCAGACGCATTTCGCCTTGCGCCCGCGCGTTGCTGTAGTGGATCTGGACCGCGAGGCCGTTCGGCAACGGCGCCTGCGGGCGACGACCGCCGTCACGCCCGCCGCCGCGCGGTGCAGGCGCTTCGACCGCGTGCGCGGCGGCCGGATCGTCCTTCGACACGTGCGGCTCGAGCACGCGGCGCAGCGCGGCTGCGTCGGCGTTGCCGTTCATCGTCAGCCGCACGGCCTGCGCATAGCGGCTGCGCGCGCGTTCGAGATCCATCACGGTATCGGTCGTAAAGCGGATGCCGCCCGTGAATGCGTCGTTGCGCGCCTGCCCCTGCACGATCAGCAGTTCGTCTTCCTTGAACAGCGCCTTGTTCGCCTCGAACTGCTCGTTGAAGATCGTGATCTCGCACTGGCCCGAACCGTCGTCGAGCAACGCAATCAGCATCTTGCCGCGCTGGGTCATCTGCGTGCGCAGCGATGCGATGATGCCCGCGACGAGCTTGTCGCGCCCTTCCTTCAGGTCGCCGACCTTTTGCCGCACGAAGCGGCGCACCTCGTCGCGATACGCGTCGAACAGGTGGCCGGACAGGTAGAAGCCGAGCGCGCCCTTTTCTTCCTGCAGGCGACGCTTGTCGTCCCACGCCGGTTCATCGACGAGCGCATGCGCGTGCGGCGACTCGGCGCCCATGTCGAACAGCCCGGCCTGCATCGCGTTCGCCTCGGCCTGGTCGGCCGCTTCCATCGCGAGCGGCACCGACGCGAGCATCTGCGCGCGGTTCGCGTTCAGCGAATCGAACGCGCCGGCGCGGATCAGCGCCTCGACCGTGCGGCGGTTGACGACGCGCCGGTCGATCCGTTCGCAGAAATCGAACAGGTCGGTGAACGCCTTTTCCTCGCGAGCGCGCAGGATTTCCTCGATCGCGTTCTGGCCGCTGCCCTTCACCGCGCCGAGGCCGTAGCGGATCGTGCGCGAGCGCTTGCCGTCGGCTTCGGCGACGGGCTCGAACCGGTAATGCGACTGGTTGATGTCGGGCGGCAACACGACGAGGTTGTTCACGACGCAGTCGTCGAACAGGATCTTCACCTTGTCGGTGTCGTCCATCGCGAGCGTCATGTTGGCCGCCATGAATTCGGCCGGATGGTGCGCCTTCAGCCACGCGGTGTAATACGCGAGCAGTGCATACGCGGCCGCGTGCGACTTGTTGAAGCCGTAGCCCGCGAACTTCTCCATCAGGTCGAAGATCTCGTCGGACTTCTCGCGCGTGAGGCCGTTCTTCGCCGCACCCTCGGCGAAGATCTCGCGGTGCTTGGCCATCTCCTCGGGCTTCTTCTTGCCCATCGCACGACGCAGCAAGTCCGCGCCGCCGAGCGAGTAGCCGCCGATGATCTGCGCCATCTGCATCACCTGCTCCTGATAGACCATGATGCCGTAGGTCTCTTTCAGGACGGGTTCGACGCGCGGATCCGGATAGTCGACCTTCTCGCGGCCGTGCTTCCGTGCGCAGAAGCTCGGGATCAGGTCCATCGGGCCCGGACGGTACAACGACACCAGCGCGATGATGTCCTCGAAGCGGTCGGGCTGCGCATCCTTCAGCATGCCCTGCATCCCGCGGCTTTCCAGCTGGAACACCGCGACCGTGTTGGCCTTCTTCAGGATCTGGAAAGACGCCGGATCGTCGAGCGGCACCTGCGCGAGCGACCAGTCGGCCTTCGACGGATCGAGGCGGCGAATGTAGCGCTCGGCCCAGTCGAGGATCGTCAGCGTCGTGAGGCCCAGAAAGTCGAATTTCACGAGGCCGACGGCTTCGACGTCGTCCTTGTCGTACTGGCTGACGACGCCGCCATCGTCGCCCTGCGTGTACAGCGGGCAGAAATCGGTCAGCTTGCCGGGCGCGATCAGCACGCCGCCCGCGTGCATCCCGACGTTACGCGTGAGGCCCTCGACGCGCTGCGCGAGATCGAGCAGCTGGTGGACTTCGTCCTCGTGGTCGTAGCGCTCCTGCAACTGCGGCTCTTCCTTCATCGCATCGGCGATCGTCACGTGCTTGCCCGGCTTGAACGGGATCAGCTTCGCAACGCCGTCGGTGAACATGTAGCCGAGGTCGAGCACGCGGCCGATATCGCGCACGGCCGCCTTCGCAGCCATCGTGCCGAAGGTGGCGATCTGCGACACGGCGTCCGCGCCGTACTTCTCCTTCACGTACTGGATCACGCGGTCGCGGCCGTGCTGGCAGAAGTCGATGTCGAAGTCGGGCATCGACACGCGTTCCGGGTTCAGGAAGCGCTCGAACAGCAGGTTGTAGCGCAGCGGGTCGAGGTCGGTAATGCCGAGCGCGTACGCGACCAGCGAGCCGGCGCCGGAGCCGCGGCCCGGGCCGACCGGCACGCCGTTGTTCTTCGCCCAGTTGATGAAGTCCGCGACGATCAGGAAGTAGCCGGGAAAGCCCATCTTCGTGATGGTCCCGCACTCGAATTCGAGGCGCTTGTAATACGTGTCGCGCTGCGCGTCGCGTTCGGCTTCGGCCGGATAGAGCTGCACGAGCCGTGTCTCGAGCCCTTCCTTCGACAGCTGGACCAGGTAGTCGTCGAGCGACATGCCGTCCGGCGTCGGGAACAGCGGCAGCTTCGGCTTGCCGAGCTCGAGCTTCAGGTTGCAGCGTTTCGCGATCTCGACCGTGTTCGCGACCGCCGACGGCAGGTCGGCGAACAGCGCGGCCATATCGTCCTGCGTGCGAAAATACTGGTCGGTCGTGAAGCGTTTCTGGCGTCGCGGGTTCGCGAGGATGTCGCCTTCCGAAATGCACACGCGCGCCTCGTGCGCGGTGAAATCGTCGTCGGTCATGAATTGCGTCGGGTGCGTCGCGACGACCGGCAGCTTCAGCGACGCGGCGAGCGTCGCGGCCTGCTGGATGTACGCCTCGGCGCCCGGCTGGCCGTACCGCTGCAGCTCGATGTAGAAGCCGCCCGGAAACACCTTCGCCCAGCGTTCGGCGTGACGGCGCGCAGCTTCTTCGTTGCCGGCCGCGAGCGCGAGCCCGATATCGCCCTGCTGCGCGCCCGACAGCGCGAGCAGCCCCTGCGCGAGCTCGCCGTCGAGCCAGCTCGCGTCGAGTTCCGCGCGGCCGCGATACTGGTTCGTGAGCCATGCCTTCGACAGCAGCTCGCAAAGATTCAGGTAGCCGACCTTGTCCTTCACCAGCAGCAGCAGCCGCGACGGCTTGTCGCGATCGTCCGGATTCATGATCCAGACGTCGCAGCCGGCGATCGGCTTGATGCCCTTGCCGCGGGCTTCCTGGTAGAAACGGACGAGGCCGAATGCGTTGCCGAGATCGGTGAGCGCGAGCGCGCCCTGGCCGTCTGCGGCCGCCGCCTTGACGATGTCGTCGAGACGCACGATGCCGTCGGCAATCGAGAATTCGGAGTGAACGCGAAGATGAACGAAGCGGGGATCTGACATGGGCGTTATTGTAGCCGCGTCGCCGCGCAGGCTGCCCAAAAAATCCCCGCACTGGCCGTTCGGCCGATGCGCGCGACGCCACGCCGCGCGGCTGGCCAAGGTCAGGGCCTGTTCCCGCTAATAACGGGCTTGCGCTGGCCGCCAGACGGCGCTCCTTGCTTCTTGCACTGCGACCGGCAACGCTCGTTCGCAAGCCCGTTATTAGCGGGAACAGGCCCTGGATGCCGGTACGTGCGCGGTTTGCGGGATAATACGGGTTTTCGAATCATCGCCACGGCTTCGCACCCTTTTTTGCGGGCCGCCGTGCGGCCGTTTTCCCGTCGGACCATCATGACCATCGTCAACCTCGCCGCCTACCACTTCGTCTCGCTCGACGCGAACGAGCAATGGCGCCCGCTCGTCACCGCCCGCTGCAACGAACTCGACCTGCGCGGCACGATCCTGCTCGCGCCTGAAGGCATCAACCTGTTCATCGCCGGCACGCGCGAAGCGGCCGACGCGTTCGTCGACTATCTTCGCCACGATCCGCTGTTCGAGGGCAAGTTCGCGACGCTGCAGTTCAAGGAAAGCCTGTCCGACTCGCAGCCGTTCCGCCGCATGCTCGTGCGCCTGAAGCGCGAGATCATCACGATGAAGAAGCCGGCGATCAAGCCCGAGCTCGGCCGCGCGCCGTCGGTCGACGCGCGCACGCTGAAGGCATGGCTCGACCGCGGCCACGACGACGCCGGCCGCCCGGTCGTGATGCTCGACACGCGCAATGCGTTCGAGGTCGACGTCGGCACGTTCGACGACGCGCTCGACTACCGGATCGACAAGTTCAGCGAATTCCCGGAAGTGATCGATGCGAACCGCGCCGACCTCGACGGCAAGACGGTCGTGTCGTTCTGCACGGGCGGCATCCGATGCGAGAAGGCCGCGATCCACATGAAGGAAATCGGCATCGAGAACGTGTACCAGCTCGAAGGCGGGATCCTGAAGTATTTCGAGGAAGTCGGCGGCGCGCACTATCACGGCGACTGCTTCGTGTTCGACTACCGCACCGCGCTGAACCCGCAACTCCAGCCCACCGAGAACGTCACGTGCTTCGCGTGCCGCGCGGTCGTCACGCCGGAAGCGCAACAGTCGCCGAGCTACGTGCCCGGCAAGTCGTGCCCGGCCTGCGCGCAGGCAGCCAGCGCGGCGTAAGCGCACGGCCCGCGCCCCGATGAACGGCTATCGCGGCCGCTTCGCGCCGTCGCCCACCGGGCCGCTGCACTTCGGCTCGCTGGTCGGCGCGCTCGCGAGCTGGCTCGACGCGCGCGCGCACGGCGGCGCATGGCTCGTGCGCATCGAGGACCTCGACGGCCCGCGCACGGTACCCGGCGCGGCCGACGACATCCTCGCGACGCTCGCGCATTTCGGCATGACGCCCGACGAGCCGCCCGTATGGCAAAGCACGCGCGATGCCGCGTACACGGCCGCGCTCGAGCAGCTCGTCGCAGCGGGGCTCGTCTATCCGTGCGGCTGCACACGCAAGGAAATCGCCGACTCGCTGCGCGCCGCGCACGAGCGCCACACGACGCTCGCGTATCCGGGCACCTGCCGCACCGGTCTGCACGGCAAACCCGCGCGCGCATGGCGGCTGCGCGTACCGGACGGCGACGCGGCGATCGTCACGTTCGACGACCGCTGGCAGCACGCGCAATCGCAAAACCTCGCGACCGAAGTCGGCGATTTCGTGTTGAAGCGCGCGGACGGGCAATGGGCCTATCAGCTTGCGGTCGTCGTCGACGATGCCGATGCGCGCATCACGCACGTCGTGCGCGGCGCCGACCTGCTCGATTCGACCGCGCGCCAGATCCATCTGCAACACTGCCTCGGCGTGCCGACGCCGCGGTATCTGCACGTGCCCGTCGTCGTCGACGCAAACGGCGAGAAGCTCAGCAAGCAGACGGGCGCGACCGCGCTCGAACGCGACGATCCGCTGCCGGCGCTGCAGGCCGCGGCCGCGCATCTGGGCCTCGCGCCCGATGGCGCGCTCGCGGGCACGACGCTGGATGCGTTCTACGCGGCCGCGACGGCCGCGTGGGCGCAACGCTTCGGGCCGCTGGCCGGCTAACGCGCCTGGCAAGCCGGTTTCGCGCCGACCGAGTGCCGGTTTAGCATCGCGTGCCGCGAAGCCCGCATCCCGCCCGCCCCATCCAACCACAGCCCCAATAAAAAAACGGGCACATGCTCATCGCATGCACCCGCTTTTGCGGCAGCGCTCGCGCGCCGCACCGCCACGTCCGCCGGGCTTACGCCGACGGCTTGCGCGGCATCCCGAACCCGCCGAGCAGCGCAGCGACCTGTCGCTTCGGCCCTTTCTTCTCGGGCTGCTGCGCAGGCTGCGCGTCGTCCGACTGCTTCGCCGCCGCCGAAGGCTCATACGGCTTCAGGAAGAAATCGTCGACCGGCGCTTCGTGGCGACGGTGATGGCCACTGCGCTCGGAACCGGCCGAGCGGCGCCCCGATGCACCGCGATGCTCGTCGCGTTCGCGACGACCGCCCCGTTCGCCACCGCGCTCGCTGTTGCGGTCGCCGCCGCGCTCGCCGCCACGGTCGTCTTGACGATGGCGCGCCGGCTTGTCGAGCGCGAGCGTCTGCACTTCGAGCGGACGCTTGATCAGCTTCTCGATATCGGCGAGCTGCTTGCGCTCGTTCGGGCTGCACAGCGACAGCGCGTCGCCGGTCGCGCCCGCACGGCCCGTACGGCCGATCCGGTGCACGTAGTCTTCCGCGCTGAACGGCAGGTCGAAGTTGATCACGGCCGGCAGCTCGACGATGTCGAGGCCGCGCGCGGCCACGTCGGTCGCGACCAGCGCCTCGATTTCGCCGCGCTTGAACGCGTCGAGCGCCTGCATCCGCTCGATCTGCGTCTTGTCGCCGTGGATCGCCGACGCGACCACGCCATCGCGCTCGAGATTGCGCGCGAGCCGGCTCGCGCCGATCTTGCTGTTGCAGAACACGATCACCTGCTTGAGCCCGCGATCGCGCAGCAACTGCACGACGGCCGCCTGCTTGTCGCCTTCGGCGACGTCGTAAACGATCTGCGTGACGTTCGCGTTCGTCGAATTGCTGCGCGCGACCTCGATCGTCTGCGGGTTGCGCAGGTAGGTCGACGCAAGCTTCTTGATTTCCGGCGAGAAGGTGGCCGAGAACAGCAGCGTCTGGCGCTCCTTCGGCAGCAGGTTCAGGATCCGCTGCAGGTCCGGCAGGAAGCCCATGTCGAGCATCCGGTCGGCCTCGTCGAGCACGAGCATCTGCACCTGCCCGAGGTTCGCGGTCTTCTGCTGCACGTGGTCGAGCAGGCGGCCCGGCGTCGCGATCAGGATCTCGACGCCGCGGCGCAACTCGGCCATCTGCGGGTTCATGTCGACGCCGCCGAACACGACCGCGCTGCGCAGCGGCGTGTGCTTCCCGTACGCATGCACGTTCGCGGCGACCTGGTCGGCCAGTTCGCGGGTCGGCGTCAGAATCAGCGCGCGCACCGGGTGGCGCGCGGGCGATGCGCTCGTGTTGGCCTGCGGCAGCAGGCGCTGGATGATCGGCAGCGAGAAACTCGCGGTCTTGCCGGTGCCTGTTTGCGCGGCGCCCATGACGTCGCGGCCGGCGAGCACGACCGGAATGGCCTGCGCCTGGATCGGCGTCGGCGTCGTATAGCCCTGCTCCACAATGGCTTTCAGGATATCGGCGGCAAGGCCGAATTGGTCGAAGGTTGCGTCGACGGGCTTGGCGACAGAATCGGACATGGTGGCGTTTCGCTCAAAAGGCGCGGCGGGGACATCGTGCGTCAGGCCAGCCGGGCCTGCGCTCATCACAATTCGGAAATAGACGGAGCCGCGGCGCGCCGCGCGGCGCCGCTCTGGCGCTTGGGACCGGTTCAATGCGAACGCTGGACACCAGGCCGTGCGGACTCCGTTCGGCGCGAATGCCGGCGGAAAGGGCCGTATTGTAGCACTGCGCGGCCATCTGTCCGTGACAACGCCGCGAACGGCCGCAGCGGCGGTTCGCGCGACGAGCCCGGACGGCACCGCGCGGCCGGCGGACGGCCCGGTCGGGCTATCCCGATCGGTCGTCGAGCGATATAAGGGGCCCGATCAAGGACTGCGTCGCCCGGCGTCCGCGGCCGCCCCGAGCGCCGAACCGTCAGGTCTCAGGTCCGGCAGCAGGCAGGCGCCGACGGCGCACGATCGACGATTGCGCCCGGCACTCAGCCCTTCTTCTTTTTCTTATCGACCTGCACGCAGTCGCCCAGCAGCGGCGGCGACTTCTGGTCGGCGATCTCGTCGCGCAGCGTCGCTTCCTTGCCCTTCGTCCACCACGTATAGCGGCCGGCCTGATAGCGCGCGCCCGAGGCCGACACGGTATCGACGAACAGCAGTTGCCGCCCGTTGACCGGCACGAGCGCGAAGCTCTGGCCGTTGCCCGCGAGCCAATACGACACGCGCACGGGCTGCTTCTGGTTCGCGCACTGGTAGACGGTCTGCTGGCGCGAATCGGCGTCGATCTCTTCGACGGTCAGTTGCGCGGCATGCGCGACGGAAACGGCGGTGCCGGCGAGCGCGAGTGCGGCGACGGTTTGGCGAATCATGCAGGTCCTTTCACGAGACGGGTCGAAACGCGCCCTCGCGGGGCGCGGTTATCGTTGCTTATCGCACCGGTTATTGTCGTCAGGGATCGATGACGTCGGCGCACGCGTCGGTCGGCGCGGCCGCGACATGGCCGACGAGCGGCACGATCTTGAGCCCGGCCGATGCCACCCGGCACGGCGCGGCCGCGAGGCCGCAACCCGCGAGGCTCGCGGCCAGCGCCAGCGCGGCGCCCAGCTTTCCGATACGCAGCCAGATCGGCGCCATCGCCCTCTCCTCGTTCCGTCAGCGGGCCGACACGGGCCGCACGGCCGCGGCGGCGCGCTTCGCGCGTTCGCGGGCTTCGTCGACGGTCGCGCCGGTCGCCAGCGCGACACCCATGCGCCGCTTCGCGAAACTTTCCGGCTTGCCGAACAGGCGCAGGTCGGCGCCCGGCACCGCGAGCGCGTCGCGCACGCCTTCGAACGCGATCCCGCGCTCGTCGAGCCCGCCGTAGATCACGGCCGACGCGGCCGGCGTACCGAGCGTCGGATCGACCGGCAGCCCGAGAATCGCGCGCGCGTGCAACTCGAATTCCGACTGGCGCTGCGATGCGAGCGTGACGAGGCCCGTATCGTGCGGCCGCGGGCTCACCTCGGAGAACCAGACGTCGTCGCCGCGCACGAACAGCTCGACGCCGAACATCCCGCGCCCGCCGAGCGCCTCGGTAACCTTGTGCGCGATCTCGCGCGACTTCTCGAGCGCCACCGCACTCATCGGCTGCGGCTGCCAAGACTCGACGTAGTCGCCCGCGACCTGCACGTGGCCGACCGGTTCGCAGAAGTAGGTGCGCGTGCCGAGCGTCGCCGGGTCGATCGCGCGCACGGTCAGTTGCGTGATCTCGTATTCGAAATCGACGAAGCCTTCGACGATCACGCGGCCGTGGTTCACGCGCCCGCCCGCCATCGCGTAGTCCCACGCGGGCTTCACGTCGGCTTCGGTCTTCACGACCGACTGCCCCTTGCCCGACGACGACATCACCGGCTTCACGACGCACGGCATGCCGATCTTCGCGACGGCCGCGCTGAACGCTTCGAACGAATCCGCGAATGCATACGGCGACGTCGGCAAGCCGAGCTCCTCGGCCGCGAGCCGGCGGATTCCTTCGCGGTTCATCGTGAGCTGCGTCGCGCGGGCGGTCGGGATCACCTCGGCGAGGCCGGCCGCCTCGATCGCCGCGAGCGCGTCGGTTGCGATCGCCTCGATCTCCGGCACGATCAGGTGCGGGCGCTCGGCCTCGACGATCGCCCGCAGCGCGGCGGCGTCCGTCATGTCGATCACGTGCGCGCGATGCGCGACCTGATGGCCCGGTGCGTCCGGATAGCGGTCGACCGCGATGACTTCTACGCCGAGCCGCTGCAACGCGATGATGACTTCCTTGCCGAGTTCGCCGGCGCCGAGCAGCATGACGCGCGTGGCCGAGGGTGAAAGCGGCGTACCGAGCCGCTGACCGATCTGCATGTGATTTCCCGCTTCTGGTGGAGGACGAAAACGGCTCCGATGTTAACACGCGCCACGGCGCCGGTTTGGCGGTTTCGCCGTGCCGCTGCCCGGCCGCGCGCCGCGCGCGGGCAGGCTGCGAACGTTTTCACGCGCGAAGTGTCGGCTCGCCTGCCGCGGGGCGGGTGCGTTACTCTTACGCCTTGATCAGAATCCGATGAGGAACGAGGCTCATGTCCCACCTGTTCGCAGCCGCACGCGCACGCACCGGCCTGCTTCGCCCGTTGCGCGCGCCGCTCTGCGCGTTGACGCTTGCCACGCTTCTCGCCGCCTGCGCGATGCCGACCCACCCCGATTCCGCCGCCCCCGCCCCCGACCCGTACAACCCGGCCGCGGTCCAGTTGCTCGACGACACGAGCTGGGAACTCACCAGCTGGCTGAACGCCGACGGCACGCCGCGCACGATCCCGCACGGCGACAACGGCGAGCCGATCAAGCTCGCGCTGTCGACCGATTCGGGCATCCGGCGCGCCAGCGGCTTCTCGGGCTGCAACCGCTATATGGGCACCTATACGATCAAGAACGGCCTGCTGAGCTTCGGGCCGCTCGCCGGCACGCGGATGGCCTGCCCGAATACGCTCGGCGGCCAGCTCGAACACGCGTACCTCGACGCGCTCGCCCATATCGAGAAGACCGGCCTGCAGATGCGCGAACCCAAGCAACTGCAGATCGTGACCAATGCCGGCGCAACGCTGACCTTCACGCACCGGAGCCCCTGACGCACCGCGCGCGCGAAGGCCGGCCGACCGCCTTCGCGCTGCGCGCCGCGCGCGTGTGCCGGACGCACGCGCCGCACGGCGTGAAACGAATTCACGCCGCCTTAGAATCTTGTTCGCCGGCCGGTTAAACTCGGCGGGTCGCGCCCCGTGCGCCCCTCCCCACTCCTGTTTCAAAGCATGCACACGGTTGTCTTCGGCTGGTTCGGCATCTCCGCCGTCTGGTTCCTCCTTCTGTTCTGGCGTCTCGTGCAGGCGATGCTGCCCGGCGGCGGCGGCCTCGCCGGCCGCGGCTCGATCCGCCTGTGGCTCGGCTTCGCCGCGGTGTTCGTCGCAAGCTGCACGCTGACGAGCGCGCTGTCGGGCCCCGACACGAATGCGCTCGGCCACGCGTTCTCCGCCGGCTTCGCCCATGTGCTCGGCCCGATCGGCACGCCGGTCGCGATGGTCGTGCTGCTCTTCGCAGGGCTGCCCTGGCTGACCGGCATCGGCTGGCGCCGGTTCGCCGCATGGGTCGACACATCGTTCGGCGTCAAGCTGTCGCGCGAGCGCGACGACGACGACGCCCGCGGTATCGCCGACCTGCCGCGCAGCGCGCTGCATCGCGACGACGACGTCGTGCAGCCGACCACCGCGCATACCGTCAACTCGATGGCACCGCGCCAGAACGGCCGGTATTCGCGCCCGACGCTGTGGAAACCCGACCCGCAGGCACGGCCGAAGCCGCGCAGCAAGACGCCCCCGCGTCCGCACACGGAACCCGTCGCGCCGTCAGGCTGGCTGAAACCGACCGCGACCGGTCGCAGCATGCCGGCACCGCCCGCACCGATCCCGACCAGCGCGATGCCGCCCCCGACGACCGGCAGTACCGCGAGCCTCGCGCGCGCGGCCGCTAACTCGCAAGTGCCGCGCCCCGATCCCGCCCCGCTTCCGGTTGGATTCGAACCCGTCCGGCCACGGCCGACGGCTGCGCGACCGGCCACCGCTGCACTGAAACAGACCGCTCCGCACACCACGGTCACGCCGCGGCCGGCGGGCGCACCGTCGCCGCGCCCGCCGGTGCGACCGGTGGCGGGAATCGGCGCGGCCGGCCTGCCGCCGGATACCGCGCGCCGCCGCCCGGCACCGCCAACGCCGGCGCGCGCGCCGCTCTATGCATGGACGGAAAAACCCGCGGCGCCGATCACGCCGGCGCCGAGCGTTCACGACACGCTGCGCTCGATCGAGGCCAGCACCGCACAATGGGCCACGCTCGGCGGTTCGCAGTCGACCGATGCCGTGCGCGCGGCGGCAGCCGCCGCAACCGTGGCCGGTATGGCAGCGGCAGCCGGCAGCGTTGCCGCGCCGGTGTCGGCTGCCGTGTCAAACGGGTTCGTCTCCGCGACGCATGGCCTCGCGGACCATGACGCCAGCGCCCCGGTCGAACACGATGCGGCGCCCGCTTACGCCGACAACGCGCCGATCCTGCTGGATGCATTCATGCCGGCAGCGTCCGGCACGGCGCATGCTCCGGTTACCGATACGGGCACCACGACGTTCGGCGACGTCGTCCCGCAGACGCTGCCGGATACCGACATCGACAATGCGGCGTTTTCGCATCACGGCGCCCCCGAGATCCGGCACGCCGACGATGTGCCCGCCGCGCCGGCATTCGGGATCGCGCCCGCGCCGTCGTTCGACGCGCCGATCGACCTCGCTCCGTGGGAAGACCTCGCCAGCCGGCCGGTTTCCGCATTCGATGGATCGGCCGGTAGCCCGATCGCCGCGTCGCCGACGGACGCGGCGGGAGCGGAGCCGGCCGATGCGGCCTTCGCGCAGCCGCAAGACGAGGCGGTTCACGACATCGCTGCAAGCAAAACGGTTGCGTCCATCGATATCGATGGCAAGTACGACGCGCAACCGGCTCCTGCGATCGATCGCCTTGCACCGGCCCATGCGCCGCAGCGCATCGCCGATGCTCACGCCGACGTCAAACCCGCCGCGGAGATCGCGCCGTTTGCGGCCCTCCCCTCTTCGTCGATCGCAGAATCGTCGGCACGCGTCAGTTCCGACGCCGTGCCGCTTGCGGCAGGGTCGGCGTTGACTGCATCGCGTACCGCATCGGAAACCGTCGAGCCGAAAGCCGGCGAGCGTGCCGCGCCGCTGTCGGTAATCGCACCAGGCGCCACGCCCGCGACAGATTGGACGCGGACACCGTCGATTCCGCCGACCGTGCAACCTGCAACGACAGATACGGCCGTCTCCGTGGAATTGCCGAAATCGCAGGCAGCTCAACCGTTTGCCGCAGCACCGACGGCTTCGGCCGCCGCTACTTCGCCGCTCGGCGGCGCCGCTCGCGGTGCGACCGCGCAGGTACCTGCATCTGCATCGAGCATTGCGCTCGACACAGCTGCGGCTTCACCGGTTGGCGTAACCCGTACGGCATCCGGTTCGCTTTCGCAACCGGCCGCGTCCGCATTAACCGTTGCACCAGTCGCTTCGACTTCCACGGTCGGCGCAACCGGTCCGGCATCCGCTTCGCTTTCACAGCCTGCCGCCTCGGCACCGGCCGTCGCATCGGTAGTATCGGCGGCACCGGCCAGCGTTACGGGCGCGACTTACGGTTCCCTCTCCCGCGAATCAACGCCCGCATCGATAGCCGCACCCGCCGCCGCACCATCGACCGCCGGCGCGCCGAATTTGACATCCGGTTCGACAACCCAAGCGCCTGCACCGGCGGCAACGCCTGCGACCGCTCCCGCGGCGCCTGTGAGTTTCGCGTCCGGCTCGATCGCCGCGCAGCCTTTCGCGCCCGCATCGACTCTTTCGACGAGCACGGCAACCGCGTCGACCGGCACGACGTTCGGCGAATCCGGCTCAACCGTACCGCAGCCGGCGGCCAGCCTGCCGGTTCCGCCAGCCGCTTCCGTCGTAACGACACCGTCCTCGGGCGCAGTCACCCCGATGACCACGGCCACAGCGGGCCCGGCTCAACCGGTCGCAGGCTCGCCTGTCATCGCGGCCGGATCGCTGGCGTCCATCGCCGCAACAACGGCGACGCAGCCCCTGTCGATCGCATCGGCGCCTGCGGCAACCGCAACCCCGACGTTCGCAACGCCGCCCGCCCCTGCCGCCTCGTCGGCGAGCTGGTCGACGCCGAATATGTCCGCAACGCCGGCTGTCGCATCGACCGACACACCGCAACCGGCAACAACCATTCCCGGCGCGGGCCTGCCCACGCCGGCGACTGTCGCTGCCGCGTCGACGCTTCCCGTTGCCGCCCCCATCGGAGCCATCGCCGCCGTGGCAACCGAACCGGCCGCGCCCGCCGCAACCGACACAGCCGTCGCTCCCGACACCCCCGCGCGCCAGCCGCGCCCGAACGCGTTCGAATTCCACGCGCCCGCGTCGTTCAACGTCGAACTGCCGACGCTCGACCTGCTCGAGCCCGCGTCCGACGACGTCGAAATGATCACCGAGGAACACCTCGCGCAGACGGCCCAGGTGATCGAACAGCGGCTGCAGGAATTCAAGGTGCCGGTGACGGTCGTCGGCGCGTCGGCCGGCCCCGTGATCACGCGCTTCGAGATCGAACCCGCGCTCGGCGTGCGCGGCAGCCAGATCGTCGGCCTGATGAAGGACCTGTCGCGCGGCCTCGGCCTCACGTCGATCCGCGTCGTCGAAACGATTCCCGGCAAGACCTGCATGGGCCTCGAACTGCCGAACGCGAAGCGCCAGATGATTCGCCTGTCGGAAATCCTTGCCGCGCGCGAGTACCAGCATTCGCCGTCGCAACTGACGATCGCGATGGGCAAGGACATCACCGGCCACCCGGTCGTGACCGATCTCGCGAAGGCGCCGCACATGCTCGTCGCCGGCACGACGGGCTCGGGCAAGTCGGTCGCGATCAACGCGATGATCCTGTCGCTGCTGTACAAGGCGACGCCCGAGGACGTGCGGCTCATCATGATCGACCCGAAGATGCTGGAACTGTCGGTCTACGAAGGCATCCCGCACCTGCTCGCGCCGGTCGTCACCGACATGAAGCTTGCGGCGAACGCGCTGAACTGGTGCGTCGGCGAAATGGAAAAGCGCTATCGGCTGATGTCGGCCGTCGGCGTGCGCAACCTCGCGGGCTTCAACCAGAAGATCCGCGACGCGGAAGCGAAGGAAAAGAAGATCGGCAACCCGTTCTCGCTGACGCCCGAGGATCCCGAGCCGCTGTCGAAGCTGCCGCTGATCGTCGTCGTGATCGACGAGCTGGCCGACCTGATGATGGTCGCCGGCAAGAAGATCGAAGAGCTGATCGCGCGTCTCGCGCAGAAGGCCCGCGCGGCCGGCATCCACCTGATCCTCGCGACGCAGCGTCCGTCCGTCGACGTGATCACCGGCCTGATCAAGGCGAACATCCCGACGCGCGTCGCGTTCCAGGTGTCGTCGAAGATCGACTCGCGCACGATCCTCGACCAGATGGGCGCCGAATCGCTGCTCGGGATGGGCGACATGCTGTTCCTGCCGCCGGGCACCGGTTATCCGCAGCGCGTGCACGGCGCGTTCGTCGCCGACGAGGAAGTGCACCGGATCGTCGAGTACCTGAAGCAGTTCGGCGAGCCGCAGTACGAGGAAGGAATTCTCGACGGCCCGGCCGCCGACGGCGCGACGCAGGACCTGTTCGGCGAAGCGCCGGACGCGGAAGCCGATCCGCTGTACGACGAAGCCGTCGCGTTCGTCGTGCGCACGCGGCGCGCGTCGATCTCGTCGGTGCAGCGGCAGTTGCGCATCGGCTACAACCGCGCCGCGCGCCTCGTCGAGCAGATGGAAGCGGCCGGGCTGGTATCGGCGATGGGCATCAACGGCAGCCGCGAGGTGCTCGTGCCGGCCGCGGCCGACTGACCAAGGCGGCCGCCCGGCCGCGATCGGCCGGCGCGGACGCACCGCGAAACCGGCCGCCCCGGAACACAAAGGGCGCTGCATCGGCAGCGCCCTTTGTCATTTACAGCGCCGGCACCAGCTTGAAGTCGACCGGCTTGCCGACCGCAACCTTCTGCGGATTCGCGCCGAGCTGCCCCGTTTCGGCATCGCGGCTGAACACGTAGAACGTATCGCTGTCCTGGTTGCCGACGATCAGCCACTTGCCGGTCGGATCGATCAGGAACTCGCGCGGCGTCTTGCCGAGGCTCGACTGGCGGCCGACGTGCTTCAGGCGGCCGTCGGCCTGGTTCACCGCGTAGATCACGATGTCGTTCGCGTCGCCGCGGTTGCTCGCATACAGGAAGCGGCCGTCCGGCGACAGATGAATCGCGCCGCCGCCGACCTTGCCCTTGAAACCCGGCGCCGTCATCGGCACCGTCTCGACCGGCGTCAGCTTGCCGTCGTGGTAGCCGAACACCTCGACCGACGCGTTCAGCTCGCTCGTCACGTACGCGAACCGGCCGTCGGCGCCGAACACCATGTGACGCGGGCCCGAACCGGCCTTCACCGGCGTGTAGCGCGTGTCGGTCGGGCCGATCAGCCCGCGGCTGCCGTCCACCGTGTAGCGGTAGCCGTAGAGCTTGTCCGCGCCGAGATCCTGCACGAACAGGTAACGGCCGTCCGGCGAAAACACCGTCGAGTGCACGTGCGCGCCGTCCTGGCGGCCCTTCACGGGCCCCGTGCCTTCATGGTGCACGGCCAGCACGGCCTGGCCGACCGCGCCGTCGTCGCGCAGCGGGAACACCGCGAAGCTGCCGCCCGGATCCGACGCAACCGAATAGTTGGCCGTCACGAGGTACTTGCCGTCCGGCGACAGCGCGAGATAGCAAGGATCGTTCCCCTCCGACGACACGCGGTCGATGAAGGTCAGCGCGCCCGTCTTCGCGTCGAAGCGGAACGCGCTGACGCCGCCGCGCTGCGTCGCCGGCCCGTCGTCGCCGGGCAGTTCGTTGACCGCGTAGACGGTGCGACCGTCGCGGCTCGGCAACAGATACGACGGATTCACGGTCTTCGCCGACGACACCGGCGCGACGCTGCCGGTTTTCGTATCGAAGCGGTAAACATAGATCCCGTCGCTGCCGCCCCCCGTATAGGTGCCGACGAGCAGGTTGTAGACGCCGTCGGCCGGGGCGGGCGATTGCTGCGCAAATGCATGGGTCGCGGACAGGGAAAGCACGATCGCGAAACCTTTCATCCAGTGAGCGAGCCTAAGCGGGAACCCTCGTGTCGAAGCGCGTGCGTCATGCTCGCGTAAACGGTTGGGCATTGAATCCTCCTTGCATCGAGTCGCTTCAAGTGTTGAGATAGGACGAAACGCCGGCCGTTCACGCGCTCCGCCGCCCGGCCGAGTATACGGGGCGCAGCGCCGGCGCGTGAAGCCCGGGCGCCGCCGTCCGCATTGTGAACTCGAAACCAAGGATCGCCTGCCCATGCCCGCCCTGATCGAAGACTACGCCCTCGTCGGCGACGGCCACACCGCCGCGCTGATCGCAAAAGACGGCTCCGTCGACTGGCTGTGCTGGCCCCGCTTCGATTCGGGCGCCTGCTTCGCGGCGCTCGTCGGCACGCCCGAGCACGGCCGCTGGCTGCTCGCGCCGGCCGCCGACGCCGCGATCACGCACACGACCCGCCGCTATCGCGGCGACACGCTGATTCTCGAAACCGATTACGAAAGCGCCGACGGCGCCGTCACCGTGATCGACTTCATGCCGCCCGGCAATGGCTGGTCCGAACTCGTGCGGATCGTCGTCGGCCGCCACGGCACGATGAAGATGCGCATGGAGCTCGTGTTGCGCTTCGACTACGGCTTCTCGGTTCCGTGGGTCACGCAACTGACCCGCGAGGACGGCATGAAGGCGATCGCCGGCCCCGACACCGTCGTGCTGCGTACGCCGGTGCCGCTCACCGGCAAGAATCTCCATACGATTGCGGAATTCACGGTGAGCGCCGACGAACGCGTGCCGTTCTCGCTCAGCTACGCGGCATCGCACATGCGGCTGCCGCCCGCGCGCGATCCGCTGTCGATGCTCGCGCGCACCGAGAACTACTGGCTCGAATGGTCGGGCCGCTGCCAGGTGCAGGGCCGCTACGCGGCCGCCGTGCGCCGTTCGCTGATCACGCTGAAGGCGCTCGCGTACGAGCCGACCGGCGGCATCGTCGCGGCGCCGACCACGTCGCTGCCCGAAAAGATCGGCGGCAACCGCAACTGGGACTACCGCTACTGCTGGCTGCGCGACGCGACGATCACGCTGCTCGCGCTGATGCGCGGCGGCTACTACGACGAGGCGCGCGCGTGGCGCACATGGCTCGGCCGCGTGATGGCCGGCTCGCCCGAGCAGATCCAGATCATGTACGGGATCGCCGGCGAGCGCCGGCTGCCGGAAATGGAACTCGACTGGCTGCCCGGCTATCAGGACTCGAAGCCCGTACGCATCGGCAACGGTGCCGCGAACCAGCTCCAGCTCGACGTGTTCGGCGAGGTGATGGCCGCTCTGCACCTCGCGCGCGTGGGCGGGCTGCAGGCCGACGACACGGTCTGGTCCGTGCAGTGCGCGCTGCTCGACCATCTCGAGAAGATCTGGCAGGAACCCGACGAGGGGGTCTGGGAAACGCGCGGCGGCCGCCGCCATTTCACGTTCTCGAAGGTGATGGCGTGGGTCGCGTTCGACCGCGCGATCAAGTCCGCGGAAATGTTCCGGCTGCCCGGCTCGCTCGACCGCTGGCGCGCGCTGCGCGAGCGGATCCATGCCGACGTATGCGACAACGCGTGGCACGAAGACAAGCAGGCGTTTGCGCAGAGCTACGGCAGCGACGAGCTCGACGCGAGCGTGCTGCTGATGCCGCTGCTCGGCTTCCTGCCGCCGGAAGACCCGCGCATCGTCGGCACGGTCGAAGCGATCGAGCGGGAATTGCTGCACGACGGGCTCGTGATGCGCTACCGCACGACCGAATACGACGACGGCCTGCCGCCCGGCGAAGGCACGTTTCTCGCGTGCAGCTTCTGGCTGGTCGACAATTACGCGCTGCTCGGCCGGATCGACGACGCGCACCGCCTGTTCAGCCGGCTGCTCTCGCTGTCGAACGACCTCGGGCTGCTCGCGGAGGAATACGACCCGGTTGCCGGGCGGCTCGTCGGCAACTTCCCGCAGGCGTTCTCGCACGTGGCGCTCGTGCATACCGCGATGAACCTGATGCACCACGAAGACGCAATGGCGCGCGCGGCCGGCCAGCCCGCGCCGGCGATGGCCACGGGGCGCTGAACGGGGCGCAGGCAGCTTCTTCAGAGAACGTCAAATCGCAAAGTTTTGATGAAAGATCGGGGAATTGTTGCGTTGCAACATTCATTGTTGTCCGATATGATCGACGCGATTGACCGGCCGCAGTGCAACATGGCCGGCCGCTGACCCCCACGGCACGCCGCGACGCCCCACGCCGCCCTTGCGCACCGTCCCCCACGCGGGAGTAGTCTGCATGCTTTACCAACTGCACGAATTCCAGCGGGCGATGCTGAGCCCGCTCACGGCCTGGGCCCAGGCCGCCTCCAAGTCGTTCGCCAATCCGTCCAGCCCGTTCTCGCTGATGCCGGGCGCGACGCGGATGGCCGCCGCGTACGAACTGATGTACCGGCTCGGCAAGGATTACGAGAAGCCCGAATTCAACATTCACCAGATCGTCAAGGACGGCCACAACATTCCGATCGTCGAGCAGACGATCGTCGAGAAGCCGTTCTGCCGGCTGCTGCGTTTCAAGCGCTATTCGGACGACGCCGACGCCGTCACGCAGTTGAAGGACGAGCCGGTCGTGCTGGTCTGCGCGCCGCTGTCGGGCCACCACTCGACGCTGCTGCGCGACACGGTGCGCACGCTGCTGCAGGATCACAAGGTCTACATCACCGACTGGATCGACGCGCGGATGGTGCCGGTCGAGACCGGCCCGTTCCACCTGCACGACTACGTCGCGTACATCCAGGAATTCATCCGTCACATCGGCGCGCGCAACCTGCACGTGATCTCGGTATGCCAGCCGACGGTGCCGGTGCTCGCGGCGATCTCGCTGATGGCGAGCCGCGGCGAGGACACGCCGCTCACGATGACGATGATGGGCGGCCCGATCGACGCACGCCGCAGCCCGACGTCGGTGAACTCGCTCGCGACGCAGCACTCCACCGCGTGGTTCGAGAACAACGTGATCCACACGGTGCCCGCGAACTATCCGGGCGAAGGCCGCCACGTGTATCCGGGCTTCCTGCAGCACACGGGTTTCGTCGCGATGAACCCGGAACGGCATGCGCAATCGCACTGGGATTTCTACCAGAGCCTGCTGCGCGGCGACGAGGACGACGCCGAAGCGCACCGCCGCTTCTACGACGAATACAACGCGGTGCTCGACATGGCCGCCGAGTATTACCTCGAGACGATCCGTGTCGTGTTCCAGGAATTCCGGCTGGCCGAAGGCACGTGGGATGTCGAAGGCGAGCGCGTGCGTCCGCAGGACATCAGGCACACCGCGCTGATGACGATCGAGGGCGAACTCGACGACATCTCGGGCAGCGGCCAGACGCACGTCGCGCACGAGCTGTGCACGGGCATCCCGCAAGACCAGCGCCGCAGCCTGACCGCCGAGAAGTGCGGTCACTACGGGATCTTCTCGGGCCGCCGCTGGCGCACGATCATCTACCCGCAGCTGCGCGACTTCATCCGCGAGCATGCGCCGGAACCGAAGCCCGGCGCGACGAAAGCGCAGCCCGTCGCACCGGCGGCCGCGACGCTCGCGGCCGTGCCGGCCGGCGACGCGCAAGCCGAAACGACACGGGCCACCGTGGCGAAGCGCACGCGCGCGAAGGCACCGGTCACGGCCGCTGCCCCCGCCAAGGCCGCACCGGCCGCGAAGCGCGAGCGCGCCGGCAGCAGCCCGCGTGCAAAAGCCGTACGCGCGCGCAAGGCCGCCTGACGCACGGCGTTCCGACGAAAAAACGCCGCCGTTGCCTGCGCACGGCGGCGTTTTTGCATCCGGCTGGCGCTGGTCGGCGCGTCAGCGCCGCAGCAGATACGCGAGCAGCACCTCGGTGTTCATCCGGACCATTTCCGCGCGCTCGTCGGCGTCGGTGAAGTCACGGCCGAGCGTCGCAGCGAGCGTGAAGCGGTTCGACACGATGTAGTAACCGAGCCCCGACAGCGTCACGTAGAAGCGCAGCGGATCGACGTCGCTGCGAAACAGCCCGGCCTTCTGGCCGCGCATCAGCACGTTGCCGAGCTTTGCGACGATCGGCGACATCATCTCGCGGATCCGCGTCGACTTGTGCAGGTAGCGCGCTTCGTGCAGGTTCTCGTTGTTGATGAGCCGGAGCAGCTCCGGATGGTCGCGGTAGTAGTCCCAAACGAAATGCGCGAGCCGCGTGACGGCTTCGACCGGCGCGACGCCGTCGAGATCGAGCACGCGCTCGGCCTCGGTCAGCGCGGAGAACGCGTGTTCGAGCACGGCCGTAAACAGCTGCTCCTTGCTGCCGAAGTAGTAATAGAGCATGCGCTCGTTGGTTTCGGCACGGCGCGCGATCTGGTCGACGCGTGCGCCGAACAGCCCTCCACTTGCGAACTCTTCGGCTGCCGCCATCAGGATGCGACGGCGCGTACCTTCAGGATCTCTTTTGATTTTTGGCTGATTCATGGTGGCGTTTTGCTATGTGAGCCGCGTGATCCGGACCGGCACCCCCACCGCCTCGGCGCCGGCCGCCGTGGAACGGGCGCGCCGCGTGCGGCCGCCCTCCTGCTGAGCCCCTGCAAAAAAGCGGTTCGATTATGCGCACAGACGGCGTCCAGCGCAATGCGGGAAATCGGCGATAATCAAGCTTTGGCAAACCTTTCCGGCCGCCCCCCGTGCGGCCGAGAGCCATTCGGCGCCGCTGCGCCCGTTGTCACCGTGACCGACTCCAAAACACTCGCGGATCGCATCGAAGATCTGCTTCCCCAGACGCAATGCACGAAGTGCGGCTATAACGGCTGCCGCCCGTATGCCGAGGCAATCGCCGCCGGCGATGCGAACTACAACCAGTGTCCGCCCGGCGGCGCCGAAGGCATCGCGCGCCTCGCCGGCCTGCTCGGCAAGCCGGTGATTCCGCTGAACCCCGTCAACGGCAGCGAGCATCCGCGCGCCGTCGCATTCATCGACGAAAACCTGTGCATCGGCTGCACGCTGTGCATGCAGGCGTGCCCGGTCGACGCGATCGTCGGCGCACCGAAGCAGATGCATACGATCGTCGAGTCGCTCTGCACGGGCTGCGACCTGTGCGTGCCGCCATGCCCTGTCGACTGCATCGCGATGCTGCCCGTGACCGGCGATCGCACGGGCTGGGACGCGTGGTCGCAGGAACAGGCCGATGCCGCGCGCGAACGCCATGACCTGCGGCTCGCCCGCCAGCGCCGCGAACGCGAGGCCGCCGAAGCGCGCGCCGCCGCACGCCGCGCGGCCAGTGCCGGCGCTGCGAAGCCGGCCACGGAGCGACCCGCAGCGCAGCCGGGCACGCCGGCAACCGAGCCGGCCGCGGACGATGCCGACGCGAAGAAACGCGCGATCATCGCCGCCGCGCTCGAGCGCGCGCGCAAGAAGAAGGAAGAACTCTCCGGGCAAGGCGCCGGGCCGAAGAACACCGAAGGCGTGAGCGCGGCCGTCCAGGCGCAGATCGACGCGGCCGAGGCCCGCCGCAAACGGCTCGCCGAACAGCAGGCGCAGCGCGACGCCGAAGCCGCCGCGGCGGACGGCGACGACCACGATGCAGGCAACGACGGCCAAGACGGCCCGTCCGCACCGCCCGACCAGAACGCGCCATGAACGCCAGCAAGAGACACGCGATCTACGAAACGCTGCAGAGCCTCAATCCGCATCCGACCACCGAGCTCGAATACACGACGCCGTTCGAGCTGCTGATCGCCGTGATGCTGTCCGCGCAGGCGACCGACGTGTCGGTCAACAAGGCGATGCGGAAGATGTTTCCGGTCGCGAACACCCCGCGACAAATCGTCGCGCTTGGCGAGGAAGGCGTCACCGAGTACATCAAGACGATCGGTCTTTACCGAACCAAGGCGAAGAACGTGGTCGCGACGTGCCGGATCCTGCTCGACCGCTACGACGGCGAGGTGCCGGCCGATCGCGAAGCGCTCGAAAGCCTGCCGGGCGTCGGCCGCAAGACCGCAAACGTCGTACTGAACACCGCGTTCGGCCAGCCGACGATCGCGGTCGACACGCATATCTTCCGTGTCGCGAATCGTACGGGGCTCGCGCCGGGCAAGGACGTGCGGGCCGTCGAGGCCGCGCTGGAGAAGTTCACGCCGAAGGAATTCCTGCAGGATGCGCATCACTGGCTGATCCTGCACGGACGCTATGTGTGCAAGGCCCGCAAGCCCGAATGCTGGCACTGCGCGATCGAGCCGCTGTGCGAATTCAGGCCGAAGACGCCGCCGCCCGACGAATAAGCGTCAGGCGCGGCAGAGTCGCACCGCGCCGGTCCGGCGCAGCCCGCCACGCGGGCTCCGTCACGGCGCACACCCCCTTCCCCTGTCCGGTTACGCGTTGGACGTCGCGGTGGCATCGTCGGCCGCCGCGCCGCCCGCGCGCACGAGCGCCAGCACGGCCGCAAGGATCGCGACACCGCCCGCCCACTGCAGCGGCGACAGCGCTTCACCGAACAGCAGCGCCGCGAGAGCGACCGTCACGACCGGTTCGAGCGTCGACAGCATCGACGTGCGCGCGGCCCCGAGCCGCTCGAGCCCGGCGAAGAACGCGAGCATTGCCGCGACCGTCGAGACGAGCGCGATCGCGAGCATCGACGCCCAGCCGCCGGCCGTCGCGGGCCAGCGCGGCGGTGCGCCGAACGCCGCGGTCCGCACGACGGCGATCGCCACGAGCGTCGCGGTCGCCGACAGGCAGATGATCGCGGTGGTCGCGAGCGGATCGACGCCGCGTGTCGCCTTCGTGCCGCCGACGATGTACAGCGAATAGATCACCGCGGCGGCCAGCGCGAGCGCGATCCCGAGCGGCTCACCGTGCCCGCCGCCGACCATCAGCGCCGAACCCGCGACGCACAGCACGAGCGCGACGGCCTTCGCGCGCGTGAGGCGCTCGCCGAGCCACCACGCGGCCAGCAGCGTGACGAACGCCGGATACAGGTACAGCAGCAGCGCGACGAGGCTCGCCTGCGCGTGCTGCAGCGCGCTGAAATAGCAGAACGACTGGCCGACGTAGCCGAGCGCGCCCATCGCCACGAGCGGCGCGAGCGCGCGTCCGCGCGGCCACGCGACGCGGCGGTGCCGCGCGATCGCGGAGAGCACCGCGCCGCCGATCGCGAAGCGCACGATCAGCAGCCCGAGCACGTCGACGCCGGCCGCGTATGCGTACCGGCCGAAGATCGCCATCGCGCCGAACGCGGCGGCGGACAGCGCGACGTAGAGCGTGCCCTGCAGGGCGGCGGACGATGAGCGGGAGGTGGCGGTCATGACGGAACGGATGAGAACGGCGCGGTGAAAGGAATCGTCGGAGTTTAGCGGCGCGGCGGCGGCAAGCCTAGCCCGCGCTTACCCGTTTCGCCGCCCCGGTACGGAGCGGCCGCAACTGGCTGCGGGTTCAACCGGCCATCGGCTCGCACCCGCACCGGCAGGCCGCCCGCCACCACTGCCGCGCCAACCGCGCCAGCCCGCCGCCGGATCGTCTCCAGCGCCGTCCGCCGGCCCGGCGTACAATGCGCGACGCGGCATGACGCCGCCCGAATCACGACGTTCCCCCACCATGTTCAATCCAAGCCGCGACGAAGTGCGTCGCTTTTTCACCGAGACCTGGCGCAAGCAGCGCGCGGGCGAGATCCTGACGCCGCTGGAAGCGATGGCTGCCGACTGGATCGTCGAGCATCCCGAATACCACGCCGAACTCGACGATGCCGACGGCGCGGCCGCGCGCAACTACACGCCTGAGGAAGGCCGCACGAACCCGTTCCTGCACCTGTCGATGCACCTCGCGATCAGCGAGCAGTTGTCGATCGACCAGCCGCCCGGCATCCGCGCCGCGCACGACAAGCTGGCGGCGAAACTCGATTCGACCCACGACGCGCAGCACGCGATCATGGAATGCCTCGGCGAGACGATCTGGGAGGCGCAGCGCACCAACACGCCGCCCGACACCGACGCGTACCTGCAGCGCATCCTGCGCCGCGCGTCGCGCGACTGAGCGCCGCGGCGCCCGCACGCAGCCCCCGGGCCGCGGACAAAAAAATACCCCGCCTCGGCGGGGTATTGTTGCTGCGCGGGCCCGACAGGCCCGTCGCGCTTACTTCTTGAACACGAGATCGGTCTCTTTCAGCGATTCGATGTAGGCCGCGATGTCCTTCATGTCGCTGACCGACAGGCTCTGCACCTGCGCCTGCATGATCGCGTTGTTGCGGCCGATCAGCGGGTTCGTCAGGCCCATCTGGTACTGGCGCATCGCCCACACGAGGTAGTCGGCATGCTGGCCGGCGAGGCGCGGATATTCGGCGTTGATCGGCTTGTTCATCTGCGCGCCGTGGCAGGCCGCGCAGTTGTGCGATTCGACCAGTTCCTTGCCCTTCGTGGTGTCCGCTGCGTGCGCGGTACCGATCGCGAGGCCGGCCGCCAGTGCAACCGCCGCCGTCTTGAATGCGTTGTTCATGAATGCTCCTGTCCCGCCGGAGAGATCGGCGGCGCGCGCTTTACTTGTAGGGATTGTCCTTCGTGTCGGCCTTCTGGGCGGCGTAGTAGGCCGCCAGATCCGCGATGTCCTGGTCCGTCAGCGAACCGGCGATCGCGTTCATCGACGGGAAATGACGATCCTTCTTGCGGTAGGCCTTCAGCGCGTTCTCGAGGTATTGCTGGTTCTGGCCGCCGAGGACCGGCACCCGGTAGACCTCCGGGTACGCCGCGCGGTAGTCCTGGATGCCGTGGCAACCGATGCACATGGCGGCCTTGCTCGCCCCGTCCTTCGGGTTGCCGACCACACCGGCCGCCTGCGCGCTGCCCGCGAGCGCCACGAGCGCTGCGACAACGACGTGTTTGCCGACGAATTTGTTCATAGCTCTTGTAACCTAGCTTGAGGGGAAACTGGCGCCTAAGCGGCAACGGCCCGCGCCGTTTTGCTTATCGGATCGCCACGCAGGCCAAAAAAAACGGCCAGATTGTACCGCGTCGGCGGGGAACGCGTCCACCAGGCGCCCCGGTCCGCCCCGCCACAGCCCCGCTACGATACGCGGGCGCGGCCCAACCGCACAGCCCTTCTGACTTATACTGGGTTTTTTTCCCGAGAAAGAAGAGCGCCGCCATGCGTTTCGAAGGGTCCTCGCACTACGTCGCCACCGACGATCTGAAGCTCGCGGTCAATGCCGCGCTGACGCTGCAACGCCCGCTGCTGATCAAGGGCGAGCCCGGCACCGGCAAGACCATGCTCGCCGAGGAAGTGGCCGCCGCGCTCGACATGCCGCTGTTGCAGTGGCACATCAAGTCGACGACGAAGGCGCAGCAGGGCCTGTACGAATACGACGCGGTGTCGCGGCTGCGCGACTCGCAGCTCGGCGACGAGCGCGTGAAGGACATCTCGAACTACATCGTCAAGGGCGTGCTTTGGCAGGCGTTCGATGCCGAGCACCCGAGCGTGCTGCTGATCGACGAGATCGACAAGGCCGACATCGAATTCCCGAACGACCTGCTGCGCGAGCTCGACCGGATGGAATTCCACGTGTACGAGACGCGCGAGACGGTACGCGCGAAACACCGCCCGCTCGTCATCATCACGTCGAACAACGAGAAGGAGCTGCCCGACGCGTTCCTGCGCCGCTGCTTCTTCCACTACATCCAGTTTCCCGACCCGTCGACGATGCAGAAGATCGTCGCGGTCCACTTCCCCGACATCCGCGAGGAGCTGCTGCGCGCGGCGCTCGAGAGTTTCTTCGAATTGCGCGGCGTGTCGGGCCTGAAGAAGAAGCCGTCGACGTCCGAACTGCTCGACTGGCTGAAGCTGCTGCTCGCCGAGAACCTCCCGGCCGACGCGCTGCGCGGCACGGACGCAAAGCAGATCGTGCCGCCGCTCGCGGGCGCGCTGCTGAAGAACGAGCAGGACCTGAGCCTGCTCGAACGGCTCGTCTACATGAACCGGCACAACCGGTAATCCCCCACCCGCGAAGGCCCGGCCATGCTGCTCAATTTCTTCTACGCGCTGCGCGCAGCCAAGCTGCCCGTCTCGGTGAAGGAATACCTGACGCTGCTCGAATCGCTGAAGGCCGGGCTGATCTCGCCGTCGATCGACGCGTTCTACTTCCTCGCGCGGATGACGCTCGTCAAGGACGAGCAGTACTTCGACAAGTTCGACCAGGCGTTCGGCGCGTATTTCCACGGCGTGTCCGCGCTGCCGTCCGAGGCGTTCGACATTCCGCTCGACTGGCTCGAGAAGCGCCTCGAGCGCGAGCTGTCGCCGGAGGAAAAGGCGCAGATCGAAGCGATGGGCGGGCTCGACAAGCTGATGGAGCGCTTGAAGGAACTGCTCGACGAGCAGAAGGAGCGCCACGAAGGCGGCAACAAGTGGATCGGCACGGGCGGCACGTCGCCGTTCGGGCACGGCGGCTACAACCCGGAAGGCGTGCGCATCGGCGGCCCGTCGAACGGCAACCGCACCGCGGTGAAGGTGTGGGAAGCGCGCGCATACCGCGACTACGACGATTCGGTCGAGATCGGCACGCGCAACATCAAGGTCGCACTGCGGCGGCTGCGCCGCTTCGCGCGCGAAGGCGCGGCCGAGGAACTCGACCTGCCCGGCACGATCCGCAGCACGGCCGCGAACGCCGGCTGGCTCGACCTGCGGATGGTGCCCGAGCGCCACAACAACGTGAAGGTGCTGATGCTGCTCGACGTCGGCGGCTCGATGGACGACCACATCAAGCGCACCGAAGAGCTGTTCTCGGCCGCGAAGGCCGAATTCAAGCACCTGGAATTCTTCTACTTCCACAACTGCGTGTACGACCACCTGTGGAAGAACAACCGCCGCCGCCACTCGGAGCGCACCGCGACGTGGGACGTGCTGCACAAGTTCACGCCCGACTACAAGCTGATCTTCGTCGGCGACGCGACGATGAGCCCGTACGAAGTGCTGCAGCCCGGCGGCTCGGTCGAATACAACAACCCGGAAGCCGGCGCCGTGTGGCTGCGCCGCCTCGCCGACCAGTTCCCCCATCATGCATGGCTGAACCCCGAGCCCGAGCGGCTATGGGAATACCGGCAGTCGGTCGCGGTCATCCGCGACCTGCTCGGCCATCGCATGTATCCGCTCACGCTCGCGGGCCTCGAAACCGCGATGCGCGCACTCAGCAAGTAACGAATCCAACCAGCAGACACGAAGGCCGCGTCCACGCGGCCTCCTCCCGGAGATAGCATGAACCCCTTGCCCACCGCGAGCGCAGGCCGCGCCGGCGGCCGCCGCTTTTTCGCCGACACGTCCGTCTCGGCGCTCGTCGCCGGCTTCGTCGCGATGATGACGGGCTACACGAGTTCGCTCGTGCTGATGTTCCAGGCCGGCCGCGCCGCCCACCTCACCGATGCGCAGATCTCGTCGTGGATCTGGGCGCTGTCGATCGGCATGGCGCTGACGACGATCGGCCTGTCGCTGCGCTTTCGCGCGCCCGTCGTCGTCGCGTGGTCGACGCCCGGCGCCGCGCTCTTGATCGCGTCGCTGCCCGGCGTGCCCTACGCCGAGGCGATCGGCGCGTTCGTCGTGTGTGCTCTGCTGCTGACAGCCATCGGCGTGAGCGGCCTGTTCGACACGCTGATGCGCCGGATTCCGGCCGGCATCGCCGCCGCGCTGCTCGCGGGCATCCTGTTCGAGATCGGCATCGAGATCTTCCGCGCCGCGCAGTTCCAGACCGCGCTGGTGCTCGCGATGTTCTTCACGTACCTGATCGTCAAGCGGCTCGCGCCGCGCTATGCGATCGTAACGACGCTGATCGTCGGCACGGCGGTGGCCGGCGGCCTCGGGCTGCTCGACTTCAGCCGGTTCCACATCGCGCTCGCGCAGCCCGTGTTCACGATGCCCGCATTCTCGATCGCGTCGATCGTCAGCATCGGCATTCCGCTGTTCGTCGTCGCGATGGCGTCGCAGAACGTGCCGGGCATCGCGGTGCTGCGCGCGGACGGCTACCCGACGCCGTCGTCGCCGCTGATCGCGACGACCGGCCTCGCGTCGCTGCTGCTCGCGCCGTTCGGCTCGCACGGCGTGAACCTCGCGGCGATCACCGCCGCGATCTGCACCGGCCCCGAAGCGCATGAGGATCACGCAAAGCGCTACACGGCCGCCGTGTGGTGCGGCACGTTCTACCTGATCGCCGGGATCTTCGGCGCGACGATCGCCGCGCTGTTCGCGGCGCTGCCGAAGGCGCTCGTCGTGTCGGTCGCCGCGCTCGCGCTGTTCGGCTCGATCATGAGCGGGCTCGCGAACGCGATGCAGGACATGAAGCAGCGCGAAGCCGCGCTCGTCACGTTCATGGTCACCGCGTCGGGCCTCACGCTGCTGTCGATCGGCTCGGCGTTCTGGGGGCTCGTCGCAGGGATCGTCACGCAGGTGATCCTGAACGCGCGACGCCCGGCGTGACACGGCTCGACGCCCGCTGCGGCGGTTGCCGTGCCCGCCCCGGGGCACGCCAAAACGTGCCCGACACGAATCGGGCCTAAAATGATGGATCGAAAGCGGCGCCCGGCGCCGCTTCGCTTCGCCGCCGCGCTCGCGCGGCCCGTGAGAACCCGGCGCCCCGCGCCCTTCTTCCGAATCGCCATGACTACCGCACTCGACCAGCTGAAGCAGTACACGACCGTCGTCGCCGACACGGGCGACTTCCAGCAGCTTGCGCAATACAAGCCGCAGGACGCAACCACGAACCCGTCGCTGATCCTGAAGGCCGTTCAGAAGGATGCGTACAAGCCGATCCTCGAGAAAACCGTCCGCGATCATCGCAACGAAAGCGCCGACTTCATCATCGACCGCCTGCTGATCGCGTTCGGCACCGAGATCCTGAAGCTGATCCCGGGCCGCGTATCGACCGAGGTCGACGCGCGCCTGTCGTTCGACGCAAAGCGCTCGATCGACAAGGCGCACGAATTAATCAAGCTGTACGAAGCAGCCGGCATCGGCCGCGAGCGCATCCTGATCAAGCTCGCGTCGACGTGGGAAGGCATCCGCGCGGCCGAGGTGCTGCAGAAGGAAGGGATCAAGTGCAACATGACCCTGCTTTTCTCGCTCGTGCAGGCGGCCGCGTGCGCGGAAGCCGGCGCGCAACTGATCTCGCCGTTCGTCGGCCGCATCTACGACTGGTACAAGAAGCAGGCCGGCGCGGAATGGGATGAAGCGAAGGACGGCGGTGCGAACGATCCGGGCGTGCAGTCGGTGCGCCGCATCTATACGTACTACAAGACGTTCGGCTACAACACCGAAGTGATGGGCGCGAGCTTCCGCACGACCAGCCAGATCATCGAACTCGCCGGCTGCGACCTGCTGACGATCAGTCCCGATTTGCTGCAGAAGCTGCAGGACAGCAACGAGACGGTTTCGCGCAAGCTGTCGCCGGAAGCGCTGCAGGACAAGCCGTCCGAACGCGTGGCGATCGACGAGGCATCGTTCCGCTTCCAGCTGAACGACGAAGCGATGGCAACCGAAAAACTCGCCGAAGGCATCCGCGTGTTCGCCGCCGATGCGGTGAAGCTCGAGAAGCTGATCGACGCGCTGCGCTGAGCCGCGACCGGCGTCAGCGGCTGTCAGCAACACTGACACCAGCCGTCAGCAAGCGCGCCGCAAACGGCCGCGAACGTCATGTTCGCGGCCGTTTTATTTTTCATTCCATCGTCAAGCACGCGCACTACAATCCACGTCACGGGTGCGCCGGCCGGCTCTCGACGCGCCCTTTCCCAGTCGATCTTGCCCGACGCCGAACCCGCGCCGACGCGCGGGCCCGGCCCATCACAGGAGACAACGATGCAAGTCCAACCGTACCTGACGTTCTACGGCCGCGCAGACGAAGCCCTTCGATTCTACGAAAAGGCGCTCGGCGCGAAGACGATGTTCAAGATGCACTTCAAGGATGCGCCGCCGAATCCCGAACACGCGATCACGCCCGAGATGGCCGACAAGGTGATGCATGCGAGCTTCACGATCGGCGACTCGATGATCATGTGCTCGGACGGCGACTGCAGCCAGCCGGCAGGCACGCACGCCGGTTATTCGTTGTCGCTGAACCCGGCGACGGTCGAGGAAGGCAAGAAGCTGTTCGATGCGCTCGCCGACGGCGGCGAAGTGACGATGCCGTTCGGCAAGACGTTCTGGGCGCTCGGCTTCGGGATGGCGAAGGACCGTTTCGGCGTGCACTGGATGGTCAACGTCGAGGATCTGTCGCAGCGCGAGGAACTCGCGAAACGCGCGCAGGGCTGACTTAAAAAACGCCCGCCACCTCACGGTGGCGGGCGTTTTCGTTGTTGCGTCGCGCGACCCGCGGCAGGCGGCCGCCGCACCGCCCGCGTCAGCCTTCGACGACGTCGAGATAATCCTCCGGCCGCGTGCGATCCTCCGCATGCGCCATGCCCATCGCGCGCACCAGTACGCTCACCACGATCGACACCACGAGGTTCACGATCAGCGACCACACGGCCGCGTAGCCGGGAATCGCGAGGCCGAACAGGTGGATCGTGAAGATCGAGCTCGCGAGCTTCAGCGACACTGCCATCCACGTGCCGCACACGATGCCGGCCGCCCAGCCGATCAGCAGGCCGCGATGGTCGAGCAGCCGCGTGTACAGGCCGAGCACGATCGCGGGCAGCGTCTGGATGATCCAGATCCCGCCGAGCAGCTGCAACTGGATCGCGTAGGTCAGCGGCAGCCCGAGGATGAACGCGACCGCGCCGACCTTCACGATCAGCGAAGTGAGCTTCGCGACGTGCGTCTCCTGGTCGTGCGTCATGTTGCGGTTGATGAACTCGCGGTGGATGTTGCGCGTGTACAGGTTCGCGGCTGCGATCGACATGATCGCCGCCGGCACCAGCGCGCCGATGCCGATCGCCGCGAACGCGACGCCGACGAACCACGACGGGAAATACTCGAGGAACAGCGCGGGCACCGCGAAGTTCGGGCCGAACGCCTTGAAGTACGGCGCGTACTGCGGCATGTCCTTCACGCCCGCCGCAAGCGCCATGTAGCCGAGCAGCGCGAGCAGGCCGAGCACGAACGAATACGCAGGCAGCATCGCCATGTTGCGGCGGATCGAGTTGCCCGACGACGACGACAGGATCGCCGTGACCGAGTGCGGATACAGGAACAGCGCGAGCGCCGAGCCGATCGCGAGCGTCACGTACGCGCTGTAGCCGTTCAGGCTCGCCGCGTCCGGCGCCTTCAGCAGCAGCTTCGCGGGCGGCACGTGACCGAAGATCTGCCCGAAGCCGCCGAGCTTCGCGGGAATCACGATGATCGCCGCGGCGATCGTGATGTAGATCAGGATGTCCTTCACGATCGCGATCATCGCGGGCGCGCGCAGCCCCGACGTGTACGTGTACGCGGCGAGGATCGCGAACGCGATGATCAGCGGCAGGTCGCCGACGAAGCCGGTCGTGTCGAAACCGAGCGCGCCGATCACCACTTCGATGCCGACGAGCTGCAGCGCGATGTACGGCATCGTCGCGAGGATGCCCGTCACCGCGATCGCGAGTGCGAGCATCCGGCTGCCGTAGCGCGCGTTGACGAAGTCGGCGGCCGTCACGTAACCGTGCCGCTTCGCGATGCTCCACAGCTTCGGAAACACGACGAACGCGAACGGATAGATCAGGATCGTGTACGGCAGCGCGAAGAAGCCCATCGCGCCGGCGCCGAACACGAGCGCGGGCACCGCGACGAACGTATATGCGGTGTAGAGGTCGCCGCCGAGCAGGAACCACGTGACGATCGTGCCGAAGCGGCGTCCGCCGAGGCCCCATTCGTCGAGATGGGCGAGATCGCCGCGCCGCCAGTTCGCGGCCAGGAAACCGATGATCGTGACGCCGATGAACAGCAGGACGAAGACGAAGGTTGCGCCGAGATTCATCGCGCACCTCCCTGCGGGCCGCTCGCCTTCCACGCGTTCCTGGTCTTGAAGTACACGAACGCGGTGATCGCCGCGCTAATGAAGACCCACAGCAGCTGGTACCAGTAGAAGAACGGAAAACCGAACCATTGCGGGTCGATCTTGTTGTACGACGGCACCCAGACCATCGCGATCAACGGCAGCACCAGCAGCCAGAGCCAGCGCTTGGCGGCCCGGTTGGCGTCGGCATCGTGAGCCATGACGTCTCCTCATCTTTCCCGGTTATCGATCTTGTGAGCGGGTACGGCAGCGAGAGGAGCGGCAAAACGGGCAGGCTGCGGCTCCGCTGGCTTCGCGCCAGTATAGGAGCCGCGAGCACGCGGTCAAGCGGGGGCGAACCCGAGGTGATCCGCCCCTTGTCGCGCGGTTGCACCGGCATGCCGCCGGTGCGTGAAGCGTCAGATCGCGAACGAGGTATCGCGTGCGCCGATCGTTTCTTTCAAAGCTTTCACCCACTTGCGCGCGGGCAGCTTCAGCGTGTCCTCGATCAGCTTCGCGCGTGCGTCGAGCTGCGCGAACGGCACGTCGAGCGCGGGGCCCGAGAACGCGATCGCGATCCGGTTGCCGTCGTGCACCTCGGGCAGCGCGATCACGCGATGATCGAACGCCGCGTTCAGGTGCTTCATGTTGCGCACGAAGCTCGGATGATCGCCGAACAGGTTGATCGTCGCGATGCCTGCGTCGGCGAGGCAGCCGCGCACCGCGCGGTAGAACGCGACGCTGTCGAGCACCGGGCCGCGCGCGGTCGCGTCGTACAGGTCGATCTGGATCGCGCCCGTCGTGCCGCGGTTGGCCGGATCGTTGACGAAATCCCAGGCATCGGCTTCATGTACGGCAAGGCGCGCGTCGTCGGACGGCAGCGCGAACATCGTGCGCGCGGCGACGATCACAGCCGGGTTCAGCTCGACGGCCTCGACCTTCGCGTGCGGCAGGAAGCGGTGCGAGAACTTGGTCAACGCGCCGGTGCCGAGGCCGAGCTGGACGATCCGCTCGGGCGTTTCGAGGAACAGCAGCCACGCCATCATCTGCTGTGCGTATTCGAGTTCGATATGCAGCGGCTTCGAAATCCGCATCGCGCCCTGCACCCACTCGGTGCCGAAGTGCAGGAAGCGCACGCCGCCCTCTTCGGAGAACGTAACGGGTGCGAAGCGCGGCTTGCGCGGCGCTTCGAGTACGGGCACGTCGTCGTGTTCGTCGATTTCCGGGCGGCGCTTCACGCGCGGCGGCTGGAGTTTTTCGGAGCCGTTGTAGGAGGACGGCTTGCCTTGCTTGAACGCACGCGCCTCGGCGGACGCGCGCTTGATCAGTCGGGTCATGATTGAATCTCTTTGGGTGATGCCGGATGAGCGGACGAGAGGATAGCATTGGTGCAGGGTGGCGGCCCTTCGGAGGCCCCATGTCCGCCGTTCCGACGCAATGGCCTGCGTCGCAGCACCAGAAGCACATTGGCCGATAGCGCATGGCGATAGCCCCGTCATCCGGCTGATGGCTTCGCGTACGGCAATCGTTGCGAACATGTTCGAACAAGCCTGCGTCCCCGGAAATACGCCGTAATCGATCCGCGCCTGTCAACAACCTCAGCACCGTACAGCAGAACTACGAAAGCTTCGCGTTGGCCACCAACGGCGGGCTGCACTACCTTCACGCGCAGCTTTCCATTTCCGCGTCGTTCAGCAGCGCAGCCACTGCACAAGCTTCCCCGTTCGAATGACAGCATCGCATTCGCCGGACTCGACGAGCACCGCGCCTGGCAATCGCCCGAACTCATTGATGTTTTGGCTAATTTGACTGCTGATACGACAACCTCGGAAACCAGGGTGCCCTTTGCATGCGATATCCGGGCACATGAACAATGAGTTACTTTCTTGCAATAAAAACCCCTCCAGCCGGCCCGACATATGTCAAACTGAAACGACATCCGGGGAGAGGCTCGTAGCGGTCATGGCTCAAACAGTGACGGACAACGCACCGCTAGGTGGCCAGCGACGGCCCTCCAAAGAGCGGCTCGTCTTATACAGCGCGGCCATTCTGTTGTTTCAACTCATCTTGCTGGGTATCTGGGCATTTTCCTGCTGGGTTCTCCATATTCCTGGCGTGCCTCCTCCAGGAATCGACTTCCGGGTTTTCTGGAGCGCGTCTTTCGTTTCCCTCCATAGCGGACCGCTCGCAGCCTTTGATCTCCACCAGCTATTTTCGGCGGAAGCTGGACTGCTGCCGGATTTTTCGCCAGCGCAAATATCGGCGCCCTGGGTTTATCCTCCGACCTTCCAGTTGCTGATTTATCCGCTGGCCCTGCTGCCCTACATCGCATCGTACGGTCTGTTCGTCTGCATCAGCATCGGATGTGCGTTGATGGCTTGTGCACCTGCGATGAAAAACAGTCCACTGCCATGGATCACGCTAATCGCCTTCCCGGGTATCTGGGTCGTGACGGTCTGCGGCCAAAATTCCTTGCTCACCTTGGCGTTCGCGGCTGGCGCGCTAGGGCTGCTTGAGCGACGACCGATCATCGCGGGCATATGCGCCGGAATGCTCGTCATCAAACCGCAATTGGCGCTCCTTTTCCCTTTGCTCTTCATTTGCGGCGGACATTTCCGGGCAATTTGCGCAATGGCAGTCACGGCCACGCTCTTCTGCGCGGTCAGCGTTTTGGTGTTCGGATTGCCACTGTGGGCCCGTTTTTTTCACACGCTATCGTGGTTCAGCCACTTGATATTGGCGAACAACGCAGGCGGAATTTGGAACGCGATGCCAACCCCGTTTGCCGTTTCACGACGGCTGGGCACAAGCCTGCCAACTGCATTTGCAATTCAGGCAGCAATCGCCATACCGGCAGTCCTTGCAACTTCTGTTTTATGGGTGCGGAGGAAACATTCCGATCTATGCTCGGCTGCGGCAATCATTGCGACGCTGCTCACCCAACCCTACCTCGTCTACTATGATCTCGCGTGGTTGCTTCTCGCCATTGTTTATCTGTGCAATTACGACCAAAAAACAAACGCACTCGGACGCGCAGACTATGCAGTCATGGCGTTGGTGTGGCTTCTTCCCGCGCTATCATTCTTCTTCGTTTTCAAGCCCTCGGCAGGACAACCAGGCGCTGTCCTGTTGCCGTTCTTTTTAATACAGATTCTGTACCGCGCATCGCGTCATCGTTCGGATTCCGCAAGAACCCTGAATGCTGCGCAGCAAACACCACGTTAGGTCGTCGCCCCTCCCCCGGGCGCAACGCTGTCAAAGGCGTATCTCTCGCCACTGCACAAGCTTCTTCTCGAACGACAGCGTCGCATTGGCCGGACTCGACGAAGGCAGCACGAGCGTTTCGTAACCTGCCCTGCCTATCACGTCCGCAAACCGCCCTGCCGTCTTGCCGTTGAAGCACACGCGCTTCAGCAACGGCGCATGCTCCCTTAACGAATCGAAATCGTTCGGCTCCGCATTGTGGATCGCCGAATCGAGGCTGCCCTCGCGATGACACGCGGCCAGCACGTCCCAGATACCCCCCGTGCGTCAGCACGCGCTCGAGCCGCGCATCGTACATAAGCTCGTGCAGCCCGTGCTCGCCGAGCACCGTGCCGAGCAGCCGCCGGAACTGGTCGCTATTTTGTTCAGTTTGACACAGGCGTTGATCGGACAGCATGCTGCTGCCGCGCACGCGTTTTCTTTCGACGTGACCTGCTGCGCCGTAACGTCATCGAAGCCCGCCAACATCCGCTCCGACCATACCTGCTCCATCACGCGGGATTTCGTAAGCCTGAGTCACATCCGCTTCATTGGCGGGGAAAAAGGCGGTGTCGGCAAATCGCTCGCCGCCCGCGTGCTGGCCCAGTATTTCATCGATCGGAGCATGCCCTTCATGGGCTTCGACACCGACCGATCGCACGGCGCGCTACTGCGGTTCTATGCCGATTTTGCCGCGCCTGCCGTGCTCGACCAGCATGACAGTCTCGATCCCGTCATGGAATCGGCGCTCGAAGATCCGCAGAGGCGCATACTGGTCGACCTCGCGGCCCAAACGCGGCAGTCGCTCGCCAGGTGGCTCGACGATTCGGACGTATTCGATTTTGCCGAGGAACACGGCCTCGCGTTGACCTAATGGCACGTGATGGACACTGAACGCGATTCGGTCGATCTGCTGCAGCAGTGGCTCGACGAATTCGGCGGACGAATCAAGCTGGTGCTGGTGCTGGTGCTGAATGAAGTCCGCGGTGATCGCTTCGAGATTCTGGAGGCATCCGGCGAACGCGAGAGGGCCGAAGCCCTTGGCGCCAGCGTGATTACGCTGCGCCGCCTGCCCGATACGACGATGCAGAAGATCGATCGACAAAGCGCGAGCTTCTGGGCGGCGGTCAATCGTCCCGACCGCGCTGCCACCGGGCTCGGTTTGCTGGAGCTGGAGCGGCAGCGCGTCAAGGTCGGGCTGCATCGTACTTATGAGGAGCTGGGCACGCTCGCCTTGTAGCGCGGGTCCTCGCGACAGTACGGGGTGTACGGCGAGTTGCCGGAATGGCTCATACTGGAAAACCTGGAGGTTTCAATGGCCGATCACGACAGACAACATCCACTACGCCCGTTCCTGAAAAATTGGGTTTGGGAGCACGGCCGAATCGGGACTCGCTATCTGGACTGCGTCGATGGCGAAATCAAGTTCGATGAAGGCAAGAAATCGCATTTCGCTGCCGAGAAATATGTCTACGTGCCCCTGGGTAAGAACGCTGACGACGATGCATCCGCGGATGGTCCTGCGATCCACGAGTCGGGACTTGCCCGCTTTTTGCGGGCTGCGCAGCTGGGCACGCCAGAGGAAGCCGGTTCCGTAGCGGAGGTTCAGCGCGCAGTGCAGGACTGCGTGGAGATCGGCCTGTTCAGCGCGTATCAGCGGGAGGCTCGAAAGGCATTTGCCCGCTACGCGCAGGAACCCATGTTCGAGGACGAGATCCGCGCGGCGGTTGTCGACGACATCCGGCGAATCTACGTCGGCATGAGAGAGCAGCTGGCGCTGTACGATTTCAGTGTGCTCTACGGCTTGCCCACGCCGCTGCTGATCAGCGATACCCCCTTCATCGACTGGCGCGTGATCGCCAGTCCGGCACTTCCGTTCGTATCGCTTCCGCTGGGACCTTACTGCCTGCTGGTAGGCGCGCCGTCGGGCAGGAGTAGCCGAATCGGCCCGGTGGTCTGGAAGGCCGCTGCCGCAATGGGTCCATTGAAGGACCACAATCGTCGGCTCGAGGAGCACGCACGTCTGTGGCTGGTGGCGACCACCGATGACCAACTCGTCGCTGCGCAAAGTCGCATTGCCGCGGCCATGGGCGCCAGGCAAGGCGATGTGAAGCCCTGACCCGTGGAGTCGAGTTGCGGCGCGGTAGCATCAGGTTCGGCTTGTCTGTTGCCGCTCCTTTCGATTTCGCAACCGGCCGTTCGGCGCGGAGAAGTCGAACGGCACTGAAGGTTCGCGACGCATCATCCGGTGCCCCTCGCTTTGAGAAGCCGACCTCAGGAAAGAATCTCTCGCCAGAGCGACAGCTTTTGATCGAACGAAAGCGCCGCATGGGCCGGACTCGAAGAAGGCAATACGAGCGTTTCGTAACCTGCGGCACGGATCACGTCGGCAAACCGCCCCGCCGTCTTCCCGTTGAAGCACACCCTCTTCAGCCGCGGCACATGCTCGCGCAATGCATCGAAGTCGTTCGGTTTCGCGTTACGGATCGCCGAATCGAGACTGCCTTCGCGATGGCACGCGGCGAGCACGTCCCAGATACCGATGCCGTGTTTCAACACGCGTTCGAGCCTCGCTTCATACGCAAGCTCATGCAATTCGGGTTCATCGAGCACGACACCCAAAAGCTTCCAGAACTGGTTGCGCGGATGCGCGTAATACTGCGCGGCATCGAGCGACGCCTCGCCCGGAAAGCTGCCGAGGATCATCGTATGCGTATGCGGCCCGACCACCGGCCCGAAGCCCTGCAGCATCACGCGCCTCCGTCCTGGCCACCCGAGCGCGGCCCGTCGCCGTGCACGTCGAGATGAAGCCACAGCGCCGGCAGCATGCACTCGGTGACCATCAACGGTTTGCCGTGACGCTGGAACACCGAGCGCCGCGCCACGAACGCATGCGGCGCGCGCGCGCCCTGCAGCGCATGGCTCGCGAGCGCATACAGCGGATGGCCGGCAATCACGCGCCGGCTGACGAGCGCCGAGCGCTCGACCTGCGGATCGCTGTACAGCAGCTCCGCCAGCGGCCGCGTGCGCAGCCGCCGCATTGCCTGCCACACGCCCTTGCTTGCGGCGAGCGGCGCGATGCTGTGCGCAGCGACGTACGGCGTTCCGTCGACCGACAGGAGCACCTCGCGCACCCACATCGGTGCGCGCGGCGAACTGGCCAGCGCGTCGGGCTCGTCGAACCACGGACCGTCGACGGCCTCGCGCGTCACGCGCACGTTCACGCGGCCGAGCCGCGCGAGATGCGCGGTCAGCGATCCGCCGCGCGTCAGCCAGTCGCGCTGGTCGAGCGTGCAGCCAGGCCGCGGCGTCTCGCGCCAGCCGGCCTGACCGCCGTCGAATCGCATGCGTGCGTTCACGCGGCGCGCGACAGCAGCAGCGCGTTGGTCCGCTTCACGAAGCTCGCCGGATCGTCGAGCATGCCGCCTTCGGCCAGCAGCGCCTGGTCGAACAGCAGATGGCACCAGTCGCCGAAATCGGCGCTGTCGGCGTTCAACTGCTTCACGAGCGCATGCTCGGGGTTGATCTCGAGGATCGGCTGCATCGCCGGCGCGTTCTGGCCGGCCGCCTTCAGCATCCGCTGCAGGTAGCCGCTCATGTCGTTGTCGTCCGCGACGAGGCACGACGGCGAATCGGTCAGGCGGAACGTGACGCGCACTTCCTTCACCTTGTCGCCGAGCGCTTCCTTCATCTTCTCGACGACGGGCTTGATCGCCTCGCCCGCTTGTTCCTGCGCCTTCTTCTCTTCGTCGTTCAGTTCGCCGAGATCGAGGTCGCCGCGCGCGACGCTCGCGAGCGGCTTGCCGTCGAACTCGTTGAGGAACGACAGCATCCATTCGTCGACGCGGTCGGTCAGCAGCAGCACCTCGACGCCCTTCTTGCGGAACACTTCGAGATGCGGGCTGTTCTTCGCGGCCTGCCACGTATCGGCCGTCACGTAGTAGATCTTGCTCTGCTCGGGCTTCATGCGCGATACGTAGTCGGCGAGCGACACGTCCTGCGCGTCGGTGTCGCCGTGCGTCGATGCGAAGCGCAGCAGCTTCGCGATGCGCTCGCGGTTCGCGTGATCCTCGCCGAGGCCTTCCTTCAGCACCTGGCCGAACGCGCCCCAGAACGTCTTGTACTTTTCCTTGCCGGCATCCTCTTCCGCGTTCGCGAGCTCTTCGAGCATCGACAGCGCGCGCTTCGTCACGCCTTCGCGGATCGCCTTAACGTCGCGGCTTTCCTGCAGGATCTCGCGCGACACGTTCAGCGGCAGGTCGGCCGAATCGACGACGCCCTTCACGAAGCGCAGGTACTGCGGCAGCAGCTGCTCGGCGTCGTCCATGATGAACACGCGCTTCACGTACAGCTTCAGGCCGCCGCGATAGTCGCGGTTCCACAGGTCGAACGGCGCGTGCGACGGCACGAACAGCAGTTGCGTGTATTCGCTGCGGCCCTCGACGCGGTTGTGCGTCCACGTGAGCGGATCCTGATGGTCGTGCGCGACGTGCTGGTAGAACTGCGTGTACTGCTCGTCGGTGACGTCGCTCTTCGAACGCGTCCACAGCGCGCTCGCCTGGTTGACGGTCTCGTCCTCGTCCTTCAGGACCATCTCGCCCTTTTCCTGATCCCATTCTTCCTTCTGCATCAGGATCGGCAGCGCGATGTGGTCGGAATACTTCTGGATGATCGACTTCAGGCGGTGCGACGACAGCAGCTCGTCCTCGCCTTCGCGCAGGTGCAGCGTGATCGTCGTGCCGCGCTGCGCGCGCTCGATCGCGTCGATCGTGAAATCGCCCTCGCCCGCGCTTTCCCAGCGCACGGCTTCGTTCGCCGGCAGGCCCGCGCGGCGCGTCTCGACGGTGATTTTGTCCGCGACGATGAAGCCCGAGTAGAAGCCGACGCCGAACTGGCCGATCAGCGCCGCGTCCTTCTGCTGGTCGCCGGAGAGTTTCGTGAAGAATTCCTTGGTGCCCGAACGCGCGATCGTGCCGAGGTTCGCGATCGCCTCGTCGCGGCTCATGCCGATGCCGTTGTCGTCGATCGTGATCGTGCGCGCGGCCTTGTCGTAGCCGATGCGGATGCGCAGGTTCGGATCGTTCTCGTACAGCGCGTTGTCCGCGAGCCCCTCGAAACGCAGCTTGTCGGCCGCGTCGGACGCGTTCGACACCAGTTCGCGCAGGAAGATTTCCTTGTTGCTGTAGAGCGAATGAATCATCAGGTGGAGGAGTTGCTTGACCTCTGCCTGAAAGCTCATCGTTTCGTGTGCCATGGATGCTGTTTCCTCTTACTTGAACTTGAATGGTGTGCCGCAGGCGCCCGGCGCGCGATGCCGGCAGGCCCGCGAAGGACGACCGCCCGGCGCCAGCGGCTTGCGCGCGTATCTGGGGACGGGCAGCGGGATTTCAAGGGCCGGCGGCCCGCACCACGTCACGACGCCCGCCGCACCGCCGAATCGATATAACGCGCGAGAAACCCCGGCAACGCCGGATCGCCGCAGTTCGCGACGTTGAAGCGCGTCCACGTCGACGGCGACTGCTGCGGCGAAAACAGGCTGCCGGGCGTCAGCAGGAACCCCGCTTCGTGCGCGGCGGCCGCGAGCGCGTCCGAATCGACGCCCGTGTCGGCCCACAGGAACATCCCGGCCGCCGGCATCGTGAAAAGCCCCAGCCCGGTGCGCTCGAGCATCCGCGCGGTCTTGTCGCGCACGCCGTCGAGCCGTGCACGCAGCCGCTCGACATGGCGCCGGTAATGCCCTTCGGTCAGGATCTTGTAAAGCACGCGCTCGTTGAGCTCGGGCGTCGTCATCCCGACCAGCATCTTCTGGTCGGTGACCGCCTTCGCGATCTCCGGCGCGCACGCGACATAACCGACCCGCAGGTTCGCCGCGAGCGTCTTCGAATAGCTGCCGAGGTAGATCACGCGCTTCAGCTGGTCGAGGCTCGCGAGCCGCGTGGCCGGATAGCTCGGCGGGCACAGGTCGCCGTACACGTCGTCCTCGACGACGAGAAAGTCGTATGCCTCCGCGAGCTTCAGGATCCTGAATGCCTGCGCGGCCGACAGCGACGTGCCGGTCGGGTTCTGCAGCACCGAGTTGATCACGAGCATCTTAGGCCGCCACATCTGCACGAGCGTCTCGAGCGCGTCGAGATCGGGGCCGTCCGGCGTGTACGGCATCCCGACGAGCTGCGCGCCCTGCGACGCGAAGCGGCCGAACATCTGGAACCACGCGGGATCGCCGACGATCACCGCGTCGCCCGGCCGCACGTAGATCCGCGATATCAGGTCGATTGCCTGCGTGATCCCCGATACCAGCACGAGCTGGTCGGGCGTCGCGCCGATCTCGACTTCGGCGAGGCGCGTCTGCAGTTGCTGGCGCAGCGGCAGGAAACCCTGCGCGGTGCCGAAGCCGAGCATCTGCGCGCCGGACTGGCGCCCGAGCGCGCGCAGCGCGCCGGTGATCAGCTCGCCGTCGAGCCAGCGGCCCGGCAGGTAGCCGAGACCGGGCCCCTTTTCCGGGCTGACGGTGTGCAGCATGTTGCGCAGCAGCCAGACGACGTCAATCGTGTTGTGCACGGGCGCGGCTTCGGACCTGCGCGCCACGTTGTCGGCAGGCAGCGGGCCGGCCGTGCGCTCGCGCACGTAGAAGCCGGAGCCGCGCCGCGAGTCGAGGTAACCCTGCGCGACGAGGCGTTCGTACGCCTCGACGACGGTAAAGCGCGACACGCTCTTGTCGAGCGCGAGCTTGCGGATCGACGGCATCCGCATGCCGGGACGGAACACGCGTTCGTCGATGCGCCGCCGGGCCCACTGGACCAGCTGGTCGACGAGCGTGAGCGTGGCCGTATCGTGCGGCACGGGAATCTGGGCGAGTGGAACGGTGGACATGGGGCGGCAACTCCAACTGTACCGAAGGCTATCGCGCCGATTGTACCGTTACTGTGCCGGTGCCGACGATTACAGTTGACCGGAATGGCGACCGTGCGGCCGCCGTTCCGGCCCCGCCGCACCTGGAGCCGCGCCGGCCGGCCTGATCCGCGGCCCGTGCGCCGGCCGGTCCGGCAACCGCCCGGCGCAACGCCCGCCTACCATGACACTTTCGCTTCCCGACCGACGTTCATGCCAGCCCGTTCCCTGACACTCGACCATCTCGTGATCGCCGCGCGCACGCTCGACGAAGGCGTGCGCCATGTCGCCGACGCGCTCGGCATCGAACCGGCCGGCGGCGGCCGTCACCCGCTGATGCGGACCCATAATGCGCTGTTCGGCGCATGGGGCGGGCTCTACCTCGAAGTGATCGCGATCGACCCCGATGCCCCCACCCCGGACGACGATGCAGAGCCACCGCGCACGCGGCTGTTCGCGCTCGACGATCCGGCGATGCACGCCCGGCTCGCGCAGGGCCCGTTTCTCGCGCACTGGGTTGCGCGCGTCGACCGCCCGCGCCAGCTCGCGCTGTGGCAGAGCCAGTATCCGGCCCGCATCCCGCCCGTCGTCGCGATGCGGCGCGGCGACCTGAGCTGGGGCCTCACGGTGCCCGACGACGGCGCGTTCCCCGCATGGCAGGGCGCGGGCGACGGTCTCGTGCCGTCGCTGATCCAGTGGGACAGCCCGCACCACCCGGCCGAATCGCTGCCGAACGACGGTGTCGCGCTGAAGTCGCTCAACGGCGCCCACCCGCGCGCGGAGGTCATCCGCGAGCAGCTCGACTGGCTCGGCGCAGCCCACCTGCTCGACCTGAAAACCGGCGACGGCCCGCCCGTGCTGGTCGCCGAATTCGATACGCCGCAGGGCGCACGTACGCTGCGCTGAAAGTCCGTCCATTACAACCACCCTGCAATCCGGAGATACCTTCGACATGAATTCGCGCGAAACCCGGGGCATGCTGCTCGGCCTGATCGGCGTGATGATCTTCAGCCTGACGCTGCCGATGACGCGCATCGTCGTGTCCGAACTCAATCCGCTGCTCAACGGGCTCGGCCGCGCGCTCGCCGCCGCCGTGCCGGCCGGCCTGCTGCTGTGGTGGCGCCGCGAGCCGCTGCCGACCCGCGCGCAGCTGAAAAGCCTCGCGATCACGTCGGCCGGCGTGATCATCGCGTATCCGGTGTTCTCCGCATGGGCGATGAAATCCGTGCCGGCCTCGCACGGCGCAGTCGTCAACGGGCTGCAGCCGCTGTTCGTCGCGCTGTATGCGGCATGGCTGTCGCACGAACGGCCGTCGAAGGCGTTCTGGGCCAGCGCGGTGGCCGGCAGCGCGCTCGTGATCGCGTTCGCGCTGCGCGACGGCGGCGGCACCGTGCAGGCCGGCGACGCGCTGATGCTCGTCGCGGTCGGCATCGGCGCGCTCGGCTATGCGGAAGGCGCGCGCCTCGCGCGCCAGATCGGCGGCTGGCAGGTGATCTGCTGGGCGCTCGTGGTGTCCGCGCCGTTCCTCGTGCTGCCGGTCGGCTGGCTTGCGTGGATGCAGCATGCCGCGCATCCGGGCCCGCTCGCGCTGCGCACGTGGCTCGCGTTCGGCTACGTGACCCTCTTTTCGCAATTCATCGGTTTCTTCGCGTGGTACGCGGGGCTCGCGATGGGCGGCATCGCGCGCGTCGGCCAGGTGCAGCTGCTGCAGATTTTCTTCACGATTGCATTTTCCGCGCTGCTGTTCGGCGAAACGGTCACGCCGTCGACGTGGCTGTTCGCGGCCGCCGTGATCGCCACCGTGGTGCTCGGGCGCCGCTCGGCGGTCGCCACCGCCGCGCAACCGGCTCGCGCCGGCTGAACAGGTGCGCCATAATGGCTGTTTTGCCTGATCGGTTGTGCCCACCCGGCCGCGAAGGCTCGACCGCGCTCGCGCATACCCACCCGGCAGCGTCGAAGCGACCCGCCCGAACGACCTTTCTTGACTGACCACGATATCCGAACGAGGAGACTATGAATCCGAGCGACCTGCATCCGCCGCACTGGCAGCTTTCCGAACGCGCCCGCAAGCTGACGAGCTCTGCGATCCGCGAGATCCTGAAGGTCACGGAACGCCCCGAGGTCATCTCGTTCGCCGGCGGCCTGCCCGCCCCCGCGACGTTCCCGGCCGAGCGCATGCGCGCCGCCGCCGACCGCGTGCTGCGCGACGCGCCGGCCGCCGCGCTCCAGTACAGCGCGACCGAAGGCTACCTGCCGCTGCGCGAGTGGATCGCCGAGCGCTACAGCGTGCGCGTGTCGCAGGTGCTGATCACGACCGGCTCGCAGCAGGCGCTTGACCTGCTCGGCAAGGCACTCGTCGATCCGGGCAGCCCGATCCTCGTCGAAACGCCGACCTACCTCGGCGCGCTGCAGTCGTTCTCGCTGTACGAGCCGCGTTACGTGCAGGTGCCGACCGACGAGCAGGGCCTGCTGCCGGAAGGCCTCACGCCCGAACTCACGCAAGGCGCTCGCCTCCTGTACGCGCAGCCGAACTTCCAGAACCCGACCGGCCGCCGCCTGCCCGTCGAGCGCCGCCGCGCGCTCGCCGCGTTCGCGCAGACGAGCCCGTTCCCGGTGCTGGAAGACGATCCGTACGGCGCGCTGAACTACCGCGGCGAGCCGCTGCCGACGATGCTGTCGATGGCGCCCGACCACGTCGTGCACCTCGGCACGTTCTCGAAGGTGCTCGCACCGGGCCTGCGGATCGGCTACATCATTGCCCCCGAGGAACTCCACTTCAAGCTGGTGCAGGCCAAGCAGGCCACCGACCTGCACACGCCAACGCTGACGCAGCGCATCGCGCACGAAGTGATCAAGGACGGCTTCCTCGACGAGCACATCCCGACGATCCGCGAGCTGTACAGCGCGCAATGCGACGCGATGCTCGGCTCGCTCGCGCGCCACATGCCGGAAGGCGTCACGTGGAACCGCCCGGAAGGCGGGATGTTCATCTGGGTGAACCTGCCTGCGCAGATCGACAGCATGAAGCTGCTCGCCGCGGCCGTCGACAACCACGTCGCCTTCGTGCCGGGCGCGCCGTTCTTCGCGGACAATGCCCAGCAGAACACGCTGCGCCTGTCGTTCGTCACGGTGCCGCCCGAGAAGATCGAGGAAGGCGTAGCTCGCCTCGGCAAGCTGCTGCGCGAGCGCCTCTGATCCCACCCTTTTCCTGTCACGACTCTCTACGAGGAATCGAACGCATGGCTAACGTCTACGACAAACTGAAGTCGCTCGGCATCGAGCTCCCGACCGCCGGCGCACCGGCCGCCGCCTACGTGATGAGCGCGCAAAGCGGCAACACGGTCTACCTGTCGGGCCACATCGCGAAGAAGGACGGCAAGGTCTGGGCCGGCAAGCTCGGCGCGGATCTGCAGACGGAAGACGGCAAGGCGGCCGCACGCTCGATCGCGATCGACCTGCTCGCCACGCTGCACGCGCACACCGGCGACCTGAACAAGGTCACGCGCATCGTCAAGCTGATGAGCCTCGTCAACTCGACGCTCGACTTCACCGAACAGCACGTCGTGACGAACGGCGCGTCGGAACTGATCGCGGAAGTGTTCGGCGATGCGGGCAAGCACGCGCGCTCGGCCTTCGGCGTCGCGCAGATCCCGCTCGGCGCGTGCGTCGAGATCGAGCTGATCGCCGAAGTCGCGTAACAGGCGCATCGCGATGCCCGGCCGCCTCGTCCGCTTCAAGCAGGTCGATGTCTTCACGTCGGTGCCGTTCAAGGGCAACCCGCTCGCCGTGGTGTTCGACGCCGATTCGCTCGGCGACGACGACATGCTCGCGATCGCCCGCTGGACCAACCTGTCGGAGACGACGTTCGTCTGCACGCCGACCGATCCGGAAGCCGACTACCGCGTACGGATCTTCACGCCGGCCGGCGAACTGCCGTTCGCCGGCCACCCGACGCTCGGCACCGCGCACGCGTTCCTCGAAAGCGGCGCGCGGCCGCGCACGCCGGGCCGGCTGATCCAGCAGTGCGGGGTCGGCCGGGTCGCGCTGCGCGAGCAGGCCGACGGCTGGGCGTTCGCCGCGCCGCCGGCACGCGTCACGCCGCTCGACCGTGCGGACTACGCGGCGCTGGCGGCCGCGTTGCGCAGCGATGCGATCGATCCGGATGCCGAACCGTGCGCGGTCGACAACGGCGCGCCCTGGCTCGTCGTGCGGCTGACGTCGGCCGATGCATGCGTCGGCCTGTCGCCCGATCCGGCCGCGCTGGAGGCGATCACGCACCGCTACGGCACGCACGGCCTCGCGGTCTATGCGCCGCACGCCGAAGGCGGCCCCGCGACGTTCGAAATCCGCTGCCTGATGACGGGCGGCAGCTTCGGCGTCGGCGAGGACCCCGTCACGGGCAGCGCCAACGCCGCGCTGGCCGGGCTGCTGACGCGGCAGGAACGCCGCCCCGGCAGGTCGTATACGGCCCGCCAGGGCACGGCGATCGGCCGCGACGGCCGCATCTTCGTCAGCTACGACGAGGACGGCACGACGTGGATCGGCGGCCGCGCCGTCACGGTCGTCGACGGCACGTTCCGGTCACCTGACTGACATTTCGCGATGTGCGATGGCGCCGGCCCGTCCGGCGCCCCTCCGATTCGCCCAACTATCGCAAAAACCCTCCAGCCAGTAATATCGGGCCTAATCCGTTGTTTCGGAGGTCTGTCCATGGTTGCGCATCCCGCGAACGAACAGACGCCGGAGCGACCCCAACCATAGCCCGCCATCCCGACGGATGGCGCACGCGAGCAGGACGCCACCCTCTTCGATGAGCTCCGCCCGGTCCAACCCTACGCCGCCTACCCGGCCGCTGCGCGCGCCGCGCAAATCGCGCCGGCGTGCGCTATTCGCGATCCCGCTGCTCGGGATGCTGGCGCTTGCGCTGCTGTGGGCCGTAATCATCGCGCGTCTATCGGTCGAGAAGGACAGCGCGTACAAGGAAGCGGCGGCGTCCGCGGCGATCCTGTCCTCCGCGCTCGAGCAGCATACGGTCAAGGCGATTCACCAGGTCGACCAGATCACCCGCTTCGTCAAGTTCGAGTTCGAGAAGTCGCCCGCGCGCTTCAATCTCGCGAGCACCGTCGAGAAAGGCGTCGTGCCGAGCGACACGCTGATCCAGGTGTCGCTCGTCAACGCGAAGGGCATCCTGTTCGCGAACACCGCCGAAATCCATCCGCAGCCGATCAACCTGTCCGATCGCGAGCACTTCAAGGTCCACCTCGCGCACAACGACGACCGCCTCTATATCAGCAAGCCCGTGTTCGGCCGCGTGTCGAGCCACTGGACGCTGCAGATGACGCGGCGCCTGAACAACCCGGACGGCAGCTTCGCGGGCATCGTCGTCGTGTCGGAAGACCCGAGCTATTTCACGAACGACTTCTACAACAACGCGGCGATCGGCAAGGAAGGCGTGATCGCGGTCGTGTCCGACACGGGCGCCGTGCTCGCGCGGCGCACGGGCTCGCTCAGCAACGCGCCGGGCGCGTTTTCGGCATCGGGCGTCTACCCGATCGCCGAGCGCGTGACGGGCACGATCATCGACCCGATCGACGGCGTGACGCGCATCGTGTCGTACCGCCACCTCGACGGCTACCCGCTCGCGGTGATGGTCGGGCTGTCGCAGACCGAGGAATTCGCGGATTACTACCACACGCGCAACGTCTACCTGCTGATGACGAGCTTCATCACGCTCGCGATGCTCGCGTTCTTCGGCGTCGCGACGGGCCTGATCGGCAAGCTGCTCGGCCGCGAGCGCGAGATGACGCAGCTCGCGGAATTCGACCTGCTCACCGGCCTCGCGAACCGCTATGCGACGCTGCGCGGGCTGCGCAACGATGTGTCGATGCCGACGAGCCTGTCGCGGCTCGGCCTGCTGTTCATCGATCTCGACAACTTCAAGACCGTCAACGACACGCTCGGCCACAACGCCGGCGACATCGTGCTGCAGATGACCGCATCGCGCCTGTCCGATGCGGTCGGCGACGAAGGCTCGCTCGCGCGCATCGGCGGCGACGAGTTCGTCGTCGTGATGAAGGGCGACGACGTCGAGCGGCGCGCGGTGCGGCTCGCGGAAGCGATCATCCGGATGTTCGGCGAACCGTTCGACGTGCGCGGCAGTTCGTTCGTGCTGCATGCGAGCATCGGCATCGCGCTGCACTCCGTCGCGAACGAAAGCGAGATCGACCTGCTGAAGAAGGCCGACCTCGCGATGTACAGCGCGAAGGACGCCGGCAAGAACTGCTACCAGTTCTATGCGCCGCACCTGTCGCACCGTGCCGACCACCTGATGCGCTGGGAACAGCAATTGCGCGTCGCGCTCGCCGAGGGGCAGCTGTTCCTCGCATACCAGCCGAAGATCGACCTCACGCACCGCTACATCACCGGCTTCGAGGCACTCGCGCGCTGGGACCACCCCGAACACGGGATCATTTCCGCGAACGAATTCATTTCGATCGCCGAATCGACGGGCCTGATCGTGCCGATCGGCGACTTCGTGATCCGCACCGCATGCGAACAGATCGCGCGCTGGCGCGACGAGGGCCACGACACGCTGACGCTCGCGATCAACATCTCGCCCGTGCAGTTCTGGCGCGGCGACCTGATCGAGACGATCTCGAGCACGCTGCAGGAAACCGGCATCGACGCCAACCGGCTCGAACTCGAGATCACCGAAACCGCGATGATGGAATATCCGGAACTCGTGTCCGAGAAGATCGTCGCGCTGAAGAAGCTCGGCATCCGGATCGCACTCGACGATTTCGGCACCGGCTATTCGTCGCTGTCCTACCTGCACCGCTTCTCCGTCGACACGCTGAAGGTCGACCGCTCGTTCGTGCAGGCGATCCCGAACGATCGCAGCGTGTGCGTGATGGTGTCGTCGATCGTGCATCTCGCGCGCTCGCTCGGCCTGACCGTCGTCGTCGAAGGCACGGAAACCGAGGAGCAGATCACGTGGCTGTCCGCGCTCGGCGAGATCGAGGCGCAAGGCTTCCTGTTCTCTCGCCCGGTGCCGGCCGACGCGATTCCCGCGCTGATCGCACGCTTCGGCGTGCGCGGCGACCATCCGAACGTCATCGCACATCGCGCGACCGGCAGCACGGGCGCCTGAGCGCACCGCGGCCCGGCCGCGGCGCGCGTTGCGCACTGCCGCAATTGTTTCGTGTTCCAATCCGATCGTTTAGTTAATTAACTAGCGTTTTCGCGCATGGCGGTGTCACGATGCGCGGCGGACAATTGGGAGGGCCAACGTGTCGGCGGGCCGCCGGCATGTCCACACGCGCGAGATCCGGCCCTGCGCCAACACCACAATCATGACAACCGTCGAAGTCGAAGCGACCGCTCGTGTCGAAGATGCACAGGCATCCCTATGGACCTTGTTCAAGGTCGTCGCCGGCATTTCAGCGATCTCGTGGGGCGGGCTTTCGATGATGGCGCAACTCGAACGCCACTACGTGGAACGGCTGCAGCGCATCGAACCGCACGTATTCGGCGATCTCGTCGCGCTCGCGTGGCTCGTGCCGGGCCCCGTCGGCTGCAATGTTGCGGTGCAGGTCGGCCAGACGCTGCATGGCCGCGCCGGCGCATGGGTCGCCGGCCTCGCGAGCGTGCTGCCGTTCTCCATATTGATGACGCTGTTCGCGATCTTCTATCGCACGCCGCTCGTACGCTCGCTTGCCGCGCCGATGCTGATCAATCACTTCGGGATGGTGCTCGCCGCGCTGATCGGCGTCACGTGGGTCAAGCAGTTGCGCATGCTCGCGCGCACGCGGCTCGAACAGGCGATCGCCGCGCTGTCGACGATTCTGCTCGCTTTCGCGCATAGTCCGGCCGCTTTCGTCGGGATTCTTTTCGCTGCGTTTGCAGCGGGCTGGCTGACCGGGCCGACGCAACGCGACGCGGTCGATTTCACGCTGTCGAGACGCGACCGCAACCTGCTCGTGCTGCTCGGCGTGCTGGTCGCGTTGTTCGCGGTGCCGCTGCCAGGCGATTACCAGGAGCAACTGCTGTGGCCGCGCCTCGCAGGCGCCGGCATGACGCTGTTCGGCGGCGGCTTTTCCGCACTGCCGGTGCTCAAGACGCTGTTCGTCTCGCCGGCCACGGGCATCTCCGATCACGACTTCACGCTGGCGTTCGCGCTGTCGCCCGTGGCGCCGGGGCCGCTGCTGAACGTCGTGCCGTTTCTCGGCTACCTGACCGACGGCTGGGTCGGCGCGCTGCTCGCCACGGCCGCGCTATTCATTCCGTCGGGTTGTCTCGTCGTGTTTGCTCAGAACCACCTGTCCCGGCTCAAGCGCCATTCGCGCTTCGAGCACGGGATGCGCCTGCTGCGCGCGGCGACGACGGGCTTTCTCGTCGTCGCCGTCGTGAAGATCCTGCATCGCGAGCCGGCCGACCCGATTTACTGGCTGACGGGCGCGTTCGCGACGCTATGCTTCACGCGCCTCAGGGTGCCCGTTTATGCCGTCTACGGCGCGGTCGCGGTTGTCTGCGGCGTGTGGCTGTGGGCCGCGCGCTGACAGGCGGCGGCCGCCACTCTGCCGGACTCTGCCGGACTCTGCCGGCACTCATCGGCACCGGACGGCTTCAACCCGCCTGCACCGCGACCCGGCGTGCAATCCAGCGGGCGCGCAGCGCGTCGTACGCGAGGTTGAAGCAGAACGTGTACGGCAGGAAGAACAGCACGATGCCGAGGTCGAGCAGCAGCGCCTCGACGAGGCTCACGTTCAGCCACCACGCGGCAACCGGCACCACCATCGCGACGAGGCCGAGCTCGAAGACGACCGCGTGCGCGATCCGCATGCCGAGCGTGCGCGACAGCCCCGCGCGCCGTTCGAAGCGGTCGAACAGCGTGTTGAAGGTCATGTTCCACGCCATCGCGATCAGCGACACCATCACCGTCAGCACGCCGACGTGCGATACCGGCATGTCGAGCAGCCACGCGCCGAGCGGCGCACACAGCGCGATCGCGACCAGCTCGAACGTCAGCGCATGCAGCAGCCGTTCCGTCACTGTTTTGTTGGTCTGTTTCATGGTTCCCTCCGATTCGCCACTTCATTCATGTCGGTTATTTTGATCGGCACAACCGTATGAATCCAGTTTGATATCATCGGTTTTACCGATATAACAAAGTCTGGAGCGCACATGCGCCACGCCCCCGAAACCCTGCTCGCATTCGCCGAAGCCGCGCTGCTCGGCTCGTTCACGGCCGCCGCGCGCAAGCTCGGCAAGCGCCAGTCGACCGTGTCGGAGGCGATCGCGAACCTCGAGATCGATCTCGGCGTGCAGTTGTTCGACCGCTCGACGCGCGCACCGACGCTGACCGACGCCGGGCGCGCGCTGCTGCCGCAGGTGCAGCGCACGCTCGAGGCCGGCGCGGCGATCGACCGCACGGCCGCGCGGCTCGCTCGCGGCGAGGAAGCACGGCTGACGCTCGTCGTGTCCGATACGTACCAGTCGAAGCGCTACGAGGAAACGTTGATGACGCTCGAACGGCGCTTTCCGGCGCTCGAGCTCGAATGCCAGATCGCCGAGCACGAGGACGTGCTCGACCTGATTCAGCAGGGCCGCGCGCAACTCGGGCTGATGGCCGCGCGCGCGGCCTACCCGGCCGATATCGGCGCGGCGACGGTGGCGGAGGAATCGGAGATCGGGCTGTTCGTCGGGCGCACGCATGCGCTTGCGGAATACGGCGATACGGAAGTGCCGCACGCGGCGCTGCGCGACGTGCGCGAACTGCGCCTCAACACCTATGTGAAAACGGAAGGCCGCAGCGCCGACGACCGGATCGTCGTCGGCACGCAGCACTGGCTGGCGCCGAGCTACCTGATGCTGCTGGAGATGGCCGTGCTGGGGTTCGGCTGGGCCGAGCTGCCGCGCTGGATGGTCGACCATTTCGCGCGCGACCGCCTGTGCGAACTCCGTGCGCGCGGCTGGCCGCGCCGTGTGCGGGTGGATGCGGTATGGTCGCGCAACCGGCCGCTCGGCCCGGCCGGCTCATGGCTGCTCGACGCGATGCTGGCCGCGTAGCGGCGCATGCCGGCGTGCCTGCGGTTGGCGCCGACCGGCGCCGGACGATCAGAAGCCGCGCGACAGCACGGCCGCGCCGACCGTGACGACACCGAGCACGAGGTTCACGACGACGAGCAGGCGCACCGCGTTCACCGCGCGCGCGCCGTCCGGCCAGTTCTGCGCCTGCACCGCGCGGCGGATGCGCGGAAACAGCGCGAAGCGGATGTGCCCGAAGATCAGCATCATCACGACGCCGAGCCCGGCCATCGCGTGCAGCGACCACGTCGCGTGTGCGCCGCCGAATTCCACGAGCAGGAAACCGCCGGACAGCAGGATCACGATCACGGAACCCGCCACCCAGTTGAAGAAGCGGCCGAACACGCCCTCGATCAGCGGCAACCGGAGCTGCGGCGACAGGTCGGACAATGCCGGACGCAGGCAGAAGTTCGCGAAGACCATCCCGCCCACCCACACGGCAACGGCCAGCAGATGAAGAAACAGCGCGACGGCAACAGCGTGGGACATGGCGGCAATCCTGTGATGGGGTGGGTGCTGCGAACGGCCGCGTCGCACGCGGCATCGAACGTCGTTCGACCGGCCTGTCGCCGCGCGGTTCAGGCCCCAGGCGCGATTTCACAATATTTTGCAAGTTCCGCGTGACAGCGCCACGCTTGCTTACCCGAATCACCCGAATCCGCGGTCCAAAAAGAAAAGGCCGCACGCCCGCCGAAGCGGAGGTGCGGCCTTCGATCGCGGCCAAACCGGACGATCGTGCGCGGTGTCAGCCGAGCAGCGGACGCAGCTCGTTGACGACCTTGAGCTTCGTGTCCGGCGCGCGGCCCTTGCGTGCGCGCTTGCCGATATGCGGCGCGAGCCCCGCATACGACAGCGTGTCGTCCTGCGCCTTGCCGCCGCGGCCGGTGCCGATCAGCACGACGCCCGCCGGATCGATCGCGAGCGCCTGCACGAGCGTTTCCTTGTCGTCGAGCGCCATCAGGATCACGCCGCGGCCGCCGCCGGACAGCGCCTTCATCTCGTCCATCCCGAACACGAGCAGGCGGCCGCCGCTCGACAGGCATGCGACCTGCGTCGCGTTCGGCAGCACGGGCATCGGCGCGAGCGGCACCGCACCGGCATCGATCGTCATGAACGACTTGCCGGCCTTCACGCGGCTCACCATGTCGCCGACCTTCGCGAGGAAACCGAAGCCGTTGCTCGATGCGAGCAGCAGTTGCTGATCCGCCGGCGCCGCGTAGTAGTGCATCAGATGCGAGCCCGATTCGAGTTCGATCAGCGACGTGACCGGCACGCCGTCACCGCGCCCGCCCGGCAGCACCGACACGTCGACCGAATACACGCGGCCGCTGCTGCCCCATGCGATCAGGCGATCGGGCGTACGGCACTGGAACGCCGCGTACAGATGGTCGCCGGCCTTGAACGTGAAGCCGGCCGGGTCGAGCCCGTGGCCCTTCAGCGCACGCACCCAGCCCTTCTGCGACACGACGACCGTCACGGGCTCGTCGACCACCTTCGCCTCGAACGTCGCGCGCTTTTCCTGCTGGATCAGCGTGCGGCGCTCGTCGCCGTACTGCTTCGCGTCGGCCTCGATCTCCTTGATCATCAACCGCTTCATCGCGCTTTCGTTCGCGAGCAGTTCCTCGAGTTTCGCCTTCTCGTCGCGCAGCGCTTCGAGTTCCTTCTCGATCTTGATCTTCTCGAGCCGCGCGAGCTGGCGCAGGCGGATTTCGAGAATGTCCTCGGCCTGCCGCTCGGAGAGGCCGAACGCGCTCATCAGCGCGGCCTTCGGCTCGTCCGACTCGCGGATGATGCGGATCACCTCGTCGATGTTCAGGAAGACGATCATCCGCCCTTCGAGGATATGGATGCGGTCGTCGACCTTCGCGAGACGATGGCGGCAACGGCGCGTCATCGTCAGCTGACGGAACTTCACCCATTCGTCGAGGATCGTCAGCAGGCCCTTCTGGCCCGGCCGGCCGTCGGCGCCGATCATCACGAGGTTCAGCGTCGCGTTCGATTCGAGGCTCGTGTACGCGAGCAGCGTGTTCACGAATTCCGTCTGGTCGATCGTGCGCGACTTCGGCTCGAACACGAGCCGCACCGCCGCTTCCTTGCCCGACTCGTCGCGCACCGCGTCGAGCAGGTCGAGCATCGCCTTCTTCGTGTTGAGCTGTTCGGGCGTCAGCGTCTTCTTGCCGAGCTTGAGCTTCGGGTTGGTCAGTTCCTCGATTTCCTCGAGCACCTTCTGGCCCGACGTGCTCGGCGGCAGCTCGGTGACGACGAGTTGCCACTGGCCGCGCGCGAGATCCTCGATCTTCCAGCGCGCGCGCACCTTCAGGCTGCCGCGGCCCGTTTCGTAGGCCGCCGCGATTTCCGTGTCGCTCGAGATGATCTGGCCGCCGCCCGGGAAATCCGGGCCGGGGATCAGGTTCATCAACTCCGCGTGCGAAAGCTTCGGATTGCGGATCAGTGCAACCGCCGCGGCCGCGACTTCGCGCAGGTTGTGCGACGGGATTTCCGTCGCGAGGCCGACCGCGATGCCCGACGCGCCGTTCAGCAGCACGAACGGCATGCGGCTCGGCAGCGTCTTCGGTTCGTCGAACGAGCCATCGTAGTTCGGCATGAAGTCGACCGTGCCCTGGTCGATCTCGTCGAGCAGCAGCTTCGCGATCGGCGTGAGCCGCGCTTCCGTGTAACGCATCGCCGCCGCGCCGTCGCCGTCGCGCGAGCCGAAGTTGCCCTGCCCGTCGATCAGCGGGTAGCGCAGCGAGAAATCCTGCGCGAGACGCACGAGCGCGTCGTATGCCGACTGGTCGCCGTGCGGGTGGTATTTACCGAGCACGTCGCCGACCACGCGCGCCGACTTCACCGGCTTCGCGTCCGGGCCGAGGCCCATTTCGTTCATCGCGAACAGAATCCGGCGCTGCACCGGCTTCTGGCCGTCGCACACGTCGGGCAGCGCGCGGCTCTTCACGACGCTGACCGCGTAGCTGAGATACGCCTGCTCCGCGTAGTTGCCGAGCGTCAGCGCGTCGCTCTCGGGCGCGTCCGGGCTGGCAAAGAGATCGGAAGTGTTGTCGTCCATCTGAATTCCGTATTCGTAAGTGGCGTGAGGCCGGGCCGGGCGTCATGCCCGGCCGCGCGCAGGGGACTTAGATGTCCGCTTCGACGTCGTTGCCCTTTTCCTCGAGCCAGCCGCGCCGCGCGGCTGCCTCGCCCTTGCCCATCAGCATCGTCATCCGCGCGACGGTCGCGTCGAAGTCGAGCTCGCCGAGCTTGATCGGCATCAGGCGGCGCGTGTCGGGGTTCATCGTCGTGTCCCAAAGCTGCTCGGCGCTCATTTCACCGAGACCCTTGAAGCGGCTGATGCTCCACTGCGTCTCGCGCGCGCCGTCCTTGCGCAGCTTGTCGAGAATCGCTTCCAGCTCGCCGTCGTCGAGCGCATAGAGCTTCTGCGCGGGCTTCTTGCCGCGCGCGGGCGCGTCGACGCGGAACAGCGGCGGCCGTGCGACATACACGTGGCCGCGCTCGATCAGTTGCGGGAAATGCTTGAAGAACAGCGTGAGCAGCAGCACCTGGATGTGCGAGCCGTCGACGTCCGCGTCCGACAGGATGCAGATCTTGCCGTAGCGCAGGTTCGACAGGTCGATGGTGTCGTCCGGGCTGTGCGGATCGACGCCGATCGCAACCGAGATGTCGTGCACTTCGTTGTTCGCGAACAGGCGGTCACGCTCGGTTTCCCAGGTATTCAGCACCTTGCCGCGCAGCGGCAGGATCGCCTGGTACTCCTTGTCGCGGCCCATCTTCGCGGAGCCGCCCGCAGAATCGCCCTCGACGAGGAACAGCTCGTTGCGCTCGATATCCTCGGTCTCGCAGTCGGTCAGCTTGCCGGGCAGCACCGCGACGCCCGAACTCTTGCGCTTCTCGACCTTCTGGCCCGCGCGCGTGCGCGCCTGCGCCTGCTTGATCACGAGTTCGGCAAGCTTCTTGCCGTGCTCGACGTGCTGGTTCAGCCACAGTTCGAGCGCGGGACGCGAGAACGACGACACGAGCTTCACCGCGTCGCGGCTGTTCAGGCGTTCCTTGATCTGCCCCTGGAACTGCGGATCGAGCACCTTCGCGGACAGCACGAACGACACGCGCGCGAACACGTCTTCGGCGAGCAGCTTCACGCCCTTCGGCTGCAGATTGTGCAGTTCGACGAAGCTTTTCACCGCCTGATAGAGACCGTCGCGCAGCCCCGATTCGTGGGTGCCGCCTGCCGGCGTCGGGATCAGGTTCACGTACGACTCGCGCACGAGCGAGCCTTCCTCGCTCCAGGCGACGACCCACGATGCGCCCTCGCCCTCGGCGAACGTATCGTCGCCCGAACGCGAATCGGCGAAACGCTCGCCTTCGAACAGCGGGATCAGCAGTTCGCTGCCGTTCATTTCGTCGAGCAGGTAGCCGCGCAGGCCGTCCTCGTATTTCCACGTCTGGCGCTCGCCGGTCTTCTCGTTGACGAGCACGACCTCGACACCCGGCAGCAGCACGGCCTTCGAGCGCAGCAGGCGCTGCAGTTCGCCGAGCGGCAGGTTCGGCGAATCGAAGTATTTCGGGTTCGGCCACACCTGCACGCGCGTGCCGGATTTCTTCTCGCCACGGCCCGCGCCCTGCGTCGCCAGCGGCTTCACGACGTCGCCGTCGGCGAAGCCGAGCTCGGCAATCTTGCCGTCGCGCCAGACCGTCACGTCGAGGCGCGTCGCGAGCGCGTTCGTCACCGACACGCCGACGCCGTGCAGGCCGCCCGAGAACGTATACGCGCCGCCCGCGGCCTTGTCGAACTTGCCGCCCGCATGCAGGCGCGTGAACACGATCTCGACGACCGGCACGCCTTCTTCGGGGTGCATGCCGAACGGGATGCCGCGGCCGTCGTCCTCGACCGATACCGACTGGTCGGTGTGCAGCGTGACCGTGATCTGCTTGCCGTAGCCGCCGAGTGCCTCGTCGGACGCGTTGTCGATGACTTCCTGGATGATGTGCAGCGGATTCTCGGTACGGGTATACATGCCGGGCCGCTGCTTGACCGGCTCGAGACCCTTGAGCACCTTGATCGATGCTTCGCTATAGGCCGCGCTGGGTTTCTTCGTTGACATAGGCGCTGAATTTCGTCATTCATCGGGACGTTGTCCACACCTCGTGTGGATAACATCGTGGACAAAACGTTGAGTTCCGTAAAAAAGCGAATCGAAACAACGGTGTGCTTGGACTGCTCCGAAAGCGGGCGCGCGGCGTGCTGCGCTACCCGGGACGCGCGGTATTTTACTGGTTCCGCGTGGTACGCCAATCGCGAGATCATCGCGCGGCCATCGCCGGCCGCGCGGCGCGCGACGCGCGTTATGCCGGCTTGCGCTTCGCCTCGAGCGTTTCCCACCGCTCGAGCGCGGCGAGCAATTCGTCGTCGATCGCCGCGAACCGCTCGGTCAGGCGCGTGCCTTCCTGCGGATCCTTCGCGAAAATCGAGCCGTCCTCGAGCTGCGCATTGATCGACTTCTGCTCCTCTTCGAGCGCGGCGATCTTCTCCGGCAGCGAATCGAGTTCGCGCTGCTCGTTGAACGACAGCTTCACCGTGCGCTGCGCATTGCGGCCCGCGGCGCTCTTCGCCGGCTCTTCCTTGACGGGCGCCGCTTCCTTGACCGCGCGCTTCGCGGCTTCCTGCTGCGCGAGCTGCTCCGAGCGCTCGCTCTGGATCTGCCAGTCGGTGAAGCCGCCGACGTATTCGCGCCACTTGCCGTCGCCTTCGGCCGCGATCACCGACGTCACGACGTTGTCGAGGAACGCACGATCGTGGCTGACGAGCAGCACCGTGCCGTCGTAGTCGGCCAGCAACTCTTCGAGCAGTTCGAGCGTCGGGATGTCGAGGTCGTTGGTCGGCTCGTCAAGCACCAGCACGTTGGCCGGACGCGCGAACAGGCGCGCGAGCAGCAGCCGGTTGCGCTCGCCGCCCGACAGCGACTTCACGGGCGAACGCGCGCGCTCCGGCGCGAACAGGAAGTCGCCGAGATAGCTCATCACGTGCTTGCGCACGCCGCCGATCTCGACCCATTCGCTACCGGGGCTGATGGTATCCGCGAGGCTCTTCTCCTGGTCGAGCTGCGCGCGCATCTGGTCGAAATACGCGACCTGCAGGTTCGTGCCGGTGCGCACCGTGCCTTCGTCGGGCTTCAGCTCGCCGAGGATCAGCTTGAGCAGCGTGGTCTTGCCCGCGCCGTTCGGGCCGACGAAGCCGATCTTGTCGCCGCGCATGACCGTCGTCGAGAAGCGGTCGACGACCGTACGGCCGCCGTAGCGCTTCGTCACGTCGGTCAGCTCCGCGACGATCTTGCCCGACTTCTCGCCCTGCGCGACGTCGAGCCTTACGTTGCCCTGCGAATTGCGGCGCTCCGCGCGCTCGTGACGCATCTGCTCGAGCCGCGCGATGCGGCCGACGCTGCGCGTGCGGCGCGCCTCGACGCCCTTGCGGATCCACACTTCTTCCTGCGCGAGCAGCTTGTCGAACTTCTCGTTTTCCACGCGCTCGACTTCGAGCTGCTGCGCCTTGCGGGTCTGGTACGCGGAGAAATTGCCCGGGTACGACAGCAGCCGGCCGCGGTCGAGCTCGACGATGCGCGTCGCGACGCGGTCGAGGAACGCGCGATCGTGCGTGATGAACAGCAGGCCCGCGCGCTGCGCGACGAGCAGTTCTTCCAGCCAGCGGATGCCGTCGAAGTCGAGGTGGTTGGTCGGTTCGTCGAGCAGCAGCACGTCGGGCTGCAGCACCAGCGCGCGCGCCAGCGCGACGCGCTTCTGCATCCCGCCCGACAGCGCGTCGACGCTCGCGTCGCCGTCCGGCAGGCCGATCTGCGCGAGCGTCATCGACACGCGCGTGCGCCAGCTCCATGCGTCGTGCGCGTCGAGCGACGACTGCAGCGCGTTCATCCGCGCGAGCAGCGCATCGTGCTCGGCGCCTTCCGGTATATCCGCGAGGCGGTGTGCGATCGAATCGTATTCTTCGAGCAGTTCGCGCGTGTGCGTGAGCCCCGACGCGACCGCGTCGAACACCGTCGCGCCCGGCTCGAATTCGGGCTCCTGCGGCACGTAGACGGTCACCAGTTCCTGCTGGCGCGTGACCAGCCCGTCGTCGGGCTTCGCGAGGCCGGCGACGATCTTCAGCAGCGACGACTTGCCCGCGCCGTTGCGACCGATCAGGCCGACGCGCTCGCCGGCTTCCAGCGAGAAATCCGCGTGATCGAGCAACGCGACGTGACCGAACGCGAGCTGCGCGCCGGTAATGGAATAGAGCGACATGGGGAGACGGCGGAGAGAGGAATCGGAAGCGCCCATTGTACCGGTCGCGGACGCCGCCACCGGTATGGCCGGACGGACTAGCCCTGCGAGCGACGCTCGAACCGCGTCGACGCGGTGCGATGGAGCGGTGACATGTACGGCTTGCGGCCGGTTTCCGGTGCTGGATACCGGCCGCCGGCTGCGAGTTGCGCGCGACCGGGTGCAGGCGAATGCCGGCCGGATGCGCGCGGCCGGTCGATCTGCCGTCCCACGCCTGGCGCATCGGGCGCCGGCGCGGGATGCTGCGGTTACTTCACGTTGACCGTGATCGTCGAACTCATTTCGGGACCGTACGAACGGTGTGCACCGTCGCCGAGCTGCAGCGTCAGCGTGTGCGGGCCGGGCGGCAGCTTCACATCGGTTTCGGTCTGGCCCTTGCCGAAATGCAGCGAATGGTCGGACGCCGGGATCACGTCGCCCTTCGGCACCGGCTTGCCGTCGATCAGCAGGTGATGATGGCCCGTATTCGGCGTCATGTCGCCGGCCGGCTTGAGCTCCAAGCCTTCGAGACCGAACTTCACGTGCACGGGACTGGACACCGTCGCGCCGTCCTGCGGCTCGACAAAGAACACGCGCGCTTCGGCGCGCGCGAGCGTCGACACGGCCAGCGCCGCGACACAAACCGCACCCGCGATCCACTTTCTGTTGAGCATCGTTTCCTCCTTCAGATTGACAGGCCCACGAAGCATACACTGCAAGCCCGCCGCACGCGATGGCACCCATTGTTCGCGATGCGTACGTTTAAAACGACGTTGCGCAGGCGTTCGGCGAAATTCCGGTAACATTGCGCCTTTCGTCCGCGGGCGAGGCTGCGGACGGCATTACCGAGTTTTCATTATCACGAGCGCTACATGAGCGAAGTAACCGAATACCAGAGCTGGGTCTGCCTGATTTGCGGGTGGGTCTACAACGAAGCGGAAGGGCTGCCTGACGAGGGCATCGCGCCCGGCACCCGTTTTGCCGACATTCCCGCCGACTGGCGGTGCCCGCTGTGCGACGTGGGCAAGGAAGATTTCGTCGTCGTCGATTTCTGATCGCGGCTGACCGCACGATACGCGCGTCGGCGTGCAATCCGCCCGCCGATGCGCCGCGCGTTTGCTATACTCTGCGCGCTGTCCACATCGCCGTCCGGTTCGCGTTTTTTCGCGCGATCGCCCGGACATGGCTCTCCCCGTAGTTCAATGGATAGAACAAGCGCCTCCTAAGCGCTAGATACAGGTTCGATTCCTGTCGGGGGGACCAGCCAAGCCCCAAACCTCCCCCAAGATTCACAAGAAACTCCCCGCTCAAGCCCGTCTGGCGGCCTTCTCGCGCCCATCGTTACCCAACGTTGCTCAGTGACAGCCGGAGAAAGTGTTGGTATTTTTGTTGGTATCAGCCGATACCAACAACACAGATACCAACAATGCCTCTCACTGACGTGCAGGTACGGAACGCGAAGGCCAGCGCGGCCCCGTACAAACTCACGGACGGCAACGGAATGTTCTTGCTCGTCCAACCGAACGGCGCGAAGTACTGGCGCTTGTCCTACCGCTTCCTTGGCAAGCAGAAGACGCTCGCCCTCGGCGTCGATCCGGCCGTCACGCTCGCGACGGCACGGAAGAAGCGCGACGAGGCACGCGAGCAGATCGCGGCCGGCATCGATCCGGGCGAGGCGAAGAAGGAAGCCAGACGGGCCGCAGAGATCGCAGCGGCCAACTCGTTCGAAGCGGTAGCCCGCGAGTGGTTCGACTCTCAGCGTCCGGGCTGGAGCGACGGCTACGCGGAGAAGGTGCTGAATTCGCTTGAGGTCGACGTGTTCCCGAAGATCGGCCCTCGCCCGATCGCGGAGATCGACTCGCCGCAGATGCTGAGCATCGTTCGCGAGGTTGAAGTGCGCGGGGTGCGCGAGACAGCGAAGCGGATTCTCCAGCGCTCTCGCGCGGTCTTCCAGTACGGGATCATGACCGGGCGATGCTCCAGGAATCCGGCTGCCGACATCGACGCGCAGACGGTGTTGAAGAAAGGTCCGGGCGTACAGCACATGGCCCGCGTCAAGGCGACGGAGATCCCGCAGCTCATGCGCGACATTGACGCCTACCAAGGCGACCTAGTCACCCGTCTCGCGCTGCGCCTGATGGCGTTGACCTTCGTGCGAACAACGGAAATGATCCGTGCGGAATGGTCCGAGTTTGACGAAGCCGCCGCAGAATGGCGTGTGCCGCCAGAGCGCATGAAGATGCGCGACCCGCACATCGTGCCGCTATCGCGACAGGCGCTCGACGTGCTCGCCCAGCTCCGCGCACTCAACGGCCAGCATCGCTTCGTGTTCTACAGCGTGCAGGGCCGCAGCCACATTTCGAACAACACCATGCTCTATGCGCTCTATCGCATGGGCTACAAGTCGCGAATGACGGGGCACGGGTTTCGCGGGCTGGCCGCGACAGCTCTGCGTGAACTTGGCTTCGGGCGGGACGTTGTAGAGCGCCAGATGGCACACGCCGAACGCAATCAGGTGACAGCCGCCTACGTCCACGCCGAATATCTGCCGGAGCGCAGGCGCATGATGAAGGCATGGGGCGATCATCTGGACCAACTCAAGGCAGGGGCCTCGATCATCCGCATTGCATCCGCCCGCTAGGGGATGGACGTCGACAACCCAACGCCGCCTGCTCCTCTCGGTGCCCAACAACAGGAGCAGGTATTTTTGTAGGCGCTCGCGAATCACCGGAAGCATTGGTGGCTTACGGACCTCGCATCACCCGCAAGTGAAGTGCGAAATTAGCCATTCGGCCGAGACAAAAGTCGTCACTTTGACTCGGTAGCAAGGGATTCCTGCTCAACCCGTGAGACGCATTGCTTAGCGAAATCTTCCACGCGACTCTTCTGTTGGGCTGCCCTCTTGCACCAGTACAAGGCCGCAGCCTTGTCTCTGCCCAAGCCCCATGATCCCCACTCGTACGTCTGGCCTAGGTTTAACTGCGAGGCGACGTTGCCTTGCTCTGCCTCTTTGCGCAGTTGCTCTACAGCTTTTCGATACCAGTATGCAGCTTGCTCGGAATCCTCAAGCACTCCGATGCCGAACTCGTAGTCAGCGCCGAGTCGACCTTGAGTGAGCGTGTCCCCCATCTCCGCCCCTCTCCGATGCCATGCGGCTGCTTCGACAGGATCTTTGTGGACGCCAAATAGGCCATTTCGATAAAGCTCTCCGATCTGTCCTGCGCAATACGCACTTCCATGACCGACAGCGTTCCGCATTAGCGCCAACCCCTGCGAAATGTCGCGAAACAAGCCGCCAGCTCCCTGCACGTATCTTTCTCCGACGATGCATTCGCCTTCGGCGTCACCTTGATTCGCGGCTTTCAGAAACCAAACGGTAGCTTGTGCGGGATCTTTGGGAACCCCGAAACCCGAGTCATAGAGCTTACCCAGACCGATTTCCGCTTTTGAGTTTCCTCGCTCAGCAAGCGGGCGCCAGAACGCGACGGCGGTTGCGTAGTCCATGGTCTGAAACGCTGTTGCTGCGTCGCCCAGCTGATCTGCGGCGGCCGTGTTGGCTATGCCCAAAATCAATACGACCAATCCAATTACACGCGCGCTCACTCTAAAACCGTCAAGGTACCGCGAGGTGGGATACGTCATGGCTACTCCGACGTGTCGGAAACTGACAATGGAGAAGGAAGGCAGCGATCGATTGTCGGCGATTCCGAAGGCACTGTCGAACGGCATGGTTATGCCCCCCCTTCCGGGCGTCTCCCACCAGTAAAACGGCAACAGCCTATCCATAGGACGACCGAGTGATTTGCCCCCTTATTATTATGTGCCCCCCCTATGCCCGCCGTCAGTAGAGAAAACACGCGGGTGTGAGCCCCCGCGTCTTTGCCCTAGACGCAGGGTCCCCCGCTTTCCGGTCGCCCTGACACTTGCGGCCGGCGCAACAATGCCCGATCGGGGCGCATCGCGCCCCCCCGTCCCCCGCTCCTCACATCACCCCCGTCCGCACCTGCGGCATAAGACTCGCATCCGCCCCCGTCACGGTAAACGTCCCCGTCGCCGACGTCCCTGACGGCCGTGCCAGCACGCTGCCGTCGCCCAACCGGTTCGCATCGACGACGATCTGGCTCGCTGCGCAACCGCTCGACAGCAGCGACATCGGCGAGCCTGCGATCGACGAGAACGTATTGCCCGTCACGCTGAACGAGCACACGTTTCCATACGCCCGGAAACCCGCATAACCGGAGCCGGACACGCGGTTGCCGGTCACCGCGACGTCCGTGACCGTTCCCGTCCACGTGTCGAGCTCGATCGCCGCCTGCTGCGTCGGCAGCAACCCGTTGTTCACATTCGAATTCTGGATGTTGGTCACGACATTGCCGGTGATCGCGACGTTCGACACGCCGTAGGTCTTCCAGCTGTCCTCCTGTGCAACGAGGATGCCTGCCGCCTTCTGCACGCCGTCGACCGTATTGTTCGAGATCGTCACTGCCTGGCCGCCTACCACCGAAATGCCACGCCCCCACGCGTTGCCGGACACCGCGTTATGGTCGATCAGCACATTGCTGTTGACGTGGCCGTCGCCGACATAGCTGACGACTGCGATCAGATCGTCGCCGGTGCCCGTCACCGTATTGTTCTGCACGAGCACGTTGGTCGAACCGTAGGTCGTGTGGATGCCGTCGGCAAGCGTCGCACGAACCGTATTGCCGACGATCGCAACGCCGCTGCCGCCGAACACGAAGATCCCGCCACCGGCGCCGCCGTCGATCGTCACGCGAAGCACCTGGACGCCCGCCCCCGTCACCTCGACCTTGGTCGACGCCGGCGTCGTGAGCCGCGTCGTGCCGGTGCCGGCCAGCGTCACGCCCACGAGCGTCGAACCGGTGCCGCTCATCACGATGGTCTGGTCGGCCGGATTCGTGGCCACCAGCGTCGCGCCGTATCCGGAGATCACCACTTGGGGCACGGTCACCGCGAGCGAGTGCCCGACGACGTAGCGGCCCGGCGCGATGACCAGGCGCTGGCCGGCCTTCAGGCTGTCGAATGCCTTCTGCAGCATGCCGGCCTGATCGCTGCCGTCGGCGGCCGGAAAAACCGTCACGTCAGCGACGAGAACGGCATTTGCCCCCTGGGTGGACGGCAGCGCGGCGCCGGGCGTCGCACCGGCCGGACTGGCCGCCGGCGCCGGGCTGTCGGGATTCGTCGACGAGGGCGTCGTGCCGGATGCCGCGCTGGCAGGCTCTGCGGCGGATGCAGGTGTGCTCGCAACCGTCTGCGTTGCCGGCGCGGCATTGTTGTCGCCGCCGCCGCACGCGGTGACGCCAAGGCAAAGCGCGGCAACCATCACTCGATCGACTGTACGCATACGATTTCTTGCGAGCCCGAGGTGGCCTCATCGTAAGTACGCCCGGCATTTTTGTAAATGAACTCCTTCTCCCGACCGGCCGCGCGATGCGCCTCACGTGCATGCTGTTGGCGGTCCTCTTCGATTCATCTCCATGACATGCGACATGCGATCGCACGTTGCCCGATCGCCACGGACACGCACCGGGCATTGCGTAGAATCCCGAACCTTTGCATGAACAACGGACCCAAGGACCCGACCATGATTCGAACGATCGCGGCACTGGCCGCGCTTTCGACCCTGACCGGCACCGCGAACGCCACCGATACCGGCACCGCATCCGGCACGGCGCACGCGAAACGGCACTACGTCAGCCCGGGCATCGCCAACATCACAGGCGCGGCAGCACCGCGCCCGGAAAATGCGTCCTCCGACGCACGCTGCAGGGAACTGGCCGCCGGCATCGATGCTGTAACGCATGCACCCGACCGCGGCCAAAAGGTCGTGCGCGGAATCGGCCCGGACGGCAAGCCGCGCAACGAACTGCAGGCTTACGACAAGCGCGCCAACCTGGAAACCGAGCATCGACGGCTCGGCTGCCGATAACGAGCGCAACGTCGCCCGGCCAGATCACGCCGGGCATCGGCATTTACGCGTTCGCGCCGCCATCGATCGTCAACCCGGTCCCGTTGATCGACCGCCCTTCCGGCCCGACGACGAACGCAACGAGTGCCGCCACGTCATCGGCCTTGCCGTACTGCGGAATCGCCATCCTCGAACGCTGCGCACCGGCATGTTCGCCGTCGGCCGGATTCATGTCGGTATCCGTCGACCCCGGATGCACGATGTTGACCGTGATGCCGCGCGGCCCGAGATCGCGCGCGAGCCCCTGCGTCCAGCCGATCAGCGCGGCCTTGCTCGCCGCATAGAGGCTCATCCCCGCATCGGGCACGCGCGCCGCGAGGCAACTGCCGGTCGACACGATGCGCCCACCCTCCCCGAGATGCCGCGCCGCCGCCTGCGACGCGATGATCACCGCGCGCACGTTCACGTTCAGCGTCGCGTCGATATCGTCGAGCGTGAGGTCGTCCAGCGCGCCTGCGCGGAAGATCCCCGCGTTGTTCACGAGGATGTCGAGACCGCCGAACGCCTCCGCGGCACGATCAACCGCGCTACGGACGGCAACCGGATCGCCACTATCGGCCTGGATCGCGACGGCGCGACGGCCCAGCGCCTCGATGCCGGCGACGACGGCCTGCGCCCGCTCGGCCGATTTTTCGTAAGTGATCGCAACGTCCGCGCCATCGGCCGCCAGCCGTTTCGCGATGGCCGCGCCAATGCCGCGGCTGCCGCCCGTGATCAGTGCACGCTTGCCTTGGAGTCGATTCATGTTTGTTCCTTTCCTTATTTATGTAACGGTCGATACAGAATGTGGCAAGTTGCGCGGCGCTGTCAATTGAATTATTTTATCGATCGATACAGATATCGACGAAGGGACGGATGCAATGGCTGAACGGGGCCGACCGAGAAGCTTCGACAAGGAAGCGGCGCTGGATCGCGCAATGGAGGTGTTCTGGCGGCTCGGCTACGAGGGAGCGTCGATGGCGGACCTGACGGCCGCGATGGGCATTGCGTCACCGAGCCTGTATGCGGCGTTCGGCAGCAAGGAAGCGTTGTTCCGGCAGGCGCTCGAGCACTACCGCGCAACGGAGGGACGGGAAATCTGGGACGGCGTCGAACAGGCCGGAAGCGCGCACGATGCCATGCGGAACTACCTGATGGATACCGCGCGCGTGTTCACGCGGCGGTCGAAGCCGGCCGGCTGCCTGATCGTGCTGTCGGCGCTGCATCCGGCCGAGCGTTCCGACACCGTCCGGCAAACGCTGATCGCGATGCGCGAAAGCACGGTCGAAGCGTTGCGCGAGCGCCTCAGGCAAGGTGTCGCGACCGGCGAGATCGCGGCGCACGCGAACCTCGACGCAATCGCTCGGTACTACGTGACGGTTCAACAGGGGATGTCGATCCAGGCGCGCGACGGCGCGAGCCGTCGCGATCTGGAGGCGATCGCGCAGGCCGCGCTGGCTGCATGGCCGGCGCTTGTCGGTGCGAGCGGCGTCTAGCCGCAGGACGCCGAAGCCGCGCGAGCCGGTACGTTACTGCTTCGCCGCGTGCTGCACGTCCTTCGACGCATGCCACACGCGATAGCGCACCTCGAAGCCGTCCGGCACATATACGACGAGCGGCAGGCGGCTGTTGTAGCGCAGCAGCTGGCCGTCGCCGCGCACCTGCACGAACCGTTGCTGCGGCGCCTGGCCCGGGCACGCCATCAGCGTCGATGCCGGCCCCTTCACGTCGGTGAGCCGGTAGTACGTATAACCCCAGCCCTTCACGTCCTCGGCGGTCAGCTCGCCGCCGAACCACTGCTGGTTGCAGTCGGTCTGCAGCGTTTTGCCGATCATCAGCTCGATGCGCGCATCGTCCTCGTTCTCGAGCGCAGGCAGGGCGATCACGGCGCGCTGCTGGCCGGCCGCTGCCTGCGGAAACATCTTGATCGACTCGGCCGGCACGGCGGCCGTCGATGCGGGGCCGGCCACGCACGCGGCGGCAGTCGTGACGCAGAAAGCGGCCAGCGCGGCCCGGATCGCGAATTTCATCGATGTGCTCCTGAAAAACAAATGAGCCCTGGATGCTAACACTTTCGTCAAGAGACCTTACGGCGCTGTAATTTCACGACACAATTGCAAACAGCCGGCAATCCCCGTGCGCGGTACTTATACGGAAACCAACGGAGATCATCATGCTGAAGCTCATTGCTGCCGCCGGCGTTACCGCCCTGCTCGCCGGCTGCGTCGTCGGGCCGGACGCCGGATACGGCTACGGATCGACCTACTATTCCGATCCGGGCTACGCGTACGGCCCGGCCTACGCGCCGTCGCCCGTGTACGGCACGGTCAACATCTGGGGCGGTGGCGGCGGGCGCGACTGGGACCGCGGACGCCGCGACTGGGATCGCGACCGCGGCGGCTGGGATCGCGACCGCGGCGAGCGCGCCCGTCACGGCGGCTGGGGCCGCGGCAACGGACGCCGCGCCGACTGGAACGACGGCGGCGGGCGCGGCGACGGCGGTGGCGGCCATCGCCACTAACGCGCAATTGCAACCGTTTGTATCCGCGTACGGCCCGCCGATGGCCGGCACGTCACGCGGACGAACGGACGGCCACGGAAAAACAAAGGCCCTCGCGTAAAAGCGAGGGCCTTTTGTCGTCCGGTCCGGCAAAGCGAACTTCGGCGGGTACCGGCCAACCGACACCGAACCCGGTCACGCGTCGCGCACCGGCCTGCTTACCAGCCGGCCGGTTGCGCGTAGCCGCGCGACACCGGCGCACCGCATACATACGCGCGCTGGTAGCGGTCGTAGCAATAGTTCGGGCCGTCGTCCTGGTACTCCGCCTGCTGGTAGGTCGGATAGGCAGGCTGCTGGTACGCAGGCGCCTGATAGTACGTCGGCGGCTGATAGGCCGGTGCCTGGTACACGGGCGCCTGGTACGCGACGGGCGGATTCATCGCGGACGTCACGATCGCGCCCAGCACCGCGCCGCCGATCAACGCGCCGATGACGGCGCCGCCGTCGCGACCGTGCGCGGACGCCGGGCCCGCCACGGCGAGCGAACAGGCGAGGACACACACTGCGGCAATCTTTTTCATGATGGACTCCCACGCGAAGTGGTACTGGATGCGATGCATTGTGGCGGCATGCGGCCGTAATAGATGCAGCAAGTGGTAACGCGCCATTACGCGTATCACGCACGCCGAAACGCGTCACCGCCGTGCTACGATTTTCGGCACACAGGAGACGCCTTCATGCAGCCCGAAACCGCCCGCCGTTTCGATACCGAATTCGCGCCGCGCATCGCGCAGGCAATCGCCGCCTTCTTCGCCGATCACGTGCTGACCGACGTCGTCCCGTACGGCGGGCACGGGCACCCGACGCGCATACAGATCCGCAGCGCGCCGCACGAGCATGTGAGCGGCTTCGTGCATCCGCTGAATCTCGAGCTGACCTGGGACACCGACGAAATCGAGCGGCTGATGGAGCCGGACGGCCCGCAGCGCTTCGAGCACTACCTGGCCGCGCTGCCGAAAAAGCTGGGCGCGTGGCAGGGCGCACGCGACATCGATCTCGCGTCGCGCACGCAAGCCGACCCGCTCGTGCGGCTCGGCGGCCTCGACTTCGAAGGCTGAGTGCCCGCGCAGGCCGGCAGCCGCGCAGGCTGGCGTCGCGCAATGCGGCCCGGTGATACACTCGACCGGCCCCGGTCCGGCGCAGCCGCGCGGGCCGGGCCGTTCATCGCCGCCTCCACCCTTTCGCATGGTTGCGCACGCAACCGGCAACCGGGCGCGCGGACAACCACGCTTTCGCTCCCGTCATGAACGCCGATACCGGCCTGCCGCTTCCGCAACGCTACTGGGCGATCGTCTGCGTCGCACTGGGCATCACGCTCGCCGTGCTCGACGGCGCGATCGCGAACGTCGCACTGCCGACGATCGCGCGCGACCTGCACGCATCCGACGCCGCATCGATCTGGATCGTCAACGCGTACCAGCTCGCGGTCACGATCACGCTGCTGCCGCTCGCGTCGCTCGGCGAGCGCATCGGCTATCGCCGCATCTACATCGCCGGGCTCGCGCTGTTCACCGCGGCGTCGCTCGGCTGCGCGCTCGCCGGCTCGCTGCCGATGCTGGCCGTGATGCGCGTGATCCAGGGCTTCGGTGCGGCGGGCATCATGAGCGTCAACGCGGCGCTCGTGCGGATGATCTACCCGTCGTCGATGCTCGGGCGCGGGCTGTCGATCAATGCGATGGTGGTCGCGCTGTCGTCGGCAATCGGGCCGACGGTCGCGTCGGCGATCCTGTCGTTCGCGTCGTGGCCGTGGCTGTTCGCGGTCAACGTGCCGATCGGCATCGCCGCGGTCCTCGGCAGCCTGCGCGCGCTGCCGGCCAACCCGCTGCACGACGCGCCGTACGATTTCCCGAGCGCACTGATGAACGCATGCGTGTTCGGCCTGCTGATCACGGCCGTCGACGGGCTCGGCCACGGCGAACGCCATGCGTACGTCGCTGCCGAGCTGGTCGTCGCGTTCGTCGTCGGCTACTTCTTCGTGAAACGCCAGCTGTCGCAGCCGGCGCCGCTCCTGCCCGTCGACCTGATGCGCATCCCGATGTTCGCGCTGTCGGTCTATACGTCGACGGCGTCGTTCACGTCGCAGATGCTCGCGTTCGTCGCGCTGCCGTTCTGGCTGCAGAATTCGCTCGGCTTCTCGCAGGTCGAGACCGGCCTGTACATGACGCCGTGGCCGCTCGTGATCGTGTTCGCCGCCCCGCTCGCGGGCGTGCTGTCGGACCGCTATTCGGCCGGCATCCTCGGTGGAATCGGGCTTGCGCTGTTCGCGGCCGGGCTGCTGTCGCTCGCGACGATCGGCGCGCACCCTGGCACCGTCGATATCGTGTGGCGGATGGCGCTGTGCGGCGCGGGCTTCGGGCTGTTCCAGTCGCCGAACAACCGTGCGATGCTGTCGTCGGCGCCGCGCGAGCGCAGCGGCGGCGCCGGCGGCATGCTGAGCACCGCGCGACTGACGGGCCAGACGCTCGGCGCCGCACTCGTTGCGCTGATTTTCGGGCTGGCGCCCGATCGCGGGCCGACGGTCGCGCTCTATGTCGCCGCGGCCTTCGCGGCGGTGGCCGCGGTCGTGAGCATGCTGCGCATCGCGTCGCCGCGGCCGGACGCGGCGGCCTGACACCAACGCGCGCCGCGCCCACAGGCGCACCCGTGCGTCATGCTGCGTCGAGCGCGTCCATCACGAAGCGCACGCGCGCCTTCACGCTCACGCGCGGCAACTCGATCAGCCGGTACCCGTATGCCGTATAGCAATCGACCATCGCGTCGTAGGTGCGCACGGCTTCCGCGAAATCCTGCCGGCGCTCGGTGTCCTGCGCATAGATGTCGGGCCACGGCGGCGCGATGAACACGCGCCGGTGATAACGGAAACGGCGCGCCGCGGCTTCCGCGTGCGCGGGCACCGCCAGCCCCGTCAGCCGCAGGTAGCCGACCACGTCCGGCACGCCGCGGTCGAAGAACACGGGCCCGCGCGCGTGCCGCGCGAGATGGTACGAGCGCATTTCCCAGCTCAGCATCAACTCGGCGAACGCGGCCGGGTCGCGCCACGGCAGCGCGTGGCCGTCGACGGCCACCTGGTCGCGGATCACGCCTCGCCCGGCCTCCTGCGAGCGCGCGAAACCGGCACGCTCGAGCGCGTCGAGCAACGTGCTCTTGCCCGAGCCCGGGCCGCCCGTCACGACGAAGAAACGGCCGGTTGCGTCGTCGGTCGCGTCGTCGCCCTCGGCTCCGTGCACGAACTCACGCATGCGCGACCCGCCGGCCCGCGCGCTGCGTGACCGATACGGCCGCCGCGACACTGCGCAAATCGGCGACGAACGTATCGCGCCAGACCGACAGGTCGTTCTCGCGCAGCCGCGCGAGGTTCTCCTCGTGGCGCGCCTGCCGCTCCGCGAGCGGCATCGACAGCGCGCGCTCGAGCGCCTCGGCCATCTGCGACAGGTCGTACGGATTGACGAGGAGCGCGCCGGTCAGCTCGGCCGCCGCACCCGCGAACTCCGACAGTACGAGCACGCCCGGATCGGCCGGATCCTGCGACGCGACGTATTCCTTCGCGACGAGATTCATCCCGTCGCGCAGCGGCGTCACGTAACCGACCTGCGACATCCGGAAGAACGCCATCAGCAGGTTGCGCTCGTATTTGCGGTTCAGGTACTGGATCGGCGTCCAGTCGAGCTGCGAAAAACGGCCGTTGATGCGTCCGGCCTCGCCTTCGAGCGTTTCGCGGATGTCCTGGTAGGTCTGCACGTCGGAACGCGTCGGCGGCGCGATCTGCACGAGCGACACGCGCCCCTGCCAGCCCGGAGCGTTCGCGAGCATCCGCTCGAACGACTGGAAGCGCTCGACGAGCCCCTTCGAATAATCGAGACGGTCGACGCTCATCACGAGCTTGCGGCCGTCGAGCGCCTCGCGCAGCATCTTCACCGGCTTGCGCGCGCCGTACTGGACGGCCGCCTGCGCGATCGCGTCCGGATGCACGCCGATCGGATAGGCGGCGACCTTCACGACGCGGCCGTGCGCATGCAGCATCCCGTCGTCGCTCGCCGCGCCTATGCCGCGCCGCTCGATGTAATCGGTAAACGCCTGTTTGTCGGCATCGGTCTGGAAGCCCGCGACGTCGTACGCGCACATGAACTTCACAAGTTCCTCGTGCGGCGGCACGAGGCGCAGCATGTCGGGCGACGGAAACGGGATGTGCAGGAAGAAGCCGATCGGGTTCTTCAAGCCGAGCTCGCGCAGGAAATGCGCGAACGGCAGCAGATGGTAGTCGTGCACCCAGATCAGGTCGTCGGGCCGCAGCAGCGCGGCGAGCTGCTTCGCGAGCATCGCGTTCACGCGCAGATACCCTGCGTACTCCTGCCGGTCGAAGCGCGCGAGATCGCCGCGGTAATGGAACACCGGCCACAGCGTCGCGTTCGAGAAGCCGCGGTAGTACTGGTCGTAGTCGCGCCGGGTCAGCCCGACCGTCGCGTAGGTCACGTTGCCGTCCCGCTGGATCGCGGGCTCGGCGTCCGGCGCACCGACGATCTCGCCGTTCCAGCCGAACCAGACGCCGCCCGTTTCCTTCAGCGCGTCCATCACGCCGACGGCGAGGCCGCCCGCGCTCGGGCGCGTGTCCTCGCCGGCGGCGACACGGTTCGATACCACGATCAATCTGCTCATGCGGCTCCCCCTCCTCGATTCGATTGGCTGGCGCGACGCGCGCGCCAAGGCGGACGCGGCTGCCCGAAGGCGGCCGCGCGGCGATTCAGTTCCGAGAAATGCAATGAAATGCGGCAGCGGAATGCGACGACGGGATCAAGCGTCCTGCTCCTGACCAAGGTCGCGTTGATAGTCGAGCCCTTCCGGGCGGGCGCCGCCCTGGTTGTGATCGCCGTCGGACGGCGTCTCGCCGCGCGCACCGGCAGGCGGTGCGGATGGTGCGTCGGTCTGCGGACGCGGTTGGTCTGCCCCCGCGTCGGGTGGCCGGTGCGAAAGCCGTTTCGAACGACGCATGGCTGGGTGTCTCATATGCGGTGCGGCTCGAAGCCGTCGTAGAAACATTCCATAACAAAACAGTCTAGGTCGGTTCCTCGCACGCCAAGGTAACAATTACCTTCAATTTGTAACGTTTCGACCCCTCGTCAGCCACCTGTCCGAAAATAGCGCCGCGCGCACGCGCGGCATGCCGTCCGGCGATTTGTCAAAGCTTTGCACTTTTCCTATGACAATTGCGAAACAATGACGGCGGCATGACGCGCGCATGCGTCGCCGCTCACCCAGACAGGACTTGCACTCAGGGATGAACATTCGTTTCGAATCGTCGCGCCGGGCCATGCCGGCGCGCGTCGTGCTGGCCGCACTCGCCACGGCCGCACTGCTGTCCGGCTGCAACTCGCTTTACAGCGAAGGCGCGACAGCCGGTGCCGGTATCGCGGGCGCCGCGATCGCTTCCAAGGTCACCAACAACGCCGCCGTCGCGACGGGCATCGGCCTCGGCGCCGTAGCCGGCGCGCGGGCGGGCGTCCAGTACACGCAGCGCGTCGCGCACCGCTACACGCAGGAACAGATCGCAAAGGCGGCCGGCCCGCTCGATGTGGGCGGCGTCGCGCCGTGGTCGACGCACCACTCGTTCCCGATCGAGGACGACGAGCAGGGCCGCGTGACGGTCAGCCGGACGATCAGCGTCGGTCCGCTCGACTGCAAGGAAATCGTGTTCGCGGTCGACACGCCCGCGAAGGCCGACAAGGCCGCGCAATCGGCGTTCTACGTCGCCACCATCTGCCGCGACGGCCCCGTGTGGAAATGGGCGTCGGCCGAACCGGCAACCGAACGCTGGGGCGCGCTGCAATGAGCGTCGCGATCCGTATCGCGGCGATCGGCGCGCTTTGCGCGGCGGCGGCCACGCTGTCGGGCTGCGGGTCGGTCGGCGCGGCGAGCGGCGCGCTCGCCGGCGCGGCGACGGGCCTCGTCACCGCGAACCCGGCGGTCGGCGTCGGCGTCGGAATTGCCGTGCAGGCCGCGACCGACGAGGCCGTCAACCGCACGATGAAGCAGCTCCATCAGAACCAGCAGGATGCGATCGCGAAGGCGGCCGGCAGCCTGGCCGTCGGCGAAGTGAAACCGTGGAAGGTGAAGAACACGCTGCCGCTGGAAAACGGCGAAGGCGAGGTGCGCGTCACGCGCGCGTACTCGTCGGCGCTCGCACTGTGCAAGGAATTCGCGTTCTCGGTGAAGGACGGCGACAAGGCCGACTGGTATTTCGCGAATGCGTGCCAGCAAGGCACGCACTGGAAGTGGGCGTCGGCCGAACCGACCGTCGACCGCTGGGGCAATTTGCAGTAACGGAGCGATGCGCCGCGTGACGCGCGGCGCACGCGGCTGCCGGGCTGCACGGCCCGGCACGATCGATCAGGACTCGACGTCCTCGAGACTGAATATCTCGGTCTGGTCGTTGTACGAGAAGATCTCGCCGTAACGGCCCCAGTCGATCACCGCGTCGAGCGTTTCCTCGGCCGCGCCGTCCGACAGGGAATCCTCGAGCTCCTGCTCGAAGCGCACGCGCGGCGCACGGTGGCCCGGACGCTCGTTCAGCACCTTCTTGATCCGTGCGGCGAGCGGCACGTGCTTCAGCAGGTGATCCGCGAACATCAGCTTGCGCTCCTGCGTGCCGAATTCCGCGAACACACGCCCCGGCGGCGTCAGGAACACGTCGCCTTCCCGCACATCCGCGAAACCGAGGTACTGCAGCACTTCGGCGATCGGGAACAGATCGTCGACCTCAAGATGCAGCGTTCGCGCGATCTCCGGCATGTCGGCACGGCCGTGGTACGGCGCCATCGCGAGCGTTTCGATCAGGCCGGCCATCAGGTTGGTCGACACCTGCGGCAGCCAGCTGCCGAGCTCGAGCCCCTTCTTCGTCGCCTCGCCGGTCTGGCGCGCAGTCATCTTCGCGTAGATGTCGTCGACGAGCTTGCGGAACGCCGGATCGAGCCGGTTGCGCGGGTGCTTGAACGGCACCTTGATCTCGGCGATCACGCGGCCCGGGTTCGACGACAGCACGAGGATCCGGTCACACATGAACACGGCTTCCTCGATGTTGTGCGTGACGATCAGCACCGACTTGATCGGCATCCGCCCCTGTGTCCACAGGTCGAGCAGATCGGTACGCAGCGTTTCGGCCGTCAGCACGTCGAGCGCGGAGAACGGCTCGTCCATCAGCAGGATCGTCGGATCGACGACGAGCGCGCGCGCAAAGCCCACGCGCTGGCGCATGCCGCCCGACAGCTCGCGCGGATACGCGTTCTCGAAACCGTCGAGACCGATCAGGTCGATCGCGGCCAGCGCGCGCTCGCGCCGCTCGCGCGCACCGACGCCGAGCGCTTCGAGGCCGGCCTCCACGTTCTGCAGCACGGTGAGCCATGGAAACAGCGCGAAGGTCTGGAACACCATCGCGACGCCTTCGGCCGGGCCGCGCAGCGGCTGGCCGAGGTAGGTCACTTCACCGCCGGTCGGTTCGATCAGGCCGGCGATGATTCGCAGCAGCGTCGACTTGCCCGAGCCCGAACGGCCGAGCAGCCCGACGATCTCGCCTTCGCGCAGCGACAGGTTCGCGTCGTCGAGCACGAGCAGCTCGCCCTGCGTCTTGTTGAAGCCGCGGCAGACGTGATCGACGCGCAGGATTTCCTCGCCGAGGCGCGGCGGCTGGGACGTCTGGACGGGGGCGTTTACAGCATTCGGATTGTGCATCGCGTTTCGCTCTCAATCGGTCTCAGTCGAGCCGCAGCTTCGCTTCGGCGAAGGCATACAGCGGACGCCACAGCAGACGGTTGAACAAGGTGACGAACAGGGACATCACGGCGATGCCCAGGATGATCTTCGGAAAATCGCCGGCGGCGGTCGTTTGCGCGATATACGCGCCGAGGCCGTGCGCCTCGATCCTGGTGTTGCCCCACTGCACGGCTTCCGACACGATGCTCGCGTTCCACGCGCCGCCCGATGCGGTGATCGCGCCGGTCACGTAGTACGGGAAGATGCCGGGCAGGATCGCCTGCCGCCACCACTGCCAGCCGCGGATGCGAAAGTTCGTCGCCGCTTCGCGATAGTCGTTCGGATAGGACGTTGCGCCGGCGATCACGTTGAACAGGATATACCACTGCGTGCCGAGCACGATCAGCGGCGACAGCCAGATATCGGGGTTCAGGTGGAACCGCGCGATCACGATCACGAACACCGGGAACAGCAGGTTCGCCGGGAACGCGGCGAGGAACTGCGCGAGCGGCTGCAGCTTCTCGGCCAGCCTCGGGCGCAGCCCGACCCATACGCCGATCGGCACCCAGATCACGGACGCGATCGCGATCAGCACGACCACGCGCAGCAGCGTGATGAGCCCGAGCATCAGCACGTGACCGACCTCGGCCATCGTCACGCCGGTCGAAACGAAACTGACGACCCGCCACACGATATAGGCCGTGCCGATGAGCACAAGGGTCGCCCATGCGATGTCGACCGTGCGCGACGCCTTCTTCTCGACGCGCGGCAGCGTGAAGCGCATCGCGCCCGACAGCGGCAGGCGCAGCGGAATCCGCGCGGCCTTGGCGAAGAACCAGCCGGCCGGCACGAGCAGTTGATGGATCAGGCGCGTGCGGCGCACGAGGTCGAGCAGCCAGGACTCCGGCGCATTGCCCGAGCTCGTGTTCTCCATCCGGAACTTGTCGGCCCACGCGACGAGCGGGCGGAACAGGAACTGGTCGTACGCGAGGATCACGACCGTCATCGTGAGGATCACCCAGCCGATCGCGCCGAAGTTCTTCTCCGAGATGGCCTGCGCGAGATACGCACCGATCCCCGGCAGCGTTATCGTCTGGTTGCCGACGGTAATCGCCTCCGACGCGACGACGAAGAACCAGCCGCCCGACATCGACATCATCATGTTCCAGATCAGGCCTGGCATCGAGAACGGTACCTCGAGCTTCCAGAAGCGCTGCCAGGACGTCAGGTGGAAGCCCCGCGACACTTCGTCGAGATCGCGCGGCACCGTGCGCAGCGACTGGTAGAAGCTGAACGTCATGTTCCACGCCTGGCTCGTGAAGATCGCGAAGATCGCCGCAAGCTCGGCCCCGAGCACACGGCTCGGGAACAGCGCGAGGAAGAACGTGACCGTAAACGAGATGAACCCGAGCACCGGCACCGACTGCAGGATGTCGAGGATCGGGATCAGCACCATGCCCGCACGACGGCTCTTGGCCGCGAGCGTGCCGTAGGCGAGCGTAAACACGAGCGCCGCGACCATCGCGGCAAGCATCCGCAGCGTGGTGCGCAACGCGTATTCGGGCAGGTTCGACGGATCGAGCGAGATCTTCTGCGTCTGCAGCACGCCGATCGGCGCCATCGTTTCGTGGAAGCCGACGACCGCCATCGCGATCAGGCAGATGATCAGCGGAAACGCGATGAAGTCCCACCGGTTCGGCAGAACGCGCCACGCGGACGCGTTGGCGGTCCGGTTCGGATTGAAGAATCCGACGTCCATCAGGCGCCCTCCCCGGTAAGGCCGAACGAAGCCGGCAGTCGATGTTGATTCATGGCAAAGCGCACGGGCGCGGTAATTCGATTGACTGACGATCTCGCGCGGGCGCGATGCGCCGTGCGTGCAAGCTGCGCCCCCCGCGCGGTCGCGGCCGAGTCGGCCCGCGACGGCACGACACTACACCAACCTGTATTTCAGGTACAACCGTCCGGGACGGCGCGACGGCGCCCGCCGCGCAGGGATCGTGCCCGGCGCGCGGGCGGACGGCGGGTGCACGGTACGGAGAGCAGCCCGGCCGCAGTCCTTCGGCCGGTATGCAGGCCCGAATTATGCCGTGATCCGGGCCGGCCGTGAACCCGCCAGCCGCACGCGGGTGCAAACCGTGCCGGGCGTCAACAGCCGGACAAGGCGAAGCGGGTATGATCGGGGCTAGCCCCCAGGATCTGTTGCGGCCGTTCTCGTGGCAACGCATGTGCGCTCCATATGTAAACAGACCCCGGGGATCGATCGACGAGCGGGAGGAAGGGAATGGCTGGAAACTTGGTGATCGTCTGCCGCGATCAGGATGCCGACGCGTTCTACGAACTGATGCAGGAGTACGGGTCGTTCCAGACGCGGCTGTCGTCGACGGCGTGGTACCTGAACATGAACGTCGTGCCGGAATCGCTGCAGGAGGAAATCCTGGAGCGCCTCGGCCGGTATACGACCGTCTATATCTTCGAGGCCACCAGCGTGACCTACAACACGATCGACAGCAACGCGGCCGAGACGCTCGGCACGCTGTTCGGCGAATGATGCCGCGCGGCGCTTGCCGGCCCTGGCAGGCGCCGCAGCCGCTTACGCGGCCTGTGCGTGGGGTTCGTCCTTCGGCACGACCTCGAACGGGAACGTCATCGCGACGCGCAGGCCGCCTTCGGGGCGGTTGCCGATGTCGCACGCCCCGCCCAGCCTGAGCACGAGCCGCTCGACGATCGCGAGCCCGAGCCCGCTGTGGCCGTTGCCGCCGCGCGCGGGGTCGAGCCGCACGAACGGCCGCGTCGCGACGGCGAGGTCGCGTGGCGCGATCCCGCCGCCGCTGTCGCTGACCGCCAGCACGTAGCCGGTCGGCGTGCGCGCCGTCTCGACGAACACGGGCGGCGCGCCGTACGCATGCGCGTTGTCCAGCAGGTTCGACAGGATCCGGTCGAGCGTCGCCGTCGGCAGCCGGAAGCCCGGATCGGCGTCGAGCCGCGTCTGGACCGTCGGTGCGTTCGGCGCGACCGCACGATAGCTGCGTGCGATCCGCTCGCACGCCTGGTCGACCGGCACCGGCTCGCTGCGATCGGACCCGCCGTGCGCAAACACCAGAAACTGGTCGACGATGTGCGACATCGAGTCGACGTCGCGCACGACGCCGTCGCGCAAGCGCGCGTCGTCCATCATTTCCGCGCGCAGGCGCATCCGCGCAAGCGGCGTGCGCAGGTCGTGCGCCACGCCCGCCAGCATCACCGCGCGGTCGTTGTCGGCCTGCGACACCTGTTCCACCATCTGGTTGAAGCCATGCGTGAGCTGGCGCAGCTCGCGCGGGCCGCGCTCGCGCAGCGGCGGCACCGGCTGCCCGCGGCCGAAGCGCGCGACCGCGCGCGCGAGCGAGCGCAGCGGCTGCTGCAGCTGCCAGGCCGCGAACAGCGCGGCGATCACGCCGGCCGAGAAGATCGTGCCGAGCCACAGCAGCATCCGGTCGAGCGAGCGCGGCGGACGCAGCGGCTGCACGGGCACCACGATCCAGTTGCGGTCGGTCGGCTCCTTGACCCAAAGCACCGGCGGATGGCCCGGCGCGCCGATCTCGACGCGCGTACCGGGCGGCATCCGCTCGCTGACATCGTCGCGGAACCGCTTGAGCGCCGCCGGCAGGTTCGACAGATCGCCGTTCGGCACGTCGGCGCTGTCCGGCGTCACGAGCCGCACGCGCGACGGCAACGGCTGGTCGGGCGTGCGCTCGACGTGCTGGCGCACCGCGTCGACCAGGAACGCGGCCTCCTCGACCGCGTAGCGCGTCTGCATCTGGTTGCGCTCGAGCCGCATCGCGAAAAACCACGCGAAGTGCGACAGGAGCAGGACGCCAACGACGAGCAGCGCGAGCCGCCCGAACAGCGAATCAATGGGTTTGCGCATGGGCCTCGCCGTCGGGCACGAACACGTAGCCGCGCCCGCGGACCGTCTGGATGAAGCGCGGCGTCGACGGATCCGTTTCGAGGATGCGGCGCAGGCGCCACACCTGGACGTCGATGCCGCGGTCGGTGCCGTCGTACTCGGGCCCGTGCAGCAGCTCGAGCAGCCGCTCGCGCGTGAGCGTGCGCAGCGCATGGTTCACGAAGATCTTCAGCAGCGCGAATTCGCTGCTCGACAGCGTCGCCGGCTTGCCGTCGACCGACAGCGTGCGCGCCTGGAAGTCGAGCACGAAGCGGCCGAACGCGAACGGCTCGCGCTGTTCGGGCGCGGCCGCCGACGGCGTCGCGCGGCGGCGGCGCAGCACGGCCTGCACGCGCGCGAGCAGCTCGCGCGGGTTGAACGGCTTGCCGAGGTAGTCGTCGGCGCCGAGTTCGAGCCCGACGATACGGTCGACGTCGTCCGCACGCGCGGTCAGCATGATCACGGGGATGTCGTCGCCGGCCGCGCGCAACTGGCGCAGCGCGGTCAGGCCGTCCACGCCCGGCATCATCAGGTCCAGCACGATCAGGTCGGGCCGCTCGCGCTCGAGACGCTTCTCGAGCGTCGCCGCGTCGTGCAGCACGGACACTTCCATCCCCTGGCGCACGAGATAGTCGCGCAGCAGGTCTCGGAGTTCTTGGTCGTCGTCGACGATGAGGATCTGGGTAGTCATGGCTGGAAGTTTACCGCCGAGGGCGGAGTCGAAGAACGAAACAAAGGGATGAAAGGGTTACTGCGGGTTACCGCGCAAGGGAACTGTAATGCGCGGTAACCGGGCCGCCGCCCCACGTAACACCGACCGGGGCCGGCATCGCTAACCTCCGTCTTACCGGATGCGGTACGCGGCTTTCCCCGTACCGCATCGCCGGACCCTCTGGATACAAGGAGTTTCTGAAATGTATAAGAAGACTTCCCGCGTGGCCATCGCGGCCGCCACTGTGCTCACTCTCGCATTCGGCACCGCGCATGCCGCGCCGCCCACCGACATGCCGCCGCCGGGCGGCCCCGGCATGCACCAGATGCACGGTCACGACGGCGGCCCGTTCGGTGCAATCATGAAACTGCACGACCAGCTGAAGCTCAATGCGTCGCAGGAGCAGCAATGGCAGACGGCCGTCAACACGATGAAGCAGAACCGTGATGCGATGCGCAAGAGCCACGAGCAGATGCGCGAGCAGTTCAAGGCGCAGCAGAACCAGCCGATCCTCGACCTGAACGCGATGCACGCCGCGCGCCAGCAGGCCGAGCAGCAGAACGCGCAACTGCGCGAGCAGACGTCCTCCGCGTGGCTCGCGTTCTACAACGGGCTGAACGACCAGCAGAAGACCACGGTCAGCACGGCGCTCAAGCAGCAGTACGCGCAGATGCAGCAGCGCCAAGAGAGGATGAAGGAGCGCTGGGAACAGCATCGTGCGGCCAAGGGCGCATCGGCGCCGGCGCAGTAAGGCGGCAAGCCGCTCCGCGGAGCGGCGCCGAAGGGGACGCGGGCATCGGCCCGCGTCCCCTTTTTCGTTTCACGCGACGTCGAACAACTACACCTCGGCCGCCCGGCCGCGCGCGAACGTAACCACGTCCACGCCGCCGATGCCCGCCCCATCGCCCGCCGCCAGCGCGCGGCCGTTGATCTCCACCTCGCCGCGCGCCACATGCGCGTAAACGCGGCGGCCGGCCGGCACATCGAACGCCGGCGCGCCGCCGCGACCGACGGCATCAGGAAAGCTGTGATGGGATTCGTGCCAGCCGTGGCTGCGCTGGTCGCGATCGGCGGCACGACGGATCTGGAACATGGGGCGGGCACTCCGGAAGGCGGGGGCTCTTTTCGGGTTTACCTCCACTGTAGGGCGCACCGACGGCGCCACAATCCGCCGCCCGCGCACCGCATCGTTGCACCCGCACATTCAATTGCCGAAATACCCGTTGCGAATACCTCGATTGCCGCAACAGCCGAATCGAAGAATCGAAGAATCGATCGATCGCGCCGGATTGCCGTTTTCCGGGTATCGCGTTCGGGTAAAATACCGCCCTTTTGGCGTTCGCCCGTCCGGCGGCCGCCATTGCCAGAACGCCGATCGGCGAATTTTGGCCGTCTAGAATACGCCGCGGCGCCCGGTCCGACCGGCCGCGAGCGCCCCCGGAAAGTCAGCAACAGAAGGATGGAAATGAAGAAGGCCGCCCTGTGCGCCGCCCTCGCCCTCGTGGCGGGCAGCGCCTTCGCGAAGGAGTGGAAGACCGTGCGGATCGGCGTCGATGCCAGCTACCCGCCGTTCGAGTCGACCGCGCCGAGCGGCGAGATCGTCGGTTTCGACGTCGATCTCACCAAGGAGATCTGCAAGCGGATCAACGTGAAATGCGTGTGGGTGGCGCAGGACCTCGACGGGATCATCCCGGCGCTGAAGGCGAAGAAGTACGACGTCATCGTGTCGTCGCTGACCGTCACGGACAAGCGCCGCGAGCAGATCGACTTCTCCGACAAGGTGTACGACGCACCGGCGCGGATGATCGCGAAGACCGGCTCGCCGCTGCTGCCGACGGTCGCGTCGCTGAAAGGCAAGCGCGTCGGCGTCGAGCAGGGCTCGACGCAGGAAACCTACGCGAAGGCGTACTGGGAACCGCAGGGCGTGACGGTCATTCCTTACCAGAACCAGGACCAGGTCTATACCGATCTCGGCTCGGGCCGCCTCGACGCGACGCTGCAGGACGAACTGCAGGCCGACTACGGCTTCCTGCGCACGCCGCGCGGCAAGGGCTTCGCATTCGCCGGGCCGGAAGTGAAGGATCCGAAAACGATCGGCGACGGCACCGCGATCGGCCTGCGCAAGGAAGATACGGACCTGAAGCTCAGGATCAACAAGGCACTGGCCGACATGCACAAGGACGGTACGTACGACCGGCTGTCGCACAAGTATTTCTCGTTCAGCGTCTATTCGGCTTCGGCCCGCTGAGCGCCGACAAAAAGAAGCAACGGATGCGGGGGCGGCCCGGCATCCGGGCAGTACAGGCAGTCAACCACGCGCCGCCCGCCCCCTTGCCCGCCGCTCGCGCGACGGGCTGGCCTGGCACCGTTGCCGGGGCGGACGGTCATGATACGCACGGGGCGTTCCGCGCAGCTTGGCGGGCGCGTCTTTCGCGGCGCACCGCGTGCGCCGTCAAGGACCACATATGTTTCTACAAGGTTACGGCCCGCTGATCCTCGCAGGCACCTGGCAAACCGTCAAACTGGCGGTGCTTTCGCTTGCGCTGTCGTTCCTGCTGGGTCTGCTCGGCGCGGGTGCGAAGCTGTCGCGCAACCGCGTGACGCACGGCGTCGGCACCGTCTACACGACGCTGATCCGCGGCGTGCCCGACCTCGTGCTGATGCTGCTGCTGTTCTACAGCCTGCAGATCTGGCTGAACATCGCGACCGACGCGCTCGGCTGGGACCAGATCGACATCGACCCGTTCCTCGCCGGCGTGCTCGTACTCGGCTTCATCTACGGCGCGTACTTCACCGAGACGTTCCGCGGCGCGTTCCTGTCGGTGCCGCGCGGCCAGCTCGAGGCCGGCAGCGCGTACGGGATGACGAACTGGCAGGTGTTCACGCGGATCATGTTCCCGCAGATGATGCGCTTCGCGCTGCCGGGCATCGGCAACAACTGGCAGGTGCTCGTGAAGTCGACCGCGCTCGTGTCGATCATCGGCCTGGCCGACGTCGTGAAGGCGTCGCAGGACGCCGGCAAGGGCACGCTGCGGTTCTTCTTCTTCACGCTGATCGCGGGAGCGGTCTACCTCGCCATCACGACGATCTCGAACTTCGTGCTGATGTGGCTCGAAAAGCGCTACTCGACCGGTGTCCGCAAGGCTGACCTATGATCGAACTCATCCAAGAATACTGGCGCAACTATCTCTACACCGACGGCTATCGCATCACCGGCGTCGCGATCACGCTGTGGCTGCTCGTCGTGTCGATCGGCCTCGGCTTCTGCCTGTCGGTGCCGCTCGCGGTCGCGCGCGTGTCGAAGAGGAAGTGGCTGGCGGGCGCGGTGTGGCTCTACACGTACGTGTTCCGCGGCACGCCGCTCTACGTGCAGCTGCTGCTCTGCTACACGGGCCTCTACAGCCTGCAGGCCGTGCGCGGCACGCCGATGCTCGATGCGTTCTTCCGCGACGGGATGCACTGCACGCTGCTCGCGTTCACGCTGAACACCTGCGCGTACACCACCGAGATCTTCGCGGGCGCGATCAAGGCGACGTCGTACGGCGAGATCGAAGCCGCGCGCGCGTACGGGATGACGCCGTTCACGATGTATCGCCGCGTGATCCTGCCGTCGGCGCTGCGCCGCGCGCTGCCGCTGTACAGCAACGAAGTGATCCTGATGCTGCACGCGACGACGGTGGCGTTCACCGCGACCGTGCCGGACATCCTGAAGATCGCCCGCGACGTGAACTCGGCCACCTACATGTCGTTCCACGCGTTCGGCATCGCCGCCCTGCTCTACCTCGTGATCTCGTTCGCGCTCGTGTGGCTGTTCCGCCAGGCCGAGCGCCGCTGGCTCGCGTATCTGCGCCCGCAAGGCAAGTAAGTTTCCGCAGGACTATTGATGAATTCCCAGACCCAGAAGCTTTTCGTCGACGATCTCCACAAACGCTACGGCAGCAACGAGGTGCTCAAGGGCGTGTCGCTGAAGGCGAACGCCGGCGACGTGATCAGCGTGATCGGCTCGTCCGGCTCCGGCAAGAGCACGATGCTCCGCTGCATCAACTTCCTCGAACAGCCGAACGCCGGCCGCATCTTCGTCGACGGCGAGGAAGTGCGCACCGCCCTCGACAAGGCCGGCGCGCTGCGCGCGGCCGATCCGAAGCAGTTGCAGCGCGTGCGTACCAAGCTGTCGATGGTGTTCCAGCACTTCAATCTCTGGTCGCACATGAACGTGATCGAGAACGTGATGGAAGCACCGGTGAACGTGCTCGGCATCCCGAAGAAGGAAGCCGAGGACCGCGCGCGCGAGTATCTCGAGAAGGTCGGCCTCGCGCCGCGCGTCGAGAAGCAGTATCCGTCGCACCTGTCGGGCGGCCAGCAGCAGCGCGTCGCGATCGCGCGCGCGCTGGCGATGCACCCGGACGTGATGCTGTTCGACGAGCCGACGTCGGCGCTCGACCCGGAACTCGTCGGCGAAGTGCTGAAGGTGATGCAGAAGCTTGCCGAGGAAGGCCGCACGATGATCGTCGTCACGCACGAGATGGGCTTTGCGCGCAACGTGTCGAACCACGTGATGTTCCTGCACCAGGGCCGCGTCGAGGAAGAAGGCGTGCCGGCCGAGGTGTTTGCCAACCCGAAGAGCGAACGCCTGCGCGGGTTCCTGTCGGGCAGCCTCAAGTAACGCACGTAGCGCACGGCACGCACGGCGTGCGAACGGGCGCCCCGCGGGGCGCCCGTTTTGCGTTTACGCGGCGCTCACCGGCGCGCCGTCGGCGAAAGCGCGCAGTTCGTCGCCCGCGAGCCGGTAACGCACCCATTCGCTCTGCGGCGCGGCGCCGACGCTCTCGTAGAAACGGATCGCCGGCTCGTTCCAGTCGAGCACGCTCCATTCGAATCGCCCGCAGCCCGACTCGACCGCGATCCGCGCGAGCGCCTTCAGCAGCCGCAACCCGGCGCCCGCGCCGCGAAAGCGCGGCGACACGTACAGATCCTCGAGATACAGCCCCTGCCGGGCAAGCCAGGTCGAATACGAGAAGAAATACACGGCGAAGCCGGCCGGCTCGCCGTCGACCTCGCACACCAGCGCGCGCGCCGGCGACCCTTCGCCGAACAGGCTGCGCTCGAGCGACGCGGGCGTCGCGATCACTTCGTGCTCCGCCTTCTCGTAGACGGCCAGCTCGGTAATGAAACGCAGGATCAGCGGCACGTCGGCGACGGTGGCGGTACGGATGTCGATTTGCACGGGTTGAGCCCTCCTCCGGCCCGGACTTGAAACGGAAAACGGCGCCGCGCAACCGCGCTGGCGCCGATCAGACCGTCATGCTACGTTCACGTCGTGCCTGCAGGAAGTGCAGTTTCTTCATCCGGACCTGAACATGATGCATCCTGACCTGCGTCGTCTCGACCTGAACCTGCTGCTCGCGTTCGACGCGCTGTACCGCCACCGGTCGGTCGCCGCGGCCGCGCATGAGCTTGCGATGAGCCCATCCGCGCTGAGCCACGCGCTCGCGCGGCTGCGCGACGCGATCGGCGACGCGCTGTTCGTGCGCCTCGGCAACGAGATGCAGCCGACCGTGCGCGCCGACGACATCGCCACGTGGGCCGGCGACGCGCTCGACGCGATGTCGAAGGGGCTCGCCCGCGCGCGCCGCTTCGATCCCGCGCAAAGCGATCGCACGTTCGTGTTCGCCGCGACCGACTACACGGCATTCGCGGTGCTGCCGGCGTTCCTCGCGCGCCTCCAGCACGTCGCGCCGCGGCTGCGGATCCGCGTCGTGCATTCCGACCGGAAGATTTCCGTCGACGAGCTGGCGGCCGGCCGCATCGATTTCGCGCTCGGCTACCACGAGGAATCGACGGCCGACGCCCCGGGCATCGAGGATTTCGACTGGTTCTCCGACGACTACGTCGTGATCGCAAGCGCCGCGCATCCGGACATTCGCCGGCGGCTGACGCTCGACCAGTACCTGGCGGCCCGCCATGTGGTCGTCACGCCGTGGAACGAATCGCGCGGCGTCGTCGACTACGTGCTCGACCGGCTCGGCCTCGCGCGACAGGTCGCCGTGCAGCTGCCGACCGTGCTCGCCGCGCCGTTCGTGATCGCGGAATCCGCACTCCTGATGACCGTGCCGAACCGGGCCGCGCAAGCGCTGCGGCACGCGGCGCCGATTCGCATCTTCCCCGCGCCGTTCGAAATCCCTCGCTACACGGTGAAGGTCTATTCGCACGCAAAGCATGCGCGCACCGATGCTCACCGCTGGATTCGCGCGCAACTGCTCGACGCACGGCCGGGCCCCGGCTGAGTTCCATACGCCGGGCCGCATGCCTTATGCGGCGGGCGTTGCAGGCACTGGACAGCGGCATCCGGCGGCCGCCGATTCATTACGAAATACTTACCGATTTCACGTCTTTCGCGCTTACGCCCGCGCCCCTGCAACGTCAATAGTGGCAATCCTTGACCCATGTACGCGGAATTCATGTCTCCCTTGCGGGACAAGGGTTTTCCGGTAGTTGCGAACCCCTATCCCACCTGTTGCGCACTGTGTTGCATGGCAAATTGGCGACAGGTGTTAGTCAAACAACGATTTCCATCGCCACAAAATTGTATTTTTGCTAAATTAGTAACCAAAGTAGCAAAACGAAGTTCGTGAAATGTAGTTTAGCTTCACGACGATACAAGGAGACCCCGCAGGCCGACCCGGCTGCGCGGGACCGCTCAACGGTTTTCCGTCTGCTTGCCCGCGTGCCGCGCTTACCGGCTCTGCACGAGGTCTCCCTGGTTATCCCGCTTTTGCCCGGCGCTCGCGCTCCGGGCATCTCGTGCAGTCTGGGTTGACTTTTTGACAGGGTATGGAGGAGATGATGAAGAAAGCTTTGGTCGCGGCCGCGCTGATGGCTGCTGGGGTGGTGACGGCGCACGCGCAGAGCAGCGTCACGCTGTATGGCCGCCTGGATGCAGGCATCGAGTACCTGAACGGCCTGCAAAACGGCCACCAAGTGCGCGCGGAAAGCGGCGACTGGGGCACGAGCCTGTGGGGCTTGAAGGGCAGCGAGGACATCGGCGGCGGCAACAAGGTCCTGTTCCACCTCGAAGGCGCGTTCAACACGATGAACGGCGGTCTCGGCACGTCCGGCTCGATCTGGGATCGTTTCGCGACGGTCGGCATCTCGAACGACCGCTACGGTACGCTGCTGTTCGGTCGTGAACTCGCGATCGCGAACGGCGTGTGGGACTTCGATCCGCTGGGCCAGTCGAGCTGGTCGTCGGCATCGCTGGTGCGCGGCCGCAACTGGAACAAGACCAGCAACAACGTGTCGTACCAGTCGCCGCAGTTCTACGGCTTCGACTTCTACGGCCAGTTCGCGTTCTCGAACTCCACCAGCTTCAACGGCAACACGACGGCCGGCCAGCCGGGCCGTGCAGCCGGCGCGCAGATCACCTACACGAACTCGCTGTTCCAGCTGCGCGGCATCTACGACGAAACGCGCGACAGCAACGGCCGCTTCTCGGACGTGTTCAACTACTCGCGTGAATACTTCGCGGGTGCGAACGTGTTCCTCGGCCAGTTCAAGCTGCAGGCTGCGTACCAGTCGTCGCACGCGGACGGCAGCGGCGGCCCGGCCGTCAACAACGGTATCACCGGCACCCAGCAGGTCTGGGGCGGCGTGACGTGGCAGGCCACGCCTGCGGCGGCACTGATCGCAGCGGTGTATCACGTGAACGCGAACCACGGCGGCGGCAACGCGAACATCTATACGGTCGGCGGTTCGTACAACATCTCGAAGCGCACGCTGTTCGACGTGCAGGTCGCGACGGTGCGCAACAGCTCGACGGCCAACTTCGGCCTGAACGCCAACGGCGCGGGCACGGCCGTTTCGACCGGCAACCCGCATCCGGGCGGCAGCCAGACCGGCGTCTACGCCGGCATCCAGCACCTGTTCTGATCAGGCGCCGTCCAAAGAACGATTCGGCAACACTTTCCACGCTGCTGCGAGAGGCGCGTATCGGTGCGGTACCCAACCGGGTATCGCACCGTTTTTTATTGGAGGGCCGGCAGCCGCGGGCCCGCATGAAGCGTGCCGGTCAGACGGCCGCTTCGTTCTCTTCGCCGGTACGGATGCGGATCACGCGTTCGACGTCCGACACGAAGATCTTGCCGTCGCCGATCTTGCCGGTGCGCGCCGCGCCGATCACCGCGTCGATCACCTGGTCGACCTGCGCTTCCGCGACGACCACCTCGATCTTCATCTTCGGCAGGAAGTCGACCACATATTCGGCGCCGCGATACAGTTCGGTATGCCCCTTCTGGCGACCGAAGCCCTTCACTTCCGTCACGGTCAGGCCCGTGAGACCCACTTCGGCGAGCGCTTCGCGGACTTCGTCCAGCTTGAACGGCTTGATGATGGCTGTGATGCGTTTCATGATGGTTGTCCCTCAATGCTCGTTTGGATGAAAAATCGCGATCCCGATTGTAAGCCGTGCGGTAAGCCGCGCACGGGTCAGTCGAGACGCTCGGTAAAGCGCGACGTGATCGGATAGCGCCAGTCGCGCCCGAATGCGCGATGCGTGACGCGGATGCCGATCGGCGCCTGGCGGCGCTTGTATTCGTTGATCTTGATGAGCCGCGTCACGCGTTCGACGTCGGCCTGCGCATAACCTGCCGCGACGATCTCGGCGAGCGGCCGGTCTTCTTCCATATACATCCGCATGATCGCGTCGAGTACGTCGTACGGCGGCAGGCTGTCCTGGTCGGTCTGGTTCTCGCGCAGCTCGGCCGACGGCGCGCGCGTCAGGATCCGCTCGGGAATCACGTCGCGCAGCACGTAGTCGGCCGTCTCGTTGCGATAGCGGCAGAGCCGGTACACGAGCGTCTTCGCGATATCCTTGATCACCGCGAAACCGCCGGCCATGTCGCCGTACAGCGTGCAGTAGCCGACCGCCATCTCGCTCTTGTTGCCGGTCGTCAGCACGATCGAGCCGAACTTGTTCGACAGCGCCATCAGCAGCGTGCCGCGGATGCGCGCCTGGATGTTCTCCTCGGTCGCGTCTTCCGCACGGCCCGCGAACTCGCCCGCGAGCGCCGCGCGGAACGCGTCGAACATCGGAGCGATCGCGATCTCGTCGTAGCGCACGCCGACGCGCCGCGCCATCTCCGCCGCATCGGTGGTCGAGATGTCGGCCGTGAAGCGCGACGGCATCATCACCGCGCGCACACGCTCGGGCCCGAGCGCATCGCACGCGACGGCCAGCACCAGCGCGGAATCGACGCCGCCCGACAGCCCGACGAGCACGCCGGGAAATCCGTTCTTGCCGATGTAGTCGCGCACGCCGGTCACGAGCGCACGGTACACCTGCGCGTGAGTCGACAGCTCGGGCGCGATCGTGCCGGGCAGCGGCCGCGCGCCGTCGAATTCGACGATCGCGTGCCCTTCGTCGAACTGCGGCATCTTCGCGACGAGCGCGCCCTGCGCGTCGAGCACGAACGAGCCGCCGTCGAACACGAGCTCGTCCTGGCCGCCGACGAGGTTCACGTACACCATCGGCAGCCCGGTCTCGCGGATCCGCGCGCGCAGGATGTCGATGCGCACCGCTTCCTTGTTCATGTGGTACGGCGAGCCGTTCGGGATCAACAGCACCTGCGCGCCGGCCGCCTTCGCGATCTGCGCGGCCGACGCGTGCCACGCGTCCTCGCAGATGATCACGCCGTATTTCACGCCGTTCAGCTCGAACACGAGCGGCTCGGCGTCCGTCGCGAAATAGCGCTTTTCGTCGAACACCTCGGCGTTGGGCAGATCCTGCTTGCGGTAGGTGCCGACGATCTCGCCGCCGACGATCAGCGACGCCGCGTTGAAGGTGTCGGTGGGCGGCACGCCGCGCTCGATCGGGCGGTTTGCATTACCATCGACGGCTGGCGCGAGCGGATGGCCGCCCGCGCCGCGCAACGGATGGCCGACCAGCACCGCGAGCCCGTCGAACGCCTTCAGCGCGTCGGCGAGCGAGTCGAGCGCGGCCGCCGCCGCCGCGTAGAACGCGGGCCGCAGCAGCAGGTCTTCCGGCGGATAGCCGGACAGCGCGAGTTCGGGCGCGACCATCAGGTGCGCACCATCGTTGTGCGCGGCGCGTGCGGCTGCGACGATGCGCGCGACGTTGCCGGCGAAATCGCCGACGGTGACGTTGATCTGGGCGAGAGCGAGTCGGGTCTTCATGACGGGATCGGCGCAGCCCGGCGGCGCGCCCTGAACGGCTGACGAAATCGTCCCGGACGCGGGCCACGACGGCACGCATCCGGCAACATCCAACGGTACGGATTCACGCTTGAAACACGAACGCATCGATTATCGCACGGGCATCCTGTCGTCCCCCGCGGAGGTGCCGGCCGAAGAATGGAACGCGCTGCTCGCGCGCGACGCGCAGCCGACGCCGTTCCTGCGCCACGAATTCCTCGACGCGCTGCACGTCGCGCGCTGCGCGGTCGACGATACCGGCTGGTCGCCGCACTTCGTCACGCTGACCGATGCGCGCACCGGCCGCCTTGCTGCCGCCGCGCCCGTCTACGCAAAGCAGCATTCGTACGGCGAATACGTGTTCGACTGGGCGTGGGCCGACGCGTACCAGCGCAACGACCTGCCCTACTACCCAAAACTGCTGTGCGCGGTGCCGTTCACCCCCGTGCAGGGCACGCGACTGCTCGCGGCCGACGACGATGCGCGCCGCCGGCTCGCAGCCACGCTGCTCGCATTCGCCGAGCAGAGCGACGTGTCGTCGCTGCACGTGCTGTTCCCGACCGGCGACGAAGCGCGGCTCCTCGAATCGATGGGGATGATGCTGCGCGAAGGCGTGCAGTTCCACTGGATCAACGACGGCTACCGCCACTTCGACGATTTCCTCGCCACGCTCGAGCAGAAGAAGCGCAAGAACATCCGCGCGGAACGGCGCAAGGTGCACGATGCGGGCGTGACGTTCCGGCGGCTCACCGGCGACCGGATCACCGACGCCGACTGGCGCTTCTTCTCGCGCTGCTACCGGCAGACCTACCGCGAACACTATTCGAGCCCGTACCTGAACCTCGACTTCTTCCGCACGATCGGCGCGACGATGCCCGAGAACCTGCTGCTCGTGATCGCGGAAGCCGACGGCCGGCCGATCGCGAGCGCGCTCGCCATCTACCGGCGCGGCGAGCACGGCGGCGGCACGCTGTACGGCCGCTACTGGGGCGCGATCGAACACGTGCCGTGCCTGCATTTCGAAACGGCCTACTATCAGCTGCTCGAATTCTGCATCGAGGCCGGGCTCGATACGTTCGAAGGCGGTGCGCAAGGCGAGCACAAGCTCGCGCGCGGTTTCCTGCCGACCGTCACGCACTCCGCGCACTGGCTCGCGCACCCGGCGTTCTCGGATGCGGTCGCGCGCTTTCTCGAACGCGAGACCGAACAGATTCACGCGTACGTCGACGAACTGCGCGAACACGATCCGTTCCGGCGCGGCACCGAGTAGCGCGAGACGGCCCGTGCGCCGGCCCGCATCGGGAGAATTCGGCGCCGGGCCGGCCGGGGCGCCGCTCCGAGCCGGCCTGGTGCATGACGCGCCGGTCAGCGCGCCGCGAGCGACACCGCCTGCGACAGCGCCTGCGGATCGCGCGACGACGCGGCGGCCGTGAGCGTATAGCTGCCCGCGCTTACCCGCCATGCATGCGTGTTCACGTCCCAGGTCGCGAAACGCTGCGACGGAATCGCAATGCTGAGCGCGCGCGACTCACCCGGCTGCAGCGCGACCTTGGTCCAGCCGACGAGCCGCTTCGGCGGTTCGCCGAGCGATGCGGGCAACGCCGCGTAGATCTGCACCGTTTGCGTACCGGCCCGCGCGCCCGTGTTCGTCACCGTCACGCCAACCGTCACGTTGCCCGATGCATCGGCCTGCGCGGTCATCCCGGCAAGCGCATACGTCGTGTACGACAGCCCATGGCCGAACGGGAACAGCGGCTCGATCGCCTTCGCGTCGAACCAGCGGTAGCCGTACGCGAGCCCTTCCGCATAGACCGATTGCTGGTCCGCCGGGTCGATCGTCGGCTGAGGCAGGTCGGCCTCCTGCTTCGGGAACGTCAGCGGCAGCCGGCCCGACGGGTTCGCATCGCCGAACAGCAGGTCCGCGATCGCCTGGCCGCCCTGCGCGCCCGGATACCATACGTCGAGCACGCCGTGCACGTTCGCGAGCCACGGCATCAGCACGGGGCTGCCGTTCTCGAGCACGACGATCATGCGCTTCGCCTTCGCCGCGACTGCCGCGATCAGCGCGTTCTGGTCGTACTGCTGGTTGTACGGATCGGCCTTCGCATCGGGCAGCGACAGGCTCGCCAGGTCGAGCCCTTCCGTCTGCCATTGCGTCGCGAACACGATCGCGACATCGGCCTGCGCGGCCGCGCTGGCGGCGGCATTCGCGTCGGTCCCGTCGAGATAGCTGACCGATGCTTTCGGCGCTTTCGCACGGATCGCCGCGAGCGGCGCGGACTTGTACCAGGTCGCGCAGCCGCCGAACAGCGTGTCGGCCGGCTGCTGGCAGGTTGTCACCGCATTGCCGTCGATCGCGGGCACCGCGCCCGAGCCGCCGCCCGACAGCACGCCCGCGTCCGCATGCCCGCCGATCACGACGACCGACTTGAGCACGCCGGCCGCCAGCGGCAGCACCGGCTGCGCGTCGCCGGGCACGGCCGCGTTCTTCAGCAGCACCGCGGACTGTCGCGCGATCGCGAGCGCATCGGCGTTGCCGGCGGCTTCGTCGATCGCACCGCCCGGCTTCGGCGGCGCGTCCATCACGCCGATGCGGATCAGCGTGCGCAGCTTGCGCTGCACCATGTCGTTCAGGCGCGCGACCGATACGCTGCCGGCCTGCAGCGCCGCACGCAGCTTCGTGTTGAAGAACGAGCCGAGCGGCGCGTTGTTGTCGTCGGCCGCGCCCGGCTGTTCCTCGTCGAGCCCCGCCTGTACGGCCGCGACCGTCGAATGCGTCGCGCCCCAGTCCGACTGTACGACGCCCTTGAAGCCCCACTCGTTCTTCAGCACCGTCGTCAGCAGATACGGGTTCTCGCACGCATAGACGCCGTTCAGCTTGTTGTACGAGCACATCACGTTGCCCGGCTGGCCGTCCTTCACGCCGATTTCGAACGCGAGCAGCTCGGCCTCGCGCATGGTCCGCTCGTCGACGACCGAATCGATCGTCATCCGGTTGGTTTCCTGATCGTTGAACGCGAAATGCTTGATCGTCGCGATCACCTTCTGCGCCTGCGTCGCGTTCGTGCGCGCGGCGCTCAGCGTGCCAGCGAGCACCGGATCCTCGCCCATGTATTCGAACGTGCGGCCGTTGCGCGGCTCGCGCGCGAGGTTCACGCCGCCGCCGAGCCCTTCCGCGAAACCGAGCGCGCGCAGTTCGAGCGCGATGCGCTTGCCGTAGGTGCCCGCGAGCGCCGGATCCCATGTCGCCGCGAGCGCGACCGGCGCGGGCAGCGCGGTCACGCGCGCGTTCTTCACGTTCACGCCGCCCGCCGAATCGGCGCTGCTGACGCCCGGAATGCCCAGCCGCGGCACGCCCGGGATGTAGCTCGCGCCGTTCAACGCGTCGGCCGGAAACGGTCCGCCCAGGTCGAGCGCGGGCATGCCCGTGCCGTGCACGAGCTGCAGCTTCTCGTCGGTCGTCAGTTGCTCGCCGAGCAAAGCCGCGCGCTGGTCGGCAGCAGCATCGGGGTCGGCCGGCGCGACGGGGCCTGGCTGAATGTCGTCGCCGCCGCACGACGCGAGCAGCACCGTGAGCGCGCACGCGGACGCGATCGTCGAACACCGGAACAGCGAAGTTTTCATTGATCCTCCTGAATCGATCTGTTGTACTTGTCGCCTCACTCCAGCGTCCGAGTCTAAAAATCGACCGGTCACCACGCTTGACCGGCAGGAGCATGCGTTGACCTCTCGCAGCGGGGACAAACCCGAACGGCATGACGACAGGGAGACAGACATGGAGTTGCGACAGAAATCGGTATCCATCCGGATCTACCGCTGGCTGTGCGAAGACGCGCGCGCGAACGGCATCGACGTTGCTCCGCTTTACGAGACGCTCGGCATCGGGCCGGCCGAACTCGCCGACGACACGCGCCGCATCGCGGGCGACCGGCACGTCGCCGCGATGCGGCTGACGAGCGGATGGCCGCTGTCCTGGCACCGCTCGCCGCCGCAGGCCGTGCCGTGGCTCGTGCCGTTCCCGGAGCTCGCGGGCGTCACGTGCAACGCGGCGACGCTGCGCGACGCGCTGCACGGTTACCTGCACTATCGCGAGCTGATCGGCAACGTCGACTGGCTCTTCGCGCACGAGAACGGCGATGCGATCGCGCTCGAATACGTGAACGAAGGGGAGGGCCGGCACGCGGGCAGCGCGCTCGCGAACCTCGCGATCCTCGCGGCGCTCGCGCGCCTGTACGATCCCCACGTGCGCGTCGACGACGCGGAATTCGCGGGCCGGGCGTTCGCGCCCGCGGCCGCGCTGCGCGACATGCTCGGCGCGCCGGTGTCGTTCGACGCCGCGCACAACCGCATCGTGCTGCGCTCCGCGCACTTCGACACGCCGTTCGAGCGCTACAACGCACCGCTCGCCGGCATCCAGCGTCATGCGGCCGACGCCGCGCGCGACCGCGTTCGCGTGCGCTCGACGTTCGGCTCGTCCGTCGAGCAATGCGTGCGCGACTGGCTGCGTACCTCCGACGACGCCGACGTGCCGGCCGACACGCTGATGCAGCACGTGTGCACGCGCTTCGCGATGTCGCGCTGGACACTGCGCCGGCGGCTGCATCGCGAAGCTGTCGGCTTTCACGCGCTCGTCGCGCAGGCGCGGCTCGGCGAAGCGCGCGACCTGCTGCTGAATACACAATTGCCGATCGGCGAGATCGGCGTGCGCGTCGGCTTCCGTTCGACGAGCGCGTTCACGCGCTTCTTCACGCGCGAACTCGGCGCGGCGCCGAGCCGCTTTCGCGACGGGCACGGCGATCGATGGCGTTGACGCACGCCTTTTCTGAGACACTGGCGGCTTCGCATCCCGCCGCCCTGCCATGTCCTGGTTTCTGTATCTGATCGAATGCGCCGACGACAGCGTCTACACGGGCATCACGACCGACGTCGCCGCTCGCTTCGACGAGCATGTCGCCGGCAAAGGCGCGCGCTACACGCGCTCGCGCAAGCCGCGCGCGGTGCTCGCGTCGTTTCCGCTGCCCGACCGGTCGAGCGCGTCGCGCGCCGAATACTGGGTGAAACGGCTCACGCCTACGCAGAAGCGTGAGCTGGCGGCCGGGTTGCGGACGCTGGAATCGGTGCTGCCGGTTGGTGTGGCGGTCGACGGGCGTGGCGAGGTTGCCGGGTTGAAGGCGGGTGCGCGCGGGCGGAAGAAGGTGAAGGCAAAAGCGGAGAGCGTCGATAGCGCGACGAAGACGGCTGAAATTGAGCAGCCTGCCGGGAAAGCCGGGAAAGCCGGGAAAGCCATCAAGTCTGCGAAACCCGCGAAGACCCGACAAGCGGTCAAGGTGCCCAAGACCTCAAAAGCCGCGCCGGTCGCGAAGCGCGCGAAGAGCGACGGCGATGCGGTCGTAAAAAAGACCTCGTCGCGCGGCACACCGGCAAAAATGAACCAACAGGCCGCGTCCCCGTCGTCGAAAAGAAAAGCGTCGGCAGCCGGCAGCAAGCCGGTCGCGAACGGACGCGACACCGTCGCGCCCGCACCGGCCCGCCGCCGTCCGTCGGCCACGAAATCCGCCGAAGCCACCGAAATCTCCGTTGTCCGTCGCCGCGCCAAACGCGCGAAGGACACACCGAATACCACCACCCCGCCCGCGCCCGCATCGCCTTCCGCACGCAAGAAAACCGCGCGCGCAAAACAAAACCGCGCGGCCTCCTGAGGAGACACGCGCGGTCTGCGTTTCGCACGAACCGGCCATCGGGCCGGCGCGCCGCTTACTTCTTGTAGTTCGCGGCGCCGTCGGTGATTTCCTTGTGCGCGGCTTCGATGCCGGCCCAGCCCTCGACCTTCACCCACTTGCCCTTCTCGAGCGCCTTGTATTGCTCGAAGAAGTGCTTGATCTGGTCCTTCAGGTACTCGGGCACGTCGTCGATCGACTTCAGGTTCGCCGTCATCGGGCAGATCTTGTCGTGCGGCACCGCGACCAGCTTCGCGTCGACGCCCGACTCGTCGGTCATCTGCAGCATGCCGAGCACGCGCGAACGCACGATCGAGCCGGCCAGCAGCGGGAACGGCGTGATCACCAGCACGTCGACCGGATCGCCGTCACCCGACAGCGTCTGCGGGATGTAGCCGTAGTTCACCGGATAGCGCATGCCCGTGCCGATGAAGCGGTCGACGACGAGGAGGCCCAGCTCCTTGTCCGCCTCGTACTTCACCGGATCGCTTTGCGCGGGAATCTCGATGATCACGTTGAAATCTTGCGGCAGGTCCTTGCCGGCCGGAACATGATTGAAGCTCATGAGCGCTCTCTGTAGGTCGATGGGAATTCGGGACAGGGCGCCGCGGCCGATGCACCGCCGCCGGCGTCCCTCAACGGAATGCGCCATTATAGCCAATCGATCGGTGGCGTCCGGATGACGATCGGCGCGATAATCGTTCCGGATGTCCGGCCGTCGAACGACAAGCGGCGTTGGATGGGATCGGCGCTGGCGCTGAAACGCCGGCGCCGGTCCACCGCGCAGCATGGGACCGCGAAGCATGGGACCCGAGTAAGCGCTAACTCGGGTCGACAGGAGCAGGCATGGAAGAGGCGAAGCACTTCATCGCGGGCGAATGGACGTTGCCCGCGCAACTGGAAACGATCGCGGTCGTCGATCCGTCCGACGGCCAGCCGTTCGCGACGATCGCACGCGGCACCGCGCCCGACATCGAGCGCGCGGTCGCCGCGGCCCGCGATGCATTCGCGGGCGCATGGGGCGCCGCGAGCGCCGCCGAGCGCGGCCGCGTGCTGATGCGGCTGTCGGCGCGCGTGGCCGATTCCATCGAGGAACTCGCGGCGATCGAGGCGCGCGACACCGGCAAGCCGCTGAAGCAGGCGCGCGCCGACGCGGCCGCGCTCGTGCGCTACTTCGAGTTCTACGCGGGCGCCGCCGACAAGCTGCACGGCGAAACCCTCCCCTATCAGGCCGGCTATACGGTGCTGACGGTGCGCGAGCCGCACGGCGTCACCGGCCACATCGTGCCGTGGAACTACCCGATGCAGATCTTCGGGCGCAGCGTCGGCGCGGCGCTCGCGGCCGGCAATGCATGCGTCGTCAAGCCGGCCGAGGATGCGTGCCTGTCGGTGCTGCGCGTCGCCGAGCTGGCCGCCGAGGCCGGGCTGCCGGCCGGTGCGCTCAACATCGTCACCGGCTACGGCCATGAAGCCGGCGCCGCGCTCGCGCGCCATCCGGGCATCGACCACATCTCGTTTACGGGTTCGCCGGCCACCGGCAAGCTGGTCACGCAGATGGCCGCCGAGAACCACGTGCCGGTCACGCTCGAACTCGGCGGCAAGTCGCCGCAGATCGTGTTCGCCGATGCCGATCTCGAAGCGGCGCTGCCCGTGCTCGTGTCGGCGATCGTGCAGAACGGCGGCCAGACCTGCTCGGCCGGCAGCCGCGTGCTGATCGAGCGCGCGGTCTACGAGCCGCTCCTCGAGCGCCTCGCCACCGCGTTCAACGGGCTGCGCGTCGGCCCGAGCCGCGCCGACCTCGACTGCGGCCCGCTGATCAACGCGAAGCAGCAGCAGCGCGTGTGGGATTTCCTGTCCGACGCGCAGCACGACGGCATTCCGATGGCCGCGCACGGGCAGGTCGTCGCCGACGCGCCAGAAAGCGGCTTCTACCAGGCGCCCGCGCTGTTGCGCGACGTGCCGCCGTCGCACCGGCTCGCGCAGGAAGAAGTGTTCGGCCCCGTGCTCGCCGCGATGCGTTTCGTCGACGAAGACGAAGCCGTCGCGCTCGCGAACGGCACGCCGTACGGCCTCGTCGCGGGTATCTGGACGCGCGACGGCGCGCGCCAGATGCGCGTCGCGCGGCGCCTGCGCGCGGGCCAGGTGTTCATCAACAACTATGGCGCGGGCGGCGGCGTCGAACTGCCGTTCGGCGGCGTCGGCCACTCGGGTCACGGCCGCGAAAAAGGCTTCGAGGCGCTGTACGGCTTTACCGCGCTGAAGACGATCGCGATCCGGCACGGCTGAACGCGCGGCCCGCGAAACGCGGCCGGCCGCGGCCGGCCGCGTCGCGCAACACGACGACTCTCATAACCAGCACAGGAGACACACCATGCGGTTGAGCGGCAAGACGGCAATCGTCACGGGCGGCGGCTCGGGTTTCGGCGAAGGCATCGCGAAGACGTATGCGCGCGAAGGCGCGAACGTCGTCGTCAACGACCTGAACGGCGCGGCGGCCGAGCGCGTCGCGAGCGAGATCGCGCTCGCGGGCGGCAAGGCGATCGCGGTGGCGGGCGACGTGTCGAAGCAGGACGACTGGCACACGCTGCTGCAGGCCGGGCTCGACGATTTCCATGCGGTGCAGATCGTCGTGAACAACGCGGGCACCACGCACCGCAACAAGCCGGTGCTCGACGTGACGGAAGCCGAGTTCGACCGCGTGTACGCGGTCAACATGAAGAGCCTGTTCTGGTGCGTGCAGACCTTCGTTCCGTACTTCCGCGAACAGGGCGGCGGCGTGTTCGTGAACGTCGCGTCGACGGCCGGCGTGCGGCCGCGCCCGGGCCTCGTCTGGTACAACAGCACGAAGGGCGCGATGATCACCGCGAGCAAATCGCTCGCGGCCGAGCTCGGCGCCGACCGCATCCGCGTGAACTGCATCAACCCCGTGCTCGGCGAGACGGCCCTGATGACCGAATTCATGGGCTGCGAGGATACGCCCGACAACCGCAGCCGCTTCCTCGCGACGATCCCGCTCGGCCGCTTCTCGACACCGCAGGACATCGCGAACGCGGCGCTTTACCTCGCGTCCGACGAGGCCGAATTCATCACGGGCGTCTGCCTCGAAGTCGACGGCGGACGCTGCATCTAGCCGCACCTGGCTGTTCGCGTGCCGCGTCGGGATTCACCGGCCGGCACGGCATTCATGTATTGCTTCGCACGAAACCGGATCGGGTGCCGATGTATCGGCTCCGGTCAACCATAAAAACCGCAAAGCATGGGACCCAAGTAAGCGCTAAAGCGCCAACTTGGGTCGACCGCATAGCATGGGACCCAAGTAAGCGCTAAAGCGCCAACTTGGGTCGACAGGAGACAATATGGCAACATCGACGCAGTCGCTGCCGGGTTCGTCCGGCGCATTCGAGGAAGCAACCTACCGCAAGGTGTCGTGGCGGCTCACGCCGCTCCTGCTGCTGTGCTACGTGGTCGCGTATCTCGACCGCGTGAACGTCGGGTTCGCGAAGCTGCAGATGGCGAGCGACCTGAACCTGAGCGATACCGTCTACGGGCTCGGCGCCGGGATCTTCTTCTTCGGCTATTTCCTGTTCGAGGTGCCGAGCAACATCATCCTGCACAAGGTCGGCGCGCGCGTGTGGATCGCACGCATCATGGCGACCTGGGGCGTGATCTCGATCCTGACGATGTTCGTCACGACGCCCGCGATGTTCTACGTGATGCGCTTCCTGCTCGGCGTCGCCGAAGCGGGCTTCTTCCCCGGCGTGATCCTCTACCTCACCTACTGGTATCCCGCGCACCGGCGCGGCCGGATGACGACCTTCTTCATGACGGCAGTCGCCTTGTCCGGCGTGATCGGCGGGCCGCTCTCGGGCTTCATCCTGAAGGCGTTCGACGGTGTCAGCGGGTGGCACGGCTGGCAATGGCTGTTCCTGCTCGAAGGCATCCCGTCGGTGCTGGTCGGGGTGCTCGTGTTCTTCAAGCTCGACGACCGGATCGCGAAGGCGAACTGGCTGACCGACGACGAAAAGGCGCTGCTCACGCGCAACGTCGACGCGGAGGAAGCGACCAAGGAAGATCCACCGCTCGGCGCCGTGCTGGCAAGCCCGCGCGTGTTGCTGATGGCGCTCATCTACTTCTCGTTCGTGATGGGGCTCTACGGCGTCGGCTTCTGGCTGCCGACGATCATCAAGGCGACGGGCGTCACCGACACGTTCGCGATCGGCCTGCTGTCGGCGATTCCGTATGCGGCTGCGGTGGTCGCGATGATCCTGATCGCGCGCAGCGCGGACAAGCGCCGCGAACGCCGCTGGCACCTCGCGATTCCGGCCGCGATCGGCGCGCTGGGGCTCGTGCTGTCGGTGATCTGGGCGCACCAGACCGCGCTCGCGATGCTCGGCCTCACGCTCGCGACGATCGGCATCCTGACGACGCTGCCGCTGTTCTGGAGCCTGCCGACCGCGTTCCTCGGTGGCGCCGCCGCAGCGGCCGGCATCGCGATGATCAACTCGATCGGCAACCTCGCAGGTTTCCTGAGCCCCTACCTGATGGGCTGGCTCAAGCAGGCCACGGGCGCCAACGACGCGGGCATGTACATGCTTGCCGCGTTCCTCGTGCTCGGCGGGCTGCTCGCGCTGTCGGTGCCGAAGCGGCTGGTCGACAAGTGATGCGCAGCGCGTAACGATCATGTCGACGGAGCCAACCCGCATGCCCCACCGAATCGTTCAGGCGGCCGACAGCCGCGTACTGGTCCTCGATCCTTCCGCCGGCCTCGTGCAGCGGGAAAACGATGCGCTCGACCTCGTCGCGCTCGCACACGAGCATGAAGCCGACTGGGTCGCGGTCCCCGCCGACGCACTGCACGACGACTTCTACCGGCTCGACAGCGGCCTGGCCGGCGCGGTGCTGCAGAAACTCGTCAACTACGGCGTGCGGCTCGGCGTGGTCGGCGACATCGACCGCTGGCTCGCGCGCAGCGAAGCGCTACGCGCGCTCGTTCGCGAGTCCAATCGCGGGAAATCGGTGTGGTTCGTCGCGAACGAGGGCGACCTGCTGCGCAGGCTCGGCGCGTAGCGCGCAGCGCGTCCGGGCCGGCTCGCAGCGGACAAGAAAATGCCCCGAAGGCCATCCGGCGTTCGGGGCATTTTGCGCGGCGCAGCGGGCCGCCGGCAGCAGGCGGCCGCGGCTTGCGTCAGACCACGGTAATCGCGAGCGCGCTTTCGCGGTAGTGCTTCGCGGCCTTGTCGGTTTCGCCGAGTTGCTCGAACAGACGCGCGAGCGCGCGATGCGCACGCACCTTCAGCGCCTCGTTGTCGGCCAGCTTGAGCGCCGCCTCGAGGAACGACTGCGCCTTGCCCCACAGTTGCTGCTGCTGGCAGAGACGGCCGAGCGCGAACAGCAGGTCGGCATCTTCCGGGTGGTCCTTCTTCCACCCTTCCGCCTTCTGGATCAGCGGCAGCGCGTCGGCGCCGGCCGTGTCCGGGTAACGGCGCAGCAGGCGCGCATCCCAGTTGTGCGCGAGCGCTTCCTCGACGATGCGGCGCGCTTCGTTGCGACGTTCGAGCGACACGAGCAGATCGGCGGCGAGATCGGCAAGACGCGGCGACTGGCGCTCGACCGGCGACAGCGACTGCCACACCTCGAGCAGCGCGTCCGGGTCGTGCCGGCGTTCGCGCAGCAGGTTTTCCGCGGCCTGCTGGCGCAGCCGCACGGCCGCGGCCGGATGCAGCGCCTCGCGCTTCTCGAGCGCCTTCGCGAGCTTCAGCACCTCGGCCCAGTTCTTCAACTGCTGCTGCGCGCGCAGCGCAACCTGCTGCGCATGGATGCGCTTGCCGCCCGCCTGCATGTCGGCCAGCGCGGCAAGCGCGCCGTCGGCATCGCGCGCATCCGCGCGCATGTCGGCAGCGGCAAGCAACCGTGCGTCCTGCCATTCGGGTGCATCGACCTTCGACAGCCAGTCGTCGCGGCGCGTGTACTCGTGCATCCGGTGCGCGGCTGTGGCCGCGACGAGACTCGCGGCACCCAGGTTCGCGTCGACCGACAGCGCGTCACGCGCGGCCTTCTCCGCGCGCGAGAAGCGGCCCGCGTACAGGTTCGAGATTGCATCGCGCAACGACGCCTGCGCCTTCTCGTTGCGCGAACGCGCACGATACGCGGCGACCCGCTTCGGCATGCGCCAGATGTTGCGCACGATGCGCAGCAGCGCATACACGACGATGAACAACACGACGATGGCGATCACGAACAGGTTCAACGACACGTCGATCCGGTACGGCGGATAGACGAGCAGCACCTGCCCCGCGTCGAAACGGCCGACGGTGGCGAGTGCCGCGGCGATCGCGAACAGGATCGCGAGCCAGACGATTCCTCGAAGCGTCATCGTTACCCCCGGCTCTTGAACTGCTGAACGGCGTTCAGGCTCGTGTTCAGGTTCGGCACCGCGACCGTCAGCGATGCGCCGTCAACCTGCCTGAGCAGATCCTCGACGGTCTGCGTGTCCTTCGACGCCTGATCGAAATACTTCCCGAGCGACGCCTGTGCCGCGTGCAGGTCGGCCTTCATCGCGCTGTCGTTGCGCGCGAGCAGCGACAGCCGCGCGGTGAGCAGGCGCAGCTTCACGTTCTCGCGCACGAAGTAGCCCTGGTCGGGCGACGCGAGCATCGCGTCAGCGTTGTCGATCCGGCGCACCTGCACGAGGCCCTTCAACTGCTGGCCGAGGCCGGCCGAGAAGTCATGCCACCAGACCTTCCAGCGCGGCTCGCCGGCCACGGCCGTCGATGCGGTGTCGGCCGGCGCGGCCTTCGGCGCCGCATGCGGCACGATCGCCTCGCCGGACAGCGGCAGCGCGTCGATCTTGGCGATCGCGTCGTCGAGCTTGATCGCGAGGCCCGTGAGATCGGCCGCCGGCGCGGCCTTCAACTTCTCGATGTCCAGCGCGAGCGCCTTGCGCACCGTGACGGCCTGCGCGCTCTGCGATGCCGCGAGACGCGCGTCGGCGTTCTGCAGCGCGATCAGCGCAAGCTGCGTGTTGCCCGTCAGCTGAAGTTGCTGGCTCGCGCTCGACAGCATCTGGTCGACTTCCTCGAGCATCCACGCATCGCGATTGCGCGACAGGTCCTGGTATTGCTGCTGCAGCGCCTGCTGCGCGCTCTGCGCGTCGGCGAGCTTGCCGTCGAGCTGCGCGAGCTGCGTGTCGACCTGGTGCGTGCTCGCGAGCGCCTGCTCGGTCTTCATGCGCGTCTCGGCCGTCTGGGCGTCGAGCGCCTTCTGGCGCGCGACGAACGTGCCGTCGAGCCGGTCGATCTTGCGGTTCAGTGCATAGCCGCCCGCGCCCGCCGCGCAGCCGAGCACGGCGACGACGAACCACAGCAGCGCGCTGCCGCCGCGGCGCGCGCGCGGCTCGGGCGCGAGATAAGGAGGACTGGACGGCGGTGCGGATGCAGCGGCCGGCTGGGAAGCGACGCTTTTGGAATCGTTGGTATCTGTCATGCGTTTAGTCACCGGTGCGGCTGTCGCCGGTTGGACGGCCTCGTCGGCCATCGTTCGAAACGCGCGGACGATGCGCTCATCGCCCGCGCCGGTCAGCGTAATCCTATCAAAACCCAATGCGCGCGCGGTCTGCTCGATCCGCGGGTGCGGCGTCACGAGCGGCGCATGCTTCAGCGCGTCGATTTCGGCATCGTTCAGGTGCGCCCGCGCGAGTTCGTGCAGGTTGCGCACGCCTTCCGAACTCGTGAGGAGCCACGCATGCGGTGCGCCGTCGAGCAGCGCATGCACGCGCTCCCATGCGCCGACGCGCGGCTCGGGCACGACGCGCCGGTACGCGGCGACGAGCGTGACGTCCGCGCCGGCTTCGCGCAGCCGGTCGGCAAGCCATTCGCGCCCGCCGTCGCCGCGCACGATCAGCACGCGCTTGCCCGCCAGCGCCTGCGCGCCGCCGAACGCGGCCTCGATGCACGCGAACAAGCTTTCCGAATCGTAACGGGGCACGCCGCCGTCGGCCGGCGCCTGCGGCGCGATCACGCGATGCGCGGGCGCCGCGATGCCATGCCGTTCGAGCGCCGCGACGCTGCCGGGCCCGACCACGCCGACCGGCAGCGCGTTCGGCCAGATCGCGCCGTACTGCGCGAGCGCGCGGTCGATTGCGTTCGGCGACACGAAAATCACGAGCGCGTAGTCGGCAAGCGCCGCGAACGCGGCGTCGAGCGGCGCCGGATCGTCGACCGGCGCGATGTCGATCAGCGGGAATTCGAGCACGTCGCAGCCGACATCGGCCAGTTGCGACGCAAGCGCGTCCGACTGGCCGTCCGGGCGCGTCAGGACAGCGGTGAACGCGCGCGCGCCGCCCGCCATCAGGCGTCGCCCTTGCCGGCCTGCGAGCCGGCGAGCAGCGCCTTGACGATGTCGAGCGCGCCTTGCGCCTCGAGCTCGTCGGACACCGCGCGGCCGAGCGCCAGCGCATCGGCGACGGTCACGACGGCTCCGCACTCCTCGGCCGTCAGCACACGCTTGCCGTCGGTCGTCGACACGCGGCCCGTCAGGTACAGTTCGCCCGCGCGCCACACCGCGTGCGCGGCAAGCGGCACCTCGCAGCTGCCGCCGAGCGCGCGCGATACCATCCGCTCGGCCTCGACCGCGAGCGCGGTCCGCGGGTCGTGCAGCGGCGCGAGCCATGCCGCGACGTCGGTGCGATGCGCGGCGATCTCGATGCCGAGCGCACCCTGGCCGGCCGCGGGCGGGCTGGTCTCGACGTCGAGCAGTGTGCGGATCCTCGCTTCGAGGCCGAGGCGCTTCAGGCCGGCGGCGGCGAGAATGATCGCCGCGTAGTCGCCGCGGTCGAGCTTCGCGAGGCGCGTATCGAGATTGCCGCGCAGCGGCAGCACGTCGAGGTGCGGATAGCGCGCGCGCAGCATCGCTTCGCGGCGCAGGCTCGACGTGCCGACGACCGCGCCGGCCGGCAGCGCGTCGAGCGACGCGTAGTCGTTCGACACGAACGCATCGCGCGGGTCCTCGCGCTCCATGATCGCGGCGAGCGAGAAGCCGTCGGGCAGCGCCATCGGCACGTCCTTCAGCGAATGCACGGCGAGATCGGCGCGGCCGTCGGCCAGCGCACTCTCCAGTTCCTTCACGAACAGGCCCTTGCCGCCGACCTTCGACAGCGTGCGATCGAGAATCTGGTCGCCGCGGGTCGTCATCCCGAGGATTTTCACGTCACAAGCTGGATATAATTTGCGCAGCGCATCACGCACATGTTCGGCTTGCCACATCGCCAGGCGGCTCTCGCGCGAAGCAATCGTCAACGTCGCGGGCGGCTGTGCCTGTTGCGGCCCGGCCGCAAGGGTCTCGGAATTCATTGCTGGAACATCGAAGGACGGGATTGAAGACCGAACAATGGTAGCACGCACGCCCCGGCCCGCCCGGGCCCGGAGCCTGCGCCCGGCCGGCCGCCGAGCGGGTCGCGGCGCCGATGCGCGGATGTGCCGCACATAGCTGGTTGCTTGACCGCAGTTCCCGCAGTTTCGCAGTTCCTTTTGACTCGAGCTTTCCCAAGGAAACCCATCGTGAAGTCTTCCGGATCGGCGCGTACGGCGCGCCGCAATGCTGCCCTGTCCTCCTCCGACGCCCCGACGGACACCGTCGCCACCACCGCGAACGGCCGTGCGAAAACGGCAACGAAACCGAAAGACCCGATACGTCAGACAAAACGCACGACGAAAGCCGCCGGCCCCGCTGCCCGCAAGGCCGGCGCGCCGAAGTCCGGCACGCGCACGCGCGAGGACAAGGACGGCCCGCTGTTCGAGGACATCCGCTTCCTCGGCCGCCTGCTCGGCGACGTCGTGCGCGAGCAGGAAGGCGACACCGTGTTCGACGTCGTCGAGACGATCCGCCAGATCGCGGTCAAGTTCCGCCGCGAGGACGACAGCGAAGCCGCGCAGACGCTCGAGAAGAAGCTGCGCAAGCTGACGCCGGAGCAGACGATGAGCGTCGTGCGCGCGTTCAGCTATTTCTCGCATCTCGCGAACATCGCGGAGGACCGCCACCACAACCGCCGCCGCCGCATCCACGCGCTGGCCGGCTCCGCGCCGCAGCCCGGCACGGTCGCGTACGCGCTCGATCAGCTGAAAACGACCGGCAACGCGTCGAAGCGCCTGCTGCAGCGCTTCTTCGACGATGCGCTGATCGTGCCGGTGCTGACCGCGCACCCGACCGAAGTGCAGCGCAAGAGCATCCTCGACGCGCAGCACGACATCGCGCGCCTGCTCGCCGAACGCGACCAGGAACTGACCGCGCGCGAGCGCCAGCACAACGAATCGATGCTGCGCGCGCGCGTGACCGCGCTGTGGCAGACGCGCATGCTGCGCGACGCGCGCCTGACGGTCGGCGACGAGATCGAGAACGCGCTGTCGTACTACCGCGCGACCTTCCTCGACGAGCTGCCCGCGCTGTACGGCGACATCGAGGCCGCGCTTGCCGAGCACGGCCTGTCCGCGCGCGTGCCCGCGTTCTTCCAGATGGGCAGCTGGATCGGCGGCGATCGCGACGGCAACCCGAACGTGACGGCGCCGACGCTCGAGGAGGCGATCAACCGCCAGGCCGCGGTGATCCTCGAGCACTATCTGGAACAGGTGCACAAGCTCGGCGCCGAGCTGTCGGTGTCGAACCTGCTGGTCGGCGCGAGCGATGGCGTGAAGGCGCTCGCGGCCGCCTCGCCCGACCAGTCGCCGCACCGCGTCGACGAACCGTATCGCCGCGCGCTGATCGGCATCTATACGCGGCTTGCCGCGAGCGCACGCGTGCGCCTGGGCGAAGGCACGGTGCCCGTGCGCAGCGCGGGCCGCGGCGCGCCGCCCGTGCGCGCGATCCCGTATGAGGATTCCGAAGCGTTCGTCGCCGACCTGAAGGTGCTGACCGCGTCGCTCGACGAACACCACGGCACGTCGCTCGCCGCGCCGCGCCTCGCGCCGCTCGTGCGCGCGGCCGAAGTGTTCGGCTTCCATCTCGCGAGCATCGACCTGCGCCAGAGCTCCGACATCCATGAAGCGGTGGTCGCCGAACTGTTCGCGCGCGCAGGCGTCGAGGCCGACTACGCGGCACTTGCCGAGGAAGACAAGCTCCGCGTGCTGCTCGCCGCGCTCGCCGATCCGCGCCCGCTGCGCTCGCCGTACTTCGAATACTCGGCGCTCGCGCAGAGCGAGCTCGGCGTGTTCGAAAAGGCGCGCGAGGTGCGCGCGCAATTCGGCGCGCGCGCGGTGCGCAACTACATCATTTCGCATACGGAAACCGTCAGCGACCTCGTCGAGGTGCTGCTGCTGCAGAAGGAGACGGGGCTGCTCGAAGGCTCGCTCGGCGTGCCTGGCGGCCATGCGAGGAACAGCCTGATGGTGATTCCGCTGTTCGAGACGATCCCCGACCTGCGCGACGCGTCGCGCATCATGCGCGAATACTTCGCGCTGCCGGGCGTCGATGCGCTGATCGCGCACCAGGGTGCCGAGCAGGAAGTGATGCTCGGCTACTCGGACAGCAACAAGGACGGCGGCTTCCTCACGTCGAACTGGGAACTGTATCGCGCGGAACTCGCGCTCGTCGACCTGTTCCGCGACCGCAAGATCACGCTGCGGCTGTTCCACGGCCGCGGAGGCACGGTCGGCCGCGGCGGCGGCCCGACCTACCAGGCGATCCTGTCGCAGCCGCCGGGCACCGTGAACGGCCAGATCCGCCTGACCGAACAGGGCGAGGTGATCGCGAGCAAGTTCGCGAACCCCGAGATCGGCCGGCGCAACCTCGAGACGGTCGTCGCCGCGACGCTCGAGGCATCGCTGCTGCCGCAGTCGAACGCGCCCGCACAACTGCCCGCGTTCGAGGGTGCGATGCAGACGCTGTCCGACTCGGCGATGGCCGCGTACCGCGCGCTCGTCTATGAAACGCCGGGCTTCACCGACTACTTCTTCTCGTCGACGCCGATCACCGAGATCGCCGAGCTGAACATCGGCAGCCGCCCGGCTTCGCGCAAGCTGCAGGATCCGAAGCAGCGCAAGATCGAGGATCTGCGCGCGATTCCGTGGGGCTTCTCGTGGGGTCAGTGCCGGCTGCTGCTGACGGGCTGGTACGGTTTCGGCAGCGCGGTGAGCGCGTATCTCGACGGCGCGCGGGACGACGCCGAACGCACGAAGCGCGTCGCGCTGCTGAAGAAGATGAACAAGACCTGGCCGTTCTTCTCGAACCTGATGTCGAACATGGACATGGTGCTGGCGAAGACCGACCTCGCGGTCGCGTCGCGTTATGCGCAGCTCGTCTCCGACCGCAAGCTGCGCAAGCACGTGTTCGAGCGGATCGTCGCGGAATGGGAACGCACGTCGCAGGCGCTGGCGGAAATCACCGGGCACGAAGGCCGCCTCGCAACCAACCCGCTGCTCGCGCGCTCGATCAAGAACCGCTTCCCGTACCTCGATCCGCTGAATCACCTGCAGGTCGAGCTGATCAAGCGCCACCGCGCGGGCGACACGAACGCGCGGCTGCGCCGCGGGATTCACCTGACGATCAACGGGATCGCTGCCGGCCTGCGCAACACGGGCTGATCCGCATGCGGCGCGGGCCCGTTCCGCGCCAGCCGGCATCGCAGAAGCCGCGCTACGCCACCGTTCCCACGGTGCGTAGCGCGGCTTTTTTCATCGGGAGGCCGCACGGCACCGGCGTGCCGTGCCGGCTGGCCGATCAATGCGCGTCGATCAGCAGCGCGTCGTGTTCGAACGAACCGTCGGGCCGCACCGCGTAATAGCCGCGCACCTCGTCGGGCGCGTGCGCCCACAGCGCGCGGATCCCGGCGACGCTGTCGGCCGGCGTGCGGATGCGCGCGACCCACGTGTCGAAATCGATCGGCAGCCGCCAGCGGCTGTGCACGTGCGCGTCGAAACCCGCATCGCGGAACATCGCGAGCCATTCGTCCGCGCGGTAATCGCGCACATGCGACGCGTCGCGCAGCACTTCGGCCGCCTGCAGGTACGTGTCGAGCAGCGGATGGTCGTTGCCCGCAATGTCGATCATCAGCACGCGGCCGCCCGGTTTCAGCACGCGGCGCACCTCGGCGAGCGCCGCGCGCATGTCGTGCCAGTGGTGCGCGCTCATCCGGCTCACGACCCAGTCGAACGTCGCCGTGTCGAACGGCAGCCGTTCCGCCGGGCCCTGCTGCGTGCGGATGTTCGCGAGCCCGCGCTCGCGCGCGGCCACGTCGACGGTCGCGAGCATCGGCGCGGCGAGATCGTATGCGATCACGTCGCGCACGTGCGGCGCGACCGCGAAGCTCGCGTGGCCGGCACCGCAGCCGAGATCGAGCACGGCGGCATCGGGCGTCGCGCGCACCGCGTCGGCGAGCGTCTGCAGATCGGTGCCCGTCGCGTGGACCGTGCTCGTCAGATAGGCGGCGGCCGTCGTGCCGAATGCGTCGGCGACCTGCTCATGGTGTTTCATCGTTCGCTCCTTTGTGCGGTCGACCGGGGTGGGCGCTTCAGCGCTTGTGTCGGCTGGAGTTAGTGCTTCACCACTTACTCCAGCCCCATGCTTCGCATCCGGCCCCTGCAACGCGTTTTGTGGGACGCCCGCTGCCTGCCAGCGCGCGAGCCGCTACAATAGGCCTGCGTTTGTACCAGTACAAGTCAAGCAGTTATTCTGGTATTCGATACACCTGTCTGATCGTTGCCGCGTCCTCGCTTCCATTTCGCCGTTTCCGCATGAACCAGCCGTCCTCCGCCCCCGTCCCGCCGCTCGACGCCACGCCCGCCCGCGCGCTCGGCGAATTCATCCGCGCCCACCGCGAGCGGCTGTCGCCGCAGGCCGTCGGCCTGCCGCCCGGCCCGCGCCGCCGCACGCCGGGGCTGCGGCGCGAGGAAGTCGCGCAACTGTGCGGCGTCAGCCCGACCTGGTACACGTGGATCGAACAGGGCCGCCCGGTGTCGGCGTCGGCCGATGCGCTCGCGCGGATCGCCGTCGCGCTGCAGTTGTCGAGGGCCGAGCGCGCGTACCTGTTCGAACTGGCCGCGCAGCGCGACCCGGCCGAGCCCGACGTCACGGGCGGCGACCTGCCGCCGACGCTCGCCGCGACCGTCGCGGCGATCGCGACACCCGCGTACGTGCTCGACCGTCAGTGGAACGCACTCGCGTGGAACGCGCCGGCCGCCGCACTGTTTTCCGGCTGGCTCGACGGCGAGCACGACCGCAACCTGCTGCGCTTCACGTTCATGTCGCCGGCCGCGCGCACGCTGATCGTCGACTGGGAAACCCGCGCGCGGCGGCTTGCGGCCGAATTCCGCGCCGATTCGATCCGCCACCTGGCCGACGCGCCGACCCGCGCGCTGATCGACGCGCTGACCGCCGGCAGCGATGCGTTCGCGCAGTACTGGGCGTCGCAGGACGTTTTCGAGCGCGAAGGCGGCCTGCGCGAATTCGACCATCCGGCCGACGGCCGCCTCGTGTACCAGCAGATCACGCTGAAGCCCGCCCACCGCGAGGACCTGAAGCTGGTCGTGCTGGTGCGCGACTGAACCTCGCCTGCGATGGCCGGCAGGCCACCGCGAACGGCTGCGCGCCTCGGCCGCCAGGCCCGCGAATGTTAGAATTGCGGGATTCCCTCGGCGGCGCACGCCGCCCAACTCCCCTTCGAAGAATCGCCATGACGTCCCAACTGCACAAAAAGGGCGAGGCCTGGTCGGCCCGCTTCTCGGAACCGATGTCGGAGCTGGTCAAGCGCTACACGTCGTCGGTGTTTTTCGACAAGCGCCTCGCGCTCGTCGACATCGCCGGCTCGCTCGCGCACGCGAACATGCTCGCCGCGCAGAAGATCATCAGCGCTGACGACCTGGCCGCGATCGAACGCGGGATGGCGCAGATCAAGGGCGAGATCGAGCGCGGCGAATTCGAATGGCAGCTCGACCTCGAGGACGTCCACCTGAACATCGAGGCGCGCCTGACCGCGCTGATCGGCGATGCCGGCAAGCGCCTGCACACGGGCCGCTCGCGCAACGACCAGGTCGCGACCGACATTCGCCTGTGGCTGCGCGGCGAGATCGACCGCATCGGCGGCCTGCTGAACGACCTGCGCGGCGCGCTGCTCGACCTCGCGGAACAGAACGCCGACACGATCATGCCGGGCTTCACGCACCTGCAGGTCGCGCAGCCCGTCACGTTCGGCCACCACCTGCTCGCGTACGTCGAGATGTTCTCGCGCGACGCGGAGCGCATGCGCGACTGCCGCACGCGCGTGAACCGCCTGCCGCTCGGCGCGGCCGCCCTCGCGGGCACGAGCTACCCGATCGATCGTCACGCGGTCGCGAAGACGCTCGGCTTCGACGGCATCTGCGCGAACTCGCTCGACGCCGTGTCGGATCGCGATTTCGCGATCGAATTCACGGCCGCCTCCGCGCTCGTGATGACGCACGTGTCGCGCTTCTCCGAAGAACTCGTGCTGTGGATGAGCCCGCGCGTCGGCTTCATCGACATCGCCGACCGCTTCTGCACCGGCAGCTCGATCATGCCGCAAAAGAAGAACCCGGACGTGCCCGAGCTCGCGCGCGGCAAGACGGGCCGCGTGAACGGCCACCTGATGGCGCTCCTGACGTTGATGAAGGGCCAGCCGCTCGCGTACAACAAGGACAACCAGGAAGACAAGGAACCGCTGTTCGATACGGTCGACACCGTCGCCGACACGCTGCGGATCTTCGCCGAAATGGTTGCCGGCATCACCGTGAAGCCCGACGCGATGCGCGCGGCCGCGCTGCAGGGCTTCTCGACCGCCACCGACCTCGCCGACTACCTCGTGAAACGCGGCCTGCCGTTCCGCGATGCGCACGAAGCCGTCGCGCACGCGGTGCGAATCTGCGACGACCGCGGCATCGATCTCGCCGACCTGACGCTCGACGAGATGAAGCAGGAACTGCCGAACGTCGCGCACCTGATCGGCGACGACGTGTTCGGATACCTGACGCTCGAAGGTTCGGTCGCCAGCCGCAACCATCCGGGCGGTACCGCGCCCGATCAGGTGCGCGCGGCGGTCAAGGCTGCCCGCGCCGCGCTCGGCCAGTAAGCCCGTTGTCCCGGACGGACGCCTTCGGCGTCCGTTTTTCATTCGGGCGGCCGTCGCGCCGCCCGTTGCCTGCCCCGCTTCCCGGATGTCGCCGATGACCTTTTCCGCCGCACTCTTCGACATGGACGGCCTGCTCGTCGATTCCGAGCGGACCATCATGAACACGTGGATCGACGTGTCGAATGCGCACGGTGTCGCGCTGACCGCCACCGACTACCTGCAGATCGTCGGCCGCTCGTTCGCCGAGGGCCAGGTCATCCTGGCACGGCTGATCGGCAATACCGATACGTTCGACGCCGTGCGCACCCGCGTGCGCGAACAGCTCGCGGCGCCCGAGCCTCATCCGAAGTTTCCGCTGAAGCCCGGCGCGTTCACGCTGCTCGACGCGCTCGCGCAGGCCGGCATTCCGTGCGCGGTCGCATCGTCGTCCGCGTGCGACGTGATCCGCGCGCGGCTCGACGCGGTCGGCGTGCTGCCGTTCTTCCGCGCGATCGCGGGCGGCGACGAAGTCGCGCGCGGCAAGCCCGACCCGGCCGTCTACCGGCTCGCGGCCGAACGCCTCGGCGTGCCGGCGCACGCGTGCGTCGCGTTCGAGGACAGCGACTTCGGCGCGCAGTCCGCCGCCGGCGCGGGCGCGTCGGTGGTCACCGTGCCCGACCTGAAGGTGCCGACGCCTGAAATCGTCGCGCTGAGCCTGCACGTGCTCGCGTCGCTCGACGATGCGGTCGCGCTCGTGCCGTCGTGGTTCGGCCGGTACGATACGCAGAAGCCCGCGTAGCGCACGCGAGCGCGAAACACGGTGCGGTGCGCACCGCCGAATGCAAACGGGCACCCAAGGGTGCCCGTTTTGCCTTGCCGCCGAACGACTGACGTCGCGACTGCTTCTACTTGTTGCCGGCCGTCTCCGACAGCCGCTTCATCGTCGCGATGCGCGCGCCGATCAGGTCGACGCGACCGTCCTCGCCGACGAGCGGCGCCGTCGCATCGCGGAACGCGACCCACGCGCGCTGCGCGCGCACCAGTGTCGCGGCCGAATGCGCAGGCATCTTGCGGCGCAGCTTCTGGTAATAGCGGTTCAGGTCGAACAGCGCATGCTCGCACGCGGCATCCTGTTCGCACGGCCGCACGCGGCGCACGGCCGGATCGCGCGGTGCGTTCGCCGCCGGCTTGCCGTTCGACGCGGCCGCGCCCTCGGCCGCGCTCGTGCCGCTCGTGGCCGCGACCGCTACGGCGGCGGGCGGCGGCGCATAACGATCGGCAGCGCCGCGCAGCGCCAGCGCGCGATCACGCACGGGCTGCAACTGCATGTCGGCGCTCGACATCGTGTACGCGGTGCCGCGCGTCGTGTCGTACACGGCCTTCAGCAGAATGACTTCATCCTTGCGCCACGTGACCCAGCGGCGCTGGCTGTCCTGCCAGCCGCGCTTCGCGTCGGCCGGCGCATCCTTCAACAGGCGCTGGTACGCGCCGTCCATCACCGCCTGCCACTGCTGCTGCGCTTCGCCCATGCACTGGATCTGGCCGGCCGTCGACGACCGGTCGCGCCGCGCGAGGCATTGCCGCATCGCGACGTCGATCGGGTCGGCCGCCGCGACTTCCGCATGTGCGACGCCAAACCCTGCCAGCCCCGCCGCCCCTGCCGCCCAGACGACGAGCGCGGCCACCGCCGCGCGCATCGCCCGGAATCGTCCGTGCGTCGCCATCAGTCGCGCACGCAGTCGACGTAGTACTCGACGCGGCCGTTCACCTCTTCCGCGACGAGGCCGTGGATGTCGGTGTGGAAGCCCGGGAAGCGCTCGTTGAAGTCGCGCGCGAACCGCAGGTAGTTTACGATCGTCTTGTTGAAGCGCTCGCCCGGGATCAGCAGCGGAATGCCCGGCGGGTACGGCGTCAGCAGGATGCTCGTCACGCGGCCTTCGAGCTCGTCGAGCGGCACGCGATCGATCTTGCGGTGCGCGAGCTTCGCGAACGCGTCCGACGGCTTCATCGCCGGCTCCATGTCCGACAGGTACATCTCGGTCGTCAGGCGGGCGATGTCGTTCGCGCGGTACACGTCGTGAATCTGCGTGCACAGGTCGCGCAGGCCGACACGCTCGTAGCGCGGGTGCTGCGCGACGAATTCCGGCAGCACGCGCCACAGCGGCTGGTTGTTGTCGTAGTCGTCCTTGAACTGCTGCAGCTCGGTCACCATCGAGTTCCAGCGGCCCTTCGTGATGCCGATCGTGAACATGATGAAGAACGAATACAGGCCGGTCTTCTCGACGATGATCCCGTGCTCGGCCAGGTACTTCGTGACGATCGCGGCCGGAATGCCCGTCTCGCCGAACTCGCCGTCCACGTCGAGCCCCGGCGTGATGATCGTCGCCTTGATCGGGTCGAGCATGTTGAAGCCTTCCGCGAGCGGGCCGAAGCCGTGCCAGTGGTCGTTCGGCTTCAGCATCCAGTCGTCGCGCGAACCGATGCCTTCTTCCGACAGGTTGTCCGGGCCCCACACGCTGAAGAACCAGTCGTCGCCGTATTCGGCGTCGACCTTGCGCATCGCGCGGCGGAAGTCGATCGCCTCGGCGATCGATTCCTCGACGAGCGCGGTGCCGCCCGGCGGCTCCATCATCGCGGCCGCGACGTCGCACGACGCGATGATCGCGTACTGCGGGCTCGTCGACGTGTGCATCAGGTACGCCTCGTTGAAGCGGTGCTTGTCGAACGTGCGGTTCTCCGAATCCTGCACGACGATCTGCGACGCCTGCGAGATGCCGGCGAGCAGCTTGTGCGTCGAGTGCGTCGCGAACACGAGCGCGCCCGTGCGCGGGCGGCCGTCGCCGATCGCGTGCATGTCGCGGTAGAAATCGTGGAACGTCGCATGCGGCAGCCACGCTTCGTCGAAGTGCAGCGTGTCCAGCAGGTCGCCGAGCAGGTCCTTGATCATCTCGACGTTGTAGACGACACCGTCGTACGTGCTCTGCGTGATCGTCAGGATCCGCGGCTTCATGTCCGGGTTCTCGCGCAGCGCCTCGCGCGCGAACGGGTTCGCCTCGATCTTCTTGCGGATGTTCTCCGGCTTGAATTCGTCGCGCGGGATCGGCCCGATGATGCCGAAATGGTTGCGCGTCGGCGTCAGGAACACCGGGATCGCGCCCGTCATCGTGATCGCGTGCAGGATCGACTTGTGGCAGTTGCGGTCGACCAGCACGATGTCGCCCGGCGCCACCGTCGCGTGCCAGACGATCTTGTTCGACGTCGACGTGCCGTTGGTCACGAAGAACAGGTGATCGGCGCTGAAGATGCGCGCCGCATTGCGCTCGGATGCCGCGACCGGGCCCGTGTGATCGAGCAGCTGGCCGAGTTCGTCCACCGCATTGCAGACGTCCGCGCGCAGCATGTTCTCGCCGAAGAACTGGTGGAACATCTGGCCGAGCGGGTTCTTCAGGAACGCGACGCCGCCCGAATGGCCCGGGCAGTGCCACGAATACGAGCCTTCGTCCGCGTACTTGACGAGTTCCTTGAAGAACGGCGGCGCGAGGGAGTCGAGATAGACCTTCGCCTCACGGATGATGTGGCGCGCGACGAACTCCGGCGTGTCCTCGAACATGTGGATGAAGCCGTGCAGCTCGCGCAGGATGTCGTTCGGCAGATGCCGCGACGTGCGCGTCTCGCCGTACAGGAAGATCGGGATGTCCGCGTTGCGGCGGCGCACTTCGGTGACGAACGCGCGCAGCTCGATGATCGCGGTCGCGAGCTCGGGCAGCTCGCCGTCCGGGCCGGTTTCGCCGAGCATGAGTTCGTCGTCGTCGATCGACAGGATGAAGCACGACGCGCGGCTCGACTGCTGCGCGAACGACGTCAGATCGCCGTAGCTCGTGAGGCCGAGGACTTCGACGCCCTCCTTCTCGATCGCTTCGGCCAACGCCCGGATGCCGGAGCCCGAGATGTTCTCGGAGCGGAAATCTTCGTCGATGATGACGACGGGGAAACGAAACTTCATGGGCGATTCTCCAAAAAGAACGACCGCGGCGCGTCACGCGCAGCGGTCACCCGGAAACTGGTGAGACGTTATGCAACCAGATCAGGTTTTCGGCAGCGTGACACCGCGCTGCCCCTGATACTTGCCGCCGCGATCGGCGTACGACACGTCGCACACTTCGTCGCTCTCGAAGAAGAGCACCTGCGCGACGCCTTCGTTCGCGTAGATCTTCGCGGGCAGCGGCGTGGTGTTCGAGAATTCCAGCGTGACGTAGCCTTCCCACTCGGGCTCGAACGGCGTCACGTTGACGATGATCCCGCAGCGCGCATAGGTCGACTTGCCGAGGCAGACCGTCAGCACGGTGCGCGGGATGCGGAAATATTCGACGGTGCGGGCCAGCGCGAACGAGTTCGGCGGGATGATGCACACGTCGCCCTTGAAATCGACAAACGAACCCTCGTCGAAGTTCTTCGGATCGACGATCGTCGAGTTGATGTTCGTGAAGATCTTGAATTCGTCTGCGCAGCGGATGTCGTAGCCGTAGCTCGACGTGCCGTAGCTGACGATCCGGCGGCCATCCTCGGACGCGCGAACCTGATCGGGCACGAACGGCTCGATCATCTTGTGCTCTTCGGCCATGCGCCGAATCCACTTGTCGGACTTGATGCTCATGTCAGCCTCCGCCGGGCCGTCCCAAGGAGGCTGACCGCCCCCTCGGGGGGCAGCGAACAAAGTGAGCGTGGGGGTCGTGTCATATCGGGGCGCCAGGAAACGCTGCGTGACGGAAAACGAAAGCCGCCGATACGAGGCGGCGGCGGGGAAAGGCGGACATTTTACGCGATCATCGGCCCGCGCACGCGGCAGCCGTCAGCGGATCACGCCGCAGGCGAGCGCAGGGCCCGCGCCATGCTGCGGAAACGCGGGATCGCTCGGGTCGCGGTGCACCAGCGCCGCGCGGCTCATCGCCGAGCGCACGCCATCGAGGGCCAGATCGGGGGCGACGATGAAGCCGGCCGCGACGCCGTTCGCATCCGCATGGATGTTGCCGAGGTCGCCGGCGACGCGGGCGCCCGCGCGCAGGCGGTCGGCGGCAGGCGCGAACACCTGGCCGGCGCTCGAGCCGTCGCCCGCGTTGCAGTCGCCGCGCTCGTGCACCTGCAGCGCATGATCGCTGTTCGGCGGCAGGCCGACCAGGTTGTAGGTGACCTGGACGCCGTCCGGACGCTCGACGAACGTCACCGCGCCGCGCGCCTGCGAGCCGACCGTCGGCTGCAGTTGTGCGTCGGCCCGCTTTTCGTGCGTCGAGGAAAAGGAGGTGCAGCCGGCCAGCAGGCCCAGCGCGGCGGCGGCCAGCAGCGCGTGCCGCGCGCGGCCGGCGCGCACCCCGTGATGTCGTTGTTTCATTCGATCCTCATGCCGGCTGACGGCCGTTTGACACGGCAGCCGTGCCGGGCGGGTAAAGGGACCCGGGAAAAGTCGCCATGATACCGCGCCTCGCGGCGCCGTAAACAGCGTGAGGCCCCGCCCCGCAAGGGTTTTACGTATTTTGAACAACGATGGTCGGGAACTTCGACGTCATGTCGCGCGCGCGCTCGGCAATCGCCAGCGCGACCCCGCGCGCGATGTCGCGGTAGCGGCGCGCCAGCGCGCCGTCCGGATCGGCCGCGACCGTCGGCGTGCCGCCGTCGGCCCGCTCGCGGATCGCGATGTCGAGCGGCAGGCTGCCGAGCACGTTCACATCGTAGTCCTTCGCCATCCGCTCGGCCCCGCCGGCGCCGAAGATATGCTCCTCGTGGCCGCAATTCGAGCAGATGTGGATGCTCATGTTCTCGACGATGCCGAGGATCGGAATCCCGACCTTCTCGAACATCTTCAGGCCCTTCTTCGCGTCGAGCAGCGCGATGTCCTGCGGCGTCGTGACGATCACCGCGCCCGTGACGGGCACGCGCTGCGCGAGCGTCAGCTGGATGTCGCCGGTGCCGGGCGGCATGTCGACGATCAGGTAGTCGAGCTCGCGCCAGTTGGTCTGGCGCAGCAACTGCTCGAGCGCGGAGGTCGCCATCGGGCCGCGCCACACCATCGGATTGTCTTCCTCGATCAGGAAGCCGATCGAGTTCGCCTGCAGCCCGTGGCCGACGAGCGGGTTCATCGACTGGTTGTCGGGCGACTCGGGGCGCTGGCCGTGGATGCCGAGCATCGTCGGCAGCGACGGGCCATAGATGTCGGCGTCGAGAATGCCGACCGATGCGCCTTCCGCGGCGAGCGCGAGCGCGAGGTTCACGGCCGTCGTGCTCTTGCCGACGCCGCCCTTGCCCGACGCCACCGCGACGATGTTCTTCACGTTCGGCAGCAGTTTCACGCCGCGCTGCACCGTGTGCGCGACGATCTCCTGCGACACGGCGACGCGCGCGTCGCGCACGCCCGGCACGGCCTGGAGCGCCGCCGCGACGCGTGCGCGCACGTCGTCGTGCTGGCTGCGCGCGGGATAACCGAGCACCACGTCGAGCGCCACGACATCGCCGTCGATCGCGACGTTGCGCACGCCCTTGTTCGCCGCATACGGCCGGCCGGTATTGGGGTCGACGACAGCCGCCAGTGCGGCGTCGACTTGTGCCCGGTCAATGCTCATCGAAACTCCGTGAAAACGTTTTTCGCGCGCGCAAACGTCAAAAAATATCAAATTACGCTGCGAAAATCGGGAAAAGTGAAAGAATCTGTTGCATGCCATTGCGCGAACGCGCGACCCGGCGCAATCTTCGCGTGCGGCACGCTATGGGGCCAAATCGGCCACTAACCGCCTATATTGTAGAGGCTGACGCGTCGCGCTGTCCGAACAGCCATGTTGACGGACAGGGCATGCAACCGCCTCGGCGGCTGCCGCGAGCGCCAGGCCCGCCCTCCTTTTTTCGGGCGGCCTGTGCGGGGAGCCGTAACTGTAGTTGTCGTTGTCGACTCGTTCAACCAAGAGAGGAATCCAAGATGAACATGAAAATCGCGACTCGCCTGTCCGTCTTCGCCCTGGCCGGTGCAGTGCTGGCCGGCTGCGCATCGCCGCAAGGCACCAACACGGCCGTCGGTACCGGCACGGGTGCGGCGCTGGGCGCAGGCATCGGCGCTCTGGCTGGCGGCGGCAAGGGCGCGGCGATCGGCGCGGGCGTCGGCGCGCTGGTCGGCGGCGTGACGGGTTACAACTGGCAGGCGATCAGGAACAAGCTCGCGCCGTCGGCAGCGAAGACGGGCACGCAGGTGACCGAGCAGCCGGACGGCTCGCTGAAGCTGAACGTGCCGAGCTCGGTGACGTTCGCGACAAACCAGTACGCGATCACGCCGGCATTCACGCCGCTGCTGAACGACCTGGCGACGACGCTGAACCAGAACCCGCAAGTGACGGCATCGGTCGTCGGCTACACGGACAGCACGGGCTCGGCGCAGCTGAACCAGACGCTGTCGCAGAACCGCGCGCAAAGCGTCGTGAACGCGCTCGCGCAGCGCGGCGTCAACGCCGGCCGCCTGTCGGCGCAGGGCATGGGCCCGTCGAACCCGATCGCGGACAACGCGACCGAAGCCGGCCGCGCACAGAACCGCCGCGTCGAAATCTACCTGCGCGCAGCGCAGGCGCAGTAAGCGCACGACGAGGAGAAGGCGCGGGCACGCCGCCCGCGCAGCGCCGCCGGACAAGGCGTCCGTCGGGGCCGGTAACAAATCGAAAAAAATTTCGAACTTCCGTCGCGGGCCGTGGTCAGTATTTACGGTACGCGGCTGGTAGTTGCCGGCGCGTCACCATTCTCCTCTTGTCGTTGTTGCTCCGGGGCCGTATCCGCCCCGGTTTTTTTTGCCTGCAGAATTCGTGCTGCAGCGCAACAGCACCGCCGGGCACGCCGTTTGCGCGACTCTGCGCGTTCCGGCGCCCGCCACGCGGCGCCGGGCCGCCTCCCCGGCCCGCGCCCCTGCTAGAATCGCAGTTTCCCGTCGTATTTCCGCCGTTCCTCTACAGACCCTATGTCCGCAACCGACCTCACTTCCGTGCAGGCTGCGGCGCCGCAAGGCGCGCGCCAGATCCTGGTTACGTCCGCACTGCCCTATGCCAACGGGCAGATCCACATCGGCCACCTGGTCGAGTACATCCAGACCGACATCTGGGTGCGGACGCTGCGAATGCACGGTCACGAGGTCTACTACATCGGCGCCGACGACACGCACGGCACGCCGATCATGCTGCGCGCGGAGAAGGAAGGCCTGAGCCCGAAGCAGTTGATCGACCGCGTCTGGACCGAGCACAAGCGCGACTTCGACAGCTTCGGCGTGTCGTTCGACAACTTCTACTCGACCGACTCGGACGAGAACCGCGTGCTGAGCGAGCAGATCTACCTCGCGCTGCGGGAAGCCGGCCTGATCGCCGAGCGCGAGATCGAGCAGGCGTACGACCCCGTGAAGGAAATGTTCCTGCCGGACCGCTTCATCAAGGGCGAGTGCCCGAAGTGCCACGCGAAGGACCAGTACGGCGACAACTGCGAGGTGTGCGGCTCGACCTACCTGCCGACCGAACTGCTGAACCCGTATTCGGTCGTGTCGGGCGCAACGCCGGTGCGCAAGACGTCGAAGCACTACTTCTTCCGCCTGTCCGACCCGCGCTGCGAGACGTTCCTGCGCGAATGGGTGAGCGGCCTCGCGCAGCCCGAAGCCACCAACAAGATGCGCGAATGGCTCGGCGACGCCGGCGAGGCCAAGCTCGCCGACTGGGACATCTCGCGTGACGCGCCGTACTTCGGCTTCGAGATCCCGGGCGCGCCCGGCAAGTATTTCTACGTGTGGCTCGACGCGCCGGTCGGCTACTACGCGAGCTTCAAGAACCTGTGCGACCGCAACGGCATCGATTTCGACGCGTGGATCCGCGCGGGCTCGAAGGCCGAGCAGTACCACTTCATCGGCAAGGACATCCTGTACTTCCACACGCTGTTCTGGCCCGCGATGCTCGAGTTCTCGGGCCACCGCACGCCGACCAACGTGTTCGCGCACGGCTTCCTGACGGTCGACGGCGCGAAGATGTCGAAGTCGCGCGGCACGTTCATCACCGCGCAGAGCTACATCGACACGGGCCTGAACCCGGAATGGCTGCGCTACTACTTCGCCGCGAAGCTGAACGCGACGATGGAAGACATCGACCTGAACCTCGACGACTTCCAGGCACGCGTGAACAGCGACCTCGTCGGCAAGTACGTGAACATCGCGAGCCGTGCTGCCGGCTTCCTGCTCAAGCGCTTCGACGGCCGCGTGCAGGACAGCGCGATGAACCATCCGCTCGTCGCGAAGCTGCGCGATGCGATTCCCGCGATCGCCGCGAACTACGAAGCACGCGAATACAGCCGCGCACTGCGTCACACGATGGAGCTCGCGGACGACGTGAACGCGTACGTCGACGGCGCGAAGCCGTGGGAGCTCGCGAAGGATCCGGCCAACGCGGTCGCGCTGCACGAAACCTGCAGCGTGAGCCTCGAGGCGTTCCGCCTGCTGTCGCTCGCGCTGAAGCCGGTGATGCCGCGCGTCGCCGAATCCGTCGAGTCGTTCTTCGGGATCGCGCCGCTCACGTGGGCCGATGCCGCGAAGCCGCTGTCGTCGGAACAGCCGGTCAAGGCTTACCAGCACCTGATGACGCGCGTCGACGCGAAGCAGATCGACGCGCTGCTCGCCGCGAACCGCGATTCGCTGCAGGCCGACACGGCCCCTGCGACCGCGAACGCGGCGAAGGACTCGAAGGATGCGAAGAACGCCAAAGCGAACGCGAAGCCGGCCGTCGTGAACGGCGCCGACGACGCCCCCATCTCGATCGACGATTTCGCGAAGATCGACCTGCGCATCGCGAAGATCGTCGCGTGCCAGGCCGTCGAAGGCTCGGACAAGCTGCTGCAGCTCACGCTCGACATCGGCGAGGAAAAGACCCGCAACGTGTTCTCGGGCATCAAGTCCGCGTACCAGCCGGAGCAGCTCGTCGGCAAGCTGACGGTGATGGTCGCGAACCTCGCGCCGCGCAAGATGAAGTTCGGCCTGTCCGAAGGGATGGTGCTCGCGGCGTCGGCAACCGACGAGAAGGCCGAGCCGGGCCTCTACATCCTCGAGCCGCACAGCGGCGCGAAGCCCGGCATGCGCGTGAAGTAAGCCGAACCGAGCGCGCTGCCGCTTGCACGAAAAAGGCCCCGCACGATCCGTGCGGGGCCTTTTTTACATGTGCGCGGTGCGACGCGCGCCCGCCGTCAGCGCTGCCAGAACCAGCGATCGAAGCGCCGCGTGTAGTTCAGGTCGACGCCCTGGAACGTGCCGCCGTACGCGGACACCGACCAGAAGCGCGTCAGGTTGATCGTCGCCTTGAACGCGTTGCTGGCCGACTGCAGCCCCTGCTCGTAGCCGAGCACGAAGCGCTCGTTGATCGCCTTCGACACCTGCACGACCTGCGGATCGGTCAGGCCGACGTCGCTGCGGCCGATCGAGAACTCGTCGAGGCCGATGGTCTGCGCGACGCGCTTGCCGGTCGCGCTGCCGAGCAGCGCGAGCGCGGCCGTCATCGCGCCCTGCTGGCCGACGTTGTTGCCCTGGTCGGTGCCGTGCCCGAACAGCAGCCACGACAGCTTCTCGTTGTCGGTAACGTTCGGCTCCGACACGAGCTTGACCGTCGGCGACTGGATCGTGCCCGTCACCTGCACGCCGGCCTCGACCTCCTGGTTGCGCCGCATCGCCAGGATGTTGACCCCCGGGTTCGACACGGGCCCGTTGAACGTGAAGAAGCCGTTCTCGACCGCGAGCTTGCGGCCGAACGACGTGTACGTCGACCCTTCGGTCACGCGCACGTTGCCGACCGCACGCAGCGGCACGCCCTGCGCGCTCATCACGGTGATCGTGCCGCGCAGCCCGAGATCCGCGCCGTGGCCCTTGAAGCGGAAGTTGTTGCCGAGGCCGATGTCGATGTTCGCGCGCGGCGCGAGCGACGGCGCCGGCTTGTCCGCGGCCGGCGGCGGCTTCGCCACCGCGGTGCCGGTCGGCGTCTCGCCGCGCACCGTGCCGTCCGGCTGCACGATCACGACATCGTCGGACAGGTGCGGCGCCGATTCCTCGGGCAGGTCGAACAGCGCGCGGTCGACGACGAACTTGCCGTCGATCGACAGCGCGCCGCGCGGACCGTCGTTCGCGACCGTCGCCTTGCCCGACAGCGACAGCTTGCGGTCCGGCGCCGCGAACAGTTCGAGCTTGTCCGCGACGATGCTCGCGGTCAGGTCGGGCGCCTCGCCGTCGAGGCGCACGCGGCCGAGCGCGCGCAGCGTGCCGTCGCCCCCGTGGAACTCGACCTGCTGGAATTCGACGAGGTTTTCCGAGAGCTTCACGCGCACGATGCCGTCCTTCAACTGCACGCCCTGGTCGACGAGCGTCGCGGACAGGTCGTCGCCCGTCAGCATCCCCGACAGGTTCGGCTTCACCGGCGTGCCGGCGACCGTCAGCTTCAGCGCCGCGCGCCCGCCGAGCAGGTAGCTCGGCCCGAACAGGTTGCCGGTCGCTTTCAGCGACGGGATGTCGGCGTCGATGCGGCCCGACAGCGGGCCGTCGTCGACGACCCCGAACATGCCGTCGCGCAGCGCGAACGGCACCGTGACGTTCGCATCGAGCGTGCCGATCCGGTTCGCCTTCGCGAGCGCCGTCACGTTGAGCCGGTTGCCAGGCGCGAAGCTCGCGCGCGCGGACAGGTCGGTCAGCCCGAGCGACGCGATGCCGCGCCCGCTCTCGATCGTCACGTCTCCGCCGCGGCGCTTCACCTGCACGTAGCCCGTCGCGTTCGCGCCGAGCGAGAAATCCCAGTCGGCATCGAGCACGACGTCGGTGCGCACCGGCGGCCGCTGGCCCGTCAGCTCCTGGCGGACCTCGAAGAAGCGTGCGACCGATGCGCCTCTCACCGAGCCTGCCGAGCGCATCTGGCCGTGATCGAACACGAACGACTTCAGGTCGATCGCCGCGCCTTCGAGCGTGAGCCGCGTCGCGCCGAGCGTCACGCGGCCGGCGCCGGCCGACACGGTGAGCGGCGCCTGCAGCGCGACGGCCGGCGTGCCGCGGTTCGCGAGGCGCGTGACGGTGCCGTCCCAGCGCATCCCGTCGCGGTTCTCGACCACGCCGCCGTTCGCCGCGAGCGTCGCGTCGATCACGCGGCCGCCGGTCGTCCCGACCGCCGATGCGTCGAGCGTATGCTTCGCGCGCGTGCCGTTCAGATTCGCGCGCAGCGATTTCAGCTTCAGCGAGCCGAGCGCGATGTCGGTCGCGTCGGCCGTGAACACGAGTGCGCCGTGCGCGCCGTCGCGGATGTCCGCGCGGCCCTGCGCGGCGCCGATCCGGTTCGATCCGACGACGACGCGCTCGGCCTTGTAGGTGGCCGTCACGTTCGGGTGCGCGAAGCTGCCGGTCAGGTCGCCCTGCGCCTGCACGAGCCCTTCCACGCCGAAGCCGAGCCGCTCGAGCTGCGGCGCGTCGACGACGAAGCGCAGCCGGTCGCCGGGCGCGCCGAAGCTGCCGCGCAAATCGACGTGGTTGCCCGCGATCGACAGGTTCGCGTTGCTCGGCAGGATCCGCGAGCCGGCGAGCTGCACGACGCCGGCACCGGTCAGCGGCACGCCGTCGTACAGGCTCTCGCCGAGCTTGAAGGTCGCCTTCGTCGACACCTGCGGCGCAAACGCGCCCGACGCGCTCAGCGTGCCCGACACGCGCGTCTCGCCGCGCCTGGCCGGCGCCTTTGCCTTGGCGGCCGCGTTGCCGCCGCCGGCCTTCGGCGCCCTCATCGCGGCGAGCAGCAGCGGATCGAACGCCGTCAGCGTCGCCTTCGCGTCGTAGCTCGAATGCGCGTCGTGGCGGAACACGCCCGTCAGGTCGATACGGCCCTTGGCCGCCGTCACGCGCGCGTCGGTCAGCACGGTCTGCTGCGGCGTCAGCGCAACCTTCGCGCGCGCGCCGAGTGCGAGCTTCGGGTCGTTCAGGTCGAAATCGACGGTCGTCACGTCGCCCGCGAGCGTCACGCCGAGCGGGCCGCCCAGGCGCATCGGCCGCAGCTCGGCGACGAATGCGTTCAGGTCGAGGTTCGCGACCTTCAGGTCGAAGCGGCCCTTGCCGCCCGTCAGCGTGCCGTTGCCCGTCACGCTGCCGTCGCGGATCAGCTTCAGCGCGAGATCGTCGATCCGCTGCGCGTGCGCGTCGAGATGCACGTTCGCGTGCGCGTCGATCACCGGCAGCAGGTGATCGCCGAGCGTGCCGGGCTTCGCGTTGACGATCGACACGGGGCCCGTCACCGCGAACCCCTTCGCGGGTGCGGCGCCGGCCGGCGCGGTCACGGGCGCGAGTTCCGCGCGCACCGCGAGATCGGCGGCCGGCGCCCCGGGTGCGAGCGCCTGCGGGTTCACGTGATCGAATGCGAGCGACGCGCGCGTGAGCGGCACCGCGCCGAACGGCGCGGCCTCGACGTGCGCGCGCCCGCTCAGCTTCATCCCGCTCGCATCGACGTCCGCGACGAGCGCCTCGAGCGAGCCCGACACACGGGCCCGCGCGTCGACCGGCTCGTCGGACAGCTTGCCCGCGTAGGTGGCTTCGCCCGTCAGCGCGAACGGCTTCACGCCGTCGAGCTTCGCGCGCGCGGTCAGCGCGCCGTACGGCGTCTCGACGCCGCCGAGCACGAGTTCATGATGACGGCCGTCGCTGCGGCCGTTCAGCGCGAGATGGTCGAGCTGCGTCGTCGAACCGCCTTCGTGAATCGCGAGGTGATCGACGCGCAGTTCGTCGATCCGCAACTGCAGCGGCAGGCTCAGGTCCTGCGGCGTCGTGCTCGGCGTCGACGGCCCCGGCGCGATCCGCACGTCGATCGTGCCCGCGCGAAGATAGGCGACGGACAGCCGCCACGGCGCGCGGGTCAATGCCCAGCGGCCGTCGAGCCGGTCGATGCGGACCTCGGTGCCGGTGCCGTCGGGGCTGGTCCACGCGAAACCGCGCAACCGCACGCCGGTCGCAAGCGAGCCGCCTTCGAGCGTGCCCGCGAGCCGTGCGCCGAGCACGCGCCCGGCCACCTGCCATGCGAGCCGCGTGCCGCGCTCGGTCGTCGCCGCGGCCAGCACGAGCCCGGCGGCCAGCACGACGAGCAGCACGGCCGTCGCGAGCGTCCACGCGACGACGCGCACCGCGCGTGCGCGGCGCGCCGCGCGCGGTGGCGCGTCGGGCGTGCCGTCGGGCGAGTCCGGATCGTGAGGCGGCGGCGTGTCGTTCGGGTCCTTCGTCATGCGGTTCGTCGTGGATGAAGCGGTACGTTCAGAAAGCGATGCCGAGCGTCAGGTACGGGCGCACGCTGTGGTTGCGCAACCCGTACGCGACGTCGACGTTGATCGGGCCGACGGGGCTGCGCCAGCGCGCGCCGATGCCGACGCCCGGATAAAACACCTTCTCGCCCCACGCATCGGTCGCGGTGCCGATGTCGAAGAACGTGGCGGCGCCCCAGTCGCGATTGAACCAGTGCTGGTATTCGGCGGTGCCCGTCATCAGGTACTTGGTCGGCAACACGGAGCCGTCGACGCTGTTGCCGATGCTCTGGTAACCGTAACCGCGCACCGAGTTCGAGCCGCCCGCGCGGAACAGCAGCGACGCCGGCACGCCGGTCGAACTGCCGCTCGTGAACACGCCGCCGAGCTCCGCGCGGAACACGAACAGGTCGCGCTTGCCGATCGGCAGGTACTGCTGGCCGCGCGCGTAGCCGCGGATGAAGGTCTGGTCGGTCGCCACGCCCTTGATCGCGAAGCCGGCCTCCGCGTGGATCAGGTTGCCCGAGCGCGGAAACAGCGGATCGTCGACGTTGCGGCGCGTCCAGGCCCATTGCGGCACCAGCGCGCGGCTCGTGGTCGGCCCCGCGCCGTTCTGGTCGAGCCGGTCCTGGTAGAACATCAGCGAATACGCATAGTCGATGAACTGCCCGGTGCGCGTGCGCTGCACGCCGACCCGCGCGCTGTAGATGCGCGTGTCCGACACGTTGGTGTTCGTATACGACGCGAGCACGCTGTTGGTCCACCCTTTCTCGCCCGGCGGCATCGACAGCTGGACCTGCCCGTACTGCTGGATCTGGTCGAGCCGGCCCGACACGGTCAGCGGCCACGCGGCGCCGAACGTGTCGAGATACGTATAGGAGCCCTGCACATGCGGGCCCGTGTCGGTGGCATAGCCGACCCCGCCGCGGATGTTGTTGTACGGGAACTCGCTGACCTTCACGTGCACGGGCGTGCGCTCGGGCTTCGTCGTATCGTCGCCCACGTCGATCGCGACGCTCGCGTAGTACGGCGTGTTCTGCAACTGCCGCTGCAATTCGGTGATCCGCTGCGCGTCGTAGATCTCGCCTTCCGACAGCGGATTGACGTTCGTGACGATCTTCTCCGGATAGCGGCGCACGCCGTCGACATCGACCTTGCCGATCGTAAACGTCGGGCCGCTGTCGAACGTGACCGCGAGCGTCGCGCGCTGCGTGCGCGGGTCGACGCGTGCCTCGGACGACGCGATCTTCGCGCCGAGATAGCGGCGCGACTGCAGCTGCTTGAGCGCCGCGCCCTTCGCGCCGTCCCAGTCGGACTGCGTGAACGGGTCGCCCGGCTTCAGCGAGAACGCGAAGCGGGTCGCGGCCTCCTGCTTCGGATCCTCGGTGTCGACGGGGCCCTTGAACGTCAGGTCGACCGTCGACACGACGGTCTGCGGCCCCGGATCGACCGCGATGCGCACGTCGCGCTTGCCGTCACGCATCCGCACGTCGGTGCGCACGACCGGCGAGAAATAACCGGCCGTCGCGGTCAGGTCGCGCACCTGCTGCGGCGTGGCGGTCACCAGGTAGTCGAACTGGTCGTCGCTGATGTCGTCGCGCTTCGCGAAGCGCGCGATATCGAGATGCGACTTGAGCAGCTTGCGGACCGAGCGCGGTGCGTCGATGTCGACGTCGTACTTCGCGTGGGCCGGCAACGCGAACAACGCGGCGACGCACCCCGCGAGGGCCGCCCGTGCGGCGCGGGCCGCGGCGCCGGCGCGATTGCGTGCCACGCGCGGGCCCGGGTCATGCGCCATGTGTGCTTGCTGGTTCGACTGCCCCGCCAAATATGACCTCGCCCTCGGTTGTCACGGTTTCGTGGAAACCCTGTATTTGACCACAGGGCAGCGGCCATGCCCGCACGCGCGAGGCTTTGACGCTTGCGCGCAACGGCGCGCGCACGGGCCCGGGCCGCTTCGCCGCAGGTGCGGGCCCGCGGGTTCGACGCGCGATTGGCGCCGGCCGTTCCCGCGATGCGGTAAAATCCCGCCAACGCGAATCCGGCGCATCGTGCGCCGCCCGAAACGGAAAATCCAGCCATGCCGTACCAGTCCGACGTCACGCAGTTCCTGAACCAGCTCAAGCAGCAGAAGCCGACGCTCGAGGAAGAGCAGCGCAAGGGCCGTTCGCTGCTGTGGGACAAGCAGCCGATCGACCTCGAAGAGCGCGCCGAGCAGCAGGAATCGCGCGTGAAGCAAACGTCGTACGTCTACTACCAGAACTTCTGACGACGTGAGCGCCGCCGACGAGGCCAGCGCCGCCCGCCAGGACGACGCGATCGCCGCGCCCGCGGGCGCCGACTCGACGCCCGACACGGTCGACGGTGTCGCGGCGTTCGCTCGCCTGTACGGCGAGCCGCTCTTCAAGCTGCCGCAGGATCTCTACATCCCGCCCGACGCGCTCGAGATCTTCCTCGAGACGTTCGAAGGCCCGCTCGACCTGCTGCTGTACCTGATCCGCAAGCAGAACTTCAACGTGCTCGACATCCCGATGGCGCAGGTCACCGCGCAATACCTGGGCTATGTCGACCAGATCCGCACGTCGAACCTCGAGCTGGCAGCCGAATACCTGCTGATGGCCGCGATGCTGATCGAGATCAAGTCTCGGATGCTGCTGCCGGTCAAGAAGGCCGACACCGGCGACGAAGCGGAAGATCCGCGTGCCGAGCTCGTGCGCCGCCTGCTCGAATACGAGCAGATGAAGCTCGCCGCGCAGCGCCTCGACCAGTTGCCGCAGCTCGGCCGCGACTTCCTGCGCGCCGAGGTCTACATCGAGCAAAGCATTACGCCGCGCTTCCCCGACGTGAACTCCGACGACCTGCGCGCCGCATGGGCCGACGTGCTCAAGCGCGCGAAGCTCGTCCAGCACCACAAGATCTCCCGCGAGGAGCTGTCGGTGCGCGAACACATGAGCCTGATCCTGCGCCGGCTGCAGAACGCGCGCTTCATGGAGTTCGCCGACCTGTTCGACACGTCGCGCGGCGTGCCGGTCGTCGTCGTGAACTTCATCGCGATGCTCGAACTCGCGCGCGAATCGCTCGTCGAAATCACGCAGCCGGAGCCGTTCGCGCCGATCTACGTGCGCCTCGCGTACCTGCCCGCTTAAGGCCCGCGCCCGCCCGGTTCTCCCGATTCACCCCGACGCTCGCCGCTTCGCCGCGGCGGGGGACCGCAGCCCAAGCCGCGGCTCGTTTCCGGCACGTCCGATTAAAAAGTGAACGATCGTTCTCTTTTCGATGCGTTTGGCGGCCAAATCCTCTACAATCCGCCGACGCCCGATGCGCCGCCCGCGCGCCGGCGTTCTCCGCTTCGACCCCGACGCCGCTGCCGCGGCGCCAACGCGCGCATGCGCGAGGAACCCGCTACCCGATCATGAAAGTCATCAGCTCGATCCAGGAACTGCGCGACCAGCTGCGCGGACAGAACCGCACGGCGTTCGTGCCGACGATGGGCAACCTGCACGAAGGGCACCTGTCGCTGATGCGCCTCGCGCGCCAGCACGGCGACCCGGTCGTGGCGAGCATCTTCGTCAACCGGCTGCAGTTCGGCCCGAACGAGGATTTCGACAAATACCCGCGCACGCTGCAGGACGATATCGAGAAGCTGCAGAAGGAAAACGTCTACGTGCTGTTCGCGCCGACCGAGCGCGACATGTACCCGGAACCGCAGGAATATCGCGTGCTGCCGCCGGACGATCTCGGCGGGATCCTCGAAGGGGAATTCCGGCCCGGCTTCTTCACCGGCGTGTGCACGGTCGTGTCGAAGCTGATGGCCTGCGTGCAGCCGCGCGTCGCCGTGTTCGGCAAGAAGGACTACCAGCAGTTGATGATCGTGCGCCGCATGTGCCAGCAGCTCGCACTGCCGGTCGACATCATCGCGGCCGAAACCGTGCGCGACGAGGACGGCCTCGCACTGTCGTCGCGCAACCGCTACCTGTCGGCCGACGAGCGCCGGGAAGCGCCCGAGCTCGCGAAGACGCTGCAGCGCATGCGTGAAAGCGTGCTCGGCGGCGAGCGCGACCTCGGCAAGGTCGAGCAGCAGGCGCGCACGCACCTGGCCGAGCGCGGCTGGGCGCCCGACTACCTGTCGATCCGCCGCCGCGCGAACCTGATCGCGCCGAGCGCCGCCGAACTCGAAGCCGGCGAGCCGCTCGTCGTGCTCGCGGCCGCGAAGCTCGGCGCGACGCGCCTCATCGACAACCTGGAAATCTGACGGGCCGCCCGCCCGCGCCTCTCACGACGCATCACGGAGACACCATGCAGCGCCACATGCTCAAATCGAAGATCCACCGCGCGGCAGTCACGCACTGCGAGCTGCACTACGAAGGCTCGTGCGCGATCGACGAAGACCTGCTCGAAGCGTCGAACATCGTCGAAAACGAACGGATCGACATCTGGAACATCAACAACGGCGAGCGCTTCTCGACGTACGCGATCAAGGGCGAGCGCGGCAGCGGGATGATCTCGCTGAACGGCTCAGCCGCGCGCCGTGCGCAGCTCGGCGACCTCGTGATCATCGCGGCGTTCGCGATGGTCGACGAAGCCGAACTGCAGGCCGGCTGGAAGCCGAAGCTCGTGTTCATCGACGACGGCAACAAGATCAAGGGCCACCGCGATCACGTGCCGACGCAGAACTGGACCTAACCTGACCGGCCGCCCCCGCGTGCCGTCGCGCGCGGGAGCGGCTGCACCGCTTGCGGTCGAAGGGCCGGATCCCGTGCGACATGGGATCCGGCCCTTTCCCATTTCGGCGCGAGCCGGCCTCGTGGCCGCGCGATCGGATCAGGACGCCTTGGCGGCCTTCTCCGCCTTCGGCGCACCGCGCTCGGCCCATTCGACGATCGGCCGCCACTGTTCGAGATCCTTTTCGACCCGGCTCTTCGCGACGTCCCACAGCGTGAGGCCGTGCGCGGCGATCTGCACGTAGTTCTGCGTGTCGCGCACGTAGCCGAGCACCGGCAGGCCGAGCCCTTCGACGAAGCGGTGCAGCTGGTCCGACGAGCGCGTGCGCGCATCGACCCGCATCCCGACGATCCCGACCTCGACGCCCCCCTTGCGCACGGCCTTCTCGCCGGCGAGGCGCTCCAGAAACTGCTGGGTCGCGAGAATATCGAACATCGACGGCTGCAGCGGCACGATCACCTTGTCGGCCAGTTGCAGCGCGACGCTGAGCCGATTGCCGTGCAGGCCGGCCGGCGTATCGATCACCGCATATTCGAGGCCGCGCGGCGGCTTCGACGGCGCGTCCGGATCGAGATCCCACGACTCGATCGCCGGCAAGCCGGCCGGCCGCAGGTCGAGCCACGCATGCGCGGACTGCTGCCGGTCCAGGTCGGCGAGCGCGACCCACGCGCCCTGCGCCGCGAAATAGCCGGCAAGATTGGTGGACAACGTGCTCTTCCCCACGCCGCCCTTCGGATTCGCCACCACGATCACCGTCATGAATTCCCCCGAAAAAGCCACGCGGCGCCGGCCGCATGGCTGGCGCCGCTCGATTGCGGATACAGGGAGCGATGATATCGGCAAACGGGGGATCACCGGAACGGGTTGCATCGAACCGCGCCCCCGTTACTCCGTTACGCGCGCTGAACCGCGGCCTCCCGGGCGCCGATCGCGAACGCGCCGCCGCCCAGCAGTGCCTGCACGGCAAGCGTGACGGCCCAGAACGCCGGATATTCCCAGCCGCCGTTCGGCGACGAGAAGCTCCAGCCGTTCGGCAGATGCGCGGCCGTCGCGCCGAGCATGAACGGCAGCAGCGCGAGCGCGGCGACACGCACGCGGAAACCCGCGAGCAGCGCCAGGCCGCCGACCAGTTCGACAAACGTCGTCAGGTATGCGAGCCAGCCCGGCAGGCCGATCGACGCGAAGAACTGCGCGGTGCCGGGCAGCGTGAAGACGAACACCTTCTGCGCGACGTGCGCGAGGTACAGCACGCCGAGCGCGACGCGCAGCAGCGTGGCGGCAAAATCGTTCAGGCGATTGGGGTTCATGGCGGATTCCTTCGTGAGTGGATGAGAATGGATCGCACTCTATTCGAATCGATTCAGCCGATAAACACGCCAATTTGCTTTAACTGATTCCCAACAGGAACGAATAAGGCCGTAAAAAAGGGCATGACCGATCATGCCCCGAATCGTGCCCGATACCCACTTCAGTACCCGCTTTTGCCTTGTGTGGCGTCGCCGGAACCGGACTGGCTGCCGCCCGGTGTGTACGAATCGCACGCGTGCGCAACCGCCGATGCGCCCAGCAGCGCCGCGAGCAGCACGCTCCACCACCATCGAACCTTCATCGTCGCACTCCTCCAGGCGGACCTCCGCCTTCCTTGTGTTGTACGCGATCCGGCGGAAAAAGCGAGGGCGGCCCGGCGCCGCTTCACCGAAATTCGGCGTACAGCGCGTCCAGGTCGAGATGTTCGGCGAACGTATCGGCCAGCCGCTCCAGCGATGCCTCGCGCAGCGCCGGATAGTCGATGCGCTCCGCGCCGTCGAGCCCGGCCCACGCGAGCAGCGCCGCGCACGCGTCGGGCGCGTCGAACAGCCCGTGCACGTAGGTCGCGAGGATCTGGTTGTCGGCCGAAACCGCGCCGTCCGGGCGCGCGCCGTCCTGCGCGGCGTCGGCTGCCAGCGCCAGCGCGGGCGCCGCGAGCGCGGGCCCGCGCGTGTCGCCCATGTGGATCTCGTAGCCGCGCACGGCGGCCCCGCCCGGCAGCGCGAGATGTCCGGTTACGTTCTTCAGCGTCTTGTCGGGCTGCAGCGTCGTGTCGAAATCGAGCAGCCCGAGCCCCGGCACGCTGCCGGGCGCGCCTTCGAGGCCGAGCGGATCGTCCAGCGTACGGCCGAGCATCTGCATCCCGCCGCAGATGCCGATCACCTTGCCGCCGTAACGCAGGTGACGACGGATCACCGCGTCCCAGCCCGCGTCGCGCAGCCATCCGAGATCGCGCTGCACGCTCTTCGAACCGGGCAGGATCAGCAGATCGGCATCCGGCACCGGGCCGCTCTTCCAGTACGCGAACTCGACCTGCGGATGCGCGCGCAGCGGATCGAAATCGGTGTGGTTGCTGATGCGCGGCAGCGCGGGCACGACGACGCGCAGCACGCCGGCGTCGCCCCGTGCGGCGGCGCTGCGCGCCTGCGCGGGCAGCATGTCCTCCGCATCGAGCTGCAGCCCGTGCAGGTACGGCAGCACGCCGAACACCGGCTTGCCAGTCTGCGCGCGCAGCCAGTCGAGCCCCGGTTCGAGCAGCTTGAAATCGCCGCGGAAGCGGTTGATCACGAAGCCTCGCACGCGTGCGCGCTCGCTGTCCGACAGGCACGCGAGCGTGCCGACCAGGTGCGCGAACACGCCGCCGCGGTCGATGTCGGCGACGAGCACGACCGGGCAGTCGACGCGTTCGGCAAAACCCATGTTCGCGATGTCGCCGTCGCGCAGGTTGATCTCGGCCGGGCTGCCGGCGCCCTCGACGATCACCGTGTCGTAACCGGCGCGCAGGCGCGCGTACGACTCGAGCACCGCGTCGAACGCGACCGGCTTGTAGTCGTGATACGCCCGCGCGTCGAGGTTCGTGCGCGCCTTGCCATGAATGATCACCTGCGCGCCGCGATCGCTCGTCGGCTTCAGCAGCACGGGGTTGAAATCCGTATGCGGCGCGACGCCCGCAGCCAGCGCCTGCAGCGCCTGCGCGCGGCCGATCTCGCCGCCGTCGGCCGTCACCGCGCTATTGAGCGCCATATTCTGCGGCTTGAACGGCGCAACGCGCGCGCCGGCACGGCGCGCCAGGCGGCACAGGCCCGCGACGAGCGTGCTCTTGCCCGCGTCGGACGTCGTGCCCTGGATCATCAGCGTACCGCGCGGCCGCGGCTCGGGTGCATTCATCGTGTAAAGGTCGTCGCGAAGCAAAGGCCGCATTATCGCCCGCGCCGGTACGCTCGCGCCGTTACAATCACGCGATGATTCCGCACGACCTCACCTTCGTCCTCGGCGGCGCGCGCTCGGGCAAGAGCGCGCATGCCGAGCGGCTCGCCGCCGACAGCGGCCGCCCCGTCACCTACATCGCGACCGCAACCGCCGCCGATGCCGAATTCGCGCAGCGCATCGCGCATCATCGCGCGCGCCGCCCGGCCGAATGGGGGTTCGCCGATGCGAGCGTCGACCTCGCCGGCACGCTCGCGCGGCTCGACGATCCGCACGCGTGCCTGCTGGTCGACTGCCTGACGCTGTGGCTCACGAACCTGCTGTGTCCGGCCGACGGTGAACCGCTCGACGACGCGCAGTACGCAGCGCAGGTCGAGCGGCTCGAACACGCATTGCGCGGCGCACGCGCGAAGGTGATCGTCGTCAGCAACGAGATCGGGCTCGGCGTCGTGCCGCTCGGGTCGGTCACGCGCCGCTACGTCGACGAACTCGGGCGCCTGAACCAACGCGTCGCCGCGCTCGCGACGCGCGTGACGCTGCTCGTCGCCGGGCTGCCGCTCGACCTCAAGACGGGAGCGCCGTCATGCTGATGCTGTCGCTGCCCGTTGTCGCGATGCTTGCGGTCGCGGCCGCGATCGTCGACCGTGCGATCGGCGAACCCGCCGGCTGGCATCCGCTCGTCGCGTTCGGCCAGCTCGCCGCGCGCATCGAAGGCGCTCTGAACACGGGCCGGCGCGGCCGCGCGGTCGGCGTCGCCGCGTGGGCCGCGGCCGTCGTGCCGCCGGTGGCCGTCGCCGCATGGCTCGTGGCCGTGCTGCCGTGGCCGCTCGCGGCCACGCTGCACGTCGCGCTGCTGTGGTTCGCGCTCGGCGCGAAGAGCCTCGCCGACCATGTCGCGCCGATCGCCGCGGCGCTGCTGCGGCGCGACCTCGACGCCGCGCGTAAGCTGACCGCGCGCATCGTGTCGCGCGACACGAGCGACGCCGACGAAGGCGCGTTGTCGCGCGCGGCCGTCGAATCGGCGCTCGAGAACGGCAACGACGCGATCTTCGGCGCACTCTTCTGGTTCGTCGTCGCGGGCGGTCCCGGCGCGCTGCTGTTCCGGCTCGCGAACACGCTCGACGCGATGTGGGGCTACCGCACGCCGCGCTTCCTGACCTTCGGCTGGGCCGCCGCGCGCCTCGACGACACACTGAACTGGATTCCCGCGCGCCTCACGGCCGCGAGCTACGCGCTGCTCGGCGACACGGCCGCCGCATGGCGCTGCTGGCGCACGCAGGCACGCCACTGGGACAGCCCGAACGCTGGCCCGGTGATGGCCGCGGGCGCCGGCAGCCTGAACGTGCAGCTCGGCGGCCCGGCCGTCTATCACGGCGAAATCGAGGATCGTCCGGCGCTGGGCACCGGCGCACCGGCGACGGCCGTCCACGTCGTCGCCGCGCTGTCGCTCGTCACACGTACGCTCGCGCTGTGGCTCGCGCTGCTGGTCGCGAGCGGCGCACTCGTCATGGCCACTCATCATGTCTGACACTCGCATCGCGCACGGCGGCAACCTGCATGAAGCCGCACGCCGCCACGGCATTCCGTACGACGCGTGGCTCGACCTGTCGACCGGCATCAATCCGGTCGGCTATCCGGTGCCGCCCGTCCCGGCCGACGCGTGGCGCCGGCTGCCCGACGACGGCGACGGCCTCGCGGCCTGCGCCGCGCAGTACTACCGCGCGCCCGATCCCGCGCACGTGCTGCCGGTCGCCGGCAGCCAGGCCGCGATCCGTGCATTGCCTGCGTTGCTGCCGACCGGCGACGCCGGCGTCGCGTCGCTCGCGTACGGCGAATACGCGCCCGCGTTCGTGCGTCACGGCCATCGCGTCGTTCCGCTCGACATCGGCACGGAAACGCTGCCGGCGACACTGCGTCACGTCATCGTCGGGAATCCGAACAACCCGACCGCCGAATTCGTGCCGGCCGAGCGCCTGCTCCGCTGGCATGCGCAGTTGTCGGCGCGCGGCGGCACGCTGATCGTCGACGAGGCGTTCGCCGACACTGGCGCAACGCAATCGCTCGCGCCGCAGGTTAATCGCCCTGGGCTCGTCGTGCTGCGCTCGGTCGGCAAGTTCTTCGGTCTGGCCGGTATCCGCGCGGGCTTCGTGCTCGCATGCCCCGAACAGATCGCCGCACTGCGCGACATGCTCGGCGCATGGACGGTCGGCGGCCCCGCGCGTCACGCGGTCGCCGCGGCATTTGCCGATCGCGCATGGCAGGCCGCCGCGCGTGAACGGCTCGCGGCAGACGGCGAGCGACTGGCCGCACTGTTGCGCATGCACGGCTTCGCGGTTCGTGCGACACCGCTCTTCAGCTGGACCGACGACCCGCGCGCCGCTGCGCTGCATGCGGCGCTCGCGGCACGCGGGATCTGGACGCGGCACTTCGCGAAGCCGTCGAGCGTGCGCATCGGCCTGCCGGCTAGCAAAGCCGAGTGGCAGCGCCTCGATGATGCACTCGCGCACTGCGTGCCGACGCTGCAACAGGAATCCGCATGAACCCGCGCATGTTCCGCCGGCTGGCGCCGGCCGCGACGCTGGCTGCGCTCGCTCATGCGCCGTTCGTCCACGCCGATGTCACGACGCGCGACGACGCCGGCAATACGGTTACGCTGCCCGCGCCCGCGCAGCGCGTGATCAGCCTCGCGCCGCACGCGACCGAGCTGGTCTACGCTGCCGGCGGCGGCGCGAAGCTCGTCGGCACCGTCACATACAGCGACTATCCGCCCGCCGCGCAAGCGGTGCCGCGCGTCGGCGACAACAAGGCGCTCGACCTCGAACGAATCGCAGCGCTGAAGCCGGACCTGATCGTCGTCTGGCGGCATGGCAATGCCGAACGGCAGACCGACGCGCTGCGCGCGCTGCATATCCCGCTGTTCTTCAGTGAACCGAAACATCTCGACGACGTATCGTCGTCGCTGCGCCGGCTCGGCACGCTGCTCGGCACGCAGCCGGCGGCCGATGCGGCCGCGGCGTCCTATGCGCGCGACATCGCGGCGCTGCGCGCACGCTACGCCGCGCGGCCGCCCGTCACGATGTTCTTCCAGGTCTGGGACCGCCCGCTGACGACGCTCAACGGCGCGCACCTGATCAACGACGTGATCGCACTGTGCGGCGGCCGCAACGTGTTCGCGTCGCTCAAGCCGCTCGCGCCAAGCGTCACCGACGAGGCCGTGCTCGCCGCGAATCCGGAAGCGATCGTGACGACGAGCGCCGGTGCGACGCGCTCGGACGAACCGCTGCCGAGCCTTGCACGCTGGCGCGCGTGGCCTGCACTGACGGCCGTGGCGCGCAACAACCTGTTCGCGATCGACGGCGATCTGCTGACGCGGCCGTCGCCGCGGATCGCGCAAGGCGCGGCCGCGCTGTGCGAGGATCTCGATGCCGCCCGTGCGCGGCGGCCGGCGCGCTGATTTCCGCTGACTTGCGCGTTTGCCGCGCACCGATCCCTGATGCGTCCGGTGCTTGAGATGGTTTGACCGCGCGTCGTGTCGTTCCCATGCAGACGCGTGCGAGCCTATTCATCCCAGTGCACGACTTCCCATGTTCGCGCCGCATCGTCCGCACGCAGCCAGACGACACCGCCCGTCGGCACCGGCCGCGACAGCAGCGTGTCGAGCGGCACACGCAACACATGCGATGCGAACGCGCGGATCACGCCCGCGTGCGTAACCGCCCATTGCGGCCGATCGACCTGCACAACCGCGTCGGCCCGCCCTGCAACCCGTGCGGCGAACCGCGCGACGCTTTCGCCGCCATGCGCGCATGCATGCATCAGGTCGGCCGCCCACGCATCGAGCGCCGCACGGTCGATATCGTCCCAGCGCTGCATTTCCCACGCGCCGAAATCCATCTCCTGCCAGCCGGCATCGCGCAGCAGCGGCACATCGAATGTCTGCGCGAGCCGTTCGGCGATCGACGCGCATCGTTCCAGCGGGCTCGTCCATATCTGTTCGGGCGGCGGCGCGCCGAGAACCGACAGATGCGCGTGCACGGCATGCGCGCCGACGTCGGCCGGCGCGGCGAGCGGCACGTCGCTGCGTCCGTAGCACATGCCCGGCTCGACGCCGACGGCCGGATGACGGATCAGGACGATGTCCATCCGAGCACCACGAGATAGATCGCCAGTTCGCTCAATTGCTGCGCGAAGCCGAGGCAGTCGCCCGTATAACCGCCGATCCGTTTCACAAAATAGCGTGCCGCCCACGCGCGCACGAGCACGAGCGCGCCGCCCGCGGCGACGCCGATGCGCCAGTCCGGCCAGAACAGCCACGGCAACCCGAATACCGCCGCGACGCACGCCGCGCGTGCGCCCATCCGTTGCGCGACCGGCTTCGCCTTGCCTTCGGGCCGCACATAGTCGAGCGACATCAGCAGGCTGACGGCCGCCGCACGGCTCGCCGCATGCGCGGCGATCATCGTCCAAGCGGCGCGCAGCGGCGGCATGGCCGCGAGCGCCTGCCATTTCAGGCCGAGCGCGATCACGAGCGCGACCGCGCCGAACGTGCCGATCCGCGAGTCGTGCATGATGCGCAGCACGTCGTCGCGCGCGTAGCCGCCGCCGAATGCATCGCAACTGTCGGCGAGGCCGTCCTCGTGGAAAGCGCCGGTCGCGAGCAGCGTCGCGGCCATCGACAGCCCGACCGCGATCGACGCGGGCAGCACGCGCAGCGCGGCGAGGTAGACGAGCGCACCCCACGCGCCGACGCATGCGCCGACGAGCGGAAAATAGCGCGCGGCCTGGTCGAGATCACCGGCCGCATAGCCGATCGCGCGCGGCACGGGCACGCGCGTGAAATAGCCGAGCGCGACGAAGAAGTAGCGCAGTTCGGCACGCACGCCGGGCGCGCGATCAGGCGTCACGATTGTCGACGCCGGCGGACTCGAAGCTCGCCATCTCGCTCAGGAACGCGGCCGCCGCGCGCACGAGCGGCAGCGCGAGCGCGGCGCCCGTGCCTTCGCCGAGCCGCAGGTCGAGCGCGAGCAGCGGCTTCGCGCCGAAATGCTCGAGCATGCGCCGGTGCCCGGCCTCGTGCGACGTATGCGAGAACACGCAGTAGTCGCGCACGCCGGGCGCGATGCGCTCGGCGACGAGCAGCGCGGCCGTCGCGATGAAGCCGTCGACGAGGATCGTCATCCGCTCGCTCGCTGCCGCGAGATACGCGCCCGTCATCATCGCGATCTCGAAGCCGCCGAACGTCGCGAGCACGTCGAGCGGCGCGATCGCGTGCGAGTGCTTGACGAGCGCGCGGCCGAGCACCGCGCGCTTGTGCGCGAGACCCTGGTCGTCGAGGCCCGTGCCGCGGCCGACGCACGCGTCGATCGGCACGTCGAGCAGGCGGCTCATCAGGCACGCGGCCGACGACGTGTTCGCGATCCCCATCTCGCCGAAGCCGATCACGTTCGTGCCGAGCGAAGCATGCAGGCGCACGCGCGCCGCGCCGGCCGCGAGCGCCGTCATCGCCTCGTCGCGCGTCATCGCCGGCTCCGTCGCGAAGTTGCGCGTGCCGCGCGCGACCGGCAGCGACACCAGCCGGTCGGACAGCGGCAGCGGCGACGCGACGCCCGCATCGACGATCTCGAGCGTGCTCTGCGCGACACCCGAGAACGCGTTGATCGCTGCGCCGCCGGCCAGGAAGTTCGCTACCATCTGCGCGGTCACCGCTTGCGGATAGGGGCTCACGCCTTCGGCCGCGATCCCGTGGTCGCCGGCAAATACGATCGTCACCGGGCGCTGCACGGTCGGACGCTCGGAATGCTGGATCAGGCCGATCTGCAACGCGAGCGCCTCGAGCTGGCCGAGGCTGCCGGGCGGCTTGGTCTTGTGGTCGATTACATGCTGCAGGCGCTTGCGCAGCGCGTCGTCGAGCGGCGCGATCGCGGGCGGGAAGTGGGTCGGAGTCGTCATCGGGAAGCCGTGTCGTTGGCGCGGCCTGCGCCGCGCATCGTAAAGGAAAAGGTCATTGTCGCTCGGGCCAAGCAGGCAGCAGCGCGTCGCGGCCATGCTCGCGGATCAGCACGAGCGGATAGCCGAACGCGTCACTCGCGCGCTCGGGCGTCAGCACGTCGTGCACGGGACCAGCCCACGCATGGCCGCGGCCGTCGAGCAACAGCGCATGCGTCGCGAAACGCCGCGCGAGATTCAGGTCGTGGCACGAGAACAGCACCGTGCGCGGGCCGGCGTCGAGCCATGCGGCCAGCGCGGTCAGGCAGTCGATCTGGTGATGCAGGTCGAGATGCGCGAGCGGCTCGTCGAGCAGCATCAGTGGCGCATCCTGGCACAGCGTCGCGGCCAGCGCGACCCGCTGCCGCTCGCCGCCCGACAGCGACAGCACGTCGCGTGACGCCAGTGCGGTCAGGTCGAACGTCGCGAGCGCGTCGCGCGCGGCCGCGCGGTCGCCGTTGCGCTCCCAGCCCCAGCCGCCGAGATACGGAAAGCGGTTGAGCAGCACCGTGTCGAACACGGTCGCGCTGAATGCATCGTGCAGCTGCTGCGGCATCAGTGCGCGACGCTGCGCGAGCTGCGCGGGCGGCCATGCGGCGAGCGGCCGGCCGTCGATCTCGACCCGGCCGCCGGTCGGCGGGTGCAGCCCCGCGAGCGTCGCGAGCAGCGTCGTCTTGCCCGCGCCGTTCGGTCCCGCGACGCACCAGATTTCGCCGGGACGGAAGGCCTGCGTGAAGCCGTCGAGCAGCGTGCGCGCGCCGGCCATCAGCGTCAGGTCGACGGTCGCGCAGGCCATGTGGTTGCCGGAGGCGGCAGCGTGCTGCGCAGTGCCTGTCATCGCATCGGCCTCCTCAGCAACATCCACAGGAACACCGGCACGCCGATCAACGCGGTCATCACGCCGACCGGCAGTTGCGCGGGCGCGATCGCGGTGCGCGCGAGCAGGTCGGCCGCCATCACGCCGCCGCCGCCCGCGAGCATCGCGGCCGGCAGCAGCATGCGCTGGTCGTTGCCGAATGCGAGCCGCAGCGCATGCGGCACGACGAGGCCGACGAAGCCGATCGTGCCGGCCGTCGTTACCGCAGCCGCCGCGGCCAGCGACGCGACGAGATAGATCCGCACGCGCAGGCGCGCGACCGGTACGCCAAGCGCGAGCGCGGTCGCGTCGCCGCGCAGCAGCACGTTCAATTGCGGCGCGGCCGGCAGCGCGACGCATGCGGCCAAGAACAGCGCGCCCCACGCGAACCACGGCGCGGTCACGCCGTTCAGGTCGCCCGTCAGCCAGAAGATGATCCCGCGCAGCCGCGCATCGGGCGCGAGCGACAGCAGCAGCGTGACGAGCGCGCCCCACCCTGCCGCGATCACGACACCAGTGAGCAGCAGCCGCGGCGACGCGTCGCGCGAATCGCCGCGCCACAGCTCGCGGCGCGCGAGACCGAGCACGAGCGCGACCGATACGAGCGCGCCGGCGAACGCCGACGCATCGACGAGCCACCACGCACCGCCCGCGATCATCGCGACCAGCGCGAACCCGGCCGCGCCACCGGACACGCCGAGCACATACGGTTCCGCGAGCGGGTTGCGCAGCAGCACCTGCAGCAGCGCGCCGGCAAGCGCGAGCAGCGCACCGCACGCGAAGCCCGCGAGCGCGCGCGGCAGGCGCAGCGTGCGGACGATGTCGGCGAACAGCGCGTCGCCGCCATGCGGCACGAGCGACGCGAGCGCCTGCCACGGCGACATCGGCACGCTGCCGATCGACAGCGACACGACGAACAGCAACGCGACCACGGCGGCCAGCGCGGCCCAGATCGCGGCGGCGCGCGCGGCGCTCATGCCGCGCACGGGGCTGCGCATGACGCGCGGCGCATCCGCTTACTGCTGCTGCCAGCCGAGCGTGACATAGGCGCCGCGCTTCGGCGTGTTGTAGGCATATGCAAGCTCGTAGTCCTTGTCGAGCAGGTTGTCGATACGCGCGCTGACATACCACGACTTCGTGATGTTGTAGCGCGCGGACAGGTTGACGATCCCGTAGCCGCCGAGCCGCCCGCCGCCCGGATCGTTGCGCGCGCCGCTCACGAGCCATTCGCCGCCGACGCGCCACGCGCCGAACGCGCGGTTCACGGCCATCGACGCGAAACGCCGCGCGCGGCGGTCGAGATCCTGATTCTGCGTTTCGTCGACCGGGTTCTGCAACGTGGCGGCAACCCGTACGTCGGTCGCGCCGACATGCCCCTGCCACGACCCTTCGAGCCCCTGCACCTTCGCGCTGCCGACGTTCTGCGCAATATAGTAGAAACCGCTCCCGTCGGGCCGATAGTTGATCAGGTTCGCATAGCGCGTCTGGAACGCGGTGAGCCGCATCACGCCCACCGCATCGGACGCGTACTGCAACGCGGCCTCGATCGAATGGCTGCGCTCCGGCTGGATCGACGGATTGCCGGCCATCGGGTAATAGAGGTCGTTGAAGCTCGGCGCGCGGAACGCGTCCGAATAGCTCGCGGTCACCTTCCAGCGATCGGTCAGTTCGAGGCCGTAGCCGAGATAGTAGGAATTGGCGCCGCCGAAGTCCGAGTACTGGTCGCGGCGCAGGTTCGCCTGGAACTGCTGGCGGCCGAAGCGCCCCGAATAGCCGACCCAGCCGGAATTCACGTGACGCTGCGGCGCGGAATACGCATTCGACATGAATTGCTGGTCGAGCCGCTCGTAGCCGGCCTGGATCAGATGATCCGGCGCGATCCGGAAGTCGTTCTGCCACGTGTACTGGCGGTTGTCGGTATTGAAGTGATCGGTATAGACGCCGTTCAGCGCCGACTGGCTGCGATCGTTGCCGGTCGACACGCTCACGCGAGCGGTCCACCAGTCGGTCAGCTTGCCGTTCGTGAACGCACGCACCTGCTGCACGCGCGAATAGAGGTTGTTCAGGTCGGTCGGCACGCCCCACGCATTGTCGTAGCTGTTGTTGCCGTTCGACTGGAAGTAGCTGATGCCCGCATCCCAGCGGTCGTTGAAGCGGTGGCGCAGCGCCGCGGTGATGCTCTCGTTCAGGTAGCCGTTCGCATTCGGGTTCGCGTTCGGCTTCTTCGCCGGGTCGAGCGCGGAAAAACCGTTGTCCTTGTCGCGTGCGATCGACACGCTGAACGTCGTCTTTCCGTCGCCGTCGAGCCGCCCCGATACGCCGGCCTGCTGCGTCTGAGTGCCGTAGCTGCCGACGCCGACCGCGAAGTTGAAGCGCGGCGGATGATTGCCGCCGTCCTTCGTGAACACCTGCACGACGCCGCCGATCGCGCCCGAGCCGTACAGCGACGACACGTTGCCGTTCACGATCTCGACGCGCTCGATCTGGTCGAGCGGCAGCTGGCTCAGTTGCGCGGCACCGAGACTCGCGGAATCGACCCGCACGCCATCGATCAGCACGAGCGACTGCGTCGACTCCGCGCCGCGCAGAAACATCGTCGTGCTCGCGCCGGGGCCGCCGTTGCGCACGATCTGCGCGCCGGGTGCGAACGCGAGCAGGGTCGGCAGGTCGGCGCCCGGATGCGCGGCGATATCCTGCGCGTCGAATACGGTGGTTTGCGGAATCGTGTCGGCCAGCGCCTGCGGCGCGCGCTGCGCGGTGACGACGACCGGTTCGAGCATGGTCGCAGCGCCAGGCCGGGCCGCGGACACGGCCGACGTTGTCGCGGGTACGGCGGGCGCCGCGGCATCGGCATTCGCCGCGGTCTGCGCGGCGGCGGCAAGCGGCAGTCCGCAGAGCGCGCCGAGCGCCGTGCGGACGATTGGGGTCAGCATGAAGATAAATCCCGTGAAGCACTGCGCGCCCCGCCTCCCCGCAGGCCGCGCGTCACGAAGCCCATGCGGGCTCCCCGCCTCGGCCGGTATCCGGGCTGGCGGCGTACCGGCTCGCCTTCCCGCGCGATGACGCGCAGTGGCCCGCGCCCGCGTGCGACACCTGCACGCGGAACGCGCCCGAGCCGGCCTGCGTCACAGGACGCGGCCGCTTACCGTTGCGGGGGCAGCGCAGGTTGGCGGCCTCCCGGCGGAGCCCGCTCCCTGCTTCCCGTTTAACCGCGCGTTCCACGCGCGAGCACCGAGGCGGCGCCAGTTTAGGAGCCGCTCGCGCGAGCGTCAAGGAAGCGTCCGGACACGCACGTGGCGCGCCTATTCGCGGCAAGAAGCGGGGGTGTTACGACTGGAAACGTTACAGATGTCGGATTGCGCGTTATTCCGCGCTAAAATGCTGGGTCTTTAGAGGACGCAGCAAATGCTCAACGAACTCGAAACCCTATCTCAAAATATTGGCCGTCTGATTTCGCTGAACAAGCGCTATCACTCGGAACGGCTCGCGCTCGAGGAGCAGGTCGCGCAATTGCGCGCGGAAGCGGACACGGTCCGCGCGGAACTCGCGCAGCTGCGCGATGAACGCAATGCGCTCGCAGCCGAGCGCGACACGCTGTCGGCGAAGATCGACGACGCGCAGGTGAAACTGAACGCGATTCTCGAAAAGCTGCCGCGCTCGAAAAGCGCGGAGCAAGCCGACAACCAGCTCGACCTGCTGGATGCGCAGGCGCGTACGGGTGGCGATGACGCGGCCAGCCACGGAGAACATGCATGAGCACCAAGCAGATCGAAGTCTCGATTCTCGGTCAGGCCTATCGTCTCGCCTGTTCGGCCGAGACCGAAGCGGCGCTGCTCGAGGCGGTCGCGCGCGTGGACGCCGAAATGTCGAAAATCCGCTCGAACAGCTCGGTACGCGGCACCGATCGCATCGCGGTGATGGCGGCACTGTCGCTCGCATCGGAATTGCTGCGGCTGCAAACGAGCGTGCGGCACGGTGAAGCATTTCCGGCGGAGGAAATCCGTCGTACAATGCACCAGATGAACGAACAGCTCGGCGCGGTGCTCGCACAGCACGAGACGCAGTAACGTTTCAATCGATGCGTCGATTCTCCTTGATCTCGGCGATCAACGGTGGTCAAATTGGCGCATCGAAACACAGTTCAGTCAGCTTCCCTGCCTGGTTCGCCAAGGTCATATATTCCTTGAACCAATGCCATGTGCACGGTTGCGGAAATTTGTAGCACGGGCGCGCGCGTCACTCTGTCTGATGTACCCGAAGTGCTGCTAACTGCGACCAATTCTGAACCTCAGGTTCAGGATGCCGGCCTAGCGGCCAAGGCGGGGGCCTATCCAACGGCATCGGGCGAGTCCCGGTGCCGTTTTCTTTTTCAGGGTCTGTTTGCACGCAGAACGCGCATGCCAACAGACCATCATGCCTCCTGCTGCGTCGATCACGATCCATGCAATACTGGCTGATGAAGTCCGAACCGGACGAAGCAAGCATCGACGATCTCGCCAACGCACCGCAGCGCTCGCTGCCGTGGACCGGCGTGCGCAATTATCAGGCGCGCAATTTCATGCGCGACACGATGAAGATCGGCGACGGCGTGCTGTTCTATCACTCGAGCTGCCCCGAGCCGGGCATCGCTGGCCTCGCCGAAGTATCGTCGACGCCCTACCCCGATCCCACGCAGTTCGATCCGAGCAGCCCCTATTACGACCCGAAGTCGACGCAGGAAGCGCCGCGCTGGCTCCTCGTCGACGTGCGCTATGTGAAAAAGTCGCCGCTCGTGCCGCTCGCCGCACTGCGCGAACACGACGAACTCGCCGACATGCGCGTGCTCGCACGCGGCAACCGGCTGTCGATCACGCCCGTTACGCGCGCCGAATGGCGGTTCATCACCGAAAAGCTGATGAAGTAGGCGCACGCAGCAGGCGCGCGCAGCAGGCGCGCGCACCAAACGTCAAATCTGGTCAGCACGCGCTGCCGCCGCGGAACTCGTGGATCGTTCGCGCAGCCTAAGCAACCGCTGTCGGTCAATCGGGCCGGCTGTTTTTTCGTTGCGCGGTACGCCCGCGTCGTGCACGCGTGATCCGCGTGCGCGCCCTCGCACAAGGAGTCCAACAATGACCAAGAAATCCGCACTCGCGCTGTCGCTCGCACTCGCCGCCGCCGTTCCCGTCGCGCTGACGCTCGCGTCGCCCGCCGCGCACGCGCAGACCGCGAACCCGCACTTTCCGGAACCGGCGGGCGTGCTGTCGCTTTCGTCGCAGGCCAGCGCCGACGTGCCGCAGGACATCATCCACATCACGCTGTTCTACGAACAGCAGGCAAAGGATCCGGGCAGCCTCACGTCCGCGCTGAACCAGCGTGCCGATGCCGCGCTGTCGCAAGCGAAGGGCGTATCGGGCGTCACCGCGCACACGGGTGCATTCTCCGTGTATCCGAGCACCGATCGCGACGGGAAGATCTCCGCATGGCGCGGCCGCACCGAAGTCGCGCTCGAATCGCGCGATTTCGCAGCAGCATCGAAGCTTGCAGGCCAGCTGTCGAACCTGATGCAGATCGCGAACGTCGAGTTCTCGCTGTCGCCCGAAGCGCAGCGCACGGCGGAGCAGAAGCTCACGACCGAAGCGATCAAGTCGTTCCGCGCCCGCGCGGACGAAGCCGCGAAGGCGTTCGGCTACAGCAGCTACACGATCCGCGACGTCAACGTCGGCAGCGGCCGCAACGTGCAGCCGTACCCGCGCGTGATGGCGATGGCCGCAGCGCCGATGGACAGCGCGAAGATGAGCGCACCGATCGCGGTCGAAGGCGGCAAGGCCACCGTGTCGGTCACCGTCAACGGCTCGGTGCAGATGAAGTAACGCGCAACGCGCGGCTGTCGGAAACGAAAAACGCCGGCCCTCGGGCCGGCGTTTTTCATTTGCATGCGTGTTGCCGATGCACGCGCCAGTTGCGCGCGCATCGATATCGCATCACGCAGCCGCATTCGCCGCGCGGCGGCGATACGCCCAGACCATCAGCGCGATGCCCGCGAGGATCATCGGCAGCGACAGCCACTGCCCCATCGACAGGCCGAGCGCAAGCAAGCCGAGGAAGTCGTCGGGCTCGCGTGCGAACTCGACCGTGAAGCGCGCGAGGCCGTAGCCGATCAGGAACAGCGCGGACACGGCGCCCATCGGCCGCGACTTGCGCGAGAAGAAGAACAGCGCGAAGAACAGCGCGATGCCTTCAAGCGCGATTTCATAGAGCTGCGAAGGATGGCGCGGCAGCATCTGATACTGCATGAACACGTCGGCGAGATGCCACTTCTCGACGAGCGCCGGATGTTTCGGCAGCCATGCCGCATCGTCGCGCATCGCGCCCGGGAACAGCATCGCCCACGGCGCCGTCGGGTCGGTCACGCGGCCCCACAGCTCGCCGTTGATGAAGTTGCCGAGCCGCCCGGCCGCGAGCCCCGTCGGCACCATCGGCGCGACGAAATCGGTGACCTGCAGCCAGTGGCGCTTGCGCTGCCACGCGAACAGCACCATCGCGAGCGTCACGCCGAGGAAGCCGCCGTGAAACGACATGCCGCCCTCCCACACCTTGAACACGTCGAGCGGATGCGAGAAGTAGAAATCGGCCTTGTAGAACAGCACGTAGCCGAGCCGGCCGCCGAGCACGGTGCCGAGCACGCCGTAGAACATCATGTCGTCGATGTCCTTCGCGGTCCAGCCCTGCGCCGCGACGTGCGGCAGCTTCAGGCGGACCCGGCCGACGACGATCGCCGCGATGAAGCCGACGAGATACATGAGGCCGTACCAGCGCACGGCCAGCGGCCCGAGATGGATCGCAACGGGGTCGAAATTCGGGTGAATGATCATGGGTTAGCGAAGAAGTTTTCGAATGCGGTACGGCCGTCGCGAACGCGCAGCACCGCGCATTGGACGGCACCGGCGCTCCATCGTTCACGTCACGCGGCGAGGCCCTGCGCGCGCACGACGTCGATGAAGCCGGCAAGCACGGGACTCACGTCGCCCGTGCGCCACACGAGGCCTGTCTCGACGACCGGCGCATGACCCGCGAGCGGCCGGTAGACCACGCCGGTGCGCCGCAGGTTACGCATCGATTGCGGCACCAGTGCGACGCCCATGCCGGCCGACACGAGGCTGACGATCGTCTGCATCTGGATCGCCTCCTGGCCGATGCGCGGAGTTTCCCCCGCCGCGCCGTAGCAGCCCGTAATGATGTCATAAAAGCCGGGCGCCAAACGACGCGGAAAGATCACGAGCGGCAATGCGGCGACATCGGCGAGATGCACGGGTTCGTCCTCGGGCGCGTCGGACGTTGCGGTCGGCATCGCGACCACCAGCGGCTCGCGCACGACGGGCAGGTATGACAGCCCGGCTGCGTGACGCGGCGGCACGGGCGGAATGACGAGCCCCGCGTCGATGCGGCCGGCGACGAGTTCGTCGATCTGCACGTCGCTCGTCGCCTCCGCGAGCTGCAGGCGCACCTGCGGATAGCGCGCGCCGAACGCGCGCAGCAGCGACGGCAGCAGCCCGTAATCGGCGGTCGACACGAACGCGAGCGACAGCGAGCCGGCCTCGCCGCGCGCGAGCCGCCGCGCGAGCGGCGGCAGCGCATCGGCCGACGCAAGCAGCCGGCGCACGTCGGGCAACAGCGCCGCGCCGACCGCGGTCAGTGCCACCGAGCGCTTGGTGCGCACGAACAGCGCGACGCCGAGCGCATCCTCGAGCGCCCGGATCGCCTGCGACAGCGGCGGCTGCGTCATCGACAGGCGCTCGGCCGCGCGGCCGAAATGGCGCTCGTCGGCGACGGCCACGAAATAGCGCCACTGGCGCAGGTCGGGCGTCGGATCGGCCATATGTCACTCATTCGCAAAACGACTTAATAAGCGACAAATAATATATTGGACATCCCAATCCGGAAACTCCATTCTTGTTTCATCCGAACCGGCGCGCCGCTCACGGGCGTCGCCCAGACAACGATGGAGTCCCCCATGCCGTACAACCGTCGCTCGAAGCACATCACGCAAGGCGTGGCCCGTTCGCCGAATCGCTCGATGTATTACGCACTCGGCTACCAGAAGGACGATTTCGACAAGCCGATGGTCGGCATCGCGAACGGCCATTCGACGATCACGCCGTGCAATTCCGGCCTGCAGCGCCTGTCCGATGCGGCCGTCGAGGCCGTGAAGGCGTCCGGCGCGAACCCGCAGATCTTCGGCACGCCGACGATTTCGGACGGCATGTCGATGGGCACCGAAGGCATGAAGTACTCGCTCGTGTCGCGCGAGGTGATAGCCGACTGCATCGAGACCTGCGTGCAGGGGCAATGGATGGACGGCGTGGTCGTCGTCGGCGGCTGCGACAAGAACATGCCGGGCGGCATGATCGCGCTCGCGCGCCTGAACGTACCCGGCATCTACGTGTACGGCGGCACGATCCGCCCCGGCCACTGGAAGGGCCGCGACCTGACGATCGTGTCGTCGTTCGAGGCCGTCGGCGAATTCACCGCGGGCCGGATGACGCAGGAGGATTTCGAAGGCGTCGAGCAGAACGCGTGCCCGACGTCGGGTTCGTGCGGCGGCATGTACACCGCGAACACGATGAGCTCGTCGTTCGAGGCGCTCGGGATGTCGCTGCTGCACTCGTCGACGATGGCGAACCCCGACCAGGAGAAGGTCGATTCGGCGGCCGAATCGGCGCGCGTGCTCGTCGAGGCCGTGAAGCGCGACCTGAAGCCGCGCGACATCATCACGAAGGCGTCGATCGAGAACGCTGTGTCGGTGATCATGGCGACCGGCGGCTCGACCAATGCGGTGCTGCACTATCTCGCGATCGCGCATGCGGCCGAGATCGACTGGACGATCGATGACTTCGAGCGCATCCGCAAGCGTGTGCCCGTGATCTGCGACCTGAAGCCGTCGGGCCGGTACGTCGCGACCGACCTGCACCGGGCCGGCGGGATTCCGCAGGTGCTGAAGATCCTGCTCGATGCGGGGCTGCTGCACGGCGACTGCATGACGATCACCGGCCGCACGATCGCCGACGAACTGAAGGACGTGCCGAGCGTGCCGCGCGCGGACCAGGACGTGATCTTCCCGATCGAGCGCGCGCTGTACAAGGAAGGCCACCTGGCGATCCTGAAGGGCAATCTCGCGGAAGACGGCGCGGTTGCGAAGATCACCGGCCTGAAGAACCCGGTGATCACGGGCCCGGCACGCGTGTTCGACGACGAGCAGAGCGCGATGGATGCGATCCTCGGCGACCGGATCCGCGCCGGCGACATACTCGTGCTGCGCTACCTCGGCCCGCAGGGCGGCCCCGGCATGCCGGAAATGCTCGCGCCGACGTCCGCGATCATCGGCAAGGGGCTCGGCGAATCGGTCGGCTTCATCACGGACGGCCGCTTCTCGGGCGGCACGTGGGGCATGGTGGTCGGCCACGTCGCCCCCGAGGCGTTCGTCGGCGGCACGATCGCGCTCGTGCAGGAAGGCGACTCGATCACGATCGACGCGCACCGGCTGCTGCTGGAGCTGAACGTCGACGATGCCGAGCTCGCGCGCCGCCGCGCCGCATGGAAACAGCCGGCGCCGCGCTACACGCGCGGCGTGCTCGCGAAATTCGCGGCCCTCGCCCGGCCGGCGAACCAGGGCGCCGTCACGGGTTGACGCGATATCGCCGCGGCATGCGACCCCAATGGGAATGGCCGCCGGGGGAACGCGCAAAACGTGCGTTCCCTTTGCTTTTATAATGCGCGGACCATGAAGCCGGCCGTCCCCGTCGGCGGAGAACCGCATGAAACAGATGATATTGCGCGCGCTGCTCGTGATGCTGCTGACCGGCGGCGCAGCGGCGGCGCGCGCCGAACAGGCCGACGGGCTCGCGCTCGCGCAGCGCAAGAACTGCATGGCCTGCCACGCGGTCGGCAAGCCGCTGATGGGCCCGTCGTTCCGCGACATCGCCGGCAAGTATGCGGCGCGCGGCGATGCCGTCGATTACCTTGGCCAATCGATCGTGAAAGGCAGCGTCGGTGTATGGGGCAGCGTGCCGATGCCCGCCAATACGCAACTGACGAGCGGCGAAGCCCACGCACTCGCTCAATGGGTGCTGTCGCTGCGTTGAACCGGCTGCCCTGAGGGCATGACCGTTGTGCCGGGCACCGCCGACAGGCGGGCTTGCCCCTCGCCGGCAGCTTTGCCGGCGCTTACTGGAACCGCACCCTCTTTTCCGTAGCCGGAACGGCCGAGCGCTCAGCCCGAATGACCGGCGCGGCGGCGCGCAATTTCTTCATCGACCGCGTCGCGAACCCAGTCCATGACCTCGGTTTCCAGCGTCAGCGCCACCTCGCGCGTGACCTGGCCGACCAGCCAGGCCGAATGCTCGTGCAGCGCGTCGCGACAGCGGGCCTCGATGGCCTCGCGCCCTGCTCCGGTCAGATAGCTCGTCAGCCGATTGCGCAGGCGCTCGGCGATATGCTGCGCATCTTCCGGCGTCAGCCCGACGGCTGCCTGCACGTCCGGCTGCGGCGCAGCGGCTGGTACGGCCGTCTCCGGCATGACCGCTTCAGATGCGTGGTCAACCGCATCCAGCGCCACCGCGGCGAACGCATGCTGCGGCACATCATCGCCGGCCAGCGACGACCGGAGCGGCGCATTCATGGCCGCTGCGTGCTCGGCGACCACGTGCTCCGCAGCGCCCGGTTCGGCCGGTGCATCGGTCTCGCCCATCGCCGCCGCGGCAGCCGTCGCCACGTCGCCCGGCAGTTCGACCGCCGGCACGTGCAGCGTCGGCACGGGTTCGATCACGACGAATTCGGGGTCGCCCTCGGTTTTCGTCGAATCGGCCGGCGCGATCACGTCGGCCAGCACCGGAATCGCCGCGCCGGCGTGCGGCTGCGGCGCGTCGGGCGCGGGCGAGCGCGCCGGCGCCGGCTTGCCCGGCACCAGCACGTCGGTCAGCGTCGGGATCGAGGATGAATCGGCTTGTGTCACGGGAACACTCCGTCGACGGTTGCGGCTAGCTGCCCTGCTTGTAGTTGTTCAGCGCGTATCCGCGATCGCGGTAGAAGCGATAGCGGTCGCGGCCCGCGGCCAGTTCATCCGGCGCGTTGCCGACCACTTCGAGCAGGCGCTCGAAGCGGGCGAACTGCGCGGGTACGGTCGCGCCGAGGTTCAGCAGCACGTGATGATGCGGCGCCTTGTCGAGATCGGCGGCCAGCACGATCGGCGTGCCGGCCGCGTGCTCGCTGTCGACGCCGCAATGCGGAATGAAATCGAGCGGCGAGAACGTCCAGAGCCGCTCGTCGAGCGCGCGCAGGCGCGCGGGCTCGGCGAGCACGACGACCGGCTGCCCGGCCTGGTAGGCCTTGCGCAGCAACCGGCACGCGTACGCGAGCGAATCGCCGACGTTCGAGTGGAAATCGATCCGCGTCATTGCCCGCGCACCCGCATCGTCGTCAGCACCGCCATCACTGGCCGGCGCGGTCGATCAGGAACTGCGCGAGCAGCGGCACCGGACGGCCCGTCGCACCCTTCGCGGCGCCGCTCTTCCACGCGGTGCCCGCGATGTCCAGGTGGGCCCACGGGTAGCTCTCGGTAAAGCGCGACAGGAAGCACGCAGCCGTCACGCTGCCGGCCGGACGTCCGCCGATGTTCGCGAGATCCGCGAAGTTCGACTTCAGCTGATCCTGGTACTCGTCGTCGAGCGGCAAGCGCCATGCCGGGTCGCCCGCTTCGCGCGACGCATCGAGCAGTTCGCCCGCGAGCGCGTCGTCCTTCGAGAACAGGCCGCTGTTGTGATGGCCGAGCGCAATGATGCACGCGCCCGTCAGCGTCGCGACGTCGATCACCGCCGCCGGCTTGAAACGCTCCGCATACGTGAGCGCGTCGCACAGGATCAGGCGACCTTCGGCGTCGGTGTTCAGCACCTCGATCGTCAGGCCCTTCATGCTCGTGACGATGTCGCCCGGCTTCGTCGCGTTGCCGCCCGGCATGTTCTCGCAGGTCGGCACGATCGCGACGACGTTGATCTTCAGGCCCATCTCGGCAACCGCGCGGATCGTGCCGAGTACGGAACCGGCGCCGCACATGTCGTACTTCATCTCGTCCATGCCCTCGCCCGGCTTCAGCGAGATGCCGCCCGTGTCGAACGTGATGCCCTTGCCGACCAGCACGACCGGCGCGGCCTTCGCGGCGGCGCCCTGGTAGTGCAGCACGATGAACTGCGGCGGCTCGACCGACGCGCGCGCCACCGACAGGAACGAGCCCATCTTCAGCGCCTGGATCTGCTTGAGCCCGAGCACTTCGGCCTTCAGGCCCCAATCCTTCGCGAGCTTCTTCGCGGTGTTGCCGAGATAGGTCGGCGTGCAGACGTTGCCGGGCAGGTTGCCGAGGTCGCGGGTGAGATCCATCCCGTTCGCGAGCGCGACGGCCTGCTTGACCGCGACCTTCGCGGCCTTTTCGTCCGACGGATCGACGCTGAACACGACGCGCTTGAGCGTGTGCGACGCCGGTTCCGGCTTGCTCTTCATCTGCGTGAAGCGGTAGGTCTCGTTGCGCAGCGCGAGGATTGCCGCGCGCACGCCCCAGTCGGAGCTGCGCTCGTCGACCGGCAGTTGTGCGAGCGTGAACGTGACCTGGACGACCTTGGTCGCCAGCAGCGCGCGCCAGGCGGCCGTGGCCGCGTCGTTATAGGCTTTCTGATTGAAAGCATCCTGTTTGCCGAGGCCGACGAGCAGCACGCGCGACGCGCCGATGCCCGACACTTCGTGCAGGAACAGCGTCTTGCCGCGCTTGCCGTCCATGTCGCCGGCCTTCACCACGCGCGAAATCAGTCCCTTGGTGGCCGTGTCGATGTCGAGCGCCGCGCCCGAAAGCGTCTGCGCCTCGAAGATGCCGAGCACGATGCAGTCGGACTTCCCGGTCAGGAATCCCTTGGCCTCGCCTTTGCTCCAATCACAGCCTTTTATGCTAAAGTCCATCGCGCTTGTCCTCGGATAAAATCTGGGCTAAGGATGAAAGCCGCAATTATCCGCTATTTTTCCCGTGGCGGCGCGAGCGCTCCACCACGCGTGCGCAGCCTCCCGCCCTCTTCTCATCAAGAATGATCTTCGAACGCTCCCTCCAGCGCGAGCTTGCGTATACGGCTGGCGCCGTGTTCATGGTGCTGCTCACGATCATGCTCACGACGATGATGATCCGCATCGTCGGCTACGCCGCGTCCGGCGAAATCGACCCGCGGGACGTGCTCGTGCTGATCGGCCTGACCGTGATCGGCTATCTCGCCGTGATGCTCGTCGTCACGCTGTTCGTGTCGATCCTGTTCGTGCTGACCCGGTGGTACCGGGACTCCGAAATGGTGGTGTGGCTCGCGTCGGGCGTGAGCCTCACGCGCCTCATCAAGCCGATCGGCGTGTTCGCCACGCCGATCATCCTGTTGATCGCGTTCTTCGCGTTCGTCGGCTGGCCGTGGTCGAACCAGCAGAGCAAGATGATCAAGGCGCGCTTCCAGCAGCGCGACGAGATCTCGCTGCTCGCGCCGGGCCAGTTCCGCGAGTCGGCCTCGAACCATCGCGTGTTCTTCATCGAGAAGATGACGCCCGACCAGAGCAAGGTGCAGAACGTGTTCGTGACGTCGACCGAGAACGGCAAGGTCAACGTCGTCGTGTCGCAGACGGGCCATACGGAAACGTCGAAGGACGGCGACCGTTTCGTCGTGCTGGAAGACGGCCGCCGCTACGACGGCACGCCGGGCCAGCCGAACTTCAAGATCATGGAGTTCGAGCGCTACGGCGTGAAGATCACGAGCAAGCCGGTCGTGAACGTGCAGACCACCAACAGCACGCCGACGCCCGAGCTGCTGCGCAACCCGACGCGCGACAACCTCGCGGAATTCGCGTGGCGCGCGGGGCTGCCGCTGATCGCGCTCAACCTGATGGTGCTCGGCATCCCGCTCGCGTACCAGAACCCGCGCCGCAGCCGCACGATCAACCTCGTGATGGCCGTGCTGATCTACCTCACCTACTCGAACCTGCTGAACGTCGTGCAGGCGCAGATCGAGCAGGGCAAGATGTCGTTCGGCGTCGGCCTCGTCGGCCTGCACGCGCTCGTCGCGGCGATCGTCGCCGTCATCTTCTGGTTGCGCGTGCGCAATCGTCCGCTGTTTACACGCGCGCTGTTCGGCCGCTCGGGAGCATGATCGATGCGGCTCTATGAAAAGTACTTCGCGCGACAGATCTACGTCACGTTCGTCTTCATCCTGTTCGCGTTCTCGGGCCTGTTCTTCTTCTTCGACCTGATCAGCGAACTGAACTCGGTCGGACACGGCAACTACAAGTTCGGCTACGCGGTGATGCGCGTCGCGCTGCAGACGCCATCGCGCTTCTACGAGATCATCCCGGTCGCCGCGCTGATCAGCGCGATCTACGTGTTCGCGCAAATGGCCGCGAGTTCGGAATTCACGATCTTCCGCGTGTCGGGCCTCGCGACCAACCAGGCGCTGCGCTCGCTGCTGAAGATCGGCGTGCCGCTCGTGATCATCACCTACCTGATCGGCGAATTCGTCGGCCCGTACGCCGACCAGTTGTCCGAACGCGTGCGGCTGCAGGCGCTCGGCGCGTCGGTGTCGTCGAACTTCCAGTCGGGCGTGTGGGTGAAGGACACGCTCGCGGCCCGCGAAAACGGCGAACAGGTCACGCGCTTCGTCAACGTCGGCAGCCTGTCGCCCGACTCGACGATCAGCAACGTGCGCATCTACGAGTTCGACTCGAAATTCCAGCTGCAGAACGTGCGGATCGCGCAGACGGGCCGCTACGAGCCGCCCGGCCACTGGCTGCTGACAGGTGTCACCGAAACCGAGCTCACGCCGATCAAGCCGATCAGCGGCCAGCCGGCCGACGCGCTGAACCCCGTCTACCGGTCGCAGCAGGTGTCGCTGCCCGAATACCGGCTGCGTTCGGACCTGACGCCGCAGATCCTGTCGGTGCTGCTCGTGTCGCCGGAGCGCATGTCGATCATCAACCTGTTCCGCTACATCCAGCATTTGCGCGAGAACCAGCAGGACACGCAGCGCTACGACATCGCGCTGTGGCGCAAGCTGCTGTATCCGTTCGCGGTGTTCGTGATGCTCGTGCTGTCGCTGCCGTTCGCGTACCTGCACACGCGCGCCGGCGTGGTCGGCGTGAAGGTGTTCGGCGGCATCATGCTCGGCATGAGCTTCCAGCTGCTCAATACGCTGTTCTCGCACATCGGCACGCTGAACACGTGGCCCGCACCGCTCACCGCCGCGACGCCGGGCCTGATCTATCTCGCGCTCGGCCTGTTCGCGCTAAAGTGGGTCGACCGGCACTGAGCGCCGCGTCACGACGGAGACTTCGACATGAGCTCGTTCGGCATCGTCCTGTTCGGCCACGGCGCCCGTGATCCGCGCTGGGCCGAGCCGTTCGAGCGGCTCGCCGCGCGGCTGCGCGGCGCCGGCTCCCCTGCGTCGCACGTGTCGCTTGCATTCCTCGAACTGATGACGCCGTCGCTCGGCGAGGCCGTGGCCGCGCAAGTCGCCGCCGGCTGCACGCGCATCACCGTGGTACCCGTGTTCTTCGGCCAGGGCGGCCATGTCCGCCGCGACCTGCCGCAGCTCGTCGATGCGTGCCGCGCCGCACATCCGGGCGTCGAGATCCGCTGCGCGACGGCTGTCGGCGAAGACGACGGCGTGCTCGACGCGATCGCACGCTATTGCATCGACCGGATCGGCGACGACACGTAAGCGAAACGGCGGCCCAAACAAAAAAGCGCTGGCTTCCGCCAGCGCTTTTTTGTTTCCGACTGCGGCCGGATTCCGCTCACGCGGCAGTCCGCAACGGATCGCCCTCTTTCGCGTGCCGTGCGCGCTCGGCGAACGCGTCGCCGATCATCAGCAGGCTCGGTTCCGCGGGATCGAGCCACGCCTGCGCGTCGCCCGCCGCCATCTGCGCGAGCGTCAGCGTCAGCGAGCGCTCGCGCGCGGTGCTGCATGCCTCGACGATCGCCACGGGCGTCGCCGGCGCACGGCCGGCATCGATCAGCTCCTGCGCGATGCCGGGGGCGCTGTCGCGGCCCATGTAGTAGACGATCGAATCGGCGCGCGCGGCTTCGCGGATCTCGTCGCTGCCCGGCGCACGGCTGTGCGTCGCGAACGCGACGCTGCGCGACACGCCGCGCAGCGTCAGCGAACGCTTCAGCGTCGCCGCGCCGGCCAGCGCCGCGGTGATGCCCGGCACGACCTCGTAGTCGATGCCGGCCTCGTCGAGCGCGCGCATTTCCTCTTCCGCGCGACCGAACAGCATCGGGTCGCCGCCCTTCAGGCGCACGACGCACGCATGCTCGCGCGCCGCATCGACGATCTGCTTGTTGATGAAGTGCTGCGCGGTCGAGCGCTGCCCGCAGCGCTTGCCGACCGCGATCCTGCGCGCGTTCGGCGCGTAGTCGAGCATCGCGGGCTCGACGAGCGCGTCGTGCAGCACGACGTCGGCCTGCGCCAGCAGCCGCGCGCCGCGCACCGTGATGAGGTCCGCTGCGCCCGGCCCTGCTCCGATCAGATATACCTTGCCCATGTTTGTCGCTTCGCTTGTCCTGCGGACGGCGGCGTCCGGCCCGCGCCGCCGCATGGCGGCGCGGTTCGCCGGTTGTTACGCCGAGAACGCCCGGATCATGCCTGCGGCGACCGTATGGTGCGTCGCCTCGTCGATCAGCACGAACGCGCCCGTGCCCGGATGTGCATCGTACGTGTCGCAGACGATCGGCTTCTGCAGCGTCAGCGCGACGCGGCCGATGTCGTTCATCTTCAGTTCGTGACGGTCGGTCGCGTGCGACAGCGTATGCACGTCGAGCACCTGCTTGACCGCGCCGATCTTCGCGAACACCGTGCTCGTGGTCTGCTTCAGCAGGTACTTGCGCTGCGGCGACAGCGGCGTCTCGTCGAACCAGCACAGGTCGGCCTCGAGCTTCTTGGCCGGCTCGACCGGCTCGGCGGTCGTGACGAACATGTCGCCGCGCGACACGTCGACATCCTGTTCGAGACGGATCGTCACCGTCTGCCCCGCGAACGCTTGCGCGACGGACGCGGTGCCGCCCGGCACCGGCGCGACGATCTCGGCCACCGTCGCGGTGCGGTTCGACGGCAGCACGACGATCTCGTCGCCGACCTTCACTTCACCCGACTCGATGCGGCCCATGTAGCCGCGGAAATCGTCGGCCGAGCTGCCGTCCTGGCGCGCGACCCACTGCACCGGGAAGCGCAGCGCGTCATGCGCCTGCGTCTCGACCGGCAGCGCCTCGAGCACGTCGAGGAGCGGCTCGCCCGCATACCACGGCATGCGCTCGCTCGCGCCGACGATGTTGTCGCCCTTCAGCGCCGACACCGGCACGAAGCGCACGTCGTCGAGGCCGAGCTGCTTCGCGAGCGCGACGTACGCGTCGCGGATCTCGTTGAAGCGCGCCTCGCTGTAGTCGACGAGGTCCATCTTGTTGATCGCGACGATCACGTGCTGCAGCGCGAGCAGCTTGACGATCGCGCTGTGGCGCTTCGTTTGCGGCAGCAGTTCGGCAACGCCGTTCTCGACCGTCACGCGCGTCGCGTCGATCAGGATGATCGCCGCGTGCGCGGTCGACGCGCCCGTCACCATGTTGCGCGTGTACTGCTCGTGGCCCGGCGTGTCGGCGATGATGAACTTGCGCTTCGCGGTCGCGAAGTAGCGGTATGCGACGTCGATCGTGATGCCCTGCTCGCGCTCGGCTTCCAGGCCGTCGGTCAGCAGCGCGAGGTCGAGCTCGTCGCCCACCGTGCGCTTGTTCTTCGCGCGCGACAGCGCGGACAGCTGGTCCGACAGCACGGCCTTGCTGTCGTACAGCAGGCGGCCGATCAGCGTGCTCTTGCCGTCGTCGACGCTGCCCGCGGTGATGAAGCGCAGCACGCCGAGGTCTTCGTGATTTTCGATGATGCCCATGATGTGAATGTCCTCGTGTGCTTCAGAAATAACCTTGCTTCTTGCGCTGTTCCATCGCGGCTTCGGAGGTCTGGTCGTCCATCCGCGTCGCGCCGCGCTCGGTGATCTCGGTCACCGCCGTCTCGGCGATGATCTTCTCGACGTCGTCCGCGTCGCTCTCGACCGGGCACGTGCAGCTGATGTCGCCGACCGTGCGGAAGCGCACCTGGGCGACTTCGCTCGTCTCGCCGTCGCGCATCGGCGTCAGCGGCGTGACGGGCACGAGCAGGCCGTTGCGGCGCACGATCTCGCGCTGATGCGCGTAATAGATCGACGGCAGCTCGAGGTTCTCGCGCGCGATGTACTGCCACACGTCGAGCTCGGTCCAGTTCGAGATCGGGAACACGCGCAGGTGCTCGCCTTTATGCAGCCGTGCGTTGAAGAGGCTCCACAGCTCCGGGCGCTGCGCCTTCGGATCCCACTGGCCGAATTCGTCGCGGAACGAGAAAATGCGCTCCTTCGCACGCGCCTTCTCTTCGTCGCGGCGCGCGCCGCCGATCAGCGCGGTGTAGCCGTGCTGCTCGATCGTCTCGAGCAGCGTGACGGCCTGCGCGGCGTTGCGCGAATCGGTTTCGCGGCGCAGCACGACCGTGCCGCGCTTGATCGAATCCTCGACGTGGCCGACCACCAGCTCGGCGCCGAGCTCCTGCGCGCGGCGGTCGCGGAAATCGATCACTTCGTCGTAGTTGTGGCCCGTGTCGATGTGCACGAGCGGGAACGGCAGCGTGGTCTTGCGGTTCGCGCCGAGGCCGAACGCCTTCAGTGCCAGATGCAGCACGACGACCGAATCCTTGCCGCCCGAGAACAACAGCGCCGGCTTGCTGCATTCGGCGACCAGTTCGCGCAGGATGTGGATCGACTCGGCTTCGAGCCAGTCGAGGTGGCCCATGCGGCTGTCGCCGCCGGTGGCCGGGGCAAAGGCGGATTGCTCGAGCGTCGTGCTCATGATTTCAGTCCTTCTCTTCTGGGTTCGTGTCGCCCGCTGTCGCAGGCGGCGCAATATTCAGTTTCTTGTCAGGCTTTCAGTGCGCGGCGCCTGCTTCGGCGGTCGCGGGAATCGGCGTGATCGTGATGTGCAGCCCGCATTCCTTCGTGTCGCGCGATTCCCACCACCAGCGGCCCGCGCGGCTGTCCTCGCCGGGGCGAATCGCGCGCGTACACGGCTCGCAGCCGATGCTCGGATAGCCGCGCGCGTGCAGCGGGTTGACCGGCACGTCGAACGCTCCGAGGTACGCCCAGACATCGGCCTCCGTCCAGTCGGCAAGCGGATTGTACTTCGCGATCCCGCGCGCTTCGTCCTGTTCTTCCTCGTGCAGCTCCGCACGCGTGACCGACTGCTCGCGGCGCTGGCCCGTGACCCACGCGCCGACATCGGCCAGCGCGCGGTTCAGCGGCTCGACCTTGCGGATGTGGCAGCACGACTTGCGCAGCTCGACGCTCTCGTAGAACGCGTTCAGGCCGTGCTCGGCGACGTACTGGTCGACCGCGTCCTGCTGCGGATGGAACTGCTCGATCTCGTAGCCGTAGCGCTCGCGCACGCGGTCGATCATGCCGAGCGTCTCCGCATGCAGGCGGCCCGTGTTCAGCGAGAAGATGCCGATCGACACGCCCTTCGACAGGATCGCGTGCGTGAGCAGCATGTCTTCCGCGGCGAGGCTGCTCGCGAACTTCACCTTCTCGTGACGTGCGCCGATCTGCGCGAGCAGCGCGTCGAGGCGCTCGACCTTCGCTGCGAGTTCCGGCGTCAGCGCGGTGGTGGTCGCGGTGCTCATGCGCCCACCTTGGCGTCGGCCGCGGCGGCGCGGCGGCGGAACAGCGGCGCCGGCTCGTCGAACGCGCCCTGGTAGCGCTGCGTGAATTCCGTGAACGCATTCAGCGCGTCGTGGATGTCCCGGTCGGCACGCACCGCGAATGCGTCGAAGCCGCAACGCGACATGTACAGCAGCTGGTCGCGCAGCACGTCGCCGATCGCGCGCAGCTCGCCCGTCCAGCCGTAACGCTCGCGCAGCAGGCGCGCGATGCTGTAGCCGCGGCCGTCCGCGAAGCGCGGGAAGTCGACGGCAATCAGCGAAATCGCGCCGAAATCGGCCGCGAGATCGGCCGGCTCGCTGTCCGGCGCGAGCCACACGCCGAGCTCGTCTTTCGTCTTCGCGGCGACGAGCGCCGCGCGCTCGGCCTGCCACAACGCGAACGGCACCAGCACCTTGCCGGCCGGCAACGCGTCGACCGCGGGCAGCGCACCGTCTTCCGCCGCGCGCACGACCTGCCATGCATCGTCGATCACTGCGCGGTTCTTGATAATCGAAGCCATCTGCAAATTCCTTCTACCCGGTTGGTTACGCGTTCACTGCCTGGCGTGCCGCATACACGCGCTCCTTGAACGGCGCGATGCCGATGCGGTCGTACGTGTCGACGAAGCGCTCGCCGTCGATGCGAGCTTCGACGAACGTGTCGATCAGCTTCGCGATCACGCCCGGCACTTCTTCCGCCGAGAACGACGGCCCGATCACGCGGCCGAGGCGCGCGCCGTTCTGGCCCGTGCCCTGCTCGCCGCCGAGCGACACCTGGTACCACTCGGCGCCGTCCTTGTCGACGCCGAGGATGCCGATGTTGCCGACGTGGTGATGGCCGCACGAGTTCATGCAACCGGAAATGTTCAGCGACAGGTCACCGAGGTCGTACACGTAGTCGAGATCGTCGAAGCGCTGCTGGATCGCCAGCGCGATCGGGATCGACTTGGCGTTCGCGAGCGAGCAGAAATCGCCGCCCGGGCACGCGATGATGTCGGTCAGCAGGCCGATGTTCGGCGTCGCGAAACCGGCCGCCTTCGCCTTTTCCCACACCGCGAACAGGTCGCGCTTCTTCACGTTCGCGAGGATCAGGTTCTGCTCGTGCGACACGCGCAGCTCGCCGAACGAGTATGCGTCGGCCCAGTCGGCGACCAGCTCCATCTGCTGGTCGGTCGCGTCGCCCGGCGCCACGCGGTGATCCTTCAGCGACAGCGTGACGGCCGCGTAGCCGGACACCTTGTGCGGCGCGACGTTGCGCTCGACCCAGCGCGCGAACGCCTTGTTCTCGAGCAGGTGCTGTTCGAACGATGCGTCGGTGTCGGCCAGTTTCTCGTAGACGGGCGGCTTGAAATACTGCGACACGCGGTCGACTTCCGCCTGCGTGAGCGTCGACGGGCCGTCCTTCAGGTGCTGCCATTCTTCCTCGACCTGCTGCGCGAACTTCGCGGGCGACAGCGCCTTCACGAGAATCTTGATGCGCGCCTTGTACAGGTTGTCGCGGCGGCCGAAGCGGTTATACACACGCAGCACGGCTTCGCAGTAGGTGAGCAGGTGCTGCCACGGCAGGTCTTCCTTGATCACCGCGCCGATGATCGGCGTACGGCCGAGGCCGCCGCCCGCGAGGATGCTCGCGACCACCTCGCCCTGCGCGTTCTTCTTCAGGTACACGCCGAGATCGTGGATCTGCACGGCCGCGCGGTCGTGCTTCGAGCCCGACACCGCGATCTTGAACTTGCGCGGCAGCCACGCGAATTCGGGATGGAACGTCGACCACTGGCGCAGGATTTCCGACCACGGACGCGGATCGATCTCCTCGTCCTGGGCGACGCCCGCGAACTGGTCCGCCGTGATGTTGCGGATGCAGTTGCCCGAGGTCTGGATGCCGTGCATCTGCACCGACGCGAGCTTCGCGAGGATCTCGGGCGTGTCTTCGAGCTGGATCCAGTTGAACTGGATGTTCGAGCGGGTCGAGAAGTGGCCGTAGCCGCGATCGTGCTCGCGGGCGATGCGCGCCAGCATCCGGAGCTGGTCGCTGCGCAGGTTGCCGTACGGAATCGCGATGCGGTGCATGTACGCATGGCGCTGCATGTACAGGCCGTTCTGCAGACGCAGCGGACGGAATTCGTCTTCGCTCAACTCGCCCGACAAACGGCGGCGCACCTGATCGCGGTACTGCGCGACACGCTCGTCGACGATCGTCTGGTCGTATTGGTCGTACTGATACATTCGGGGACCCCAGGGGTTTTCGTGGTGACCGCGCGACGTCCTAGCCACGTCGCGCCCGAATCTCCGTTCCACCGTCACTGCCACCGGCCATCCGCTGCCGGGTGGATTGCTAATGACGAAAACAGATATCCATATTTGAAAAACTCCGGTGAATCGTAATAAACTCGCCTTATATTTCAAACGACTAAAAAATTCTGTTGATATGCGGAAGGGTTATAAATGAACCTGCACCAATTTCGCTTCGTGCGCGAGGCCGTCCGGCAGAATTTCAACCTCACCGAGGCCGCCAAGGCGCTCTACACGTCGCAACCGGGGGTCTCGAAGGCGATCATCGAGCTCGAGGACGAGCTCGGCGTGGAGATCTTCACGCGGCACGGCAAGCGCGTGCGCTCGCTCACCGAGCCGGGCAGGATCATCCTCGCATCGGTCGAGCGGATCCTGCAGGAGGTCGAAAGCCTTAAAAGGGTCGGGAAGGATTACGCGGCGCAGGACCAGGGCAACCTGACCATCGCGGCCACCCACACGCAGGCCCGCTACTCGCTGCCGGCCGCGATCGCCGAATTCAAGAAGCGCTTCCCGAAGGTGCACCTGTCGATCCTGCAGGGCAGCCCGACGCAGGTGGCCGAGATGGTGATCCACGACCAGGCCGATCTCGCGATCGCGACCGAGGCGATCGCCGACTACAAGGAACTCGTGTCGCTGCCCTGCTTCCAGTGGCACCACGCGGCCGTCGTGCCGGCCGATCACCCGCTGCTCGAACGCAAGCCGCCGTCGCTCGACGATCTCGCGCAATATCCGCTGATCACGTACGACGACGCGTTCGCGGGCCGCAAGAAGATCAACCAGGCATTCGCGCTGCGCGGGCTGTCGCCGGACATCGTCCTCGAGGCGATCGACGCCGACGTGATCAAGACCTATGTCGAACTCGGCCTCGGCGTGGGCATCATGGCCGACATCGCGTTCAATCCCGAGCGCGACCGCAACCTGCGCCTGATCCCGGTCGGCCACCTGTTCGGCAGCAACGTGACGCGCGTCGCGCTCAAGCAGGGCGCCTACCTGCGCAGCTATGTGTATACGCTCGTCGAACTGCTGTCGCCGACGCTGAACCGCAAGCTGATCGAGCAGGCGCTCAAGGGTGAATCCGAATCGTACGAGCTGTAAGCTCCCCCCAGCCTGCCGCTTCGCGCCAGACCTCCCGAAGGGGTCGTCCCCCCAAGGGGACTTCCTTCGGGGTGGAAAACTTGGGGCGGCCCGGCGTTTTCTTGAAATCGGCGTGTATAAATACAGGGGCGCATATCGCGCCCCTTTTTACTGCCCGACGGAGATTCCCGCATGACGCTTCCCGCCCTGCTGCGCCGCGCCGCCGGCGCCGCCTTCGTGCTGGCCTGCGCGGCCGCGCATGCCGACCTGAAGGTCGGCGTCGACCTGTCGTCGACCGGCCCCGCCGCCACGATCGGCATCACGAGCAAGAACGCGATCCTGATGTGGCCGAAGACGATCGCCGGGCAGCCGGTGCAGGTGACGGTGCTCGACGACGCGTCCGACCCGGGCACCGCGGTGCGCAACATCCGCAAGCTGGTCGACGAGGATCACGTCGACGTCGTGGTCGGGCCGAACATCACGCCGGCCGCGCTCGCGGCGCTCGACGCGGTCGCCGCAGGGCAGACGCCGATGATCACGCTGGTCGGCTCCGGCGCGATCGTCGAGCCGCAGGAAGGCGCGCGGACCTGGGCGTTCAAGATGGCGCAGAGCGACCGCGCGATGGCCGACGTGATGACACGCGCCATGTCGAACCGCGGCGTGAAGACGGTCGGCTTCATCGGCTTTGCGGACAGCTACGGCGACAGCTGGCTCAACGAGTTCACGCGCTTCGCCGATCTGCGCAAGATCCGCGTCGTCGCGACCGAGCGCTTCAACCGCACCGACGCGAGCGTCACGGGCCAGGCGCTGAAGCTGATCGCGGCGAAACCCGATGCGATCCTGATCGCGGGCTCGGGCACGCCGGCCGTGCTGCCGCAGCGCACGCTGATCGAGCGCGGCTACAAGGGTGCGATCTACCAGACCCACGGGATCGCGACGCCGGAATTCATCAAGCTCGGCGGCAAGGACGTCGACGGGACGCTGTTTCCGACCCAGCCGGTCGTCGTCGCGCGCTCGCTGCCGGCCGACCATCCGGCGCGCAAGGCCGCGCTCGCGTTCGTCGATGCGTACGAGGCGAAGTACGGCGCCGGCACGGTCACGCAGTTCGCGGGCGATGCGGCGGGTGTCTACCCGCGCCTCGCCGACGCGGTCGGCCGCGCACTGAAAACCGCGCAGCCCGGCACGCAGGCGTTCCGCGCGGCGCTGCGCCGCGAGCTCGAACGCGCGCACGAGCTCGTCGTGCCGAACGGTGTCGTCAACACCAGCGACAAGGATCATGTCGGGCTCGACCAGCGCGCGAGCGTGATGGGGATCGTGAAAGAGGGCCGGTTCGTCTACCTGAGCCAGTGACGGGGCGGCCGGCAGCGAGTGGCTTGCCCGGTGCCGGGATTTCCGCCATAATTCGCGTTTCGCCGCGCACAACCGCATGCGCGGCCAGGATCAAGCCCAGGTGGTGAAATTGGTAGACGCAGGGGACTCAAAATCCCCCGCCGCAAGGCGTGCCGGTTCGATTCCGGCCCTGGGCACCAGTATTTCGCAGCGCCACGCGCTGCACCTGTCGAAACCCGCGCAAGCTCACCGCTTCGCGGGTTTTTTGTTTTTCGCCGCGCGCAACGTGCACCGCAACGCGTGACCTCGCCTGGCAGTCCAAGCATCAGGGAACGCAGCACGGAGGCCGGCCATGCGCACGCGCGCCATTTCAAGCCCGATTTGCCGCGGCGTGCTCGCCGCGATTCTGTCGCTCATGCTGGGCGGATGCGACGTGTTGAGCGCGCCGCCCGTGCCCGACTGGCCGGGACCGCATGCGCCCTATCCGTTCCCGGACAACATCCCCCATCGCACCGAATGACCCGACGGCCGCCCGGCCGCCTTTCGCCGCCGCGCAACCTCAGGCCATCAGCTCGCGGACGAAGTCGAGAAACACCCGCACCTTCGCGGAGACGAGGTTCGACGCGTGGTGATACGCATAAAGCGGGAACGTCTCGTCCGCCCATTCAGGCAGCAGCAGAACCAGCCGCCCATCGGCGAGGATGTCCCGCGCGTAGAGTTCCAGCAGCTGCGCGACGCCCGCGCCGCCGAGGCAGGCACCGAGCAGCGCGCCCGTGTCGTTAACCATCAGCCGGCCGCCGGCGTCGAGCGGCACCACCTCGTTGCCGCGATGGAAGACCCATTCGAACGGCCGCCCCGTTACCGGATCGCGGATCAGCACGCAGCGATGCCCGTCCGCGAGATCGTGCGGATGCCGCGGTTCGCCGTGACGCGCGACATAGGCCGCCGACGCGCAGGTGAGCACGCGCGTCTCGAGCAGCAGCCGCGCGCGGTATGACGACGGCTCCGGAATGCCGAAGCGCACCGCCACGTCGAAGCCGTCGGCGACGAGATCGCCCATCCGGTCGCGCACGCTGATTTCGACGGACAGTTCGGGGAAGCGATCGAGGAATTCCGCCATCCGCGGCGCCAGCACGTAGTGGCCGAACGTACCGTCCACGTTGACCCGCAGCCGCCCCCTGACGCGCGCCCTGGAACGCCCGGCGTCGACCGCCGCCTCCTCGATGCCGGCCAGCAGCGGCGCGACCGCCTCGTAAAAGCGCCGCCCTTCGTCGGTCAGCGTGATCGCGCGCGCCGTCCGGTTGAAGATCCGGATGCCGACGCGCTCTTCCAGCCGCGCGACGGCGCGGCTCACGGCCGGCTGCGTCAGCCCCATCGCCTCGCCCGCGCGCGCGAAGGTGCCGGCCTCGATCACCGCCGAGAGCACGCCGATGCCGCTCAGGAGCCTGCTGTCGAATGCCATGAGACATACTTTTAGTCATTCTTGATCTGATCATTATTCATTATTTTTATTGATCGAGGAAGCCTACATTAGTCCTGTCGCCGGCTCGTACGGCACTCACGAACCAAGGAGCAGGACATGAGCACATCGGAAAAGGTCGCCCTCGTCACGGGTTCATCGCGCGGCATCGGTGCGGAAATCGCCCGCCGTCTCGCCCGGGACGGTTTCAGGGTCGTCGTGAACTATGCCGGCAGCGCCGGCCCAGCGCAGGAAGTGGTCGACGCGATCGGCGCCGACGGCGGCGAAGCCGTCGCGGTGCAGGCGGACGTCGCCGACCCGGCGGCGACGTCCGCGCTGTTCGACGCGGCCGAGCGCGCGTTCGGCCGCGTCGACGTGGTCGTCAACAGCGCGGGCGTGATGAAGCTCGCCGCCATCGCCGACGTCGACGACGCGGCCTTCGACCAGGTCGTCGCAATCAACCTGAAGGGCGCGTTCAACGTCAGCCGCGAGGCGGCGAAACGCCTGCGCGACGGCGGCCGCATCGTCAACCTGTCGTCGAGCGTGATCGGCATGCGCCTGCCGACCTATGGCGTGTACATCGCGACCAAGGCGGCCGTCGAGGGCCTGACGCAGGTTCTCGCCCAGGAGATGCGCGGCCGCGGCATCAGCGTGAATGCGGTCGCGCCGGGGCCGGTCGCGACCGAGCTGTTCCTGCAGGGCAAGAGCCCCGAACTCGTCGACCGGATGGCGAAGATGAATCCGCTGGAACGGCTCGGCCAGCCCGCGGACATCGCCGGCGTCGTCGCGTTCCTCGCCGGCCCCGACGGCGCGTGGGTCAACGGCCAGGTCCTGCGTGCCAACGGCGGCATGTGCTGACGGACCGCACGCCGCGCCCGCTCCCTCACACTGGCAGGAGATCGATCATGAAGGAAGTCATTCTCGTCACCGGCGCGTCCAGCGGCTTCGGCCTGCTGAGCGCGCAGGCACTCGCCCGTGCCGGCCATACGGTCTACGCGTCGATGCGCGAAAGCGCCGGCCGCAACGCGCCGCGCGTCGCGAGCATCGCCGCCTATGCGCGGGAACACGATGTCGACCTGCGCACCGTCGAACTCGACGTCGGCGACGACGCGTCCGTCGACGCCGCAATCGACCGCGTGATCGCCGACAACGGCCGTCTCGACATCGTCGTCCACAACGCCGGCCACATGGTGTTCGGCCCCGCCGAGGCGTTCACGCCCGAACAGCTGGCGCAGCTCTACGACATCAACGTCGTGTCGACCCAGCGCGTGAACCGGGCGGCGCTGCCGCACCTGCGCCGCCAGGGTCGCGGCCTGCTCGTCTGGGTATCGTCCTCGTCGGCGCGCGGCGGCACCCCGCCGTTCCTCGCGCCCTACTTCGCCGCGAAGGCTGCGATGGATTCGCTCGCGGTGTCGTATGCGGCCGAACTCGCCCGCTGGGGCATCGAAACGTCGATCGTCGTGCCGGGCGCGTTCACCCGGGGCACGAATCACTTCGCCCACGCGGGCAAGCCGGCCGATGCCGTCGTGCAGACGGCCTACGACAGCGGGCCGTACGCGGGCGTCGCCGCACAGGCGCTGCGGGGCCTCGCCGCGCTCGAACCCGCGGACGCCGATGCCGGCACCGTCGCAACGGCGATCGCCGACCTCGTCGCCGCGCCGGCCGGCAAGCGCCCGTATCGCGTGTTCGTCGATCCGTCGCAGGACGGCGCCGAGGAAGTGTTCCGCGTCGGCGATCGCATCCGCCGCGAGATGTTCCGGAACATCGGCCTCGCCGACCTGCTCGCGCCCCGCGTCGGCGGTTGATCCCCTGCGCGCCGGGCCGGCCGGCGCGCGTCAGCCGCGCTCGCAGAACCCGAGGATCGCGTCGGCGACTGCCGCCGGCGTCTCGCGCTGCGGAAAATGCCCCACGCCGTCCAGCACCTGCCGCGCGTAGCGCCCGGCGAAGAACCGTTCGCGCCCAGCCGAGCTGTCCGGATGATTGCAGGTGTCCGCGCCGCCGTGCAGCACGAGCGTCGGCACCGCCAGCACGGGCGCCGGATTCAGCCGCGCGTTGTCGTCGGCATAGGCCGGCGCGCCTGGCGCGAACCCCCAGCGATGCCGGTACGAATGCAGCACGACGTCGATCCAGTCGGGCCCGTCGAACGCGGCGGCGGCCGCATCGAAATCGCCGTCGCGATACCAGCCGGGCGGCGACCACGTGTCCCACATCACGCGGGCAAACGCACGGCGATCATCGCGCAGCGCCTGCTCGCCGCGCGGCGTCGCCATGAACCAGTGATACCAGTAGTTGCGCGCCTGCTGCAGCGACAGCGGCTGACCGGGATCGTTGGTGCCGTATCCGACCGACAGCATCGCCAGATGCGATGCGACGCCGTCGCGCAGCCCGCACGCGTTCGCGGCCGCGCGGGCGCCCCAGTCGTGCCCGACCAGCACGGGCCGCTCGACGCCGAGCACATCGACGAATTCGAGCAGGTCGCGCCCGAGCGCCGCGAGTTCGCCGCTGCGCGGCACGGATGCGTCGCGAAAGCGCGTCGGCGCAAAGCCGCGCAGCGCGGGCGCGAGTACGCGGTAGCCGCGCGCGGCAAGCGCCGCCGCCACGGGCTCCCAGCCGACCGGGCTGTCCGGCCAGCCGTGCAGCAGCACGGCCACGCGTTCGCCGCGCGGGTTCCATTCGAGATAGGCGATATCGAGCGACGCGGTCGTCGCATGCGCATAGGCAGTCATCGTGTTCTCCGTCGGGTCAACTTGAGCAGACGATGGTAGGCCGGCCTTTCATCACGATTCACGGAGTATCATGACTCATTCATCGAATATTGCGTTGAATTGCCCCATGGAACCGCTGACCGATCCCGCGTCGACCTCGCTCGACATCGCGCTGCTGCGCACCTTCCTCGAAGTCGTCGACAGTCGCGGGTTCGCGCCGGCAGCAGAACGCCTCGCGCTGACGCCGTCCGCCGTCAGCGGCCATATCAAGCGGCTCGAACAGGCGGCCGGCACCGTGCTGCTCGCACGCACGACGCGCCGTATCGCACTCACGCCGGCCGGCGACACGCTATACGCGTACGCGCGCAACATCGTCGACATGGAGCGCGAAGTGCGCGCGAGGCTGCGCGGCGCGCCCGCGCACGGGCGGCTGCGCATCGGCGCGTCGGAGGATTTCGCGGGTGCGTGGCTGCCTCACGTGCTGCGTGCGTTCCGAGATCGCCATCCGCGTACTGCGATCGAGCTGAAGGTCGGGATCACCGCGTCGCTGCTGCGCGAGCAGGCGCTCGGCCGGCTCGATGTCGTGTTCGGCAAGCAGTGCCGGCAGGTCGACGCTTCGGGCGAACTGCTGTGGGAAGAACCGCTCGTGTGGGCATTCGCGTCGGACCGCACGCTCGACGCCGGCGGCGAACTGCCGCTCGCGCTGTTTCCGGAACCGTGCGTCTATCGGGAGGCCGCCGTATCGGCGCTCGCCGCCGCGCTACGGCCGTTTCGCGTGCTGTTCGAGAGCAGCAGCATGGCCGGCTGCGTGTCGGCCGCGCTCGCGGGCTTCGCAGTCACCGCACTGGCGCGCAGCCAGCTGCGCGACGGGCTGCGCGCGTGCGGGCAGCAGGACGGCCTGCCCGCGCTGCCGGCCGCGCGTTTTTATGCGTTCGCGTCGAAACCGGACGGCGCCGGCGCGGCGCTGATCGAGGCGGTGCGGGAAGTCGGGCGCAGCCGGCGGTTCGCGGCGCCGGCCGACTGAAACACGCGCGACGGCGCACGACGCGCACCCGCCGACCCGATCAGTCGCCTTCCGCGCCCTTCCCGGCCGCGGCCCCCGTCAACGCATCCGCCATCAGCTCCCCGAACCAATCGACGAACGCATTGAGCCGGCGCGACCGGTGCCGCCGGTGCGGATACACGGCCGACACGTCCATCGGCTCGGCGCGGTGGCCAGGCATCACGTCGACGAGCGCGCCGCTGTCCAGCAGATGCTCGACGTCGAACCGCGGAATCTGGATCAGCCCCATCCCGGCGATGCAGCCGGCGATATAGGTTTCGGCGTTGTTGACGATCACGCGGCTCGGCAGCGTCAGCGTGTGCCGCTCGCCGTCCACGCAGTATTCCCAGCCGAGCTCGCGCCCCGTCGTCGGCGACGCATAGCCGATCGCCCAATGCCCGTGCGCGAGTGCATCCGGATGCTCGGGCACGCCGCATTCGCGCAGGTAGTCGGGGCTCGCGCAGTTGATCAGCGTGAACTGCCCGAGCGGCCGCACGACGAGGCTGCTGTCGGCAAGCCGCCCGACGCGGATCGCGCAGTCGACGCCCTCCTGGACGAGATCGATCGAGCGGTCCGTCGAGCCGAGCGACAGTTGCAGCTTCGGATAGCGGCGAAACAGCGACGGCAGCGCGGGCGCGACCACGCGGCGCGCGATCCGGCTAGGCACGTCGACGTTCAATCGCCCGACCACGTCGCGGTCGCGGCGGCGGAACAGGCGGTCGAGCTCGTCGGCCTCGGCGAGCAGGCGCCGGCCGCGTTCGAGCAGCAGCACGCCGTCGGCGGTCAACTGCACCTGGCGCGTCGTGCGGTGCAAGAGGCGTGTGCCGAGCCCCGCCTCGAGCTGCTGGACGGCCGCCGACACGGTCGCGCGCGGCACGTCGAGTGCATGCGCGGCCTTGATGAAGCTGCCCATCTCGGCAACCTGCAGGAAGATTCTGACCTGATCCAGCTTGTCCATCGGCGGGGAACGTGGGTTCGGACGACCGTCGCCGCCAGCCGTCGCGCATCGCGGCAGGGTCCGGCGGCACAGAGAAAAACGGGCGCGCGGCCTCGCGGCTGCGCGCCCGTCCATTGTCCATGCAAACGAGCCATTGCGGTGCGCCGTGCGCCCGCGGCGGCGGCCGGCGCGGCCCGGTATGTGACTGCTTATCCGGTCGGTTACTTGGTCGTATAGCCGCCGTTGATCAGGATCGTCTGGCCCGTGATCCACCAGCCGTCGGTCACCAGATGGCGGATGAACGGCACGACGTCCTCGATGTCGGTCAGGCCCGTCTTGCTGAACGGCGACAGCGCGGCCGCCGTCTTGTGATATGCGACCGCATCGGCGCCTTCGGCCGGATAGAAGAACGGTGTGTCCATCGGGCCGGGCCCGACGGCCGTCACCGAGATCCCGCGTGCGCCGTACTCCTTCGACGCCGCGCGCGTGAAGTGCTCGACCGGCGCCTTCGACCCTTCGTACGCCGCATAGAACGGCGTGAACGCGCCGAGCAGCGACGTCACGAGCGTGACGAGCTTGCCGTGATCCTCGAGGTGCCGCCCCGCTTCCTTGATGAAGAAGAACGCCGACTTGCTGTTGACCGCGAACATCTCGTCGTACTCGGCTTCGCTGATCTCGGCGAACGGCTTCTTCAGCACCTTGCCGACCGTGTTGATCGCGATGTCGATCTTGCCGAAGCGCTGCTTCGCGTCGTCGAACAGCTTCTCGACCGCGGCGGCCGTCGTCAGGTCGGCCTGGAACGTCGCGGCCTCGGCGCCGGCCGCGCGCACCGCGGCGGCCGTCTCCTCGGCCTGCGCCTGCGACGCCGCGCTGTTGTAGTGAATCGCCACCGCCTTCGCGCCGTGGCCCGCCAGGTCCCGCGCGATCAGGCCGCCGAGATTCTTTGCGCCGCCTGCGATCAGGACGACCTTGTCTGCGAGCGTGTGAGTAGCCACGGTTGACTCCTTTTTCCGTTGAACGAAGCTAGGAGTGTAGGCACGCGCGACGCGCAGGTCAGCCGGCCGCGGCTGGATGAATTATCCAGAAAATCGATCCAATCGGATCGTCGCAGTGTGCTCTGCCGCACCGACGGCGACGCCGGAATCCGCTCGCGGCGACGCGAGCGCCGGCCGGTTCAGCGTGCGTACAGCGCCGCGTCGATCTTGCCGAGCAGCCACTGCATGCCGGCCAGATGCTGCTGGTCGTGGCTGCACAGGTAATGGACGAGCCCGCGCACGGTCAGCGACCCGTAGCCATCGAACTCGCCGATACGCTCGAACTGTTCGGGCGTGAGGCGCGACACGAGGTCCAGCGTCTCGCGGCGCGCTTCGCGGATCGCCGCGAGCACGTCGGACGCGTAGGCATCGTTGTAGCGGCGCTCGATCGCAAGCGCATCGCCGTCGATCGACACGAGCAGCGGCCGATCTTCGTCGAGCATCCGCCGCAGCCGCACGTGATAGCCGTCGATCTCGATGTCGCGCACATGGCAGAGCTGCCCGAGCGGCGAGAAGTGCTCGCTCGGGATCCCGGCCCAGTCATCGGGCGTCCAGCGCGCGTAGCCGTCGGGCACGGCCGCGAAATGGGCTTCGAGCAGACGGGGGAAATCGGCGAGTGCATCGAGCGTCGTCGGATTCATGCGGGAAACTCCCTGTCGGATAAGAGCGGCGGCAGCCCTGGCGCGGGCCTGCCGCCGCCGTTGCGTCACTTCACGCCGAAGCCGTACGCCCCCTGCGTCCGGTGCCCGTCGGTCGCGACGGCCACCCATTTCACCGTATAGGCGCCCGTACCGACCGCCGTGAGCGGCACCGTCATCCGCTTGCGGTTCGACGCATCGATGCGCGCATTGCCGTCCGACACCGTCCTGCCGTCGCCGTCGACGACGACGATCGAGCTGAACGCCGGCTCCAGCGGCTCGGTGAAGTCGATCGTGACGGCGGCCGGTGCGGCGGCCAGCGCCGCGCCCGCCGCCGGATCGCTCTTCGCGAGATGCGCATGGGCGAACGCGGCCGACGAAACGGTCGCGGCAAGGATGACGGCGGCAGCCTTGCGGCCGAACGGGAACGAATCGAAATGCATGGACTTTCCGTGAAGAATGAACAGGCGCCGCACCCCCGCGCGGCGTTCCGGCAGCTTACCAGCGCAAGCATGTTCATGCCGGTCGCGCACCGCTTGATAGAATGCGCGCGCTATGGATCTCGAAAGCATTCTCTACACCCAGGGCTTCGGCTCGCGCCGCCAGTGCCGCGGCCTGATCGAAGCGGGCCGCGTCGCCGTCGCGGGCGCCAGCGCGACCGACCCCGACGCCACGTTCGACACCGACGGCCTCGTGTTCTCGGTCGACGATACGGCCTGGCCGTTCCGCGCACGCGCGTATCTCGCGCTCAACAAGCCGGCCGGCTACGAGTGTTCGCGCGATCCGCAACATCATGCAAGCGTGTTCAGCCTGCTGCCCGCGCCGCTCGTCGCGCGCGGCGTGCAGTGCGTCGGCCGTCTCGACCAGGACACGACGGGCCTGCTGCTGCTGTCCGACGACGGCCAGTTCGTGCACACGTACACGTCGCCGAAGCGCAAGGTGCCGAAGACCTACGTGGCGACCGTACGCCACCCGCTCGACGATGCGCAACTGCACGCGCTGCGCACCGGCGTGCAGCTCCACGGCGAGCCGAAGCCGATCGCGGCGGTCGCCGCCGACGCGCGCGATACGCACGTGCTCGCGCTGACCGTCCTCGAAGGCAAGTATCACCAGGTGAAACGCATGGTCGCGGCGGCGAGCAACCGCGTCGAGTTGCTGCATCGCGAAAGCATCGGCGGCTTCGCGCTGCCGGACGGCCTCGAACCCGGCGCGTGGAGGTGGCTCGACGACGCCGACCTTTCGGCGTTGCGCAATCCCGTCAAAACCCTGTAAGGGAAAATCCGCACGACCGTTCGATGTCCAGCCGCGTCTCGGCCGCACGATCCCCCGCTATACTCAAATCACAAGCTGTACGAGCAGCGATGCAGGGGGAGGCATCATGAACATCAACCATTCTTTCGAACTGTCGTACGTGATGATCGCGTTCACGGTCGTCGGGGTCATCGTGATCGGCGGGCTGCTGGCCGCGATGCACATGAAGCACAAATATCATCCGAACCTGATCGGCGCACTGATCGGCGCGCTGCTGTGCTTCCTGCTGATCGAGGCATTACCGGCGCTGACCTGACGCGCTGCCCGGCGCGAGCGTTTGAAGGAAATCGTCTACGGTCGGATAACGCAACGTCACGCACAATTCGGCCTTGAGCCGTGCGTTGGACAGGCGCCGCGACTCGCGCATGAACGACAGCAGCGCCGGTTCGAGCTGGCGCTCGGCGTCCGCGCGGCTGACGCGCGGCGGCAGCGGCAGGCCGAGCGCCTGCGCGACCCGGTCGAAATACTCCCCCATCCGCAGTTCGCTGTCGTCCGACGCGTGCACGGCGCGCGTCGGCCTGCCGCGCTCGGCCGCGCGGCGCAGGATCGCCGCGAGATCGTCCGCGTGGATGTGGTTCGTGTAGACGTCGTCGGCCGGCTCGAGCGCCGGCGTGCCGCGCTCGAGCCGCGCGACCGGCAGACGATTCGCCGCGTAGATGCCGGGAATGCGCACGATGCGCGCGGACAGCACGCCGCGCACCGTCGCCGCGCGCAGTTGCCGCTCGGCCGACACGCGCCGGAACGCGCGCGGATTCGCAGGATGCAGCGGGTGCGTTTCGTCGATGCGCGCGCCGCCGCAATCGCCGTATACGCCCGTCGTACTCGCGTAGACGAGCCTCGGCGCGCGAAGACCGTCGGGTACAATACGCGCTGCCCGAACGGGCGCGCCGGCCTGCCGGGCAGCGGCGCGCAGCGTTCGGAGCCGGCCTACCGCAGGTGCCGGCGGTGCCGACGGTCGCCGCGCGGGCACGGTCGTTGCGGCGATCAGCGCACGCGTGCGCCGGTCGTCGCGGCCGTCGGACTGCGGCGGCGCGAGATGCAGGATCGTGCGGGCAAGGCCCGCGAGGCGGCCGAGCGTCGCCGGGCGATCGAGGTCGCCGACGATCGGCGTCGCGCCCGCGGCACGCAACTCGTCGCGGCGGCCCGGGTGGCTCGTCAGCGCGAAGATCCGCAGGTTGCGGCGCGTGTCGCGCCATTGCGCGACGCAGCGCATGCCGACGTCGCCGCAGCCGACGATCAGTGCGCGCGGCCGGCGCAGAATTCGTGTCGCGATCATGTTGGTTGCGAAATCAGTAGCCACCGTTGCGCGACGCGCAACGGGTTTGCATTGTAGCTGCCGTGCTCGACATGCACGGTCCCCACATTTTGTTCTAGTTTGGTTCTATGGCATTCAACGTCACTCTCAAGCAAAGCGGCCGGCAATTCCAGGTCGAGTCGGACGAAACCGTGCTGGCGGCCGCGCTGCGCCAGAACGTCCATCTGCCGTACGGCTGCAAGAACGGCGCGTGCGGCTCCTGCAAGGGCCAGATCGTGTCGGGCCAGATCGAGCAGGGCCCGCATGCCGCGTCGGCACTGTCCAATGACGAGCGCACGCGCGGCCTCGCGCTGCTGTGCTGCTCGAAGGCGCAGTGCGATCTCGAGATCGACGTGCGCGAAATCGCCGGCGTCGACGGCGTGCAGGTCAAGAAGCTGCCGTGCCGGATCGCCGCGCTCGAGCGCAAGGCCGACGATGTGATGGTCGTGAAGCTGCAGTTGCCCGCCAACGAGCGCCTGCAGTACCTCGCGGGCCAGTACGTCGAGTTCATCCTGAAGGACGGCTCGCGCCGCAGCTACTCGATGGCGAACGCGCCGCACGAGGAAGGCCCGATCGAGCTGCACATCCGTCACATGCCGGGCGGCAAGTTCACCGACCACGTGTTCGGCGCGATGAAGGAACGCGACATCCTGCGCTTCGAAGGCCCGCTCGGCACGTTCTTCCTGCGCGAGGATTCCGACAAGCCGATCGTACTGCTTGCATCGGGCACGGGCTTCGCGCCGATCAAGGCGATCATCGAGCACGTGAAGCACCGGGGCATCACGCGCCCGATGACGCTCTACTGGGGCGCACGCCGCAAGAAGGACATCTACCTCGGCGAGCTCGCCGAGCAGTGGGCCAGCGAAATCCCGAACTTCAAGTACGTGCCGGTGCTCTCCGAGCCCGACGACGGCGACCAGTGGACGGGCCGCACGGGCTTCGTCCATCGCGCGGTGATCGAGGACCTGCCCGATCTGTCGGGTCACCAGGTGTACGCGTGCGGCGCGCCGGTGATGGTCGAATCCGCGCAGCGCGACTTCACGCAGCACCACGCACTGCCGGCCGACGAGTTCTACGCGGACTCGTTCACGAGCGCTGCCGATCTCGCACATCCGGTCTGAGTACCGCACACCCGCGTTTCGCGCCGCGATGTCACATCCGTGGCATCGCGGCGGTTTACAGTGGGGCGCGGGATGCCTTATGCTTGCGCACATGAACCGCTTCCTGTCCGCTCTTCGACGTCGCCGCTCGCCGCTCCGCCCGGATGCCGCAGGCTCGTCACGGATTCGCGCGTAACCCCCACACTGCTTCACCGGTTACGCACAAGCTGTTCGAACCCACCAGCCACGGCCTTCCGTGGCTTTTTTATTGCCCGTTTCCCTTTCAACGTCCGCTGGAGTCTGCTGCCATGCCCTTGAACGATTATCCGATCGACTCGCTGATGTACATCACGAACCGCCCCGACATCGTGTTTACGCACGGCAAGGGTTCGTGGCTCTACGATCACACGGGCAAGCGCTATCTGGACTTCATCCAGGGCTGGGCCGTCAACAGTCTCGGCCACTGCAACGACGGCGTCGTCGAAGCGCTGAAGACGCAGGCCGAAAAGCTGCTGAACCCTTCTCCGGCGTTCTACAACGAACCGATGGCGAAGCTCGCGGGCCTGCTCACGCAGCACAGCGTGTTCGACAAGGTGTTCTTCACGAACAGCGGCGCCGAGGCGAACGAAGGCGCGATCAAGCTCGCGCGCAAGTGGGGCCGCAAGTTCCGCAACGGCGCATACGAGATCATCACGTTCGACCACAGCTTCCACGGCCGCACGCTCGCGACGATGTCGGCCAGCGGCAAGCCGGGCTGGGACACGATCTACGCGCCGCAGGTGCCGGGCTTCCCGAAGGCCGAGCTGAACAACATCAACTCGGTCGAGAAGCTGATCACCGACAAGACCGTCGCCGTGATGCTCGAACCGATCCAGGGCGAAGGCGGCGTGATCCCGGCAACGCGCGAGTTCATGCGCGAACTGCGCGCACTGACGAAGCAGCACAACCTGCTGCTGATCGTCGACGAAGTACAGAGCGGCTGCGGCCGTGCGGGCACGCTGTTCGCGTACGAGCTCGCCGACATCGAGCCGGACGTCATGACGCTCGGCAAGGGCATCGGCAGCGGCGTGCCGCTCGCGGCGCTGCTGTCGAAGGCCGACGTCGCGGTGTTCGAGGCCGGCGACCAGGGCGGCACGTACAACGGCAATCCGCTGATGACGGCGGCCGGCTATTCGGTGATCTCGCAGCTCGTCGCGCCCGGCTTCCTCGAAGGCGTGCGTGCACGCGGCGAATACCTGAAGCGCAAGCTGCTCGAGCTGTCGGAGGAGCGCGGCTTCGAAGGCGAACGCGGCGAAGGCCTGCTCCGCGCGCTGCTGCTCGGCAAGGACATCGGCCCGCAGATCGTCGAGAAGGCGCGCGACATGCAGCCCGACGGCCTGCTGCTGAACGCCGCGCGGCCGAACCTGCTGCGCTTCATGCCCGCGCTGAACGTGACGACCGACGAGATCGACCAGATGATGGCGATGCTGCGGTCGATCCTCGACACACTCTAAGGAGATCGCCGCGATGGATGCCGCCGCCGATGCTGTCGCTATCCGCCCGTTCGAACGCGCCGACACCGATGCCGTGCTCGCGGTATGGCGCGACGCGTTCCCGCAGTATGACGAAGCCGGCGCGCCGCCGCACCGCGATCCGCTGCGATCGATCGAGCTGAAGCTCGCGACGCAGCCCGAGCTGTTCTTCGTCGCGACCAGCGGCGCGCGCGTCGTCGGCACGCTGATGGCGGGTTTCGACGGACATCGCGGCTGGCTCTACTCGTTCGGCGTCGCGAACGACGCGCGGCGGCTCGGCGTCGGCCGCGCGCTGATCGCGCACGCGGAAAGCGCGCTCGCCGCGCGCGGCTGCCTGAAGATCAACCTGCAGGTGCTGCCCGGCAACGACGACGCGTGCCGCTTCTATGCGGCGCTCGGCTATCGCGTCGAGGAGCGTATCTCGTTCGGCAAGACGCTGCCGGCCGCGTGATGCAGCCGGCGGCGACAGTGGCTGCCCTCAGCGCGTGATCGGCCCCGCGCCCGGCAGAGGATTGCCGAGCGCGTCGGTCGGCACGGCCTGCTGTTCGAACGCCGCGAAATACGCGGCCCACTGCGTATCGCTCACGCGCACGATCAGCGCGCCGTCCTGCCAGACGTCGTTGTGGTCGTTGTGGTCGTCGCCTGCGCGATGCAGGTAGTTCGGGCCCGTCGAGCCCTGGTTCATGTGCGTGTCGTGAATGCCGTTGCCTTCCGCATACGTGCGGCCGAACACGACGACGTCGAGGCCCTGCGACTGCGCAGCGCTCACGAGCCGCAACAGAGACGGGATCGGCTCCGGGTTCTCGGTGCCGTCCATCACCGCGCTCGCCCGCCACGCGCCCGTCTCGTTCAGGATGTCGCTGCGCAGGTAGTCGAGCGCGGGCAGCGCGGCCTGCCCCGTGAGGTCGGTGTAGCCTTCCGCCGCGGCCGCGAGCGTCTGCGTGACGGGATGGTGGAAATCGTAGACCAGCTTGTAGTTCAGCAAGTCGTCCGCATCGCTGGTGCCGACGTTGATCGCGACATCCCAGTCGCCGGCCGGCAGCGCCAGCGTCAGGTGGATGTGATACTGGATCTCGCTGCCGTGCGGCGAGCCCTTCAGCTTCGCCACCGATGCCACCTTCGCCTTCACGAAACCGTAGTCCAGACTCATGCGTGTTCTCCGTGTCCCGATGGGCTGTCGATGCTACGCGGCCCGTGTGTCGGTTTGCGGGCGACCGGCTGCGGGCGACCGGCTGCGGGCGACCGGCTGCGTGCGACCGGCGGCGGGCGACCGGCGGCGGATGGCCTGCCCTGTCGTTTCCCGCGTCGCGTGCGTGGTGCAACAGTCGAATGGAGTCGCTTCCGCACGCACAGTTCGACACGAATCGCACAACACGAAAAAAAGGCTGTCACGGCATCCCGTGACAGCCTTTCGAAAACCCTTGCACGACGCGCGCGGCGTCTGCCGCCGCGCGTCACCGGGCCCGCTCATTCATTCACTTACTCACCCAGATACGCTGCGCGCACCTTCGGATCGTCGAGCATCTGCTTCGCGTCGCCTTCCATCGTGACCACGCCCGAATCCATCACGTAGCCGCGGTCGGCCGCCTGCAGCGCAAGGCGTGCGTTCTGCTCGACGAGCAGCACCGTGATGCCCTCCTTCGAGATCTCGCGCACCACTTCGAAGATCTTCTCGACCATGATCGGCGACAGCCCCATCGACGGCTCGTCGAGCAGCAGCAGCTTCGGCTTGGAGAGAATCGCCCGCGACATCGCCAGCATCTGCTGCTCGCCGCCCGACAGCGTGCCCGCGAGCTGCGATGCACGCTCCTTCAGGCGCGGGAAGAAGCCGAACATCCGGTCGACGTCCTTCTTGATCTGCTCGGTGTCGTTGCGCAGGTACGCGCCCATCTGCATGTTCTCGACGATCGACATCCGCGCGAAGATCCCGCGGCCTTCCGGCACCATCGCGAGGCCGCGCTTGAGCAGTTCGTGCGCCGGGATGCCCTTGATCGACTTGCCGTCGTACTCGATGTCGCCCGCCGAATACGGCTTCAGACCCGTGATCGCCTTCATCGTCGTGGTCTTGCCTGCGCCGTTCGCGCCGATCAGCGTCACGAGCTCGCCCTGACGGACTTCCATGTCAACGCCCTTGACGGCCTGGATGCCGCCGTAGTTGACCTGCAAGCCCTTGATTTTCAACATTGCCGCTGCCATCAGTGCACCCCTGCGCCGAGATATGCCTCAATCACCTTCGGATTCTTCTGCACGTCCTGCGGCAGACCCTCGGCGATCACCTTGCCGTAATCGAGCACCGTCATCCGGTTGCACAGCCCCATCACGAGCTTCACGTCGTGCTCGATCAGGAGAATCGTGCGGCCGTCCGAGCGGATCTTGTCGAGCAGGCGCGTGAGTTCGACCTTCTCGGTCGCGTTCATCCCGGCCGCCGGCTCGTCGAGCGCGAGCAGCTTCGGGTCGGTCGCAAGGGCCCGCGCGATCTCGAGACGGCGCTGGTGGCCGTACGACAGGTTGCGCGACGTGTAGTCCGCGTACTGCAGCACGCCCACGTATTCGAGCAGCTCGATCGCGCGTTCCTTGATCTCGCGCTCTTCCTGGCGTTCGGCCGGCGTCTGGAACACCGCGCCGAGCAGGCCGTGCTTGGTGCGCACGTGGCGGCCCACCATCACGTTCTCGAGGGCCGTCATCCCGCCGAACAGGCGGATGTTCTGGAACGTGCGCGCGATGCCGGCCTTCGCAACCTGGTGCACGGCCGTCGGCGTGTAGTTCTGGCCGTCCAGCTTGAAGTCGCCGGAGTCCGGCGTGTAGAGGCCCGTGATCACGTTGAAGAACGTCGTCTTGCCGGCGCCGTTCGGGCCGATCAGACCGTAGATCTCGCCTTCCTTGATCTGCAGGCCGACGTCGGACAGTGCCTGCAGGCCGCCGAAGCGTTTGTTCACGCCCTGCACGGACAGTCGGATTTGCTTGTCGCTCATGTGTGTATCCCCTTGTCCGTTCGTTACGCGCGCACCGGCTTCTTGCTGGCGCGCTTCGCCAGTTTCGCGATCTTGTCCTCATGCTTCGGCGCGGGCCACAGGCCTTCCGAGCGGTACAGCATGATGATCACCATCGCGAGGCCGTACAGCGCCTGACGGATCACCTCCGTATCGACGATGTCATGACCGAACAGCGCATGCTGCAGCGGGCTCATCGTCGAGCGCAGGAATTCCGGGAAGATCGCGAGCAGCACCGCGCCCAGGATCACGCCCGGGATATGGCCCATGCCGCCGAGCACCACGCAGGCGAGCACGACGATCGATTCCCAGAACGTGAACGATTCCGGCGACACGAAGCCCTGGAACGCGCCGAACATCGAGCCCGACAGGCCGCCGAACGACGCGCCCATCGCGAACGCGAGCAGCTTCACGTTACGGGTGTTGATGCCCATCGCCTTCGCCGCGATCTCGTCCTCGCGGATTGCCGCCCATGCGCGGCCGATACGCGAGTGCTGCAGGCGCGTACAGACCCAGATCACCAGCAGCGAGCACAGCACGAACAGGTAGTAGTACATGTAGACCGACGGCAGCTGGAAGCCGAACAGCGAATGCGTCTGCGACAGGTTGAAGCCGGCGACATGCACCGGATCGATGCCCGTGATCCCCTTCGGGCCGTTGGTGATGTTCACCGGACGGTCGAGGTTGTTCATGAAGATCCGGACGATTTCGCCGAAGCCGAGCGTCACGATCGCCAGGTAGTCGCCGCGCAGGCGCAGCGTCGGCGCACCGAGCAGGATCCCGAAGGTCGCCGCCAGCGCCATCGCGATCGGCACGATGATCAGGAACGGGATGTGCAGCCCGCCGGGCGCGAGGGCCGCGATCCACTCGAACTGCGAGGTCAGGTGCGGCGAAGACAGCAGCGCCGCCGTGTACGCGCCCACCGCGTAGAACGCGATGTAGCCGAGGTCGAGCAGGCCGGCGAAGCCGACCACCACGTTCAGGCCGAGCGCGAGCATCACGTACAGCATCGCGAAGTCGAGCACGCGGACCCAGTAGTTGCCGCCGGCCGAGCCGATGATGATCGGCGCGGCGATCACGAACACAGCGGTCAGGATGCCGATGACGACGGTCTTGGCGGTATTGCGCTCTTCGACGAGCGACGTCGAGGATTCGATCGGTTGAATGGATGTCATGTTGTTTGCTCCCTTCCGTTACGCGCGATCCGCGACCCGTTCGCCCAGCAGGCCCGACGGACGGAACACCAGCACGATGATCAGCACGATGAAGGCGAACACGTCCTGGTAGTTGCTGCCGAATACGCCGCCCGTGAGGTTGCCGATGTAGCCGGCACCGAGCTGCTCGATCAGGCCGAGCAGCACGCCGCCGACCATCGCACCGCCGAGGTTGCCGATACCGCCGAGCACCGCCGCCGTGAACGCCTTCATGCCGGGGATGAAGCCCATGTAGAAGTGCACGTTGCCGTATTCGGACGCGATCATCACGCCGGCCAGCGCGGCGAGCGCGGAGCCGATCATGAACGTCGCGGAAATCACGAAGTTCGGGTTCACGCCCATCAGGCTCGCGGTGTTCGGGCTTTCGGCGATCGCGCGCATCGCACGGCCGAGCTTGGTCTTGTGCACGAGCAGCAGCAGGCCGCCCATCACGATGAACGCCACCGCGATGATCACGATTTCAGTCACCGAGATCACGGCGCCGGGCGTCGTGTCGGTCGCCTTGATCACGTTGATCGGATCGGTCGGCAGCAATTGCGGGAACGGCAGCGGGTTGCGCGACCAGATGATCATCGCGGCCGTCTGCAGCAGGATCGACACGCCGATCGCGGTGATCAGCGGCGCGAGGCGCGGCGCGCGGCGCAGCGGCCGGTACGCGACGCGTTCGATCGTGAAGCCGACGAACGCACAGACGACCGCGGCGATGCCCAGGCCAATCGTCAGCGTGGCGATGTTGCCGAGTCCGGGGAAGTGGTTCTGCAGCACGGTGATGGCCGACAACGCGACCATCGCGCCGATCATCAGCACGTCGCCGTGCGCGAAGTTGATGATGCCGAGAATGCCGTACACCATCGTGTAACCCAACGCGATGATGGCGTACACACTGCCGAGCACCAGCCCGTTGAGAACCTGCTGGACGAAAATATCCATTTAAAGCTCCTTGGCCCGTGCTGCCGGAGGACGTTGCGCCCCGCGGGTAAGCGAGGAATCGCGCCTTCTCGGCGACACTGCGGGTACTAGTCGATACCGGTAAGGGTGTGGATCGTCCCGGCGCGCGCCGCCCGGCCTGTACGGCCGGACCTGCCGCCGGAGCGGATACAAAAACGGCACCGCACTGTTCCGGTGCCGTCATGAGTCCCGTCGCTAAATCGTCACGACGTCGAGGACGGTGTTCGAGGCCTCCTTGAAGTCGTAGGGCAGCATGCCGGGACGGCCATCGTCCGGTTGCCCGGCATCCGTGCCTTTTCCCGTCCGGTGCGAGGCAAGCCCCGCATCCGGGCGGATCGGATTCCGTGCCGCAATGCCTTGCAAGGCATTGCGAATGCCGCGCCCGACATGCGTCGGGACTGCGTCGGAATCCATCGTACGAACCAGGCCGCGCGCCACGACACCACCGCTCGCGGCGACACGCTGTTTCATCGAATCGAAATGAAAGGGGGCCGGGGACATCCGCACGCAGCCCACATCGCCGCATGCATGCGGCGCCGTAGCCCGCATCCGTCGATCGGCACGTACGGTCGCTGCCCGACCGTTCGCCAGGTCAAGCGCGTTGATTTCCTCGATCGCCAAACGTGCCCCGTTTTCCTTGTCCTTGCCCAATTGCGAGATGCGGCACGCCGATGGTGCCGCACGACCGGTTCCGGCGACGCGCACGCCGCTGGCCGGCGCTGCCGCGAACGCCGCAGCCTCCCTGCCCGCCCCGCCGTCGCTCTTTTTGCTGCAACCGGCACGCATTGCAACCGGTGCGGCGACGGACACGGCGTAAGCCAACTTCACATGCATTGAATGGTCTCCCGCGCCTTGCCAAAATCCGATTTCAAAGCCATTCAGGCTTGAAAACGGGCGCATTGTAACTCCATTTATAGGACGCCAATAATCCTGATTCGATGGGGTTTTCCTGCATTGCAACCAATTTTGAGAGACGGTTACGAACATCCGGAGCAACCGGGTTGCACCATTACCGTGAATAATGGTTGCGATCGCAATTTCGACGCACAAAAAAAAAAGCGCGCCGGGAGGCGCGCTTCGGTGTTCCGCGGGTGCGATGCGGCAATCAGGCAGCGGGCGGCAGGTTCAACCCGCGCGGCAGCGGAAACGACACGTTTTCCTCGATGCCGTCGAGCGCGCGCACGTTGCGCACGCCGAGCTCGCGCAGTCGCGCGATCACGGCCTGGGCGAGCACTTCGGGTGCCGACGCGCCGGCCGTCACGCCGATGCGGCGCTTGCCCGCGACCCATGCCGGATCGATCTGATCGGGCGCGTCGACCATGTATGCGTCCACACCGCGCTTCTCGGCCACTTCACGCAGACGGCTCGAATTCGAGCTGTTCGGACTGCCGACGACGATCACGACATCGCACTGCGGCGCCATGAACTTCACCGCATCCTGGCGGTTCTGCGTCGCGTAGCAGATGTCCTGCTTCTTCGGCTCGCGGATCTTCGGATACTTCGCCTTCAGCGCCGCGATGATCTCGGCCGCGTCGTCGACGGACAGCGTCGTCTGCGTGACGAGCGCGATGCGCTCGGGATCGGCGAGCTCGAGCTTCTGCACGTCCTCGACGCTCTCGACGAGATGCATGCCGCGCTCGACCTGCCCCATCGTGCCTTCGACTTCCGGGTGACCCTTGTGCCCGATCATGACGATGTCGACGCCGTCCTGGCGCATTTTCGCCACCTCGACGTGCACCTTCGTGACCAGCGGGCAGGTTGCGTCGTAAATGCGCAACCCGCGCACGTCCGCCTCGTCGCGCACGGCCTTCGACACGCCGTGCGCGCTGAAGATCACGGTATTGCCGGCCGGCACTTCCTCGAGTTCCTCGACGAAGATCGCGCCTTTCTTCTTCAGATCCTCGACCACGTACTTGTTGTGGACGATTTCGTGACGGACATAGATCGGCGCACCGTGCATCGCGATCGCGCGCTCGACGATCTCGATCGCGCGGTCGACGCCCGCGCAGAAGCCGCGCGGCTGGGCCAGCAGGATTTCGGCGTCGGCGGCGACGGTCTGCCCGGACAGCGTATCGGTGGTGCTCATGATTACAGGATTCCGATGATTTTCACTTCGAACGTGAGCGCCTGGCCCGCGAGCGGATGGTTGAAGTCGAACAGCGCCGAGGTTTCGCCGACTTCCTTCAGCACCCCTGCATACCGTCCGCCGTCCGGCGCATTGAACTCGATCAGCTCGCCCGGCGTGAAATCGTCGCCGACCATCCCGTTCTCGCGCAGCGTCGACAGCGTCACGCGCTGGAGCATGTCGGGATTCCGGGGACCGAACCCCTGTTCGGGCGTTAGCTGAAAAGTCGAGTGGTCTCCAACCCTGAGCCCGAGCAGAATCTGTTCCAGCGACGGCGCCAGTTGCCCCGCGCCGAGCAGCAGCGTGGCGGGCTTGTCGGTGAAGGTGTTGACGATGTCGGCACCGTCGGCCAGTGCGAGCCGGTAATGCAACGTGACGTGGGAACCGGGCTTCACTTCGGATAGATCGATGAGGCTCATGAATTACTCGTTCAGTCGGCGCCCGATACGGCCGAAAGGCCCGGCGCAAAGCCGATATTGTAAGTCACCTGAGCGCGCAAGGCGGAAAGTGCGACGACGTCGCGCAGCCCGCCCGCCACCAATGGAGTTTCGAGCATGCTGTCACCCTGCCTCACCCTGCCGCCGATCGAATGCCGCGACGCCGCCGACGCGCCGGCCGATCCGCCCCGCCGCGTCCTCCCGATCCGCCGGCGCAAGCACCGCCCGGTGGACTGGCGGCCCGAGCGGCCGCGCGAACGAATGCTGGAGCGCGGACCGGCCGCGCTGACCGACGACGAACTGATCGCGCTGCTGCTCGGCACCGGCAAGCCCGGGCACGACGTATTCGTCAGCGCCCGCGCATTGGTCAAGCAGTTCGGAACGTTGCGCGGGCTGCTCGAGGCGACGACCGACGATTTCGAGGCGCACCCCGGCATCGGCCCTGCGCGCTCCACACGGCTGGCCGCGGTCACCGAGATCGCGCGGCGCATGCTGAAGGAGAAAGCAGCCGAACGTACGCCGATCGATTCGCCCGGCGCGGTCGAGGATTATCTACGGCTGAAGATCGGCTCGCACCCGCACGAAGTGTTCGTCGCGGTGTACCTCGACGCCCGCCACGGCCTGATCGAGACGGAGGAAATCACGCGCGGCTCGCTGACGCGCATGGCCGTCTACCCGCGCGAGATCGTGCGCCGCGCGATGACGCATAACGCCGCGGCGCTGATCGTCGCGCACAACCATCCGTCGGGCGCGGTGCAGCCGAGCGCTGAGGACCGCCGCCTGACCCGCGTGCTGCGCGACGCGCTCGAACTCGTCGACGTGCGGCTGCTCGATCACGTCGTCGTCGGCACCAGCGACACTTTCTCGTTCGCACGTGCCGGTTGGCTGTAGACTGTGGCGCGGCGGCCCGCCCCGGGGCGCCGCAACGGCGAAGCGAAATTAGGTTTGATTTTCCTGAACTTTTTCTGCTAGAATCGCCGTCTGTCTTTTTTCCAACCAGTTCTAGCCATCGAAGGGCCTTGTCTGCAAGGGCTACGGCGTTCTGAGAGTGCGGCCATGGATCACGTGGCGGTGCGATGAGAACCTTCATCGGCGATCGAACCCCGAATTTAGCGTATTAGGAGTGCTCTCATGGCACGCGTATGCCAAGTAACTGGGAAAGCGCCGATGAGCGGCAACAACGTTTCCCACGCCAACAACAAGACCAAGCGCCGCTTCCTGCCGAACCTGCAAAACCGCCGGTTCTGGGTAGAGAGCGAAAACCGCTGGGTGCGCCTGCGCGTTTCGAACGCCGGCCTGCGCCTGATCGACAAGAACGGCATCGATTCCGTGCTCGCTGACCTGCGCGCACGCGGCGAAGCCTAAGCCCAAGGAGCACAATCATGGCAAAAGGCGCACGCGACAAGATCAAGCTTGAGTCGACCGCTGGTACGGGTCACTTCTACACGACCACGAAGAACAAGCGCAACATGCCGGAAAAGATGGCGATCAAGAAGTTCGATCCCGTCGTCCGCAAGCATGTGGAATACAAAGAAACCAAGATCAAGTAATCTCCGGTTTCTGCCAGCCTGACGGCGACCGAAAAGCCCCGCGCATGCGGGGCTTTTTGTTTTGCGCGCACGCTCGGGCCCGACGCGGTATGCTCTCCCCTTTCCGCGGCCATGGCCGCCGGAACGCACAAGATCAAAAGCGCAACGATGGAGATGCAGCATGAAATTCGACGTGGCGATCGTCGGCAGCGGCCTGGCAGGGCTGTCGGTCGCACTCAATCTGGCCAGCACGCGACGTGTCGCGCTGATCGCGAAACGTTCGATGATGGAGGGCGCAAGCGATAATGCGCAGGGTGGCATCGCGGCGGTCCTCGATTCGGCGGACAGCATCGAGAACCACGTCGACGACACGCTGGTCGCCGGTGGCGGCCTGTGCGACGAAGGCGCGACGCGCTATATCGTCGAGCACGGCCGCGAAGCGATCGAATGGCTGATCTCGCAAGGCGTGCCGTTCACGAAGGATGACGCAGCCGAACTCGGCTTCCACCTGACGCGCGAAGGCGGCCACAGCCACCGCCGGATCATTCACGCGGCCGACGCGACCGGCCATGCGGTGCTTGCGACGCTGTCGGCGCGCGCGCGCCAGCATCCGAACATCACGTTCTTCGAAAATCACCATGCGATCGACCTGATCACGTCGGACCGGCTCGGCCTGCCCGGCCGCCGCTGTCACGGCCTATATGCGCTCGACGTCGACAACGACCGCACGATCACGATCGAGGCACCGCACACGGTGCTCGCAACGGGCGGCGCCGGCAAGGTCTATCTGTACACGACCAACCCCGACACGGCGACCGGCGACGGCATCGCAATGGCATGGCGCGCGGGCTGCCGCGTGTCGAACATGGAATTCATCCAGTTCCACCCGACCTGCCTGTTCCATCCGTATGCGAAATCGTTCCTGATTTCGGAGGCCGTGCGCGGCGAAGGCGGCCTGCTGAAGCTGCCCGACGGCACGCGTTTCATGCCCGCGCACGATCCGCGCGCCGAGCTCGCGCCGCGCGACATCGTCGCGCGCGCGATCGACTTCGAGATCAAGAAGCGCGGGATCGACTGCGTGTATCTCGACATCAGCCATCAGCCGGAAGCGTTCCTGCGCGAGCACTTCCCGACGATCCATGCGCGCTGCCTCGAATTCGGCATCGACATCGCGAAACAGCCGATCCCCGTCGTGCCGGCCGCGCACTATACATGCGGCGGCGTCGTGACCGATCTCGCCGGGCGCACCGATCTCGCGGGCCTGTACGCGGTCGGCGAAACGTCGTACACGGGGCTGCACGGCGCAAACCGGCTCGCGAGCAACTCGCTGCTCGAATGTCTCGTGATCGGCCGCGCGGCGGCCGAGGCGATCGAGGCGGCCGGCTTCGATTCGGAAACGCCAGCCACGCTGCCCGCATGGGACGAAAGCCGCGTGTCGGATGCGGACGAGGAAGTCGTCGTCGCGCACAACTGGGACGAGTTGCGCCGCCTGATGTGGAACTACGTCGGCATCGTGCGCACCGACAAGCGCCTCGAACGCGCGAAGCACCGGCTGTCGCTGCTGCGCGACGAGATCCACGAGTACTACGCGAACTTCCGCGTGACGCGCGACCTGCTCGAGCTGCGCAACCTCGTCGACGTGGCGACGCTGATCGTGAAGAGCGCGCAATCGCGCCGCGAAAGCCGCGGGCTGCACTACAGCCGCGACTGGCCTTACACGCTGCCGAAGGCGCTGCCGAGCGTGCTCACGCCGCGCGCGCGTCGCTGAACCGCGGCACCTTCCCGACTGCGGTCGCGCAGGAAAAAAGCCGTTGGCGTTTGCGCGCCAACGGCTTTTTCTGTCTGATCGTATGACGCTCGATCAGTCGACGATCCGCATCGAATAATCCGTCGCGCGCACGTCCTTCGTCAGCGCGCCGATCGAGATGCGATCGACGCCCGTCTCCGCGAACGCGCGGACCGTATCGAAATTGACGCCGCCCGACACTTCGAGCACGGCCTTGCCGGCCGCGACGCGCACCGCTTCACGCATCATGTCGAGCGTGAAGTTGTCGAGCAGCACCGACTGCGCGCGATGCGCGAGCGCCGTGTCGAGCTGCGCGAGCGTCTCGACTTCAACCTGCACGGGCACGCCCGAATCGAGTGCGAACGCCGCGTCGAGCGCCTCGCCGACACCGCCCGCCGCTGCGATGTGGTTCTCCTTGATCAGGATGCCGTCGTACAGCGCGAGACGCTGGTTCTCGCCGCCGCCGACGCGCACCGCGTACTTCTGCGCGAGGCGCAGGCCCGGCAGCGTCTTGCGCGTATCGAGGATCTTCGCGCGCGTGCCTTCGACGCGGTCGACGTAACGGCGCGTCGCGGTCGCGACACCCGACAGCAGTTGCAGGAAGTTCAGCCCGTTGCGCTCGGCCGTCAACAGCGCGCGCGCCGGCCCTTCGAGTTCGCAGACGGTCGAATCGGGCATCATCCGGTCGCCTTCGCGATAGCGCCATTGCACGGTGATCGCCGGATCGATCCGGCCGATCACGGCCTCGAACCACGGCACGCCGCACAGCACGGCTTCCTCGCGCACGATGATGCGCGCGCGGCGACGCCCGCCGGCCGGCACGAGCCGCCCGGTCTGGTCACCGGTGCCGACGTCTTCCGCAATCGCATCGGCAACGTTGCGCGCGATCGCTTCATCGAATGCCGCGCCGTATTGCTTGCGAACGATGTCGTAAAGTGGAGATACAGCACTGGTCATGCCGCCCCCACGTTCGCAAACAGTTGCTGGTCGCGCTGCAGGTCGCCGCTCGCCTGCACGCGCTTCTTGTGCGCGGCCGCGAAATCGAGCATCCGATCGATCGGCAGGCGTGCACGTTCGCCGATCGCCGGATCGACGAAGATCTCGTTGTGACCGCGTTCGAGCACATCGGCGAGGTTCGCGAGGCCGTTCATCGCCATCCACGGGCAGTGCGCGCAGCTCTTGCAGGTCGCACTATTGCCGGCCGTCGGCGCTGCGATGAAGGTCTTGCCGGGCGCCGCGAGCTGCATCTTGTGCAGGATGCCGAGATCGGTCGCGACGATGAAGCGCGTCGCGTCCAGCTTCACGGCCGCATCGATCAGCTGCGTGGTCGAGCCGACGACATCGGCCTGCGCAACGACGCTTTCCGGCGATTCGGGATGGACGAGCACCTTCGCGTCCGGATATTCGGCGCGCAGCAGGTCGAGCTCGATGCCCTTGAACTCGTCGTGGACGAGGCACGAGCCCTGCCACAACAGCATGTCCGCGCCGGTTTTCTTCTGGATATAACTGCCGAGATGGCGATCGGGCGCCCAGATGATCTTCTCGCCGCGCGCGTGCAGGTCGGCCACGATCTCGAGGCCGATCGACGACGTGACCATCCAGTCCGCGCGGGCCTTCACGGCCGCGCTGGTGTTCGCATAGACGACGACGGTGCGATCGGGATGCGCATCGCAGAACGCCGAGAATTCATCGACCGGGCAGCCGAGGTCGAGCGAACAGGTCGCATCGAGATCGGGCATCAGGATTCGCTTGTTCGGGCTCAGGATCTTCGCGGTTTCGCCCATGAAGCGCACGCCGGCGACGACCAGCGTCTGCGCGTCGTGATCGCGGCCGAAGCGGGCCATTTCGAGCGAATCGGCAACGCAACCGCCGGTTTCGTCGGCGAGTTCCTGCAGTTCCGCATCCACGTAGTAGTGTGCGACCAGCACGGCCTTTTCACGCACGAGCAGCGCCTTGATGCGCGCCTTCAGCGCAGCGCGTTCGTCGGGGGTCGGTGCATCGGGCACCTTGGCCCATGCGTGCCCCACGCCGCACACGGTCCCTGCTGCGACGGGCCGGTCGTACTCGACGGGTTTGATCGTCGATTGCATCTCCATATCTCCTGTCGGTCCGAGTTAGCGCTTTAGCGCTTACTCGGACCCCATGCTTCGCGGTCGACCGGAGTTATCGCTTTAGCGTCTACCCCGGTCCCATGCTTCGCGGTCAACCAGAATCAGCGCTTCAACACTACTCCGATCCCATCCTCTACGCTCGCCCCGGGGCACCATTGCGCCGCTGCCCCAAGCCTCATACAAATTCGGGCCGATCGCTTCCGTCAAAAACCGGCGGCCCAAATGAAAAAACCCCGCCAACGCGGGGTTTTTGACGTCCTGAGATTCTAATCGATTTCGAATCAGGCGTAGCGACGCAGGCGTGTCGCGAATTCCTGCAGCGCCTTGATGCCGCTTTGTTCGGCGCGATGGCACCAATCCTGCAATTGCGCGAGAAGCTGTTCGCGCGACGCGGTCGAACGATCCCAGATCGCGGCGAGATCCTGGCGCAACTGAAAGTACGTATGCAGCTTCTGGCTGTTCGCGAAGATTTCCGGCAGCAGCTTCTTCTGCGGCTCGTCGAGGCCGTCCGCGTCCTTGTGGAACCACTTGCGCGCGCCGCGCATCAACTGGTACTTCTCGCTCGAACCGAGCTCCTTCAGGTGCGCGAGCTCCTGACGGTACGCACGCTTCACGGCCTTGCCGTAGCGCGCCATCACTTCGTAGCGGTTCGACAGCACGGCCTGCAGCGTTTCCTGGTCCAGCACCGTCTTCGGCTTGTTCAGACGCGGTGTCGGCGCGACCTTCTTCACCTTCGCGAGACCGAATGCCGACATGATGCGGATGTACATCCAGCCGATGTCGAACTCGTACCACTTGTTCGACAGCTTCGCCGACGTCGCGAACGTGTGGTGGTTGTTGTGCAGTTCTTCGCCGCCGATCACGATGCCCCACGGGAACAGGTTCGTGCTCGCGTCGGCCGAGTTGAAGTTGCGGTAGCCCCAGAAGTGGCCGAAGCCGTTGACGACGCCTGCCGCCCAGAACGGAATCCAGACCATCTGCACGGCCCACACGGTCAGGCCGAGCACGCCGAACAGCGCGACGTCGATCACCATCATCAGGCTCACGCCGAGGATCGGGTACTTCGAGTAGACATTGCGCTCGATCCAGTCGTTCGGCGTGCCGTGGCTGAACTTGCGCATCGTCTCTTCATTCTTCGCTTCCGCGCGATACAGCTCGGCGCCTTCCAGGAACACCTTCCAGATGCCGCGCGTCTGCGGGCTGTGCGGATCTTCCTCGGTCTCGCACTTCGCATGGTGCTTGCGGTGAATCGCGGCCCACTGGCCGGTCAGCATGCCGGTCGTCATCCACAGCCAGACGCGGAAGAAATGGCTCGCGATCGGATGCAGTTCCAGCGCGCGGTGCGCCTGGCAACGGTGCAGGTAGACCGTCACGCCGATGATCGTGACGTGCGTGACGGCGAGCGCGAACAACGCGACCTGCCACCACGAAAAATGCAGGAGCCCGTGGGAAAGAAAATCGAGCAGGGAATTCAACAAGGCAGTTACCTGTGATGAGATGAGAGCGACGCCGGCTCGCGCAGGCGTCAGAAAAATGAAAGCATACCGCGAATAGACTTGGATTTTACTTCAACCGTTCCAAGTCTTTGTAAAAAATGAATATTTTCTTGCCCTGGCGCAACCGGAACAGTCCACGGGCGGACTTGGAAGGGCCCGCGATCCGGTTCCGGCCGCGGGGTCGATACGATTGACGACCGACGCGCGCTATCCAGCCGGGGCGCGCCCGTCCATCGCACCGTTGCCGGCCGCCGGATCGCCCGCCGCCGGATCGTGCCCCGCCGCCGCGCCCGCGGCGGCAAAACCGTCCGGCAACCCGACGACGCGCACTTCGCGCTGCGGAAACGGAATCGAAATCCCGTGCTCGTTGAACAGCCGCCAGATGTTGCGGTTCACGGCCGAACGCACGCCCGACGTGCCTTTGGCCGAATCTTCGATCCAGAAGCCGAGCTCCAGGTCGATCCCGTCCGCGCCGAAGCTCACCAGATACGGGGTCGGCGCGGGCTCCGCCAGCACGCGCGGCACGTCCTTCGCGGCGTCGGCGAGCAGCGCGAGCGCGTGCTCGACATCGCTCGTGTACGCGACCTGCACCGCGACCTTCGCATAGCCGCGCGTCAGGTACGACGACTGGTTCTGCACGACATCGGTGATCAGCTTCTCGTTCGGGATCAGCGTCTCGTTGCCGTCGAGGCCGCGCACGACCGTGTAGCGTGTGCGGATCTGCGTGACGACGCCCTGCAGCCCGCCGACGCTGATCGCGTCGCCGAGCCGCAGCGAGCGGTCGAGCAGGATGATGAAGCCCGACACGTAGTTGCTCGCGATCTTCTGCAGCCCGAAGCCGAGGCCGACACCGACCGCGCCGCCGAACACGCCGAGCACCGTCACGTCGATGCCGACGAGCGACAGCCCGATCAGGATCGCCGCGAACACGAGCAGCGCGCGGCCGACCCGCGACAGCACGACCTTCAGGTTCGCATCGAGCGTGCTCGCGCGCGTGAGGCGATCCTCGAGCACCGAGCCGAGCCACATCGCGACCATCAGCGTCACGCAGACCCACAGCGCGCCGGAGATCAGCGACAGCAGCGTGAGGTGCGCATTGGCGACCCGGAACTGCACGCTGTCGAGCCAGCCGAGCACGTCACGCTGGATGCCGAGCACGGTCAGCACCATCGCGGCCCACACGACGGTCGACACGATCTTCTCGACGATCGATAGCCACGCATGCGTGTGGCCGTCGCGCGCAAACACGCGCCGCGCGAAGAAGAACAGCACGTAGATCAGCCCGATGCCGAACAACGGCACGAGCGCGAGCGACAGCAGCGCCGTCGACATGAACGGGTCGAACGCAAGCTGCGCAACGCCCACGAAGATGCCGCCGAACAACGGAAACAACGCGCGCTTCAGGCTATGCGCACCCGCGCCGGGCGCGCGTCCGGCCGCCCGCCGGCGCGCATCGATCCGGCCGTGCACGAAGCGCGCGGCCAGCCACGCGAAACACAGCGCGCCGACGAGGATCGCCGCCTGCCAGATCATCACCGGCTGGTGAAAGTCGCGAATTACCGATGCCAGCCGGTGCGACAGCAGGCGGCTCTGCAGATTCTCCATCGTCCGTCCGTGCCGCCGTTACTGCGCGCGCCGCTCGAGCACCGCGGCGAAGAAGCCGTCGGTCGCGTGACGGTGCGGCCACAACGACAGGTAGTCGCCCGTCTCGAGTTCGATGCGCTGGTCGGCCAGCACCTTCTGCGCAGGCACCAGCACGAACTCGGGATGGTCGGCCAGGAACTGCTCGACGATGCGCTCGTTCTCGGCGTCGAGCACGCTGCAGGTCGCGTAAACGAGCCGGCCGCCCTTCTTCACGAGGCGCGCTGCGCTCGCGAGGATCGACGCCTGCTTCGGCGTCAGCTCGTCGATCGAGGTGCGCGTCTGGCGCCACTTCAGGTCCGGATTGCGGCGCAGCGTGCCGAGGCCGCTGCATGGCGCGTCGACCAGCACGCGGTCGATCTTGCCGGCGAGCCGCTTGATCTTCGCGTCGTGCTCGCTGTCGATCAGCACGGGGTTCACGTTCGACAGCCCGCTGCGCGCAAGGCGCGGCTTCAGCTTCGCAAGGCGCTTTTCCGATACGTCGAACGCATAGAGGCGCCCGGTCGAGCGCATCATCGCGCCCAGTGCGAGCGTCTTGCCGCCCGCGCCCGCGCAGAAATCGACGACCATCTCGCCGCGGCGCGGCGCGACCAGCGAGCACAGCAACTGGCTGCCTTCGTCCTGCACCTCGATCTCGCCTTCTTCGAACAGCTTCAGGCGCGTCAGCGCCGGCTTGCCGACCACGCGCACGCCGAACGGCGCGAACGGCGTCGCACCCGCATCGATGCCGTTTGCGCGCAGCGCGTCGATCACCTGGTCGCGGGTCGCCTTCTGCGCGTTGGCGCGCAGGTCGAGCGGCGCCGGGTAGTTCAGCGCGGCGGCGAGCTGCGCGAGCTCATCGGCATCGAAACGTGCCGACAGCGCCTGGTGGATCCAGTCCGGCAGGTTCGTGCGCACGCGCACCGGCAGGCTCGCGGGATCGATCTTCGACACATGCTCGAGCCATGCGGACTCGGTGTCGGACAAAAACGGCTTCAGCGCATTGCGGCCGGCCGTCTGCATCAGGCCGAGCAGCGTGAGGCGCCGCGCGGGCGTGCCCGTGCCGCTCTCGGCGAGATGCGAAAACTCCATCTTCCGGCGCAGCACCGCGAACACGGCCTCGGCGATCACGCCGCGCTCGGCATGCCCGAGCTTCGGGTGCGCGCGGAAGAACCGGCTCGTCGTCGCGTCGGCGGGGCCGGCGAACTTCAGCACCTCGGCCAGCAAAGTCTCGGTCTGGCCGATCAGGAATCCGTGCAGCTTCATACGCCCTCACTCGTTTCGGTATGCGGTTGATCCGCGAAAATCCAGCGCGCCTCTTCCGGCGCCACCACTGCCCGGCCGTTCTCGAGGCGCAAACGCCCCTCGACGAACCAGCGCACCGCGCGCGGATACAGCACATGCTCGACCGTCAGCACGCGCTGCGCGAGCGCGGCCGCGTCGTCGCCCGCGCGCACGGGCACCGCGCCCTGCGCGACGATCGCGCCGCTGTCGAGCTCGGGAATCACGAAGTGCACGCTCGCGCCGTGCAGCGCGACCCCCGCATCGAGCGCCTGCTGGTGCGTATGGATGCCCTTGAAGCTCGGCAGCAGCGACGGGTGGATGTTCAGCAGCCGGCCCTCGTATCGTCGGACGAATGCCGGCGTGAGGATGCGCATGAAGCCCGCGAGGACCACGAGATCGGGGGCAAAGCGGTCAATTTCGGCGGCGAGCGCCGCGTCGAAGCTGTCGCGGCCGTCGAACGACCGGTGGTCGACCACCGCGGTCGCCACCCCGTGCGACGCGGCAAAAGCCAGGCCGGCCGCATCGGGCCGGTTGGCGATCACGGCAGCGACCTCGGCCGGCCAGCGTTCCTGCGCGCACGCGCGGACGATGGCCTCCATGTTGCTGCCGCGACCGGAAATCAGGATCACGAGTTTTTTCATTCGCGAATTTTACCATTCGCCCCCGCGTTTCCCCCTTCTCGGCCGCCGGCCCGCCCGAACGTTTATAATCTTCTGCTTTGCGGCATCCCACCGCCCATTCCCCGACGCTGCATCCGCTATCGTGAAAGTCTTCCGCGGCCTGCCCAACGCCGAGAGCCGCGCCCCGTGCGCGCTGACGATCGGCAACTTCGACGGTGTCCATCGCGGCCACCAGGCCCTGCTCGCGCGCGTGCGCGCGGCAGCGGACGCGCGCGGCCTGCCCGTGTGCGTGATGACTTTCGAGCCGCATCCGCGCGAATTCTTCAACCCGGCCGGCGCGCCGCCGCGCATCGCGATGCTGCGCGACAAGCTCGAGGCGCTGCGCGAGCACGGCGTCGACCGGGTGGTCGTCGAGCACTTCAACCACACGTTCGCGAGCCAGTCGCCGCAGGCGTTCGTCGAGCGCACGCTGGTGAACGGGCTGCACACGCGCTGGATGATGGTCGGCGACGATTTCTGCTACGGCGCGAAGCGCGCGGGCACCTTCGACACGCTGAAGGCGGCCGGCGAGCAATACGGCTTCGAAGTCGAGCAGATGGGCACGGTGGCCGGCAGCGACGGCACGCGCATCTCGAGCTCGGGCGTGCGCGCGGCGCTCGCGGCCGGCGATCTCGACGCCGCCGCGCAGGCGCTCGGCCACGGTTATGCGATCAGCGGCCACGTCGCGCACGGGCTGAAGCTCGGCCGCGACCTCGGCTTCCCGACGCTGAACCTGCCGATCGCACACAAGCGGCCGGCGCTCGCAGGCATCTTCGTCGTGCAGGTGCACGGCCTCGGCCCCGACCCGCTGCCGGGCGTCGCGAGCCTCGGCCTGCGCCCGACCGTCGACGATTCGGGCCGCGTGCTGCTCGAAGTCCACCTGCTCGACTGGCACGGCGACGCGTACGGCAAGCTCATCCGCGTCGAATTCCTGAAGAAGCTGCGCGACGAAGCGAAATTCGACGATCTCGAGGCGCTGTCGCGCGCGATCGCACTGGACGTCGCGAACGCGCGCGCGTATTTCGTCGAGCGCGATCGTGCGCCGGGCAGCCGCGCAACGGGCTTCTCGACGTCGGCAACCGACCGAATTAGCTGATCCGGACGGCGGCGCCCCGCGCCGCACCCACGCGCCGCACAGTCGCGCGCATACCCGATTCACGACGCACGAGCGTCCCCCGATTTGATAGCGATCCCATCATGAGCAACAAGAAAGCCGATTCGAAACCGCAGGCCAAGTATCCGGTCAACCTGCTCGACACGCCGTTCCCGATGCGCGGCGACCTGCCCAAGCGCGAGCCGCAGTGGGTCAAGGAATGGGAAGAGCGCGGCATCTACGACAAGATCCGCGCGGCCAGCAAGGGCCGGCCGAAGTTCATCCTGCACGACGGCCCGCCGTATGCGAACGGCGACATCCACCTCGGCCACGCCGTCAACAAGATCCTGAAGGACATCGTCGTCAAGTCGCGCAACATGGCCGGCTTCGACGCACCGTACGTGCCGGGCTGGGATTGCCACGGGATGCCGATCGAGATCCAGATCGAGAAGCAGTTCGGCAAATCGCTGCCGGCGGCCGAAGTGATGAGCAAGGCACGCGCGTACGCGACCGAGCAGATCGAGAAGCAGAAGGTCGGCTTCAAGCGCCTCGGCGTGCTCGGCGACTGGGCCAATCCGTACAAGACGATGAACTTCGTCAACGAGGCGGAAGAGATCCGCGCGCTCGGCAAGATCATCGAGAAGGGTTATGTGTATCGCGGGCTGAAGCCGGTGAACTGGTGCTTCGACTGCGGCTCGGCGCTCGCCGAAGCGGAAGTCGAGTACAAGGACCGCACCGATCCGACGATCGACGTGATGTTCGCATTCGCGGAACCGGAAAAGACCGCGCAGGCGTTCGGCCTGCCGGCACTGCCGCGCGCCGAAGGCGGCATCGTGATCTGGACCACCACGCCGTGGACGATTCCCGCGAACCAGGCGCTGAACCTCCATCCGGAAATCGTCTACGCGCTGGTCGACACCGAGCGCGGGCTGCTGATCATCGCGGAAGAACGCGTCGCCGCGTGCATGGAAGAGTTCAAGCTGACGGGCCGCGTCGTCGCGACCGCGCCGGGCGTGAAGCTCGCGAACCTGCGCTTCCACCACCCGCTCGCACCGGCCCATCCCGGCTACAAGCGCACCGCGCCCGTCTACCTCGGCGACTACGTGACGACCGACACGGGTACCGGCGTCGTGCACTCGTCGCCCGCGTACGGCATCGAGGACTTCATGTCCTGCAAGGCGCACGGGATGACCGATTCGGACTTCATCAACCCGGTGATGGGCGACGGCCGCTATATCGAATCGCTGCCGCTGTTCGGCGGCCTGTCGATCTGGGATGCGAACCCGAAGATCGTCGACGCGCTGAACGCGGCCGGCTCGCTGCTGCGCAGCGAGAAGTACACGCACAGCTACATGCACTGCTGGCGCCACAAGACGCCGATCATCTATCGCGCGACGTCGCAGTGGTTCGCCGGCATGGACGTCACGCCGCGCGCTGGCGGCAAGACGCTGCGCGAAACGGCGCTCGAAGGCGTCGATGCGACCGCGTTCTACCCGTCGTGGGGCAAGCAGCGCCTGTTCAGCATGATCGCGAACCGTCCCGACTGGACGCTGTCGCGCCAGCGCCAGTGGGGTGTGCCGATGGCGTTCTTCGTGCACAAGGAAACCGGCGAGCTGCACCCGCGCACGCTCGAGCTGCTCGAGGAAGTCGCGAAGCGCGTCGAGCAGTCGGGCATCGAGGCGTGGCAGACGCTCGACCCGCGCGAGCTGATCGGCGACGACGCGAACCTGTACGAAAAGAACCGCGACACGCTCGACGTGTGGTTCGACTCGGGCACGACGCACTGGCACGTGCTGCGCGGCTCGCACAAGGATCAACTGCAGTTCCCGGCCGATCTGTACCTCGAAGGCTCGGACCAGCATCGCGGCTGGTTCCACTCGTCGCTGCTGACCGCGTCGATGATCGACGGCCGCGCGCCGTACAAGGGCCTGCTCACGCACGGCTTCACGGTCGACGGCGAAGGCCGCAAGATGAGCAAGTCGCTCGGCAACGGCGTCGATCCGCATGAAGTCGCGAACCGCCTCGGCGCGGAAATCATCCGCCTGTGGATCGCGTCGACCGACTATTCGGGCGAGCTCGCGATCTCCGAGGAAATCCTGAAGCGCGTGACCGAAGGCTATCGCCGCATCCGCAACACGCTGCGCTTCCTGCTCGCGAACCTGTCGGACTTCGACTACGCGCAGCACGCGGTGCCGGTCGGCGAATGGCTCGAGATCGACCGCTATGCGGTTGCGTTCTCGGCGCAACTGCAGACGGAACTGCTCGGCCACTACGAGAAGTACGAATTCCACCCGGTCGTCGCAAAGCTGCAGACGTACTGCTCGGAGGATCTCGGCGGCTTCTACCTCGACGTGCTGAAGGATCGCCTGTACACGAGCGCGGCCGATTCGCACGCACGCCGCTCCGCGCAGACGGCGCTGTACCACCTGACGCACGGCCTGCTGCGCGTGCTCGCGCCGTTCCTGTCGTTCACGGCGGAAGAAGCATGGAAGGTGTTCCAGCCGGCCAGCGACACGATCTTCACGGAAACGTACTACGCGTATCCGGAAGTCGCCGGCTCGGCCGCGCTGATCGAGAAGTGGGCGCTGCTGCGCGACGTCCGCGGCAACGTGACGAAGGCGCTGGAGGAAGCGCGCACCGCGAACCGCATCGGTTCGTCGCTGCAGGCCGAAGTGGCCGTGCACGCGAGCGGCGCGCGCTACGACGCGCTCACGAGCCTCGGCGAAGACCTGAAGTTCGTGCTGATCACGTCGGCCGCGACGGTCGTCAAGGTCGATGACGAAGCGCAGGAAAGCGTCGACGTGGCCGCGTCGAAGTACCAGAAGTGCGAACGCTGCTGGCACTACCGCGAAGATGTCGGCGCGCACGCCGATCATCCGACGCTGTGCGGCCGCTGCTTCTCGAACCTCTTTGAAAACGGCGAAATCCGGAGCGCTGCTTAAATATGGCGAAAACCCTGTCGAAACCGGCCAGCGGAGCGCTTGCGCCCTGGCTCGGCATTTCGCTGATCGTGATCCTGTTCGATCAACTGTCGAAGATCGCGATCCTGAAAACGTTCGCGTACGGCGCGCAGCATGCGCTGACGTCGTTCTTCAACCTCGTGCTGGTGTACAACCGCGGCGCCGCGTTCGGCTTCCTGTCGACCGCGAACGGCTGGCAGCGCTGGGCGTTCACCGCGCTCGGCATTGGCGCGACGCTCGTGATCTGCTTCCTGCTGAAGCGCCACGGCCATCAGCGATTGTTCAGCGTGTCGCTCGCGCTGATCCTCGGCGGCGCGCTCGGCAACGTGATCGACCGGCTCGTCTACGGCCACGTGATCGACTTCCTCGATTTCCACCTCGGCGCCTGGCACTTCCCGGCGTTCAACCTCGCCGACTCCGCGATCACGGTCGGCGCGGTGCTGCTGATCTACGACGAACTGCGTCGCGTGCGCGGCTCGCGCTAAGCGCGCATACTCGGCGTCGACGGCCGGCCTCGCGCCGGCCGTCCCGTTTGACCCTTGGAGGCCTGAGTTGGCACACGCAGAACTCGCAGGAAAACACCTCGTTCTCGGCCTGACGGGCGGCATCGCCTGCTACAAGATCGCCGAGCTCACGCGGCTGCTCACGAAGGCCGGCGCGACCGTGCAGGTCGCGATGACCGAAGCCGCCACGCAGTTCATCACGCCCGTCACGATGCAGGCGCTGTCGGGCCGGCCCGTCTACACAAGCCAGTGGGACGCGCGCATCGACAACAACATGGCGCACATCGACCTGTCGCGCGAAGCCGACGCGATCGTGATCGCGCCCGCGTCGACGGATTTCCTCGCGAAGCTCGCGCACGGGTTCGCGGACGACCTGCTGTCGACGCTGTGCGTCGCGCGCGACTGTCCGCTGCTCGTCGTTCCCGCGATGAATCGCCAGATGTGGCAAAACCCGGCCACGCAGCGCAACGTCGCGCAACTGCGCGCGGACGGCGTGTCGGTGCTCGGCCCGGATTCGGGCGCGCAGGCGTGCGGCGAAGTCGGCGACGGCCGCATGCTCGAACCCGACGCGATCTATGAAGCGATCGTCGCGCATTTCGCGCCGAAGGTGCTCGCACACCGGCGCGTGCTGATCACGGCCGGGCCGACGTTCGAACCGCTCGACCCCGTGCGCGGCCTCACGAACCGCTCGAGCGGCAAGATGGGCTTCGCGCTCGCGCGCGCCGCGCAGCAGGCCGGCGCCGACGTGCATCTCGTTGCGGGGCCGGTCGCGCTCGACACGCCGTGGGGCGTGACCCGCCAGGACGTGCAGACCGCGCAGCAGATGTACGACGCGGTGATGCAAGCGGTCGCCGATGCCGACATCTTCATCGCGGTGGCCGCGGTCGCCGACTGGCGCGTCGACCAGCCTGCCGAGCACAAGATTAAGAAGACGGCCGACCGCAAGATGCCGGCGCTCGCGTTCGTCGAGAACCCCGACATCCTCGCGTCGGTCGCGGCGCTGCCCGATCCGCCGTTCTGCGTCGGGTTCGCGGCCGAAAGCGGTGACCTCGACGTGCACGGCGACGAGAAGCGCAAGCGCAAGAACGTGCCGCTGCTCGTCGGCAACCTCGGCCCACTGACGTTCGGCCGCGACGACAACGAAGTCGTGCTGTTCGAAGCCGCCGGCCTCACGCGCCTGCCGCGCGCGCCGAAGGACGAACTCGCGCATGCGCTCGTCGCGGAAATCGCGAAGCGCCTGCCCGACAACCGCCTGATCTGACCTCCTGCGCGGCGGCGCTCGCCGCCGCGCCTCTCCCGACCGATTCGACGACCGCATGAAACTCGACCTGAAGATTCTTGACGCGCGCATGCGCGACTACCTGCCCGCCTATGCGACCACCGGCAGCGCGGGCCTCGACCTGCGCGCGTGCCTCGACGCACCGGTCACGCTGCAGCCGGGCGAAACGACGCTCGTGCCGACCGGCCTTGCGATCCACCTCGCCGACCCGGGCTATGCCGCGCTGATCCTGCCGCGCTCGGGCCTCGGCCACAAGCACGGGATCGTGCTCGGCAACCTCGTCGGCCTGATCGACTCCGACTACCAGGGCCAGTTGATGGTCTCGACGTGGAATCGCGGCCAGACCGAGTTCGTGCTGAATCCGTTCGAGCGGCTCGCGCAACTCGTGATCGTGCCGGTCGTGCAGGCGCAGTTCAACATCGTCGACGACTTCGCGGAAAGCGATCGCGGCGAAGGCGGCTTCGGCAGCACCGGCCGCCACTGAACGACGCGACACACAAAAAAAAGGGCCTCGCGGCCCTTTTTTCGTTCGCCGTCATTCGCCGGCCGGCTGCGCGATTCGCGCGGGCACCGGTTCGCGTCGCCGCGCCTGCGCGACGCTCGCATAGATGACCATCGCGACCAGCACGCCGAGCAGCACGGCCGACGAGCCGACCGTACCGAGCGCGAGCCCGCCCTTCGCGACCGGCTTCGTCAGCAGGTCGCCGACCGTCGCGCCGAACGGGCGCGTGAGCACGAACGCGGCCCAGAACAGCAGCACGCCGGAAATCCGCGTGAAATAGGACGCTAGCACGATCGCCGCAAGCAGCCCGCCGATCAGCAGCGCGCCGCCGCCGAAGCCGAGGCCCGAGCTGTCCGCGAGGAAATCGCCGAGCGCGGTGCCGAGCGTGTTCGAGAACAGGATCGCGATCCAGTACAGCAGCTCGACCTTGCGCGTGCGGATCAGGTCGACCGACAGCGATTCGCCGCTGAGCCGCCAGACCGCGAAGATCGCCAGCAGGATCGCGACGAGGATCGACGAGCCGGCCGCATAACCGAGGCCGAGCGTGCGATCCATGAAGTCGGACATCGTCGTGCCGGCCGTGCTCGTCGCGACGATCACGGCCCAGTAGACCGCCGGGCGATAGCGCGTCGTCTTGAGCTGCGCGCCCAGCGCCACGAGAAACAAGCCGAACAGCAGGATCGAGCTCACCGCATAACCGACGTTCAGCGTCATCGACAGCAGGTCGCCGCCGGTTTCGCCGAGCGTCGTCGCGCAGATCTTCATGATCCAGAACGCAAGCGTGATTTCGGGAAGTTTGTTCATTCGAACCCCTTTTGCAGGAAAGCGGCGAGCCGGCGCGTGCCGGCCTGCGCTGCAGACAGGCTCGAATGTAGTCGCCGCCGGCTTAACGGAACCTTAGCGAATGTGAAGAGCGGGACGGCCGGCAGACGCAGCCGTCACGACCGCGTCGGCGCCGTCAGCGTGCGTGCTGGTGCCGATAGTGCAATGCATACGCGAGCGTCAGCAGCACGACGAACACGACGCCGACCACCATCGTCATCCGGAATTCGCGCGTGAACGCGGTCGTGAACAGGATCGCCGCGACGAGTCCCGCGCCGAGCAGGCTGCCGAACGGGTGGCCCCACATCCGGAATGCGAGCGCGGGGCCGCGATACCGCAAACGGAAGCGCAGGTGCGTGACGAAGATCATCAGCCACGTGAACAGCGCGCCGAACATCGCGATCGCCATCATCACGGTGAACGCCGTGTCGGGCGCCAGCGCGACCAGCACGGCCGCCACCGCGACGCCGCTCGTCGAGATCCACAGCGCCGCACGCGGCACGCCGTTCGTGCCGAGCCGGCCGAATACCGCGGGCGCGAGCCGAGCGCGCGACAGGCTGAACATCATCCGCGTCGTCACGTAGAGCTGGCTGTTCATCGCCGACAGCGCCGCGATCAGCAGCACGAAGTTGATCACGCCTGCCGCGTACGGCACGTGCGTCGCGGCCATCACCTTCACGAACGGGCTTTCGTCGGTGCCGGCCTGCGTCCACGGCACGATCGCGAGCATCAGCGACAGCGTCAGCAGGTAGAACAGCACGAGCCGGAACACCGTCGAGCGGAATGCGCGCGTGACCGCGTGCTGCGGATCGCGCGCTTCGCCGGCCGCGATCGCGACGGCCTCGATGCTCATGTAGCTGAAGATCGCGACGATCACCGCGACCCAGGTACCCCATGGCCCCTTCGGCATGAAGCCGTCGTGCGCGGTGTAGTTCGCGAAACCGATGCCCGATGCGGCCGGCGCCGACCACACGAGGTACGCGCCGAGCACGATGAACACGACGATCGCCGCGATCTTCAGCAACGAGAATGCGTACTCGACCGAGCCGTACAGCGTGACGCTCGCGAGGTTCACGGCGATCAGCAGCGCGGAAAAGCCGATCACCCAGTACCACCCGGGCACGGCCGGAAACCAGTACTTCATGAACACGGCGATCGCGCTGATCTCGGTGCCGATCGCGAACACGACCGCGAACCAGTACGCATAGCGCACGAGAAAGCCCGCGAGCGGGCCGACGTAGTGTTCGGCATACGCGCCGAACGAGCCGGCCGTCGGATGCGCGACGGTCATTTCAGCGAGCGCGCCCATCAGCAGCAGCGCGATCAGCGCGCCGATCGCATAAGAGACCAGCACGCTCGGGCCGGCGAGCCCGATCGCGAACCCGCTGCCGAGGAACAGCCCCGTGCCGATCGCGCCGCCGATCGCGATCATCGCCATTTGCCCCGACGTCAGTGCGTGGCGCAACCCTTGTTCGCGCGCGACGATGTTGTCGAACGATCGTTGTTGTTTTGTCACTGCGTTACCACTCCCCTGCACCACCATTGCGCCGCCGGCGCCGGATAAAACGAAACGGCGCGGAGAACTTCCCGCGCCGTTCGCATGAACAACGAATTATCGCTTACTCGACTTCGACCGTCTCTTCGTTCGGCTTGTGCGGCGGATTCGCCAGCTTGTCGAACGACAACTGCACCTTGTCGTTTTCGTCGACGTCGACGGTCACGTGACCGCCGTTGACGAGCTTGCCGAACAGCAGCTCGTCGGCCAGCGCGCGACGGATCGTGTCCTGGATCAGCCGCTGCATCGGCCGCGCGCCCATCAGCGGGTCGAAGCCGTGCTTAGCGAGATGCTTGCGCAACGCGTCGGTGAAGAGCGCGTCGACCTTCTTCTCGTGCAGCTGTTCTTCGAGCTGGATCAGGAACTTGTCGACCACGCGCATGATGATTTCCTCATCGAGCGACCGGAAGCTGATGATCGAATCCAGGCGGTTGCGGAACTCCGGCGTGAACAGGCGCTTGATGTCGGTCATCTCGTCGCCCGTTTCGCGGCGCGTCGTGAAGCCGATCGTCGCCTTCTGCATCGACTCGGCGCCCGCGTTCGTCGTCATGATGATGATGACGTTGCGGAAATCCGCCTTGCGGCCGTTGTTGTCCGTCAGCGTGCCGTGGTCCATCACCTGCAGCAGCACGTTGTAGATGTCCGGATGCGCCTTCTCGATTTCGTCGAGCAGCAGCACGCAGTGCGGCTTCTTCGTGACGGCTTCGGTCAGCAGCCCGCCCTGGTCGAACCCGACATAACCCGGCGGCGCGCCGATCAGACGGCTCACCGCATGACGCTCCATGTACTCCGACATGTCGAAGCGGATCAGCTCGATGCCGAGCGTGAACGCGAGCTGGCGCGCCACTTCGGTCTTGCCGACACCCGTCGGGCCGGAGAACAGGAACGCGCCGATCGGCTTGTCCATCTTGCCGAGGCCCGCGCGCGCCATCTTGATCGATGCCGCCAGCGCGTCGATCGCCGGATCCTGGCCGAACACGACGCTCTTCAGGTCGCGGTCGAGCGTCTGCAGCTTGCTGCGATCGTCCTGCGACACGCTCTGCGGCGGCACGCGCGCGATCTTCGAGATGATTTCCTCGATCTCGCTCTTGCCGATCGTCTTCTTCTGCTTCGACTTCGGCAGGATGCGCTGCGCGGCGCCCGCTTCGTCGATCACGTCGATCGCCTTGTCCGGCAGGTGACGGTCGGTGATGAAGCGCGCCGACAGTTCGGCCGCGGCCGACAGCGCACCCGACGAATACTTGACGCCGTGATGCTCCTCGAAGCGCGACTTCAGCCCGCGCAGGATCGCGACCGTCTGCTCGACGGTCGGCTCGCTCACGTCGACCTTCTGGAAGCGCCGCGACAGCGCCGCATCCTTCTCGAAGATGCCGCGATACTCGGTGAACGTGGTCGCGCCGATGCACTTGAGCGTGCCCGACGACAGCGCCGGCTTCAGCAGGTTCGACGCATCGAGCGTGCCGCCCGACGCGGCGCCCGCGCCGATCAGCGTATGGATTTCGTCGATGAACAGGATCGCGTGCGGGCGCTCCTTGAGCTCCTTCAGCACCGTCTTCAGACGCTGCTCGAAATCGCCGCGATACTTGGTGCCCGCGAGCAATGCGCCCATGTCGAGCGAATAGACCTGCGCATTCGCGAGGATGTCGGGCACTTCGCCGCGCGTGATGCGATAGGCGAGCCCTTCCGCGATCGCGGTCTTGCCGACGCCGGCCTCGCCGACGAGCAGCGGATTGTTCTTGCGGCGACGGCACAGCACCTGCACGACGCGCTCGACTTCGGGCTCGCGACCGATCAGCGGATCGATGCGGCCGTCCTTCGCCATCTGGTTCAGGTTCTGCGTGAACTGCGCGAGCGGCGTTTCCTTCTGCGCATTCGCGTCTTCGCTTTCCGCGTTCGCGTCGGTCGACTTCGCGGCTTCGCCGCTGTTCGTCTTCGCGATGCCGTGCGAAATGAAGTTCACGACGTCGAGGCGCGTGACGCCCTGCTGCTGCAGGTAGTACACCGCGTGCGAATCCTTCTCGCCGAAGATCGCGACCAGCACGTTCGCGCCGGTCACTTCCTTCTTGCCGTTCGATGTCGATTGGACGTGCATGATCGCGCGCTGGATCACGCGCTGGAAACCGAGCGTCGGCTGGGTATCGACATCGTCGGTGCCCGGGACGGTAGGTGTGTTGTCGTGGATGAAATTGCGCAGGTTCTGACGCAGGTCCTCGATGTTTGCCGCGCACGCGCGCAACACCTCGGCTGCCGTCGGATTATCCAGCAGGGCCAGCAGCAGATGCTCGACCGTAATGAACTCATGGCGCGCCTGGCGTGCTTCCATGAACGCCATGTGCAGGCTGACTTCCAATTCCTGGGCAATCATGCTTCCTCCATCACGCACTGCAGCGGATGCCCTGCCTGCCGCGCATGGGTAACGACTTGCTCAACCTTGGTCGACGCGATGTCCCGCGTATAGACCCCACAAACCCCTCGCCCTTCGCGATGGACCTTCAGCATGATCTGCGTGGCCGTCTCGCGATCCTTCTTGAAATACTCCTGGACGACCATCACGACGAATTCCATCGGCGTGAAGTCGTCGTTCAGCAGCACCACCTTGTACATCGAAGGCGGCTTGAGCTTCTGCTGCTTGCGTTCCAGGACGGTACTGTCCTGCTTGTCCGGGATAATCGCCATACACCCATTCTAAACAACTCGGACAGGCCCGCAATCCTGCCATTACCCGACCGACCGGCCGGCGCCCTCCCCGGTATCCCGGAACACGCGACCTTCTTCGTGCCATACGAAAGCCGGCTGCGGTGCCGGCTTTCACGCGTGGCGCGGAACACGAACCGTCAGGGGGAACCGCACCGGAGCGTCGTATCCGCATCCAGTATCCCACAAGCCGGGACGACTCGAACGCGTGTCACTCGAGCCTGGTATATGAGCCGATTATGCGGCTTTTCAAGTCCTCGCGCTTGGCCGCATGCTGCGAAGCAAAGCCGGAAAAACCCTGAAAATGGGTTCTTTACAACGTCCCTCCAACCGTCTAAAAATTCCTCTTGACACTCCAATAAAGAGCGCCAACAATCAAGCTGGCACTTTTTTCATATCGCCGGTTGGTGAAATGAAAGAGGCCGAGGTGAGCTTGTGAGGGGGGAACGGCTGCATTTTCCGGTCGTTTAGCTTTTCGAGCGTGCTCGTGGTAAGTAGCAGCGACTGTGTGACAGGGGAAGTAGGTATGGCAACTGGTATCGTTAAGTGGTTCAACGACGCGAAGGGCTTCGGTTTCATCACTCCCGACGAGGGCGGTGAGGATCTGTTTGCGCACTTCTCGGCTATCACCATGAATGGCTTCAAGACGCTGAAGGAAGGCCAGAAGGTGAGCTTTGACGTCGTTCAAGGACCGAAGGGCAAGCAAGCGTCGAACATCCAGGCCGCATAAAGGCATCGGATATCGGACGAAGAAACCCGGCGCATTGCGCCGGGTTTCTTTTTTTTCAGGCCGGCCAATCGATAATCGATTGGCCGGCCTTTTCGTTCAATCCCGATAATTGAACACGCATTGTCTTGTCACGCATGCAGATTGAATACCGATCCGGCATGTGAAACACATTCACCATTTCGTTACACGACCTTCAGCGTGCCCATCATGCCGAGATCCTCGTGTTCGAGAATGTGGCAATGAAACATGCGCTCACCGGGCATGTCTTGCGTGACGAGAATCGTTACGGTTTCGCCGCTGCGCACATTCACGGTATCGCGCCATGCGCGGAACGGTTCGCTCGTGCGCGAGCCGCCCGACGCGCGCTCGATCACCTGGAACTGCGTGCCGTGCAGGTGGAACGGGTGATCCATGTCGGTGGCATTGCGGATCTCCCACCGCTCGACGTCGCCGCGACGGCTCGTCAGCGTCGCGCGGTGCGGCGCGTAGGTGTCGCCGTTGATCGTGAAGCGCATGCCCGCCGGGCGGCCGTGCGCCGCGCCCTTCATCATCGCGTCCATGTCCATTTCTTCGCCGAACTCGACCGTCTTGTACGCAACCGGTTCGCCCAGCGGCGGGACCGCACGCAGCACGGCGGGCAGTGCGCGCGCCGCGGCGGGCGCAAACGCGACATCGGCCAGCGCCAGCGCCGGATCGGGCGGCAGGCTGCCGTGGCCGTCGTCGTGCGACATCGCCATCTTGCGCCGGTCGTATTCGGCCGCCTGCAGCACCGCGCGCGACGCACGATCGCCGGCACGCACCAGCAGCTCCGCTCGCTCGCCCGGCGCAATCAGCAGCGACGTCACGCGACGCGACGCGGCGAACAGCCCGCCGTCGGTTCCCGCGTGCTCGAACGCACGGCCGTCGTCGAACGCGACGCTCAGGTAGCGCGCGCTGCACGCATTCCATACCCGCCAGCGCTCGTCGCCAGCGACGTCGATCCGCGGCCGGCGTGCGCCGTTGACCAGTACGAACTGACCTTCACGGCCGTTCATCCAGTCCATCATGTCGTTCCGTGCAATCGTGCCGTCGCGCGCAAGCTTCAGATCCGACACGAACAGGTTGCGCTCGGGCCAGCCGGCGAGCGGATCGTCCGCGGCGCGCACCACGAACGGCCCGGCCAGCCCGCGAAACACCTGCTCGGCCGTCATCATGTGCGGATGCGGGTGGTACCAGTAGGTGCCGGCGCTGCCCTTCGGCAACGTGAAGCGGTACACGCGCGACGCGCCGGGCGCAACCGGATCGGACGGATTGCCGTCCTGGTCGGGTGGCACCGGCAGCCCGTGCCAGTGGATCGTCGACGGCTGCGGCAGCTTGTTCACGAACCTGATCTCGACCGTATCGCCCTCGCGCACGTCGATCAGCGGGCCGACGACGGGGCCCTGCGTGCCCGCGCCGAACTGCCAGAAGGTGGTCGGCCGCGCACCGTGCAGCATCGGCCGCGCCACGGGTTGCGCCACCAGCGTGGCCCGGAACGTGCCGGGCTCGCGGCTCTCGTTCGCGAGCGTGCGCAACGCTGCGAGCGGCGCGCCGGCCGGCAGCGCGTCGGCGGCCGCGAGCGCGGCCGGCGCGGGCTTGCCGTGCTGCGCGTGACCCGACATGCCGGGCATGTCGTCCATCGAATCCATGTCGGCCATGCCCACATGACCGGCATGCTGTGCCCACGTGGTGCGCGCGAACAGCGACGCGGCCGCGACACCGATGGCGCGCGACAGGAAGGTTCTCCGTATCATCAATCGTTCCTCGTTATCCATGCTGCGTCGCGCGGCAGCCGCGACGCCCGCGCCGGCCGGCTCGAATGCCGATGCCCGACGCGAAACCTGATGCCCGCGTCATCATAACTGCAGGCCCCTGTCGAAGCGCGCCGCCGCCGGTCGGACGGCGATACGCCACAGCACGCGGCGGTGTCGCGCCGGATTTCGACACACGCATCGGCGGCGGCGCCGATCAGCGATGCGCCGCCCTTCGCCAACGATCGCCGCCATTTATCCACGCCGATTACGACCTCGGGACGATCGCTTGGCGCCTGTCATTCATCCCTGCACCGGCGCTCGTCGCATCCCCCGCGAAACCGCGAATATTTCACGATGCGGAACAAGTCTCTGCGTTGTAAAAATTCGTGGTGCAGGGCACAAATTTCCTGTTTCGCGATGCCAAAAAACGTTCCGCAATACGAAACGACAGAAATAACTATATGTTTTTAAAATGGAATTTTTGTTTCGAGAAGCTGTTCTAAGCGCACCATCCGACCGGGTCGCGGACGTAGACTTTGTTCCATGCACCGACGCTTCGCCACGACGTTCGATACGGAACCCGGCGCAAGCAGCCAGTCGGGCCATAGCCGGCCAAGCCGGCTGGCAGCACAACAGAATCGCTTGTGATCAGAAAGGGAGAACGGAAATGAAAGGATTTCGCTTTGGTTCAGCGCTCGGGTCGTTCTACATCCTGCCGGGTAACGGCGGTTGGGAAGCGACGTTCGGCAACGCCCTGCTCGGCGCGTTCTCGTGCCCCGAAGTGGCAGCCGACCACATCTCCCGCGGCGACTGCCCGCAACTGTCCGACATGGACACGGCGACGCTCGAAGTGCCGCATGAAATCGCCGAGTGGGAAATCGTTCACGTCTGAATGGCAAGCCTGCAACGAAAAACGCCCCGGGCGGCCGGGGCGTTTTTCTTTTGTGTAGAGCGGCGGACGGCAAAACCCGCCGCGCCGACTCCCGCATTGGCCCGCGCGATTGCGCGGCCGGCGTCAGGCGACCGCGTCGACGATGCCGTTCAGCGTCGCGCTCGGGCGCATCGCCTGGCTCGTCAGGTCGACGTTCGGACGGTAGTAGCCGCCGATCGCCTGCGGCTTGCCCTGCGCGGCCGCCAGTTCTTCCAGGATGCGCGCTTCGCTGTCGGACAGCGCCTTCGCCACGCCTTCGAACTGCGCCTTCAGCGCGGCGTCCTCGGTCTGCTCGGCGAGCGCCTGCGCCCAGTACAGGCACAGGTAGAAGTGGCTGCCGCGGTTGTCGAGACCGCCGACCTTGCGCGCCGGCGACTTGTTCTCGTCCAGGAACTTGCCGGTCGCCTGGTCGAGCGTCTTCGCGAGCACGACCGCCTTCGGGTTCTGGTAAGCATGGCCGAGGTGTTCGAGCGACGCAGCCAGCGCGAGGAATTCGCCGAGCGAATCCCAGCGCAGGAAGCCTTCCTCGACGAACTGCTGCACGTGCTTCGGCGCGGAACCGCCCGCCCCCGTCTCGAACATCCCGCCGCCAGCCATCAGCGGCACGATCGACAGCATCTTCGCGCTGGTGCCGAGCTCCATGATCGGGAACAGGTCGGTCAGGTAGTCGCGCAGCACGTTGCCGGTGACCGAGATCGTGTCCTTGCCCGCGCGGATGCGCTCGAGCGAGAAACGCGTCGCGTCTTCCGGCGTCATGATGCGGATGTCGAGGCCGTTCGTGTCGTGATCCTTCAGGTAGCGTTCGACCTTCGCGATGATCTGCGCATCGTGCGCGCGCGCCGGATCGAGCCAGAACACAGCCGGTGCGCCGGTCGCGCGGGCGCGGTTCACCGCCAGCTTGACCCAGTCCTGCACCGGCGCGTCCTTCGTCTGGCACATGCGCCAGATGTCGCCCGACTCGACCGCATGCTCGAGCAGCACGTTGCCGGCTTCGTCGGTGACGCGCACGACGCCGTCCGCCGGGATCTGGAACGTCTTGTCGTGCGAACCGTATTCTTCGGCCGCCTGCGCCATCAGGCCGACGTTCGGCACGCTGCCCATCGTGACCGGATCGAATGCGCCGTGCTGCTTGCAGTCCTCGATCACGGCCTGGTAGACGCCCGCGTAGCAGCGGTCCGGAATCACGGCCTTCGCGTCGTACAGCGCGCCGTCCGGGCCCCACATGCAGCCCGACTCGCGGATCATCGCCGGCATCGACGCGTCGACGATCACGTCGCTCGGCACGTGCAGGTTCGTGATGCCCTTGTCCGAGTTGACCATCGCGAGGCGCGGGCGCACCGCGTATTCGGCCTTGACGTCGGCTTCGATCGCTTCGCGCGTGTCGGCCGGCAGGTCCTTCAGGCGCGCGTACAGATCGCCGATCCCGTTGTTCGGGTTGAAACCGACCTGCGCCAGCACGTCCGCGTGCTTCGCGAGCGCGTCACGGTAGAACACCGACACGAAATGGCCGAACAGGATCGGATCGGAGACCTTCATCATGGTCGCCTTCAGGTGCACCGAGAACAGCACGCCCTGCGCCTTCGCATCGGCGATCTGTGCTTCGATGAAGCTGCGCAGCGCGTTGCGGCTCATCACCGATGCGTCGATGACTTCACCGGCCTTCACGGCCGTCTTTTCCTTCAGCACCTTCTTCGCGCCGTCGGTCGTCGTGAGCTCGATCTTCACGCTGCCTGCATCGGCGATCAGCGCCGACTTCTCGCTGCCGTAGAAGTCGCCTTCGCTCATGTGCGCGACGTGCGCCTTCGACGTGGCCTGCCACACACCCATCTTGTGCGGATGCTTGCGTGCGTAGTTCTTGACCGACAGCGGCGCGCGGCGGTCGGAGTTGCCTTCGCGCAGCACCGGGTTCACCGCGCTGCCCTTGATCTTGTCGTAGCGGGCCTTGACGGCCTTTTCCTCGTCGGTCGACGGGTCTTCCGGATAGGCCGGCAGCTTGTAGCCCTGCGCCTGCAGTTCGGCAATCGCGGCCTTGAGCTGCGGCACCGACGCGCTGATGTTAGGCAGCTTGATGATGTTCGCTTCCGGCTTCAGCGTGAGCTGGCCCAGCTCGGCCAGATCGTCGGAACCCTTCTGCTCCGGCGGCAGGATGTCTGCGAATGCCGCGACGATGCGGCCCGCGAGCGAGATGTCGCGCGTTTCGACGGCGACGCCGGACGAACGCGTGAAGGCCTTGACGATCGGCAGCAGCGAATAGGTCGCGAGCGCGGGCGCTTCGTCGGTGAGGGTATAGATGATCTTGGGCGAAGTGGACATGGTCGATGCGTTGCTACGTGAATATTGGAACTGAAGATCGCCGGCGGTAACCGGCGGAGGGGCGACCGGATCGGTCGCGAACGGGGCCGCGCCGGCTCAGCCGGGCGGTGGTATTGCGAGGGCCGTCATGTTCTACCTTGCAGGGCATCCGGGCCGCATCGCGGCGCCGCGGCCCGCATGCCGGACCGCCCTGCCAACAAACCTGCCATCCACGAAACGCCCCGGCGCCGGCAGTAGGCGCCGGGGCGGCCGGAAACGCTCCGGCCACCCCGGAAGGGGACTTACATGTTCTCGATCAGCACTTCGCCGAAGCCCGAGCACGACACCTGCGTCGCGCCTTCCATCAGGCGCGCGAAGTCGTACGTGACGCGCTTCTGCAGAATCGACTTCTCCATCGACGCGATGATCGTGTCGGCCGCTTCCGTCCAGCCGAGATGGCGCAGCATCATTTCCGCCGACAGGATCTCGGAACCCGGGTTCACGTAATCCTTGCCCGCGTACTTCGGCGCGGTGCCGTGCGTCGCCTCGAACATCGCGACCGAATCCGACAGGTTCGCGCCCGGCGCGATCCCGATGCCGCCGACCTGCGCGGCCAGCGCGTCGGAGATGTAGTCGCCGTTCAGGTTCAGCGTCGCGATCACGTCGTATTCGGCTGGACGCAGCAGGATCTGCTGCAGGAACGCGTCGGCGATCGAATCCTTGATCACGATCTCGTTACCCGTCTTCGGGTTCTTCACGCGCATCCACGGGCCGCCGTCGATCAGCTCGCCGCCGAATTCCTTCTGTGCGAGCGCGTAGCCGGCGTCACGGAACAGGCCTTCCGTGAACTTCATGATGTTGCCCTTGTGCACCAGCGTGACCGACTTGCGGTCGTTGTCGATCGCGTACTGGATCGCCTTGCGCACGAGGCGCTCGGTGCCTTCGGTCGACACTGGCTTGACGCCGATCCCCGAGGTTTCCGGGAAGCGGATCTTCTTCACCCCCATCTCGTCCTGCAGGAACTTGATCACCTTCTTCGCCTGCTCGGAGCCCGCGGCCCATTCGATGCCTGCGTAGATGTCTTCCGAGTTCTCGCGGAAGATCACCATGTCGATCTTTTGCGGCTCGCGCACCGGCGACGGCACACCCTTGAAGTACTGGACCGGGCGCAGGCACACGTACAGGTCGAGTTCCTGGCGCAGCGCGACGTTCAGCGAACGGATGCCGCCGCCGACCGGTGTCGTGAGCGGCCCCTTGATCGACACCACGTATTCCTTCAGCACCTGCAGCGTTTCGTCCGGGAGCCACACGTCCGGACCGTACACCTTCGTCGCCTTCTCGCCCGCGAAAATCTCCATCCAGTGGATCTTGCGCTTGCCCTTGTAGGCATGCGCGACCGCCGCATCGACGACCTTGATCATGACCGGCGTGATATCGAAGCCCGTACCGTCGCCTTCGATATAGGGAATGATCGGCTGATCGGAAACGTTGAGCGAGAAGTCCTTGTTGACGGTGATCTTGTCACCGCCTTCCGGAACCTTGATGTGCTGATACGGCATGATCGACTCCAGTGACGTGGCTGAGCAGGTGATGCTGGTCGAAGCTGCGCGCGCGGCGGGGGTCGCGGCTTGGCCACCCCGTGACGGCAACAGCGAGCCGCTATTCTAGCGCCCCAACCGGGCACTTCGGCATGAAGCGCGGCACTGCGTATCAAGACCTCACTTATGTCTTATATAAGACAGAGGACTTGCCGTTCCGTATTATGCATTAAGATTCCGCCATTTGCCATAGACCGCTCTGCCCGCCTCCCGCGGCGCGCCGGGCGGACGCCCCGCCATGAACCTGATCGCCCTCAACAAGCCGTTCGGCACGATTTGCCAGTTTTCCGCGCACGAGACGCGGCCGTCGCTCGGCGACTGGGTAAAAACGCCCGGTGTCTATGCGGCCGGCCGGCTCGACGCGGACAGCGAGGGTTTGCTGCTGCTCACCGACGACGGCGCGCTGCAGGCGCGCATCGCGGAGCCGCGCCACAAGCTCGTCAAGCGCTACTGGGCGCAGGTCGAGGGTGCGCCCGGCCCGGCCGACCTGAAGGCGCTCGCGCGCGGCGTCGATCTTGGCGACTACGTGACGCGCCCGTGCCGCGCCGAATTCATCGAGCCGCCCGACGCGCTGTGGCCGCGCAACCCGCCGATCCGCTACCGCGCCGCGATCCCGACCACGTGGATCGAGCTCGCGATCACCGAAGGCAAGAATCGGCAGGTGCGCCGGATGACGGCGGCCGTCGGCTTCCCGACGTTGCGTCTGGTGCGCGTCGGCATCGGCGCGCTGGATATATTCGCACTCGGCATTGCACCAGGCGAAACAATCACGCTGCCGCCGCGCGCGCCGTGGGACGGTTTCGCGCACGCCGGATGACGGATTCGGGACGCCCGATTTTTTTCGTCGTCTTTTTCGTCAACCGCCTGCAAAGATCGCGCGTTAAACCACGCAGATGCCACCCTGAGCTATCCGGTATCGGCAGCCGAACGTGTTTGCGTCACGAAAGCGACGTCTTTTTTCGAATACGATTCGACGCCCGCAGCGCAAAGAGAAATTTCTCGAAGCGTCTGTCAACCGAAAGGTGGATGGCACCGTTAGACGTCATGACTCCAATGCCGGGTCATTTGGTTAATTAACTAAAGCTGAGGAACACAACATGAACAAACTGATCGCCGCTCTGGTCGCTGGTCTCTTCGCAACGGCTGCTTTCGCACAAGCTTCGGCTCCGGCCGCTCCGGCTGCTGCTGCTCCGGCAGAAGCTGCTTCGGCACCGGCTAAGAAGGCAACGCACAAGAAGCACCACGCTGCTAAGAAGCACCACGCTGCTAAGAAGGCAGCTAGCGAAGCCGAAGCCCCGGCAGCTGCTTCGAACTAAGCAAGCAAGTTGTAATAACGCAGTCAAGAACACGCAGTCTTGCCGTTCTTACGGCGTTGAAAGGCAGATCACCGCAAGGCGATCTGCCTTTTCTTTTTTGTGCCCGCCGGCGCGCATCGCGTACCATGCGGGTCTCGTTTTCCAGATAGGAGCCTTGCTGTGCAATTCTCCCTGCGCTCGTCGCTCGGCCGCCTTGCGCGCGCCGCCGTGTTTCCCGCCGCGCTCGCCGTCCTCGCGCTCGGCATGCAGGCCGCCAGCGCCCAGATGCCGCCCGGCGCCAAGCAGCCGAGCGAGTTCCCGCACGTGAAGCTGCGCGCCGGCATGTACGTGATCGATGCAGCCGTCGCCGCGAACGACGCCGACCGCGAACAGGGGCTGATGTACCGTTCGCAGCTTGCGCCGAACGAAGGCATGCTGTTCGTGTTCAACGAGAATGCCGTGCACTGCTTCTGGATGAAGAACACGCTGATCCCGCTGTCGATCGCGTTCATCCGCGCGGACGGCACGATCACCGACATCGACGAGATGAAGGCAGAGACGACCGACAACCACTGCCCGCGCAACAACGGCGTCTACGCGCTCGAAATGGGCAAGGGCTGGTTCGCCGCGAAGGGCATCAAACCCGGCATGAAGCTCGAAGGCCTGCCGAAGGCCCAATAACGGCGGTCCGCGGCCTCGCGCCGCACCCCGACCGAAGCCGGCCGCCCGTGCGCGCCGGCTTTTTTTTCGCCGGCCGCGCGCCGCCCGGCTTGATTCCGCCGGCGCCGGCCGCATCTGCAAAAGCCACGCGCAAGCGCTATGCTTTAAGTCTCGCTTGTTCCAAACCCGGGCCGGCCCAGCCTGCCCGCTTACGATCCGAACCACCAGGAGGTTCACGTGCCCCGCAAAACCCCCATCGAGCGCTATCGCAATATCGGGATCAGCGCTCACATCGATGCCGGCAAGACCACGACGACCGAGCGCATCCTGTTTTATACCGGCGTGAGCCACAAGATCGGTGAAGTGCACGACGGCGCGGCCACGATGGACTGGATGGAGCAGGAGCAGGAACGCGGCATCACGATCACGTCGGCGGCGACCACCGCCTTCTGGAAAGGCATGGCCGGCAACTATCCGGAACACCGGATCAACATCATCGATACCCCGGGCCACGTCGACTTCACGATCGAGGTCGAACGCTCGATGCGCGTGCTCGACGGCGCGTGCATGGTCTACGACTCGGTCGGCGGCGTGCAGCCGCAGTCCGAAACCGTGTGGCGCCAGGCGAACAAGTACAAGGTGCCGCGCATCGCGTTCGTCAACAAGATGGACCGCGTCGGCGCCGATTTCTTCCGCGTGCAGCGGCAGATCGGCGAGCGCCTGAAGGGCGTCGCCGTGCCGATCCAGATTCCGGTCGGCGCGGAAGATCATTTCCAGGGCGTCGTCGATCTCGTGAAGATGAAGGCGATCGTCTGGGACGACGAAAGCCAGGGCGTGAAGTTCTCGTACGAGGAGATCCCCGCGAATCTCGTCGAGCTTGCGCACGAATGGCGCGAGAAGATGGTCGAGGCCGCGGCGGAAGCGAGCGAGGAACTGCTCGAGAAGTACCTGCACGACCACGAATCGCTGACCGAGGACGAGATCAAGGCCGCGCTGCGCAAGCGCACGATCGCGAACGAGATCGTGCCGATGCTGTGCGGCAGCGCGTTCAAGAACAAGGGCGTGCAGGCGATGCTCGATGCGGTGATCGACTACCTGCCGTCGCCGGTCGACGTGCCGGCGATCCTCGGCCACGACTTCGCCGATCCGGAAAAGCCGGCGGAACGTCACCCGAGCGACGACGAGCCGTTCTCGTCGCTCGCGTTCAAGATCATGACCGACCCGTTCGTCGGCCAGTTGATCTTCTTCCGCGTGTATTCGGGCGTCGTCGAATCCGGCGACACGGTGCTCAACGCGACGAAGGACAAGAAGGAACGGCTCGGCCGGATCCTGCAGATGCATGCGAACGAACGCAAGGAAATCAAGGAAGTGCGCGCGGGCGACATCGCGGCGGCCGTCGGCCTGAAGGAAGCGACGACGGGCGACACGCTGTGCGATCCGACCAAGCCGATCATCCTCGAGAAGATGGAATTCCCGGAGCCGGTGATCTCGCAGGCCGTCGAGCCGAAGACGAAGGCCGACCAGGAAAAGATGGGCCTCGCGCTGAACCGCCTGGCGCAGGAAGACCCGTCGTTCCGCGTGCAGACGGACGAAGAGTCCGGCCAGACGATCATTTCGGGGATGGGCGAGCTCCACCTCGAAATCCTGGTCGACCGGATGAAGCGCGAATTCGGCGTCGAAGCGACGGTCGGCAAGCCGCAGGTCGCGTATCGCGAGACGGTGCGCACGACCGCGTCCGACGTCGAGGGCAAGTTCGTCAAGCAGTCGGGCGGCCGCGGCCAGTACGGCCACGCGGTGATCACGCTCGAGCCGAACCCTGGCAAGGGCTACGAGTTCCTCGACGAGATCAAGGGCGGCGTGATTCCGCGCGAATTCATCCCGGCCGTCGACAAGGGCATCACCGAAACGCTGAAGAGCGGCGTGCTCGCGGGCTACCCGGTCGTCGACGTGAAGGTGCACCTGACGTTCGGTTCGTACCACGACGTCGATTCGAACGAAAACGCGTTCCGGATGGCCGGCTCGATGGCGTTCAAGGAAGCGATGCGCCGCGCGAAGCCCGTGCTGCTCGAGCCGATGATGGCCGTCGAGGTCGAGACGCCCGAGGATTTCATGGGCAACGTGATGGGCGACCTGTCGAGCCGGCGCGGCATCGTGCAGGGGATGGAGGACATCGCGGGCGGCGGCGGCAAGCTCGTGCGCGCCGAAGTGCCGCTCGCGGAGATGTTCGGCTATTCGACGTCGCTGCGTTCGGCCACGCAGGGCCGCGCGACGTACTCGATGGAGTTCAAGCACTACGCGGAAACGCCGGCCAACGTATCGGAAGGCGTGATCAACGCGAAGACGAAGTAAGCGCCGGGCGCTTGCGCCCTGCCGCGCATCATGCTGAGCCCGTCCGGTTCCGCCGGACGGGCTTTTTTTGTCCGATGCGCACCGCCCGCGGCTTTTTGATCGGCCCGTCACGCGTTTTTTTTCGCATGCCACAATGACATGCGATTCGTCTGATGGAACCGTCCCGATGCCGCCGCCCACCCCTGCCCTGCGCCGTCTGCTGATGCTCTATGCCGGCCTGATCGCCGCGAACGTCGCCGTCTGGCTGTGGGCGCTCGCGGTGCTGCGCAACCATCCGCTGCTACTCGGCACCGCGGCGATCGCGTACGGGCTCGGGCTGCGTCATGCGGTCGACGCCGATCACATCGCGGCGATCGACGTCGCGACGCGCAAGCTGATGCAGGACGGCCAGCGTCCGGTGAGCGTCGGGCTGTTCTTCTCGCTCGGCCATTCGACGATCGTGATCGTCGCGACGCTCGGCATCGCGCTGACCGCGTTCGCGCTGCGCGACCGGTTCGATGCGTTCCGCGAGATCGGCGGCACGATCGGCACGGCGGTGTCGGCCACCTTCCTGCTCGTGCTCGCATGCGTGAACCTGATGATCCTGCGCGACGTGTGGCGGCGTTATCGAGCCGCGCCGGAGCATGCGCACGGCGCGCCGCACGTGCACCGCCCGGCCGGATTCGTGTCGCGGCTGCTGCGCCCGCTGTTCCGGTTCGTGTCGAAGAGCTGGCACATGTATCCGGTCGGCGTGCTGTTCGGGTTAGGTTTCGATACTGCAACCGAAATCGGCCTGCTCGCGATCGCAGCCGCACAGGCGAGCCAGGGACTGCCGGTCTATACGGTCATGCTGTTTCCCGCCTTGTTCACCGCCGGCATGACGCTGATCGATTCGACCGACAACGTGCTGATGATTCATGCGTACGGCTGGGCGATGGACGATCCGCAGCGCAAGCTGCTCTACAACGCGAGCATCACGTTCGTGTCGGCGGCCGTCGCGCTTGCGATCGGCGGGATCGAGGCGGCCGGCCTGCTCGCCGACAAGCTGTCGCTGACGGGCCCGGTGCGCGACGCGCTCGATGCGCTCGGCGAACGCTTCGGCTCGATCGGCTACGGCATCGTCGCGCTGTTCCTCGTCTGCTGGATCGCATCGATCCTGTTCCACCGCTGGCAGCGCGCGGCCGACGCGCCGGCGCGCTGAGCATCGTTCAGACGTTTCATTTCGGAAACAAAACTCCCGCAACGACGTTTCATGCGCCGTCGCATGCATGCGCGCGCCTTGTGCCACGAGCGTAAGCGGCCGATGGCACGAATCTCGCAGATAGGGCCCCGCACGGCGGGCCCGCGTGCCGATCCGCGTTCGCAGCTGGCTTCAAGCGCCAGCCCGAAGGCAATCGGCCACCGAAAGGACAACGAATCTTTACTGGCCCCCTGCACCACACGTAGATAGCCGCGCGGCGACGAGGCATCGCGCGCATTGGGAGGCCATGATGCTGAAGACAAAACAGCCGTTCCGCGCGGCGGGACGGTGCTATCGCGCGACCTTGATGGCCGCAGCCGCGTTTGCGTGCTGCTGCTCGTATGCAGTCGCGCAGAACGCGGCGCCTGACTCCGCGCCCGACGCGAACGCCAACGCTGACCCCGTCATGATGCTGGTCGAGGACGCTTCGTCGTGCGCGGCCAATCCGGCTGCGTGCGCTGCGCTCGTCTATGCGGGCGGTGGCATCGGCGGTCACGGCGCCGGTGCGAGCGGCAGTGGCGGCAACCCCGGCGGCGGGAGTGGGAGTGGGAGCGGCGGAAATAGCGGAAACGGCGCTGTCGGACCTGCCGGTGTCGGCGGAGCGACAGGCGCAACGTCCGGCGGCACGGGTGGCACGGGCCGCGGAGGCAATGCGTCAGGTAACAGTGGTTCGGGTGGCGGTACTTCGGGTGGCGGCACTTCGGGTGGCGGCACTTCGGGTGGCGGCACTTCGGGTGGCGGCACTTCGGGTGGCGGTACTTCGGGTGGCGGCACTTCGGGTGGTGGCACTTCGGGTGGCGGTACTTCGGGTGGCGGTACTTCGGGTGGCGGTACTTCGGGTGGCGGCACTTCGGGTGGCGGCACTTCGGGTGGCGGCACTTCGGGTGGCGGCACTTCGGGTGGCGGCACTTCGGGTGGCGGCACTTCGGGTGGCGGCACTTCGGGTGGCGGCACTTCGGGTGGCGGCACTTCGGGTGGCGGCACTTCGGGTGGCGGTACCTCCGGTAGCGGAGGCCATGGCGGACATGGTAGCCATGGCGACGGTGGCGGCAACGGTAACGGCAGTCACGGTAATGGCGGCGGCGGCGCGGGTAACGGCGGCGGTAATGGCAGTGGCGCTGGCGGCAACGGTGGCCACGGCAATGGCGGTGGCAACGGAGGCGGCACAGGTAACGGCGGCGGTAATGGCAGTGGGGCTGGCGGCAACGGTGGCCACGGCAATGGCGGTGGCAACGGGGGCGGCACAGGTAACGGCGGCGGTAACGGCAGTGGCGCTGGCGGCAACGGTGGCCACGGCAATGGCGGTGGCAACGGGGGCGGCACAGGTAACGGCGGCGGTAACGGCAGTGGCGCTGGCGGCAACGGTGGCCACGGCAATGGCGGTGGCAACGGGGGCGGCACAGGTAACGGCGGCGGTAACGGCAGTGGCGCTGGCGGCAACGGTGGCCACGGCAATGGCGGTGGCAACGGAGGCGGCGCGGGTAACGGTGGCGGTAACGGCAGTGGCGCTGGCGGCAACGGTGGCCACGGCAATGGCGGTGGCAACGGAGGCGGCACAGGTAACGGCGGCGGTAACGGCAGCGGCGCCGGCGGCAACGGTGGTCACGGCAACGGCGGTGGCAACGGAGGCGGCACAGGTAACGGCGGCGGTAACGGCAGCGGCGCCGGCGGCAACGGTGGTCACGGCAACGGCGGTGGCAACGGCAGTGGCGGCACGGGTAACGGCGGCGGTAGCGGCAGTGGCGCCGGCGGCAACGGTGGTCACGGCAACGGCGGCGGCAATGGCAACGGCAACGGCAGTGGTGGCGCCGGCAATGGCGGTGCCAACGGTGTCGGCAATGGCGGCGGTCACGGTAACGGCGGATCGTCCGGAGGCCGCCACTGACCGGAAGCGTTGCCCGGCCGGGTGCCGTCAGAGCATCTCGAGCGCGCGCTTGCTGCGCGGCGCACGGAAGTACGCGTCAAGCTGCGCGCGCTCGTCATCGCTCAACACGAAATCGAGCGCGGCACGGTTGTCCCGCACATGTTCGATCCGCGACGCCTTCGGAATCGCGAATACGCCCGGCTGCGCGAGCACCCATGCCAGCGCGACGCGTATCACCGACACGCCGCGCTGCCGGGCGATCTCGTCGAGCGGCGAGCGCTTCGGCAACCGTCCGTGATCGACCGGGCTGTACGCCATCGCAGGCATCCGGTGTTCGGCGAGCCACGGCAGCAGGTCGAATTCCGGGCCGCGCCGCGCGATGTTGTAGAGGATCTGGTTGGTCGCGCACGCGTCGCCGCCCGCGTCGTCGACGAGCTCGGCCATGTCGGCCGTATCGAAGTTGCTCACGCCCCAGTGACGGATCTTGCCCGCGCGTCGCAGCGCCTCGAAGCCCTCGACCGTCTCCTCGAGCGGCACCGAGCCGCGCCAGTGCAGCAGGTACAGGTCGAGCCGATCGGTACGCAACCGCTTGAGGCTCGCGTCGCACGCGGCGGCGACGCCGCGCCGGCTCGCATGGTGCGGGTAGACCTTGCTGACGAGAAACACGTCGTCGCGCAGGCCGGCGAGCGCCTCGCCGACGAGCGCCTCGGTCGCGCCTTCGCCATACATCTCGGCGGTGTCGACCAGCGTCATCCCGAGTTCGACGCCTTCGCGCAGCGCGGCGATCTCGTCCGCGCGGCGGGCCGGCCGCTCGCCCATTTCCCAGGTGCCCTGGCCGAGCTTCGGAATCGTCTCGCCGTTCGGCAGGACGACCGTGGTGATCGTGTCTGTCATGCGCGCCTCGCTGCGGATTCGTGGCCGCGCACCGCGGCCGAAGCATGGAATACGACGCATCAGTGTAGTCAATCGGCGCGGCACCGGCCTATCGCAAGGCAAAAACCGGCTATAACGGCGCCGCATGATGACTTAGAATGGCCGCAATCTGATCGATACCCACTCCATGAAGTCACCCACGGACGACCGCTGGCAGGACCTGCGCCCCGACCCCGACAACGACACGCCGCTCTACCTGCAGCTCGCCCGCAAGCTCGGCGACGCGATCCACGAGAACCGCTGGACGGCCGGCGAGGCGCTGCCGTCCGAGCGCGTGCTGTCCGATGCGCTCGGCGTGTCGCGCATCACCGCACGCAAGGCGATCGCGCTGCTCGTCGAGCAGGGCCTGATCCGACGCACGCAGGGCGCGGGCAACTTCATCCAGCCGCGCTACGAGGATCCGCTGTCGCGGCTGTCGAGCTTCAGCGAAATGCTCGAGCGCCGCGGCTTCAAGCCGAGCTCGCAATGGATCGCGCGCGAGATCCAGCCCGCGAACCGCGACGAGGTGATCCAGCTCGGACTGTCGCCGGCCGCGTCGGTTACGCGCCTGAAACGCCTGCGCCTCGCCGACGGCATCGTGATGGCCGTCGAGAACTCGACGTTCCCCGCGACGCTGATCCCCGATCCGCAGGCGATCGGCGGTTCGCTGTACAGCTATCTCGAAGCGCGCGGCACGCCGATCGTGCGCGCGCTGCAGCATTTCCGCGCAGTCAACGCGACCGACGAGATCGCCGAACAGATGGGCATCGCGCCGCACGACGCGCTGCTGCTGATCACGCGGATCGGCTACACGTCGGACCAGCGCGCGATCGAGCTGACCGATACCTACTGCCGCAACGACTACTACGACTTCGTCGTCGAGCTGCGCAAATAACGCAAGCCACGCCGCCGGCGCTCACAGCCAGCACGCATCGTCGGTGCCGAGCGGCACGGGCGGCCGCGCGAACGACGGCGGCGTCGCCGACAACCGCTCGGCCGGCCGCACGGCATCGATCGTGCCGAACGGCGATGCGATGCGATCGATCCGGTCACGCACGTCGGCAGCCGCGAGATCGGGCGCCCGCAGGCCGTCCGGCACGGCGCCGAACGACTGCAGCCAGCGCCCCGTCTGCGCGAGCGACAGCCGCACGTGCCAGCTTCCCCCTTCGCGCGCCCGGCGCGCAAGCGCGATCATCGCGCCGAACGCCGCGAGATAACCCGTCGCATGATCGAGCGCCTGGCACGGCAGATGGCGCGGTTCGTTCGCACGCGCGGCCTGCTGCTCCTGCCACGCGATCCCGCTCGCCGACTGCACGAGGCTGTCGAAGCCGCGCCGCTTCGCCCACGGCCCCGCGTGCCCGTATGCGGACACCGACACGCACACGATGCCGGGCCGCAACTCCGCCAGCGCCTGCGGTGCGAAGCCGCGCGCCGCGAGCGCGCCGGGCCGGTACGACTGCAGGAACACATCCGCGTCGCGTGCGAGCGCGTGCAGCGCATCGACGCCAGCCGCCTCGCGCAGATCGATCCACGTCGAACGCTTGCCGCGCCCGTTGTCGATCACGAGCGGCGCGATGTTCGGCAGGTGCGGGCCATTGACGAGCAGCGTCTGCGCGCCGTGCGATGCCAGCGTGCGGCCCGCGACCGGCCCCGCGATGATGCGCGTGAGATCGAGCACGCGCACGCCCGCGAGCGGCTGGCGCGCCTCGCCGCGGCCGATCGGCTCGACCGGCGCGTCGCCGATCCGCTCGATCTCGAACATCGGCAGCGACGCAATCGCGCGCGCCTGCTCATGCGCCGCCCATTCATCAGGTGTTCTGATCAATGCCGCGCACAGGCCGGCCTCGGCCAGCGCGGTATCGAGCGCCGTGCCGTCCCACGTGCGAATCGCCGCGGCGACGTCAGTCGGCTGCGCGCCGCAACCGAGCACGTCGAGGATTCCGTGCAGGTGATGCGGGAAATTCGCATGCAACTGGATCCAGCGCCCGTCGCGCGTCTCGAAGAAGCCCGTCACCGGATGACGCAACTCCGGCGGCGGGCCATCGTCCACGCGCAGGTAGCGTTCGCTGCGGAACGCGACGAGCGCGTCGCGCACCGGCACGTCGACGGATTGCGCGACGCCCGTGCGAAGCCGGTGGCATTCGGCAGCCGCGAGCCCGGCGGCCGCGATCGTCGCCGCGGCGAGCGTGCCGACATGGAACGTCGACGGCAGCGTCGGGTCCCGGCCCGTCACGGTCGCGCGGGCCAGCGCGTCGCGGTCGCCGTGCGCGAGTTGCCACAGATGTGTCAATGCGAGTTCGGGTGTCATGGTGAAGTGAGCGCGTCAGCGTCGGAGGGGAGACGGAATCGAGTCTAGAATTCGCGACAGGCGCGATCAATCTTGATTGCGAGAATCAATACATAACGAATAGTTGTAGCGGGGCCGCACTTCATGCACCCCGACAGGAGCGACCGGCATGACATCCCTCAGCGCGCAGGAAGCCGCCGGCACCCTCGGTGTCAGCGTGAGCACGCTCTATGCGTATGTGAGCCGCGGGCTGTTGCGCTCGCTGCCGGACGGCGCGACCAAGCGCCGCCGCTACGACGCGGACGAGGTGCGCCTGCTCGCGCGCCGCCGCGCCGACGCGAAACGCGCGGGCGGCGTCGCCGAGCGGTCGCTCGACTGGGGCGTGCCGGTGCTCGAATCGCGGATCACGCAGATCGCCGACGGCCGCCTGCGCTACCGCGGCGCCGATGCGATCGCGCTTGCCGACGAGGCGACGCTGGAACAGACGGCCGCAAGGCTCTGGGAGTGCCCGCCCGCGCGGCTTGCTGCCGCGTCGCTCGCATCGACCGGTTTCGACGCCGCTCAGTGGGACGACTGGGCGCGCCGCTGGGCGCATCTCGCGCCGCTCGAACGCACGCTGGTCCTGCTGCCTGCCGCGGCGGCGGCGCTGCCGCGCCTGTGGGCGCAGGGGCGCGACGCGCAGCTCGATTCGGCCGCGCTGCTGCTGCGCGTCGCGACGGCCGCGCTCGCCGGCATCGCGCCGGGCGACGCGCCCGTGCACCGGCAGCTCGCTGCCGCATGGCGCGTGCGACGGCGCGACGAAGCCGACCTGCTGCGCCGCGCGCTCGTGCTGTGCGCCGATCACGAGCTGAATCCGTCGACCTTTGCGGTGCGCTGCATCGCGTCGACCGGCACTCACCTGTTCGGCGCGATCGCGGGCGGGCTCGCGGCGCTGTCGGGCCCGCGTCACGGCGGCGAGACGTTCCGCGCGGGCACGCTGCTCGACGAAGCGGCCCGCGCCGCCGACCTCGATCGCTACCTCGCGCTGCGGCTGGCGCACGACGAACGCGCGGACGGCGGCCGCACGGCCCTGTCCGGTTTTGCGCACCCGCTCTATCCCGACGGCGATCCGCGCGCGCTGGCGCTGCTCGACGCACTGCACGCGGCAGTGCCCGACCGCCCGGCGCTGCACATGGCGCGCGCGCTCGCCGCGCGCGTCGAAGCGGCGACGGGCCTGCGGCCGGCGATCGATTTCGCGCTCGCCGTGCTGGAGCGCACGCTCGCGCTGCCGGACGGCGCGGCGTTCACGCTGTTCGCGGCCGGCCGCACGGCCGGCTGGATCGCGCATGCGCTCGAACAATATGCGGACGGCAAGCTGATCCGGCCCCGGGCGCGCTACGTCGGCAGCGACGCGGCCGCGTGACGACGGCCGTCGCGCCATGCGACGAGCGGCCGCCACCACGCCTGCGCGGCGCGCACGGCCGGCACCGCGAGCGGACCGAACGCGAACGTCGCGCCGTGCGGCCCCGCGCTGACCCACACGCGCATGCCGGACATCAACGTCAGCGAATCGCCGGCAGCGAGCCAGTGGTCGTCGGGGCGGCCCTCGACGGTCACCCAGACGTCGCCTTCGGCCACCTCGAGTACGGTGCGATCGACGATCCGCCACCGTCCGGCCGGCTCGTCACCGTCCATCACGTAGAGTCGCAGTTCGCGCATGGCAGCCTCCTGGTCGCACGGGTTCGATGCCTCCAGTATTTCGGACAGTGGCAGCACACGGATAGATACGGCTACAGACACTTTCGACTAAACTGTACTGGTCAACCGACGGGGACGGGCATCCGCCGGCCGGACTTCGCGCTGCGCTCCGCACCGAACCTGCACGGCACGGCGGCTTTCCCTACAATGTCGGCTGTCCCGCGCCACCGCCCCGCCTTCATGTTCCAAAGCCCGCCCGCCGCCGCTCCCGGCGAAAAAAACCTCACCGTGATGCTCTGGCTCGTTGCGACGGGCTTCTTCATGCAGACGCTCGATGCGACGATCGTCAACACGGCGCTGCCGTCGATGGCCGCGAGCCTCGGCGAATCGCCGCTGCGGATGCAGTCGGTCGTGATCGCGTACTCGCTGACGATGGCGGTGATGATCCCCGTGTCGGGCTGGCTCGCCGATACGTTCGGCACGCGGCGCGTGTTCTTCAGCGCGATCCTGGTGTTCTCGCTCGGCTCGCTGCTGTGCGCGAACGCGCATACGCTGACGCAGCTCGTCGCGTTCCGCGTCGTGCAGGGGGTCGGCGGCGCGATGCTGCTGCCGGTCGGGCGGCTCGCGGTGCTTCGCACCTTCCCGGCCGAACGCTACCTGTCCGCGCTGTCGTTCGTCGCGATTCCCGGCCTGATCGGGCCGCTGATCGGGCCGACGCTCGGCGGCTGGCTCGTGAAGATCGCGTCGTGGCACTGGATCTTCCTGATCAACGTGCCGGTCGGCGTCGCGGGCTGCATCGCGACCTTCTATTCGATGCCCGATTCGCGCAACCCTGCCGTCGGCCGCTTCGACCTGAAGGGCTATCTGCTGCTGACGATCGGCATGGTCGCGATCTCGCTGTCGCTCGACGGGCTCGCCGATCTCGGCATGCAGCACGCAGCCGTGCTCGTGCTGCTGATCCTGAGCCTCGCGTGCTTCGTCGCGTACGGGCTGTACGCGGTGCGCGCGCCGCAACCGATCTTCTCGCTCGAACTGTTCAGGATCCACACGTTCAGCGTCGGGCTGCTCGGCAACCTGTTCGCGCGGATCGGCAGCGGCGCGATGCCGTACCTGATCCCGCTGCTGCTGCAGGTGAGCCTCGGCTACTCGGCGTTCGAGGCCGGGCTGATGATGCTGCCGGTCGCGGCGGCCGGGATGTTCTCGAAGCGGATCATCACGCGGCTGATCACGCAGCACGGCTACCGCAAGGTGCTGCTTGCGAACACGATCATGGTCGGCGTGATGATGGCGAGCTTCGCGCTGATGCGCGACACGGTGCCCGTATGGGTGAAGGTCGTGCACCTCGCGCTGTTCGGCGGCTTCAACTCGATGCAGTTCACCGCGATGAACACGCTGACGCTGAAGGATCTCGGCACGGGCGGCGCGAGCAGCGGCAACAGCCTGTTCTCGCTCGTGCAGATGCTGTCGATGAGCCTCGGCGTCACGGTCGCCGGCGCGTTGCTCGCAACGTTCACCGGCATGCTGCGCACCGTGACGCCGAGCAACACGCTGCCGGCGTTCCATGCGACGTTCATCTGCGTCGGGATCATCACGGCCGCGTCCGCGTGGATCTTCGCGCAGCTCGCGCCCGAGATCCGCAGCACCGCGCGCAAGACCGATCCGTCCGAGCGCGCGTGACGCGCGGTGCGCGCCGTTTCGGGCACCGCACCGCCACCGCGCGCACCATCTCGGTGCAGCCCGCCCCTGCAATGCGCGCTGCGATATCCCGCCCATCGGCCGCGACGGGCCGCCGCATGAGGCACGATGCCGTGCATGCTTCTTGCTCACCTATTCTCTAGGTAAACTGGCAGTCTTCCTTCGGCCGACATCATGAGCATGATCGAAATCGATCCCCCCGGCTTTCAGCCGCCCCGCCCCGTCGCCGGCGACGACGGGAACCGGCGCACCGTGCTGTACGGCGGCTACACCGTGTTCAGCGTGTTCCAGCCCGTTTTCTCGGTGTCGCACCGCCGCGCGATCGGCTATCACGCATCGCTGCGCGCGCACGACGAGGAAAGCCGCCAGGTGGCGTCGCACGAGGTGTTCACGCAGGCGGCACGGCGCGGCGACCTGCTCGAACTCGGCCGGCTCGCCGAATCGCTGCATCTCGGCAATTTCCACGCGTTCGACAGTCACGACGAATGGCTCTTCCTGAGCCTGCATCCGGCCGCGCTGATGGACACCGTCTACGGCGACGCGCTGCTCGCGAACCTGAAGGCGCTCGGGCTGCCGCCGCACCGCGTGGTGCTCGAGGTGCCCGAGCAGGCGGGCGGCGAGACGCCGCGCTACGCGGCGATCGTCGACGGGCTGCGCAAGGCCGGCTTCCTGATCGCGCTCGGCGGGTTCGGTGCGAAGCATTCGAACATCGACCGCGTGTGGCACCTGCATCCCGACATCGTCACGCTCGACCGCGGCATCCTCGCGCAGGCGAGCGAGCACTCGCATCTCGAACGCGTGCTGCCGGGGCTCGTGTCGCTGCTGCACGAATCCGGCCAGCTCGTGCTGATGGGCGGCCTCGCGACCGAGCGCGACGCACTGATCGCACTCGAGTGCAACGTCGATTTCGTGCAGGGCCAGTATTTCGCGGGGCCGAGCGTCGACCCCGTACAACCGCAGGCTGCGGCGGGCTGCATGGATACGCTGTCGGCCGCGCTGCGGCTGCGCGTCGCGCAACGTGAGCGCACGCAGGCGGAACGGCTCGCACCGTATGTCGCCGCGCTCGAGGAAGCGAGCCGGAAGCTCGCTGCGGGCGAATCGCTCACCGATGCGGCCGCCGCCGTGCTCGGGCTGCCCGAAACCGCGCGCTGCTTCCTGCTCGACGCATCGGGGCGCCAGATCGGCGACAACGTGCTCGCGCGCGGCAGCGTGTCGCAGCGCGCCAAGCGCTTCCGGCCGCTGCTGCATTCCGAAGGTGCGAGCTGGGAGCGCCGCCCGTACTTCATCGACGCGATGCGCGCGCCGGGCCGTGTGCATCTGACACCGCCCTACCTGTCGATCAACGAGGCGCACCTGTGCGTGACCGCATCGGTCGCCGCGCCCGCCGCGGCCGGCATGCAGGTGCTCTGCGTCGACATCAACTGGGAGGCGGCGCTCAACCGCGAATGAACGCGACCGCGCGCCGCCTTCACGCGGCGGCGGCCAGCTTGCGCACGATCAGCCGGTGCACGCGTTTGCCGGACGACGCGCTGACAACCTCGTGCTCGTCGATCACGTGCATGCCGGCGCCGAGCGCCGCACGCATCCGTGCGGAGTCGAGCGGCGTATAGAGGCGACCGCGCTCGTCGCGCAGCGCGCCGGTTCCGGCCACCCGCCAGCTCAGGTACAACGTGCCGCCCGGCATCAGGAGATCGGCCAGCCGTGCGGCGGCGGCCGCCGCGTCCGCCTGTTCGAGATGCATGACGACCGTCTCGCACAGCACGTTGCGAAACGCGCCGGACGGCACGCCGGCCAGCGCCGGTAGTGCGGCCAGCTCGAAGCTCAGGTCGGGATGGCGCCGCCGCGCCTCGTCGAGCAGCGCGGCACTCGCGTCGTAACCGCGTACGTCGAAGCCGCGCGAAGCGAGCCAGGCCGTGTCGCGCCCCGCTCCGCAGCCGACGTCCGCGGTCGGCCCCGGCGAGAAATGCTGTTCGAGCAGCGCGTACATGTCGTCGGGCGCGGCCTGGTCGAGCCAGTCCTGCGCATATTGCGCGGCATGGGCATCGTAGGCGTCGAGAGTAGGGCGATCCACCATGGCGATTGCTCCGCATAGGCGTCGTATGACGCACCCCGCATCTTAGCCGCTGCGCCCCGCCTGTGGCGTCGCGCGCCGCCCACGCAACGATCGCGCAGAACCGGCCCTACGCGGCCCGCACTTCGCGCGCGAGCGGATCGAGTCAGACATGCGAGTGCGCGCCGCCGTGCACGGGTCCGGCCCGCCGCTCGACTTCGCGGCGCACGTCGCCGCGCAGCCCCGCGAAGAACGCGACTTCGGCCACGACGAACAGCGGCCCGACCATCAGGCCGACCAGATCGTCGACGAATGCGGGCTTGCGCCCTTCGAACCAGTGCCCGACGAACTGCACGATCCAGCCGACGACGAACGCACCGATGCCGATGCCGAGCCATTGCGCGGTCGGCAGCAACGCGAGCGCCTGCGCGGCCCACAGGCCGAGTGCGAACAGCACGGTCATCACGATCCCGAACCGCAGGTCGAGACGCAGGTAGAACACCGCGAACGCGACGGCGAGCAGCAGCGCCGGCGACAGCGCGATGCCGGCCAGCATGCCGATCGCCGGCCGCGACAGCAGCACCTCGACCGCGAACACGATCATCGGAATGCCGACCAGATGCGTCGCGATGTTGCGCGCGTCGCGATGGTAGGCCGCATACTGGGAAAGATGGTCTTCGAGCGTCTTCATCGCGTCTCCTGGTCGGTCGTTGAGCGCTATGATGCGCGTCACGCCCGAGAACCTCTGTCAGCTACCCGACATCGCGTGCCCATGCCTTCGTCGCTCGCCCCCTACGTGCCGCAGATCGAGGCGAACCCGTGGTTCGCCGCGCTGCCGCCCGCGTTGCGCGCGGACCTGCTCGCCCGTGCGGCGCTGCGCCGCCTGCCGGCCGGCCACGCGCTGTTCCGACGCGGCGACCCGCCGTGCGGGCTGTATGCGGTACTGGCCGGTTCACTCACGATAGGTGCGGTCGATCCGCAGGGCAAGGAAGCGCTGCTGACGGTCGCCGAGCCCGTCACGTGGTTCGGCGAAATCGCGCTGTTCGACGGCCAGCCGCGCACGCACGACGCGATCGCGCTCGACGACGCGCTGCTGCTGCACGTGCCGCAGGCCGCGCTGCTCGCGATGCTCGACGCGACGCCGCAATACTGGCGGCAGTTCGCGCTGCTGATGGCGCAGAAGCTGCGCCTGAGCTTCCTCACCGTCGAATCGATGAGCGTGATGCCGGCCGCGCAGCGGCTCGCCGCACGCCTGCTGATGATCGCCGAAGGCTACGGCGGCATCAGCGCCGGGCGCACGCGCGTGCGGCTGTCGCAGGAAACGCTGGCGTCGATGCTGTCGCTGACGCGGCAGACCACCAACCAGCTGCTGAAGGCGCTGCAGGCCGACGGTGTCGTGCGGCTGCATGTCGGCGAGATCGAACTCGTCGACATCGACGCGCTGCGCCGCGCGAGCGGGCTGGCCGGCGATATGCACTGAACGTCGCGCAACGGCCGCCACGCGACACCCCGCCGTCGCCGCGTTGCGCTATCGTGTCGGCTCGCTCCGCCTATCCCGTACCCTGTCTTGAACACATCGACCGTCCCCGCCCCTTTCCGTCATCCATGGCCCGTGTTCGTCGCATTCCTGCGGCTCGGCCTTACGTCGTTCGGCGGCCCGGTCGCGCATCTCGGCTACTTCCGCGCCGAATTCGTCACGCGGCGCCGCTGGCTCACCGAGCGCACGTATGCGGATCTCGTCGGGCTGTGCCAGTTCCTGCCGGGGCCAGCGAGCAGCCAGGTCGGGATGGCGATCGGCCTCGCGCGCGCCGGCTATGCGGGGATGTTCGCCGCGTGGCTCGGCTTCACGCTGCCGTCGGCGCTGCTGATGATGCTGTTCGCGCTCGGCGTTCACGCGACGGGCGCGCCGATCGAAGCCGGCGCGCTGCACGGGCTGCGCATCGTGTCGGTCGCGGTGATCGCGCAAGCCGTCTGGGGCATGGCGCGCACGCTGTGCCCGGATGCGCGCCGCGTCACGCTGATGGCCGCGGCCGCATGCATCGCGCTGCTCGCGCCGGCCGCGTGGACGCAGGTTGCGGTGATCGTCGCGGCCGGTGCGGCCGGTCTCGTCCTGCTGCCGCAGCCGGCGCGCGACGCCCACGAGCCGTTGCCGCTGCACGTATCGCACCGCGCCGGCGCGCTGTGGCTCGCGCTGTTCGCGGCGCTGCTCGTCGCGCTGCCGTTCGCGGCACGTGTGCTCCGCTCCGATACGCTTGCCGTCGTCGATGCGTTCTTCCGCACGGGCGCGCTCGTGTTCGGCGGCGGGCACGTGGTGCTGCCGCTGCTGCAGGCGGCCGTGGTCGCGCCCGGCTGGGTCGGCGATTCGGCGTTCCTCGCCGGCTACGGGCTCGCGCAGGCCGTGCCGGGGCCGCTGTTCACGTTCGCGGCATTCCTCGGCGCTTCGCTGCGCGATGCGCCGAACGGCTGGCTCGGCGGCACGATCGCGCTCGTCTCGATCTTCGCGCCGTCGTTCCTGCTCGTTGCCGGCACCGCGCCGTTCTGGGAACGCCTGCGCCGCAGCACGCGCATGCAGGCCGCGCTCGCGGGCGTGAACGCGGCCGTCGTCGGGCTGCTGCTCGCCGCGCTCTATCACCCGGTCTGGACCGACACGATCGTCGCGCCGCGCGACCTGGCCGCCGCGCTCGTCGCGTTCGTCGCGCTGGTGTTCTGGCGCGTGCCGCCATGGGCCGTCGTGATCGCGAGCGCAGCACTCGGCTGGGTGCTCGGCGTCGTCGGCTGAGCCGGCAAGCGCGGCACGATCCTGGCGGACAAAAAACAGAAAAGCCCTCGGCAACGAGGGCTTTTCTACGGGGTGCTGCGCGCCGCTATGGCGCGCGCCGCACCTGTCCCGTGACAATAAAGTCTGGAATGTTTCGCAATCAAGTTTGGAACGCACCAACCTCGCGCATGCGCAGTTGGATCAGGAAATCATCGGCTCTTTATATCAAATTTAGCATTAAATTCCATTCATTCATAAACAATCGCGTATGTTCCCTATGTCATCTGCGTTTTCAGCCCGGCATGAAATCTCATTGAAAGCGTATTTCCTGGCTTTTTTGTTCATCTGCGCAATCGCAGTGGGCGGGTAAAGACGATCACACCGCCAGCGTTACATTGCGGAAGACTCTGGGTTGTCGACGACTTCCACCGCCGCCGTACAAGAATCCCGCCTTCGAGGCACGAACAGCAGCCATCAAGGTCGTGCGCGCGGTGTCCCGATTGACCCACCTAAAGAGCATCCCCCTCATAGATCGGGCCGTGGAAATTGAACATACCGACCCGGTGCTGTGATAGTCAGGCTCTGCGTCGCTCGAGAGATTGCGACGTAGAAGAGCTTCGCCTGCGCGTAGTCCTCGTTGCCGAAGTGCGAGGCGTCGGGAATCAGCACGTGATCGAACTCCAGGCCCTTGAGCAGCAGGGGCGTCGAGATCGTCCGTCGCTGCAGAGAGCGGCCCGCAGCACTCACACGCAGTCGGATCTTCAGCACGGCTTCGACGAGGGTAGCCGCTCGATCGGCAGCCAGCTCGCCCAGTGCACGCTCGGCGTCGCGCCATAGTTCCCCCCGGAATAACCGCCAGCGCGGGTGACGCCGCGCGAGCCGCATGAACTCGCGAGCCGCTTCGGCACAGTCAGCGCCTCCCAGTTGTCGCGCGGCAGTCTTCATTTCGTCGATGACCTGCGTTTGGTCGGGCGACAACTCCTCGTTGGGTTGCTTCTCGCGCTTATGGAAGCAATCTTTGCTCAGGGCCAAGACGGTGTCCAGACGCTGTTGTGCGTCTGCGCTGCCATCCCAGTCGGAAGCGAATCTCGTCAGCCGCCTAGCAGCAACCTCCTCGATGGACTGGTACATGCCTCGCGTTGCGCGGGCCAGGTTGTCACACATGCCCCGGCGGCAATGGATCGCAGCGGATGTTCCCTCGCGATCCCCGATGCCTTCGAAAAACGCGCCCATGTCGAAGGCTTCGTCGGTGTACCGAAACGTGACCGGACCGGAGTCCAGATCGATGCGCTCGCCGCGGATGAGGCGCTGGCGCGTCTCGGCGATCCAAGCACCAAGGGCCGGGTTTTTCTTCTGCCAGCGGCGCGGCTCTTCCAGTTCGAGCGCGAGCGGGAAGATCGGATAAACATCGCGCTGCCAGCGCAGCCGGGCGTTCGCGAATTCGAAGATGCCCTGCATCGGATCGCCGAATACGATCGTAGGAACAATCTCGGAGAGCGCGATGGCAAGCGCATGCTGGCCGGGATCGCAGTCCTGATACTCGTCAATCAGGATACGGTCATACGAGGATCGCACCACGTCGCGGACCGCCGAGATCTTCAGCACGTTGAGGGCGTTCTGCCGAAGCGCGCTCCATTCGGCTCCGCTGGGCATGCCCGCTGGCGGGTGGCCGCGCTTGGGGAAGGCGCGCACATAGCGCATGCACCATCCGTCGATGGTGTCTACGTTCGCCGCAGCTGCTGGTACGCCGAGACGCTTCAGCCTGCTGCGCAACGCGTTTACGCCCGCATGTGTATGCGTGAGGACAAGCGTCCGGATACCTAGCGCCGCCGTCTTCGCGATAGCCTCGGTCTTTCCGTGGCCCGCCGGTGCGATCAGAGAGCCGACGGGAAGCTCGGCCAAGATGCGGGCCTCAGGCATAGAGCCAAGCCCCCAGTGCTCGTACGCACCTCGAGAAAGCCGACGCGGGCGCTTGCTCGACAATCTCCCATGCGATGGGCGCGATGGCGCGCCCCGAATGCAGTTCCTTGAACCAGTTTTTCTTTGACGCGACTTCCGCCAGAGTCGCGCGAAGAGCAGCCCCGTCTGCGGTAACAAACAGTTCCCACGTGTTGAAGGCAAGGCTCGTCATCTCAGGCGTCAGCTCGGCGTCCCTGCCCTTCAGGGTCGCCGCGACCGATTCTTCGGTCTTCTCCGCGCGAGCGTAGTCTAGCAGTGCCTGCACCTGCGCATCACTGGCTGCTGTGAACAGCGCCGTCTCCGTATCCATCGCGCCGTCGTACTGGAAAATCACGACGCCGGCGGCGACAACGTCGCGCGTCTCGTCGGGTGTCAGCGGACGGTCGGAGTCCCGATACAAGGCGACGGGGTAGCCGAGCGCCGCAAGCGCTATTGCCAGTTGCGGGGCTTGCGCTCCTTCGCCATCTGCAAAAGCGACGCCGCGCTGTTCGACGGGGACACCCCTGTTGCTTGCGCAGAAAGGATCGCGGAAGCCAAGCAACAGACCCACCTCTGTCACGCCCTCGCATATGACGATGCGGCGCGCGAACAGGGCTCGCGGCGTTTTCTTCATCAACTTCGCAAAGGATGAGAGCATCGAAGGTGCGTGGAATTCGACGCACTTGCTGGCCCTGTCGCGATGCCCGACATAGAGGTTGCGCGCCTCGATCTCACCGATAGCGACATCGGAATGCGTGGTCATGAGAAGCTGTCCCACCGCCCTCTTCTCCGTCGCGGCGGCCGCCTGTGCCTCCTTGAGGCGTGCAATCGCGCCGATCACACGGTGCGGTTCAAGGCCATGTTCGATTTCGTCGATTAGGACGATGGCACCTTCCGTGATGGCGGAACGCTGAATTGCCAGCGTCGCCAGCCGCCGGGTTCCTAGGCCCGCGAGCCGCAAGGGGACGCTGCCGTCATGGAGTGCGATCGAACTGGTGGAGAACCCACCCCGCAGCAGCTCAAGGCCGGGGCCGTACTCATCCTGCACGTAAGCGCCGAGGGAGGAGGCCTGCGCCTGCGCCACTTTCGCGGCATCCGCAAGTGCCGTCACCTTGTCGAGCTTCGCGCTGCTGCGCGCCGTGCGGTAGGCATCGGCAAGGTTGCGAGCGGCGTCGTCGGCATCACCCGTCAGCTTGGCAAGCACCGAGCCTTGGCCCCAAGTCAGGTGTCGGGCGTCGTCACCTGCCAGCCGCACCAGGCCGAACAACGCTCGGTCCCTGTTCGAGAGTGTGCGCGGGTGGGTGGCAGAGTCGCGCACTAGCTCCCATATTGGTTCCATCGTGGCGTCGACAGTTAGTCGCACGGTGAGCACCGGTTCATCGCCGTCTTCCGGCTCGTCGTTCAGCGTCCCAGTTACCGACCAGCCGCCGATGTATAGGCCAAAGCGCTCGTCTGACTTCAGTGCCTTCGACAATTCTCCGACCGTGACCTCGACGCAGATTGGCGTCGCCGTATCTCCATCGAGGAAATCAACTTCGCTGAAGGTGAGCCAGCGTGAGGACAGGGCTGCCTCGATGGCGTCGAGGACCGTGGATTTACCGGTATCGCCCACGCCGATGAGACAGCACAGCGGAGACTGCGGTTTCCAGTCGAGTGCACCGATCCCACGAAAGTTGCTGATCTTCAGTTGTCTTACCTGCATCCCATACTCCGTCCTGTCCGCCATGCACTCCACGTTTCCCTCTTCTGTCGGCAGAACGAAGCTGCCGCAGGAATCCTCCTCGGGGCAACCACTCGCGCTAGGTAATGGCAGCTACGACCGTCGATGCCGGCGTGGCGGCGGTCCCTCCGTCGGGGGTGCCGCTCTTCTGCTGCACCAGCGCCTGGTAGCCCGTCAGGTAGTACTTGTTTGCCTCATTCACGGTCGAGACGTGGTTGTGGTCGCGGTTGACTCCGAGCAGCAGCCCGGTGCCGATCAACAGACTGATCGCCTTGCGGATGTCCCGCTCGGAGATGCCGGTCCGCTCGGAGATGGTTTCGTACGATGCCATCGAAAAATAGGCGTGGTTGCTACGAACCGCTTCGGATTTAAGCTCATTTCAACGTTGCCATTCGTAAAGCACTGTCCGCCGGCTGACGACGTTGGCGTCACAAGTAGACAATCTACTACTCGCGAACCATCGTCCGCTAGTTCAAGCATCTCACTAATCCAGAAGGCTTTCCAGAAGGTCCTTTCTTTACCGCCGTCACATTGAATCGTTCACCGTTCGTTCCCGGTGGGTCGGGCGCCCAACTCGTATTGGTATCGATCGAATGATCGATCATCCACTTATGCAGAACACTCAATCCTTCGGCATCTTCTCGGACAAGAATTTTCGCAGCATCAGCCAACGCGCGTTGATATACCTCTGGCCTGCAGGATTCCGCTCCAGTGAATTTAAGATCAGTTTTTGTATTTGTGATCAGCGCATATGTAGTTCCGCGCAGCATTACGTTATCGAAATTGGAAAAAAACCCGGGGGTACCGGCGCCAAGCTCAAAGACGTCACGAAGCGAGATATGCCAAACCCCACATGTCAAGTCGCCCGTATTCGGCTCCAAAACAATGAGGTCTCCATAGCGCTTCTGAACCATTCCGCGCTCACCCCTCAGCGGAATCGCATGACTTGAAACGGCTCTTGTGTAGTCACCGGACGGTGTTCTTGCTTCGAGATCGATTCCAAGATTTAGCAATGAATCCGAGCGCCGCCGTTGGAGCAGCGCGTCGAAGGCGTAGTGCCATGACGGGTCAATGATTCTGTCCAACAATGAATGTCTTAGGTCCGGGTACTCTTCTTCGAGTTTTTCTCCATCGTCGATGAACGCATCCACCACAATTAAGAAACAAGGGACCTTGTCGGATGAAACTGCCAACGATGTGTTGAGACTTTCTTCTGCAAGTCCATGATGCCATCGCCCGTTGGCCGCCGATACCAGCGCGTCAACCCCGAGGTTGTCAGATACACCACCGTCCATGACATGCAGATATTGAAGAGGTTCATTTCCTTTATCCCCCATCATGACACGCGGGTAGCTTGTCAATACCACAGGTGAAAATACAAGTGGGTATGCTGACGAAGCCGCAACAGCTTGGGCGATTGAATAAGTGCCTAAGTCGGAGCCAAGACAAAATTTGAACGCGTCGTCAGAAAAGACAAACGTACTCAGTCGCTGACTGAAAGCATTTCTTCCCTGTGCCAAACAATTGCTCAGCAGCTCTGGACCACCAACAACGGTGGAATTTATCAAAATGTGCGGACTCCCTGGCCCCGGAAAACTCATTTGCCGGAAAACCGCACCATGAAAAAGCATGTCATCGTACGTTTTGGCCAGTATGGTACTTGCATTAAACCCTTTACCGCTCAACGTTCGCCAATTAGCAGGATTGGCATGTCTCGCAAGCCAATCATCTCGGAAATCCTGACGTAGATCTTTTTCAGCAAAATCCCAGTAATCGCCCCTAAGTTTTGGATAGTAAAGTCCGAAGTGGGCGGCAACGATAGAACCGCCTGATACTGAAGAAATAGCGTCTATGCGATTCAGAACACCAAGCCTTTCCAGTTCCTTCAAAACGTACATGCCAAAATTCGCCGCCCGGCTTCCACCCCCAGATATCGCCACCCCCAAAAACGGGCGATACTTCTTTTCAGATTCTGGAATTTCTATTGCTGCACTCATGTCAGCGCTTGCCGACGTTCGGGTGACAGCGCTAAACGTACGCTCTGAAACCGACCATGTGTTTGGCTTGTTAACGTAGTTATTCGCTGCGGGATCAGTACTAGCGCAGGCGCCGACGAGCGCGACGAGTATCGCGCCAACACATAAACGAAAAAAGAAGGGCTTGACAACCGTGGCGCACGGGACGTTTAGTAGCATAGGTCAACAGGTCTCGGAGATGTGCCCAACTTATCGACAACGTGCTACAAAAACTTGAGGCACGAAAGCATCGCCGGCGAAACGTTAGCCGTATGCGGACGGGACCAGTACAGTGTGAGCCGGCTGTGCAGGGTGCCGGCCGTCTCGCGCCGCGGGTACTGCCAGTGGCGGGCTCGCCCGCCCAGCGCCAAGGCACTGGCCAACGAGGCACTGGACGTCGAAGCGGCGGCCATCTATCGGGCCAGTCGCGGCAGCTAAGTGTCGCTACACGACGTCGTCTGCGAGGCGACCAGACGTGGTGGCGGAGAACAAAGACAGATGCAAAGATCGTCACTGAGCGCTGCCTGCCGGCCATCGGGACCGGTGGTGGAAATCCGCGGGCCATCGCACGCGATTTTCCCGACGGTTTTGCAGACTGGACAAAAGACGGGATCATCTTCGTAGGCTTGCTCGCGACCGTTTATCAGGTCAGCCCCATCCCCACCCTGCACCACTCCGCCAACGGTTGTCAGATCGCCCTTCACAATGTCATAGCGCGGCATTCCTCCACCTCCTCCTTACTTCGCGGCACCACGATAGTGGAAGCTGTTCAGGACCGCATCCCACGCCTGGACGGCCTGTTCCTCGTTCACTGGTGACGTCGTCACGGAGGCGGGATTCACCGCGTCAGGTTCCGCGCCGAACAACAATTGAATGGCGGTGTGCGGTTTTGATGGATCTCCCTCTACCCCGGCCGCCAACAGATAGAACTGGTACTTCTGGACGCCATCTTCATGGATGTCGACGAGAATTTCCTCGGCTTGAATGCCGGCGACTTGACGCTTGCCCTTTCGCAATACCTTATAGTGCCCCGCGTACGGCTTCAGCTGAGCCTCAAATTCCGAAAGCCCGCTCAACAGCGACGCCTTCTGATCGGCAGCAACAGATTCGCGCAGCTTCACGATCAGATTAGACGGTCGCCCCGGAACAAGACCGGCCGCGACGGTGGCATCGAAAGCCGGAAGTTGCTTGCCGCCGATCAAGCCGCCGTTAAAGCAAAATGCGCCATCGTTCGGCACGTCCCCGTCATCACGCGGACGAATATTTCGCAGGATCTCGGACGCATTCTGGACCGCGCTCTGGTCATAACCATCGCCGAACTTGTTCTTCAGGGTGAATTGCGTGTCGTGCGACCACGCGTACCCTTCCACGTCGTATGAGAGCTCGGCGGGCGGGACGTCGTATCGCCCGAAAACAAAGAGACGCGAGTAGTCATTGGGCTGTACCGCCTGATGGAGCCACGGTGTCTTCGTCGGCGAGAAGGAATTATGCGGATCAACCCGCAGCTTGGTCTTCAGCTCGTGCTCGCGCGCCTCTACTCTCCGTACGAATTCCTGTTGACCTACGTTCTTCGCTACATCGATCGAGTACCCCATGTACTTATATTCTTGGTTGTACACCTCTGCATCATGGGGAAGGTCGACAACGAAACGGCCAATACACCACGGGCGGGTGTCATGCATCACGGGGGTGGTCATAGGCAACTCCGACGGATTACTCTTCGAGCACGCGGCCATCCCTACCGAGAAGGCCACGAGCGCGACTGCGATTCGATTTGTGAACTGGTTTAATGTTGTCATACGGGAACGTCGATCGATTTTGCGACCTTGACCATACTATAGAGTGTGGCCCACTTCGCCCACGGATGACCGAAGCAGCCTTGGTGATCAAACCCGTTCTGCGTGAAGGCGATCTGCACACCCTTCGCCTTTTCGCCAGGGACACCGGCCTTCAGGCCACGTGCGACGGATTCCCCAGACCAGCTCGGCACCGTGCCATCCCCAAAGATCAAGCCTCGCTCCTGCGGAAAATTGGGATCCATGATCTCCGCAAAGAGTGTACAGACGAGCCCCTTGACGCGAATACGGACCTGGCCCTTCTGGTCGTCGCTCAAGAGTTCGGCCTTCATCAGGTCCTCTTCGGTCGTACCTGCTGGGAAGTCACCACGCCAATAGATTCGGCCGAAGGTGAGCAGCTTATCCGCTGGTGCGGTGGTCTCCTGCTTCGTAGGAGCCTTGGCTGTACCGCCCTTTGTCGGGTCAACCTCGCTCGACCGTCGCAAGGGACCGTTCCCGTAGAAAGCAAAGGTGTTCGGATGATAGTTGTTTATAAGTTGATGCTGCCGGTCAACCACGTCCTGCATTGTCGTCAGAAAGTTCTTCTGCAGCGTCATGCCAGGCTGAGTCGTTTGCAGGCGCTGTTTGGCAATTCCAGCAGGATCGAGCATTGCGTCGGACTGGTTGGGGACCAAGCCGTACCACGCCTGTGACGTGAACAACTTCAGCGTGTCGTTCTTCTTCGGCAGGGCGAGTACTTCCTGTCGCTTCATGTCGCGAACAACCCACCATGGTTCATAGTCGTGATAGTCGGGCATCGGAAGGAGCTCCAACGGCCCGGGTGCGTTGACCGTGATTGCCGTGAATTCCGGCGCGTTTCGCCCCACGAGTACCTTATTGAGGATTGCCCCCTCCCCTTCAGCGCCGGCGCGAAACCGTCGTGCGGCCAACGGTGCGCCAGTCGCTGGCTGCGCCCCGTGGATCACGCCGTACATCAAGTCGTCGTAACCCGCTATCACTGAAGCCATGCGGGCGACGAGCCCTCCCATGGAGTGGGTGATGATGATTGCCTTCTTTACTTTGTTCTCGGCGCAGATCTCCTTGATGCCCATCAAATGGTATTTCTTGTGGGTTTTCCGATCGACATAGTCAACGCCCTTCACAGCGTCTTCGGCCGACAGCAGATTCGATTGCAACCAGTTGTAGCCGATCGCATACACCGGATATCGGTACTGGCAGAACTTCTTAAATTCATCCGAGTCGACCTTAAGCGGGTCGATACCCGGACCATTCGCGCCGTAGCTCGATGGCGCTGTCCCGATGACCGGATTCAAAGTGAAGTCTTCACCTTTCGGGTCACCGCTTGCCCAGGCGCCAAGGAGCTTTCCCGCCTTCATTGGGTGATTGAGCTCACGCTCAAGCCAAGCGAGCGATCCATGGTAGCTCTTCGAATGGACCGATCCCCAGCCTCGCCTTCGCGCTTCGTCGGCCGTCAGATCGCAACCCGTCGTCACGATCGCGCCGAGCGTGGAGACGACTGCCGACGATGTGTCGTACTTTGTTTCGCGCTCCGACGCATCTGAGAAGTATCCATTCCAGCCGAATGCTATCGCAGCGCGGTTGGTTTCATTCGGCGGATTCCAAATCTCCTGCCCGGTATTTCTGTTGATTAACAGGGAGCCCATCACCCCGGGAATAAAAATCACCGGGATAGGTGGCCGCGGGTCGCAATGAAACTCTTTAGTGCATTTGTTGGCATCCGGCGTTAACGTCACCTTCGCAGACGACCCACCGCCTGGCTCGTGCTGCCCTTGAATGACGACCGTATCGGATTGCTTCGCTGCGTTGTTGCTGCCGGAATTGTTCGGACCCATACCGGTACCTACGATTACTGCGGTTGATCGGAGAGATTCAAGATGTGCTGATGGCGATTGACGCGATCCACGATTCGGACCGCTAGCCGACGTCGTTGAGCGTGCGAGGCAACACACGCACAGTCATCGTCTCGACGTCCACGTTTTTCTGCACCGAAGTCTTACCGAGTTCGTCCGTCACGCCCTTGATGACTGTTCCATCACTCCGTACGAACTCGTACGGGTGATTCTTGAGCACTTCACCTGTGATCGAGTGGCGAAGCACATAGGGGTCATTGAACGCGGTCTTAGGCAAGCTGTTCATGTGTTCAGCGATCGAGCTCGGACCTTGACGGCTGAACGAGGCCGATTTGATCGTGCGAGGTCCTCGCGAGCCGTCTTCGATACCTTCCGCGGTGATGCGAATGTACGAGCCACCACACTTCAGAATCAGCTCCTGCTTCGCCTCGATTACGACTCTACCTTGATTGCTGGTAACCGTTACGTCGCGATCGGCGAACAGGCTCAACGCGTCGCTTTGCGCAGCGATTTCGACCTTGCCCTTTGCAGCGAACAGCTTCATCCCCGCCTTCTGCACAAACAGGCTGATCTTTTCTGCGGCCGCAACGATGAGGGATTTGCCCGTGGCAAGGTGAGTGTGTTCGCCGCTGGTCAGATTGATGTGTCGATCCGCTGCAATGCTAGTCGACTGTCGGGACGTTAATCCGATATCGGCTGGCGTGGCCATCATGATCATCGGGGTGGCGAATCCGTTGGCCTCCCCTGTTCCGCCGCCATCGGTCCTACCCCCGGAAGTTTGTCCTGAAATGGGATGCTCGGTGGCCTTGGCTACGGCTTTCAGAGTGTCTTGACTTCCCTCCAGCGACTCGGCCTGCGCCGTCGCGCTGGCGCTTGATAGCGATTCAACAAGCATGCCCGATCGCGTCAGCTGATCCCTCGCCTCAACGACGTCGAGCTGCTCTGCGTCGTGCGCTTTGGCATGCGTACTCAAATAAAGGCCGCGGTTCGCTCGTACCGCGCCGTAGTCGTCGGTGTGAATCTGGAAACCGGCACCAAGGTAACGCCCACGTTTGTTCCGGTCTTGGCTGATCAGATATCCCTGATGGAACGAGCTGTAGCTTGAACCCGTGAAGGAGGTCAGTCGCGTCGCACCTTGATTGGTTGAGTCGTCGTGAACGAACGAGTTGAAAGCGCCCGTACCGCCGAACCCACTCGACTGAAAACCCGATAGCAACACATTCGTATGCCAAGGCGGTGGAGTCGTACCGCCATTGAGCCGTCCAAGCACGAACGGGCGATCACAATCGCCGCCCCAGTGGCTAATCGCCACCCATTCGCCCGCGCGCGGAACGTGTACGGAGCCGTACGAATTCCCGGTGTCGGACTGCAACGACAACAGCAACGGTGATGTATTGAAAGACCCTGCAGGACTCTGGCGGTCCCATGAGTGACGCACGCGAATTCGATTCGATTCATCGGCCCAAGCTTCTTCTCCCTCTGGCGCCACCACGATTGCATGCTCGATATGCATGATTGGTTTGCGGTGCTCGAACGGGCTCCGATATTCGATAGTCGTGGGTTGAGCTTCGACGTCCACGACGAAGAATCCAGTTTCGCCGTCGGCCGGGTGTGGCGGCGACTGGAAATCGCTCCCGCGAACTGCTTTTGCATCGGAAACTCGCCGCTGCAAACTGTGCGGGAAAGCAGCTCCCTGGCGAGCGATAGGCACATTGTTTTCGACGAGCCATCGCGCTTCGATTGCGACAAACTCGCGGTGCTTGGCGTCCGCGCTCGAATGCCGGGGGTGGTCGTGCAGCACGAAACGCGTCCCAGCGTCGATCCATCGCAATCCGGCGACTGCCGCGTAGCGCAATGCCTGTGCATCCCAGGCCTGCGTGCGCAATTGCGCGCGAGATCCACCGGCATCCGTGGTGGGATACCCATACGGCGTCGATTCGAAGACCTCCATTGGCACCGTCGGGATGCTTTGCGTTTCACGTTGTCGCCGCTGCTCGGTCTCGTAGGTCGTCGACTCGATTTCGCTAACTGCCTCGAAGTCGTAATTCGGGCGCTTGTAGTCGAATGAACGCGTTGTATAACGCACGCTCTGGAGCGTCTGGATAGCTGCCCATTGCGCCACGCCATTGCTTTCATTGCTCGCGTTGCCGCGAGTATAGGTCGCATCCTTTGGCTGGGGTAGCGAGGAAAGACGGTCGACGATGACCAGGGTCGTCTTCGGTGGCTCCCCTGACTGGGTAGTCGCGTGTTCCCAGTAGAAATACCAACCCTCATCCTCGAGCAGCCGATGGACGAAATTCAGGTCGGACTCTGCCTGTCTGCAATACGAGCGCACCCGCGGGGTGCTGACGGTGTCGAATCGATAGAGACCTTGCAGCTGCGGATATCGGTCGAACACATTCGCCAGAATCTCCCGTGCATCCTTTTCGAGCCAAAAATGATCGTCTCGGGTATGCCCGAGGAAGTGCAAAGCCGACGAGATCTCTAGCTGGTAGACAGCCAGGCCACCATCTGCACCCAGCATCCCGATACGGTGTACAAAGCCGTGGACGGGAAGGTAGGTCGACTCAGCGAATGGCGCGGTTTCCTGCTGAATCCACAAAGTGACGGCCTGATGCATCAACGACAGAAGCGTAAGATCGGTGCGCATCGACGCTACATCGACAGTCCACCGATAGTCGCGCCCTATTTTTGCATGCCCCTCGGCACGTAATGCAACGAGGGTATTCGCGCCAAGGGGCGTATCGAGTTTCAGCAGCCGATCATTCTGCAAAATGCCCCGGTGAAAAGCGTCAAAAAGACCGCTCGACGACAGATCCCCGACCGAGGATGCCCTGGCTTCCATTTTGTTCTTCCTTCCTCTCAGATACCCCGCACGGCCGCGGAGGCAAGAACGTCCGGACCGGTGATCACGTCGCTCTCGCTGTATCGAAATCATTGTTGGGAAAATGTAGGCGACGGAGAACGACGCTCATCCCATTGATACGCCAAACATCGTATCAAATCACCAATATGATATCGCACGCATTTGACGATATTTCATACTCGATCGAACCCAGAAACACGACGTCGCCACACCGTCTTTGCGAAATTCCGAACGAATTCTGCTCGCCGTTTTTGCAGTCTTTCACGATGAAATGTTGATCGAGCGGGATTTCTGACGGCACCTTGACCTACTTCGACACCGCCGCGGGCGACGCCACCCACGTGGTCGGTCTCCAGTTCCACTGCGACTTCGGCGCAGTGTCGCGGTGATGACGTCCAGCGGACGTCCCCGTTCAAAGGGGTTCCGCATGCGCAAACGTTCAGTCCTCGCGCCCGCCGCGCATGGTACTCGCCAGCTCGCGCCCCAGCCGACACGAACGTCTCCACTCCGTCTAGCGGAGCACGGGCGTTTTTCCTAAGATTGCTCTGGGCCGACGAGGGAGCCGAACATGGATTCACTGCTTCAGGAAATTCTCGATGCAACCGTATCGCCTGGCGTTTCCAAAGAGGTTCCATGGGGGCAATTGCGCCCGCTGTGCGACGGCGCCAACGATATCGAACGCATGCACACATTTATGCTCTGGTGCGCGAGAAACGGTCGTGTCGCCACAGCGCCCGACCTCGCAGGTCCGACCGGACTCCCGGATGCCGCAGTGATTTCGATCGGCAGGCAGTAGCGAAAACCGCAGAAGACGCATGCCGTGCGCAATCTCGCCACCGCCGTCGAACATTACAACGAGCAGCATCCTCGCGGCGCCTTGAAATATCGCTCTCCACGTGAGTTCAGGCGATCCATGGTCAGGGAAGGAGTCTGATGCAACCGGATGTGGTACTTCTTCTTCGACTCAGAACCACGGCCGAAGGAGGACGAAATCGGCCGGTGTTCGTAAATCCAGGCACGCACTTCGGTTGCCCTCTGATCATCGACGGTCGGCATTTCGATTGTCGCTGGTTGCTGGAGGGTCGACTTCTCGAACTTGGTCACGAACACGATGTACCGGTAAAGTTTCTGTCTTTCGCCCTAGTTGCCCCACTTCTGGCCGTCGGCAAGGAAATTCAGATGTGGGAGGGCAAGGTCTTCGCAGATGGCATCATTACGGATATCTGTCGAACACCTGATTCGCAATATTGACGAGTCTGTTCTAGCGCGTGTCCGGAGATACAGGGGCAAGTCCAGTCTCACCGACGCGATGAAGGACAAAGGTATCCATCATGTTACTGTTCCTAGATACCGAGTACACCGGCCTCAAGCAGCGAACTCCCGGACTAATTAGCCTCGGGATTGTCGCCGAGGATGGTCGCCGAGAGTTGTATTTCGAACTCGCGGACACGTGGAAAATCGATGATTGCACGGCTTTCGTTAGAAAAGAAGTGCTGCCGTTGCTCGAAGGCGCGCCTATCACGCGCGAGCAAGGACGCGCTCGCCTACGCGAATGGTTTCTCAATGCTCCGAGGGCCGTTCAAATCGCTTGCGATTCCGGCACAGACTTCGCCTTCCTGCTGGAATTATTGGGTAACCCTCCTCCGATCAATTTAGCCGCTACGTATTATGACTTGCGGCCGCTGATCGACACGACGGTCTACGATCAGGCGGTATCTAGTTGGTATCAGAAGGATAACCGCATGCACAACGCTCTTGTTGATGCACGCGCGTACCGCCGTGGCTGGCTAGCGTGGATGGACGCTCGCAAAGTTGCAGGGGGCGACAGTCAAGTCTGACAGCGCAACTGTCTTTGAGCCGCCCACTCCGCGATCAGCTGTCGACACCCCTGAAGGACCCGGCCGAGATCCTATAAGCCTCGATCGTGAGTGGTTCCACTTCATCTGTATTCGATCCACATCGCGACCATATCGGGAACGACAATGTTCGTCGTCATTCATCAGCTCTGTGACTTCGCGGACAAGACCGATGGATGTTTTAACACTGCTCGGGAGTCTCTGGCGTCAGCGCCTCTCCATCTGGACGATCCGCGCACGCCGTGTGCCTCATAGCGTCCCGAACTTTCGAATTTCGACCGCCTTTTCGTCGTCCTACACCCCTTCTTTCCGATTGCGGAACTATCGGTAACACCGACTCGAACCACTCTGTGTCAAACATGCGGCACCAGTCACCCAGATCAGAATTCTTGTAGTGCAACTGTTTACGTGTGCGGATGCCCTGCTGGAGGTAGCGATCAACCTTGGCGCGGTTCAGAGCTCGAAGCTCCTCAAATCCGCGGACGTTAGCTTGCGGGCTGAATCGGTTGCTGCGGCGAAGCGGTCCACGTAGTTTCTCCGCCAATGTTTCCAGCATTCGCTTGCTTGTTTGGTCGACTGAGCCATCGTCAAAGCAACAGAGTTCGTCAATGTTTCTCTCAAGCACACGCCCTACTTGCCGCCTCAGCCGAGGATAAGGGATGGCCTCAATTGCGCCAATCTTTGTAAGACTGAAGCCGCTACCGAGATGCGCGGCTATTCCCGTTGGCAAACCAACGCTGTCCAGTGCAGCCTCGAGGCGCGTGAGTGTAGGCGGATATCGGGTCCGAGACAGTTCGTCATTCGGTCCAAGCGGATCCCTACCCTTTCCTGATCGAGACCGCAAAGTTGACTGCGCAACGGATACAAGAGCGAGATGAGCACTCGGGTTGACGCCCGCATCCGCGCCGCGAATCGCCTTATCTACGAATTGCGGTGTGATTTTCGAGCCTAATACCGAGGACAATTCGGACAGAGTCGTACACCCCCACATCTCGAGCATTCTTTGGATAATCAATTGGACGTCCGGACGACCTCGCCCGCCGAACGCCATCTTGAACAGCTTGTTCCGCGCTTGCGGCCGGAGGAATTCGCCCTGCCCCAAGCATACCTGCTGGACGAGCGAAAGGTGACGCTCATAACCATGTGATCCTGCCGCCGTCGAAGTAGAAAATGCGGAGGCTCCACAGTGAGGGCAGCTAGACGCAGGAAGATTCCATTCGTGTTCTGATCCTTGACTGCGTCCGCAGCCAAGACAAGCGCCGAGTAGCGGTACGCGATGGATAGGGCAATGGTGGACGCCCGGGATTTGATGAATTGTGTGCCACCAGGCTAGACCGTATTTCTCTTCGTCATCGCTCACGCACCGTGGGCAGCAATACATGGCTCTTTTGACTAACTTCTGCTGCGCCATACCTGTGATGAACTGCTGCGGACGGTGGCGGCCGGAGGCTTTACATCGCAAAGCTGAGAGCCAGCCTTCGGCTCGCACCTTGGACATTGCGGATGCATAAAAGCCAAACAGTCCTGCATGCGAAAGCAAATCGGCACCGTCTTCGACGAGCCCCATTTCCTCGGCAAGAATTGCACTCGCAGAGAAGCTACTAACAATGTTTGCGTCGGCGCGACCAAACAACTGCCTCAGCGTCGCTTTCTTCAGACCGTTACCCGAGATCCTGTGTGCCGCGACAACAATTGAGAACAATGTCGCGCCTCGTGGGCTGGCAGGGATGCAGACCGCGCTATGCTTCACGTTTCCTCCTTCGTCGCGACGCATTCCGGGCGACGACAAGCTGAGCCAGCAATTCGGCAATCGCGCGCTGCTCCTCGGCGCTCCCATTCATGAGCTCATCGAGGAGCGCTCGTGCCCGCGCTGCGGCCGGAACTTCCTGCGGAATCGAAGTCCGGCGGGAAGCTTCGGCCGCGTAACGGCATAGCGCAGTAACATTTTCCGACGCTCGCTTGACCTCCCCTTTCAAAATGCGGCTGATTTGCGACTGGTGAACCCCAGTTGCGCGCGAGACTTCGAGCTGCGTCAGCCGTCGATCAGCGATTGCAGCCCGCAGCCAGGAAAGTAGCTCTTTGTCAGCAGTGTCCATTTTTCCGATTATGCATATTTGCATAATTCCATGCAATATCAAAATTGCCACTTGCGCATTGCCGGGCCTAGCATGGAAACACCAACCAGAAGTGAGTCGCGGGCATGAATCGATCCGGCACTATCATCGAACCAATTGCACTCCCCGACCTCGCTTCGGACGAGACCGTATTCAGTCTGCTCGCTCGCGCTCATCGTTTGGGTGGATATGCCAGCGCTATCACCACGAGCCGCATCTTTCTCGGTGATGACAAGGCGGCGCTGCTTTTCGATTTTCCTCGGCGGCTACGCGATTTGAGCCATCACCTGCACGGGCAACTGTCGGACCCTGCCGTACTCGCAACAACCGCAACTTGTCTGCCCTTCTTTACTCGATTTCGCGATCGAACGGTTGAGGAGCGTGCAATTCAAAAGATGTGCGGCCAATCCGTCGCAGCCCTAAAGGACGATCTTGGTCTCCGTGCGTGCGCGGCGGGACCACAGTCGGCCGTTAAGGCCTGCGAGGACTGCATGAGCGAAGACCTGGCGACACTGGGGGTCGCCTATTGGCATCGTGTTCATCAATTGCCAGGCGTGATCATGTGTCCAATACACTCATCACCGTTGGTCGAATCGACACCGATCAGTCAGGGCAAGCAGACTACGCTACTCTTACCTGACGAGTTGCGGTGGGTGCGCTCGGCCGGGGAGATGCAGAATGCAGCAGCAAAAAGCGGTGCGCTGAACCTAGCCACTCTCGCCGCGGCAGCGTTGGCGCAACAGCTCCCTGGCGAATTCAGCGCCGAAGCGCTCTACCACACGTATCGACACGGGCTTAACGCGGCCGGATTTTTATCACGAGGAAACCGTCTGAGGCTTGCGTCGTTACAAAAGCATTTGGGCTCGTACATTAGTAGATTGCCGATGTCCGTGCGCCTGTGCCGTCCTGAACTATCCAGAGAGACCGATGCCCTCGCGGACATACTTCGCACCACAACAAAGACATTCAATACGCTTCCTCATCTGGTTCTAATTGATTTTCTCTTCGGATCGTGGAATCAATTCGTATCGACGTATGAATGGGAACGCACAATGTGCCGAGAGCCGGACCGACCTCGCGGCTCGCAAACGAACCTCACTTCCGCAAACGCTCATAACGGACTCTCGCGCGTCGACAGAAACGGGCCGCATCGAGATCAGTGTGTGGCCATCATTCTCGAATACGTTCGCGCCCACCCTGACTGCACGCGCTCAAAACTCATCAAGGCGTGCGGTGGTCCCTGGCGTTGGCTTTACCGGCATGACCGCTCATGGCTTACCGCAAACACGCCGCGCCCCCTTCCACGATCGCGTCGCTATGGTACTTGGGTGAATTGGGCGGAGCGCGACGCGATCCTTCTTGAATCAATTGACCGCGAACGCCGCGATCTCGCCTTATCAAGAACCTCACGGATCACGCCAAACACCGTTCTTCGTACGCTCGGGACGGTGCCGTTCTCCGTAAGGCTGGAAAAGATGCCGCGATCCGCCGCCCGACTGGCAGAGATAGCCGAACAAATTCGATGTCAGCGCCGATACCCGGCCGCTGACATCTAGGCCCAACCGACCGCCGCTGTTACGACTTGCCGCGTTCGCGCCGACGTCTCATCGTTTCAAAGTTATCCAGCAGTACGCTTCTCAGCCCTTGAGATCGCAAATCCTCCGGAGGTAGCTGCTGCTGTTTTTCAGAATCTTGCCCACCCCTTCTTTTTTCGGAAGCAACTTTCTGCTTATACATTCTCTCGGCAACCTGAAAGCGTGGCCACCGCTTTTTTGATGATTTCAATACTTCGGTAACCGGAGCACGCGCGACCACCTTCCCACCCGGCAAAGAGGTACCCAAGCCTCCCATGGCAACCCAACGGGTTCCAAATGCCGCAGACGGGATATCGCTAAATTGTCTAAGCGCATCCTCGTTCCTCTCGACAAGCGCGCGGATGAGGTTGTGGGAAGCCGTGATGGTAGCGCCATCGTATGCGTCCAGCAGGTCAGCATCGTAAATGCACTCCTGCCCGCGCCGCAGTGCAAGAAGTTGCGCTTGCGCAAGCAGCTTTGCGAGAAAGTCGTATACGCCGCCGGTGCACTTAAACAGCAGTTCCGCCGCGTGCGTTATCGCTGGTGGTTTCGACATCACATTGAACTGCAGCATCCCCGGTACCAGAAACTCAGCCCAGTCATCGTCTTGAGGAGATAACGCAGGCCACAGTTCAAAGCGCCCGCCCGAGCTCAACCTCCTCACGTCTTGCGAGAAATCAGCGAATCCCTCGAACCCAAGCGGGTTACCGATAAGCACGATCGGAATACCTAGATTTGCCAAACGCAGGAAAAACAATAGCATGACGTTCCGGGAAGCAGCCTCGGCAAAATTCCGCGCTTGTATTTCCTCGATGACGAGTGCACCGCAGAAGCAGTTGTACAGAATCTTTGCGACCGAAACCATATGCTGTTCAATGGGCCATCTCTTCGCCGAAAATTGCGAAAAGTAGTCGGTTCCCAACGCTGCGTCAATTTGCTGATACATCTGCATCAAGAAGCCGAGTCTGGAACCGTCCGATGTCATATCGACCTTCACCCAGACTAACTGCTTCTGCATAGTCCATCCCGCTGATTCGCTCGGCCCGTGGATGACGACCTGCGGCAACAGGCTTAACGTCCGATCAACGATTGTGGATTTTCCCAAACCGGTTATACCCTCGATCGTTACGCATCGCACATTCTTGGCAACGAAGGCCGGGCCTCCGCTTCTGAACGATCCTTGCCAGCCCCCTACCAGATATCGTCTCTTTTTGACTTCGGCGAGGCAAGGGTTGCGCTCCTCGTAGCCGGCATAGATAGCTACCAGTATTGCATCCGCGATGTCAATTGCTGTCGATGTGGGAACGAAGTGACTGCCTATCTTGGCGAGCAAATGTGCCCGCTCCTGAGGTGACTTGGTACCGAGAAGCTCAAAGCTCAACGGCTCGCTAAGTAGGAGTTCGGGAAGAGTGTCGAAATCGACGGGCAATGGAAGCGATGCAAGAAGCGGATTTACAGCCCCTTTATTGTCCATCATTTCATTCTCCTAGCTTCCCTGAAACGCCGCAACAGATCATGCGTCGGCGAGCGCGATTTCGATTTATGTACCGATTGAGCGGCAGTCGTCGACTTCAGTTCGGATCCCCCAGCAGCTTTGGCTGTTGCGCGCCGCACAGATACGCCGTCTTCCGACCGAATGAGCTCTTTCTCCTCGGTACGATTCCTTCGAATGAAGGCGGTCCGTTGCTTCTTCGAGAGCGGCTTCCCCAGTTGGTCGATCTCACCCTTTTTCTCTTGTTTCGCTTTGTCTATATCCGCGAACAATGCCGAATCCAGGACCGTTTCATCCTGTTCCAGATCACCCTTAGCAAGGTGCCGATCCAATGCGTCACCATCCTGCACAACAAGGTGATCCACCAGCGTCCACTCTCGTACCGCGAGAGAATCAGATGACACGTTCTTTAACTCATGAAGTCCTTCGTGAACCAGCCAAACGCGGCTCAAGTCATCAGGATCACCTCGAACTTCGATCCGCTCGTGCCTCTTCCGCGCTCGCAACATCCACCCTTTCTGAAGTAGCACTTCTCCAACAAAACGGGCTCCGCTGATTAACTCGACTTTCCGTCCTCGGTCTGGTCGTACGAGATACACGCCTGATCCGGTCAACACGGCTGGCAGCACTGGGAGTAGGTGGGCCCTAATTTCATCCGCCGACAGATGCCCTCCTGCGACGTACCCGTTTTTGACACACCAGCAATAGATGCTTGCACGGGTCGGAGCTACACCGTCTCGACGCATCTCTGTGGTAAGCAGCTGCTCGCAACGTTCAAAATTGTTGTAATGCACGATACGGCGAATCAGATGTCTCATGTACTCGAAGTACGTCAAGACTGCATCGAGAGCAGGATGATCTTCACCCCGTCGCCTGGGCCTACCATGCGTCGATCCGTCCAGTTTGTGATCGAATCGTGAATGCAACTGGTGATGACTTGATTCGACCGGACCTTTGCTATCCGCGCGGCCTGTCGGTGCAAACTCGAGCGTGCTGCCTAGGCCGGAGATGCTCTGCTTACACGGCTCGCATCTGAACTCACCGTTGTCCCCGAGATATCGGGCGAACGTAATTGCGGGCCACATATCTGCCGAAATCTGAACACCGAACCGTGCGCAAAAAGCAACCTTATCAAGCGCTGCATTTGCGGCGGCCATCAGTGCCGTTCTCGCCGAGGGTGCATCGAAGCCGCAATAGACGCCCGCCCACAGCCCCGTAAAGGCTTCCACGATCATTATTCTGTGCAATGTCCCGACAGGCTTTATCCGGGAAACAACCGACACTAGATGCGCGTCATTTGTTGTTGCATCACAGTACGCGAGTTGACCAACTGCGGTCACACCGTCACGAGCGGTGCCTGCCAGCGCCCTGAAGTTCCTTTCGAAGTCGCCCTCATACAGTTGGAAGTAAGAGGCCGATCTCAGCGCGTTGCCCCCCTGCCCCCAATAGCGGAACTGTCGGAGCGTCGGCCGCTCGTGCGCCGGCTTTAGGGCGGGAATCTGTTCATCTGCCTGCTCTTCGATCGTCTCCCGATAGAAGGCCTCCATTGTCCGTCGATATGCGGCCTCAACCGTTATCCCGGGACGAAGAAACGTTTCCCAACCGAAGCGAAGATGTTGACGATCCTCCTCGTCGACCCGGAATCCCTCCAACCCAGAGTATCCATTTCGCACTGCTATGTTATGGCGCCCCAGTTTCTTGCGTTGAACGCGCGTTCTACCCCGCCCTCCCGAGTTGTGAAACTGCGGCAGAAGAGCGTTAACGCTGCCACCTCCCGCCCAATACAGATGCAGTATTGCGGCCACCTTCTTGACAGGCACGCCAAGTTCCAAAGCACGTGCCGCAACCACCGGCTGATAAGAACCGCATTCCAGAAGTTCAAAGGATGTATGCGCGGTGACGATAGGTTCAATTACCGCCCAACGAGCGTCGCGCCTCGCCAACAGGCTACACCGACGCCCTTCATTTTTGCGTCCATAGCGCGCCTGAATCTGAGCGTCTGAGAGCAACCATTCGGCAGGCACCGGCTCGTCAAAAATGGTGACCGACTGCTGCCTGATGAACAATTCGATTGCATTGATCGAATAGCGCCGCGGCATCCGATGATACGGAATGGGACGGCCGTCGGCGCGTGATATTTGGATTGCCCAGAGACTGTCGGCTTGTCGAGTAACGAGAACGACACGACAGGAACCGCTGAACGGTGCACAGTCCGATTTCGGTCTCAGAACATGGTTTGAATTGATATTAATCACGCCGCTTCCTCCGAAAGTAGCTGGCGATGCAAAGCATCACGAAGCAGGCGACCACCCAGCACGGCTCCTTGCGACGTCACTTTAGGGTGCGAGAGATCAATGTCGATTTCGAGGCACCACGCGAGCAGGTGGAATGCTGGCCACGCAAGCGTCGGGTTCAAACGCGATCGGCTTACGGCCCGTTCAACAGCACAGCGAATGGACGTCGTCTCGATCGCTTCCTTGAGGGTTTCCTTGAACGTCTCGAAGCCGGCCGCCTCGCATATGAGATGCCGTTGCGAAACCGAAACGCCGCAGACCTCCAGGTTGGAGAGAAGTGACTTGGAAAGCGCCAACTCATGCGCTACGTGATATCTCGCCGAAACGGATTTGCAATAACGGCGCTCGAGTTCCAGGCGCTCAATCATTCGTGACGTCAGGCGTGCATTCGCCAAGTCAGCCCCGGCTTTGCAGGAGATCACTACCATTCGCGGAGCAGCTGCTCCCGTCACGGTGGCAACGACGTCGAGCGTTGCCACATAAGGAACATCGCTTCCAGGGAAGACCCCGTGCTCTATCTCTGCCTCCGCGGCCAGCTCGATCAGTCCCGGCACAGTAATGTTGTCGAACAGCGATGTTCCCCTTACACCGGCGAGCGGATGCCGGTGCGGGAACGGCCACGCAGGCAATTGCTCCCTGACGTCTGAAGCGCCCAGCCAGTAACACAGCATCCCAAACTGGCGCTCCACCCTTGTCAGTGCGTGGAAAGGTCTGACGCATCCTGGAAGGGGGCCGACCGATTGATTCCCCTTCGGCGAGCAGTTTCTTCGACGGATCTGAATGAAAGGACGGTACATGTCCCCATGTCCTTGTCCATAACCCTCGTCGATCAGTTGTCTTAGCTTTTCCCAAGTCATTGCCTTTCCCATGTTTGCACCTCTGCGACGCGGAAGACAGGCCGCGGATCGCGGTTGATACCGCTGGGTTGTGCGATTCGCGCGGTTGATTTGCGAGCGCCGACGCCCGTCGGTACTGGAGCGTCGTACTTTGAAAACGCGGGGACAAAAAGGGCTTGACTTGGCTGATTCGGAGAACGATACTGAGGATGTCCAGTCCCGCAGTACCGCGCTCGTCAAGAGCCAAGACAAAAAGCCACTCGTCCTCGATTGGCTTTTTTCTTTTCTACATGTCACACCTCCTGGTTTAGTTCACAAACGAGACACGCCTCAAATACCGGGAACGCCAAGCTTGCTCTTTCCGGTTCACGCGTCCGATGCACTCACTGTCCAGCGTTTGAGTTCACGCATTCGTACGGCGATCCGCTCGAAAAAGCGTTGCGCTCCGCAACTGAACGCACCAACGCAGCCCTACCGTCGCAGGTATCAGACATCGCCACGCATTTCGCGACTTCAAACGTTGGAATAGCTTTTCCGTACCTGCCTAACGTCACCGTGGACCGAGAACAGTGGCGTCCGCCGCCCGCCTCTATACCCACGGCAAGAACTACGTCGATTTCACTGACAAAGTGCCGTGTGACTCGTGGGCAACCGAACATCGAACCGTTTAGGTCAAGCAATGCCTGGGCAATCCGGGTGCAATGGCGACAGCAATGAAAACATACGCCTGAGCTGCCACTCAGTCTATAGGTCTATTTAACTTGTTTAGTTATCCATATCATAGTAATTTATTTAAATTACGAAGCATGATTTCAAATATCGCAACGACCCATCCAGTAGCCAGTTTCTTACCGGGGGAACTTTTCTCAAGATGGCACATTTTTACGGAGCGATGAGGACCGCTCTCGCTGCAGAATGTTTGCCTCGACTGTCCAACCTCGTGCTTTGCTCCCCTGCAGGCCAGGACATGGCGTTCACCAAGTCGGGCGCGCGGACAACGAACGCTAACCAACCATCCGATTGTTGACCGAGACCCTAGCGCGTCTCCTGGAACAATCGCTCAGCCGCCGCATCCAAACTATCGATTTCGCATCGACTGAAGTGGACCCAGTTCTCTTCTCGCGCCAGACGGATCTCGATGGTGGCATAAGAGCCGGGATCGCCTTCGAGAATCCGCACAATTTCCTGCTTGCGAAACCACCATATGTTTGCCGCCAATACCATTTCTAGAATGGTCCGCCATCCAGCGATCTCGCGAAAACGTGGATGTTCTCTGAGCCGTGCAAAGCCGCGCCACAGTTCATTGTCTCCGGTCAGTGAGTCGGACGACCTGATGTCAAGCCGAGACGCCCATCGTCTGAGTAATCCGGAAAGAAGGGGGACGGCTGCCGGAGACGAAATACGGTTCACGAGGTTGCAGAGACTTTCGAAGAAGGCATCGTCGCCCAGCGAGAGATAGCGATGGAGAATCGGTACAAGCCGATCGTCGAGAAGCGGTCCGGTCGCCTTAAGGCCACTAAGGCTACCGAGAAAAGGTAGTAGGATGTCGGCGTCTGCGTCGAGCGCCTGGTAGAGGCGATCGGCGTCGCCCTGAGCACCGAGGCTAGCGATAAATTGTGAGGCATAAGTCTGGGTCCAAGGCCATCGCAAGCGTTCATCATGCCAAGGCATAGGTAGGTCGAACCGGTTAGCCGCAGCAATGGCGGGGCGAAGCCGCTCGGAGACAGATTCACCACCTGTCGACGTCGAACTCTCTCGACCCACGACATGCCCTTCAGAAGTGAAAGTCATTGTGGGTGTAAATCGCACGACCGCTGTCGAAGGATCGTTGGCAGGGTCCGCAAGCGCCAAGAGTCTCTGCGCCTCCTCACGGGTCAAGGGGGAAAGTGCGATGGGTTGTCCAGTATCGATCCCGAAGTCGGAGCCCCCACGGAGCAAGCGCACCGCGGCCGAATAGGCAAGGGGCGGCTGTGGCCCATGCGCAGGCTGTTCTGGAGCGGGCGTTTCGCTCACCACCGCGCCCGACAGGCGACGACTTGCTTCGATTTCGTCGACAATCCGACCCAATATGGGCGCGTCACCGCACGGCGAAGATGCGAGGATTGCGCGCAGTCGCGGGCACAGGCCCGGATCGTTGTCGCGGCCCCAGCGCCTTTCTTGCAGGCACTTCACTGCCAACCAGACGGAAGAAGCGCTGGCCAGCACGTCATCTATGTCCTGCATGCGACCGGCGAGGCGAAACGCTCGAACGACCGCGGCGTGCAAAAGAGGCGTTTGAACTTTGTTCAGCAATATTTGGGCGCCCACGTGCGAGGGGTCACTCGTCAAGCCGAAGTAGAGCCATCGGGCTGCCTCGGATGGCGATGGTAAGCCGCCTGCTGCTATTAGATCGGCCCACTGTTGTGCCAAGATAGAAGCGATCAAGTTGACGAACTTTGCCTCGCCTCCGGACAGCAACTCTGACACACCATTCTGTAGCATGTGGCTGAGAGATGCGTGCGCATGTAGGTTGTCGTTGAGATCGATCGTCAGAGGCGTTTTCTCCGCCAAAACTATCGGGGCGATCTTTTGAAGGGCCGCAGCGAAAGGTAAACGACCTGCCGCCCAGATGGCGACGCGCCGAACCACCCATGTAACCGAAGTGTCGGTCGCAAGCTTTACGAGCTGTGGTGCGAAGCTTTCGTCCCGAGTCCGCATCGCGATGAAGCACTTCCATAACGCAACGTCAGGTGATACGAACTCGCGTGCCAAATCATTGGTCGACGTTGGTCCGCATGCTGCAAGGGCCTGAGCGAGATGCGGGACTACTTTGGGATCCGTTTCGACGGCATATTGGCACCGCAGTGCTCCCGCCGCGAACCGGGAGCGACGGCGAGCAAGTCCTGCAGCAGAGGCACTTCGGATTGACGAGTCACCGTGCCTAATGCCTTGCACGAGCAGATCGGTGACCTCTTCCCAAGGAGCTTCCGCAACTGCTATGAGGCTGGGTAGGAGGAGCTTAGGTGTCGATGAGGTACCTGACTGTGAAGACAACTCTGCCTTCAATATCGGCACGCCGGCGGCGAACGGTTGCTTCGCAAAAAGCATTACAAACAGACTATTCCAGATGCTGGCTAATGGATCCTCCGGTAAATCGGCCAGACGATTCCGTAGTGCCCCAAAATCTACGTTAAGGTAAAGAAGCACCATGAGTGCAGCTTGACGACTGGAGAGCGGCGCCGAAGGATCAAACAAAAGCGCCTCATATCGCCCGACATCGTAGGCCGTTGGTGCGAAGGCTGGCCCTAGAAGAGCGTAGTCTAACGGGATAGGTTCGGGCGCTAGGGGATCGACCAAGGCCTCAAATGCCGGGTGACCGATATAAATAAGAACCCTCCAGGCTGCGGTTTTGAGTTCAGTATCACCGCCCTTTGCTTTGATGAGGTCGACGCAGAACGGACGTATCTGACGCCGCACCGTCCAGATGAGGGATCCAATCGGGCCGAATCCGAGCGATCGAGTCGTGATCATTTTCGAAGGCGACTCTTTCGGCAGTGCCGCCAGAATTTCTAAGACATCTTCTCGTCCGTCGACCTTCAACTTCACCCCGCTCCAAGGGGCATTGCGACGTCTTTCGTCACCTGTTGAACGGGAGAAGATTTCGAAGGCGAGCATAAGAGCTGCGCGCCTGCCATCGCGCAATAGGACCGGCAATAGCAGGCACTGGATGTCATCTGGTTGAGACTTTGCGAAGGCTACTATCTCGGGTGCAATCGCTCCACGCCCATCCCGGGCGGCAATCAAAAGCCATGTCAAGCCCTGCCGACGCTCTTCCGCGTTTGCCCCGTGGCTTACGGTAAATACGATGAGGTCGTAAAACCGAAGAGGATTCAGCGTGAGGATCGCTTCGACGACGGGGCGTGCCCAATCATGGTCGCTGAAGTAGCGAGAGCGTTGATCGGCGAGCATGTCCATGAAAAGGCCATCTACGCCTTCTGGAGCACGTTCCGGCAAAATGGATCCAAGGAGATAGAAATCCGAAATGCGCTCGGGACGTGCGGCGACCGCAACGATCTCTTCCGCAGTGACCAGCGCCCGCCGCTTCACATAGCCGGCGAGACTACGCCACGCTCCCCCTTGCAGGAACGTTTCTCGAGCAAGGCAATCCGCTTCAGCGGTGCGGTCCGCTTTGCCAAGATGGAATATCCTGGCGGCGGTGTCGCCCTTTCCGGCATACCACCGCGCTAAGGCGTCGTGGGCGCGCTGCCGCACGACAGGCGCAATACCAGACTCCAGCCCAGCACGAACGGTTTCATGCATCTCTAGAAGGCCTTCGGCCTCCATCCTGAGCAGCCCGAGACTAACGAGCGCCTTGATAGCAGCGCCAACATTTTCATTTGGGAAAGCCGCTTCGGCATCGCTTCGTCTAAATGGAAGAGCGAAGCAGACAAGCCGTTCTGCCGCAGACCTGACACCGTCTGCGAGCTGATTGAAACGGCTTTGCTCAGCAGCTGATACCATATCTTCCGGTGGCCTACTCGCGATAGCCAGCATCGCCTGAAGCGACGGTTGACGGGCAAGAGCCTCAGCCAACTGCGCGTAGAGACCAGCTGGCCGGCCAACGGTGACCCGGTTGAATATTTGCCACAGCGTTTGTCTGTCAGCGTCGACGTGATGATGGCCTACGAGGCTGACAAACTCATTCCAACGGAAACCGCGCATATTGATAGTGAGGATGCCTGCGCTTTCGGTTTCCACGGGACTTAGTGCGCCGAAACTGCTCTGCTGGCCAAATACCACGAGGCGGCACGAACTAGGCGTCAAGGCGCGGGCAAACCGACCAAGGTCGTGGCCGAATTGGGCGCTGGCCGCTCCTTCGACCAAGTCAAACAGCAACTGCACCGGCCGGGGCAGACCACTGCATATTTCCGCCAGGCGGTCGATCACTGTCTCATCGGCAGGCTTGCTTTCCACCGCGAGACCGAACAGTTCGGGAATGCCCCTTCTTAACAGGTGGAACGAGACACCGGATATAACGTCTCGAAATGCCGCGTCTGCCCGCACACGGACGTAGATCGGAAGTCGACGCGGATCGTAGTCTTCGAGCGCGGAGGCTGCCTGAGCCGCAAGCGTTGTCTTTCCTGACCCAGAGATACCAATCACCTCGATGACCGTGGCAGTTCCGGGCTTGACCAATTTATCGGTCAGATCCGGTCGCAAGACTCCGCCTGCTGGCACATCAGGTGGCTCCGACGCAGCACTCATCTGCGGCCAGGCGCTGCGGAGCTGTGCTTCGAAACCCCACCGATCAATCGTCTCTTCAGGCCGCTTGGCGACGTCGTTGATAAAAGATCGGAAGTTGCCGAACAGGTTGTGTTCCACGACGTCGGCAGGCAGCCCATACTCACGTTGCAGCCTGTCACGAAAGCGCTGACCTACCTCAGCCTCAGACCCATAATCATCCAGAATTTCGATCCGCGCGAGTACGCCTGGAAGCTGCTGGTCGATGCGGACAACGTGCTCTTCGTAGCGGCGCACAACTTGGGCACTGACATCTGCAGCGCCCAAGATCTTGCTGTATGCGGCAATCAGGAGGTTGCGCGCTTCATTGGCGGCATTGGGTGGGTATTTGAAACTCCATTTAAGCGCGGATCGACGCTTTGTACCGGAGAGTTCATCGCGTATCTCCGCACGAGCCATTCGATGAACGGTCGACCAGTAGAGGTCAGCCTCGCGATTCGCTGCTGCGCTACCGGCTTCGACAAGACGTCGGACTTCCGAATCCACCGTGTCGCCCAAAATCCACGCTTGCTGACTGGTAGCTGTCGCGAGCTGGTCTAAGGTATTGGGCAGGAGTTCCTCCGTGACTTCGGAAAGCCGCCACGGTTGTTTCTTGAGGGCGCCTTGATCTGTTGTGCGCGGTTTCTTGACCTGCACGTGTCGACGTCGTTCAAGGCCATTTTCAACCCAAATCAAGTCCAGATCATCCTGTCCTTCGGGGCGCGCACGTGCGTCACCAGGGTGCTGATCAAAGTGATCGAACAATTGGTCGAGTATTACGATCGCCTGGTAGTCGAAGCCGCTGATTGCAATTCGTCCGCCAAAAATTTTTCCCCGTGGCATTGAAGTCGAAGTCCTTTTCCAGGTTGCTTTTTAGCAAACGAACGCGGTTCGTGGTGTATGAGCCTTGAGCTGATGTGCATGTCCAACATCGCTGACCCTGAAGCATAGCGCTATTACACTGAAGATAGATATCGTGTGGCGGTAGCAGCAGTAAGGCGCGGACCGGCAAAGAGAGCAGCGGCAAAGAAGCTCATTGCGAGGCGAGTGCGCGATGCCGACAACCTCGGCAATGCGCCACATTGCTGACGAAGAGTCCAATCTGCTCCAATGTCGACTCAGGGTCGATCTGCGCCGGTCGCACGTCGCAGGGCGGCGGCCCGCCGCGTTCGGCCAACTACGGTCAGTCGACGGTGCTCCCAAGACCGTCAATAATGCGGCTGCGGAGGACGTGGAGATCGCAGATATGAACGAGACTCGAGAATTCTTGCTACCGTTCGGAATCGACCTCAGGGTTGAAGACGGAATCGCAAGTATCGATCCGACTTGCCGGGAGCGCTCCCCGGATTCAGTGATCCCGTCGAAAACGGACGCATCGTAGGGGTTGAAGGCGTCGAGCAATTGTTGCTTTCGCTTGCGCGCGTCGGTATCGATTTATCCAATCCGCAGTTCGCACAGACAATCAACGATTGCGTAGCCAACCTTCAATTAGGCTGATCGGCGAATTTCCATGTACGGCCGAGGCTGTGTGAAAACTCGAAACTATCCGGTTTTCGAGTGTCGCTTTACCCCTCCCGAACCGCTTCGAAACCCGTACGTGGCGATCTGGCGAGCCGAGTTTGTCGGCCGGTGCGTTCGGCGCGGGTTTTCACACAGCCTCGGCCAAAAGCGGCCGTATCGACAGCGCCAGGCAATGTCTTGGTCCAGGCCGATCCCTGTCGTTCAGTCATTATCTGGAGGATGGTGACTAACGTTCAGCGAGGCGGTCGCGTCGCGTGAAGGTCTAGAGATTCGTGAACAACGCTTCGAACATGCGCCGGATGCCGCGGCACTTGCAGGCTAGACCGTCTTGTACGTACTGTTCGCTTCATGAGCAACCGTAGTCTTGCCATCTCACGGCATGCTAGGTGCCACACGGCAGCGGCGGGCGGGTATCGCCGGGCCAACAATCTGAGGCAAAGGCGCAGCCGCGACAACAAAGGCTCGCGTCAATCATGTGTATCTGACAACGGGGGTCTCTGCGGTCCATAACATCACGGTGAGCGCAGTGGTGAGGTGTTTCGTCGACGAAGAGGGCCCTCGGGATCGCCAGTGCAGGTCTAGAGATCGCAGATGGTCTTGCTGCCAGGCGCACGAAATTGCAAACGCTCCATTTATGGAACCTGCAGTCCAAATCGGGGACAGTTTTAACAAAGTGAGTCGCTTGGCCAGTAACGATGATCCAATTATCACGCTCTCGGGGATTCGAACGCGCGAGCGGCCGTGTGACCGACGGTTTATTCATCGGTTCGGGCCGGAATCCCGGAAAATCGACAATCGGCGCGGGTCGAAGCTCAATGTCGAGCTGTGCTCCCGTTCGTGCCAGTAGCGCCGCGGCGCCGGCAGCCAGCCGTTCGACGTGTGGACCTAGAGAGAGTTCGTCCGTTGTCTCGTCCTTCGTGTACTCGAGCAAGGACTCCTCAGATTCCTCGAGCACCGTCAGGAGCATGTTGTCCGCCCCACGCAGTACCAGCGCGGGATAGACCAATACGCGTGGCTTTCGTCCGAAGAGGGGTGTTCCGCTTGCTTCGTAGCTCACATGAACCGCGTGAAAACATGCGACGACCAAGTCCTTTGTGAGATAGTTCAAGACCTGAGTAGGTCGCACGTTAAAGGGAGTCTCTGCGGCGAGAGCGTTCTTCGATATCAGCCGAAATATTTCGCTGGCTTGGGCCTTGAAATTCTGCCTATGAAAGATCTTGATCTTGACGTCTTCGACAGTGCCCTCGATGAAGGCCTGCACTGGGTCAACGAACACGACGATCCATTGCCCACTTGTAATCACGGCTCTCGGCAGCGTGTGTTCATGTTTGTCTTTCAGACCTTTAACGTAGCCGCCCACCTGATCGATGTAGGCATGCCATTGTCCCGCCAGTGGAGAGTCTTTCGCCTCCCCACCGTTTCTCCAGTGATTGATTCCCTCACCCAATAGGGTTGTGGCTTCAAAAGCTACCTTCCTTCGTGGTTCCAGAAACGCCTTGTCCCACGCTTTCGCCTCAATGAGTAAGGCTGGAGCATTGGTGTCTACCTTGACGCCGAGATAGTCCATGAACGTGGTCGTTTCGCCCTTGAGACGAACCTCTTCCGCCATGTCTCCACCCAATCCGAGGGACCAACCAAGCAGCTCTACGAGTTCATCTAGAAAGTGAACACGAGTCGTGTGTTCGTGAGGATCGCCTACCTCCGCGCCGGCAAATTCCGGTTGCGCGTCTGCGGCGATCGACGCGTCGAAGCGATCGATCAGATTAGCAAATCGGTCGATGAACTCTGCCTCAGTCACTTCGCGAATCACTGGAGCAGCTCCGGCAGGCGGTAGAGCAGCTTTCTTGCCGAAGGCCACCCTGCTTCCATGAAGATCTCGAGGCAGTCCACGAGCGCCTGGCGCCGTTCTTCAGCCCCAAAGATTTCCTTGCTATCCGCAAGGAAGCTGCTTATCAGGCGGACCATCAGTTCGGTACCCAACGGTTCGTATTGGTAACCGCCCTTCGCCCCGCCTCCTCGAATCGCACGCGCGGTCAGATCGAAGGCCCGTTCCGGGTCCTGCGGGGCTAGAATCTCCACCAATTGGAGAAGTTGGTAAATTGTATGCGGCTGTGCTTGATCGGCGATCAGCTCGAGCGTCGACGCTACTTCACCCAAGTAAATTTCACACCCCGTATCATCGATTCCCGTACCGCCGTTGGCTCGACCGGTCGCGAAATAGAGCTGCATGGCTGCCTTGTCGATGAGCTCGATGCACGCTTTTAACCTCGGCACCTGGTCATCCGGAACAGCAACTCTCGGGTTATACGTTGCGAGTGGTCCGCTGGCAGCAACGACGATTCGGTGAAGGAGGGCTTGAGCCCGATGCCTAAGCACAGTGTCCTCTGATTGACCGGGATACAGGCCCAGCACGACTGCATCACGGAGCGTGAACAGAATCTTTCCGAGGGGACCGCTGTGCAAAGATGGGTTGTCCAGCCATCTTGAGAGTACGGCCTCCGCTGATGCTTTCTGATGGGTCACCGAAAGGATCGCAACGATGTCAGCCAGGGACTCTTCAAGATCAGCCTGCCTTGCGGCACCGCTGTACCGCGCAAGGAGTGCGAGAATCAGCCGTTCGCTGCGGTCGGGCTCGACGTGAATGACCCTTCGTAGCACATTGACTGCGGAGCCCAAGACCGCAAAGTTTCCCTCTCGTTCAAGACGAAGTTCGAGGCGTCGCCAGAAACCGGCCCGATCGAGTTCCCACAATCGAATAAGATGCTCAACCGACTGAGACCGCGCTGCAGGATGGCGATCATCTAGCAGGCGATCAATATCCTCGGTAAGTCGCGGGTACAGATCGGCCCGCTGCAGACAAACGTCCAGCACCGCCGTTGCAGCTTCAATGCGAGCGGCCGGCCCTCCCCAGGACTGGGACTGTTCGTATTGAGACTCCGTTTCGTCGCTAACCTCCGGGTTGTCAGAGGTGGCCGCTATCCGAACAAGCATGAGATAACGATCAGTCGGATCGAAGTTCCCCTTGACAACTAGCCGCTCGCCCTGCGCAAGTTCTCCACACCCCTGGCCGATGACCCCTTCGCCATGGCTACGCAGCGTTTCGTCCAAGTCGGGAGCATCTAGGCCGCGAGCGATTGCCTCGAGCAAGTCGAGCGTGTGCGCTGTATCGATTTCGTCAGCCGATGGGCGACCAGGCTTGGCTTGGATGTAGTCCCGGGCCGCCTCGATGGCTTCCATGACGGCGATATTCGACGGCTTATCTCGGTCCAAGTCTTCGATCCAGAAGAAGGGCTTGGACTCGCCAAATCCGCTTGTGATCCGAAATGGGCGCTCGTTTTGACGGGCGCGCTCGACTAATTCGGCCGGGGTGGTCGCAAGGATCGCACGCGCACTCTCGGTGACGAGCCGATCATGTCCGATTACGCTATACAAGCGCTGGATCAGGCGCTCCCTAGCTGCCTCCGGTGCAGTGTACGCTTCCATCGCGAAGGTCGTCACCGAAGTTTCTAGAGCCTCCCGCTCAGTCATGCTGCGTCGCCCGTACCCGTGGGCGACGAGGTCGATCGCATCCTTCTGAGTATCGATATTGGTGAGCCAGGCTTCATCCGCCGCGATCGGCCAAAGCAGATCAATCAAGCTATCGTTGCGCCGCACTGCTGCGACGAAGAGTCTCGACCATGTCAATGCCCATGGCGATGAAGTCAACATCTGCTCTGCGACCAATCGAGCATCGGACTCCGGCAATGCAACAAATGCAGGAAGGAACTTCGCAATTAGGGCGTCGCAATCTTGACCATACGTGTCATCAGGGTCGCGAGCCCAGATGTGACTCAGGTCTGTTTCAAGTCGGACAGTCCGACCAGCGATCGTTCGGGTGATAACTTCGCACTCGGCTAGCTTGTGCTCCCGTCGTATGTAGTCGTCTACCGATTCCACAAATGCTCGAGTAGCCGCTGGAGGGTGATTCTTTAAAAACGTCGGGAAGAACTCGCACAGCGAGAACAGCGCCATGCGATAGTCCTGCTTGGAGTTCGACGTCAGAGATAGGATCTGACTTCGACCGCCCATGCTGGTAGTGATATCGTCCTTGACCGTGCCTGTGTACGTTCTCGAATACACGGTTGCAGCGAAATCAGGATCGGCGTCGGTCAGTTTGGAAATCTCACGGCAGAGGGCTGGAACGTCCTCCCAGTTGTGTGCGTCAGCGCGCTGAGGTTCAAAGATTCGTTCTAGAAGCCCTCGAGACTCCGAAGGCGCAGTCGCGTAAGTGGCGACGACAGCGGGAATGACTTGAGCAGCATCGATTCTCGACTCAGGATGGTCGAACACGAATTGCAACAGTGCTCTTGCTGCAAGACCGACGGCCTCGCCTGTCTGGGACGGACGCGCTGTGTTGATCAAGAGGTAAAGCAGCGTCCTCAACGGGAAAGAAACTCGCTCGACGTTAGCAGCGAGTTTACCGGCGAGCGACACCCACGGTATGAGACTCACATTCGGATGGTCTTCTAGCCGTAACGCCAGCGCAGACACCACATGCCAAAGTGCCGTAGGCGCCGTGTCTCGACCGTCGGCGACATGCTTTGCGATGGCATGAGTGTCTGCAGCATTCTCCGGCAACTCTGCACTGAGTCTCCCGGCTACGCTGCGAAGGATGGGGTCTCCTTCCGGATTGCCGACCATTCGTTCGACGGCGATCCAATAGCGCTCATGATCCGGCTGTGCTCCCCAGAGCTCCTGCAGCAAGAAGCCCATCGCGGGCGCAAGCATCAGACCAAGCGTCTGAGCTTTCAGGTACTGCTCCTCGCCTGAAACGAGCCCATCAACGTCCATAAGAAGTCGCGAGGCAGCGTAGTCGAACAGAAGATGGTGACGGAATTGGATAAAGCGCTCGTTCTCAACCTTGGCTAACACGCCTTTGAGGAGAAGTGCATCCAATGCATCGGGCGACGTGGCAGCGATGACATGCGTCTGGGTCCGCAGCGCTCGGCTATTGACCATCGTCTCAACAACGAGGCGCAAGCAGGCATCGGCGCGCGAGCCCAACGGCGTCACACGGTGCTCCCAGTACAGCCTCAACAGGCCCGCTTGGTTGGCCAGTTCGCGAAGGGCTGCGGCGCCCATCCCGGTACGGAGCAACTCGCCGATGAGACGCGTGTTGAAAGGCACAAGCGCAAGTTGTTGAAGCTTCGTTGGCGTGCCATCGAGGGCGGTACGGAGTTCTGGCGCTTGGTTTAGTACCTGCTCGAACTCCTCCTCTGACCAATGAGGCACAACCAGATGCCTTACCGTTGGGAATGCGGCATCCTGGTAGTCCGGGTTGGCAGGACGGCCCGCGAACAACTCACGGAATCGGACGCCCATACGCAGGTCGAACGTCCGGATCGAGGCGATGACTTTCCAGCGACCCTTCAATGCAAGAACGCGCTCAATTAGCGTTCGAAACGCGCCTTCTCCCTGGCCGCCGCGAGTAGCGTCGAGAGCATCGACCACTAACCATCCCCCGGATGGGCCGTCCCAGGCTTCAAGCACTTTGACCAGATCGTGTTCGAGATTCAGTTCGTTCTTCAGTCCAACGAGGTCTTGGACGCTATAGCGGTCGACTGCGAGTTCGACGACATCGCCATGGTTCCTCAGCTCACGGGCCAGCGCGTTAATGACTGCGCTCTTGCCGGCACCGGGCTCGCCAATCAAGAGGAGCGAGCCATCCTGAGCCGCGGCTAAGGCGGCTGCCTGGCATTCCCGGGTGATTTGGATGACGCCCTCGGTTCGCTCGATCTGTTCATAGGGTCGCAAGTCGGCGGCAATTTGCGCCGAGTGCTCCCTTAGCTTGCGGATATCATCTTCGAAGCGCGGCGGCGCAGACAGCTGCACTTGCGCATGCATGACGACTTGCCGCAGAGTAGGTAAGTCGCCGCCGCTCCGCTCGGTCATCCAGCGCTGGCTGATCTGGGTCAGCGCAGTGATCAAAGGTCGAGTCTGGTCCGTCGTTGTCACCGTCCCCGCCAGCCCTTCCATGACATTGGCGTACACCCCTGCCGGGTCGAACGTCATCACTCTCACAAGCTGTCCAACACTTTGAAGCACGGTCGGACTCCATGGTTCGGCCGTAGTGTTGCCCCAAGCCTCACGCATGCATGTCTCAAACGCCTCCAATGCCTTTTGCTGACCTTGCGTCATCGCACTTGGCGATGGCTGTGAGTAAGACCTCAACGCAGCAGGGAGATCTACGCGAATCGAAGCGGGCGCCGTGGGCCCTACTGCCAGCACGAGTCGATCCTTGCTCGGATCGAGGCAGCGATCCCAAAGTTGTTCACCCTGACCATCGCGGCAGACAAGCCAGTGTCGGACGAACTGCTGGATGGTCTTTGCAAAGCCGCCATCAGGCCCGGACGAGAGGTTCACGGTCGTCTTGGCCTGCACCGCGATGAACCCACCTTTCGAGGTTGCCACCAGGATATCGTCCACCGGTGCCTCGGTCTCAAAGCGAATCCAGACAGGAATGGCTGCCCCCAATTCCAGTACATAGTCGACCGGAACTTGGGCAAGCAACTGCAGGCCGAAAAGCGCCCCAAGCTGGGCCTGGAACCCAATACCCCCTGCTGCTGCAGCGCCACCGCTGGAGATACCGCGGGAACTAGTCGGATGCTGTGAGGTTGCCAAGTTGACTCGCTAAAGTTGACTTCGGGGTATGGCCGCCGTGATTGTACAAGGCGAATTGCTCTCCGTCGGGTAGACAGGCCGCGCCCTCGTCTAAATGAGGTATCGACCACACCGGCGGCAGCGTTTCGAAAAAGCTTTCGATCACTACAAACGCCGCGCGAGGATAACCATGGGGGCTCAGGCCCTCGCCTGCGATTTTTGATTACTAGGTAGCTTTGGGCCGCAAAACTGCCATTCGTACTAGTCGCGGGCACGACGTTAGTAAAGTACGCCATAGTTCCCGTCGGCCGATGATGTGACGCACATCGCCGACCCCGCGTCGTTCGCGCCAGGTCAACGATGCTCAGATCTAGGCGGTCACCGCCCACTGCTCGCGGCGCGATTGAGATTACTCTCACTGAACCTCAGTTGACGCTGTGGCAGATAACCCGCCTACCGTTAGAAGTCGAGGATACCCAAAAGAGCGAGCATAAAAAGCGGAAAGCCCTCATACCGAGGGCTTTCAATTTCACTACAGTTTCAAAACTTTATTGCACTGTTTAGTCTGAATTTTCCAATCTTTATTGCACTTTCCAGACTATATTGTCACGCTACAGCACCGGACCTTACGCGAAGTTCTTCGCTGCGAAGTCCCAGTTCACGATGTTCCAGAACGCTTCGACGAACTTCGGACGTGCGTTGCGGTAGTCGATGTAGTACGCGTGTTCCCACACGTCGATCGTCAGCAGTGCCTTGTCGGCGGTCGTCAGCGGCGTCGCTGCGTTGCTCGTCGACACGATGTCGAGCGAACCGTCGGCCTTCTTCACCAGCCATGCCCAGCCCGAACCGAACGTGCCGACTGCAGCCTTCGTGAACGCTTCCTTGAATGCGTCGTACGAACCCCACTTCGCGTTGATCGCATCGCCCAGCGCGCCCGTCGGTGCGCCGCCGCCGTTCGGCGACAGGCTGTTCCAGAAGAACGTGTGGTTCCAGATTTGCGCGGCGTTGTTGAAGATGCCGCCCGACGACTTCTTCACGATCTCTTCCAGCGACAGGTTTTCGAATTCCGTGCCCGGGATCAGATTGTTCAGGTTCGTCACATAAGCCTGATGGTGCTTGCCGTAGTGGTACTGGATCGTCTCGAGCGAGATGGTCGGCGCGAGTGCGTCTTCAGCGTACGGGAGCGGCGGGAGCGTATGAGCCATGGCGATTCCTTCGTTGAGTATGTAGGGGGGCTTGTATTGAATGCTGCCGAGCGTCCGATTGTAGGCGAGGACGAATAACCCCGCAAACTCACGGGCCATTTATCCGCGGTATGCGGAAAAGCGACGTTTGCGCAACGTCCGGCAGGACGAACCGGCGATGCGCAGTATCCGTTCCCGCGCGGGACGCGTCCGTTGCGGGACCTTCGTTTCGCTTGCGCCGGTTACGTCAGATCGTATCGGTCAAGCGCGGCTGCACGTCGGCAAGCGACACGTCGGCCGAGCCTTCGGCGAGATGCACGGTCAGGCGCCGCTGCGGCTTCAGCGCATTCGGCGCGCGCACGGCGCGGCCCGTCTGCACATCGATGAGCGCCGCATAGCCGCGCTCGAGCGTACGCTTCGGGCTCAGCACCTCGAGCCGAGCCGCACAGGCTGACACACGCGCCGTGTCGCGCTCGTGACGACGCCGCAATGCGAGCGCGAGACGTTGCGACAGCCCTGCGAGCGCCTGGCGCGCCTGTGACGAATCGGGCCGCGCGCGCTGCCAGCGCAACTGCGCGAGCGCGAAGCGCGCGCGTGCGTCGCGCACCGGCCGCGACGCCGCCGCCGCGAGCCGCGCCGCGAGTTGCTCGACGTGCGTGCGCTGCCGCTGCAGCCGCTCGGCCGGGCTCACGAGCCGACGCGCGAGCCAGTCGAGCTGCTGCGCGCGCTGTTCGAGCCGGCGTTCCATGCCGCGCGCGAGCGCACGCTGGCGCTCGCCGACCTCGCGCAGCAGCAGCGCGCGCTGCGGGCTCGCGAGTTCGGCCGCGCCGGTCGGCGTCGGCGCGCGCACGTCGGCCGCGAAGTCCGCGATCGTGAAATCGGTTTCGTGCCCGACGCCGCTGACGACCGGCAGCTCGCTCGCCGCGATCGCACGCGCCAGCGCTTCGTCGTTGAACGACCACAGATCCTCGATCGAGCCGCCGCCGCGGCAGACCAGCAGCACGTCGACCTCGTGGCGCGTATTCGCGGCCTCGACGGCCGCGACGAGCTTTTCGGCGGAACCGGCACCCTGCACGGGCGCCGGATAGACGATCACCGGAATGTGCGGCGCACGGCGCGCAAGCGTGGTCAGCACGTCACGCAGCGCGGCGGCCTGCAGCGACGTGACGATGCCGATCGCGCGCGGGTGGGCCGGCAGCGGCCGCTTGCGCTCGGGCGCGAAAAGCCCTTCGCCTTCGAGCTGCGCCTTCAGCCGCAGGAACGCCTCGTACAGGCGCCCCTGCCCGGTGCGCCGCACGGCCTCGACGTTGAGCTGCACTTCGCCGCGCGGCTCGTACATCGTGACGACTGCGCGGACCTCGATCCGGTCGCCTTCGCGCGGCGTGAATTCCGCGTATTGGGCGCGGCCGCGGAACATCACGCAGCGCATCTGCGCCTGCTGGTCCTTGATCGAGAAATACCAGTGGCCGCTCGCGGCGCGCGTGAAATTCGATACTTCGCCCGAAATCCACAGCAGCGGAAACGAACGCTCGAGCATCGTCGAAATCGCGCGATTGAGCGCCGAAACGGGAATCACTTCGTCGCCGCCGCGGGTCGCGCCGGGTGCAGCAAAAGGGGAGTCGGAAGGCATGGACGGTCGGATGAATGCTGGCGGCGACACGATAGTCCGACACGCGCGCGGCGTCCAGCGCCGAGCGCATGCGTCGCGGCGCTCGAAAGGTGTCCACATTCTGGCAATCGTCCGCCTGAAACGCTTGGAAACCGCGAAAAAAACCAGACAATTATCGATAACGCGTTGATTTTTATATATTTTTAAACCTTTCGAAATGATTCTCATCCGATTCGATGCCCACCCGGCGGGCGTTTGAGGCCATCGGCCGGGGAGTTCTTCACAGAGTTATCCACAGCCCGCCGCGATCCGGCCCCGCGGGCTGCGTCGGCCGGTCGCGCTTGCCGCGTCCGCATGCGGCGCGCTAGAGTGCCGCCTTCCGCAGACCCCGCGGCATGCGCCGCCCAACGGAGAATCCGCCTTGACGAATCCGTCCCACGCCGCGGCGCACGACGTGCCGCGCCCGGTCCGATGAGCGCGCCCGGCGGCCCGCTCGCCCGGCTCGAAGCGCGCCTGACACGCGAATGGCAGCGGCGCGGCGCGCTCGCTTGGGCGCTCACGCCGTTCGCATGCGTGTTCGGCCTGTGCGCGGCGCTGCGGCGCACCGCTTACGCGCAGGGCTGGAAGAAACCGGTCGACGTCGGCGTGCCCGTCGTCGTGGTCGGCAACGTGACCGTCGGCGGCACCGGCAAGACGCCGACCGTGATCGCACTCGTCGACGCGTTGCGCGCGGCCGGCTTCACGCCCGGCGTCGTGTCGCGCGGCTACGGCGCGAACGTGAAAGCGCCGACCGCCGTCACGCCCGCGTCGCGCGCGAGCGTGGGCGGCGACGAGCCGCTGCTGATCGCGCGCCGCACCGGCGCGCCCGTCTGGGTGTGCCCCGACCGCGTCGCGGCCGCGCAGGCGCTGCGCGCCGCGCATCCGGACGTCGACGTGATCGTCAGCGACGACGGCCTGCAGCACTACCGCCTCGCGCGCACGGTCGAGCTCGTCGTGTTCGACCACCGGCTCGGCGGCAACGGCTTCCTGCTGCCGGCCGGCCCGCTGCGCGAGCCGCTGTCGCGGCACCGCGACGCCACGCTCGTCAACGATCCGTACAGTGGCGCACTGCCGCCGTGGCCCGACACCTACGCGCTCGCGCTCGCGCCGGGCGCCGCATGGCACCTCGACCAGCCCGCGCTGCGCCGCCCGCTGTCGCAGTTCGCGAACGAGCGCGTGCTCGCCGCGGCCGGCATCGGCGCACCGGAACGCTTCTTCGCGACGCTGCGCGCGGCCGGTCTGGCGCCGGCGACGCGCGCGCTGCCCGACCACTACGCGTTCGCCGACAATCCGTTCGTCGACGACGCCGTCGATGCGATCCTGATCACCGAGAAGGATGCAGTAAAATTGGGCGCTTCCTGGCGCGACGCTCGACTCTGGGTCGTCCCTGTCGAAGCCGCGCTCGACCCTCGCCTCATTGCCCTCGTTGTGGAGAAACTCCGTGGACGCTCGCCTGCTTGAAATCCTTGTGTGCCCTATCTGCAAAGGCCCGCTCCACTATGACCGCGCCGCGCAGGAGCTGATCTGCAACGCGGACAAGCTCGCCTACCCGATCCGCGACGGCATCCCCGTGATGCTCGTCGACGAAGCGCGCCAGACCGTCGAAGGCACGCCGGTCGACCCGGCCGGCCGCTAAGCCGCCAGGCCGCTCGACCGGCGCAATCGCCTGAAGGCGACCCGGCCCCGGCCGGTCGCCGAACGCCGCCGGGCGACCGGCGCCGGACGCGCCACCCGCCCCCGTCCCTCTCACCGTTCCCTCCGATGACTCACCCGCAACCCTTCATCGCCGTCATTCCCGCCCGGCTCGCGTCGACGCGCCTCCCGAACAAGCCGCTCGCCGATCTCGGCGGCAAGCCGATGGTCGTGCGCGTCGCCGAGCGCGCGCGCGAGGCGGGCGCGCAGCAGGTGCTCGTCGCATCCGACGCGCAAAGCGTGCTCGACGCGGCGCGCGATCACGGCTTCGAGGCGGTGCTGACGCGTGCCGACCATCCGTCCGGTACCGACCGGCTCGCGGAAGTCGCGGCGACGTTCGGGTGGAGCGACGACACCGTCGTCGTCAACGTGCAGGGCGACGAGCCGCTGATCGACCCCGTGCTCGTGCGCGACGTAGCGTCGCACCTGGCCGTGCATCCGGCCTGCGCGATCGCGACCGCGGCCCACCCGATCCACGACGCGGCCGACGTGTTCAACCCGAACGTCGTGAAGGTCGCGCTCGACGCGCAGAGCATCGCGCTGTACTTCTCTCGCGCGCCGATTCCGTGGAGCCGCGACGCATACCAGCCGCACTGGCCGGACGTCGCGGCGATGCCGGCCCCTGCATTTCCGGTCTACCGGCACATCGGCCTCTATGCGTATCGCGCGCGTTTCCTGCGCACGTATCCGACGCTCGCGCAGGCGCCGATCGAACAGGCCGAGCAGCTCGAACAGCTGCGCGCGCTGTGGCACGGCGAGCGCATCGCAGTGCTGATCACCGAGTCCGCGCCCGAAGCCGGAATCGATACGCCCGCCGATCTCGCGCGCGTGCGGGCCCTTTTTCAGCCGGGTTCAAAATAAGCCGTGGCATAATCAGGCGATTGTGCGAGCCGTCCGCGACCAGCGCGTCCTCGCTTGACCCCACCCGCGGCCCTGCCGGCAGCCGCGCGTCGCCGAAGCCGACGCGCCGCATCAGACCGGTCCGCCGCGCGCCAGGCAAGCCCCGCGCACGTTGTCGCCGGCGCCTTTGCGTCTCGCCACACGAATCTACATACTTGGAGATATCACCATGCGTTTGATCCTGTTGGGCGCGCCCGGCGCGGGAAAGGGCACCCAGGCAAACTTCATCAAGGAAAAGTTCGGCATCCCGCAAATCTCGACGGGCGACATGCTGCGCGCGGCCGTGAAGGCCGGCACGCCGCTCGGCGTCGAGGCGAAGCGCTTCATGGATGAAGGCAAGCTCGTGACGGACGACCTGATCATCGGCCTCGTCAAGGAGCGCCTGAAGGAATCCGATTGCGCGAACGGCTATCTGTTCGACGGCTTCCCGCGCACGATCGCGCAGGCCGACGCGATGAAGGACGCCGGTGTCGCGATCGACTACGTGCTCGAAATCGACGTGCCGTTCTCGGAAATCATCGAGCGCATGAGCGGCCGCCGCACGCACCCGGCATCGGGCCGCACGTACCACATCAAGTTCAACCCGCCGAAGGTCGAGGGCCACGACGACGTGACGGGCGAACCGCTGATCCAGCGCGACGACGACAAGGAAGAAACTGTCAAGAAGCGTCTCGAAGTGTACGAAGCGCAGACCAAGCCGCTGATCAAGTACTACGGCGACTGGGCGCAGCGCGGCGAGGAAAACGGCCTGAAGGCGCCGCAGTATCGCAAGATCTCAGGCCTCGGCAGCGTCGAGGAAATCCGCGAGCGCGCGTTCGACGCACTGAAGTAAGCAGCGCATCGCGCACCGCAAGCCGCCCTTTCCGGGCGGTTTTTTTTCGCCCGGCCGAGATTCGCACGACCGTTCTTGTCTCGCCGCCGCGCCATGGCGCCCCGTACAATCGGTCGGATGCGTGCCCCGCCAACCGGCACGCGGTCTTTCAACCGATCGCTTGGCATCGGACAGCACAACCGCCTTGCATGGGACCTCCCCAAGCGCTAAAGCGCCAAGGGCGGTCGACCGCCTTGCATGGGACCTCCCTAAGCGCTAAAGCGCCAAGGGCGGTCGACCGCCTTGCATGGGACCTCCCTAAGCGCTAAAGCGCCAAGGGCGGTCGACAAAGGAGACAGTCATGGAGATTCGCGGCAACGCCTTTCTGATCACGGGCGGCGCGTCGGGCCTCGGCGCCGGAACGGCACGGATGCTCGCGCAGGCCGGCGGCAAGGTCGTGCTCGCCGACCTGAACGAGGCGGCGGGCGGCGCGCTCGCGACCGAGCTCGGCGGTGAATTCGTGCGCTGCGACGTGTCGAGCGAGGCCGACGCGCAGGCGGCCGTCGACGCGGCAACGCGCGCAGGCACGCTGCGCGGCCTCGTGAACTGCGCGGGCATCGCGCCCGCAGCGAAGACCGTCGGCAAGGACGGCGCGCATCCGCTCGACGTGTTCGCGAAGACGATCAGCGTGAATCTCGTCGGCACGTTCAACATGATCCGGCTCGCAGCCGCCGCAATGGCCGCAACCGCGCCGACCGCGGACGGCGAGCGCGGCGTGATCGTCAGTACCGCGTCGGTCGCCGCATTCGACGGGCAGATCGGCCAGGCCGCGTACGCGGCCTCGAAGGCCGGCGTCGCCGGCATGACGCTGCCGATCGCGCGCGATCTGTCGCGCAGCGGTATCCGCGTGATGACGATCGCGCCCGGTCTGTTCGAGACGCCGATGCTGCTCGGCATGCCGCAGGATGTGCAGGACGCGCTCGGCGCGATGGTGCCGTTCCCGCCGCGGCTCGGCAAACCGGCCGAATACGCGATGCTGGTGCGCCAGATCGTCGAGAATCCGATGCTCAACGGCGAAGTGATCCGCCTCGACGGCGCGATCCGGATGCAGCCGAAGTAAGCGTGCATGCAAAACGCCCGCGATGCGGGCGTTCTTCATTCCAGGTTCCGGCAGTCGCGCGGTGGCTCAGTCCTCGTCGTCGCGCTGCATCCGCTGCCGCAATTCGGTCACCTGCGACTCGACGACGGTCGCATCGTCCGCCTCCGGCCGCTCGCCGAGATACTGCTCGAGATCCTCGAGCGCGGGGCGCAGGTAGTCGAGCCGCGCATACGCGAAACCGCGATCGCGCACCTCGTCGAGCTGCTCGGGCAACAGGATCACGAGCCGCTGCTGCACCGCGAGCAGCCGCTGCCAGCGTTCCGTCTGCAGATAGATCGTCTTCAGGTTGCGCAGCATCCGCGCGATGATCTCGCGGCTCGTCGCGGGCTGCAGCAGCGCACGCAACGCGCTGTCGACCGCGCCGGCCGCGCGCGCGACATACGGCTCGAGCATCTCGACCATCTCGGCTTCCGACAGCGAATGGCCGTTGGTCGGATCGATGATCAGGTCGCCGTCCGGCAGCGTGACGCGCAGCAGGAAATGGCCGGGGAACGATACGCCGCGCGCCGGCACGCCGACCTGCTCGGCGAGCTCCAGATACAGCACCGACAGCGAGATCGGGATCCCGCGCCGCCGTTTCAGCACGGCGTTCAGGTGGCTGTTATCGGGGTCGTAGTAATCGTTGTGATTGCACGTGAAGCCGAGCTCGCGGAAGAAGAAGTCGTTCAGCGCGGCGACGCGGCCTTTCAGGTCCGCATCGTCGGGGAGCCGCCGGCGCAGCCGCGCCGCCAGCATGTCGAGTTCGGCCAGCGTGCCCTGCAGGTCGAGGTCGGGATACGCGTCCTGCGCCAGCGACAGCGCGGTCTCCGTGACGGGCAGGCTGTCGTCGTCCGCCACGAGCGTGCTGAAGTAGTCGAGGACGCGGGTCATAGCGGTCGTCACTTGGCGCGCCTTCTGAAGTAAGCGTATTTGAAGCCCATCACCCACAACATACCGAAATATAGTGCAGCGAACAGCACGAGGCACGCGGCCATCAGCGCGATGCGATCGAGCGGCTGCGTGCGCATCCCGGTCCAGTCGAAGCTGATCGAGAACCAGTGCATCACGCCGGCGAGCACGAGCGTCGCGCCGACGAGCTGCATGAAGAAGCGCAGCCAGCCCGGCGACGGCTGGTAGATGCCGCGCTTGCGCAGCCCGAGGAACAGCAGCAGCGAGTTCAGGCACGCGCCGACGCCGATGCTCAGCGTGAGGCCCGCGTGGCCGATCAGCGGCACGAACACGTAGTTCGAGATCTGCGTGACGATCAGCACGCCGATCGCGATCTTCACGGGCGTCTTGATGTCCTGCTTCGCATAAAAGCCCGGTGCGAGGATCTTGATCAGGATGATGCCGACGAGGCCGATCCCGTAGGTCGCGAGCGCACGCGCGACCATCGTGACGGTATGCGCGTCGAACTTGCCGTAGTTGAAGAGCGTCGCGGTGAGCGGCGTCGCAAAGAAGAACAGCGCGAGCGCGCTCGGCGCCGCGAGCAGGAACGTGACGCGCAGCCCCCAGTCGAGCAGCGCCGAATATTCGGTCGAATCGGCGTCGACGTGCGCCTTCGACAGGCTCGGCAGCAGGATCGTGCCGAGCGCGACGCCGAGCAGCGCGGTCGGGAATTCCATCAGACGATCGGCATAGTTGATCCACGACACGGCGCCCTGCCCGAGCCGCGATGCGATGTTGGTGTTGATGATCAGCGACAGCTGCGCGACCGACACCGCGAACGTCGCGGGCACCATCTTCGCGAGCACTCGCTTCACGCCGGGGTGCCGCAGCGCGCGCAGCGGGTTGAGGCCGATCAGCGGCACCATGTCGATCTTCTTCAGGCCCGGCAACTGCACGAGGAACTGCAGCACGCCGCCCACGATGACGGCCCACGCGAGCGCGAATACCGGCACCTTCAGGTGCGGCGCGACGAACACGGCCGCGGCGATGAACGCGACGTTGAGCAGCACCGGCGCGAACGCAGGCAGCGAGAAGCTCTTGTACGTGTTCAGCACGCCGGACGCGAGCGTCGTCAGCGAGATGAACACGATGTACGGGAACATGATCTGCGTCATCGTGACCGCGAGCGGGAACGCCTGGCCGTCGGTGTGCAGACCAGACGCGACCGCGAACACGACCCACGACGCGCCGGCGATCCCGAGAACCGACAGCACGGCAAGCGCCCACGCAAGCACGGTCGACATCGCGTCGACGAGCGCCTTCGTCGCATCGTGCCCCTGCTGGCTCTTGAACTCGGCGAGGATCGGCACGAACGCCTGCGAGAACGCACCTTCCGCAGAAAGGCGGCGCAGCAGGTTCGGGATGCGGAAGGCGACGTAGAACGCGTCGGTGTATTGACTGGCGCCGAACGCACGGGCGATCAGCGTCTCGCGGGCCAGTCCGGTCACGCGCGACAGCAGCGTGAAGCCGCTGACCGTCAGCAGGGCTCGGAATAGATTCATGGGGCGCTTATTATACGGACGTTGCGTGGCCCGGCCACCGCCCGATGCCGAAAAGCGCGCCCGCCGCCGGCGCCCCGCCCGGCGCGTGTCACATCGATCTTGCCACTCGCTTGATTTTGTTGCTATAATCGCCCGTTTCTGGGCCTGTCCATGTACGGCAACTGCCGTTTCCATGTTCCGGCCTCGGTTAAAATCACCGTTTTTTTATGCGCCCCTGGGCAATCGTTCTCAGGGGACGGATCGAAAAGCAGCGCTTGGCCGTCAGGCTCCAAGCTCTGGAAACAGGACAGGATAAGGAACCGTCATGGCTAACTCCGCACAAGCACGCAAGCGCGCCCGCCAGGCCGCGAAGGCAAACTCGCACAACTCGGCGCTGCGCTCGAAATTCCGTACCGCGATCAAGTCGGTTCGCAAGGCTGTTGAAGCCGGCGACCAGGCAAAGGCTGCCGAGCTGTTCAAGGCTGCCGTGAAGACGATCGACACGATCGCCGACAAGAAGATCGTTCACAAGAACAAGGCCGCTCGCAGCAAGAGCCGCCTCGCCGCAGCCGTCAAGGGCCTGCAGGCAGCAGCGTAAATCCGGTGCGCCCGCTCACGCGGGCGTTCCTGTTTCCTGCGATCGCAAAAAAGCCCGCCTAGGCGGGCTTTTTTGTTGCCTGTCGTCCGGGCATCGGGGCATCGCGCCGACCGACGACAGTCAGGGCGGGCGCACCAGGCGCCCTCGCCCGCCGGCATCACCGCATCACTTCTTCGCGCCGTAGTCCGGCAGCTCGCACGCCTCGGTGACGACGAGGTTGTTGTCCTTCGCGAAATTCAGCACGAAATCGAAAGCCATCGGCTCGATGTCGCGCAGCCGCGAATCGAGGATCACGCATTTCAGGTCGCCGAGCATCGTCGGACGCACGTACAACGAATACTTGAGACGCGCATTCGGCCCGCTCGCCCCCGGCCCGAAACAGGCCATCACACCGGCCAGACGTTCCGACCAGTCGCTCGGGCGAAACTTTTTCCCGTCTTTCGTAATGCCCTGGATAAAGAATTCGGTCGGAGGGGTTTCAGCCATGTGGTTACCCAAGTGACGGCCCGGCGATGCCCAGGCGACGGCGCCTGGATACGCGAACACAAAGCTGGAATGGACGGCGGCACAAGCATTCCGATATCCCGAAAACAGGACGCCGATGCGCGCTGCCGATGTGCCGCACCGGATTTGTGCAGCGCACAGCTTGTGTCCGGCAGAGCGCGAAGAGGCTTGCCTGCCGGGCTGGAGAAAACTTTTGGATTATACCGCAGCGCGCCATCGCGCGTCGTCCCGACGCCCCCTTCCCGTGCCGCCGGTCGCGCGCGGCGATCGCGCCCCGCTTCTCTTCGCGGCTCGTCAAAGCACAGAAAATCCTTTATGCTGCTTTGAGTTATCCACACCCGACGGCGGCGCCGTCCGGCCTCGCTGCCGGGTGAAACCCGCCGTATTTCGCTTCATGACCGCCAAAACCATTCGTCACTACCTGCAGTTCAAGGATTTCTCGCTGGAAGACTACGAGTACGTGCTCGAACGCACGGGTATCCTGAAGCGCAAGTTCAAGAACTACGAAACCTATCACCCGCTGCACGACCGCACGCTCGCGATGATCTTCGAGAAGAGCTCGACGCGCACGCGCCTGTCGTTCGAGGCCGGGATCTTCCAGCTCGGCGGCCACGCCGTCTTCATGAGCACGCGCGACACGCAGCTCGGCCGCGGCGAGCCCGTCGAGGATTCCGCGCAGGTCATCTCGCGGATGGTCGACATCATCATGATCCGCACGTTCGAGCAGGAGGTCATCCAGCGCTTCGCGGAGAACTCCCGCGTGCCGGTGATCAACGGCCTGACGAACGAATACCACCCGTGCCAGGTGCTCGCCGACATCTTCACGTACTACGAGCACCGCGGCCCGATCGCCGGCAAGACCGTCGCGTGGGTCGGCGATGCGAACAACATGCTCTACACGTGGATCGAAGCCGCGCAGATCCTCGGCTTCAAGCTGCGCCTGTCGACGCCGCCCGGCTATGCGCTCGACATGAAGCTCGTGTCGCCCGACAGCGCGCCGTTCTACGAGGTGTTCGACGATCCGAACGAAGCATGCAAGGGCGCCGATCTCGTGACGACCGACGTATGGACGAGCATGGGCTTCGAAGCCGAGAACGAGGCGCGGATGAAGGCGTTCGCCGACTGGTGCGTCGACGAGGAAATGATGGGTCACGCGAACCCGGACGCGCTGTTCATGCACTGCCTGCCCGCTCACCGCGGCGAGGAAGTGACGGCCGGCGTGATCGACGGCCCGCAGAGTGTCGTGTGGGACGAGGCGGAAAACCGCCTGCACGTGCAGAAAGCGCTGATGGAGTTCCTGCTGCTCGGCCGCCTCAAGCACTGATGCGCCGCCGGAATCCGGCAGCAGACGCAAAAAGCGCCGATCGACGATCGGCGCTTTTTGTTTGGGTACGTGAAAACCGGCGCGGATCCGCGCTACAGGCAGACCGGCTCGGCCTCGAGCTCGACGCCGAATTGCTCGCGCACGTCGGCCTGGATCGCCCGTGCCAGCGCGAGCACGTCGGCGCCGGTCGCGCCGCCGCGATTGACGAGCACGAGCGCCTGGCGGTCGTGCACGGCCGCCGCGCCCAGCGCGCGCCCCTTCCAGCCGCAGCGGTCGATCAGCCAGCCGGCCGCGAGCTTCACCTGCCCGTCCGGCTGCGGATACGACACGACATCGGGCGCGCGGGCGCGCAGCGCATCGAACTGCGCGCCGTCGATCACCGGATTCTTGAAGAAACTGCCCGCGTTGCCGAGAACGAGCGGATCGGGCAGCTTCGCGCGGCGGATCGCGACGACCGCGTCGAACACGTCGCGCGGCGTCGCCGCATCGGGCGCGACGCCGCGCGCGTCGAGCTCGCGCGTGACGTCCGCATAGCCGAGCCGCGGCGCCCATTGCCTGGGCAGCCGGAACGTCACCGACACGATCGCGAACCGGCCGCGCCCTTCCCGCTTGAAGAAGCTGTCGCGATAGCCGAACGCGCAGCGCGCGGCGTCGAAGCGCTCGCTGCGCCCCGTAGATAGCTCGACGGCGACCAGCGAGTCGAAATACACCTTCATCTCGAGGCCGTACGCGCCGATGTTCTGGATCGGCGCAGCGCCGACGGTGCCCGGGATCAGCGCGAGGTTCTCGAGGCCCGGCATCCCGTGCTCGAGCGTCCACTCAACGAAGCCGTGCCAGCTCTCGCCGCCGCCGGCCTCGACGTACCATGCGTCGTCGTCCTCGCGCACGACGCGGCGGCCGGCGATTTCGTCGAGCAGCACGACGCCGTCGAAATCGCGCGTGAACACGACATTGCTGCCGCCGCCGAGCACGAGCTGCGGCAGGTTCGCGACGCGCGGGTCGCGATGCAGCGCCTCGAACTGCGACGCATGCGTGATGCGCGCGGCGAAGCGCGCGCTCGCGTCGATGCCGAACGTGTTGTGCGCGGCGAGCGGATGGTCGGGAAGCAGCGACAGGGCGGAATCGTCAGGAGGCATCGGCATTCGCGGTCACGTCCACCCGGGCGGCGCATGGCCGGTCTTGGGCAAACGGAGGGGCATCGGTAAAATGGCAAACAGTCCGCAATTATAGCGAGTGCCCGCGCGCGAGCCGGGTGCCCGCATCTCAAGGGAGAATGCCATGCCATCGTTCGACGTCGTTTCCGAAGCGAACATGATCGAAGTGAAGAACGCCATCGAGCAGTCGAACAAGGAAATTTCGACGCGCTTCGACTTCAAGGGCTCCGACGCGCGCGTCGAGCAGAAGGAACGTGAGTTGACGCTGTTCGCCGACGACGATTTCAAGCTCGACCAGGTCAAGGACGTGCTGATCGGCAAGCTGGCCAAGCGCAACGTCGACGTGCGCTTCCTCGACTACGGCAAGGTCGAGAAGATCGGCGGCGACAAGGTCAAGCAGATCGTCACCGTGAAGAAAGGCGTGACGGGCGATCTCGCGAAGAAGATCGTGCGGCTCGTGAAGGACAGCAAGATCAAGGTGCAGGCGAGCATCCAGGGCGACGCGGTGCGCGTGGCGGGCACGAAGCGCGACGACCTGCAGAGCGTGATCGCGATGCTGCGCAAGGACGTGACCGACACGCCGCTCGACTTCAACAACTTCCGCGACTGATCGCCGGCCGATCCGTCCCTCATCACGCCGGGCCCCGCACACGCGGCGCGCCCGGCACGCGGCAGGCGCCGCTTCCTCAGGCTTTCCCGCCGTCCTGCGCGCCGCCGTCCGCGGCCGCCTTCTTCTTGTCGCCGATCCGGCTCTCCTGCCCTGCGAGCAGCTTCGAAATGTTGCCGCGGTGACGCCACACGAGCAGCACGCTCATCGCGAGCACGGCCCATGCGACCGGGTTGTGGCTCGTGCCGAACAGGAACACGTCGAACACCGGCGCGAACACCGCCGCCACCAGCGCCGCGAGCGACGAATAGCGGAAGAAGAAGGCGACGATCAGCCAGGTCAGCGCGGTCGCGAGCCCGAGCACCGGGTGCACGGCGAGCAGCACGCCGGCCGCGGTCGCGACGCCCTTGCCGCCCTGGAAGCGGAAGAACACCGGATACAGGTGGCCGATGAACACGGCGATCGCGACCCATGCGACCGCGACGTCGGGCAGGCCGAAGCGCCGCGCGAGCCAGACGGCAATCCAGCCCTTGAATGCGTCGCCGACGAGCGTCAGGATCGCGGCTTTCTTGTTGCCGCTGCGCAGCACGTTGGTCGCGCCGGGATTCTTCGACCCGTACGAACGCGGGTCGGCCAGGCCCATCGCGGCGCTGACGACGACGGCGAACGACACCGAGCCGATCAGGTAGGCAACGAGGGCGGCGAGCAGGATCTGCATGCGGAGGACTCTTCTTTCAACGTATCGGTAAAGGGACGGCTGTGCGCGGCAAGCCGAAACGGCGCCCATTCTACCGAACGAGCGCGGCCTGCCACGAAGGTGAAACCCTCAGTCGACGCTCGCGCACTGCACGGGCTGCGCGCGGAGCAGCGAAGTGAGCACCGCCGGCGCGAGGCTGACGAGGTAGCCGCGACGGCCGCCGTTCAGGTAGATCGTCGGCAATTCGAGGATCGTCGCCTCGACGTAGACGGGCATCGTCTTGCGCGTGCCGAACGGCGACGTGCCGCCGACGAGATAGCCCGAATGGCGGTTCGCGACCTCGGGCTTGCACGGCTCGACGCGTTTCGCGCCGATCTGCCGCGCGAGGTTCTTCGTCGACACGGTGCGGTCGCCATGCATCAGCACGATCAGCGGCTTCGCGTGTTCGTCTTCCATCACGAGCGTCTTCACGACGCTGTGCTCGTCGACGCCGAGCTGGCGCGCCGATTCGCCGGTACCGCCGTGTTCGACGTATTCGTACGGGTGCTCGCCGAACGCGACGCCGTGGCGGCGCAACAGCTGGGTCGCGGGGGTTTCGGACACGTGTCTGGATTTGCTCATGGCGGCATTCTAATGGCGAACGACCGGCGCGCGCGATGGCGTGCCCGCGCCGGCGGTATACTCGCGGCCCGTTTTCCGCCGGGCGGCCGGCGGCATCGCCGCGACGATTCCGCCCATCATCATTGCGAACATCGCGAAGCGCTATTGCCCGATTGGCCGATTGTGGCGCATGCGCCGTCATGGCACGATCGTTCGCAAACATCGTCACGCCGCCGCCCGCCCCTTTTCTGGAGACGCCATGCCCTCGCCCATCCGTTCATCCGAGTCGCTCGACGTCGATGCGCTGCTCGCCGCGCTGCCTAACCGCATCGCCGACGTGCCCGCGCGCTGGGCCGCGCTGGCGCCCGCGCACCCGGCGCTGATCGAGGACGCGCGCCGCCTGTCGTACGGCGACTTGTCGCAGGCCGTCGATGCGGCGGCCGCACGGCTCGCGAGCCTCGGCGTGCAAGGTGGCGACCGCGTGATGATCGTCGCGGAAAACTGCGTCGCGCAGATCGTGCTGTTGTTCGCGGTCGCCCGCGTCGATGCGTGGGCGCTCGTGTCGAACGCGCGGCTGTCTGCCGGCGAACTCGATGCGATCGCCGCGCACGCGCGTCCGAAGCTGATCGCATTCGCGACGGACACGTCGCCCGACGCACGTGCCCACGCGGCGCGGCTCGGCGCGACACCCGCCGGCGCGCTGCCGGTCGACATCGGCGCATGGTCGTATCGCGTCGATGCGAGCGCGCCTGCCGAACCGGTGGCCGCCGACGGTGCCGCGCAATGCGCGGCGCTGATCTACACGACCGGCACGACCGGCGCACCGAAAGGCGTGATGCTGTCGCACCGCAACCTGCTGTTCATCGCGGCGACGTCGAGCACGCTGCGCCGCGTGTCGCCGGACGACGTCGTCTACACGGTGCTGCCCGTGTCGCACGTGTACGGGCTCGCGTCGGTCTGCCTCGGCAGCCTGTACGCGGGCGCGACGCTGCGGCTCGCGCCGCGCTTCGCGCCGGAGGCCGTGCGCATCGCGCTCGCCGACGAAGGCGTCACGATCTTCCAGGGCGTGCCCGCGATGCACGCGAAGCTGCTCGAACACCTGCACACGCATGGCCACCCGTGGCATGCGCCGCGCCTGCGCTTCGCGTATTCGGGCGGCTCGCCGCTCGACGCGAACCTGAAGGCGCGCGTCGAGCGCGTGTACGGGGTGCCGCTGCACAATGGCTACGGGATGACCGAAAGCAGCCCGACGATCACGCAGACGCCGCTCGACGCGCCGCGCGCCGACAGCTCGGTCGGCGTGCCGATTCCGGGCGTCGACATGCGGATCGTCGCGCCGGACGGCACCGACGTGCCGCAAGGCGAGGTCGGCGAGATCCGCGTGCGCGGGCCGAACGTGATGCTCGGCTACTACCGCAACGCGGACGCCACGCGCGCAGCCGTGTCGCCGGACGGCTGGCTGAGCACCGGCGATCTCGCGCGGCAGGAAGCGGACGGCGCGGTGACGATCGCGGGCCGCAGCAAGGAACTGATCATCCGGTCCGGCTTCAACGTGTATCCGGTCGAAGTCGAGCAGGTGCTGAACGCGCATCCGGACGTCGTGCAGGCCGCCGTCATCGGCCGCGCGGTCGAAGGCAACGAGGAAGTGCTCGCGTTCGTCGAGCTGGTGCCCGGCGCGGCGGCGGACGAAGCGGCGTTGCACGCATGGTGCGCGGAGCGATTGGCGCCTTACAAACGCCCTGCTCGCATTCGCGTGCTCGATGCATTGCCGGCCGCATCGACCGGCAAGGTGCTGAAGCACAAGCTGCGCGACCTGGCCTGACGCCAGCCGGCCGGCACAGGCTGGCGGGCGCAGCGGGGCCCGCGACCGGCCGAAATCGCGCCCCCCGTGCGCTAGCCGCGCGGGTGGTGTTGCGCGTGCAGCGTCCTCAGCCGCTCGCGCGCGACGTGCGTATAGATCTGCGTGGTCGAGATGTCGCTGTGGCCGAGCAGCAACTGCACGACGCGCAGGTCGGCGCCGTGGTTCAGCAGGTGCGTCGCGAACGCATGCCGCAGCGTGTGCGGCGACAGATGCGCGCGCACGTCGGCCTGCTGCGCGTGGCGCTTGATGATGTTCCAGAACTGCTGGCGCGTCATTCCGTCGCCGCGCGCGGTCACGAACAGCGCATCGGCCGCGCGTGCGCCGAGCAGCGCCGGCCGCGCGTCGCGCAGGTAGCGCTCGATCCACCCGTGCGCGACTTCTCCGAACGGCACGAGCCGCTCCTTCGAGCCCTTGCCCATCACACGCACGACGCCCTCGTTGAGGCCGACCTCGACGGTCTTCAGCGTCACGAGCTCGCTCACGCGCAGCCCGCTCGCGTACATCAGCTCGAGCATCGTGCGATCGCGCAGGCCAAGCGGCGTGTCGATGTCGGGCGCACCGAGCAGCGCCTCGACCTGCGCCTCGGACAGCGTCGACGGAAACCGGGCCGCCTGCTTCGCGGACGTGATCCGCAGCGTCGGGTCGGCGCTCGCGCGATGCTCGCGCACGGCCCAACCGTAATAGCGACGGAACACGGACAACCGCCGGTTCGACGACGTCGCCTTGCCGTCGCTGCGCGCGGCGATATAGCCCGTCACCATCGCCTCGTCGGCCGAATCGAGCGGCGCGTCGTACGTCGCGGCCAGCCATCGGGAAAACAGCACCAGATCGCGCCGGTACGCGTCGAGCGTGTTGCGCGAGAGCCCGTGCTCGAGCCACAGCGCATCGCAGAACACGTCGATCGACGCGCGGCTCGCGAGCAGCGCGGGCGACGCCGCGACGGCATCGTCGTCGGCTTCGGGGGAAATCAGTGGTTCGCTCATCAGTACGGCACGCCCTCGTGCGCCAGCAGCCAGCGCTTCACCTTCTGGTAATAACCGTTGTCGTCGTGGTTCGCGAAGCCGCCCAGACCGCCTGCCGCCACAACGCGATGGCACGGGATCACGAGCGGGAAGTAGTTCGCGCCGCACGCCTGGCCGACTGCGCGCGGCGCGCTGCCGATCCGCTTCGCGACCTGCCCGTAGGTCAGCACCGTGCCGGGCGGGATATCGCTGATCACGTCCCACACGCGGTGCTGGAACGCGCTGCCGACTTCGGCGAGCGGCAGGTCGAAGCGCGCCGACGCGCGCTCGAAATAACGTTCGATCTGCTTGACCGCGCGCTTCGCGAGCGGCGAATCCGGCTCGACCGACTTCACCGATTCGGGCAGATAGACGATCTCGCGCACCACCGCGGCGTCCGTGCGGATGCCGACCTTGCCGAACGGCGCGTCGATGACTGCATTGAACATTGCCCTCTCCTGAGCGATGGATGCGCGCGGCACCGCCGCGCGCCGACGACACTTTACGCCGCCTTCACGCGGCGCGCAGCGCCCATTCGACATGCTCGCGCACGACCGGCGACGAATCGTCGGCCCGCGCGCGCAACGCGGCGACGATCGCGTCGCGCGCCTGCGGCGAAAGCCGGTCCGCGCTCGCGCGCAGCGCATTGCCGAGCCCGACCGCGAGATTGCGCAGCCAGCTTTCGTAGCCGATGCGCCGGATCGCGCTGCCCTGCATCCGCGTATCGAACGTGTCGGCATCCCACCCGAACAGCTCGACGAGCGTCGCGCGGTCGAGGCCGTGCCGCACGTCGAAATCGGCCACCGGCGCGGCCTGCGCGAACTTGTTCCACGGGCACACGAGCTGGCAGTCGTCGCAGCCGTACACGCGATTGCCGATCATCGGCCGCAGCGGCTCGGGGATGCTGCCTTTCAGTTCGATCGTCAGGTACGAGATGCAGCGGCGCGCATCGACGCGGTACGGCTCGACGATCGCGCCGGTCGGGCACGCGTCGATGCAGCGCGTGCAGTTGCCGCAGTGCGCGCCGGGTGCCTCGGGCGCGGTATCGGGCGACGTGTGCGCGTCGGTCGGCAGCGGAATATCGACGTAGATCTCGCCGAGGAAGAACAGCGAACCCGCATCGCGCTGCAGCAGCAGCGTGTGCTTGCCGCGCCAGCCGACACCGGCCTTCTGCGCGAGTTCGACCTCGAGCACGGGCGCCGAGTCGGTAAACACGCGGTAGCCGAACGCGCCGATCTCGCGCTCGATGCGCTCCGCGAGCGTCTGCAGCCGGTTGCGCAGCACCTTGTGATAGTCGCGGCCGCGCGCATAGATCGACACGACGGCCGCCTGCGGATCGTCGAGCCGCGCCCGTTCGCGTGCGCGCCAGTCGTGCGGCGCGAGCGCGCCGGGCTCGCCGTCGGGTGCGCCGGCAGCGAGCGTTTCGGCCGGCAGGTAGGCGAGCCGCACGGAAATCACGCGTCGCGTACCGGCCACAAGTTCGGCCGGCCGCGCGCGTTTCATCCCATGTTTCGCCATATAATCCATTTCGCCGTGGTATCCGGCTTCCAGCCAGGCGGCGAGGCCTGCTTCGGCATCCGAGAGATCGGTATCGCTGATGCCGATCGCCCCGAAACCCAATTCGCGCCCCCACGCCCTGATGCGAGCGGCGAGCGCAGTCAAGGCCGCATCGTCGAGCGCGCACGGCGCCGCGCCTTCGGCACGAGTCGAAGGCCTGTCGGATGCGGCGAGTTCCGGTAATCGGTTCATCGCACTATTTTACGAGAATGCCAGCCACGTCCCATACGCCTCATGCCGCCACGCTGCCCGCCCCGCTCGCGGAGCGCGTGATCGCGCTCTCCGACGAAGCGGCGACCGAGGCCTTCGGCACGCGCTTCGCGCATGCGCTCGACGCGGCGCGCATCGATCTCGCCCGCGCGCATGCGTACGACGGGCTGCAGATCCAGCTGGTCGGCGATCTCGGCGCGGGCAAGACGACCCTCGTGCGCGCGATCCTGCGCGGCCTCGGCCATCAGGGCCGCGTGCGCAGCCCGACCTATACGCTCGTCGAGCCGTACGCGCTCGAACGCAGCGATGGGGAACTTGAGGTCTATCACTTCGATCTGTATCGATTCAACGATCCGGCCGAATGGTCCGACGCAGGCTTTCGCGAATATTTCAACTCCAGCGCGATCTGCCTCGTCGAATGGCCGCAACAGGCGGGCGTGCTGCTCGGCGTGCCCGACCTGGTTTTCTCGCTCGACGTGGATGGCGACGGCCGCGCCCTCACCGTCCGGGCGTACAGCGCTTCAGGAAAGGCATGTCTCGAAAGATGTTGATCAAACCGTTCCGCTCGATCGAATCGGCGGCTACCGCGACGCATAACTGGCGGCGCCGCCAGATTCTGCGCGCGGGCGCGTCGACACTGGTGCTCGGTCTCGTCGCACCGCGGCTCGCGCACGCGTCGTCGGTGCTCGGCGTGCGCGTGTGGCCCGCGCGCGATTACACGCGCGTCACGATCGAATCCGACCAGCCGCTGCAGAACAGCCAACAACTGCTGCAGGGGCCCGACCGTCTCGTCGTCGACCTGAGCGGCCTCGATCTCGACCAGGCGCTGCGCGACCTCGTGTCGAAGATCGCGCCGAACGATCCGCAGATCCAGTCGGTGCGCGTCGGACAGTACCAGCCGCACGTCGTGCGGATGGTGTTCGACCTGAAAGGCTCGGTGAAGCCGCAGGTGTTCACGCTGCCGCCGGTCGGCACCTACAAGTACCGGCTCGTGTTCGACCTGTATCCGGCCGTCGCGCCCGATCCGCTGACCGACCTGATCGCGCAGACGGAACGCAAGGAACAGGCGCTCAACGACACGGCGCGCGCGCAGCAGATGCAGCCGCCGAGCGCGCTGAACGGGCCGGCCACGCCGCCCGTCGCGGGCAACGACAACAGCGACGCGTTCTTCCAGCGCTTTGCGCAGAACACGCCGGCCACGCCGCACACGCCGCCGGCGGCCGGCACGCCTGCGACGCCCGCGAAGCCGGCCGTCAAGCCGCCGCCCGTCATCGCGCGCCGCGACGACAGCGACGACGACGGCGACACCTACAAGTTCACCGCACCGAAATCCGGCAAGGGTGGCACCGTGCGCCTGCTGACGGTCGCGATCGATCCGGGCCACGGCGGCGAGGACCCGGGCGCGATCGGCGGCGGCGGCACGTACGAGAAGCACATCGCGCTCGACATCGCGAAGAAGCTGCGCGCGAAGATCGACGGCGCGCCGAACATGCGCGCGATGATGACCCGCGACGCCGACTTCTTCGTACCGCTGAACGTGCGCGTGCAGAAGGCGCGCCGCGTCGGCGCCGATCTCTTCGTGTCGATCCACGCGGACGCGTTCACGACGCCGTCCGCGCGCGGCTCGTCGGTGTTCGCGCTGTCCGATCACGGCGCGTCGAGCGCCGCGGCGCGCTGGCTCGCGAACAAGGAGAATTCGTCGGACCTGATCGGCGGCATCAACATCAAGACGCAGGACGCGGCCGTGAGCCGCGCGCTGTTCGACATGTCGACGACCGCGCAGATCCGCGATTCGATGCGCTACGGCAACTACGTGCTGAAGGAAGTCGGCGGCATCAACAAGCTGCACAAGGGCTCGGTCGAACAGGCCGGGTTCGCGGTGCTGAAGGCGCCCGACATTCCGTCGATCCTCGTCGAGACCGCGTTCATCAGCAACCCGGACGAAGAGCGCAGGCTCAACGACGACAGCTATCGCGACGAGATGGCCGACGCGATCTTCCGCGGCATCAAGCGTTATTTCGCCGCGAATCCGCCGCTCGCGAAGAACCGGATGGCCTGACGGCCAGCACCCTCCCCGCCGCCGGCACGCAGCGCGTGCCGGCGCGTCACGACGCCGCGAAGCGGCGTATCAGTTTCCCGCCGAACACGTTCACCGCGAGCCCGCCCATCACGAGCGCCGCACCGAGCAGCTGCGCGCGCGTCAGGTGCTCGTCGAGCAGCAGCGCCGACGACGCGAGCCCGACGATCGGCACCAGCAGCGAAAACTGCGCGACCTGCGCGGCCGGGTAGCGCGACATCAGGCGGCTCCACAGCCCGTAGCCGAGCAGCGTCGCGACGAACGCGAGATAGACGACCGCAAAGATCGACGCACCGTCGAGCCCGGCGAGCGCGGTCGCGATCCGCTGCGGCCCTTCGAACCACAGCGACAGCAGGAAGAACGGCACGGGCGGCACGAGGCTCGCCCACACGACGAGCGACACGAGGTTCGCTTTCCCGACCTTCTTCGTGACGATGTTGCCGAACGCCCACATCGCGGCCGAGCAGATCGTCAGCAGGAAGCCCGCGAGCGTCATCGCACGGCCGCCCTGCGCCGCGATCACGACGAGCCCGCCCGCGGCGATCGCGAGCCCGACCAGGTTCTGCACGCGCAGCCGCTCGCCGAGGAACAGCATCGCGAACACCAGCGTGAAGAACGCCTGCGACTGCAGCACGAGCGACGCGAGGCCGGCGGGCATGCCGACGTACATGCCGGTGAACAGGAACACGAACTGGCCTAGCTGGATCGTCGCGCCGTACAGCACCAGCAGGCGCCACGGAATCTGCGGCCGGCGCACGAAGAACACCGCGGGCACGGCCGCGAGCGTGAAGCGCAGCGCGCCGAGCAGCATCGGCGGCATCCCGTGCAGGCCGACCTTGATCACGACGAAGTTCACACCCCACGCCAGGATCACGACCAGTGCGAGCAGCAAGTCCTTCGGGGCCATCATCGGCGTCTCCTCGATTGTCGAATCGTTGTGCAAAGTACCCCCAACCCTGTCGCTTCGCGCCAGCCCCCCGAGGGGTCAGGAAAACTTGGGGCGGCCCGGCGTTTTCTTGAGAAGCGCGTCAGTCTACCGGGTTTCGCCGCCCGGCCCGATACCCGCGCGGCGCGCATGGAATCGTCGGCGGGCGGCTATTACAATGACCTGCATCCCCATCGCATCACCGGACCCGCCATGACCGACTCGATCAAAGCCCTGCTGAAGCCGCACGTGCGCGACATCGGCAACCTGCAGGTGCGCCGCACGCTGCCCGCACTCGCCGCGCGCCTCGTCGGCCCGTTCATCTTCTTCGATCACATGGGGCCCGCCACGCTGCCGGCCGGCACCGGGCTCGACGTGCGCCCGCATCCGCATATCGGGCTCGCCACCGTCACCTACCTGTTCGACGGCGCGATCCTGCACCGCGACAGCCTCGGCTCGCGGCAGGAAATCGTGCCGGGCGACGTGAACTGGATGACGGCCGGCCGCGGGATCGTCCACTCCGAACGTACGCCCGATGCGCAGCGCGCAAACGGCCACACCGTGCACGGAATCCAGACCTGGGTCGCGCTGCCGCGCGCGCACGAAACCACCGAGCCGTCGTTCGAGCACCATGCGGCCGACACGCTGCCGAAGCGCGACGAACACGGCGTGTCGCTGACGGTGATCGCCGGCGATGCGTTCGGGCTGCGCTCGCCGGTCACGACGTTCTCGCGCACGCTGTACGTCGCGGCCGAATTCGCGGCCGGCGGCCGCATCGAGCTCGACGCGTCGCACGAGGAGCGCGCGGTCTACGTAGTCGACGGCGATCTCGCGATCGACGGCACGCCGGTTCCGGCCGAGCAGATGGCCGTGCTCGCGCCGGACGCGGCGGTCACGCTGACGAGCGCCGGCGGCGCGCGCGCGATGCTGCTCGGTGGCGACAAGATCGACGGCGAGCGCTTCATCGAATGGAATTTCGTCGCCAGCAGCCGCGACGCGATCGCGCGCGCGAAGGAAGCCTGGACGCGCCAGGAAATGGGCAAGGTGCCTGGCGAGACCGAGTGGATTCCGCTGCCCGAGTCGAAGCCGCGTTGAAAAACGGGCGCGCCGCCCCCATCCTGACGATATTCGAACGGAAGAGAACGACATGGACACCACGCTTGCCACATTCGAGAAAGACGTCATCGAGGCGTCGCTGGACACGCCCGTGCTGGTCGACTTCTGGGCGCCGTGGTGCGGCCCCTGCAAGACGCTCGGCCCGCTGCTCGAAAAACTCGAAGCCGATTACGAAGGCCGCTGGAAGCTCGTGAAGGTCAACGTCGACGAGAACCAGGAACTCGCCGCGCACTTCCAGACGCGCAGCATCCCGCACGTCATCGCGTTCGCGGACGGGCGCCCGGTCGACCAGTTCGTCGGCGTGCTGCCCGAAGGCCAGTTGCGCGCGTTCCTCGACCGGCTGCTGCCGGCGCCCGAGGAAGCCGAACGCCGCGCCGCACAGTACGCGATGGCCGAATCGCGCCACGACGACGCGCTCACGCACCTGGAAGCGGCGCTCGCGCTGAACCCCGGTTTCGACGACGCGCGCCTCGACCTGATCGAACTGCTGCTCGCGAACAACCAGGTCGAAGTCGCGCGCGCCGAGGCCGAGCGCCTGTCGCCGCAGATCGTGCAGGGCGGCGATCCGCGCTACCAGGCGATCAAGACCCGTTTCGACGCGCTCGACGCAACGGCCGACCTGCCGCCGACCGACGCGCTCGAAGCCCGCATTGCGGCGAACCCCGGCGATCTCGACGCGCGCTTCGATCTCGCGCAGAGCCTGATCGCGCGGCGCGCGTATGAAGGCGCGCTGGAGCAGTTGCTGGAAATCGTGCTGCGCGACCGCGCGTACGGCGACGATCTCGGCCGCAAGACGATGATTTCAGTGTTCGAGCTGGCGGGCGACCGCCCCGATATCGTCGCCGGATGGCGGCGCAAGCTGAGCATGGCGCTCAACTGACGAGCGAACGACCGGCCGGCCCGCAACGGCCCGGCCGGTCGCCGTATCGCTGGCAGCGCGTGTCCCGCGCCGCAGCATGAAGCAACGCCCGCGCGTCGCCGATCAGCCCGCGGCCTGCGCCGCGATCGCGCGCAGCGCATGCGCGGCAGCCGCGAAGCCGAAGCTCGCGGTCACGCACACGCTCGAACCGAATCCCGCACAGTTGAGCCCCGCGACGTGCGCCGCCGTGGACGGCTCGGCGCCGTCCTCGATGTCGCATGCGGCCGCTTCCGGGTAGATCAGCGGCTCGTCCGAATACACGGCGCTGACCTTGAAACGCGCCTTCGGCCCGCGCGGAAAGCCGTGCTGCTTGCGCAACTGCGCGCGCACCTTCGACAGCAATGGATCCTGGATCGTCAGCGCGAGATCGTCGATCCGGATGCGCGTCGGGTCGAGCTGCCCGCCCGCGCCGCCGACCGTGACGAGCGGCTGCCGCTTCGCGACGCACCATGCGATCAGCGCGACCTTCGTGCGCACGCTGTCGATCGCGTCGATCACGTAGTCGAAACCGCCGCCGAGCAGCGCGTCGAAGTTGTCGGGTTCCGCGAAATCCTCGATCCGGTTCACGCGGCACGCGGGATCGATCAGCGCGATCCGCTCGGCCATCGCGTCGACCTTCGGCTTGCCGTAATTGCCGTCGAGCGCATGGATCTGCCGGTTCGTATTGCTTTCCGCGACGTTGTCGAGATCGATCAGCGTCAGCGTACCGATCGCGCTGCGCGCGAGCGCCTCGGCCGTCCACGACCCGACGCCGCCGATCCCGATCACCGCGACATGCGCACGCTCGAAAGCGGCGGCCGCCGGCGCGCCATACAGCCGCGCGACGCCGCCGAAACGCCGTTCGCGATCCACGTCAAGCTGGATTGTCGGGGTCGGGGTAAGATCAGAAGAACCGGGCGGGGCAGTGTCGGCAGCGGACATGGCAGCAAGGAAAACGTAAGTCGAGCAGCCCTCTATTTTGCCTGAACTCCCCGCTCCCACACGCCACTGTGCACGCACGATTCTTGCGCGTTCGCTATACTGGCCCCAGATTGAAGCGTTTGCATAACATGACGACTCTCGCCGATCTCCGCATCAACTATTCGCGTGCTTCGCTCGACGAAGCCGATGCCGCCCCCGACCCCTTCGTCCAGTTCGACCGCTGGTTCAAGGAGGCGCTCGCCGCCAAACTGCCCGAGCCGAACACGATGACGCTCGCGACCGTCGGCGCCGACGGCCGGCCGTCGGCCCGGATCGTGCTCATCAAGGGCGTCGACGAACGCGGGTTCGTCTTCTTTACCAATTACGAAAGCCGCAAGGGGCGCGATCTCGCCGCGCATCCGCAAGCGGCGCTGCTGTTCTACTGGATCGAGCTCGAACGCCAGGTGCGCATCGAAGGCCGGATCGAGAAAACCAGCGCCGAAGAAAGCGACCGCTATTTCGCGTCGCGCCCGCTCGGTTCGCGCATCGGCGCATGGGCGTCCGACCAGAGCACGGTGATCGACAGCCGCGCGACGCTCGAAGCGCGCGAAAAGGCCGTCAGCGAACGCTACGGCGACGCCCCGCCGCGCCCGCCGCACTGGGGCGGCTACCGCCTCGTGCCCGACGCGATCGAGTTCTGGCAGGGGCGTCCGTCACGGCTGCACGACCGTCTGCTCTATACGCGCGACGCCGACACGTCGCCGGGCTGGACGATTTCACGCCTGTCGCCGTAAGCGCGGCGCCGGCGCACGCCGGTCGTGTCTCGTGTTGCATCCGGGCGCCCGCGTCGCAAGCGGCGGGCGCCGTCAAGATACTTGGCTGTATTCGATTCAACGAACAAACGGAGAATCCAAATGTTCTGGGAAAAGAAGCTGGCACAGTGGGCGGACGAAGTACGGGCGAAAGCGAACATACCGGCGCGCCTCGTGCTGTGGAACGGTGAGCAACTCGATTTCGGCACCTTCAGCGCGCCGCAGGTCACGCTGAAGGTGAACAGCGCGTCGGCGTTGCCGCTATTGCTCGAACCGAGCCTCGACAATCTCGGCGAGGCGTACGTGAAGGGCAAGATCGACATCGAGGGCAAGCTGTCGGACATCATCAACATCGGCTACTCGCTCGCGCGCAGCACGGTGACGAGCGCAAGCAAGCTCGCGCGCGTGAAGCGCTACTTCAACCACACGAAGAACACCGACAAAAAGGCGATCCAGTACCACTACGACGTCTCGAACGAGTTCTACAAGCTGTGGCTCGACGAGAACATGGTGTACTCGTGCGCGTACTTCGAGAACGGCGACGAGGATCTCGCCACCGCGCAGATCAAGAAGATCGACCACATCCTCACGAAAATCCAGTTGCAGCCGGGCCAGCGCCTGCTCGACATCGGCTGCGGCTGGGGCGCGCTCGTACTGCGCGCCGCGCAGAAGTTCGGCGCGACGTGTCTCGGCGTGACGCTGTCGCAGAACCAGTTCGACCTCGCGACCGCGCGCGTGAAGGCCGCCGGGCTCGAGGACAAGATCGAGATCCGCCTGCAGGACTACCGCGAGATCGACGGCCAGTTCGACCGCATCACGAGCGTCGGGATGTTCGAGCACGTCGGCCGCAAGAACCTGCCGCTGTACTTCTCGCGGGTGCGCGAACTGCTCGCCGACGACGGCATCGCGATGAATCACGGGATCACGTCGACCGACGCGGAAAGCGGCGAAACGGCGCTCGGCGGCGGCGAGTTCATCGACCGCTACGTATTCCCGGACGGCGAGCTGCCGCACATCAGCCTCGCGCTCGAAGCGGCGCAGCGCGGCGGGCTGGAAGCGGTTGACGTCGAAAGCCTGCGGCGGCACTATGCGCGCACGCTCGACATCTGGACGGAAAACTTCGAGGCGAAGGCCGAGGAAGCGCGAAAACTCGTCGACGACGAAAAATTCCGCATCTGGCGCGTGTATCTCGCCGGCTGCGCGTATGCGTTCGAGCACGACGACGTGTCGATCTTCCAGATCGTGTGCCGCAAGGCCGGACGCAGCGCGAAAACGCTGCCGTGGTCGCGGCGCTATATGTACGAACACGCGCTGCCGCGCTAGGCGGCGCTTCACGCTGGGCATGCATGGGTGACGGCAGGACGCGGCGCAAGGCGCCGCCGGAACGACAGCAGCACGACGACACGGACGGGTCGCACGCCGGCGGACAATTCGACCTGTTCGGCGCGCCGCCCGACGCTGCACGCGCGTCGTCGCCCGCAGGCGACCCGCCCCCTGCAAACGCAGATGAACGCGTGACGTCGAACCCGCATGACGATGCGCGGCAGGCGCCGCCCGCCCGCGCAGCCGCCCGCCCTTCCGACGAACCACCGCCGCCCGCCTCCGGCCTGCTGTGGGACGAACCGTCGCCGCCGGCCGCGCCGCCGAAAAAAGGCAGGCGCCAGCGCGGCGTGCTGCCCGCGCAGATCACGGCGGACGTCGCCGATGCAGCGGCCGGCCTGCCGCCGAACGTCCGGCTCGGCACGTCGTCGTGGTACTTCCCCGGCTGGAACGGCATCGTCTACGACGGCGATTTCGCGCAGACGAAACTGTCGCGCGAAGGGCTCGAAGCATACGGCGCGCATCCGCTATTGAAGAGCGTGAGCCTCGACCGGTCGTTCTACGGCCCGCTGTCGGTGGCCGACTACCTGCGCTACGCGCAGCAGGTGCCCGACGATTTCCGCTTCGTCGTGAAGGCGCCGGCCTCCGTGACCGACGCGGTCGTGCGCGGCCGGCGCGGCGAGCCGTCGGGATCGAACCCGACCTTCCTCGACGCGCAGCTCGCCACCCGGGAATTCGTGCAGCCGTGCCTCGAAGGGCTCGGCGCGAAGGCCGGCGTGCTCGTGTTCCAGTTCTCGCCGCTGCCCGATCATCTGCTCGCCGAACCGGCCGCGCTGATCGACCGGCTCGCCGCGTTCTTCGCGGCGCTGCCGCCGCTGCCGCCGGAAGCCGACGGCCCGCGCTACGCGATCGAGATCCGCGACGCGAGCCTGCTCACGCCGCGCTTCATCCGCGCGCTCGCCGCGCTCGGCGTGCGCTACTGCGTCGGCCTGCACGCGCGGATGCCCGACCCGCTGCGCCAGGCCGCCGCGCTCGCGCTGCTCGACGGCGACGCGCCGGGCCCGCTGATCGTGCGCTGGAGCCTGCACGGCGGCTTCAAGTACGAACAGGCGAAAGCGAAGTACGAACCGTTCGACAAGCTCGTCGACGAGGACCCGGCCACGCGTTCAGCGCTCGCCGAACTGGCCGCGCGCTACGCGCTGGCCGGGCAGCCCGTGATCATCACGATCAACAACAAGGCGGAAGGCTCCGCGCCGCTGTCGTGCATCGCGCTCGCGCGCGAAATCGCCGCCGCGTGCGCGCAGTGGCGCAACGAGGCGGCTTAACGTCGGGTTCGCCGGGTTCCGCCGTTCGCGCGCTTACGCGCCGCGCAGCGACTTCAGCCGGTGCGAGAACTTCTGCCGGAATTTCGCGAGCTTCGGCCCGATCACGACCGAGCAGTAGCCCTGCCCCGGGTTACGCGCGTAATAGTTCTGGTGATAGTCCTCGGCCGGCCAGTAGTTGCCGTCGAGCGGCACGACCTGCGTGACGATCGGCTGCCCGAACACCTGCTCGCGCTCCAGCTCGCGGATCACGTCGAGCGCGGTTTCGCGCTGCGCATCGGAATGCGTGAACACGACCGATCGGTACTGCGTGCCGACGTCGTTGCCCTGCCGGTTCAGCTGAGTCGGATCGTGCGTCGCGAAGAAGATCTCGAGGATCTCGCGATAGCCGATGCGCGCCGGATCGAACGCCACGTTGACGACTTCCGCGTGGCCCGTGTCGCCTTCGCAGATGTCGCGATAGCCGGGATTGCGCGTATGGCCACCCGCGTAGCCCGACTGGACGGCCGTCACGCCGTCGACGTCGAGAAACACGGCCTCCGTGCACCAGAAACACCCGCCTCCCAACGTCGCGGTTTCAAGCATTTCGTTCCCCATGAAATCAGACCCTCGTTGATGACAGCAGCCGGCACGCAGGTGCCGGCGCCACCGTAGCATCTCGCCGCTGCGCGTCCGTGGTACGCGACGCAGCGGCACCTCGGCAAGTATCTCACTCGCGCGCGAACCTGGCAGATCGCACAGGTGCCGCGCGCGACCGGCCGCACGTTTCTCGACTACACTTAGGCACGCGTAACCGCGGCGCAAACCGCCCGGCCACGCAAAGCGTCCGATGCACGCCCGACCCTGATGCACCCATCATCTGCCGGAACATCGATATGCACGTCTTGACAGACATCGCCCGCGTTGCGGGCCCGGTCGCCGCCACGTCGCGAGCCGACGCTTCGGCCGCACCATCGCGACACCGTGCGCCCGTGTCACCGCGGGCGCGACGATCCCGCACCTCGTCTTCACCCGCTTTCACGATCTGATGCACGGCGCCGCGCGTGTCGCCGACGCGTGCGCCCGCCTGCCGATCGCGCCCGCCGGCGAGATGCGCGCCGCGCGGCCACCTCGACCCGCACGCCCGCAGCGCACGGCCGTGCGTCAGTAGTCCGATACCACCGAGAGGGCATCACCATGAGCATGCGGCCTGACCCGACGTTTCACGCTTCGCCCGAGCTTGCGATGCAGGCGCCGGCAGAAGAGTTTGCCTATACGTTGTTGCTGAGCCCCGATTTTTCCAGACCCGACGCGCTCGCCGTGATCGACGTGAAGCCCGGCTCGCCGACCTACGGAAAGATCGTGCACACGGTGACGATGCCGAACACCGGCGACGAGTTTCACCACTTCGGCTGGAATGCGTGCTCGTCGGCGCTGTCGCCGCTGACCGGCCATGCGTTCCTCGAACGCCGCTTCCTGATCATCCCCGGCCTGCGCTCGTCGCGCATCTACGTGATCGACACGAAGCCGCATCCGGCGCAGGCACGGATCCACAAGATCATCGAACCCGACGAGATCTTCGCGAAGACCGGTTATTCGCGGCCGCACACCGTTCACTGCGGCCCCGAGGGCATCTACGTGAGCACGCTCGGCGGCGCGGGCAAGGACGGCACCGACGGGGCGCCCGGCATCTTCATCATGGATTGCGAAACCTTCGACGTGCTCGGTCGCTGGGAGATCGATCGCGGCCCGCAGGACAAGCACTACGATTTCTGGTGGAACCTGCCGCGCGACTACATGGTGTCGAGCGAATGGGCGCTGCCGCCGCAATTCGAGAACGGCATCGTGCCCGAGGACCTGCTCGCGAACAAATACGGGCACCGGCTGCATTTCTGGGACCTGCGCGCGCGGCGCAACGTACAGACGATCGATCTCGGCGCGCAGCACCAGATGGCGCTCGAAGTGCGGCCCGCGCACGATCCGGTGCGCGAATACGGATTCGTCGGCGTGGTGGTCGATACGACCAATCTCGAAGGCTCGATCTGGACCTGGTGGCGCGAGGGCGGCAAGTTCCATGTGAAGAAGACCGCGACGATCCCGGCCGAGCCGGCCGCGGCCGACGAACTGCCGCCGCTGCTGAAAGCATTCGGCGCGGTGCCGCCGCTCGTGACCGACATCGACCTGTCGCTCGACGACCGCTTCCTCTACGTATCGTGCTGGGGCACCGGCGAGATGCGCCAGTACGACGTGTCGGATCCGCACAACCCGGTGCTCGCGGGGTCGGTGCGGATCGGCGGCATCGCGCGCCGCGCGCCGCACACGAACGGCCGCGCGTTCGCGGGCGGCCCGCAGATGGTCGAGATCAGCCGCGACGGCCGGCGCGTGTACTGGACCAACTCGCTCTATTCGACGTGGGACGACCAGTTCTATCCGGACGGCGTGCCGGCCGCGCAGGTGCTCGCGCACGCGGGGCCGGACGGCGGGCTGACGCTCGCCGACGATTACTGGGTCGAGTTCCCCGACGGCTATCGCGCGCACCAGATCCGGCTCGAAGGCGGCGACTGCTCGACCGACTCGTTCTGCTACCCGTCGGTCAAGCGTTGAACACCGGACTTCACGCGCAGTTCGCGCTGTGGGCGGCCGTGCTCGCGAGCGGCGTGTATCACGGGCTCAATCCCGCGATGGGCTGGCCGCTCGCGGTGTCGAACGCGCTGATGACGCGCCGCGGCGGCGCGCTCGTCGCGGCGCTCGGCTATCTCGCGCTCGGCCATGCGCTCGCGGTATTCGTGGTGATGCTGCCGTTCGGGCTGCTCGCGGCGCTGCTCGCGTGGCAGTCGGCGATCCGGATCGGCGCGAGCGCGCTCGTGATCGGCTTCGGCGCCGTGCTGCTGATCCGACGCCGGCATCCGCGTGCGCTCGCGCGGATCCCGCCGGCGCGGCTCGGCCTGTGGTCGTTCGCGATCGCGATCGCGCACGGCGCGGGGCTGATGCTGGTGCCGATCTACCTCGGGCTTTGCGGGCTCGACATGGATGCCGGCCACCGTGCGGCGGCCACGCTCGTCGATGCGCATCTCGGGATGGCGCTCGTCGTCGCGGCCGTGCATGCGGCCGCGATGATCGCCGCCGGCGGCGGGCTCGCGTGGCTCGTGTACCGCTATCTCGGGCTGAAGTTCGTGTCGCGGAGCTGGTTCAATCTCGATGCAGTGTGGGCGTCGAGCCTGATCGTGACGGGTGCGCTGTCGCTCGGACTGGCAGCGACGCGATAGCGCGGACATCGGTGACGCGCGCGGCGGATCGGCGGATCGGCCGGTGGACCGGCCGGCGGCACCGCACAAAAACGCGACAGAACCGCCATGCCGACCGCTCGCCATCTTGAACCCGGCATCGCGCCGCAGTGTTCGCTACGTCACGCTATCCCTGCGATGCGCCGTCCGGCCGGGTCCGGCGGCCCCGATTCCGCTAAAATCGGGCCATGCGCACCACTTCCCAATCGACCGCCTTGTCGCCTTTCGTCCGCCGCGCCCGTCGCACCCGCGTCGCGTCGCGCCCGCCCGTTTCGTTCCGGATGGCCGCCCGATGAGCCGCGCCAACCCGCCGGATTTCGATGCGGCCGCCTTCCGCCAGGCGCTCGGCCAGTTCGCGACGGGCGTGACGGTGATCACGACGCGCGCGCCGTCCGGGCAACTGATCGGCATCACCGCCAGCTCGTTCAACTCGGTATCGCTCGATCCGCCGCTCGTGCTGTGGAGCCTCGCGCACAAATCGGCGTCGACGCCCGTGTTTCGCGGCAACAGTCATTACGTGGTGAACGTGCTTGCGGCGTCGCAGCTCGACCTGTGCAAGCGCTTCTCGACCTACAAGGGCGACCGCTTCGAAGGGATCGCGCATGTGGCTGGCAACTCGGGGATGCCCGTGCTCGACGGCGCGCTCGCGTGGTTCGAATGCCATAACCGCAGCCGCTACGACGAAGGCGACCACGTGATCTTCGTCGGCGAAGTCGAACGCTGCGGCGTGCGCGCCGCAGCGGACGAGACACCGCCGCTCGTGTTCCACGGCGGCGGCTTCCACGGCCTTACACCGCTTTGATCGCACCCGTGCGCGCCAGCCCGACCGGCGCGCCGGCTTCGTCCTTCAACGTCTGCAGCACGATGTTCGAACGGATGTCCATCACGCCCGGCGCCTTGTAGAGCCGGTTCAGCACGAAATCCGAATAGTGCTTGAGGTTGTGCGCGAGCACGCGCAGCAGATAGTGGCTCTCGCCCGTCACGACGAACGCGCCGACCACCTCGGGCCATTCGCGCAGCGCTTCCGCGAAGCGCTCGTGCCATTGATTCTCTTCGTTGCGCATCGATACCTGCACGAACGCCTCGAGCTCGAAGCCGAGCTTCTCGCGGCTGAGGCACGCGCGATAGTGCTCGATCACACCCTGCTCCTCGAGCAGGCGCATGCGGCGCAGGCAGGCGGACGGCGAAAGCGAAATCCGTTCCGCCAGATCGAGATTGCTGATTCTGCCCTCCTCCTGCAGTACCGCCAGAATCCGGCAGTCGGTGGCATCGAGCGTGATCGCGTGCATTTTTGGTCCCCGTTTTCCCTCTCAGTCGAATTATCTGCCAATCCGGCGGATTGTCCATGTTTATTTCGCAAGCACTTTCTGCGAGCGTCCACCTATCATTCGAAGCATCGACTCACCGATTCGTCATGCCATGGACACACTCTGGGACATCTCGCCGCCTGTCAGCCCCGCCACCCCCGTGTGGCCGGGCGATACGCCGGTTTCCGTCGAACGCGTGTGGCGGATGGAGGCCGGCTCGCCGGTCAACGTCGCGCGCCTGACGCTGTCGCCGCATACGGGCGCGCACTGCGACGCGCCGCTGCACTACGACGCCGACGGCGCGCCGATCGGCGCCGTGCCGCTCGACACCTATCTCGGCCCGTGCCGCGTGATCCATTGCATCGGCGCATCGCCCGCCGTGCAGCCGGGCGATATCGCGGTCGTGCTCGACGGCGTGCCGCCGCGCGTGCTGCTGCGCACCTGTGCGCAAGCGCCGATCGCGCAATGGGACCCCGGTTTCTGCGCAGTCGCGCCTGAAACGATCGACCTGCTCGCCGCGCATGGCGTGAAGCTGATCGGCATCGACACGCCGTCGCTCGACCCGCAGGAATCGAAGACGATGGATGCGCATCACCGCGTGCGTGCGCACCGGATGGCGATCCTCGAAGGCATCGTGCTCGACGACGTGCCGCCCGGCGACTACGAACTGATCGCACTGCCGCTGAAGTTCGCGACGCTCGACGCGAGCCCCGTGCGCGCGGTACTGCGCGCGCTGCCCGCGCATGCTTCCTGATTACCCCGACCTACGACCCCACATCATGATCAAAACCCGTGAAGACGCGCTCGCCCTCGACCGCGACGACCCGCTCGCCCCGCTGCGCGACCAGTTCGCGCTGCCCGACGGCGTGATCTACCTCGACGGCAACTCGCTCGGCGCGCAGCCGCGCGCGTCGGCCGCCCGCGCGCAGCAGGTGATCGACGCCGAATGGGGTGAAGGGCTGATCCGCAGCTGGAACACGGCCGGCTGGTTCGCACTGCCGCGCCGTCTCGGCGACAAGCTCGCGACGCTGATCGGCGGCGCACCCGGCGAAACGGTCGTGACCGACACGATCTCGATCAACCTGTTCAAGCTGCTGTCGGCGATGCTGCGCCATCAGGCCGAGCGCTCGCCCGAGCGCCGCGTGATCGTGTCGGAACGCTCGAACTTCCCGACCGACCTGTATATCGCGCAGGGGCTGATCGAGCAGCTCGGCGGCGGCTACGAACTGCGCCTGATCGACGATCCGGCGGACCTGCCCGACGCGCTCGGCGCGGACACGGCCGTCGCGATGATCACGCACGTGAACTACCGCACCGGCTACATGCACGACATGCCGGCCGTCACGCAGCTCGTGCACGATGCGGGCGCGCTGATGCTGTGGGACCTCGCGCACTCGGCCGGCGCGGTGCCGGTCGACCTGAACGGCGCGCGCGCTGACGGTGCGGTCGGCTGCACGTACAAGTACCTGAACGGCGGCCCCGGTTCGCCCGCGTTCGTATGGGTGCCGCAGCGCCATCACGCGCATTTCTCGCAGCCGCTGTCCGGCTGGTGGGGCCACCGCGCGCCGTTCGCGATGCAGCCGGGCTTCGCGCCCGATCCGGGCATCGCGCGCTTCCTGTGCGGCACGCAGCCGATCGTGTCGATGTCGATGGTCGAATGCGGCCTCGACGTGTTCCTGCAGACCGACATGCAGGCGATCCGCCGCAAGTCGCTCGCGCTGACCGACGCGTTCATCGCGCTCGTCGAAGCGCGCTGCGCGGGCCTGTCGCTGAAGCTCGTGACGCCGCGCTCGCATCACCAGCGCGGCTCGCAGGCGAGCTTCGAGCATCCGCACGGCTACGAAGTGATGCAGGCTCTGATCGCGCGCGGCGTGATCGGCGACTACCGCGAGCCGTATGTGCTGCGCTTCGGCTTCACGCCGCTCTATGTGCGCTTCGTCGACGTGTGGGATGCCGTCGAGACGCTGCGCGACATCCTGGCCACCGACGCGTGGAAAGCGCCCGAGTTCGCCGAACGCGGCGCGGTGACCTGACCGGTCTTGCCCGGCGCGCGCCGCAGTGACGTGCGGATAACGCGCCGCGCCCCCGTCATTCAATCCTGGAGAAAGTCGTGAATTCTGGTCATATGCAGCCACCCGGCGACGAAGCACCGGCGGGCTGCCCGTTCTCGGGCGCACGCGCCGCGCAACCGGTACATTCGGCACATTCCGCGCAAGCGGCACACGAAGCGCCTCACGTGCCGGGCGATGCCGCCGGTGAAGCCGGCTGGCACAACGCGCAGCTCGATTTCTCGAAGTCGATGAGCTACGGCGACTACCTGTCGCTGAATTCGATCCTCGACGCGCAGCACCCGCTGTCGCCCGATCACAACGAGATGCTGTTCATCATCCAGCATCAGACGAGCGAGCTGTGGATGAAGCTCGCGCTGTTCGAGCTGCGCGGCGCGCTCGACGCGGTGCGGACCGATGCGTTGCCGCCCGCATTCAAGATGCTCGCGCGCGTGTCGCGCATCCTCGAGCAGCTCGTGCAGGCGTGGAACGTGCTGTCGACGATGACGCCGTCCGAGTATTCGGCGATGCGGCCGTATCTCGGGCAGTCGTCGGGCTTCCAGTCCTACCAGTATCGCCAGCTCGAATTCCTGCTCGGCAACAAGAACGTGCAGATGCTGCAGCCGCATGCGCACCGGCCCGACATCCTCGAACAGGTGCGCGCGACGCTCGAAGCGCCGTCGTTCTACGACGAGGTCGTGCGCCTGCTCGCGCGGCGCGGGTTCCCGATCGCACCGGCGCGGCTCGAGCGCGACTGGACGCAGCCGACGCGGCACGACGAAACGGTCGAAGCCGCGTGGCTCGAGGTGTACCGTCACCCGCAGCAGCACTGGGAGCTGTACGAGATGGCCGAGGAACTGGTCGATCTCGAGGACGCGTTCCGCCAGTGGCGCTTCCGTCACGTGACGACCGTCGAGCGCATCATCGGCTTCAAGCAGGGCACGGGCGGCACCAGCGGCGCGCCGTATCTGCGCAAGATGCTCGACGTCGTGCTGTTCCCCGAGCTCTGGCACGTGCGCACCACGCTCTGACGCACGCGATGCACGCGATGCGTCCGCACGTCACGACGACGTGCGGGCCAGCGCCTCCCCTTCGCGCGGCAGCGACTGCGCGCGCGACAGCCGCGGAATGTGCCGCCGCACCGCGAGCAGCGCGACGCACACCACGCCCATCGCGGCGGCCAGCATCGTCAGGTACGCACCCGCGTCGCCCGCCGTGATCACGATCGCGCCCGCGAACGCGCCGAGGATCGCGCCGAGCCGGCCGAACGCGAGCGCTCGCGGTGCCCGTCGCACGCACCGCCGTCGGGTAGATGTACGCGCAAAGCGCATGCATCGTCGACTGCACCGCGTTGACGCACAGCCCGTGCAGGCCGAGCCCGACGATCAGCCAGTTCGTGTGGCGGCTCGCATCGACACCCATCAGCCACACCGCATTCGCCGCGCCGCCGATGCTGCACAGCGCGAGCGGCCAGCGCGACCCGGCATGCGCGATCGCCCATGCGCACAGCAGCGCGCCGATCACGCCGCCGAGGTTGTACGCGGTGAGCCCCGCGCCCGCGACCGACACGCTCAGCCCGCTCGCGGCCAGCATCGTCGGCAGCCAGCTGAGCGCCGCGTAGACAGCAAGCAGACACATGAACGATCGGCCGCTGCATCCGCGCGAGCAGCGCACCGAGTTCCGGCCAGCGCGCGGGGCGTCGCGCGAGATAGCGCGGCGATTCGGGCAGCGCACGCACGAGCACGAAACCGAGCACGAGCGGCAGCGCGCCGATGCTTGCCGATACGCTGCACGCGCGCCGGGCGATTCCGACGCGCGGCACCGCGCCGTTCGACCACATGCGCGCGACCTGCGACGCGCACGGGCTCGCGCCGCCCGACATCGCGGTCGAAACGCGCTCGGTCACGACGCTGAAGAGCCTCGCCGCGCATGCCGGTTTCCTGAGCTGGATGGCCGAGCCAATGTACGACGCCGAGCAGGCTGCCGGCACGATCGACACGCTGCCGGTGCGCGAGGTCGTCGCGGTACGCACGCTCACCGCATTCCGACGCCGCCACGGGATCCTGCCGGGGGCCAGCCGGCAAGCTGCTCGACGAACTCGTCGCGCTCACGCGCAAAGGGCGTTGACGCCCGTTCCCGACCGGCCGCCTGTTCGCGCCCCTTCGCCTCCGTTCCCGCGCCACCCGCGCGCCGCCGCAGCGCACCATCGAAATGCAGCCTCCCCGCCTTGACTTTCGCTCGTCCGAATACGATCATTCGCTCACATGAAGAGCAAATGATCTAACCAACAGGAAAGACTGGCACGAACAGGAGACACCGGATGAGCGAATCGCCCTCCGCCCGCGCGCCCGTGCTACTGCACATCGGCGCGGGCTCGTTTCACCGCGCGCACCAGGCGTGGTATCTGCATCGCGTGAACGCGGCCGTGCCGGCCGAAGAACGCTGGTCGCTGACCGTCGGCAACATCCGTGACGACATGCGCGCGACGATGGACGCGCTCGCCGTGCAGCACGGCGAATACACGCTAGAAACCGTCACGCCGCAAGGCGAGCGCGCGTACGAGACGATCCGCGCGATCACGCGCGTGCTGCCCTGGTCGATCGACCTCGCCGCGCTGATCGACGCCGGCGCCGACCCGGCCTGCCGGATCGTGTCGTTCACCGTCACCGAAGGCGGCTATTACCTCGACGAACACAACCGGCTCGACGTCGCGAATGCCGATCTCGCGGCCGACCTGCAGGGCGCGCGCACGACGCTGTACGGCGCGCTCGCGGCGCTGCTCGCCGAACGCATGCAGCGCGGCGCGGGCCCGCTCACGCTGCAGAGCTGCGACAACCTGCGCAACAACGGCGCGCGTTTTCGCGCAGGGATGCGCGAATTCCTCGAACGGCGCGGCACAGCCGACCTGCTCGCGTGGTTCGACGCGAACGTCGCCACGCCGAGCGCGATGGTCGACCGCATCACCCCGCGCCCGACCGCCGACGTGCGCGAACGCGTGCTGGCGGCGACCGGCATCGACGACGCCTGCCCGGTGATGGGCGAATCGTTCATCCAGTGGGTGATCGAGGACCGCTTCGCGGCCGGCCGGCCGCGCTGGGAACTGGCCGGCGCGGAACTCGTCGACGACGTGCACCCGTACGAGGAAGCGAAGATCCGCATCCTCAACGCGACGCATAGCTGCATCGCGTGGGCCGGCACGCTCGCGGGCTACACGTATATCCACGAAGGCACGCACGACGCGGCGATCCGCCGCTTCGCGCACGACTACGTGACGCAGGACGTGATCCCTTGCCTGACCCCGAGCCCGCTCGATCTCGCGCGCTACCGCGACGTCGTGCTCGAACGCTTCGGCAACCCGTACGTGCTCGACACGAACCAGCGCGTCGCGGCCGACGGCTTCTCGAAGATCCCCGGCTTCATCGCGCCGACGCTCGTCGAATCGTTCGCGCGCGGCGCGGCGCCGGTCGCCACCGCCGTGCTGCCCGCGCTGTTCCTGCGCTTTCTCGAACGCTGGGCGCGCGGCACGCTGCCGTACGCATACCAGGACGGCGTGATGGACGAAGCCGCCGCGCGCGCGATCGTCGACGCCGACGACCCGGTCGTCGCGCTGTGCGCGAGCCGCCCGCTGTGGGGCTCGCTCGCCGGCAACGCCGCGCTGTTCGAGGCGCTGCGCGCCGCGCTCGCGCGCGTCGACGCATGGCTTTCGCAGCGCTGACGCGCGACGGCCGGCGCCCGGCCGCGCGGCCGGGCAAACCCGCTTGGCACATGCGGTGCGGCACGGCTAAAGTAGCGGCTCCTCTCTGACGGAACGGATCGCTCATGTATCTCGGCATCGACCTCGGCACCTCGGAAGTGAAGGTGCTGCTGCTCGCCCCGGACGGCGCGGTCGTCGGCACCGCCGGCTCGCCGTTCACCGTGTCGCGGCCGCATCCGCGCTGGGCCGAACAGCATCCGGACGACTGGTGGCAAGGCACGCTCGCCGCGCTCGCGGCGCTGCGCGAACGGCATCCGCAAGCGTTCGCGCAGGTGCGCGGCATCGGCCTGTCTGGCCAGATGCACGGCGCCGTGCTGCTCGGCCGCGACGATCGCGTGCTGCGCCCCGCGATCCTGTGGAACGACATGCGCAGCGCCGACGAATGCGCGCTGCTCACCGAACGCGCGCCCGATCTCCACGCACTGGCCGGCAATCTCGCGATGCCGGGCTTCACCGCGCCGAAACTGCTGTGGGTCGCGAAGCACGAACCCGACGTGTTCGCGGCAACCGCGTGCGTGCTGATGCCGAAGGACTACCTGCGGTTCCGGCTGACCGGCGCGAAGGTGTCCGATCCGTCGGACGCGGCCGGCACGCTGTGGCTCGACGTCGCGCGCCGCGACTGGTCCGACGCGCTGCTCGCCGCATGCGGGATGACGCGCGACCAGATGCCGCGCATCGTCGAGGGCAACGCACCGTCCGGCACGCTGCGTGCGGATATCGCGCGCGAACTCGGGCTGTCGGAAGCCGTCGTGGTGGCAGGCGGCGGCGGCGACAACGCGACGAGCGCGCTCGGCATCGGCGCGATCCACGCGGGCGACGGCTTCGTGTCGCTCGGCACGTCGGGCGTGCTGAGCGTGGTCGGCGACCGCTTCATGCCGAATCCCGCGTCGGCCGTGCATGCGTTCTGCCATGCGATTCCCGAGCGCTGGCAATTGATGAGCGTCGTGCTGTCGGCCGCGAGCTGCCTGCGCTGGGTCTGCAAGCTGACGGGCACCGACGAGCCCGCGCTGCTCGCCGAAGTCGAGGCGCTCGACGCCGACGCGCTCGCGACGGCGCCGCTGTTCCTGCCCTACCTGTCCGGCGAGCGCACGCCGCACAACGATCCGTATGCGCAGGGCGTGTTCTTCGGGATGACGCACGCGACCGAACGCGCGCATCTCGGCTATGCGGTGCTCGAAGGCGTGACGCTCGGCCTCGCCGACGGCCTCGACGCGCTGCATGCGGCCGGCGTCGAAACCGACCAGCTGTCGCTGATCGGCGGCGGCGCGCGCAGCGCATTCTGGGCACAACTGATCGCCGACGCGCTGAACGTACGCACGCGCCAGATCGGCGGCGGCGAAACGGGCGCGGCGCTCGGCGCGGCGCGGCTCGGCTGGCTGGCCGTCGGCGGCGATCCTCAAACGGTGCTGACCAAGCCGCCGGTGCGCGCCGAATACGCACCGGACGCGGCCCGCCATGCGTTGCTGCGCGAACGCCTCGACGCGTTCCGCACGCTGTACCGCCACGTGCGCCCGCTGTACGAACCGTCGCGCACGCGGCTCGCGTAAGCGCCGTCGCGGCGCGCTTGCGGCCGTCTGCCGCGCGCACGACATGCGGTACAGTGGATGCCGTCGCGCGGCCCGCCGGCCGGCCAAGATCCGAACCGAATCGCTATCGTGTCCAAGTCCTCAGAAAAACTCGATCTCGCCACGCGTGCCGCGTGGCTCTATTACGTCGCGGGCGACACGCAGAACGAAATCGCCGAAAAGCTGCAGGTGTCGCGCCCGGTCGCGCAGCGCCTCGTCGCGTTCGCGGTCGAGAAGAACCTGATCCGCGTGCGCGTCGACCACCAGCTCGCCGACTGTCTCGATCTCGGCGCTCAGCTGTCGAAACGCTACGGCCTCGCGATGTGCGAAGTCGTGCCCGTCGATGCCGACGCGCCCGAAGCGATCGACCGCAAGCTCGCGGTCGCCGGCGCGCAGGTGATGGAGCGCTACCTGGGCGAGACGCGGCCGATGGTGATCGCCGTCAGCAGCGGCCGGACGCTGAAGGCCGCGGTCGCGCAGATCGCGCAGATCGACCGCCCGCAGCACCGGCTCGTGTCGATGGTCGGCGCGATCGCGGCCGACGGTTCGTCGAACCGCTACGACGTCGCGCAGTACATCTCCGAGAAAACCGGCAGCAAGCACTTCCTGCTGCCCGCGCCGCTGTTCGCCGACAGCGCGGCCGAGCGCGCGCAGTGGTGCAACCACCGGCTGTACCGGATCGTCGAGGCACTGTCGGGCAAGGCCGACGTTGCGTTCGTCGGGATCGGCAACACCGGCCCGCACTGCCCGCTCTACGACGACGGCTTCATCACCGAACAGGAGCTCGACGAGATGACCTCGCTCGGTGCGGTGGCCGAACTGCTCGGCATGCCGATCGACGCGCACGGCAAGATGATCGACGTGTCGACCAGCGCGCGCGTGACGAGCGTGTCGCTCGCCGCGCCGCCGAAACGCCCGACGATCGCGTTCGCCGGCGGCCCGAAGAAACGCGACGCGGTGATCGCCGCGCTGCGCGGCGGCTGGCTGTCGGGGCTCGTCACCGACGAGACGTGCGCGAGGGCGGCGCTCGACGCGAACGCAGACTGACGCCGCAGCCGCAAGCTCACGCGGCCCGCGGCGCCGGAAACGCATGCCGGCGCGCACGCCACGCGCCGATCCACGCGACCGCCAGCAGCACCACGAGCACCCACGGAATCGCGCCGGCGCCGGTTGCGCCGAGCAGCATCCCGCCCGCGATGCCGCCACCGGCGATCGCGAGATTCCACACCGTCACGAGCATCGACTGCGCGACGTCGGCCGACTCCCCCGCCACGTTCGCGGCAGCCGTCTGGAACAGCGTCGGCGCGCCGCCGAACGCGAGCCCCCACAGCGCCACGCCCGCATAGACGATCGCCATCCCCGATCCGGCGCCGAGCATCGCCGCCGCGAGCGCGAACAGCGCGATACTGGCGAGCGTAAGACGCCGTTGCGCGGCACCGATCCATGCGCCCGTCAGCGCGATGCCGACCAGCGACGCGATGCCGAACACCAACAGCACCACATCGACCTGCGCCCCCATCCGCACGCCCGCGAGAAACGGCGCGACGTACGTGTACAGCATGTTGTGCGCGAGCACGTACGCGAACATCACGGTCAGCACCGGCCGCACGCCGGGCAGCGTCATCACGCCCAGCACCGGTTCGCGCGCACCGGCCTGCTGCCCCGGGTAATCGGGTACGCGCAAGCGGATCCAGCCGATCAGCGCGAGCGCCGCGAGCGTGATCAACGCGAACGCGACGCGCCAGCCGAGCGCCGCGCCCAGCGCGGTGCCGGCCGGAATGCCGATCGACATCGCGACCGGCGCGCCGAGCATCGCGACCGCGATCGCACGGCCGCGCAGCGACGCGTCGACCATCCTGCTCGCATAGCCGGCCAGCAGCGCCCACAGCAGCCCGGCCGACATGCCCGCGACGAAGCGCGCGGCAAGCGTGAGTGCGTAGTACGGCGATGCGGCGGTCAGCGCATTCGACACGACGAAGCCGGCCAGCGCCGCGAGCAGCAGGCGGCGCCGGCGCATCGCGCGCGTCGCGGCGACGAGCGGTATCGCCGCGACGATCGAGCCGAGCGCATACACGGTCACCAACTGGCCGATCAGTGCGTCGGGCACGCGCAGGTCGGCGCTCATCAGCGGCAACAGGCCGGCCGGCAACGCCTCGGTGAGGATCGTGATGAAGGCGGCCGTCGCGAGCGCCAGCAGGTTCGCGACCGGCAGGCGCTCGCGCGCCTGCACCGGCCCGACGGAAACCTCGTCGTCGATCGTCGTGCAGTCGCTCATGCCGCACTCCCGATATCGACACCGTAGACCGCATCGCGCACGTCGGTCACGATCCGCCCGTACATGCCCTCGTACAGCGTATTGGTCAGTGCGACGACCGTCAGCCCGGCCGTTCGGTCGACGAGCCACGCATGCCCGTACGCGCCGCCCCAGCGCCACGTGCCGACCGACTCCGGCGACTGCGCGGCCGCCGGATCGTGCAGCACCGAAAAGCCGAGCCCGAAGCCGAAACCGGGCGCATCCTGCAGTTCGTGCGCGCCCGGCTGGATGCGCGCCATCTCGTCGATCCATGCGCGCTCGAGCCAGCCGTCGCGGCCGGTGCGCAGCGCGTCGAGCAGCGTCACGCAATCGCGCGCGGTGCCGACCATCCCCGCGCCGCCCGACGGCCACGCATCGCGATCGAACACGCGCGCCGGTTCGAAGCGGATACCGATCGTGCCGTCGAACACCGGCACGAGATCGGTGTCCGCCATCCGGCGCGGCGCGCCTGGCGTGCTCACGTAAGGCGTCGCGACGCGCGCGGCGTCGTGCGCGACGAACGCGGTGTCGGTCATCCCGAGCGGCGTCGTGACGAGCGCGGCCACCGCGTCGGCAAGCGGCCGGCCGTCGACCGCCTCGATCAGCGCGCCGACCACGTCGGTCGCCAGCGAATAGTCCCACGACGTGCCGGGCGCGAACCTCAGCGGTACGCTTGCGATGCGCCGCACATTCTCCGCGAGCGAAATGCCCGCGCGGTCCATCCCGTCGGACACGCCGGCACGCGCATACGGGCCGTCGCCGTCGGCTTCGAGGAAGCGGTAGCCGAGGCCGGCCGTATGCGACAGCAGATGACGCAACGTGATCGCGGCGGGTGCGCCGTCGGGCAGCGCCGGGCGGAATTCGGGCAACCAGCGTGCGACGGGTTCGTCGAGCGCGATGCGCCCCGCCGCGACCAGCCGCATCGCGGCGGCCGTCACGACCGGCTTCGTGACCGATGCGAGCCGGAACAGCGCGTTCTCCCGCATCGGCGTACCGGCTTCGCGATCGGCGAGCCCGGCGGCGCGCGCATAGCGCAGCTCGCCGTCGCGCACGACCAGCACAACCGCGCCAACGATGCGCTCGTCGGCGAGCGCGCGATCGAGTGCGTCGTCGAGCCGGCTGCGCAGCGCAGCGTCCGGTTCGGCACGGGAAACGGTGACAGGCAGGGATGACATGGCGTGACCTCTCAACAGTGAACGAACGTTCATCGTAGGGAGCCGACGCAAGAAGAAAAACCGGGTTAGAGTTCCGGACAATCCGGACGCTGGCGTCCGCAATCGGGAACTTGCATGGAAAATCTCGGCGGTTTCGTCGTGTTCGTTCAGGTCGCGGAAACGCGCAGTTTCGTCGCGGCAGGCCGCGCACTCGGGCTGTCGGCGTCGGCGATCGGCAAGCGCATCGCGCGGCTCGAGGCGCGCCTGAACGTGCGTCTGTTTCACCGCAGCACGCGCAGCATCACGCTGACGGCCGAAGGCACGCGCTTTCTCGAACGGTGCCGGCGCGTGATCGCCGAGATCGAAGCCGCCGAGCAGGAACTGACGCACAGTGCCGAAGCGCCGCGCGGACGCCTGCGCGTGAGCCTGCCGACGATCGGCACGCTGCTGCTGCCGGTGCTCGCCGATTTCATGGCCGCGTATCCGGAGATCGAACTCGATATCGATTTCAGCGACCGGCTCGTCGACGTCGTCGAGGAAGGTTTCGACGCGGTGCTGCGCACCGGCCAGCCGTCGGATTCACGGCTGTCGTCGCGGCTGCTCCGCCACTTCCGCCAGCACCTCGTCGCGTCGCCCGACTACCTCGCCCGGCACGGCACGCCGCGCACACCGGCCGATCTCGCGCTGCACCGCTGCCTGCACTACCGCTTTCCGAGCAGCGGCAAGCTCGAAACCTGGCCGCTGCGCGTGCCGCGCTCGGGCACGCCGCCCGAAGTGCCCGTCTCGATGGTCAGCAACAGCGCGGAAGCGCGCCTGCGCTTCACGCTGCGCGGGCTCGGCATCGCGTGCCTGCCCGAGTTCTTCGTGCGCGACGCGCTCGACGACGGCACGCTGTGCGCGGTGCTCGACGAACACGTCGCGAGTTGCACGCCGATCTACGTGCTGTGGCCGTCGGGCCGCCATCCGACGCCGAAGCTGCGCGCGTTCGTCGACTTCATGGCCGCAAACCTGCGCTTCTGACCGAATACAGCCGTCACGCGGCCTTCGCGTGCACGCTGAGCCGGCGGAACGCCTGCCCGTGCTCGTCGAACAGATGGCAGTGCTCGGCCTGCGCGTGCACGTGCAGCGCCTCGCCGGTGCGATACGTGTCGAGCGGCGGAATCCGCGCGATCAGCCCGTCCGGCGCGACCGCCGACTCCGCGTACAGATACGCGGCATCGCCGAGCGACTCGACGGCCATCGTCCGCGCGGCGACGCCCGTGGCCGCCGTGCCCACCAGCAGGTGCTCGGGCCGCACGCCGACCGTCACCGCGGCGCCGCGCTGCAGCCCGGCCGCCTCGACCGCGACGCGCTGCGTCTCGCCGCTGTCGAAACGCACCAGCACGCCGCCCGCGTCGACCGATTCGACCGCACCCTTCAGGAAGTTCATCTTCGGCGAACCGATGAAGCCCGCAACGAACTGGTTCGCCGGCGCGTGATACAGCTCGTTCGGCGTGCCGACCTGCTGCACCGCGCCGCCCGACAGCACGACGATCTTGTCGGCGAGCGTCATCGCCTCGACCTGGTCGTGCGTCACGTAGATCATGGTCGTCTTCAGTTCGTCGTGCAGCCGCGCGAACTCCAGCCGCATCTTCACGCGCAGCGCGGCGTCGAGGTTCGACAGCGGCTCGTCGAACAGGAACACCTTCGGCTTGCGCGTGATCGCGCGGCCGATCGCGACGCGCTGCCGCTGGCCGCCCGACAGCTGCTTCGGCTTGCGATCGAGCAGATGATCGATGTGCAGGATCTTCGCGGCCTGCTTCACGGCCTGATCGATCTCGGGCTTCTTCGCGCCCGCGAGCTTGAGGCCGAACGCCATGTTGTCGTACAGCGTCATGTGCGGGTACAGCGCATACGACTGGAACACCATCGCGATGCCGCGCTTCGCGCTCGGCACGTCGTTGACCTTCGCGCCGTCGATCAGCAGGTCGCCGCTCGAAATATCCTCGAGGCCCGCGATCATCCGCATCAGCGTGGATTTGCCGCAGCCGCTCGGGCCGACGAACACGACGAATTCGCCGTCGGCGATGTCGAGGTTCACATTGCGCAGCACTTCGGTTTCGTCGTAGCGCTTCGCGATATTGCGCAGGAGCACGCTTGCCATGATCTGTCTCCGTTCGTTCGTGATGCGCCGCATTCAGGCATGCGGCGCGTAATCGTTGCTAGTTCGGCAGCACCGCGCCCGTCGCCTGCCAGCGCGCGGCATAGCCGGGCAGCTCGTGCATGTCGTCGAATACGTGACGCGCGCCGATGCCGCGCAGTGCGTCGACCTGCGCGGCCGACGCATGCCCGCCGCCGACGAAGCCGAGCACGGTCATGCCGGCCGCCGCCGCCGCGGTGATGCCGGTCACGCTGTCCTCGACGACGAGGCACTGCGCGGGCGCGACGCCGAGCGTGCGCGCGGCCGCGAGATACACGTCCGGCGCCGGCTTCGGCCGCGCGACCGAATCCGCGCAGAACAGCCGCTCGCCGAAGAAGCGCGCGAGGCCCGTGCGCGCGAGCGCCGCCTCGACGTATGCGCGGTAGCTGTTGCTCGCGCAGGCCGTCGTCAGTCGAATCGCGCCGAGCGCCGCGTCGATGCCTTCGACCATCGGCGCATTGACGGCCGCCGCCTCGACCGCGCGGCGGATCGCTTCGACGTCGTCGGCCGACAGCGTGCGGCCGACGGCGTCGGCAGCGCCTGCCAGCACGCGTTCGATGCGCAGCCCGAGCAGCGGCATCACGGCCGGCCGCGCATCGACGCCCGGCCAGCGCGCATCGAGTTCGCTCACGATCACGTCGGCGGCGACGGCCTCGCTGTCGATCAGCACGCCGTCGCAATCGCAGATCAGCACGTTCGCACCCGGCCCGGCCGCGCTCATTTGACCGCTCCGAACGTGAGCCCGCGCACGAGCTGCTTCTGCGACAGCCAGCCGACGATCAGGATCGGCGCGACCGCGAGCAGCGACGCCGCGGACAGCTTCGCCCAGAACAGCCCCTCGGGGCTCGAGTACGACGCGATGAACACGGTCAGCGGCGCCGCGTTCGAGCTCGACAGGTTGATGCTCCAGAACGCCTCGTTCCACGACAGGATCACGAGCAGCAGCGCGGTCGACGCAAGCCCTGGCAGCGCCATCGGCATCAGCAGGTAGACGATCTCCTGCCAGGTCGACGCGCCGTCGATGCGACCGGCTTCCAGGATGTCCTTCGGGATCTCGTTGAAGTACGTGAAAGTCATCCACACCGCGATCGGCAGGTTGATCAGCGTGTAGACGATCACGAGGCCCGACACCGTGTCGAGCAGCCCCGCGTTCTTCCACAGCAGGTAGATCGGCACCAGCACGCCGACCGAAGGCATCATCTTCGTCGACAGCATCCACAGCAGCACCTTCTGCGTGCGGCGGTTCGGGAAGAATGCCATCGCATAAGCGGCCGGCACCGCGAACAGCAGCGAGATCACCGTGACGCCCGCCGAGATCAGCACCGAATTCCACGCGAACGAGAAGTAGTTGCTGCGCGCGAACACCTCGCGGAAGCTGTCGAGCGTCGGCATGAAGAACAGCGTCGATGCGTACGCCTGCTGCTCGGTCTTGAACGCGGTGATCGCCATCCAGAAGATCGGGAAGAACAGCAGCAGCGCGATCAGCCACGCGAGCGCGCCGGGCAGCGCGCGCCGCACGAGGTCGAACACGGCCGGCGCGCGCCGGCCTTCGAAGGTCAGGTCGCTCATTTCTCGTACTCCCCCTTCAGGTTGCGCGCGAGCATCCGCACCAGGAAGAACGACACGACGTTCGCGACCACGACGGCGATGATGCCGCCCGCGGACGCGAGGCCGACGTCGAACTGCTGCAGGCCGAGCGCGTAGATCAGGTACGACAGGTTGGTCGTGGCGTCGCCGGGGCCGCCGCCGGTCGTCGTATAGATCTCCGCGAAGATCGACAGCAGGAAAATCGTCTCCATCATCACGACCACGGCGATCGCGCGCTTCAGGTGCGGCAGCGTGATGTAGAAGAACATCGCGATCGGACCCGCGCCGTCGATGCGCGCGGCTTCCTTCTGTTCCTGGTCGAGCGACTGGATCGCGGTGAACAGGATCAGGAACGCGAACGGCAGCCATTGCCACGCGACGATGATGATCACCGCGGTGAGCGGATAATCGGCGAACCAGTCGATCGGCGTCATCCCGAGCGCGCGCATCGCGCTCGCGACGAGCCCGTATACCGGGTGCAGGATCATGTTCTTCCAGATCAGCGCGGATACCGTCGGCATCACGAAGAACGGCGCGATCGCGAGCAGCCGCGCGATGCCCTGCCCGTAGAACTTGCGGTCGAACAGCACGGCCATCAGCACGCCGCCGACCACCGTGATCGCGAGCACCGCGCCGATCAGCACGAGCGTGTGCCAGATCGCCGGCAGGAACGATGGATCGGTCGCGAGGAAACGGTAGTTGTCGAGCCCCGCGAAACCCTTCACGTCCGGGTTCAGCAGGTTGTAGCGCGAGAACGAATACCAGATCGTCATCGCGAGCGGAATCGACATCCACAGCAGCAGCACCGCGACGGACGGCGAGACGAGCCAGCTCGCGCCGCCACGCGCGCGGCGCGGCGCGCCTGGCGGCAACGACGCGTCGCCGACCGACGGCGCGTGGCTCAGGGGAAGACGCAGGTGACGCATGATCGGAGTCCCTCCGGTTGATGCGCGGGCGCGAACGGCCTGCCCGCCTTTCGGCTTCGCCGGCCCGCACCGCGCGCGACGGCGCACGGCGCGGGCCGCGCGACTGCTTGCGCGTTACTTCTTGTAGCCGGCCTGCCGTACCGCGCGGTCGGCGGCGGCCTGCCCGGCGGCGAGCGCCTGGTCGACCGTCATCTGCCCTGCAACCGCGCCCGCGATCGACTGGCCGACCACCGTGCCGAACGACTGGAATTCAGGAATCCCGACGTACTGCACGCCCGTGTACGGCACCTTCTTCAACGACGGATCGTTCGGGTCGGCCGTCTCGATCGCCTTCAGCACGAAGTCCGAGAACGGCGCGGCGGCCTTGTACTCGGGGCGCTGATAGGTCGACGCGCGCGTGCCCGGCGGCACCGACGCCCAGCCCTCGTCCTTGCCGACCATCTCGATGTACTGCTTCGACGTCGCCCACGCGATGAACTTGCGCGCGGCGTCCTGCTGCTTCGACGTCTTCGGCACGGCCAGCGCCCACGCCCACAGCCAGTGCGAGCCCTTCGGCGTGGCGGCGACCGGCGCGGCCGCGAAGCCGATTTTGTCGGCCACCTGCGACTGCTGTTTGTTGTAGAGCATCCCGGCCGCGACCGTCGCGTCGATCCACATCGCGCACTTGCCCGACGCGGTCAGCGTCAGGTTCTCGTTGAAGCCGTTCGAGCTCGCTCCCGGCGGGCCGTTCTTCTTCAGCAGGTTCACGTAGAACGTGATCGCCTTCTTCCATTCGGGCGACGTGAGCTGCGCGTTCCAGTTCTCGTCGAACCAGCGCCCGCCGAACGTGTTCACGACCGTCGACACGAACGCCATGTTCTCGCCCCACCCGGCCTTGCCGCGCAGGCAGATCCCGTAGGTGCCCTTCGACTTGTCGGTGAGCTTGTCCGCGAACTCGGCGATCTGGTCGTAGGTCGGCTGGTCGGGCATCTTCAGCCCCTTCGCCGCGAACAGGTCCTTGCGGTAGAACGTCATCGAGCTTTCGACGTAGAACGGCAGCGCATAAAGCTGGCCGTTGTACGACAGGCTGTCGCGCGCGGTCTTCACGATGTCGTTCAGGTCGTAGTCGGCGGGCAGGCCCGTGATCGGCGCGAGCCAGCCGCGCTTGCCCCACTGCGGCGTCTCGTAGGTGCCGATCGCCATCACGTCGAACTGGCCGCTGCCGGTCGTGATGTCGGTCGTCGCGCGCTGGCGCAGTACGTTTTCCTCGAGGATCACCCAGTTCAGCTTGATGTCGGGATTCGCCTTCTCGAACGCCGGCGACAGCTTCTTCAGCTCGATCATGTCGGGGTTGTTCAGCGTCGCGATCGTCAGCGTGCCGGCGGACGCGGCGCAGGCGGCCGTCGCGAGCGCGGCTCCGGCGAAGCAGCGTGCGGCGGCGTCGAGCATCTTTCGTTGCATGGCATGTCTCCTGTGATTGTTCGAAGTGTCGTCAGTCTTGCGTCAGTCCCTTCGCGGCCCGTCACGCCGGCCGCTGCATTCCGCACGCGCGCGCATAGTGCGCGATCACGTCGCGTATCCGGTGGCGCACCCACGCGCGCGGCTCCTTCGCGAGCCCGCCCGCGCGGCACGCCGCGTAGACATCCGGCAGCCACTGCGCGACGAGCGTCTCGGGCACCGGCTGCCGCGCGAGGTTGCCGAACAGCTGCTCGACCGCGGCCGCGACGGCCGGCTGCAGCCAGTAGTAGCGAATCCGGTCGCTGTAGCTGAACTGGCGCGCGAGCCGCTGCTCGGTTTCGTCGCCGCGGTAGTACGGCGCCCAGTGCTCGGGCTGCGCGCGCATCGCGGCGTCGACGACCTCGCGCAGCCGCGAGCGCTGCGCGAGGTCTTCGATCAGCGCATCCTCGATGAACGTCAAGGCGAACAGCGCCTCGCGCAGCGCGAACGTCAGCGCGGGGCCGACCTTCAACACCGCAAAGTGGTCGCGCACGAGCGCGGCGAGCGCGCCCTCGGTCTGGTAATCGGTCGAATGCGCCTCGAACACGAGGCGCGGTGTATGCAGGATACTCGCGCCGAGTGACGCCGCCTTGGCACTGTCGTAGTCGAGCACGTGGCGATCGTCGAAGTCGACACCCGGCTGCGCGACGATCGCGACGACGCGCGTCCACGCGTCGTCGAGCCCGGCCGCCGCGAATGCGCTGCGGTGCGCGTCGAGCGTCGCCGCGATGCTGTCGCAGCGCGTAACCGCGATCTGAGCGATCGCCGCGCCGTTCGCATCGTCCGGATTGCCGCTGACCTCGCCGCCCGGCGTCGGCACTTCGGTGCCGATCACGTAGACGGGCGCGATCCCGACGCGCGCCGCCGCGTCTTCCGCCACGCGGCACAGCTCGGCCGCGCGTGCGGCGATCGTGCGGTCGTCGAGCCGCGCCGGATCGTCCGCGCACGCCATGCTCGCATCGAGGTGGATCTTTTCGAAACCGGCTTCGACATACGCGGCGACCATCGCGCCGGCCTCGCGCATCGCATCGGCCGCGCGGCGGTGCCGCCACGGGTTCGGGCCGAGATGGTCGCCGCCGAGCACGAGCGCCGACGGCGCGAGCCCGCAGCGCGCGGCGATCGCATCGACGTCGCGGCGGAAATCGGCGGGCGTCATGCCCGTATAGCCGCCGAGATGGTTCACCTGGTTGCAGGTCGCCTCGATCAACAGCGGCGAGCCGTCCGCGCGCGCGGCTTCGCACGCGGCCTCCAGCACCAGCCGGTGCGCGCTGCAGATCGAATAGATGCCGCGCTGCGCGTCCGCGCGGTTCGCGTCGAAAATCATCCGCAGCACGGCGTCCGCGTGCGCGGTGCGCGGGCGTTCTGCGACGGTCGTCAGGCCGGACATGCCACACCTCGTTCGGTCAGGAAGCGGTCGATCTCGGCCGCGCTGCTGCTGCCTTCCATCGGGCCGCGCCGCGTAACCGCGATCGCGCCTGCCGCGTTCGCGCGGCGCAGCGCGACCTCGATCGGCACGCCCGCGACGAGGCTCGCGACCAGCGTGCCGCCGAAGCAGTCGCCGGCGCCGGTCGGGTCGATTTCGTCGACCGGAAACGCCGGCGCTTCGGCACGGTTCGCGCGATCGAACGCGACGCTGCCCGCGGCGCCGCGCTTCAGCACGACGCGCTCGAGCAGCGGATGCGTCGCGAGCAGGCCCGCGATCGCGCGCTCGGCCGGCTGCGGCCCGCAGAAGAACGGCAGGTCGGCCTCGCTCGGCAGGAACAGGTGGCAGGCCGCGAGCATCTCGTCGAGCGCCGCGCGCATCGGGCGAAAGCTCAGCATCTCGGGGCGCACGTTCGGATCGAACGACACCTTCGCGCCGGCGCGCGCGGCCTCGATCACGCCGCGCTGGATCGCCGCGATCGCCGATTCGCTCGTCAGCGACGAGCCCATCACGTGGAAATAACGACAGCCGTCGAACATCGCCGTATCGACATCGGACGCATCGACGCACGCGGCCGCGCTGGTGGAAAGATTGAAGACGAAGCTGCGCGAGCCGTCGTCGCGATACGCAACAAACGCGGTGCCGGTCGGGCGCGCGACGCGGCGGATGCGCGCGACATCGACGCCGTCGCGTTCGAGCCGCGCGACGATCGCGTCGCCGAACGCGTCGCGACCGACGCAGCCCGCATACGCGACGCGCGCGCCGAGCCGGGCGGCCTGATCGGCAAAGATCGCGGGCGCGCCGCTCGGGAACGGTCCGGCGAACAGGCCCGGCGCATCGAAGCCCTGGCCGCGCTCGGCGGCGACGAATTCGGCGAGCAGTTCGCCGGCGACGACGATCGCGGCCATCAGGCGTGCCCTCTTCGTCCGAAGGCGGCCTCGGCGTGCGGCGATGCCGCGTCGTCGAAGGCCGGCCGGCAGGTTGCGCGTGCGAGCGGCGCCACGTCAGCTCATCCAGTTGCCGCCGTCGACGTTCAGCGTCTGGGCGGTGATGTAATCGGCGTCGGCCGACGCAAGGAACAGCGCGGCGCCCGTCAGGTCGCCCGGCACGCCCATGCGGCCGAGCGGCACGGCTTCGCCGACCAGCCGCTTCTTCTCGCCGAGCGGCCGGTTCTCGTAGCGCGCGAACAGCGCGTCGACCTGCTCCCACATCGGCGTGTCGACGACGCCCGGCGCGATGCCGTTCACGTTGATCCGGTGCGGCGCGAGCGCGAGCGCGGCCGACTGCGTGTAGCTGATCACCGCGGCCTTGGTCGCACAGTAGTGCGAAACGAGTGCCTCGCCGCGACGGCCGGCCTGCGACGACATGTTGACGATCTTGCCGCCGCGCCCCTGCTCGACCATCCGCTGCGCGACGGCCTGCATCAGGAAGAACAGCCCTTTCACGTTGACCGCGAACAGCCGGTCGAACACGTCCCACGATTCGTCGAGGATCGGGCGCATGTCGAACAGCGCCGCGTTGTTGAACAGGATGTCGATGCCGCCGAAGCGCTCGACGGCGGTGGCCACGATCCGCTCGATATCGTCGCGGCGCGTAACGTCCGCGGTGACGGCCACCGCGCGGCCGGGGTTCGCTTCGATGAGCCGCGCAAGCGAGCCGCCTGCCGGCTTCACGTCGACGAGCACGCAGCGCGCGCCCTCGTCCAGATAACGTTGCGCGACCGCCTCGCCGATGCCGCTTGCGGCGCCCGTCAGGATCGCGACCTTGTCTTCCAGTCTCACTGGCTGTCTCCGGTTCGTTCTGCTGTACGACGGTCGCGAGGTGAGCGAACGCTCGCCGACCGATCAATTGCTCTATTGTTGATCGAATGATCGGATACGCGATTCGCGCTGTCAAGGCGACGCGACGGCTTTCTATGACGCGCTGCGGCACAAGGGCGCGTCGCGCCGGCCCGCAGCGCACGCCCGGTAAGGCGCGGCGCGCGCGGTGCGGTGCGGCCGGATCGGCGATGAAGGGGACGGAGCGTGGACGGAACGGGGAATTCGCGCTGCACGGCGCGGCGATACGTTATATCATCGCCGTACTCTGTTTCACTGCCTGCTTCACACCATGGCCACCTCATCGTCCATTGACGCCCGGCTGTCCCGGGCCGACGCATTCGCCGCCGAGCACGGGCTCGCGTGGACGCCGCTGCGCCGCCAGGTCTACGAACGCGTGCTGGCCGCGCAACGCCCGATCGGCGCGTACGACCTGCTCGCCGAGCTCGAACCGCAGCGCGGCCGCGTGCCGCCCACGACCGTCTATCGCGCGCTGGATTTCCTCGTCGAGCACGGCTTCATCCACCGGATCGAATCGAAGAACGCGTTTTTCGCGTGCTGCGAGATCGGCGTGCCGCACGAAGGCCAGTTCCTGATCTGCGATTCGTGCGGCGACACCGTCGAGATCCCCGGCGGCGACCTCGCGAAGCAGTTGTCCGCGAGCGAGCCCGCGCACGGTTTCGAAGTCCACCACCAGGTCGTCGAGCTGAGCGGCCTGTGCGGGCACTGCAAGCGCAAGCCCGCACAACGCTGACGCCGCATCGCGCGGCGCATGCGCCGCCTTTCCAACGAGGAGTTTCATGTCCATTGCCTTGAAGCGCGCGCCGCGGCGCGCCCTGTCGCCTGTCCGCTGGCTTGCCGCCGCTGCCGCCGCGCTGTCGCTCGCGGCGCCCGCATTCGCGCAGGCCGCGACCGTCAACGTCGTCGCCGCCGAGAATTTCTACGGCGATGTCGCATCGCAGATCGGCGGCCGCCACGTCGCGGTAACCAGCATCCTCAGCAATCCCGACCAGGATCCGCACCTGTTCGAAGCGAGCCCGAAGACCGCCCGCGCGCTCCAGCACGCGCAGGTCGTGATCTACAACGGCGCCGACTACGATCCGTGGATGGCCAAGCTGCTCGGCGCATCGAAGCAGGCGAAGCGCGCGACGATCGTCGTCTCCGATCTCGTCGGCAAGAAGGCCGGCGACAACCCGCACCTGTGGTACGCCCCGGCGACGATGCCGGCGGCCGCGCGCGCGATCGCGGCCGAGCTCGGCCGCGCCGACCCGGCGAACAAGGCCGACTACGACGCGAACCTGCAGAAATTCGTCGCGTCGCTGAAACCCGTCGACGACAAGGTCGCCGCGCTGCGCGCGCAGTACAAGGGCGTGCCGGTGACGGCCACCGAGCCCGTGTTCGGCTACATGTCCGATGCGATCGGGCTCGACATGCGCAACCAGCGCTTCCAGCTCGCGACGATGAACGACACCGAGGCGAGCGCGCAGGACGTCGCCGCGTTCGAGAACGACCTGCGCAAAAAGCAGGTACGCGTGCTGATCTACAACAGCCAGGCCGAAGAACCGATGACCAAGCGCATGCTGAAGATCGCGCGCGACGGCGGCGTGCCGACCGTCAGCGTCACCGAGACGCAGCCGGCCGGCAAGACCTTCCAGCAATGGATGGCCGGCCAGCTCGATGCGCTCTCCAGCGCGCTTTCGGCCGCCAAGAAATAATCGACTGCAACGACATGACCGCCACTCCCCACGCACTCGCAGTCGATCGCGTCACGCTCGAACTGGGCGGACGCACGATCCTGCACGACGTCAGCTTCTCGATCGAACCCGGCGAATTCGTCGGCGTGCTCGGGCCGAACGGCGCGGGCAAGACGACGCTGATGCGCGCCGTGCTCGGCCTCGTGCCCGTCTCGGCCGGCACGCTGTCCGTCGGCGGCGTGCCGGTCGTGCGCGGCAACGCATCGATCGGCTATATGCCGCAGATCAGGAGCGGCCTCGCGAACCGCCGGATGCGCGGCTACGACTTCGTCGCGATGGCCGCCGACGGCCACCGCTGGGGGCTGCCGCACGCGAACGCGGCGACGCGCCGCGACGTCGACCGCGTGCTCGACCTCGTCGGCGGCCCGACGCTCGCGCGCCGGCCGCTGTCGGAATTGTCGGGCGGCGAGCGGCAACGCCTGCTGCTCGCGCAGTGCCTGCTCGGCAGCCCGAAGCTGCTGCTGCTCGACGAGCCGCTGATCAGCCTCGATCCGAACCACCAGCGCGGCGTGGTCGAACTCGTGCGCAACGTGCAGCGCGAACTCGGCATCACCGTGCTGTTCTCCGCGCACGAACTGAATCCGCTGCTGAACGCGCTCGACCGCGTGCTGTATCTCGGCAACGGCGTAGCGGCGCTCGGCACCGTCGACGAGGTGATCACGAAGCCCGTGCTGTCGCACCTCTACGGGTCGCCGATCGACGTGATGCGCGTGAACGGCAAGATCTTCGTGATGTCGGGCGACGTCGAGATCGAGAAGCACGACCACGAGCATGAGGACGACGACGGCCACTCGCACGGCGGCGGCGGACACGGCCATCACCACCACGGACACGCTCATCCCGGGCATTCGCACGATGTTTGAATACGACTTCATGATCAACGCCTTCGCGGCGTCGGGCATCGTCGCGGTGCTCGCGGGCATCGTCGGCTACTTCCTGGTGCTGCGCGGACAGACCTTCGCCGGCCATGCGCTGTCGCACGTCGGCTTCACCGGCGCGACGGGCGCGGTGCTGCTCGGCATCTCGCCGATCTGGGGGATGGTCGGCTTCACGCTCGCGGCCGGGATCGGGATGGGCGCGCTCGGCGAACGGCTCGCGGGCCGCGACGTCGCGATCGGCGTGATCCTGTCGGGCGCACTCGGCTTCGGCCTGCTGTTCCTGCATTTCTATACGTCGTTCGCGACGCAGGTGACCGCGCTGCTGTTCGGCAACGTGCTCGCGGTCAGCCACGACACGCTCGCGGTACTGGCCGGCATCGGCACGGTAAGCCTGATCGCGCTCGCGCTGATCGCGCGGCCGCTGCTGTTCGCGTCGCTGCAGCCCGAACTGGCCGAGGCCAAGGGCGTGTCGCTGCGCACGGTGTCGATGCTGTTCCTCGCGGTGTGCGCGCTCGCGGTCGCCGCGGCGACGCAGATCGTCGGCGTGCTGCTCGTGTTCACGCTGCTGGTCGGGCCGGCCGCGGCCGCGCAGAACGTATCGACGCGGCTGTCGACGGGCGTGCTGCTCGCCGCGCTGTTCGCGCTGTTCGAGGCGTGGGCCGGCATCGTGCTCGCGTATCACACCGACTGGCCGACGAGCTTCTGGATCACCGCGCTGTCGGCGCTCGTGTACGGCGCGAGCCTGTTGCGGCGCCACTGATCGCCGACCGACGGATCGCCGCCCGATGCCAAAGAAAACGCCGGCGTGCCCGAGGGCAGCGCCGGCGTTTTTTTATGCGCCCGCAATCGCGTGCGGCGATGCGTGCGTTACCTGCTTCCCTTCCCGCTCATCGTGCAAGCACGCGCGCGTGATGCGCGATGTGATCGGCGATGAACGTCGAGATGAAGTAGTACCCGTGGTCGTAGCCCGGATGGCGGCGCAGCGTCAGCGGCTGGCCGGCCTTCGCGCACGCGGCCTCGAACACGTCGGGGTTCAGCTGGTTCGCGAGGAATTGATCGGCGAGGCCCTGGTCGACCAGGATGCCGTCCGCGAACTTCGGCGCATCGGCTCGCGCGACGAGCTCGCTCGCGTCGTGCGCGTTCCACGCGTCGCGATCGTCGCCGAGATAACCCGAGAACGCCTTCTCGCCCCACGGGCAGCGCGTCGGCGCGGCGATCGGCGCGAACGCCGACACCGACCGGTACAGGCCGGGATGACGCAGCGCGAGCGTCAGCGCGCCGTGCCCGCCCATCGAGTGGCCGAAGATCCCGAGCCGCGCGCCGTCGATCGGCAGCTCGGCCGCGACGAGCTCGCGCAGCTCGCCCGTCACGTACGACTCCATCCGGTAATGCGTGGCCCACGGCGCTTCGGTCGCATCGACGTAGAAGCCCGCGCCGACGCCGAAGTCCCACGCATCGGTCTCGCCCGGCACGCCCGCGCCGCGCGGGCTCGTGTCGGGCATCACGAGCGCGATGCCGTGCTGCGCCGCGTATTGCTGCGCGCCCGCCTTGATCGCGAACGTCTCGTCGGTGCAGGTGAGGCCCGCGAGATAGAACAGCGCCGGCACGCGGCCGTGCGCGGCCTGCGGCGGCAGGTACACCGAGAACTTCATCGGCAGGCCGATCGCCGCCGAATCGTGGCGATAGAAGCGCTGCTCGCCGCCGTGGCACGCATGCGAGGAAACGAGTTCGAGCATGACGGTGCGCTCCCGGTCAGTACAGCACGACCGAGCGGATCGACTCGCCCTTCTTCATCAGGTCGAAGCCTTCGTTGATCCGCTCGAGCGGCAGCGTGTGCGTGATCAGGTCGTCGATGTTGATCTTGCCTTCCATGTACCAGTCGACGATCTTCGGCACGTCGGTGCGGCCGCGCGCGCCGCCGAACGCCGAACCCTTCCACTCGCGGCCCGTCACGAGCTGGAACGGACGCGTGCTGATTTCCTCGCCGGCCGCGGCCACGCCGATGATGAACGACTGGCCCCAGCCCTTGTGCGTGCACTCGAGCGCCTGGCGCATCAGCTTCACGTTGCCGACGCATTCGAACGAGTAGTCGGCGCCGCCGTCGGTCAGCTGCACGATGTGGTCGACGACGTTCTCGACTTCGTTCGGGTTGATGAAGTGCGTCATCCCGAACTTCTTCGCGAGCTCGACGCGCTTCGGGTTGATGTCGACGCCGATGATCTTGTCCGCGCCGACCATCTTCGCGCCCTGGATCACGTTCAGGCCGATCCCGCCGAGGCCGAACACGACGACGTTCGCACCGGCCTCGACCTTCGCCGAGTAGACGACCGCGCCGACGCCCGTCGTCACGCCGCAGCCGATGTAGCAGATCTTGTCGAACGGCGCGTCCTCGCGCACCTTCGCGACCGCGATCTCCGGCACGACGATGTAGTTCGAGAACGTCGACGTGCCCATGTAGTGGAACAGCGGCTTGCCGTCGAGCGAGAAGCGCGACGTCGCGTCGGGCATCAGGCCCTTGCCCTGCGTCGCGCGGATCTTCTGGCACAGGTTGGTCTTGCGCGACAGGCAGAACTTGCACTCGCGGCATTCCGGCGTGTAGAGCGGAATCACGTGGTCGCCCTTCCTCACGGTGCCGACGCCGGGGCCGACGTCGACCACCACGCCCGCGCCTTCATGGCCGAGGATCGCCGGGAAGATCCCTTCCGGATCGGCCCCCGACAGCGTGTAGTAGTCGGTGTGGCAGATGCCGGTCGCCTTCACTTCGATCAGCACTTCGCCTGCGCGCGGCCCTTCGAGATCGACTTCCTCGATCGTCAGCGGCGCACCCGCCTTCCATGCAATCGCGGCTTTCGTTTTCATCGTGTCACTCCTGTCTGTCAATTAGGTTGCCCCGGGGCGGCGCTTCGGCGCTTACGCAGGTCCCATTCGCACCGGGCCCCGTTCAAAGCTGTCGAAACCATGCCGCGCGACAGCGCGCGCGACACGGCAAAAGCATCTCGTGCTCGCCATGATGGCCGCTCCCGCCGCACACCGCGAGCCGGAAACGGTCGCCGGCTTGCCACGATGCGTCATTGCTGACGCAAAAGAACAAGTGTCCGAGTTTAAACGCCCGTCGTGAACCATGCATCCGTGCGCGCATACAGATCGATGAAGCGGGCGTGGCGCGCGGCCAGCAGGCGGTCGTCGCGCGGCGCGGCGACCGGCGACGCGGCCGGTGCCAGCGCGTGCAACGCATCTTCCCGCCAGTGCCCGATCGCGACGCCCGCGAGCAGCGCGGCGCCGCGCGTCGCGGCGTTCGGGCAATCGATCGCGTGCAGCGACGCGCCGAGCGCGTCGGCGAGCAACTGGCGCCAGCGCGGATCGACCGAGCCGCCGCCCGCCAGACGCAGCGTCGTCACCGGGTCGCGACGATCGGCATCGCGGATCGCATCGAGCCCCGCGCGCAACGCAAACGCGACGCCTTCGAACGCGGCGCGCATCATTGCGCCGCGCGTGTCGCCGAGCCCGAGGCCGAGCCAGCCGCCGCGCGCATCGGGGTTCATCCACGGCGAACGCTCGCCGGTCAGGTAGGGCAGGAAGCACAGCCGTTCCGACGGCGGTTGCGCGAACGCGTCGTCATACGCGTGAGCCCATTCCGAATAACCAAGCCAGCCGCGCACGGCTTCGAGCGCGAGCCCGACGTTCTGCATCGCGGCCATCGTGTAATAGCCGCCGCCGGCCGCCGCGCGATAGCGATGCAGCCCGCGCCGCGCGGGCGGCAGCGCATCCGCGAGCACGACGATCTGGCCACCGCTGCCCGTCGTCAGCAGCGCGTCGCCGGCCGCGGCGAGCCCGCTGCCGAGCGCCGCGCATGCGGTGTCGGCCGCGCCCGTCGCCAGCGGCACGCCGGCAGGCAGACCGAGCGCCGCGGCCGCCTGCGCACCGAGCACGCCACAGCGCGCAGTCGACGCATGGACCGGCGCGAACCGGTCGGCCGGCAGGCCGAGCGCGTCGATCAAGGCCGTATCCCATGCACCGTCGGGCGTCGCGAGCGCGGTCGCGCACGCATCGCTCGGATCGGCCGCGACGTCGCCGCCGAGCGCGATGCGCAACCAGTCCTTCGGCTGCACGGCCCAGCGCGCGGCGCGCAGCGCATCGGGCTCGTGCGCGGCCAGCCAGCGCAACAGCGGGCCCGCCATGCCCGGCGCGACGGGGTTCGGGGCGGCGGGCCAACCCGCCGCATCCGCTTCGCGCACCGCGCGCGTGTCGGGCCACAGCAGCGCGGGCCGCACCGGCTGCCCGGCCGCGTCGATCAGCACGACGCCATGCATCTGGCCCGAGAAGCCGATCGCCGCGACCTGCGCGCGCTCGCCGGCCGGCAGCCGCGCGGCCGCGCGCACGAGCGCCTGCCACCACGCGTCGGGTGCGATCTCGGCCCAGCCGGGCCGCGGCGACGACAACGCATAGGGTTCGCTCGCAACCGCGCGCTCGACGCCGTCGGCATCGAGCGTGACGAGTTTGACGGAGCCGGTGCCGAGGTCGATTCCGAGCAGGCGCATGACGTGACGGTGAATTCGAATGAACGGGTGTCGATGATAACGGGATCGCGATACTCGCCCCGGCTTTTGCGGTCACCGCAACGCAATACGATGCACGGAAGCCGCGGTCGGCAGCCGGGTTTCGCCGCGCTGCACCTTGCGTGCAAGAGCGCTCGTTCGCGGGTTAACCCGGCGCGATTTTTCGACACTCCTTTTTGCCACTATGCGGCCGCGCCGATACACACCATAAAGAGGCCGATATTTGACATGGGGGCCGGCGCTATTTTGAAGGGCTATAAAACCGGGGAACCTCACTCCTGCGGCAGTTTCCCGATGATCGACACCCTGTTTCATGCCGAAATGGCATATCGAACCAGCAAAGAACGGAATAGTACCCAGTGCTCTTGTTGCACGAATTCATTCCGCATAACTTCGTATCACCCCGAAAACAAGATCATGGAGTGAGACAGATGCAATCGAACACGGTCCATCCGTGCGATGAGGTGCTGCCGACCGGCAAGCTGGTAACGCTTGGCCTGCAACACGTCCTCGTCATGTACGCCGGCGCCGTCGCCGTGCCGCTTATCGTCGGCGGCGCGCTCAAGCTGCCGAAAGACCAGATCGCGTTCCTGATCAGCGCCGATCTGTTTTCGTGCGGCATCGCCACGCTGATCCAGACGCTGGGCCTGTGGATCTTCGGGATCCGCCTGCCCGTCATCATGGGCTGCACGTTCGCGGCCGTCGGCCCGATGATCGCCATCGGTACGAACCCCGGCCTCGGCATTCTCGACATCTTCGGCTCGACCATCGCGGCCGGTATCATCGGCATCGTGCTGGCGCCGATGATCGGCAAGCTGTTGCGGTTCTTCCCGCCGGTGGTCGTCGGCACCGTGATTGCCGTGATCGGGCTGTCGCTGATGGAGGTCGGCATCAACTGGGCCGCCGGCGGCGTCGGCAATCCCGAATACGGCAGCCCGGTCTATCTCGGCCTGTCGCTGCTCGTGCTGACGCTGATCCTGCTGATCAACAAGTTCGGCCGCGGTTTCATCGCGAACATCTCGGTACTGCTCGGCATCGTCGCCGGCTTCGTGATCGCGTTCATCCTCGGCCGCGTGAACACGGAAGGCGTGTCGCTCGCGCCGTGGGTCGGCTTCGTGATGCCGTTCCACTTCGGCTGGCCGCACTTCGACCCGCTGTCGATCGCGACGATGGTCACGGTGATGTTCGTCACGTTCATCGAATCGACCGGCATGTTCCTCGCGGTCGGTGACATGGTCGATCGCCCGGTCGACCGGGAGCGCCTGGTGCGCGGCCTGCGCGTCGACGGCCTCGGCACGCTGATCGGCGGCATCTTCAACTCGTTCCCGCATACGTCGTTCTCGCAGAACGTCGGCCTGATCGGCGTGACGGGCGTGAAGAGCCGGTTCGTGTGCGCGACGGGCGGCGTGATCCTCGTGCTGCTCGGCCTGTTCCCGAAGATGGCGCAGGTCGTCGCGTCGGTGCCGCCGTTCGTGCTCGGCGGCGCGGGCATCGTGATGTTCGGGATGGTGGCCGCGAACGGCATCAAGGTGCTGTCGAAGGTCGACTTCGTGAACAACAGCCACAACCTGTTCATCGTCGCCGTGAGCGTCGGCATGGGCCTCGTGCCGGTCGTGTCGCCGCACTTCTTCTCGAAGCTGCCGCCCGCGCTCGCACCGATCCTGCACAGCGGCATCCTGCTGGCATCGACCACGGCCGTGATCCTGAACATCGTGTTCAACGGCGTGAAAGGCGAAAAGGATGCGCGCTGCGACATCCGCCGCGCCGGACACGACTTCGACGGGCGCCCCGCCGACGTGCACCACTGATCGCGCCGCGCCGGACGACGGCGCCACGCAGTAACGAAAAACGCCACGGACTTTCGTCCGTGGCGTTGTCGTTTCCACATACCGCCGGTTCGACGGACAGGAGCAGTCGCCCGCTCCCGCGCTGCTTCGCGCTTATCCGTTCGTTGCCGCCGACGACGCCGGCGCCGGGGCGGCCGCCTTGTCGTAGTCGACCGGCTCATCCGGCGCGCGCGGCGTCTCGCCGGCGCGCTGGACCCAGCCGCCGCCCAGCGAGCGGTACAGGTCGACGAGGTTTGTCCAGCGCGCCAGACGCGCGCTGATGAGCGACTGCTGCGCCGAGTACAGATCCGTCTGCGCGGTCAGCACCGACAGGTAGCTGTCGACGCCGTTCTTGTAACGCAGGTCCGACAGGTCGAAGCGACGCTGCTGCGCGTGCTCGTTGCGCTCGAGCGCGGCGATCTGCTGGTCGTACGTGCCGCGTGCGGCCAGCCCGTCCGACACTTCGCGGAATGCCGACTGGATCGCCTTCTCGTAGTTCGCGATCTCGATGCGCTTCTGCACGTGCGCGAGATCGAGATTGGCGATGTTCGAACCGCCCTCGAAGATCGGCAGCGCAATACTCGGCGCAAACGACCACGCCGCCGTACCGGCCTTGAACAGGCCGCCGAGCGTCGGGCTCGCGGTGCCGAATGCCGCCGTCAGCGAGATCTTCGGGAAGAACGCCGCGCGTGCCGCGCCGATGTTCGCGTTCGCGGCCAGCAACGTCTGCTCGGCCTGCATCACGTCCGGACGACGCGTCAGCAGGTCCGACGGCAACCCGGCCGGCACGTCCGTCAGCAGGTTCTGCGCGTCGAGCGGCATGCCCGGCGGCAGATCGTCCGGCAGCGGCTCGCCGATCAGCAGCACCAGCGCGTTCAGCGCCTGCGCACGCGCACGCGCCTGCGCCTGCTGGTTCGCGAGCGCCGTCTCGACCACCGTCTGCGCCTGACGCAGCTCGAGCTCGGAGCCCGTGCCGTTGTCGAACTGCAGCTTCGTCAGGTCGTACTGCGCCTGAGCGGACTTCAGCGTGTTCTCCGTGACCTTCAGCAGATCGTCGGTCGACAGCAGCGTCAGGTACTGGTCAGCCACCGACGACACCAGCGAGATTTCCTGCGCCTGCCGCGCGTACGCGGTCGACAGGTACTGCGCGAGCGCCTGGTCCTTCAGGCTCTGCACGCGGCCGAACAGGTCGAGTTCCCACGACGCCGAAAGCCCGACGTTGTAGGTGCGCGTGATCAGCGGCTGGCGCGTCGTCGATACGCCGGCCGGGAATCGCTGGATGCTGCCCGTACCGGTGCCGTCGAGCGTCGGGAACAGGCCCGCGCGCGTGATCTGGTACTGCGCACGCGCCGCCTCGATGTTCAGCACCGACACGCGCAGGTCGCGGTTGTTCTTCAGCGCGATCTCGATCAGCCGCTGCAGGCGCGGATCGACGAAGAATTCGCGCCAGCCGATGGCGGTCGCCGCCTGGCCGTTCGCGCTGCGCGCGCCGGCAGCGCCCGGCTGCGTCGCGTAGACGCCGCCGGCCGGGTACGCCTGTGCGACGGGCGCGTCGGGCCGCTTGTAATGCGGCGCCATCGTGCAGCCCGTGGCAAAGAGCGCGACCGCGATTGCAGTCAAAGCGTGTTTTTGCATCATCACTGTCCCTTGTTGCCTTCGTCGCCGTTGCCCGGCTTCTCTTCGTGGTGCGAGTGCTCCTGAGCCAGACGCAGCGCCTCGTCGACGTCTTCCTTCTCGCCGCTGAAGATCGCGCGGATCTTCACGAAGAACATCGGGATCATGAAGATCGCGAGGAACGTCGCCGTGATCATCCCGCCGATCACGCCCGTACCGATCGCGTGCTGGCTCGCCGAACCCGCGCCGTTGCTGATCGCGAGCGGCATCACGCCGAGAATGAACGCGAGCGACGTCATCAGGATCGGACGCAGCCGCAGGCGCGCCGCTTCCAGCGCGGCCTCGATCGGCCCCATCTTCTCCGTCTGCTGCAGTTCGCGTGCGAACTCCACGATCAGGATCGCGTTCTTCGCGGACAGGCCCACGGTGGTCAGCAGGCCGACCTGGAAGAACACGTCGTTCTCGAGGCCGCGCATCGTCGCCGCGAGCAGCGCTCCAATCACGCCGAGCGGCACGACCATGATCACCGAGAACGGGATCGACCAGCTTTCATACAGCGCCGCGAGACACAGGAACACGACGAGGATCGAGATCGCGTACAGGATCGGCGCCTGCGAACCGGACTGGATTTCCTGGAACGACAGGCCGGTCCACGAATAGCCGATACCGACCGGCAGCTTCTTCGCGAGCCCTTCCATCGCGGTCATCGCCTGACCGGTCGACTTGCCCGGCGCGGCCTGACCCTGGATTTCCATCGCCGAGACGCCGTTGTAGCGCTCGAGCTTCGGCGAACCGTACGTCCAGTGACCGGTCGCGAACGCGCTGAACGGCACCATCCCGCCCGACCCGTTGCGCACGTACCAGATGTTCATGTCCTCCGGCGTCATCCGGAACGGCGCGTCGGCCTGCACGTACACCTTCTTGATCCGGCCGTCGGTGTCGAGGAAGTTGTTCACGTACTTCGACGCCCACGCGATCGAGAACGTCTGGTCGATCGCATCCGCCGTCACGCCGAGCGCATTCGCCTTCTCGCGGTCGATGTCGACCTTGTACTGCGGCGTGTCGTTCAGGCCGTTCGGGCGCACGCCCTGCAGCGTCGGATCCTTCGAGGCCATCCCGAGCAGCTGGTTACGCGCGGCCATCAGCGCGTCGTGGCCAAGACCGGCGTTGTCCGTCAGCTCGAAGTCGAAGCCGGCGGCCGTACCGAGTTCGGGAATCGACGGCGGGTTGAACGGGATCACGATCGCGTCCTTGTAGCCCGCGTAGCGCCCGAACATCCGGCCGATCAGCGCCTGCACCTTCTGGTTCGCATGCTGACGCTGCGAGTAGTCCTTCAGGCGCACGAACACGAGACCCGAGTTCTGGCCGCGGCCCGCGAAGCTGAAGCCGTTCACCGTGAACGCCGATTCGACGATTTCCTTCTCGTCCTTCAGCAGGTAGTCGGAAATGTTCGCGAGCGTCTTCGCGGTCGTTTCCTGCGTCGAACCCGACGGCGTCTGCACGATCACGAACATCAGGCCCTGGTCTTCATCCGGCAGGAACGACTTCGGCAGGCGCACGAACAGCAGGCCGACCGCGACGATCACGACCAGGTAGATGATGAGCCAGCGGCCCGAACGCTTGATCACGTGGTGCACGCCGACGTGGTACTTGTCGCGGCTGTTGTTGAACGTGCGGTTGAACCAGCCGAAGAAGCCCTTCTTCTCTTCGTGATGCCCTTGCGGGATCGGCTTCAGGATCGTCGCGCACAGTGCCGGCGTCAGAATCAACGCGACGAGCACCGACAGCACCATCGCCGACACGATCGTCAGCGAGAACTGGCGATAGATCGCGCCGACCGACCCGCCGGAGAACGCGACCGGCACGAACACCGCCGACAGCACGAGCGCCACGCCGACGAGTGCGCCGGTGATCTGGCCCATCGCCTTGCGGGTCGCCTCCTTCGGTGACAGGCCCTCTTCCGCCATCACGCGCTCGACGTTCTCGACCACCACGATCGCATCGTCGACCAGCAGGCCGATCGCGAGCACGAGGCCGAACATCGACAGCGTGTTGATCGAGAAGCCCACCATCGACATGATCGCAAACGTGCCGAGCAGCACGACCGGCACCGCGATCGTCGGGATGATCGTCGCCCGCAGGTTCTGCAGGAACAGATACATCACGAGGAACACCAGCACGATACCTTCGAGCAGCGTCTTGACCACTTCCTCGATCGACAGCTTCACGAACGGCGTCGTGTCGTACGGATACTTCACGACGAGGCCGTGCGGGAAGAACGGTGCCAGCTCGTCGATCTTCGCGCGCACGGCCTTCGCGGTCGCCAGCGCGTTCGCGTTGGTCGCGAGCTGGATACCGAGTGCCGCGGTCGGCTGGCCGTTGTACTTCGTGTCGAAGTTGTAGTTTTCACCGCCGAGGCCGATCTGCGCGACGTCCTTCAGGCGCACCTGCGAGCCGTCCTGGTTGACCTTCAGCAGGATGTTGCCGAACTGCTCGGGCGTCTGCAGCAGCGTCGATTCGGTGATCGTTGCCTGCAGCACGGTGCCCGGCTTCGCCGGCGTGCCGCCGATCTGGCCGCCCGCGATCTGCACGTTCTGCGCGGTGATCGCCGAGCTCACGTCGACCGGCGTGAGGCCGTAGTTCGTCAGGCGGGTCGGGTCGAGCCAGATCCGCATCGCGTACTGCGAGCCGAACAGCGTGACGGTACCGACGCCGTTCAACCGGCTGATCGGATCCTTCACGTGCGACGCCACGAAGTTCGCGAGGTCGTACTTGTTCATGCTGCCGTCTTCGGAGTTGAAGGCGAGCACCAGCAGGAAGCTGCTGCTCGACTTCGTCACCGACAGGCCGAGCTGCTGCACGACCTGCGGCAGAACCGGCGTCGCGAGCGACAGCTTGTTCTGCACCTGGACCTGCGCGATGTCGGCGTTGGTGCCCGGCGCGAAGGTCAGCGTGATCGTCGCGTTGCCCGAGTCGTCACTCGTCGACGACATGTACAGGAAGTTGTCGAGACCGCTCATCTGCTGCTCGATCACCTGCGTCACCGTGTCTTCCACCGTCTTCGCGGAAGCGCCCGGGTAGTTCGCGGTGATCTGGATCGATGGCGGCGCGATCGTCGGATACTGCGAGATCGGCAGCGTGAAGATCGCTGCAACCCCGGCCAGCATCAGGATGATGGCGATCACCCACGCGAAGATCGGGCGATCGATAAAAAACTTTGCCATGAAACAGGCTCCCTGTTATTGCGCGCTCGACGCGGCGGCGGCACTCGCCGGCGCGGCGCCCGATGCGGCGGCACCGGAAGCGGCGGCGGCGCCGGAACCGGCGGCAGCCGGTGCGGCGGTTGCGGCGGCGGCGCCCGATGCGGCATCGGCCGCCGGTGCGAGCTGCGCCGGCACCGACTTCACGGTCGCACCCGGGCGTACCTTCTCGCCGCCCTGCACGATCACGTGATCGCCCGCTTGCAGACCGCCTTCGACGATCCAGTTCTGGCCCTGCATGCCCGTCGTCTTCAGCGGACGCGGCTCGACCTTGTTGCCGGCGCTCACCACCATCGCGATCGCCTGGCCCTTCTGGTCGTGCGTAACGCCGATCTGCGGCACCAGGAACGCGTTCTCGTTCACGCCTTGCTCGATGCGCGCGCGCACGAACATCCCCGGCAGCAGCACCTTGCCCGGGTTCGGGAAGACCGCACGGATCGTCACCGAGCCGGTGGCCTGGTCGACCGTCACGTCCGAGAACTGCAGCTTGCCCGGCTCCGCATAGGTCTTGCCGTCCTCCAGGATCAGCGACACCTTTGCCGCGCCCGGGCCGCTCGTCTTCAGACGGCCGCTCTGCACGTCCTGGCGCAGCTTCAGGCCTTCGAGGCTCGATTGCGTGAGGTCGACGTACACCGGGTCCAGCTGCTGCACCGTCGACATCAGCGTCGCCTGGCTCGCCTGCACGTACGCGCCCGGCGTCACTTGCGAAATGCCGACGCGGCCCGTGATCGGCGAGACCACGTCCGTGTAGCCGAGGTTGATCTGCGCGGTATCGACCGCCGCCTTGCCGGCCGCGACGTCCGCCGCGGCCTGCCCTTGGGTGGCGACCGCGTTGTCGTAGTCCTGCTTGCTGACCGCGTTCGCGGCGACCAGCACCTTGTAGCGCGCGACCAGCGCGTTCTGCGTGACGAGGTTCGCCTGCGCCTTCGCGAGCGTCGCCTTCGCGCTGTTCAGCGCGGCGATATACGGTGCCGGATCGATCTTGTACAGACGCTGGCCGGCCTTGACGTCGGTGCCTTCGGTGAATTCACGGCGCAGCACGATGCCGTCGACCCGCGCGCGAACCTGCGCGACGAGGAATGCACTCGTGCGGCCCGGCAGTTCGCTGAAGACCGGTACAGCTTGCGGCTGGACGGTGACGACGCCGACTTCCGGCGTTTGCGGCGGCGGTGCCGATTCTTTTTTTCCGCATGCAGCCAGGAAAACCGCGGCTGCCGCGACAGTGATCAAGCGGTATGGAACCCGTTCGACGCGCATGGAGCGACCTCTGTGTGTAACCAATGGAATAAGTGCAGCACCCGACGGGAGCGCAACACGGATGCGCCTCTCGGCGCAGATCGAACACCTGAATTACTGGACTGCTAGATACAGCACGTCGGCACGAAACCTCCATGCCGACGGGATGCCGCGAACTGCGGATGGTGCTTTGGCGGGAATCAGCAGAGTGGGATATTAACTGATTGCCACTTGGGTCATTCGATCGTAGGGTGGTATTGTATATACATTCACGAATGTATGTAAAAAGCCCGTTTGTATCGCGTCGACTGTCCAGTCTTACGAATTATTACCAGTCGAAAGCATAGCCAATCCGCATGACGGCAACGAGGGTTGCGGACCCTATATTCACCTACGATCGATCCAATCAGGCCTGCACATGGTCAGACGTACCAAGGAGGAGGCGCTCGAGACGCGCAATCGCATTCTCGATGCCGCCGAACACGTGTTCTTCGAGAAGGGCGTGTCGCACACGTCGCTCGCGGACATCGCCCAGCACGCCGGCGTCACGCGCGGCGCGATCTACTGGCATTTTGCGAACAAGAGCGAGCTGTTCGACGCGATGTTCGACCGCGTGTTCCTGCCGATCGACGAGCTGAAGCGGATGCCGCTCGACGCACCGGGCGGCAATCCGCTCGAGAAGATCCGCAAGATCCTGATCTGGTGCCTGCTCGGCGTGCAGCGCGACTCGCAGTTGCGGCGCGTGTTCAGCATCCTGTTCATGAAGTGCGAATACGTCGCGGACATGGAGCCGCTGCTGCAGCGCAACCGCGCGGGGATGAGCGAGGCGCTGCACACGATCGACGCCGATCTCGCGGTCGCCGTGCGGCTCAAGCTGCTGCCCGAGCGGCTCGATACGTGGCGCGCGACGCTGATGCTGCACACGCTCGTCAGCGGCTTCGTGCGCGACATGCTGATGCTGCCCGACGAGATCGACGCCGAGCAGCATGCGGAAAAACTCGTCGACGGCTGCTTCGACATGCTGCGCTACAGCCCGGCGATGCTGAAGGAAGGCGACTGACGGCGCGGCGGCCGCGCGCGCCGTTTCATTTTCATCGATCGGCGAGCCGGGCCGGGCCGCGCAACAGCCGCGGCAATGCGCTGCCCGCCTCCGTCTCCCCGGCCGGCTCAGGCTGCCTTCGCGCGATGCGCGCGAGCGCGCCGGTTCGACGCGGCCACCGAATCGCGCTTCGGCATCGGTGCGCCGCCCAGTCCCGCGATCCACGCGTCGGTCGACATCACGGCCGCGAAATTCGACTGGAACACCACCGTGTACGCGCGGTGAATCTCTTCGGCGCTCGCCGCGCCCGCTTCATTCTCGTACGGCAACGCGCCCGTCGCATCCTCGAGGTACTCGACATTCAGTCCCGCATGCGCCGCGTGATAGACCGTCGACGCATTGCAGTTGTGCGTCATGTAGCCGGCCACCGCGAGCGTGTCGATCCCGTGCGCGTCGAGCCATGCGGCAAGATCGGTCCCGGCGAACGAGCTCGCCTTCGCCTTCTCGATCAGGTGTGCATACGGCCGGCCGGCGACGACCGCGTGCAGCGCGACACCGTCGGTGCCTGGCGCGAAGATCGGCGCGCCGGCCGGCGCGACGTGCTGGACGACGATCACCGGCACGCCGGCCGCATGCGCGGCGTCGATCGCGCGGCCGATGTTCGCGAGCGACACGTCGAGCGGCGGATACTCGATCGGCAGGTTGCCCGTCACGTATTCGTTCTGGACGTCGATCACGATCAGCGCGCGACGGGAAGCGTGATTGGAAGTGGGATGCGGGGCGGCGTTCGACATGGCGGGCTCCTGGTCATGAGGCGCGGCCCCGCCCCGGAACGAGACGGCCAGCAGCGCGATGCGATGCATTGTCGGGCTGCATCGCCTGCGCGGACAGTGGCCCGATAGCCATTCTTCGATAAAATCGGGCCATCGCCATCCCGGAGCCCGTCATGACCGCCGTCGCGTCACCTGCGTCGCCCGCCCCGACCGTCGTCGCCGTGATCGCATACGACGGCATCAGCCCGTTCCACCTGTCGGTGCCGTCCGTCGTGTTCGGCAAGGAGCGCGACGCGGCCGCGTCGCCCGCGTTCGAGTTTCGCGTCTGCTCGGCCGAGCGCGGCCCGCTCGCGACGACGGGCGGCTTCACGATCATCGCGCCGTACGGGCTCGACGCACTCGACGACGCGGACATCGTCATCGTGCCGGCGTGGCGCGACCCGGACGAAGCGCCGCCGGACGAACTGCTCGACGCCGTGCGTGCGGTCGCCGCACGCGGCGCGCAACTCGTCGGGCTGTGCCTCGGCGCGTACGTGCTCGCCGCGGCCGGCCTGCTCGACGGCCGCCCGGCCACCACGCACTGGGCGTGGGCCGACGACTTCGCACAACGCTTTCCGCGCGTGAAGCTCGACCCCGACGTGCTGTACGTGGACGACGGCAACCTGATGACGTCGGCCGGCACGGCCGCCGGGCTCGACTGCTGCCTGCACGTCGTGCGGCGGCGCTTCGGCTCGGACGCCGCGAACCGGATCGCGCGCCGCCTCGTGATCCCGCCGCACCGCCAGGGCGGGCAGGCCCAGTACGTGCCGCAGCCCATCGCCGCGCACCCGCGCGATGCACGGCTCGCGGGCCTGCTCGACTGGGTGCGCGCGCACCTCGACGCCGCGCACAGCGTCGATTCGCTCGCCGAGCGCGTGCTGATGAGCCGGCGCACGTTCACGCGCCACTTCCGCCAGGCCACCGGCACGACCGTCACCGCGTGGCTGCAGGCCGAGCGGCTCGCGCGCGCGCAGCATCTGCTGGAAACCACCGGACAATCGATCGACGCGATCGCGCAGGCGGCCGGCTACGGGTCGAGCGTGTCGCTGCGCCAGCATTTCGCGGGCGCGCTCGGCACGTCGCCGTCTGCGTATCGAAGGGAATTCCGCGGCGCCGGAGCCGGTGCCGATGCGAGGCAGTAATGCCCGCCGCGCGCGGAGCGAGCGGGCCGTGAAGCGCAACCGGCGGCGCTCGGCCGCTCAACCGCCGTTGATCCAGCGCGCCGCATAAAGCAGCAGCGCAACGAACACGATCATCGCCGCCCATGCCCAGACGGGCACCGTGCCGGCACCGCGATGATGAAGCACGCCGGCCGCACGCCCGGCCGGCGCGCCGCCACCGTGCGGCGGCAGCGGACGCTTCGTCGCGGCCATCAGCGAAGCCGGCCGCAGGAACACGTGCTGGCGCCGCTGTGCGGCCGGGTTCGCGCGATTCGGCGCGAGACCGTGCTTCGCCTGCACGACCGCGCAGAACTCGCGGAAGAAATCGTCGGTCCATTCGCGCAGCGCATTCTCGATCTGCCGCGCCGGCAGCTCGGCGAGCGGCCCGCTCGCCGTCGCCCAGACCACGTACTCGATGCACGTGGCGTTCGCATCGTCGTCGGGCAGCAGCAGCAGTTCGACCTGGCCGCGCACCGCGCCGAGGCCGTCGGCCCGCGCCTTGAAATTGATCACGCGGCGCGGCTGCCCTTCCGCGTCGCCCTGCTCGCCGGCCGCATGCGCACGCACGTCGTAGCGTGCGCGCAGCGGGCCGAGCGGCACCGTGATCGTCAGCGCGAACTCGCCGTGCGCGAGCTTCACGAACGATTCGCAATGGTCGAAGCTCGCCCGCAGCAATGCGGGATCCTCGAAGGCCTCCCGCACGACGGACGGCGCGAGCGGGACGCGTAACGTGTCGTTCAGTTCCATGATGTCTCCCCGATGAACGCGCGCCGCATCAGGACGTCTCGACGAGACTGTCGATCCGTGCGACATCGAAGGCGACGTAGTGCGCAAGCGCGGCAGCGGCCGCCTTCGGTTCCTCGTAACTCCATGCGGCGTTCTCGATCACGCCGTCTTCCGTCTGCAAGTCGAAATGCACGGCTTCGCCCCTGAACGGGCAGGCGCTCGTCACGCCCGACTTCACGAGCCTGCGCATGTTGACGTCGCCGCGCGGCAGGTAATGAACGTCCGGCAACCCCGCTTCCCGCACGGTCAGCACGCCATGCGAATCGGCATACGTGATGCCGCGGTGGATCACGCGCACGCGATGGCGGTTCGGCACGATTTCAACGTGAGGGGCGGCGTCTGACATCGTTTCTCCTTCGGGCGGCCCGGCAGGCAGGCCGGTGGCAGGAAACGAAAAAAGCCACGGCACGAATGCCGTGGCTTTCATTATGGGCGAAACTTCGTCCGATTGCGCAACCCGGGCGGGGGCCGCGCGCGGCGGGCTACTGCGCGCTCCACTGGAACGCAGCTTTCGCGCCGCCCTTCGCGCCGACCGTGACGGTCCGGGATTCGTCGCTACCCTGGTACGACGCCTGCACCGTATAGCGCCCCGGCGGCACCTGCACGAGCATGTACGGCCCGCGCGTGTCGGTTTTCAGCACTTCTGCACCCTTGCCGTCGACGATCCGCACATGGACGTCGGCCAGGAATTCGCCGCCCTTGCCGGTGAAGCGCAGCGCCAGCGGCCACTTCGCCTCGTTGCGCTGGAACGCCGTCGATTCGTCCAGCCCGATGCCGCCGGACACGAAGGTGACGTCGCCCTGCTGGTGCGCGGCGGGCAAGCCGTCCGACTGCGCGTACGCGCCGGTCGCGCCGGCTGCGAGGCCGGCGGCCAACGCCGCGGCGACGGCAAATCGGGACACGTTGCGTAGATATTGCATGGCTCTCTCCTTTGGGTCGGAACACATACGGGGCGCCACGCCACGGGGTCGGACGGCGGCGGCGCCCGCCGCGGCCGGCCTGGCCGGCCGTCGGCCGTCGCCGGTCAGCTCAAGTCGACCGGCACGAAGATCTGTGCATTATCGCGCTGGATCAGCAGAGCAAGACTGTTGCCCGCGCCCTTCACCGCGTCGCGCAACTGCTCGGGGCTCGTGACCGGGCGGCCGTTGACCGCGAGGATCACGTCGCCGGGCTGGATGCCCGCGTTGGCGGCCGGCCCGCCGGCCTGCTGCACGATCAGCCCGTGCGACAGGTTGCTGGCGCTGCGCTCCTGCGGCGACAGCGGACGCACCGCGACGCCCAGGCGGCCCTGCTCGACCGGCCCGCCGTCGTTCGACGCGAGTTTCGCATCGGCCATCGCGCCGAGCGTCACGCTGATCGACTTCTTCGACTTGTCGCGCCAGATCTGCAGGTCGGCCTTCGAACCCGGCTTCAGGTTCGCGATCTGCGCGGGCAGCGACGTCGAATCGGCGACCGGCGAGCCGTTGACCGACAGGATCACGTCGCCCGGCTGCAGGCCCGCCTTCGCGGCCGGGCCGTTCGAATCGACGGAGCTGACGAGCGCGCCGTCCGGCTTCTGCAGCCCGAACGAACTCGCGAGCGTCTGGTTCAGCCCCTGCACGGCAACGCCGAGGCGGCCGCGGCTCACGTGGCCCGTCTTCACGAGTTCGTCCTTCACCTTGATCGCCTCGTTGATCGGGATCGCGAACGACAGGCCCTGGAAGCCGCCCGTCTGCGAGTAGATCATCGAGTTGATGCCGATCACCTCGCCCTGCAGGTTGAACAGCGGGCCGCCCGAGTTGCCGGGGTTCACCGGCACGTCGGTCTGGATGAACGGCGTGTAGTTCTCGTCCGGCAGCGCGCGCGACTTCGCGCTGATGATGCCCGACGTGACCGTGTTGTCGAAGCCGTACGGCGAACCGATCGCGACGACCCACTGGCCGACCTTGCTCTGCGCCGGATCGCCGATCTTCACGGTCGGCAGCCCGCTCGCGTCGATCTTCAGCACCGCGACGTCGGACTGCTTGTCCGAGCCGACGACCTTCGCCTTGTATTCGCGCTTGTCGGTCAGCCTGACCGTGACGACGTTCGCGCCGTCGATCACGTGCGCATTGGTGAGGATATACCCGTCGGAACTGACGACGAACCCGGAACCGAGGCTCGCGCTCGGCTGGTCGTCCGGCTGCGCGTCGCCGCCCATGCCCGGCACCTGGCCGTAGAAGTGCTTGAAGAACTGGTAGAACGGGTCGCTCGGATCGACCGGCAGCTGCGGCTGCGGCGCGCGCCGCGACACCTGCTTCACGACATGCTTCGCACTGATGTTCACGACCGCGGGGCCGTAGGTCTCGACGAGCCCGGAGAAATCGGGGATGCCGGTCTTCGCGGCCGCTTCGGCCGGCATCAGCGCGGCCGCCTGCGCGGGCGTGATGATCTGCGGATCGGCGCGTCGGGTGCCGGCGAAATAGCCGGCCGACAGGGCAGCCGCCACGGCGACCGCGACGGCGCCGCGTGCAAGGAATCGGGTGTTCATCGTAGGACCTCCTCTTTGTTAGGTCGCAGCGTAACGACCCTGACTTAAAGGAGGCTTAATCAGCCTTAAGCGGGGCTTAAGCGGCCGCCTGGGTGCGTCTGGCGCCGATCTTCACACGGATTCGGACTGCCGCGGCGCCTCGGTCGGCATCGCGGCGTCGCGGAATACGACGCTGACGAGCAGGCCGCCCGCGGCCGCGTCGCCGAGCGACACCGTCGCGCCCTGCTGCGCCGCCACGCGCTTGACGATCGCGAGCCCGAGCCCGCTGCCCGACAAGTCGGCACGCGCCCGCGCGGAGCTGTCGCGGTAGAAGCGATCGAACACGCGCTCGCGCTCGTCGGCCGGGATGCCGGGCCCGCTGTCGCCGATCTGGACGCACGCGCGGCCGGCCGCGTCGGAGGTCAGCGACACGTCGATGCGGCCGCCGTCCGGCGTGTACTTCACCGCGTTGTCGAGCAGGTTGCCGAACATCACGCGCAGCGCGCCGACATCCGCGACGACGCTCGCCGCGCGCGTCTCCTCGAAGCCGAGATCGATGTCGCGCCGCTGCGCGAGCGGTGCATGCGCGGCCACGCATTCGGTCAGCAGCGCCTGCAGGTCGACCGGCTCGCGCATCGTCGCGCCGTCCGGCTCGGCGCGGGCGAGCGCGAGCAACTGCTCCGCGAGGCGCGTCGCGCGCGTGACGCCGTCCTGGAGATCCGCGACCGCCTCGCGGCGCGACGCGTCGTCCTTCGCGCGGGCGACGAGCTGCGCCTGGATCTGCACGGCCGCGAGCGGCGTGCGCAGTTCGTGCGCGGCGTCGGCCACGAACGCCTTCTGCGTGTCGAGCGCGGCCGACAGCCGCGCGAGCAGCCCGTTCAGCGCGCGCACGAGCGGCTGCACCTCGAGCGGCAGGCGCTCGTCGGGCAGCGGATCGAGCGCTTCCGGCCGGCGTGCCTCGACCGCGCGCGTCACGCGGCCGAGCGGCGCCAGGCCGCGCCCGACGATCACCCACACGGCCGCGCCGAGGAACGGCAGCAGCACGATCAGCGGCCACAGCGTGCGCAGCGCGACGTTCGCCGCGAGCCGGTTGCGCACCGACAGCGGCTGCGCGAGCTGCACGACGTTGTCGCCGACGATCGCGCCGTACACGCGCCATTCGCCGCGATCGGTGCGCTCGGTCGAGAAGCCGAGCTCCGCGCGCGGCGCGATCGGCGCACGCGGATGCGAGAAATACATCAGCACGCCGTTGCGGTTCCAGATCTGGATCACGATGCCTTCATCGCCGTTGGTCCGCGAGCCGAATACCTGCGAGAACGGCTCGGACGGCAGCGCCGCGGCGATTTCCTGCAGCTGGTAGTCGAACAGCTCGTTCGCCTCGGCGAGCGCCTGCCGGTAGATCAGCCAGCCGGCGAGGCCGACGCCCGCGACGACGATCGCGAGCAGCCAGATCAGCAATTGATGACGAATCGACCTCACGCGTCAGCTTTCCTTGACGACCATGTAGCCGAGCCCGCGCACGTTGCGGATCAGGTCCGAGCCGAGCTTCTTGCGCAGTGCATGGATGTAGACCTCGACCGTGTTGCTGCCGATCTCCTCGCCCCAGCCGTACATCTTTTCCTCGAGCTGGCTCTTCGACAGCACCGCGCCGGGCCGCGCGAGCAGCGCCTCGAGCAGCGCGAACTCGCGCGCGGACAGCGCGACGGGCGCGCCGTCGAGCGTGACCTGGTGCGAAGCGGGATCGAGCGTCAGCGCGCCGTGGCGGATCAGCGACTCGCTGCGCCCGGCCTGGCGGCGGATCAGCGCGCGCATCCGCGCGCCGAGTTCGTCGAGATCGAACGGCTTGACGAGGTAATCGTCGGCGCCCGCGTCGAGCCCCTTCACGCGATCGGCGATGGCGTCGCGCGCGGTGACGATCAGCACCGGCAGCGACAGCCCGCGTGCGCGCAGCGTGCGCAGCACGTCGATGCCGTCGCGCTTGGGCAGGCCGAGGTCGAGCAGCAGCAGGTCGTACGTCTCGCCGCCGAGCGCCGTCAGCGCCGCGTCGCCGTCCTGCACCCAGTCGACCGCAAAGCCGTCCGAGCGCAGCGCCTTGCGCACGCCCTCGGCAATCATTCGGTCGTCTTCGACAAGCAGAATCCGCATCGGGACAGGCATCCATGGGTCGGGTGAAACACGCCGATCATTGTAGCGCCGCGAATCGCGCGCGCGACATGCCCGCAGCAAAGTGATGCCGCAATGCGGCACGACACGCGATTTCAGCGGGCATTTGCCCACTTGTCTCTACAATGTGCGCTTGCGCGCGACACACGCGCCGCCCGAGCCCCCGCTTACCCGTATTCGTCCATGCCGATTTCTGCCCTTTCCGCCCGGTTCGCCCCCCGCAGCGCTCAAATCTGCCTGCGCGCAGCCGCCGTCATCGCCACCTGCACGGCCCTGGCCTTCGCGCCGCCCGCGCAAGCCCGCAAGAAATTCCACAAGGAAGCGCGCAACGCGGCTGTCGTGTCGCCCGCCGCGCGTGCGGCCGGCCTGCCGGCATCCGTGCTCGTCGCGCTGCAGCGCGCGAAGGTGCCGGCGTCGGCGATGAGCGTCGTCGTCGAGCGCGTCGGCGACCCGGAGCCGCTGATCGCGTGGAATGCGAGCCGGCCGATGCTGCCGGCGTCGACGATGAAGCTCGTCACGACCTTCTCGGGCCTGTCGATCCTCGGCCCCGACTTCCGCTGGCGCACGACCGCCTATACGGACGGCACGGTCGACCCCGACGGCACGCTGCAGGGCAACCTGTACATCAAGGGCACCGGCGATCCGAAGCTCGTGCCCGAAGAGCTGATCGACCTCGTCGACAAGATCCGCAAGGCCGGGATCAAGCGCGTGGCCGGCGGCCTCGTGCTCGACAAGAGCTATTTCGCGGCATCGACGCGCGACCTGCCGTCGTTCGACGACGACGTGAGCGCGCCGTACAACGTCGGGCCCGATCCGCTGTTGTACGCATTCAAGGCCGTGTCGTTCACGGTCACGCCGGGCGACGACGGCAAGGTGGCCGTCGACGTGCTGCCGCCGCTCGCGGACCTGTCGATCGACAACCAGCTGGTCGAAGGCACGGGCTCGTGCAGCGCGGCCGCCGCGGCCGCGCGCCCGACGCTGACAGCCGGCGGCGGGATGATGACGGCGTCGTTCGCCGGCGACTATCCGCTGCGCTGCGGCGCGCGCACGACCAACCTCGCGATCCTCGATCACACGACGTTCTTCGCGCGCGGCTTCCTCGCGCTGTGGCAGCAGGACGGCGGCACGATCGCGGGGCCCGTGAGCGAAGGCAAGGTGCCGACCACCGCGCGGCCCGTCGCCGTGCATCACAGCCCGGTGCTCGGCAGCATCGTCTACGACATCAACAAGTTCAGCAACAACGTGATGGCGCGCAACCTGTTCCTGACGATCGGCGCGGTCAGCGGCAGGCCGCCCGCGACGCCCGAACAGTCGAGCCGCGCGATCCAGGCGTTCCTGCAGAAGAACGGCATCGCGATGCCGGACCTCGCGCTTGAAAACGGCTCGGGGCTGTCGCGCGAAGAGCACGTGAGCGCGCTGTCGCTCGCCGCGCTGCTGCAGGCCGCGAACGCGAGCCCGGTCGCGCAGGCGTTCGTCGATTCGCTGCCGATCGCCGGCATCGACGGCACGATGAAGAACCGCCTCACCAACGCCGGCGTGCTCGGCAACGCGCACATCAAGACCGGCACGCTGCGCGACGTGCGCGCGATCGCCGGCTACGTCGCCGGTGCCGACGGCCAGAGCTACGTCGTCGTCAGCTTCATCAACAACGACCAGGCGGAAGGCGCGCGCGCCGCGCACGACACGCTGCTCGAATGGATCTACGCGGGCGCGCACTGACGGCTCGCGCGCCGCGACGCGGCGCATCCCCGCCCCTCGGTCGGCGTGCGCCGGCCACGCGGCGGCACCGCGCATCGGGCAGCCCTGGCGGGCGGCCCGTGCGACCTGCCGCCGCCCCGCACTCGGAATCCCGCCGTTCGCGGTTTGAAACGGCCGCCGCCACCGGCGCGCGACGCACCGCACGCCAGCCCTGCCGGTAAAACGGGGCCGCACCGCGCGGCCTCGCGCCGCACGGTTTCCGTAGAAACCCTGTCCTCAGAGGGAACCCTCTACGCTGCCCCCTCGCCTAGCGCGTGGCGATTGCGTAGGCTGTTGGCCTGACCGATATCTACAACGGGCCACGCGCCCGGCCTCACGGCTTGCAGGGGAAAGGAGGAGACACGCCCATGCGATTCGACGTCGAATTGCTTCTGCTCGCGCTGGCGCCCGTCTTCCTGCTCTGCATCGCATGGGAAGCCTGGCACCTCGCCCGCACACGTGCGCAGGACCATGTCTATGCGTGGCGCGACACGCTGTGCAATGCGGCGCTCGCGCTGATGCACCAGGGCGCGGACAAGATCGCATGGCTCTTCGTGATCCCCGTCTATGCGTACTGCTACCGGCACTATCGCCTGTTCACGTGGCACGACGGCTGGCTGTCGTTCGCGGTGCTGTTCGTCGCGCAGGATTTCCTCTACTACGTGTTCCATCGCGCGAGCCATCGCGTGCGCTGGCTGTGGGCCGCGCACGTCGTGCACCACTCGTCCGAGCGGATGAACTTCTCGACCGCGTTCCGCCAGAGCCTGATGTACCCCGTCGCGGGCATGTGGGTGTTCTGGCTGCCGCTCGCGTTCGCCGGCTTTCCGCCGCAGCAGGTCGTCGGCATCGTGCTGATCAACCTCGCGTTCCAGTTCTTCGTGCACACGCAGGCGATCGGCAAGCTCGGCTGGCTCGAGTACGTGCTCAACACGCCGTCGATCCACCGCGCTCACCATGCGCGCAACCCGCGCTACATCGACCGCAATTACGCAGGCGTGCTTGTGATCTGGGATCGCCTGTTCGGCAGCTATGTCGAGGAAACGCCGGACGACCCGCCGCAGTACGGGATCGTCGAGCGGCTCGACTCGAACAACCCGCTCGTCGCGACGTTCCACGAGTGGGTGTCGATGGCGGCCGACGCGTTGCGCGTCGACGGATGGCGCAACAAGCTGCGCGCGATTTTCGGCCCGCCCGAATGGGCGAGCGCTTATCATGCGCAGGTTGTCGAGGCCGCGAACCAGGATCCGCGCACCGTGCCGCTTGCGGCTGCGCGCGACCAATAACCGTTTCAGCCAACGGCCGCCGCGCAGCCCGGTTCCGAGCAGGCACGCGGCAGATGAGAAACACATCAGGCCATATCTACGAGGAGATCGAACGATGCAGTCACAACAACAATTCCCGTCGCATGCCCGTCAACGCCTGCTGCGCACCGCGCAGGCCGTAATCGCGGGCGCCGCGCTCGCGCTGCTCGCCGCATGCGGCGGCGGTGACGACAACAACAGCAGCAGCGCGTCGAACACGCCGCCTTCCGGCGTGAAGATGCAGATCGTGTCGTTCGGCGACAGCCTGTCCGACGCCGGCACCTATTCGCAGATCAAGCTCGGCTTCGGCGGCGGCCGCTTCACGACCAACCCCGGCCAGGTATGGACGCAGAACGTCGCGCAGTACTACGGCGACACGCTGCAGCCCGCGAACCAGGGCGGCTTCGGCATTCCGCTGCAGGCCACCGGCGGCCTCGGCTACGCGCAAGGCGGCTCGCGCGTGACGCTGCAGCCGGGCATCGGCCATGCCGACGCGAGCGTGCCGAACGCCGACTTCGCGCAAGCGACCACGACGCCGATCGCCGACCAGGTCAAGCAGTACCTGACGCAGCACGGCAGCTTCAACGCAGGCCAGATCGTGCTGGTCAACGGCGGCGCGAACGACATCTTCTACCAGGCGCAGGTCGCGCAGGCGCAAGGCAACACGCCGGCCGCGCAACTCGCGGCGGCGCAGGCGATCGGCCTGGCCGCGCAGCAGCTCGGCGGGATCGTCCAGCAGATCGTCGCGGCAGGCGCAACGCACGTGTTCGTGTCGAACGTGCCGGACATCGGCGGCACGCCGCTCGCGCTGCAGGGCGGCACGCAGGCCGCGTTCACGCAACTGTCGGGGCTGTTCAACAAGACGCTCGCCGGCACGCTGGCCGCGCTGAAGGTCGACACGACGAAGGTCGCGCTGCTCGATACGTTCACGTGGCAGGACGGCATCGCGGCCAATTACCAGGCGAACGGCTTCAGCGTGTCGAACACCGACACCGCCTGCAACCTGAAGGCGATGGTCCAGGCCGCGACGCAGTACGGCGTCGCGAACGCGACCGCATTCGGCTCGTCGCTGTTCTGCTCGCCGCAGACCTACACGGTCCCGAACGCGGACCAGACCTACATGTTCGCCGACACGGTCCACCCGACGACGCGCCTGCACGCGCTGTTCGCGCAGTTCGTGGAAAAGCAGATCGCGGCTTCGGGCGTCGGCAAGTAAGCGACGCATCAACGGATCGGCCGGCACGCGCAACGCGCAGCCGGCGCGATCTCCAGAAAAAACGCCCGACCGGTTCGCCGGTCGGGCGTTTTTCATTCATGGGCCGCGGCTTGCGCCGGTCGTCAGTCGCGCGCTTCGAACGCGGCCGCGGCACGGCCGAGGCGATCGTTGACGGCAATCCATTCGACGGTGTCGGGCAGCTTCTCGACGAGAATGCGCGCGACCTGCGCGCGGTCGAGCGCACGCAGCATCCCGTACAGGTCGCGCGCATAGGCCTGCGGATCTTCCGGTGCCGCGACGAAATGCACGCCGTCGGCCTGCGCCCAGCGGCCCGCGCGCGATGCACGAGCGACGAGCGCGACGCGCTCGCCGTCGGTTTGCGCGGCCGCGAGCAGCGGCTCCAGTTGATCGAACGGCAGCAGCGCGAGCGGCGTGCGCGGCGCGTAATGCGCCTTCAGCGTGCCGGACGCGCGCGGCGCGGTCGCGTCGCTGCCGTCCGGCAGCCGCGGCGCGCGGCCGAGCACGTCGGCGATCTGCTGCGGCGTCACGTGGCCCGGGCGCAGCAGCGCCGGGAAGCCGCGCGACAAATCGAGGATCGTCGATTCGATGCCGACTTCGGATGCGCCGCCGTCGAGCACGTGCACGGTGTCGCCGAATTCGTCGCGTACGTGCTGCGCGGTCGTCGGGCTCACATGGCCGAACCGGTTCGCGGACGGCGCGGCCACGCCGCCGTGGCCGCCGCGCCGCGCGCTGAACGCGGCCAGCAGCGCCTGCGCGACCGGATGCGACGGGCAGCGCAGCCCGACCGAATCCTGCCCGCCGCTCACGGCGGCCGGAATGCGCGCATGGCGCTTCAGGATCAGCGTCAGCGGGCCCGGCCAGAACGCATCGATCAGCTTCCGCGCATCGTCGGGAAGGTCTTCGGCCCAGTAGCCCGGATCGCCGCCGGGCGGCAGGTGCACGATCACCGGATGGTTCGCCGGCCGCCCTTTCGCCGCGTAGATGCGCGCGACGGCCTCGGGATTCGCCGCGTCGCCGCCGAGCCCGTAGACGGTTTCGGTCGGGAACGCGACGAGTTGCCCCGCGTCGAGCAGCGCGGCGGCCGCGTCGATCTGCGCGGGCGTCACGGAGTTCGGGAGATCGATGGACATCGGCTGGCGCCTCAGTCGAGCGGCACGCGCAGCAACTGTGCGCACGCAGTGGCCGCGGCGACGGCTTCGTCGCGCGTCGGGGCCGTGAAGTTCACGTGGCCCATCTTGCGGCCGACGCGCGCGTCTTCCTTGCCATACAGGTGCAGGTGCGCAGCCGGCATCGCCGCGACCGTATCCCACGGCGGCGTGACGGCATCGGCCTGCGCACCGTTCGGGAACCACACGTCGCCGAGGATGTTCAGCATCGCGGCCGGCGAATGCTGGCGCGGGTTGCCGAGCGGCATGCGCGTCATCGCGCGCACCTGCTGCTCGAACTGGCTCGTTGCGCACGCATCGACCGTGTAGTGGCCGGAGTTGTGCGGGCGCGGCGCCATCTCGTTCGCGACGAACGAGCCGTCTTCCAGCACGAAGAATTCGACGCACAGCACGCCGACGTAGCCGAGCGTATCGGCGATCCGCACGGCCGCCTGCTGCGCCTCTTCGACGCGCGCGGCATCGGCGGCCGGCGCGGGCACCACTGTCAGCGCGAGGATGCCGTTGTGATGCGCGTTCTGCGCGAGCGGGAACGCGGCCGAGCGGCCGTCCGCGCCGCGCGCGATCAGCGCCGACACTTCGTATTTCAGCGGCAGGCGCTTCTCGAGCACGCACGGCACGCCGCCGAGCGCCGCATGCGCGTCGCGCGCTTCCTGCGCGGTGCGCACGCGCACCTGGCCCTTGCCGTCGTAGCCGAGGCGGGCCGTCTTCAGGATGCCCGGCAGCACCGCGTCGAGCGCGGCATCGTCGAGCGCGGCGAGCGCCGCCGACGATTCGATCACGACGTGCGGCGCGACCGGTACGCCCGACGCCTCGATGAAGCGCTTCTCCGCGATCCGGTCCTGCGCGACCGCGACGCAGCGGCCGGCCGGCGCGACGAAGGTCGTGCGCGCGAGGAAATCGAGGCTCGCGGCCGGCACGTTCTCGAACTCCGTCGACACCGCGTCGCACAGGTCGGCCAGTTCGGCGAGCGCGGCTTCGTCGTCGTAGGCGGCGCGCAGGTGGCGGTCGGCAACCGCGCCGGCGGGGCTCGTCGGATCGGGATCGAGCACGGCGACGCGATAGCCCATCGACTGGGCGGCAAAGCAGAACATGCGGCCGAGCTGGCCACCGCCGACCATGCCCAGCCACGCGCCGGGCAGGATCGGGGAAACGGAATCAGGAGTTGCGGTCATGTCAGTGGTCGGTCGCGGCGGGCGCTGCCCGCCGCAGTGGGGAGTATCATGCAGCCGCGACGCGCGGCCGCCGGTGCGCCGTCATTCCAGCGGCGGCAGCACCATCGCGTGCGCGGCTTCGTTCTGGCGCACGCGGAACGCGGCGAGCCGGTTCGCGTAATCGGCCGACGTGCCGGACAGGATCGACACTGCGAACAGCGCGGCATTCGCGGCGCCGGCCTCGCCGATCGCGAACGTCGCGACGGGCACGCCCTTCGGCATCTGCACGATCGAGTGCAGCGAATCGACACCCTTCAGGTACTTGCTCGCGACCGGCACGCCGAGCACCGGCACCGTGGTTTTCGCGGCCAGCATGCCGGGCAGGTGCGCGGCGCCGCCGGCGCCCGCGATGATCGCGCGCAGCCCGCGCTCGCGCGCCTTCTCCGCATAGTCGAACATCTCGTCGGGCATCCGGTGCGCGGACACGACCTTCGCTTCGTACGGCACGCCGAATTCCTGCAGGATCGCTACCGCGTGCTTCATCACGTCCCAATCGGAACTCGAACCCATCAGCACGCCGACGAGCGGCGCGCTGTGCGTGTGGGCAGTCTGGACTTCGCTCATTTCGTCGGTTCCTTGCTCAGGCGAGCGACTGGCCGGTGATGCGCTCGAGCGCTTCCTGGTACTTCGCGGCCGTCTTTTCGACGACGTCGGCCGGCAGCGCCGGCGCCGGCGCCGTCTTGCCCCACGGCTGCGCCTCGAGCCAGTCGCGCACGAACTGCTTGTCGAACGACGGCGGGTTCGTGCCGACTTCGTACTGGTCGGCCGGCCAGAAGCGCGACGAATCGGCCGTCAGCACTTCGTCCATCAGGTACAGCTTGCCGTGGTTGTCGAGGCCGAATTCGAACTTCGTATCGGCGATGATGATGCCGCGCGTCGCCGCGTAGTCGGCCGCTTCCTTGTACAGCCTGATCGAGATGTCGCGGATCGTCGCGGCCAGCTCGGTGCCGATGCGGCGCTCGGTTTCCTCGAACGTGATGTTCTCGTCGTGCTCGCCCATCTCGGCCTTCGCGGCCGGCGTGAAGATCGGCTCGGGCAGCTTCTGCGCGTTCTGCAGGCCCTCCGGCAGCTGCACGCCGCACACGGCGCCCGACGCCTGGTATTCCTTCCAGCCGCTGCCGGCCAGGTAGCCGCGCACGACCGCTTCGATCATGATCGGCTCGAGGCGCTTGACGACCACGCCGCGGCCCTTCACCTGCTCGACCTCGTCGGCCGCGACGACCGCTTCCGGCGCGTCGCCCGTCAGGTGGTTCGGCACGATGTGCGCGAGCTTGTCGAACCAGAAGTTCGCCATCTGGTTCAGCACGCGGCCCTTGTTCGGAATCGGCTCGCCCATCACCACGTCGAATGCCGACAGGCGGTCGGTCGTGACGATCAGGAGCTTGTCGTTGCCGACCGCGTAGTTATCGCGGACCTTGCCGCGACCGAGGAGCGGCAGCGAGCGGAGCGTGGATTCGTAAAGGGTAGACATCGTCTTTTCGCAGATAAGGAGCCAAACAAAAAGGGAAACGCCGTTCCCCGCGGCAGGCGGGAACGGCGGTCTTGCAATACGTCGGCGAACCGGCCGGACGTGGCCCGGGCGGTTGCCGGCCGGCCCTCGTTCGGCCGGACGGAACGGCTGCCTGGGGCCGGATCATATCCGGCCTGGCTGCCCGCCCCTGCCTCGCGGAAGAATCGGGCGGGGCAATCGTACTACAGTCTCAGCGCACGACCTGCGCGAGCGCGCCGGACTTGTACTGCTCGGCGATCTTGTCGAGCGACACCGGCTTGATCTTCGCGGCCTGGCCTTCGCAGCCGAACGCGAGGTAGCGGTCGACGCAGACCTGCTTCGCCGCTTCGCGCGCGGGCTTCAGGTAGTCGCGCGGATCGAACTTGCCCGGGTTCTCGAACAGGTAACGGCGGATCGCGCCGGTGATCGCGAGACGCAGGTCGGTGTCGATGTTGATCTTGCGCACGCCGTGCTTGATGCCTTCCTGGATTTCCTCGACCGGCACGCCGTAGGTTTCCTTCATGTCGCCGCCGAACTGGCGGATTTCTTCCAGCAGTTCCTGCGGCACCGACGACGAACCGTGCATCACGAGGTGCGTGTTCGGGATGCGCGCGTGGATTTCCTTGATGCGCTGGATCGACAGGATATCGCCCGTCGGCTTCTTCGAGAACTTGTACGCGCCGTGCGACGTGCCGATCGCGATCGCGAGCGCATCGCACTGCGTGAGCTTCACGAAATCGGCCGCCTGCTCCGGATCGGTCAGCAGCTGCTCGCGGGTCATCGTGCCTTCCGCGCCGTGGCCGTCTTCCTTGTCGCCCTTCATCGTTTCGAGCGAGCCGAGCACGCCGAGTTCGGCTTCGACCGTCACGCCGATCGAGTGAGCCATCTCGACGACCTTGCGCGACACGTCGACGTTGTACTCGTACGATGCGACCGTCTTGCCGTCGGCTTCGAGCGAACCGTCCATCATCACGCTCGTGAAGCCGCTGCGGATCGCGCCCATGCAGACCGCCGGCGACTGGCCGTGATCCTGGTGCATCACGACCGGGATGTGCGGATACGACTCGACCGCCGCTTCGATCAGGTGGCGCAGGAACGGCTCGCCCGCGTACTTACGCGCACCGGCCGATGCCTGCATGATCACGGGCGCGCCGACCTGGTCCGCTGCCGCCATGATCGCCTGGACCTGCTCCAGGTTGTTCACGTTGAAGGCCGGCAGGCCGTAACCGTGCTCTGCCGCGTGATCCAGCAATTGACGCATTGATACGAGAGGCATTGTGGAACTCCTTGAATGAAAACCGGTGCGCCCTGACGCCGGCGCGGCACCCGCCCTCGTTCGAATCGGGGCGGCGCGGCGCGGCTGAGCGTCGAATAGCCGCATTTTATCGCGAAGCGCCTCCGATTCCGACCGCCCGGTGGCGCCCACTCGCAATTTGTTACGTTCGCACGGCACAAAGCGGGCAAAAAAGAGAAAAAAAGCCGCGCGGGGCTTCGGACCCCGCGCGGCTTTCGCGCGAAAAAAACGGTGCCTGATCGAATTCGATCGACTCGTTCGCCGGCCAGGTGCCCGGCGAACGCTCGACTCAATAGTGCTCGCCGACGCGCACGATCTTCAGCGTGTTGGTGCCACCCGCCTGCCCCATCGGTTCGCCGACGGTCAGCACGACCATGTCGCCGTGCTGCACGTAGCCCTGCTTGACGACGAGCTCGAGCGCCGCCTGCAGCGCCGAGTCGCGGTCGCTGTTGAAATCGACGTGCAGCGGCGTGACGTTGCGGTACAGCGCCATCGTACGCTCGCTGCCGACGCGCGGCGTCAGCGCGAAGATCGGCACGTGCGTGTAGTGACGCGACATCCACAGCGCGGTCGCGCCCGATTCGGTCAGCGCGATGATCGCCTTCGCGCCCAGGTGGTACGCGGTGAACAGCGCGCCCATCGCGATCGACTGGTCGATCCGCGTGAACGTGCGGTCGAGGAAATCCTTGTCCAGCTCGACGTGTTCCGACTTTTCCGCCTCGATGCACACGGCCGCCATCGTCTCGATCGTGACGACCGGGTACTTGCCGGCGGCCGTCTCGGCCGACAGCATCACCGCGTCGGTGCCGTCGAGCACCGCGTTCGCGACGTCCGACACTTCCGCGCGGGTCGGCACCGGCGCGTAGATCATCGATTCCATCATCTGCGTCGCGGTGATCACGAGCTTGTTCGACTCGCGCGCCATCCGGATCATCCGCTTCTGCAGCGCCGGCACGGCCGCGTTGCCCACTTCCACCGCGAGGTCGCCGCGCGCGACCATGATGCCGTCGGACGCGTCGAGGATGCTCTGCAGCGCCGGAATCGCCTCCGCGCGCTCGATCTTCGCGATCATCTTCGGCTTGATGCCGTACGGCGCGCCCGCGATATTCGCGAGCTGGCGCGCCATTTCCATGTCGGTCGCGTTCTTCGGGAACGATACCGCGACCAGGTCCGCGCCGAGCGACATCGCGGTGCGGATGTCTTCCATGTCCTTCGCGGTCAGCGCGGGTGCCGACAGGCCGCCGCCCTGGCGGTTGATCCCCTTGTTGTTCGACAGCTCGCCGCCCACCTTGACGATCGTGTGGATCTCGTCGCCGAGCACGCGCTCGACGGTCAGCACGATCAAGCCGTCGTTCAGCAGCAGCAGGTCGCCCGGCTTCAGGTCGCGCGGCAGTTCCTTGTAGTCGAGGCCTACCCGCTCGTCGTTGCCGAGCTCGCAGCCCGCGTCGAGGATGAACGGCTGACCGGGCACGAGCGTGGTCTTGCCGTTCTCGAACTTGCCGACGCGGATCTTCGGACCCTGGAGGTCGGCCATGATCGCAATCTCGCGCCCGACCTTGCGGGCGGCCTCGCGGACCATCTCGGCGCGCTGGCGGTGATCGTCGGCCGTGCCGTGCGAAAAATTGAGCCGCACGACGTCGAGGCCCGCCTGCATCATCTGCAGCAGAATCTCCGGCGAACTGGAAGCCGGGCCGATCGTGGCGACTATCTTGGTGGCGCGCTGCATGAAACTCCTCATCTGGATCAAGGTGGATGCGCTGGGTGAAACGCTGCGAGAGCCGGACACGGCGGGCCCAGCGGCGGCCGCTCCGGGGGGCGTGCCGGTGCTTGCGCCCGGCATCGCTTTGTTCTGAATCTCGTGGTGCTGCACAGCCGCGTCGCCGGCGGCCGCCGGTGCGCGCGGGGCGGTGTTCGCCCGCGCGGGCGCGCGTTTGCGCTTGCCCGCGCCGGCCGGCTGCTCCGCTTTCGCGGAGCGCGCGGCCTTCGTCACCCCTGCGCGCGCCGCCACGCTCAGGCCGCCCGCGTTTCGAGCACTTCCACCGCCGGCAGCTTCTTCCCCTCGAGGAACTCGAGGAAGGCGCCGCCGCCCGTCGAGATGTAGCTGACCTGGTCGTGGATGCCGTACTTCGCGATGGCCGCGAGCGTGTCGCCGCCGCCCGCGATCGAGAACGCGGACGATTTGGCGATCGCTTCGGCGAGCGTCTTGGTGCCGTTGCCGAACTGGTCGAATTCGAACACGCCGACCGGGCCGTTCCACACGATCGTGCCGGCCTTCTCGAGCTGGCTCGCGAGCGCCCTGGCCGTATCAGGGCCGATGTCGAGGATCATGTCGTCCGCTTCGATGTCGGCGACCTGCTTCACCGTGGCCGCGGCCGTCGGCGAGAATTCCTTGGCCGTCACGACGTCGGTCGGGATCGGCACCGACGCGCCGCGCTCGCGCGCCTCGTCGATGATCGCCTTCGCCTCGTTGACGAGGTCGGCTTCCGCGAGCGACTTGCCGATCGGCAGACCGGCCGCAAGCATGAACGTGTTCGCGATGCCGCCGCCGACGATCAGCTGGTCGACCTTGCCGGCCAGCGACTTCAGGATCGTCAGCTTGGTCGACACCTTCGAGCCGGCGACGATCGCCACCAGCGGGCGCGCCGGGTTGCCGAGCGCCTTGCCGAGCGCGTCGAGTTCGGCGGCCAGCAGCGGGCCCGCGCACGCGACCGGCGCGTACTTCGCGATCCCGTGCGTGGTCGCTTCCGCGCGGTGCGCGGTGCCGAACGCGTCGTTCACGTACACGTCGCAGAGCTTCGCCATCTTTTGCGCGAGCTCGTCCGAATTCTTCTTCTCGCCCTTGTTCACGCGGCAGTTCTCGAGCAGCACGACCTGGCCCGGCGCGACGTTCACGCCGTTCTCGACCCAGTTCGACACGAGCGGCACGTCGCGGCCGAGCAGCTCGGCGAGGCGCTTCGCGACCGGCGCGAGCGAATCCTCCGGCTTGAATTCGCCTTCGGTCGGACGGCCGAGGTGCGACGTGACCATCACGGCCGCGCCGGCGTCGAGCGCGGCCTGGATGGCCGGCACGGACGCGCGCACGCGCGTGTCCTCGGTGATGTTGCCGTGATCGTCCTGCGGGACGTTCAGGTCGGCGCGGATGAACACCCGCTTGCCGGCGAGCTGGCCGGCGGCGATCAGGTCGGTAAGACGCTTGACTTGGCTCATGTTGAACAGATTGAAGTAGTGGATGGGGAAAGGGGGTTCACGCTGGACGTGCGCGGGCTGCCGCGAAAGGGCGCCGGATGCGGCCGTGGCTGGCGGTTCGCATGACGCGCACGGGTAAAAAATCTCGAACGGGCATTCTAGCCGATCCACCCGGCAGACTGACCCGTGCGGCGGCGAATTCCGCCTATTTGGGATCGCGCGCGGCAACGGCCCCGTTGCCGCAGCGCAGCAATCCACGCGCGCGAGCGGCCGATGCCCGGCCGGCCGGAACGGCGGCCCATCAGAAAATCACGCGCAGTGCAGTGAACACGAGCATCCCGACGACGATCGTGCCGAGCATGCTGCGCCGCCACAAGAACCAGCCGAGCCCGGCGAGCGCCGCGTAGAACGGATGGTTGGACAGCGCGAACGACAGCCCGGCCGGCGTTTCGAGCACGTCGGGCAGCACGACGGCGATGAGCGCGGCCGCCGGCGCGTAGCGCAGCGCGCGCTGCGCGCGCTCGGGCAGCACGGTGCGCTCGCCGCCGATCAGGAACAGCGCGCGGGTGACGGCCGTGACGATCGTCATCCCGATGATGACGATCCAGATCTCCGTCGCGCTCATTCGATTTCCTTTTCGTGCACGGTTTCGGTGCGGATGCGCCGCCAGTCGGCCCGTTCGATGAAGAAATCGGCCGTGCTGCCGGCCGCGAGCGCGGCGAGCACCGCGAGCGGCAGCGCGAGCCGGTACGGCAGATCGAACGCGACGAGCGACACGATGCCCGCGACCGCGACGGCCGCGAGCGTCGAGCGGTTCGCGACCGCCGACACCATGATCGGAATCAGCGCGAGCGTGCCGGCCAGTTCCAGCCCCCAGCTCGCGGGAAAGAAGCTCGCCAGCAGGATGCCCGCGAGCGACGACACCTGCCACGACGCCCAGCTCGCCAGCGCCATCCCCCAGAAATACGCTTCCTTGCCCGGCACGTGGCCGTTTGCGAAGCCCTGTTTCTGGAACAGCAGGTAGATCACGTCGCCGTTGAAATAGCCGATCGCGAGGCGCCGCCACAGCGGCAGGTAGGAAAAATGGGGAGCAAGCCCGGCGCTGAAGATCACGAAGCGCGTGTTGACCATCGCGGCCGTGAGCAGCACGGTCCAGATCGGCAGCTTCGCGGCGAGGAGCGGCAGCACCGCGAGCTGCGACGAGCCCGCGTAGACGAGCAGCGACATCGCGCTCGCCTGCCCGAGCGTCATCACCGACTTGCTCATCGCGATGCCGGTGACGAGCCCCCAGGAGAGGATCGCCATCAGTGTCGGGGAATAGTCGCGCGCGCCCTGGATCAGCGCGAAGCGGTCGGTGGCGGACAATCGAGCGAGCATGGGAAAGCGGGCCGCAGCGGGCGGTTCGTCGGGACGCCGGCGCCTCCTGCCGGCACGACCCGTCGTTATTGGAATCGGTGCCGGACGATTATAGCGCCGGCCCCGCGCCGACCGACCGGATCGTCGCCAAATGACGCTAAAATAAGCGTCTTTCCGGCTCAACGCTGCATACAACCGCATCCCAGGAGAATCCTATGTCAATGGCCGACCGCGACGGCAAGATCTGGATGGACGGCAAGCTGATCGACTGGCGCGACGCCAAGATCCACGTCCTGACCCATACGCTGCACTACGGCATGGGCGTCTTCGAGGGCGTGCGCGCGTACCGGACGGCCGACGGCAGCACCGCGATCTTCCGCCTGCGCGAGCACACGAAACGTCTGCTGAATTCGGCGAAGATCTTCCAGATGGACGTGCCGTTCGACCGCGAAACGCTCGAAGCCGCGCAACTCGAAGTCGTGCGCGAGAACAAGCTCGAGTCGTGCTACCTGCGCCCGATCATCTGGGTCGGCTCGGAAAAGCTCGGCGTGTCGGCGAAGGGCAACACGATCCACGTCGCGATCGCCGCGTGGCCGTGGGGTGCGTACCTCGGCGAGGAAGGCCTCGCGAAGGGTATCCGCGTGAAGACGTCGTCGTTCACGCGCCACCACGTGAACGTATCGATGGTGCGCGCGAAGGCGTCGGGTTGGTACGTGAACTCGATCCTGGCAAACCAGGAAGCGACGGCCGACGGCTACGACGAAGCGCTGCTGCTCGACGTCGACGGTTACGTGTCGGAAGGCTCCGGCGAGAATTTCTTCCTCGTGAACAACGGCAAGCTGTACACGCCCGACCTGTCGTCGTGCCTCGACGGCATCACGCGCGACACGGTCATCACGCTCGCGAAGGACGCCGGCATCGAGGTGATCGAGAAGCGCATCACGCGCGACGAGGTCTACACGGCCGACGAGGCGTTCTTCACCGGCACGGCCGCCGAAGTCACGCCGATCCGCGAGCTCGACAACCGCACGATCGGCAGCGGCGCGCGCGGCCCCGTCACGGAAAAGCTCCAGTCGGCGTTTTTCGATATCGTGTCGGGCAAGAACGCGAAGTACGCGCACTGGCTGACGAAGGTCTGAGCGCGCCGCGCCTCCGACCGCCCCACAAAAGAGTGATAAGAGAAAGTCTCATGAGCGAAATCAAGGAAATGCCGCTGGTCGAGCTGACGGCCAAGGATCTTCCCGCCTACTGCCCGAACCCGGCCATGGCGCGCTGGAGCGCGCACCCGCGCGTGTTCATCGACGTCTCGCACGGCGAGGCGCGCTGCCCGTACTGCGGCACGCGCTACAAGCTGCGCGACGGCGAAGTCGTCAAGGGCCACTGAGCCCGGGCGGCCGGGCCCGCGGGCCCGCCGCTCGCGAGGCGGCGCAGCCGGATGCCCGGCGCGCCGCCCTTCCCCATTCTGGCAACCCGAACGCGGCGCCCGCGCGCCGTGCTTCATTACGACATCGGAAGTCCACCTGATGCGTCGAGCGCTGGTTATCGCACCGAACTGGATCGGTGACGCATTGATGGCGCAGCCGCTTTTTGCGCTGCTGAAGAAGCTCCATCCCCGCATCGCGATCGATGCCGTCGCGCCCTCGTGGGTCGCGCCCGTGCTCGAGCGGATGCCCGAGATCCATGATGTCTACGCGACCGATCTCGCGCACGGCAAGCTGCAGCTGCTGCGCCGCTGGCAGCTCGCGAGCGACCTGCGCGACGTCGGCTACGACGCGGCGTACGTGCTGCCGAATTCGCTGAAGTCCGCGGTGATCCCGTGGCTCGCGAACATCCCGCTGCGGATCGGCTACACGGGCGAGCACCGCTACGGGCTGTTGAACGTGCGGCACGCGAACCCCGACAAGTCGGGCGAGCGGCCGCCGATGACGACCCACTACGCGGCGCTCGCGTACGCGCCGGGCGCGAAGCTGCCCGAATCGATGAAGACGCTGCCCGCGCCGCGCCTCGACGCCGACCTGAACGAGACGGCGCGCGTGTCCGCACGTTTCAATCTCGATACACGCAAGCCGCTCGTCGTATTCTGCCCGGGCGCCGAATACGGCCCGGCCAAGCGCTGGCCGCCCGAGCACTTCGCGTCGCTCGCGACGATCGTGCACCAGTCGTTCCCGTACACGCAGATCGTCGCGCTCGGCTCGCAGAAGGACGCCGCGGCCGCGCAGGCGATCGCCGACCACGCGCCGAACGTGCGCAACTTGTGCGGGCAGACGTCGCTGTCCGAGGCGTGCGCGCTGATCGCGCGCGCGAACGCGGTCGTCACCAACGATTCGGGGCTGATGCACGTCGCCGCCGCGCTGCGCCGGCCGCTCGTCGCGCTGTACGGATCGACCGATCCGCGCCACACCCCACCGCTGTCGGACCTGGCGAAGGTACAATGGCTGCATCTCGAATGCAGTCCCTGCTTCGAACGCGAGTGCCCGCTCGGCCACCTGAAGTGCCTGCGCGAACTCGGTCCCGAGCAGGTATTCGGCGATTTGCGCGGCATGCTCGTCGGGCAGCGCTGACCCTGGCCGGCAGCGTCGCACGGCGCGCCGGGCAATCCGATTCACCGGTGTGCGGCGGCCCCATCCGGGCCGCCGCGCTGAATACGGCGCGCGACGCGCGCGAGAGACAACCCCGATGCCACGTTTTGCCCGCCTCTTCGAAGCCGCTGCCGATACGCTGAACGCCTACTACCAGGCCGTCGCCGATGCCAATCTCGACGCGCTGCTGGCGTTGTGGATCGACGAGGATTTCGCCAGCTGCGTGTGGGCGGACGGCGAGCATCTGCACGGCCTCGACCAGATCCGCAGCGGGCTCGCCAACCGGCTCGCGACGCGCCCGGTGACGATCGAACCGCTCGACATCCGCGTCTACGACAGCCTCGGCACGGTCGTCTACACGATCGCCGAAGCGCATCAGCAGGCCGACCTGACGGCCGAACCCGACATGGTTTTCGCCACGTACGTGATGATTCACGAACGCGGCGAGTGGCGCATCGCGCATATCCACGCGAGCCCGATTCCCGAACAAGCGGCCGGGCAGTTCGCCGCGAAGATCCGTCATGGGCAGGGCCCGCTGCACTGACGAAAAGACGAAGCAACGCATACGCGGGGCGATCATGAGTACGGCTTCTCCGCCCACCTCGCCGCTCGCCGGGGCCCCGGCCCCGGACGACGACACACTGCGCTATCGCGCACCGCGCTGGCTGCCGAACAGCCATGCGCAAACCATCGTGCCCGCGCTGTTCGCGCGACGACCGGCCGTCGCCTACCGACGAGAGCGATGGCAAACCCCCGATCACGACTTCATCGATCTCGACTGGGTCGCCCATCTCGACAGTGCGGCGCCGCCGCCCGATGCGCCGCTGTTCGTGCTGTTCCACGGCCTCGAAGGCAGTTCCGGATCGCACTACGCGCTCGAGATGATGGCCGCCGCGCGCGCGAAGGGCTGGCACGCCGTCGTGCCGCACTTTCGCAGTTGCAGCGGCGAGATCAACCGCCAGCCGCGCTTCTACCATCTCGCCGATAGCGCCGAGGTCGACTGGATCCTGCGCCGGCTCGCCGCGCAGCATCGCGGGCCGCTGGTCGCGGCCGGCGTATCGCTCGGCGGCAACGTGCTGCTGCACTGGCTCGGCGAGCATCGCAGCGACACGTCGATCCTGCGGGCGGCCGCCGCGATCTCGACGCCGATCGACGTGCATGCGGGCGGCCGCGCGCTGTCGCAGGGGTTCGCGATGGTCTATACGCGCAGCTTCCTGAAGACGCTCAAGCGCAAGGCGCTCGCGAAGCTCGACCAGTACCCGGGGCTGTTCGACCGCGACGCGATGCTGCAGGCCGTGACGATGCGCGACTTCGACGAAGCCGTGACAGCGCCGCTGCACGGTTTCGCAAACGCCGACGACTACTGGACGAAGGCGACGACGCGGCCGCTGCTGCCCGCGATCGACGTGCCGACGCTGATCCTCAACGCCCGCAACGACCCGTTCCTGCCCGAATCGGCACTGCCGGGCCCGGCCGACGTATCGCCGGCCGTCGAGCTCGACCAGCCCGAGGCCGGCGGGCACGCGGGATTCATGACCGGGCCGTTCCCCGGCCGCCTCGACTGGCTGTCGGCGCGGGTGTTCGGCTATTGCTCGAAATTCGTCGACCATGGATGACATCGTCAGGCAGGCGCTCGCCAAATGGCCGAACGTGCCGCACTGCACCGGCTGGCTGCTGCTCGACCGGCGCGGCGAATGGCGGCTGCGCGACGACGCGGCGCAGGCGGCCGGCGAGCTCGGCTCGCCGATCCGGCATGCGGCGCTGAATGCGTTCATCGGCCGCAACTACGAATGCGACGCGCGGGGCCGGTGGTTCTTCCAGAACGGGCCGCAGCGCGTGTACGTCGAGCTCGCCTATACGCCGTGGGTCGTCCGGCTCGCCGAGCGCGACGGACAGCTCACGCTCACCGACCAGACGGGCGCCGCGTTCGAACCGGACGAAGCATGGCTCGACGATGGGGGCGGCGTGCTGTTTCGCGATGCGGGCGTGCCGCCGCGCATCGCGGCGCTGCACGACCACGATCTCGGGCTGTTCGCCGATCACGCGGATTTCGACGCCGCGCCGCCCGTGCTGCGCTGGCGTGACGGCCGCGCGCTGCCGCTCGGCAACATCGTCTGCGCGGACGTGCCCGCACGGTTCGGCTACGTCGCGAGTCCGGCGCGACAGGCACGCGACGCGGCCGACAGCGACAACTGACCCGCCCCCGCCCTTCCCGCGTTCGCCGCGCGCCGGCCGCTACCCGCGGCCATTCTTCTCGTCGTCGCGCTCTTCCTTGTAGCGCGCCTCGAATTCCAGCAGCCGCGCGCCGATGATCGACTGCTCGTAAAACGACACGTCCTTCGCATCGCGCGCTTCCTTCAACTGACGAATCGCCGACGGCCATGCACCGTCGAGCGCGAGTTTCTCCGCGAGCGCGCGGCGCCGCGCGAGCACGTCGCCCTTGCCGTCGCTCGCCTTCGCGAGGTAGTCCCACCAGTCCGGCTGCTCGGGATCGGCCTGCGCCTGCGCGCGTGCGAGCGCCTGCGCTTCGGCGAAGCGGCGCGCGGCGATCAGCGCCTGCAGGTGCGCGACGATCGCCGCGTGCGACGCCGGCCAGCGCCGCTGCGCGAGCGCCGCGAGCCGCACCGCGTCGTCGGTCCGGCCCGCACGGCGCGCGATGTCGGCAGCCAGCACGTCGAGGCTCGGCGAACTCGTCGCCGGGTCGTCCTCGCGCCGCTCGCGCGCATCGAACGCGCCGCGCGCCGCAGCGAGCGCCTTGTCCGCCGCGTCGTACTGGCCGAGCAGCGTGTTCGCGAGCGCGATGCCGTACCAGTTCGCCGCGACGTTAGGCGCCGTGCGATCGTCGATCTCGAGCTGCATCCGGCGCGCCTCGGCCGAGATGTCGGTCGGCGCGCGGTTCTGCAGGACGCGCAGCCGCGCGCGCACGAACCCGTACTCGGCCGACTGGCGCGGCTGCCGGTACGGCGCGCGGCGCGCGCGATCCTCCATGTCGGCGATCCGCTCGCCGGTCAGCGGGTGCGTGCGCGCATAGGCCGGCACGCCCGCATCGCCCATCGACGCGCGCTCGAGCCGCTCGAAGAAACCCGGCATCCCGTACGGGTCGTAGCCTGCGCCAGCGAGCAGCTGGAAGCCGACGCGATCGGCCTCGCGCTCGGCCGAACGCGAGAAGCGCAACTGGTTGTCCACCGCATACGCCTGCCCGCCCATCGCGATCGCGCTGCCGAGATCGCCGCTTCTCGCGAGCACGCCGGCCAGCACGCCGAGCAGCATCGTCGCGAGCGCCGTGTAGCCGCCCTTTTCGCTAGCACCGATCATCCGCGCGATGTGCCGCTGCAGCACGTGGCCCATCTCGTGGCCGACCACCGACGCGAGCTCCGATTCCGTCTGCGTCGTGACCACGAGCCCGCTGTTGATCCCGATGAAGCCACCCGGCATCGAGAACGCGTTGATCTGCGGATCGCGCACCGGGAACAGGTCGAAATCCGGCGTGTAGCCGCCGATGTAGCGCGCGGCCGCCGCGGCTGCGAGGCGCGCTGCCATCGCGTTCAGGTAGTCGCGTACGAGCCAGTCGTCGAGATAGTCGGGATCGCGCCGCACTTCGCGCATCACGCGCTCGCCGAGCCGTCGCTCGGCCCGCGGCGTCAGCGAACCGCCGGAGCCGTCGCCGAGGTCGGGCAGCTCGAGTGCGCGCAGCGGCGCACGCAGGCTCGCAGCCGGCGCCGACGCGCCGCCCGCGCCTGAAAACCGGCTCTCCGCGCCGCCGTACGTGCCGAACACGCCGGCCGCGATGCCGGGCGGCACGGTGGAAATCGGCGCGGAGCCGCCGGCCGCCGGCTCGAGCGGCGGCGCGGACGCGCTCTGCGCATGGCCGCTCGGCGGCAACGCGAGCGCCGCCGACAGCGACATGGCAAGCAACTGTTTGACACGCATGGCAGGATGAAAACGACGCCGTCCCGCGCGCCGGGCGCGCATCGCGGCGTTTGGTCTGAATATTCGGGTCATTGTACCGGCGCATGCGCGACTGTCTCGTGCCGCGCATGCGTGATCTGCGCCCCCGGCGACGCGAACGCCGCTGCTATGATAAGCGCCCGTCGACACGGAGCAAGACATGTCAGGACTCACCCATTTCGATGCCGCCGGCCATGCGCACATGGTCGACGTCGGCGGCAAGCAGGAAACCCGGCGCATCGCGATCGCGCGCGGCACGATCCGGATGCTGCCGGCCACGTTCGCGCTGATCCGCGACGGCAAGGCGAAGAAAGGCGACGTGCTCGGCGTCGCGCGCATCGCAGCCATCCAGGGCGCAAAGCGCACGGCCGACCTCATTCCGCTGTGCCACCCGCTCGCGCTGACGCGCGTGGCCGTCGACTTCGAACTCGACGATGCGCTGCCCGGCGTCCACTGCCGCGTGCAGGTCGAGACGTTCGGCCGGACCGGCGTCGAGATGGAGGCGCTGACCGCCGTGCAGGTCGGGCTGCTGACCGTCTACGACATGTGCAAGGCCGTCGATCGCGGGATGGTGATCACCGATGTGAGCGTGCGGGAAAAGCGCGGCGGGAAGTCGGGGGACTGGAAGGCGGAGGACGCGGCGGGTTAAAGCCAGGTAGCCGCCCGCCTGCAAATTCGAGATAGGACCGGTTTTCTCATACAATTACCGGATTCCGCACGGGAGAGCGTGCGAACCCGCACAAAAAAAAGCGAGCGCTGGTGATGAATTCGCAAGCGTTAAGAAGCGCATTGCTGGCCGGACCGGTTCAGCACGAGCGGCTTGTCAAACTGGATACGCCGCTCGGCCCCACGTCCTGCTGCCGCATCGCGTCAAGGGACGATCGCGGCTCGGGCGCCATTTCGAGTTCACCGTCGATACCGTCTCGGTATCGGACAACCTCGAACTCAAGAAACTGATCGCACAGCCGGCGACGCTGTGGATCCAGCAGGCCGACCGGTCGTATGCGCCTCACCACGGCTACGTGCATGCCGCTCGCCGGCTCGGATCGGACAGCGGCGTCACGCACTATCAGATCGTGTTTGCGTCGTTCCTGCACTTCCTGAAGTTCCGCCGCGATCAGCGCATCTGGCAGGACCGGTCCGCGGACGACATCATCACCGACGTGCTGAACCAGCATCCGCAGGCCCAGGGGCGCTTCACCTTCAAGCTCTACCAGCCGCTGCCGTCCCGCTCGTTCTGCATGCAATACGAAGACGACTGGAATTTCGTGCATCGCCTGATGGAATCGGAAGGCCTGTACGGCTTCTGGGAACAGGACAAGGACGGCAAGTCGCATCGGCTCGTCATCGTCGACCGTATCGAGGCACTGCCCGCGCTGTCGCCGCGAACCGTGCGCTTTCATCACGCAGGCACGGGCGACGAAGCCGACACGCTCGTCCAGTTCTCCGGTACGCGCATGCTGCGAAGCGTCGAGCGCACCGCGCGCAGCACTGCGTCCAGCAGGTCCGCAATCCGCAATCCGCAAGGCGACGGTAGCGGCAACGTCGATATCTCGCCGCCGCTGCGCGACGCGCTTCGCGCATACAAACAGGCACTCGCCGGCGCGATCGACGCGCGGCTCGCGTGCAGCGACGAACACGTCGAACCGGCTGCACTGAAACGCACGCTCGCGGCCGCGCTCGGCGTGCCGGCCCAGTCGGCCCAGTCGGCCGCGCCGAAAAACGGCGAATCGGCGTTCGGCCGCAATCCGGACGTCGACGTCGAACGCGGCGGTACGTCCCGCCCGCTCCTCTTCGTGCGCGCCGGCTTCGACATTGCGTGCGGCGACGACAACCTGCTCACCGCGTACGCATGGGAAAACGGCGGCTGGCGGCGCGTGCTGCGCTGGCAGGCCGACGATTGCAAGGACATCGGCGGCGCCTACGGCGGCGGCTTCTGGTTCTCCGCGCTGCCCGGCGGGCAGGTCGCGGTCGTCCACGGCACGCCGTGGTGCTCGTCGCGCTGGAGCCGGTTCGGCGCGAACGTGGTCGCGCCGGCAAACGGCTCGACTACGCAACGCACGGTGTTCCATACCGAACACGGCTACGTGATCGACGACGACGCAATCCGGTTCAAGGTACGCCCCGACGGCTTCGAGCTGCGCACGACGGTCGGCTCGCTCGACAGCGAAGTCATGACTCGCCGGGCATCTTCCGCTACCGCGCCGACGGCGACACCGTGCAACGCGTGCAGCCCGCGGCGCTCAACGGCCGGGATTTTGTCGACGAATGGCTGAAGGTGGACGATGCGCTTGCGCGCGAATGGAGCGAGCCCGCCGCCGCAGCGGCCGTGCTGAAAGCCCGGCAGGCGTTCACTGCGGAAAGCAAGGCGCCCGATACCGGCTTCGCGTACGGCCCCGTGCGCGGCTGCTCGGACAGCAAGGACCGCTTTCAGGCCGAACTGGATCTGACGGGCAAGAGCGGGGAAACAGTCGCGCGGCGCTATGCGCGGATTCGCCAGGAGCGCATCGGATTCACGATGCTCGGGCTGCGCAATTCGGCCGAACCGGCCTGCCGCGGCGCGAACCTGATGCCGCAGCACTGAACATCGGGCGCGCGCGGCGCAACGGCCGCGCGCAACGGTGCGGCCGGCCTGCGGCAAAACCGGACGGAAAACGGCGTGCAGGGCACGCCGTCCGACATCACTCGCCGCGTCGCGGCTCGAACACGAACGGCTGGGTCAGCAGGAACGGATTCGCGGTCGCGCCCGTCTGCGCGCAGGTCGCATGCGTCATCGCGTCGACGGCCGCACGATCGGCGGCCGCATTGCGGCTGCTCGTCGTCACGGTGACGTTCTGCGCTTCGCCTGACGTCGTCATCAGCGCGCGCACGAGCACGGTCGCCGGACGCGTGAGCGGCTTCGCGGTGTCCGGATAGACGGCACGCGGAATGTGGCAGGTCAGCTTGCTTTCCTGCGACGACGACAGCATCGCGCAGCCGGAAAACAGCATCGCGACAGCGGGCAGGATCAGGTAGGTCGAGCGAATGGCCATGGTCGAATATCGTTCTTCATCACTGTTCTGGACGAACGCGCCGCGCACCGGAAGACCTCGCTTCCGCATCACGTGCGTCGCACTGCGCCGCGGCCATCGGACCGGCGCCCCGTTACGGCCGCACGGCCGATCGATGCTCGGCCGCGATCCTGCCTGGCGGGGTTCCCGGATAGCCAAGGTGGGCCCGTGCTCACGCCGGGCCCCGTGCCATATGCGGGCCGGCTCGCGAGCGCTTGCGCGCATTGTGCACGCGCCACGCGGTCAGCGGCGCCGATTTGACAATGGTTGACGCGAATCGACGCGCCTTCGGCCGGAATCCACGCCATTCGCGAGGTAATCGAAACCCGACCGAATTCACGCGGTTCACGCAGGGCCGATCTGTCCGACGGCTGCCCCTGTCGTGCGCCACGACGCGGCAATCGCCGGAATTCCCCGTTCCGGCGTCCGCTGCACGTGTTAATCCGAGTCGTCGTCGTCCGAGTCGTCGGCCGCATCGGCCGGCACTTCCCCGTACTTCGCGACAACGGCCGCCTTGAACGTCTTCAGCGCCGGCTGCTGGTCGCACAGCTTGTACAGCAGGGCCAGTTGCTGCGGCCAGTCCTTCAACTCCTTCGCAAACACGTGCAGGCGCGCGACAGTATCGAGCGCGTCGGCCTCGCGGCCTGCCAGCGCCTGCAGCGCCGCATAGCGGCGCAGCACCGTCTCGCCGGGCAGCAGCGCAATCGCACGCTCATGGGCGGCGAGCTTGGCCGGCAAGTCTTCCGGCGAAATCGTCAGCAGCGTCGCCGCGCCATAATCGCCCCACGCGCCGAACAGCAGCGATGGCGCATCGCGATACTGCGCCGCCGGGTCGCTGCCGTAATACAGCACTTCCGCGCGCTGGTAGTCGCGCAGCACGGGCACCGCCGCCAGCACGCCGCCGAACGACAGCACCGCGAACAGCCCGAACGCCGCGCGGCCCGGCAGGATGCGCAGCGGCTTCACGTCGAGCAGCCCGATCACGAACATCGCCGGTAGCAGGAAGAACATGTACTGCTGCGGATACTCGACGAGCGCATGCATCAGCAGGATGCCGATCAGCGCAAAGCCGAACACGCGCGTGCTCGACTGCGGCGCGCGTAGCGCACGCACGAACCACATCACGAGCGTGACGGCAAGCACGCCAAGGCCGGCGAGACCGGACTTCGCGAGCAGGTCGATGAAGATGTCGTGCGAGTTGTTCGCGATCTCGACGCCGCCGAGCGTGCGCACGAGCGCAAACTGGTGCGACGGGAATTCGCCCCAGCCGACGCCGAGCAGCGGATGCTCGCGGAACATCGCGAGCCCGTACTTCCACAGTGCGAGGCGCGGCGCGATCTGCCCCGCATCGCGCATCCGGTCGGCCGCCGATTCCGCGAGATTCAGGTGATAGTGCACGTTGGTCCAGCGCACCGCGACGTTCACCGTGATGAACGCAACCGCGAGCACGACCGGCATCAGCCACGCACGCGTATTGCCCGGCGCACGGCGCGATTCGAGCCATGCCATCCAGAAGCCCGCGACGACCATCACCGCGACCTGCAGCCAGGGTCCGCGCGACACCGTCAGCGCGAGACCGACCGACAGCACGATCGACAGCACGAACCACGCCCATACCGCGAGCCGGCGTGTCTGTACGAGATACAGCGCACCCGCGAGCGCGAACGCGATGTAGGTGGCCAGATGGTTCGCCTGCGCCATGTTGCCATACGGGCGGCGATCGACCGCGATGTTGTACATCACGACGAACGGCGATACGGCCGACTCGAGGTGAAACAACTGCACGATCTGCGTTCCGACCGCGAACACCCCGCCGACGAGCAGCGCACCGGCCATCATCCGCGAGACGACTTCGGCCAACCCGTCGCGCGCGAGCGCGTAGCCGGCCTGCATCGCGACCAGCGCGGCGGTGAGATAGCCGAGCGCCAGCCAGTTCATCGACGGCACCTTGAGCGACATCAGCGCGACTTGCGCGATCAGCACCGCGGCGAACCCGAGCGGTACGACGAACGCGGCCGGCGCGGCAAACGGCTCGGCCGCACGGCTCGTCCGCGCGAGCAGGACGACCGACAGCCCCACCAGCAGATACAGCACCAGCGCGGAAAATTCGGAATAGAAGGTCGGGATCGGATACGTGTGATTCGTGATCGCGTACGGCACGATCAGGGCGACAGCCAGCGCAACGAGCGACAAAGAACGGGAAAAAGTAGAAGGCATGAGCGAACCGGATGTCAGCAACCGGCGCACTATACAAAACTTTCCCCCCTCTGTGCGGGGCCGTCGCGCAACCATCCGATTCGGCGCGACCGATCCGGCCGGCCGAAGCGACGGCCGGCGTGCCACGCGCGCCGCCGCCGTCCTCCGCCGGCGCTACGCGCGGCACTCCGCGGGCGCATATTTCGCAGGCAGCGTCGCGGCCGTGCCCGGCAGCGGCCCGGCCCCCGGTGCCGGCAGCGACGACGCATCCTTGCCGGCGGCGAAGCACTCCCACGCAATTGCACCGGCTTGCATCGCGCCCTTTTTGAGTGCCACGCGCGCGGTGGGCGCATCGGCCTTGTCGGGCGCGGATGGCACGAGTACCAGCGTATTCGTGCCGGCTGCGGCGACGCGGGTCGTGAACGCAACCGTGATCTGGCCGGTCTCGCCGTCGATGGCAACCGATTCGACGTTGCGGGTCGCGGCCGGCGGGCTGTAGCCGCCATCGAGGCTCGCGCCGCTCGCCGCGTTGTCGGCGATCGCGAGCCGCGCGGACGACGCGAGCGCGAGCCCCTCGCCGACGCGCGAACGCGCGAGGTAATCCTGGTACGCAGGAATCGCATAGGCCGCGACGACGCCGACGATCGCCAGCACGATCATCAGCTCGATCAGCGTGAAGCCGGCCGGCCGCCAGCGCGGCGACGGCCGGTTCGCGCGCCGCAGATCGGCGGCAACGCGACGGAACAGTGAAACGGAAAAGGCTTCGAACATGGCAGGCTCCGGAAACGAAAAACGCCTGCCGGTAAAGGCAGGCGTCTCGATCGTAGCCAGCGGACCGCGATTCCGGCAGTCGGCCGGACGGCCAATGTCAGTGCGCGCCCGGTGCGCCGCGGCGGCGCCTGAGCGCGTAACCGGCCGCCACGACGAATAGTGCGCCGACCATGCTCGCGCCGTAGAGCGCGGGTGGCGTGTCGAGCACCGGCCAGCGATCGCCGACAGGGTCGTTCACGATCAGCCCGCCCGCGATCCAGCCGAGCAGCGCGGCGCCGAGCGTGACGATGACGGGGAAGCGGTCGAGCAGCTTCAGCACCAGCGTGCTGCCCCACACGATGATCGGCACGCTGACGACGAGCCCGAAGATCACGAGCGCGATCCGGTGCGACGGGTCGGCCTGCTCGGCCGCGCCGGCGATCGCGATCACGTTGTCGAGGCTCATCACCGCATCGGCGATCACGATCGTCTTCACGGCGCCCCACAGCCGGTCGGCCGGCTTGATGTGATCGTGTGCATCGGCGGCCGGCGCCATCAGCTTGACGCCGATCCACAGCAGCAGCAGCCCGCCGCCGATCTTCAGGAACGGCACGTCGAGCAGCGCGACCGCGAACGTGATCAGCGCGACGCGCAGCAGGATCGCCCCCGCGGTGCCCCAGACGACCCCGCGCAGCCGCTGGTTCGCCGGCAGGTTGCGGCACGCGAGCGCGATCACGACCGCGTTGTCGCCGCCGAGCAGGATGTCGATGATGACGATCTGGAGAACGGCGCCCCAGTGCAGCGACGTCAGGAATTCGAGCATGGGGGGATGTGCAGAATATGGCCACCCGGCGGGCGGCGCGGTTCATCGCCGGCACATGCGCGATGCATGCCCGGTGCTTACGAATTCATTGCGCGAGCATAACAAAAAACGCCGGCAAAGCCGGCGTTTTCTGCAGGACGAACCCAGGCGGAAATATTACAGCGCTGCCTTCAGCAGGCGGCCCATTTCCGACGGGTTGCGCGTGACGGTAATGCCGCACGCTTCCATGATTTCCAGCTTCGCTTCGGCCGTGTCCGCACCGCCCGAGATCAGCGCGCCGGCGTGACCCATGCGCTTGCCCGGAGGCGCCGTGACGCCGGCGATGAAGCCGACGACCGGCTTCTTCATGTTGGCCTTGATCCACTCGGCCGCATTGGCTTCGTCCGGACCGCCGATTTCGCCGATCATCACGACTGCGTCCGTATCCGGATCGTCGTTGAACATCTTCATCACGTCGATGTGCTTCAGACCGTTGATCGGGTCGCCGCCGATGCCGACTGCCGACGACTGGCCGAGGCCGAGTGCCGTCAGCTGCGCCACGGCTTCATACGTCAGCGTGCCCGAACGCGACACGACGCCGATGCGGCCCTTGCGGTGGATGTGACCCGGCATGATGCCGATCTTCAGTTCGTCCGGCGTGATCGTTCCCGGGCAGTTCGGCCCGAGCAGCAGCGTCTTGCGGCCTTCGCGGCGCATGCGGTCCTTCACTTCGATCATGTCGCGCACGGGGATGCCTTCCGTGATGCAGATCGCGAGATCCAGATCGGCTTCGACCGCTTCCCAGATCGCAGCGGCTGCGCCTGCCGGCGGAACGTAGATGACCGACACGGTCGCGCCGGTTTCTTCCTTCGCTTCCTTGACGCTTGCGTAGATCGGAATGCCTTCGAAATCTTCGCCGGCCTTCTTCGGGTTCACGCCCGCGACGAATGCTTCGCGGCCGTTTGCATATTCACGGCAGGCGCGCGTATGGAACTGACCGGTTTTGCCGGTGATGCCCTGCGTGATGACCTTCGTGTCCTTGTTGATCAGAATCGACATGTATTTTGACCTCTGTTCGATTGGCGTCGCGTATCTGCCGCGCCGCCATGCGTATTCGATAGCGTTACTTGCCTTCGGCAGCCGTGACGACCTTCTGCGCAGCTTCTTCCATGCTGTCCGCCGAGATGATCGGCAGGCCCGAGTCGGCCAGCATCTTCTTGCCGAGGTCCTCGTTCGTGCCCTTCATGCGCACGACGAGCGGCACCTTCAGGTTCACGGCCTTCGAACCGGCGATCACGCCTTCCGCGATCACGTCGCAGCGCATGATGCCGCCGAAGATGTTCACGAGGATCGCCTTCAGGTCCGGGTTCTTCAGCATCAGCTTGAACGCTTCCGTGACCTTCTCGGTCGTCGCGCCACCGCCGACGTCCAGGAAGTTCGCCGGTTCGCCGCCGAACAGCTTGATGGTGTCCATGGTCGCCATCGCGAGACCTGCGCCGTTCACGAGACAGCCGATGTTGCCGTCGAGCGAGATGTACGCGAGGTCGAACTTCGACGCTTCGATTTCAGCCGGATCTTCTTCGTCCAGATCGCGGTACGCGACGATTTCCGGATGACGGAACAGCGCGTTCGAGTCGAAGTTGAACTTCGCGTCGAGTGCGATGACCTTGCCGTCGCCGGAGACGTTCAGCGGGTTGATTTCAGCCAGCGACGCGTCGGTTTCCCAGAATGCCTTGTACAGGCCCTGCAGGATGGCACGCGCTTGCGGAATCGAAGCAGCCGGCACGCCGATCTTCGCGGCGAGGTCGTCGGCTTGAGCGTCGAGCAGGCCGGTCGACGGCTCGACGATGACCTTGTGGATCAGTTCCGGGTGCTTTTCGGCAACTTCTTCGATGTCCATGCCGCCTTCGCTCGAACCCATCAGAACGATCTTTTGCGACACGCGATCGACGACGAGGCTGACATACAGTTCCTGCTTGATGTCGGCGCCTTCTTCGATCATCAGACGGTTGACCTTCTGGCCTTCCGGACCGGTCTGGTGCGTGACGAGCTGCATGCCGAGGATCTGGTTCGCGTATTCGCGGACCTGCTCGATCGACTTCGCGACCTTCACGCCGCCGCCCTTGCCGCGACCACCCGCGTGGATCTGAGCCTTGACGACCCACACCGGGCCGCCGAGTTCTTCCGCCACCTTGACGGCCTCGTCCACCGAGAACGCCGGCTTGCCGCGCGGTACCGCGACTCCGAATTTCCGCAGGATTTCCTTACCCTGGTACTCGTGAATCTTCATGCGTGATTCCCTTCAGTCTGAGAGTTGGATGAAAAGTCGCTTAAGACGCTTCTTCGAATGATTTCCGTTCATTCCTTCGTGCTGCCCCCGACGGGCATGTCCCCGACGGGCATGTCCCCGACAGGCACGTCCGGCCGGCTCGCGCCATACCAGCGCGGGTAGTACTGCCGCACGACCTCGCCGTCGAACCGCAGCGCACGGCAGCGGCCGAGCTGGAACGGCGGTTCGTCGCGCGCGCCGTCGTGATCCGACCCTTCGCCACCCTCCTCGCGCACGCTCCATACGTCACCGGCGAATGCCTGGATCGCTGCCGTCGGCAGCACGGCGCACAGTTCGGTGAGATGGGAGCAGCCTGCGACACCGGACAGCAGTCGGTTCGCATCGCGGCGGAAGTGGCGGAAGAGATTGAGCCCGATGAGGGCCCGATAGGCGGGAGGGGCGGATTGACACTGACCGGGATAGGGCACCCATTCCGAAGACGCTTCGGCGTCGACGACATTGAGTTCACGATCGATAGTCACGCGCAGCCAGAGTTCGTGGATCGGCAGGCCCTGGGGCCGGATGCCCGACGCAAGCGCGACATCGCGCGGCTTGTGGTCGGTCAGGCAGGCTTCGATGTCCCACAAGCCGTCGCCGCGCTCGTAAGCTTCCGCTCGGATTGCGCGTCGATGTCGCAACTGACGGGGCACGGGCTCGGATAGCGGCATGCTGGAGGTTGAGGCCGAAGAGGAAAACCCACGAATTTTAGCATATTGGGTATTTGAGACAGTTTGACGCGACGGCGGGTATTCCCGCCTGTCCGGAAGCGGTTGCATTGCAGCAAAATCGCGCGCCACGCGCGCGACCGGAGCGCTCAATCGTCGATCGGGAAATCGTCGCCGACCTTCAGCAACTTCACGATGGTCGCGCTCGAGAAGCCGCGCGCGGCGAGAAAGCGCGCCTGCTTCGCACGCTCGGCCGGCGTTTGCGGCAATGCACCGAATTTCTTGCGCCAGACCGCCTGTGCGCGCGCCCATTCGGTCTCGCGCAGCTGCGCGTTCACTTCCTCGACGAGCGTGTCGCCGACCGCATGACGCTTCAGCTCGCTGACGATGCGCGCGACACCGACGCGCGACGCGCGACGATGCACGAGGCTCTCGGCGAAACGCGCGTCGGACAGCCAGCCTTCCTTCTCCAGCGCATCGAGCACCGGTTCGACGGACTCGTCTTCGCCGACATACGGCGCGAGCTTGCGCGCGAGTTCCGTGCGGCTGTATTCGCGCCTCGACAGATAGCCGAGCGCGCGGCCCTTCAACGAACGCGGCGGCTTCGACGACTTGCGTTTGCCGGCGCCCGGATCGTCGCCGGAAGCAGCGCTTGAAGAAGCGCCGCGCGTGCGACGCGGATGCTGGCTGCTGCGCGTATAGACGTCTTCCCTGGCAGGTGCCGACGCAGCGGATGCGCGCTCGCCCGGGAAGCTGACGCCGGACACGCGACGGCGGGACCGGTCGTGCGCGTCGAACGATTCACCGTCGTCGAACGGATCGTCCGGCGCGGCAATCTCAAACGAAACGAGGGCATCGTCGGATGCCCTCGTCGCGGTGCGGTTCGCGGCGTTGCCGCCAGCGACCCGCCGGTCGGCGCCCGAGGATCCGGCTCGCCGGCCGGAGCGACCCGCCGCTTCGGGCGCGTCGCTCTCCTCCGGCTCGCCAGCGTGACCTCGGCGCCCGACCATCACTCTTCTTCGTCCACCGCCTCGGCTTCGTTGCCTGCGCCATCGGGCATTGCGACGACGCCGAGCGATTCGCGGATGCGGTTCTCGATCTCGCGAGCGATTTCCGGATTCTCGCGCAGGAATTCACGCGCGTTGTCCTTGCCCTGGCCGATCTTCTCGCCGTTGTAGCTGTACCAGGCGCCCGCCTTGTCGACGATCTTCGCCTGCACGCCGAGGTCGATGATCTCGCCCTGACGCGAGATGCCCTCGCCATACAGGATGTCGAAGATCGCTTCGCGGAACGGCGGCGATACCTTGTTCTTGACGACCTTCACGCGGGTTTCGTTGCCGATCACCTCGTCGTTCTTCTTGATTGAGCCGATCCGGCGGATGTCGAGGCGCACCGACGCATAGAACTTCAGCGCGTTACCGCCCGTCGTGGTTTCCGGGTTGCCGAACATCACGCCGATCTTCATACGAATCTGGTTGATGAAGATCACGAGGCAGTTCGTGCGCTTGATCGTGCCGGTCAGCTTGCGCAGCGCCTGCGACATCAGGCGGGCCTGCAGGCCCGGCAGCGAATCGCCCATCTCGCCTTCGATTTCGGCCTTCGGCACGAGCGCCGCGACCGAGTCGATGACGATCATGTCGATCGAGCCCGAGCGCACCAGCGCATCGGTGATTTCCAGCGCCTGCTCGCCGGTGTCCGGCTGCGAGATCAGCAGCTCCGGCACGTTCACGCCGAGCTTCGCCGCGTACTGGACGTCGAGCGCGTGCTCGGCGTCGATGAACGCGGCCGTGCCGCCGATCTTCTGCAGTTCGGCGATCACCTGCAGCGTGAGCGTGGTTTTACCGGACGATTCCGGACCGTAGATCTCGACCACCCGGCCGCGCGGCAGGCCGCCGACGCCGAGCGCGATGTCCAGCCCCAGCGACCCCGTGGAGACGACCTGGATGTCCTCGGCCACCTCACCGTCGCCCATCCGCATGATCGACCCTTTGCCGAACTGCTTTTCGATCTGCGCGAGTGCGGCCGCCAGCGCCTTGCTCTTCTCGGCGGTCATCCCGGAGCCCTTCTTGCTTTCTTCCATGAATCGTCCTTTGCTATGATGAGCAGCGTCTGTTAAAGGCGCGCCCGCTTTCAAGCGCCGCCCACGAATGCAGACACTGTATAAAAAAACAGTGTTTTATGCAAGCCCGCAATGCAGGCTGCGTTGTACACGAATAACTTCGGAGACAGCCGCGCCGGCGCGAACACCCTGCCGGCCATCGGTCAGCAACATGCGAATTCTCATCGCCGAAGACGACAGCATACTCGCGGACGGCCTCACCCGGTCACTCCGCCAATCGGGCTATGCGGTCGACCACGTGAAGAACGGCGTCGATGCCGATACGGCGCTGTCGATGCAGACATTCGACCTGCTGATCCTCGATCTCGGGCTGCCGAAAATGTCCGGGCTCGACGTGCTCAAGCGCCTGCGCGCCCGCAATTCCAACCTCCCCGTGCTGATCCTGACCGCCGCCGACAGCGTCGACGAGCGCGTGAAGGGCCTCGACCTCGGCGCGGACGATTACATGGCCAAGCCGTTCGCACTCAACGAGCTCGAGGCGCGCGTGCGCGCACTGACCCGGCGCGGCGCGGGCGGAGGCCCGACCGTCGTGCGGCACGGCTCGCTCGCGTTCGACCAGGTCGGCCGCATCGCGTACGCGAACGATCACGTGCTCGATCTGTCCGCGCGCGAACTCGGCCTGCTCGAGGTGCTGCTGCAGCGGATCGGCCGGCTCGTGTCGAAGGAGCAGCTCGTCGACCATCTGTGCGAATGGGGCGAGGAAGTCAGCAACAACGCGATCGAAGTCTACGTGCACCGGCTGCGCAAGAAGATCGAACCGAGCGGCGTCCGGATCTCGACCGTGCGCGGCCTCGGCTATTGCCTCGAAAAGGTCGCGCCCGCCGCGCCGGCCGACACCACAGCGCCCCAGCCCGCGACGGCCGGCACGCCGCTGCGCTGAAGCCGGGCGTCGCCGCGATGGCCACGCCGGCCCATTCCCGCCCCCCGACCGGCGCGCCGTCGTCGGCCGCCGACGATGCGCGCGACGCGCGCTACGAGAACCCGTTCGCGCCGCCCGACGAAACCGATGCGCCCGAGGCTCCGCGCCCGCGCTCGCTGTTCGGCGAAATCCTCGACTGGATGCTCGCGCCGCTGCTGCTGCTGTGGCCGATGAGCATCGCCGTCACCTATCTCGTCGCGAAGACGATCGCGAACGGCCCGTTCGACCGCGCGCTCGAGACCAACGCATACGTGCTTGCGCGCCAGATCCACCCGGTGAACGGCGTCGCCGAGCTGACGCTGCCGGAGCAGACGCGCGACTTCCTGCGCGCGGACAACGTCGACAGCGTTTACTTCCAGGTGCTCGGCGCGCGCGGCGAGCTGGTCGCGGGCGAAGCCGACATGCCGCTGCCGCGCGACGAGGACCGCCCGCCGCCGGGCGTCGTCGTGTTTCGCGACGACCTGCTGCGCGGCAACGACGTGCGCGTCGCGTATACGACGGTCGCGCTGCCGCAGGCGAGCGGCACGCAGCCCGTGCTCGTGCAGGTCGGCGAGACGCTCGACAAGCGCAACGCGCTCGCGAACGACATCATCAAGGGCGTGATCCTGCCGCAGTTCGTGATCCTGCCGCTCGCGATCCTGCTCGTCTGGTTCGGGCTGTCGCGCGGGCTCGCGCCGCTCAACGCGCTGCAGGCGCACATCCGCGCGCGGCGGCCCGACGACCTGTCGCCCGTCGAGGCGCAGCGCGCGCCGCCCGAAATCGAGCCGCTCGTCACGTCGTTCAACGACCTGCTCGCGCGTCTCGAACAGAACATGGCGCTGCAAAAGCGCTTCATCGCCGACGCCGCGCACCAGATGAAGACGCCGCTCGCGGGCCTGCGCACGCAGGCCGAGTTCGCGCTGCGCCACCCCGTCCCGCCCGACGTGCAGCGCTCGCTCGAGCAGATCGCGACGAGCTCCGAGCAGGCCGCACGGCTCGTCACGCAACTGCTGGCGCTCGCGCGCGCCGAGAACCGCGCGAGCGGGCTCACGCTCGAGCCGGTCGAGATCGCCGCGCTCGCGCGGCGCGCAGTGCGCGACTGGGTGCAGGCCGCGCTCGCGAAGCGGATGGATCTCGGTTACGAAGGCCCGCCGGACGACGCGCCGCTCGACGTCGACGGCAATCCGGTGATGCTGCGCGAGATGCTCGGCAACCTGATCGACAACGCGATCCGCTACACGCCGGAAGGCGGCCGCATCACGGTGCGCGTACGCGCCGAGCGCGCGGCGCGGCTCGTGCATCTCGAAGTCGAGGACACGGGCCCCGGCATCCCGGTCGCCGAACGCGAACGCGTCGTCGAGCGCTTCTACCGGATTCTCGGCCGCGAAGGCGACGGCAGCGGCCTCGGGCTCGCGATCGTGCGAGAGATCGCCACGCAGCACGGCGGCACGCTGACGCTCGACGATCACGTCTACCAGCAGGCGCCGCGCCTCGCCGGCACGCTCGTGCGCATCAGCCTGCCGCTGGCGGAAACTGCTCCGGATTAACCCTGACGCGCACCGCGGCAACGCGCCGCGATCGCGCCGAAGCCGGCGTTTTGCCGGACGTTCGCACCACGATCGTCACGCGAAGCACCCGATTCGGCGCGGGTTAACGCGCAGTCGTTTTGTGCGCGCGAGTCAGTGCGCCGTAAGTTTCCGTGCCAATAATCGTCGACAGGCCCGCCCACCCAAGGCGGCCGCATATCTATATCAAGGGACTTGGAGACGATTCATGGCAACGTTAGGCGGGCAAATTTCGCACGCGCCGATGACGGGCGAAGAGAAAAAGGTGATCTTCGCGTCGTCACTCGGGACCGTGTTCGAGTGGTACGACTTTTACCTGGCCGGCTCACTCGCGGCCTACATCAGCAAGAGCTTCTTCTCCGGCGTCAATCCGACCGCAGCGTTCATCTTCACGTTGCTCGGCTTCGCGGCCGGCTTCGCTGTGCGGCCGTTCGGCGCGATCGTGTTCGGCCGGCTCGGCGACATGGTCGGACGCAAGCACACGTTCCTCGTGACGATCGTGATCATGGGCCTCTCGACGTTCGTGGTCGGCTTCCTGCCCGGCTATACGTCGATCGGCATCGCCGCGCCGGTGATCTTCATCGCGATGCGGCTCCTGCAGGGCCTCGCGCTCGGCGGCGAGTACGGCGGCGCGGCGACCTACGTCGCCGAGCATGCGCCGGCGAACCGGCGCGGCTTCTACACCGCGTGGATCCAGACGACCGCGACGCTCGGCCTGTTCCTGTCGCTGCTCGTGATCCTCGGCGTGCGCACGTTCATCGGCGAGGAAGCGTTCGGCAACTGGGGCTGGCGCGTGCCGTTCATCGCATCGATCGCGCTGCTCGCGGTGTCGGTGTGGATCCGGCTGCAACTGAACGAATCGCCGGTGTTCCTGCGCATCAAGTCGGAAGGCAAGACGTCGAAGGCGCCGCTGACCGAAGCGTTCGGCCAGTGGAAGAACCTGAAGATCGTGATCCTCGCGCTCGTCGGCCTGACCGCCGGCCAGGCCGTCGTGTGGTACACGGGCCAGTTCTACGCGCTGTTCTTCCTCACGCAGACGCTGAAGGTCGACGGCGCGAGCGCGAACATCCTGATCGCGATCGCGCTCCTGATCGGCACGCCGTTCTTCCTGTTCTTCGGGTCGCTGTCGGACAAGATCGGCCGCAAGCCGATCATCCTCGCGGGCTGCCTGATCGCGGCACTGACCTACTTCCCGCTGTTCAAGGCGCTCACGCACTACGCGAACCCGCAGCTCGAGATCGCCACGCAGAAGGCGCCGATCACGGTCGTCGCCGATCCGGCCACCTGCTCGTTCCAGTTCAACCCGGTGGGCACGTCGAAGTTCACGAACTCGTGCGACATCGCGAAGAGCGCGCTCGCGAAGGCCGGCCTGAACTACGAGAACGTCGCGGCACCGGCCGGCACGATGGCCGAGATCAAGGTCGGCGATACGGTGATTCCGGCATACGACGGCAAGGCGGCCGACGCGAAGGCGCAGGGCGCGGCGTTCGACAAGACGCTCGCATCGACGCTGAAGGGGGCAGGCTACCCGGCGAAGGCCGACCCGGCTCAGCTCAACTGGCCGATGACGATCGTGATCCTGACGATCCTCGTGATCTACGTGACGATGGTCTACGGGCCGATCGCCGCGATGCTGGTCGAGATGTTCCCGACGCGGATCCGCTATACGTCGATGTCGCTGCCCTACCACATCGGCAACGGCTGGTTCGGCGGCTTCCTGCCGGCGACCGCATTCGCGATCGTCGCGGCGAAGGGCAACATCTACTCGGGGCTCTGGTATCCGATCGTGATCGCGCTGGCCACGTTCGTGATCGGCCTGCTGTTCGTCAAGGAAACGAAGGACTCGAACATCTACGCGCAGGATTGATGTCGAAGCGCGGGCTGGCGCCGGTTGCCGGGTTTGCTCTCCGGTGACCGGCAACCGGCTCCGCGCCGACGCCGGCTCGGGCCGCCGGCAACTTTTTTCACGGAAGATGAAAAAAGGTGTTGACAGTCCGACGGACGATCTCCATAATTCATTTCTTCGGCGAATTAGCTCAGTCGGTTAGAGCGACGGAATCATAATCCGCAGGTCCGGGGTTCGAATCCCTGATTCGCCACCAAATGCAAAAAGGGCCCAGCGCAAGCTGGGCCCTTTTTCTTTGCTCGGAAAAAACGCTCCGGTCGCGGTCGGCGTCAACATCATCAGCTTTGCAGCCGCGATGATGCGGTAAGGCAAACCAGTCGACGGCGTTTGACGATTCCAATGAAACCGGCGCAGCCAACGACAGGCCGCACCGCTCCCATCACGCCGCCACCGACCCTCTCTCCAGCTTCGCCGCGTGCGCAAGCACCTTCCCGCGCCAGTTCTCCCCACCTTCCAGCGCCGGTGTCGACTCGAACACCTCCGCGATCCAGTCGGCGAACACACGCACCTTCTGCGACAAATGCCGGTTGTGCGGATAGACGATCGAAATCGGCTTCGGCTTCGGATTGCAGTCCGGCAGCACCTCGACCAGCGATCCGTCGAGCAGGTTCGGCAGCACCATGAACAGCGTCGGCTGGATCATCCCGAACCCTTCGAGCCCGCACGTCACGTAGGCATCCGAATCGTTGACCGTGACCTCCCCGCTCATCCGCACCTCGACCGGCTTGCCGTCGATCATGAACACCCACGGAATCGCACGCGCGCCGTGGCTCGAACGGAAATTCACCGCATGATGTTCGGCAAGATCGGCAATCTCGTGCGGCTCGCCGTGACGCGCGACGTAATCCGGCGACGCGCAGGTCACGCGTTTCAGCATCCCGATGCGCCGCGCGACCATCGACGAATCCTCGAGCGGCCCGACCCGGATCATGCAGTCGATGCCCTCCTCGATCGGATCCACATAGCGGTCGGAAAGCCCCAGCTCGAGCGTGATGTCGGGATAGCGCTGCCGGAAAATCGACAGCGACGGCAGCACGATGCGCCTCCCGAGCGAACTCGGCATGTGGACGCGCAGCACGCCGCTCGGCTTGCGGTTGCCGGTCTGGAAGCTCGCGTCGGCTTCCGCGATCTCCGCGATGATCTTCATGCAATGCTCATAGTACGCGGCACCTTCCGGCGTCAGCGACAACCGGCGCGTCGTCCGGTGCATCAGGCGCACGCCGAGCAGCGCCTCGAGATTCTGGATGATGGTCGTCACCGACGCGCGCGGCATCGCGAGCGTGTCGGCCGCGCGCGTAAAGCTGTTCGCGTCGACCACACGGGTAAAAACTTCCATTGCCTGGATTCGGTCCATGCTGCCCCCCTTCGAATCGCCAACGGAACAGAATAGAGCGCGCGGCGGGCGCGGCACAAGCCCCCGTCTATTGTTCCCTCATCCTGAATAGTTTCGGCATTTCGCACTGGAAAGCGATCGATTTTCGTTCAGTTCCAGACGGCAATCGCTCCGGCCCCGATCGCGCGCCGCGCGTTACCGCACGAACCGCTCCCGATATGCCTGCGGCGACACGCCCAGCACACGCACGAAGCTGCGCCGCAACGTCTCCTCCGAACCGAATCCGCACCGCGCGGCGATCCGCTTGACGGGCCATGTCGTTTCGCCGAGCAGGCGCTGTGCGGCCTCGACGCGGATCTGCTCGACCGCGCGCGCGGGCGTGCGGCCGGTTCCCGCGCGATAGTGGCGCACGAAGCTGCGCTCGCTCATGCGCACGCGCTCGGCCAGCGCAGGCACCGACAAGTCGGCCGTCAGGTGCTCGGCCATCCACGCATGCAGTTCGCCGAACCGGTCGTCGGTGCGCTGCATCGACAGCATCGCGCTGAACTGCGCCTGTCCGCCCGGGCGCTTCAGGAACACGACAAGTTCGCGTGCGGCGTCGAGCGCGGTCGCACGCCCGAGATCCTCCTCGACCAGCGCGAGCGCGAGATCGATGCCGGCCGTCACGCCGGCCGACGTCCACAGCGCGCCTTCGCGGATGAAGATCGGATCCGCTTCGACGCGCACGTTCGGGTAGCGCGCGGCGAATTCGTCGCAGCGCGCCCAGTGCGTGACCGCGCGCCGCCCGTCGAGCAGGCCGGCCTCGGCGAGCAGGAACGCACCGGTGCAGACCGACGCAACGCGCCGCGCGCGCTCGGCCTGCTGCCGCACCCAGCGCACCAGCCGGGCATCCTGCGATGCCGCATACACGCCCTTGCCGCCCGCGACGATCACCGTATCGGGACGGCGCGCGGCCGAGCGCAGCGACTCGGCCATCACGACGAGGCCCGACGACGTCTCGACGGGCCCGGCATCGGCCGCGACGACACGTGGCGCATACGGCGCTGGCTGCCCGCGCTCCAGCGCGAGTTCGTTGACGGACGCGAACACCTGCAGCGGCCCCGACACGTCGAGCAATTGCGCGCGGGGGAACGCGAGGACCAGGATCGAGCGCGGGGCGGCAGGCATGGCGATTGGCTGAAAACGTGGGTGATATGGCAATTTCGCCAAACACTACGCGCCTAGAATCGATCTGTCCATCGTGTGCCGGCAACGGCGCGTTCCTCTACCCCCGGAGTCCTCGCATGACCCTGCATATCGGCCTTCTCGTGTTTCCCGGCGTCCAGCAACTCGATCTCACCGGCCCGCACGACGTGCTCGCGTCGCTGCCCGACGCGGCCGTCCACCTGGTCTGGAAGTCGCGCGACGCCGTCGCGTCGAGCAGCGGCCTCGCGCTCGCGCCGACCTGTACGTTCGACGACTGCCCGCCGCTCGACGTGATCTGCGTTCCGGGCGGCATCGGGATCAACGATCTGCTGCTCGACGCCGAAACGATCGCGTTCGTGCAGCAGCGCGCAGCCGCCGCGCGCTACGTGACGTCGGTCTGCACGGGCGCGCTGCTGCTCGGCGTGGCCGGCCTGCTGCGCGGTCGGCGTGCGACGACGCACTGGGCGTTCCACGCGCTGCTCGAACCGCTGGGTGCAGTGCCCGTGCGCGAGCGTGTCGTGCGCGACGGCAACCTGATCACGGGCGGCGGCGTGACGGCCGGCATCGACTTCGCGCTGACGATCGCCGCGGAACTGGCCGGCGATGAAGAAGCGCAGGCGATTCAGCTTCAGCTCGAATACGCACCCGCGCCGCCGTTCGACGCCGGCTCGCCCGACACCGCGCCGGCATCGGTCGTGAAGCGCGTCACCGAACGTTCGGCGGCCGGCTTCGCGAAGCGCAGGCAGACGATCGAGCAGGCGCTGCGCGCGATGTCGCGTTGAATTCGGGTGCGGGAAAATTGACTGGAAACGACGCGCATTCGCGCCGGGGAACACATCGATGAACATCATCCGCAGCGCCGCGTTCACCGCGAACCGCCCGTGGGGCGCGCTCGACATCGCGAACCTGAACGGCATCACGGTCCGCCTGCACTGGACCGACCAGCCGTATCGATGGCATGTGAACGACGGCGATGAAGTGTTCGCGGTGCTCGACGGCCGCGTCGAGATGCGCTATCGCGTAGCAGGCATCGAGCACGCGACGGTGCTCGAAACCGGCGACGTCTTCCATGCGACGGCCGGCACCGAGCACGTCGCGCATCCGCTCGGCGAAGCGCGCATCCTCGTGATCGAGACGGAAGGCAGCGTGTGACGGCGGGCCGCCGCGCGGCGTGGTTTTACCCCGAGATCGTCCCCGTGCCCTGCGACGGGATCAGTTTCGGTTGCGGCGTGCACACGCACTGGCACAGGTCGTGTTCGAGCGCGACGACCTTGCCCATCACGGTCATCGTCCGCTCGCCGCCGTCCGACACGATCACGCCTGTCGTCTTGCACGTGGCGCAGAACACGGGCGCGCCGAGATAGGCGAGTTCGCGTCCGTCGAACGACGAATTGGCGATCCCTTCGAGCACCACGCCGCCGTGGTCGGTCGTGTCGCCCTTCAGAATGAATTTGCGGCTCATGATGTCGGTTCTTCCCTCGGAAACGCCGCGCCACGCGGCAGCGAGGCCGCGCACGGGCAATCGGATACCGCCCGTCGGTCGCGGGCGTCCCGCGAGCATATCACCGCTCGCGGCGGCCGCCTGCGGATCGCCTCAGCCGCCCCCGTCAGAACTTGTGCCGCATGCCGAACCGCGCGTCGAACTGGCCGTCGTTCGCGGATGCGCCGGGGCCGTTGATCGCGGCGACCGCCGCCCGCCCCCGTCGAGTCGGTGCCCAATGCGCGCCGGTAGACGGCGGTCAGATACACGTCGGCGCACTTCGACAGGAAGTAATCGAGCCCTGCCGCGACCCGGCGAAACGTCGCGCCATCGTCGCCGTTCAAACGAACAGCGCGATGCACAGCGCGACACCGCACAGATACGTGCCGAGCGCGCCGGTGAAACGCACGGGATTCGGCCTGGCCATCGTCGGCCACGCAAGCAATCCGATCACGAGCAGGCAGCGGCATGCGGTTGCCGCGACGATCAGCGACAGGATCGCGCGCGACGGATCGTGTGCGCCGAAATAGAGAAACAACACGGCGAGAAACGGCGCGTATTCGGCCGTGTTGCCGTGCGCGCGCACGACCTTGTGCAAGCCATTCGTCGGATCGGGCGCACACCCGAATCCGGTGGTGTGCCGGAAGCGCGAGACGGACACGACGAGCCCGAGCCCGAACAACAGCAGCCCGAGGATGGCCGTGCAAACGAGCGCGACGGGATGGATCGGCATGGGACACCCGGCGAAAGCGGAAATGCGCCGCAGATCCGGCGATCCTATCCTCTGCCGGCATGCACGACTATCGCGGAAACCCGTAGCGTCGCCGCGCGCCGGCCACGATTTCGCGAACAGGATACGGCCCGATTTGCTGCGATACCGCAGCGCACGAAACCGGTGCATCGACCGCCTGCCCGGCCGCCCGAGCCTGCCGGCCGCCCCCTTGTCACGCGGACGCTTCGGTGGCGGAACGCGCAAACGTTAGCCCGCGACGGCGCGCGCCGCCGCACCGCAACGCCGGCTGCCGCACGTCACAGGTACGTGCGTTGCATCGGCGCATCTCGGTAGTGAACCGCCCTTGGCAGCACGCGGTTGAGGACTACACTAATCCTTAATGGGGTGCGGCCGGAGCCCTCCCCTCAGGGAGATGCCGTCATGAATCGGCCGCTTAATCGTATCCTTCCGCGCGTGACCGGTCTCGCATCGGTCTGGACGTGGGTCAAATGGTCTTTGCTGGCCGCGCTGCTGATCGCGCTCGCGATCGTCGCGCGGCTCGTGCAGACCGAGATCGAAACATCCCGGCTGCAGGCACGCTACCTGTCCGAGCTCACCCGCGATGTCGGCTATACGGTCGAAACGGGCCCGAGCGATCACATCCGCTTCCCCGCGAACGGCCCCTACGACCAGCGCCTCGGCTACGCGATGATTCCGTCGTTCCAGGAGCGGCTGCTCGCGCGCGGCTTCGTCGTCGGCAAGCAGGCGCGCGATTCGCAACGGATGCTGTCGCTCGGCGAGCGCGGGTTGTTCCTCCCTTACGAAGAAAAGGACCAGACGGGCCTGATGCTGTTCGATTCGACCGGCGCGCCGCTGTTCGCGACCGTGTTCCCGCAGCGCGTCTATGCCGACTTCGACACGGTGCCGCGCGTGGTCGTCGATTCGCTGCTGTTCATCGAGGATCGCTACCTGCTCGACGCGAACGAACCGAACCGCAACCCGGCGATCGACTGGGGGCGCTTCAGCCGCGCGCTCGCCGACCAGGCGCTGCACGTCGTCAACCGTCACCAGGCGCGCCCGGGCGGCAGCACGCTCGCGACCCAGATCGAGAAGTTCCGCCATTCGCCCGAAGGCCGCACCGCGACGCCGCCCGAGAAGCTGCGGCAGATCGCGTCGGCGTCGGTTCGCGCGTATCTGAACGGCCCGCAGACGATGCTCGCGCGCCGCACGATCGTCGTGCGCTACCTGAACTCGGTGCCGCTCGCCGCGCGGCCGCATATCGGCGAAATCACCGGCATCGGCGACGGTCTCGCCGCCTGGTACGGCCGCGACTTCAACGAAGTGAACCGGATCCTGTCCGCGCCGACGACCGGCGACAACGTCGACGAACAGGGCAAGACGTTCCGCGAGGTGCTGTCGTTGATCATCGCGCAGCGCGCGCCGTCGTACTTCCTCAACCGCGGCTATCCGGCGCTGCAGCGGCTGACCGACAGCTACCTGCGGCTGCTGTCGAACGGCGGCGTGATCTCGCCTGCATTGCGCGATGCCGCGCTGTCCGCGCAGATCGAACGCAGTGCGCCGCCTGCCGCCGCGCGGGTGCAGTCGTTCGTGTCGCGCAAGGCCGTGACGTCCGCGCGCGCGTCGCTGCTGTCGGCACTCGGCATCAGCGACGTGTACCAGCTCGACCTGCTCGACCTGGAGGCGACCAGCACGCTCGACAACGGCGTGCAGCAGGCCGTCGCCGAGCGGCTCGCGAAGGCATCGACGCGCGACGGCGCGCAGGCCGCCGGCCTCTACGGCTACGAGATGCTCGCGCCGAAGGACGACCCGTCGCATCTCACGTACAGCTTCACGCTGTACGAACGCCGCAACGGCGCGAACATGCTGCGCGTGCAGACCGACAGCGTGAACGAGCCGTTCGACGTGAATCGCGGCGGCCGCATCAACCTCGGCTCGACCGCGAAACTGCGCACGCTGATCACGTACCTGCAGATCGTCTCCGACCTGCATGCGCGCTATGCGAACCTGTCGAACGCGGAGCTTGCGCGCGTGAAGCCCGACCCGGTCGACGGGCTGTCGCGCTGGGCACTCGACTATCTGTCGCATACGCGCGACCGCTCGCTGCAGGCGATGCTCGACGCGGCCGTCGAACGCAAGTATTCGGCGAGCCCCGACGTGTTCTACACGGGCGGCGGCGCGCAGGTGTTCTCGAACTTCGAGAAGTCGGACAACGGCCGCATCCTGACGCTGCATACCGCGTTCGAGCATTCGGTCAACCTCGTATTCGTGCGGCTGATGCGCGACATCGTCCACTACGAGACGCTGCAGGCGGCCGGCCCGTCGTCGTCGTGGCTCGGCGATCCCGAACAACGTCGGCATTACCTGCAGCAGTTCGTCGACGGCGAAAGCCAGGTCTACGTGAAGCGCTACTACACGCGCTATGCGGGCAAGGCACCCGACGACGCGCTGGCGCTGATGCTGAAGGACGTGCGCAAGTCACCGCCGAAGATCGCGACGGTGCTGCGCAGCGTCGCGCCGAACGAATCGCTCGCTTGGTTCAATGCGCAGATGCGCGCGCAACTGAAGGGCACGCCGGCCGCGACGCTGTCCGACGACGATCTCGCCGCGCTCTACGCGAAGTACGCGATCGACCGCTTCAACCTCAACGATCGCGGCTATATCGCGAGCGTGCACCCGCTCGCGCTGTGGACGCTCAACTACCTGCGCGCGCACCCGAGCGCGTCGCTCGGCGAGGTCCAGCGCGAGAGCCGCGATGCGCGTTTCTACACGTACTCGTGGCTGTACAAGACGCGCTACCACGCGACCCAGGACCGCCGCATCCGCCGCATGGTCGAGCTGCGCGCGTACGCGGAGATCACGAAGTCGTGGCGCGCGCTCGGCTACCCGTTCGCGGAAGTCACGCCGTCCTACGCGGCCGCGATCGGCGCATCGGGCGACCAGCCCGACGCGCTCGCGAAACTGATCGGCCTGATCGCGAACGGCGGCCAGAAAGCGCCGACCGAGACGATCACGCGGCTCGACTTCGCGAAGGGCACACCGTACGAGACGCGCTTCGTGCGCGCGGCCGCACAGCCTCAGCCGATGCTGTCGCCGGAAATCGTCAACGTGGCGCACACGCTGCTGCGCGACGTCGTGCTCAGCGGCACCGCGCGCCGCCTCGCGGGCGGCTTCACGCTGCCCGACGGCAAGACGCTCGAGGTATACGGCAAGACCGGGACGGGCGACCAGCGCTTCAACGTCTACGCGCGCGGCGCGCGGCTGATCGAGTCGCGCAAGGTGAACCGCAGCGGCACGTTCGTGTTCGTGATCGGCGACCGGTTCTTCGGGGTCCTGACGGCGACCGCGCACGAACCGTACGCGGCGCGCTACGACTTCACGAGCGCAATGGCCGTGCAGTTGCTGAAGTCGATGGCGCCGGCGCTCGCGCCGCTGATCGAACGTCCGGCCGCCACCGGCACGCACGGCGCGGACCCCGCGCCGCAGGCGGAAATGCCCGCGCCAGGCGCCGCCGCGGGGCGGCCGTCCTGACCGCGGCACGTACGTTCACGCGACGGCACGCCGCTCAGTGCGAGCGGCCGTCGTAGTGCGTGACGGGCAGCGTGTCGAGGTCGACATCCTCGAGGCAGCGCACGTTGATCGCGGCCATCGCGGTGCCGTTCGGATGAACGCCCTCGGCGAACGGATGCATCCCGCAGCGCTTGCAGAAGCGATGGCTGATCACGTGCTTGTTGAACAGGTAGGTCGCGAGATTCTCGTCGGGCGTGAGGAGTTTCATGTGGTCGCGCGACACGAACCACATCAGCGCACCCTTGCGCTGGCAGATCGAGCAGTTGCACGCCATGACGCCCTGCAGGTCGCCTTCCACTTCGAACTTGACGTCTCCACAGTGACAGCTTCCGCGATAAAGCATGGTCGTCTCCCGATGCGGCCCGTGCGCGTCGACGGCGCCCGGACGGACGCTGTTGGCCAGGCCGATTCAAGCGGGTACAGTAGCGCGCACATGCGCCGCGCGCAATGTCCGGCAGCGCCCGTCCTGACCCTCCCCAACCAAGGAAAACCATCATGCTCGAACTGCGCCCCGGCTGCGAATGCTGCGACAAGGACCTGCCGCCCGATTCGGCAGATGCGCGCATCTGCACGTTTGAGTGCACATTCTGCGCGACCTGCGCCGACGACGTGCTGAAAGGCCGCTGCCCGAACTGCGGCGGCGACCTGGTCGTGCGCCCGCGGCGGCCGCCGAGCCTGCTCGCGAAGTACCCGGCATCGACGGAGCGCATCCACAAGCCGGGCGGCTGCGCAAACGCCGCCTGACGGCGCCGCCCCGTCCCGTCACGACATCTCGATCCGCGCGCGCGTCACCGCGAGCAGCGCCGCCATCGCGCGGCGCGCGCCGTCCTCGTCGCGCACGCGGATCGCGTCGCTGACGGCCGTATGCTCGGCGAGCGACGCGTTGTACACGTCCGCGCGGCGCGCATTCAGATGCAGTTGCGCCTCGAGCGTGCGATCGATCAGCGCGCCGAGCGGCACCAGCAGTTCGTTGCCGCCGGCCGCGAGCACGCTCAGGTGAAAGCGCAGGTCGGCGCGCACCCATTCGTCGACGTTGCGTGCATCGGCCATCGCGCGCGCTGCGTCGTCGATCGCGCCGAACGCTTCCGGCGTATGCGCGCGCGCGGCAAGCGCGGCCGCATACGGCTCGATCATTTCGCGCATCTCCTGCAGCTTCAGCGCGAACGCGAGCGGCGGCGCGACGCGCGCGTACCAGTCGAGCAGGTCGGCGTCGAGCAGGTTCCACGCATGGCGCGGCCGCACGCGCGTGCCGACCTTCGGCCGCGATTCCACGAGCCCCTTCGACGTCAGCGTGCGCAGCGCCTCGCGCATCACCGTGCGGCTCACGCCGTACAGTTCCATCAGGTCGGGCTCCCTTGGGAGCAGCGATTCGGGCGGATAGTCGCCGCGCAGGATCGCCGTCGCAAGCCGAAAGGCCGTCTGTCCATGCAGGTCGTGTTGAATGATCGTTCTCCGTTGGGCCCGCGTGCCGGCAGCCCACTATCTGCACAATAGTGCTATTAATACTATTTTTTATCGGGATACGCTAGGATAACCGAGAAAGCACGCGACCGTGCGCTGCGCCCGAGCGCCCGCGCCGGTCAACCATGGAGACTCGTATCGTGAAAATCACCCGCCTCGAAACTTTCGTCGTCCCGCCGCGCTGGCTGTTCCTCAAGATCGAAACCGACGAGGGCATCGTCGGCTGGGGCGAGCCGATCGTCGAAGGCCGCGCGCACACGGTCGAGGCCGCGGTGCAGGAACTGGCCGACTACCTCGTCGGCCGCGACCCGCTGCTGATCGAGGATCACTGGCAGGTGATGTACCGCGCGGGCTTCTACCGCGGAGGCCCGATCATGATGAGCGCGATCGCGGGCGTCGACCAGGCGCTGTGGGACATCAAGGGCAAGCATCACCGCGTGCCGGTGCACGCGCTGCTCGGCGGCCAGGTGCGCGATCGCATCAAGGTGTATTCGTGGATCGGCGGCGACCGGCCGAGCGACGTTGCGAACAATGCGCGCGCGGTCGTCGAGCGCGGCTTCAAGGCCGTGAAGATGAACGGCTCCGAGGAGTTGCAGATCGTCGACACCTACGACAAGGTCGAGCAGGTGATCGCGAACGTCGCAGCCGTGCGCGACGCGGTCGGCCCGCACGTCGGGATCGGCGTCGACTTCCACGGTCGCGTGCACAAGCCGATGGCGAAGGTGCTCGCGAAGGAGCTCGACCCGTACAAGCTGATGTTCATCGAGGAGCCCGTGCTGTCGGAGAACGCCGAGGCGCTGCGCGACATCGTCAACCAGACCAACACGCCGATCGCGCTCGGCGAACGGCTGTACTCGCGCTGGGACTTCAAGCACATCCTCGCGGGCGGCTACGTGGACATCATCCAGCCCGACGCGTCGCACGCAGGCGGCATCACCGAGTGCCGCAAGATCGCGACGCTCGCGGAGAGCTACGACGTCGCGCTCGCGCTGCACTGCCCGCTCGGCCCGATCGCGCTCGCCGCGTGCCTGCAGCTCGATGCGGTCAGCTACAACGCGTTCATCCAGGAGCAGAGCCTCGGCATCCACTACAACCAGGGCAACGACCTGCTCGACTACCTGCGCAACCCCGAGGTGTTCCGCTACGAAGACGGCTTCGTCGCGATCCCGCAGGGCCCGGGGCTCGGCATCGACGTCAACGAGGAAAAGGTGCGCGAGATGGCGAAGACGGGCCACCGCTGGCGCAACCCGGTGTGGCGCCACGCGGACGGCAGCGTCGCCGAGTGGTGAGCGCGATGCGCATCGCGCGCGGCTGCGGCCCGCGCGGTACGCATCGACTTCGGAACGGCCGCCCGACAGGCGGCCGTTTTACGTGAGCGGCGCGACGAGCGGCACGTGCCGGGCACGTGCCGGGCACGCGCCGGCGGCCTTGCGTCGCGCCGCGCGGAACCCGCCGTCAGCCGAGCGACGCGAACCCCGGCACGCTGAACGACAGCACGGCGGCCGCGACGAACACGCCGATCATCGTCATCCCTTCGAGATGCAGGATATTGCGGAACGTGTGCGCATCCTCGGTCGACGCGGTGCGGCGCAGCCGCGGCAGCGCCGAGAAGCGGTTCAGGCCGCCGAGCACGAGCGCGAGCGCGACGAGCAGCAGCTTCAGCAGCAACACGCGCCCCCACGTGCTGCCGTCCAGCGGCGCGAGCGAGTCGCCGAGCCCACGCAGCGCATTGAGCACGCCCGTCCCGAGCAAGAATACGACCGCGATGATCGACGTACGCGACAGTTGCTGGCCGATGCGGATCAGCGCGCCGCGTGCGACCGACGAACCGAGCGCCGGCAGCACCGCGAGCCCGCCCGCGAGCACGAGGCCGCCCCACACGGCCGTCGCGAGCAGGTGCAGCGTCTGCACGCCGACCGCCGCGGATAGCGCGCCCGTATCGGCCGCATGGCCGAGCGATGCCTTGCCGGCCGCGACCACGATCACCGCGAGCCACAGCACCGCGTGCGCGCCCGGGCCCTCCGGCTTCGCCAGCGCGACGATCGCGAGCACCACCGCGCCGGCGAACGCGACGCTCCACGCGAAACCCGCGTGCGTCTGCATCAGCACGGTCGGAATCGCGGCGAACGCGCCGCCGAGCCCAGCGCCGCTCATCGTCGCGGCCTCGTAGAGCAGCCAGCCGAGATCCGCGAGCACGAGCGCCAGCGCCGCCGCGACCAGCGAATGTTGTGCGCGCAACCACGCGGGATGCGAAGGCGAGACGACCGGCCGCGCGCCGTCCTTGCCGAGCCACGCCTTGAGCAGCGCCGAGCCGACCGCCATCGCGAACGCGGCGTCCATCAGCGCCGCGAGCGCGACCTGCCCGATCCACAAGCTGTCGAACTTCATTGCGCGCACCCTCCCGGAAACGGCTGGCCGGCGGCGCGGCGGCAACGGGACAGACAGCGGGAACGAGGCAACGGCACGGTAGAAAACGTCATCGATGAATCCGGAAACGGGAGAAATGACTGGACCTGCGGCGGAGGCGGCGCCGCGCGACCCGCGAGTGTACGGTCTTCGATGGCGAAAGCGCACGCCGGTTCACTTCGCCGCCGTGCAATACGCGTCAAATTGTCGCAAGTCGCAAACAGACAGGAACCGTTGTCCTTTTGCCAAATAGCCGTCATTACCCATCGATGATAGAATGCCGCGTCGCAGCAGCCCGGCTGTCCTGCCGTCCATGCGCCGAGCCGATCGTAGCCCGGACAAGGTCCCCGACGAATAATCATGGAGTCTCGTGTGTCTTCAAGACGCCTCTTCCGTCCGCTGCTCGCCGTTCTGTTGATCGGCGGAGCGGGCCTTATGAGCGCTGCCCAAGCGCAGACCAAGCCCACGGAGCAAGCGCACGCCCAGCAGGCGCCGCTCAAGGCACCCGATACGATGGCCGAGCGCGTGCGCGGCTGTACCGCATGCCACGGCGTCCACGGCCAGGGCACGGACAACGACTACTTCCCGCGTCTTGCCGGCAAGCCGGCCGAGTACCTGTACAACCAGCTCGTCAACTTCCGTGACGGCCGGCGCAAGTACCCGCCGATGAACTACCTGCTGACCTACCTGAACGACGACTACCTGCGCGAAATCGCCGAGCACTTCTCGGCCGAGCGTCCGCCGTACCCGGCGCCGGCGAAGCCGACGCTGCCGGCCGCCACGCTCGCACGCGGCAAGCAGCTCGTCACGCAGGGCGACCCGTCCCGCAAGCTGCCGGCCTGCGTGGCCTGCCACGGCGCAGGGCTGACCGGCATGCAGCCGGCGATCCCGGGCCTCGTCGGCCTGCACGCCGATTACCTGAGCGCACAGCTCGGCGCATGGCGCTCGGGCAACCGCCACGCGAAGGCACCGGACTGCATGCACGACATCGCGGCGAAGCTTTCCGACGAAGACGTGACGGCCGTGACCGCATGGCTCGCCGCGCAACCGGCGCCCGCCAACCCCGTGCCGGCCCCGGCGCGCTCGATGAAGACTCCGCTCGCCTGCGGCAGCGAACCGCAATAAGGCAAGGGAGACAGACACAATGAAACGCAAGTCCCTGTTTGCACTCTCGGCTGTCGCGATCGTCGCGGCTGCCGCCCTCGTGCCGGTCCTGTGGCCGGGCAACGATACGCTGCACGGCGCTGCCGCCGTCGCGGCCACGCCGGCCGACCAGGCCGCGCTGATCAAGAAGGGCGAATACCTCGCGCGCGTCGGCGACTGTATCGCGTGCCACACCGTGCGCGGCGGCAAGTCGTTCGCGGGCGGCCTGCCGATGGCGACGCCGTTCGGCACGATGTACACGCCGAACATCACGCCGGACGACAAGGACGGCATCGGCAAGTGGACGTCGGACGACTTCTACCGCGCGATGCACACGGGTCGCTCGAAGGACGGCAGCCTGCTCTACCCGGGCTTCCCGTTCGCGAGCTACACGAAGGTCACGCGCTCGGATTCGGACGCGATCTACGCGTACCTGCGTTCGGTCCCGCCGGTGTCGGTGCCGAGCCGTCCGCACGAACTGAAGTTCCCGTTCAACAACCGCAACCTGCTGATCGGCTGGCGCACGCTGTTCTTCAAGGAAGGCGAGTACAAGCCGGATCCGACGAAGTCGGTCGAATGGAACCGCGGCGCCTACCTCGTCGAAGGCCTCGGCCACTGCTCGATGTGCCACACGTCGATCAACATGATGGGCGGCCCGGTGAACTCGTCGGCGTTCGCAGGCGGCCTGATCCCGCTGCAGAACTGGTATGCGCCGTCGCTGACGAACGACAAGGAACTCGGCCTCGGCGACTGGCACGTACAGGAGCTGTCCGACCTGCTGCAGGCCGGCGTGTCGCAGAAGGGCGCGGTGTTCGGCCCGATGGCGGACGTGGTCCACAACAGCCTGCAGTACATGACCGACGAAGATACGCGTGCGATGTCGACGTACCTGAAGTCGATCCCGCAGAAGGCTGAAGCGCCGAAGAACATGCAGTACGAGCCGTCGAAGCAGTTCGGCAATGCGCTGTTCGATCAGGGCAAGAAGATCTACGCCGACAACTGCGCGACCTGCCACGCCGAAACCGGCGCGGGCAAGCCGCCGGCCTATCCGCCGCTCGCGGGCAACCATTCGATCATGATGGAATCGGCTGTCAACCCGATCCGCATGGTGCTGAACGGTGGCTATCCGCCGAGCACGTTCAAGAATCCGCGTCCGTACGGCATGCCGCCGTTCGCGCAGTCGCTGTCGAACCAGGAAGTCGCAGCCGTTGTAACGTATATCCGGATGTCGTGGGGCAACAACGGTACGCCGATCTCGCCGCAACAGGTGAGCGACCTGCGTTCCGCGCCGCTTGACTAAATAACGCGTGACGCAAACGGGGCGCGGCTGCGGGAAACCGCAGCCGCGCCCCTTTGCTTTTTGCGACGCCAGTCCCCGCGCGGGCCGCGCGAGGTGTCGCCGATCATAAAACTCAAGAGTGGTATCTATGTCTTTCGAATCTCTCGGCCTGGCCGAACCGCTTGTCAAGGCGGTCAACGAGCTCGGCTACACGTCGCCGACTCCGATCCAGCAGCAGGCGATCCCCGCCGTGCTCGGCGGCGGCGACCTGCTCGCCGGCGCACAAACAGGCACCGGCAAGACCGCCGGCTTCACGCTGCCGATCCTGCAGCGCCTGCACACGTTCTACGCCGAGCATCGCGGCGCGAAGCGCGCGGTGCGCGCGCTGATCCTCACGCCGACGCGCGAACTCGCCGCGCAGGTCGAGGAAAGCGTCCGTGCCTACAGCAAGTACCTGAAGCTGCGCTCGACCGTGATGTTCGGCGGCGTCAGCATCAATCCGCAGATCGATGCGCTCAAGCGCGGCGTCGACATCGTCGTCGCGACGCCGGGGCGCCTGCTCGACCACATGCAGCAGAAGACGATCGACCTGTCGGATCTCGACATCCTCGTGCTCGACGAAGCCGACCGGATGCTCGACATGGGCTTCATCCACGACATCAAGCGTGTGCTCGCGAAGCTGCCGCCGCAGCGCCAGAACCTGCTGTTCTCGGCAACCTTCTCCGACGAGATCAAGGCGCTCGCCGACAGCCTGCTCGACTCGCCCGCGCTGATCGAGGTCGCGCGCCGCAACACGACCGCCGAGAGCGTCGCGCAGAAGATCCATCCGGTCGACCGCGATCGCAAGCGCGAACTGCTCACGCACCTGATCCGCGAACACAACTGGTTCCAGGTGCTTGTGTTCACGCGCACCAAGCACGGCGCGAACCGGCTCGCCGAACAGCTGACGAAGGACGGCATCAGCGCGATGGCGATCCACGGCAACAAGAGCCAGTCGGCCCGCACACGCGCGCTTGCCGAGTTCAAGAACAGCACGCTGCAGGTGCTCGTCGCGACCGATATCGCCGCGCGCGGGATCGACATCGACCAGTTGCCGCACGTCGTCAACTTCGACCTGCCGAACGTGCCCGAGGATTACGTGCACCGGATCGGCCGCACGGGCCGCGCGGGCGCGACCGGCGAAGCCGTGTCGCTCGTGTGCGTCGACGAGAAGCAGCTGCTGCGCGACATCGAGCGGCTGATCAAGCGCGAGATTCCGCAGGAAGTGATCCCGGGCTTCGAACCCGATCCGAACGCGAAGCCGGAGCCGATCCAGCAGCGCCGTGGGCAGCAGCAGCCGCGCGGCGGTGGCGGCGGTGGCGGCGGTGGCGGCAATCGCCAGCCGCGCGCAAGCGGCTCAGGCCAGCCGGCCGCGAAGCGCGACGGCAGCGCGCAACCGAAAGCATCGCAGCAGAAGGCCGCGAAGCCGCGCACGCAAGGCGGTGCCGGCAGCAACGGCGGACGCCCGGCGGGCGGCGGCAACAGCGCGCGCCCCGCGAACGGCAACGCCGCGCACCCGAACCGCAACCGTTCGTCGCGCAGCGGCCAGCGCGGTCACTGAAGCCGCGCCGCCGCGCGCCGCAGGTGCTCGACCTGGCGTTGCCAGCGCGCGAGCACCGCGGCGCGCTCCCCTTCCAGCGTGAACGTGACGCCTGTCGCGAGACGCGCATAACCGACCCGCTGCGCATCGCCGTGCGCGATCGTCGCAGCGAATCCGGCCAGTCCGCCGAAGTCGCCTTCGAGCGGCTCGATCCTCAATTGCGCCTGAAAGAATGCGCCGTCCGCGACGAGCGTCAACGCGGCCGCGCGCCGTTGCGCGAGCGCGCGCGCCGCACGCGATTGCGGCCATAACGCCAGCAGCAGCGTGCGCGCATCGTGCGCATAGATCTCGCCGACGCCGAGCAGCGTCGTGCGCAACTGGCCGTCGTCGGTCGCGACGATCAGCGATGCGGCGATATCGGCATGACGCTCGAGCGCGGTGCCGTCGAACAGCGATACGACGGCCGGCGGCCACGCGTCGAACGTCCATTGTTCGAGCGCGTGGCGATGGGTATCGGTCATGGTGGCGTGGCCCCGGTGCGGATCAAGATCGGATGACGATGCGGCAGCATACGCCAGACGGGGCCTCGCCGCGAAGCTCAGCGCAGGAATACGTGCCGCGTGATCTTCGTGAGCGGATAGTGGACGCCCGGCTGGATCTTCGCGGGCAGGTCGAGCGGCTTGAGCAGCATCTTCACGCACATGTCGGCCGACAGGTTGCGCCGCACGAGCGTACTGATGCGCGCGGCGCGCTCGCGGTTGTACTGGCTGTCGCCGACGCGATCCGGATAACGAACCGCGAACACGTGGCGCAGCGCGATCTCGGAATCCTCGTTCTTGATTTCCATCACGCGGCGCGCCAGCGCGCCGAGCACGGCGAGCCGGCCATTGCCTTCGAGCTTGTTGTACTTCTTGAAGAATTTGAAGAAGTGCTTGTAGTGACGCACTTCATCGGTGCGGATGTTGTCGGTGATTTCCTTCAGCACGGGTTCGTCCGAGCACTCGTTGATCGCACGATAGAGCGTGGCCGTGCCCGTCTCGACGACGCAGCGCGCGACCATCTCGAGCGCGCGGGTCTTCTCGAATGCCTCGACCTTGCAGGTCTTCGAATACTCGGCGAAGAAATTCGCGAACGCGGTATCCCAGTCGAACTCGGGCCACACGTGCGCGATGTACGCCTTCAGCGCGCGGCCGTGCTGCAATTCTTCGTGCTCCCATGCATTGTTGAGCCACTCGGATACTTCAGGATCGTCGTTGAAGAATTCGCTCAGATTGCTCGTGTAGAGATCCGAGCCGCTTTCGATGAACGACGACGCGCACAGCAGCAGCAGCAGATCCTCGTTCGCGGCGGCACGCTGACGATCGATCCGGTTCAGGTCGATGTCCTCGATTCGCCACGGCATGACATGCGTCGTTTTAGTGTCCATGGTGGTGCGCTCCCAGTCGTCGCGCGGGGGCCGGCCCATGCCTTCGGCACAGGCGCCGACCATCCCGCAGGCGGCGTATTACTTGCGTTTCTAGTGAATTGGTCCGGCCGAACCATCCTGGCATCTTAGCCGGACTTTGACGTTCGTGCTCCAGAGCACTGACCATACCGGAAAGGCGCGGTTCCACGGCGTCTGTTGCCGTTCGTTAGACGAGTCCTTCGAACTGCTTGCAGCCGTTCAGCAGAACGGCCGCACCAAACGAAACGGGCGGCCGTTCGGCCGCCCGTCGAGCGCATGAAACGGCGGCGAACCGTCAGAAGCCGGCCGCCAGACCGTCGCGCCGGCTGTCGCTCGCGGCCACGTAGCCGCGCTCGCGATCGTCGCGATCGAGACGCCAGATGAACTGCCCCGAACCGAAATCCATGTAAGGATCGTCGATCGACTTGATCGTATGGCCGCGTGCGGCCAGCGCGTCGACCGTCGCGCGATTCATCGTCGATTCGACGTCGAGCGTGAAGTCGCGGTTGACCTTCCAGCGCGGCGCATCGCAGGCGGCCTGCGGCTGCTGCCCATGGCCAAGCATCCGCACGATAGTCTGCAGATGGCCTTGCGGCTGCATGTCGCCGCCCATCACGCCGAAGCTCATCACGGCCTCGGTGCGGCCGTCGACCTCCTCGGTCACGAACGCCGGGATGATCGTGTGGAACGGCCGCTTGCCGCCCGCGACGACGTTCGGCGAAGCCGGATCCATCGAGAAGCCGTACCCGCGATTCTGCAGCGCAATGCCGGTGCCCGGCACCACGAGCCCCGAGCCGAAGCCCATGTAGTTCGACTGGATAAAGCTCACCATCATCCCGCGCTCGTCGGCCGCCGACAGGTAGATCGTGCCGCCCGAATGCGGGCGGCCGGCGCCGACGTGCGTCGCGCGCGCGGGATCGATCTGCTTCGCGCGTTCGGCGAGATACGCATCGTCGAGCATCTGCCCGGGCGTCACTTCCATCGCGCGCGGATCGGCGACGTAACGATAGACGTCCGCGAATGCGAGCTTCATCGCCTCGATCTGCAGGTGCTGCGAATCGACCGAATCGAGCGGCCAATCGGTCACGCCCGCATGCTCGGCGATCCCGAGCGCGATCAGCGCGGCGATGCCCTGCCCGTTCGGCGGGATCTCGTGAATCGTGTGACGGCCGAAGCGCTTGCCGATCGGCTCGACCCATTCCGGCCGGTATGCGCGCAGGTCGGCTTCGGTCAGCGCGCCGCCGCCTTCGCGGGCGAACGCGGCGATGCGCTCGGCGAGCGCGCCTTCATAGAACGCACGGGCGCCATCCTTCGCGAGCGTGCGCAGCGTCTGCGCATGGCCCGGCAGGCACACGCGTTCGCCGACGAGCGGCGCACGGCCGCGCGGCATGAAGGTCTCCGCGAAGCCCGGCAGGCCCTGCAGCGCGGGCACGGCGGCCGCCCACTTGTGCGCGACGATCGGCGGCACCGCATAACCGCGCTCCGCGATCTCGATCGCCGGCTCGAGCAGGTCCGCGAACGGCAGCGAGCCGAACTTCGCGTGCAGCGCCTCCCAGCCCGCGATCACGCCCGGCACGGTGACGGTATCCCAGCCGCGCATCGGCTTGTTCGCGATGCCGTGCGCATCCTCGCCGTGGCGCTTGCGGAAATAGTCGACGTTCCACGCGGCCGGCGCAACGCCCGATGCGTTCAGACCGGACAGCCGCTCGCCGTCCCACACGAGCGCGAACGCGTCGCCCCCGAGCCCGCACGACACGGGTTCGACGACGGCAATTGCGGCGGCGGCGGCCAGCGCCGCGTCGACCGCGTTGCCACCTTTCCACAGCATCCGCAGCCCGGCCTGCGCGGCGAGCGGGTGCGACGTCGACACGACGTTGCGCGCGAATACCGGGATGCGGGTCGTCGGATACGGGTTGTGCCAGTTGAAGCCAGTCATCGATGCCACCTCGTCGAAAGCTGAATGAACGCGCCGAACGCGTGCCCGCGTGCCCGCGTGCGCGGGCAGTCCGCCATTGCAGCGCGATCAGCGCAATCGCACAAATTCATTTGTCACATGAATCCATGCGATTTCCGCATGAATTTCGGGCGACCGTGCCGGCCAGGCCGGCCGAACGCCGTTGCCGCCCTTACAATACCCGCTCCGTCTCACGACACGACCATCGAGCCATGACCCGAGATCCCCGCCTCACCCTCAACGCGCGCCAGCAGGAACTGCTCGAATGGGTGCAGCGCGACGGCTTCGTGACCGTCGACGATCTCGCCGCGCACTTCGCGGTGACGCCGCAGACGATCCGCCGCGACGTGAACTGGCTCGCCGACCTGAACCTGCTGCGCCGCTACCACGGCGGCGCGAGCCTGCCGACCAGCTCGGAGAACGTGTCGTACACGGCGCGCCAGCGGATGTTCCACGACGAGAAGCGGCGCATCGCGGCGCTCGCGGCATCGCACATCCCCGACCAGGCGTCGCTGTTCATCAACCTCGGCACGACGACCGAGGAAGTCGCGCGCGCGCTGAACCGCCACCACGGGCTGCACGTGATCACGAACAACCTGAACGTCGCGTCGATGATGAGCGGCTACCCCGACTGCGAGGTGCTGATCACGGGCGGCATCGTGCGGCCGTGGGACAAGGGCATCGTCGGCGAACTCGCGATCGACTTCATCCGCCAGTTCAAGGTCGACTACGCGATCATCGGCACGTCGGCGATCGAGGCCGACGGCACGCTGCGCGACTTCGACACGCGCGAGGTGCGCGTCGCCGAGGCGATCATGCAGCATGCGCGCACGGTCTACCTCGTCACCGACCATTCGAAGGTCGGCCGCCCGGCGCTGGTGCGCCAGGGCCACCTGAGCCAGGTGCACGCGCTTTTCACCGACAAGCCGCTGCCGCCCGAGATGGCCGACACGGTGGCCGCCGCCGGCACTCAGGTGTATGTCGCGGAATGACGCCTGCGAGGGCGCCAGCGATGCTGCACCGCACCCGAAACTTCAAGTGAAATCAAGAAGTTGGCGCCGCGAGCGGACCGCTTGCGACGCATTCTCCTGTCAAACGGAAAATTAACGGGGCACGATTTGTCGTTGCCCGCGCGCTCGACTAGACTCCAGTTCCCCGGCCCGTTCGCCCGATCCGCCTGTGCCAGGGCGGGTGCAAACCGCAGGGCCGGCGAATACAGCTTTCCCCCCAAGCCATACCCCGCGGGGTATCGTGCGTCGGCGTTTGCGCCGGCCGCGCGGGCAGTCCGGTTGCCATGGAGAGAACGATGCTGAGTCCGCATGAATTCGCCACGCTATTGCTTGTAAAGGACGCGCCTGATCAGCGCGACATGGATCGGGATGAACTGGATACACTGCTCGAACAGCAGCTCGTCCGCCTGGAAGGACTCGGCTCGGGGCGCAAATACTGCGTGACCGAGACCGGCGACGCGGCGCTCCGATCCATCAAGTACCGCTATTCGTGAAACCCCGCTGTTCCTGACCTGACCGTGCGGCCGGATCCCCGGCCGCACGGTCGTTTCCGCTTCCCCGCCGGTTCGCCTCACCAGGCCGCGGCCGGCTTCAGCCGCCGCGCAGCGTCGGATCGACCGCCGCCCGCCAGCTGATGGCCTGCGCGCGTGCACCGTTGAAATACGCGATCCAGCCGGCGCGCGCCGCCGCGTCGGGCGCCGCATAGCGCGTCGAAAGTTCGTTTACGAACGCGCAATAGTTCGCCTCGGTCAGCCCGCGATACCGTTTCGCCACGTACGCGTCGTACAGCGTCGAGTAGACCGGCTGCGCGTCCGCGCCCCAGTCGCGCGCCGTGCCGCCGCACGACGTCTGCAGGTCGGCGAACGACGGCGCCCGCCAGTTGCCGGCAAGCGGCGGCGTGCCGGTGCTGCACCCCGCCAGAAGGACGGCGCACACGCCGGCCCACATCCCAATACGCATGATTCACCTCGCGAAACGGTCGATTGCGCCAGTATCGTCCGGGATCGCGCCGCGCGCTACTGGCCCCGCTTTTTCGAACTTTACTTTTTCGATTTCGTTCGTTAAATTTCGAATTCGAACATTTCGTGTTCGTCCATTTCAATCAGACGATAAGGACAGCAGGTGACCCAACCGAATCGCTACGATCTGCTCGTCGTCGGCGGCGGCATCAACGGCGCGGGGATCGCGCGCGATGCGGCCGGCCGCGGCCTGTCGGTCATGCTCTGCGAGCAGGACGATCTCGCGTCGCACACGTCGTCGTCCAGCACGAAGCTGATTCACGGCGGCCTGCGTTATCTCGAGTACAACGAGTTCGGACTCGTGCGCAAGGCGCTGCAGGAGCGCGAGACGCTGCTGCGCGCAGCGCCGCACATCATGTGGCCGCTGCGCTTCGTGATGCCGCACATGCCGAACCTGCGTCCGGCCTGGCTGATCCGCATCGGCCTGTTCCTCTACGATCACCTCGCGAAACGCGAACTGCTGCCCGGCTCGCGCGGCATCGACATGCGCCGCCATGCGGCCGGCGCGCCGCTGATCGACTCGATCAAGCGCGGCTTCGTGTATTCGGACGGCTGGGTCGACGACGCGCGCCTCGTCGTGCTGAACGCGATGGATGCGAAGGAGCGCGGCGCCGAGATCCTGACGCGCACGAAGCTGGTATCCGCCGAACGCCGCGGCGACGAATGGGAAGCGCGGCTGCAGCACGCCGACGGTTCGATCCGCGTCGTGCATGCACGCGCGATCGCGAACGCGGCCGGCCCGTGGGTCGGCGACGTGCTGCATGGCGCGCTCGGCCGCGGCGCGCAGCACAGCGTGCGGCTCGTGAAGGGCAGCCACATCATCACCCGCCGCCTGTTCGATCACGATCACGCGTACATCTTCCAGAACCCGGACAAGCGGATCATCTTCGCGATTCCGTACGAACACGACTTCACGCTGATCGGCACGACCGACGTCGAATACACGAACGATCCCGCCAAGGTCGCGATCGATCGCGACGAGACGCAGTACCTGTGCGATTCGATCAACCGCTACTTCAAGCGCAAGATCTCGCCGGCCGACGTGCACTGGACCTATTCGGGCGTACGCCCGCTGCTGGAAGACGAGAACGCGGCGAACGCATCGGCCGTCACGCGCGACTACCGCCTCGAGCTGGACGACGGCGCCGGCGCGCCGCTGCTGTCGGTGTTCGGCGGCAAGATCACGACGTTCCGCAAGCTCGCGGAAGAAGCCGGCGACATGCTGTGCCGCGCGCTCGGCCGCGACGCGAAAACCTGGACGGCCGGCGTCGCGCTGCCGGGCGGCGACATCGCGAACGCGAAGTTCGACGTATTCGCCAACACGTTCGCGAAACGTCATCCGTGGCTGCCCGCCGCACTCGCCCGCCGTTATGCGCGCGCCTACGGCACGCGTGCGGAACGCGTGGTCGACGGCGCGAAGTCGCTCGCCGATCTCGGCACCGAAATCGCGCCGGGCATCTACGACGCCGAACTGCGCTACCTGCGCGATGCCGAATGGGCGACCTGCGCGCAGGACGTGCTGTGGCGCCGCTCGAAGCTCGGCCTGCACGTCGCGCCGGGCACGCTCGATGCCGTGACGGCCGCGGTCGACGCGTGGTTCGCCGCCGCGCACGCGCCGCACGCGTGATCCGAAAGCAGTTGCAGTTGTCTTACCGACGTTGACTCACCGACGCGCCGCGCACCATGCGGCGCGCATCACAACTAAGCCAATCCACGGATGGAGATGAGAGACATGCAGGACCAGTACATCCTCGCGCTTGACCAGGGCACCACGAGTTCCCGCGCGATGCTGTTCGATCGCCAGGGCAATATCGTGTCGATCGCCCAGAAGGAATTCGAACAGATCTACCCGCAACCCGGCTGGGTCGAGCACGACCCGCAGGAAATCTGGTCGACGCAAGCCGGCGTCGCCGCGGAAGCCGTCACGCGCACGGGCCTGAACGGCACGTCGATCGCGGCGATCGGCATCACCAACCAGCGCGAGACGACGATCGTCTGGGATCGCGAGACGGGCCAGCCCGTGTACAACGCGATCGTCTGGCAGGATCGCCGCACCGCCGACTTCTGCGACTCGCTGAAGCAGCAGGGCCTCGAAGCGAAGGTGCGCGCAAAGACCGGCCTGCCGATCGATTCGTACTTCTCCGCGACGAAGATCCGCTGGATTCTCGACAACGTGCCGGGCGCGCGCGACAAGGCACGCCAGGGCAAGCTCGCATTCGGCACCGTCGACAGCTGGCTCGTGTGGAACTTCACGAAGCACGAGCTGCACGTGACCGACGTGACGAACGCGTCGCGCACGATGCTGTTCAACATCCATACGCGCGAGTGGGACAGCGAGCTGCTCGAACTGCTCGACATCCCGCGCAGCATGCTGCCGGAAGTGAAGGCGTCGTCGGAAATCTACGGTCATACGAAGACCACCGTATTCGCGTCGAAGATCCCGCTCGCGGGCATCGCCGGCGACCAGCACGCGGCGCTGTTCGGCCAGATGTGCACGACGTCGGGCATGGTGAAGAACACCTACGGCACCGGCTGCTTCCTGATGATGAACACCGGCGACAAGCCGATCGAGTCGAAGAACAACCTCGTCACGACGATCGCATGGCAGATCGGCGACGACGTGCAGTACGCGCTCGAAGGCAGCATCTTCATCGCGGGCGCGGTCGTGCAGTGGCTGCGCGACGGCGTCGGCATCATCAAGACGGCCGCCGAAATCGAGGCGCTCGCCGCGAGCGTGCCGCACACCGACGGCGTCTATCTCGTGCCCGCGTTCGCCGGCCTCGGCGCGCCGCACTGGAACGCGCGGGCGCGTGGCTCGGTGTTCGGCGTCACGCGCGGCACGACGGCCGCGCACCTCGCGCGCGCGGCGCTCGATTCGATCGCGTACCAGTCGCTCGACGTGCTGGCCGCGATGGAAGCCGATTCGGGCATCAGTATCGGCGAGCTGCGCGTCGACGGCGGCGCAAGCGCGAACGACCTGCTGATGCAGTTCCAGGCCGACCTGCTCGGCGTCGACGCGGTGCGTCCGCAGATCACCGAGACGACCGCGCTCGGCGCGGCGTATCTCGCGGGCCTCGCGATCGGCTACTGGAAAAACCTCGACGAAGTGCGCGACCAGTGGCAGCTCGACCGCCGCTTCTCGCCGTCGATGCCGAAGGAGCAGGTCGAACGCTGCATGGCCGGCTGGCAGCGTGCGGTGCGCGCCGCGAAGGCGTGGGCCGACGACACCCAGTAATCGTCAGCCATCCAGACGAAATACAACAACACCGGCGGACCGCGCAGCGCGCGAGTCCGCCGCGACATACGAGAGACAACCATGTCACCTTATATTGCGGAATTCATCGGCACGGCGATCCTCGTGCTGCTCGGCAACGGCGCGGTCGCGAACGTGCTGCTTGCCAAGACCAAGGGCAAGGGCGCGGACCTGATCGTGATCGTGTGGGGCTGGGCGATGGCCGTATTCGTCGCCGTCTACGTGACCGCGTCGTTCAGCGGCGCGCACCTGAACCCGATCGTGACGATCAGCCTGGCGCTCGCGGGCAAGTTCGCGTGGTCGAAAGTCGGCGGCTACATCCTCGCGCAGATGCTCGGCGGGATGGCGGGCGCACTGCTTGTGTGGCTCGCGTATCGCCAGCACTTCGCGAAGGAAGCCGATGCGGACCTGAAGCTCGCGGTGTTCTGCACGGCGCCCGCGATCCGCAGCGTCCGGCACAACGTGCTGACCGAGGCGATCTGCACGTTCGTGCTGATCCTCGGCGTGCTGTATCTCGCATCGCCGCAAGTCGGCCTCGGCGCGCTCGACGCGCTGCCCGTCGGCCTGCTCGTGCTCGGCATCGGCATCTCCCTCGGCGGCCCGACCGGCTATGCGATGAGCCCCGCGCGCGACCTCGCGCCGCGCCTCATGCATGCGCTGCTGCCGATTCCCGGCAAGCGCGACAGCGACTGGCGCTATGCGTGGATTCCGGTGGTCGGCCCGCTGATCGGCGGCTCGCTCGCAGCCGTGCTCTATCTGCAACTGCACGTGCCGCACTGACGCGGCCCATTGCATCGACGAAGCAACACAGCCCGCGCGCCGGAAGGCCGCGGGCTGTTTTTCATCGCGCGTTCCGCCTACCCGCCGGCCGACGCCGGCAGCAGCGATTTCAGCTTCACGCTCGCGTCGGCGACCGCCGCGGGTGCCACCGTGGCGCCGCGTTCGACCAGCGTCCTCGCCAGCTTCATCTCCTTGACGAATCCGGACGCGCGGCCGAAGCCGCTCGCCGCGACGAGCCGTCCGCCCGCGTCGAAATGAAAGCGGATTTCCGCATCGTCGCCGGGCACGCGCGCAACCGACCGTTCACCGAGCGCCGGCTCCCCTGCCACCTGCAACTGCGCGTCGTACTGATCCGACCAGAACCACGGCATTTCTCGATACGGTTCGTCAGCGCCGAGCATGTTGCGCGCGGCGGCGCGCGCCTGGGTCTCCGCGCCGTGCCATGTCTCCTGCCGGACCGGTCGCCCCGACAACGCACTCGGAAACACCGCGACGTCGCCGGCCGCATAGACGCCGCACGCCGACGTCTCGAGCCGCGCGTTCACGACGATGCCGCGATCGACAACGAGGCCCGCGTCGCGCGCCAGCTCGTCGGCCGGTTCGATGCCGATGCCGGCCACGACCGTATCGGCAATCAGCGTGTCGCCGTCGTCGAGCGCGACGGCCAGCGCGCCGCCCGAGGTCCGCTCGATCGCAACGGGTTTCCGGTTCACGCGGATCGCCACGCCCTGCTCCTCGTGAAGCGCCTGCACGCGCGCCGCGATCGACTCCGGCACCGCGCGCCCGAGCAGGCGCGGCGCCGCGTCGAGCACGGTCACGCGGCAGCCGCGCAGCCGCGCCGATGCCGCGACTTCGAGACCGATGAAGCCGCCGCCGATCAGCACGATCCGCGCGCCGGGCACGAGCCGCGCGCCGACTGCCGCCGCGTCGTCGAGCGTGCGCAGTGCAAACACCCCGTCGAGCGCCGCGCCCGGAATCGCGAGGCGGCGCGCGCGAGCGCCGGTCGCGAGCAGCAGCACGTCGTAGCCGAACACCCGGCCGCCGGATACGCGCACTTCGCGTACGTTCGGATCGATGCGCTCGACCGTCGCGACGACCGGTTCGATGCCGTCGGCCGCCCATGCGTCCGGATCGCGCAACCGGCACTGCGCCGCGCTGCGCTCGCCCGTCAGCACGCCCTTCGACAACGGCGGCCGCTCGTACGGCAGGTGCGACTCCGCGCCGATCAGCACGATGCGCCCGTGCCAGCCGGACTCGCGCAGCACCTGCGCCGCGCGGCCGCCCGCATGGCCCGCGCCGACGATCGCCATCACACGGTGGTTCGTCATCGCATCACACCTCGATCAGGATCCGGCCGCCCTCGATCTTCGCGCGGTAGGTGCGCAGCTTCTCGCACGCGGGCGCGGACAGCGGCCGGCCATCGCGCACGTCGAAGCGGCCGTTGTGCTTCGGGCATTCGATCACATGGTCGATCACGAGCCCGTCCGCGAGATGCACGTTCTCGTGCGTGCACAGGCCGTCGCTTGCATAAACCTCGCCGTCGATCCGGTAGATCGCGTACGTGCGGCCTGCGTGATCGAAGCGCGCGACGTCCTCGTCGTCGATGTCGTCGAGCGCGCCGGTGTCGATCCATTGCGTCATGATGCGTGTCTCCTTGATTGGGTTGTTCGATGTCGATCACGCGCGCGCCGTGTCCGGCACCGGCCGCACGACGTAATGGGACGGGTCGCGCGTCTGCCGGACCAGCGCCGGCACGATCTCCGCATACGCGGCGAGCGTGCTGCGGTACGGCGGCGGCATGTCGGCCTTCACGGCCTCGTGCAGCTTCGGCAGCGCGTGAAACGGCACCATCGGGAACATGTGGTGCTCGACGTGGTAGTTCATGTTCCAGTACAGGAAGCGGAACACCGGATTCATCATCACGGTGCGGCAATTGCGCCGGTGATCGAGCACGTTCTCGGGCATGCCCGCGTGCTGCGTGAGGCCGAAGTACAGGTACAGCCATGCGCCGTAGAGGCTCGGCAAGCCGATGTAGAGCAGCGGCAGGAGCGTGTGCCAGTACAGCGACGCACCGGTCACGAGCGCATAGACCGCCAGATGGATGCGCGCCTCGCGCACGACCTTCGGCCATTCCGACTCGGGCACGTAGGTGCGCTCCTCGTCGTCGAGCCGGCCGGTGAACGCGGCCGCGATCATCTTGCGCAGCTCGCCGGCCACATGCTTCAGCGCGACGACGTTCAGCGCGAGCGCGAGCCAGTCGGTCGGCTTCGGCGCGGCGATTTCCGGATCGCGCCCGACGACCAGCGTGTCGGTGTGATGGCGCGCATGGCTCCAGCGCCACGCCGTCGCGCGGCGGAACACCTGGAACGACGCGACCTGGTACAGCGCGTCGTTCATCCAGCGCGTGCGAAACGCGGTGCCGTGCCCGCATTCGTGCCAGCGCGAGTCGGCCGGGCTGCAGTAGAGCGTGCCATACACGAAGAACGCGGGGATCGCCCACGCCGAATGCGCACGCCACGCAAACCACGCGAGCACGCCGCTGGCCACGATCGCCGCGTACCAGATCAGCGTGTCGCGGATCGCACGCGCGTCGCCGCGCTGCATCAACTGCTTCATCAGCGGCCGCGGCACCGCGCACCGGTACCACTCGGCGTTGACGAGCCCTGCCGCGTGCGCGCGCTCGCCGGCGCCGCCGATCATTCGGTATTCCTGACGGCGCGCCGCCGTGCGATCGTGCGCCTGGTCGTCGGTATGGACCACTCGTGTCTCCTGGTTTGCTTGTGCGCGGGAAGTGCGGCAAGCGCTTCCCCCATGGAACCAAAATTAGGCGACTGGCCGCCCCTGCTCAATCGAAACATTGACGAAATTTCGCCATCGTTTTAGCGTTCCCGACAGCGCCACGCCCCCGATGATGGCGACTACAACGATGGAGACGACCATGGCAGGTGAATCCGGGCCGCGCTGGCGCAAGCGCACCGCGCGCTTCGACGAGATCGCGGCGCTCGCGGGCGTCAGCACGACCACCGTCGACCGCGTGCTGAACGAGCGCGGCAGCGTGTCGGCGCAGGCGCGCGAGCGCGTGGTCGCGGCGGCGCGGCAGCTCGGCGTGCCGCGGCAGCTGCCCGACACGCGGCACGGGCTGCTTCACGTCGACGTGCTGCTGCCGGACACCGACGCGCCGTTCTTCCGGCGGCTCCAGCAGGCGCTGCAGCGCTCGCTGCAGATGCTCGACCGGCGCGTAGTCGTGCACCGGACGATCCTGCCCGCCGCGGACGACGAACGGGCCGCCGCGCTGATCGAACGGCCCGCATACCGGCGCGCAGCGCTGATCGTCACGGCACGCGACACCGCCCGCGTGCGCGCTGCGCTGGCCGGCGCGATCGCGCGCGGCGAAGCCGTCGTCACGATGGTCACCGACATCGGCGGCGTCGACCGCGTGCACTACGCGGGCATCGACAACTACCGCGCCGGGCGCACGGCCGGCTACTACATCGGCCGCCTGACGGCACGCCCCGGCCGCGTGCTGCTGCTCGGCGGCCGCATGGGCTACCGCGCGCACGTCGACCGGATGGCCGGCTGCCGCGACCAGCTCGCCGATGCGTTCGCGTCGCTTCGCTGCGACGGCGAGCCGGTCGAGACGCTCGACCAGGACGACCGCTGCTACCGCGCGGTGACGAACGCACTCCAGGCGCACGACGACGTGGTCGCGATCTACAACAGCGGCGCCGGCTCGGCCGGCATCGAAGCGGCGCTGCGCAAGGCCGGCGCGACCGGGCGCGTGGTCTGGATCGGACACGAGATGCTCGACGAGCACCGCACCTTCATCGACGCCGGCGCAATGGATCTCGCGATCGACCAGGATCCGGACGGACAGGCTATTTCCGCGCTGCAGCACGTGCTGCATGCGTGCGGGATCGTCGAACAGCCGCCGCCGGGCGACCCGGTCGAATTCCGCGTGTTCTGTGCGGCGAACGTGAGGACGAGCGCCTACCTGCGGCCCTGAATGTCGCCGCGCATCGCGGCGCATGCGCGTGCCGAAAAAAAATCGACCGGCGCATTGGCGATTTTTCGTCAACGTTTGTCATGCAGCGCGCGCGGCGCATCCGTACATTGGACAGCCATCCCCAGCACAACCACGGACAGGAGACGATGGCTGAACCGATCCTCATCGGCGTGAACCTCGACGGCGTGCTCGAACACGACGGCCTGCCGTTGCCCACGCCAGCCGAACGCTTCCGGATGATCGCCGGCGCCGGCGTGTTCGACTACGTCGAAAAGAACCCGTCGCGCGGCGAAGATCTGTCGCCGTATTTCGCGCTGGTCGAACGCCACGCGCTGCCGATTCGCGTGATCGGGGGCATCTGGTGCGCGGGCCGCGACGAAGCGCATGTCGCCGAAATCGTCGATGCCGGCGCGCGGTTCGGCAGCACGGTGCTCAACTGCCAGCTCTATGCGCATCACGCGGACGGCCATCCGCTGTCGGACCGCGAAGTCGCCGATTTCTACCTGCGTACGTACGAACGCGGCGAACCGGTCGGATGCCTGCCGAGCCTCGAAGTGCACGTCGACATGTGGAGCGAGGATTTCACGCGCGTCGCGCGTGTCGCGCGGCATGTCGAGCAGGCCGGTGCGCCGTTCCGGATCACGCTCGATCATTCGCACCTGCTGTTCAAGATCGGCAATCGCGCCGAACTCGACGCATCGGGCATTCGCGAACGGGTCGACAGCGGCAGCCTGATGCTCGACCCCGCATCGCCTGCGGCCATCTACACCGACTGGATCGCGCGCGGCTGGGTCCGGCATGCGCATGCGCGCAGCGTGATTCCGAACAATCCCGAGAACCGCTGGATGCGCCGCGCGGACGGCCGGCCCGGCCGCGGCATCCAGTACCCGTTCGTCGCGCCGGCACCGGGCACCTATCACGGCGAATGGCGCGCGGCGCTGCTCGACACGTGGAAAACCGCGCTGCGCCAGTTGCTGCAATCGCAGGTTCACGCGCGGCCGACGCGGCTCGAGCAGATCAGTTGCGAGTTCATCCCGTTTCCCGACTACGGCGGCGGCGCACGCTATTCGATCGTCGACAACAACGTCGCGTGCGCGCACTGGCTGCGCGACACGTGGCACGCACTCGCCGCGCCGCCGCCAAACCCGCCGGCCGGTGGCACCGCTCGCACCGGCACCTGATCCGGACCCAGCTCCACTCGACACGCAAGGACAGAACGATGACGCAAGCATTCCACTTTTCGCTGAACCGGATGAGCGCGCCGCGCCTGCCGCTCGACCGCTATGTCGCGCTGTGCCGGCGCCTCGGCATCGACACGATCGAGATCCGCAACGATCTCGACGGCGTCGAGATCGCCGACGGCACGCCGGCCGCCGCAGTGCGTGCGACGGCCGAAGCCGGCGGCGCGACGATCCTGACGATCAATGCGCTGCAGCGCTTCGAGCAATGGAACGCCGAGCGTGCGGACGAAGCCACCGTGCTGGCCGACTACGCGGCGCAATGCGGCGCGCGCGCGCTGGTGCTGTGCCCGACCAACAGCCGCGGCGACACGCGCGGCGCTCACGCGCGCCATGCGGATCTCGTGAAAGCGCTGAAGGCGCTCAAGCCGATCCTCGAAGCGCGCGGCCTGCTCGGCTTCATCGAGCCGCTCGGCTTCGAGGAGTGCGCGCTGCGCCGCAAGTCGGACGCGGTGAAAGGCATCTGCGACGCGGCCGGCGAACAGGTCTTCCGGCTCGTGCACGACACGTTCCACCATCATCTGTCGGGCGAGGACATCTTCTTCCCGAACCTGACGGGCCTCGTGCACATCTCGGGCGTCGACGAAGACGACCTGCCGGTCGACCGGATGCGCGACGGCCATCGCGTGCTGGTCGGCGGCGCCGACCGGCTCGGCAACATCCGGCAGTTGCGCGAACTGCTCGCGCGCGGCTACCGCGGCGCGTTCTCGTTCGAGCCGTTCGCGAACGAAATCGCCGAAGCCGACGACATCGAAGACCGGCTGCGCGCGAGCATCGAATACGTGCGGCGTGAACTGGCGGATTGCTGAGCGTCGCCGCGGTGCGCGGCCGGCGTGACGACCCGTACACGTGACGACGCGTGCGGCCACGCACTCGATATGCCCCCCATGCGCGGGCCCGACAGGAAGAAGACAACGAACTCAATGGAAGAGGAGAACAGGATGATCGAATTCGCTTTGTTCGGCGCGGGAAGAATCGGCAAGATCCATGCGGCGAATCTCGCGCGCCATCCGGGCGCGAAACTGAAATACGTGATCGACCGGCATACGCCGTCGGCTGAAGCGCTCGCACACGCATACGGCGCGCAGGTCGCCGATATCGAACGCGCGCTCGGCGATGCGGCCGTGCAGGCGGTGGTGATCGCGTCGAGCACCGACACGCATGCGGACCTGATCGTCGCGGCGGCAAACGCGGGCAAGGCCGTGTTCTGCGAGAAGCCGGTCGACCTGACCGTCGAGCGCTCGCGCGAATGCGCGGAGGTCGTGCGGCACACCGGCGTGACCTGCATGATCGGCTTCCAGCGCCGCTTCGACCCGACCTTCGCCGCACTGAAGGCGCGCGTCGAACGCGGCGAGATCGGTACGCCGGAGATGCTGGTCGTCACGAGCCGCGACCCGGGCGCACCGCCCGTCGACTATATCCGCAGCTCGGGCGGCATCTTCAAGGACATGCTGATCCACGATTTCGACGTGTTCCGCTGGATCCTCGGCGACGAAGCGCAGACGCTGCACGCGACCGGCAGTTGCCTGACCGACCCGGCCGTGCTCGATGCCGGCGACATCGATTCGACCGCCGTGACGATCCGCACGCGGCGCGGGCTGCTGTGCCAGATCAACACGTCGCGGCGGGCGGCCTACGGCTACGACCAGCGCTTCGAGCTGCTCGGCAGCAACGGGATGCTGCAGGCCGGCAACGTGCGGCCGACCGAGGTGAGCGCGTGGCTGGCCGGCGGCATCGCGACGGACGTGCCGGAGCCGTTCTTCCTCGAGCGCTACCGGCATGCGTACGCGGCCGAGATCGCGCACTTCGTCGACGCGCTGCGCGACGGCACACCGGTCAGGACGACGATCGACGACGGGCTCGCCGCGCTCGAGCTGGCCGAGGCCGCGATGACGTCGTGGAAAACGGGGCGCGTGATCGAGGTGTGACGCAAGCGATGGCGGTCCGTGCAAGCGGGCCGCCGCCGTCGCACGATCGGCAGCACACCTGTACGAAATGCTGCGACGGTACGGCCGCATCGGGCAGATTTGCCGAAACGTCGCGCGGCATGCGCGTGAAAGCACGTATCATGGCGAATCGATCGGCGTCGCCGATATCCCGCTTGTTCACCATCATGCTCGATCACCTCATCTGCGACTGCGACGGCGTGCTCGTCGACAGCGAAGTCATCGCCGACCGCGTGCTGCTCGACACGCTGACCGCCACCTTCCCGCATATCGATTTCGAAGCCGCCGCGAAGTCGGCGTTCGGCCAGCAGACGTCGCGTTTCCTCGCGGGGCTCGAATCCCGCTTCGGCGTCGAGATGCCTGCCGACTTCATCGAGACCATCGAGCACAACATCGAGATCGCGCTGGCGCAGTCGCTCGCGCCGATCACCGGCGTGCGCGACGCGCTGCTGAAGGTCAGCCTGCCGGCAGCCGTCGTGTCGAACAGCCGGCTCGTGCGCGTGCGCAGCTCGCTGAAGCGCGCGTCGCTCACCGAGATCTTCGGCGAGCGCGTGTTCAGTTCCGAGCAGGTGTCGCGGCCGAAGCCCTACCCCGACGTCTACCTGCATGCGGCGCAAACGCTCGGCGTGGCGCCGGCGCGCTGCATCGTCGTCGAGGACAGCGTATCGGGACTGAATGCCGCGCGTGCGGCAGGGATGAAGACGATCGCGTTCGTCGGCGCGAGCCACATCCCCGACAACTACGCGGATGCGCTGCGCGCGATGGGCATCACGCGGATCATGCGCAAGATGGACGAACTGCCGGCGCTCGTCGAAGCCGGCATGCGCGGCGAATTCGGCGACGTGCAGTCCTGACTTCAAGGCCGTATCAGGCAGGGGCGCGCGAACGCGCCCGCTCCGTCCTCGCTCAGGCCGGCTCGCAGCAACGCTCGCGCGCCGCGGCCAGCGCCTCGCGGAATTCGACGAGTTCCGCGATCGTCAGCATCGGCAGCCCGTGCCGTTGCGCGAAACGCTCGACGTCGTCGCCGCGCGTCATCGTGCCGTCCGGATTCATCAGCTCGCACAGCACGCCGGCCGGCTTCAGGCCCGCGAGGATCGACAGGTCGACCGTGCCTTCGGTATGACCGCGGCGCGCGAGCACGCCGCCCGGTTGCGCACGCAGCGGAAACACGTGGCCGGGACGCACGATGTCGTGCGGCTTCGCACCGTCGGCGATCGCCGCGCGGATCGTCGTCACGCGGTCGGCCGCCGATACGCCCGTATGCACGCCTTCGCGCGCCTCGATCGATACGGTGAACGCGGTGCCGTTGCGGCTCTCGTTGGTCTGCACCATCGGCGGCAGCTCGAGCGCGCGCACCGTGTCGTCGGTCAGGCACAGGCATACGATGCCGCTGCACTCGCGGATCAGCAGCGCCATCGTCTCGGGTGTGATGCGCTCGGCGGCGACGATCAGGTCGGCCTCGTTCTCGCGGTCGTGGTCGTCCTGCAACACGACGGCGCGGCCCGCGCGCATGGCATCGAGCGCAGCGGCGATGCGCGGCGGCACCGGTTCGGAATCCAGCAACGGGAGATCGGCAAAGGCGTCGGCGGGAGCCGACGAAACGGACATCAAGGACATGTGAAACGCTCCTCGCAAATACGATTTGGGCGAAAAACGTTTCAGGGCATTGCAAACAGACAGAACGACAACCCGCTTCGCACGCATCGCGAAGCGGCCCTGGCGGACATGACTATCTGCACATCTTCTCTCATCCGGACTGTGACCGTCGGCTCTGGCATTCGACCAGATCTGCTGACCCCGCGCGGTGGCGCGGGCGCTCGCGGGCTCGCCGGCTTACGCCAGCCTACCGCCGGTGGGGAATTTCGCCCCGCCCTGAAGACGCACTGATTGCCGGATGGGGGCTGCCCATCACCGGCGGGCCAAGCATACAACAGCCGCGCGCATCGCGCAGCCAACAACACCTAAAACCTTACTGACGACTCCGTCTAACGGCATCGTCCAAACGGCCGACGGCCGCGCAGCGATCCCGCCCGAGACGGGGACGGCGACCGTTCCGTGCGGCCCGCACGATCAGCCGGCCGCGTGCGCCGCGTCGGGCACGAGCCAGCGCGGCGGCACCTCGGGGCTCACCGTCACGCGGAACGCGCGCGCTTCGCTGTCGCCCGGGTTGCGCAGGCTGTACGGCTGGTCGGCATCGAACACGATCGCGTCGCCGGTCGCGAGCAACTGGCGGCGATCATGCACGCTGACTTCGAGCGTGCCCTCGCTGACGACCAGGTTGACCGTCGTGCCGGGCGCGCGGCGCGTGCCGGGTTCCGTATGCAGCGGCGCGATCCGCAGCTCGTGGAATTCGGCCGCGGCCGGCTCGCCTTCCGGGTACAGCGCACGTGCCGAGAAACGGCCGTTCGAGCTGACGACGCGCGACGCGCGCTCGGCCGCCAGGTGTTCGAAGCCGTTCACCGCGTGGCGGCGCAGGAACGCGGCGACCGACACCTTCAGCGCTGCGGCGATCTTGCAGAGCACCTTGATCGACGGCACGCTGCGCGCCGACTCGATCTGCGCGAGCATCGCGCGCGACACGCCGGACAGCCGCGCGAGCGCATCGAGCGACAGTTGCCGCTCGGCGCGCAAGCGCGCGAGATTCACGCCGACGACCTGTTCGAGGACATCGAGCGACGCGGATGCCCGCGTGTCGGCGGCGTTGCCGGACTCGAAGGAAGACACGTCGCGCACCAGCGCCAGGGATGAAGACATAGCATTGCCTCCGGGCCGCCGCGCGGCCCTGCGTATGGGGTAAGCCGGGATCGGAATCGGGTTGCGCCTGCAACGGCGCGTATCGAGACGCTATCACCCGGCCTTGCGCGGGCAAACGAAGTTATCTTCACACCGTTATCAGCATCGCGGAGGAATGCGTTTCTCGCGAACCTTTTCCTGCCGCTATGGCGTCGCCGTCATGCCGCGATCGCGCCGCTCATTGCGGCGCGGGCGCCGCGCCGCGTGCCGGCGCCCGCGCATCGAGCCGCATCGCGAGCCACGTGACGACGAGCGCCGCGAACGTCACCGCGACGGCGACCCACGGCAGCGCATCGAGCGCGAAGCCGTGTTCCAGCGCGAGGCCGCCGAGCCACGCGCCGCCCGCATTGCCCACGTTGAACGCGCCGATATTGAGCGTCGACGCAAGATTCGGCGCGCTCGCGGCCTTCTCGACCACGCGCGCCTGCAGCGGCGGCACCGTCGCGAACGCGGCGATCCCCCACACGAATACGGTGACGGCGGCCGCGACCGGCAGGTGGCTCGTTTTGGCGAATACGGCCATCACGGCCATCAGCGCGACGAGGATCGCGATCAGCGACGGCATCAGCGTGCGGTCGGCGAGCTTGCCGCCGATCGTGTTGCCGATCGTCAGCCCCGCGCCGAACAGCACGAGGATCAGCGCGACCGAGCGCGGCGAGTAGCCCGATACGGTTTCGAGAATCGGCGCGATATACGTGAACACGACGAACACGCCGCCGAAGCCGAGCACGGTCATCAGCAGTGCGAGCCATACCTGCGGCTCCTTCAGCACGCGCACCTCGTGGCCGAGGCCGACCGGCCCGCTGTCGTGGCGGTTCGGCACGAGCGCGGCCACGCCGCCGAGCGCCAGCACGCCGAGCGCGGCGACGATCCAGAACGACGCGCGCCAGCCGAGCAGCTGGCCGACGAACGTGCCGAACGGCACGCCGAGCACGTTCGACAGCGTGAGCCCCGTGAACATCAGTGCGATCGCGCTCGCGCGCTTGTCGGCCGGCACGAGCGACGCGGCGACCACCGCGCCGATCCCGAAGAACGACCCGTGCGCGAACGACGTGACCACGCGCGCGACCATCAGCATCGCGTAGCCGGACGCGGTGGCGCACAACACGTTGCCGACGATGAAGATCGCCATCAGCAACTGCAGCGCGGCCTTGCGCGGCATGCGGCTCGTCAGCACCGCGAGCAGCGGCGCGCCGACCGCGACGCCGAGCGCGTAGCCCGTGACGAGCAGGCCGGCCGACGGCAGCGAAACGGCGAGATCGTGCGCGACCTCGGGCAGCAGGCCCATGATGATGAATTCGGTGGTGCCGATGGCGAAGGCGCTGATCGCGAGCGCCAGTAACGGAATGGGCATGACGTTCTCCGGAAGGCGGCGGACGCGGCGCCCGGTCGGTGCCGCACCGCACAAGAAGCGGGATGTGCGCGCATTGTCCCGAATACGCCTATATTTGATAATTGGCGTGGCATTTGAACCATTTTCAAAAAATTCTGGAAAATCGAATGGATCGACTGGGTGATATCCGGCTGTTCGTCGAGGCGGCGGAACTGGGCAGCCTGTCCGCTGCCGGGCGCAAGCTGAACCTCACGCCGGCCGCCGCGAGCGCGCGCCTCGCGAAGCTCGAGGCGAAGACCGCGACGCGGCTCTTCGAACGTTCGACGCGGCAGTTGCGGCTCACCGACGAAGGCCGGCTGTACCTGAACTGCTGCCGCCAGGCGCTGCAGGCGCTCGACGACGCGGACGCGATGCTGCAGGAAGGCCGCAACGTCGTCGGCGGCAAGGTGCGGCTGTCGTCGACGTCCGATTTCGGCCGCAACCAGTTGCTCGACTGGCTCGACGAGTTCACGACGCGCCATCCGGACGTCACGTTTTCGCTGACGGCGTCCGATTCGTCGTCGAACCTGTGGCAGGACGAGATCGACCTCGCGATCCGCTTCGCCGCGCCGCCCGACGGCGCGCTGATCGCCCGCCGGCTCGCGACGAACCGGCGCGTGCTGTGCGCGGCGCCGTCGTTCGTCGAGCGCCACGGCGTGCCGACCGATCCACACGATCTGGCCCGCTTTCCGTGCAACGTGATCACGATCGCGTCCGGGCCGATGAACGTCTGGCACTTCACGCGCGGCGACGAGGTGCAGATCCACCGGGTGCCGGTCGCGACCGCATTCGAGACCAACGACGGCGGCCTCACGCGCGAATGGACGCTGCGCGGCCACGGCATCGCGCTGAAATCGCTGTGGGACATCGCCGACGACGTCCGCGCGGGCCGGCTGCGCGTGCTGCTGTCCGACTGGCGGCACCAGGACGCGCCGCTGCACGCGATCTATCACAGCAAGCGCTACATGGCGCCGCGCGTGCGCGTGCTGCTCGACTTTCTCGCCGAACGCTTCGCGCGCGAGGAAGCCGCGCTCGACGACCTGCTGAACGCGTGCCGCTGACGGCCGGTGCACTGACCCGTTAAAGGGTCCAAACCTGACGACCGACGTCGCGCGGCCGCAACCCGCCGGCCGTCCGGCGCAGCGCGAAAAGCTATAATGGAAAGCTTTCCCGACGGCCTTTCATGCTTGACGCGCGCAACCTGCGTGCAGCGCACGGCCGTCCCGATTCACTCTTGACGACGCCCCCAGGTCAACCACTGCGAACGGCGAATCCCCATGACCAAGAAAGTTTACGTAAAGACCTTCGGCTGCCAGATGAACGAGTACGACTCGGACAAGATGGTGGACGTGCTCAATGCGGCCGAAGGCCTCGAAAAGACCGACAACCCCGAAGACGCGGACGTCATCCTGTTCAACACGTGCTCGGTGCGTGAAAAGGCGCAGGAGAAGGTGTTCTCCGATCTCGGCCGCGTGCGCGAGCTGAAGGAAGCGAAGCCCGGCCTGCTGATCGGCGTCGGCGGCTGCGTCGCGAGCCAGGAAGGCGCGTCGATCGTGTCGCGTGCGCCGTACGTCGACCTCGTGTTCGGCCCGCAGACGCTGCACCGCCTGCCGCAGATGATCGACGCGCGCCGCGCGAGCGGCCGCGCGCAGGTCGACATCACGTTCCCCGAGATCGAGAAGTTCGACCACCTGCCGCCCGCGCGCGTCGAGGGGCCGAGCGCGTTCGTGTCGATCATGGAAGGCTGCTCGAAGTACTGCAGCTACTGCGTGGTGCCGTACACGCGCGGCGACGAAGTGTCGCGCCCGCTCGACGACGTGCTGACCGAAGTGGCCGGCCTCGCCGACCAGGGCGTGCGCGAAGTCACGCTGCTCGGCCAGAACGTGAACGCGTATCGCGGCGCGCTGACGGCCGGCGCATCCGAGATCGCCGATTTCGCGACGCTGATCGAATACGTCGCCGACATCCCCGGCATCGAGCGGATCCGCTACACGACGTCGCACCCGAAGGAATTCACGCAGCGGCTGATCGACACCTACGCGAAGGTGCCGAAGCTCGTGAGCCACCTGCACCTGCCCGTGCAGCACGGTTCCGACCGCATCCTGATGGCGATGAAGCGCGGCTACACGGTGCTCGAATACAAGTCGGTGATCCGCAAGCTGCGCGCGATCCGCCCCGACCTGTCACTGTCGACCGACATGATCGTCGGCTTCCCCGGCGAGACCGAGGAGGATTTCGACAAGATGATGGCGCTCGTGCACGACATGAGCTACGACACGAGCTTCTCGTTCATCTACAGCCCGCGCCCCGGCACGCCGGCCGCGAACCTGCACGACGACACGCCGCGCGAAGTGAAGCTCAAACGCCTGCAACATCTGCAGGCGACCATCGAGGAGAACGTCGCGCGCATCAGCCAGTCGATGGTCGGGAAGGTCGAGCGGATCCTCGTCGAAGGCCCGTCGCGCAAGGACCCGAACGAACTCGCGGGCCGTACCGAGAACAACCGGGTCGTGAATTTCCCGGCGCCGCTCGCGTCGCACCCGCGCCTGATCGGCCAGATGATCGACGTGAAGATCAACCATGCGTACCCGCACTCGCTGCGCGGCGAGCTCGTGCTCGTCAGCGACGACGCGAGCGCGTCCACCCACTGACCGACGCATCCACCGGAGCCCGACGCCACTTTGAAGCCCGCCCACCCCCTGGAATTCATCGCGCCGCGCGACGACAACGCGCGCCTCGCCAATCTCTGCGGCCCGCTCGACGAAAACCTGCGGCAGATCGAACAGGCGCTCGACGTGACGCTCGCGCGGCGCGGCCACCGGATCACGATCCGCGGGCGCGGCGCCAAGCTCGCGCTCGCGGCGCTCGATAACTTCTACAACCGAGCGCGCGATCCGCTGTCGGTCGACGACATCCAGCTCGCGCTGGTCGAAGTGCGCCATACCGCCGGCAACGGCCGCGAGAACACGCTCGACGTGCGCTTTCGCGGCGACCCCGACCATCCGTTCGACGAGCCTGTCGTGCAGCTCGACGACGAGGCGCTCGAAGAGCAGGGACCGAAGCTCTACACGCGGCGCGCCGACCTGCGCGGCCGCACGCCCGCGCAGCGCGAATACCTGAAGCAGATCCTGTCGCACGACGTCACGCTCGGCATCGGGCCGGCCGGCACCGGCAAGACCTACCTCGCGGTCGCGTGCGCGGTCGACGCGCTCGAGCGCGACCAGGTCAAGCGGATCGTGCTGACGCGCCCGGCCGTCGAGGCCGGCGAGCGGCTCGGCTTCCTGCCGGGCGATCTCGCGCAGAAGGTCGACCCGTACCTGCGTCCGCTGTACGACGCGCTGTATGACCTGCTCGGCTTCGACAAGACCGCGAAGATGTTCGAGCGCCAGATGATCGAGATCGCACCGCTCGCGTACATGCGCGGCCGCACGCTGAACCACGCGTTCATCATCCTCGACGAGGCGCAGAACACCACGCCCGAGCAGATGAAGATGTTCCTCACGCGGATCGGCTTCGGCTCGAAGGCGGTCGTGACCGGCGACACGAGCCAGGTCGACCTGCCGCGCGGCCACAAGAGCGGCCTCGTCGAGGCGCAGCAGGTGCTGAGCGGCGTGCGCGGCATCGCGCTCACGCGTTTCACGAGCGCGGACGTCGTGCGCCATCCGCTCGTCGCGCGCATCGTCGAGGCGTACGACGAGTTCCACGCGCAGCACCAGGACGGCTGACCGGCCGGCAGCGCCCGCGCGCTGCCCCGGCCTGCCGGCCCGGCCCGCCAGACGGCGCGCCGGGCTTTTTTTTCGCCCGCGCGAATTCGGGCGCGATCGGCCGTTTGGTGTATCCTCAACGCGTTCCAATCGCCGCACGCGTCATGAAATCCTCCCGTTCCCGCAAGTCCGGGCGCGCCCAGTCCGCCGCGCCCGAATCCCCCCGTCTTTCGCTGTTCGATGCGAAGGGCAAGGCCCGGACCGTCAACGCGCAGGGGCTGCGAATCGACTTTCCGGACGGCCGCAGCCTGATGTTCGACCTGTCGGGCAGCTCGGGGGAGGCAGCCGTCGCGATCGTCGCGCAGCACAACGATCCGGCGATGCGCGCCAAGCTGGCGCTGCAGCCCGAGCACTACGACAGCGTGACGCTGCACGTGGGCGCCGAGCCCGCGCCGCGCGAAGACGAAATCGAAGACGCACTGCGCGAGCCGGAACTCGACCTGTCCGTGCAATACGGCGACGAAATCACGAGCGCCGTGCGCAAGACGCTGCCCAAGCGCAAGCTGATCGCCGAATGGATCGAGCCGGCGCTGTTCGCCAACGCGCAGCTCACCGTGCGCTTCGTCGGCGAAAACGAAGGCCGCACGCTGAACGCCGGCTACCGCCACAAGGACTACCCGACCAACGTGCTGACCTTCGCGTACGACGCGGCGCCCGACGGCACCGTGATCGGCGACCTCGTGCTGTGCTGCCCGGTCGTCGAGCAGGAAGCGCACGACCAGGCCAAGCCGCTCACGGCCCATTACGCGCACCTGCTGGTGCACGGCGCGCTGCACGCGCAGGGCTACGACCACGAGACGAGCGACGAGGACGCAGCCGAAATGGAAGCGCTCGAAGTCGACATCCTCGCGAAGCTGGGCTTCCCGAACCCGTACCAGTAAGCCAGCCGCACGATGCGCAACGCCGCGATGCTCCCGCCCGCCTACCCGCCGTCGATCGGCGACGGGCGGCTGCTGACGGAAGACGAGCTCGCGGCGTCGCTCGCGCACACGATGCGCGACTGGGACGGCCGGCAGGACCTCTGGCTGTTCGGCTATGGCTCGCTGATCTGGAACCCGGGGCTGCCGACCGTCGCCGCCGTGCGCGGCAAGGTGCACGGCTATCATCGCGGGCTCTATCTGTGGTCACGCGTGAACCGCGGCACACCCGAACGTCCGGGCCTCGTGCTCGCGCTCGATCGCGGCGGCTCGTGCTCGGGCATCGCGTTCCGGCTCTCGGGCCCGACCGCGCAGCCGCACCTCGAGACGCTGTGGAAGCGCGAGATGCCGATGGGTTCGTACCGGCCCGCGTGGCTGCCGTGCTCGCTCGAGAACGGCGAACGCGTGAACGCGCTCGCGTTCGTGATGCGCCGCGACGCGCCGACCTATACGGGCAAGCTGTCCGACTCCGTCGTGAAGGAAGTGTTCGGCTGCGCGGCCGGCCGCTACGGCACGACGCTCGACTACGTGAGCCGCACGGTCGACGCGCTGCGCGCGAGCGGCATCCCCGATCGCGCGCTGGAAGGGCTGCTCGCGCGATGCCGGTGACGCAACGCGACGCCCGGCTTGCCGCTGCGCGAAACCGCGCTCCCTGCGCATTCGAACGAGGCTCCTGCCGATGAAACCGTCACACTGGTCGCGCTGCAAGGTCGCCGCGCTGATCGTCGCCGCAAGCGTCGCGCTGTCCGGCTGCGGAATACTCGGCTGCGGCGGCGCCGCGACCAACGGCGCGGCCGCCGGCGGCTGCTCGACCGGCATGCGGTTCTGAGCCGCGCGCCGGGCGCGATCGCATGCGGCAGAATGCCGCCCCCGGTACCGACCGGCCGGCCGGTCGCCTTTACGCGCCGCCCCCGCCCTGCCCACACCCGATTTTTGCCGCGGCTGCGCCGCCGCCCTTTTCTGGGATAGGATGGACACGAGGACGATGCCGCGCCCGGCGCGGCCGTCCGCGAGCAGGCTCGCGCGGGCTGCGCACCCTGGCCGGTCGGCCGGGGTGACACGGTCGCGTCGTGCCCTTGGTGTATCCTTGCCTACTCCGTGACAGCGCGCCCCGGCACGACCCGGGCGCACCACCATGAACGATTCGTATCCCAGTCGTAAGCCAACCGACAAACCGCAAGAAAAGCGCTCGCTCCTCGAGCGCCTGACCGACTTCATCTCGCCCGAGCCCGAATCCCGCGGCGAGCTGCTGGAAATTCTCCAGGACGCCCACGAACGCAACCTGATCGACGCCGATTCGCTGTCGATGATCGAAGGCGTGTTCCAGGTATCCGACCTGTGCGCGCGCGACATCATGGTGCCGCGTGCGCAGATGGACGCGATCAACATCGCCGACAAACCCGAGGATTTCATCCCGTTCGTCCTCGAAAAGGCGCATTCGCGCTACCCCGTGTTCGAGGAGAACCGCGACAACGTGATCGGCGTGCTGCTCGCGAAGGATCTGCTGCGCTTCTACGCCGAAGAAGAGTTCGACGTGCGCGGGATGCTGCGCCCGGCCGTGTTCATTCCCGAATCGAAGCGCCTGAACGTGCTGCTGCACGACTTCCGCGTGAACCGCAACCACCTCGCGATCGTCGTCGACGAATACGGCGGCGTCGCGGGCCTGATCACGATCGAGGACGTGCTCGAGCAGATCGTCGGCGACATCGAGGACGAATACGACTTCGACGAGGAAGCCGGCAACATCATCGCGGGGCCGGACGGCCGCTACCGCGTGCGCGCGCTTACCGAGATCGAACAGTTCAACGAGGCGTTCGGCACAGATTTCCCCGACGACGAAGTCGATACGATCGGCGGCCTGATCACCCATCATTTCGGACGCGTGCCGCACCGCGGCGAGAAGCTGCAGCTCGGCAACCTCGTATTCGAGATCCAGCGCGGCGATGCGCGCCAGGTTCATGTGCTGCTGGTACGCCGCAACCCGCTCGCCAGCCGTCGCGCCGAAACCTCGCACGAGGACTGACCGTCCCGCGCCAGCCGCGTCTCCTTCAACCGCTCGCCCACTTCCGCTTCACATGGACGATCCGATCCCGTCCCGCCCGGCTGGCGGCCTTCTCGCGCCGGCACCCGGCCGTGCGCTGCCGCGCTGGCACTACCCGGCCGCGCTGCTCGCCGGCGCGGCCAATACGCTCAGCTTCGCCCCGACGCCGCACGGCGGCTGGCTGCAGCTCGCCGTATTCGTCTGGTTTTTCGCGCAACTGACGCGCACGTCGAGCTGGCGCGGCGCCGCGCTCACGGGCGGCGCGTTCGGCTTCGGCAACTTCATCAGCGGCGTCTGGTGGCTCTATATCAGCATGCACGTGTACGGCGAGATGGCCGCGCCGCTCGCGGGCGGTGCGCTCGTGCTGTTCTCGCTGTACCTGTCGCTGTACCCGGCGTTCTCGGCCGGGCTGTGGTCGTTCTGCGCGGGCCATGCGTGGCATCGCCGCGCGCCCGACCCGCGGCCGTTCTCGCCGACCTGGCACGGCGCATTCGCGTTCGCGAGCGCATGGGCCTTCGGCGAATGGCTGCGCGGCACGCTGTTCACCGGCTTCCCGTGGCTCGCGAGCGGCTACCCGCAGGTCGACGGCCCGTTCGCGGGCTTCGCGCCGGTCGTCGGCGTGTACGGGATCGCGTGGGTGCTCGCGCTGTTCGCCGCGCTGGTCGTGCAGGCGCTCGCCGCCGCGCGCCCGTCGCCCGCGCGTGAAGGCAGCACCGCCGGCAACGCGCGCGTGCGCATCGCCGCGCCTGCCGGCGTCGCCGTCGCGCTCGTCGCGGCCGGCCTCGGGCTGTCGCAGGTCACGTGGACCGTGCCCGCGAACGCGCCGCTCACCGTGCGGCTGCTGCAGGGCAACGTGAAGCAGGACATCAAGTTCGAGCAGGAAGGCATCGACGCGGCGATCAAGATGTACCAGCAGATGATCGTCGAGAAGCCGGCCGACCTGATCGTCACGCCCGAGACCGCGATCGCGGTGATGATCCAGGAGCTGCCCGAGCCGTTCGCCGTCGCGATCCGCAAGTTCAGCGACACGACGGGTTCGGCCGTGCTGTTCGGTGCGGTCGGCGCGTCGGTGACCGAGGACGGCCGCTACGTCGACTATACGAACAGCCTGTACGGCGTGACGCCGAACTCGCGCGACATCTATCACTACGACAAGCACCACCTCGTGCCCTTCGGCGAATTCATCCCGTGGGGCTTCCGGTGGTTCGTCGACCTGATGAAGATGCCGCTCGGCGATTTCGCGCGCGGCGCGCCGGTGCAGAAACCGTTCCTCGTGCACAACCAGCCCGTGATGGCCGACATCTGCTACGAGGATCTGTTCGGCGAGGAAATCGCCGCGACGATCCGCGACAATCCGCAGCCGCCGGGCGTGCTCGTCAACGTGACGAACCTCGCATGGTTCGGCGACACGATCGCGCTCGACCAGCACCTGCAGATCGCGCGGATGCGCTCGCTCGAAACGGGCCGGCCGATGCTGCGCTCGACCAACACCGGGATGACGGCCGCGATCGACGCGCACGGCCGCGTGCTCGGCCAGTTGAAGCCGTTCACGATCGGCTCGCTCGACGTGCGGATCGAAGGCACGAGCGGCTTCACGCCGTATGTGACAAGCGGCAACAACATCGTGCTCGCGGTGTCGTTCGTGCTGCTCGCGTTCGGCTTCACGTTCGGGCCGGGGCTGCGCCGGCGCAACGGCCCGAAACACGACGACGACCGGCACGCATGACGCAACAGGCGGCCGCGTCGCGCTGCGCGGAGGCCGCCGCCGCGCGACGCGGCCCGCAACCGCAACGCGGTCGGCCGCTCAGGCCTGCCGGGCCGATCGGTCCGACCGAGCCGGCTGCACGGCCAGGCTCCGCAGATCGCGGCTCACTTCCGCCATCACCGGCTCCCACGCGCCGAAGGTCCGCTGCCGATACAGCATCGCGGTCGGATACCACGGGCTGTCCTTGCGTTCGAGCAGCCACGGCCAGTGCGGATTCACGTCGAGCAGCACCCAGGTGCGCGCACCGAGCGCGCCAGACAGGTGCGCAACCGACGTGCACACGGTGATCACGAGATCCAGCGCGCCGATGAACGCGGCCGTATCGTCGAAGCTCTTCAGTTCCGCCGTGAAGTCCTCGATCGCGAAGCCGGCTGCACGCGCCGCCGCGACATCCGCATCCGCGCCAGGCTGCAGCGAATAAAACGCGACGCCGTCGATCCCGCGGAACGCGTCGGCATAGCGCTCGAGCCCGACGCGCCGGAACGGATTGCGCTGGTGGCCCGCACTGCCCGTCCACACGAGCCCGACCTTCAGCCGGCGGTCGCCCGCGAGCCGCGCGCGCCATGCATCGCGCGCATCCGGATCGGCCCGCAGGTACGGCACCGACGACGCCAGCGTCGACGCTTCCATGCCCAGCATCAGCGGCAAGCCGATCAGCGGCACTTCGTAATCGAATGCAGGCAGCGCGTCGACACCGCCGCCCGCACCGAACGCGTCCGCCTGCGCGCCCAGGCTGCGCTGCATCAGCGTGCCCACCTGCGGGAACGTATTCCACGCGAGCCGGCCACCCTCGCGATGCACGCGCTCGGCGAGCGGCGTGACGAAGCGGCAGAACTGCAGCACGTCGCCGAGCCCCTGCTCGCCCCACACGAGCAGCGTCTTGCCCGCGAGCGGCTCGCCCTGCCAGCGCGGGCCCGGCAGCGCCGGCCGGCGGCCGCGCAGCTCGCCCGCGCCGTCCCAGCGCGCCTCGTGGCCGCGCCAGCCGGCCGCGTGGTTGCCGCGCACGAGCTGGATGATCGCGAGGTTGAAACGGAACGACGCGTCGTCGGGCGCCAGCTCGCACGCACGCGCCGCATAACGCTCGGCGTCGTCCCAGCGCTGCGCCTCCTTCATCGCCATCGCGACGTTGTTCATCGCGAGCGCGTTGTCGGGTGCGAGGTCGGCGAGCCGCGCGGCGCACGCGAGCGCGCCATCGAGGTCGTGCGTGGCGAGCCGCGCGACGACGAGGTTGATCCACGCCTGCACGTCGCGCGGATCGGCGTTCACGGCCGCGTCGAGCAGCGCGATCTCCTCCGCGCGGTCGCCGCCCGACAGCCGCAGCGCGATCGCGAGGTTGTTGCGCAGCGACGGCCAGCCGGCATCGGCCGCCAGCGCCGCACGGTACGGCGCGACCGCGTCCGCGTGACGGCCGGCCATCTGCAGCGTATAGCCGTGACTGAAGTGCGCGGCCGCGCCCGGCTGCACGCGCGCCGCACATTCGGCGAGCGCGAGCGCATCGGCCGTGCGCTGCCGCGCAACGAGCGTCGATGTGAGCTGCGCGAGCGCATCGGCGTCGACCGCATGCAGATGGGCGGCTGCGGCGAGCCATAGATCGTGCGCGGCGCGCTCGCCGCGCGCCTGCGCATCGGCGGCCTGCCGGAGCAGCGCGAGAAACGGCGGAAGCAGCGGAATGAGGATGTCGGTCGGGTCGTCCATGCGATCGGAGCCTGCAAGCGGTGACGCGGCACGCGTCGCGCGAACCGCAATACGCGCATCTTAACGCCCGCGCGAAGCGGCGCGGCACGCGCGCCGCGACGGGCCGTATGCGCCCGCGCGGAGCGCACGGGGCCACGCTTGCGCAGGCCGCAGGGAGCGGGCCGGCGGCGGCCTCGCCCGCGTTCCGGCCGCATCCGGTCGCCGATCCGGTAAAATTACGCGTTTCAGCACACTAACAAGCCGCGCCGCCGCGCGAGCCGACCCTCCGGGCCCCGCCCGGAGCGCCGCCCGCAACGGAGCGCCAGCGCCTCGAAGGCTCTTCATGCTTACGTTTCAGCAAATCATCCTGACGCTGCAGTCCTACTGGGACAAGCAGGGTTGCGCCCTGCTCCAGCCCATCGACATGGAAGTCGGCGCGGGCACGTCGCACGTCCACACGTTCCTGCGCGCGGTCGGCCCGGAGCCGTGGCGCGCCGCATACGTGCAGCCGTCGCGCCGCCCGAAGGACGGCCGCTACGGCGAGAACCCGAACCGCCTGCAGCACTACTACCAGTACCAGGTCGTGCTGAAGCCGGCGCCGGAGAACATCCTCGACCTGTACCTCGGCTCGCTCGAAGCGCTCGGCTTCGACCTGAAGCAGAACGACGTGCGCTTCGTCGAGGACGACTGGGAAAACCCGACGCTCGGCGCATGGGGCCTCGGCTGGGAGGTGTGGCTGAACGGGATGGAAGTCACGCAGTTCACGTATTTCCAGGAGGTCGGCGGCCTCGAATGCAAGCCCGTGCTCGGCGAAATCACGTACGGCCTCGAGCGCCTCGCGATGTACCTGCAGAAGGTCGAGAACGTGTACGACCTCGTGTGGACCGAGTGGGAAGAGCACGGCCCGAACGGCCCCGAGCTCCGCCGCCTGTCGTATGGCGACGTCTACCACCAGAACGAGGTCGAGCAGTCGACCTACAACTTCGAGCACGCGAACGTCGACCTGCTGTTCACGTTCTTCAACAGCTACGAAGCGGAAGCGAAGAAGATGATCGACGCGCAGCTCGCGCTGCCCGCGTACGAGCTCGTGCTGAAGGCCGGCCACACGTTCAACCTGCTCGATGCGCGCGGCGCGATCTCGGTGACCGAGCGCGCGGCGTACATCGGCCGCATCCGCGCGCTGTCGCGTCTCGTCGCGCAGGCTTATTACGACTCGCGCGAGAAGCTCGGCTTCCCGATGCTCGGCAACCCGCCGGGCGTGCCGGGCCTCACCACCGACGCCCAGGACGCCGCGCAGCCGGCATGGGCGCCGCCGCTCAAGGTCGAACGCAAGATCGACCAAGACTGACGAGACGAGATTTCTTCCAAACATGACGCACAATCATCCCGCTTCCCTGCTCGTCGAACTGCTGACCGAAGAGCTGCCGCCGAAGGCCCTCGCGCGCCTCGGCGACGCATTCGCCGAAGGTCTCGCGCAACGCCTCGCGGCGCGCGACCTCGTCGAAGGCGAACTCGTGTTCGAACGCTACGCCACGCCGCGCCGCCTCGCCGTCGTCGTGCAGAACGTGCGCGCCGTCGCACCTGAAAAACAGGTCCGCGAAAAGGTCCTGCCCGTGTCGGTCGCGCTCGACGCCGAAGGCAAACCGACGGCCCCGCTCGCGAAGAAGCTCGCGGCGCTCGGCCACCCGAACCTGTCGATCGCCGATCTCGAGCGCGCGCAGGACGGCAAGGCCGAAGCGTTCTTCATCAACTATTCGGCGGCCGGCGCGACGCTCGCCGACGGCCTGCAGGCCGCGCTCGACGAAACGCTCGCGAAGCTGCCGATCCCGAAGTTCATGACCTACCAGCGCCCGGACGGCTCCGACGTGAAGTTCGTGCGCCCCGTGCATCGCCTGACGGTGCTGCACGACGATCGCATCGTGCCCGTCACCGCGTTCGGCATCGACGCCGGCGACACCACGCTCGGCCACCGCTTCCTGTCCGACGGCCTCGTCGCGATCCAGCATGCGCGCGCCTATGCCGACACGCTGCGCGACAAGGGTCGCGTGATCGCGCACTTCGCCGACCGCCGCGAAACGATCCGCACGCAACTGAACGAGCACGCGAACGGCGACACGGTCGTGATGCCCGAATCGCTGCTCGACGAAGTGACGTCGCTGGTCGAATGGCCGGTCGTCTATCCGTGCCGCTTCGAGGACGAATTCCTGCAGGTGCCGCAGGAATGCCTGATCCTCACGATGCAGACCAACCAGAAGTATTTCGCGCTGACCGATATCGGCGGCAAGCTGCGCTCGCGCTTCCTGATCGTGTCGAACATCGAGACGAAGACGCCGGACGAGATCGTCGAAGGCAACGAGCGCGTCGTGCGCCCGCGCCTCGCCGATGCGAAGTTCTTCTTCGAGCAGGACAAGAAGAAGCCGCTCGCCGACCGCGTGCCGCTGCTCGCGAACGTCGTCTATCACAACAAGCTCGGTTCGGCGCTCGCGCGCGTCGAGCGCCTCGAGGCGCTGGCCGGCGAGATCGCGCCCGCGATCGGCGCCGACGCCGTGCACGCGAAGCGCGCCGCGCGCCTCGCGAAGGCCGACCTGCTGACCGACATGGTCGGCGAATTCCCGGAACTGCAGGGCACGATGGGCACGTACTACGCGCGCCACGACGGCGAAGCCGACGACGTCGCGCTCGCGTGCGCCGAGCACTACCAGCCGCGCTTCTCCGGCGACGCGCTGCCGACCACGCCCGTATCGACCGCCGTCGCGCTCGCCGACAAGCTCGAGACGATCGTCGGCATCTGGGGCATCGGCCTCGCGCCGACCGGCGAAAAGGATCCGTTCGCGCTGCGCCGCCATGCGCTCGGCGTGCTGCGCCTGCTGCTCGAGAAGCAGTTGCCGCTCGATCTCGTGTCGCTGCTGCGCACGGCCCACGCGCGCTTCGAAGGCGTGCCGGGCGTCGCCGAAGCGACCGATGCGATCTTCGCGTTCTTCATGGATCGCCTGCGCGGCCTGCTGCGCGAGCGCGGCTATTCGGCCGGCGAAGTGGACGCGGTACTGAGCCTGAACCCGACACGCGTCGACGATCTCGTCGCACGCCTCGACGCGGTGCGCGAATTCACGCTTCTCGTGGAAGCCGAAGCGCTCGCGGCCGCGAACAAGCGGATCTCGAACATCCTGAAGAAGTCGGAAGGCGGCGTGAACGGCGCGGTACAGCCGGCGCTGCTCGTCGAAGCCGCCGAGAAGGCGCTGCACGAACAGCTCGCGGCCGTGACGCCGCACGTGCAGTCGCAGCTCGAGGCGCGTGCATACACGGGCGCGCTGTCGGCGCTCGCCGCGCTGCGCGCGCCGGTCGACACGTTCTTCAACGACGTGATGGTCAACGCGGAAGATCCCGCGCTGCGAGCGAACCGACTCGCGCTGCTGTCGGCGCTGCACCAGCAGATGAACTGCGTCGCCGACATCTCGAAGCTCGCCGCATAAGGGCCGCACGATGCCGACCAGCCCCACCCGAAAGCTCGTCGTCCTCGACCGGGACGGCGTGATCAACGTCGATTCGGATGCGTTCATCAAGACGCCCGACGAATGGATCGCGCTGCCCGGCAGCCTCGAGGCGATCGCCCGGCTCAATCATGCGGGCTACCGCGTGGTCGTCGCGACCAACCAGTCCGGCATCGGTCGCGGGCTGTTCGACATGGCCGCGCTCAACGAGATGCACCTGAAGATGCATCGCGCGGCGGCCGCGGTCGGCGCGCGCATCGACGCGGTGTTCTTCTGCCCGCATACGGCCGAGGATCACTGCGACTGCCGCAAGCCGAAGCCCGGCATGATGCAGATGATCGCCGAGCGCTTCGAGATCGATCCCGGTCACACGCCGGCCGTCGGCGATTCGCTGCGCGACCTGCAGGCCGGTATCGCGGTCGGCTTCCAGCCGCACCTCGTGCTGACCGGCAAGGGCAAGAAGACGCTCGCTGCCGGCAATCTGCCGCCCGGCACGAAGGTCCACGACGACCTGCGCGCGTTTGCGCTCGATTTCCTTTCACACGAACACGAGTGATGCGGCTGCCGCGCGCATCCTCCCCAACACCAGACTCACGCCGATGCGCTTCGTCCGCTCCCTGCTGCTGCTGATCTACTTCATCCTGTATACGGTGCCGTACGCCACCGCGTGCTTCATCGCATTCCCGTTCATGCGCCCCGATGCGCGCTACTGGATGGCGGCCGGCTGGTGCAAGTCGACGCTGTGGGTCGTGCGCTGGCTGAACGGCATCCGCTACCGGATCGAAGGGATGGACAACCTGCCCGACGGGCCGGCCGTGCTGCTGTCGAAGCACCAGTCCGCGTGGGAGACGCTCGCGTTTCCGGCGCTGATGCCGAAGCCGCTCTGCTACGTGTTCAAGCGCGAGCTGCTGTACGTGCCGTTCTTCGGCTGGGCGCTCGGGCTGCTGCACATGGTCAACATCAACCGCAAGGAAGGCAAGAACGCGTTCAACTCGGTGATCCGCCAGGGCAAGAAGCGGCTGTCGGAAGGCGCATGGATGATCATGTTCCCCGAGGGCACGCGCACGCCGGTCGGCAAGCAGGGCAAGTACAAGACGGGCGGCGCGCGCTTCGCGATCGAAACCGGCACGCCCGTCGTGCCGATCGCGCACAATGCAGGACGGGTGTGGCCGCGCAACTCGTTCATGAAATTCCCGGGCGTCGTTACCGTGTCGATCGGCAAGCCGATTCCCGTCGACGGGTTGACTCCCGACGCATTGAACTCGCAGGTCGAAGCATGGATCGAAGCGGAAATGCGCCGTATCGATCCCGATGCGTATCGTCAGGCGGGCAATGCCGGCACGCGCGATGCCGCGCGAGTCTGAATCCCGCGGATTGCAGCCGTTGCGTACGTCAAAAAGAAGCGAACTGATGAAACAGCGTCCGCGGCCACGGCCAGCCGTCGTGGCTCTCGATCATCGCCAGATGGATCTGCCGCTCTTCGACGGGCCGGCCGCCGCACCGTCGGCGCCCGCCACGCCGCCGGCCCCGCCTGAGGCGGCGCCCGCCGCACCGCTCGATCCGGGCCCGGCGCCCGACCGCTCGCGCGTGCGCACGTTCGCACTCGACAGCCGCGTGCTCGAATACCGCCTGAAGCGCTCGGCGCGCCGCACGATCGGCTTCACGATCGACGGCAGCGGGTTGTCGATCACCGCCCCGCGCTGGGTCACGCTCGCCGATATCGAAGCCGCGATCTCCGAGAAACAACGCTGGATCTTCGCGAAGCTCGCGGAGTGGAAAACGCGCACCGAGCAGCGCGCGCTGCCGCAGATCGACTGGCGCGACGGCGCGCAGCTTCCGTATCTCGGCAAGACGGTGACGATCGCGCTCGGCGCGGGCGCCGTCGGGTTCGACGCCGATGCGCTGCGGCTGTCGTTGCCGCTGCCCGCGCAGGCCGACATGCAGCAGATCAAGGACCGCGTGCAGGGCTGGCTGCAGGGCGAGGCGAAGCGGATCTTCGGCGAACGCCTCGCGGTCTACGCGGAAAAGCTCGGCGTCACGTATTCGATGTACGCGCTGTCGTCGGCCGCGACGCGCTGGGGCAGCTGCTCGAGCGACGGCAAGATCCGCCTGAACTGGCGGCTGATCCATTTCCCGATGTCGATCGTCGACTACGTCGTCGCGCACGAACTGTCACACCTGCGCGAGATGAACCACAGCCCGGCCTTCTGGCAGACCGTCGAATCGATCTTCCCCGAGTTCCGCGAAGCGCGGCACACGCTCAAGCATCACCCGCCCGAGCTGCTGCCGTCGCTGTAACGCGCAGCGTTGCCCCATCAACGCGAACGGGCGATGCGGGTCACCCCGCACCGCCCGTTCGCACCGCCGCCGCGCGCATCGCGCGCCGCGGCCTGTTCATCCGGCGCTCAGTGCGCCTTCTTCTGGATGAACTCGATCTTGTAGCCGTCCGGATCCTCGACGAAGGCGATCACGGTCGTGCCGTGCTTCATCGGCCCCGCTTCGCGCGTGACCTTGCCGCCTTGCGCCTTGATCTTCTCGCACGCCGCGTAGGCATCCTCCACCGCTACCGCCAGGTGGCCGAAGCCGTTGCCGAGATCGTAGGACGGCGTGTCCCAGTTGTGGGTCAGCTCGATCACGGTGCCCGTGCTTTCGTCTTCGTAGCCGACGAATGCGAGCGTGAACTTGCCTTCCGGATAATCCTCGCGACGCAGCAGCTTCATGCCGAGCAATTCGGTGTAGAACTTGATCGAGCGGTCGAGATCGCCGACTCGCAGCATCGTATGCAGCAAACGCATGTTATGTACTCCTGTGGGGACTTTCCAGAACCGGAAACTCTACCAGAGTCGGGTGAAACTCGTCGGGGACGCCCAGTCGGGGACGCCTAGTCGGGGACGCCCAGTCGGGGACGCCGTGCCTGGGCGGCCGATACAGGGCATCGATCCTATACCCGAGCACGGGGGTACGCCGGCAGAACCGGCCGCACACTCGACGCGCCCCCTTCAGGCCGGCCGATCGGGTAACATCCTGCCACTTCGCACCAAAATCGGGCATGCGGCCCGCCGCCCGAACGCGACCACTCTCCCAACCAGCCACACTGCCGTGCGAAACCGCCGATTCGAGCGCGCCGAACGCGCCGCCCCCCCGATCTCGCTGCTGCTGCCGCATCGAATCAGCGAGGCCCGCCGATGACCACGCTTGCCGCCACGCCCATGCGCCGCGCGCTCGACATGCGCGCGGTCGGCCTGATGCTGTTGCTGTGCGCGATCTGGGGCTTCCAGCAGGTCGCGATCAAGAGCACGAATGCCGCCATCGCGCCGATGTTCCAGGCCGGACTGCGCTCGGTGATCGCCGCGCTGCTGCTGTGGGGTTGGGCCCGCGCGCGCGGCACGCCGCTGTTCCACGCGGACGGCACGTTCGGCGCCGGCCTCGCTGCCGGTGCGCTGTTCGCCGGCGAATTCGTCTGCGTGTTCTTCGGGCTGACGCTGACAAGCGCATCGCACATGGCGATCTTCCTGTACACGGCACCCTGCTTCACCGCGCTCGGTCTGCACCTGTTCGCGCCGGGCGAACGGCTGCAGCGCGCGCAATGGGCCGGCGTCGGCCTCGCGTTCACCGGCATCGCACTCGCTTTCGCGGACGGCTTCCTGACGCCGCGCGCGCCCGGCGCATCCATGCTGGCGGGGCTGGCAGGCGACGCGCTCGGCATTCTCGGCGGCGCGATGTGGGCCGCGACGACGGTCGTCGTGCGTTCGACGGCGCTCGCGCGCGCAAGTGCGAGCAAGACGCTGTTCTACCAGCTCGCGGTGTCGGCGGTCGTACTGGTCGCGCTCGCCGCGCTGTTCGGCCAGATGTCGTTCGCGCATGTGACGCCGGTCGCGGTGGCAAGCCTCGCGTACCAGTCGGTGATCGTCGCGTTCGTCAGCTACCTGTCGTGGTTCTGGCTGCTGACGCGCTACAGCGCGTCGCGGCTGTCCGTATTCACGTTCCTGTCGCCGCTGTTCGGCGTCGCGTTCGGCGTGCTGCTGCTCGGCGAATCGGTCGGCTGGCGCTTCATGTCCGCGGCCGCGCTCGTGCTGACCGGCATCGCGCTCGTCAACGCGCCGCCGCGCAAGCGGGCGTGACGGCAGGCGGCAGCCGCACATGCGAAGAAAGGCACGAGCGCAATAAAAAAGCTGCCCCGCGGGGCAGCCTCGTCGCGACATCCGGTGGTCCGGCCCGCGCCATGCGCGTTACCCGGCCTTGCGCACCGCCGCGAGCGTCTGCGCGACGCCGACGTATTCGGCCACGCTCACGTCCTCCGCACGGCGCGCGAGATCGAAGCCGAGCGCATCGAAATCGATCGTCTCGCGGTAGTCGCCGAGCGTATTGCGCAGCATCTTGCGGCGCTGCGAGAACGCGGCGGTGACGATTTCGCCGAGCAGCACCGGATCGACGTCCGGCAGTTCGTGCGGCTCGTACGGAATCATCCGGACGATCGCCGAATCGACCTTCGGCGGCGGCTGGAACGATTCCGGCGGCACGTCGAGCATCTTTTCCATCACGTAGCGGTACTGCAGCATCACCGACAGCCGCGAAAACGCCTTCGTGCCCGGCTCCGCGACCATCCGTTCGACGACTTCGTTCTGCAGCATGAAATGCTGGTCGATGACCACGTCGGCGAACGTCATCAGGTGAAACAGCAGCGGGCTGGAAATGTTGTACGGCAGGTTGCCGACGATCCGCAGCGACGGCTTGCCGCCGGGCGCCGCGAGCGAACCGAAGTCGAACGCGAGCGCGTCGCCCGCGTGCAGTTCGAGCAGCGCGCCGAAGCGCTGCTGCAGGCGCCCGATCAGGTCGCGATCGAGCTCGACCGCGTGCAGCGGCGCCTCGGGCGTCGCGAGACGCTCGATCAGCGGCCCGGTCAGCGCGCCGAGCCCGGGGCCGATCTCGACCATGCGCTGGCCGCGCGCGGGACCGATCGTCGACACGATCGAATCGATCACGCCGTGATCGACGAGGAAGTTCTGCCCGAAGCGCTTGCGCGCGAAGTGGCCTTGGTGCTGTCTGCTGTTCGACATCGACTCAGTAAAACGAAAAATACGACGAATGGGGTGAGGTCGGGCCGCGTCAGGCCGCGCGGCGATGGCGCGCCATCGTGACGGCCGTATCGAGCGCGGCGACCATGCTGCCCGGATCCGCGCGGCCCGTGCCGGCCAGATCGAGCGCGGTGCCGTGATCGACCGACGTGCGGATGATCGGCAGCCCGAGCGTCACGTTGATGCCCTCGCCGAACGTCGCGTACTTCAGCACGGGCAACCCCTGGTCATGGAACATCGCGAGCACGCAATCGGCATCGGCCAGATGGCGCGGCTGGAACAGCGTGTCGGCCGGATACGGGCCGCGCGCGTCGATACCCTGCGCGTTCGCGCGGGCCAGCGCCGGCGCGATCACGTCGATCTCTTCGCGGCCGAGATAACCGTTCTCGCCCGCGTGCGGGTTCAGGCCCGTCACGAGGATGCGCGGCGCGGCGAGGCCGAAGTCGCGCCGCAGGTCGCGATCGATGATCGCGAGCGTCTCGACGAGCCCGTCGATCGTCAGCGCGGCCGACACGTCCTTCAGCGGCAGGTGCGTAGTCGCGAGCGCGACGCGCAGCGGCTTGGCGCCGGTGCCCGCCAGCATCATCACGACACGCGGCGTATGCGTGCGCTCGGCCAGGTATTCGGTATGGCCGGTAAACGGCACGCCCGCATCGTTGATCGTGCTCTTCTGCAGCGGCGCGGTAACGATCGCGTCGTACCGGCCTGCCAGCGCACCGTCGATCGCCGCGTCGAGCAAGTCGAGCACGTACCGGCCGTTCGCTGCGTCCAGCTTGCCCGCCTGCACGGGAGCGGCGAGCGCGTGATGCGCGACCGACACCTGCCCGCCGGCGAGCGTTGCCGGGTCCGCGCCGACCGCCGCCGCCCGTGCGTCGAGCAGCGCAGCATCGCCGAGCACGGTGAAATGCGCGTCGGGCCAGCGCTGCGCGGCATCACGCAGCGCCTGCACAGTCAGCTCAGGGCCGACGCCCGCGGGTTCGCCGGTCGTGATCGCGATCTGCAGCGCGGGCGTGGTCATCGGAAGCTCGTTCAGTTCGCCGGGCCGGCGCCGCCGATCTTGTACTGCACGTACGACGAGTCGCGCAGCTCGCGCAGCCAGTCGGCATATGCCTGCTCGGCCTTGCGCTGGCCGATCGCCTGACGCGCGATGTCCATTTGCTGCTGCACCGAGCCTTCCGCCTCGCGGCGGCTCAGCACCTGGATCAGGTGGTAGCCGTACTCGGTACGAATCGGCTGGCTGATCTGGCCGTCCTGCAGGTTGTTCATCGCACGCTCGAATTCCGGCACGGTTTCACCCGGGCTGATCCAGCCGAGATCGCCGCCCTGCGACGCCGAACCGTCCTGCGAGTAGGTGCGCGCGAACTTCGCGAAATCGCCGCCGGCCTCGACCTGGTTGCGGATGTCGGCCAGTTGCTGGCGCGCCTGCCCTTCCGACTTGCCTTCGCCCACGCGCAGCAGGATGTGGCGCACGTGCGTCTGGACGATCTTCGGCGCCGCTGCGGAAACGCCCTGACTCTGGCGGCGGTCGACGAGACGCACGATCTCGAAGCCGTCCGGCACGCGGATCAGCGTCGGGTTGACCTGGCCCGGGCGCAGCTTCGACGCGGCATCGACGACTTCGGCCGGCAGCGCGCTCGGCGCCTTGAAGCCAAGGTCGCCGCCCTTCTTCGCGTCGTTCGCTTCGGAGTTGTTCTTCGCGAGCCGCTCGAAATCGGCGCCCGACTTCGCTTGCTGCAGCAGCGCATCGGCCTTCTTCTGCGCGGCTTCGATGTCGGCCTGCGGCGCGTTGGTCGGCGCCTTGATGAAGATGTGCTGGAAGCGCAGGTCCTGCTGCTGTGCCGCGTTCGGCCCGCGCTGGCTCGCGATGTAGTTCGCGACCTCGGCGTCCGACACGGTGATCTTGCCGTCGACCTCGCGCTCGCGCAGCTTCGACAGCATCAGCTCGGTACGCGCATCGCTCGTGAAGATGCTCCAGGGCACGCCTTGCGACTCCAGACGCGCGCGGTACTGCTCGAGCGTCATGCCGTTCGCTTGCGCGAGACGCTGCAGCGTCGACTGCACGGTCGCATCGTCGACGCGGATCCCGTCGTCCTTGGCCTTCTGCACCTGGATCCGCTCGAGCACCATCTGGTTCAGCACCTGTGCGCGCAACTGGTCGGCCGGCGGCACCGGCGCGTTCTGCTGCTGCAGACGGCGCGCGATCAGGCCGACGCGCTGGTCGAGTTCGCGGCCCGTGATCACGTCGTTGTTGACGACCGCGACGACTTCGTCGGCGAGCTGCGCACCTCGCGAACCGAGCGCCTGAGCCGCGGCCGGCGCGGCGGCGAGCAGCGCGGCGGACGCGGCGAGGCTGGACACGACTGCCGCGAAACGAAGGGTTTTCTTCATTGCCACTGATACTCCATTGAAATCGTGCTGACCGGTGCAGACAAGCCGGCGTTACTCGTAGTTGCTGAAGCGGGACATCGGCGGCGGCGGCGGCGGCAGCGGCGTATAACCCGGCACCCCGGCGCGGAATGCGGACACGAGGCCGTTGTCGACCGTCGACAAGCCCTTGAGCGTCAGTTGCATCATGAAGCGCGTCGACGAGTTCTGCTGTCCCGACGAATTTATGCCGTTCGCCGCCCGCTGCACCCCGACCCCGAGCGCCCAGCAATCCGCGTCGTATTGTAAGCCGAGCAGACCGTCGACCACGCGATCGCCGGCGAGATCGTAGTTGAAGCGGCCGATCGCATACAGGCGGCGCGTGAGCGGCCACTGCGCGGACACCAGGAACTGGTTGATCGGCTGGTTGTCGAGCGTGGTGTTCGCGCGCGTGTAGCGGTAGCCGACGTTGATCACGCGGCGCTCGCCCGGGCTGTAGCCGAAACCGATGCTCGACTTCACGAGCTGGTTGTTGTTCTGGTTGTACTGGAACGCCGTCTCCGACATGAAGCCCGAGCCGAGCTTCAGCGCGGCGCCGACGATCAGGTCCGAGTGGCGTGCCTGCACCGCGGTCTGCCCGGAATTCAGCGTGACGCGCTGATCGGCGAAGTAGTACTGCTGCGCGATCACGAAGCGCGCACGCTCGTCGCCGGTGCGCGGATCGATGAAGCGCGACGTGAGGCCGGCCGTGATCCGGTTCGCATCGGCGATCCGGTCGTTGCCGACGAACGTGTTCGGCTGGTAGATCTCCGCGAGGCCGAAGTCAGATTCCGCGGTGTCGAACAGCGGCGCGTTCGACTGGTCGCGATACGGCGTGTACACGTAGTACAGGCGCGGCTCGAGGGTCTGGATGAAGTCCTGCCCGAACAGGCGCACCGAGCGGTCGAAGATCAGGCCCGAGTCGAAGGTCACGGTCGGGATCGACTCGGTGAAGCGCTTCGGATTGTTCGGCGTGCCCGACGACAGGTGGCTCAGGTCGTACGACGCGAAGTGGTACTGGACCTTCGGCACGACGAAGTAGCCGGGGCCGTACACGCCGTATGCGATGTACGGGTTGAAGACGATCCGGTCGCCTTCGGTCGCATCGGCCGTCGTGATGCGGAACCGCGAATAGTCGGCTTCCGCGCCGAAGTCGAAGCCGCCGACGTTGTACTTCGTGTACTTCACGTTCAACTGCGGCTCGCGGCTGTACGGCGCGATCGACGGCGGCAGCGTCTGCCAGTGCTGGTAACGCGCAAGCACCGACCACGGGCCGTTGTTGTACGTGAGGCCGGCTTCCTGCTGGTACAGCGTCTGCGTCCCGTTGATGAACTGGTTCGCCGAACCGAGATCTTCGGGATAGGTGTTGTCCGAGACCTTGTTGTAGTAGACGTAGCCGCCAAAGCCGCCGCCGAAGTTCTGCTGGTGCTGCCAGTAGATCGCGTAGCGGTTGCGGTGCGCGAGCCGGTCATCCGGCAGGTAATTGGCCGTCAGCGTGCCCGAATACGACGGCGACAGGTAGCGGAACGTCGCTTCGGCCATCACGCCGCGCCGCGAGATGATGCGCGGCGTAAGCGTCAGGTCGCGGTTCGGCGCGATGTTGAAGTAGTACGGCAGCGACAGCTCGAAGCCGTTGTTCGAGTTCATCGAGAACGTCGGCGGCAGCAGGCCGCTGCGCCGCTCGCCCGACAGCGGGAACGTCAGCCACGGGCTCGCGAAGATCGGCACGCCCTGGAAGAACAGCACGCCGTTGCGCGCGGTGCCTTCGTCGGCGCCCGTATCGAAGTCGAAGCGGCTGCCCTTGATGTACCACGCGGGGTTCGTCGAGCACTGGCACGCCGTGTACGTGCCGTTGACGAACACCGAGCGCTCGTTGTCGACCATGTCGACGCGCTCAGCGCTGCCCGACCCGCCCGTCACGTTGAAGTGGTACTTCGGCGCCGTCATGAAGCCCTGGTTCGCCTCGATCTTCAGATGCGCCTCGGGGCCCGCGAACGACGTGCCGCCATTGACTATCCTGACCTGGCCGTACGCATCGGCCATGTCGGTATCCTGATCGTAGTGGATCGCGTCGGCCTTCACGACGGCGTCGCCGCGCCGCAGTTCGGCCGAACCCTTCGCGGCCAGATCCTGCTCGGCCGTGCCGCTCGTGTGGTCGGCGATCACGAAGGCGGCCGGCTTCGCGCCGTCCTTCAGCGGATGATCCTCGAGCTGGGGTGCGAGACGCAGATCCCACGGCGAGTCGAGCGGCTGCGGCTGCGCAGCCGCGCCCGACAGCTGCGCGTACGACACGGCCGGCACGAGGCCGGGCACGGCCAGGAGCGCGAGCGCGAGCCGCCGTTTGCGCGGCGCCCCGTCACCGGGGAAAACATTCGGGAATAGCGGTTTGGGCGGCATCTATCGTTTGGCGAATCGCCCCTTGTCAACCGCGCCTTCACGGCACACTCGCGCACGGCGGGCCGCGCCGTCGAACCGCGACTGCGGCTGAGCGCAAACCGGGGAGGCGATCGGGCGGACGGCGCGACAGGCAGCGGGCCTGTACGGCGGAAGCTGACGCAGGGCGCGTCAAAAAAGTCGTGGGGTATTATATGGCAAGACGTTCCCCCCTCCCCCGAGTTTCATGACGCCCCCATCCGCCGCATCCCAGCCCGACGCCCGCCTCGAAGCACTCACCGCGTGGCTGCGCCCGCTCGCCGGGCGCTACGCCCTTGACCTGTCGACCCTCGCGCCAGCGTCGTCGGACGCCAGTTTCCGTCGTTATTTCCGCGTCGCGTCGGCCACGAGCGCCGGCGGCACGCTGATCGCCGTCGACGCGCCGCCGCCCGAGAAGTGCCGCGAGTTCGTCCAGGTCGCGCAGTTGCTCGCCGCGGCCGGCGATCACGTTCCGGACATCCTGGCCCACGATTTCGATGCGGGCTTCATGCTCGTGACGGACCTCGGCCGCACGTCGTACATCTCGGTGCTCGATCCGGCCGACCCGGCCGCCGCGCGGCCGCTGATGCGCGACGCGCTCGACGCGTTGATCCGCTTCCAGCTCACGTCGAAGCCCGACGTCCTGTCGCCGTTCGACGAAGCGTTCCTGCGCCGCGAAATGGAGCTGCTGCCCGAATGGTTCGTCGGCCGCCACCTCGGCAAGCCGGTCACCGACGCGATGCGCGGCACGCTCGAGCGCACCTTCGCACTGCTGGTCGCCAGCGCGCACGCGCAGCCGCAGGGTTTCATGCTGCGCGACTTCATGCCGCGCAACCTGATGGTCTGCGAGCCGAACCCGGGCGTGCTCGATTTCCAGGACGCCGTCTACGGGCCGCTGACGTACGACGTCGTGTCGTTGCTGCGCGACGCATTCATCAGCTGGGACGAGGAGTTCGAGCTCGACTGCTTCGCGTATTACTGGGAAAAGGCGAAAAAGGCCGGCCTGCCGGTCGATCCGGATTTCGGCGAGTTCTACCGTCAGCTCGAATGGATGGGGCTGCAGCGCCATATCAAGATCCTCGGCCTGTTCGCGCGCATCAATTACCGCGACGGCAAGCCGCACTACCTGAACGACCTGCCGCGCTTCCTCGCATATGCGCGCAAGGTCGCGCTGCGCTACCGCCCGCTCGTGCCGTTCGCGAAGCTGCTCGACGAACTCGAGGGCAACGCGCCGGCCGACGTGGGCTATACGTTCTGACTGTCCTGATACCCGGCCGAACATGAGCGACACCCTGACCACGGCGATGATTTTCGCCGCCGGGCGCGGCGAACGGATGCGCCCGCTGACCGACACCCGCCCGAAGCCGCTGCTCGAAGCGGGCGGCAAGCCGCTGATCGTCTGGCAGATCGAAGCGCTCGCACGCGCGGGCATCGCGACGATCGTGATCAACCATGCGTGGCTCGGCGAACGGATCGAGGCCGCGCTCGGCGACGGCTCGCGCTGGGGCGTGCGGCTCGCGTATTCGGCCGAGGGCGAAGCGCTGGAGACCGCCGGCGGCATCGCGCAGGCGCTGCCGCTGCTGGAACACGACGGGCGCTCGACGGTGTTCGTCGCGGTGGCCGGCGACGTGTTCGCCGAGTTCGATTACGGGAAGCTCGCCGCCCCCGCCGCGCGCATGTCGGCGCTCGACGCGCCCGCGATGCATCTCGTGATGGTGCCGAATCCGTCATTCCATCCGTCCGGCGACTTCGTGCTCGGTGGCGACGGGCGCCTGTCGCTCGACGGCGGCGAGCGCGTCACGTTCGGCAGCATCGGCCTGTACGACACGCGGATGTTCCGCGATCTCGCGCCCGGCACGCGACGCGCACTGACGCCGTACTTCCGCGCGACGATCGAAGCCGGCCGCGCGAGCGGCGAACTGTACGAAGGCATCTGGGAGAACGTCGGCACGCCCGCGCAACTCGGCGAGCTCGACGCGCGGCTGCGCGCCGCGGGCTGACCGGACGACGGACGGCACGGCACGACGCCGCATCGTGCCGTCCGCGCGCCCTCCCAACGGACCGCTACGCGCCACCGCGCGCAGCATCGCCGCTCACGCGGCCTCGGCCTCCTCCCCGCCCGCCGCCGCGCGCTGCTGCTGCAGCGCCCACATCTGCGCATACAGCCCGTCCGCGCGCACGAGTTCGTCGTGCGTGCCGCGCTCGACGATCCGTCCGTGATCCATCACGAGGATCTGCTGCGCATGCACGACCGTCGACAGCCGATGCGCGATCACGAGCGTCGTGCGATGCCGCGCGATCTGGTCGAGCTCGTGCTGGATCGCGCGTTCCGAACGCGAATCGAGCGCCGACGTCGCTTCGTCGAACAGCAGGATCGGCGGATCCTTCAGCAGCGTGCGCGCGATCGCGACGCGCTGCTTCTCGCCGCCCGACAGCTTCAGTCCGCGCTCGCCGACCGGCGTGTCATAGCCCTTCGGCAAGCTTTCGATGAAATCGTGGATATGCGCGGCGCGCGCGGCCGCGACCACCTCGTCGCGGGTCGCGGTCGGCCGGCCGTACGCGATGTTGTAGTAGATCGAGTCGTTGAACAGCACGGTGTCCTGCGGCACGATCCCGATCGATGCGCGCAGCGAATCCTGCGCGACGTCGCGAATGTCCTGGCCGTCGATCCGGATCGCGCCGCCCGCCTGCCGGTCGAGATCGTAGAAGCGGAACAGCAGGCGCGACAGCGTTGACTTCCCGGAACCGCTGTGACCGACCACCGCGGTCGTCGTGCCCGCGTCGATCGTGAACGTCACGTCGTGCAGGATCGACCGCGCCGGCTCGTACGCGAAGTTCACGTGCTCGAAGCGCACCTGCGCGCCGGCCACCGCGAGCGGCCGTGCGTCGGGCAGGTCCGCGACTTCCTTCGCGGCCGACAGCAGCCCGAACATCCGGTCCATGTCGGTGAGGCTCTGCTTGAGCTCGCGATAGACGACGCCGAGAAAGTTCAGCGGGATATAGAGCTGCAGCATGAACGTGTTGATCAGCACGAGATCGCCGAGCGTCAGCTTGCCCGCGAGCACGCCTTGCGTCGCGCGCCACAGGATGAACACGAGCCCCGTGCCGATGATCGCCTGCTGGCCGAAGTTCAGCACCGACAGTGAGTTCTGCGAGCGGATCGCGGCCTTGCGGTAGCGCTTCAGGTTCTCGTCGTAGCGCTGCGCTTCCCACTCCTCGTTGCCGAAGTACTTCACCGTCTCGTAGTTGATCAACGAATCGATCGCCCGCGCGTTCGCGCGCGAATCGAGTTCGTTCATCGTGCGGCGGAAGTGCGTGCGCCAGTTGGTGACCTTCACGGTGAACACGATGTACGTGACCAGCGCGGCGAACGTCACGTACGCGTAATAGGCCTCGTACTTGATCACGAAGAAGCCGAGCACGAGCCCGACCTCGACGAGCGTCGGCAGGATGCTGTACAGCGAATACGAAATCAGTTGCTGGATGCCGCGCGTGCCGCGCTCGATGTCGCGCGACATGCCGCCCGTCTGGCGCTCCAGGTGAAATCGCAGCGACAGCCCGTGCAGGTGCCGGAACACCTGCAGCGCGAGCTGGCGCACCGCGCTCTCGGTGACCTTCGAGAACAGGATCTCGCGCAGCTCGGTAAACAGCGACGTCGACAGCCGCACGAGCGCATACGCGACGACCAGCAGGCCGACGCCGCCCGCGAGCACGATGCCAGCCGACTGCTCGGCGCGGCCGAGCGCGGTGAGCTGCTGCACGTAGGACAGGTGGTCGACGATGCGCTTCATCACGACCGGCACGCCGAGGTTCGCAACCTTCGCACCGATCAGGCAGGCGAGCGCGAGCGCGACGCGCCATTTGTAGGTGGTCAGGTACGGCAGCAGCGACCGGATGGTCTGCCAGTCGTTGCGGTGCCCGGTCGAAGCCGGCGCGGGCTCGCCGGAAGCAGGAAATCGGCGCATGGGGGAAGGATCGGCGGCGGTGCCGGACGCGTGCATCGGCGGCCGGCTCGCCCGCTTTCTCGTACAATTTGCGAACGTTGTATTGTCGCAGAAGCCGCTTCGCGCCGCTGCCGGCGCCCTTGCCGGCCAGCCTGCGCGCGGCGGCGAATTTATTACAGGATGAAAGCTCCCGCCATGACCGATTCGACCCTCGAACTTCCGCAAAAGCAGCCCGCGCTGCGCGTCGTCCCGCAACCGCACGACGCAAACGTCCACGGCGACGTATTCGGCGGCTGGATCATGTCGCAGGTCGATATCGCCGGTTCGATCCCCGCGAGCCAGCGCGCGAACGGCCGCGTCGCGACGGTCGCGGTCAACTCGTTCGTGTTCAAGCAGCCGGTGTTCGTCGGCGATCTTCTGAGCTTCTACGCGACCATCATGCGCACCGGCAACACGTCGATCACGGTCGACGTCGAGGTGTATGCACAGCGCATGCGCCTGATGGGCGAAATCGTGAAGGTCACCGAAGCGACGCTCACGTACGTCGCGACCGGCGCGGACCGCAAGCCGCGGCAACTGCCGCCGCTCTGACGGGCGAGCGCCGCGCTGCGGCGCGGCATGCGGCCCGTCAGTGCGTGGCCGTCAGCCCGAACTCCCGCATCGCGGGCAGGAAATCGTGATTCAGCTTCGGCTTGCGCGACAGCTTCACCAGCACGTAGCGCTGGAACGGCGCGAGCCGCTGCCACTGTGCGAGCGCCGGCGCCGACAGCCCGGCCAGCGCGCTCTGCTGCACGAGCGACTCCGGCACCGTGTCGGTGGCGCGCCAGGTCGGCTGCTCGTCCGGCTGGAACCACGACGGTTCCAGATCGGCGTGCGTGCGCAGCATCTCGAACAGTGCATGATCGAAGTTGGGCTCGATCGCGGTGTCGTCGTCGGCCGGAAAGCGCGCGAGCAGCTTGCGGTCCTCGAGCGGCAGCAACTGCCACTGCTCAAGCGAAATCCGCAAACCGAAGCGGTCGAGGTTGAAACGCACGATCATCGGGATGTACGTGAAGTTTTCCGACGAATCGTGTTCGAAGTTGAATAGCAACGGAGCGTCGCTGAGTCCCATGGTCGTTACCTGACGTGACGGTTGCCGGCGCGGCCGGCCTGCCTGGGGTATTTTAGAACCTCTGCGCGCGGGCGGCGGACGCGATTGATAGTCCGCCGGCCGTGCCTCGAATCAACGGGAGTGCTCGTGAATCCGACCGAATCCGGCGAACCGCGCGACGAACCGCGCGGCGCGATCGAACTGTCCGTGCGCCGCACGCGCGGCGGCGCCGTCGAAACCGCGCACGACTACGTGGGCCAGGAATGGCCCGTCGCACTCGTCTTCAACGGCATCTCGCACGCCGTGATGATGTGCACGCCGTGCGACCTCGAAGCGTTCGCGGTCGGCTTCGCGATCTCGGAAGGGATCGTCGCGCGCGGCAGCGACATCAAGGACATCGAGGTGATCCTGCACGCCGACGCGCCGTTGCCGCACGCGGAAGTTCATCTGGAAGTCGTCCAGCAGGCGTTCGCCGCGCTGAAGGACCGGCGCCGCGCGCTCGCGGGGCGCACCGGCTGCGGCGTATGCGGGATCGAAAGCATCGACCTGCTCGACCTCGCGCCCGAACGCGTGCCCGACACGGGCTTTCTCGCGCGCCTCGCGCCCGACGCGCTGGCGCGCGCGGCGCATGCGCTGCCGGCCCACCAGACGCTCACGCAGCTCACGGGCGGCCTGCATGCGGCCGCATGGTGCGACGCAACAGGCGCGATCCGGATCGCGTTCGAGGACGTCGGCCGCCACAACGCGCTGGACAAGCTGATCGGCTCGCTCGTGCTGTCGCGCGCCGACGCGACCGACGGCTTCGTGTTCCTGTCGAGCCGCGCGAGCTACGAGCTCGTGCGCAAGGCCGCACGGGTCGGCATCCCGATGGTCGCAACCATCTCCGCGCCGTCGTCGCTCGCGATCGAGATCGCGAAGGCGGCCGGTTTGCGGCTCGTCAGCTTCTGCCGCGAAACCGGCCACGTGGATTACGGCACCGCGTGAGCGCTCGCGGCGGGCGCCTTGCCCGCCGGTTCGGGAACCGCACCCGGCAGTTCGTCCGCGGCAGCCGGCGGGAGCGCCTCGCATGCCGCATCGCTCGTCCGGTTTCCGAGGTAGTCCGTCCAGAGCTTGCGGTCGGTGTCATAGAGCTTGCAGCGGCGCGCCGTATCGAAATACCAGCGCCAGCTGAAGCGCTGCACGACGATCCGCCCGGGCAGCATGTCCTCCAGTTTTGCCTGCGCGGGCTTGAGCCGGTACAGCGGCACGCTCATGTCGACGTGATGCGCCGTGTGCTCCATGATGTGGTGCAGCAGGCCGCCGATACCGAACGGGAACGTCAGGTGCAGCGTGGTCGACACGAACGGCGCGGCATTCGACCATTCCGCGCGGTTCGCGTGCCACGCGATGCGCGGATCGGTGTGGTGGACATACACGACGAAGCCGATCATCGAGCACCAGAACAGGAACGGCACGAGCACCGCGGTTGCGAGCAGCAGCGCGATGGGTTGCCCTGTCGCGATCGCCACCCAGACGACGGCGGCGATCCACACGGCCGCGAAGCCCGTCACCAGCAGGCAGTCGCGCCGGAACACGGGCCGCGACGTGCCGATATAGGTCCTGGTCGGGAAATACATCCGCAGCCACCAGATCTCGACGAGGTAGTAAAGCCCCGGCGCCCAGCCGCTTCGGTAGACGCGATCCAGCAAGCGGCGCGCCGGCGACAGTGCGGCGTATTCCGCCGGGGTATGGGGCGCCCACACGAAGTCAAAGCCCTTCAGGTTCGTATAACCGTGGTGCACGACGTTGTGCCCGACTTCCCACAGGCTGTATGGCGTCAGCGACGGCAGGAATGCGATGCGGCCGAGCCAGCGGTTCAGCCGGCGATCGGGCGTCAGGCTCTGGTGACACGCGTCGTGCCCGATGATGAAGAGCCGCCCGGTGACGAAGCCGGCGGCCATCCCGCAGACGATCTTGCCGATGATCGACGGAATCAGCAGCGCGCCGGCGAACGCCGCGAACAGCAGCAGGTAGTCGAGCACGAGCAGCGAGATCGGGCGCACGATCTCGCGCGTGGCGAACGGCACGAGCCACGCGCGGATGACCTTGCGATGCGGGATCGGCTCGTCGGCACGTACCGGGGTCTGGGAATCGTTGTTGATCATGATGCGCAAAGGCGCGCGAACCGCACGCCCGAAAGGAAAAAAGCCGTGCGGCGGGCACGGCGCGGAAGGTCGGACCAAACCACGGCCCGGGCCGGCTAACGCGACATCATGTTCATGCTGACGTTGTGCATCACCCACAGCGTCCCGAAGATCAGGATCAGCGCGGTGAGCACCGTGTAGCTGAACGCCATCACGTTCCAGCGCTGGCTGGACGACGTATTCATGTGCAGGAAGCACACGAGGTGCACGAGAATCTGCACGAACGCGAGCACCGCGAGCGCGATAAGCGCCGCCTTCGGCGCCAGCACGCCGCCCGTCACGAGGCCGAACGACGCGGCCGTCAGCAGCACCGACAGCACGAAACCGACGATGTAGCCGCCGGCCGTGCCGTGCGCTTCATCGTGGTGGATGAGTTCCGAATGAGCCATTTAGATCACGCTCGCGAGATAGACGAAGGAAAACACGCAGATCCAGACGATGTCGAGGAAGTGCCAGAAGAGGCTCAGGCAGGCGAGGCGCCGGAAGTCGCGTTCCGTCATGCCGGGGCCACGAGCGATCTGCACCACGAGCACGACCATCCATAACAGGCCCGCAGCCACGTGCAATCCGTGCGTGCCGACCAGCGCGAAGAACGCCGACAGGAACGCGCTGCGCTGCGGGCCTGCGCCTTCCGCGATCAGGTGCGAGAACTCGCGCAGTTCCATTGCGAGAAACGCTGTGCCGAGCACGAACGTCACCGCGAGCCAGACGAACACGGTGCCGCGTCGGCGGCGCTGCGCGCCGAGCATCGCGAAGCCGTACGTGATGCTGGACAGCAGCAGCGCGGCGGTCTCGAGTGCGACGCCCGGGATATCGAACAGGTCCTTCGCGATCGGCCCGCCCGCAAACTGGTGGCCGAGCACCGCGAACGTCGCAAACAGCGACGCGAAGATCACGCAGTCGGTCATCAGGTACAGCCAGAAGCCGAACACCGAATGCGACGGCGGATGGTGGTGCGCCGCCGGTTGATGGCCGGCGCCCGCGAGAGATTGATACGACATCAGTTCGCCTCCAGTTCGGCTTGCGGCGCCGGTGTGCCGATCCGCACGCCCGCGCGTTGTTCCTCGATCGTGCGGACGGTATCCGCCGGAATGTAATAGCCGTCGTTGTCCTGTGCGCTGTACAGCACCACCGTCGCGACGATGCCGACGAGCGCGGCGATCGCGAGCCACCAGATGTGCCAGACGAGTGCGAAGCCGAGCAGCAGGCTGAAGAGGCCGACGAAGAAGCCCGCACTCGTGTTCGACGGCATGTGGATGTCCTGGTACCTGACGTTCTTGCCGAGGCCGAGCCCGAGCCCGAGGCCCTTCGCCTTGCGATACGCGAGCTCATCGAGTTCATGAACGTTCGGGATCACCGCGAAGTTGTAGACGGCGGGCGGCGAACTCGTCGCCCATTCGAGCGTGCGGCCGTTCCACGGATCGCCCGTCGCATCGCGATACTGCGGCTGGTTGCGATTGCGCCAGCCGACCCACACCGACGCCACCTGACACAGCACGCCGATCGCGATCAGCGCGACGCCGAACGCGGCGGCGACCAGCCACGGATGCCAGGCCGGGTTGTCGTAGTGGTTGAGTCGCCGCGTCATGCCCATGAAGCCGAGCACGTACAGCGGCACGAACGACGCGTAGAAGCCGAGGAACCAGCACCAGAACGCGCGCTTGCCGAACTTCTCGTCGAGCCGGAACCCGAACACCTTCGGGAACCAGTAATGCACGCCCGCGAAGTAGCCGAACACGACGCCGCCGATGATAGCGTTGTGGAAGTGCGCGATCAGGAACAGGCTGTTGTGCAGCACGAAGTCCGCGCCGGGAATCGCCATCATCACGCCGGTCATGCCGCCGAGCGTGAACGTGACCATGAAGCCGATCGTCCACAGCACGGGCGCCGTGAATTCGATGCGTCCGCGGTACATCGTAAACAGCCAGTTGAAGATCTTCACGCCGGTCGGAATCGCGATGACCATCGTCATGATGCCGAAAAACGCGTTGACGTCCGCGCCGGAACCCATCGTGAAGAAATGGTGCAGCCACACCAGGAACGCGAGCACCATGATCACGCACGACGCATAGACCATCGTCCTGTAGCCGAACAACGGCTTCTTCGCAAACGTGGCGATGACTTCCGAATAGATGCCGAACGCGGGCAGCACGAGGATGTACACCTCCGGATGCCCCCATGCCCAGATCAGGTTCAGGTACAGCATCGCGTTGCCGCCGGCATCGTTCGTGAAGAAGTGCATGTCGAGGTAGCGGTCGAGGCCGAGCAGCGCGAGCGCAACCGTCAGGATCGGGAACGTGGCCATGATCAGCACGTTCGAGCACAGCGCGGTCCACGTGAACACCGGCATCTTCATCAGCGTCATGCCCGGCGCGCGCATCTTGATGATCGTCACGAAAAAATTGATCGCCGTGATCAGCGTGCCGACGCCCGAGATCTGCAGCGCCCACAGGTAGTAGTCGACGCCGACGCCCGGGCTGAACTGCAGCTCCGACAGCGGCGGATACGCGAGCCAGCCCGTCTGCGCGAATTCGCCGATCACGAGCGAGATGTTCATCAGGATCGCGGCCATCGCCGTCATCCAGAAGCTCAGCGAGTTCAGGAACGGGAACGCGACGTCGCGCGCGCCGATCTGCAGCGGCACGATCAGGTTGAAGAACGCGACCAGCAGCGCCATCGCCATGAAGAAGATCATGATCACGCCGTGCGCGGTGAAGACCTGGTCGTAATGATGCGGCGGCAGGTAGCCGGGGCCGTTGTACGCGAGCGCGAGCTGCACGCGCATCATCACGGCGTCCGCGAAGCCGCGCAGCAGCATCAGCACCGCGACGACCAGGTACATCACGCCGATCTTCTTGTGATCGACGGACGTCAGCCATTCGCTCCACAGCCATTTCCATCGGCCGGTGACCGTCAGCGCGGCGACGATGCCCAGCACGACGAGCCCCATGAAGGCGCTCGCCCCCATGATGATGGGCTGATCGAACGGGATCGCCGATAGTGTGAGTTTGCCGAACATGCGTTACCCCTTCGTCGTGCAGGCGGCGTCCTTCGGGTCGAGGACGTGGCCGTTGTTGTATTTCGCGATGATGTTGTGAAAGAGCTTCGGATCCACCGACGAGAAGTAGCGCACCGGCGCCTTCTCGCTCGGCTGCGCGACCGCGCCGTATGCGGTCATGTCGAGCCGGTCGGACGACGCCTTCACCTTCTTCACCCACGCGTCGAACTGCTCGCGCGGCTCGGCGAGCGTGCGGAACTTCATGTCGGAGAAGCCGCGGCCGCTGTAGTTGGCGGACACGCCCGCGTAGCTGCCCGCCTCGTCGGCGATCAGGTGCAGGCGCGTCTGCATGCCGGCCATCGCATAGACCTGGCTGCCGAGCTGCGGGATGAAGAACGAGTTCATCACCGAGTCCGACGTGATGCGGAAATTCACCGGCGTACCCACCGGAATCGCGAGCTGGTTGACCGACGCGATGCCAAGCTCCGGATAGATGAACAGCCACTTCCAGTCGAGCGCGACAACCTCGACATCGATCGGCTTGACCGACGATTCGAGCGGCTTGTACGGGTCGAGCTCGTGCGTCGTCCGCCACGTGAGGATGCCGAGGAACAGGATGATCAGCGTCGGCACCGTCCAGATCACGACTTCGATCGCGGTCGAGTGCGACCAGTTCGGCGCGTAGGTTGCGTTGCGGTTCGACGCGCGGTAACGCCACGCGAAGTAAAGCGTCAGCAGGATCACCGGCACGACGACGATCAGCATCGCCCACGTCGCCGTCGCGATCAGCGATTTCTCGGCGACGCCCACCGCGCCCTTCGGATCGAGCACGTGAAGGTCGCTGCATCCGGCGAGTGCCGCCAGCAGCCCGATGACGGGCGCCGCACGCGCTCCGCCGGTGATTCGTCCGATCATTGTTCGTTCGCCTGATTGTCGTTGAGAAGAACTGCTGGCCGTACGCCGCCATCGCGCGACGCATCCGGCCGCGGCGACCTGTGCGCGAACTGTACGGAAAATTGCCGCAGTGCAACTTGACGGCGGACAAGCTTTGCCGAGGTGAGCCGGAACCGCCCCGAGCGGAGCGAGTCGGTGCGCCGGCACCCCCGCACGATTGCCGGCGATGGCCTATCGCGCAACGAATATGGAGCCGTCGCTCAGGCACCGCGGATAGCGGGCGGCAATGGCGGAACGGGAAACATGACGGCGCTGCGCCAGGACATGAGAGACGCCGGCCGCGGCATCACGCCACGCCATCGTCGACACCGACGCGCGTTGCGAGTGCAGTGCGGCCGCAGAACGGCGCTGGGAAACGCGGAACGCCGCCCGAACGCGCAGCGGCGCAGGTTCGAGCCGACGCGTCGATTGACGCATCGGCCGTGAAGACCGAACGGAAGCCGCGCGGTCGGCGGCTCGCGGGGGCTAGCGTGGCGCCTCGGACGGCGAAGGAATCCGCGGCGGCAACGCACGTGTGCCCGGTGTCAGTCGAACTGACGGAAATCCGGCTTGCGCTTCTCGAAGAACGCGGTCATCGCCTCGCGCGCTTCCGGCGCGCGCAGCATCGCGGAGAAGTGGCCCGCCTCTTCGGCCATCCGCGCGGCGGTCGCCACGCCGCCCGTATCCTTCAGCAGCGCCTTCGTCACGCGCAGCGACGACGCCGGCAGCGCCGCGAGCTTCGCCGCCTGCTTCGCCGCGAACGCGTCGAGCTCGGCGGCCGGCAGCACGCGGTTGACGATGCCGATCCGGTGCGCTTCCAGCGCATCGAACGCCTCGCCGAGCAGCAGCTTCTCGGCGGCGACCTGATGGCCGGCCAGGCGCGGCAGCAGCACGCTCGACGCGGCTTCCGGGCACAGCCCGAGCTGCGCGAACGGCAGCGAGAACGTCGCGGTGTCGGCCGCATAGACGAGATCGCAGTGCAGCAGCATCGTCACGCCGACGCCGACCGCGATGCCCGGCACCGCGGCCACGATCGGCTTCTGCGCGCTGCTGATCTGCGCGAGAAACTGGAACACCGGTGCGTTCTCGTCCTTCGGCGGCGCCTTCACGAAATCCTCGAGATCGTTCCCCGAGCTGAAATTGCCGTCGCCGCCGCGCAGCAGGATCACGCGTACCGCCTTGTCTTCCTGCGCTTCGGCGAGTGCATCGGCCATCGTCTGGTACATCGCCGCCGTCAGCGCGTTTTTCTTCGCCGGGCGCGCGATCGTGATCGTCATCACGCCGTCGGCGCGTTCCACTTGAATTTCGGCCACAACCGTCTCCTTTGACTTTCCTCTATCGGAATGAAAAAAACGGTGCGCGAGCTCGTGGCCCGCGCACCGTCGTCGCTTTTCGTCGCGTCCCGCTTACAGGCGTTCGATGATGCCCGCGGCACCCATGCCGGTGCCGACGCACATCGTGACCATCCCGTACTTCAGGTTGCGGCGGCGCAGGCCGTGCACGACGGTCGCCGCGCGGATCGCGCCGGTCGCGCCGAGCGGGTGGCCGAGTGCGATCGCGCCGCCCAGCGGGTTGACCTTCGACGGGTCGAGGCCGAGATCGCGGATCACCGCCAGCGATTGCGCGGCGAACGCCTCGTTCAGCTCGATCCAGTCGAGATCGTCCTGCTTCAGGCCCGCGGCCTTCAGCGCGGCCGGAATCGCTTCCTTCGGACCGATGCCCATGATTTCCGGCGGCACGCCGCGCACCGCGAAGCTCACGAAGCGCGCGAGCGGCGTCAGGTTGAATTCCTTGAGCACCTTCTCCGACACGACGAGCAGCGCACCCGCGCCGTCCGACGTCTGCGAGCTGTTGCCGGCCGTCACCGAGCCCTTGTTCGCGAACACCGTGCGCAGCTTCGCGAGGCCTTCGAGCGACGTGTCCGCGCGCGGGCCTTCGTCGAGCGCAATCTCGCGCGTCTTCACGTCGACTTCGCCGGTCGCGAGGTTCGGGAAACGCTCGGTGAGCGTGTACGCGGCGATCTCGTCGTTGAACTCGCCGGCCTGCTGCGCGGCGAGCGCCTTCCGGTGCGACTCGACCGAGAACGCGTCCTGGTCTTCACGGCTCACCTTCCACTGGTCGGCGACACGCTCGGCCGTCAGGCCCATCCCGTAAGCGATGCCGAAGTCTTCGTTGCGATCGAAGATGTGCGGCGACATCGACGGCTTGTTACCCATCATCGGCACCATGCTCATCGATTCGCAGCCGCCCGCGAGCAGCGCGTCCGACTCGCCGACGCGGATGCGGTCGGCCGCCATCGCGAGCGCCGTGATGCCCGACGCGCAGAAGCGGTTGACCGTCACGCCGCCGACCGTCTGCGGCAGGCCCGCGAGCAGCGCGCCCATCCGCGCGACGTTCAGGCCCTGCTCGGCTTCCGGAATCGCGCAGCCGATGATCGCGTCCTCGATCAGCTTCGTGTCGAAGCCGGGCACCTGCGCGACCGCCGACCTGATCGCGTGGACCAGCAGCTCGTCCGGGCGCGTGTTCTTGAATACACCGCGCGGGGCCTTGCCGATCGGCGTGCGGCTGGCGGCGACGATGTATGCGTCTTGCAATTGTTTGCTCATTTCAGACTCCTTGTCCGCTCGCTCAGTTACGCACCGGCTTGCCGGTCTGCAACATGCCCATGATCCGTTCCTGCGTCTTCTGCGTGCCGAGCAGCTCGACGAACGCGCGGCGCTCGAGCGCGAGCAGCCACTGCTCGTCAACGAGGCTGCCGGCTTCGACGTCGCCGCCGCACACGGCTTCGGCGATGCGGCTCGCGATCAGGTAGTCGTGCTCGCTGATGAAGCGGCCGTCACGCATGTTGACGAGCGATGCCTTGATCGTCGCGATCGCCGAGCGGCCCGCGACCGGCACGTCCTTCGCCCGCAGCGGTGCGCGGTAGCCGCTTGCGGCCAGCGCACGCGCCTCCTTCTTCGCGGTGTCGAGCAGTTCGAACACGTTGAAGATGATCGTGTCGGACGGCTTCAGGTAGCCCATCGCACGCGCATCGTGCGCGGACGCCGACACCTTCGCCATCGCCGCGTTCTCGAACGACTTCGTGACGAACTTCAGGATGTCGGTGGTCGCGTTCGCGGCCGTTGCGGCATCCGCCGCGCGCAGCGCCGCTTCCTTCAGGCCGCCGCCCGCCGGCACGAGGCCGACGCCCACTTCGACGAGACCGATGTAGCTCTCGACGTGCGCGACGCGCTTCGCGCTGTGCAGCATCAGCTCGCACCCGCCGCCGAGCGCGATGCCCGACACGGCCGCAACGACCGGCACGTTCGCGTACTTCACGCGCAGCATGCCTTCCTGGAACTTCTTCACGAACGGCTCGATCCCCTTCGCGCCGCCCATCATGAACGCGGGCATCGCCTCCTCGAGGTTCGCGCCGGCCGAGAACGGGCCGCCCGGCGTGCCGAGCTTCAGCGACGTCGGCTGCCAGATCACCACGCCCTTGTAGTCCTTCTCCGCGAGCTCGATCGCCTGCACGAGACCGTCGATCACGCTCGGTCCGATCGTGTTCATCTTCGACTTGAACGACACGATCACGACGTCGTCCTCGCCCGCACGGTCGTCGACCCAGGCGCGCACCGCGTCGGTTTCGAACAGCGTCTTGCCGTAGGTCTTCGGATCGGCACCGGTTTCGCCGAGCAGCGGCGCGCGGAACACCTGCTTGTTGTAGACCGCGAGGTCCGAACGCGGCACGAAGCGCTGCGCTGCCGGCGCCCACGAGCCTTCGGCCGTGTGCACGCCGCCCTGCTCGGCGACCGGGCCTTCGAGCACCCACAACGGCAGCGGCACGTTCGCGAGCGCCTTGCCGGCCGCGATGTCTTCCTGCACCCACTCGGCGACCTGCTTCCAGCCGGCAGCCTGCCAGCCTTCGAACGGGCCTTCGTTCCAGCCGAAGCCCCAGCGGATCGCGAGGTCGACGTCGCGCGCGTTGTCGGCGATCGACTCGAGATGCACGCCGATATAGTGGAACACGTCGCGGAAGATCGACCACAGGAACTGCGCATGCGGATGGTCCGTCTCGCGCAGCAGCTTCAGGCGCTCGGCCGGCGGACGCTTCAGGATGCGGCCGACCGTTTCGTCGGCCTTCGCACCCGAATCGACGTAGGCGCCCGTCTTCGCGTCGAGCACCTTGATCGCCTTGCCTTCCTTCTTGTAGAAACCGCCGCCCGTCTTCTGGCCGAGCGCGCCCTGCTTCACCAGTTCGGCGAGCACGGCAGGCGTCTGGTAGACCGGGAAGAACGGATCGTCGGCGAGGTTGTCCTGCATCGTCTTGATCACGTGCGCCATCGTGTCGAGGCCGACCACGTCCGCGGTGCGGAACGTCGCTGATTTCGCGCGGCCGAGGCGGCTGCCCGTCAGGTCATCGACTTCGTCGAAGCGCAGGCCGAACTTCGCGGCCTCGGTGATCACCGCGAGGATCGAGAAGATGCCGACGCGGTTCGCGATGAAGTTCGGCGTGTCCTTCGCGCGCACGACGCCCTTGCCGACGATGCTCGTCAGGAACGTCTCGAGCTGGTCGAGGATCTCCGGGCGCGTATGCGCGGTCGGGATCAGCTCGACGAGGTGCATGTAGCGCGGCGGGTTGAAGAAGTGCACGCCGCAGAAGCGCGCCTTCAGCTCGTCCGAGAAACCTTCGGACAGCTTCGTGATCGACAGGCCCGACGTGTTGGTCGCGAAGATCGCGTTCGGCGCGATGTGCGGCGCGACCTTCTTGTACAAGTCGTGCTTCCAGTCCATCCGCTCGGCGATCGCCTCGATCACGACGTCGCATTCGGCCAGCTTCGCGATGTCGTCTTCGTAGTTCGCCGCCTCGAGGTACTTCGCGTCGTCCTTCACGCCGAACGGCGCGGGCGACAGCTTCTTCAGGTTCTCGATCGCCTTCAGCGCGATCGCGTTTTTCGGGCCTTCCTTGGCCGGCAGGTCGAACAGCAGCACCGGCACGCGCGCGTTGATGAGGTGCGCGGCGATCTGCGCGCCCATCACGCCGGCGCCCAGCACGGCGACCTTGCGAATCAGGAAATTGCTCACGGGATGTCTCCGGATAGTGTCGTGCAGCGCGGGTTGTGAGGGCTGCACGGAGAAGTGAGTACCAGGAACCGTTGCGTTCGGGCGGCGCGCATCGCGCACCGCCCGGACTCGCGTCAGAACAGCGATTCGTCGACTTCCATCAGCGTCTTCGAGCCGGCGCGCGCGGCGCGGATCGTCGATGCCGTTTCGGGCAGCAGGCGCGCGAAGTAGAAACGGGCCGTCGCGAGCTTCGACTTGTAGAACGGATCGCCCGACGCTTCGTTGTCGAGTGCGATGCGCGCCATCCGTGCCCAGAAGTACGAGAACACCAGATGGCCGACGGTGCGCAGGTACGGCACGGCGGCAGCGCCGACTTCGTCGGGGTTCTGCATCGCCTTCATGCCGATTTCCATCGTCAGCTTCTGCACCTTGTCGCCGATGTCGGCGAGCGGGTTGATGAACTCGGCCATTTCCGGCTTCACGCCTTCGGCTTCCGCAAATTCCGTGACGAGCTTGCCGAACTTCTTCAGCTTCGCGCCCATGTCGCCGAGCACCTTGCGGCCCAGCAGGTCGAGCGACTGGATCGAGTTCGTGCCTTCGTAGATCATGTTGATCCGCGCGTCGCGCACGTATTGCTCCATGCCCCACTCGGAGATGAAGCCGTGACCGCCGTAGATCTGCATCGCGTGGTTCGTGCACTCGAACGCGTTGTCGGTCAGGAACGCCTTGATGATCGGCGTGAGCAGCGCGACGAGGTCGGCCGCTTCCTTGCGCACCGCTTCATCGGCGTGCGACAGCTCCTTGTCGATCTGCAGCGCGGACCAGTACGTGAACGCGCGCGCGCCTTCCGCGTACGCCTTCTGCGTGAGCAGCATGCGGCGCACGTCCGGGTGCACGATGATCGGGTCGGCGGGCTTGTCCGGCGCCTTCGGGCCCGTCAGCGAGCGCATCTGCAGGCGCTCCTTCGCATACGTGAGCGAGTTCTGGTACGCGACTTCCGTGAGGCCGAGGCCCTGCGCGCCGACGCCGAGACGGGCCGCGTTCATCATCACGAACATCGCGTTCAAGCCCTTGTTCGGCTCGCCGACCATCCAGCCCTTCGCGTTGTCGAGGTTCATCACGCAGGTCGAGTTGCCGTGGATGCCCATCTTGTGCTCGATCGAGCCGCACTTGATGCCGTTGCGCTCGCCCGGCTCGCCCGCTGCATCGGGAATGAACTTCGGCACGATGAACAGCGAGATGCCCTTCGTGCCCTGCGGCGCGTCCGGCAGGCGCGCGAGCACGAGGTGGACGATGTTCTCGGCCATGTCGTGTTCGCCGCTCGAGATGAAGATCTTCGTGCCGCTGATCGAGTACGAGCCGTCGCCGTTCGGTTCGGCCTTGGTGCGCAGGATGCCGAGGTCGGTGCCGCAGTGCGGCTCGGTCAGGCACATCGTGCCGGTCCATTCGCCCGTCACGAGCTTCGGCAGGTAGGCCTTCTGCAGTTCCGGTGCGCCGTGCGCGTGCAGGCATTCGTACGCGCCGTGCGACAGGCCCGGATACATCGTCCATGCCTGGTTCGCCGAGTTCATCATCTCGTAGAGCGCGTTGTTCACGAACGCGGGCAGGCCCTGGCCGCCGTAGTCCGGATCGCAGCCGAGAGCCGGCCAGCCGGCCTCGACGTATTGCCGGTAGGCTTCCTTGAAGCCGGTCGGGGTCTTCACGACACCGTCGCCTTCATACGTGCAGCCTTCGCGGTCGCCGACCTGGTTCAGCGGGAACAGTACCTCGGAGCAGAACTTGCCCGCCTCCTCGAGGACCTGGTTGATCGTGTCGGCGTCGAGGTCCGCATGCTTGGGCATTTGCTTGACTTCGGCTTCGACGTTCAGAAGCTCGTGCAACACGAATTGCATGTCGCGCAGCGGCGCGGCGTACTGTCCCATGACTCTCTCCAAAGGTGGGCAAAACGGCTCGAGCTCCTGGCGGGCGGATCACGCGCCGCTAACGGCTCTCGCTCTGATACGAAACAATCGTCTTTTCCAGCGCGGCCCACGTGAGGCGCACGGCATCCGGCGAATGCAGGAAACGTGCGTCGTGGTGCAGGCCGAGCGTGAAGCTGTACAACTCGAAGAGCATCAGGTCCGGATCGGTATCCGTGCGCAGATGCCCCTCTTCCATCGCCTGCGAAATAGCGCGCAGCAACGCGGCACGCCAGGCCGTCACGCTCGCGATCAACTGCTCGCGCACGGGGCTGTCCGGCCGGTCGTCGTACTCCACTGCGCCGCTGATGTAGATGCATCCAGTCGTCACCTCCTGGATGCGCTTCTCGATCCAGCGCGCCAGCATCGCCCGCAGACGCGGCAGACCGCGCGCTTCGCGCAGGCTCGGAAAGAACACCTCGTTTTCGAAACGATGGTGATACTCGCGGACGACCTCCACCTGCAGGTCCTCGCGCGATCCGAAGTGCGCGAACACGCCACTCTTGCTCATCTGCATGCGCTCGGCCAGCAGGCCGATCGTCAGCCCCTCCAGCCCGTCACGGCTGGCGAGGTCCAAAGCAGCTTCAAGTATCGCGGCACGCGTCTGTTCGCCTTTTCGCATAGCTATTTCTGTAACCGTTCGGGGGTTCGAATAAAATCGAACGGCCGTACTATTATTGAGTGCGGCCGCTCGCGAAACAAGGAAATTATTAGAAACCGGTGTCTAACCGAGCCGCTATTTTGCGCGATTCCGGCGGGACCGGAGCGGCTTTTCCGCACGAACGTGCGGACAGATTTTTTGAAGCGAATGCTTAGTCTGCGTCAGTCGTAACTGCCGACCGTCAGCGCCTTCATCACGACGCGATACACGGTATAGGCGAGCCAGTTCAGCATACGCTCGATGCGCGGGCGCGCGGCGAATCGCGCGGCGTCGATCTCCCGGCCGTCGGCGAACGCGGCCGCGATCGCGTCGCGCAGTTCGTTCGTGACCGAATCGTAGCGCACCAGCACGACGTTCGCCTCATTGTTCAGCATCAGGCTCAGCGCGTCCAGATTCGACGAGCCGACTGTCGCCCAGTTGTCATCGATCACGGCCACCTTGCCGTGCAGCATCGTCTTGTCGTATTCGGCGACGCGCACGCCCGCGCGCAGCAGCGTGTGATAAAGGAACGGCACGGCCGTATCGAGCGCCGCGAACTCCTTGCGGCCGATCAGAATCCGCACGTCGACGCCGCGTCGCGCGGCGCCCGTCAGCGCGCGGCGCAGCTTGCGGCCGGGCATGAAGTACGGATTCGCGACCAGGATCCGCTGACGCGCCTGGCCGATCGCCGCGAGATAGGCCTTTTCGATCGCACGGCGGTTCACGATGTTGTCGCGCGCGACAAACGCGACGCTCGGCTCCGTCACGACCCGCAGCGCGCCGGCCTTGATCCACCGGTGGCTGCGTATCCAGCGCCGGAACATGTCGGGAAACGCTTCGCCGCCATGCAGCCCGGCCGCGTACTGTGCGTACGGCTTGTGGCCGAACAGGATCCGGTGCCACTGCAGCTCGAAAGCGGCGCGCACGTCGGACACTGCCGGCCCCGCCATCTCGACCGCGAAATCCCAGCGCGGAAACGGCAGCGTCGTGCCGTTTTGCGCGTAGTCGTCGATGATGTTGATGCCGCCGCAGAACGCGGCCGCGTGATCGATCACCGCGAGCTTGCGGTGCGTGCGCGAGAAGCCGAAGCGGCCGAACAGGAAACGGTTGTAGATGCAGTGCTCGACGCCGGCCTCTGCCCACGTGTCGAACAGCGGCAGGCGCGCGGTGCCGACGCCGTCGGTGATCACGCGCACGCGCACGCCGCGCTGCGCCGCGCGGATCAGCGCGTCCGATACCGGCCGGCCGGCCGCATCGTCGCAGAAGATATAGGTTTCGAGCATCACCTGCTCGCGCGCGGCATCGATCCGTTCAATCAGCGCCCGGAAGAATTCGCCGCCGCCCTCGCACAGCCGCACCGTGTTACCCGCCGTGAACGCGAGCCGCGACGCGGAGCCGCGTTCCTGCAGGAACATCTGCCGCAATTGCGCGAAGCGCTTGCGGGTCTCCGCATTCATGCGGACGAGCCGTGCGGCGTGCGCGCGAGTGCGACGCGCACGGGCAATTGCAGGATCGCCTCCGCGTTCGACGGCGAGAAGCAGCGTGCGGCCGCCTCGCGGAACGGCAGCCATGCGTGATCCACATGTTCGCGCGGCGACAGCGTCACGTCGACGCGACGCGGCACGCACAGGCCGAACCAGTGCTCGGTGTTGCGCGTGACGCCGGGTGCGTAGCGGTGCAGGTATTGCGGATAGATCGTGTATTCGATCCGGTGGCGCCAGTCGACCAGCGCGGTGGCCGGCACGTCCGGCGTGCCGACCGAGATGCCGGTTTCCTCGGCCACTTCGCGCGCGGCCGTGACCGCGAGCGGCTCGTCGAGCGCATCCTTCGATCCGGTCACCGATTGCCAGAAATCGGGCTGGTCGGCACGCTTGATCACCAGCACATCGAGGTCGGGCGTGTAGATCACGACGAGAACGGATTCGGGGATTTTCGGCGGCTTCGTCATCTTGGTTTCATGCGGCACGGGGCCGCGCGCCGGGCATGTGCTCCGAACGTGCGGCAAGTGCTGCGACTGTACCGCAAAAAATGAAAAAGGCGCATCGCGGCGCCTTTTTCAGTTGTGTCGTGTGCGCGTCGCCGCACACACGACCTGCGAGCAGCGCGTTACGCCTTCGGCTGCTCCGGCTGACGCAGGCGGATGTGCAGTTCGCGCAGCTGACGCTCATCGACCGGGCTCGGCGCCTGCGTGAGCAGATCCTGCGCACGCTGCGTCTTCGGGAACGCGATCACGTCGCGGATCGAGTCGGCGCCGGCCATCATCGTGACGATCCGGTCGAGGCCGAATGCGATACCGCCGTGCGGCGGCGCGCCGTACTGCAGTGCGTCCAGCAGGAAGCCGAACTTCAGCTGAGCCTCTTCCGCGCCGATCTTCAGCGCGCGGAACACCTTGCTCTGCACTTCCTCGCGATGGATACGCACCGAGCCGCCGCCGATTTCCCAGCCGTTCAGCACCATGTCGTATGCCTTCGCGAGGCAGCGGCCCGGGTCGGTCTCGAGGTACTCGAGGTGCTCGTCCTTCGGGCTCGTGAACGGGTGGTGCGCAGCGACGTAGCGCGCATCTTCGTCGTCGTATTCGAACATCGGGAAATCGACGACCCACAGCGGCTTCCAGCCGGCCTGGACGAGGCCGTTCGCCTTGCCGAATTCCGAATGGCCGATCTTCAGGCGCAGCGCGCCGAGGCTGTCGTTGACGACCTTCGCGCGGTCGGCCGCGAAGAAGATGATGTCGCCGTCTTCAGCGCCGGTTCGCTCGAGGATCGCCGCGATCGACGCGTCGTGCAGGTTCTTGACGATCGGGCTTTGCAGGCCGTCGCGGCCCTTCGCCTTCTCGTTGACCTTGATCCATGCGAGGCCCTTCGCGCCGTAGATGCGCACGAATTCCGTGTAGCCGTCGATGTCGCCGCGCGACAGCTCGCCGCCCTTCGGAACGCGCAGCGCCGCGACCCGGCCGTCCTTCGCGTTGGCCGGCGTGCTGAACACCTTGAAGTCGACGTCCTTCATCGCGTCGGTCAGCTCGGTGAATTCGAGCTGCACGCGCAGGTCCGGCTTGTCCGAACCGAAACGCGCCATCGCTTCCGAGTACGGCATCACCGGGAAGGTCGCGTCGAGCTCGACGTCGATCGTCGTCTTGAAGATGTGACGGATCATGTCTTCGAACAGGTCACGGATTTCCTGTTCGCCGAGGAACGACGTCTCGCAGTCGATCTGCGTGAACTCCGGCTGACGGTCGGCACGGAGATCTTCGTCGCGGAAGCACTTGGTGATCTGGTAGTAACGGTCGAAGTTCGCGACCATCAGCAGCTGCTTGAACAGCTGCGGCGACTGCGGCAGCGCGAAGAACTGGCCGGCGTTCACGCGCGACGGCACGAGGTAGTCGCGCGCGCCTTCCGGCGTGCTCTTCGTCAGCATCGGCGTTTCGATGTCGATGAAGCCCTGCTCGTCGAGGTACTTGCGCGCCTCGATCGCGACGCGGTAGCGCAGGCGCAGGTTGTGCTGCATCTGCGGACGGCGCAGGTCGAGCACGCGGTGCGTGAGACGCGTCGTTTCCGACAGGTTGTCGTCGTCGAGCTGGAACGGCGGCGTAACCGACGCATTCAGCACGTTCAGTTCGTGGCACAGCACTTCGATCTTGCCGCTCTTCAGGCCGGCGTTGACCGTGCCGTCCGGACGGTTGCGCACGAGGCCCTTGATCTGCACGCAGAACTCGTTGCGCACGCCTTCGGCGGTCGCGAACATCTCCGCGCGATCCGGGTCGCACACCACCTGCACGAGGCCTTCACGATCGCGCAGGTCGATGAAGATCACACCGCCATGATCGCGGCGGCGCTGCACCCAGCCGCACAGCGACACGGTTTGGCCCAGCAGGTGTTCGGTCACGAGACCGCAGTATTCAGTACGCATCGACATGATGTTTGCTTTCGTTCGGTTTGATCAACGGGCGCCGCAACGCGCGGCCCGGGCGATGATTCTTTACTTACAGCGGCGGCTCGACGGGGCGGCGGGCGGGCGCCGGAGCCGGCGCCAGGGGCGCCACGACGCCCATCGAGACGATGTACTTCAGCGCGGCATCGACCGACATGTCGAGTTCGATGACTTCGCTCTTCGGCAGCATCAGGAAGAAGCCCGACGTCGGGTTCGGCGTCGTCGGGATGTACACGCTCACGTATTCTTCCGTCAGATGATTGAGCACGTCGCCGCCGGGCGTGCCGGTCAGAAACGCGATCGTATACGAGCCGCGGCGCGGGTATTCGATCAGCAGCGCCTTGCGGAACGCGTTGCCGCTACTCGACAGCAGCGTGTCCGATACTTGCTTGACGCTTGTGTAGATCGGCCCGACGACCGGGATGTGGCGCACGACCGCATTCCACCAGGTGACGAGCTTCTGGCCGATGAAATTCCGCGTGGCCAGCCCGACGACGAAGATGAACGCGAGCGTCAGCACCGCGCCGATCCCCGGCAGGTGGAAGCCGAGCAGCCGCTCGGGCTGCCACGATTCGGGCAGCAGGAGCAGCGTCTGATCCATCGTGCCGATGATGAGGCCGAGCACCCACAGCGTGATCGCGAGCGGGACGAGAACCAGCAGGCCGGTCAGAAACACCGATTTCAGGGTCGTCTTTTTCATCATCTGCCGTCAATGAACCGCGCCGGCGGCGCGGGGTGGTCGCGACCCGGCCGGGCCGCGACGGTCAACTGCTGGCGGCGGGCGCTGCGGCCGGGGCGGGCGCTGCGCTCGTCGTCGTGCTTTCGGAACTGCTCGATGCAGCCGGCGCGTCTGCTGCGGGCGTGGCCGCCGCAGCGGCTGCCGGCGCCGCGTCGCCCGACGCCGTCGCCGGTGCGCTGGCGCCGCCCGAGCCGCCGCGAAAATCGGTGACATACCAACCCGAACCCTTCAGCTGAAAGCCCGCGGCAGTCACCTGCTTGCGAAACGCATCCTTCCCGCATTCCGGGCACTGCGACAGCGGCGCGTCGCTCATCTTCTGGAGCACGTCCTTCGCGAAACCACACGCTTCGCATCGATAGGCGTAGATCGGCATGATATTTTTCCCGCAGAAACTGGAAACGGCTTGCAAAACCTTGAATTATAGCCGAAACCCTGGCGCGCCCCGGCAATGGCCGTGACGCCCGGGCATCAGCGGCGGCGCCATGTGAGCCAGCGCTCGTGCCCTTCGAACACCGGCAGCGAATCGGTCACGGGCAAATCCTCGAGCAGTTCGAAGTGCGGCTCAAGCAGCGCGTCGAGTTCGGCACGCTCGATCCCGAACGGCGGCCCCTTCGGTTTCGCCGTCAGGAAGAAATAGCCGGCCAGCAATCCGTCCGTGGGCAGCAACCCGGCCATCCGTGCTGCATAGCCGGCGCGCAGGCTCGGCGGCAGCGCGCACAGGAACGCGCGCTCGTACACCCACTGCACGTCGAACGGCGGCCGGTACGTGAAGAAATCGGCCTGCTCGACGACGTCCGCATGCGCGCCGAGCTGCGCCTTCGCGGAAGCCACCGCCTGCGCGGAGAAATCGATCGCACGCACGGGCCAGCCGGCTTGCGCGAGCCACCCGGCCTCCTGCGCACTGCCGCAGCCGGGAATCAGCACCGCGCACGGCTCGAGCCGGTGCGCGAATACGCGAAAGCCGTCCGGCACGCCGCCGAATTCCCACGGCGTCACGCCGCGCTCGAAACGCTCGTCCCAGAACGATGCGCTGCCCGGGTCGCGCGTCGCGAAATCGGCGGCGGCCGGCGCGGCCGGTTGCTTCGGATCGGACATCGCGCTGCTCCTTTCGGTCATGCGCCGTACGCGAGCGCCAGCAGCACGCGCGCGACGAGCGCCCCGACGCCGACGGCGAGGCCGAAGATCAGCAGCGCCTGCAGCAGCCGGTTCGTACGTTTCTGCTCGACGAGGACCTGGCGCATCAGGTCCTCGCTCGCGGCGCGCGGCGCGTCATGACGCGCGGCCATCGCGTGATGGATCAGGCGCGGCAGTTGCGGCAGCGTCTTGCTCCACTGCGGCGCCTCGACCTTGAAGCGCTCGTACCAGCCGCGCAGGCCGATCTGCTCGGTCATCCAGCGCTCGAGGTAAGGCTTCGCGGTCTTCCACAGGTCGAGTTCGGGGTCGAGCGAGCGGCCAAGCCCTTCGACGTTCAGCATGGTCTTCTGCAGCAGCACGAGTTGCGGCTGGATCTCGACGTTGAAGCGGCGCGACGTCGAGAACAGGCGCATCAGCACCTGGCCGAGCGAGATGTCCTTCAGCGCACGGTCGAAATACGGCTCGCACACTGCGCGGATCGCACTTTCGAGCTCCTCGACGCGCGTCTCGGGCGGCACCCAGCCCGACTCGAGGTGGAGCGTCGCGACGCGATGATAGTCGCGCTTGAAGAACGCGAGGAAGTTCTGCGCGAGGTAATTCTTGTCGAAATCGGACAGCGCGCCGACGATCCCGAAATCGAGCGCGATGTAGCGGCCGAACGTGTTCGGGTCGAGGCTCACCTGGATGTTGCCGGGATGCATGTCCGCATGGAAGAAGCCGTCGCGGAACACCTGCGTGAAGAAGATCTCGACGCCTTCGCGCGCGAGCTTCTTGATGTCGACGCCGGCCGATCGCAGCGTCTCGACCTGGCTGATCGGCACGCCGGTCATGCGCTCCATCACGAGCACCTGCGACGTCGAGAAATCCCAGAACATCTCGGGCACGAGCAGCAGGTCGAGGCCCGCGAAATTGCGGCGCAACTGACTGCCGTTCGCGGCCTCGCGCATCAGATCGAGCTCGTCGTGCAGGTACTTGTCGAATTCGGCGACGACCTCGCGCGGCTTCAGGCGCCGGCCATCGGCCCACATGCGCTCGGTCCAGATGGCGATGTCGCGCATCAGCGCGAGATCCGAATCGATCACGGACAGCATGTTCGGGCGCAGCACCTTCACGGCGACGGCCTTGCCCGCGTGCAAGCCCTGCTTGAGTTTCGCGAAATGCACCTGTGCGATCGACGCGCTCGCGATCGGCTCGCGCTCGAATTCGTCGAACAGCTCGTCGACCGGCGCACCGAGCGACTTCTCGATGATCGCGATCGCGACCGCCGAATCGAACGGCGGCACCTGGTCCTGCAGCTTCGCGAGTTCGTTCGCGAAATCGACCGACAGCAGGTCGCGGCGCGTCGACAGCACCTGGCCGAACTTCACGAAGATCGGGCCGAGGCTTTCGAGCGCATGACGCAGCCGCACGGCGGGCGGATCGGAATAGCGGCGGCCGATCGTCGTGATCCGCAGCAGCAGCTTCACGCGACGGTCGTCGATCCGGGACAGCATCACTTCGTCGAGACCAAAGCGGATGACGGTGTAAACAATCTTGATGAAACGGAAAATGCGCATGCCCTGCGGCCCTCAGTGCGCGCCGCGCGGGCCTGAACCCGTGCGCGCGCCGATTTTTTGTTCGAGTCGCTCGACCCGCTTTTCGACCCGCGCGAGCGCATCGCGCGCGCGCGCCAGTTCGGCGTCGAAGCCGCCGAGCGCCGTGCGCCGGACGACTTGCGGATTCTCGTCGAGCCAGTACTCGGCGACGGAATCGAGCACGTTGCGGCCAGTGCGTCGCGCGCGTGCGCCGGCGTCGCGCACGACCGTCGCGATCCGGTGCGCCGCCGCGTCGCCGACCAGCTTCGCGAGATCTTCTTCCGGTTCCCAGCGCAGGTGCTCGGCCAGCTTCGCGATCTGCGTCGCGAACTCCGCATCGCCGTCGATCTTCACGTGCTTCATCACGGCCGCCTGGCCGCCCTGCAGGAACGCGGCGACCGTGTCGCCCGCGAGTGCGATCGACACGTCGACCTGTTGCGCATCGTGCGCGTCGACAGCCGACAGATAGCCGTCGGGCGCCACCAGCAGCGTGAGCGTGACGGGGGGCACGTCGATCCGGGCAGTCTTGCCCGCATACGGAATCAGGCGGTCGCGCGCCCACGATTCGCGCGCGAGCAGGTGATTGACAGCAGCAGCAAAAGGCTTGGCGGCAAAGGTCATCGGGCTGGGAAAGAAAAACCCGCGCAGGCCGGGCGCCCACGCGGGTTTCTATTGTAACGTCGGATCGTCGGCAGACCGCGCCCGACCGTACACCCGGGCGGCAAGCGGTCGCAGTGCGGCGGCGCTCGCCCGGGCGTCCCGCGGCGCGGGACGCCGGTCACGCTCAGTGCGTGTTGAGCTGCTGGATGCCCGCGAGCAGCCAGCCCTGACTGCCCGACTTCGACAGGTTCCACACTTCGTCGAACGGCGCGGCCGACGCATTCGCCGATTCGCGGATCAGGCCGTGGAAGCGCACGCTCGCCGACTGCTCGATGCCGCGATCCTCGATCGCGACCAGTTCCGCGTCGAGCTGCACGACGTCGGTCTGGTTCGACTCGCTGCCGCGCGAATCGAGGTCGATCTTGATCTCGGCGAACATTTCGGGCGTCGTGAACTCGCGGATGTCGGCCAGGTTACCTTGGTCCCACGCAGCCTGCAGGCGCACGAAATAGACCTTCGCGCTGCGCAGGAACGCTTCGGTGTCGAAGCCGGCCGGCACCTGGAGCGGTGCGGCCGAGGCCATCGCACCCGCTGCCGCGCCGGCAGCCGCGGCACCGCCGCCGAACACGCCTTGCGCTTCGTTCGCATAGCTGCTGCCGCTGCCCGCCTGGTTGCTGCCGGTGTTGCCCTGCTGGAACGACGGGCTTTGCGAGTAGCCGCCCGACGACGACGCCGAACCGCCGACCGAATACGCCGGCTCCTGCGAGCGACGGCGGTTCATGAACTTGCGCACCAGCCAGATGCCGATCATCGCGAGCAGCGCGATCACGATGATGTTCGACATCATGCCGGCAAACGCTTCGCCGAGACCGAAGTGCGACAGCAGCGCCGCGATGCCGAGACCGGCCGCGAGGCCGGCGATCGGCCCGAGCCAGCGCGAGCGGTTGGGCTGCGCGGCCGGCGCGGGCGCGGCCGGGTTCGCACGCTGCGCCTGCGACGGCGCGGCCTGCTGCATCGGCTGCTGCGCGGGCGGCGTGGCCTGGCGCTGCGTGACGGTGGAGTTCTGGCGACCGATGCTGCGCCCGCCGCCCATACGCTTGGCTTCGGCGTCGAGCGACGCGAACGTGCCGGCCGTGAGCAGGCCGACCATCAGCAGCGTGCCGACCCGTCGAGCCCACGGCTTCGACGGCTTGCTACGGTTGAACAACGAACGCGATTCGGACATCACTTTCTCCAGATGTAAGGCGAATGTATGGAAAGAACCCCTTAGTACTTGGTTCCCATGTGTAAAGCTACCACGCCACCTGACAAATTGTAATATTTGACGGCATCGAGGCCCGCTTGTTCCATCATCGTCTTCAGCGTGTCCTGATCGGGGTGCATCCGAATAGATTCAGCAAGATACCGGTAACTTTCAGCATCTTTCGCGAACTTGTCGCCAAGCCACGGTAATACTTTGAAAGAATACAGATCGTACGCTTTTTTCAGCGGATCCCAGACTTTCGAGAATTCCAGCACCATCACGCGGCCGCCGGGCTTCGTCACGCGGCGCATTTCCGCCAGCGCGGCGTCCTTGTGCGTCATGTTGCGCAGCCCGAACGCGACCGTGACGACATCGAAGTAGTTGTCCGGAAAGGGAATTTTCTCCGCGTCGCACAGCAGCGACGGCGTCACGATGCCCTTGTCGAGCAGCCGGTCGCGGCCGACGCGCAGCATCGATTCGTTGATGTCCGTATGCCAGACCTCGCCCGTCGGCCCGGCCGCCTTCGCGAACGACTTGGTCAGGTCGCCGGTGCCGGCCGCGATATCGAGCACCTTGAAGCCGGGGCGCACATTCGCCTGTGCGATCGTGAACGCCTTCCACGCGCGGTGCATGCCCGCCGACATCAGGTCGTTCATCAGATCGTAGTTGCTCGCGACCGAATGGAACACACCCGCCACTTTCTTCGCTTTTTCATTTTCCTCGACGCTTTCGAAGCCGAAGTGGGTTTTGCTCATCGCGTTGATCCTCAGTAAATGGCAAGACGGCGCCGAACGGGCGCCGTCGATTTCAGTGGCAGTGGCCGTGCGGCGCCGCGGCCGCCTGCATCGGGGCGTCGCGATCGGCGCCCGCCGCCTTCAGTTTGTCGAAATAGTCGCGCCACAGCGCGTCCTGCTGCGTCGCCAGTTCGTACAGCAGGTCCCACGAGTAGATGCCGGTCGAATGGCCGTCGGAGAACGTCGGCTGCAGCGCATAGTTGCCGACGCCTTCGAGCGCGGTGATCGTCACCTCGCGCTTGCCCGTCTGCAGCGTCTCCTGGCCGGGCCCGTGGCCGCGCACCTCGGCCGACGGCGAATAGACGCGCATCAGCTCGAACGGAATCCGGTAGCTGTCGCCGTTCGGGTACTGCAATTCGAGCACGCGCGACACCGCGTGCACGACGACGCCGGACGGAATCGGCGTCGTGGAAGTCAAACCGCTCATGGCTGCCTCGAATCGGTCGTTCGTTGAATTTCCTCGCGCACCGCATTGTGCAGCAGCGAGGCCTGCGCGGCGCGCGTGCGCAGCAGCGCCTCGGACACGCCGCGCTGGCGCGGCGCCCACACGGGCTGCGGGAAATGGGCATCGTTCGAGAAGCGCGGGATCACGTGCCAGTGCACGTGCGGCACCATGTTGCCGAGGCTCGCGAGATTCACCTTGTTCGGCTGCATCACGCGGCGCACGGCCCGCTCGACCGCGTAGACCACGCGCATCAGGTGTGCCCGCTCGGGTTCGCCGAGATCGGAAAACTCGGCCACATGCGCGCCCCAGATCACCCGGCAGAAGCCCGGGTAGTCGTGCTCGCCCGTCGCCAGCACGACGCGCAGCGCGTCGTCGCGCCAGAGCACCTCGCCGCCGTCTTCACGGCAAAACACGCATTCCATCGTCGCTCCCATGTGGGCGGGCGCCCGCTCATCGGCGCCGGCGCCCGCTCATCCCAAGCCCGGCCGGGCGGTCGTCATGCCCGCATTAGACCAGCACGCGCTCGATCCCGCCATGGTTCGCACGTGCGACATAATCGGCCATCCAGTTCTCGCCGAGCACCTGGCGCGCGATCTCGACCACGATGTAGTCGGCCTCGATGTTCGCATCCTCGTTGTAGCGCGACAGGCCCTGCAGGCACGACGGGCAGCTCGTCAGGATCTTCACGTCCGGGCCGGCGTTCGCAGCCGGCGCAGGTGCGCTCGCGCCGTCGGCCACGACCGGAATGCTGCGCAGCTTCGCGGCGCCCTTGCGAATCTCCTCTTCCTTGCGGAAGCGGACCTGCGTCGACACGTCCGGGCGCGTGACTGCGAGCGTGCCCGATTCGCCGCAGCAACGGTCGTTCTTCTCGATCTTGTAGCCGTCCTTCTCCGTGCCCATCAGCTCGTTGACGAGCTTGACCGGGTCCATCGTCTTGATCGGCGTGTGGCACGGGTCGTGATACATGTAGCGCGTGCCCGTCACGCCGTCGAGCTTCATCCCCTTCTCGAGCAGGAACTCGTGGATGTCGATGATCCGGCAGCCGGGGAAGATCTTGTCGAATTCGTAGCCTGCGAGCTGGTCATAGCAGGTGCCGCACGACACGACCACCGTCTTGATGTCGAGGTAGTTCAGCGTGTTCGCGACGCGATGGAACAGCACGCGGTTGTCGGTGACGATCTTCTCGGCCTTGTCGTACTGCCCCGCGCCGCGCTGCGGATAACCGCAGCACAGGTAGCCCGGCGGCAGCACCGTCTGCACGCCGGCTTCCCACAGCATCGCCTGCGTAGCGAGACCGACCTGCGAGAACAGGCGCTCGGAGCCGCAGCCCGGGAAGTAGAACACCGCTTCCGAATCGACGGTCGTCGACTTCGGGTTGCGGATGATCGGCACGATCTTGTTGTCCTCGATATCGAGCAGCGCGCGCGCCGTCTTCTTCGGCAGGTTGCCCGGCATCTTCTTGTTGACGAAGTGGATCACCTGCTGGACGACGGGCGGCTTGCCGACGGTCGCCGGCGGGTGCTGCGTCTGCTTCTTCACGACGTTCTTCAGCATGTCGTTCGCGAAGCGCTGCACCTTGTAGCCGACGCCCATCATCACGCTGCGCGCGGCGTTGATCGTCTGCGGATTGGTCGCGTTCAGGAAGAACATGCCCGCCGCGCTGCCCGGGTTGAACTTCTTCTTGCCCATCTTGCGCAACAGGTTGCGCATGTTCATCGTGACGTCGCCGAAGTCGATCTTCACCGGGCACGGCGTCGCGCACTTGTGGCACACCGTGCAGTGGTCGGCCACGTCGTTGAACTCGTCCCAGTGCTTGATCGACACGCCGCGGCGCGTCTGTTCCTCGTACAGGAACGCCTCGACCAGCAGCGATGTCGCGAGGATCTTGTTGCGCGGGCTGTACAGCAGGTTCGCGCGCGGCACGTGCGTCGCGCACACCGGCTTGCACTTGCCGCAGCGCAGGCAGTCCTTCACCGAATCGGCGATCGCGCCGATGTCGGACTGCTGCATGATCAGCGACTCGTAGCCCATCAGCCCGAAGCTCGGCGTATACGCGTTGCGAAGATCGGCGCCGTCGAGCAGCTTGCCCTTGTTGAAGCGGCCGTTCGGGTCGACGCGCTGCTTGTACGCGCGGAATTCGGCGATCTCGTCGTCGGTCAGGAACTCGAGCTTCGTGATGCCGATCCCGTGCTCGCCGGAGATCACGCCGTCGAGCGAGCGCGCGAGCTTCATGATGCGTGCAACCGACGCGTGCGCGTCCTGCAGCATCTCGTAGTTGTCGGAGTTGACCGGGATGTTCGTGTGGACGTTGCCGTCACCCGCGTGCATGTGCAGCGCGACGAACACGCGGCCGCGCAGCACCTGCTTGTGGATCGCCTGCGCTTCGTCGAGGATCTGCTTGAACGCGCCGCCGTTGAAGATCGCACGCAGTTCCGCGCGGATCTCCTGCTTCCACGAGATGCGGACCGTGCGGTCCTGCGTGATGTGGAACACGGTCGCGCCCGGCTGCTCGTCCGCGCGATCCGCGAACTTCTCGGCCAGCGCCTCGTAGCCGAGCTGCACGAGGTAGTGCTGCGCCTCGCGCAGCGGCTGGTCGAGCCGGTCGCGCACGAATTCCCAGCGGGCACGCACGCGCCTGAGCAGCTCCAGCGCCTGCTGGACGCGGTCTTCGAGCAGCTCGGCGCTCGGGATCTCGTTCGCGTCGTCGGTCTTGCCGAGCGGCAGGTTGCCGCCGCGGAAAAACGCTTCCAGCGCGTCGACGAGCTGCAGCTTGTTCTTCAGCGACAGCTCGATGTTGATCCGCTCGATGCCGTCGGTGTACTCGCCCATCCGGTTCAGCGGGATGACGACGTCCTCGTTGATCTTGAACGCATTCGTGTGCTTCGCGATCGCGGCCGTGCGGCTGCGGTCGAGCCAGAAGCGCTTGCGCGCCTCCGAGCTGACCGCGACGAAGCCTTCGCCGCTCTTGCCGTTCGCCATCCGGATCACTTCGGACGTCGCGTGCGCGACCGCATCTGCATCGTCGCCGACGATGTCGCCGATCAGCACCATCTTGGGGAATGAATTGCGCTTGCTCTTGGTCGCGTAGCCGACCGCGCGCAGGTAGCGCTCGTCGAGGTGCTCGAGGCCCGCGAGGATCGCGCCGCCCTGCTTCGACGTTTCGAACAGGTAGTCCTTGATTTCGACGATGCTCGGGATCGCCTCGCGCGCCTGGCCGAAGAATTCGAGGCAGACGGTGCGCGTGTGCGCGGGCATCTTGTGCAGCACCCAGCGCGCGGACGTGATGAGCCCGTCGCAGCCTTCCTTCTGCACGCCCGGCAAGCCGGCGAGGAACTTGTCGGTCACGTCCTTGCCGAGCCCTTCCTTGCGGAACCGGCGGCCTTCGATCTCGAGCATCTCGGTGCGCAGCAGCTTCTCGCCCGGCGCATACGCGCCGTCGAACCACTTCAGCTCGAAGCGCGCGACCGCGATGTCGTGGATCTTGCCCTGGTTGTGCTCGTGGCGCGTGACTTCGAGCCAGTTGCCGTCCGGGTCGACCATCCGCCACCAGGCCAGGTTGTCGAGCGCGGTACCCCACAGCACGGCCTTCTTGCCGCCCGCATTCATCGCGACGTTGCCGCCGATGCACGATGCGTCGAGCGACGTCGGATCGACCGCGAACACGTAGCCGGCCGCTTCCGCCGCTTCGGTCACGCGGCGCGTGACGACGCCCGCGCCGGAGAAGATCGTCGGCACCTTGTGCGCGACGCCCGGCAGCTCGGTCAGCTCGACCGCGCCGAGCTGTTCCAGCTTCTCGGTGTTGATCACCGCGGAGAACGGCGTGAGCGGCACCGCGCCGCCCGTGTAGCCGGTGCCGCCGCCGCGCGGGATTACCGTCAGGCCGAGCTCGAAGCAGGCCTTGATCAGGCCCGCGATCTCGGCTTCGGTATCGGGCGTCAGCACGACGAACGGGTATTCGACGCGCCAGTCGGTCGCGTCGGTCACGTGCGACACGCGCGACAGCCCGTCGAAGCGAATGTTGTCCTTCTGCGTGCAGCGGCCGAGCGCCTTGGTCGCGCGGCGGCGCAGTTCGGCCATTTTCCCGAATTCGTCGGCGAACTCGTCGACCGCCCGCTGCGCAGCGGCTTCGAGCATCTCGACGCGCACCGCGCGCTCGCGGCCCGCGTCGTCGCGGTGTTCGGTGAGATCCGCGCTGCGGCGCTTGCCGATCTCGGTCAGGCGGTGGTTCAGCGCCTCGATCAGCAGCGCGCGGCGCTTCGGGTTGTCGAGCAGGTCGTCCTGCAGGTACGGATTGCGGCGCACGACCCAGATATCGCCGAGCACTTCATACAGCATCCGTGCCGAGCGACCCGTACGGCGTTCGGCGCGCAGTTCGTCGAGCACCGACCACGCCTCTTCGCCGAGCAGGCGGATCACGATCTCGCGATCCGAGAAGGACGTGTAGTTGTAGGGGATCTCGCGCAACCGGGGCGCGGGGTCGGCGGCGACGGCGGCGGCCGCGCCATTCGGATCGAAAACTTGTGGTGCGTTCATGTTCGGACGACTCGGAGGGCCGATACCCCATGCACGGGCGTCGGCAAGCGCGTGGGCGCAATCTTGGGAAATCTGTTCTATTACCAGGCGCGCGGCTGTCCTTCATGGGGCCGGAGCGGGCGTTGACTCGCCCCTCCTGGCCGGCGACAGGGCCTGGCGGCACTCGGAACCATCAGCACGATCGCGCGCGGCGCGCATGCCGTTCGGCCGCGGGGCTGGCTGCGCGCGGCGTCGGCTTCAACGGGGCGATCCGAGGGTGCCTCTGCATCTTCCGATCCTTGATTCAAAACGGAATTCTAACCCATGATCGGGCCATGCGTGACACGCCGGACAGGTCGTGGGGCTATCCCCGCCAGCCGCGCCAGGCCTGGTTCGGCGCGGATTCGTGCGATCATTCGCCGCCCGTCCGGTCGGTAACCGCGCGGTTAAACCGGTAAAAACGGGACGCCCGGCGTCGCAAATGCGCCGCCCGCGCAGCCCCGCGACCGCGCGCCCGGCATGCCGCTTGCATTCGGGCGGACCCTTGGCGCTATCATTGATCCTTTACCATCTGCTTCCGCACTGCACGCGAGCGCCCATGGCATCCCACGATTACCTGAAGAAAATCCTCACCGCGCGCGTCTACGACGTCGCGATCGAGACGGAACTCGAACCCGCCCGCAACCTGTCGGCCCGGCTGCGCAATGCCGTGTACCTGAAGCGCGAGGACAACCAGCCGGTGTTCTCGTTCAAGCTGCGCGGCGCGTACAACAAGATGGCGCACATTCCGGCCGACGCGCTTGCGCGCGGCGTGATTACCGCGTCGGCCGGCAACCACGCGCAGGGCGTCGCGTTCTCGGCGGCCCGGATGGGCATCAAGGCCGTGATCGTCGTACCCGTCACGACGCCGCAGGTGAAAGTGGACGCGGTGCGCGCGCACGGCGGCCCGGGCGTCGAGGTGATCCAGGCCGGCGAGTCGTATAGCGACGCATACGCGCATGCGGTCAAGGTGCAGGAAGAGCGCGGCCTCACGTTCGTCCACCCGTTCGACGATCCTTACGTGATTGCCGGCCAGGGCACCATCGCGATGGAGATCCTGCGGCAGCACCAGGGCCCGCTCCACGCGATCTTCGTGCCGATCGGCGGCGGCGGTCTCGCGTCCGGCGTCGCCGCATACGTGAAGGCCGTGCGCCCGGAGATCAAGGTGATCGGCGTGCAGGCCGAGGATTCGTGCGCGATGGCGCAGTCGCTGAAGGCCGGTGAACGCGTCGAGCTGACCGAGGTCGGCCTGTTCGCGGACGGCACCGCGGTAAAGCTCGTCGGCGAGGAAACCTTCCGGCTGTGCCGCGAATACCTGGACGGCGTCGTGACCGTCGACACCGACGCACTGTGCGCGGCGATCAAGGACGTGTTCCAGGATACCCGCAGCGTGCTCGAGCCGTCCGGCGCGCTCGCGGTCGCGGGCGCGAAGCTGTACGCGGAACGCGAGGGGATCGAGAACCAGGCGCTCGTCGCGGTCACGTCCGGCGCGAACATGAACTTCGACCGGATGCGCTTCGTCGCCGAGCGCGCGGAGGTCGGCGAGGCGCGCGAAGCCGTGTTCGCGGTCACGATTCCCGAGGAGCGCGGCAGCTTCAAGCGCTTCTGCTCGCTCGTCGGCGACCGCAACGTCACCGAGTTCAACTACCGGATCGCCGATGCGCAGTCCGCGCACATCTTCGTCGGCGTGCAGATCCGCCGGCGCGGCGAATCGGCGGAGATCGCCGCGAACTTCGAGTCGCACGGCTTCAAGACCGTCGACCTGACGCACGACGAGCTGTCGAAGGAGCATATCCGCTACATGGTCGGCGGCCGCTCGCCGCTCGCGCTCGACGAGCGCCTGTTCCGCTTCGAATTCCCGGAGCGGCCGGGCGCGCTGATGAAGTTCCTGTCGTCGATGGCGCCGGACTGGAACATCAGCCTGTTTCACTACCGCAACCAGGGCGCGGACTACAGCTCGATCCTCGTCGGGCTGCAGGTGCCGCAGGCCGATCACGCCGAGTTCGAGGGCTTCCTCGCGGCACTCGGCTATCCGTATGTCGAAGAGAGCGCCAACCCGGCTTACCGCCTCTTCCTGTCGTAAAGGCGTCACGCAATGAATCCCGAACATTCCCCGCTCGGCAAGGCCACCGTCTACGCAGCCCAGTACGATGCGTCGCTGCTGTTCCCGATCCCGCGCGCGGGCGCGCGCGAGCAGCTCGGCATCGCGTCGGCGCTGCCGTTCTTCGGCACCGACATCTGGAACGCGTACGAGCTGTCGTGGCTCAACGCGCGCGGCAAGCCGCAGGTCGCGGTCGCGACCTTCTACGTGCCGGCCGAATCGCCGAACATCGTCGAATCGAAGTCGTTCAAGCTGTATCTCGGCTCGTTCGCGCAGTCGAAGTTCGACTCGATCGACGCGGTGCGCGACACGCTGAAGCGCGACGTGTCGGCCGCATGCGGCGCGAGCGTCTCCGTGCAGCTCGTGTCGGCGCACGATTTCGGCAAGCTGGAAATGGACGAGCTCGACGGGCTGTCGCTCGACCGGCTCGACCTCGACACCGACGTGTACGAACCCGATCCGTCGCTGCTGTCGGCCGCCGAGAACGAAGCGCCGGTCGAGGAGACGCTCGTGTCGGACCTGCTGCGCTCGAACTGCCCGGTCACGGGCCAGCCCGACTGGGGCAGCGTGCAGATCCACTACGTCGGGCCGCAGATCGATCATGCCGGCTTGCTGCGCTACATCATCTCGTTCCGCAATCACACGGGCTTTCACGAGCAGTGCGTCGAGCGGATCTTCCTCGACATCCTGCATGCGTGCAAACCGGTGAAGCTCGCGGTGTATGCGCGTTACACACGCCGCGGCGGGCTCGACATCAACCCGTTCCGCACGAACTACAACCAGCCGATGCCGGACAACGCGCGGACTGCGCGGCAGTAACGGCGGCCGGCGAGCGGCAGACGCGAGCCCCAAACAGAACAGCCCGTTCGGCTCGCGCCGGACGGGCTGTTCTCCTGTGCGCGGGGAAGCGCAGCCGCGTTACTTCGCCGGCGCCTTGTACGCGATGCAGTCGACCTCGACCTTGCAGTCGATGACCATGCTCGACTGCACGCACGCGCGTGCCGGCGGATGCTCGCCGAAGTACGACACGAACACCTTGTTGAACGACGCGAAATCGCGTGCGTCGTCGAGCCACACGCCGCAGCGCACGACGTGCTCGAGGCCGTAACCGGCTTCCTTCAGGATCGCAATCACGTTCTCGATCGTCTGCTTCGACTGCGTGACGATCCCGCCCTCGACGACCTCGCCGTTCACCATCGGCGTCTGGCCCGACACGTACAGCCAGCCGTCGGCCTCGACCGCACGTGCGAACGGCATCACCTGGCCGCCGGTACCCTTCGCTTCGCCTACGCCATATCGCTTCATCGTTTCACTCCTTGTTTTGTCGACCCGGGCCGGCGCTTCCGCACCGCCCCGGATCCCGTGCAACGCTCGGTTGCGGATGCGCGCGCCGGCAGCGGCGCGCGCGAAGACCGGAACAATCGCCGCGTCCGGACTCAGAACGCAGCTTCGGCGCTCGCCGGCACGCGCTCGCCGCGCGCGACGAAGCCGCCGGCGCGCTCGCCGGTCGGCTGGCCGTTCTCGTAGGTCAGCACGCCGTTCACCCATACGGCGTCGATCCCGTGTGCGGGCTGCTGCGGCTTCTCGAACGTCGCGGCGTCGATCACGCGCGCCGGATCGAACAGCACGAGATCCGCGTGGTAGCCCACATGCACTTCGCCGCGCCGCGCGATCCCGTAGCGGCGCGCGGACAGCGACGTCATCTTGCGGATCGCTTCCTCGAGCGGCAGCAGGTTCGTGTCGCGCACGTAATGGCCGAGCACGCGCGGAAACGCGCCCCACAGCCGCGGGTGCGGCAGCGGATCGTTCGGCAGGCCGTCCGAGCCGACCATCGTCGCGGGGTGCGACAGGATCCGCCGCACGTCGTCCTCGGACATGTTGTGGTACACGGCGCCCGCCGGGCGGATGCGCTGCGCGGCTTCCTGCTCGGTCACGCCCCAGTCGGCCGCGATCGCCTTCAGCAGCTTGCCCGCGATTTCCGGGTGCGGCTCCGACCACGTGATCGTGATGTCGATGTCGCCCGTCACCTGCTTCAGGTCGAGCGTCGACGAACTGCGGCTGTACGGATAGCAGTCGCAGCCGACCGGCTGGTAGCGGCGCGCGCCTTCGAGCGACTCGAGCACTTCGGTGCTGCGCCCCCAGTTCGACGGACCCGCGCATTTCAGGTGCGAGATCACGACCGGCACCTGCGCATGGCGGCCCACGCGATACGCCTCGTCCATCGCGTCGAGGATCGCGTCGAACTCGGTACGCATGTGCGTCGTGTACAGCGCGCCCGCATTCGCGAGCGGCTCGGCGAGCGCCATCACCTCCTCGGTCGGCGCCGCGAACGCGGAACCGTACGCCAGGCCCGACGACAAGCCGAGCGCGCCGTTCGCGAGCGCCTCCTCGAGCTGCGCACGCATCGCGGCGATCTCGCCGCCGGTCGCCGCGCGGTCGAGGCGGTCCATCTGGTTGTTGCGCAGCGCCGTGTGGCCGACGAGCGCCGCGACGTTCACGGCCGGACGCGCGTCGTTCACGGCCGCGACATAGTCGGCGAAGGTCGGGTACACGAACGCGCCGCGCTCGCCGAGCAGGTTCATCGGGTCGGGCGGATCGCCCGCGAGCGTCACCGGCGACGCGCTGATCCCGCAATTGCCGACGATCACGGTCGTCACGCCCTGCGAGATCTTCGGCAGCATCTGCGGCGCGCGGATCACGTGCGTGTCGTCGTGCGTGTGCACGTCGACGAAGCCCGGTGCGAGCGCGCGGCCGTTCGCATCGACGACGGTTTCGGCAAGCCAGTTCGACAGGTTGCCGATCGCCGCGATCACGCCGTTTCGGATCGCGACGTCGCGCGTGACGGGCGGTGCGCCGGTGCCGTCGTAAAGCTGCGCGCCGACGATCAGCGTATCGGCGGCTTCGGGATGCGAATGCATGGTCAGTCTCCTACCGGTTGACGGTCTCCGCCGCCGCGATGCGCATCGAGCGCATGCTTGATGCGGCGCAGCGATTCTCGGCCCACGTCGCCGAGCCGCAGCGCGACTCCGGTGACGAGCACGTCGATCGCCATCATCATCGCGTAGCGCGATGTCGACGGCTTGTAAATGAAATCGGTTTCGAACGCGACGACCGGGATCAGGTGATCGGCGAGCTTCGCGAGCGGCGAAGCCGGCGCGGTAATCGCGATCAGCTTCGCGCCGTAGCGCTTCGCGAGGCGGCAGCTCTCCAGTAGCTCGGGCACGCGCCCGCTCACCGACAATGCGACGACGACCGCGTCGCGCGACAGCGTCGCGGACACCATCCGCTGCAGCAGGCTGTCCTGGTAGCTCGCGACCGGCCGGCCGAAGCGCACGAGCCGGAAGCGCAGCTCGTCGGCGAGCATGGTCGAGCCGCCGCCCTGCCCGTACACGTAGATCATCTTCGCGCCGGCGAGCAGGTCGGCAGCCGGGTCGAACGACGTGTTGCGCAGCAGTTGGTGGTTGTGCGCGAGCGCCACGCGGATCTCGTCGTAGACGACCGACGCGGGGCTCGCGTCGGCGGTCGGCGTGTCGTCGGACGGCACCAGAAAACGCTGGCCGACGGCCGCCGCCTGCGCGACGAGCACCTTCAATTCGCGCACGTCGCGGCAGCCGACGGCCTTCGCGAAACGCGTGACCGTCGCGACGCTGACCTCCGCGTCGCGCGCGAGCGCGCCGATGCTCGCGTGCGCAGCGCGGGCGAGATCGGCGAGGATGAACGTGGCGACCTTGCGCTCGGCTTCGCGCAGCTCGGGCGCGCATTCGGCGATCCTCGCGACGATGTCGAGGACCGGCGGGGCGGCCGTAGCCGGATGGGGCTCGGCCGCGAGCGGAGCGGAAGGGATGGCGGGCGTATTCATCTGCGGAAAAGGGCTCGAAGCTCGATGTTACTAAATAACATCACCGCGCCGATGCTACTTTCTGTACCATCGGCATGTCAACTTCAGTGCAATGCATAGTGATGATGGAGCGGGATGACATGAAAGTTACAAACTATCAGGAAGCGACGATCGATCCTTTCGGCAAGGGCCTCGGCAACCTGCCGAGCGCCAGCGTGCCGCTCGGCGATGCGGGCCGCCTCGAGTGGAACCTGCTCGCGGAAGACGTCAGCCTGCCGGCTGCCGTGCTTTACGAGGACCGCATCGAACACAACCTGAACTGGATGCAGGCGTTCGTCCAGCAGTATGGCGTCAAGTTCGCGCCGCACGGCAAGACGACGATGGCGCCGCAACTGTTCCGCCGCCAGCTCGATGCGGGCGCGTGGGGCATCACGCTCGCGACCGCGCACCAGACGCAGGCTGCGTATCACGGCGGCGTGCGGCGCGTGCTGCTCGCGAACCAGCTCGTCGGCCGCCAGAACATGACGATCATCGCCGGGCTGCTGTCCGATCCCGATTTCGAATTCTTCTGTCTCGTCGATTCCGCCGAGAGCGTCGACCAGCTCGGCCGCTTCTTCGGCGACGCGAAAAAAACGCTGAACGTGCTGCTCGAGCTCGGCGTGCCGGGCGGCCGCGCGGGCGTGCGCGACGCCGCGCAGCGCGAGGCCGTGCTCGCCGCGCTCGCGCGCTATCCGGACACACTGAAGCTGGCCGGCATCGAACTCTACGAAGGCGTGCTGAAGGAGGAAGGCGAGATCCGCGCGTTCCTGCAGGACGCGGTCGCGCTCACGCGCGAGCTGGCCGACGCCGGCCGCTTCGCGCGCACGCCGGCGATCCTGTCCGGCGCCGGTTCGGCATGGTACGACGTGGTCGCGGAAGAATTCGCGAACGCGTCCGACGCGGGCTTCGCGGAAGTCGTGCTGCGTCCGGGCTGCTACCTGACGCACGATGTCGGCATCTACAAGAAGGCGCAGACCGACGTGTTCGCGCGCAACCCGATCGCACGCAAGATGGGCGAAGGGCTGCTGCCCGCGCTGCAGCTGTGGGCGTACGTGCAGTCGGTGCCGGAGCAAAATCGCGCGATCGTCGCGCTCGGCAAGCGCGACGCGGCATTCGACGCGGGCCTGCCCGAGCCGGCGCGCCACTTCCGCCCGGGCCGCGACACCGCGCCGCGCGACGTCGCCGCCACCGAAGGCTGGGCCGTGACCGGAATGATGGACCAGCACGCATACCTGCAGATTCCGCCGGGCGCCGACGTGAAGGTCGGCGACATGGTCGCGTTCGACATCTCGCACCCGTGCCTGACGTTCGACAAGTGGCGCCAGGTGCTCGTGCTCGATCCGCAGTTCCGCGTGACGGAAGTGGTCGAAACCTTCTTCTGACGCACGTTGCGCGCGCCGCCCCGCCGCTCGCGCGGGGCGGCCGTCACGCGCGCTTCAATCTGCCGGAGTACACTGCGCTTTCGTCCCCGGGGCCCCTCGCGGCCGTTGCGTCGGTCTGCCGCACGCGGCGCGAACGGGCCCTCAACGCTGCTTCACTGGAGAAAGCCATGGCCGCGAAGAAGATCCTGTTCCTGACCGGCGATTTCGCCGAAGACTACGAAACGATGGTGCCGTTCCAGGCGCTGCAGGCTGTCGGCCATCACGTCGACGCAGTCTGCCCGGGCAAGCGCGCGGGCGACAAGATCAAGACCGCGATCCACGACTTCGAGGGCGACCAGACCTACACCGAGAAGCCCGGCCACCAGTTCACGCTGAACGCGGCGTTCGACGACGTCGACGCATCGCGCTACGACGCGCTCGCAATCGCGGGCGGCCGTGCGCCCGAATATCTGCGACTCGACCCAAAGGTGATTTCGCTCGTGCGCGAGTTCGCTGCGGCCGGCAAGCCGATCGCCGCGATCTGCCACGCGGCGCAACTGCTCGCGGCCGCCGACGTGATCCGCGGCAAGCGCATCTCGGCCTACCCGGCCTGCGCGCCCGAGGTGAAGCTCGCGGGCGGCGAATATGCGGACATCCCGGTCGATGCGGCCGTGACCGACGCACCGTTCGTCACCGCACCCGCGTGGCCCGCGCATCCGGCATGGCTCGCGCAGTTCCTCGCGCTGCTGGGCACGCGCATCGAGCTGTGAACGTGATGTGAATTGACATGAGACGAAGCGCCGGCCGGCGGCGGGATTTCATGCCCGCTTGCCGGCCGCGATCGGGCGCGGCGTGCGCGCGTGCCCGCGCCGCGCTTCAGCGCGCGGCCGGCGTCGAACCGACGTCCGCGATCCGCGATTCCAGCATCGCCAGCGCACCCGACAGCGCATTCAGCACGTCGTCCGGCACCTGCGCCACCGTCTGCTCGAGAAACGCCTTGCGGCGCGGCAGGCACGCGTCGAACGCGGCGCGGCCGTCGTCCGTCAGCGTCACGTTGGTCACGCGGTTGTCGCGTGCGTCGGATTCGCGCTCGATCCAGCCGAGCGCGTCGAGCGACTTCAGCTGGCGCGTGAGCGCGCCTGGATCGATGCGCAGCACTTCGACGAGCTTCTTCTGCGACGAATGCCCGCCCATCGCGTGCAACGCGACCATGATGCGCCAGCGCGGCATCGGCTGCCCGACGTGCGCTTCGAACGCGGTCATGAACGCACGATACGTGCGTCCGAATTGCTGCAAGATCGCGATGCGGTCCTGTTCTTCCATGCGCTGATTTCGTTTCCGGTGAATCGTTGAACCGTTAATCGGCCGCGACGTGCGGCTCGATCTTGCGCCGCAGCGCGATTGGCGGCACGCGGCGGCACTGCCACACTGACACCACGGCGACGACGGCCGCCATCGCGACGCCCAGGTGAATCGCGCCGACGAGCGATTCGCGGGCCGCTTCCAGCAGCAGCGCGCCATTATGCCCGGCACGCGTCAGCTCCGCGACGAGACCGCTTTGCGCTGTGCGGTCGATCAGGATCTGCGGATCGGCGAGCTGCGCATGCCACTGCATTGCATGGTCGGCCGCGAGTGCATTGCGCACGCCGCCCGAATACATCTGGTTGACGAGCGTGCCCGTCAGCGCGGTGCCGATCATCCCGCCGACCATCCGCAGCGACTGCAGCAGCGCCGTCGCGATGCCGAGATGCTCGCGGCCGGCCGCCTGCTGCGCGAACACGGTGAGGTTCGGCAGCACGAAGCCGAGCCCGATGCCGCCCGCGACCATCAGCGCCATCAGCATCCAGGTCGGCGTCGTGTGCGTCGACACGACGATGCCCGCACATGCGATCGCGAACAATACGAAGCCGACGTGCAGCATCGCGTTCGGATTGCGGATGCGCGTGACGACGCGGCCGTTCATGATGCTGCCGATCGTGATGAACACGACGAGCGGCGTGATCACGAGTCCGGCCTCCTTCGGCGACATCCCGAACCCGCCCTGGAACAGCAGCGGCGCGTAGAACAGCAGCGAGAACATCGAGAAGCCGGCGAGGATCGCGAGCACGAACAGCGCCGACAGCGCGCGGTTGCCGAACATGTCGAACGGCAGAATCGGCTGCGCGCAGCGCTTCTCCCAGTGCCACAGGCCGATGCCGGCCGCGACCGCGACGACGAGCAGCAGCGACGCCCAGCTCGCGACGCCGTACTTTGGCAGCCATTCGACGAACAGCTGCAGCGCGCCGAGCGACAGCGCGATCAGCAGCGCGCCCGGCCAGTCGAGCCGCATCTTGCGATCGTGCTCGACGTGGCGCAGGTGCGGCAGGTAGCGCCACACGAACAGCAGCGACAGCAGGCCGACCGGCAGGTTCACGTAGAACACCGAGCGCCAGCCGAACGACTGGGTCAGCACGCCGCCGAGCGACGGGCCGACCGCGTTCGCGATGCCGAAGGCCGAGCTCATCAGCACCTGCCAGCGCAGCCGCACGACGGAATCAGGGAACAGATCGGGAATGCACGCGAACGCGGTGCCGACCAGCATGCCGCCGCCGATCCCCTGCAGTCCGCGCGCGAGCACGAGGGTCAGCATGTCGTTGGCCATCCCGCACAGCACGGACGCGCCGGTGAACACGACGATCGACACGATCACGAACGGCTTGCGGCCGTAATAGTCGCCGAGGCGGCCGAAGATCGGCACGGTAATCACGGAACTGAGCAGGTACGAGGTCGCGACCCACGCGTACAGGTCGAAGCCCCTCAACTCGGCGACGATGGTCGGCAGCGCGGTGCCGACGACGGTCTGGTCGAGCGCGACGAGCATGGTGACGAACGAGATCCCGATCATCGCCAGCAGCGATTCGCGGAACGGCAAGACTTGCCCGCTCGAATGGTGGGCGGCAGTATGGACGGCCATTTTTTGTTGATGCAACTTTTGACGAGTCAATCAATCGTAAAATTCTAGCATGTCGGAGTAATCTAGGCCGGCGCGGTCAAACCGCCCCCCCCGGCCGCCAAGGAGAAAGATGGAACCGATTTCAATCACCCCCGCGACGATGCTGTCGCCGGAGGACCGGGACGCGCTGCGGCGCGCGAAGCAAGTGCTGGAAAGCCCGTCGCTGACGATGAAGCTGACGGGCGTGCTCGGCGCGCCGGTCGAGAAGATGATCGCGCGGCTGCCTGATTTCGCGACCGGCAAGATCAACGATGCGACGCAGCTCGCGCTGCGCAAGTGCCTGAACATCGCGCTGCGCACGCTCGGCAAGCCGCAGGCGCCGGACGCCGAGCCCGAGAAACCCAGCAACCTGCTGCACAAGCTCGCCGTCGCGACAACCGGCGCGGCGGGCGGCGCCTTCGGCTTTCTCGCACTGCCGGTCGAGCTGCCGGTGACGACCACGCTGATCTTCCGCTCGGTGTGCGACATCGCGCGCAGCGAGGGCGAAGATCTCGCGTCGGTGGAGTCGCAGTTGCAATGCCTGGCCGTGCTCGGCATGGGCGGCAACCCGGACAAGCAGGAAGAGGACGCCGATCTCGGCTATTTCGTGCTGCGCGGCGCGCTCGCGCAGGCGATCTCGAAGGCGTCTTCCGACATCACGACGAAAGGCATCGCCGCGCACAGCTCGGCGGCAGTGTTCAAGCTCGTGCAGACCGTGGCATCGCGGTTCTCGGTGCAGGTGACCGAGCAGATGGCCGCGAAGTCGATCCCGGCGATCGGCGCCGTGCTCGGCGCGACCGTCAACACGCTGTTCATCGACCACTTCCAGCAGATGGCGCACGGCCACTTCACCGTGCGCCGCCTCGAGCGCAAGTACGGCCCGCCGGCCGTCCAGGCCGCCTATCAGGCGATCGACGCCTCGCCGACGCGCTGAACCGCCCGTTCGACCGCGACGCGGCGCAGGAACGCGGCAGCGCGGTCGAGCGCATCGCGCGCTTCCGGCACCATCGGCGCGTAAAGCTGCCACACGTGCGGCATGTCCGGCCACACCTCGATCTCGACCGGCACGCCGGCCGCCTTCGCCTTCTCCGCGACACGGCGCGAATCGTCCAGCAGCACCTCGGTGCTGCCGACCTGGATATACAGCGGCGGCAGGCCCGCGAAATCCGCATAGAGCGGCGATGCGTACGGATTCGTCGCCGGCGCGTCGCCGAGGTACAGCTTCGCGGCCTTCGGCAGCGCGGCGCCGGCGAACATCGGATCGGCGCCGTCGTTGGTGCGCATCGTATCGCCCGTGCCGGCCAGGTCGGTCCACGGCGAGAACAGGATCGCGCCGGCCGGCAACGGCTCGCCGCGATCGCGCAGCGCGACGAGCGTCGCGAGCGCGAGACCGCCGCCCGCCGAATCGCCGCCGAGCACGATCGACTCGGGCGGCGTGCCGAGCGCCAGCAGTTGTCGGTAAGCGGCCAGCGCATCGTCGAGCGCGGCCGGGAAGCGGTTTTCGGGTGCGAGCCGGTAGTCGAGCGAGAACGAGCGCACGCCCGCGCGCTTCGTCAGGCCGAACACGAGCGGCCGGTGGGTCTTCGTCGAACAGAAGTAATAGCCGCCACCGTGAAAGTACAGCAGCGTGCGGCCGGGCCCGCGACCCGCGCCCGCGTCGGCGCGTTCGAGCCATTCGCCGCGCAACGGCGCGTCGCCCGCGCCATGGCATTCGCGCAGCCGGTAGCCCGACGGCGCACGGCGCGGCACGACCATCCGCAGGTCGGTAAAGCGCCGTGCGCGGGCGGGATCGAGCAGCTCGCGCGTGGTCTCGGGACGGAACTGCCAGCGCAGCAGCCAGCAGGCGAACTTGCTTTGCCAACTCATCGGACGCGCTCCGTAATCACAGTGTGACGATGGTACGTGCGATCGTTCCGGCGCCGCTCGAACGGAGCCTCTATATCAAACGCCGGCGCTCAGTTCGCCGGCATCAGCTGGCCGCGGATCTCGCCGGCCGGATGCTCCTTCGTATGGACGTTGAAATACCACTTGCCGCCCATCAGGTCGGTGACCTGCGCGTCGGTCAGCACCTTCGAGCCCTTGATCGGGCTCGCGAGCTCGTCCTTCGGAATCGGCACCTGCACGCCGGCGTTCTGGCCGACCGGCGCGGGCCCGTGGAAGTGCGCGGCCGTCGCCGGGCCGGTGAGGTGTTCGTAAGTCACCATCCATTGCAGCGTGCGGCTGGCCGTGTTGTAGGTGGCGTCGACGGCGCCCGAGCCCTTGGTCGCCGTCGGCGGCACTTCGCTCGACGGCTGGAGACTGGCGGACAGGCGCACCGTTTCGGCGGCGGCGCTGCCGGCAGCCAGCACGCCCGCGAGTAACGCGACCTGGAGCAAACGCAGCTTGAGCATGGACTCTCCTTGCACGACGTTGTACGCCGCCCGAACGGGAGCGTTACACATGATGGTAGTCGATCGTGGCTGATCCGGGAGTCCGCCGAACGGCCATGCCGCGAATCGCCGCATGCCCATCGGCGCGCCGCGCGCGGCAGGTCATCTCGCGCGACGCAGGTCGCGTCAGTCTGCGTCAACCTGGAACAGACCTTTCCAGCCTGACGCCTGAATCCGCGCGCGGCCTTTCGCTACACTTCGTCTCACAGTTGCTTGTTTCCTTCGTCCGAAGGAGTCTGCGAGTATTCACGCGGCCACCCGGCCGCGTTTTTTTTGCGTGTGTGGCCGGATCCGGTTCGCGCCGTCCCGAGCATGACGAAGCGAGTCCGCCACCGCTCGCGGCACAACAGCACTTCGATGTCACGCACGATAACCGAGATCGATGCGATCGACGATGCGCTGCAGCGCGTCGAACGCGTCCTGCCCCGCGCCATGCTTCGGATCGAAATTCAGCGAATCGCGCACGCACGCTTCGAGCACGGGCGGTGCGATCGGCAGTGCGTCGCCGATCGCGTGCGTGGCAACCTGTACCTCGCACGCACGGTTGAGCAGCCACATCAGCGAGAACGTCTGCGCGAGCGTCGTGCCGATCGTCACCGGCCCGTGGTTGCGCAGCAGCAGCACGGGCCGCCCGCCGGCACTCTCGACGATGCGCCGCCCCTCATCCAGATGCACGGTGATGCCCTCGAAGTCGTGATATGCGATCTTCCCGTACAACTGCGCGGAATAGAAATTCGAGAACGACAGCCCGTCGCGCGAACAGCACACGGCCATCGTGGGTGTCGTGTGCACGTGCATCACGCAGTGTGCGTCGGGCAGCGCCGCATGGATCGCGCTGTGGAACGTGAAGCCGGCCGGATTGATCGGCCAGTCGGAATGGCCGATCACATTGCCGTCGATGTCGATCTTCACAAGGTTCGACGCGCACACCTCGCGGTAATGGAGCCCGAACGGATTGATCAGGAAATGCCCGTCCTCGCCCGGCACGCGCAGCGAGATATGGTTGTAGATCAACTCGGTCCAGCCGAGATGATCGAAGATGCGGTAGGCCGCCGCGAGCTGCACGCGCGCCTGCCATTCGGCTTCGGAGAAGCGGGCGGGACGCGTGAACGGCTGGTTCGGGACACGTTGCATGGGGAACTCCGGTTGCAGGTGTGAACGGTGCGCGTGGCGCGGGCCGTCCGGCGGCACCATCACGCTGCCACGATAGTTGCGCGCACAACCATATCACTTTCCCCCGCGCCCCGGTAACGCGGGTTTAGCCGGAGCGCTTCCGTCCCTAAAGCTGGTCGTCGACCGGCAGCAGCGTGAAGATGCCGGTCATCAGGTTGCGCAGCAGCCCCGCGTGCGGATCGACGTGATAGATGGTCGGCCGGCCGTCGTCCGTGCCCGTCCACTCGAGTTCGGGCGCGCCGCCGCCCGCCGGCGTCGCGAGGCTCACGCGATAGCTTTCGTCCGGCTGCGTCACGCGCGCGAAGATCGTCGCGACCTGCTGCGCGAGCGCCGGGCTGTGGATCACGAGCGCCAGTTCGGTATTCAGGTGCGCGGAGCGCGGATCGAGGTTCATCGAGCCGATCACGAGAATCTTCCGGTCGATCACGTACGCCTTCGCGTGCAGGCTCGCGCGCGAGCGCGACCCGAACAGGCGCGCGCGCTGCCGGCCGGGCTGCGCCTTGAACTCGTACAGCTCGACGCCGTGCCGCAGCAGCGGCACGCGGTACGGCCCGTAGCCGGCCTGCACGGCAACCGCGTCGGTCGCGGCGAGCGAATTCGTCAGGATCGCGACGCGCACGCCGCGCGCGGTCGTGTCGCCGAGAATCTTCACGCCCGCGTCGTGCGGCACGAAATACGGCGAGAACGCGAGGAATTCCTGCTGCGCGCCGCGCGTCAGTTCGACGAGGCGCCGCATCGGCGGGCTCACGTACGCGTCGGTCGGCTGCGCGACCTTGTCGGGCGCGTCGGCCTTGAACTCGGCCGGCGCCCACACGAGCGCGAGCTCGTCGCGCGCGATCTGCTGCGCGAGCGGCGTCGCGTTCAGCGGTTTCGCGTTGTACGGATCGGCGTTCTGGCGCCAGTGGTTGCGCAGCTCGTCGCGCATCGCGTCGAGATCCTTCGGATCGAACGACTGGTGATTCAGCACACGCAGCGGATAGCTGCTCGCGCTCGCCCAGTAGGTGTCGAAGCTCGCCGAGATGTCGTGCGTCACGGGGCCGGCGGCGAGCACGTCGAGATCGCGGAACTGCAGCGTCGGGCTCGCGCTGAAATATTCGTCGCCGAGATTGCGGCCGCCGACGATCGCGATCTGGTTGTCCGTGATCATCGCCTTGTTGTGCATCCGGCGCGTGAAGCCGTCGAGACTCGTGAAGAAATTCGTCGTGCGCTCGACCATGCCCTGCTGCGACGCGCCGAACGGGTTGAACACGCGGATCTCGATGTTCGGGTGCGTGTTCAGCGCGGCCATGATGCGGTCGATGTCGCGGAAGTTCAGGTCGTCGACCAGCATCCGCACGCGCACGCCGCGATCGGCGGCGTACAGCGCCGCGGCAAGCAGCAGCTTGCCCGTCGTGTCCTCGGTCGCGATGTAGTACTGCATGTCCAGCGTCTTCGTCGCGGCACGCGCGAGCGCGATGCGCATCTGCAGCGCCTCGGCGCCGTCCGCCAGCAACCGGAAGCCCGACTGGCCCGGATGCGCGGCCTCGGGTGCGGCCAGCGCATCGCGCAGCGGCGTCGCGATACCGGACGACAATGCATGGGAAACCGGGCGATCGAGCGTGGTGGCGGGCGGATGCGTCGCGCACGCGGCGACGAGCGACAGCAGCACGCAGACGGCCAGCGCACGGGCCGGGCCGCATGCGGCGCGCCACGACAGCGCGGCCGGCGCGCGCCGGATGAAAGACGTGAGCACGGAAGCTTCCTCGACTGGCGGAACAACGGTCCGCATTCGCCGCGGCGCGCGGCTGGCGGGCGGTTCCAACCGATTCTAGTGGGCGCCCGATAAACCGGTCAATCGCGCGGGTGGCGCAGGCCGCGCCCTGCCGCGGCAGCGGGGGGCGCGGGTGGCCGGCGATCGGCCGCGTACCTGACGTCGAGGTCCGACCGCCCCGGATCCGCCCGCCGGGCGGCCCGCGCACCCAAACGGTCCGACCAATCTCATGCGCCGTCGCCGCTGCGCTCGAAATGGCTGCGCACATAATCGATATGTGTCTGCATCGCGGTGCGCGCCTCTTCGGGCCGATGCGCGCAAATCGCGTCGCACACGACACGGTGCTGCAGCAACAGCAGCTCGGACGCCTGCTCGTCGTGCGTCGTCATGCCCGCCACGTTGATCGAGATGTGCTCGCGCAGCATCCCGATCACGCTCGTATGCAGGTGCAGGAACATCGTGTTGTGCGACGCGAGCGCGATCGCCTCGTGCAGCTTCGCGTCGGTCGCGGCTTCGACGGCCGCGTCGTCGTTCGCATGCGCGGTCTCGAGTTCGCGCAGCAGCGCACGGATCCGGCGCCGGTCGTTCGCATCGGCCCGCAGCGCGGCGAAATACGCGGTCGCGCCTTCGAGCACGCGGCGGAATTCGAGGATGTCGTCGCGCAGCGCCGGATGATCGGCGACCAGCTGGCCCCACGGCGATGCGATGCCCGCGCGCAACTGATCCGTCACGTAGACGCCCGCACCGCGCCGGCTCTGCAGCAGCCCGCGCGCGACTAGCCGCTGGGTCGCCTCGCGCACCGTGTTGCGCGCGACGCCGTACTGCTGCGCGAGCACGCGCTCGGCCGGCAGGCGCGCGCCGGCCGGCCAGGTGCCGTCGAGCAGCGCCGTCTCGATCTTGCGCATCACCACCTCGGTCCGGCCCCGTGCCGTCATCGCTGCCATCGTCGCGTCTCCCCTCGGAATGCCCGTCGCGCCGATTGGCCCAACCAATTTGAGCTACGGCGCCGTCGCGGGAATTATGCAGCGAAAACGTCGTCCCGCATCCGCATGCCGGGCCGTCGCCACTGGAGCGAGACATGAACGAAAGGCAGTACCCCGCCGCCGCCCCCGCGCACGTCTATCTGTTCGCGACCTGCCTGGTCGACCTGTTCGTCCCCGAAGCGGGGCTCGACGCGGTCCGCCTGCTGGAGCGCGAAGGGCTGACCGTCCACTATCCGCGCGGCCAGAGCTGCTGCGGGCAGCCGGCCTACAGCAGCGGCAATCCCGACGAAGCCCGCCGCGTCGCGGCCGCGCAGCTCGACCTGTTCGCCGAACCGTGGCCCGTGATCGTGCCGTCCGGCTCGTGCGCGGGCATGATCCGTCACCATTGGCCGGCGCTGTTCGCCGACGATCCCGTCCACGGCCCGAAGGCGCGCGCGATCGCGGAGCGGACCTACGAACTCGCCGAATTCCTCGTCCATGTGCTCGACGTGCAGCTCGACGCGGCCGCGGCAAGCGCCGGGCCCGACGAGCGCGTCGTGCTGCACACGTCGTGCGCGGCGCGCCGCGAAATGGGCACGCGCGGGCACGGCGTCACGCTCGTCGACGCGCTGCCGGGCGTGACGCGGATCGAACACGAACGCGAATCCGAATGCTGCGGCTTCGGCGGCACGTTCTCGCTGAAGCATCCCGACATCTCCGGCGCGATGGTGCGCGACAAGGTCGCGTCGGCCTGCGCGACCGGCTGCGACCGGCTCGTGTCCGCGGACTGCGGCTGCCTGCTGAACATCGGCCACGCTGCGACCAAGGCCGGCGCGCGGCTGCCGGTCGAGCATCTGGCAAGCTTCCTGTGGCGGCGCACGGCCGGCGCCGCGTCGCTGCGCGGAGACAAGCGATGAGCGCGCGCGCCGCGATTCTTGCGCGCCTGCGCGGCGCCGCCCCGGGCGTCGCCGCGACGGCCGCCCCCGCGCTCGACGCACGCATCGACACGCATTACGACACGCGCCGCGCATCGGCCGCGCGCGATCCGCACGCGCTCGCCCAGGCGCTGCAGGCCGCGCTCGCCGCCTCGCACGCGCAAGCCTGGTGCGCGACCGACGACGAATGGCCCGCGCAGCTTGCCGCGCGCCTCGCCGACGCCGGCGTGCGTCGCCTGCTGCTCGACCCGGCCCGCGCCGAATCGGCGGCGCTCGCGCGCGCGCTGCCCGACGCGGTCGCGCCCGTGCCGTTCGACCGGCCGATCGACGCGTGGAAGACCGAACTGTTCGACACGATCGACGCGGGCTTCACCGTCGCCCGCTCGGGCATCGCGGCAACCGGCACCGTCGTGCTCGCACCCGATGCCGGCACGCCGCGCACGGTGTCGCTGGTGCCGCCGCTGCATGTCGCGCTCGTCCACGCGAACACGCTGCATGCGGACCTGCACGCCGCCGTGCACGCGGAGCGCTGGCACGCCGGCATGCCGACCAACCTCGTGCTGGTGTCGGGGCCGTCGAAGACGTCCGATATCCAGCAGACGCTCGCCTATGGCGCGCACGGCCCGCGCCGCCTGTGGGTCGTGATCGTCACCGATCCGGCTGCCAATACGGCGGCCGCCCGGCCGGCCGCAACCGCTTGCGAGGACCTGCCGCGATGAGCGACCACACGCTGCAATTCGTCGCCCCCGGCGACTTCAAGGCCCGCGCGCGCGCCGCGCTCGACGATCCCGCGCTGCGCCGGAGTTTTCGCGGCGCGATGGATTTCCTGCAGGGCAAGCGCGCGACGCAATTCCCCGACGACGCCGAGCTGCAGCAGTTGCGCGATCTCGGCGAAGCCGTGCGCCAGCACGCGCTCGCGCAGTTGCCCGCGCTGCTCGAGCGGCTGGAGGCGAAGCTCGCCGAAGCCGGCGTGCACGTGCACTGGGCCGAGACGGCCGCCGACGCGAACGCGATCGTGCTCGGCATCGCGCAGGCGAAGAAGGCGCGCCGCGTGATCAAGGGCAAATCGATGGCGAGCGAGGAAATCGAGCTGAACCATTACCTCGCGGATCATGGGGTCGACTGCATCGAGTCCGACATGGGCGAGTTCATCGTGCAGCTCGCGGGCGAGAAGCCGTCGCATATCGTGATGCCGGCGATCCACAAGACGCGCGGCGACATCGCCGAACTGTTCGAGAAACACATCCCCGGCACGCGCTACACGGAAGACGTCGACGAGCTGATCCAGACCGGCAGGCGCGCGCTGCGCCGCGCGTTCGCCGACGCGGACATCGGCCTGTCGGGCGTGAACTTCGCGGCGGCCGACACGGGCACGCTGTGGCTCGTCGAGAACGAAGGCAACGGCCGCCTGTCGACGACGGTGCCCGACACGCATATCGCGATCATGGGGATCGAGAAGGTCGTCGAGAAGCTCGAGCACATCGTGCCGCTGTCGAGCCTGCTCACGCGCTCGGCCACCGGGCAGGCGATCACGACCTACTTCAACCTGATCTCGGGCCCGCGCCGCGGCGACGAACGCGACGGCCCGCGCGAACTGCATCTCGTGCTGCTCGACAACGGCCGCACGCAGGCCTACGCGGACGAACAGCTGCGCACGACGCTGCAGTGCATCCGCTGCGGCGCATGCATGAACCACTGCCCCGTCTATACGCGCATCGGCGGCCACGCGTACGGGACGACCTACCCGGGGCCGATCGGCAAGATCATCTCGCCGCACCTGCTCGGCCTCGACGCGACGGCCGACCTGCCGACCGCGTCGACGCTGTGCGGCGCATGCGGCGAGGTATGCCCGGTCCGGATCCCGATCCCGGAACTGCTCGTGCGACTGCGCACCGAGGCGAACCGCAAGCCCGACGAACCCGTCGCGCATCCGCTGCGCGGCCAGGGCGCGAACTACAACCGCGCGGAAGACCTCGTGTGGCGCTTCTGGTCGGGCGCATTCGCGCATCCGCGCGCGTACCGCGCGTTCCGCTGGACGGCGACGCGCCTGCGCGCGCTGACGCCCGCGAAACAGATGGGCTGGACGCAGCACCGCACGCCGCTCGAACCGGCGCCGCGCAGCCTGTCCGACCTGCTGCGCGCACGCGGCCAGCCCGAATAAGACACCGCTTTCCCGACCGTACCCATAGAGATACAGACACAGATGGAGGAGACAACCATGCAGGTTTGGCATCAGATCTACACCCCGCTCGGCAGCCTCGGGCTGTCGGCGTTCGTCGCCGCGATCCCGATCATCTTCTTTTTCGTCGCGCTGGCCGCGCTGCGGATGAAGGGCCACGTCGCGGCCGCGATCACGCTGCTGCTGTCGCTCGGCGTCGCGATCCTCGCGTACGGGATGCCCGTGCCGCAGGCGCTCGCGGCGGCCGGCTTCGGCTTCGCATACGGCCTGTGGCCGATCGCGTGGATCATCGTCGCGGCCGTGTTCCTGTACAAGATGGTCGTGAAGACGGGCCAGTTCGACGTCATCCGCGCGTCCGTGCTGTCGATCACCGACGACCAGCGCCTGCAGATGCTGCTGATCGGCTTCTCGTTCGGCGCGTTCCTGGAAGGCGCGGCCGGCTTCGGCGCGCCCGTCGCGATCACGGCCGCGCTGCTCGTCGGCCTCGGCTTCAAGCCGCTGCACGCGGCCGGGCTGTGCCTGATCGCGAACACTGCGCCGGTCGCGTTCGGCGCGATGGGCATCCCGATCATCGTCGCCGGACAGGTGACGGGCATCGACCCGTTCCACATCGGCGCGATGGCCGGCCGCCAGCTGCCGCTGCTGTCGCTCGCGGTGCCGTTCTGGCTCGTGTTCATGATGGACGGGCTGCGCGGCGTGCGGCAGACCTGGCCGGCCGCGCTCGTCGCGGGCGGCAGCTTCGCCGTCACGCAGTACTTCACGTCGAACCACATCGGGCCCGAGCTGCCGGACATCACGTCGTCGCTCGTCAGCCTCGTCGCGCTCGCGGCGTTCCTGAAGGTGTGGCAGCCGCGCACCGCGCAGCAGCCGGCCGGCGGCATCGTCGCGACCGGCGGCGGCGCGGCGCTGGCCGGCTTCGGCGCGGGTGGCAACGGCTTCGGCACCGGCACGAGCCGGCAGGCGTCGCCGTACACGCTCGTGCAGACCGTGCGCGCGTGGTCGCCGTTCCTGATCCTGACGGCCGTCGTCACCGTGTGGAGCATCGCGCCGTTCAAGGCGCTGTTCGCCGCGCACGGCGCGCTCGCGTCGACCGTGCTGAAGTTTCACGTGGCGGGGCTCGACCAGCTCGTCGTGAAGACCGCACCGATCGCCGCGACGCCGAAGGCGCTCGAAGCCGTGCTGAAGATCGATCTGGTGTCGGCGGTGGGCAGCGCGATCCTCGTGACCGCGCTGATCTCGATGGCACTGTTGCGGATGAAGCCGCGCGACGCGCTCGTCACGTTCGGCGAAACGCTGAAGGAACTGACGCGCCCGATCCTGTCGATCGGCCTCGTGCTCGCGTTCGCGTTCGTCGCGAACTACTCGGGGATGTCGTCGACGCTCGCGCTGATGCTCGCCGCGACCGGCGCCGCGTTCCCGTTCTTCTCGCCGTTCCTCGGCTGGCTCGGCGTGTTCCTGACCGGCTCGGACACGTCGTCGAACGCCCTGTTCTGCTCGCTGCAGCAAGCTACGGCCCATCAGCTCGGCGTGCCCGAGACGCTCGCGGTAGCCGCGAACACGACGGGCGGCGTGACCGCGAAGATGATCTCGCCGCAGTCGATCGCGGTCGCGTGCGCGGCGACGGGCCTCGTCGGCAACGAGTCGGCGCTGTTCCGCTTCACGGTGCGGCACAGCCTGCTGTTCGCGGTGATCGTCGGGTTGATCACGCTGGTGCAGGCGTACGTGCTGCCGGGGATGGTGCCGTAAGCGGCACGCCGTCCCCAAAAAACAAAACCCCACGCCCGGAAGAGCGTGGGGTTTTTCATTTCGCCTGCCGCTCGCCGGCCGGCGAGCGGCTGCGCGATCAGCTGCCCTTCGCGATGCGATCCTCGATGTGCTGCGCACGGCTCGTCGAAGACGGGTGCGAGCTCATCATCGAGCTCTGGCCGCCATCGAGCTTCGCGAGCTTCTGGAATGCGGTGACGAGGCCCTTCTGGCTCATGCCCTTCTGCTTCATCAGGTCGAACGAATAGTCGTCCGCCGCGCTTTCCTGGGTCTGCGAGAACTGCGCGTTGATGAACTTCTCGGTGATGTCGCCGAGCTGCGAGCTCGTCAGCGCCGCCACGCCCGGCGATGCCGCGCCGGCCGCGCTGCGCGCCGCGCTCACTGCGTACGCCGTCTGCATCGCCTTCTTCGAGTGACCCAGTGCGACGTGGCCCATTTCATGGCCGATCACGCCGCGCAGTTCGTCGTCGTTCATCATGTCCATCAGGCCGCTGTACACACGCACGCAGCCGTTGCCCATCGCCCACGCGTTGACGTCCTTGGTCACGTAGACCTTGTAGTTGACCTTCTGGCCGTTCAGCGTCATGTCGCCGAAGCCCTTCATCACCTTCGTCAGGCGCTTCGAATACGCGCTGTTCGCCGGCGCGATCTTCGATTCGGCGTCGCTGGACTTGCACGAGTCGTTCGACAGCGCGGCGATGTCCGAATCCGACAGCGTCGCTGCCTTGAACAGGTTCGTCCCCGCCGACGTCAGGCTGTTCGCGTCGAGGCTCTGTACCCCGCCGCACGCGCTCAACAGACACGCCACGCCACACGCTGCCACCGCTTTCTTGAGTTGCATCCCGGATCCCTCGATAGTTGTATTTGGGAGCGGCGATTTTGCATAATCCGGCAGAAAATTACCAGATGTTTACATCCGATGACACCTTAATTACTCATAGGATTGACGCGAAGCGGCGATTTTCAGCGGAATTGAAGGTCAAAACCGAAGCAATCGCCGCGGGCGGGCGACGATCGGGACGGAAAAACGGGCGCGCCGCTCAGGCCGCCTGGTCGCGGCGGCGCGTCAGCCGCCGCGCGACCAGCATCGGCAGCCGCACCGCGAAGCCGGTGAAAAGCCGCAGGTGCATCCATGCAAGCAGCGCGTTGTCGCGGCCGTAGTGGAAATGCGACACGCCGCCCTCGTGCCGGCCGAAGTAGCGCACCGGCGCGTCGATGCGGATCGGACGCACGCCGGCCCAGCACAGCCGCACGGCCGCTTCGGGATCGAAGTCGAAGCCGCGCATCCACGGCTGGCGCCGCATGATCGCGGCGAGCGGTGCGACCGGATACACGCGAAAGCCGTACAGCGAATCGCCGATCCCGGCCCACAGCGTCTCGAGGTCGGCCCAGGCGTTCGACAGCCGGCGTCCCTGCACGCGCAGCTGCGGCGCACTCGCGTCGAACTTCGGCACGCCGAGCACCATCGCATCGGGCGCGGCCTGCGACGCGGCCATGAACGCGGGAATCAGGTCGGCCGGATGCTGGCCGTCGGAATCCATCGTCAGCACGTGCGTGAAGCCGCTCGCGGCAGCCGCGTCGAGCCCCGCGAGCACTGCCGCGCCCTTGCCGCGATTCTCCGGCAGCACGATCACGCGCAACCCGGGGTCGTGCTCGGCCATCGCCTGCAGCCGCTCGGCGCTGCCGTCGGTACTGCCGTCGACGACGACCCACACCGGATTCCACTGCGCGCGGGCATTGCGCACGGTCGTGTCGACCTTGGCGCCCGGGTTGTAGCTCGGAATCAGGACGAGATGGGTGGACGAGGCGTGCAGCTTGGACATGGGAACGGCCGATTGCGAAGACAGGGATCCTGACAAAAGTTTATGACTTGCCGGCGACTGGCGGCAGGCGTCGTCGACGCCGCCCGGATGCGGTGCCGGTTGCCGGATCGTGAAGTTCTCCCGCTTCATGACAGCCGCTCCATCGCATGACCCGCGCTCGCCTCGATCTCGACCAGCAGGTCGTCGCGGCATACGTCCGCGTGGACGAAAAGCGGCCGCACGCCGGGGCCGGCCGCATCGCGCAGCACCCGATCGATCTCGGCAAGCGCCGCGGCATCGCCGGCGTCGCGCACGTAGACGCGATAGCTCAGGTCGGCCAGCGAGAACGGGCCATGCCCCTGCCGCGCGGCCTGCTCGAGCACCGCCGCGAGATTCGCGACCGTCTCGCGCGTTTGCGCGACGACGTCGCCGCGATGCACGGTGCGGTGCCCGACGATGCTCGCGGTGCCCGATACGAACAGCACCGGCGCGGCACCGCCGTCCGCCCAGGCGGCTGCACGCGCGAACGTCGGCGCACGCGGGCCGTATTGCGCCGGATAGTGATACGCGCTGACCTGGCGCGGGTTCTCGACTGGATCTGCGGGCGTGCGGCTCGCGATGAAATGGATCGCGAGCGACGCGGCCGGCAACGCGTCGCCCGCGACCGGCACGGCCGAACCGAGCGCGCACGCGGCCGGCACACCGCCCGTCAGGGCGCGGCGGCACGCATCGAACGCGTGCTGTCGGCCGATATTGAACTGACGATAGCGTTCGATCCCGAACTGCACGGCATTGATCGCCGGCATGGTATTCCAGATACGCAGCGGATGCGGCATGCCGAGCGTATCGAGCACGTCGAACAGCGTGCGGTATGCATCGTGTGTCGCGCGTTCGAGCGGCGTGCCGCCGTCGCGCTGCGTTTCGTGCGTTTCGTGCGTTTCGTGCACGACGATGCTGCCGAACACGAGCCCCGCTGCTTCGCTGTAGCGATAGTGCAGCGCACCGCGCCGCTCGCTGCGCAGGTCGCGCGCATTGCACTGCCAGATTTCGCAGACGGCATCGCCCGGTGCGGCGCCGGCGCCGAGCAGCGCCATCTGCACCGGTGCAACCGGCAGGTCGGGGGCGGCATCGGCCAGCATTCGTGCCGCCGCATCGGCGTGCGATTCGGCCCGCGATTCTGTGCACGATGGGTGCTGCAATCCTGCCGCGCCGATGCACACCGCGCCCAACGCGCCCGGAAACGCGCGGTCGATTCCATCGCCACGCATGCGCGCATCGTGCAGCAACGCAGCGAGCCGCGCATGACTCATCTGGACGAGCTGCAGTGCGCGGTCGCGGCCGTGCGCGAGCGGCGCGCCCGATCGCGATGCGCCCGGCCCGCCGGCCGCCTGCCCGCGCGCGACCGGCGCGGTGGCTGACGACGGGGAACACGGGCGCCGTTCGGCGTCGACTGGATGCACGGACACTTCGATTTCCTCACTATGCGATGCAGGCCGCGCGACATCGCGGTCAGCATCGCGTTGCACGACGTCAGGCCGACGCCGCGCGTTTCGTCATGCGAGCCCGCCGTTGACGGACATCACCTGCCCCGTCACATAGGCCGCGGCGTCGGACACCAGATACGCGACCATCGCCGCGACTTCGTCGGGCCGGCCCGCGCGCTGCGCGGGCACAAGCTGCTTGATCCGGTCGGCGGGAAACGCCTGTTCGGCCATCGGCGATTCGATGATGCCGGGCGCGACTGCGTTCACGGTAATGCCGCGCGACGCGAGCTCCAGCGACAGCGATTTCGTCGCACCGATCAGCCCCGCCTTCGCGGCCGCGTAATTGACCTGCCCGCGATTGCCGGTCACGCCGGCCACCGATGCGATGTTGACGATCCGCCCGCGTCGCGTGCGAATCATCGGCAGCAGCAGCGGCTGCGTGACGTTGAAAAAACCGTTGAGCGTCACGTCGATCACGCTGTGCCACTGCCGGCGCGACATGCCGGCCATCGGCGCGTCGTCGTGAATGCCGGCGTTGTTGACGAGAATCTGCACCGGCGCTTCGTCGGCAAGCGGCGCGAGCGCGGCGAGCGTCGCGTCGGCATCGGTCACGTCGAACGCGATCGCGCGCGCGGTGCCGCCGGCCGCGACGATCTGCTGCGCGACCGCCTCCGCCTGCGCGAGATGGCGGTTCGCATGGACCCAAACTTCATGGCCGGCCTGCGCGAGCGCCATGCAGATCGCCTGCCCGAGTGCGCCGCTGCCGCCCGTCACGAGCGAGCGCATCGAATTGCTCCGTTCATCGCGTTTCACCTCGATCGACGCGGCGGCGCATCGTCTGCCGATCGCCGCCGCATACCGTCATCACCTGCGCGCCGCGCCCGTGCGCCGCGCCGTCACTTCGTACGATGCGCGGCGACGTATGCGGCCAGCGCGCCGAGCGTCGCAAAGATCTTCTGGTTATCCGGATTGTCCGAGCGCAGTTCGAAGCCGTATTTCTTCGAGATCAGCAGCGCGATTTCCAGGATGTCGATGGAGTCGAGCCCGAAACCTTCGCCGTACAGCGGGGTCTCGACCGTCACTGTTTCGAGCGGGACGTCTTCGAGATTCAGTTCGCCGATGATCAGCGTGGCGAGCTCTTGTTCCAGTGCGTTCATCATGCGTGCGAGCAGGCGGCCAACGGCAGCGGGAGGCGCCCGGAAACGGCAACCGTCGTGCACGCCCGGCGCGTGCAAATCTCCGTCCCTCCGGCGTCTGCCGGCGTCCCCGCCTGCGTTATTTGGGGATCGTTGTAAAAGTTACGCGGATTCTAGACGATGGGTATCGGGCCGTATACGGGGAATGGTTACAGACTGGCGGGCCGGCGCCGCGGCCCGTTTCGTGACACGAATGCACGAGACGCTTGAGCCGCTTTGGATGGAAATGGACCGACCCCGCGAAACCGTTCGTCCGGTGCCATACAATCGGTTACAAAACCCGCACACGCCCGCCCCGAACACGCCGTGCCGCGGCCCTAAAATGGGCGCACTCGACTACCGGCCCGGACCCGCATCCCGGCCGCCATTCATATGATGTTTGACGGCCCGACCACCGCGTTCGGCCACGATCCGCCCGATGTCTCCAGTCATGCCGCGTCCGTCCTTCCGCTCCGTTCCGGTTCGCCCGTCCGCCTGCTGCCGCCTGGCGGCCGCCGGCGACGCGAGCCCGCGCCCGCACGGAGGCCGCCGATGAGCAGGCTGCCGTCCATCGCGCGCGGCGTCGCCGCGGTAGGCGCCGTCGCAGCCTACCAGGCCGGCGCGCACTACGCGGCCGCAACGCCCGGCGCACACGGCTTCGGCCTCGCGATGGCGCTCGTGCCGCCGCTGCTGCTCGCGCTCGGCGCGGCGCTGCGCTCGCCGCGACATGCATGGTTCGTGCCGGCGTGGCTGCTGGCCGCCGCCGTGCTGTGGGCTGCGCGCGTGCCGCTCGCGCAGCACTTCGAATGGGGCCTGTATCTGGAGCACGCGAGCTTCAACGTCGCGATGGCGCTGCTGTTCGGCCGCACGCTCGCGGCCGGCGAGGTGCCGCTGTGCACGCGTTTCGCCGCGATGATCCACGGCACGGTCACGCCGGCCGTCGCGCGCTATACGCGGCAGATCACGCTCGCGTGGACGCTGTTCTTCGTCGCGATCGCCGCCGTGTCGACACTGCTGTTCGCGACCGCGCCGATCGTCACGTGGTCGACGTTCGCGAACTATCTGTCGCTGCCGCTCGTCGCCGTGATGTTCGCCGCCGAGCATGCCTGCCGGCGCTTCGCGCTGCCGCACGAGCCGCAGCCGCGGATGGTCGACGCGGTGCGCGCGTATCGCGCGACAACCCACGCGTCGCAGGCGTCACGATGAATTCACGGCCGGCGCGGCGCCGCAACGCGGCCGCGCCGGCCTTCGCTCCCGCTTTTACCGATTTATGCCGACTCATCCGCTGGTATTCCATTCGTCGCCGGACCAGACGATCGCCTGGCGCGACGGCGCGCCCGTCACCGTGCGCACGTTCGTCGCCGATGTCGCGCGCGTCGCCGCCGCGCTGCCCGCCGGCGGCCACGTGTTCAACGTGTGCCGCGACCGCTACCGTTTCGCGGTCAGCCTGTGCGCGGCGCTCGTGGCCGGCAGGATCAGCCTGCTGCCGTCGACGCACACGCCGGAAATGGTCCGCCAGCTCGCGTCGTTCGCGCCCGATGCGTTCTGCCTGCACGACGCGCCCGACTGCGCGATCGACCTGCCGCGGTTCGCGTATCCCGACGCCGCCCCCGGCGACCTCGCCGACGATGCGCCGTTCGCCGTGCCGCAGATCGATGCGGCGCGGATCATGGCGTACGTGTTTACGTCCGGTTCGACCGGCGCGCCGGTGCCGCACCGCAAGACCTGGGGCTTCCTGGTCGGCTGCGTGCGCGCGGCGGCCGACCGCCTCGGGCTGCTCGACGGCCGCGCGGCCACGCTGATCGGCACGGTGCCAGCGCAGCACATGTACGGCTTCGAATCGACGGTGCTGCTCGCGCTGATCGGCGGCCTCGCGTTCAGCAACCGCCAGCCGTTCTACCCGGTCGACATTCGCGACGAACTCGACGCGATCCCCCAGCCGCGCGTGCTCGTCACGTCGCCGATCCACCTGCGTGCGCTGCTGTCGGCCGGCCATGCACTGCCGCGCGCGGCACTCGTGCTGTCGGCCACCGCGCCGCTGTCGGAAAAGCTCGCGTGCGAAGCCGAGGCCGAGCTCGACGCACCGCTCGTCGAGATCTACGGCAGCACCGAGACCGGCCAGATCGCGACCCGCCGCACGTCGCAGGGCGCAGCGTGGCAGCTGTTCCCGGGCATCCGGCTCGACGCGCGCGACGAGCCCGCAAGCGACGGCGCGGGCGACGACGGCGGGCCGACCGTCTGGGTGTCGGGCGGGCACGTCGAGGCGCCCGTGCCGATGGGCGATGCGCTCGAACTGCTCGGCGGCGGCCGCTTCCTGCTGCACGGCCGCAAGGCCGACCTCGTCAACATCGCCGGCAAGCGCACGTCGCTCGCGTACCTGAACCATCAACTCAACGCGATTCCGGATGTAGTCGACGGCGTCTTCTTCATGCCCGACGAAACCGCGGCCGCGCACGCCGACACCGGCCTCGAACCGGTCACGCGCCTCGTCGCGCTCGTCGTCGCGCCGACGCTCGCCGCCGCCGATCTGCAGCGCGCGCTGCGCGAGCGGATCGATCCCGCATTCATGCCGCGCCCGCTCGTGTTCGTCGACGCGCTGCCGCGCAACGAAACGGGCAAGCTGCCGCGCGATGTGCTGGCCGCGCTCGTCGCACGACACGCACGCGCCGCGGCCGCACCGCTGCCCGCGCGCGACGCGGCCCGCACACCCGCGCTCGCGTTCACGATTCCCGCCGACCATCCGGCGCTGCCCGGCCACTTCCCCGGCCATCCGGTCGTGCCGGGCGTCGTGCTGCTCGATCACGCGATCCACGCGATCGGCGCCGCGCTGAACCGCCCGCTGCACGCATGGCGGCTCGGTTCCGCGAAATTCCTCAGCCCCGTCGCGCCCGGCGAACCGCTCGATCTCGCGTTCGACGCCTCGGCCAGCGGCGCAATCCGCTTCACGCTGCGCGCCGGGTCGCGCGATGTCGCGACCGGCGTGCTGTCCGCTCCGCCCGCCGTGCCGGACGGTGCCCAGCCATGAAGCGCACCGCGTGGGCCGAGCGCCAGGAGCGCAGCAACGCGGGATTGCTGCGCGCGATGACGTGGATCTCGCTGCGCTTCGGCCGGCAGCGCGCGCGCATCGTGCTGCATCTGATCGCGACGTATTTCGTGCTGTTCTCGCCGGTCGCGTGCGCGGCGTCGCGCGACTACCTGCGTCGCGTGCTCGGCCGCCCCGCACGCTGGCGCGACGTGTACCGGCACGTGTTCGCATTCGCGGCGACGATCCACGACCGCATCTATCTGATGAACGGGCGCTTCGACCTGTTCGACATCCGGCTGCACGGCGAAACGCTCGTCGACGATGCGCTCGCGGGCGGACGCGGCGCGTTCCTGATGGGGGCGCACCTCGGCAGCTTCGAGGTCGTGCGCGCGATCGGCCGCACGCACCCGGACCTGCGCGTCGTCGTCACGATGTACGAGAACAATGCGCGCAAGATCAACGCGACGCTCGCCGCGGTGAATCCGGCCGCGACGCCGGAAGTGATTCCGCTCGGGCAGGTCGACTCGATGCTGAAGGTACGCGAGCGCCTCGACGCGAACTGCATGGTCGGCATGCTCGCCGACCGTACGCTGCGCGACGACGCGGCCGCGTCGCTGCGGCGGCTGCCGCTGCTCGGCACGCCGGCCGCGTTCCCGCTCGGCCCGCTCTACATGGCCGCGATGCTGCGGCGTCCGGTGATCTTCATGACGGGCCTCTATCGCGACGGCAATCGCTACGATGTGCACTTCGAAACGCTCGCCGATTTCTCCGACGTGCGGCGCGACGCACGCGCGGCTGCCGTCGACGCGGCACTCGCGCGCTACGTCGCGCTGCTGGACAAGTATTGCCGAGCAGCGCCGTACAACTGGTTCAACTATTTCGATTTCTGGCAAGTCGGCAACGCCGCGGCCGCGCGCCGCGACGTTGCGCGCGCCGCCGCCGACCTGCCCGCCACGAGGGATTCCGACGCATGACCGCCGTTCGCCGCCTCCTGCTCCCGCTCGCGCTGCACCGCAGCGCCCGCTTGCTCGCCGCAACCGCCGCCGCGATCGCGCTGGCCGTGCCCGCGCATGCGGCCGACACGGGTTCGGCCTGGAACCTTGATCGGCTGATGTCGACGCTCGCGCAGCACAAGTCGGGGCGTGCGACGTTCACCGAAACGAAGTACCTGTCGATCGCCACGCAGCCGGTCGAATCGTCCGGCGAACTCGTCTTCGTCGCGCCCGATCATCTGGAAAAGCACACGCTGAGCCCGAAGCCCGAACACCTCGTCGTCGACGGCGACATGCTCACCGTCGAGCGCAACGACCGCAAGTACACGCTCGCGCTCGCGCGCTATCCGGAACTCGGCGCGTTCATCGACAGCATCCGCGCGACGCTCGCCGGCAACCGCTTCGCGCTCGAACAGGTGTACAAGGTCGCGCTCGCCGGGCGCGGCGACGACTGGACGCTGACGCTCACGCCGCTCGACTCGCGGATGCTGAAGGTGGTCAGCACGATCACGCTCGACGGCACGCGCGACGTGTTGCGCGGCGTCGCGATCCGGCAGGCCGACGGCGATCATTCGGTGATGCGCCTGCAACCCGTTCCGGCGAATCCGAACTGATGGACGAGCGCACGCGACCTTCATCGTCACCCGTCACGCGCCGCCTGCACGCGTTGCGGCAGCGCGCGGTGCTCGTGTGGCTGCTCGCGCTCGTCGCGTGCGGCGTCGCGATCGGCCGCGCGCACTTCACGGCCGACCTGTCCGCGTTCCTGCCCGGCTCGCCGAGCGCCGGGCAGCGCGTGCTCGTCGACCAGTTGCGCGACGGCATCGTGTCGCGGCTGATCCTCGTCTCGATCGACGGCGGCGATGCAAATACGCGCGCCTCAATGTCGCGGCGCATCGCCGGCACGCTGCGCACCGATCCGCAGTTCGCGGCGGTTCACAACGGCGAAGCCGCGAACGACGCGCGCGACCGGCAGTTCGTCTTCGATCACCGCTACCTGCTGAGCCCGGCCGTCACGCCGCAACGCTTCAGCGCCGACGGCCTGCATCAGGCGCTCGGCGACAGCCTCGACCTGCTGAGCTCGTCGGCCGGCCTCGTCGCCAAGGCGATGCTGCCGCGCGACCCGACCGGCGAAGTCACCGCGCTCGTCGACCAGCTCGACAGCGCGGCGCAGCCGGCGAACCGCGACGGCGTGTGGGCGTCGCGCGACGGCACGCGCGCGGTGCTCGTCGTGCAGACGGCCGCGGCCGGCTCCGACACCGACGCGCAGGCGCGCGCGATCGACACGGTGCGCCGCGCATTCGCCGCCGCGACGCAGGCCGTGCCGAACGCGGCCGCGACCACGCTCGCGATGACGGGCCCCGGCGTGTTCTCGGTCGACATGCGCGACACGATCCGGCACGACGTCGAACGGCTGTCGACGGCGAGTGTCGTGCTGATCGTCGCGCTGCTGCTGACGCTGTACCGTTCGCCGCGCACGCTCGCGCTCGGCTTGCTGCCGGTGCTGACGGGCGTCGCGGCCGGAATCGCGGCGGTCAGCGTCGCGTTCGGCACGGTCCACGGGCTGACGCTCGGCTTCGGCACGACGCTGATCGGCGAAGCCGTCGACTATTCGATCTACCTGTTCGTGCAATCGGCGCAGGCCGGCACGCGCGGCGCCGCGCACCCGGCCGACGCGACGCGCGCATGGCTCGCTGCGTACTGGCCGACGATCCGGCTCGGCGTGCTGACGTCCGTGTGCGGGTTTGCGTCGATGCTGTTCTCCGGATTCCCGGGCCTCGTGCAACTCGGGCTGTATTCGATCGCCGGGCTCACGGCCGCCGCGCTCGTCACTCGCTTCGTGCTGCCGCACCTGCGCGGCGAGCATGTCGCGATCCGCGACGTGTCGCGCGTCGGCGCCGTGCTCGCGCGCGCGGCCGACGCCGCGCCGCGGCTGCGCTGGCCGCTCGCCATGCTCGTGGTCGCCGCGTGCGCGACGCTCGTGCTGCATCGCGACGGCCTGTGGAGCCGCGAGCTCGCCTCGCTCAGCCCCGTGCCGGCGCAGGCGCAGGCGCTCGACGCACGGCTGCGCGCCGATGTCGGCGCGCCCGACGTACGCTACCTCGTCGTGATTTCCGCACCGACCGCGCAGGCCGCGCTCGAAGGCGCCGAAAAGGTCGCCGCGCAACTGCAGCCGCTCGTCGACCGGGGCGCGCTCGCGGGTTTCGAAAGCCCCGCGCGCTACCTGCCGAGCGACGCCGCGCAGCGCGCGCGCCAGGCGAGCCTGCCCGATGCGGACGTGCTCGCCGCGCGAATGCGCGACGCCGTCGCGAACCAGCCGATCGCGGTGAAACCCGACCTGTTCGCGCCGTTCATCGCCGATGTCGAAGCCGCGCGCCACGCGCCGCTGCTGACGCGCACTGACTTGCGCGGCACGTCGATGGCGCTCGCGGTCGATGCGCTGCTGACCGAACGCGAGGGCCGCTGGAACGCGATGCTGTCGCTGCGCGCGCCGGACGCCGCACGCGCGGCGCAATCGGCGCAAGGGATCGACGCCACGCCGATACGCGCGGCCGTCGCGCGCGCGGGCGTGCCCGATGCGCTGTTCGTCGACATGAAGGCCGAAGCCGACCGCCTGTACGTGAGCTACGTGCACGAGGACATCCGGCTGTCGCTCGCGGGTTTCGCGGCGATCACCGTGCTGCTGCTGATCGCGCTGCGCTCGCCGCGCCGTGCCGTGCGCGCGCTCGCGCCGCTCGTCGCGGCCGTGCTGGTCGTGACGGCCGGCTTCGCGCTCGCCGGCGTGCAACTGACGATCCTGCACCTGGTCGGCATGCTGCTGATCGTCGCGGTCGGCTCGAACTACGCGCTGTTCTTCTGCAAGCGCGACGACGCGCAGCCCGTCACGCCGTACACGCTCGTGTCGCTGCTGGTCGCGAACCTCGCGACGGTCGCCGGCTTCGGGCTGCTGGCGCTGTCGCGCGTGCCGCTGCTCGAAACCTTCGGGCTGACCGTCGGCCCCGGCGCGATACTCGCGCTCGCGTTCGCGGCGATACTCGCGCCGCGCGCCGCGGCGGCCGGCGGTCGTCGTCAACGGAGCCAGGCATGAACGCACCGTCGTCCGCTCCGCCTCGACAGCCCGGCCAATCCGGCGTGCGCCGCTGGAAACCGACGCCGCTGATCGCGGGCACGGCCGCGCTGCACGCGGGCGCGGCGGCCGCCGCCGTCGCTCAGCCAGCCGCGTGGCCGTGGGCCGTCGGCAGCGTGGTCGCGTCGCATCTCGCGCTGACCGCTGCCGGCCTGTGGCCGCGCAGCACGCTGCTCGGCCCGAACTGGACGCGCCTGCCGGCCGGCGCCGGCCGCCGGATCGCGCTGACGATCGACGACGGCCCGGACCCGGACGTCACGCCGCGCGTACTCGACCTGCTCGACCGTTACGACGCGCGCGCAACGTTCTTCTGCATCGGCGATCTGGCGCGCCGTCATCCGCGGTGGGTCGAAGCGATCGTCGCGCGCGGTCACGCGATCGAGAACCACAGCCAGCGGCACCGGCACACGTTCTCGCTGTCGGGGCCCGCCGCGCTGCGGCGCGAGATCGCGGCCGCGCAGCAGACACTGACCGAGATCGCCGGCACGCGCCCGCTGTTCTTCCGCGCGCCGGCCGGCCTGCGCAATCCGTTTCTCGAACCGGTGCTGTGCGAACTCGGCCTGCAGCTTGCGAGCTGGACGCGGCGCGGCTTCGACACGCGCGCGCACGGCGCCGCGACCGTCACGCGCCGCCTGCTGCACGGCCTCGCGCCGCGCGACATCCTGCTCGTGCACGACGGTCATGCGGCACGCGACGCGCGCGGCGAACCGATCGTGCTCGACGTACTGCAAGCGGTGCTGCGCGCAGCCGCCGATGCGCAACTGCACTGGACCACGCTGCGCGCGGCGCTCGCGCCCGAACCGCCCGGCCAGCCGGGCGTTCCGGCACCCCCGTTTGATAAAATCTGAACTCGAACGGCGCGCCTGCCAGCCTTGCTGCGGCGCCCGTTCCGGCCACCGGATGCGACCCTCGTGAAACCTCTCCTGCTCTCGCACTTCACCGCCACCAGCTGCATCGGCCGCGGCCTCGATGCGACCCTCGACGCGCTGCGCGACGCCCGCGGCGGGCTCGCGCCGTGCGACTTCGAGCGTGCGGATCTCGACACGTGGATCGGCGCGGTGGACGGCGTCGACGAGCAACCCGTGCGCGCGGACCTCGCCGACTTCGAGTGCCGCAACAACCGCCTCGCGCAACTCGCCCTCACGCAGGACGGCTTCGCGGCACGCGTCGCGGCAGCCGTCGCGCGCTACGGCGCCGCACGCGTCGGCGTGTTCGTCGGCACAAGCACGGCCGGCATCCTCGAGACCGAACTCGCGTACCAGCATCGAGATCCGGCGAGCGGCGCACTGCCCGCCGATTTTCGTTATGCGCACACGCACAACCCGTATTCGCCGGCCGCGTTCGTGCGAGCGTATTTCGCGCTGCGCGGGCCGGCGATGGCGATCTCGTCCGCGTGCTCGTCCGGCGCGAAGGTGTTCGGCTCCGCGCGCCGCATGATCGAGGCCGGGTTGATCGACGCGGCCGTCGTCGGCGGCGTCGATTCGCTGTGCCTGACAACGCTGTACGGCTTCAACTCGCTAGAACTGCTGTCGCGCCGACCGTGCCGGCCGTTCGACGTCGCACGCGACGGCATCTCGATCGGCGAGGCCGCGGCATTCGCGCTCGTCGAACGCGTGCCCGAACCGCCCGCCGCGCTCGACGGCAACGCGGTCCTGCTGCTTGGCATCGGCGAATCGAGCGATGCGCACCACATGTCGTCGCCGCATCCGGACGGGCTCGGCGCTCGCATCGCGATCGAGCAGGCGCTCGCGTCCGCCGGCCTCGACGCGAACGACATCGATTACGTGAACCTGCACGGCACCGCGACGCCGAGCAACGACGCGGCCGAAAGCCGCGCGGTCGGCGCGCTGCTCGCGCGCACGCCGTGCAGCTCGACGAAGGGCGCGACCGGCCATACGCTCGGCGCGGCCGGCGCGCTCGAAGCGGTCGTCGCCGCGCTCGCGCTGCGCGAGCAGTTCGTGCCGGCCGGCGTCAACACGACGCAGCCCGACCCGGCGCTCGCCGCCGACTACGTGCTCGCGAGCCGCGATATGCGCGTGCGTACCGTGCTTTCCAATTCGTTCGGCTTCGGCGGCACGAATTGCAGCCTGATCCTCGGCCGCGCCGGCCACGTACGCCGTTGAGGCCCGACATGACGCTCACCGCCTTCATCGAAAGCATCGGCCTCGTCGGGCCGGGATTGAACGACTGGCCGCACGCGGCCGACGTGCTCGCGGGCCGCGCGGCCTATGCAAGCGCACGCACCGTGCCGCCGCCGCCGGCCGGCCTGCCGTCGGCCGAGCGGCGCCGCACGAGCCCCGTCGTGCGCGTCGCGCTCGCGGTCGGCCACGAAGCGGTCGCGGCAAGCGGACGCGATGCGGCCACGCTCGCGACCGTGTTCAGCGCGTCCGGCGGCGACGGCCAGAACTGCCACGCGATCTGCGAAACCCTCGCTGGCGACGATCGCCAGCTGTCGCCTACGCGCTTCCACAACTCCGTGCACAACGCACCGGCCGGCTACTGGAGCATCGCGACCCGCGCGATGGCGACGTCGAACGTGCTGTGCGCGCACGACGGCAGCTTTGCCGCGGGCCTGCTCGAGAGCCTGTGCCAGGTCGCGGTCGATCGCGTGCCGACCCTGCTGATCGCGTACGACACCGACTATCCGGAGCCGCTGCGCGCGGTGCGGCCGATCGACGACGCATTCGGCGTCGCGCTCGTGTTCGCACCCGAAGCGAGCGCGCGCGCGCTCGCCCGCATCGACGTGCAGCTCACGGACGCACCCGCCACGACGCTCGCAAATGCCGAGCTCGACGCACTTCGCGCGGGCAATCCGGCCGCGCGCGTGCTGCCGCTGCTCGACGCGCTGGCCGCACGGCGTTCGACGCGCGTCGTGCTCGACTACCTGGCCGATACGCGCGTGCAGGTCGACGTCGCGATCCCGGATGCCTTCGCGGAGCGCGCATGATGGCCACGACGATCGCGTTGACGCCGCCGCTCGACCACGCGTGGATCGCAGCGCACATTCCGCACGGCGGCACGATGTGCGTGCTCGATACGGTCGATGCGTGGGACGCCGAACGCATCCGTTGCACCGCGACGAGCCACCGCGATCCGCACAACCCGCTGCGCTCGCACGGCCGGCTCGCGTCGGTCTGCGGCATCGAATACGCGGCGCAGGCGATGGCCGTGCACGGCGCGCTGCTCGGTGCGCAAGAAGAACGCCCGCGCGTCGGCTATCTGGCGAGCGTGCGCAACGTCGACGCGTTCGTCGACCGGCTCGACGCGTTCGACCTGCCGCTCACCGTCGACGCGGAACGCATGAGCGGCGACGGCCGCTCGGTGCTGTACGGCTTCGCGCTGAGCTGCGGCGATCGCGTGCTGCTGACCGGCCGCGCCGCGGTGATGCTCGACGCATCGGCGGCCGGAGCGTTTGCCCCGCCGCCCGCCGGCAATTCGAATCCTCGATGAAGAGACTTATACAAGGAAACCAGGTCGTGAAAGTTCGTCAGTTCATGGGCACCGCACTCGTTCTGGCGCTGCTCAGCCCGATCGCGCATGCGGACATGTCGGAAGTGAAGCAGGACATCAAGCGCGATTCGAAGGAAGCCGCGCACAAGACGGGCGAAGCTGCGCGCAGCTTCGGCCACGCAACCGCGAGCGCCGCGAAGGCGGTCGGGCACGGGGTTGCACACGCGTCGCGCGAAGGCTGGGATGCCACCAAGCGCACGACGAAGCGGATCTTCCACAAGAACGACTCGGGCGAGTCGGGTAGCAAGAGCGAAAAGAGCGATTGAGCACGCGCATCGCGCGCATCACCGACTGCATGCGCGCGATGCGTGACCGTCCGCCAATCGCGACGCCGCGTTACCACGGCGTCGCGGCCGTCAGCGCGCGCCGCGCATGCGGCGTGCCGGCCTCGCCGTCCTGCGCGCGAAGCACTTGCCGTACGCGACGAACCAGCAATCGCGATGATCGAAGTTCCGCAGCAACCGCGCGCGGCGCCGCTCCAGCCAGTAGAGCAAGATCGCCATCGTCAGCGCGACGGCCAGTGCCGAGCCGCCGATCAAGAGTCCCATCCAGGTTTCACCCATGCCTTCTCCGGAATGCGAGGCCGAAGCGGCGCGCCTGCCGCCGCTCCGGCACTGGATACAGCGGAACGCGGCCCCACCCGCACGCGAACGCGGTCCGGGCCGCCGCGCGTCAGTGCATGTGCTGGCCGCCGTTGATCGCGATGTTGGAGCCCGTCACGAAACCCGCCTCTTCCGAGCACAGGTAAGCGACCAGCGCCGCGACTTCCTCGGGCTTGCCGAGCCGGCCCGCCGGAATCTGCGGGAGGATCTTCGTGTCGAGGATGTCCTGCGGGATCGCCGTGACCATCTTCGTCGCGAGGTAGCCCGGCGACACCGTGTTTACCGTCACGCCCTTGCGCGCGACCTCGAGCGCGAGCGATTTCGTGAACCCGTGCATGCCGGCCTTCGCGGCCGCGTAGTTGGTCTGGCCGACCGAACCCTTCGAGCCGTTCACCGACGAGATGTTGACGATGCGACCCCAGCCGCGCTCGACCATGCCTTCGCAGACGGGCTTCGTCATGTTGAACACGGAATCGAGGTTCGTGCGGATCACGGCATCCCAGTTCACCTTGTCGAGCTTGCGCAGCGTCATGTCGCGCGTGATGCCCGCGTTGTTCACGAGAATGTCGACCGGGCCGACTTCCCGCACGATCGTCTCGATGCATTGCTGGCACGAATCGTAATCGGCCACGTCCACCGGGTACGCATGGAACTCGCGGCCGGCCGCGTGCATCTCGGTCAGCCAGCGGTCGGCGCCGGTGTTGTTCGGCGAATACGTGACGACTACCCGGTGGCCCGCGTCGTTCAACCTGATGCTGACCGCTTCGCCGAGACCGCCCATTCCACCTGTCACAACTGCAATTCGCTTAGTCATCCTATAAATTACCGACAAAAAAGTAATCGATGAATGCAGGGCGACGGCATCGCACATGCTGCCGCCCCACCGCTTCGATGCGCAGCCGCCCGCGTCGCGGGCGCGGCACGCACCGGAACATCGCGCTTGTTGTTGGCTGCTTGTCGTGCGCGACACTCGCTTCGCCCGCCTGGGGCGCCGGCCGGCGCCCCAGGCGGGTCGTGTCTTCAGACCCGGCTCAGACGCGCTCGACCGCGAGCGCGACGCCCATCCCGCCGCCGATGCACAGCGACGCCAGCCCGCGCTTCGCATCGCGCTTGGCCATCTCGTGCAGCAGCGTCACCAGGATCCGGCAGCCCGACGCGCCGATCGGGTGACCGATCGCGATCGCCCCGCCGTTCACGTTCACCTTCGACGTGTCCCAGCCCATCTGCTTGTGCACCGCCAGCGCCTGCGCCGCGAACGCCTCGTTGACCTCCATCAGGTCCAGGTCGCCCGGCGTCCAGCCCGCGCGCTCCAGGCACCGCCGCGACGCCGGCACCGGGCCCATCCCCATCACGCTCGGATCCACGCCCGCGTTCGCATACGCCTTGATCCGCGCCAGCGGCGTCAGACCCAGCGCCGCCGCCTTCTGCGCCGACATCACCAGCACCGCCGCCGCGCCGTCGTTCAGGCCCGACGCGTTCGCCGCCGTCACCGTACCGTCCTTCGAGAACGCCGGCTTCAGCCCCGCCAGCGATTCCGCCGTCACGCCGTGACGCACGAACTCGTCGGTCGCGAACTGCAGCGGCTCGCCCTTGCGTTGCGGAATCGACACCGGAACGATCTCGTCGTTGAAGCGCCCGGCCTTCTGCGCCGCTTCAGCCTTGTTCTGCGACAGCGCCGCGAACGCGTCCTGCTCGTCGCGCGTAATGCCGTATTCCTTCGCGACGTTCTCCGCCGTGATGCCCATGTGGTACTGGTTGTACACGTCCCACAGCCCGTCGACGATCATCGTGTCGACCAGCTTCGCGTCGCCCATCCGGAACCCGTCGCGCGAGCCCGGCAGCACGTGCGGCGACGCGCTCATGTTCTCCTGGCCGCCCGCGATCACGATCTCCGCGTCGCCCGCGACGATCGCGTTCGCCGCCAGCATCACGGCCTTCAGGCCCGAGCCGCACACCTTGTTGATCGTCATCCCCGGCACTGCCGTCGGCAGCCCGGCCTTGATCAGCGACTGCCGCGCCGGGTTCTGCCCCGAGCCGGCCGTCAGCACCTGGCCCATGATCACTTCGCTGACCTGCTCGGGCTTCACGCCCGCACGCTCCAGCACCGCGCGGATCACCGTCGCGCCCAGCTCAGGCGCCGCAATCTTCGCAAGCGAGCCGCCGAATTTGCCGACCGCGGTCCGCGCGGCCGATACGATCACTACGTCCGTCATGTTCAGTTCCTGCATCGAAATCAGTTCGTCGTTCTGACGCCGGCACGAGCCGGCTGCAATTGGCGATGGCGCACGTCGGGCCATTCGGCGCGATAAAGGTCAGGTCGCACGCCGACACGCCACGAGCAGTGCGGGACGCGCCGGCGGCACACCGGCAGGGCCCGCACATGCACCGGCACCTTGCGGCAAACCGGAGGGCCGCCGTGCACCGCGCGGCACACGGCGCCATCCGACGCCGATCAATCGTGTCGCGCCTGCGCGCGACACGCGCTCACGTTCGCGGTTGCGTCCGCGGTTACGTCGTTATGCGGCCGATTCGCGCGCAGCCGCAGCTGCGTCCTTGCGTGCGGCGGCAGCCGTCTGCTTGCCGCCACGCGTGGCCGTTTCGCTGACCGCATCGAAGCTGCTCTGTGCGGCTTCGATCGCCTGCCCCGTCGCTGCGCGCACGGAGTCGGCCGCTGCCGTCGCCGCGGACAGCGCCGAATTCAGTGCGGCCACCACCGGCGCCGAGCCGGCCGGCGCATGCTTCGACAGTTCGCCGATCACGTCCTTCAGACGCTTGTCGTTCTGTTCGTATTGCGCCTGCGCGACCTTCGCCCATTCGGCTTGCGTCGACACCGCGATGTCGAACAGATGGCGGCCGTACGACACGACCTTGCCGGCCGCTTCCTGCGGTACGGCCGCCTGCTGCGCGAAACCCGCGGCCGGATTGCTGCTGTTGAAGGCGTTCTTCAGCTTGTCTTCGTATTCCTCGAGCGCCGTCCGGGCCGCTTGCAGGTTGAGTTCGACGACAGCCTCGAAACCCTTGATCGCCGGACGGGCGATCGCGAACCACGCAGCGATACCGGCTTGATAATCGGCGGCGAATTTTTCGGGGGCAAATACGGACATCGGGCACGCTCCTGTTGGCAATGCGAGAGACGACGTAAAGAAAAATAGAAGCCAGATCGAAAGCCGGCTTACTTATTGACAACCCGCCACTCATTTTGAGCACGGGAAGTTGAAGGACGTCATTCTAGATCGATTAATTGTCAATAAAATGGCATTAATGATAGGTGTAAACCCTTATTTCATTTCGATCGGCCGCCTAAGCCTGCGGCGCACCGACATCACATAGAAAAAAATACCGCGGCACTCTGTCCCGCATTTTCCTTTTACCTTTTTACAGCATAGCGCATCGTGACGCCGCTCAACATTTACCCATTCGTTATTCCGTTTATTAGAAAACCGGCGGTCATTGAAAATGGAGCAGGCACTTATGTAATCGTTTTTCCTGGATTTATTATGAAATCGTTTCCGGGATTATTAATGACAAAATCAATGATCGGATGAATTGCGGGTCGCAACGGAAAAACTGGCGCGGCCGTATGAAACGGCCGCGGCCGGCGCCGGCGTGCGGGGGGATCAGCCAGCCAGTTCGCGATGCAGTGCGCGGAATTCCTGCGCGAGCTTGTGCCCGGGTTCGAGATGGATCACCGGCTTGGACTGCTGATGCGACTCGCGGATCTTCACCGACGCCGACAGCCTCGACGCGAGCACCGGCAGCCCTTCGTCGACGAGTTCGTCGACCAGCCGTTGCGGCAGGCTCGCGCGCGGCTGGAACTGGTTGATGACGATTCCTTCCACCTCGAGCGCCGCATTGTGGTCCTGCTGGATTTCCTTCACGTTCTCGAGCAGCGTGTACAGCGCGCGGCGCGAGAAGTCGTCGCAATCGAACGGGATCAGGCAGCGCTCCACCGCGATCAGCGCCGAGCGCGTATAGAAATTCAGCGCGGGCGGCGTGTCGATGTACACGGCGTCGTAGGTGTCGAGCTCGTTCAGCGCGTCACGCAGCTTGTAGATCTTGTAGCGCGATTCGAGCTTGCCGTGCAGCGTGTCGAGGTCCGGATGCGCGGGCATTACGTCGAGCCCTTCGAATGGGGTCGGATGGATGAACGACGCGACGTCGACCGGACGGAAGTTGAAGGTCAGCGCGGTTTCGAAGAAGCCGGCCACACCCGGTTGCGCGTCGGCCGCGGCGTCGCCGAGCAGGTAGCGCGTGGAGTTCGCCTGCGCATCGAGGTCGATGACCAGCGTGCGCAGCCCTTCGCTCGCGCTGATCGCCGCCAGGTTGCAGACGATCGTCGACTTGCCCACGCCGCCCTTCTGGTTGAATACGACCCGCCGCATGGTGTCTCCTCGATCGAAACGTCGAAAGGATCAGCTTAGCCGGTCAATAATGGCGGCTGCGTGACGCAGATCGAATTACGCGCGATTGTGGACGGCACGCATCAGGTGCGCGGCAGCGCCCCCGACACATATCGGTTGCCGGGCACGCTCCACCGCCACGGGAAATTCCTGCCGACGCGAATGCCGATGCGCGGCCCGCCCGCCAGATCCGCGGGCGGCGCGATGCCGTCGTCCACGACCGCGAACCCTTCGCGCGCGCCGACCAGATCGACGCCATCCTGGGCGCCGCCGATCCCCATCGCCTGGGTCAGCCGCGCCGGCCCGCGGCACAGATCGCGATCGCGCGTCAGCGGCGGCCGTGCCGCGCGCATCCGTTCGAGCCCGTGCAGCGGTTCCAGCGCACGGATCAGCACGCCCGTTCCCGCTCCGTCGGGGCCGCACACGCAATTGCAGCACCAGTGCATGCCGTACGTGAAATAGACGTACAGGTGCCCGGGCGGCCCGAACATCGTCGCATTGCGCGGCGTCTTGCCGCGATAAGTATGCGCCGCCGGGTCGATCGCGCCGGCATAGGCCTCCACTTCGATGATGCGGCCCGCCCGGCCGTCAGCTGCCGCGAGAATCTTGTTGAGCAGTTGCGGCGCGACGTCGGTAGCTGCGCGATCGAAGAACGCACGCGGCAATACGGTGCCCGGCCACGGGGATGCCGTCTTACCGAGTCGCATCCGGCTGCCCCTCCGGCTGACGACCGGAAGCGGTCCGCGCGTGCAGATAAAGCTGACGGTACGCATCGACCAGATCGTCGAGGCCGAACGCAAGATTTCTCCCGCTGGGATTGGGCAGCACCCAGACGCTCGCGCGCTGCATGCGGGCCGGCTGCAATCCCCACGCGACTTCACGTTGCCCCGAAAGTGCCGAGTACGCCGCCTTGCCGAGAAACGCGACAAAGCGCGGCCCGTAACGCGCTACCTTCCGTTCGAACTCCGCGGCCGAGGCGAGGAATTCCGCGCGCGAAAGCTGACCGGCACTCGCGGTCGGCCGCTTCACCACCGCCGTCAGGCCGCAGCCGTACCCGAGTATCGCGCGATCGTCCTGCGGAGGAATTTCCGTTGGCGTGAAACCCGCGAGATGAATCACGCGCCAGAAGCGGTTGCTTCTCCCCGCGAAGTGATGCCCGGTCGCGGCGGCGGTCATGCCGGGGTTGATCCCGCAGAACAGCACGTCGAGATGCGGAGCGATGAGGTCGGGGAGTTCGTCAGCCACGATTCATCTGGAGTGCGACGTACAAGAACGTAAACGAAGCAAGGCCCGAATACCCGGGCCAAGCGACTGGCTTGACTCGGACATTCGGGCCCATCGTGATGCGGGATGCCGACTTGCCGGTCAGAAGGGTTAGCGGAACATGCCACCGTAAAAAAATCTGCCAACCTCTTGAAGCGCCACAAATTCCAATGACCGACGGTGGCCACATGTAACGAGCCTTCCAGCAAAGCCTTGGCAAGCCCTTTGTATGCTGACCGATGCGGTCGGAATCGTGAACCCTCGCGCCTCGAACGGTGGGCTGTTCACCACCGAATCGACTACGTCGCTCAAGGTTCATATCCTATAGGCAGCTGTATACGATAACAAGCGCATCATACTCTCGGCGCAGCGATTGCTTCGTGATTGAGTTCAGCGGAAGATCAAACACTCCTGCAGAGGCTCACAACGGTATCCCCTTGTCGCAGGCGACGCTAGCCGCCTGGTCGTCAAGCGCTGCTTGCAAAGAGCTCTGGTCCCAATCCACACGCATACTTGACGCCTTCGTCCGTTTGCCTTCATCACCAAGTCTATTGCGTAAACGACAAGAATAAAACTTCGAATCACCACTAAATCAATTGCGATTTTAGCAGATTCTCCCCATCGATTGAGATAAAGACATCGCGCAAAGCCTTGCTCTGAGATTTCCTGAGAATATGATCACCATTTTTAGGAAACCAAGTCTGGAACATTTTCTCATATGCCCCCAGATTTTTAGAAAACAACGCCCGATGAACATGATACTGCTCAATCATTTCCCGGAAATCAGTTGTGTCAGAATTATATCGATTGAGCAAATTTAAATCACCCGCAGTCTTGTCGACTTGACTCGACACACTTCGATGACGGATTCTGAGGAACTGCTTTTCTCCACTCGCGAGCTTTGCATGATCGTATGAAAATTCGTATAAATCATCGAAGTTCTTTACGTACGGATGCACATGATCGGTCAACGTGAACTCCTTGACCAACTTCGCACGAGAGTTGCAATTATGACAACACGGAATCAAATTAAAGAATGAGATTGCCATATATGGATATTTTGATTTCGGAAAAAAATGATCGATATCCATATAAGCCCGCCTCCTCACTACCGGATCACCAACACTTGAGATATCGGCAACGTAAATCTTCTCGAGATTGCAGTACACACAAGTAAATAAATTTGAATTCATGGCTTTATCATAAAGCTCAGCACAATACTTGCTCTCCCTGAACCATTCGTAACGAAATACTCGCGAAGTGAACAATTTTCCGATTTTTGTTTGCGCTACTACGCCATTTTCGAGCTTCCAAAGAACAGGCGGCGGGACCACACGCTCGAGCTGTTTACGCAGTTTATCTAAGTTTTCTGGGGAATCTACGACAAGCCGCCTCAACAAATGAGAATTCCCTCTCAACAGAATGTCGAGTAGGCTTTTCGCCTTAAGCGCATCGTCCGCAGACAACTTGTTATCGGTGAGAAATTTTTTATTCGCCAGATCGTCGCGCATGCTTTTACAACGCTCGACCAGCGAATTTTTATCGAGCGGATCGCCAGCATTTTTTATTTTATTCATAAATAGCCAATGACCTTCCGCCAACGCTCGAATTTTCCGAAGTGCCACCTTGGGGTCCGAGTCAATATGCCGCTGAATTTTAATCATCTTTGGGCCCCTTCAGCTCACTCAGCAGCGCCTGCTTAATCATCTCGTCTCCGATGAGATTCAACTCACGGAGTAGCGCCTCACGCTCCCCCCCCGAATCAGAACGCTGGTCGATTCGCTTCGCAAGTGCGGCAATCTTGCGAGACGCGAATGCGCTCGTTTCGAAGATATCTACGTTGAATGGACTCTGATATAACCGATAAAGATTTCCCGCGAGCGTTTCGCGTTCAAGCTTGTAACCGTCCTGCGATGGCTGCTGCTCGCCTTTCGTCATTACGGTGAGACTCTGTTTGGGCAGATCCGCCACAAGGAATGGGGAATGCGAAGTAAGCACCAGTTGCACCCCAGCTTCGGAGAGCACTGATACCTTATTGAGGAGTCTATTGAGAAATTCGATCTGCCAGCGCGGATGCAGATAAAGATCGCCCTCGTCAATACAGAGGAGGACAGGGACATCAGACGAACCCATCAGCTCGAAAGAAATCAGCGAGAAAAGATTGAGGTAAGCACGCTGCCCTGAGCTCATGCCAATCCACTCCACCACTACCGAGCTTACATCACGAAATGCAAAGAGAATATCTTCGATGTAGCGGTGACTTGCTACTTTCAAATCGATATTAAACATATGTGTGCGACTCTCGGAATAATTATCCCGAGACTCCTCAACACCTATAATGTGCCCCCATTCACACAACCTCTCCAATAAATCTACCTTCTGCCTCAGACTCCCTCGATCCACTCCAATTTCTTGATATCCCTCCCCCTCCATCTCGCGAATTTCTATTTCGCGCCTCAGGAAATCAAGCATCAAATTCACGGACGACATAGCATTGTCCGCATCAATCGACCGAAAGAAAAACTTCTCCTCAAGCAGTCGGGAATCAATCCGCCTCTTCATGACGCTAAACAGAAAATTGTGCGCCATCAGAAAAACAAATTTTTCCGATCCACTCAAACGAGAAACCACCCGCTCGCAATCGCGTAAATATGAACGAACGATCTTCCTAGATTCTATATCATTACCAACCACATATTTGTTCAGAAGCTCCATTCTAGCGACGTCCCTAAAACTAATTGAGACATGTGTCGGAGCCTCGACGTCCAACTCATCCAATCGCTTTGTGTTCAGGATAAAAAATAGCTGCTTTTCGAATTCAGTAATCTTAGGCGCCCGAAAGCGATCACCTGGGTACCCTTGTTCGGGGGAAATATCCGTGACGTGTGGCCCGAGATTCCGAGGTCTATTAACGCCTACATTCGAGAAGTAAACTATCCGCATTTCCTGAACGGGCGCGCCCTTTTCAATGGCAACGAGACGGATACCACGTGCAACGTCCGGGCGAGAATATTCTAAAAACCTATACTTGCAGACAATTTCGCCCTCTGACTCATAGACCACGAGAAAATCCGAGCGCAGGCCGCTGCGCCCTACACCACCTAACGCCCGACAGATCATCTCTAGAACATTGCTCTTCCCGACGCCGTTTTCCCCAACGATGGCGGCAACATCGACAATGTTTTTCGGAAAAAAATCATCCGGCAATGAAGACTTGAAGACCTGACTCAGGCGATTTTCACCGCGCGAATAGATAAACTTGATATCGCTTCCAAGATTGACGCCGAATCCGTCTAGATTTTTATACTTGTCCGCCCAGATATATAAGATCTTCATTAGCATTCCCGCTTTATTTTTTTCTGCGCCGCGACGGTTTTCGCGTTTCGTATTCTCGAAGTGGCCTTAGCTTCCCGGGCACGTTGCGGTCGAAGATTAAGCACTTCTCTTGAAGCCCGCAGGCATCCCCAACGTTGCGGACTACGCCAGCCACCTCGTCATCTAACATAGACTGCAACTCTCCGGCCCCATCAACACTCCAGCACGCGTCTCGCCGTCCACAATCGACAAAACGATAGCCGATGGCTGCACGCCCAACTCCGCTCCAATTCAACACGAGCTTCTATAATCCGTGGGGCTTGATTTAACGCTGAATTGCCTTCGCAGATTTCAGCCCTAGTAGGGGTTGCAGGCTGTTGAACCCGTCCACAATTGTTATCCAGGCTCTGACTATTCTACGGCTGTCGCCTATCAGTCTCCTCATGGGCTGAGGTCTAGCCCTTCAACGCGGTATAGGCCGACGCCACAATGGTTTCGAGCTTCTGGCGGCCATCCGGCGACAGAGTTGGGTCTTGTCTCAGGATTTTGCCAATCATCCCTAACGTGTCAGGCGACAGCTGAGGGGCGGCCGTGTCCACGGGTTTCGCCCCGACAACATAGTCAGCCGGGTTGATGCCCGCCCAAGCTGACAGGCTGGCCATACTTGCAGCGTCAGGTCGTCGGCCCTGCCCCATGCGTGTGAGCGTCGTTTGGCTCACGCCAGTGGCTTGACTCACCGATTTCCAAGACGAGCCCCTCGCTCGTACCGTTCTCTCGAGAGCGGCATAGAAGCCGTCTCCATCAAATTCTTTCGCGCTCATAGCAGTAACATTTAGTAACAATTGCTCATGAGCAATTGTTTGCTTGTTGGCAAACGGAGGAGTACAGTTGCTCCCGTGGTTGCTTTATAGCAATTACAGGTCGATGTAGCAAGTCCTACATCTCAATCAACTCGCTCTGAGACGCACAGCATGAACACCACAAACACCCTTGCAGCATCCGCCCCGACTGCTCTCCGATCGAAATTGAGATCGCTGGGGCAGATCTGGTTTTTCGCACCATCAGTATCGACGATATGACGCCCACCGGCGCGCAGATCGCTCAGGCTGCTGGTTTCCACCGCATTGATGACGCCAGCGTCCTGTTGCTGCTCCCGACTGGCGAGCTGGAGGACATTCGTCCGACGGAGGTAGTAGATCTCTCGCGACGTCGTGGACACTTCATCGTAGCCGAAAGTGACGCCAGCTATCGCTGCGTGATCGACGGCGTCCGCATCGACTGGCCCGCACGAAAAATATCGGGGGAGATCATCCGACGTCTTGGTCGCATTCCGGCGGATAAGGTGCTCCTCATCGAGCGACATCACCAACCCGATGAGATTGTTCACGACCATACCGTAATTGACCTCAGCGAGCCTGGAGTCGAACACTTCTACAGCCGAAAGGAGCACTGGTTCCTCAACGTCCAAGGTGTTCGACTTGAACTTGAAGAGCCGACCATCGTTGTACGCCAGGCGCTCATTCTGGCTGGGTTCAATCCGGACCAGGGATGGCACATTTTCCTGAAGATCGTCGGTCAACCGAAAAGGGCCGTGGATCTCGCAACAATCATTGACCTTCGCGCACCGGGAATCGAGAAGCTGCGCCTCACTCCGCGCGACGTGAACAATGGGGAGGCTAGCACGCTGCTGCGCAAGTCGTTCGCTCTCCTCGACTCGGATGAGCGGTACCTCGATCAGAATCACCCCGACTGGGAAACAGTCCTCGAAGGTGGACGTCGATGGTTGCTGATCCACAATTACCCTCTTCCGGATGGTTACACCACTCGGTCCGTGCAACTTGCGCTCGAGGTACCTCCGTTGTACCCGGGAGCCCAGATCGATATGTTTTATGTAGCGCCGGTGGTGCAGTTGTTGTCCGGGGGACCGCTGCCGAATACGGAGGCCCGCGAAACCATTCAGTCCGTCCAATATCAGCGGTGGTCCCGTCATCGCGGAATCGAATCGCAGTGGCGACCTGGTGTCGACAGTGTTGTCACGCATCTGGCGTTGGTGGAGTCGTGTCTTCTGAAAGAGGTACAGCAATGATCCCCGCCACGGCGTTGAGCATGAGCGCTGAGCACTACGCACGCATATACCGTCATCTGTTTCCAGGTGATGGCCTGGAGGCCGCAGCAGTGATCATCTGTACAAAGGTGCCTGCGTCGCGGCTGCGACTCCTTGTACAAGATGTCGTGCTCGTACCGTACGCAGAGTGTGCCGTGCGCGAGCCCGATCAGATCGTCTGGCCGGGTAGTGCAATCGAGGAGGCAATCGATAGAGCCGACTCGAAAGACCTAACGCTGATGTTGGTTCATTCGCATCCCGGTGGAATGTTCGAATTTTCCGACTTGGACGACAGAAGTGATCAACTAACGATACCGAATATTTTTCATTCGCACGGTACGCATCACGGCTCGGCGATCATGACCCCTGACGGCGCAATGCTAGCGCGTGTTTACGGGTGCGATATGTCGCCCGAAGTGCTGGATGTTGTGTCAGTGGCAGGCGATGACCTGCGTTGGTGGTGGAGTGACGGCAAACATAAACAACGGCCGCTCGCCTTTACTAACGAGACAAAGGAAGAGCTCTCTCGACTGGTTGCGTGTGTCGTGGGTGTTTCCGGGACGGGGTCACTTGTCGCGGAACAACTCGCGCGGCTTGGCTTTGGGCAAGTGCAACTGATCGACTTCGACCGAGTCGAGGCACGCAATCTGAATCGAATTATCAATGCCACGTCCGCTGATGCTACGAGCGAACGCCTGAAGGTCGACGTCTTCGCAAATGCGATCGCTAGCTACCGCGGAGATCAGGTTGCGATTCCGTTGGCAAGCAGCATCAATAGTCGCGACGCCGTAGCGCTAGCGAGCCAAGCAGACGTTCTATTTTGTTGCGTGGACACCCTTGAGGCTCGGTACATTTGCGATCTGATCGCTGCCTCGTTCCTCATCCCATTTTTTGATGTGGGGGTCGCGATACCTACGCGACGACACGGCAATGGCTCGGCTATTGCTGACGTATGCGGCCGAATCGATTATGTGAGGCCGGGGGGCTGCACGCTGCAGGACCGGGGCGTGTACACGCCGGAGACACTACGCGCAGAGTACCTATCCTCGGTCTCGCCACAGAGTCATGAAGAGGAGGTTCAGAACGGGTATTTGAAGGGTGTGGTTGAACAGGCACCGTCGGTTATCACCCTCAACATGCGAGCCGCCTCCGCATGTGTGATGGAATTTGTTGCGAGGGCCTATCCGTTTCGGCACGACCCAAACTCCGAATACGTTCGTACTGCTTTTAGTCTCGCCGATGGCGAAGAGGAACGATTTGCGGAAAGTAGCTTTTCGCGCAGCACGAACATCGCCTTGGCACGAGGTGATGAAGAGCCTCTCCTGGGGTTGCCTTCGCTCCGTTCCCCCACAACGGAGGTGAGCCATGTGGCTTGATCGTTCGTGGAAGCGCAAAGTGCTTGAAGTGTTGGAATATGTGTTGCCTCGCCGACGACTGCGAGTCATTCACGGCGACAGTTTGCCGCTCAAGTTGCCACGAAGACGTGTTATCTTGGCACGCGACGATGATGAAAACTGGTGCGTAGGGTTTCTCTGCCCCTGCGGCTGTGGACGTAAGATTGAGCTACTGCTGATCGAGGAGGCCGAGCCTCGCTGGACGCTTGTGTCAGACATCAACGCGCCCGTCACACTCGCTCCGTCAGTTTGGCTGGCCGACGGATGTCGATCGCATTTCTTCGTTCGCGATGGACGCATCAGATGGTGTGAGTAGGCACTCAAGCAACATCTCCATCGAAGCTCAAAAAGGGTCGCATCAAGCGGCCCTTTTTTCGATTGAAAATTTTGTCCGATGTTTCATGGTTCCGCCATAATTCATCGAATTTGAGCACCTGATTGAAGTTTTATGCGGAACCGCATAAAGTTTGATCGTCGCGCGCCGTTATGTAGTAACATCGCCCCCGCCCGCCCGGAGCCCTACCGAGAGCATCGAACGTGGCGATCGGTACGTTTTTCCGAGTGTTTTTTCGGAGAAAAAATGAAACCTGCTCCCTCCCAAGGTGCTTACGTGACACTTTTCACCGCCGTTCCTCAGAACCTCGTCGATTGGGCTCAATCGGCAGAGGGACGTCGAGCGATTGGCGTAGCGGCCGATGCTGCGGAACGTGCAATCGCGGACCTGAACAAGGAGCGGGAAGTCACGCGCGAGGAGTTGCATCAACCGGTCACGCTGTAAGGGGGAAGTTTGTCGACGTTCGACGTTCTTCCGTACAGCGTTGAGAATCTGGTTGCCTGCTTCGCGGCAGCATCGCGTGAGACCAGGAAAGATGCAATCGAGGCGAAGCGCCATCGCGTCTACTTCGAAGAGTATTTTCGCGAACTGGCTGCTGCGACCATTGTCGTCGAGCGTGACTATATCGACCGAGACTATCTCGGGGATTACGCCTCCTACTACGATCGCTGCTTTAAGAGCTATCAGCGGCGCACCACCCGCCTTCATTTCTTTACGACACAGTTTGACCGTGGCCAATTCGAGAGCGTGCTGCGCGCGCAGGATGGGCCAGTCCGCCGGGATCATCTTGTTGATTCTTATCTCGGATTCATTGTCGTCAAGCCGCTTCCTCAGACAATCATTGGTCGGACCTGCCTGAGTACCTATCCGGCCGACAATGGTCGGCGGCAATTTCCGAGCCTGCGAACCTATCATGTCCATCTTTATGGACTCGAGCTCAAGGTTCGTAGTTTGGCCTATCAGGAACAAGACACGGTAGTTGCAGCTTGCGCGACAAGTGCGCTTTGGTCATGCTTTCAGGGCACGGGCATGTTGTTTCAACATGTCATTCCTCCGCCCGTGGAAATTACAAAGTGGGCTGGCGACCACTTGCCGGAAAACCTGCTCCTTGCAAGCGCGCGCCCCTTTCCGAACGCCGGATTGACGCTTACGCAAATGGCGCATGCGGTTAAGCAGGTTGGCCTTGAACCGTTTGTGGTGAAGGCAAGCACCCGATATAGTCTGAACGGTGCGATGTACGGGTACTTGCGAGGGAAAATCCCCTCGATCCTCGTCGTGTCGCTCGTATCAGAGCTTGGTACCCCTACCGAGCAATTTATGGGGGCGCATGCTATCGCCCTTACGGGATTCTCGCTCGAGAACGTGCCGGCTGTACCCTATGGCGAAACAGGGTTTCTGCTTCGCGCCAGTCGTATTGGCCGCGTGTATGGGCATGATGACCAAGTTGGCCCGTTTGCACGAATGGTGTGGGAGCGAAGGCATTTACCAGTTGATCCCGCGAACGGTACAGCGGAGCCACCTATCGATACGCTCAAGACATCTTGGAGTGGCGATATCTGCGCAAATCCGGCCAACATCTTGCTGCCTCTATATCACAAGATTCGCATTCCCTTCATCGATATTCACGATGCAATGCTCGCGCTGGACGCGGGGTTGGAGGGATTGAGGTCACAGTTAGCCGCCGTGAATCGTGCGGAGTGGGACATTTTCCTCACGACATCAGACGAATATAAGGCTACCGCGTCCGAAGATTATGCGCACCTCGATGTCGATATTATGCCGTCGCTCTTGGCCGATCTCCCACGTTTTGTATGGCGAGTCATTGCGCGCGTCGACGGCCTGCTGCAACTCGACTTTCTGTTCGATGCCACGGGTGTCGCGCACGATGATTTGCTCGTCCACGCTGTTTCCGCCAAGACTGGTTATTCGCAACTCCTCGCTGTACTCGCTCTAGTAGCGACCACTTTGCCAGGCGAGATTGCCCGGCCTCAAGTTCGCGCGATTCTCAAGAGATTTTCATACTCACCGATCCCACAGCAGCCAGATCAAGCAGGGGCACCGGGCTGATAACTGCAAGTGCCCCGCAAGCTTGCATCAGAGCGGATCACTGCCGTGCCTGAGTTCGCACCGCATCTTCGCATACGAGACAACCGGCGATATATTTCTCAATCAAGTTCGCGGGATAAATGCCGAAGTCCCACCAACACGACAACAAATGCGTCTGCATGCACGAGCTTGCTGCCATGCCGTGCACCGATGACACGCCCGCCTTCGACGACAGGGCTATCGATAACGGTGTTGTATCGAAATGTCACGCCGAGCTGCTCTGCAAGGAGGGTCGTGAAGAGCTGGCAGTCGCCGGCTTCATCTCCCGGGAGGCGCAGTCCACCGGTCAGCTTGTGCGACGTCGCCGCAAGTGCGGGTTCGACCCGCGCGAGATCCGCCGGCATCAACAGTTGATACGCCACGTTCGCCGCCTTCAGCACGGCGATATCATTCGCCGCACCGTCGAGCTGCTGTTGCGTCCGAAACACCTGCAGCGTGCCGCCGGCGCGACCCTCGTATTCGATCCCGGCGTCGGCACGCAGTGCCTGCAAGCAGTCACGGCTGTACTCGGCCAGGCGAACCATGCGCGCTTTGTTCACCGCATAGCGCTCCGCCGTGCAGTTCCGCAGCATCACGACGGAATTTATTAGTACCACTGCCTGTTCAAAAGGTTCACCAGTACGCCCCGGTTTGAGCACTCGCTAGCAGTCTCGAGATTAGATCTATTCCTTCTGGAGTGTGAAGGCAGTCTACTGGACGCTGACCTCCGAGAGCCGGAACTGGTGAACGAAGCCAGTCGAATAGCCACGACTGCACGTCAAAGCCATCCGGATTCCCGGATTCGTCGACCATGCTCTGCACCTGAATGGCAAGCATTTCAATGACTGCACGGGAGATGTCTGGTGGATATGAACCCAATAGTGTCAAGTCCCTGCTATCGCCTCTCCTAGTGATAAGCATATACACCTCCCATCCGTTTTGGCGCAGGTCGCACGTCTATGCCCGATCCAAAGCTGAACGCGGCGCAACATCAATCTCTTCGCAAAAAGTCGTTCTTCCAACACATACGGCTGAATCCGCGCATGGTGCGCTGCCGGTCGACGCAGCGTTGCCGAATATCACAGGGGATCAAGATCGGGTAGTACGGCGCAGGCGATCCCTCATTTGTCAGACCGTTCGATGGCGACTCTTTGCCCCTCGTCTGTTAAGTGAAAAGCGAGCGCGCGACCATTCCCGCCTGTTCCAGGCAATTTTTCCGACAGCAAACCAATCGAAATGAGGAAGTCCGTATCGCCCTTCTTTGCTCCGAGCCGTTGTCGGGTACAACCGGGTGTGTTGTGTACACGCTGAAGGATCCCCAAATGCTCATCGCCAAGAGCTTCCTCTGTCTGCCACGCCGACATCCGATGGTGGTGACAATACCAAATTCCAGAGGTTGCTTTGGATTCCGCAACTTGCATCTCGCGCGGATCGTAGAAGGTCAATGTCCGTGTCTGCCGACAGTTGCGATGATTGCACGGTAGCGATATCACGCCGACACCGCCATCGGATTCCTGATCGACCCACCGCCGAAACGTAGCTTCGCTGATCCGGTAATGCTCGGCCGCGAGGGCCGTTGGGTCTCTAAACCATTCAGGAAGCCGATGAAACGGAACAGCGATGTATTCGCCGTGGCACCAAACGTCGACCGAACCCCTCAACATGAGGGTACTAAGCTTCGGGTCGTGAGCCCGAGCGCTTCGGCTCGATGGTGAATGCTCCTTAGTCGAAGCCCACGCGCACGTAGCTTCGCAATGGAATATTCCACGATCTCTGGAACTGGCAAACCCAGTGGGTCTCCGTGCACCAAGAGGGGTAAGCGTTCGCCGTTCTCAAAACGAACTTCACGAATTGCGTATCGGGTCACACTAGGCTCCATTCGACGAATGGAACCCATTTTTTACTGATTAGGCATGTTCCGCCTAGATCGAAAAATGTGTAAACGAAAAAAGACCCGAAGATCCAAGCTAAATCGTTGATTTAGCTCGAAAATTCGGGTCTATCCTTACACTAGGAACTAACGTTCCTCCTAGAAGGGAATATCGTCGTCCATCTCGTCGAAGCCGCCACCTGCCGGTGCGCTCGGACGGCTCTGCGCGCCGCCGCCGGCACCGCCGCGCGCCGCACCGCCGGCACGACCGCCGCCACCACCGCCGCGCTCCGCCTGCTCGCCGCGGCCGCCGCCACCACCGTAGCCGCCGCCGTAACCGCCTTCGTCACCACCGCCGCCGCCACCGCCCGCACCGCCGCGACCGCCAAGCATCTGCATCTGGTCGGCGACGATTTCGGTCGAGTAACGATCCTGGCCGTCCTGGCCTTGCCACTTGCGCGTGCGGATGCGGCCTTCAATATAGACCGACGAACCCTTCTTCAGGTATTCGCTGACGATTTCCGCCAGACGGCCGAAGAACGCGACGCGATGCCACTCGGTCATTTCCTTGAAATCGCCGCTTGCCTTGTCCTTGTAGCGGTCGGTCGTCGCGAGACGGATGTTCGCAACCGCGTCGCCGCTCGGCAGGTAACGGACTTCAGGATCGGCGCCGAGATTGCCGACGAGGATGACCTTGTTGACGGATGCCATGTGTTTCTCCAGTAAATTCGATGCCGGGCCGCCCGCGCATGCGTCGGAGCGGCCCGCCGGGCAAGCCGGCGAACGCCGCCGGTGCCTGCCCGAAAAATAGGTTCAGGCCTTGCGCGGCGGCGCTTTCATGCTGGCCGCGATTATAAGCCACGCGGCAACGAGCCCCGAGCACGCGTAGAACACGGTGTTCGCGCCGCCGTGCTTCAGCAGCCAGCCGCCCATGATGCCGCCGAGCGCGAGCCCGATCGACTGCGTGGTGTTGTAGACGCCCGTGGCCGCGCCCTTGCGCGAACCCGGCGCGAGCTTCGACACGAGCGACGGCTGCGACGCTTCCAGGATGTTGAACCCGAGGAAGTACACGAACAGGACCGCCGCCACAATCAGAATGGTATGCGGCGCGCTGCCCAGCAGCAATTGGCCGATCAGGATAGCCAGAATGCCGCCGAGCAGCACCGGCTTCATCTTGCCCCGCTTTTCCGCAACGATGATCGCCGGGACCATCATCACGAACGCGAGCCCCATCACCGGCAGGTAGACCTTCCAGTGCGCGGCGACCGGCAGTCCGCCGTCGACGAGCAGGCGCGGTACGACGAGGAACAGCGCCGTCTGCGTCGCATGCAGCACCAGCACGCCGAAGTTCAGGCGCAGCAGCTCGACGTTGTGCAGCACCTCGGCGAACGGCGCGGGCACGTGCACCGGCTTCGCCGCGTCGGGCACGATCCACAGCACGACGCCGATCGCGAGGATCGACAGCACGCCGACGATCGTGAACAGCCCGCTCATCCCGACCCAGTGGAACACGATCGGCGCGCCGACGATCGCGACCGCGAACGACACGCCGATCGAGCCGCCGACCATCGCCATCGCCTTCGTGCGGTTCTGCTCGGAGGTCAGATCGGCGATGAACGCCAGCACCGCGGACGACACGGCGCCCATCCCCTGGATCACGCGGCCGACGATGATCCACGTGATGTCGTGCGCGAACGCGGCGACGAAGCTGCCGAGCGCGAAGATCACGAGGCCCGCAGCGATCACCGGCTTGCGGCCGAACCTGTCGGACGCCCAGCCGTAGAAAATGTAGAACAGCGACTGCGTGACGCCGTAGGCCCCGAGCGCGATGCCGACGAGCAGCACGTTGTCGCCGCCCGGGATGGTTTTCGCGTAGACCGAGAACACCGGCATGATCATGAACAGGCCGAGCATGCGCAGCGCGAAGATCGCCGCGAGCGACGTGGTCGCGCGCAGCTCGGGCGCAGTCATGCGGGAAGACGTGGCAGACGGATTGGACATCGGGAATGAATTTCGAATGATCGGAATGTCCGCCCGGCAGCGGGCGGCGGAAGATCAGGACCGGCGGCCCGGGAGGCCTGACGGGCGACACGTCGGGGCAGGATGCTGGCGGCCCTGCAGGCCGCCGGAACCGCGCGGCGCGACCGCTTTCCCCGGCGCAGGCGCCGCCTTGTTGCCACCTGCTGTAAAGGCTGGGGACCCCGAACGACGGTCTCGAAAAGCCGTTATAGTAGCAGGTTTGGTTCCCTCCATTTTCGCCAGGTTCATGGAACAGATCCGTATCCGTGGGGCACGTACCCACAACCTGAAAAACGTCAATCTCGACCTGCCGCGCCACAAGCTGATCGTGATTACCGGGTTGTCAGGGTCGGGCAAGTCGTCGCTTGCGTTCGACACCCTTTATGCCGAGGGCCAGCGCCGCTACGTCGAAAGCCTGTCCGCATATGCCCGCCAGTTCCTGCAGTTGATGGAGAAACCGGACGTCGACCTGATCGAGGGCCTGTCGCCCGCGATCTCGATCGAGCAGAAGGCGACATCCCACAACCCGCGTTCGACCGTCGGCACGGTCACGGAAATCCACGACTACCTGCGACTTTTGTACGCACGTGTCGGCACGCCGTACTGCCCCGACCACGACATCCCGCTCGAGGCGCAGAGCGTGTCGCAGATGGTCGACGCCGCGCTCGCGCTGCCCGAGGAAACCAAGCTGATGATCCTCGCGCCCGTCGTCGCGAACCGCAAGGGCGAGCACGTCGAGCTGTTCGAGGAGATGCAGGCGCAGGGCTTCGTGCGCTTTCGCGTGCGCTCGGGCGGCGGCACCGCGAACGAAGGCGTCGCGAAGATCTACGAGGTCGAGTCGCTGCCGAAGCTCAAGAAGAACGACAAGCATACGATCGACGTCGTCGTCGATCGCCTGAAGGTGCGCCCGGACATGAAGCAGCGCCTCGCCGAATCGTTCGAGACGGCGCTGCGCCTCGCCGACGGCCGCGCGATCGCGCTCGAGATGGATACCGACCACGAGCACCTGTTCAGCTCGAAGTTCGCATGCCCGATCTGCTCGTACTCGCTGCAGGAGCTCGAGCCGCGCCTGTTCTCGTTCAACAACCCGATGGGCGCGTGCCCGGAATGCGACGGCCTCGGCCAGATCACGTTCTTCGACCCGAAGCGGGTCGTCGCGCACCCGTCGCTGTCGCTCGCCGCGGGCGCCGTGAAGGGCTGGGACCGCCGCAACCAGTTCTACTTCCAGATGCTGCAGAGCCTCGCGGCGTTCTACGAGTTCGACATCGACGCCGCGTTCGAGGATCTGCCGGAAAAGATCAGGAAGGTGCTGCTGTTCGGCTCGGGCAAGCAGACGATCCCGTTCTCGTACATCAACGAGCGCGGCCGCACGACGATCCGCGAGCACGTGTTCGAGGGGATCATCCCGAACCTCGAGCGCCGCTACCGCGAAACCGATTCGGTCGCGGTGCGCGAAGAACTGTCGAAGTACCAGAACAACCAGCCGTGCCCGTCGTGCGAAGGCACGCGCCTGCGTCGCGAGGCGCGCCACGTGCGGATCGGCACGGGAGACTACGCGCGCGGCATCTATGAAATCAGCGGCTGGCCGCTGCGCGATGCGCTCGGCTATTTCGACGGGCTGACGCTCGAAGGCGCGAAGCGCGAGATCGCCGACAAGGTGATCAAGGAAATCGTCGCGCGCCTGACGTTCCTGAACAACGTCGGCCTCGACTACCTGTCGCTCGAACGCAGCGCCGAAACGCTGTCGGGCGGCGAGGCGCAGCGGATCCGGCTCGCGTCGCAGATCGGCTCTGGCCTCACGGGCGTGATGTACGTGCTCGACGAGCCGTCGATCGGCCTGCACCAGCGCGACAACGACCGCCTGATCGGGACGCTCAAGCACCTGCGCGACCTCGGCAACTCGGTGATCGTCGTCGAGCACGACGAGGACATGATCCGCACGGCCGACTACGTCGTCGACATGGGCCCCGGCGCGGGCGAGCACGGCGGCGTGGTGGTGGCCGAAGGCACGCCGAAGCAGGTGCAGTCGAACCCGCAGTCGCTGACGGGCCAGTACCTGCTCGGCAAGCGCACGATCGAGTATCCGGACGAGCGGATCGCACCCGACGCCGAGCGGATGCTGCGCATCGTCGACGCGCACGGCAACAACCTGAAGCACGTCGATCTCGAGCTGCCGGTCGGCCTGCTGACCTGCATCACCGGCGTGTCGGGCTCCGGCAAGTCGACGCTGATCAACGACACGCTGTACCACGCAGTCGCGCGCCACCTGTACGGCTCGTCGGCCGAGCCGGCGCCGCACGAGGCGATCGAGGGCCTCGAGCACTTCGACAAGGTGATCAACGTCGACCAGTCGCCGATCGGCCGCACGCCGCGCTCGAACCCGGCCACGTACACGGGCCTGTTCACGCCGATCCGCGAGCTGTTCTCGGGCGTGCCGACCTCGAAGGAGCGCGGCTACGATCCGGGCCGCTTCTCGTTCAACGTGAAGGGCGGCCGCTGCGAATCGTGCCAGGGCGACGGCGTGCTGAAGGTCGAGATGCACTTCCTGCCGGACGTCTACGTGCCGTGCGACGTGTGCCACGGCAAGCGCTACAACCGCGAAACGCTCGAAGTGCAGTACAAGGGCAAGAACATCAGCGAAGTGCTCGACATGACGGTCGAGCATGCGTACGAGTTCTTCAGCGCGGTGCCGGTCATCGCGCGCAAGCTGAAGACGCTGCTCGACGTCGGCCTCGGCTATATCCGCCTCGGCCAGTCGGCCACGACGCTGTCGGGCGGCGAGGCGCAGCGCGTGAAGCTGTCGCTGGAGCTGTCGAAGCGCGACACGGGCCGCACGCTGTACATCCTCGACGAACCGACCACCGGCCTGCACTTCCACGACATCGCGCTGCTGCTCGAGGTGATCCACCGGCTGCGCGACCAGGGCAACACGGTCGTGATCATCGAGCACAACCTCGACGTGATCAAGACGGCCGACTGGGTGATCGACCTCGGCCCCGAAGGCGGCGCCGGCGGCGGCCAGATCATCGCGCAGGGCACGCCCGAGCAGGTCGCGAAGACGAAGGCGAGCTTCACCGGCAAGTACCTCGCGCCGCTGCTCAAGCGTCCGACCCGCAAAGTCGCCGCCGGCTGACGCGCTTTCGGCCCTCCCGACCCTTCCCGCGCGCGGCCGCCCGGCCGCGCGCGTCCTTCCGCAGTGCCGCCCGCCCCCTCGTTTTCCCTTCTGCGTTTACACCACGCGCCAAACGGCCCGTTTGCGGACCATAATGGCGGCTATACTTTACGGTCGTAAGGTTCGCCTTCTGCACCAATCCGGTGCGGCACCGGGCGACCCCGGCTCTGCCGAGCGCTGCGCGGCATGACACACGAACGACAGGAATCCACGATGGAGAAGCAACAAGAGTCGCGCGATGCGCAGAGCCGCGAGCTGCACCTGCGCAGCGTGCGGCTGACGAGCGACTTCAGCCTGCCGAAGCTGTCGGCACTCGAGATCGGCAGCTATTTCCTCACGATCGTCATGATGTGGCTCGTTCTCGACCTCAAGCTACTCGGCGGTCTGCTGGCCGGCCTGCTCGTCTACCAGCTGATCCACACGATCGCGCCCGTGATCGAACGCCACACGACGAGCATGCGCGCGCGCTGGGTCGCCGTCGTGCTGCTGGCGATCGCGATCGTCGGCGGGCTCACGGGCCTGACGATCGGCATCATCGAGCATTTCGAGCACACGGTACCGAACCTGCAGAGCCTGCTCGGCCAGTTGATGCAGATCGTCGAGCAAACCCGCGCGCGCACGCCGGCGTGGATCGCGAACCTGCTGCCGGTCGACGTCGAGCAGATGAAGACGAAGGCGGCCTTGCTGATGCACTCGCACATGGACCAGCTCCAGCAGAGCGGCAAGAGCGTCGCGCGCGGCTTCGGCCACGTGCTGTTCGGGATGATCATCGGCGCGATGATCGCGATCGGCGTCGAGCACGGCAAGGTGCGCCGGCCATTGTCGACCGCGCTCGTCACGCGCGTGTCGCGCTTCTCCGACGCATTCCGCCGGATCGTGTTCGCGCAGATCAAGATCTCGGCGATCAACGCTGCGTTCACGGCCGTCTACCTGCTCGTCGCTCTGCCGATCTTCCACCAGCGGCTGCCGTTGTCGAAGACGCTTGTGCTCGTCACGTTCATCGTCGGCCTGCTGCCCGTGATCGGCAACCTGATCTCCAACACGCTGATCGTCGCCGTGTCGCTGTCGGTCAGCATGGGCACCGCGATCGCGTCGCTCGCGTTTCTCGTGATCATCCACAAGCTCGAATACTTCCTGAACGCGAAGATCATCGGCGGCCAGATCGAGTCGCGCGCGTGGGAGCTGCTGCTCGCGATGCTGATCATGGAGGCCGCGTTCGGGCTGCCGGGCGTGATCGCCGCGCCGATCTTCTACGCGTATCTGAAACGAGAGCTGTACCTGTTGCGGCTGATCTGAAACCCGCGTCTCAGGCGACAAAAAACGCCGCGCCCCGGAAAGGAGGCGCGGCGTTTTTGTTTCCGGGAGCCGGCCAACCGGCGGCCGGCCGATTCAGATCAGCGGAACACGACCGTCTTCGTCCCGTTCAGCACGATCCGGTGCTCGACGTGCCACTTCACCGCGCGCGCGAGCGTCACGCACTCGACATCGCGGCCGATCGCGGTCAACTGGTCGGGCGTCATGCTGTGGTCGACGCGCTCGACTTCCTGCTCGATGATCGGGCCTTCGTCGAGATCGGTCGTCACGTAGTGCGCGGTCGCGCCGATCAGCTTCACGCCGCGGTCGAACGCCTGATAGTACGGCTTCGCGCCCTTGAAGCTCGGCAGGAACGAGTGGTGGATGTTGATCGCGCGCCCGGCGAGCTGCTGGCACATGTTCGGCGACAGGATCTGCATGTAGCGCGCGAGCACGACGAGATCGGCCTGGTGCTCGTCGATCACTTCCAGCACGCGCGCTTCCTGCGCGGCCTTCGCGGCATCGGACGAACCGCCGATCAGCGGGAAGTGATGGAACGGGATGTTGTAGCTCGCGGCGAGCTGGTAGAACTCCTTGTGGTTCGACACGATCGCCGGGATCTCGATCGGCAGCTGGCCGGTGCGATAGCGGAACAGCAGGTCGTTCAGGCAGTGGCCGATCTTCGACACCATGATCACGACGCGCGGCTTCACGGCCGCATCGTGCAGTTCCCAGCGCATCGAGAACTGCTCGGCGAGCGGCGCGAATTCCTTGCGAAGTGTGTCGAGCGCCGACGCGGCATCCGTGCCGTTGCCGTCCTGCTCGAAGTGCACGCGCATGAAGAATTCGCTGGTGCGGCTGTCGCCGAACTGCGCCGAATCGAGGATGTTGTTGCTGCGCTCGAACAGGAAGCCCGAGACCGCGTGGACGATGCCGTGCCGGTCGGGGCACGACAGTTTCAAGATAAAGCTGTGATCGGTCGGCATGACCGCTACTCCCTTTGTTTCCGTATTCGTCAAATTGCCCGTTCGCGCCGCCGGGCTGCGCGTCGCCGCGCGCGTCACGCGGCCGGCGCGAACAGCGCGTCGATGCCTGCCGCGTCGGCCGCAGCAAGCCAGCGGTGGCGCAGCAGCGTGTCGAGCGTCGCGAGGCTCGCGTCCATCGTCGCGCGGCCCTCGCGCAGCCAGCCGATCACCTCGGGCACGCCGGCCAGCAGATGCTCGGCCACTTCGCCGTCCTGGTTGCGCGGCGCGAAGTCGTGCGGCAGCGGCAGGTCGTACACGAAGATCAGTTCGGACTGCGTGCCTTCCGGCAGCGAGCACAGCACCTGCACCGCGCGGCCCGCGATCGCGCGCGCCGCGAGTTCGGCCGGAATGCCGGCTTCTTCCCAGCACTCTTTCGCGAGCGTCTCGTGAACGCCCAGGCCCCAGCCGATGCCGCCCGCGACGACATTGTCGAGCATGCCGGGGTCGGTTGCCTTGGTCGCGCTGCGGCGGCCGAGCCACATCTGCGGCACGGCCGCGGCGGGCGCAGCCGCATATTCTACGATGCCGTTCAGATGCACCGCATAAGTCTGCGTCCCGAAGAACCGCGACGCGGCGCGCTCGATATACGCGAGCGGCGCATCGTCGAAGCGGTTGCGAATCGCATAGATCTCGTCGCGCCAGCCGGGAATCGCGCCTTCGGCCGCGAGCGCGCCGATCGCGCTCGCCAGCGCCATGCTGCGCGCGTCGACCGAGTCGTAGCGCGCCGACAGCACGACGCGCTCGGCGGTCAGTTCGAACACGTCGGGCCAGCGCGCAAGCTTCGCGACATCCTGGCGGCGCACCCAGCCGACCGCCTGGCCGGCGATCTCGAAGCGCAGGTGCGCGGCCGGATCGAAGCGGCGCGCGGCCGCGATGCACGGAAACGTCATCGCCGTCAGTCCTTCAGCGCGACGCGGATGCCGATCGCGATGAACGTCGCGCCGGCGATCCGGTCGAGCCACACGCCGGCCTTCGGGCGGCGCTTCAGCCATGCGCCGATCATGCCGGCGCCGACGCCGAACAGCGAGAAGATCGCGGCCGTCTGCAGCATGAACAGCGCGCCGAGCTCGAACATCTGCAGCGTCACGCTCTGCGCGCCGTGCGAATCGACGAACTGCGGCAGGAACACGACGAAGAACAGCGTGACCTTCGGGTTCATCAGGTTGCCGATCACGCTCTGCCGGAAGATCGTGCCGAGCGGCTGCGGCGGGCGCGCGTGCGCGTTCGCGAGGCCCTGGCTGCGCAGCGCCCTGATGCCGATCCACACGAGGTACGCGGCGCCCGCGAGCTTCAGGATCTCGAACGCGACCGGCGACGAACGCAGCACGGCCGCGACGCCGAGCGCCGCGAGCGTCGTGTGGAACAGGATCCCGGCCGTGAAGCCGAGCGCGGCGACGAAGCCGGCCGCGCGGCCCTGCGAGATGCCGCGCGCGAGCACCTGCAGGTTGTCGGGCCCCGGCGCGAACGTGATCGCGATCGACGTGGCGAGAAACAGCATGAAGTTGGGCATCGTGACCTCGCTGCGTAACGTGTATAAGGCGGTATGTAAGGCTGGCAAGCAAGCCCGGCCGGCGTTCAGTGGCCGGCGAATTCGGTAACGGTATAGACGGGCAGTCCCGCGTTGCGCAGCAGCGCCGAGCCACCGAGATCGGGCAGGTCGATGATCGCCGCGCCCTCGACGACCACCGCGCCGAGCCGCTGCAGCAGGTTGCGCCCCGCCATCATCGTGCCGCCGGTCGCGATCAGGTCGTCCATGATGATCACGCGGTCGCCGGGGCGGCACGCATCCTCGTGAATCTCGACCGTCGCGCTGCCGTATTCGAGGTCGTACGATTCCGAGCGCGTCTTGTACGGCAGCTTGCCGACCTTGCGGATCGGCACGAAGCCGACGCTCAGCTCGTACGCGACGATCGGCGCGATGATGAAGCCGCGCGCGTCGAGGCCCGCGACGTAGTCGAGCTTCGCATCGACATAGCGCTCGACGAACAGGTCGACGAGGATGCGCAGCGCCTTCGGGCTCTGCAGCAGCGTCGTGATGTCGCGGAACATCACGCCCGGCTGCGGCCAGTCGGGCACCGTGCGGATCTGGCTGTGGATGAAGGCGACCGGATCGAGCGGCGCGCCCGACGACGAATGCGGCATGAAACTCTCCGAAAAAAACGGTGCGCGAAGATCGGGCACCGTTTCGAAAAATACGGGTCAGGTTATTGAATCGGCGCTCACGCGGCCGCGGCCGGCGGATCGCGCCGATGGCGCGACAGCCGCTCCTCCGCGAGCGCGAGCGCCTCGGGCAGCCCGCGCAGCACGACGATGTCGCTCGCGCGCAGCTTGGTCTGCGGATCGGGTTCGACGCCGCGGATGCCGTGCCGGCGGATCGCCGTGACTTCCAGCCCGAGCGCATACAGCCCGAGTTCCTCAAGCGAGCGCCCGACCGCGTCCGCGCGCGCATCGACCGGCACCGATTGTAGCCGCACCTGCTCGTGGTCGTCGTCGTCCGCGTCGTCCGCGCCGCGGAAATAGCCGCGCAGCAGGCTGTAGCGCTCGTCGCGCATTTCCTCGACGCGCCGCACGACCTTGCGCATCGGCACGCCGACCAGCACCAGCGTATGCGACGCGAGCATCAGGCTGCCCTCGACGATCTCCGGAATCACCTCGGTCGCGCCGGCCGCGAGCAGCTTCTCGAGGTCGGCATCGTCGACGGTGCGCACGATCGCCGGCAGCGTCGGCTCGAGCTCGTGCACGTGATGCAGCACGCGCAGCGCGGACGGCGTGTTCGCATAGGTGATCGCGACTGCCGCCGCGCGGTGGATACCGGCCGCGAGCAGCGACTCGCGGCGCGCCGCATCGCCGAACACGACCGATTCGCCGGCCGCCGCGGCCGCGCTCACGCGGTCCGGGTCGAGGTCGAGCGCAACATACGAAATGCCTTCCTGTTCGAGCATGCGCGCCAGGTTCTGGCCCGCGCGGCCGTAGCCGCAGATGATCACGTGGCCGCGCTGCTTCAGGCTTTGCGTCGCGATCCGCGTCATCTGCAGCGACTGCTGCATCCATTCGGTCGACGACAGCCGCATCACGATCCGGTCGGCGTTCTGGATCAGGAACGGCGCGGCGAGCATCGACAGCAGCATCGACGCGAGGATCGCCTGCAGCAGCGTCGAATCGACGAGATGCCGGTCGAGGATCAGGTTCAGCAGCACGAAGCCGAATTCGCCGGCCTGCGCGAGGCCGATGCCCGTGCGCATCGCGACGCCCGGCGTCGCGCCGAACAGCCGCGCGAGCCCGGCGATCATCGTCCCCTTGAACAGGATCTGCCCGACGAAGAAGCCGAGCACGAGCAACGGATGCTCCCAGATCACGCGCGGATCGAGCAGCATCCCGGTCGTCACGAAGAACAGGCCGAGCAGCACGTCGCGGAACGGCTTGATGTCCTCCTCCACCTGATGGCGGAACGGCGTCTCGGAGATCAGCATCCCCGCGATGAACGCGCCGAGCGCGAGCGACAGGCCGAACTTGTCGGTGATGAACGCGGCGCCGAGCGTGACGAGCAGCAGGTTCAGCACGAACAGCTCCTGCGAGCGGCGCCGCGCGACGACGTTGAGCCAGCGCGTCATGAAGCGCTGGCCGATGACCAGCAGCAGCGTGAGCGCGATCACGATCTTGACCGCCGCGAAGCCAAGCGTCAGCGCGAGGTCCTTCGACGATTCGGCGCCGAACGCGGCGATCACGATCAGCAGCGGCACGACCGCGAGATCCTGGAACAGCAGCACGCCGAAGATGTTGCGGCCGTGCTCGGTCTCGATCTCGAGACGTTCGGCAAGCATCTTCGACACGATCGCCGTCGACGACATCGCGAGCGCGCCGCCGAGCGCGACGGCGCCCTGCCACGTGATGTGCACCCAGCGCTCGAACAGCGCGCCGAGCAACAGCGCGAGCAAAAGCGTCGCGACGACCTGCAGCAGCCCGAGGCCGAACACGAGCCGCTGCATCGACCTCAGTTTCGCAAGCGAGAATTCGAGGCCGATCGAGAACATCAGGAACACCACGCCGAATTCCGCGAGATGCTCGGCCCGCTCGAGATCCGCCGCGATCCCGAGCGCGTGCGGGCCGACCAGGATGCCGACGGTCAGGTAGCCGAGCATCGGCGGGAGGTTCAGCGAGCGGAATACGACGACGCCCACCACCGAAGCCAGCAGCAGCATGAGCGTCATTTCGAGCGGGGAAATCACGGGCGGAGCGTCCTCGTTCGTCGGGGCCACCGCGAAGCGGGCGCGATGGCGTAGCGTGGGATAGGCGACATCGGACGAGTCCGAAGGCCCGGCGCGGCGAACAAACGCCTTTGCTATACTCCGCGCATGATAGCGAAAATCAATGATGATCGGGCGCTCGCGCTCGCCCGCGACGTGCTCGACATCGAGGCGGACGCCGTGCGCGCACTGCGCGACCAGCTCGACGGCGGCTTCGTCCAGGCCGTCGCGCTGCTGCTCGGCTGCCGCGGCCGCGTGGTGGTGTCCGGTATCGGCAAATCGGGGCACATTGCCCGCAAGATCGCGGCCACGCTGGCCAGCACCGGCACGCCGGCCTTTTTCGTCCATCCTGCCGAGGCCAGCCACGGCGACCTCGGGATGGTCACCTCCAACGACGTCTTCATCGGCATCTCCTATTCAGGCGAATCGGAAGAGCTCGTCGCGATCCTGCCGCTCGTCAAGCGGATCGGCGCGAAGCTGATCGCGATCACGGGCCGCGCGGAGTCGAGCCTCGGCACGCTCGCCGACGTGAACCTGAACGCCGCGGTCTCGAAGGAAGCGTGCCCGCTGAACCTCGCGCCCACCGCGAGCACGACCGCCGCGCTCGCGCTCGGCGACGCGCTCGCCGTCGCGGTGCTCGACGCGCGCGGCTTCGGTTCGGAAGATTTCGCGCGCTCGCACCCGGGCGGCGCGCTCGGCCGGCGCCTGCTCACCTACGTGCGCGACGTGATGCGCGCGGGCGACGACGTCCCGTCCGTCGGGCTCGACGCGACGCTGTCGGACGCGCTGTTCCAGATCACCGCGAAGCGCTTGGGCATGACGGCCGTGGTCGACGCCGACGGCAAGGTCGCGGGCATCTTCACGGACGGCGACCTGCGCCGCGTGCTCGCGCGCGACGGCGACTTCCGCACGCTGCCGATCACCGACGTGATGACGCGCAACCCGCGCACGATCGGGCCGGATCACCTGGCGGTCGAGGCCGTGGAACTGATGGAGCGCCACCGGATCAACCAGATGCTGGTGGTCGATGCCGACGGCGCGCTGATCGGTGCGCTGAACATGCACGACCTGTTTTCGAAGAAGGTGATCTGATGAGCGCAGCGCTGACTGCGGCCGAACGCGCGAACCGCGTGAAGCTGATGATTTTCGACGTCGACGGCGTGCTGACCGACGGCGGCCTGCTGTTTACCGCGGCCGGCGACGCGATGAAGTCGTTCAATTCGCTCGACGGCCACGGCGTGAAGCTGCTCGGCGAAGCCGGCATCGCGACCGCGATCATCACGGGCCGCCGCTCGGAGATCGTCGCGGCGCGCGCGAAGGAAATGAAGATCGCGCACCTGTTCCAGGGCGTCGAGAACAAGCTCGCGGTGTTCGCCGACCTGATCGCATCGCTCGGCCTCACCGCCGACGCGTGCGGCTACATGGGCGACGACTGGCCCGACCTGCCGGTGATGCTGCGCTGCGGCTTCGCGACCGCGCCCGCGAACGCGCACCCCGACGTGATTGCCCGCGCGCACTGGGTGGCCGAGGCTCGCGGCGGCCACGGCGCCGTGCGCGAAGTCTGCGACGCGATCCTGCGCGCTCAGCGCCGCTATGACGCGCTGCTCGCAGCCGCCTGCGGAGCCTGACGGATGAATACGCATTTCCGCTGGACCCATCTGCTGCCGCTCGCCGCGGTCGCCGCGCTCGCTGGCATCACGTGGTGGCTGCTGCAGGCGACGCTGCCGCCGCCCGGCGAGGGCACCGCGCAGCCGAAGCGCCATACGCCCGACTATTTCGCGGACAACTTCTCGGTCACCGAGCTCGACCAGTCCGGCACGACCCAGTACCGGCTGACGGCCGCGAAGCTGGTCCATTACGAAGACACCGAAAACAGCGACCTGACCGATCCGGCCATGCGCGCATTCCAGCCCGGCAAGCCGGTCGTGACGACCACCGCGAAGCGCGGCACCGTCAACGGCGACGTGTCGATCGTCGATTTGTACGACGATGCGCGCATCCTGCGCGCGGCCGGCGGCGGCGATCCGCAAATGCAGGCCGATTCCCAGCATTTCCGGATCTTCGTCAATGACGATGTGATCCAGACCGAAAAGCCGGTTAAACTTCAGCGCGGCCTGTCGCTCGTCAACGCGACCGACGGCATGAAGTACAACAACGTCACCCGGGTCATCGAGCTTTACGGCAACGTGCGCGGCACGATCGCCGCGGCGGACACGTCCGGCGGCTCGAAAGGTCAACCCAAGTGACGCTTCCCTCACGTGACTGCATGAACGAACCGTTCCCTCGACAGATTTCCGGCGGCGCTGCGCGCGCCGTCCGCGCCGCGCTCGCCGCGACGCTCGTGGCGCTCCCGTTGATCGGGCTGGCGCCGCTCGCCCATGCCGAGAAGGCCGACCAGAACAAGCCGATCAACGTCGAGGCCGACAACCTGACCTATGACGACCTGAAGCAGGTCACGGTCGCGACCGGCAACGTCGTGATCACGAAGGGCACGATCATCATCAAGGGCGATCGCGTCGAAGTGCGCCAGGATCCGGAAGGCTATCAGTACGCGACGTCGTTCGGCAGCGGCAAGAAGCACGCGACGTTCCGCCAGAAGCGCGAAGGCCTCGACGAATACATCGACGGCGACGCCGAGCGCATCGACTACGACGGCAAGCAGGACCTGACCACGCTGACGACCGCCGCGACCGTGCGCCGCCTGCAGGGCACGTCGACCGTCGCCGACACCGTGCACGGCAGCGTGATCACGTACGACGGCCAGCGCGACTTCTACACCGCGAAGGGCGGCAAGGACGTGGCGGCGCCGGGCAACCCGAACGGCCGCGTGCGCGCGATGCTGTCGCCGAAGAACGGCGGCCCCGCGCCGCTGACCGGCGCGCCGGCGAAGCTGTCGCCGTCGACCACGATCCAGGGAGCGCCGGGCCAATGAACGCGCTACCGAACCGCCAGCCGGCCGGCACCACGAGTTCGCTCGTCGTCCGCAACCTGAAGAAGCGCTACGGCTCGCGCACGGTCGTCAAGGACGTGTCGCTCGACGTGAAGAGCGGCGAAGTCGTCGGCCTGCTCGGCCCGAACGGCGCCGGCAAGACCACGTCGTTCTACATGATCGTCGGCCTCGTGCCGCTCGACGCGGGCGAGATCTCGCTGAACGGCGGCTCGATCAGCCTGCTGCCGATCCACAAGCGCGCGTCGCTCGGCCTGTCGTACCTGCCGCAGGAAGCGTCCGTGTTCCGCAAGCTGACCGTCGAGGAAAACATCCGCGCGGTGCTCGAGCTGCAATACGGCGAAGACGGCAAGCGGCTGTCGAAGGACGCGATCTCGTCGCGCAGCGAAGCGCTGCTCGACGAGCTGCAGATCGGCCACCTGCGCGAGAACCCGGCGCTGTCGCTGTCGGGCGGCGAACGACGCCGTGTCGAGATCGCGCGTGCGCTCGCGACCAACCCGAGCTTCATCCTGCTCGACGAACCGTTCGCCGGCGTCGACCCGATCGCGGTGCTCGAGATCCAGAAGATCGTCAAGTTCCTGAAGCAGCGCAACATCGGCGTGCTGATTACCGATCACAACGTCCGAGAAACGCTCGGCATCTGCGATCACGCCTATATCATCAGCGACGGCTCGGTGCTCGCCGCCGGCGCGCCGAGCGAAATCATCGAAAACGAAAGCGTGCGCCGCGTGTATCTCGGCGAACACTTCCGCATGTAACTTCCTCCTCGTGGCTGGCTGCCCCCCGCCCGGCATCGCCGTGCGGGGCCGCGCCCCGCTTCGCGGCCATGCCTGCGGCCGGGCGGCGCGCCGCGCGTAATCGCGGATGGCTCAACGCGCCTGGGTCGTGGCAAACTGCCGGTATGACTCCCTCCTTGCCATGAAAGCCAGCCTTCAACTCCGCCTGTCGCAACATCTGGCGCTGACGCCGCAGCTACAGCAGTCGATCCGGCTCCTGCAGTTGTCGACGCTCGAATTGCAGCAGGAAGTCGCGATGGCAGTCGCGCAGAACCCGCTGCTCGAGAACGACGACGAATGGATCGTGAGCCCGCTGCGCGTCGCTGCGGACGGATCGCTGATCGCGCAGACACCTTCCGGCCAGAACACCGAGCCGGCCCCGGCAAACAACAGCAGCACGTCGGGCGATCGCGCGGAGCGCGACGAACCGGCCGGCGCGGACGAATACGACAGTTACGCGTCCGGCGACGGCAACGACGGCCCGCAATGGAATCTCGACGAATTCGGCCGCTCGAGCGGAGCGTCCGACGACGACGACCTCCCGCCGCTGCAGGTGCAGGAAGCCGCGACGTCGCTGCGCGACCACCTGTCCGCGCAGTTGCGCGTCACGCAGGCCGGCCCGCGCGATCGCGCGCTCGTGATGTTCCTGATCGAATCGCTCGACGACGACGGCTACCTGACCGCCACGCTCGACGAAGTGCTCGCCGACCTGCCGCCCGAGCTGGAGATCGACTGCGACGAACTGAACGCGGCGCTCGCGCTGCTGCACAGCTTCGACCCGGCCGGAGTCGGCGCCCGCTCGGCATCGGAATGCCTGAAGCTGCAGTTGCTGCGCCTCGATCCGTCCCCGACGCGCACGCTCGCACTCGAGATCGTGTCGCAGCATCTGGAACTGCTCGCCGCACGCGACTTCACGCGATTGCGCAAGCACCTGAAGGCGAGCGACGACGCGCTGCGAGACGCGCACGCGCTGATCCGCTCGCTCGAGCCGTTCCCCGGCGCCGCGTACGGCAAGGCCGAGGCCGACTACGTCGTGCCCGACATCATCGTGAAGAAGGCCGGCCAGGGATGGCTCGCGGAGCTCAATCCGGAGGTCGTGCCGCGCCTGCGGATCAACAACCTCTACGCGAACATCCTGCGCAACAGCCGCGGCGATCCGTCGACCGGTTCGCTGAAACAGCAGCTTCAGGAAGCACGCTGGCTGATCAAGAACATCCAGCAGCGTTTCGACACGATCCTGCGTGTCGCGCAGGCTATTGTCGAGCGTCAAAAGAATTTCTTTGCACATGGCGAAATTGCCATGCGCCCCTTGGTTTTGCGGGAAATAGCTGATACGCTGGGCCTACACGAGTCGACTGTCAGCCGTGTGACAACCGGGAAGTACATGCTGACCCCGTTCGGGACGCTTGAATTTAAGTACTTCTTCGGATCTCACGTTTCGACCGACACCGGTGGCGCCGCCTCGTCGACCGCCATCCGAGCCCTCATCAAGCAACTGATAGGAGCTGAAGACCCAAAATCGCCACTTTCGGACAGCCGCATTGCCGAGCTGCTGGCAGAACAGGGTTTCGTGGTCGCGCGCCGCACGGTTGCCAAATATCGCGAAGCCCTCAAGATCCCGGCAGTGAATCTGCGCAAGTCTCTTTAGGCCTGCTGCCTGCCCGGCGGCAGGCGTGTTCCGGCCACCGCGCACACGGGGAACAGGCCGGGCGACCTGTCCGCGATACACCGCCTCTATGCGGTACGGGCAAGTCGACCGGAGCGCCGCCTCGATGCGGCCGGGTGGTCACTCGCTTGGAGAAGCACTATGAACCTGAAGATCAGTGGACATCATCTCGAAGTCACGCCTGCAATTCGCGAATACGTGATCACCAAGCTGGACAGGGTGCTACGGCATAGCGATCAGGTGATCGATGGCACTGTGATCCTCTCGGTCGACAACCACAAGGAAAAGGACAAGCAGCAGCGCGCGGAAATCAATCTGCACCTGAAGGGCAAGGACATCTTCGTCGAAAGCGCGAACGGCAACCTGTACGCCGCGATCGATCTGCTGATCGACAAGCTGGATCGCCAGGTCGTCAAGCACATGGAGCGCCTGCAAACGCACGCGCACGACCCGATCAAACTTCAACCGTCGATCGACCAGATCGAACTTCCGCCGCAATAACCGTCACCGCAACACGCACGCCGCCCGGTTCGCCGGGCGTTTTTTTTGCGACTCCGCGCCCGTGGTGCGACCGGTCCGTCCATGCTGCGCCACGCACGCGGCTGTGCTCTATAATGTCCCGGTTATCGCCGGGGGGGCGTTGGGTGCGGTAGCTGCGTTGCAGGTTGCCGATACCAAATACCTTGATATCGCCGAACATGGAAAATCAGTCTGCCGCCGCAAGGAGACCCCAGGCCGCCCAATCGCCTGCCAACATGAATCGCCTAGCCAAAATCCTGCCCATAGAGAACGTCGTCATCGACCTCTCGGTCACCAGCAAGAAACGCGTGTTCGAACAAGCCGGGCTGATGTTCGAGAATCAGAACGGCATCGCCCGCAGCACCGTCACGGACAACCTGTTCGCGCGCGAACGCCTCGGCTCGACCGGGCTCGGCGAAGGCGTCGCGATTCCGCACGGGCGCATCAAGGGTCTCAAGCATCCGCTCGCCGCGTTCGTCCGGCTCGCCGATGCGATCCCGTTCGAAGCGCCCGACGGCCAGCCGGTCGGCCTCCTGATTTTCCTGCTCGTCCCCGAGCAAGCCACCCAGCAGCACCTCGAAATCCTGTCGGAAATCGCGCAACTGCTGTCCGATCGCGACGCGCGCGAGCGTCTGCACAACGAAACGGATATCGCCGAGTTGCATCGCCTGCTCACTCAGTGGCAACCTTGAGTTGATCCGGGCGGAATATTTTCCCGTACGTGGCGGCACGCGCTGCCGTCCAGGGCCGCCCGGCGCCGGCCCGGCATGGCGACGTCCGTCGCCGCGCGCACGCACCGGCCCATTGGAGTGACGAGAGTCATGGATACGTCCAGCATCAACGCCCAGAGCATCTTCGACGACAACGCGGCCACGCTGAAACTGAGCTGGCTCACGGGGCATGAAGGCTGGGAGCGCGGCTTTTCGGCCGACACGGTCGGCAACGCGACGTCGAGCGCCGACCTCGTCGGCCACCTGAACCTGATCCACCCGAACCGGATCCAGGTGCTGGGCGAAGCCGAAATCGACTACTACCAGCGCCAGACCGACGAAGACCGCTCGCGCCACATGGCCGAGCTGATCGCGCTCGAACCGCCGTTCCTCGTCGTCGCCGGCGGCGCCGCGGCGCCGCCCGAACTCGTGCTGCGCTGCACGCGCTCGTCGACCCCGCTGTTCACCACGCCGATGTCGGCCGCCGCGGTGATCGACAGCCTGCGGCTGTATATGTCCCGCATCCTCGCGCCGCGCGCGACGCTGCACGGCGTATTCCTCGACATCCTCGGGATGGGCGTGCTGCTGACCGGCGATTCGGGCCTCGGCAAGAGCGAGCTCGGCCTCGAACTGATCAGCCGCGGCCACGGCCTCGTCGCCGACGACGCGGTCGACTTCGTCCGTCTTGGCCCCGATTTCGTCGAAGGGCGCTGCCCGCCGCTGCTGCAAAACCTGCTCGAAGTGCGCGGCCTCGGCCTGCTCGACATCAAGACGATTTTCGGCGAGACCGCCGTGCGGCGGAAAATGAAGCTGAAGCTGATCGTCCAGCTCGTGCGGCGCCCCGACGGCGAATTCCAGCGCCTGCCGCTCGAAAGCCAGACCGTCGACGTGCTCGGTTTGCCGATCAGCAAGGTCACGATCCAGGTCGCGGCCGGCCGCAACCTCGCGGTGCTCGTCGAGGCCGCCGTCCGGAACACGATCCTGCAGTTGCGCGGAATCGACACGTTGCGCGATTTCATGGATCGGCAACGACTCGCGATGCAAGATCCCGACAGTCAGTTCCCCGGCAAACTGGTGTAAGCCGCACGCGCCGGCTGCGCAACGCCGACGCGTCGAGCCGGTGCTATGATGAAACGTCAGGATTCTCTGCTTCCCATGCGCATCGTCCTTATCACCGGCATCTCCGGCTCAGGCAAATCCGTCGCGCTGAACGCGCTCGAAGACGCAGGCTATTACTGCGTCGACAACCTGCCGCCGCATGTGCTCCCCGAACTCGCCCGCTACCTCGCCGAGGAAGGCAAGCGCCTGCTCGCGGTCGCGATCGACGCGCGCTCGAGCGCATCGCTCGACGAAATGCCCGGCCTGATCCGCGAGCTGTCGCGCGATCACGACGTGCGCGTGCTGTTCCTCAACGCAAGCACCCAGGCGCTGATCCAGCGCTTCTCAGAAACGCGCCGCCGCCATCCGCTGTCCGGCTCGCTGTCGCACGATGCGGACGTAGGCCTGCTGTCGTCGCTCGAGGAAGCGATCGAGCGCGAACGCGACCTCGTCGCGCCGCTCGCCGAGTTCGGCCACCAGATCGATACGAGCACGCTGCGCGCGAACGTGCTGCGCACGTGGGTCAAGCGCTTCATCGAGCAGAAGAACAACGACCTGATGGTGATGTTCGAGTCGTTCGGCTTCAAGCGCGGCGTACCGCTCGACGCCGACCTGATGTTCGACGTGCGCGCGCTGCCGAATCCGTACTACGACCACGAGTTGCGCCCGCTCACCGGGCTCGACCAGCCGGTCATCGCCTTTCTCGACGCACAGCCGATCGTCCACCAGATGATCGACGACATCCATGCGTTCCTGTTGAAATGGCTGCCGCACTTTCGCGATGACAACCGCAGCTACCTGACCGTCGCCATCGGCTGCACCGGCGGCCAGCATCGCTCGGTGTTCATCGCGGAAACGCTCGCCGCGCGCCTCGCGCACGAGGCGAACGTGATCGTGCGGCATCGTGACGCGCCAGTGGATGTCGACGCGTCGTCGCGGCTCGTCTCCGAGGTCGACCGACCCTAGCGACACCCGCCCCTTCGTCAGCGCGCCATGTCCTCCCTATCGACTACCCTGATCGACCTGCCGCTGTTTCCGCTGCACACGGTGCTGTTTCCGGGGGGGCTGCTCCCGCTCAAGGTGTTCGAGGCACGCTACCTCGACATGTCCCGCGCGTGCCTGCGCGACGACGCGCCGTTCGGCGTGTGCCTGCTGAAGAGCGGGCCCGAAGTCGCACAGGACGGCGCCGTGTCGGTGCCCGAAACCATCGGCTGCATGGCACGCATCACCGAGTGCGATACCGGCGAATTCGGGATGCTGTACCTGCAGGCGGTCGGCACGCAGCGTTTCGAACTGCTGTCGTATCGCGTCGAAGGCAACGGGCTGCTGGTCGGCATCGCGGAGCCGCTGCCCGACGACATCCCGCTTGAGGGCGAGCAGGCGCTCGCGCAGTTCGGCTCGTGCGCCGAGGTGCTGGAGCGCATCATCGACGCGCTGAAGAAATCCGAGCCGGGCAAGCTGCCGTTCGGCGAACCGTTCCGCCTCGACGATCCGAGCTGGGTGTCGAACCGCCTCGCGGAATTGCTGCCGCTCGACCTACGCGCGCGGCAAAAGCTGATGGAGTTTCCGGACGTCGGCGCGCGCATCGACGCCGTGCACCACGTGCTCGACCGGCACGGCTGGCTGTAGGCGCCTCCCTCCGGGCGGGGCGTCCTTCGGTGCGGAAAGCCCGGACGGCCCGGCGTTTTCTCGAGCGCGCGGTCTGCGCCGCGCCCTTTCCTCTTCGTTACAGCAGCGGCCCGCTCAGTGCATCGAGCAGCTTGCGCACGGGCGCCGGCACGCCGTACGCATCGAGCCGGCTCAGCGGCACCCACGCGGTCTCAGCGTCCCGTGCCTGCGACGGCAGGCCGCCGCCGTCCGCCATATCGCTCAGCCGCGGCTCGATCTCGAGCCGGAAATGCGTGAACGTATGCGTGAACGGCGCAAGCGGCACCGGGCCGCCGCCGCCGAAGCCCTGCGCAAGCTCCGCGAGCGCCGCGTCGCCGTCGGCTTGCGGCAGGCTCCACAGGCCGCCCCAGATGCCGGCCGGCGGCCGCCGCTCGAGCAGCACGGCGTCGCCATCGCGCAGCACGAGCATCCAGGTCTTGCGCGTCGGCACGGCCTTCTTCGGCCGCGCGGCCGGCAATTCGCGCTGCCGACCCGTCGATTGCGCGACGCAGTCGCCCGCGAACGGGCAACGCGCGCAATCGGGCTTGCCGCGCACGCACAGTGTCGCGCCGAGATCCATCAGCCCCTGCGTATAGGCGCTCACGTCCGCCGCATGCGCGGCGTCGGGCAACAGCGATTCGGCGAGCGCCCACATGTCGTTCTCGACGCGCTTCTCGCCCGGAAAGCCCTCGACGCCGAACACCCGTGCGAGCACGCGCTTCACGTTGCCGTCGAGGATCGTCGCGCGCGCGCCGTACGCGAACGACGCGATCGCCGCGGCCGTCGAACGGCCGATGCCCGGCAGTTCGGCCAGCGCGTCGGGTGTCGCCGGAAACGCACCGCCGTGCTCGGCGACGACGGCCTGCGCGCAGCGGTGCAGGTTGCGCGCGCGCGAGTAGTAGCCGAGCCCCGCCCACAGCGCCATCACGTCGTCGACCGGCACGGCCGCGAGCGCGGCGACGTCGGGGCAGCGTTCGAGAAAGCGCGCGTAATACGGGATGACGGTCGACACCTGGGTCTGTTGCAGCATGATTTCCGACAGCCAGATCCGGTACGGATCGCGGGTGTTCTGCCACGGCAGGTCGTGGCGGCCGTGCTCGCGCTGCCACGCGATCAGGCGCGTGGCGAACGTGCGGTGCAGCGGCGTGACGGGGAACGGAGCGGGGGCGATGCGGGGCGGCTTCAAGTTATCTAATCGCGGAAAAAGGTTTCAACGCTGGCAGGTCGCACAGAAATAGGTCGACCGCTGGCCCTGCACGATCTGGCGGATCGGCGTGCCGCATATGCGGCAAGGCTGGCCGGCACGGTCGTAGACGAAGCAGTCGAGCTGGAAATAACCGCTTTCGCCGTTGCTGCCGACGAAATCGCGCAGCGTGCTGCCGCCGCGTTCGATCGCATCGGCGAGCGTCGCGCGCACCGCGTCGGCGAGTCGCTCGTAGCGCGGCAGCGACACCTTGCCGGCGGCCGTCGTCGGCCGGATGCCGGCGCGAAACAGGCTCTCCGACGCATAGATGTTGCCGACGCCGACGACCATGTCGCCCGCGAGCAGCGCCTGCTTGACCGACACCGTGCGGCCGCGCGTGCGCGCGTGCAGCAGCGCACCGGTGAACGCCGGCGAGAACGGCTCGACGCCGAGGCTCGCGAGAAGCGGATGCATATGCACGTCGCCCGCTTCGCGCGGGTGCCACAGCACGGCGCCGAAGCGGCGCGGATCGCGGAACCGCAGTACGAATTCGTCGAAGATCCAGTCGATATGGTCGTGCTTCGCGGCAACGGGCACGCCGGCCGCGGGCAGCACGCGCAGCGTGCCCGTCATGCCAAGATGGACGATGAACCAGCCCGCGTCGACCTCGAACAGCAGGTACTTGCCGCGACGCTCGACCGCGAGCACCTCGCGCGCGCGCAACTGCTCGGCGAGCCCCGCCGGCACGGGCCAGCGCAGCATCGCGGTACGGACGTCGACACGCTCGACGCGGCGGCCCGCGACAAAGGGCTCGATGCCCCGGCGCGTGACTTCGACTTCTGGCAACTCTGGCATGTTAAGCGGGTCTGAGACTGGATTCACGATCGTGCGTGTATTGTAGCGAGCGCGTTACAATCGGTTGAAACATCGAACGGATTTCCATGACTCTGCCCTCGAAGCTGCTTCAGAAGCGCCCCGCCGCCGCGCGCGGCGCGCGCGCCTTCCCGGTCCGTCGTGCACTCGGCGCTGCGCTGTTTGCCGCCTGGACCCTCACCGCCTTCCCGGCTCACGCGCAGGATCCGGCATCGGACGACGCGGAGCCGCAGGGCGCGTTCGAGCATGTGATGCCGGATGAGCAGAAGAATCTCCCCGGTGTCCCGCTGACGAGCCAGATCGTCTACCAGGTGCTCGCCGCCGAGGTCGCGCTCCAGCGCAACCAGCCGGCGCCGGCGTACCAGACCTACCTCGCGCTCGCCCGCGACACGCGCGATCCGCGCATGGCGCAGCGTGCGACCGAGATCGCGCTCGGCGCGCAGAGCCCGGCCGACGCGCTGTCCGCCGCGAACCTGTGGCGCCAGTACGCACCGGATTCGAACCGGGCGTCGCAGGTCGACGCCGCGCTGCTGGTGCTCGCCGGCAAGCCGGCCGACGCGCAGCCGATGCTTGCGCGCGAGCTGGCCCGCGCAACCGGAGAGACGCGCGGGCCCGCGATCCTCGCGCTGCAGGCGCTGCTCGTGCGCGGCTCCGACCGCGTCGGCGGCCTCGCGGTGCTGAAGGACATGCTGAAGAACGACATGAACCGGCCCGAGGCGCAGCTCGCGATCGCGCGGCAGCAGCTCGCGGTCGACGACAAGGACGGCGCCGCGCAATCGCTGAAGCGGGCGCTGCAGCTCCGTCCCGACTACCTGCCGGCGGCCCTGATGCTGTCGCAGATGGGGCCGGCGGAACGCGCGGCGGGCATCGCGTCGTTCGAGAAATATGTTCAGCAGAATCCGAAGTCGCGCGACGCGCGGCTCGCGCTGTCGCAGCTCTACCTCGCCGACGATCGCCTCGACGACGCGCAGAAGCAGTTCGAGACGATGCGCAAGCTCGACTCGAAGGATCCGACGCCGCTGATGGCGCTCGCGCTGATCAAGATTCAGCAGAAGAAACTCGACGAAGCGACCGCCTACCTGAAGCAGTACGTGCAGCTCGGCGACAAGCAGCAGAACCTCGACGTCGGCCAGGGCTACATCTACCTCGCGCAGATCGCGATCGACCAGAACAACGATGCGCAGGCGTCGCAATGGCTCGACAAGGTCGACCAGACGAGCCAGCACTATCTCCCCGCGCAGATCACGCGCGCGCAGCTGCTGCAGAAACAGGGCAAGACCGACGAGGCGCGCAAGGTGCTCGACGACCTGCCGATCACGGATCCGCGCGACGCGGCCGTGGTCGCGCGCACCGACGCGTCGATCCTGTTCACCGCGAAGCGCTATCCGGAAGCCGAGGCACGGCTCGGGCAGGCGGTCCAGGACTTCCCGGACGATCCCGACCTGCGCTACGACTACGCGATGGCGGCCGAAAAGACCGGCCACTACACGACGATGGAAAAGCAGCTGCGCGAGCTGATCCGCACGCAGCCCGACAACCCGCAGGCGTACAACGCGCTCGGCTATTCGCTTGCCGACCGCAACCAGCGCCTGCCCGAAGCCAGCAAGCTGATCGACAAGGCGATGACGCTCGCGCCGAACGATGCCTACATCATGGACAGCCTCGGCTGGGTGAAGTACCGGATGGGCGACACGGCCGGCGCGGCGAAGGTCCTGCGGCACGCGTACGAACTGCAGCCGAACGCCGAAATCGGCGCGCACCTCGGCGAAGTGCTGTGGAAGAGCGGCGCGCAGGACGACGCGCGTTCCGCGTGGCGTGCCGCGCAAAAGCTCGAGCCCGACAACGAAACGCTCGTGCAGACGCTGAAGCGCCTGCAGATCAACGGCCTCTGATGCAGATGTTCCCGATGCTTTCCCTGTCCTCCCGCGCGCAGCGCACGCTGGCCGCGGCCGGCGCGGCGCTCGCGCTCGCCGGCTGCGCGAGCACGCCGCCGTCGGCAAGCGCACCGACGGGCGCGGTGCTGCAGACCGCCGCGACGCACGCTTACCATGGCCGCTTCGCGGTGCAGTACGACGACCGTCTCGGCAAGCAGCAGAACGTGTACGGCAACTTCGACTGGCAGGAGCACGGCGACGACGTGTCGCTCGAGCTGCGCAGCCCGCTCGGCCAGACGCTCGCGGTCGTGAAATCGACGCCGCAGGCGGCGTCGCTCGAGCTGCCGAACCGTCCGACGCAATTTGCGACGGACGTCGGCGACCTGATGCAGCGAACGCTCGGCTTCGCACTGCCGCTCGCGGGCCTGCGCTACTGGCTGCTGCCGACACCCGCGCCCGCGACGCCGGCGGAGACGGTACGCGATCCGGCCGACGACACGCACGTCAAGCAGATCCGCCAGGACGGCTGGACGATCGACTATCTTGCCTACGCTGACGCTCCGGCCACGGGCGTCAAACGCGTCAACCTCGTGCGCGCGACACCGCCGCTCGACATCAAGCTCGTGCTCGATCAGTGAAGCACGAGCGCCTAGCCCCGACATACGCATGACCGATTCGACCCGCTCGCTGCGCAACTGCCTTGCGCCCGCGAAACTCAACCTGTTCCTGCACATCACCGGCCGCCGCCCCAACGGCTATCACGATCTGCAGAGCGTGTTCCAGCTGCTGAACTGGGGCGACACGCTGCACTTCACGCTGCGCGACGACGGCCGCGTTGCGCGTGTCACCGACGTGCCCGGCGTGCCCGAGGAAAGCGATCTCGTCGTGCGTGCAGCCAACCTGCTGAAGGCGCACACGGGCGCCGCGTTCGGCGTCGACATCGAGATCGACAAGTGCCTGCCGATGGGCGCCGGCCTCGGCGGCGGCAGCTCCGACGCGGCAACGACGCTGCTCGCGCTGAACCGCCTGTGGCAACTCGACCTGCCGCGCACGGAGCTTCAGTCGCTCGCGGTGAAACTCGGCGCAGACGTCCCGTTTTTTATTTTTGGAAAAAATGCGTTCGCAGAGGGTATCGGAGAAGAATTAGCTGAGGTAGAATTGCCGACTCGCTGGTTCTTGGTTGTGACGCCACGCGTTCATGTCCCGACCGCTGAAATATTTTCAGATGAGTTGTTGACAAGAGATTCGAAGCCCGTCACAATTGCTGACTTTCTTGCACAGCAAAACAGCGATGCGGGATGGCCAGACAGCTTCGGCCGGAACGATATGCAGCAAGTTGTGACAAGTAAGTACGCGGAAGTTGCGCAGGTGGTCAAATGGTTGTATGATGTGACCCCCGCGAGGATGACCGGCTCCGGAGCAAGCGTGTTTGCAGCGTTTCGCAGCAAGCATGAGGCAGAAGCGGCGAAAGCCAGACTGCCCGCCAGTTGGAACGGCGCAGTTGCCGAGAGTCTGAACGAGCATCCGCTCTTCGCTTTCGCGTCATGAAGTTTTACTTTGCCGGATGGCCTACACGAGTCCGGTGAAGTTATCAGTTAAGTGTAGGGGAGTCGCCAAGTTGGTCAAGGCACCGGATTTTGATTCCGGCATGCGAGGGTTCGAGTCCTTCCTCCCCTGCCAAAAATTTTCCCGCATTTCCCGCCTAAGCCTGAAGCAGGTGCACGATGAGCAGCCATGACGGCCTGATGGTTTTTACTGGCAACGCGAATCCCGCGCTCGCCCAGGAAGTCGTCAACATTCTTGGAATCCCCCTCGGCAAAGCAATGGTCAGCCGTTTCTCCGACGGCGAGATCCAGGTCGAGATCCAGGAAAACGTGCGTGGCAAGGACGTCTTCGTCCTGCAATCCACGTGCGCGCCGGCGAACGACAATCTGATGGAACTGATGATCATGGTCGACGCGCTCAAGCGCGCATCGGCCGGCCGGATCACTGCAGCCATCCCCTACTTCGGCTACGCCCGTCAGGATCGCCGCCCGCGTTCGGCGCGCGTCGCGATCTCGGCGAAGGTCGTCGCGAACATGCTGGAAATCGCCGGCGTCGAGCGGATCATCACGATGGATCTGCACGCCGACCAGATTCAAGGCTTCTTCGACATCCCGGTCGACAACATCTACGCAACGCCGATCCTGCTGGGCGACCTGCGCAAGCAGAACTACTCGGATCTGCTCGTCGTGTCGCCGGACGTCGGCGGCGTGGTACGTGCCCGGGCACTCGCGAAGCAGCTCAACTGCGATCTCGCGATCATCGACAAGCGTCGTCCGAAGGCGAACGTCGCCGAAGTGATGAACATCATCGGTGAAGTCGAAGGCCGCACCTGCGTGATCATGGACGACATGGTCGATACGGCCGGCACGCTCTGCAAGGCCGCGCAAGTGTTGAAGGACCGCGGTGCGAAGCAGGTGTTCGCATACGCGACGCACCCCGTGCTGTCGGGCGGCGCCGCCGACCGCATCGCCGCATCGGCGCTCGACGAGTTGGTCGTCACCGATACGATCCCGCTGTCGGCCGAATCGCTGGCGTGCTCGAAGATCCGCTCGCTGACGAGCGCGAGCCTGCTGGCAGAGACGTTCTCGCGGATCCGCCGCGGCGATTCGGTGATGTCGCTGTTCGCGGAATCCTGATCGCGAGTCGACACAACAAAGCATGCGCAGAAAGCGAAGCGGCAACGCTTCGCTTTTTGCACAATCGGACGGGATAGACGAAACCCCGGCCGTTTCATCGGGGGCCGCCGTTTGACGGCCCCGTTTTACTGCCTGGTCGCGGGCAGCCATTGGAGAATCACATGAAAGTCGTCGCTTTCGAGCGCCAACAGCAAGGTACGGGTGCGAGCCGCCGCCTGCGCAACGCCGGTAAGACCACGGGTATCGTTTACGGTGGCGAAGCAGCCCCGCAAAAGATCGAACTCGATCACAACGCCCTGTGGCACGCGCTGAAGAAGGAAGCCTTCCACTCGTCGATCCTCGACCTCGAAGTGGCCGGCCAGTCGCAGCAGGTTCTGCTGCGCGACGTGCAATACCACCCGTTCAAGCAACTGGTGCTGCACGTGGACTTCCAGCGCGTTGACGCGAAGAAGAAGCTGCACACGAAGGTGCCGCTGCACTTCCTGAACGCTGAAGTCAGCCCGGCCGTGAAGCTGTCGAGCGCGGTCGTTTCGCACGTCGCGACGGAAATCGAAATCGAGTGCCTGCCGGCTGCGCTGCCGGAGTTCCTCGAAGTCGACCTGTCGAAGATCGAAGCCGGTCAGTCGCTGCACGCGAAGGACATCGCGCTGCCGAAGGGCGTCGCGCTGGTCGCGCACATCGATGCGGAAAACCCGGTTGTCGCATCGGCGACGGTCCCGGCTGGTGCCGTGTCGGACGCAGCAGGCGAAGGCGAAACGCCGGCTGCCTAAGCGGCTGCCTACGCGCCCGATCGATCCGTTTCACGAAACGGTCGACGCAACCCGCCGCGGCTTGCCCGGCGGGTTTTTCTTTTTCTGCGCCCAGGCGGCAGCCGCCGCCTTCGAAACGTCATGATCAAACTGATCGTCGGCCTCGGCAATCCCGGGGCGGAATACACCGCGACGCGCCACAACGCCGGCTTCTGGCTGATCGACCAGCTCGCCCGCGAAGCAGGCACGACGCTGCGCGACGAGCGCCGCTTCCACGGCTTCTACGCGAAAGCGCGCCTGCACGGCGAGGAAGTCCACCTGCTCGAGCCGCAGACCTACATGAACCGCTCCGGCCAGTCGGTCGTCGCGCTCGCGCAATTCTTCAAGATCCTGCCCGACCAGATTCTCGTCGCGCACGACGAGCTCGACCTGCCGCCCGGCACCGTGAAGCTGAAGCTCGGCGGCGGCAGCGGCGGCCACAACGGCCTCAAGGACATCTCCGCGCACCTGTCGACGCAGCATTACTGGCGACTGCGGATCGGCATCGGCCATCCGCGCGACCTGATTCCGGAAAGCGCGCGCGCGGGCGCGAAGCCCGACGTCGCGAACTTCGTGCTGAAGCCGCCGCGCCGCGAGGAACAGGACGTGATCGACGCGTCGATCGAACGCGCGCTCGCCGTGATGCCGATGGTCGTCAAGGGCGAACTCGACCGCGCGACGATGCAACTGCATCGCAACTGACCGCACATCGCACCGGCCCGGTGCATCGGGCCGTCCGGCGCCGCCGGGCGGCACCGCCCTCCCCACCTTGACGCGCACATGCGGTAATCTCGTCGTTTTGCCCGACAGGAGCCAAGCGGTGAGCCGTTACTGGAGCGACGTCGTTCAGCAACTCGTGCCTTACGTGCCGGGCGAACAGCCCGCGCTCGCGCACCCCGTCAAGCTGAACACCAACGAGAATCCCTATCCGCCGTCGCCGCGCGTCGTCGCGGCGATCGCACGCGAACTCGGCGAGACCGGCGACACGCTGCGCCGCTATCCGGATCCGGTCGCGCGCGCGCTGCGCGAGACGGTCGCGGCCCATCACCGCATCAAGCCAGAACAGGTGTTCGTCGGCAACGGCTCCGACGAGGTGCTCGCGCACACGTTCCAGGCGCTGCTGAAGCACGACCGGCCGCTGCGGTTTCCCGACATCACGTACAGCTTCTATCCGACCTACGCTCGCCTGTACGGCGTACAGACCACGGTCGTGCCGCTCGCGGACGACTTCTCGATCCGCGTCGAAGACTATCTCGACGACGCCGGCGGCGTGCTGTTTCCGAACCCGAATGCGCCGACCGGGCGCGCGCTGCCGCTCGCGGATGTCGAGCGGATCGCAGCCGCGAATCCGTCGTCGGTCGTCGTGATCGACGAGGCCTATGTCGATTTCGGCGCGCAGTCCGCGATTACGCTGATCGACCGCCATCCGAACCTGCTTGTCGTGCACACGACGTCGAAGGCGCGCTCTCTCGCGGGCATGCGCGTCGGCTTTGCGTTCGGCGATGCGGCACTGATCGACGCGCTGAACCGCGTGAAGGACAGCTTCAACTCCTATCCGCTCGACCGGCTCGCGCAGGTCGCCGCGCAGGCCGCGTACGAGGACACCGACTATTTCGACGCGACCTGCCGGCGCGTGATCGACAGCCGGACGCGGCTCACGCACGCGCTCGACACGCTCGGCTTCGACGTCGTGCCGTCAGCCGCGAATTTCGTGTTCGCGCGCCATCCCGCGCACGATGCGGGCGCGATTGCGGCAAAGCTGAAGGAACGGGAAATTTTCGTGCGGCACTTCCGGCTGCCGCGGATCGACCAGCATCTGCGCATCACCGTCGGCACCGACGCCGAATGCGACGCGCTCGTCGCGGCGCTGCGCGAGCTGCTTGTCTAACGAAGAACCGGCGCCGGACGGCGCCGCTCGGGAAGCGTGTCGCGTGCGCCGATAAACCAAAGCGCGCGCGTCACCGCAGGGTCACGACGCGTCGTCGCCCTTCCCGGCGATCAACGCATGATACTTCTCCATCAATTGCGCGTGCGATTCGTCATGCTGCGGATCGCGCGGAATGCATTCGACCGGACACACCTGCTGGCACTGCGGTTCGTCGAAATGGCCGACGCACTCGGTGCACTTGCTGGGGTCGATCACGTAGATGTCCGGGCCCATCGAAATCGCGCCGTTCGGGCACTCGGGCTCGCACACGTCGCAATTGATGCACTCGTCGGTAATCATCAAAGCCATACTGATCTCACTTCTTCAGGCCGGCGGCCGGCTTCGCAACGAAACCGGCCGGCGCCGCGTCACGCGGCAGGGCCTCCCATCGCAGCGACTTTCTCGGTCAGCCACTTCTCGACGGACGGGAACACGAACTTGCTGACATCGCCGCCCAACTGCGCGATTTCGCGCACGATCGTCCCCGAGATGAACTGGTACTGATCGGACGGCGTCATGAACATCGTCTCGACGTCGGGCAGCAGATAGCGGTTCATCCCCGCCATCTGGAACTCATACTCGAAATCGGACACGGCGCGCAGGCCGCGCACGATCACGCGTGCGTTGTTGGTGCGGACAAAGTCCTTCAGAAGGCCTTTGAAACCCATCACCTTCACGTTCGGATAATGGCCGAGCACCTCGTTCGCAATCTTCAGACGTTCTTCCAGCGAGAAGAACGGCTTTTTCGCGCGGCTGTCGGCGACGCCGACCACCAGCGTATCAAAAATGCTCGACGCACGCCGCACGAGGTCTTCGTGCCCGCGCGTCAGCGGATCGAACGTACCGGGATACACGGCGACTACCATGTCGCTCCTCCTGTCATCACGCAAACGGGGAGGCAGCCGTGCGACACGCACGCCGCTGCCGAGATGGGCATGCGTCGCCTTTGCGGCGCGCCGCCTCGTATGGAACGCGCATTATTCATCATTTTCGCGCCGCAGCAAATGATAGTGAACCGCACCCGCCTTGCCGTGCTTCACGACCTGCCAGCCCGCGAGCGCGTCGTGCGCGGCCGGATCGAGTTCCGCCCCCGTCTCGACGTACAACGCGCCGTCCGCCGCGACGAGCGGCGCCGACAGCGCGATCGCGCGCTCCAGCGCGGCCGGATCGCCGAACGGTGGATCGAGAAACACGATATCGAACGCGCCCGGCGCGAGCCCGGCCGCGAGCCGCAGCGCATCGGCCTCCGCGACCTCGACCGTGCGGGCACCGAGCTTGTCCTTGATCGCACGCAGTTGCTGCGCGGCGCGCGGATGGCGCTCGACCATCACGACGCTCGCCGCGCCGCGCGACGCGGCCTCGAAGCCGAGCGCGCCGGTGCCCGCGAACAGGTCAAGGCAGCGCCGGCCTTCGAGATCCTGACCGAGCCAGTTGAACAGCGTCTCGCGCACGCGATCTGGCGTCGGCCGCAGGCCGTCGAGATCGAGCACCGCGAGCGGCGTGCGTTTCCAGTCGCCGCCGATGATGCGGATCGTGTGCGGCTTGCCGCGGCCAGGGGGGGCCGCCGGGCGGCCGGAAGAGGAACGGGACATACGGAATATAGGCAACGGAGGGAGCGGACGCGCACCGGGGCGCATCGCCAAACAGGCGCACGTTACCACAGCGGCGACGCGCACTGACGCGAGCGCCACGCCGCACTGATAAAATGCACGGTTTCGGCCGCCGTGCGCCGCGCCCGCGCGAACGCAAAACGGCCCGTCCGGCGCCCCGCTCCTGGCGGCGGCCCACCCTCTTCCCGACGTCAGACCATGTTCAGCTTCTTCAAACGATTCAAGAAAACGCAGGAGCCCGATCCCGCGGAATCGCAATCGGCCGACGCGTCGCAAACGGACGAGCCGTCCGATGCGCCCACGCTTGAGGCTCCGCTCGCGGCCGACGTGCCGCAGGCGCCCGTGCAACCGGCCGCGCCGGCCGTCGTGATGACGGTCACGCCGACCAACGACGGTCGCGACGAAGTCGTCGAGACGGTCGAGATCGTCCCGCCGCCGCTGCAGGACGCATCCGCGAAGAAATCGTGGCTTGCGCGCCTGAAAACGGGGCTCGCGAAAACGGGCTCCAGCATCACCGGCGTATTCGTCAACACGAAGATCGACGAGGATTTGTACGAGGAGCTCGAAACCGCGCTGCTGATGTCCGATGCGGGCGTCGACGCGACCGAGTACCTGCTCGACGCACTGCGCGAAAAGGTGCGCACCGGCCGGCTGACCGACCCGCAGCAGGTGAAGAGTGCGCTGCACGACCTGCTCGTCGAGCTGCTGAAGCCGCTCGAGAAATCGCTGATGCTCGGCCGCGCGCAGCCGCTCGTGATGATGATCACCGGCGTGAACGGCGCGGGCAAGACGACCAGCATCGGCAAGCTCGCGAAGCATCTGCAGAGCTTCGACCAGTCGGTGCTGCTGGCCGCGGGCGACACGTTCCGTGCGGCCGCGCGCGAACAGCTGGCGGTCTGGGGCGAGCGCAACAACGTGACGGTCGTGCAGCAGGAAAGCGGCGATCCGGCCGCGGTGATCTTCGACGCGGTCAGCGCCGCGCGCGCGCGCAAGATCGACGTGATGATGGCCGACACGGCCGGCCGCCTGCCGACGCAGCTCCACCTGATGGAAGAGCTGAAGAAGGTAAAGCGCGTGATCTCGAAGGCGCACGACGGCTCGCCGCACGAAGTGCTGCTGGTGATCGACGCGAACACCGGCCAGAACGCGCTCACGCAGGTGAAGGCATTCGACGACGCGCTCGGCCTCACGGGCCTCATCGTCACGAAGCTCGACGGCACCGCGAAGGGCGGGATTCTCGCCGCGATCGCGCGGCAGCGCCCGGTGCCCGTCTACTTCATCGGCGTCGGCGAAAAGGTCGAGGACCTGCAGCCGTTCAGCGCCGTGGAATTCGCGGACGCGCTGCTCGGCTGAACGCCGCCGGCCCGCATCGCCCAGGGCGCCTTCGGGCGCCCTTTTTCATGCGCGCCCGGGGCGCGCCGCGCTCATTCGGCGTCGGGCTGCGCGCCGGGCTCGGCGGCCTTGAACGCGTCGAGCGTCGATGCATGGTCGACGATCCGCTGGATCGTCGGATAGCGCGTCGTGTCGATCGAGAAGCGGTTCGCGTTGAACACCTGCGGCACGAGGCACAGGTCGGCGAGCGTCGGCGTGTCGCCGAAGCACAGCTTGCCGGTGCGCGGATCGTTCGCGAGGCGCGTCTCGAGCGTTTCGAAGCCCGCCTCGATCCAGTGCCGGTACCACGCGTTCTTTGCCTCTTCAGGCACCTGCAACATGTGCTTCAGATACTTCAGCACGCGCAGGTTGTTGAGCGGATGGATTTCGCACGCGATCTGCAGCGCGACCGCGCGCACATACGCGCGGTCGACCGGCTGCTTCGGCAGCAGCGCGGGCTCGGGATGGGTTTCTTCGAGATATTCGATGATCGCGAGCGACTGCTGCAGCGTCGCGTCGCCATCGGTCAGCGTCGGCACGACCGCATCCGGATTCAGTGCACGGTACTCGTCCTTCAGTTGCTCGCCGCCGTTGCGCAGCATGTGCACGGGGACATAGTCGAACGGCAGCTGCTTCAGGTTCAGGGCGATCCGCACGCGGTACGACGCAGAACTGCGGAAATAGCTGTAGAGCTTCATGGGATGTCTCTCGTAGTCGTATTCGGCCGGCAACGGCACAGGCGCGGCGCAGCCGGCGCGCCCACCGCCGGTAACCAGAGTGTAGCGCGACGCGATGCGCGGCCGCGCTTGCGCCGGCCGCACCCGTGCGATACTCGGGGCATTCCTTACGCTCACCGCGCGGCCAGATGCCGGCCGCCCGCCCCACATCCCGATGACCGCTTCCCACGATCCCGCCGCCGTTCCGTTCCGTTGCGCCCGCTTCATCAAGGAGATCGGCCGCGGCCCGCACGGCGCGCGCGCGCTGTCCGCCGAGGAAACGTTCGAGCTCTATCGCGCGATGCTCGACGCGCGCGTGTCGGACGTCGAACTCGGCGCGATCCTGATCGCCTATCGGCTGAAGGGCGAAACGTCCGACGAACTGGCCGCGATGCTCGCCGCCGCGCAGGCGTCGTTCGAGCCCGTGCACGTGCAGGACGCCGCGTTCCGCCCAGTGTCGATCCCGAGCTACAACGGCGCGCGCAAGCAGCCGAATCTCGTGCCGCTGCTCGCGCTGCTGCTCGCGCGCGAAGGCGTGCCGGTGCTCGTGCACGGGGTCGAGCGCGACCCGGGCCGCGTGACGAGCGCGGAGATCTTCTCGGCGCTGTCGCTCACGCCGTCGACGTCGCACGATGCGATCGAGGACATGCTCGCCGAGCGCCGCGTCGCGTTCGCGCCGATCGAGGCGCTGGCGCCGCGCATCGCGCACCTGCTGTCGATGCGCAGCGTGCTCGGCGTGCGCAACTCGACGCATACGCTCGTGAAGATCCTGCAGCCGTTCGCGCCGGCCGGCCTGCGGCTCGTCAACTACACGCATCCGCCGTACCGCGACAGCCTCGCGCAATTGTTCCGCGACCATCCGGACGCCGCGCTCGGCGGCGCGCTGCTCGCGCGCGGCACGGAGGGCGAGGCCGTCGCCGATACGCGGCGCCAGGTGCAGGTCGACTGGCTGCACGACGGCGTATGCGACACGCTGATCGAGGCCGAGCGTTCGTCGGCCGATACGCCGCCCGTCGCGCTGCCCGAATCGCGCGATGCAGCGACGACGGCCGCGTGGACGGACGCCGTGTTGCGCGGCGAGGTGCCGGTGCCCGACACGGTCGCGCGGCAAGTCGCAACGATCGTGCAGATCGCCCGCACCACGCGCTGACGGCGCGGCGACGACCCGCCCCCGCGGCCCGACCATTTGACACGCACCCGCATCCTGGCATAGAGTTGCCGTCATGCGTTCCTTTCCGAACACCCTCCGAATTACCTCCGGCCGCCTAGCGCGGCCGCTATCGCTACGACTAGCCTAAGGCTGTCGTAGCGCCGTGTGCTGTCCGCACGGTCCCTCCCAGCAGTTCCTCGCAGTACCCCTCTCGCAGTTTTTACAACCCGAAGTCGTCAGCATTCGTCCGTCTATCCGTCGGTCGATTCGCGAAGATCATCCGCATCCGCAGCGCGATCGCGCGCCGCGGTGCGAGGCAGCGCCAACCGTCGCCCCTGCCGCCCGTCTTCGCTCGCGACTTGAGACCCGAGGTCCAGAAGATGAAGCGCAATCCGCAAGACAAGTACCGTCCGTTCGAGCCCGTCCGCATCAATGGCCGCCGCTGGCCGACCCGCACCATCGAGCGCGCGCCCGTCTGGATGAGCACCGACCTGCGCGACGGCAACCAGTCGCTGATCGAGCCGATGAGCATCGAGCAGAAGCTCGAGTTCTTCGAGATGCTGGTCGCGATCGGTTTCAAGGAGATCGAAGTCGGTTTTCCGTCGGCGTCGCAAACCGACTTCGATTTCGTCCGCAAGCTGATCGACGACAAGCGGATTCCCGACGACGTGACGATCGAGGTGCTCGTGCAGTCGCGCGAAGACCTGATCGCGCGCACGTTCGACGCGCTCGAAGGCGTGCCGCGCGCGATCGTGCACCTGTACAACGCGGTGTGCCCGTCGTTCCGCCGCATCGTGTTCGGAATGTCGAAGAACGACGTGAAGGCGCTCGCGGTCGACGGCACGCGCATCATCAAGGAACACGCCGCCGCGCGCCCCGACACGCACTGGACCTTCCAGTACTCGCCGGAAACCTTCAGCATGACCGAGCTGACGTTCGCGCGCGAGATCTGCGATGCGGTCGCGCAAACCTGGCGGCCGACCCGCGACCGCAAGATGATCGTCAACCTGCCGGCCACCGTCGAGGCCGCGAGCCCGAACGTGTTCGCCGACCAGATCGAATGGATGGACCGCAACCTCGCGTATCGCGACAGCATCGTACTGTCCGTGCATCCGCACAACGATCGCGGCACCGCGGTCGCGGCGGCCGAACTCGCGCTGCTCGCGGGCGCCGATCGCATCGAGGGCTGCCTGTTCGGCAACGGCGAGCGCACCGGCAACGTCGATCTCGTCACGCTCGCGCTGAACCTGTACACGCAGGGCATCGACCCGGGCCTCGATTTCTCCGACATCGATGCGGTGCGCCGCGTCGTCGAACGCTGCAACCAGATTTCCGTGCATCCGCGCCATCCGTACGCGGGCGACCTCGTGTTCACCGCGTTCTCGGGCTCGCACCAGGACGCGATCCGCAAGGGTTTCGCGCAGCAGCGCCCCGACGCGGTCTGGGAAGTGCCGTACCTGCCGATCGACCCGGCCGACCTCGGCCGCAGCTATGACGCGGTGATCCGCGTGAACAGCCAGTCCGGCAAGGGCGGCGCGACGTTCCTGCTCGAACGCGGGATGGGCTTCACGCCGACGCGCCGCGTGCAGATCGAATTCAGCCACGCGGTACAGACGCTCGCCGACGCGTCCGGCGAGGAAGTGACGGGCGACGCGATCTGCGCACTGTTCGCCCGCGAATTCTTCGAGACCGACGGCCCGGCCGCGCGCCATGGCAGCGGTGCGCGCTGGCAGAACCGCGAGATCGCGGCAGCGCCGGCAGCGGCCGACGCGACGCCCGAAGACGCCGTGCGACATTTGGCCGCGGCATTCGCGGCGGCCGCCGGCGCCGCGATCGACATCGCATCGTACGAACACGCGCGCACGACGGACGGCCGGATCGCGGTATCGGTCGGCTGCCGGGTCGGCGATGCGCCGCTGCGCCACGGCGTCGGCCTGCACGCCGATGCGGCGAGCGCCGCGCTCGATGCAATCGTCAGCGCAATCAACCGTTCGGCATGGTATTGCACGGACCGGCGCGCGGCAGCCTGACGCTCAGGGTTCGACAGTCAGCGAGCAGGGCGTGACCGCCCGTGCGCCGCGCGATCCGCGCCGCACGGGCCAGCAAAAAGCGGCCCATAAGGCCGCTTCGGTGGGGACATGAAAAAGGGCGCCACGCGCGCTCATGTCTCGGTCGCGCACCGCGTCGCCTGCCATGCGAGCAGGCACCAGCGGCCCTGCTCCTCGGTGTGGACGGACGTATAGGCAATCGGAAAGACCAGGCCGCCGTTGTTCGTTTCCATCTCGATCAATGCGCGCCCGGTGACGACGCAGGTATCGCCGCCGACGGGCAGCACGTCCTGCGACTGGATTTCGATCTGACGATAGCGGCGGCGGCCGGCGACGATGGCGTCGATGAACTGCTGCTTGGTTTCACGTTTGCCGTTGGTGTGCACGAAGAACACCTTGTCCGACAGCAGCGCGTCGAGCGCCTCGCCGTCCCCGTCCACCATCGCCCGGAACCGATCGCGCTCGAGCGCGCGGATCGCATCGACCACCTTCGCCATCGCCTGACTCCTCGGCAACGCGCACGCCGTGCGCGGGCATGCGGATCAGAAGTTGTACTGCACGTAGAACTGGTGGAAATTTATACCAGGATTCGGCTCTTTGATACCCGCGTTAGACACATGTTGAAAACGGTAACCGACCTGATACTGTTGCCGTTCTCCGAACTGTGCGCCGACGCCGACGACATCCACGAACTGGAACGACGTCGCGAGCGAAAGATTGTTGGAGATCGTCGGGGAAGTCAGGAACCGGATGCCGGCGCCGGCCTCGACGAACGGGCGCACCTGGCCCGCGCTCTTGACGAAGCGGAACATCGGCTGCGCGCCGATCTCGCCGATGTTGCCGTGGACGTTGCCGCCCGTGTGCCAGTAGCCGACGTGGCCCTCCATCACGAATGCGAAGTGCCAGCCGCCGATTTCCCACCAGTTCCAGCCCGGATCCCACACCACGCCGAGATCGGCCTTGTCGATCCCGTGACGATCCGAAAACCCGCCGCCCGCCTGGATACCCCATCGATCCGCGAACGCCGCACCCGATCCGCCCAGAAGTGACGCCGCCAGCATCGCATGCAGCGCAAGCCGGCTGCGGGGCCGGCGATTCTTCTTATTGTTCATCTGACACTCCAACTTTGTGGGTTGAATGGAGCCTGCCGCGACGGCCTGGCCCGAGCGAACTGAATGGTATGGTAAAGGACTTTCCGGATCGGCATCACGAAGCGAAATGGCTTCCTTCTAAAACGACAAAAATCGAAATCGTCTACTGATTCCCATCAGAAACAATGGTTTACGGAACTTCGATCCGCCGCCTTGGTCGCAGATTAGACTATCGACTCGACTATCCCGATAGAAAAATCGGGAACTCAGATGCCCACGCCCGCTCTAAGGAATTAGCACTCGGTTTGCGGGAGTGCTAAGATTGGCCCCGGAATCTCATCCGAGACCCGGGGTTTGTCCCTGATTCCAAAGGAGTTTTTAGTGAGCAACGCCCTGACCCTTCCGAATACCCTGAGCCCGACGCCGGCCAAGGCCGAATCGGCAGGCTCGCTGGCGCTCGCAGCTCAATCGATGTTGCCGGGCCAGCTTGGCAACATCGACGCGTATATCCAGGCCGTCAATCGCATTCCTCTGCTGACGGCCGAAGAGGAACGCCAGTACGCAACCGAATTCCGCGAAAACAACAACCTCGACTCGGCGCGCCGCCTCGTGCTGTCGCACCTGCGTCTCGTCGTGTCGATCGCGCGCAACTATCTCGGCTACGGCCTGCCGCACGGCGACCTGATCCAGGAAGGCAACATCGGCCTGATGAAGGCCGTGAAGCGCTTCGATCCGGCCCAGAACGTGCGCCTCGTGTCGTACGCGATCCACTGGATCAAGGCCGAGATCCACGAGTACATCCTGCGCAACTGGCGCATGGTGAAGGTCGCGACGACGAAGGCGCAGCGCAAGCTGTTCTTCAACCTGCGCAGCCACAAGAAGAGCATGCAGGCGATGACGCCCGAGGAAATCGACGGCCTCGCGCAGGAGCTCAACGTCAAGCGCGAAGACGTGACCGAGATGGAAACGCGCCTGTCGGGCGGCGACATTGCGCTCGAAGGGCAGGTGGAAGACGGCGAGGAGTCGTACGCGCCGATCGCCTACCTGGCCGACTCGCACAACGAGCCGACCGCCGTGCTTGCCGCGCGTCAGCGCGACACGCTGCAGACGGACGGCATCGCGCAGGCGCTCGACGCGCTCGACGCGCGCAGCCGCCGCATCATCGAGGCGCGCTGGCTGCACGTCGACGACGACGGCTCGGGCGGCTCGACGCTGCACGATCTCGCCGCCGAGTTCGGCGTGTCCGCGGAACGCATCCGCCAGATCGAAGCGAGCGCAATGAAAAAGATGCGCACCGCCCTCGCCGAATACGCATAAATCCGGCGATTCAGAGCGCTGCATCGAAAACCGCTGCCCGACCGGCAGCGGTTTTTTTTCGTCTGCTTTTTCTGCTTTTCCCGCTGCGTTTCATCCGCTTTACCGCCCGTTTCTGCGCCGATTAATTGACCTGATTCATCAGGTATTAGGCCGTTTTCGGGCCCCTTCCGCATAACCTTGATCTGCCTCAAGTTTCAGGCCGTAGTTAGCGACGGTCTGCCGCAGCGCAGCACTCGGCATCGGAAAGCAGTCCTTTTAAAATTGGCATGTCAGGCGCAAAAGGATTAAAACAGCTTCACGGCCGTCATAAATCCGACGTAAAGTCGCCCTCAATCCGACCTAAATCGATTCAGGATAATCGCCTTGATCTCGATCAATAAAGAGCCTGCGCCGCCTCCCCAGCGGCCGGCCGGCACGATCGGCTGGCGCACGCGCATCGCCGCGTGGGCTCGCGGACCGACCCTCGCCCGCGACATCACCCTGGTGCTGATCGTCAAGCTGATCCTCCTGATGTCGCTCAAATACGCATTCTTCAATCATCCGCAGGCCGAGCACATGTCGCTTCCGCCTGCCGCCGTCGCCGAGAAGCTGCTCTCGGTACCGGCGCCTGCACCCACCGAGGGAGACCACCATGATAAGTAGTGAAGTCGTCGATCTATCACGCCTGCAGTTCGGCATCACGGCGCTCTACCACTTCCTGTTCGTGCCGCTGACGCTCGGCCTGTCCTGGCTGCTCGTCATCATGGAAGCCGTCTACGTGATGACCGGCAAACAGGTCTACAAGGACATGACCCAGTTCTGGGGCAAGCTGTTCGGCATCAACTTCGCAATGGGCGTGACGACCGGCATCACGCTCGAATTCCAGTTCGGCACGAACTGGTCGTACTACTCGCACTATGTCGGCGACATCTTCGGCGTACCGCTCGCGGTCGAAGGCCTGATGGCGTTCTTCCTCGAATCGACGTTCGTCGGCCTGTTCTTCTTCGGCTGGAACCGCCTGTCGAAGGTCAAGCACCTGATGGTCACGTTCCTTGTCGCACTGGGCTCGAACCTGTCCGCGCTGTGGATCCTCGTCGCGAACGGCTGGATGAACAACCCGGTCGGCGCCGAGTTCAACTACCAGACGATGCGGATGGAGATGACGAGCCTGTTCGACGTGCTGTTCAACCCGGTCGCGCAGGTGAAGTTCGTGCATACGGTGTCGGCCGGCTACGTGTCGGCCGCGATGTTCGTGCTCGGCGTGTCGTCGTGGTACCTGCTGAAGAAGCGCGACATCGACTTCGCGCTGCGCTCGTTCGCGGTCGCGGCCGGCTTCGGCCTCGCGGCGACGCTCTGCGTGATCGTGCTCGGCGACGAATCGGGCTATACGACCGGCGAAGTGCAGAAGATGAAGCTTGCCGCGATCGAATCCGAATGGGAAACCCAGCCGGCACCCGCATCGTTCACGCTGATCGGCATTCCGAACCAGGAAGAGCAGCGTACCGACTACGCGATCAAGATCCCGTATGCGCTCGGCCTGATCGCGACGCGCTCGATCGACGAGCCGGTGATCGGCCTGCGTGATCTCGCGAAGCACAGCGAGGAGCACATCCAGAGCGGGATGATCGCGTACGGCGCGCTGCAGAAGATCAAGCAGGGCGACACGAGCGCCGCGACGCGCGAACTGTTCGACCAGCACAAGCAGTATCTCGGCTACGGGCTGATGCTCAAGCAGTTCACGCCGAACGTGACCGACGCGACGCCGGAGCAGATCAAGGCTGCCGCGAAGAAGACGATCCCGCCGGTCGCGCCCGTGTTCTTCTCGTTCCGGATCATGGTGTTCCTCGGCTTCCTGTTCGTCGCGACGTTCGTTGCCGCGTTCTGGTTCTGCGCGCGCCGCGAACTGCTGCAGGACAACCGCCGCTGGTTCCTGCGCTATGCGGTATGGGCGATCCCGCTGCCGTGGATCGCGATCGAATTCGGCTGGATCGTCGCCGAGCTCGGCCGCCAGCCGTGGACGATCGCGGGCGTGCTGCCGACGCACCTGTCCGCGTCGAGCCTGACGCCGACCGATCTGTACCTGAGTCTCGCGGGCTTCATCCTGTTCTACACCGCGCTGTTCGTCATCGAGATCAAGCTGATGTTCAAGTACGCGCGCCTCGGCCCGTCGTCGCTGCATACCGGCCGCTATCACCACGAACTCGCGGCCGCCAGCGAGCGCGCCCCGGCCTGAGCACGCCCCCGAAACGGAACAAGGAATCGCTATGGACTATGCAACTCTCAAGCTGATCTGGTGGCTGCTCGTCGGCGTGCTGCTGATCGGCTTCGCCGTCACCGACGGCTTCGACATGGGCGCGACCGCGCTGCTGCCGTTCCTCGGCAAGACCGACGAGGAGCGCCGCATCATCGTCAACACAGTCGGCGCGACGTGGGAAGGCAACCAGGTGTGGCTGATCACGGCCGGCGGCGCGATGTTCGCGGCCTGGCCGCTCGTCTATGCCGCGTCGTTCTCCGGCTTCTACTTCGCGATGCTGCTCGTGCTGTTCGCGCTGTTCTTCCGGCCGGTGGGCTTCGACTACCGCAGCAAGCGGCCGGACCCGCGCTGGCGCGCGGGCTGGGACTGGGGCCTGTTCGCCGGCGGCTTCGTGCCGGCGCTCGTGTTCGGCGTCGCGTTCGGCAACCTGCTGCAGGGCGTGCCGTTCAAGTTCGACAGCGACCTGCGCGTGACCTATTACGGCAGCTTCTGGGCGCTGCTGAACCCGTTCGCGCTGCTGTGCGGACTCGTCAGCCTCACGATGCTCGTCGCGCACGGCGCCGCGTTCATCAAGATGAAGACCGACGGCGTGATCGCGCGCCGCGCATCGATCGCGCTGCGTGTGGCGTCGTTCCTCGCGGTCGTGCTGTTCGTGCTGGCCGGCGTGCTGATCGCGTCGTATATCGGCGGCTTCCACATCACAAACGCCGCGCCGACCGACACGGTCGCGAATCCGCTGCTCAAGGACGTCGCCGCCGGCTCGGGCCTGTGGCTCGCGAACTACGGCGAGTTTCCGTGGATGATCGCGGCGCCGGTCGTCGGGATCGCGGGCGGCCTGCTGGCGCTGCTGCTCGCCGGCTCGAAGCAGGAGAAGACGGCGTTCTTCTGCACGGGCCTGATGATCGTCGGCGTGATCCTGACCGCGGGCTTCTCGATGTTCCCGTTCATCATGCCGTCGTCGCTCGACCCGCGCAGCAGCCTGACTGTGTGGGATTCGACGTCGAGCCACAAGACGCTGCAGGTGATGCTGTTCGCGGTGATCGTGTTCCTGCCGATCGTCCTGATCTACACGGGCTGGGTGTATCGCGTGATGCGCGGCAAGGTCACGCACCAGACGCTCGAAGAGAACAATCACTCGATGTATTGAACCGGGCCGGGGCGCGCAGGCGCCCCCGTCCACCGTTTCGCAAGGAGTCGGATCATGTGGTATTTCAGCTGGATTCTCGGTATCGGCGTCGCGCTGTCGTTCGGCATCGTCAACGCGATGTGGCTCGAAGCGCGGCAGAAGACGCAGGAAGCGCCCGCGCGCGTGCGCCGCGACTGACGCGTGACGCATGCGGCGGATCGCGCCGCCGCCGTCCAGAACGAACCTCGCTTCGCGCGAGGTTTTTTTTCGTCCCGGCCGTCCGTACAGGCACCGCACGCCGATGCCAATTTAGCGCCAGATTGATACCACTTGAATACCAATAAAAGGTTTCATAAGATCGTTGGACACGGTCGCTGACAGGCCGAATCCTTCTGGGTGGGGCAGACATGCGAATCCCGTTTATGGCGCGCGCCTGCGCGCCGTGTCGTCGGGCGGCCGGTTGCCGTTCGGCGGCGCCTGTTGTCGCCAGTGTGCGCGGCCGGACGAACGCAGCCGACCGCGGCCGCTTCGCCATTGCGGCCGTTGCCGCGCGCCGCCGATGAACGCGCGTACACCGCCCCGCCGATCCGATCGGCACGCCTGCCCGCCTCCCGTTCCGTAACGCACGCCCCCGCGTGCCGAAAACGCGCGGTGCGGCCGCATCGCCCCGCGCGCTGGTATCTCCCGCAGCTCCAATGAAAGATCCGATCGCAGCGACGTCGCTCCACGACGCCGCCACGCCCCCTTTTTATCAGGAGTTCGAATGAAGCGCACCTTGTCATCCCTCTTTGCCGGCGCGCTGATCGCAGCGCTGTCGCCGGCCGCGATCGGCGCCCAGCCGGCGTCGGCCGCGGCCGGCGCAACCGCAGGCATCGCGCAGCCCACCGCGCAAGCGGCCAGTCTCGCGGCGCTGCTGTCGACCGGCCTCGCGTTGCGCGTCGCCGTCGACAACAACCACGCGGCCGCGGCCGGCGTGCCGTGCGCCGATCTCGGCGCCGACGGCGCGGCCTGCGCGACGGGTCGCCTGATCCTGCAGAACCGCGGCCACCAGGCGATCGCCGACGGCGGCTGGAAGCTCTATCTGCATAGCATCCGCCGCCTGCTGCGGATCGATCGTCCGGGCTTCGCGCTGCGGCGGCTCACGGGCGACCTGTACGAATTGGCGCCGCAGCCGGGCTCGGTGCGGCTTGCGCCCGGCGAGCGCATCGAGCTGCCGTTCGTCGCCGAATACTGGCTGCTGCGGTACAGCGACGTGATTCCGCGCCCGTACGTCGTCGTCGACGGCGCGCCGCCCGCCGTGCTGCGCTACAACGACACCGACGACGAGCTGCGCTACGTCGAATCGCTGCCGGCCGACGCGCAGAACAACTCGACCGGCAATGCGCCGCCGGTAGCCGCCCGGCCCGACGCGAGCCGTGCGCTGCCGAGCGTGAAGCGCGAGCAGCCGCTGCCCGGCACGCTCGACCTGCGCGGCGTCGAGTTCGCGTTGCCGAACCTGCCGGACGCGCAGGTCGCGGCGCTGCGCGAGCGCGCGGCGACGCTCGGGCTCGACGGCGCGCGCGTGCCGGTGTGGGGCGCGGTCGCGCCGCGCCGGCTGCCGGCCGACATCGCGACGCCGGGAGGCTACCGGCTCGCGATCGGGCCGCGCGGCGTGTTCATCGAAGCCTACGATCGCGCAGGCCTCTACTACGGCGTGCAGACGCTCTTCTCGCTCGCGCCGGCCGGCGGCGGCCCGATCCCGGCGATGCTGGTCGAGGATGCGCCGCGCTTCACGCATCGCGGCATGCACGTCGACCTCGCGCGCAACTTCAAGCACCCGGCGACGCTGCGCCGCCTGATCGACCAGATGAGCGCGTACAAGCTCAACCGCCTGCACCTGCATCTGTCCGACGACGAAGGCTGGCGCATCGAGATTCCCGGCCTGCCCGAGCTGACCGAGATCGGCTCGCGCCGCTGCCACGACCCGAGCGAGACGCGCTGCCTGCTGCCGCAGCTCGGCTCCGGCCCGGACAACCGCTCGGGCGGCGGCTACCTGACGCGCGACGACTACGTGGCGCTCGTGCGCTACGCGGCCGCGCGTTTCGTCGAGATCATCCCGGAGATCGACATGCCCGCGCACGCGCGTGCGGCCGTCGTGACGATGGAGGCGCGCTACCGCCGGCTGCATGCGGCCGGCCGCGAACAGGAAGCGAACGCATACCGGCTGCTCGATCCGCAGGACACGTCGAACCTGCTGACGGTGCAGTTCTACGACCGGCGCAGCGACCTGAACCCGTGCGTGCCGGGAGCGCTCAATTTCGCGTCGAAGGTGATCCGCGAGATCGCGGCGATGCATGCGGACGCGCAGGCGCCGCTGCACATCTGGCACTACGGCGGCGACGAGGCGAAGAACATCCTGCTCGGCGCGGGCTTCCAGCCGCTGAACGGCACCGACCCGAACAAGGGCCGCATCGATCTCGCCGCGCAGGACAAGCCGTGGGCGCGTTCGCCCGCATGCACGGCGCTGCTCCAGCGCGGCGAGATCAAATCGATCGACGAACTGCCGACGCGTTTCGCGCAACAGGTGAGCGCGGCCGTCAACGCGAACGGGATCGACACGATGGCCGCGTGGCAGGACGGCATCAAGCATGCGAACGGGCCGCAGGACTTCGGCACGCGCCATGTGATGGTGTCGCTGTGGGATACGATCTTCTGGGGCGCATCGGACAGCGCGCGCGACCTGAGCGGCAAGGGCTACCTGACGGTGCTGGCGCTGCCCGACTACCTGTACTTCGACTTCCCGTACACGCTCAACCCGCGCGAGCGCGGCTACTATTGGGGCTCGCACGCGACGGACGAGTACAAGGTGTTCTCGCTCGCGCCGGAGAACCTGCCGCAGAACGCCGAAGTGATGGGCGACCGCGGCGGCAACGCATTCGAGGCAACGGGCACGGGCCCCGCGCCGCGCATCGAAGGCATGCAGGGGCAGGCATGGGGCGAGGTGATGCGCAACGACACCTTCCTCGAATACATGGCCTACCCGCGGCTGCTCGCGCTCGCCGAGCGCGCGTGGCACCGGGCCGACTGGGAGCTGCCGTACGCGGCCGGCGTGCGCTACAAGCGCGGCGATACGCATCACGTCGACGCGGCCGCGCTGCAGCGCGACTGGGCCGGTTTCGCGACGCTGCTCACGCAACGCGAATTGCCGAAGCTCGACCGCGCGGGCATCGGCTATCGGAAGCCGACCTTCACGCTGACGAACCCGTGAACGGCTGGATGACTGTACGATCGAGCAGTTGAGCAATGCGCGATGCGGACGAACGCATCGCGCAATCGCCCCACCAAAGAAAAACGGCTTGCGACGCGTCGCAAGCCGTTTTCGTTTCTGCCGACCGGCCCGAACCCGCAACACGGGTCCTGCCGGCCTTATTGCGTTATGCCGGTTGCGCTGCCGCCCCGCCTGCCGCCGGTGGCAGGCGTGCGCCGAGCTGTTCGGCATAGCGTGCCGCCGCGTTGCCGCAGACGATGTGGAACGTGTCGAGCGACACCCATGCGACATCGAGCGCGCCGAGACGATCGCGATCGACCGCCGACGGATCGCGCACGACGACGCGCAGGCGCGTGGTCGCAACCGCGTCGAGCGACGCGACGTTGGTCGCCCCGCCGAATACCGCGAGCCAGCGTGCCGGCTCCGGATCGAGCGGGCCGGCGGCCGCGCCCGTGACGGGCTGCGCCGCGGCGGCCGTCGCCGTCGACGCCGTGCCGGTCGCGCCGCTGCCGATCGCGGTACGCATCTCGTCGGCAATGAGGTCGGCCTCGGGCCCGATGATCACCTGCACGCTATTGCCGCCGCGCTTGAGCACGCCGCGCGCGCCGATCGACTTCAGTTCCGGCTCCGATACCTTTTCCGGATCGACGACGGTCAGGCGCAGGCGCGTCGTGCATGCGTCGACGACCGTCAGGTTGCCCGCGCCGCCGAGCGCGGCGATGTAGCGCTGCGCGCGCGGTGCAACTGCAGCCGATGCGGCGCCCGCAGCCGGCGCGACGAAGCCGCCCGATGCGTACGATTCCGCCGCCGCATCGGCCGATGCCGGCTCGCGGCCCGGCGTCGCCATGTTGAACTTGCGGATGAAGAAGCGGAACAGCCCGTAGTACGCGGCGCCGTATGCGATACCGAGCGGAATCGCGATCCAGCCCTTCGTCGACAGCCCGTAGTTCAGTACGTAGTCGATCGCGCCGGCCGAGAACGTGAAGCCGAGCTTCACGCCGAGGATCTGGCAGATCGCGAGCGACAGCCCCGTCAGCACCGCGTGGATCACGTACAGCACCGGCGCGAGGAACATGAAGCTGAACTCGATCGGTTCGGTCACACCGGTCAGGAACGACGTCAGCGCCATCGAGAACAGCAGGCCGCCGACCATCGCGCGGCGCTCCTTGGGCGCTTCGTGCAGCATGGCCAGACACGCAGCCGGCAGGCCGAACATCATGATCGGGAAGAAGCCGGCCATGAAGGTGCCCGCGGTCGGGTCGCCCGCGAAGAAGCGGTGCAGGTCGCCGTGCACGATGTCGCCGCCGGCGGGCGGCGTGAAGTTGCCGAACACGAACCACGCGAGCGAGTTGATGATGTGGTGCAGCCCCGTGACGAGCAGCAGGCGGTTCAGGAAGCCGAACACGAACGCACCGATCGCGCCCGCCGTCGTCAGCCACTGGCCTGCCGCGTCGATCGCATGCTGGACCGGCTGCCACACGTACCCGAACACGATGCCGAGTACCACGCAGGCCAGCCCCGTGATGATCGGCACGAACCGTTTCCCGCCGAAGAACGCGAGATAGTCCGGCAGCTTGATGTCCTTGTAGCGGTTGTACAGCAAGCCCGCAACGACACCCGCGATGATCCCGGACAGCACGCCCATGTTCAGCTTGGGATCGATGTCCTTCATGATCGCGGTTTCGATCAGGTAGCCGATCGCACCCGCGAGCGCAGCAACGCCGTTGTTGTCCTTCGCGAAGCCGACCGCCACGCCGATCGCGAACAGCAGCGGCAGGTTGTCGAAGATCGCACCGCCGGCGTCGGCGATCATCTTGATGTTGAACACGTCCGGCTGTCCGAGCCGCAGCAGGATGCCGGCGACCGGCAATACCGCGATCGGCAGCATCAGCGCCCGGCCCAGGCCCTGTATTTTCAGAAACGGATTCCCGTTCATTCAGTCCTCCAATCCTTGTCTCGTCATGAATCGTCGTTGACCTAATTGCTTTCGTAGTGAAACGGGTCGCGAGCCTGCCTTCGACGTTCAGTCGAGCGGCCAGACCTCGCGGCTTGCTGCCCTTACCGCCTGTGCCGAATCGAGCGCGAGCAGATCCTGCGCGCGCTGACGGCACAACTGGTAATCGAGACGGCGCACACGCGCCTTGATGCCCGGCACCGCTACCGGGTCGACCGACAGTTCGGTCACACCGAGGCCGACCAGAATCGGCACCGCAAGCGGATCGCCACCGAGCGCGCCGCATACGCCGACCCACTTGCCGTGCTTCGCGGCGCCGCGCACCGCGATGTCGATCAGGCGCAGCACGGCCGGATGCAGGCCGTCGGATTGCGCTGCCAGGTCGGCCTGGCAGCGGTCCATCGCAAGCGTGTACTGCGTCAGGTCGTTGGTGCCGATCGACAGGAAATCCGCGTGTTGCGCGAGCTGGTCGGCCAGCAGCGCGGCCGACGGCACCTCGATCATCACGCCGACCTCGATCGGCTCGGTGCGGCCCTGCGCGCGTGCGAACTCGTCGATGCGCTTTCTGAGCCGCACGATCTCGCCCGCGTCGGTGACCATCGGCAGCAGGATGCGCACCGCGCCGAACGGCTTCACCGCGAGCAGGCCCTGCAACTGATCGTCGAGGAGATCGGGGCGCACCTGCGCGAGGCGGATGCCGCGCAGGCCGAGCGCCGGGTTCGGTTCGGGCGGCAGCGTCAGGTAATCGACTTCCTTGTCGGCGCCGACGTCGAGCGTGCGGATGATCGCCGTTCGGCCCTGCAGCGCGTCGACGATCGACTGGTAGCTCTGCTGGTGTTCGGCGACCGTCGGCGCGGCCTGGCGATGGATGAACATCAGCTCGGTGCGCAGCAGGCCGACCGCGTCCGCACCGTTGTCGACCGCGGTGTTCGCGTCGTCGAGCGTCGCGATGTTCGCGGCGACCTCGATCGCGCGGCCGTCGGCCGTCGCGGCGGCAACGCCTGCCAGCTGCCGGTTCGCCTCGCGCACGCCGTCCAGGCGCTGGCGCTCATGCCGCGCGCGTTCGACGTCGAGCGCGGTCGGCGCGTGTTCGAGACGGCCCGCGCTCGCATCGACGACGACCTGCGTGCCGTCCGGAATCGCATACAACGCATCGCCGACCGCGACCAGCGCCGGGATGCCGAGCTGCCGCGCGATGATCGCCGCGTGCGACGTCGCACCGCCGCGCGCCATCACGAGCGCGGTCACGCGCTGGCGATCGAGCGACGACAGGTCCGACGGCGTGAATTCCTCGGCCGCGAGCACGGCCTCGTCAGGCAGCGCACGCGCCGCGCCGTTCGTGTGGCCGAGCGCGCGCAGCACGCGCTTCTCGATGTCGCGCAGGTCGGCCGCACGTTCGGCGAGCAGCGCGTCGTCGAGCTTCGACAGCGTGTCGATCTGCGTGCGGATCGTCGCGCGCCATGCGAAGCCCGCGCTCTTGCCGAGGCTGATCAGGTCGCGTGCCGCGTCGATCAGCGTCGGGTCCTCCAGCAGCACGCGATGCACCGCGAAGATGCCCGCTTCGCCGACCGCGCCGCGCGCCGATGCGCTGCGCACCGTTTCGTCGAGTTCGCCGTCGACGGCCTTCAGCGCCTGGTCGAGCTGGCGGCTTTCCGTGGCCGGCGTGCCGGCTGCCTGCTCGGGCGGCACGATTTCCGCATCGTCGAGACGCACCAGCGTGCCGACCGCGATGCCGGGTGCCGCACATACGCCCGCGAGCGAGTTCGGGTCGATCGGTGCACCGACGTTGCGCGCGACCGTCTGCGGCGCAGGCGACCTCAGCCGTGCCGGCTTTTCCTCGACCTCGCCGTGCGCTTCGCGCAGCAGCTCGTGCTCGACCGCATCGACGGCCTGCTGCGCGTGCGCGCCGCGGCCGACCAGTTCGACCGTCGCGCCTTCGCCGGCGCCGAGGCCGAGCAGGCCGACGACGCTCGCGATCGACGCCTTGCGGCCGTCGAACAGCACGTCGACGGTCGCGTCGAGCCCGCGCACGGCCTCACGCGCACGCGCGGCCGGCCGCGCATGCAGGCCGCCCGGCTGCGCCAGCACGATTTCTCGGCGCACTTCGTTGTGTGCCGCCGCGCCGGCTTGCGCCGCCTGCGCAGCCGCTTCGCCCTTGCCGCGCAGCGCGAGCAGTGGCGTCTCGCCGGCCGTCGCGAAACCGCTCGCGCGGTCGACGACCTCGAACGCGTCGGAGTTCGCGATCGCGATCACCGACACGAGCGAATGCGCGCTGCGCGCGACCGCGTCCTGGTCGAACTCGATCAGCAGATCGCCCGCTTCGACGCGTGCGCCGGCCTCGACGTGCGCGGCGAAGCCCTGCCCGTTCAGCTCGACGGTGTCGATGCCGATGTGCAGCAGCACTTCCGCGCCTTGCGGCGTCGTGATCGTCACCGCGTGGCCCGTGCGCGCGAGATGCGACACGATGCCAGCGCACGGCGCAACGAGCTTGCCCGCGAGCGGGTCGATGCCGATGCCGTCGCCGAACATCCCGCCGGAGAACACCGGATCGGGCACGTCGGCCAGCGCGACGATCGGCCCCGTCAGCGGGGCAAGCAGGACGATCTGATCGTGGGTGGGGCTCTTCAACTGGGACTCCTCGGCGCGTCTCATCGGCTGTCTCGGCTATCAGTGCGTTTCGGTGACTTTGTTCAGGTGGCGCGGCGTGTCGGGATTGCGGCCGCGCGCGACGGCGAGATCCGCCGCCATCACGTAGAACGAAAGAATGGCGGCGATCGGGTCGAGCGCCGGATGGGCGGACTGCGCGAGCGGCAGCACCGTGCCCGACAGGCCGGGCGTGCCGGCGGGCGCCGCGAGCAGCACGGCGGCGCCGCGTGCGCGCATGTCTTGCGCGAGCTGCAGCAGGCCGGCCTGTTCCGGCCCCGGCGGCGCGAACACGAGCAGCGGATAGTCGCGGTCGATCAGTTCCATCGGGCCGTGACGGACTTCGGCGCTCGAGAACGCCTCGGCCTGGATGCCGGACGTTTCCTTCAGCTTCAGCGCGGCTTCCTGCGCGATCGCGAGACCGAGGCCGCGGCCGATCACGATCATCCGCTCGACGCCCGCGAGCGCGGCAACGGCCTGCGACCAGTCGAGCCGGCCGGCCTGCGCGAGCACGTCGGGCAAGCCGCGCAGCGCGGTCACCAGTGCGGCGTCGCGCTGCCAGTAAGCGACGATCTGCGCGGACAGCGACAGCATCGCGATATAGCTCTTCGTCGCGGCGACCGACAGTTCGGGGCCGGCGAGCAGCGGCAACTGGTGCTCGCACGCATCGGCGAGCGGCGACGGCAGCACGTTCACGGCGGCGACGGTGCGCGCGCCGGCTTCGCGCAGCGCGGCCATCGTGTTGACGAGGTCGGGGCTCTTGCCCGACTGGGAGAATGCGATCGCGAGTTGATCCTGCACCTTCAGCGGCGCCTGCTGCAGCGTCGCGACCGACATCGGCAGCGACGCGACCGGCACGCCGAGGCGGCTCATCGTCAGGCTCGCGAAATAGCTCGCGGCGTGATCCGAGCTGCCGCGCGCGACCGTCAGCGCGACGGCCGGCGGGTGATCGAGCAATTGGCCGGCGAGCGCTTCGACGCGCGTGGTGTCGGCGATTTGCGCGGCAACGACCTGGGCGGACTCGCGCGCTTCCTTAAGCATATTCGACAATCGATTCTCCTTCGACATAGGTCGCAGTGAGGTTCAGGTCGCGATCGAACACCGCGAGGTCGGCCCATGCGCCGCGCTCGAGGCGGCCGCGGTCGGCGACGCCGAGGTAGTCGGCGGCATAGCGCGACATCCGGTTCGACACGTCGGCGATCGGCAGGCCGAGCGACACGAGGTTGCGCAGCGCCTGGTCCATCGTCAGCGTGCTGCCGGCGAGCGTGCCGTCCGCGAGCCGCACGCCGCCGAGGCACTTCGTCACGTGCTGGCTGCCGAGCCGGTATTCGCCGTCGGGCATGCCGGTTGCGGACGTGCTGTCGGTCACGACGTACAGGCGCGGGATCGCGCGCAGCGCAGCACGAATCGCGCCCGGGTGCACGTGCAGCAGGTCGGGAATGATTTCCGCGTATTCGGCATGCGCAAGCGCCGCGCCCACCAGGCCCGGGTTGCGGTGATGCAGCGGCGACATCGCGTTGAACAGGTGCGTGAAGCCGCATGCGCCGTGCTTGAGCGCGGCGACGGCATCGTCGTAGGTCGCGAGCGAGTGGCCGAGCTGCACGCGCACGCCGCGCGCGGCCATCTCGCCGATGATCTCGATGTGGCCGGCGATTTCCGGCGCGAGCGTGACGACGCGGATCGGCGCGATCGACAGGTACTTCAGCACTTCGTCGAGCACGGCCGACACGGCCGCGTCGGGCTGCGCGCCGAGCTTGCCGGGGTTGATGTACGGCCCTTCGAGGTGCACGCCGAGCACGCGCGCGCCGCCCGGCGTGCGGGTGCGCGCGACGCTGCCGAGGTTGCCGACGACCTTCATCAGTTCGTCGCGCGGCGCGGTCATCGTCGTCGCGAGCAGGCTCGTCGTGCCGAATTGCGCGTGCGTGCGGGCGATCGTCTCGATCGCGTCGCCGCCTTCCATCACGTCGGCGCCGCCGCCGCCGTGCACGTGCAGGTCGATGAAGCCGGGCAGGATGTACGGCGCGTCGTTCTGCGCGGGATCGGCGGGCGTACCGTCGAGCGTGGTGATGCGGCCGTTCTCGCTATCGAGCGAACCGTGAATCCAGCCGTCGGGGGTGAGGATGTTTCCAGTCAGCATGACGTTCTCTTGATGATCTGGTGACGCGGGCATCCGCGTCGTGATTTGCAAATCCGTGTCGTTGCTTCACGCATGTCGCGCGCGGGCAGTCTCGCGCGTCAGCGTTTCAGTTCGGCGACGAAGTCGTAATAGTCGTCGCGGCAATACGATTCGGTCACTTCGATCGCGCGCTGGTCGGCGCCGTAGCCGATGCGCGTGATCACGAGGAGCGCCGCGCCCGGCTTCACCGCCATCCATTTCGCGATCTCGCGCGTCGCGTTCACCGCGCGAAAGTGCTGCAGCGCGCGCACGACGACCATGCCGCGCGCTTCGAGGTATTCGTACAGCGACGCGCCGAGCGCCTGCGGATCGGGCACCACCGCGGCCGGCAGCGTCGAATGCTCGACGGCCATCACGATGCCGTCCGCGCGGCGCAGCCGTTCGAGCCGCGCAACCGTCGCGCCCGGCGCGAGGCCGAGATGCACGATCTCGTCGCGGCTCGCGGCGCGCAGCTTGCGCGACAGCCACACCGAATCGGGCATGAAGCCGCGCTGCTGCATCTTCGCGGTGAAACCGACGAGACGCGACAGCGGATCGGCGACGCGCGGCGTGATGAAGCTGCCCGCACCGCGCGCCCGCGTGATCAGCCCCTGCTCGACCAGCAGCGCGAGTGCGCGACGGGCCGTGATCCGCGATACGCCGACCGACACCGACAGCAGCCGCTCCGACGGCAGCGCCTCGCCGGCCCGCCACGCGCCGCCGTGAATCGCGCTCGCCAGGTTGCGGGCGAGCTGCAGATAGAGCGGCGTATCGCTGAGGGGATCGGGCGCCAGTTCGGACCAGCCGGTTTCCATGTGCCTCCGGGTGTCGGACGACGATCTCGGGCCGTCGAAAGTGAACGCATTATATAACCACAATAATACCAGTCAACGAACTGGTATTAGATGCGCCGAAATCGCCGGAAGCCTTGCTGCGCAAGCGTTTTAGTACCGGGAAATCCTTTGTTTACAATGCAGTGCGAGATAGGGATTTACCCGAAGTGGTATGCAAGGGGACAGTTCCAATGCATGTTTCAGCCAGGTTTCGGGTGCAAATATGAGACCGAAATAGAACCAGTTGAGCCGACTGGTATGCATCGTGGGGCGAAGCGCCGCGCGGGCCGGCGGCACGCGTCGGGGGAGTCAGTGGAATTCGCGGCTCGACGTGCGCAGGCCGCCGAGCAGCGGCGTCAGATCCTCGAAATGCTGCGCGACGAGGTGCCTCACGTCGCTCACGACCTGCCACACGCCGGACGCCGCGAGCAGCCGCGAATCGAGGGTTTCGCGGCGCTGCCGCGCGAGCAGTTCGGGCCGGACGATCACGTTCACGCAACCCGTTTCGTCCTCGAGCGTCATGAACATCACGCCTTTCGCGGTACCCGGCATCTGCCGCGCGGTCACGAGCCCGCACGCGCGTGCGAGCCGGCCGTCGGGGCGGTCGCGCAGTTCGGCCGCGGACGACAGCCGCCGCGCGCGCAGCGCGGGCCGCAGCAGCGCAACCGGATGGCGGTTCAGCGTGAGGCCGGTGGTGTGATAGTCGGCGAGGATGTCGTCGGCCTCCGACGGCGCGCCGAGCGCGGGCTTCTCCGCTTCGTCGATCGGCGCGGCGGCGAGCAGGTCGCGCTCCGGCGCCGCGGCGACGGCCTGCCACAATGCATCGCGACGATGGCCGGCGAGCGTCGCGAGCGCGTTCGCGGCAGCGAGCGCTTCGAGGTCGCGGCGTTCGAGCTGCGCGCGACGCGCGAGGGTGTCGACGTTCTCGAAGGGGCCCGCCGCGCGTGCGGCTTCGATGCGGCGCGCGGCGGCTTCGCCGAGGCCGCGCACGAGCGACAGGCCGAGCCGCACGGCAGGCTGGCCGTGCGGCGGCGGCTGGCCGGGCAGCGCTTCGAGCGATGCTTCCCAGTCGCTTTGCGTGACATCGATCGGCAGGACCTGCACGCCGTGGCGCTTCGCGTCCTGCACGAGTTGCGACGGCGGGTAGAAACCCATCGGCTGGCTGTTCAGCAATGCGGCGAGGAAGATCGCCGGTTCGTGGCATTTGAGCCAGCTGCTGGCGTAGGCCAGTTTGGCGAAGCTCGCCGCGTGGCTTTCGGGGAAACCGTATTCGCCGAAGCCCTTGATCTGCTCGAAGATCTGCTCGGCGAATTCGCTTGTGTAGCCGCGCTCTAGCATGCCGTGGACGATCTTGTCGTGATACTTCTCGAGATTGCCCTTGCGCTTCCATGCGGCCATCGCGCGACGCAATTCATCCGCTTCGCCGGGTGTGAAACCCGCGGCGACGATCGCGATCTGCATGACCTGCTCCTGGAAGATCGGCACGCCAAGCGTACGCACGAGCACCTCCTCGAGTGCCTCGCTCGGATACGTCACCTCGCCCTCTTCCTCGCCAGCGATGATCCTGCGCCGCGTCAGGTACGGATGCACCGCGCCGCCCTGGATCGGCCCCGGCCGAACGATCGATACCTGGATCACGAGATCATAGTAGTTGCGCGGCCGCAGGCGCGGCAACATCGACATCTGCGCGCGCGATTCGATCTGGAACACGCCGACCGTGTCGGCGCGGCAGATCATGTCGTAGGTTGCTTCGTCATCCTGCGGAATGTGTTTCAGCGTGAATGGCTCGCCGTCCGGTTCCGGCGGCCCGCGCCATGCGGTGCGCATGTCGAACGCGCGATGCAGCGCCGACAGCATGCCGAGCGCGAGCACGTCGACCTTCATCAGCTTGAGCGATTCGAGATCGTCCTTATCCCACTGGATCACGCGACGCCCGTCCATTGCCGCGTTCTCGACGGGCACGAGCCGCGTGAGCTTGCCGCGGCTGATCACGAAGCCGCCCGAGTGCTGCGACAGGTGGCGCGGAAAGTTGAGCAATCGCCCCGACAATTCGGCCCATGCGCGAATCATCGGCGTCGCCGGATCGAGCCCGGTCGTCGCGAATTGCTGCAGCAGGTCACGGCTGCCGTCGAACCAGCGATGCCCCTTCGCGACGCGATCGATCAGCATCGGATCGACGCCGAGCGCCTTGCCGGTTTCGCGCAGCACACCGCGCGGACGATACGTCGATACGGCGGCCGCGAGTGCGGCGCGGTCCTTGCCGTATTTTTCGTAGATGTGCTGAATCACTTCCTCTCGGCGCTGATGCTCGAAGTCAACGTCGATGTCGGGCGGCTCGCCACGCTCCTCGCTGATGAAACGCTCGAACAGCATCGTGCTCTGATCGGGATCGACCTCGGTGATGCCGAGGCAGAAACAGACGACCGAGTTCGCTGCCGAGCCTCGGCCCTGACACAGGATGTTCTGGCTGCGCGCGTATTTGACGATGTCGTAGACGGTCAGGAAGAACGGTTCGTAGCTCAGCTTCGCGATCAGGTCGAGTTCATACCGGATCTGTTTCTCCACTTTCTCCGGAATACCCTGCGGATAGCGCTCGGCCGCCCCTGCCCTGGTTTCCTGCTCCAGATAGCTCGTCGGCGTGAGCCCCTTCGGCACGATCTCGTCGGGATACTCGTAGCGCAGCGAATCGAGTTCGAAATGACACGCATCGAGAATCGCGCACGTTTCCGCGATCTCTTCCGGCGAAAACAGTTGCCCGATACGCTGTCGCGAACGCAGGTGCTGTTCGGCATTCGGCGCGAGCGCATAGCCGCACTCCGAAACCGGCATCCCGACGCGGATCGCCGTCATCACGTCCTGCAACGCCTTGCACGAGCGCCGGTGCATCGTCACGTCGCCAAGCGCAACGATGCGCACGCCGCGCCGCGCGCCGGCCGCACGGATCTCCTCGCGTTGCGCACCGTCCAGCGCACGCTGCAGTTGCACGAGCCCGAGCCGCGCACGCTCGCCGAACGTCGCGCGAAACCATGCGACCTGCGCATCGAGTACGTCCGCACGCACCGGATACGTAGGCACGAGAATCACGAAGCAGTCGGGCATGCCGCGCAAGTGCGCAAACTCCTCGGGCGGCACCGACAGCATCCTCGACGTCAGTCGGTACGTGCCCTTCGGCGATGCCATTCGCCGCCATGAAATCAGCTCGGACAGGTTGCCGTAACCCTCGCGGTTCTGCGCGAGCAGCACGAGCCCGAACGCGCCGGGGCCAGGATCGTGGCCTGGTGCGACTTCATCCGGTGTTACTTCGAAATACGAACCGATGACGAGCGGCAGCCCTTTCGCCTTCGCCGCGACATGCATGCGCGGCGCGCCTGCGAGCGAGCATTCGTCGGTGATCGCGATCCCGCGATAGCCGAGCTCGAACGCACGCTCGACCAATTCCTCCGCATGCGACGCGCCATGCAGGAACGAAAAGTTCGAGCGACAGAACAGCTCCACGTAGTCGGGAAGAAACTGGTACTCCATAGCCATCGCCTTCACCCGAACAGACCGTGCAGAAACCAGCGCAGCTCGGACTCGCTCGCCCCCCGCTCCCTGAATACCCAGTAGCACGCACCGGCCTCGTCCTGCGCGACGCAGTAATCGCGCGCAGCGAGCTGACCATCGAACCACCCTGCCTCGATCCGTTCCACCGACGACATCATCCTGAGCGGCGTATGAAATACCGGCCGCTCCCCGCGCATCAACAACGGCAGCGGCTCGGCCAGCAGCCACGCGGGACGCGGCGGCACGGCCGGCGGACCAGCGGCCGGCTTGCCGGCCTGCGCATCGAGCGGCAGCCAGCGGTTCGCGGCTTCGGGCCGGTGATCGGCGACGGGCGCCGCGCGCAGCACGTTCTCCGCGCCGAGCCGCGCGACCAGCAGCTCGAACAGCCGCGCGCGCGTCTCGCGCGTGCCGCCCGGCTCGGGAAAAAGATCGTCGACCGGCGGCGCGACCGATTCGACGCGCGTGGCCTTCAGGCGCACCGCGATCACCGCGGCCGGCAACTCGACGCGCGCGAGCCGCTCGCCGAGCAGCCGCATGAAGTGCGCCTCGTCGCGCACGGGTGCGGCGAACGCGAGTTCGAGCGGCGTCGGCGGCACGGCCTGGCGGCCGCGCTCGTGCTCGAGATCGAACGTCAGCGCGGCCAGCGACAGTTGCCGCGCGGCCAGCCAGCCGCAGAGCTGCACGACGAGCCGCCGCGCGGCGAACAGCACGGCTTCCGCGTATTCGACGCGCTCCGGCAATTCGAGCCGCACGTCGAACACGGGCGGCACCGCCATCCACGCAAGCGGCTCGACCGCATCGCCGTACGCGCGATCGAGCGCGGCCAGCAACGCGGGACCGCAGCGGCGCTGCAGCCCCGCGCGCGGCAGGCGGCGCAGATCGGCGAGCGTGCGGCAACCGAGGCCGTCGAACCAGCCCGCATACGGACGCGCATCGGGCAGCAGCACACAGGGCAGTCCGTCGAGCGAGCGGACGAGCGACGCGTGGCCGGCGACGCGGCGCCGGATGCGCGCGCGCGCCGACACGCGCGCGAGCAGCCACGCGCCGCGCCCGGTCGGCGCGGCGGACAGGCGCGCCGCATAACCGAGCGCCGCGAGCGTCGCGCGCACCTGGCGGCACAGCGACGGCAGGCCGCCGAACAGGCGCAGGCTCGGACCGACGTCGACGATCAGCGTGGCTTCGTCGTCGAGCGCGACGCACGGCGAGAAGCGCAGCAACGCGAGCGCGACCGCGCGCAGCGCATCGGCCTCGCGCGCGGGATCGCGTTCGACGAGCTGCGTGTCGGGCGCGAGCGTCAGCACGCCGCCGCGCTTCATGCCCGCGCGCACGCCTTGCCGGCGCGCGGCCGCATCGGCGATCAGCACGACGCCTTGCTCGAGCACCGCGCAGCCGGCACCGCCGGCCGCTGCGTCAGACGGCTGCGGGACGCACACGTCGAGCGGCAGGCGCGGCAGATGGATGCCGAGCAAGACGCGCATAACGACTCTCCACGATGGGCGACGGCAGGTCGAGCACGAGCGGCTCGCCGCGCGCGGGCCCGCGACGCTTGACGATGTCGAGCGACACGCCGCCCGGCACGGGATACAGCGCGACGCGCAGCACGGCCGGCGACGGCTGCCGCGCGACCGACAGCGGGCGCAGCATCACGAACAGCGTGTCGCCCGTGCGCGCGGCCGCGAGATGCAGGCGCCGCAGCGCATCGGGCCGCGCGTCCTGCCAGAGCAGCAGCGCACCGCAACAGCCGGTCCTGAGCGCCTGCTCGGCGGCCCACAACGCATCCGTGCGGCTGCCGGCACGCAGCCACAGCAGCGCGTCGGCCGGCACGCCGAGACTGGCGAGCGCGGTCGCATGCGGCGATTGCGGCGGCGCGACGAGCGCGAGCGGACGCCGGGCGCTGACGGTGCGTGCGAGCGCCGGCGCGAGCAGCCGCATCTCGCCGCAGCCCGGCTGCGCGGCCAGCAGCTCGACGAGCCCGCCGACCGGCCAGCCGCCGCCCGGCAGCTCGGCGGACAGCGGCGCGAAGCCGGTATCGATCGTGCGCGGGCCGCCGCGAGCGAGCTGCGAGCCGCGCCAGAGCGACGGATGAAGGGATTCGGGAGAAATGGAGGATGCGAGCATGACGCCACCCACAACTGTATGGATATACAGTATATGGCAATGTGCTCGCGTCGCACAGCGCCGGTGCGAAACCGGTTTTTGTCAGAGGAAAAACAGGGGGAAAGCCGGCGCGCCCGTCATGTTGCGGCGCGCCGGATCGGGCGCGGCCGGATCGGGCCGCCCGAACGCCCGCCGCCACGGCCATACGGTCCGATGCGACGCACGCAGGCCGAATCGCCCGGCCGGATCGGCACGCCAACCCTCACGCAAACCGGCACGACGCAACACCACATCGCGCCGGCTCGCCGCGTGCCGCCCGTCACGTCAACTCAGCAACAACGCGTCGTCGTCGAGCTGCTCGTGCCGCACCTTCTCGAACATCTGCAGCAGGTCCGGCACGTCGAGCCCCTTGCGCGCGTCGCCCGACACGTCGAGCACGACCTGCCCCTGGTGCAGCATCACCGTGCGGTCGCCGTAGTCGAGCGCCTGCCGCATGCTGTGCGTGACCATCATCGTCGTCAGCCGGCTCTCGGCGACGATGCGCGCGGTCAGTTCCAGCACGAACGCGGCCGTCTTCGGGTCGAGCGCGGCCGTGTGCTCGTCGAGCAGCAGGATCCGCGACGGCCGCAGCGACGCCATCAGCAGGCTCACGGCCTGCCGCTGGCCGCCCGACAGCAGCCCGATCCGGTCGGTCAGCCGGTTCTCGAGGCCGAGATTCAGCAGCCGCAGCTTGTCGCGGAACAGCTCGCGCGACGGACGGTCGAGCGCGGCCCGGAAGCCGCGCCGCACGCCGCGCGCCGTCGCGAGCGCCATGTTCTCCTCGATCGTCAGCGCCTCGCAGGTGCCGGCCATCGGGTCCTGGAACACGCGCGCGACGAGGTGCGCGCGGTCCCACGCGGGCTGGCGCGTGACGTCCGCGCCATCGATCGAGATCCGCCCCGCATCGACGCGCTGGTCGCCGCTGACCGCATTGAGGAAGGTCGACTTGCCGGCACCGTTCGAGCCGATCACCGCGACGAACTGGCCGTCGGGAATCTCGAGCGACAGCCCGCGCAGCGCGCGCGTCTCGATCGGCGTACCGGGATTGAACGTGAGTTTCAGGTCTTGTGCGGACAGCATGTCATGCCCCTCCGTTCTTGCGCGCGAACAGCTTCTTGCGCGTCGCCGGCAGCACCAGCGCGATCGTGACGAGCGCGGCCGTCACGAGGTTCAGGTCCTGCGCCTTCAGGCCGATGAATTCGCTGTTCAGCGCGAGCGCGATGAAGAAGCGGTAGACGATCGCGCCGAGCACGACGGCGAGCGTCGTCAGCACGAGCCGGCGCGCGGGCAGCAGCGTCTCGCCGATGATCACCGCGGCCAGCCCGATCACGATCGTGCCGATCCCCATCGAGATGTCCGCGCCGCCCTGCGTCTGCGCGAACAGTGCGCCGGCGAGCGCGACGAGCGCGTTCGACAGCGCCATCCCGGCAAGCGTCGCGCGGCCGGTCGCGATGCCCTGCGCACGCGCCATCCGCGGGTTCGCGCCGGTCGCGCGCATCGCGAGGCCGAGCTGCGACGAGAAGAACCAGTCGAGGCCGAGCTTCGCGACCACGACGACGATCGCGAGCAGCGCCGGGCGCAGCACGTAGTCGGGCATCCAGTCGGGCTGCAGCACGGTAAACAGCGTCGGCTCGGTGATCAGCGGCACGTTCGGCCGGCCCATGATCCGCAGGTTCACCGAATACAGCGCGATCATCATCAGGATGCTGGCGAGCAGATCCATGATCTTCAGGCGCACGTTGAGCCAGCCCGTGATGAAGCCGGCCAGTGCGCCCGCGACGATCGCGAGCACCGTCGCGGAGAACGGGTCGTGGCCGGCCGAGATCAGCGTCGCGGCGACGGCGCCGCCGAGCGGAAAACTGCCGTCGACGGTGAGGTCGGGGAAGTTGAGGATGCGAAACGAGATCAGCACCCCGAGGGCGACGAGACTGAAGATCAGGCCGATCTCCAGCGCGCCCAGAAACGAGAACAGAGACATGATGGGGAAATCCTGTTGCTTCCCGGCCGGACGTGTACGGCCGGGTGAAGCGAACGGGCGGCCCCGGGTGGGAGCCGCCCGTCCGGCGGTGTCGTTCGGGCCCGGATCGGGCCCGCAAGCGCGGCGGTCGGCCGGCCGCGGCTTACTTGATGACCGTCTTCGCTTCCTTGACGAGATCCGGCGCCAGCGTGACGCCCTGCTTCGCGGCCGCGCCCGTGTTCGCGAACAGCTCGAGGTTGCTGCTCGTCTCCGACGCGATCGCGCCCGGCTTCTCGCCCTTCAGGATGCGCGCGACGACCTTGCCCGTCTGGCGGCCGAGGTCGCCGTAGTTGATGCCGAGCGCCGCGATGCCGCCGCGCTTCACGCTGTCGGTGTCGCCGGCGACGAGCGGGATCTTCGCTTCGTTCGCGACCTTCACGAGCGCTTCGTACGCGGACACGACGTTGTTGTCGGTGTTCGTGTAGATCACGTCGACCTTGCCGATCAGGCTCTTCGCGGCCGGGCCGATGTCGACGGTACGCGGTGCGGCCGCTTCCTTCAGCGTCATCCCCTGCTTCGCGAGGATCTCCTTGAGCTCCTTCACGACGACGACCGAATTCGCCTCGCCCGGGTTGTAGACCATGCCGACCGTCTTCGCATTCGGCACGACGCGCTTGATCAGCGCGACCTGGCGATCGAGCGGCAGCTTGTCGGACACGCCCGTCACGTTGGTGCCCGACGGGCCCCAGCCCTTCACGAGCTGAGCGGCGACCGGATCGGTCACGCCCGAATAGACGACCGGCACGCTCTTCGTCGCCGCGACGACCGACTGCGCGGCCGGCGTCGCGATCGCGACGATCACGTCGGGCTTGTCGCCGACGAACTTGCGCGCGATCTGCGCGGCCGTGCCCGTGTTGCCCTGCGCGCTCTGGTATTCCCACTTGAGCTTGTCGTCGCCGTAGCCTTCCGCCTTCAGTTCGGCGCGCACGCCGTCGCGGATCGCGTCGAGCGCCGGATGGTCGACGATCGACAGCACCTTGACGGTCTGCGCGTGCGCGGCGCCTGCCAGCGCGAGTGCGGCCACGCCGGCCGTGATCGAACGGATCGCGAAAGTCTTGAATCGCTTCATGGGTGAGTCTCCCCCGTATTGTGTCGGTTCTGGATGATGGATTCCCGCCGCCGTCAGGCGGGCGCCGCCGCGCGTAAAACTCGGCGGCGGCCGGCCCGCGCGCCCCCCGGGAAGGTGCGTAGCGGCGAACGCACGAGGATACCATTTCCGCAGACCACCGCCTGACTCCGCGCTTTCGCCCGGCACGCCGGATTGCGCCGCCCGCCGGCGCCCGCGACCGCGCGCGAAGCCCGGCCGGCGGCAGCTCCGGCCGGCATCGGCGCAACGCGTCAGCCGCGTTGACGGCTTTACGTTAAGCTGTCGGCCGATCCAGGCGACACCATCGGAGGGCACATGAAACGGGGAGTCCGTGCAATCGTATTCGCCGCCGTCGCGCTGGCGCTGCCGGGCGCGGCATTCGCGCTGACCGACGGTTATGCGCAATACGACGAGTGCATGCTCGGCGCGCTGCGCGAAAGCCGCAACGGCGCCGCGGCCCAGCTGATCCAGCGCTCCTGCGACGCGCTGTACCGCAACAACGCGATGCTGCTGCCGCGCGAGCGGCGCTTTCACGAGTGCGTCGTGCAGTCGCTGCCGGGCGTGCGCGACAACTATGCGATCCAGCAGATCATGGCGATCTGCTCGCGGCGCGGCGACATGTAGTCCGGCGTTGAACGCGGCGCACCGCGCGGCCGTCCACCGGCCGTGCCAATGAAAAAGGGCCTGCGCGATGCAGGCCCTTTTCGTTCAGCGGTCCGACCGGTGTGCGGCGTTCAGAACGACGCGACCATCGAGCCCTTGAACTGCTTCTTGATGAATTCCCGCACTTCCGGCGACTGGTACGCCTTGACCAGCTTCTTCACCCACGGCTGATCCTTGTCCTTCGCGCGCACGGCGATCAGGTTCGCGTACGGGCTCGTCAGCGCTTCGAGTGCGATCGCGTCCTTGGTCGGCTGCAGGTTCGCGGCCAGCGCGTAGTTCGTGTTGATCACGGCCGCGTCGACGTCCGACAGCACGCGCGGCAGTTGCGCGGCGTCGAGTTCGGAGATCTTCAGCTTCTTCGGGTTCTCGGCGATGTCGAGCACCGTCGCGTTGTTGCCGCCCGTGCCGGCGCCCGACTTCAGCTTGATCACGCCTTGCGTCTGCAGCAGCAGCAGCGCACGGTTCTCGTTCGACGGATCGTTCGGCACCGCGAGCTTCGCGCCTTGCGGCAGGTCCTTCAGCGACTTGAACTTCTTCGAGTACACGCCGATCGGCGAGATGTAGGTCAGGCCCGCGCTGACGATCTTGTAGCCGCGCTGCTTCACCTGGCTGTCGAGGTAGGGCTGGTGCTGGAAGCTGTTCGCGTCGAGGTCGCCCGAATCGAGCGCCGCGTTCGGCTGCACGTAGTCGTTGAACTCGATGACCTTCACGTTCAGGCCTTCCTTCTCCTTCGCGACCTTCTGCACGAGCTGCCACACTTCCGCATCCGGGCCGGCAACCGTGCCGACCTTGATCACCTTGTCCTCGGCGTGCGCGCCCGCCGACAGCGTCAGCGCTGCACCGGCGGCCAGCACGGAAAATACCTTCAGGAGACTGCGACGCTTCATCTGTTTCTCGCTTTCTTGCTTACTGGAAATGGGGCGCGATACGGGTATCCCCCGACTCGCTGGAAGGGGCAAATGGTGTCACAGGATCGGCGGGAAGTGAAATACATCCCGCTCATATGGGTATGCACCGCAGCGGTGCTGGCAGATGTCGCGCGACTTGGCCGTTAGTTGCGTTTTCGCCTGTCGCGCATCGGCCTCGGTCGTACGCGTCATGCCACCACTGCGTCGTCGGCCGCCTTCGTGCCGAACGCGGATTCGGCCGCCCGCTCGCCGGCCCGCCGCGACGATATGCCGCCTGCGCCGCCGACCCGGAACGCGCCGACCGCGTCGCGCAGCCGCGCGGCCTGTTCCTGCAGCGACGCGGCGGCTGCAGCAGCCTCCTCGACGAGCGCCGCGTTCTGCTGCGTCACCTGGTCCATCTGCGTGACCGCGCGCCCGACCTGCGTGATGCCGCTCGCCTGCTCCTCGGACGCGGCCGCGATCTCGCCCATGATGTCGGTCACGCGCGCGACGGCCTGCAGGATTTCGCCCATCGTCGTGCCGGCCTGGCCGACCAGCGTCGAACCGTTGCGCACGCGCTCGACCGAGTCGACGATCAGCGCGCGGATCTCCTTCGCTGCCGTCGCGCTGCGCTGCGCGAGCGAACGCACCTCGCCCGCGACCACCGCGAAGCCGCGGCCCTGCTCGCCCGCGCGCGCGGCCTCGACCGCCGCGTTCAGCGCGAGGATGTTGGTCTGGAATGCGATGCCCTCGATCACGCCGATGATGTCGGCGATCTTGCGCGAGCTGTCGTCGATCTCGCCCATCGTGCCGATCACGCGGTTCACGACGTCGCTCCCCGTGCGCGCGATGTCCGACGCGTTGTTCGCGAGCCCGCTCGCCTGCCGCGCGTTGTCGGCGTTCTGCTTCACCGTCGCGGTCAGCTGCTCCATGCTCGCGGCCGTTTCCTCCAGCGACGCGGCCTGCTCCTCGGTGCGCTGCGACAGGTCGTCGTTGCCGGCCGAGATCTCGCGGCTCGCCGACGCGATCGATTCGGCCGACTGGCGAATCCCGCCGATCGTCGCCTGCAGCCTAGCCTGCATGTCGCGCATCGCGGCCATCATGCTCGTGCGGTCGCCCGCGCGCACGAGCACCGGCTGCGTCAGGTCGCCCTGCGCGATGCGCGTTGCGAGCGCGGCCGCTTCGTCGGGCTCGCCGCCGAGGCTGGCGCGCACGTTGCGGATGATCACCAGCATCGCCGTGCTGATCACGAAGCCGATCACGAACACGACCGCGAGGTGGCCGAGCAGCGTGCGGTAGTAGATGGTGTCGATGTCCTTCAGGAACACGCCGCTCGAGATGTTCCAGTCCCACGGCGCGAAACGCGTGACGTAGCTGATCTTCGGCACGGCGGTTTCGCTGTGCGGCAGCCGCCCGCGATATTCGGCGAAGCCGCTGCCGGTCGCCTTCGCGGCGTTCAGGATCGTGACGAACAGCGGCTTGCCGTCCGGGTCGAGATAGTCGCCGACCTGCGTGCCGACCAGCTTCGGCAGCGTCGGATGCATCAGCACGACCGGCTTCGAATCCATCACGAACACGTAGCCCGAATCGCCGTAGCGCATCGCGGCAAGGCTCGCGAGCGCGTCGCGCTTCGCGTCGGCCTCGGGCAGCGTGCCGCTCTGCGCGAGCGCGTGATACGACTTCACGATGCCGGCCGCCGAGTCGACGAGATTCGCGATGCCGGCCTGGCGTTCGGCGAGCATCGTCGCGCGCGTCTCGTAGGCGCTCCATGCGCCGACGCCCAGCAGACCGATCCATACCAGCGCAAGCGCGAGCCACAGCTTGCGGTTCAAACTCATTCTGCTCATCTGCGTGCCTTTATCGATGTCGATGCACACGATGCGCGCGAACGGCCTGCCGCGCGCAAACGGTTGCCCTTTTATTTACGGCATCGAGGCTTACAACTTGAATACGCGCCGGAGCGCAACGGACGGCCTCGGCGCGACAGCCCGCATCCGCTGTGCTACAAAGACCGGCTGGCCGGCGCGCGACGCGCCGGCGCCATTCCAGGGCCATCCATGTACGTCATCGACATCCACTACACCGCATCGCTCGAGCGCATCGACGACGCGCTCGAACGCCACCGTGCGTATCTGCAGCCGCTGTTCGACAAGGGCATCTTCATCGCGGCGGGGCCGAAGGTGCCGCGCGAAGGCGGCGTGATCCTCGCGGCCCGCATCGATCGCGACGAACTCGACGCGATCCTGAAGACCGACCCGTTCGTCACCGAGGGGCTCGCGACGTATCGCGTGACGGAATTCCGGATCACGCGCGCCGCATCCGGCTTCAACGTGCCTGCGCTGCCGTAACGCGGCACGCGCGCGCCGACGCTCCGCACGGCGGGGCGCATGCAAACGAAAAGGGAAGAGAGACAGCGTGACGGCGCGAGACGGCCGTCACGCGAAACGCCGGGCCGGGCGCCCGGCGGATACCGGTCAGTCGACCAGCAGCTTCAGGTCGTGGACCCACGGGCCGGGGCCCTGGCCGTCGCGCACGAACAGGCGCAGCTTGCCGTCGCGATCGAACACGTAGCTCGCGGCGGTGTGATCCATCGTGTAGCTGCCGGGCGTCTTGCCCGGCACCTTCGCGTAGTACACGCGGAAATCCTTCGTGACCTTCTTCAGCGCCGCTTCGTCGGCCGGCCGCAGGCCGATGAACGACGGATCGAACGCGGGCACGTACTGGCCGAGCAGCGCCGGCGTGTCGCGTTCCGGATCGACGGTGACGAACAGCACCTGCACGCGCTTCGCGGCATCGGGCCCGAGCTGCTTCAGCGCCTCGGACAGTTCGGCCATCGTGGTCGGGCACACGTCCGGGCAGTGCGTATAGCCGAAGAACATTACGACAGCCTTGCCCTTGAAGTCGGCGAGCGTGCGCATCTTGCCGGCCGTATCGGGCAGCGAGAAGTCGTTGCCGAACTGCGTGTTGCCGGTGATGTCGAGATTCTGGAATTTCGGCGCGTTGTCGCATCCGGCGAGCAGCAGCGCTGCCGTGAATGCGCACGCGAGCATCCAGCCTTGGCGCGCGCGGCGCCCGAACCGGGTATGGAGCATTTCGTTCAAACCGTGCGGTTACACGCCGAGCAGCGGGCGTGCATAGTGATCGACGAGCAGCGCGGCGAACAGCAGCGACAGATAGACGATCGAATAGCGGAAGGCCTTGCGGGCGAGTTCGTCCGAGTAGTCGCGGTAGATCTTCCACGCATACGCGAGGAACACCGCGCCGAGCAGCACCGCGCTCGTCAGGTAGACAGCCCCGCTCATCCCGGAGATGAACGGCATCAGCGTGACCGCGAACAGGATCACCGTGTACAGCAGGATGTGCAGCCGCGTGAACTTCTCGCCGTGCGTGACGGGCAGCATCGGCAGCCCCGCGCTCTCGTAATCCTTGCGGCGATAGAGCGCGAGCACCCAGAAATGCGGCGGCGTCCACACGAAGATGATCAGCACGAGGATCCACGCGTCGCCGGGCACCGCGCCGGTGACCGCAGCCCATCCGAGCGCCGGCGGCATCGCGCCCGACGCGCCGCCGATCACGATGTTCTGCGGCGTCATCGGCTTGAGCAGCAGCGTGTAGATCACCGCGTAGCCGACGAACGTCGCGATCGTCAGCCACATCGTCAGCGGGTTCGTGAACGTGTAGAGCGTCCATGCGCCGGCGCTGCCGAGCACGGCCGAGAACACCAGGATCTGCGGCGTCGTGATCTCGCCGCGCGCGGACGGGCGCCATGCGGTACGGCGCATCAACGCGTCGATCTTCTGTTCGACGAGGCAGTTGATCGCGAATGCGGCGCCGGCCAGCAGCCAGATGCCGACCGTGCCGCCGATCAGCACATGCCACGGCACCATGCCCGGCGTCGCGAGGAACATGCCGATCACCGCGCAGAACACCGCGAGCTGCGTGACACGCGGCTTCGTCAGCGCCATGTACTGGGAAAAGCGGCTACCGGGCGATTGGGAGAGGGTGCTTTGCATGGGGGCGGTCACGCCGGGGCGGCGTCGCGCGCAGGCTGCGCGACACGGCCGGGGCGGCTTGAAAGGATGCGAAAGTTTAACATGACGACGAGCAGCAGCAGGATCGCGGCACCGCCGTTGTGCGCGACGGCGACCGGCAGCGGCCACTGCAGCACGATGTTGGTCAGGCCCGTCACGAACTGCAGCAGGACGACCAGCAGCACGCCGTTCGCGGGCCGCCGCAGCGATTCGAAGCGGCGCATCTTCAGCGCGAACGCGACCAGGTACGCGACCACGACGAACGCGAACGTGCGGTGCGTCCAGTGGATCGCGACCAGCGCATCCTGCGTGATCGCGTCGCCGTCCTTCGTCATCCCGAGCGCGCGCCACAGGTGGAAGCCGTGCCCGAAGTCCATCGGCGGAATCCACTGGCCGTTGCAGGTCGGGAAATCGGTACACGCGAGCACCGCATAGTTGGTGCTCACCCAGCCGCCGAGCGCGATCTGCACGACCAGCAGCACGAGCGCCGCGAGCGCGGCCGCGCGATAGCGCCCTGCTTCCGGGTCGTGAGACGGCAGCGGCGTCTGCCGCGCCGCGAGCCAGCCGAGCGTGCCGAGCAGCGCGAGGCCGAGCAGCAGGTGGGTCGTGACGATGACCGGCTGCAGCTTCATCGTGACCGTCCATGCGCCGAACACGCCCTGCACGACGATCAGCAGCAGCAGGCTCGTCGGCCACCACGGCGACACGTGCAGCGGGCGGCGGCGCAGCCGCGCGGCCCACGCGATCACGACCTGCGCGATGATCAGCACGCCGATCGCCATCGCGAAATAGCGGTGGATCATCTCGATCCACGCCTTCGTCATGCTGACGGGGCCGGTCGGCATCGCCTGGTGCGCGGCCGTGATCGCGGCATGCGCGATGAACGGCGACGACGTGCCGTAGCAGCCGGGCCAGTCGGGGCAGCCGAGCCCCGAATCGGTCAGCCGCGTGAAGCCGCCGAACATCACCAGGTCGAGGGTCAGGAACGTGGTGATCCACACGAGCTTGCGGAACTTGTTGTCGTCGGCCTTCACCCACACGTACGACAGCGGCAGCAGCGCGATGCAGAAGCCGATCAGGCCGAGTTGCAGTAGATACGACATCGGAATGGTGCCTCGCTCTCTTGCCTTAACCGATGCTCGACCACTTCAGCAGCTTCGTCACGTCCGCCTTGATCTTGCTGGGATTCGGGTCTTTCGGGAAACGCATCATCAGGTTGCCGTTCGGATCGACCAGATAGATGTGGTCGCTGTCCTTCGTGCCGGCGTCGGCCGGCAGCCATGCGGCCACCGCGGCCGGAGCGGCGACGAGCCGGCGCGTGTCCGGATAGGCTTCCAGCACCTTCTGCGGCATCGCGCCCGCATCGCTGCGCAGCCACACCATCGTGAGCCGGTGCCGTTCGCCGGCCTGCGTGACGCGGATCTGGCGCATGAAATAGAGCTTCTTCGCGCACGCGTCGTCGCACGCGCTGCGGTCCGTCATCACGAACAGCCACACGCCGCGCAGCGACGACAGCGGCACCGTCTTGCCGGTTTCGTCGGTGACCTGCAGATCGGCCGGGATCGGCCGCTGCGGCTCGATCAGCGTGCCGTAGTTCGTCGAACCGCCCTTCGGCTTGATCACGTAATAGGTGAAGTACGACGCGAGCATCGGCGCCGCGCACACGAGACCCAGCAGCACGAGCATCCAGCGGCCGCGCTTGCGGGCCGCCGGCGAGATCGGCGCAGCGGCCGGACCCTGACGGGAAGATTGCATGGACAAATCAGACCTCTCGAAACGAACCCGCGGCGCTTGCGCCGCGTCCTGGCATGGCGCTCACGCGCCGGCCGACTTCTTCGCCGCACGCCGCGCGGCGTACAGGCCGAAGCCGAGCGCAGCCGCCGCCATGGCCCACCACTGAAACATGTAACCGTAATTGCGCTCGACGCCGGTCGTCGCCACCGGCCAGTCGCGCACGAGCTTGTCGCCGCCGTCGCTCGTCTGCTGGATCACGAACGGCTGCAGCGGCAGCCCCGTTTCCTTCGCATACGCGGCGACGTCCAGGTTCTGCCGGATCTTCTGGTGCGCCGCCGAGCCGCCTTCGCCGAGTTCGAACGCACGCGACGCGTCGGCGCGCGCGATGCCCACGATCTCGACGTCGCCCGCGGGCGTCGCGAACGACTCGATCGCCGTGCGATCGGCGATGTTGCGCGGCAGCCAGCCGCGGTTGACGAGCACGACACCGCCGCCCGTGAGTTTAAACGGCATCACGACGTAAAAACCCGGCTGGTCGTTATACGGCCGATTGTCGAGAAACACCGCTTGCTCGGGCAGGAAGCGGCCCTTCGCACGCACGCGATGAAACTCGATCGACGCGAGCGGAATCGGCTGCGCGCCGACCTCGACCGGCGCCGCATGCTCGTAGCGCTCGATGCTCGCCTGCAGCGCTTCCTTCTGGTGCGCGCGGTCGCGCTGCCAGAAACCGAGACGGATCGTGACCGCAACGACGACGAGAATCAGCAGCGCAGGCAGCCAGCGAATCTTCATCGTGCGGCCCGCCGGGCACATTCGCGAAAGCGAAGTGCGATAATTATCCTCTTCCTTTCGAATTGCCGTCGTCCGGTTCGCGTCATGCACATACTCGTTCCCATCGCCTTCGTCCTCATCATCGCCAGCATGGGCTCGGCGCTCTACTTCATGATGCACGACCGCGGCCACACGAAACGCATGGTCTGGTCGCTCGCCACCCGCGTCGGGCTGTCGGTCTCGCTGTTCCTGTTCATCCTGCTCGCGAACTGGATGGGCTGGATCCATTCGACCGGCCTGCCGATCGGGCGTTGACGCATTTGCCCCCGCGGCCCGCTGCAACCGATGTGACCGCTGTGGCATTTCGCCGCACAGCCGCGCCACCAAGTAAAAGCGCCGCCTGACTGAGTCGCGGCGGCGCCAGGGCGGTGTCGGCTCGCAGCCATCCGCTGCGGCGCCAACACCAATGAAAACGGCCCGCGCATTGCTGCGCGGGCCGTTTTTCCATTTACAGCCAGTAGACGACGACGTACAGGCCGAGCCAGACGACGTCGACGAAGTGCCAGTACCACGCGGCGCCTTCGAATGCGAAGTGGTGATCGGGCTTGAAGTGGCCGCGGATCATCCGCACCAGCACCACCGCGAGCATCGTGCCGCCGAGGAACACGTGGAAGCCGTGGAAGCCGGTCAGCAGGAAGAACGTCGAACCGTACACGCCCGAGTTCAGCGTCAGGTTCAGTTCGTTGTACGCGTGGAAGTACTCGAAACCCTGCAGGAACAGGAAGCAGATACCGAACGCGAGCGTCGCGGCCAGCCATGCGATCGCCTTCTTGCGATGATCGTCGCGCAGCGCGTGGTGCGAGATCGTCAGCGTCACGCCCGACGACAGCAGGAACGCCGTGTTGAGCGTCGGGATCGGCCACGGGCCCATCGTCTTGAAGTGACCGGCGAGCGCGGCAGGGCCTTCGTTCGGCCACACGGCGGAGAAGTCCGGCCAGATCAGCTTGTAGTCGAGGCTGCCGAGCTGGTGCAGCGCGATTTCACGCGCATAGAACAGCGCGCCGAAGAACGCGCCGAAGAACATGACTTCGGAGAAGATGAACCAGCTCATGCTCCAGCGGTACGACTTGTCGACGTTCTTGCCGTAATGGCCGCCTTCCGATTCGGCGATCGCGTCGCCGAACCAGTGATACAGCGTGAAGAGCAACCACAGCAGGCCGAGCAGCGCCGTAAACGGCGCCCAGTCGTGACCGTTGATCCACAGCGCCACCGATCCGAGCATGACCAGCAGGCCGACGGCCGCGCTGATCGGATGCTGCGACGGATGCGGCACGAAATAGTACGGGGTCTGGTTTTGACCGCTCATGCTTGATTCTCCACTTCAGTCCAATTTGTGTACCGGAAACCGCTCCGGCTTTATTTCTTGCGCGGCGCGACCGCCACCGCTCTTTCCTGCACGCAGCGCCGCGGCGCTGCGCACTGCATTCTTTCGTGGCCGCGGGCCTCAGCCCACGACGGCACGCACGATCAGGATCAGCACGCCGATGAACACGCCGGCCGCGATCAACGCGACGATCAGCACGTGCAGCGGATTGAGCTGCGTCGCGTCGGCCTCCAGGTCGCGCCGCTTGCGCACCCCGAAGAACGACCACAGCACCGCTTTCACCGCCTGGCCGAACGACCCGCCCCGCTTGCCCTCCGTCATCGCCCCGTCTCCGTCGTCATGCATCCGGCTTCGCCGCGCCCTGCGCCGCGGTACTGCGCGTCGCCGGCGCCGGCGCAGCCGGCGTATTCAGCTCGAAGAACGTGTACGACAGCGTGATCGTCTTCACGTCCTTCGGCAGTTTCGGATCGATCACGAACACCACCGGCATCTTGCGCGACTCGTTCGCGGCCAGCGTCTGCTGCGTGAAGCAAAAGCATTCGATCTTCTTGAAGAACTCCGTCGCCTGCTTCGGCGCGTAGCTCGGAATCGCCTGAGCAACGACCGGCCGGCCCTGCCCGTTCGTCACGTCGTACACGATCGTCGTCAGTTCGCCCGGGTGCACGTCGAGGCTGTTGTGCTCCGGCTTGAAACCGAGCGGGCCGCGCGCGTTCGCATCGAACTCGACCGACACCGTGCGGCTGGTGTCGACCTGCGAGTTCTTCACCTCGCGCTCGCTGACGTCGCGCTGCACCAGGTTGTTGATGCCGGTGATCTGGCAAATCGCCCGATACATCGGGATCAGCGCGAAGCCGAAACCGAACATCAGCCCGGCCACGACGAAGAGCTTCACCAGCATCGAACGATTGAACGCGCGATCGACGGCGCCCTCTTCCGGCTTCGACATACGACAACTTCCTCGCTACTGCGTCAGTTACTGCATCAGTGAGTGGACAGCCACCACTGCTTGATCACGACACCCACAAAAAAAACGGCGGCGATGACGAGCAGGATGAGGCCGAGCCGCTTGTTGCCCGCGCGAATCTGCTCGGGCGTTCGTCTTTCCTGTGGATTCCGGTTCATCTGAAACTTCGGTTCGGCGCCCGCCGCGCCTGCCTGCACGGCAGGCAGCGGCTAAGCGCACTGTGAAACTTACTCGACGTGCGGCGGTTGCTCGAACGTGTGGAACGGAGCCGGGCTCGGCACCGTCCACTCGAGGCCCGTCGCGCCGTCCCACGGCTTGTCCGACGCCTTTTCCAGGTCGCCGCCGCCACGGTAGGCCGGCAGCGCGACCGCGAACAGGAAGTACACCTGCGCGAGGCCGAAGCCGAATGCGCCGATCGTCGCAACCTGGTTGAAGTCCGTGAACTGCGCCGGGTAGTCCGCATAACGACGCGGCATGCCCGCGAGGCCGACGAAGTGCATCGGGAAGAACGTCAGGTTGAAGAAGATCATCGACGCCCAGAAGTGGATCTTGCCGCGCGTCTCGTTGTACATCCAGCCCGTCCACTTCGGCGCCCAGTAGTACCAGCCCGAGAACAGCGCGAACAGCGAGCCGGCCACCAGCACGTAGTGGAAGTGCGCCACCACGAAGTAGGTGCCGTGATACTGGATGTCGAGCGGCGCCATCGCGAGCATCAGGCCCGTCAGGCCGCCGAACGTGAACACGAACAGGAAGCCGATCGCGAACAGCATCGGGGTTTCGAGCGTCATCGAGCCGCGCCACATCGTCGCGAGCCAGTTGAACACCTTCACGCCCGTCGGCACGGCGATCAGCATCGTCGCGTACATGAAGAACAGCTGACCGGTGACCGGCATGCCCGTGGCGAACATGTGGTGCGCCCAGACCATGAACGACAGGATCGCGATCGAAGCCGTCGCGTACACCATCGAGCTATAGCCGAACAGCGTCTTGCGCGAGAACGCCGGGATCACCTGCGACACGATCCCGAACGCCGGCAGAATCATGATGTACACCTCGGGGTGGCCGAAGAACCAGAAGATGTGCTGGTACATCACCGGGTCGCCGCCGCCTGCCGCGTTGAAGAACGACGTGCCGAAGTGGCGGTCGAACAGCACCATCGTGATCGCGCCTGCCAGAACCGGCATCACGGCGATCAGCAGGTAGGCCGTGATCAGCCACGTCCACGCGAACATCGGCATCTTCATCAGCGTCATGCCCGGTGCGCGCATGTTCAGGATCGTCACGACGATGTTGATCCCGCCCATGATCGACGACGCGCCCATGATGTGCACCGCGAAGATCGCGAAGTCCATGCCCGGGCCCATCTGCGTCGACAGCGGCGCGTACAGCGTCCAGCCGGCGGCCGTCGCGCCGCCCGGCGCGAAGAACGAGCCGACCAGCAGCACTGCCGCGACCGGCAGCAGCCAGAAGCTGAAGTTGTTCATCCGCGCGAACGCCATGTCGGACGCGCCGATCTGCAGCGGAATCATCCAGTTCGCGAAGCCGACGAACGCCGGCATGATCGCGCCGAACACCATGATCAGGCCGTGCATCGTCGTGAGTTCGTTGAAGAACTCCGGACGCATGATCTGCAGGCCCGGCTCGAACAGTTCGGCACGGATGCCGAGCGCCATCACGCCGCCCGACAGGAACATGATGAACGAGAACAGCAGGTACAGCGTACCGATGTCCTTGTGGTTGGTGGCGAACAGCCAGCGCCGCCAGCCATGCGGGGTTTCGTGCGCGTGGTCGTCGTGCGCGTGGTCCGCGGCTACGTCGTGCCCGATGCTAGACATGAGAATCTCCTAATGCGAATACGTCGACTAACTCAGCGACACGTCAAGCCGCCGGACCGATCTCGACACGCCGGGCTTCCTTAGCGTCAGCCCCGCCCGTGATCGTTTCCGGCTTTTTCATGATGATGTGGTCTTCCGCCACGCCTGCTGCCTTCAGCGCGTCGCGCACGGCTTGTGCGCGGTGCTTCGCCAGTTCGGCGTTCGCGTCGGCCGAGCCCGTCTTGTCGGTGAAACCCGACAGCGCGAGCTTCGCGTCCGGATGTGCCTTCGCATAGTCGGCCGCGGCGGCGATCGCCGCTTTCGCGTCGGCCGGCAGCACGCTCTTGCCCGTCTCGAAGTAGATCGTCGACAGCGCGGCCGATGCCGACGCTGCCGCCGGCTGCTCGGCTGCGCCCGAAGCGGCTTGCGCCGGTGCCGAAGCCGCTTCGGCCGGCGCCGCTGCGCCTGCCGTGTCTTCCGGCATCTTGCCGTTGCGCGCGTCAGCCACTTGCTTCGGCTGCAGCAGGTCGTTCTTGTGGTTGCCCCACGAATTGCGCTCGTACGTGATGACCGATGCGATGTCGAGGTCCGACAGCGACGCCCACGACGGCATTGCGCCCTTGCCCTGCAGCACGCGCTCGACGTGGCCGGCGATCGGGCCGTTCACGATCGGGCTGCCGTCCATCGCCGGGAATGCGCCGAGGCCCTTGCCGCTCACCTGGTGGCAGGCCGCGCAGTTCGCCTTGTAGACTTCCTCGCCGTGCGCGACGAGTTCGGCCATCGTGTAGACCTTGTTCGGATCGACCGCCGCGCCGGCCAGCTTGGCCTTCTGCGCGGTGACCCACTTCGCGTAGTCGTCTTCCGACAGGACTTCGACCACGACCGGCATGTACGCGTGTTCCTTGCCGCACAGCTCGGTACAGAAACCGCGGAAGGTACCGACCTTGTCGGCCTTGAACCACGTGTCGCGCACGAAGCCGGGAATCGCATCCTGCTTCACGCCGAACGCGGGCACGTACCACGAGTGGACGACGTCGTTCGCGGTCGTGATGATGCGGATCTTCTTGTTGACCGGCACGACGAGCGGGTTGTCGACTTCCTGCAGATAGGTGTCGGTGATCGGCTTCTTGCCCATCACTTCGTCGCGCGGGGTGGTCAGCGTCGACAGGAAGCCGATGCCCTCGCCCGGGCCCTTCACGTAGTCGTAGCCCCACTTCCACTGGTAGCCGGTGACCTTGATCGTGAGATCGGCGTTCGTCGTGTCCTTCATCGCGACGACGGCCTTCGTCGCCGGCAGCGCCATCAGCACGACGATGACGAACGGCACGATCGTCCAGATGATCTCGACGGTCGTGCTTTCATGGAAATTGGCGGCCTTGTGGCCTTTGGATTTGCGGTGCGCGAAGATCGAATAGAACATCACGCCGAACACGCCGACGAAGATCACCGTACACAGGATCAGCATCATCGTGTGGAGATCGTAGAGCTCCTCGGCGATCTTCGTGACCGGCGGCTGAAAGTTGATCTCGTTGACGCGGGGGCCGCCCGGGCTATCACCGACCGCCAGGGCGGCACCGGCAAAGAGCAATCCGCTGCATGCCAGCACGCCCGTGAGGGCTCGCTTGATTGTTTTCATAGCATCCTTACCCAAAATTTCCATTCAAACCCTCCCCGTCGCAAGCCGCCGGCCTGTTCCCGGCCGGTGCCCGCGCCTCGTCAGCCGCAGCGCCTGAGCGACATGCGCAGTTCGTCGGCGAACTGCGCACGCTTGTACTGCGCGAGATGCTGCCCGATTACGACGGTCTGCCCGCGCGATACCAGCCGAATCGGATCGCGTGGCGTCGCGCCCGGCTCGACCCGCACCCAGCGCGGGTTGAATTCGATCTGCGTGAACCGCTCCGCATCCATCCGCTCGATCACGAGCCGGTGCGGGAACAGCCTGATGCGTTCGTAATCGACCGCATGGCGAGCATAGATCGCGAATGCGACACCCACAGCCAGCAACTCGATTCCGGTGAAGGGCATGACGAGCCAAGCCCCCCGCCACATCAGCAACGTCGCGATCACCAGCGAGAAGCCTGCGAGCGACGCGTAAAACAGCACGAACTGGCGCGGCGACGCCGAACAGTTGCGTTTCATGAGCCAGTCTTCGAGGACCGGCTCGCCGTTCGTCGTCTCCGCCAAAACCCTCGCTGCTTCCATCGCCGCCTCACGCGAATGGCATGCGATGCATGCCTGCATCGGACTCGTCGCCCCGTATTGCGGGGACCCCGGGACGACAAGCTGACGCATTATAGGCGGGTTCAATGGCATCCACAAGCAAGCGCCTATCGCCCCGCAAGCCAAGCGCGACAAGCTTTCCGGCCATTTTTGGCGCCACTTCGCCCCCGCTTTGCGCCGCTAATTTCAGACATAACAAAACCCCTCTTTACCGCTTTACCGATTCTTCGGACGCCCCTTTCCGATGTCCTCGATGCGCACGATCCCGTGCCCTTCGGCGGTCGTGCGCGGCACGGCCTTCCATGCGTGGCCGTAGATCACCTCGAAGGTCAGCGCAATCGTGCCGTCCGCGCGCCGGCGCGCTTCCAGCGCGTCGCCGAGCGTCGCGCGAAAGCGCCGCGTCGCGCGCTGCGGCGCCGCCCGCTCGAACGGATAGGCGCCCCAGCGGCGCACGTCGGCCAGCAGGGAATCGGGGGATTTGTACGTGACGGTCAGCACTTCCTGGTCCATCACGGGAATCTCGAAGCCGCTCTCGACGAGCATGTCGCCGAGGTCGTGCATGTCGACGAAATCGATCACGCGCGCGGCGGGAGGCGCGATGCCGAGCGCCGCTTCGGCGTCCGCGCAGGCCGCGCGCAGCTCGCGCAGCGTGTCGGGGCCGAGCGTGCTGAACATCAGCAGCCCGTTCACGCGCAGCACGCGCTGCCACTCGGGCAGCACCGCGTCGGGGCGCGAATGCCAGTGGAGCGCGAGATTCGACCAGATCAGGTCGAACGCGCCGCCCGGGAACGGCAGCGCGGCGAAGTCGGCCTGCGCGACGCGCGGGCCGCGCTGGCCCAGCGCCCGGCCGAGCGAGGCCGGCAGCCAGCGGCGCCAGCTCGCCTGCTCGACCTCGCGCTGACCGGCCCGCGCAAGCATCGCGCCGGACAGGTCGACGCCGAATACGGGCGCTTCAGGAAAGCGCGCGCGCAGCGCCGGAAGATCGTCGCCCGGGCCGCAGCCCGCATCGAGCACGGCCGTGGGGCTCACCTTGATGTATTCGAGACGCTCGTTCATCCGCTGCGCGATCTCGCGCGGCAGGAACGCGACCGCGTCGAACGTGGCGGCACGGCGATCGAAGATCCGCCGCAGGCGCCTGGCGTCATTGGCCGGACGGCCGGTTGAAGTCGAAGCTGGGGACATGTCGGGCACACTGGCGAAGAGCCCGAAGTATACTCGCTCGCCCCGCAGGCTTCATCGAGACGGGGCCGCCAGGAGTGTTCGCGATGATCCGCAGTTCCGCTCCGCGCACGATGCGCGTCGTTTTGTCGCAGGTTCGCGCGCTGGCCGCGTGCGTCGCCTCGGTCGCGCTGCCGAATCGCTGCGCGCTGTGCGGCAATTTGTCACACGCCGTGATTTGCATTGCCTGCGACGCCGCGTACTGGAATGAAGCGCGGCTGCGCTGCGACGTCTGCGCGCTGCCGCTGGGTGTCGGCCAACCGCGTTCGCGCCCGCTCCGTGGCGGGCAAGCCGGCGCCGGCCGCGCGGCCGCGTATCGGTGCGACGCGTGCCGCACCGCGATGCCGCCGTTCGATGCGACACTCGCGCTCGCGGATTACCGCGCGCCGCTCGACGGGCTCGCGCGCAGCCTGAAGTTTCATGCGCGGCTCGCGCTCGGCGCCGAATTCGCGGCCCGGCTCGCCCGGCTCGTCGACGATACGCGCGGCACCGGCGGCTTCGACCTGATCGCGCCGGTGCCGCTGTCGCACCGGCGGCTCGTCGGGCGCGGCTACAACCAGGCATGGGCGATCGCGCGGCCGCTCGCGCGCCGGCTCGGCGTGCGCGCGGATGCGGCACTGCTCGCGCGCGTCGCCGACACCGCGCCGCAGTCGCGGCTCGCCCTGCGCGCGCGGCGCAACAACGTGATGTCGGCGTTCTCGGTTGCCGGCGACGTCGCGGGCCGCCACGTCGCGCTCGTCGACGACGTGATGACGTCCGGCGCGACGCTCGCGGCCGCCGCGCACGCACTGAAGGCGGCGGGCGCCGCGCGCGTGACGAATCTGGTTGCGCTGCGCACTGCCAGGGATTAATTAAATAGAGAGGCCGGCCGCCCAAGCGCGGCCGCGGCCGTCACGAACCGGCCGGCCGGGAACGAGCGCGCGTTGCTCCGCCCCGGCCGGCCCAGCCAAACCGAAACATGTTCAACGTCGTCCTCGTCGCTCCCGAAATTCCGCCGAACACCGGCAACGTGATCCGCCTGTGCGCCAACACCGGCGCGCACCTGCACCTGATCGAGCCGCTCGGCTTCCCGCTCGACGACGCACGGATGCGCCGCGCCGGCCTCGACTATCACGAATATGCGCAGATGCGCGTGCACCGCGACTGGGACGCATTCGTCGCGGCCGAATCGCCCGATCCCGCACGGATGTTCGCGTTCACGACACGCGGCTCGGGCCGCTTCCACGATCATGCGTTCCTGCCGGGCGACTGGTTCGTGTTCGGCTCGGAGACGCGCGGCCTGCCCACCGAGCTGCTCGAACGCTTCCCGAACGAACAGCGCGTGCGCCTGCCGATGCGGCCGGACAACCGCAGCCTGAACCTGTCGAACACGGTCGCGGTGGTCGTGTTCGAGGCATGGCGCCAGGCCGGCTTCGAAGGCGGCGCATGATGCGTGCGCGGCGCCGGCTGCGTCAGGCCCGCGCGAGCCGCGCGCGATACAGGTCGTAGATGTCGGAGGAAAAGCACGCGAACACCACGCGTGCGAGGCTCGGCGCCTGTGGCAGCATTTCGACGACGGTGCCGACTGCAATGTCGACGGCCTCGCCGGCCGGATAGCGGTAGATGCCGCAGCTGATCGCCGGGAACGCGATCGACGTCGCGGCCACCTCTTCGGCCAGCTCGATCGCGCGCCGGTAGCACGATGCGAGCAGGTCGGGCTCGCCGCGACCGCCGCCGTGCCACACCGGCCCGACCGCATGGATCACGTAGCGCGCCGGCAGCCCGTGGCCGCGCGTGAGCTTCGCGTCGCCCGTATCGCAGCCGCCGAGCGTGCGGCACTCGGCGAACAGGCCGGGGCCGGCCGCGCGGTGAATCGCGCCGTCGACGCCGCCCCCGCCGAGCAGCGAGCCGTTCGCGGCGTTGACGATCGCGTCGACATCGAGCGTCGTGATGTCGACGAGTTGCGCGTCGAGCGTGGTGGAACGGATCTGCAGCATGACGACCTCCCGAAACGCCGGACACCGTTCAAGCGTAGTGCGCTTTGGCGCCGCGCGCCTGGCGCGACCGCGCCGGGTGGCGCCCGGCCGCGCTACTCGGCGCGCGCGTCGCGCCGCAGCAGGCCGCTGACGGCGTCGCGCGGCGCGATGCCGTCGAACAGCACGCCGCACACGGCTTCGGTAATCGGCATTTCGATCGATTGCGCGTGCGCGATCGCCAGCACGGCCTGCGCGCAGCGCACGCCTTCGGCCACGTGGCCGAGCGCACCGAGGATGTCGTTCAGCGTGCGGCCGGCCGCCAGTTGCAGGCCGACCGTGCGGTTGCGCGACAGGTCGCCCGTCGCGGTGAGGATCAGGTCGCCGAGGCCCGTGAGGCCGGTGAAGGTTTCCGCGCGGCCGCCGAGCGCGACGCCGAGCCGCGACATTTCGGCGAGGCCGCGCGTGATCAGCGCGGCGCGCGCGTTCAGCCCGAGGCCGAGGCCGTCGGAAATGCCGGTCGCGATCGCGAGCACGTTCTTCACCGCGCCGCCGACCTCGACGCCGACCACGTCGTCGCCCGTATAGATGCGCATCGCGCCGTGATGGAACGCGGCGAGCGTGCGCTCGCGGCATGCGGCGGACGCGCTCGCCACCGTCAGCGCGACGGGCAGCGACTGTCCGACTTCGCGCGCAAAGCTCGGCCCCGACAGCACGCCGTTGCTGCGCTGTTCGGGCAGCTCGGCCGCGATCACCTGATGCGGCAGCAGATGCGTGTCGGCCTCGAAGCCCTTGCAGACCCAGACGATGTGCGCGGGCACGCAGCCTGCGTCGCGCATCGCGCGGCACAGCGTGCGCAGCCCGGCCACGGGCGCGGCGATCACGCACAGCGCGTCGTCCGCGGCGCCATGCGCGAGCGCGGCGCCGAGATCGGCGTCGTAGCGCAGTGCGTCAGGCAGCGCGATGCCGTCCAGATAGCGGGAATTTTCGTGCCGGGCCTGCAGCCCGGCGATGAGCGCGGCGTCGCGCGCCCACAGAAGCGTATCGTGCCGCGCGGCCAGATGGCCCGCGAGCGCGGTGCCCCAGGCACCGGCGCCGAGAACGGCTACTTTCATACCCAGCACCGGTCCGTGTGAAACGTCAGTTCAGCGTCGTGCCGTTCGGCGCGCCTGCGGCGCCGGCCTGCTGCTGAAGCTGCGCGAGACGCTGCTCGTACAGCGCCTGGAAGTTGATTTCCGCCAGGTGGATCGGCGGGAAGCCCGCGCGCGTGATCGCGTCGGCGATGTTCGAGCGCAGGTACGGGAACAGGATCGTCGGGCAAGCGATGCCGACCAGCGGGTCGAGCTGTTCGTCCGGAATGTTGCGAATGTCGAAAATGCCGGCCTGCTTCGCTTCGATCAGGAACGCGACCTTGTCCTTCACCTTCGCGGTGACGGTACCCGACACGACGACTTCGAACACGCTTTCCGCGAGGCGGTCGGCCTTGACGTCGACTTCGACTTCAACCGACGGCATGTCCTGCTCGAGGAAGATAGCCGGCGAATTCGGCTGCTCGAGCGACATATCCTTCAAGTAGACGCGCTGGATGTTGAAGAACGGTTGGTTTTCGACGTCGGACATGGTGTTTCCCTAAAAGTGGTGACGGAGCGGCCCGGCTTCTCGCCGGCCGCCACGGATGAATCCTGCGCGCCCAAGCCGCGGCGCGGCCGGCGGCCATTCTGCCCTAATCAGGCCGCTTGCAGAAGCGGCGCGAGCCCGCCTTCGCGGTCGAGCTTCGACAGGTCGTCGTAGCCGCCGACGTGCGTGTCGCCGATATAGATCTGCGGCACCGTGCGGCGCCCCGTGCGCGTCATCATTTCCTCGCGGCGCGCCGGATCGCGGTCGATCAGCACCTTTTCGATCTGCTCGACACCGCGCAGCTTCAGCAGGCGCTCGGCCTGCATGCAATACGGACACACCTGCGTGCTGTACATCAAAACCTTGTTCACTTCGCCACTCCTTGTTTGACGACCGGCATCCCGGCCTGCTGCCAGGCAGCCACGCCGCCCTCGAGCACGTGCACCTCGGCATAGCCCGCCGCCTCGACCTCGCGCGCCGCCTTCTGCGACTGCTGGCCATTCTGGCAAACGAGCAGCACCGGCGTGCTCTTGTTCTTCGCGACCTGCGCGATCTTCGCGCCGATCTCGCCCGCCGCGACCTGACGCGCCGACGGCAGGTGGCCGGCGGCGAAATCGGACGCGGCGCGCACATCGATCACGACCGCATTGCGGCGGTTGATGAGTTGGGTGGCCTCCGCGGCCGACAGGCCGCCGCGGCCGCGGCGCAGGGCGGGCCACGCCAGCAGGCCGCCGGATACCAGCAGGATCGCGATGAGGGCCAGGTTCGTGTAATTGGTAAAGAACGTCACGGAATTCCGCCGGAAAAAGAGAAATCGGATGAGGACAATCTTGCCATTATAAAATAACCGCCTTGCGCGATGGCGGGCCCGGGTCGGGTGCCGCGCGACGCGCACCGCTTCCTTCACTACCGACCGCAAGATCCATGTACAAACTCGTTCTCATCCGCCACGGCGAATCGACGTGGAACAAGGAAAACCGCTTCACCGGCTGGGTCGACGTCGACCTGACCGAACAGGGTCGCAACGAAGCCTACCAGGCCGGCGAATTGCTCAAGGAGGCCGGCTACACGTTCGACATCGCGTACACGTCGGTGCTCAAGCGCGCGATCCGCACGCTGTGGCACGTGCAGGACCGGATGGACCTCATGTACCTGCCGGTCGTCCACTCGTGGCGCCTGAACGAGCGCCACTACGGCGCGCTGTCGGGGCTGAACAAGGCGGAAACGGCCGCGAAGTTCGGCGACGACCAGGTGCTCGTCTGGCGCCGCAGCTACGACACGCCGCCGCCCGCGCTCGAACCGACCGACGAGCGCGCGCCGTTCAACGACCCGCGCTATTCGAAGGTGCCGCGCGAGCAGCTGCCGCTCACCGAGTGCCTGAAGGACACGGTCGCGCGCGTGCTGCCGCTGTGGAACGAGTCGATCGCGCCCGCGGTCCGCGCCGGCAAGCAGGTGCTGATCGCCGCGCACGGCAACTCGCTGCGCGCGCTGATCAAGTACCTCGACGGCATCTCGGACAGCGACATCGTCGGCCTGAACATCCCGAACGGCGTGCCGCTCGTGTATGAACTCGACGAGGACCTGAAGCCGATCCAGCACTATTACCTCGGCGACCAGGACGCGATCGCGCAGGCGCAGGCCGCCGTCGCGAAGCAGGGCAAGGCGGGCTGACGCCCGTCGCGCCGGGCGGGCCGCGTCCGGCGCGGCGCGTCCGGCCGGCCCGGCACGCCGCGCGAACCTTCGCGGCCCCGCTGCGGTCGAATCCGCTTTCGAACCCGCAGCGCGCCCGGCGGCGCCCCGCCGGGCCTGCTCCGGGCCCGGCTCATGGCACCTGTTCGCCGCTTTTCGCGGCGTTCCACTGAGTTATCGGACGAACAGTTATACTTGTCCGCTAAATCCCCGCTACCGCCACGCGCTTCCCGACCGCACCAGACTCTCTATGCGAATGAAATTGAAGAACATCGGCCTGATTGCCGCGGGCCTCGCCACGGGCGTGTTCGCCACGCTGCAGATTTCCGCGTCGGCCGAGCAGACCGCCACGGCACCGCTTCCCCTCGACCAGCTGCGCCTGTTCGCGGAAGTATTCGGCCAGATCAAGCGCGAGTACGTCGAACCGGTCGACGACAAGAAGCTGCTGACGGCGGCGATCAAGGGCATGGTGTCGAGCCTCGACCCGCACTCGTCGTTCCTCGACAAGACCGACTATGACGAGCTGCAGGAGCAGACGAAGGGCCGCTTCGCGGGTCTCGGCATCGAGATCTCGCAGGAAGACGGCCTCGTCAAGGTGATCTCGCCGATCGAGGACACCCCCGCATTCCGCGCCGGCATCCGTCCGGGCGACCTGATCACGCGCATCAACGACAAGCCGGTGCGCGGCATGACGCTCGACAAGGCCGTCAAGCAGATGCGCGGCGAGCCGGGCACCAAGGTCACGCTGACGATCTTCCGCAAGAGCGACGACCGCACGTTCCCGGTCACGGTCACGCGCGCGATCATCAGGGTCCAGAGCGTGAAGATGAAGATGCTCGACCCCGGCTACGCATACATCCGCATCACGAGCTTCCAGGAGCGCACGACGCCCGATCTCGCCGCGAAGCTGCAGGACATCGCGCGCCAGCAGCCGAACCTGAAGGGCCTGGTCCTCGACCTGCGCAACAACGGCGGCGGCCTGCTGCAGAGCGCGGTCGGCGTTGCCGGCGCGTTCCTGCCGCCCGACTCCGTCGTCGTGTCGACCAACGGCCAGATCCCCGATTCGAAGCAGGTCTACCGCGATACGTACGACAACTATCGCCTGCCGTCCTTCGACGGCGATCCGCTGAAGAACCTGCCGCCGGTCTTCAAGACCGTGCCGATGATCGTGCTGACGAACGCGTATTCGGCGTCCGCGTCGGAAATCGTCGCCGGCGCGCTGCAGGATTCGAAGCGCGCGCAGATCATGGGCAAGACGACGTTCGGCAAGGGCTCGGTGCAGACGGTCCGCCCGATGACGGCCGACACCGCGCTGCGCCTGACGACCGCGTACTACTACACGCCGAGCGGCCGCTCGATCCAGAACAAGGGCATCACGCCCGACGTGCCGGTCGATCAGTACGCGGACGGCGATCCGGACGACGTGCTCGTGACGCGCGAGGTCGACTACACGAACCACCTCGCGAACACGCAGGACCCGAACGAGAAGAAGGAGCAGGAAGAACGCGAGCAGCGCCGGATGGATCAACTGCGCATCCTCGAAGAGCAGAACGACAAGAAGACGCCGGAGCAACGCCAGAAGGATCGCGATCGCAAGCCGATCGAGTTCGGCAGCGCCGACGACTTCATGATGCAGCAGGCGCTCAACAAGCTCGAAGGCAAGACCGTCCAGGAATCGAAGTCGCTGCTCGCCGAGAGCACGACGAAGAGCCCGGCCGGCAAGGCTGCCGCGGTCTCGAAGGCATCGGGCGCGAACGCGAAGCCGGCTTCCGCACCGAAGCCCGCGTCGGCGCCGAAGTAAGCGCCGGCCGGCATCCGACGGGCCATCGCGGGAAGACCGCGATGGCCCGTTTTTCATGTGCGCCTAGAATACGCAGATACGTCCGCGCCGCCGGCGGCGGCATGCTTCGCCCGATCTCCCCATGAACGACGATCAACTCCTTCGCTACTCCCGCCACATCCTCGTCGATGAAATCGGCATCGACGCGCAGCAGCGCTTTCTCGATGCGCACGCGATCGTCGTCGGCGCGGGCGGCCTCGGCTCGCCTGCCGCGATGTACCTCGCGGCATCGGGAGTCGGCACGATCACGCTCGTCGACGCCGATACGGTCGACCTCACGAACCTGCAGCGGCAGATCCTGCACGTGACGGCATCGGTCGGCCGCGCCAAGGTCGAATCGGGGCGCGACGCGCTCGCGCAACTGAACCCCGAGGTGAAGGTGAACGCGGTCGCGGAGCGCGTCGACGACGCGTGGCTCGACGCGCACGTGCCGGGCGCGACCGTCGTGCTCGACTGCACCGACAACTTCGCGACGCGGCACGCGATCAACCGCGCGTGCGTCGCGCACGGTGTGCCGCTCGTGTCGGGCGCCGCGCTGCGCTTCGACGGCCAGATCAGCACGTTCGATTTCCGCGACGCGGCCGCGCCCTGCTATGCGTGCGTGTTTCCGGAAGACCAGCCGTTCGAGGAAGTCGCGTGCGCGACGATGGGCGTGTTCGCGCCGACGGTCGGGATCATCGGTGCGATGCAGGCCGCCGAAGCGCTGCGCGTGATCGGCGAAATCGGCACGACGCTCAGCGGACGGCTGATGATGCTCGATTCACTGCGGATGGAATGGACGACGATGAAAATCGCGCGCCAGGCCGACTGCCCCGTGTGCGGGGGCCGGCACTGACGCGCGTCGGATGCATGCGCCGGCCGGCACATGCATGACACTTCACGGCAGTTAGCGGCGACGCGGGCGCCTGCGTGGCATAAGCGGCCTAAGCGGCCGCGTCCGCATCCGCGCGCGGCTCGGCGACCGACAGCCGCTTCAGCGCCGCCTGCACTTCCTCCGGCTCGAATGCGGCAAGCACGTCGGCCGTCGGTTTCTCGAGCGCCTTCAGGTGCGCGCGCAGGATCTCCTGCTTCACGACGAGCAGCTGGCTCGGGTGCATCGAGAACTCGGTGAGCCCCATCCCGAGCAACAGGCGCGTGAGCGCCGGATCGCCCGCCATCTCGCCGCACACCGACACGGACACGCCCGCGCGCTTCGCTTCGCGCAACGTATAGGAGATCAGGTGCAGCACGGCCGGATGCAGCGGGTCGTACAGGTGCGCGACCGCGTTGTCCGCGCGATCGATCGCGAGCGTGTACTGGATCAGGTCGTTCGTGCCGATCGACAGGAAATCGAACCGCTTCAGGAACAGCGGCAGCGCGATCGCCGCGGCCGGAATCTCGATCATCGCGCCGATGCGCACGTTCGGATCGTATGCGAGCCCCGCGTCGTCGAGCTGGCGCTTCGCCTCGCGGATCAGATCGAGCGTCTGGTCGATCTCCTGCGCATGCGCGAGCATCGGGATCAGGATCTTCACCTGGCCGAACGCGGATGCGCGCAGGATCGCGCGCAACTGCGTCAGGAACATCTGCGGCTCGGACAGGCTCCAGCGGATCGCGCGCAGGCCGAGCGCCGGGTTCGGCGCCGTCTCGTAGCCCTCGTCAAGCGCCTCGAGCGGCTTGTCCGCGCCGACGTCGATCGTGCGGATCGTCACCGGCATGCCCTTCATCCACTCGACGGCCCGCTTGTATGCGGCGAACTGCTCCTCCTCTTCCGGCATCTCCTTCTGATGCATGAACAGGAATTCGGAGCGGAACAGGCCGACGCCGACCGCGCCGGCGTCGACGGCAGCCTTCGCATCGTCGGGCAGCTCGATGTTCGCGTACAGGTCGATCTTGGTGCCGCACAACGTTTGCGTCGGCGAGAATTTCAGGCGCTGCAGCTTGCGTTGCTCGAGCAGCTTCTCGGACTGGCGGTACGAATATTCCTCGAGGACGATCGGCGCGGGATCGACGATCACGATGCCCTGGTCGCCGTCGACGATGATCAGGTCGTCCTGGCGGATCAGCGAGCTCGCGTGCTGCACGCCGACCGCGGCCGGAATGCCGAGGCTGCGCGCGACGATCGCCGTGTGCGACGTGCGGCCGCCGAGGTCGGTGACGAACGCCTGGAACGACTGCGTCTTGAACTGCATCATGTCGGCCGGCGCGATGTCGTGCGCGACGACGATCATCTCGTTGGTGCCGTTCGCGGCCGCGCGGTCGAGCGCCTGCGACGCGGACGGCGCACCGGCGAGCGCCTTCAGCACGCGCTCGACCACCTGCTCGATGTCGGCCTTGCGCTCGCGCAGGTATTCGTCCTCGATGTCGTCGAAGTGGCGCGTGAGCAGCTCGAGCTGCTCGGTCAGCGCCCACTCGACGTTGTAGCGGCGCGTGCGGATCAGGTCGATGGTTTCCTGCACGAGCATCGCGTCGCTCAGGATCATCATGTGGACGTCGATGAATGCGCCCACTTCGCTCGGCGTATCGTCGGTCAGGTCGGCGCGCAGCGCTTCGAGTTCGTGATGCACGACTTCGAGCGCCGTGCGGAAACGCTCGACCTCGGCGTCGATCTGGTTCGCCTCGATCAGGTAATGGGCGACGTCGAGCGCCGCCGGCGCGATCAGATACGCTCGCCCGATCGCGATACCTCTTGAGACGGGAATGCCTTGCAGCGTGAAGGACACGCGCACCTCCTCTGTACAAGTAAAGCCGCGGCACACTGCTGCGATGCGCTTATGACCCCGGTTAGCGATTATAAATTCCGCGACTCCCTGTTGACTGCATGCAGCGCAGCATTGCGCATTCGGCACCAATGCTTCCGGCGAAAAAAATGCCGCGAAATCCGCGGCATTCTGGCTGGAAACGGCAACGATCCCGCGCGACGATCACTGGCCTTCGCCGAACTTGTCGGCGATCAGCTTCAGCAGCGCGTCCATCGCTTCCCGCTCGTCGGACCCTTCGGTCTCGATCGTCACGGTGCTGCCGATGCCCGCCGCCAGCATCATCACGCCCATGATGCTCTTCGCATTGATCTTGCGCCCGTTGCGTGTCATCCAGACTTCCGACTGGAAATTGCCGGCCAGTTGCGTAAGCTTGGCCGATGCGCGCGCATGGAGCCCCAATTTATTGACGATAGTGGTTTCTTGTTGAAGCATGATTCTCGGTCGGGTCGGTCGGAGCCGCCGGCGGTGCGCGTCGGCGGTGCTGTCTAAAACGAAAAACGCAGTGATCAGTGCGATTCGGTGCGCGGTTGCGGTTCGGGCGGAATCGGCGCGCACTGGCCGCAGCCGGCTTCCGTCGGCGGCGGCGGCGTGCCGGCCGCCACTTCGTGGACGCCCTTCGCGCCACCGGACAGCGCCTTGTCGACGAGCTTGTCGAGCGGCACGGTGCGATAGCAGACGGCCCGCACGAGCATCGGCAGGTTCACGCCCGCCAGCACGCGCACGTTGTCGATCTTCGCGAGCTGGCCCGCGATGTTGGCGGGCGTCGCGCCGTACATGTCGGTCAGTACGACCACGCCGTTCTCTTCCTTGAGACGCGCGAGCTCCGCGTGCGCGAACGCCATCACCTGGGTCGGATCGCTGTCCGCCATCACGTCGATACAGCCGATGCGCGCGGGCACGCCGCCGTAGATGTGCGCGATGCAGTCCCGCAGCGCGGTGGCGAGCGGTGCGTGCGCGATGATCAGGATCCCGGCCATGTCAGATCGCTCCCTGCCGCCCCTGGCGGGCCGATACCCCGCGGCGGGGCAATGAGCGTAGCGAGTGTGGGAAACGTTTCATGTTCAGCCTTGCAACAGTGTCGGCCCGACCGCCGGGCCTTCGGTGCGCCGATCACGGCACCGGGCAAGCGGGCATTGTAGCAGGCCGGTCAAGCTGCTCCGGCGACGGGGGACCTGCGCGGGCCGCCGCCGGGGTTGCGCGGGAAAACGGCCTACGCGGCCGCACGCTCCAGCGCGTCGATGAACATCGCGGCGACGTCGAAGCCGGTCTGCTCCATGATCTCGCGGAAACACGTCGGACTGGTGACGTTCACCTCGGTCAGCCAGTCGCCGATCGCATCGAGGCCGACCAGCAGCAGCCCGCGCGACGCGAGCACGGGCCCGAGCGTCCCGGCGATCTCGCGATCGCGGGCAGTCAGCGGCTGCGCGACGCCGAGCCCGCCCGCGGCGAGATTGCCGCGCACCTCGCTGCCCTGCGGAATCCGCGCGAGCGAATACGGCACGGGCTCGCCCGCGATCAGCAGGATCCGCTTGTCGCCGGCCTTGATCTCGGGAATGAACTTCTGAATCATCAGCGAGCGCGTGCCGTCGTGGCCGAGCATCTCGATGATCGCGCCGAGATTCATCCCGTCGGCCTTCACGCGGAACACGCCCATCCCGCCCATCCCGTCGAGCGGCTTCACGATCACGTCGCCGTGCTCGGCGTGGAACGCGCGCAACCGCGCGGCATCGCGCGTGACCAGCGTCGGCGCGACGAATTGCGGAAACTCGCCGATCGCCAGCTTCTCCGAATGGTCGCGGATCGACTGCGGCTTGTTGAACACGCGTGCGCCAGCACGCTCGGCAAGTTCGAGCATCCACGTGGCCGTCACGTACTCCATGTCGAACGGCGGATCCTTGCGCATCAGCACCGCGCCGAACGACGTCATCAGACGCGATTCGTGCGCGGCCGCCTCGTACCACGGATGGCGATGCAGGTCGGCCGTATCGCCGACGATCGTCACGCGCTGCACGTCCGCCTCGACGCCCGACCCCGTCCACGCAAGCTGGTGCGGCTCGCACGTGTAGATCACGTGCCCGCGCCGCGCAGCCTCCGCCATCATCGCGTAGGTCGAATCCTTGTAGATCTTGAAGCGCTCGAGCGGGTCGGCGATAAAGAGAATGTCCATGCGGGTCCTGTACGTAGCGAAGGTCCGTTACACCTGGATGGCTTCGGGATCGGTCTTTTCCAGTTCGATCGACGACGCGATCAGCGACAGCCGCGCGACGACGCCGTACATGTAGAAACGGTTCGGCGGCGCGGCGCCCGGCTTGGCGCCGGCATCCGGCAGCGCGGTGTGCTCGAAGCCGAGCGGCACGTAGTGCATGCCGGGCGCGTTCAGGTTCTGGTCGCGCTCGCGGCCGCCGTGCGTGCGGTAGAAGCCGCCGACCACGTAGCGGTCGATCATGTACACGACGGGCTCGGCCACTTCGTCGCCGACGCGCTCGAACGTATAGACGCCTTCCTGCACGATCACGTCGCGCACCGCGAGGCCGGCCTTCGACTCGGCCATCTGCGCGCGCTCGGCCTTCGACATGCGGCCGATCTCGGCTGCGTCGTGCACGGTCATCACGCCGCGCCCCGCCGTGCCCGCGTCGGCCTTCACGACGACGTACGGCTTCTCGCTGATCCCGTATTCGCGGTACTTGCGCGCGATCTTCTTCAGCACGCCGTCGATCGCGTCGGCGAGCGCCTGCTCGCCTTCATGCGCCTGCCAGTCGACACCCTCGACGTGCGCGAAATACGGATTCACCATCCACGGATCGACGCCGACCATCTTCGCGAACTTCTTCGCGACGTCGTCGTAGCACGAGAAGTGCGTCGACTTGCGGCGCACGGCCCAACCCGCGTGCAGCGGCGGCAGCAGGTACTGCTCGTGCAGGTTTTCCAGCACGGCCGGGATGCCGGCCGACAGGTCGTTGTTCAGCAGGATCGAGCACGGATCGAAATTCTTCAGGCCGAGGCGGCGCTGCGAACGCTCGAGCGGTTCGAGCACGATCTTCTGGCCGTCGGCCAGCGTGATCGGCGTCATGTCGGTGATGCTCGGGTCGAGCGAGCCGAAGCGCACGTTCAGGCCGGCCTGGCGCATGATCGTCGCGAGCCGCGCGACGTTTTCCAGGTAGAACGCGTTGCGGGTCGGCAGCTCGGGAATCACGAGCAGGTTCTTCGCGTCCGGGCAGATCTTCTCGATCGCGGCCATCGCGGCCTGCACGGCGAGCGGCAGCACCTCGGACGGCAGATTGTTGAACGCGCCGGGGAACAGGTTCGCGTCGACGGGCGCCAGCTTGAAGCCGGCGTTGCGCAGGTCCACCGAACAATAGAACGGCGGGGTGTGTTCCTGCCATTCGAGCCTGAACCAGCGTTCGATCGCAGGCGTCGCGTCGAGGATCTTCCGCTCGAGTTCGAGCAGCGGACCGTTCAGCGCGGTAACGAGGTGGGGAACCATGAATCACTCGCGAGCGGGAGAATGAAGATTGTAGAGCAATTGCCCTGTCCATTTGGGGATTGTTCCCGGCTTCGCAAGGGTTTGGAGGAAGTTTTCGGCTATTGACCCGATAGCGCGAAGGGTTATGCGCTACGGCAGCACGCGGCAGGAGAAAAAAAGCCCGCCGGGTGGGCGGGCCGAAGTCGCTGCGCTCATTCGTGGCGGGCACCGTCTCCGCGGCTGCCCGCCGTGCATCCTTATGACTTATTCGACATGCTCGCCGTGCAGGATCACGTCGAGGCCTTCGCGCTCTTCCTCTTCGGACACGCGCAAGCCCATCGTCAGGTCGATCAGCTTCAGCAGCACGAAGCTCAGCACGCCGCTGTAGACCAGCGTGATCAGCACGCCCTTCGCCTGCAGCAGCAGGCTGCCGTCGAAGCCGCCGATGTCCTTGACCGCGAACACGCCCGTCAGCAGCGCGCCGAGAATCCCGCCCACGCCGTGCACGCCGAACGCGTCGAGCGAATCGTCGTAGCCGAGCTTCGACTTGAGCCACGTGGCCGACCAGAAGCAGATCACGCCCGCCGCGATGCCGATCACGAGCGCGCCCGCCACGCCGACGAAGCCGGCGGCCGGCGTGATCGCCACGAGACCCGCGACCGCGCCCGACACGATGCCGAGCACCGACGGCTTGCCCTTCGCGATCCATTCGGCAAACATCCAGCCGAGCGCCGCGCAGGCCGTCGCCACTTGCGTGGTCAGCATCGCGAAGCCGGCACGGCCGTCGGCTGCGACCGCGGAGCCCGCGTTGAAGCCGAACCAGCCGACCCACAGCATCGAACCGCCGATCATCGTCAGCACGAGGTTGTGCGGCGCCATCGATTCGCGACCGTAGCCGACGCGCTTGCCGAGCACCAGGCACGACACGAGGCCCGCGATACCGGCGTTGATGTGCACCACCGTGCCGCCCGCGAAGTCGAGCACGCCGTCGGCCGACAGCCAGCCGGTCGGCTCCCACACCATGTGCGCGATCGGCACATAGACGATCAGCGACCAGAGCGTCATGAACACGAGCATCGCCGAGAACTTCATCCGGTCGGCGAACGCACCGCAGATCAGCGCCGGCGTGATGATCGCGAACGTCATCTGGTAGACGAAGTAGACCGATTCCGGAATCGTCGTCGCCAGGTGGCTGACGGTCAGCGTCGTCGCCTTGTCGCCCTTGATGTAGTTCATCCCGTGCAGGAACACGCGCGACAGGCCGCCGATGAAGCCGTTGCCCGGCGTGAACGCGAGGCTGTAGCCGACCACCGTCCACAGCACCGTGATCACCGCGGTGATCGCGAAGCTCTGCATCACGGTCGCGAGCACGTTCTTCTTGCGGACCATGCCGGCGTAGAACAGCGCGAGGCCGGGGATCGTCATGAACAGCACGAGCGCGGTGGAGGTCAGCATCCACGCGGTGTCGCCGGCGCTGATCTTCGACGAATCGACGGAGAACGGGGCGGTCGGCGCGGCGGGGGCGGCCGGCGCGGACGCGGCGGCGGCGGCCGACGCGTCGGCGGCGCCCGAAGCCGGTGCGGCGGCAGCTGCTGCGGCGGATGCGTCGGTTGCAGCCGGCGCCGAAGCTGCCGGAGCAGCGGCAGCCGATGCGTCGGAAGCCGTTGCGGCGGGCGCGGACGCAGCCGCGGCGGACGCCGCGTCGTCGGCGAGCGCGGGGCCGACGCCGGCCGCGATCAGCGAGCCGGCCATCAGCAGGGACATCAGAAGTTTGCGCATCTTGGGTTTCCTCTTGTCGCTTGTCTTGTCTGTTCTGTTACAGCGCGTCAGCGCCTGTCTCCCCGGTGCGAATCCGGATCACTTGTTCGATCGGCGTGACGAAGATCTTGCCGTCGCCGATCTTGCCGGTGCGCGCGGCCCGCTCGATCGCCTCGACCGCCTGGTCGACGAGATCGTCGGACACGGCCGCCTCGATCTTCATCTTCGGCAGGAAATCGACAACGTATTCGGCGCCGCGATACAGCTCGGTATGCCCCTTCTGGCGCCCGAACCCTTTCACCTCCGTCACCGTGATACCCGAGACGCCGAGCGCCGACAGCGCTTCGCGCGTCTCATCGAGCTTGAACGGCTTGATGATTGCGGTAATGAGTTTCATGAAGTCCTCTCGCTGGGTTGTCCCGTCGAATTGGTTGGAATGTTGTAACGGACTCTTCTCAGCAACTCGCATGCCATGTTCGTCCGAGTGCCGGCTCGAAGGGCTCTGTAACGGGGTCGCATCCCGTGATGTAAGGCGCGGAAGCCCGGCCGAATGGCCAACATGGCCCGGTTTGCTGGCGCGGCGAAAGGATCGTTGCTAGAGTGCACGCACGTCCCGGCTCGCCGGGACATTCACCCATGCGGGCGCCATGCCCGGAATTCGCGCTCCGGGCGCACCATTTCCGGTCATGCGTGCATCATGGGCACGTACGCAACTGAAGATGCACAATTTTTGTGCAAGGAAGGGGAATCACATGAAGCAACCCAGCGACGTTTTCCACGATCTGCAGTCGCGCGTCAGCGACCTGCTGAAAAACTCGCCGGCCAAGGACGTCGAGCGCAACGTGAAGGCCATGCTGTCGCAAGGCTTCTCGAAGCTCGATCTCGTCACGCGCGAGGAATTCGACACGCAGGCGCAGGTGCTCGCCCGCACCCGCGTGCGCCTCGAGGAACTCGAAAAGCGCGTCGCGGAGCTCGAGCAGAAGCTCGCGGCACCGCAGGCCTGACGCCCGCCACCCGACCGCAAGGTCCGGGCGCGGGCCGCCTCGCGCGGCCCGCGCCCGCCGCCCCGAAGCCGTACCGTCGTTCTTCGTAGTCCGTCGTTCTTCGTAGTCCGTCGCTCTTCGCAGTCCGTCGTTCCGCAGTCCCTCGTTCTTTCCCCGCGCCACGCCGGCAAGCGCGCACCGATTCCTCCGATTCCCGCGGCGTGCGGCCCCGAACGGCCGTCGCCCGTCTGTTTACAGGAGCCTCGCCATGTCGCTCGCCGTGGTGCGCAGTCGCGCGCCCGCATCCGGCCGCGCGCCGGACGTCACCGTCGAAGTCCATCTCGCCAACGGCTTGCCGTCGTTCTCGATCGTCGGCCTGCCCGATCTCGAAGTCCGCGAAAGCCGCGAGCGCGTCCGCGCCGCGCTGCAGAACTGCGGCTTCGAATTCCCCGTGCGCCGCATCACCGTCAACCTCGCGCCGGCCGATCTGCCGAAGGAGTCGGGCCGGTTCGACCTGCCGATCGCGCTCGGCATCCTCGCCGCGAACGGCCAGATCCCGGCCGACGCGCTGGCCGGCCGCGAATTCGCGGGCGAGCTGTCGCTGACCGGCGCGCTGCGGCCGATGCGCGGCGCGTTCGCGATGGCGTGCGGCGCGGCACGGGACTGGCGCGCGGGCGAACCCGGATCGGGCCTCGGTTCCGGCCCGGGCCCGGATTCGGTCGCCCTGTCCGGCTCCGCGGCAACGGCGCGCCCGCCCGAGCTGTACCTGCCGCTCGACAGCGCGGCCGAGGCGGCGCTCGTGCCGGGCGTCACGGTGTTCGGCGCGCCCGACCTGCCCGCGCTGTGCGCACACCTCGCCGATGCGCCCGACGGGCGACTGATGCCGGTCGCGGCGCCCTGTCTCGACGGCCTGCCGGCACCGGCCGCGCCCGACCTCGCGGACGTGGTCGGCCAGCGCGGTGCCCGGCGCGCGCTGGAAGTCGCCGCCGCGGGCGGTCATCACATGCTGATGGTCGGCCCGCCGGGGGCGGGCAAGTCGATGCTGGCCGCGCGGTTGGCCGGCCTCCTGCCGCCGCTGACCGACGACGAGGCGCTGACGTCGGCCGCGCTCCTTTCCGCGAGCCGCCTCGGCTTCTCGCCCGCGCAGTGGCGCCGGCGGCCGTTCCGCGCGCCGCATCATTCGTCGAGCGCCGCCGCGCTGGTCGGCGGCCGCAACCCGCCGCAGCCGGGCGAAATCACGCTCGCGCACCTCGGCGTGCTGTTCCTCGACGAACTGCCGGAATTCGACCGGCACGTGCTCGAGATGCTGCGCGAGCCGCTGGAAGCCGGCCGCATCACGATCTCGCGCGCGGCGCAGCAAGCCGACTTCCCGGCCGCGTGCCAGCTGATCGCCGCGATGAACCCGTGCCCGTGCGGCTGGCACGGCGATCCGTCCGGGCGCTGCCGCTGCACGCCGGACGTCGCCGCGCGCTACCTGCGCAAGCTGTCGGGGCCGCTCGTCGACCGCATCGACATCCAGATCGACCTGCCCGCGCTGTCGCCGGCCGAACTCGCGTCGCGCGCGTCGACACCCGGCGAGCCGAGCGCAGCGGTGGCCGCGCGGGTTGCTCAGGCGCGCGCGCTGCAGCTCGGCCGGCAGGGCAAGACGAATCACATGCTGAGCGGCCGCGAGACCGACGACCTGTGCCGGCCGACCGACGAAGGCGAGCGGCTGCTGCGCGAAGCCGGCGAGCGCTTCGGCTGGTCGGCGCGCGCGTATTTTCGCGTGCTGAAGGTCGCGCGGACGATCGCCGACCTGGCCGGCGACCCGCTGCCGACGGCCGCGCAGATCGCCGAGGCGATCCGCTACCGGCGCGTGCTTACGTCGCTCTGAGCGCCTTCGGAGGACAAAATCCGGCTGTCAAGACTTGACTTATGCACAATTTAGCTAATCTGGCCGCGGATCATGGCTTGCCGGGGCCCGCCCATCGCAAAATTCGTATCCCTTTGTTTTTATTGAATTTCCCCAAAAACAGAACGAGCAGGAAAACGGGCCGGAGGGCCACCCGGTGCGGCTCAGCGGGAAATCCGGCCGACTTTTCAACAAAGTTATCCACATGCGCTGTGGATAGCCGAAAAAAAAACTCGCAAAATCCGCTGACTAGCGCCGAAAGCTACGAATGAACTTTCAGTTGTCACACAGTGTCTGAGCGCCCTCTCCGGCCGTCGTCAGTCGAGTTTGAACGAGCCGAAAAACTGGTCGAACTGCTCCTGGGCGAGCGGCCCGTCGGCGATCACGACAGCCTGGTACGCGTGCCGGCCGCGCGCGGCAAGCCGCGCGACGATCGTCTTGCGCGCGCGATCGCCGCCTGCCGCCGCGCCCGCGATGCGCAGCTCGAGCCCGTTCACCGCGCCGCCGGCCGCGAGCGGCACGGGCACCGAAGCCGTCTGCGGCGCGCCTTCGAGGTTGCGTGACAGCCCGGCGCGCAAGAACTCGAGCGCCGCGCGGCGCGTGTCGTCGCGGTCGTCGGGCAGCGTCAGCGTGCCGACCGCGAACACCGCGCCGTCGACGTGCGCGGCCTGCATCCGCATCGGCATCGACGTGCCGCCGATCGCAACCGGCTGCTCCTCGACGGTCGGCTTCGCCGGCAGGTCGATCGTGTAGCCGGCGTCGTTGTGCAGCGTGCGCCAGTCGTACGACGGCGAGCACGCGGCCAGCACGGCGCTCGCGCAGGCGAGCGCGGCGAAGTGTCGCAGCGGACGAAACAGGGGGCGCAACGAATCGAAGACTTCCTTCGGCATGGCGTGGGTCGGGCAGGCAAAAAGGGCCATTATCCGCCGAACGTGAAAACCGGGATGCGTGGCAGCCGCCGGTGCGCGCGCCGCATTCGCGCTAAAATGGGCGCCGAATTTCGACGTCCTTTGCATTGCATTGATCCGCGTCATCGACCGACTCCGAGAGCACCGCAGATGAACACCACGCCTCCCGCCCGCCGCAGCGCCGGCCCCGCCCGCTACATCGTCGCGGCCGTCGTCGTCGCGGCCATCGCCGTAGCCGGCTTCTTCGCGTTCAACGGCAAGTCCAGCGCGCCGGACGCGACGTTCACGCTGCTGTCGGGCCAGAAGGTCTCGACCGCCGGCGACCTGAAGGGCAAGGTTTATCTCGTGAACTTCTGGGCGACGAGCTGCGCGACCTGCATGCAGGAAATGCCGCAGATGGTCGATACCTATAACCGCTTCAAGGGTCAGGGGCTGGAATTCGTCGCGGTCGCGATGAACTACGATCCGCCGATGTACGTCGCGAACTACGCGCAGACGCGCCAGCTGCCGTTCAAGGTCGCGCTCGACGACGGCAGCGTCGCGAAGCAGTTCGGCAACGTGCAGCTCACGCCGACGACCTTCGTCGTCGACAGGAACGGCAAGATCCTGAAGCGCTACGTCGGCGCACCGCAGTTCGCGGAACTCGACGCGCTGCTCAAGAAGGCGCTCGACAGCAACGCGGCCTGAGCGCCGCCCGACAACAACTCGAAGGGCCGCGCGCAGCGCCCTTCCCCGACAACGGACCGCACGACCGGCCAGCCCGGTTCCGCGGTCCGTTTGCTTTTCAGCGCTCGGTTTCGCCTTTCGCCGACAGCCCGTAGCGCTTCATCTTCTCGTACAGCGTCGCCTTGCCGACATGCAGCCGGTCGGCGGTCGCGGCGACCGCCCCGCCCGTCTGGTTCAGTGCCTCGGCAATCACCGCACGCTCGAACTGCTCGATGCGCTCCTTCAGCGTCTGCTCGTTGTCGGCATCGTCGCCGCCCGCGCCCGTTTCCTGCGGCATGTCGGCCACGCCGAGCACGAAGCGGTCGGCCGCGTTGTGCAGCTCGCGCACGTTGCCGGGCCAGTCCCGCTGTATCAGGCTCGCGCGCTGCCGGTCGGTCAGCACGGGCGCGGGCCGCCCGTAGCGCACGGCCGCGTCGAGCATGAAGTGCTCGAACAGCGGCACGATGTCCTCGCGGCGCTCGGCGAGCGGCGGCAGCGCGATCGTCACGACGTTGAGCCGGTACAGCAGGTCGCGCCGGAACGTGCCGGCCGCGACGAGTTCGCTCATGTCGCCCTTCGCGGCCGCGACGACGCGGCAGTTCACGCGGATCGGCTGGTTCGAGCCGAGCCGCTCCAGCACGCCGTCCTGCAGCACCCGCAGCAGCTTCACCTGCAGCGCGAGCGGCATGCTTTCGATTTCGTCGAGGAACAGCGTGCCGCCGGACGCGTATTCGAGCTTGCCGACACGCCGCTTCGCGGCGCCGGTGAACGCGCCGGGCTCGTAGCCGAACATTTCCGACTCGAACATCGGCTCGGGCAGCGCGCCGCAATTCACCGCGATGAACGGCTTGTCGCGGCGCGGCGACAGCTCGTGCAGGCTGCGCGCGATCAGTTCCTTGCCGGCGCCCGTGTCGCCGTTGATCAGCACCGACGCGTCGGTCGGCGCGACGTTCGCGATCAGCTTGCGCACCTGCTCGATCGCGGGGCTGCGGCCGATGATGCGCGGCGCGACGACGTTCTGCCCGGCCAGCTCGCGCCGCAGCGCATGGTTCTCGAGCACGAGCTCGCGCCGCTCGAGCGCGCGGCGCACCGTCTCGATCAGGCGCTCGGCCGCGAACGGCTTTTCGATGAAGTCGTATGCGCCGTCGCGCATCGCCTGCACGGCCATCGAGATGTCGCCGTGCCCGGTGACGAGGATCACGGGCACGTCGGGCACGCGCTCGCGGCACTGCGCGAGCACGTCGAGCCCGCTTGCGCCGGGCAGCCGGATGTCGCTGACGATCGCGCCCGCGGTGTCCGCGACGATCGCCTTCTCGGCCGCTTCGGCCGACTCGAAGCCGGCGACGTCGAAGCCCGCCAGCTGAAGGCTCTGCACGCTCGCCCGGCGAACGAGCGCATCGTCTTCGATATAGATCACTTGCAGCCGGTTGGCCATCGTACTCACTTGCTCCTGACGGGCCGCGCGGCAGTGTTGCGTGCGCGGCGGCGTTGATGCCGGTCGTTCGCCGACCGGGCCTAGTGCGAGCCCGCCGGCTCGGACACGGAGTCCGGATGATGCGTGCGCGCGCGCCGCAGCGTCAAGACGAACAGCGCGCCGCCCGACGGCGCGTTGCGCGCGGTCAGCGCACCGCCCGCGTCGCTCGCGATCGACGACGAAATCGCGAGGCCGAGCCCGAGCCCGCGCCCCATTTCCTTGGTCGTGAAGAACGGCTCGAACAGGCGCGGCAACAGGTCGGGCGCGATGCCGGGGCCGTTGTCGCGCACCTCGACCGCGAGCGTCGCGGCCGACACCACGATCGTCACTTCGATCGCGGGCGCCGCGATGCCCGCGACCGCGTCGAGTGCGTTGCCGAGCAGGTTGATCAGCACCTGCTCGAGGCGCAGGTCCTCGCAACGTGCGACGAGCTCGGGGTAGTCGCGCGCCAGATCGAGCGGCACGCCGTGCACGGGCGATACGGTCGCGTCCTGCAGCGTCAGCGTGAGCGTGACGCCGCGCAGGCGATCGCCGAGCAGCGCCAGCACGCTGCGCAGCGCACGCACGACGAGCGCCCGCTCGTTGCGCGGCTTCGCGCGGCCGACGAACAGCTTCAACTGGTTCGTGATCTTGCCCATCCGCTCGGTGAGCGCGGCGATCGCCTCGAGGTTCTCGCGCGCGGCCGCCTGCTCGCCGCGATCGAGCAGCACGCGCGTGTTGTCCGAGAAGCTGCGCAGCGCCGCGAGCGGCTGGTTCAGTTCGTGCGTGATGCCGGCCGCCATCTGGCCGAGCGCGGCCAGCTTGCTCGCCTGGATCAGTTCGTCGTGCGCGGCGCGCAGCTCCTGCTCCGCGCGGATCCGGTCGCCGACTTCCTTCTGCAACTGCTCGTTCGCTTCCGACAGGTCGGCCGTGCGTTCCTCGACGCGCCGGTTCAGCTCCGCGTACGCCTGCTGCAGCAGCGCGCGGCCGCGGATCATTTCGCGCACGCGCGCGCGGCGCATCCGCCAGTAGAACGCGAGCAGCGCGACCGACACGAAACCGAAGCCCGTGACGATCGTCGCGTTGCGCGCATCGGCGTCGATCGGCGCGATCGGCGCGAGCGTGACGAGCAGCCAGTCGGGCTCGCCGATCCGCCGCTTGCTGGCCAGGAAGCGCGGCGCGCGCAGGCCCGCGCCGAGGCGCACGATCTCCGCATCGGCGCCGAGCGTCTGCTCGATGCGCAGCGGCAGCGGTGTGACGGGCTGCTGCGCGTACTGGCGCGTCTCGTAGATCGACGCGGCCACGGGCCCCGTCAACGGCCGCAGCGTGTGGTACTTCCACGCGGGCACCGACGACAGGAACACGACGCCGTGATCGTCCGCGACGACGAGCGGCTCGGACGCATCGGCGCCCTGGAACCATTCAAGATTGAGCTTCACGACCACGACGCCCGCGATCTTGCCGTCGCGCCATACGGGCTGCGAGATGTAGTAGCCGGGATCGCGCGAGATGGTGCCGATCCCGAAGAAGCGGCCGACCCGGCCGTTCATCGCGTCGAGGAAGTAGGGGCGGAAACGGTATTCGATCCCGACGAAGCTGTCGGGCGCGCGCCAGTTGCTGGCGGCGACGCACAGGCCGTCCGCGCCGATCACGTAGGTGACGGTCGCGTGCGCGTGTTCGTTGAGATCTTCGAGATAGCGGTTGACGCGCGCGGTGTAGTCGCCGCGCTTCGGCTCGGCGAGCAGGTCCTGCACATACGGATGGCTGCCGAGCAGATAGGGCAGCGATTCGTAGCGGTCGAGCGTGCTCTTGAGCGCGTTGGTGGTGCGGTCGACGCGCACCGCGGCGTTGCGCTGCAGCTCGGCGACGCCGCGTTGCCAGGTAATCGTCCACGTCAGCGCGCACGCCGCGACGAGCGCGGCGGCAAGCACGACGAGGATGAGCAGGCGGCGCTTCACGGTCGAGGCTTCCTGGCGATGCGGATCGCCTATTGTGTCATAGGCCTCGCTGTCAACGCCTCGGCCGCCGCGTGCCGCGCCGCCGGCGGGCGGTGCCGCCGCCTGCTCCTTCACGACGTCAGACGCCGGCCGTCTCGGTCGCCGAGACTTCGCCGCCGCCCTTCAGCGCCTGGCGCAGCTTGTTGCGGTCGAGCTCCTTCTCCCAGGCGGACACGACGACCGTCGCGACGCCGTTGCCGACGATGTTGGTCAGCGCGCGGCATTCGCTCATGAAGCGGTCGATGCCGAGGATCAGCACCATCCCCGACAGCGGGATCGTCGGCACGACGGCCAGCGTCGCGGCGAGCGTGATGAAGCCCGCGCCCGTCACGCCGCTCGCGCCCTTCGACGTCAGCATCGCGACCGCCAGCAGCGTGAGCTGCTGCATCCACGTCAGTTCGATGTTGGTCGCCTGCGCGATGAACAGCACGGCCATCGTCATGTAGATGTTGGTGCCGTCGAGGTTGAACGAATAGCCGGTCGGCACGACGAGGCCGACGACCGAACGCGAGCAGCCGGCCTTCTCGAGCTTTTCCATCAGCTGCGGCAGCGCGGCTTCCGACGAGCTCGTGCCGAGCACGATCAGCAGCTCTTCCTTGATGTAGGACACGAAGCGGATGATCGAGAAGCCCGTGACGCGCGCGATCGCGCCGAGCACGACGAGCACGAACACGACCGACGTCAGGTAGAACGTGCCGATCAGCTTGAGCAGCGGCACCAGCGAGCCGACGCCGTACTTGCCGATCGTGAACGCCATCGCGCCGAACGCGCCGATCGGCGCCAGCTTCGTGACGATGTGCACGATGCCGAACAGCACGCGCGTGAGCCCGTCGATGAAGTCGGTGACGACCTTGCCGCGTTCGCCGAGGTGCGCGAGCACGCTGCCGAACAAGAGCGCGATCAGCAGGATCTGCAGGATTTCGCCTTGCGCGAACGCGTCGACCATCGTGTTCGGGATGATGTGCATCAGGAAGTCGACCGTCGACTGCCCGTGCGCCTTCGCCGCGTACGACGCGACGGCCTTGCCGTCGAGCGTCGCCGGATCGATGTTGAAGCCGACGCCCGGACGCAGGATGTGCGTGGCCGCGAGGCCGAGCAGCAGCGCGAAGGTCGACACGACCTCGAAGTACAGCAGCGCCTTGCCGCCGACGCGGCCGACCTTCTTCATGTCCTCCATGCCGGCGATGCCGGTGACGACCGTACAGAAGATGATCGGACCGATCACCATCTTGATCAGCTTGATGAACCCGTCGCCGAGCGGCTTCATGTCGGTGGCGAGCGCCGGGTAGAAGTGGCCGAGGATCACGCCGACGATGATGGCGAAGATCACCTGCACATAGAGCACTTTGTAGAAGGGTTTCTTCTTCACGATGGTTCCTGCTGAAGTAGATGAGCCGGTGGAAACGGCGTCACGCGCGCGGGCGAATGCCAGGGGAGTCACTCGCCCGCGCGGCTGCCGTGCCGCAACAAGCGATGCCTCACGACATCCGGAGGGGGAGGAAGGCTGTGGTCATCGATTGTCTCCTTGGTTTAATAGTCAGGCCGAGTGGGCGGCCGTGCGTTTTATATCGCAAGGTCGATGCCAGGTTTCCGTAACCCCTCAAACCATTGTTTTCATTGTATTTCTCATAATGCGGCAGACAAGGAAATCCGGGATTCCGGATTTCCGGAAAATATCCGTCCGGCGATCCGGACGGATGGGCAATTTGATCAGACGAATCAGTGCTGGACGGCCTCGCCGGCCAGCAGGCCGGTTTGCGCGTAGAACTCCTGCTGCGCGAACGCGTCGCGCTCGCGCCGCGCGCGCTCGCCGCGATCCGCGAGCGAGCCGACGACGATCCCGATGAACGCGAGCGGCACCGACACGAGCGCCGGGTTGTCGAGGAATACCGGCGCGTGTGCGTGGTGCAGCACGTCGACCCATACCGACTTCGACAGCACCGTGAGCACCACCGCCGACACGAGGCCGAGGCCGCCGCCGAGCACCGCGCCGCGCGTCGTCATCCCGCGCCAGAAGATCGACATCGCGAGCACCGGGAAATTCGCGCTCGCGGCCACCGCCGCGACGAGCCCGACCATGAACGCGACGTTCACGTGCTCGAACAGGATCGACAACCCGATCGCGACGGCCGACAGCGCGATCGTCGCCGCGCGCGAGATGCGCATCTCCAGGCGCTCGTCGGGCTTGCCGCGCGCCCACATCTGCGCATACAGGTCGTGCGAGATCGTCGTCGCGCCGGCGAGCGTCAGGCCCGCGACCACCGCGAGGATCGTCGCGAACGTGACGGCCGCGATGAAGCCGTAGAACCAGTTCCCGCCGACCGCCTGCGCGAGCTTCACCGCGACCATGTTCGAGCCGCCGAGCAGGTCGTGCGTGAGGTTGAACGTGCCGTTCGCGCCGAGCTTGAAGAACTCGGGATGCTGCGCGAGCAGCACGATCGCCGAGAAGCCGATCACGAAGGTCAGCAGGTAGAAGTAGCCGATGAAGCCGGTCGCGTAGAGCACCGACTTGCGCGCCTCCTTCGCGTTCGGCACCGTGAAGAAGCGCATCAGGATGTGCGGGAAGCCGGCCGTGCCGAACATCAGCGCGATGCCGAGCGACAGCGCGTTGGCCGGATCGCGGATCAGCTTGCCGGGCCCCATGATGCCGAGCGCGCCCGGATGCACGGCCACCGCGCGGCGGAACATCTCGTCGACGCTGAAGCCGAATTCGCCGAGCGCGAGCAATACCAGCAGCGTCGCGCCGCACAGCAGCAGCACGGCCTTGATCACCTGCACCCAGGTGGTCGCGGTCATCCCGCCGAAGAACACGTAGACCACCATCAGCATGCCGACGATCAGCTCCGCCGTGCCGTACGACATCCCGAACAGCAGCTGGATCAGCTTGCCCGCGCCGACCATCTGCACGACGAGGTACAGCACGACGATCGTCAGCGCGTTCGCTGAAGTCAGCAGCCGGATCGGCCGTTGCGCGAAGCGGTACGCGACGACGTCGACGAACGTGAACTTGCCGAGGTTGCGCAGCGGCTCGGCGATCAGGAACATCACGAACGGCCAGCCGACCAGAAAGCCGATCGAATAGATGAGCCCGTCGAAGCCGAACATGAACACCATCCCCGACAGCCCGAGGAACGACGCGGCCGACATGTAGTCGCCCGCGATCGCGAGGCCGTTCTGCAGCCCGGTGATGCCGCCGCCGGCCGTGTAGAAGTCGCGTGTCGAGCGCGTGCGGCGCGCCGCCCAGCGCGTGAGTGCGAGCGTCGCGAACACGAACGCGAAGAACATCCCGATCGCGACCGGGTTCAGCTCGACCTTGTCGGGCATCGGGCCCGCGACCGATACCGCATGCGCGGCGGAGGAAACGAGAGTGGCAAGCGCGCCGAGCGCGATCGATGTGCGTCGCATGTCGGCCTCCGTCAGGAACGCTGCAGGATCGCGTCGACCCGGCGGTCGAACGCACGATTCGCGCGCAGCACGTAGCACGCAGTCAGGCCGATCGCGACCAGGATGATCGCGACGCCCGCGGCGATCCCGACCGTCGTCGTCGCGCCACGGTACAGCGGCGCCGCGAGCACGTGCGGCGCGAGCGCGACGAGCAGGATGAAGCCGTAGTAGGTCGCGATCATCAGCGCCGTCAGCGTGAAGCTGAAGCGGCGCCGCGCGCGCACGAGTTGCTGGTAGTCGCGGCGCGCCGTGACCGATTCGATGACGGAAAGCTCCATGGTGTCTCCTGTGTCGACCGGAGTTAGCGCTTTAGCGCTTATTCCGGTCCCATGCTTCGCGGTCGACCGGAGTTGGCGCTTTAGCGCTTATTCCGGTCCCATGCTTCGCGGTCGACCGGAGTTGGCGCTTTAGCGCTTATTCCGGTCCCATGCTTCGCGGTCGACCGGGGTCAGCGCTTCGGCGCTGACTCCGGTCCCCGCAGGGCGACCTCGTCGTTTCGCGAGGATTGTTTTGTAGATGGCCGGCGCGTCAACCGATCCGCCCGCGCCGCGGCGGCAAATATCGATTCAGACCACGCGATCCGCACGCAGCCGCGCGACCTCGTCGGCCGACATCCCGAGCCAGCCGCCGAGCACCGCGTCCGTATCCGCGCCGAGCACCGGCGGCGCGCCGCGCACCGGCAGCCGCGCGCCGTCGAAGCGGTACGGCGGCGCGAGCACGTCGACACCGCCCGCGACCGGATGCGGCTGCCGCGTGACGAGCCCCGCGCTGGTCGCACGCTCGGACCTCAGCGCTTCGTGCAGTCCGAGCACTTCGCCGCACGGGATGCCCGCATCGGCGAGCGCCGCAAGCAGCGTCGCGCGCGACCGCCGCGCGAGTTCGCGGCGAATTTCGGGCAGCAGGTCGGCGCGGTTTTCCGAGCGGCCGAGGTTGGTCTTGTAGCGCGCGTCGGTCGCGAGGTCGGGTCGCTCGATCGCATCGCAGAAGCGCGCAAACTGCGTGTTGTTGCCGACCGTGATCACGAGCGGGCCGTCGGCCGCGTCGAACACGCCGTAAGGCACGATCGACGGATGCGCGTTGCCGTAGCGCGGCGGGTCCTCGCCCATCAGCAGCGCGTCGAGCCCGTAGTACGCGGTGATCATCAGCCCGCAGTCGAACAGCGCCATCTCGATGCGTCTTCCGCGCCCGGTCGCATGGCGCTCGTACAGCGCGGCGAGGATCGCCTGCGCCGAATACATGCCGGTGAACAGATCGACCGCCGCGACGCCGAACTTCAGCGGCGGCTGGCCGGCCTCGCCGTTCAGCGCCATCAGCCCGGCCTCGCCCTGCACGACGAGGTCGTAGCCGGGCCGCGCGGCCTCGGCGCCCGAACGGTCGTAGCCGGAAATCGCGCAATGCACGAGGCGCGGGTTCAGTTCGGCCAGCGCGTCGTAGCCGAGGCCGAGCTTTTCCGCGCCGCCGAACTTGAAGTTGTGGATCAGCACGTCGGCCTGCGCGGCCAGCTCGCGCGCGACGCGCTGCCCGGCTTCGGTCTGCAGGTCCACGCAGATCGAACGCTTGCTGCGATTCACGCTGTTGAAGTAGGTCGTCTCGGTATCGCCGATCCGCAGCCCCCAGTCGCGCGTGTCGTCGCCGCGCGCCGGATGCTCGACCTTGATCACTTCCGCGCCGAAATCGGCGAGCACCATCGCGCACCACGGGCCCGCGAGCACGCGCGAGAAATCGAGCACCTTCACGCCGGCCAGCGGCAATGCGCGCGGTTCGTTCGTCATCCTTGTCTCCTCCATTCGCGCTGTGCGCTTTTACTGTCTCGACAGCGCGATGTAGCGCGCGAGATGGTGATCCTCGTCGCCGAGCTGGTGATCGATCATCACGAGGCGCTTCGCGTAATGCGACAGCGGCAGCTCCCACGTCATCCCGATCCCGCCGTGCAGCTGGATGCTCTCCTCCGCGACGAGCGTGCCGATCCGGCCGATGCTGTATTTCGCTGCCGCCAGCGCGCGTTCGCGCACCGCGCGCGGCGCATCGAGCTGCGCGGCCGCGTTGATCACGGCCGAGCGCGCCTGCTCGACTTCGAGCAGCAGGTCGGCCATCCGGTGCTGCAGTACCTGGAAGCTGCCGATCGGCATACCGAACTGCTTGCGCGTGCGCAGGTATTCGAGTGTGTGCTCCTTCGCGACGTCCATCGCACCGAGCGCTTCCGCCGACAGCGCAAGCAGCCCGTAGCCGAGCACGCGTTCGAGCAGCGCCGCGCCCGCTTCGCCGCCGCCCGGCCCGCCGAGCGCGGCATCGGCCGGCAGCGCAACGCGATCGAAGCGCACCTCGGCCGCGCGGCCGCCGTCGATTTTCCGGTAGTCGCGCAGCGATACGCCCGGCGCATCGGCCGGCACGACGAACAGGCCGATGCCGGCCGCATCGTCGTCATGGCCCGACACGCGCGCGCTGACGACGAAGAACGCCGCCTGCGCGGCCTGGTCGACGACGCCCTTCGCGCCCGTCAGCACCCAACCGTCGCCCGAGCGTTCGGCACGCGTGCGCACGGTCGTCAGTTCGTAGTGCGAGCCCGGCTCGTCGTGCGCGAACGCGGCGCTCGCGCTGCCGTCGAGCAGCGCCGCGAGCTTGCCGCGATGCGCATCGCCGCCGGCGAGCGACAGTGCGCGGCCAGCCAGCAGCGCGCCGAGGAACGGCTCGACGACGAGCCCGCGCCCGAGGCATTCGAACACCACGGCGATGTCGAAACCCGCGCCGCCGAAACCGCCGTCTGCTTCGGGAAACAGCGCGCCGATCGTGCCGAGCTCGGCAAAGCGCTGCCACATCGCGCGATCGAAGCCTTCGGCCGACTGCGCGATGCGATCGCGCACCGGGAATGCGTACTGTTCGGCGATGAAGCGGTTCAACGTGTCCGCCAGCATCCGGCGGTCTTCTGTGTGCTGGAAATCCATCGTCGCGTCCCTCGTTACAGCCCGAGCATCATCTTCGCGATGATGTTCTTCTGGATCTCGTTCGAGCCGCCGAAGATCGACAGCTTGCGGTTGTTGAAGTACTGCTGCGCGGCGCTCGCGGCTTCGTCCGGGCCGACCGGCTCGCCGTCGTAGTCCGCATCGAGCGCTTCGTCGACGAACGGCTGCGCGTACGGCCCCATCGCGCGCCGCATCAGCGACGCGATCTCCTGGCGGATCTGCGTGCCGCGGATCTTCAGCATCGAGCTTTCCGCGCCCGGCGCGCCGCCGCCCGCGACCGCGGCCAGCACGCGCAGATTGGTCGTGCGCATGTTCTCGAGCTCGATCTCGACGCGCGCGACACGCGCCGCGAAGAACGGATCGTCCGCGAGCGGCTTGCCGTTCTTCGTCACCTTCGCGGCAACCGCGCGAAGCCGGTCGAGCGCGGCCGTCGAGAAGCCGATCCCCGCGATGTTGGTGCGCTCGTACGTAAGCAGGAATTTCGCGTAGGTCCAGCCGCGGTTCTCTTCGCCGACGAGGTTTTCCGCCGGCACGCGCACGTCTGTGAAGAACACCTCGTTCACTTCATGCTCACCGTCGAGCGTGATGATCGGGCGCACGTCGACGCCCGGCGTGTTCATGTCGATCAGCAGGAAGCTGATGCCCTCCTGCTTGCGCACGTCGGTCGCGGTGCGCACGAGGCAGAAGATCATGTTCGCGTAATGGCCGAGCGTGGTCCACGTCTTCTGGCCGTTCACGATGTAGTGCTCGCCCTGCGCGTCGATTCCGCGCACCGCGCTCGTCTTCACCGCCGCGAGATCGGAACCGGCGCCCGGCTCCGAGTAGCCCTGGCACCACCAGTCGGTGCCGTCGAGGATGCGCGGCAGCCAGCGGCGCTTTTGCGCTTCGTTGCCGTACTTGATCAGCACCGGGCCGAGCATGTTCACGCCGAACGGCACGATCCGCGGCGCACCGGCGAGCGCGCATTCGTTGTCGAACAGGAACTTCTGCGCGACGCTCCAGCCGGGGCCGCCGTATTCGCGCGGCCAGTGGCTCGCGAGCCAGCCGCGCGCGTTGAGTGTCGCGTGCCATTCGCGCATGTCGTCGCGCGTGAGGTGCAGGCCGCCCTTCACCTTGCGCGCGATGCGCTCGGGCAGTTCGGCTTGCAGGAAGCGCTGCACTTCCGTGCGGAAGGCTTCCTCTTCGGGAGTGAAATTGAGGTCCATCTTCGGTCCGTTGCGAATGCGGTTGGCGTTCAGTCGACGCGGTTCAGGCTCGCGAAATCCGCGCCGCGCGCGACGAGTTCGACGATCAGCGGCGACGGCTTCCAGAACAGCGGATCTTCCTTCGCGAACGCGCGGATATCGGCGAGCACGTTCGCGAGGCCGAGCGTGTCCGCGTAGTGCATCGGGCCGCCGCGATAGCGCGGGAAGCCGTAGCCGTACAGGAACACCGCGTCGACATCGAGCGGGCGCAGCGCGATCTTCTCGTGCACGACGTTCGCGCCTTCGTTGATCATCGCGGCGAGGTAGCGGCGCAGGATCTCGTCATCGGTGAACGTGCGCGGCGTGACGCCCTTCTTCGCGCGTTCGGCCGCGACGATCGCTTCGACTTCCGGGTCCGGCATGCCGACGCGCGCGCCGTCCGGATACAGGTAGTAGCCGCGCGACGTCTTCTGCCCGAACCAGCCGCGCTCGCACAGCCGGTCGGAAATCTCCACGTAGCGCGCGCGCGGATCGCGCGTCGCCGCGCGGCGCTTGCGGGTCGCCCAGCCGATATCGCCGCCCGCGAGATCGACCACCTGGAACGGCCCCATCGGGAAGCCGAATTCGCGCACCGCACGATCGATCTGGTACGGCGACGCGCCGTCTTCCATCAGGTAGTCGGCCGCCGTGCGATAGACGGCGAGGATCCGGTTGCCGATGAAGCCGTCGCATACGCCCGCACGCACCGGCGTCTTCTTCAACTGCTTCGCGAGCGCGAACGCGGTCGCGACGACGTCCGCGCCGACGCGCGCCGGCACGACGATCTCAAGCAGCTTCATCACGTTGGCCGGCGAGAAGAAATGCAGGCCGATCACGTCGGCCGGCCGGTCGATGCTCGCGGCCAGCTCGTCGATGTCGAGATACGACGTGTTGGTCGCGAGCACCGCACCCGGCTTGCAGACGCGCGCGAGCTCGGCGAACACGGCCTGCTTCACCGTCATGTCCTCGAACACGGCCTCGATCACGACGTCGGCCTGCGCGAGCGCGTCGTACGACGTGCTGCCCTTGAAGCGCGCGAGCCGCGCCGCGTGCGCGGCCGGCGTCATCCGGCCTTTCGCGACGAGGCCGTCGTACACCTTCTCGACGTGCGCGCGGCCGCGCGCGAGCGACGCTTCGTCGCGTTCGATCATCGTCACCGGCAGCCCGGCGTCAAGCGCCGCGACCGCGATGCCCGCGCCCATCGTGCCGCCGCCGACCACGCCGATCCGCTCGACCGGCCGCGCGCTCGCACGCCGCACCTCGGGTGCCTTCGCGGCTTCGCGCTCCGCGAAGAACGCATGCACGAGGCCCGAGCGCTGCGGGCTGTCGATGCACTGCAGGAACAGGCTGCGTTCGAACTTCATCCCCGCGTCGAACGACTGCGTGAGCGCGGCCTCGACCGCTTCGACGATCTTCGCCGGCGAGAACAACCCGCGCGACTTCTTCGGCAGTTCCGCGCGCGCCGCGTCGATCGCGGCCTGCGCGGCCGCGCGATCGGCGAGCCCCTGCGCATCGCGCGTGCGGCGCACCGGCGCGCCGAGCGACACGAGTTCCTGCGCATACGCGAGGCCTTCGGCGAGCGTGTCGTCGCTGTGCGCGACGCGATCGACGAGGCCGAGCGCGAGCGCTTCGTCCGCGCTCGCGTGGCGGCCCGTCAGCATCAGGTCGAGCGCGGCCTTCGCACCGATCAGGCGCGGCGCACGCTGCGTGCCGCCCGCGCCGGGCAGCAGGCCGAGCGTGACTTCGGGCAGCCCGAGCTTCGCGCCAGGCACCGCGAGCCGGTAATGCGCGGCCAGCGCGACTTCGAGGCCGCCGCCGAGCGTCGCGCCGTGCAGCGCGACCACGACCGGCTTCGCGCCGGACTCGATCCGCTCGCACACGTCGGGCAGCGACGGCGGCACCGGCGGCTTGCCGAATTCGCGAATGTCGGCGCCCGCGATGAAGTTGCGGCCGGCGCCGACGATCAGCACCGCGCGGATCGCGTCGTCGGCCTGCGCGGCGTCGAGTGCGTCGGCGAGGCCGCGCCGCACGTCGGCCGACAGCGCGTTGACGGGCGGATGGTCGATCGTGACGACGAGCACCTTGTCGCGCCGCTCGCGCGTGACCGTGCCGGCTTGGGGTGTTGCAGATGAATTCATGGTGTCTCCTGTCCTGTCATATGCACCAGACATGCACCGATTCTCGATTGATCGAGATTCATTGACAATTCCCGCACGCCTTTACAAGCTGTCAAATCTGACTTGACACTGAATGCTTTCCGACCGTTAAACGGGACGGATCAGGAGCGAACGCATGGACCTGAACGCGCTGACGCTGCTCGTCGAGATCCTCGACGCCGGCAATCTCAGCAAGGCCGCGCAGCGGCTCAAGATGAGCCGGGCGAACGTCAGCTACCGGCTGAACCAGCTCGAGCGCTCGATCGGCCAGCAGCTCGTGCGGCGCACGACGCGGCGCATCGAGCCGACCGAGATCGGGCTGAAGCTGTACGAGCACGGCCGGCGCATCCGCAACGAGCTGCTCGCCGCGGAGGAATCGGTGACGACGCTCGGCCAGGACCTGCAGGGGCGCGTGCGGCTGTCGGTGCCGAGCGGCTACGGGCAGATGGTGATGTCCGAATGGCTGCTCGCATTCAAGCGGCTGCATCCGGGCATCGTGCTCGACGTCGTGTTCGAGAACCGCGTGGAGGACCTGATGCGCGACGAGATCGACATCGCGGTGCGCGTGATGCCCGAGCCGCCGCAGAACCTCGTCGCGCGCGACATGGGCGCGGTGCGCTACGTCGCGTGTGCGTCGGCCGCGTTCGCGGCCGCGCACGGGATGCCCGCGAGCCTCGGCGCGCTGGCCGCCGCGCCGGTCGTCACCGCGACGGTGATGGGCCGCCAGCTCAGGATCGCCGCGTATCTCGGCGACGAGCGGCACGAGGTGCTGCTCGAGCCCACACTGATTTCGGAGAACTTCCTGTTCCTGCGCCAGGCGATCCTCGCGGGGATCGGCGTCGGCATCGTGCCCGACTACGTGATGCAGGACGACATGCGGCGCGGCGCCGTCGTCACGTCGCTCGACGCATACCGGCTCAGCATCTTCGGCACGCACATGTACATGCTCTACATGCCGAACCGGCACCACACGCGTGCGACGTCGACGTTCATAGAGTTCATCCTCGAACAGGCCGGAAAGACCGGCCGGGGCGGGCCCGGCGCGATGCGTCAGGGTTTCCTGTCGGATGACAATCCGCCGGCCTCGCGGCGACAATAGCGCGCCGGGGCGCGCAGCCCCGTTGCGCCCGCACCATCGCTTCATTCGAATTCACTGCTGCCGAGGGTTCAATGTTCGACCGGATTCGTCCGCATTCGCGTCCCTGGACGCTGCTCGCCGCCGTCGCGCTCATCGCTCTCAACGCCGGCTGCACGTCCCCGTCCGCGCCGTCGGGCGCCGTCGTCCCGGTGGCCGCCGCATCGGGCGCCGCCGTGCCGCTGCCCGGCTTCCATGCGCCCGAGCTGTCGTCCGGCTGGGTCGACAAGCCGGGCTGGACCTCGCAGCACAGCATGATCGCGGCCGCGAACCCGCTCGCGACGCAGGCCGGCTACGAGATGCTGAAGGCCGGCGGCACCGCGATCGACGCCGCGATCGCGACGCAGATGGTGCTCGCGCTCGTCGAGCCGCAATCGTCGGGGATCGGCGGCGGCGCGTTCATGCTGTACTTCGACGGCAAGGCAACGCAAGCGTACGACGGCCGCGAAACCGCGCCGGCCGCCGCGACCGACCGCCTGTTCTACGGGCCGACCGGCCAGCCGATGGGCTTCTACGAAGGCGTCGTCGGCGGGCGCTCGGTCGGCACGCCGGGCGTGCTGCGCATGCTCGACGCCGCGCACCGCGCGCACGGCAAGCTGCCGTGGCGCCGGCTGTTCCAGCCCGCGATCCGGCTCGCCGAGCACGGCTTCACGATCAGCCCGCGGCTCGCGACGCTGATCGCGAACGACAAGTACCTGAAGAACGACCCAGCGGCGCGTGCGTACTTCTACAATCCGGACGGCACGCCGAAGGCGGCCGGCACGGTGCTGAAGAACCCCGCGCTCGCGACCGTGCTGCGCCAGGTCGCCGACCGCGGCGCGAACGCGTTCTACACCGGCGCGATCGCGCGCGACATCGTCACCAAGGTCCGCAAGCACCCGACCAATCCGGGCCTGCTGTCGCTCCAGGATCTCGCACGCTACAAGACGAAGGTGCGCACGCCGCTGTGCGCGGACTACCGGCGCTCGGTCGTCTGCGGGATGCCGCCGCCGTCGTCCGGCGGTCTCGCGATCGCGCAGATGCTCGGCATCCTCGAAGCGATGCCCGACTGGCAGCAGATCGGCGCGCAGAAGCCGGTGCGCAACGACGTCGGCTACGAGCCGACGCCGTTCGCCGCGCACCTGTTCAGCGAAGCCGGGCGCCTCGCGTATGCGGATCGCGCGCGCTATGTCGCCGATCCCGATTTCGTGCCGCTGCCGGGCGGCAACTGGGCAAGCCTCACCGACAGGACCTACCTCGCGCAGCGCGCGCGGCTGATCGGCGACAGCAGCATGGGCGTCGTGCAGGCCGGCGCGCCGCAGGGCGCGACGCTCGCGATGGCCGACGACCGCAGCCCCGAATTGCCGTCGACGTCCGACATCGCGATCGTCGACCGCTACGGCCAGGCGCTGTCGATGACGACGAGCATCGAGGACGCGTTCGGCTCGCGGCTGATGGTGCGCGGCTTCATGCTGAACAACCAGCTCACCGATTTCTCGTTCGTGTCGAACGACAACGGCCGGCCGGTCGCCAACCGCGTGCAGCCCGGCAAGCGGCCGCGTTCGGCGATGTCGCCGGAGCTCGTGTTCGACAAGAAGACGAAGCAGGTGACGATGATCGTCGGCTCGGCCGGCGGCCCCGCGATCATCAATCACGTCGCGAAGACGCTGGTCGGCGTGCTCGACTGGGGCATGACGATGCAGCAGGCGATCGCGCTGCCGAACTTCGGGTCGATGAACGGGCCGACGCAGCTCGAGCGCGGCCGCGTGTCGGATGCGCTTGCCGACGGGCTGAAGGGTCGCGGGCACGACGTGCAGGTCGTCGAGATGAACTCGGGGCTGCAGGGGATCCAGCGGCTGAACGTGCAGGGGCAAACGGTGTGGTTCGGCGGCGCGGACCCGCGGCGTGAAGGGGTTGCGATGGGGGATTGACGGGCGGGCCCGACGCGGCCCGCGCCCGGTTCGACTGGCTTGCGTGGCGTTCGATCCGGCGGCGCATCGCGCAAGCGCACCAATGATCGGCGACGCGGGTTGCACGACAAGACCGTGGCGACAGAACATGACTACCGGACGACAACCTCGCGCTCGGTGTCATCGCCTCGCAACTCGGCATGCGCCACATCGCATTGAAATTCGACAGGGGTGCGCAATTGGTGGCGGGTCGTCTTCGCGGGATACGGATGACGCTGCAGCCCGCGCGCGATCACGTCCGCAGGCGAGAGCGCGAGCTCCGCACGACGTGAGGCAAGGATCACGCGGGAATAGTCGAGCAACAGGCATGGTACCCGGGACAACGCGGACCGCAACGCGAATTCCCACCGATGATGGCCGTCCATGATGACGTGCGTGTCCTGCTCAATCAGCAATGGATAGCGCCAGCAACCCAGCGCCTCGATCTCGCGGGAAACGTCTTGTACGCGAGCCTTGATGAACTCCTCAATGGGCAGCAGTTGTTCAGGCCGCAACAGCGTAAGGTCACTGCGCTTAATGATTTTCTTCATGACGACTATGTCGCTCAAGATTCCCCTCCATTTCGTGCAATAACAACGATGATTGATATCAACCAGACTCGAAAACCCACCACCGCCTCGACAGTCCGGGCAGATGCAAAGTAAAGGTATCCTGTCCGAACTTGCGGCATTAAACCGGCTATCTGTGCCCCCATTCAGGAGCCGTGACATGAATTCGACGACACTCCTGCTGTACGTCATTGCTGTATCCGCCGTCACGGTCACACCAGGCCCCACGATGCTGTTGGCGCTGAATAACGGCGCCACGCGCGGCATGCGCATCGCGGCTTATGGAATCGCCGGGGCAGCGCTGTCCGATTTGATCCTGATCGGTGCAGTCGGGTGCGGGCTCGGCGCGATCATGCAGGCTTCGGAACACCTGTTCGTCATGCTTAAGTGGGCAGGCGCCGCATACTTGCTGTATCTCGCATGGGTGCTTTGGCACGCCCCCGCGACCGTGCCATCAACCGACGCCGTGCGAGCGGACGGTGCGCGGGACGGCCGCTCCGCATTCAAGCGCTCGCTGCTCGTCGCCTTGTCGAATCCGAAGGGGCTGCTGTTCTTCTCGGCATTTCTGCCTCAGTTCATCCAACCTCAATCGAACGTCTCGACGCAGTACGCGACGTTAGCGATCCTCACCGCTCTGATCGACATCCTGTTGATGGGTATCTACGCAGTGAGCGGTTACCACGTGATGAAAGTAATGTCCGGACAAGCGCTTAAATGGCTCAATCGCGGCTGCGCCAGCATGCTGGCCGGACTGGCGATTGCCCTCAGCCTCTATCGCCGCGGCAATGCGGCTTGAAACGATGCCGCGCCGACGCCCCGCGCGTCGGCGCGACGTCAAGCGATGACCGGCAGCTTGGCGAGCGCAGTCGCCATATCGGCTTCATCATGAGCGCGGTCACTCAGCTTCGACGCGCTGAAGCTCTGATATGCACTCGTGTCGAAATGACCATGCCCTGACAGATTGAACAGGATGCTCTCCGACCGACCGTCCCGCTTGCATCGCAACGCCACCTGGATGGCGCAGGCGACGGCATGCGTGGCTTCCGGCGCGGGAATGATGCCTTCGCAACGCGCGAACAATTGCCCTGCGCGAAAGCACTCGGTTTGCGGAAAAGCCATGGCCTCGATAAGGCCCAGCTCGCGGACGTGCGACACCAACGGCGCCATGCCGTGATAGCGAAGCCCCCCGGCATGGGGTCCCGGTGGGATGAAAGTCGAACCCAACGTGTGCATCTTCGCGAGCGGCGTGATGCCGGCTGTGTCGCCGAAGTCATAAGCGTACTGTCCGCGCGTCAATGAAGGGCACGCCGACGGTTCTGCCGCGATGTAGCGACGGGTTCGTCCACCGCGTAATTGCCGACCGAGGAACGGGAAAACCAGGCCCGCGAAATTCGAACCTCCACCCGTGCATGCAATGATGACGTCTGGATCATCGACGGCCATTTCCATCTGCATCAGCGCTTCCTGACCGACGATCGTCTGATGCAACAGCACGTGATTCAAGACCGAACCGAGTGCCGCAGGCATCGCTGGCGGGAGAAAGCATGGTGTCGATTGCCGGCGGCGCGTACAGCGGTCAGTCGGCCGTCGCGTTCGGCCTGTCGACCGCTACCCGCAACGGTCGCTGGGTCGCCAAGGCGTCCGGGTCGACCAATACACGAGGCACCGTGGCAGTCGGCGCCGGCTATCGCTGGTAAGCCGTCGCGGCATTGCCGACAGCATCATTCAGTACGGGCCGGGTTTCGATCGACACGAAACCCGGCCCGTTCTGTTCATGCTGAACAACCAGCTCACCGATTTCTCGTTCGTGTCGAACGACAACGGCCGGCCGGTCGCGAATCGCGTGCAGCCCGGCAAGCGGCCGCGCTCGGCGATGTCGCATGCCGATCAACAGCGTCTGCCTGCGCGGCGCGCCGTTCAGTGCAACGGACCGCGTCGCGGATCGATCGGCGTCGTCACACCGCAACGCGCCTCGATCACCTCGCCAGCCGCGAGGCAACGGCCTTCCTGAAAGCGCCCGGCCACCAGCTGCACGCCGACCGGCAGCCCATCCACCGCGCCAACCGGCACGGACAGGCCCGGAAGGCCGAGAATCGCGGTGGCGAGCATCGGGCTTTGCGCATCCAGAATGCGCCGCATCGCGTCGTCTCCGCGGCGGTCCGCATCGATCGGGAACGGGCGCTGCCAGGACACCGGCATCAGCAGCAAGGGATGACGGGCGAAAAAGCCCTGCCAATGGCGCAGCACCGACGATCGCCGCGACAGCGCGTTCATGTAGCCGACCGTGTCGAGCGACGTCGCGAGATGCATCATGCTCGCGTAAGCGGCCCGGACCGCGTCGTCGCCGTAGGCATCGATCGCATCGCCCATGCCGGCCGCCATTTCGGCCGTCGTCAACGCGAGCCACAGATCGGCCGCTTCCTGCAGCGCCGGCGGCGTCGCGTACACGACGGAATAGCCGGCCGCATCGAGGCAGCCGGCGGCGAAATCGAGCGCGTCGAGCACCGCCGGATCGGCCTCGATGCCGTCCATCTGCCGGCACAACGCGACGCGCGTCGGCCCCGCGTCGACACTCAACGGCGCCGGCACCCACCAGGGATCGTTGAGATCCGGCGCAGCGAATGCCCGCAGCGCGAGACGCAGATCGGCCACCGTGCGTGCAAGCGGCCCCTGCACCGACGCAAGCTGAACGGCCGGAGTCCGCTCGTGCGCCTGACTCGGATTGAACGCAGGCACGCGCCCCTGGCTCGGGCGCAATCCCGCAACGCCGCACGCATACGCCGGATATCGAATCGAGCCGCCCAGATCGTTGCCGTGCGCGATCGCGCCCACGCCGGTCGCCACCGCGACAGCCGCACCGCCGCTGGATCCGCCGGATGTCAGGCCGGGCACCCACGGATTCAGCGTCCGGCCGTACAGCTCGTTGTCGGTAAACCAGCGCAGCGAAAACGCGGGCGTATTGGTACGGCCGATGATGATCGCGCCTGCCTTGCGCAGATTCGCAACGACCGGGCTGTCGGCGACCGCCACGACGTCGCGATAGGCGGCGACGCCATTGCTCGTCGCACGCCCGGTCATGTCGACATTGACCTTCACCGTCACCGGCACGCCGTGCAGCGGGCCGACCCGTGCCCCTCGGACGATCCGCGCGTCCGCGTCAGCCGCGGCCCGCATCGCGTCGTCAGCAAGCACGTCGACGACCGCGTTGGTCTGCGGATTGACGGCATCGTGCCGCGCGAGACAGCTCGCGACGACCTCCTGGGCCAGGCATTCGCGTTGCGTCAGATTTGCCACGACCTCCGTTGCGCTCAGGCGCCACAGTTCCTTGTCCATCCGTATCGTCTCCTCGATGCGCTGCGCTGCGCCTTCTTTGCTTGAGATAAAAGTATCTTATGAAGAATTGGCGCGCACCGACAGACAATTTGTTTTTGGGCGTGACAGCCAGCAGTTGCCGCCCACGAGTTCGTTTTGCACGGAGGAATCGCGGACCAGCCACCGAAGGCACGGCTGCGGCTGGTCGGAGCGGGCGGCATTCGGGCCGGCCGCCGCGCGCAACCTGCACCGAGCCAGGCTGCAGTCGGCAACGCGATCGGATCGAGGAACGCGAGGACGATCTCGACGCCCGCTCAGCCCCTGCCCTTCCACGGCACGATCCGCCGCTCGACCCACCGCATCGCGAGATCGAACAGCCACGCGATCACGCCGATGATCAGGATGCCCATCACGACGATGTCGGTGCGCAGGAAGCTCGATGCGTTGAGCACCATCTGCCCGAGCCCGGCCGTCGCGGCGACCATCTCGGCCGCGACGAGCGTCGTCCAGCCGAAGCCGATCGCAATCCGTAGCCCCGTGAGGATCTCCGGCAGCGCGGCCGGCAGCACCACGTGCCGCACGATCTGCGCGAAGCTGCCGCCGAGCGAATACGCGGCGTTGATCTGCTCGACCGTCGCCGCGCGCACGCCGGCGCGCGCGGCCATCGCGATCGGCGCGAAGCACGCGAGGAAGATCACGGCGAGCTTCGCCGTTTCGTCGATGCCGAACCAGATCACGACGAGCGGCAGGTACGCGAGCGGCGGCAGCGGCCGGTAGAACTCCAGCAGCGGATCGAGCACGCCGCGCGCGACGCGGCTCACACCCATCAGGATGCCGGCCGGCACGCCGATCGCGGTCGCGAGCAGGAATGCGCCGAACACGCGCGCGGCGCTCCACAGCAGATGCTCGGACAGCGGCAGGCCGCCCTGGATGCGGCCGTGCCACGCGTCGACGAAGGCCGTCCATACGGCTTCCGGCGCGGGCAGGAACAGCGGCGGCAGCCACTGCCGATGCGTCGCGACCCACCACAGCACGGCCAGCGCCGCGACCATCGCCGCGCTCAGCCCCGCGGTCTTTCCCTGCCCCGGCAAGCGGTAACGGTGCGACGCGCGCGCGAGGCGCGCCGCCGCGGGACACCGCGTCGTGCGCTCGTCCTGCTCCAAACCCGCGGCCGTGCGATCGGCCGCCCACGAATCCTGCGTGCTCATGCTGTCCTGCCTGTGCAAAGTGCTGATCCGGCCGCGCCCGACGGACGCGCCCTGCCGCGCCAGCTCGCGCGTCACGCGGCTTCCCCGACGGTTTCGTCGCGATGCAGATACGCGATCAGCCGCTCGCGCCACCCGATGAAATCGGGCGACGACTTCACCGCGCGCGCATCGCGCGATTCGACATAGCGACGCGCGAACGGCAACTCGAAGGTTTCGGCGATCCGGCCGGGGCCCGGCGTCATCACGACGAGACGCGTCGCGAGGAACAGCGCCTCCTCGACGTCGTGCGTGATGAAGAACACCGTCTTGCCGGTGCGTGCCCACACGTCGAGCACGAGCGCCTGCATCGTGCCGCGCGTCATCGCGTCGAGCGCGCCCATCGGCTCGTCCATCAGCAGCACGCGCGGGTCGCTCGCGAGCGCACGCGCGATGCCGACACGCTGCTGCATCCCGCCCGACAGTTCGTACACGCGCGCATGCGCATGCTTGTCGAGCCCGACCAGCGCAAGCATCTCCCGCGCCCGTGCTTCGCGTTCGGCCTTCGATACGCGCGCGAAGCGCAGCCCGAGCGCGACGTTGTCGAGCACGTCGAGCCACGGCAACAGCGCATATTTCTGGAACACGACACCGCGATCGGCGCCCGGGCCCGTGACCGGCACGCCGTCGACGCGCACGTCGCCAGTGGTCGGCGCGACGAAGCCGGCCATGCAGTTCAGAAGCGTCGTCTTTCCGCACCCGGACGCGCCGAGCGCGACGACGAATTCACCCGCATCGATGCGCAGGTCGACGCGCGCGAGCGCGTGCGTCGTCGGCCGACCGCGCTCGCCCGGATAGGCAACCGATACCTGACGGACTTCCAGCGTGCTCATGAGAGATGCTCCGCGATACGTTGCGTGGCCGCGCGCTCAGCGCGCGGCCTTCTGCACGAACTGCGGATCGACGCCGGCCGAATAGTCGGACAGCACCGTCTGGATCGTGCCCTGCGATTTGAGGAACGCGGCGGTGGCCGCGAGCGACTTCGCGGCGCCCGATTGCGCACCGCCGCCGAGCCACATCGGCGACGCCTGCTCGGCCGCCGTCGGGAATGCGTAGAGCGCGAGGCTGGCCGGCACGTCCTGCACGTTCGCGCCCGACACCTTCGCCACCGCTGCGACCTGCGGCGAGCCGGCTTTCCACGCAGCCGCATGCGTGCGGTAGTCGGCATCGGCGGCGGCGAGCACCTTCACGAAGCGCGTGACGAACTCGGGGTTCTCGCGCGCGAACTTGCGGCTCACGACGAAGCCGTCGAAGGTTGCCTTGCCGCTTTCTTTCGCAACCCGGCCCGACGTCGTCAGCACGGTGCCCGACTGCTTGACCTTCGCCAGCACGGGATCCCAGATATAGGTCGCGTCGATGTCGCCGCGCGCCCAGGCGGCCGCGACTTCGGGCGGACGCAGGTTGACGATTTTCACGTCGTTCGGATTGACGCCCGCGGCCTGCAGCGCGACGAGCGTATGGAAATGCGACGTCGACACGAACGGCACGCCGATCTTCCTGCCCTTCAGCGCCGCGATGCTGGTGACGCCCGAGCCGTTGCGCGCGACGAGCGCCTCGGCGTCGTTGATGTTGTCGAGCACCCAGAACAGCGAGATGTCGAGCCCTTGCGACAGCCCGGCCGCGATCGGGCTCGACCCGGCTTCGCCGAGCTGCACGGAGCCCGACGCGAGCGCGCGAATCACGTCGGCGCCGCTGTCGAGCTTGCGAAACGTGACCTTGTAGCCGGTCGCCTTTTCGACTTCACCGCTCGCCTGCGCGTAGCGCCACGGCACGACCATGTCCTGGTACGCGATCACGACTTCGCGCGATTCGGCGTGCGCCGCGCCGAACGCGGCCAAGGCGGTCAGCGCAACGACGGCGCGGCGAATGAAGCTGAAACGGGACATGCGGCTCTCCTTCGGATGCGGGCATTGCTGCGGGAGAGCCGACTATAGGAGCTTTGCGCGCGGCGGGAGCGAACTTATCCTGCGAAGCTATCGATGCCGTTTCAGCTTTGCTTTCCACGCTGAACCGGATCGTCCGTCCGGTCGGATGGCGATTGTCGTGCGAATGCAGGGATCTCAGCCGCACCAGCAAAAAAGCCCGCATCGCTGCGGGCTTTTTCGACTGCGTAAAGGCTGCGGTAACGCCAACGCGGCGCTCAGACCACCCCGGCGCCATGCGCCTGCAGATCGGCGTGATAGCTCGAACGCACCATCGCGCCGACTGCCGCGTGCGTGAAGCCCATCTTGTACGCCTCTTCCTCGTACATCTTGAACGTATCCGGATGCACGTACGCACGCACCGGCAGGTGGTGCTCGGACGGCTGCAGATACTGGCCGATCGTCAGCATGTCGACGTCGTGCGCGCGCAGGTCGCGCATCACCTGCAGGATTTCCTCTTCGGTCTCGCCGAGGCCGACCATCAGGCCCGACTTCGTCGCGACGTCCGGATGCAGCGCCTTGAAGTCCTTCAGCAGCTTCAGCGAGTGCGCGTAGTCCGAACCCGGGCGCGCTTCCTTGTACAGGCGCGGCACCGTTTCGAGGTTGTGGTTCATCACGTCGGGCGGCGCGGCGTTCAGGATCGAGATCGCGCGGTCAAGGCGGCCGCGGAAGTCCGGCGTCAGGATCTCGATGCGCGTTTCCGGCGACTGCGCGCGCGTTTCGCGAATGCATTCGACGAAGTGGGCGGCGCCGCCGTCGCGCAGGTCGTCGCGGTCGACGCTCGTGATCACCACGTACTTGAGCTTCAGCGCGGCGATCGTGCGCGCGAGGTTCTTCGGCTCATCGGTGTCGAGCGGATCGGGACGGCCGTGGCCGACGTCGCAGAACGGGCAGCGGCGCGTGCACTTGTCGCCCATGATCATGAACGTCGCGGTGCCCTTGCCGAAGCATTCGCCGATATTCGGGCAGCTCGCTTCCTCGCACACGGTGTGCAGGTTGTGCTCGCGCAGGATCGTCTTGATCTCGTTGAAGCGCGAACTGCCGGTGGCCGCCTTCACGCGGATCCACTCGGGCTTCTTCAGCTTCTCGATCGGAATGACCTTGATCGGGATGCGCGCCGTCTTCGCCTGCGCCTTCTGCTTGGCGGTCGGATCGTAGGCAGCGGTCGCGGCCGAATCGGCCGGTGCGGGAGAAGCGGTAACGTCAGTCATTCGATTGTTCCAGTGCCTGCGGCTTGTCGGCGGCTGCGGATGCGCCGTCGAGGTTGGCGATCAGACGGCGCACCAGCGTGTGGGCGACGTCGTTCCAGTCGGCGGCAACCTCGAGGCTCGCCATGTCGACGGTTTCCAGTCCGGCATAGCCGCACGGGTTGATCGCAAGAAACGGGCGCAGATCCATCTTCACGTTCAGGCTCAGCCCGTGATAGCTGCAGCCGTTGCGGATCTTCAGGCCGAGGGCCGCGATTTTCGCGCCTTCGTGCACGCCGGATGCCACGTAGATCCCCGGCGCGCCCGCCTTGCGGACCGAAGCGAGATTATACGCCGCGAGGGTTTCGATCACGGCCTCCTCGATCTTCGTCACGAGCGTGCGCACCATCAGCTTGCGCCGGCGCAAGTCCAGCAGCAGGTAGACGACGATCTGGCCGGGGCCGTGGTAAGTGATTTGCCCGCCGCGGTCGACCTTCACGAGCGGCACGCCGCTGTCGGCCACCAGCAGGTGGGCCGGGTCGCCCGCCTGGCCGAGCGTGTAGACGGGCGGATGCTCGACCACCCAGAGCTCGTCGCCGGTGTCGGCCGTGCGCGTGTCGGTGAACGCGCGCATCGCGTCGAAGCTCGTCTCGTAGGCCTCGACGCCCCGCCAGCGCACGGTGACCGGGTGATCCGGCGATTCGGCGGGCGATGCGGAGACGGCGACAGGCGTGGACACGATGGAAACCGGCGAAACGGACATGGGCGTTAGTTTACCGAAAACCCATGCGTCTCGCCGGCCGGGGAAAGGGACGGATGGTCAGTATCCGTCGGAGGAAATGGCGGTCAAACCGTGCGCCATCCGTCGTGGAACAGCGCGGCGACGCGTTCGCGCAGCCGTGCCAGCCCGCCGAGCGCGACTTCCCTGGTCGGCCGCGACACCGAGAATGCGACGCACGCGCCCTCCCGGCCTTCCGCGCTGAGCCACAGCCGCTCGCCGCGGCGCAGCTTCAGCGTCTCGCCATCGACCAGGAAGTAGTCGTCGACGTCGTTGCTGCGCGTGGCCCAGATCGGCCCGCACTGGACAATCAGCCGCGTGCTGCGTTGCACCTTCATCGGCACGGTTTCGCCCGCGGGGATTTCGAACGTGATGCTTGAAGAAATTTCTTGCATGATCGACTCCGCCAATAAATGCTTCGATGGCTACAATCGTAGTCACTTCAAGGCGTCCGACCAAACGACCAATTTTCACGTCGATGTGAGGAAAATTAGCAAATGGACCTCCGCCAGCTGCCTGCATTGAACGCGATTCGCGCGTTCGAAGCCGCCGCCCGTCACGAGAATTTCTCGCGCGCCGCCGACGAGCTGTACGTCACGCACGGCGCGGTGAGCCACCAGGTGCGCGCGCTCGAGGAGGAGCTCGGCGTGCAGCTTTTCACGCGCAACGGCAAGCGGCTGTGCCTGACCGACGCCGGCATGCGCTACGCGCAGCAGATCCGCACCGCGCTGATGGTGATCGCCGACGCGACGCGCGACGTGCGCGCGAGCGACCGCGACCGGCGGCTCGTGGTGTCGATGCTGTCGTCGTTCGCCGCGCGCTTCATCACGCCGCGCATCGGCTCGTTCATCGAGCGGCATCCGGAAATCGACGTCGAGCTGCAGTCGACCAATTCGCTCACCGATTTCGCGCGCGACGACGTCGATCTCGCGATCCGCTTCGGCTTCGGCAGCTATCCTGGGCTGCACGTCGAGCCGCTGTTCGAGGAAGTGTTTTTTCCGGCGTGCTCACCGACGCTGAATGGCGGCAAGCTGCCGCAGACGCCCGCCGATCTCGTGCACTACAACCTGCTGCGCTCGGACGACGAGCTGTGGCGGCCGTGGTTCGACGCGGCCGGGCTCGATACGCTGACCGAGCCGAAGCGGGGGATTCTGTACCAGGATTCGTCGAACCTGCTGCTGGCCGCGATCGACGGCCAGGGCATCGCGCTGGTGCGCCGCTCGCTCGCGGTGCACGACCTGCTGGACGGGCGCATCGTGCGCCTGTTCGACATCGACGGGCCGAGCCCGTGGCACTATTTTTTCGTGTGTCCGCCGCCGCTGCTGAACACGCCGCGCGTGCAGGCATTCAGGACCTGGCTGCTCGAGGAGGTCGCCGAATACAAGCGGCTGTGCAACGAACTGGACGCGCGGCGCGCGGCGGGGAAGACCCCCGCCGAGTGCGCGCAGGAAGGAGGCGCTTAGAGTACGACCTTGACCATCGGATGGCCGGTCAGTGCGCGGTAGATGTTGTCGAGCTGTTCCTGGCTCGTCGCGCGCACGGTGATCGTGAGGCCCGTGTAATTGCCGCCGCTCGACGCGCGCTCCTCGATCTTCTCGACATCGATCTCGTTGTCGTGAACGGCGACGACCTTGAAGATCGTGTCCTTGAACTCGGGGTGCGCCTTGCCCATGATCTTGATCGGGAAATCGCACGGGAACTCCAGCAGCGACTCCTTCCGGGTCTCGATCGCGCCGGTGACCTCGACGGTTTTGGTCGGTTCGCTCATCATTTTCTCCGGGTTAGGTCAAACTGTTCAAACTCGCGTGCCTTCGCACGCTGGTACGCGTCGTACAGCGCCGCGAACACGGGGCCCGGCTTGCCGCCCTGCACGGGCAGATCGTCGAGCGACGTGACGGGCAGCACTTCCTTCGTGGCCGACGTGATCATGATCTCGTCGGCCGCGCGCAACTCCGCTTCGCCGATCTCGCGCGCGGTGAACGGGATCTTGCATTCGACGGCCAGCTGCTCGACCAGCGCGTAACGGATCCCCTCGAGGATCTTGTTGCTGCGCGGCGGCGCGATCAGCTCGCCGTTCTTCACGATCCACACGTTCGACGACGAGCCTTCGGTCAGGTAGCCGTCGCGCAACTGCAGCGTCTCGAACGCGTCACGTTCGGCCGCGTGTTGCGCCATCAGCACGTTGCCGAGCAGCGAGATCGACTTGATGTCGCAATGCAGCCAGCGGCGATCCTCCGCCGTCACGCAACGCACGCCCTTCGCGCGCTCTTCTTCCGACGGCAGGCGCAGCGGGCTCGTCATCGCGAACACCGTCGGCACCGCGTTCGCCGGGAACGCATGGCCGCGCTTCGCGACGCCGCGCGTCACCTGCAGGTAGACGAGCGCATTGCCGTCGCCGAGGCCTTCGGCATTCGCCGCGACGACGCGCTCGATCAGCGCGCGCCAGCCGGCGGCGGCGTGCGGGTTGTCGATGCCGATCTTCTTCAGGCTGCGCGCGAGCCGCTCCAGATGCTGTTCGATCCGGAACGGCACGTGCGCGCCGTCGTGCGCATAAACGGGGACGACTTCATACACGCCGTCGCCGAAGATGAACCCGCGGTCGAGCACCGGCACACGGGCTTCGGACAGCGGCACCAGTTCCTCCTGCGACGAGACGCTGAGGTAGACGATCGGTTCGAATTCGGCTTGGCTCATGGCTATGACAGATGGGGATGAAGTCGTAAAAACAAAGGCCCGTCGTGCTTACTTCTTCTTGCTGAACATCAGCAGGATCGAGTCCCAGATACGCCCGAAGATACCGGCTTCCGGCACGGCCTGCAGCGCGACGACCGGGAATTCGGACAGCGTCTTGCCGTCGGCGACGATCTTCACGGTGCCGACCTGCTGGCCTTCCGCGAGCGGCGCGATCAGCGGCGCGTTGACGTCGACTTCCGTCTTGACCTTGTCGCCGAGGCCGCGCGGCACGGTCGCCCACTGGTCGCCCTTCACGCCGACCTGCACGGTGTTTTCCTTGCCCTTGTAGATGCGCGGCGTCGAGATCGCCTGGCCGCCCTTGAACAGGCGCACCGAATCGAACGCGCTGTAGCCGTAGTTCAGCATCTTCATGCTGTCCTGCGTGCGCTCGCCTTCCTTCTGTTCGCCCATCATCACCGACACCAGGCGGCGCTGGCCGTCGACACCCGGAATCGCGCGCTTCGCCGACGCGATCAGGCAGTAGCCGGCTGCCTGCGTATGGCCCGTCTTCAGGCCGTCGACCGTCGGGTCGAGCCACAGCAGACGGTTGCGGTTGCCCTGGCGGATGTTGTTGTACTTGAATTCCTTCTCCGAGAAGATGCCGTAGTACTGCGGAAAATCGCGGATCAGGTGCGCGGACAGCTTCGCGAGGTCGCCGGCCGTCGTGTAGTGGTTCGGGTCCGGCATGCCGTTCACGTCGGCGAAGTGCGTGCCTTTCATGCCGAGACGCTGCGCCTCGTCGTTCATCAGCGTGACGAACTGCCCTTCGCTGCCGCCGACGAGTTCGGCCAGCGCGATCGCGGCGTCGTTGCCCGACTGGATGATCATCCCGTACACGAGGTCGTGCACGGACACCGGCTTGTTCGCCTCGATGAACATGCGCGACTCGTCGCGGCCGACGCGGCGCACCGCATCGCTCGGCGTGACGATCTGCTCCATCGAGATCTTCTTCTTGTCGAGCGCCTCGAACACCAGGTAGGCCGTCATCAGCTTCGTCAGCGACGCGGGCTCGACGCGCTCGTCCGCGTTGCCCGATGCGAGCACCGTGTTGCTCGTCGCGTCGACGAGCACCCACGAACGCGCATTCACGCCCGGCGGCGGCACCGCGCCCGGCATGTAGACCGCGGGCGCGCCGGTGAACTGCTCGGCAGCGGCGGCCGGTGCCGCATGCGCGGCCTTGGCCTTGGCGGCCGGCTTCGCCTCGGCGACGACGATCGTCGACGCGAGCGCGACGGGCAGCATCACGCCGAGCGCGACGTTGCGCGCGACGTTGCGCGCGGCGGTGCCGAAGGCGATGGAGGAAGCGAGGGACTTGAGGCCTTGGGGAGACAGACGCATGATCGATTCAGGCTGATGGCAGAAAGTGCGGTGCGAAACGCGCAGGGTTGAACGGCAAGGCGGCGGGCGTTCCGGTCACTCGCCCGACATCGTCGGGCGACGCGAAACGCGCCGGTTGGACTCGTGCGGACGCGTTCGGTTCGCGGCCGTCGCGAGCGGGCGGACAGGCGGCGAAACGAGCGCCGCATGCGCCCAGCCGGGCCGCGGGCGACGCGAAATGCGGCCATTATACGTGGCCGCGAACGGCGTTTTCGCGAACCGGGTGTCGTGTCCCGTGCCGCGCGGCGCCGACGTGCCGGCGCAATCGTGTTCGTGACAACGCACAAACCGCAGCGATATCCGGCGGCATCGCGAGGATTTGCAGCGCCGCCACGGGCGCGAACGCGCAGCACGTCGGTGCCGATGGGCGCCGGACACCGCACGATCGCGGGCGGCCGCACGCCGGCTTCGGGAGGATAGCGCGGGCATGCTGCGGAAAATCGCCCGAAGCCGCGCGAAAGGCGCGCAGGCGGTGTGCAAGTCCGGTTGCGCGCGCGGTGCGGCGCGATGTCGTGTGGTCGATCGCGCATTCGGCGGGTGCCGGTGCGCAACGCGAGCCGCCGGTCGTTACGCCGGCGCCCGCGTGCCGGCTAGCGCCACGCGTCGACGATGATGCGCTTCAGCACATGCAGCTTGCGATGGAGGAAATGCTCGGCGCCGGGGATCACGACGACCGGCAGCTCCTGCGGCCGCGCCCAGTCGTACACCGATGCGATCGGCACGGTGTCGTCGGTTTCACCGTGGATCACGAGCGTGTTCTCCGGCACGTCGGCGACCTGCCAGCGGCTCGCGGCCGTACCGACGAACACCATCCGCTCGATCGACTCGCCCGCGTCGCGCAGCCGCTTCGCGACATGCGACAGCACGAAGGTGCCGAACGAGAAGCCCGCGAGCACGAGCGGCAGGTCCGCGTACGCGGGCTGCGCGCGCATGTGCGCGAGCACCGCGAGCAGGTCGTCGGCCTCGCCGTTGCCGTTGTCGTGCACGCCTTCGGTCGCGCCGACGCCGCGAAAGTTCGACCGGTAGACGACGTAGTCGAGCTGCACGAGCGTGCGCGCCAGGGTTTGCGCGACCTTGTTGTCCATCGTGCCGCCGAACAGCGGATGCGGATGCGCGACGAGCGCGATGCCGCGCGGCGCGGCGCCGCCTTCGCGCACGGCGTCGGGCAGGTCGACCGCGATTTCGATCTGCCCGACCGGGCCCGCGATCAGCGATTTCTGCGTATGAACGTTCATTCGGCCGTCCCGCTCAGATCTTCAGGCGATCGACGACCTTGCCGTCGCGCAGGTGCGATTCGACGATCTCGTCGATGTCGGCCTGGTCGACGTACGTGTACCACGTGCCTTCCGGGTACACGACCATCACGGGCCCTTCCTCGCAGCGGTCGAGGCAGCCGGCCTTGTTGATGCGAACCTTGCCGGGCCCCGCGAGGCCGAGTTCCTTCACGCGCTTTTTCGCGTATTCCTGCATGGTCTGCGCGTCGCATTGCGCGCAGCTCGGACGCTCGGCGCCCGGTTCGCGCTGGTTCAGGCAGAAAAAGACGTGGTGCTGGTAGTAGGAATCCATGATGGTGACGAGCGGCCCGGCGCGATGCCGGGCGGAAAGAGGGGCGATAGCCGTTGCGCGGTGCAACGGATGATGGTCCGGACGATTATAGCGACCGGCGCGCGCCGCTGCCCGCGATGCGGCCGGGACTGCGCTGCCCGGCCTGCACCGTCAGCGGCGCGCCGCGGCCGGCAGCCACGCGCGCTCGACGCGCTGGCCGAGCCAGATCAGCGCCGCGTACGGCCAGATCCAGGCGAGCCAGCGCGCGATGCTGTTGAAGTGCACGTAGCGCCCCTGCCGCCAGCCCGACAGCGTGAAGTCGAAGAACGGATTGACCGGCAGCAGGTTGACGAGCGCCACGCCGGCCAGCAGCGCGAGTGCCGCCAGCGTTGCGCGCCAGGTCGCCGGCACGTGCAGCGCGACGAGTGCGGCCGCGAAGCCGAGCTCGATGCCGAGCCGCGCGCCGGGCGTCGCCCACACGACGACGAGGCCGGTGGCCGACTGCATGAACGTCGCGGCCGCCTTCAACACGAGCGTCGCGGCGACGAACGCGATCAGCAGCCGGATGCGCGGCGCACTCGGCCGCATCGCGAGCGACGCGATCGCCAGCACGGCGAACAGCATCAACCCGCCGAGCGCGGCCTCCCACGCGGAATCGGACAGCCAGCCGTCGACGCGCTCGGGCCATTCGCTCACGTGCCACGCGGCCGGCAGCCACGCGAGCAGCGTGTCCTGCATCGACGCGTCGGCGCGCTCCCACAGCGCGGCCGGCCAGTCGCCGATGCCGAACAGGAACGGCGACGGAAACAGGATCGCGAACGGCCACAGCACGGCCAGCAGCAGCGGGGTCGCGCCATCGGCCTCGAACCACGCGAAGCGCAGCCGGCGCAGGGCGCCGCGGTCGAGCAGCGCACCGGTGGCCGGCGCGACGAGCGCCGCGCCCAGCAGCGCGCCGAGCGCGTTGGCCGCGAGATCGAGATTCGACGCGATGCGCGTCGGCAGGTAGGTCTGCAGCGCCTCCATCGAGCCCGACAGCAGCACGCCGAGCGCGCCCGCGATCAGCGTCGCGGCAACCCCGCGCCAGCGCGGGTGCAGCGCAAGCACGCCGAGCGCGCCGAACGGCAAATAGCCGAGCACGTTCGTGACCACGTCGAACGCGGTCACGTAGCGCTGCATCGGCGCGAACAGGTAGTCGAACGGCCCGATGCCGAGCGACACCCAGCCTTCGAACGGATACAGCGACGCGTAGACGATGAGCGCCGCGTAGGCGGCAAAGGCCTGCCGCGCGAGCGGCGATGCGCGATGCGCGCCGGTCGCGTTCATCGCGGCTGCGCGGCGTGCGTCACGGCGTGCCCGCGTACGCCTGCATGCCGACCCACGCGGCGATCTGCGCCACGAGCTCGTCGCTCGCCGTCGCAAGCGCACTCGCGCCGCCGGCCGCGTCGGGCGTGCTCGACGGCGCGCGCGCGACGAACGTGCGCTGGCCGAGTACCTTGCCGTCGAGCACCAGCGTCGCGCGCGCGGTGACGGCACCGTGGCTTTGCGACCGCCCGTCGAACACCTGCTCGAATTCGTTCAGGTCGACCTTGAGGGTCGGCGCGCGCACGCCGTCGGACCCTTCGAGCACCGCGCCGCGCGACGACAGCGCGCCGCGCAGCCGCTGCGTGAGCAGTTGCGCGGGCGGAGCGGTCCAGCGGCTGTCGCGATAGACGGCGACGTGCTGCGCATCCGCGTACGCGAGGCGGTACGCGAACTTGTCCGAATCGAGCGCATCGGGTGCGGCGACGTCGAGCACCTTCAGCGCGGGGCCCGCACCGGCCGTCACGACCGGCGCGGCCGGCCCCAGGTCGTAGCGGACATTCGACAGCACCGCGCTGTTGCCGGCGCAGCCGGCCGCAAGCGCAAGCGACAGCATGGCGAGCGCGGTCGCAGCCGGACGCAGCGCGCGGTCAAGGATTCGTGGCATGGCATGTTCCTGCATGATGTTTCCGGTTTCGATGGACGTCACTGCCCGGCCGTTTCCGGCCAGCCGATCGACGGGTTTCCGGCCTGCTTCACTTCCCGGCCGTCGCACCCGGCCACACGAAGCCCGCTTCGCCGGGCCCCGGCGCCGCGCCGGGCGAACCGAACAACAGACTGCGCGGGTTGCGGCCGAGTTCACCGGCGACGTCCTTCAATTGCTGCGACGCGTCGCCGACGCTGCCGGCCAGCGCATTGAAGCGCGGCAGCGTGTCGTACTGCACGCGCGCATTGAGATCGTTCAGCGCGACGCCGACCTGCTCGGCGGCCGTGCCGGCCTTGTTCAGGTTCGACACGAGCGGCCCGTTCGGCTGCAGCAGCGTGTTCGCCGACGCCATCGTGCGGTTCACCTGGTGCATCGTTTCCGGTAGTGCGGCGACGGCCGGGGCGAGTTGCTTCGACAGCGTCGTCGCGCCATCGGCCGCGTGCTGCAGGCTTTCGGCCGTCGCGCGCAACTGCTCGCGCATCTCGGGCGACATCAGCGCGTTCGCGCTTTTCGCGGCCAGTTCGAGCTGCCGCAGCAGCACGTCGCCGCGCTCCTGGATCTGGTCGAACAGGCTCGGCCGCATCGGGATCTGCGCAATCGCCTTAGGCGACGACGGCAGCGGCGCCAGGTCACGGCCCGTATCCTCGAGCTGCACGAACGCGATGCCCGTCACGCCCTGGAAGCCGAGGCTGCCGTAGGTCGACTGCGTGATCGGCGCGTCGTGGTCGACGAGAATCCGGATCCGGATCTGGCCCGGGTGCGTGCGATCGAAGCCGATCGACTGCACCTTGCCGACGTCGAGGCCGCGAAAGCGCACGGCCGCGTCCGGGAACAGCCCCGTCACGTTGGTGCGCGCGAGCAGGTCGTACGGCACGCGCACGGTACGGTCGACGTTAAACCAGAACACGGTGCCCGCGATCGCGAGCGTCAGCGCGATCGTGAACAGGCCGGCCCAGAACGCATGTGATTTGTTTTCCATTCGCGGGTTCCTTGCTCCTTGCGTTGCCTACAGCTCGACGCTCGACAGCGCCGGTTCGAGGGCCGCCTTCGGCAGCTTCGCGCGCCGCTCGGGCGGCAGCGCCTGCAATGCGCGGCGCCCGCGCAGCCCCAGGAAATATTCGTGGATGAACGGATGGTCGACGTTCGCGACCTCCTCGACCGGCGCGGCGACCAGCACCTTGCGGTCGGCCAGCACCGCGACGCGCGTCGACAGCGCAACCATCGTGTCGAGATCGTGCGTGATCATCACGACGGTCAGCCCGAGCGTGCGGTGCAGCGTCGCGATCAGCTCGACGAATTCGTCGGACGCCTGCGGATCGAGGCCGGCCGTCGGCTCGTCGAGGAACAGCAGCTCCGGCTCGAGCGCGATCGCGCGCGCGATGCCGACCCGCTTCACCATCCCGCCCGACAGCGCGGCCGGCATCTTCGACGCGTGCTTGCACGGCAGCCCGACCATCTCGAGCTTCAGCATCACGATGTCGTGCAGCAGGTCCGGCGGCACGCGGCCGAGCTCGCGCAGCGGCTGCGCGACGTTGTCGAACACCGTCATCGACGAGAACAGCGCGCCCTGCTGGAACAGCATCCCCGAGCGCGTGCGCATCATCCGCGCGCTTGCATCGTCGATCGTCGCGGTATCTTCGCCGAACACCTTGATCGTGCCCGACGTCGGCCGCTCGAGGCCGAGGATCTGGCGCACGAGCGTCGTCTTGCCGGAGCCCGAGCCGCCGACGACCGACACGATCTCGCCGCGCCGCACGTCGAAGTCGAGCTTCTGGTGAACGATGTTGCGCCCGTAGCGCTTGGTCAGGTTGCGCACCTCGATCACGAGGTCGCCGGCATCCGCCGCCGCGGCCGGCGGCGTGCTGACCGAGGCGACGCCGACTGCCGCGGTGTGGGCCGCTGCGGCACCCGCCGGCGCGGCATCGGCCGGCGCGGCACCGGCCGCCGATTCGTTCGATGCGTTCATCCTAGCCCCACGTTCTGGAACAGGATCGCGAACACCGCGTCGGCGAGGATCACGACCGTGATCGACGACACGACCGACGTGGTCGTGCCTTCGCCGAGGCTCTGCGAGTTCGCCTTGATCCGGAAGCCGAAATGGCAGGCGACCAGCGCGATCAGCATGCCGAACACGACGCCCTTGCCGACGCCGATGTACAGGTTCGCGATCGGCACGACGCCCGGCAGCGAGCGCACGAAATAGTTGACGTCGATCCCGAGCACGAGCTTCGCGGCGAGCGCGCCGCCCGTCAGCGCGATGATGTTGGTCCACATCACGAGCAGCGGCATCGCGACGCCGAGCGCGAGCACGCGCGGCAGGACCAGCCGCAGCCCGTGCGGAATGCCCATCACGCGCATCGCGTCGAGCTCCTCGGTCACGCGCATCACGCCGATCTGCGCGGTGATCGCCGAGCCCGAGCGGCCCGCGACGAGGATCGCAGACAGCACGGGGCCGAGCTCGCGGATCACCGACAGCCCGAGGATGTTCACGATGTAGCGGTTCGCGCCGAACATCTGCAGCTGCTGCGCGGACAGGTAGCTGAGCACGATGCCGATCAGGAACGCGACGAGCGCGGTGATCGGCAGCGCCTGCGCGCCGGCGCTGTAGATGTTCGCCGAGGTTTCCTTCCACGGCATGGTCTGCGGGCGGCGCAGCACCGACAGCGCGTCGAGGATCACGAGGCCGAACATCGCGATGCCGCCCTGCAGGTGTTCGCCGAACGTGAAGATCGCCCGGCCGAGCCGCGTGACGGGATCGACGCGCACGACGCGCTCGGGCGCCTCGCGCCCGCTGTCGAGCCGCTCGATGCGCTCGAAGATCGTGCGCTGCGTGTCGCTCAGCGCAACGCCGGCCGGCAGCTTGCGGCCCCACACGCGCCACAGCGCCTGGCCGCCGACGTGGTCGAGCCGCTCGATGCCGGACAGATCCCATTCGCTCACGCGCCCGGACCCGATGCTCGCGACGCGGCGCGCGACCGCGCCGCGATTGCGCGCAAGCGCGATGGCGGTCCACTGGCCGGTCAGGCGCACCGTCTGGCCCTGGCTGCCGGCGTCGACCGACAGGCCGGGAGGAGTCTCGAAGTCCAAGGGCAGGTTGTATGCAATAGGATGACAGCGGCCATTGTAGCGAACCGCCCGGCGCAGCGACGTGAGGATTTCAGTGGGGGTGCCCAGCCGAAGGCGCCCGGCCCGGGCCTGTCCGGAGGCCGCCGCCCATCGCGGCCCGCTGCCGGTGTCATCGCCTTTCATTCTTCCGTCACGTTTCCTTTCGATACTCTCACGCGCCGCACTTCAGGCCGTCGGCGCCCCGCGCCGCCATTTCGTTGCGCACCTCGCCATAACAGAACAGAACACTAAACAGGACAACCGATGCGTTTCCCCCCGCTTTCCCGCCGCCGCGTACCGGCTGCCGCCGCGCTCGCCAGTCTGGCCTTTGCCCTCGCCGCCTGCGGCGGCGACGACGTCACCGCCCCGCCGCCGTCGCAGGCCCAGGCGCCCGTCGGCACGACGGCCACGCTCGCGCTGCTCGAGACGACCGACCTGCACACCAACGTGCTGTCGTATGACTATTTCAAGCTCGCCGTCGACAATTCGCTCGGCTTCGAGCGTGTGTCGACGCTGATCGCGCAAGCGCGCGCGCAGTACCCGAACACGCTGCTGCTCGACAACGGCGACACGATCCAGGGCACCGCGCTGTCGGACTACCAGGCGCTCGTGAAGCCGATCGGCTGCGACCAGACGCTGGCGATCTACAAGGTGATGAACGCCGCGAAATTCGACGGCGGCGGGATCGGCAACCACGAGTTCAACTACGGGCTGCCGTACCTGTCGCAGGTGACCGGCAACACGTTCGAGGTCGACGGCCTGCCTGCTCCGGCCCAGCAGAAGAAGTGCGCGGGCCCGAACTTCCCGCAGGTGCTCGCGAACGTGATCAGCGCGAAGACCAACGCGCCGCTGTTCACGCCGTACACGATCCTGACCCGCACGGTGACGGCGACCACGCCGGACGGCAAGACGGTCAGCGCACCCGTGAAGATCGGCATCATCGGCTTCACGCCGCCCGCGATCATGAGCTGGGACAAGCGCTGGCTCGACGGCAAGGTCTACACGACCGGCCTGAAGGAAGCCGCCGAGAAGTACATTCCCGAGATGCGCGCGAAGGGCGCCGATCTCGTCGTCGCGATCTCGCACGGCGGCCTCGACAATTCCGCGTATTCGCCGACGATGGAAAACGGCAGCTGGTGGCTGTCGACGGTAGCCGGCATCGACGCGATGCTGATCGGCCACTCGCACCAGGTGTTCCCGGACGCGAACAGCACCGTATCGCAGTTCAACCTGCCGGGCGTCGACAAGGTCAAGGGCACCGTCAACGGCGTGCCGACCGTGATGGCCAACTACTGGGGCAAGCATCTCGGCGTGATCAAGCTCGGCCTGAAGTTCGACGGCAAGACGTGGAGCGTCGACAAGTCGCAGACGACCGTCGAGGCGCGGCCGATCCAGAACGCCGACAAGACCTATGTCGCGGCCGACCCGTCGGTATCCGCTGCGATCGCGGCCGAGCACCAGGCGACGATCGACTACGTGAAGACGCCGATCGGCTCGACCGACTACCGGATGAACTCGTACTTCGCGGATGTCGGCGATCCGGGCGCGATCCAGATCGTCAACGAGGCGCAGGCCGACTACGTGAAGACCTACGTGCAGGCGAACCTGCCGCAATACGCGTCGCTGCCGGTGCTGTCGGTCAGCGCGCCGTTCAAGAGCGGCTTCGGCGGCGGCAGCGACTACACCGACGTCGCGCCGGGCGCGCTCGCGATCAACAACGCGGCCGACCTGTACCTGTATCCGAACACCGTGTACGCGGTGAAGGTGAGCGGCGCCGACGTGAAGAACTGGCTCGAGACCGCCGCGAAGCGCTTCAACCGGATCGACCCGACGCAAGCGACCGTGCAGAAGCTCGTCAGCAGCTTCCCGGGCTACAACTTCGACATGTTCACGTCCGCCGATCTGTCGTACGAGATCGACGTCACGCAGCCGCTCGGCAGCCGGATCAGGAACCTGACGTACAAGGGCACGCCGATCGACCCGAACGCGCAGTTCATCGTCGCGACCAACAACTACCGCGCGAGCGGCGGCGGCAACTTCCCGGGCCTCGACGGCAGCAAGACGATCTTCGCGTCGCCGGACGCGAACCGCGACGTGCTGATCTCGTTCATCAAGAAGCGCGGCGCGATCACGCGCACGGCCGACGGCGCGCAGCGCAGCTGGCGCTTCACGAAGCTCGCGAGCTCGGTCGCGCACGTGCAGTTCGCGTCCGCGCCGAACCGTCTCGGTGATGCTGCCGCCGCCGGCCTGGCCGGCATCACGCAGGTCGTGGCCGACGACGGTTCGGGCAAGAACCTCGCCACCTACGAGATCGACCTCACGCAATGAGACACGCGATGCAACCGATCCGGACGATGCGGCCGGCCGAAACCGGCTTCGCCGCCGCCGCGCGGCGCCTGCTGCGCGCGAAACTCCCGCCGGCCGCGCTGCTCGCGGCGGCGGCCGTGACCGTCGCGGCCGTGGTAGCTGCGACCGGCTTGCGCGGCGCCGGCCCCGCGCCGAGCGCCGCGCAGCTCGACGAATGGCAGGCGATGGTCACGCAGGCCACCGAGCCGCACGCGCTCGCGCAGTTGCGCACGCTCGCGCGCCGCGGGTCGGGCGCCGCGCAGGCGGCGCTCGGCATCGCGCTCGTCGACGCGCGCGAACCGGGGCTGCGCGACGAGGGGCGAGGCTGGCTGGAAACCGCCGCGCAGGCGGACGGCAAGGCTGACGCACCGGCCGCGCGGCGCGCGCAGCTCGCGCTCGGCAAGGCACTGCTGCTCGGCAGCGGCGACATCCCGAAGGACTACGCACGCGCCCGCGCCCTGCTCGGCGAAGCGGCCGAACAGGGCGACCCGGCCGCCGCGTATTACCTCGGGCTGATCTATCGCAGCGGCTACGGCATCGCCGCCGATCCGGTGCAGGCCGCGCACTGGTTCGACGTCGCGTCGCGCGCGGACATCCCGGCCGCGGACTTCATGCTCGCGAACGCGTACCGCGACGGCAGCGGCGTGCCGCGCGACGACGCGCGCGCGCTCGCGCTGTATCGCCGGGCCGCCGAGCACGAGCTGCCGGAAGCCGTACAGACGCTCGCGATGGCCTATCGCAACGGCGAGCTGGGGCTCCGGCCTGACGCGGACGAATTCCACGCGCAGTGGATCGAGACCGCGCATGCGCTGAAGCATCCGGTCGTCGCTCCGTGACGCGGCCCTGCCGCCTGGCTGGGCGCCGTCGCGGCATCCCGTCAGGCGGCACCGCTCTGCGCGGGTCGCTCCAGACGCATGTACGCGTCGGACACGATCAGTCCGAAGACAACGTGATCGAGCGCGCTCACCCAGCCTCGCGCGTCGGCGAACCACGGGAACAACTGAGTCATGCCGTAGTAGTTGACGACGTACAGCAGCACGCCGAATACGGCCCCCGCCACGCTGGCCATCCCGACGCTCGAATCCAGGCTGAAACACGCGATGATCACGGCCAGAATCAGCGCAAATACGATCGACAACGCGAAGTGCACGCCCAGCGCCGCCAGCAGCGTCCCCACTTCGACCGTGATCGACGGCGCGAGCGCGTCGTCGCCGAAGTAGATGGCCGCGATCATGCGCAGCGGCGCCCACGCGTCGTGTCCGATGATTGCCGCCGCGACGACCTGGATGACGAGGAAAACCGCACCGGCCACGCACCCGCCGATCACGGCGGCGCGCCACACCGGGATGCGGCGCGCGTAATGGTGCGAATGCATGTGGAGTTGCATGGCCACCTCCTTGAAAACGGTCCGCTGCCGCGTCAGTGCCGGTGCGTATGCGACATACCCGAGCGCACCGAAGACCATGCCGACGCGAGCGCGTCCATCCACCGGCGACAGGCGCGCGTCATCGGGGGCCCGACGGTGTCGGAGACCCGGGGTGTCTTGAGGTGGAAGCGCTCGAACAGGCTGGACAGGTTCGAACATGAATGAAGCTTGCCCATCGCCTTTTTCCCTCGATGCAGCAACGACGAGAACGCGCCGGCGCGCACCGATTCGTCTGCGTTGCTGCTGGCAAACCCGTCGAAACACGTCGCCGGAGCGGATACTTCGAACGTAGTCGCGCCGATCGGGAATATCAAGATGCCGGCTGGCGCCGGTGCGCAACGATGCCGGGTTCTGCAGACGAAAGCTGCAACAGGCCCGTGGTCGAGCAGAACGCCGACTGCAAGCGCCTGCGTGTCCGTGAAGCCGAGCCTGCAAACAAACGGCCGCGCCGGATGCGCGGCCATCACCGTCGAGATTTCTGCCGGTGCATGGTTGTGCCGCAAGTGGTCTCGCAGCCGCTACGCGAACCGGCGGGAATGAACTCGATCTCGATCCGGTTGCACTGGCTCGGGAGAATGAGCGAATCGTTGTGCCAGATCTTTGTATCGATGTTGATTCGGTCCCGCGAAATCCCGGGATTCTGAACTTGCGCGGCACGCGCCATATCGGTACGTACCTGTTCCCCGCTACGCTCCGCTTCCCCGCTTCCCGACTCGCCTCCCGCCCCCTGTCGCTACAATAGCCACCATGAACGCCCCTACCTCTTCCGACACGCCCGATTCCGGCGACGCGCACATCGCGCGCAACCGGCTCGAGGCGCACCTGGACGCCGCGCCGCGTGCGTGGCCGCTCGACATCGTCGCCGCCACCGGCTCGACCAACGCCGACGTCGCGACGCGGCTCAAGGCGCTGCCGCGCAGCGCGAACGCGTTGCCCGCGCCGCTCGTGCGCGTTGCGTTCGAGCAGACGGCCGGCCGCGGCCGGCAGGGCCGCCCGTGGTTCGCGCAGCCCGGCAATGCGCTGCTGTGCTCGGTCGGCTGCATCGTGCCGCGCGCCGTCGACGCGCTCGGCGGCCTGAGCATCGCGATCGGCGTCGCGCTCGCCGAAGGGCTGGCCACGCTGCCGCTCGACGCCCGCATGCGCGTCGTGCTCAAATGGCCGAACGACCTGCTGCTGACGGCCACCGACGACGGCACGCCGCGCATCGTCGGCAAGCTCGCCGGGATCCTGATCGAAACCGTCTGGACCACCGCCGATGCGACCGCCGTCGTGATTGGCTTCGGCATCAACGTGCGCGGCGCGGAAGCCGTCGCCGCGCAGGTCGACGCGCTGCGCGCGCGCGAAGCGACGCTCGCGAGCGGGCTGCCCCCCGCCGCGCTGTCGATTGCGTGCGCATCGGCCAACCTCACCGATACGCTCGCCGCGTCGCTGAACGCGCTCACGCCCGCGCTCGCGCAGTTCGGCGCCGACGGGCTCGCGCCGTTCCTGCCGCGCTGGCACGCGCTGCACGCCTATGCGGGGCGCGAAGTCGTGCTGCTCGAACAGGGCGTCGAACGCGCGCGCGGCATCGCGACCGGTATCGATGCGACCGGCCAGTTGCTGCTCGACACGCCGAACGGCGTGCAGGCAATCGCGGCCGGCGACGTGTCGCTGCGCGAAGCGCAATGAACGAGCCGTACCTGCTGATCGACGCCGGCAACAGCCGGATCAAGTGGGCGCTCGCCGATGCGCAGCGCACGCTTGTCCAGACCGGCGCGTTCGGCCACGCACGCGACGGCGGCGGCGATCCCGACTGGTCGAGCCTGCCGCGTCCGCGCGGCGCATGGATCTCGAACGTCGCGGGCGCCGACGTGGCCGCACGGATCGACGCGCTGCTCGACGCGCGCTGGCCCGGCCTGCCGCGCACGACGATACGCTCGCGCCCCGCGCAATGCGGCGTGACGAACGGCTACACAATGCCCGAACAGCTCGGCAGCGACCGCTGGGCCGGCCTGATCGGCGCGCGCGCGGCCTTTCCGGGCGAGCATCTGCTGATCGCGACGTTCGGCACCGCGACGACGCTCGAGGCACTGCGCGCGGACGGCCGCTTCACGGGCGGCCTGATCGCGCCGGGCTGGGCGCTGATGATGCGCGCGCTCGGCACGCACACCGCGCAGTTGCCGACGCTGACCACCGACATCGCGAGCGGGCTGCTCGCGGGCGCGCAGGCCGAGCCGTTTCAGGTCGACACGCCGCGCTCGCTGTCGGCAGGCTGCCTGTACGCGCAGGCGGGGCTGATCGAACGCGCCTGGCGCGATCTCGCCGACGCATGGCAGGCACCCGTGCGGCTCGTGCTGGCAGGCGGCGCGGCGGACGAGGTCGCGCGCGCGCTGACGCTGCCGCATACGCGGCATGACGCGTTGATCCTGTCCGGGCTCGCGCTGATCGCCGCGGAAGCTGCCGCGCAGGATTGACGGAAATTCGCCGGCTTCGCGCCACACTGACGGTATCGGCGAATGCCCATGCAGGGCTTCGTCACGGTGACGGTGGGGAAACGCACGCCGCCGCGGCGAACAGACGGCAGGCCACCGCGCGGCAAAGTTCGCACGTGCATTGCCTGACTGTTGCGAACTGTCACAGAAACAACGAACAGGCCGGCCATGCGGCGGGTCCGACTGAACGAAAAGGAGTGTCGACGATGCTGCGCTGGCTGATCGCTGTTCTCTTTCTCGCCAACATGCTCGCGTTCGTGGTGGCGCGCGGTGTGTTCGGGCCGCTGCCGGCAGCCGGCCCGCGCGAACCTGGCGTGCTGTCGCGACAAGTGCAGCCCGACGCGCTGCGCGTGACGCCGCTGGCGCACGCGGCCGACCAGCCCGTCGTCGGCGGCCCGATCGCGTCGCCGGCCGTCACGGCCGCGCCGCTTGCGGCGTCCGCGCCCTGATGGCGCCGGGCTGCGCTCAGGACTGCTGCGCGCGGACCTTCTTCAGCAACGCGGTGGTCGAGCGGTCGTGCGCGAACGGAATCGCCAGCGCGCGGCCGCCCCAGCTGCGCACGAGTGCCGATTCCGGCAGCGCATCCATGTCGTAGTCGCCGCCCTTCACGAGGATGTCCGGACGGATCGCCTCGATCAGCGACACCGGCGTCTTTTCCTCGAACTTCACGACCCAGTCGACGCTTTCCAGCGCCGCGAGCAGCGCCGCGCGATCGTCCTCGCGGTTGATCGGCCGATCATCGCCCTTGCCGAGCATGCGCACCGACGCATCGCAGTTCACGCCGACGATCAGGCATGCGCCGAGCGCTTTCGCGTCGGCGAGATACGTGACGTGGCCGCGATGCAGGATGTCGAATACGCCGTTGGTGAACACGACGGGCGACGGCAGCGACGCGCGCAGGGCGACGAGGGCGTCGCGGGTGATCAGCTTGCGTTCGAAGGTGGCGGACATGATGGCGATCGGACGGAATGAACGATGGCGCGCGCGGCGGCCCAGACGGCGGGATGCGATGGCGGCGCCAGATAAAAAGCCCGCCGGACCGGCCGGGCGGGCTTCATGCAACGGACACGAAACGGCGCAATGCGGCCGGCGCGACTCACGCCGGCTGCGGCGCGTTGCGGCCTCAGGCCGGCTGCGCGGCCGACGACGGGCCGCTTTCGGCCTGCAGGCGGCCGGTGACTTCCTTGCGGTAGCGGTTCAATTCCTGCGCGGTCGCGAACGTGCGTTCGAACAGGATCGACAGGTTGTGCAGGATGCGCTCGACGACCTTCTTCTCCCACTCGCCGTCGAAACGGATCTGCTCGTCGAGCCAGCGCTCGAGCCATTCCGGATCAGGCAGGCGCGACTGCACGGTGTCGCGCGGGAACAGCGCCTGGTTCACGTGCAGGTTGGTCGGGTGCAGCGGCTTCTCGGTGCGGCGCGCCGACGCCATCAGCACGCCGATCTTCGCGAACGCGGCACGTGCGACGTCGCCGCAGTTGTTCAGCGCCTTTTTCATGTAGCGCAGGTACGCGCCGCCATGGCGCGCTTCGTCGCGCGAGATCGTTTCGTAGATCTGCTTGATGACGGGCTCGGTGTGCCAGTCGGCCGCGCAGCGGTACCAGTGGTTCAGACGGATTTCGCCGCAGAAATGCAGCATCAGCGTCTCGAGCGGCGGCGCCGGGTCGAACTGGAAGCGCACCGCGTGCAGTTCCTCTTCGGTCGGCACCATTTCCGGCTTGAAGCGGCGCAGGTATTCCATCAGCACGAGCGAATGCTTCTGCTCCTCGAAGAACCACACGCTCATGAACGCGGAAAAGTCGCTGTCGTGCTGATTGTCGCGCAGGAACATTTCCGTCGCGGGCAGCGCCGACCATTCGGTGATCGCGTTCATCTTGATCGTCTTCGCCTGCTCGTCGGTGAGCAGCGAAGCGTCGAACTTGTCCCACGGAATGTCCTTCTCCATGTCCCAGCGGACGGCTTCGAGCGACCTGTAAAGTTCCGGATAAAGCATCGTGTTCATGATGGTCCCACCCCTGTTCTGCGCAATGCGACTTCTCTAAACGTGACTGTTGCCACAAAGGCGCGCCCAGCGCGCTTTTTGCAGCCAAGACTGTAATTTTACGCGTGAAACCGACCCGCCGGACGCTGATTCCGTGTCCGGCAGCCGGGCGGCCGCGCCGCCGCCGTTGGGCTCGCCGCAGCCACGCTCCGTTCGAACGGAACCGGCGGCGCTTGCCTGAGTTGGGGCCGGCGCTGGCCGGCTCGTTGGCGAGCCCGTCCCCTGCCCCCAGGCGGGTTCCCCGTAGGGTCCCGTGCGGATGCCGGATCGGCGGGCTGCTCGATGTGGTGTATACGGCGGCGGCCATGATATCACGCGTGCATGACGCTTCCGAGACGCCTGCCCGGTCGCGCGCCGTCAATCCCGGTGCGGCGATCGGTCGCGCCCGACCGTCGCGGAAACGCAACCTCGCGCAACCGCCCGCCATCCACGTGATCAGACCCGTATTTCGCCCGTCGCGAGGCCGTCTTCCGGCGGCACGCCGGCTGCCGGTGCGCTGCCGCCGTCCGCCTGCGCGATCCAGCCGGCGAGCGTGTCGCGCTGCGCGCGCCCGTCGCCGTAGCCGAGCTCGATCAGTTCGCGCGTGAACGCCTCCTCGAACAGCAGGTAGCTCGCGAACGACGCGCCGGCCGGCTGGCTGCCGCCGACCGCGCCGAGCAGCCCGCGCATCGCCGCCGGCATCTGCTTCAGGTGTTTCGCGGCGATCAGCTCGATACGCTCGGACGGCGCGATCGCGAGCACGTCGACGTGCCGCCAGCCGCTGTCGACCTCGACCTGGTGCGGCAGGTGCTCGATCATCCGGTTGATGTGCTCGATCCGCTCGATGTCCGAGCCGATCGAGTCGAGGAACACGCTCGCAAGCACCTGCTGGCCGATCTGCGCGAGCGTCGGGTAGCCGCGCACGCGGCCGGCGCCGTTCGCGGCCGGAATCTCGGGCCGCGGGTCGGCCGCGCCGACGACGACGATCCGGTGCGCGCCGAAGTGGATCGCCGGCGACAGCGGCGCGATCTGCCGGATCGAACCGTCGCCGAAGTACTCGATCTGCCCGTCGAGCACGAGCGGCACGGCCGGGAACACGAACGGAATCGCCGACGAGGCGAGCAGGTGCGACGCGGACAGATCGACGAGCCGCGCGGTGCGCTGCGCGCGCCGCCACGCCTGGATCGGCTCGGCCGCCTGGTAGAACGTGAGATGCCGGCCGCTCGAATAGCTGAGCGCCGTCACCGCGAGCGCGTGCAGCAGCCGCGCCTCGAGCATCTGCTCGATCCGGTGGAAGCTCAGTTCGCGCTGCAGCAGGTGCGCGAGCGGCGTATTGTCGAGCAGCCCGCGCGGCGAACGGCGGGCCGCCCAGCCGAACGTCATCGTCGCGAGCCAGCGCGCGCCGGCGGCCGCGATGCCGAGCCAGTCGGTGCGGTACACGTAGTCGGGGCGCAGGTGCTCCCAGAATTCGAGCAGGCGGCGCACGCCGTGGGAAAAGTCGTCCGCGTGGCTCGCGATCGACGTCGCATTGATCGCGCCGGCCGACGAGCCGCACACGACCGCGAACGGCAGCGTGTGCCGGTCCGGATCGGCCTCGAGCGCGATCTCGGCCAGCGCCTTCAGCACGCCGACCTGGTAGGCGGCGCGCGCGCCGCCTCCCATCAGAACGAGCGCGAGCCGCATGATCGACCTGCTACCGGCGCCGCGTCACGTCGAGCGCTTCGGCGGACGGGTTTCGGGCGACGAAGCGGCCGCCGCGCGCACCGCGGCCGAGCCGGCCGGCTTCGCGCGCCTCGCAGCGGGCTTGCGCGGCGCGGCGGCGGCCGGTGCCGGCTTCGCGGCCTGCTCCGGCGGGGCGGCCGCGTCCGGCGGCGCGTCGCCCGGCGCCGCGGGCTGCATGCCCGGCTGCGCCATCGCGAGGCTCGCGAGCTGGTTGAACTGCGACTGCAGCAGGTTCCACCAGCCGGCCGGGTCGAACGCCTGCTGCGCGGCATCGCCTTCCGGCGGCGCGTCCGCACCGTCCGTCGCCGGTGCTGCATCGCCCGGCGGCGCCGACGCGGCGTTCGCCGCCTGCGCCGCCGCGACGGCCGCTTCCTCGGCCGCCGACATCGAGCTTTGCGCGAACGCGCCGAACGCCCGCAGCGTCGCGAGCGTCGCGCGCTGCACCTCGAGCGCCTGGATTGCGGACTGCAGCATCCCGAGATTGAGCTTCAGCCACTGCTCGACCGCGCGCAGGTCGGTGATCCGCTTGTCGAGTTCCTCGACGCTCGTGAGCGGCGCCATCATGTCGGACATGCTCGACAGCGACGGCGGCAGCCCTTGCGTGGCGCCCGGAAACGACGTCATCCCGCCGAACGGCGACATCCGCATCATGTCCCACATCCGGTCCATCATGTCGGCGGGCTTGAAGCCGGCAAAGCCGGCGAAAGGGTTGGAGCCGGAGGCATCGGTCGTCATACGGGCATCCTGGTTGACTGGGGGAGCGAGGCGGCCGCCATGCGTCGTGCAGCCGCGCGTGATTCGATCATAGCGCGCGTCGTCAGAACGGCGCGTCGCCGGGGAAGTCGGGCGGACGCCGCTCGCGCAGCGAGCGGATGCCTTCCTGCACGTCAGGCCCCGAGAAGCCCATGAATTCGAGCGCAAGCGACGTGTCGAAGGTCGGCCCGGCCGTACGCAGCCAGTTGTTCAGCGCGTACTTGGTCCAGCGGATCGCCGACTGCGAACCGTGCGCGAGCCGCTCGGCCACTTCGTACGCCTTCGGCAGCAGGTCGGCCGGCTCGACCGCGAGCGATACCAGCCCGATCCGCTCGGCCTCCGCGCCGCTCACGGGCTCGCACAGCAGCAGGTAGTACTTCGCCTTCGCCATCCCGCACAGCAGCGGCCACACGATCGCTGCGTGGTCGCCGGCCGCGACGCCGAGCCGCGTGTGGCCGTCGATGATGCGCGCATCCTTCGCGGCGATCGAGATGTCGGCGAGCAGCCCGGCGACGAGCCCCGCGCCGACGGCCGGCCCGTGCATCGCCGACACGATCGGCTTGCTGCAGTTGATCACGTTGTAGACGAGGTCGCGCGCCTCGCGCCACACGCGGGCGCGCACGTCGAAGTCGTTCGCCATGTCCTCGACGAGCGCAAGATCGCCGCCCGCCGAAAAGCCCTTGCCTTCGCCGCGGATCACCGCGACGCGCGTGTCGGGATCGCGGTCGACGTCGCGCCAGATGTCGGCGAGCTCGCGATGCATGCGCGCGTTCGCGGTCGCGAGGCCGCTGCGGTTCGCGCCCTCGCCGCTCATCACGATGTCGAGCACGCCATGGTCGCGGCGCGTCACCTTCAGTGCTTCATAACCGCCGTACGCGGCGAGATCAGCCATGCGCCTGCTCCTTGCTCGAGGCTCTTGAATCGAGTGTAGCCAAGCCCGCGCGGGCAAACATCAGGCGAAACCCGGCGCGCGGGCCGGAGCCGGGTTTCGCGCGCCTCGCTTACGCCGCGCCGTCGGGCGGTGCGACCGATTGCTCGATCGCGCCGAAGATCGACTTGCCGGCCGCGTCGAACATCTCGATGCGCACGGTGTCGCCGTAGCGCATGAATTCGGTCTGCGGCGCGCCATGCTCGATCGTCTCGAGGCAGCGCTTCTCGGCGATGCAGCAGTAGCCGCGCTTCGCATCCTTGTTCGACACCGTGCCCGAACCGACGATCGAGCCGGCGCGCAGGTTGCGCGTCTTCGCCGCGTGCGCGACCAGCTGGCCGAAGTGGAACACCATGTCGGTGCCCGCATCGGGCTGGCCGACCTTCCTGCCGTTCCAGTGGACGATCATCGGCCGGTGCACGCGGCCGTCGCGCCATTCGTCGCCGAGCTCGTCGGGCGTCACGGCGACCGGCGCGAACGCGGTGGCCGGCTTGCTCTGGAAGAAGCCGAAGCCCTTCGCGAGCTCGGCCGGAATCAGGTTGCGCAGCGACACATCGTTCACGAGCGTGACGAGCCGCACGGCCTTCAGCGCGTCGTCGGGCGATGCGCTCATCGGCACGTCGCCGGTGATCACCGCGACTTCCGCCTCGAAATCGATGCCCCATTCCTCGGACGGGCACACGACGTCGTCGCGTGGCCCCAGGAAATCGTCGCTACCGCCCTGGTACATCAGCGGATCGGTCCAGAACTCGGGCGGCATCTCCGCGCCGCGCGCGCGGCGCACGAGCTCGACGTGGTTCACGTACGCGGAGCCGTCGGCCCACTGGAACGCGCGCGGCAGCGGCGCCATGCAGTTGGCCGGATCGAACGAGAACGCGTTGCGCGCGCGGCCATGGTTCAGCGCGTCGTACAGGTCGCGCAGCTGCGGCGCGTAGAACGCCCAGTCGTCGAGGACGCGCTGCAGCGTCGGTGCGATCGCGTCGGCGATCGCCGCGGTGTGCAGGTCGCGCGACACGACGATCAGCTGGCCGTCGCGCGTGCCGTCCTTCAGCGAAGCAAGTTTCATCAGTTACTCCTAGAAACCTCGCCATGCATGGCGAGGAGGAAAGGGACGCTCGTCGGCAAACGTCATTCCATCGTTAGAATGACCGGCATGATTCTTGTCTATCGCTATCGAGTCAAGTCGCTCAACGGACTGCTTAACAAGCAGTGCCGTGCGGTGAACTACGTCTGGAACTTCTGCAGTGACACGCAGAAGCACGCGCTCAAGTGGAGCAAGAAGTGGCCGACGGGTTTCGACCTGAACGTGCTGACGACTGGCAGCAGCAAGGAACTCGGCATTCACTCGGGAACGGTCAACGCAACGTGCGAGCAGTACGCGAAGTCGCGCAGCCAGCACCGGCGCCCTTACCTGCGCTATCGCGGCAGGAAATCGCCTGGCTGGGTGCCGCTGAAGGGCCGCGACCTGAAACGCGAGGGCGACGCGTTTCGCTTTGCCGGCAACACTTTCCGTGTATTCAGTAGCCGGCCGCTTCCCGAAGGGAAGATCAAGGACGGAACTGACTTTGCACAGGATGCGCGCGGCAACTGGTTTCTCAACATCGTGATCGAGATGCCTGATGTTCAGGCGCGCCCGATCCGTTCCGGCGTCGGCCTCGATCTCGGTCTGAAAGACTTCGCCACGCTTTCGACCGGCGAGAAGCTGCCTAACGACCGGTTCGGCCAGCGCGCGGCCGAAAAACTGGCGAAAGCGCAGCGTGCGCGAACGCACAAGCGGCACATCGCGAAGCTGCGCGCCAAGGTGGCAAACGCTCGCGCGGACTTCCAGCACAAGCTCGCACTCGATCTGGTGCGACGCTTCGACTACATCGCGGTCGGCAACGTGTCGGCCGCTAAGCTCGCCAAGACCAGGATGGCGAAAAGCGTCTACGACGCATCCTGGTCGTCCTTCCGGGACAAGCTCCGTTACAAGGCGATGGCGCACGGGGCTACGTTCGAGGAAGTCGACGAAAGCGGTTCTACCCAGTCCTGTTCGGCGTGCGGGTCGACAGACAGCGCGACGCCGCCGAAAGGTATCGCGGGACTGCGAGTAAGAGAGTGGACCTGCAGTGACAGTGGCGTCGAGCATGATCGTGATACCAACGCTGCGTTGAACATTCTCCGATGCGGGCGTGCATCGCCAGAAGTGGGAATCCCCCGCCTTTAGCGGGGGGAGGACGTCAAAGGGGAATCTGCGTTGTAGTGACGATGGAGGGAATCTATTTTACGATGGTGAATCCATGCGGCGCGCACGATCACGCACGCCGTTTTCGCCCGATCCTTGCCGCATTTCCGCACCCGCTGCCCATGCCCGCCAGCCAGCTTCCCGACGACGATCTCGCCGACTCCGACACCGACGACGCCGCTTCCGGCGAGCACGGCGAGAAGGTCCGCTCCGGCATCCAGTCGATCGAGGTCGGCTTCCGCCTGCTCGACGTGCTGACGAGCGAGCCGCGCGCGATGATGCTGCGCGACCTCGCGCAGCGCGCGGGCATGAGTCCTGCGAAGGCGCACCGCTACCTGGTCAGCTTCTCGCGGCTCGGCGTCGTATCGCAGGATCCCGTATCGGGCCGCTACGAGCTCGGCGGCTTCGCGCTGCAGATGGGGCTCGCGCGGCTCGCGCGCGTCGACGGCGTGAAGCTCGCGCGGATCGCGCTGACCGAATTCCGCGACCGCCTCGACCAGACGGTCGGCATCGCGGTGTGGGGCAACCAGGGGCCGACGATCGTGCACTGGATGGAATCGAGCCATCCGGCGAAGGCGTCGCTGAAGCTCGGCGACGTGATGCCGCTGCTCGGCTCCGCGACCGGGCTGCTGTTCGCCGCGTACCTGCCGCGCAGCAAGACCGCCGCGATGCTCGAGCGCGAACTCGCCGATACGCGCCGCTCACCGCATCACGGCGGCCCGCGCACGCTCGACGAAGTCGATGCGGTGCTGGCCGACGTGCGCGAGCACGAGGCCGCGCGCGTCGAAGGGATGCTGCTGCCGACGATCCACGCGTTCTGCATGCCCGTGTTCGACGCGGTCGGCGAACTCGCGCTCGCGATCGTCGCGCTCGGCCAGGAAGGCTCGTTCGATATCGCGTGGGGCGGCGAGATCGACACTGCGTTGCGCGTGTGCGCGCGGAAACTGTCTTACGAACTCGGCTATAGTCCCGACGCACGCGACGCCTGACGTACGCGATACACCCCGGTACACGGCGCGAACGCGCGGCGCCTCCGACGGTCCGATTCCTGTGGCGCGCTACGCGTCCAACATCACGCGACCGCCCCGACCCCGTTCCGATGCCCATGCAGCCTGCCGACATCCGCCCGCGTCACGCCCTGCCCCGCCGCTGGCTGCGCGCGGGCGGCGCGCTCGTCGTCGTGCTGGTGCTGCACGCGCTCGCCGCGATCTGGCTGATGCGCAATCGCGAATCGTTCACGCCGCCCGCGTCCGCCGAGGTCCCCGTGCAGATCGAGCTGCTGAAGCCGCAGCCGATCGAGCGCCAGCCCGCGCCGCCTGCGCCGAAGCCGGTCGAGCATCCGGCCGCGCCCAAGGCCGCTGCACCGAAGCCCGCACCGTCACCCGAGCCGGTCCTCACGTCGACGCAGACGGCCGAACACGGCGAGCCGCCGCCGGCCGCCGCATCCGCATCCGCGGCGAGCGGCGTACCGGGTGCATCGGGCGCATCGGACGCGCACGCCGCATCGGCCGCCGGCGCCAGCAGCGCCGCAGCACCGGGCCCCGCGGCCGACGGCGTGAAGTTCGCCGCGCCGCCGTCCGGCGACCTGCAGTACGACACGTTCTACAACGGGATGCAGAACATGATCGGCACGATCCACTGGCGCACCGACGGGCACACCTACGACCTGTCGGTATCGATGCCGGTGCCGTTCGTCGGCCCGTTCGCCTATCGCAGCGAAGGCCGCATCGACGCGTTCGGCGTCGCGCCCGACCGTTACGTCGAGAAGCGCGGCAAGCGGCCGGAAGACATCGCGATCTTCAACCGCGAGATCCGGCAGGTCGTGTTCACGCGCACGCCGAACAATGCGCCGCTGCCCGACGGCGTGCAGGACCGCTTCAGCATGCTGATGCAGTTGTCGGGGCTCTTGCGCGGCAACCCGTCCGCCTACAAGCCGGGCGTCACGCAGCAGTTCTTCGTGATCGACAACAACAGCGGCGAGACCTGGCCGATCACGGTGATCGGCGACGAGCAGGTGCAGACGCAGGCCGGCATCATCGACGCGCGGCATTTCATGCGCCTGCCGCGCCGCGACGGCGACACGCGCCGCATCGACATGTGGCTCGCGCCGTCGCTCGGCTGGCTGCCCGCGCGGCTCGTGCAGAGCGAACCGAACGGCGCGCAGATCGAGCTGCTGTGGCACGGCCGGCTCGCGGCGCCGGCCACGCCGTCCGATGCCGCGCCGGCAGGCGGCGCAACGAACCCGCCCGCCGGCGCATCGACGCCCGATGCATCGGCCGCCGCGCCGCCCGCGGAACCCGCACAACCCGCGCCGCCGGCCACCGCGCAACCGGCTGCACCGCCGGCATCGTCGCCCGTCACACAGTGAACGCGCGTGGATCGGCAATTTCGACCGATTACAGATTTCCGCGAAATGGCCGATGACATTCTTTAACAACTATTTCAGTCCACCGGCAGACAATAAGAAACGTTTCATAGACATCGGCTTCTAACCGATACACCCCACGCAACGGGAACGGGGTGTGCTGCGCAAGCCCCTTGAAACCGGCAAGGCTCGCCCCACCTAGGGGACAACAAGGCCAGATGCCACTGCGAAGAGGAGTGCCGCCATGCAAATGATCTACAACAGCCCCAACTACTGCGTCGTCGAATTTGCGCCGCAGGCCGGCCATCATCTGATGAATGCCGGCGGATACGAAATCGTCGACAAGAACGCGCAGCGCGAGATCTTCATCGACGGCGAACTTGCCGAACGCTTTCGAGCGCACGTCAAGCAACTGATCGAGGATGAACCGTCGCTCGACGAAGTCGACGAATTCCTCGGGCAATTCGACAGCCTGATGATGATGCCCGTCGTGCTGCACTGACGACCCGCGGCCCGCCGCCTCGCGCGGCCGGGCCATTCGCCGCGCACCGACGCGGCGCCCGCGAGCACTCCGATCATGCCCCCGTCCGGTTCGCCGGCGGGGGTTTTCATTTGGCCGCCGCCCGGCGCGGCGCGAGGCCGGGCGGCGGCCAGGCGCACCGGCTACAATGACGGTTTTCCCGTCTTCGCCGGTCCTCCGCCCATGTCTGCGACTCCTCTCGCCGCTTCCGTCCCGCTCGACGCGCCCTACACGCGCGGCGCCGCACTGCCCGCGCTGCTGAAATCGCGCATCCTGATCCTCGACGGCGCGATGGGCACGATGATCCAGCGCTACAAGCTCGACGAAGCCGCGTATCGCGGCGAACGCTTCAAGGATTTCCCGCGCGACATCAAGGGCAACAACGAGCTGCTGTCGCTCACGCAGCCGCAGATCATCCGCGAGATCCACGACCAGTACTTCGCGGCCGGCGCCGACATCGTCGAAACCAACACGTTCGGCGCGACGACGGTCGCGCAGGCCGACTACGGGATGGAAGATCTCGTCGTCGAGATGAACGTCGAATCGGCGAAGCTCGCGCGCGAATCGGCCGCGAAATACGCGACGCCGGACAAACCGCGCTTCGTCGCGGGCGCGATCGGGCCGACGCCGAAGACGGCGAGCATCTCGCCGGACGTCAACGATCCGGGCGCCCGCAACGTCACGTTCGACGAGCTGCGCGACGCGTACTACCAGCAGGCGAAGGCGCTGCTCGACGGCGGCGTCGACCTGTTCCTCGTCGAGACGATCTTCGACACGCTGAACGCGAAAGCCGCGCTGTTCGCGCTCGACGAGCTGTTCGAGGACACCGGCGAGCGCCTGCCGATCATGATCTCGGGCACCGTCACCGACGCGTCGGGCCGGATCCTGTCGGGCCAGACGGTCGAGGCGTTCTGGAATTCGCTGCGCCACGCGAAGCCGCTCACGTTCGGCCTGAACTGCGCGCTCGGCGCGGCGCTGATGCGCCCGTACATCGCCGAGCTCGCGAAGCTGTGCGACACCTACGTGTCGTGCTACCCGAACGCGGGCCTGCCGAACCCGATGAGCGACACCGGCTTCGACGAAACGCCGGACGTCACGTCGGGCCTGCTGAAGGAATTCGCGCAGGCCGGGCTCGTGAACCTCGCGGGCGGCTGCTGCGGCACGACGCCCGAGCACATCGCCGAGATCGCGAAGGCGCTCGCCGACGTGAAGCCGCGCCGCTGGCCGAACCAGTACAGCGACAACGCCTGACCCGACCGCCCCACGCCCTTCATTACACGAATTCGCACCGCCATGACCGATCACATGATGCGCCTTGCCGGCCTCGAGCCGTTCAACGTCACGTCCGGAACGCTCTTCATCAACGTCGGTGAACGCACCAACGTCACCGGCTCGAAGGCGTTCGCGCGGATGATCCTCAACGGCCAGTTCGACGAGGCGCTCGCCGTCGCGCGCCAGCAGGTCGAGAACGGCGCGCAGGTGATCGACATCAACATGGACGAGGCGATGCTCGATTCGAAGGCGGCGATGGTGCGCTTCCTGAACCTGATCGCGTCGGAGCCGGACATCGCGCGCGTGCCGATCATGATCGACTCGTCGAAGTGGGACGTGATCGAGGCCGGCCTCAAGTGCGTGCAGGGCAAGGCGATCGTGAACTCGATCTCGCTGAAGGAAGGCGAGGAAGCGTTCCGCCGCCACGCGAACCTGATCCGCCGCTACGGCGCGGCAGCCGTCGTGATGGCGTTCGACGAGAAGGGCCAGGCCGATACGTACGAACGCAAGACCGAGATCTGCAAGCGCTCGTACGACTTCCTCGTGAACGAAGTCGGCTTCCCGCCGGAAGACATCATCTTCGACCCGAACATCTTCGCGGTCGCGACCGGCATCGAGGAGCACAACAACTACGCGGTCGACTTCATCGAGGCGACCCGCTGGATCAAGCAGAACCTGCCGTACGCGAAGGTGAGCGGCGGCGTGTCGAACGTGTCGTTCTCGTTCCGCGGCAACGACCCGGTGCGCGAGGCGATCCACACCGTGTTCCTGTATCACGCGATCCAGGCCGGGATGGACATGGGCATCGTGAACGCCGGCCAGCTCGGCGTGTATGCCGACCTCGACGCCGAGCTGCGCGAGCGCGTCGAGGACGTGATCCTGAACCGCCGCGCGGATTCCACCGACCGCCTGCTCGAGATCGCCGACAAGTTCAAGGCGGGCGGCGCGAAGAAGGAAGAGAACCTCGGGTGGCGCAACCAGCCGGTCGAGAAACGGCTCTCGCATGCGCTCGTGCACGGCATCACGACCTTCATCGTCGAGGACACCGAAGAAGTGCGCGCGAAGATCGACGCGGCCGGCGGTCGCCCGATCAACGTGATCGAAGGCCCGCTGATGGACGGGATGAACATCGTCGGCGACCTGTTCGGCCAGGGCAAGATGTTCCTGCCGCAGGTCGTGAAGTCGGCGCGCGTGATGAAGCAGGCCGTGGCGCACCTGATCCCGTTCATCGAGGAGGAGAAGCGCCTGCTCGCGGAAGCGGGCGGCGACGTGCGCGCGAAGGGCAAGATCGTCATCGCGACCGTGAAGGGCGACGTGCACGACATCGGCAAGAACATCGTGTCGGTCGTGCTCCAGTGCAACAACTTCGAAGTGGTCAACATGGGCGTGATGGTCCCGTGCAACGAGATCCTCGCGAAGGCGAAGGTCGAGGGTGCGGACATCATCGGGCTGTCGGGCCTCATCACGCCGAGCCTCGAGGAAATGGCATACGTCGCGTCGGAAATGCAGCGCGACGACTACTTCCGCGTGAAGAAGATCCCGCTGCTGATCGGCGGCGCGACCACGTCGCGCGTGCACACGGCCGTGAAGATCGCGCCGCACTACGAGGGCCCGGTCGTCTACGTGCCCGATGCGTCGCGCTCGGTATCGGTCGCATCGAGCCTGCTGTCGGACGAAGGCGCGGCGAAGTACCTCGACGAACTGAAGTCCGACTACGAGCGCATCCGCGACCAGCACGCGAACCGCAAGGCGCAGCCGATGGTCACGCTCGCCGAAGCGCGCGCGAACAAGACGAAGGTCGACTGGGCCGGCTACGCGCCCGTGAAGCCGAAGTTCATCGGCCGCCGCGTGTTCAAGAACTACGACCTGAACGAACTCGCGAACTACATCGACTGGGGCCCGTTCTTCCAGACGTGGGACCTGGCAGGCCCGTACCCGGCGATCCTGAACGACGAGATCGTCGGCGAATCGGCGCGGCGCGTGTTCTCCGACGCGAAATCGATGCTCGCGCGCCTGATCCAGGGCCGCTGGCTGAGCGCGAACGGCGTGATCGCGCTGCTGCCGGCGAACACCGTCAACGACGACGACATCGAGATCTACAGCGACGAGTCGCGCTCGGAAGTGCTGCTCACATGGCGCAACCTGCGCCAGCAGAGCGTGCGCCCGGTGGTCGACGGCGTGATGCGGCCGAACCGCTCGCTCGCCGATTTCATCGCGCCGAAGGAATCGGGCGTCGCCGACTACATCGGGATGTTCGCGGTGACGGCCGGTCTCGGCGTCGACGTGAAGGAAAAGCAGTTCGAAGCCGACCACGACGACTACAGCGCGATCATGCTGAAGGCGCTCGCCGACCGCTTCGCGGAAGCGTTCGCCGAGGCGATGCATGCACGGGTGCGACGCGAGCTGTGGGGCTACGCGAGCGGCGAGACGCTCGACAACGACGCGCTGATCGCCGAAAAGTACGCGGGCATCCGCCCGGCGCCCGGCTACCCGGCCTGCCCCGACCACCTCGTGAAGCGCGACATGTTCGACGTGCTGCACGCGGACGAGATCGGCATGAGCGTGACCGACTCGCTGGCGATGCTGCCGGCCGCGAGCGTATCGGGCTTCTACCTCGCGCATCCGGACAGCCGCTATTTCTCGGTCGGAAAAATCGGGCAGGATCAGCTCGAGGACTACGCGCGGCGCATGGCGCTGTCGCTCGACGACGCGCGCCGCGCGCTTGCGCCGCAGCTCTGATCGATGCAGACGGGCGGCCGACCGCCCGTTTGGTCAGACAAAAAGAAAAAGCCCGCTCGATAGCGGGCTTTTTCCTGCCTTACTCACCTTTCGTACTGCCGGGCAAGGAAGCTCAGAAGCCCCAGTGCACGTCGGCTTCGCCGGCTTTCGCCTCGCGCAGCATCGCGAGGAACGGCGCGACGCGCTGGGCCAGGCTAGGCGGCACTTCGTGGTGCGCGTGATCGTGTTCGTCCTCGTGGAAGTGGCCGGCGTGCTCGGCGCGCGCCTGCTTCGCCTGCGCGACTGCGCCTTCCAGCTTCGCGATCGCGTGGTCCAGTTCGTCGTGCGTAATCACACCGCGCTCGCCCAGCTGCTTGCCGACGAGGCCCAGCACATACACGGCGAAATCCTTCAGCACGTCGAGATCCTGTGCCGCCTTGCTCTTGAACGTAATCATGACAATTCCCTTTTCATCTTGTTGTGCCTGCGCGGCGAGGTTGGGGGAACGCCGGCAGACCGGCGTCCGGCCTCGCGGACGCGGGGCGCCTGAGCGGCATATTAGCACCTGTTAAAATTCTGCGATCCCTGAAACGCGCGCTTAAAAAGCGCGCCGGCGGCCCGGCGTTTCCGGCCGCCACCAACGAAGCCTTCTACCAGCATGCTGCCAGCACACAAACAGACCCTCGAAGCCCTGCTCGCGGATAGCGTCAAGCAGGTCGCACACGCGCTGAAAGGCGCCGACGCAGCGTTCGTCGCCCCGGCCATCACGCTGGAGCGCCCGAAGGTCGCCGCGCACGGCGACGTCGCGTGCAACGTCGCGATGCAGCTCGCCAAGCCGCTCGGCGCGAACCCGCGCCAGCTCGCCGAGCAGATCGTCGCCGCGCTCACCGCGCAGCCGGCCGCGCAAGGGCTCGTCGAAGCCGCCGAAATCGCCGGCCCCGGCTTTATCAACCTGCGCCTGTCGGCCGCCGCGAAGCAGGCGGTGATCGCCGCCGTGTTCGACCAGGGCCGCGCGTTCGGCACGTCGGATCGCGAGAAAGGCAAGCAGGTGCTGCTCGAATTCGTGTCGGCGAACCCGACCGGCCCGCTGCACGTCGGCCACGGCCGCCAGGCCGCGCTCGGCGACGTGCTCGCGAACGTGATCGCGAGCCAGGGCTACGCGGTGCACCGCGAGTTCTACTACAACGACGCAGGCGTGCAGATCGGCAACCTCGCGATCTCGACGCAGGCGCGCGCGCGCGGCCTGAAGCCGGGCGACGCGGGCTGGCCGGAAGCCGCGTACAACGGCGAATACATCGCCGACATCGCACGCGACTACCTGAACGGCGAAACGGTCGCCGCGTCGGACGGCGAGCCCGTCAAGGGCACGGGCGACGTCGAGGATCTCGACGCGATCCGCAAGTTCGCGGTCACCTACCTGCGTCGCGAACAGGACATGGACCTGCAGGCGTTCGGCGTGAAGTTCGACCAGTACTACCTCGAATCGTCGCTGTACAGCGAAGGCCGCGTCGAGAAGACGGTCGACGCGCTGATCAAGGCCGGCATGACCTACGAGCAGGACGGCGCGCTGTGGCTGCGCACGACCGACGAAGGCGACGACAAGGATCGCGTGATGCGCAAGTCGGACGGCACGTACACGTACTTCGTGCCGGACGTCGCGTACCACGTGACCAAGTGGGAGCGCGGCTTCACGAAGGTGATCAACATCCAGGGCTCGGACCACCACGGCACGATCGCGCGCGTGCGTGCGGGCCTGCAGGGGCTGCACGTCGGGATCCCGAAGGGCTATCCCGACTACGTGCTGCACAAGATGGTCACCGTGATGCGCGACGGCCAGGAAGTGAAGATCTCGAAGCGCGCGGGCAGCTACGTAACGGTGCGCGACCTGATCGAATGGTCGGGCGGCGCGGCGGCGGGCCAGGAGGCGGCGCCCGACCTGATCGACGAGGCGACCATCACGCGCGGCCGCGACGCGGTGCGTTTCTTCCTGATCTCGCGCAAGGCCGATACCGAGTTCGTGTTCGACATCGACCTCGCGCTGAAACAGAACGACGAGAACCCGGTCTATTACGTCCAGTACGCCCATGCGCGGATCTGCTCGGTGCTCAACGAATTGAAGTCGCGCTACAACGTCGACGCCGCGCAACTGCCGGGCGCCGACCTGTCGCAACTGACTAGCGCGCAAGCCGCGTCGCTGATGCAGAAGCTCGCCGAGTATCCGGACATGCTCACGCACGCGGCGAACGAGCTGGCGCCGCACGCGGTCGCGTTCTACCTGCGCGATCTCGCTGGCGAATTCCACTCGTTCTACAATGCGGAGCGCGTGCTGGTCGACGATGAAGCGCCGCGCAACGCGCGCGCCGCGCTCCTCGCGGCGACCCGGCAGGTGCTCGAGAACGGCCTGGCGGTGCTCGGCGTGTCCGCGCCCGCCAAGATGTAAGGACGCAAGCGGCCCGAACCGGGCAGCGAATGGCCGCGGCAGCGCCCGCCCGCAGGAGCGCCTGCCGCAGCCTTTTCACGATTCTTTTTGCAGGTGACTCAAGCAATGGCACAACCACGCCGCACTTCGAAACAATCGAAACAAGCCGGAGGGACATTTCTTGGAATCGTGCTGGGCCTGATCGTCGGCCTCGCGATCGCCGTGGTGGTGGCGCTCTACATCACGCGTTCGCCGTCGCCGTTCGTGTCGAAGGTCGCGCCGCCGCCGGCCGACAACGGCGCGAGCCAGCCGCAGCAGTTCGACCCGAACCGCGCGCTGCAGGGCAAGACGCCCGGCCAGCCGGTGCCGCAGGCCGCGCAGCCCGCGCCGCCCAACACCGCGCCCGGCCAGGCCGCGAACCAGACCCAGGGCGGCCTGTTGCCCGAGCCGCAGATCGTCGAAGTGCCGCCGTCGGCCAACGGGTCGAGCGGCCCGAACAACACCGGCAGCTCGAACAACACGACCGCGTCGAACAATACGTCGTCGGGTAACGGCGTCGCCGTCGCGCCGAAGCCGGCCGACACCACGCCGCCGAAGAAGACGCAGCCGCAGCAGCAACAGCAGGCCGGCGAGGACGACCTCGCGCGCTTCGCCGCGCAGAAGCAGGCGCAGCAGGCCGCCGCGCAAAAGCAGCAGCAACAGCAGCAGGCCGCGAACACGCCGAAGCCGACGTCGTCGGCCGCCGCCGCGGCAGCGAAGCCGCCGACCGCGAGCGACGCGAATACCGGCTACTTCCTGCAGGTCGGCGCGTACAAGACGGAAGGCGACGCCGAGCAGCAGCGCGCGCGCCTCGGCTTCCAGGGCTTCGAATCGAAGGTGTCGAAGCGCGATGTCAGCGGCGTGACCTATTTCCGCGTGCGCGTCGGCCCGTTCTCGAAGTTCGAGGATATGAACTCGGCCCGTCAGCGCTTGTCCGATGCAGGTGTCGACACGGCGGTGATCCGCTTCACGAAGCAGTAGGCAGCCGGTCGAGCCCACGCAGAACCCGTTACGTTTCGTAACCCGAGCAACTGATTCGACGTTCACAACATGAAAAAACTGCTTAGCACGCTCCTTCTGTCCCTGGGCCTCGCGGCCGGCTTCGCCCAGGCAACGCCTGCCGCACCGGTCGCCGGCAAGGACTTCGAGGTGATGAAGTCGCCGCAGCCGGTGTCCGCGCCGGCCGGCAAGGTCGAGGTGATCGAGTTCTTCTGGTACGGCTGCCCGCACTGCTACGAATTCGAGCCGACGATCGAGGCCTGGGTGAAGAAGCAGGGCAACAACATCGACTTCAAGCGCGTGCCGGTCGCATTCCGCGACGATTTCATCCCGCACTCGAAGCTGTTCTATGCGGTGGCCGCGCTCGGCATCTCCGAGAAGGTCACGCCGGCGATCTTCAACGCGATCCACAAGCAGAAGAACTACCTGCTGACGCCGCAGGCGCAGGCCGACTTCCTGGCCACGCAGGGCGTCGACAAGAAGCAGTTCATGGACGCGTACAACTCGTTCAGCGTGCAGGGCCAGGTGAAGCAGTCGGCCGAGCTGCTGAAGAACTACGCGATCGACGGCGTGCCGACGGTCGTCGTCCAGGGCAAGTACAAGACGGGCCCCGCTTACGCGAACAGCATCCCGGGTACCGCCCAGGTGCTCGACTTCCTCGTGAAGCAGGTTCAGGACAAGAAGCTCTGACCCCCGCCCGCGCGCCGGCATGACTACTCCGCTGAAGGTCTTCATCACCGGCGCGTCGAGCGGCCTCGGCCTCGCGATGGCCGAGGAATACGCCCGCCAGGGCGCCACGCTCGCGCTCGTCGCGCGACGCACCGAGGCGCTCGATGCGTTCGCGCGGCGTTTCCCCAAGCTGTCCATCTCCGTCTATTCCGCCGACGTGCGCGACGCCGACGCGCTCGCGACGGCCGCCGCGTCGTTCATTGCGGCGCACGGCTGCCCGGACGTCGTGATCGCGAACGCGGGCATCAGCCAGGGCGCCGTCACGGGCCAGGGCGATCTCGCGACGTTCCGCAACGTGATGGACATCAACTACTACGGGATGGTCGCGACGTTCGAGCCGTTCGTCGGCCCGATGACGGCCTCGCGCCACGGCACGCTGGTCGGCGTCGCGAGCGTCGCCGGCGTGCGCGGCCTGCCCGGCTCCGGCGCGTACAGCGCGTCGAAATCGGCCGCGATCAAGTATCTCGAATCGCTGCGCGTCGAGCTGCGCCCGGCCGGCGTCGGCGTCGTGACGATCGCGCCCGGCTATATCCGCACGCCGATGACCGCGCACAACCCGTACCGGATGCCGTTCCTGATGGATGCCGACCGCTTCGCCGCGCGCGCGGCGAAAGCGATCGCGCGGCAGCACGCGTTCCGCGTGATTCCGTGGCAGATGGGCGTCGTCGCGAAGGTGCTGCACGTGCTGCCGCGCTGGCTGTACGACCGCCTGTTCGAGAAGGCGCCGCGCAAGCCGAAGGCCGGCGCGCACTGAACGGTTGCCGGGCCGCCACGCGGCTCGTTCGGCAATTCGAGCGTCGCGAGGCGCTCCGGTTCCGGCGGCACAAACATCTTTGCCCCCCTCCCCGCGCCTTCTTCCCGCCGGCTCACCCCGGGGCAGCGCGCCCGCCCCGCGTTCGCAGCCGGACCTGATTCCCGTGCCGGCTCCACGCCCCTCTTTCGCCGGTCCGGCCGCCGCCTCCCGTACGCACGCGCCCGGCCAACCCCATTTGCGGCGCCTGCGCCGCCCCAACAGCCGTTCCGTCGCGAACGCAGCCGTTTTTCGGTCAATTCGCCGCGTTCCGGCGCCTTTTTTCACGCGCCGCGCGCTTTGACGTTATGCTGTTCGCCAGCCGCGCCGGCCCCGCCCGCTTCCGGGCCGCGCCCGCGTCCCGTCACCAAGCAAAAAGCACAAGCCACGTGGGAGATCCTATGCACGTCAAGCTGTTCGCCGCGGCGGCGGTCGCCGCCGCGCTCGCCGCCCCCGGCCTCGCCGCCGCCAAGCCGCTCACCGTCTGCACTGAATCGAGCCCGGACGGCTTCGACGTCGTGCAGTACAACTCGCTCGTCACGACCAACGCATCGGCCGACGTGATCTTCGACACGCTCGTGTCGTACGACGAAGCCGCGAAAAAGGTCGTGCCCGCGCTCGCCGACAAATGGGAAGCGAGCGCCGACGGCCTCACCTACACGTTCCACCTGCGCCCGAACGTCGCGTTCCAGACCACCGACTATTTCAAGCCGGGCCGCGCGCTCGACGCGGACGACGTCGTGTTCACGTTCACGCGGATGCTCGACGATGCGAACCCGTGGCACAAGGTGGCCGGCGCGAGCGGCTTCCCGCACGCGCAGTCGATGGGCCTCGTGAAGCTCGTGAAGTCGGTCACGAAGGTCGACGACAGCACCGTGAAATTCGTGCTGAACGAACCGAACGCGACCTTCGTGCCGATCCTGACGATGGGCTTCGCGTCGATCTACTCGGCCGAATACGCGGACCAGCTGCTGAAGGCCGGCAAGCAGGCCGACCTGAACGCGAAGCCGGTCGGCACGGGCCCGTTCGTGCTGAAGAGCTATACGAAGGACGCGCTGATCCGCTACGACGTGAACCCGACGTACTGGGGCGCGAAGCCGAAGGTCGACCGGCTGATCTATGCGATCACGCCCGACCCGTCGGTGCGCCTGCAGAAGGTGAAGGCCGGCGAATGCCAGATCGCGCTGTCGCCGAAACCTCAGGACGTGCTCGCCGCGAAGGGCGAAAGCGCGCTGAAGGTCGTGCAGACACCCGCGTTCATGACCGCGTTCGTCGCGCTGAACACGCAGAAGAAGCCGCTCGACAACAACAAGGTGCGCGAGGCGCTGAACCTCGCATTCGATCGTGCGACCTACCTGAAGGTCGTGTTCGACAACACCGCTACGGCCGCGAACAACCCGTATCCGCCGAACACGTGGAGCTACGCGAAGGACGTCGCGCCGTATGCGTACGATCCCGCGAAGGCGAAGCAGCTGCTCGCGCAGGCCGGCTTCCCGAACGGCTTCTCGACGACGATCTGGACGCGCCCGACCGGCAGCGTGCTGAACCCGAACCCGAAGGTCGGCGCGGAGCTGCTGCAGGCCGACCTCGCGAAGATCGGCGTGAAGGCCGACGTGAAGGTGATCGAATGGGGCGAGCTGATCAAGCAGGCGAAGCTCGGCCAGCACGACATGCTGTTCATGGGCTGGGCCGGCGACAACGGCGATCCGGACAACTACCTGTCGCCGCAGTTCAGCTGCAATGCGGTGAAGTCGGGCATCAACTTCGCGCGCTTCTGCGACGCGCAGCTCGACAAGCTGATCGCCGACGGCAAGTCGACCGCCGACCAGGCCAAGCGCGCGAAGCTGTATGAAACCGCGCAGAAGATCATCCACGACCAGGCGCTGTGGATCCCGCTCGGCTACCCGACCGCCGCGGCGCTCATGCGTACGAACGTGAGCGGCTATCGCGTGAGCCCGTTCGGACGGCAGAACTTCACGGCGGTCGCCGTGCAGTAACAGCGCGTGGCGCGCAAGCGACGGCGTTCGCGCCGCTCGCTTGCGGCCCGCGCACCCCGCTTGCTACACTCCGCTCCTATTCCTCATACCGGACGCCAGCCAAAGTGAACAACTAAGCCTTCCCAAAATGTTTTCGCCGCCGTGCCACGCACGCCGCGCGAAGGTCTTCACGCATTTTCGGAGGTGCTTATGGCTGCAGCCACGCCCACCGGCGCGCTCGTCGCGCTTCATCACGTTTCCTTCCGCTTCGACGACGGCTTCACGCTGTTCGATTCGCTCGACCTTTCCATCGATCGCACGCCGACGGGCATCGTCGGTCGCAACGGCATCGGCAAGAGCCAGCTCGCGCAACTGATCGCGGGCCGCTGCGCGCCGAGTTCGGGGACGATCGACCGGCATGTGCCGGTCGTCTACGTCGCGCAGCAGCACAACGACGCTGCGGCCGGCCCACGGACCGCCGCGCAGATCGCCGCGCTCGATGCGCCGCTCGGCGCGCTTGCGCGTCTCGCGAACGGCCGCGCGGAGCCGCACGACTTCGACCTGATCGGCGATCGCTGGGATCTCGCCGAGCGGCTGCGCGCGGCACTCGACGCGACCGGCCTGCACGACGTGCGACCCGACACGCCGGCGCACGCGCTGAGCGGCGGCCAGCTCGCACGCGTCGCGCTGATCGGCGCACTGCTGTCCGGCGCCGGCCTGCTGGTGCTCGACGAACCGACCAATCATCTCGACGCGCCGGGCCGTGCATGGCTGCGCGCGGCGCTCGACGGCTGGCGCGGCGGGCTCGTGATCGTGAGCCACGACCGTGCGCTGCTCGCCGGCGTGCAGCGCATCGTCGAGCTGACACCGCAACGCGTGCGCTCGTACGGCGGCAACTACGTGCTCTACCGCACGCAGCGCGACGTGGAACAGGACGCCGCGCAGGCGGCGCTCGATCATGCACGCACCGAGCGCGGACGCGTCAGGCGCAGGCTCGAACAGGAGCACGACACGATCCAGCGTCACGCGGCCGGCTCGCTGCGCGATGCGAAGACGGCCAACCTGTCGTCGATGGCGAAACAGAGCCGCAAGGGTGCGGCGCGCAACATCATGGGACAAGTCCGGCGCCATCAGGACGAATTCAAGGCGACGCTCGACGAACGCGTGCAGCAGGCGGCCGCGCGCGTCGAAGCCGATGCCCCCGTGCTCGTGTCGCTGCCGGGCACCGAGGTCAGCGCGCGCCGCCAGCTGTTCACGCTCGAACGGGCACAACTGCCGTGGCGCGTGGCCGGCGATGCCGATGCGATCACGTGGTCGGCGAGTGGTGCCGTGCGCATCGCACTGACGGGCCCGAACGGCTGCGGCAAATCGACCTTGCTGCGGATGCTCGCGGGCGAACTCGCGCCGCGTTCAGGCACATGCACGACGCACGTGAGCGCCGCGTATCTCGACCAGCGGCTCGCGATGCTCGACCCAGAACGCTCGATCGTCGAGCAGTTGGGGCTGCTCGATACGCCGCTCGCCGAAGGCGACCTGCGCGGCCGTCTCGCGCTGTTGCAGCTCGACGCAACACGCGCGACGCAGCCGGCCGGCGGCGAGCGGCTGAAGGCCGCGCTCGCGTGCGCGTTGTGGCGCGGCACGCCCGCGCAACTGCTGCTGCTCGACGAACCGACCAATCACCTCGATCTCGAATCGGTACGTGCGATCGAAGCCGCGCTGGCCGGCTTCCCGGGCGCGATCGTGGTCGCGTCGCACGACACCGCGTTTCTCGCGGCGCTCGAACCGACGCACACGATGCAATGGCATCGCGACGGGTGGCGCTACGAACCCGTCGTGTGAGGAGAACGAAGCGCTATTGGCCGGTGATGCGGAACCGCAGCACACCGTCCTCGCCCTGCTCGCGCACGAGTTCCCCCGCGAGCCACAGCAGGTTCAAATGCGCGAGCGCCTCGCCGAGCGCGAACGTCATCTGGTGGATGTCGAGCTCGCGGCGGCGGAACATGATCGGCACGATGTCGGCCGCGCTCATCGGCTTCTCCGCGCACGCGACGCGCACTTCGTCGAGCCGCGCGTCGTGGTGCTCGCGCAGTTGCGCGATGCGCGTGCGCACGCCGCGGAACGGCTTGCCGTGCGACGGCAGCACGAGCGTGTCGGGCGCCATCGTCTCGTAGCGGCCGAGCGACTGCAGGTACAGCGCGAGCGGGTTCGCTTCCGGCTCGAGGTCGAACACGGACACGTTCGTCGAGATGCGCGGCAACACCATGTCGCCGGAGATCAGCACGCCGTCCGCTTCGCTGTGCAGCGCGCAATGTTCAGGCGAATGGCCGTAGCCGGTGACGACGCGCCACGTGCGCGCGCCGATCGTCACCGCATCGCCTTCGCGCAGGCGCCGGTAGCGCGGCGGCACGGCCGGCACGAGATCCGAGTAGTAGCTGCGGCGGTTGCGCAGCTTGTCGAGCGCGGCCGGATCGGTCAGCCCGTGGCGCGCGAAATGATCGGCGGCGGCCGCGCCGCCCGCGTTCGAGCCGTTGCCGGCCGCCATCAGGCAGCCGAACATGTATTCGCCGAGCGTCATCCACAGCCGCACGTTCCAGCGGCCCTTGTCGCCGCCTTCGCACAGCCAGTTCGCGAGCCCGAAGTGATCGGGGTGGCAGTGCGTGACGAGCACGCGCAGCACGGGCAGGCCGTCGAGATGCGTGTCGAAGATCTGCTCCCAGTGCGTACGGATCGCGTCCGACGAGATCCCGCAATCGACGATCGTCCAGCCGGCCTGCCCGTCGATCTCGTCGCGCAGCAGCCACAGGTTGATGTGGTCGAGCGAGAACGGCAGCGGCATGCGCAGCCAGCGCACGCCGGGCGCGACCTCGAACGTGTCGCCCGCGGCGGGCAGCGTGTCGGCGAAGGGATAGTCGAGTTGGTGTTCCAGTGCGTTCATCGGTGGGGCGTCTCGTCGTTATCGGTGCGAATGCGCGCCGGCGGCAGGCCGCGGAGGGCGTCGCGTCGATTCTATCGCCGTCGCGCGAAACGCGTGCCCGACAGCCGCAGGGCGGTCAAAAAAAGTTCGTGCCAGAATCGGTTCCGTACCCGTATCTTTACGCGAAGATGCACCGAACGGCGCTCAACGACGGATAACCCGCAGCTTGCCGGCCGGCCACGCGTCGCCGCAAAGTCTTTGATCCGCCCGCTTGGGCGCTAAAATGGCGAGTGCTTACAGCCCCTCCTGAACGAGCCTGCACGCAATGAATCACTTCCCCAAACTGCTGTCGTCGCAGATCGGTTTCGACGTCGCGCAGACGATGCTCGAAAACTTCGACCGCCACTACCGGATCTTCCGCGAAGCGGCCGTCGAGGCGAAGACGTTGTATGAGCGCGCCGACTGGCACGGGCTGCAGCGGCTCGCACGCGAACGGATCACGTCGTACGACGATCGCGTGCAGGAGTGCGTCGAGGTGCTGGAAGACGAATACGACGCGGAGAACATCGACGACGAGGTCTGGCAGCAGATCAAGCTGCACTATATCGGCCTGCTCACGTCGCACCGCCAGCCCGAGTGCGCGGAGACGTTCTTCAATTCGGTGTGCTGCAAGATCCTGCACCGCTCGTATTTCAACAACGATTTCATCTTCGTGCGCCCGGCGATCTCGACCGAGTATCTCGAGAACGACGAGCCGGCCGCGAAACCGACCTACCGCGCGTATTACCCGAGCACCGACGGGCTCGCGGTCACGCTCGAGCGCGTCGTCACGAATTTTCAGCTGGAGCCGCCGTTCGAGGATCTCGAGCGCGACATCGCGTGCGTGATGCAGGCGATCCACGACGAGTTCGGCCACTTCGACGCAGCGCCGAATTTCCAGATCCACGCGCTGTCGTCGCTGTTCTTCCGCAACAAGAGCGCATACATCGTCGGCCGCATCATCAATGCCGACCGCGTGCTGCCGTTCGCGGTGCCGATCCGCCACGTGCGCCCGGGCCTGCTCGCGCTCGACACCGTGCTGCTGCGCCGCGACCTGCTGCAGATCATCTTCAGCTTCTCGCACTCGTATTTCCTCGTCGACATGGGCGTGCCGTCCGCGTATGTCGACTTCCTGTGCACGATCATGCCCGGCAAGCCGAAGGCGGAAATCTACACGTCGGTCGGCCTGCAGAAGCAGGGCAAGAACCTGTTCTACCGCGACCTGCTGCACCACCTGTCGCACTCGAGCGACCGCTTCATCGTCGCGCCCGGGATCAAGGGCCTCGTGATGCTGGTGTTCACGCTGCCGTCGTTCCCGTACGTGTTCAAGATCATCAAGGATCACTTCCCGCCGCCGAAGGAAACGACGCGCGCGCAGATCATGGAGAAGTACCAGCTCGTGAAGCGCCACGACCGCCTCGGGCGGATGGCCGACACGCTCGAGTATTCGAGCGTCGCGCTGCCGCTCGCGCGGCTCGACCATGCACTCGTGCGCGAGCTCGAGAAGGAAGTGCCGTCGCTGCTCGAATACGAGGACGACAATCTCGTGATCAAGCACCTGTACATCGAGCGCCGGATGACGCCGCTGAACCTGTACCTGCAGAACGGCACCGACGCGGACATCGAGCACGGCGTGAAGGAGTACGGCAACGCGGTGAAGGAGCTGATGAAGGCGAACATCTTCCCCGGCGACATGCTGTACAAGAACTTCGGCGTCACGCGCCACGGCCGCGTCGTGTTCTACGACTACGACGAGATCGAGTACCTGACCGACTGCAACGTGCGCCGCGTGCCGCCGCCGCGCAACGAGGAAGACGAGCTGTCCGGCGAACCGTGGTATACCGTCGGCCCGCACGACATCTTTCCGGAAACCTACGGGCCGTTCCTGCTCGGCGACCCGCGCGTGCGGAACGTATTCATGAAGCATCACGCGGACTTTTTCGATCCCGTGCTGTGGCAGGCGAGCAAGGACAAGCTGCTGCAGGGCGAATTGCCCGATTTTTATCCGTACGACGCGGCGCTGCGTTTTTGCGTGCGCTACCCCGCGCGCTTCGGCGCGACGGACCAGAACGACGGCGAAGGCGACGCTCAGCGCGCCGCCTGACACCGGTTATACCGAACCCGATATCGACCCGATTTCCGAAAACGGAATCCACACCGATGAATACCCCAGTCAACCCGCTCTCGCACCTGTTCGACAACAACGACGCCTGGGTCAGGCGCAAGCTCGCCGACGATCCCGAGTTCTTCACGCGCCTCGCCGACCAGCAGGCACCGGAATATCTGTGGATCGGCTGCTCGGATTCGCGCGTGCCCGCGAACCAGATCATCGGCCTGCCGCCGGGCGAAGTGTTCGTCCACCGCAACATCGCGAACGTCGTCGTGCACAGCGACCTGAACTGCCTGTCGGTGATCCAGTTCGCGGTCGACATCCTGCGCGTGAAGCACATCATGGTCGTCGGCCACTACGGCTGCTCGGGCGTGAACGCGGCGCTGCACAACCGGCGCGTCGGCCTCGCTGACAACTGGCTGCATCACGTGCAGGACGTGCGCGCGCGCCATGCGGCGCTGCTCGACGAATGGCCGGTGGGCGAGGCGCGCTATCGCCGTCTGATCGAGCTGAACGCGATCGAGCAGGTCGTCAACGTGTGCCGCACGACGATCGTCAACGACGCATGGGCGCGCGGCCAGTCGCTCACCGTGCACGGGCTCGTGTACGGCGTGCACGACGGCCGGATGCGCAACCTCGGGATGGCCGTGTCGAACTTCGAAGCGCTCGACGAAACCTACAAGCGCTGCGTCGCCGCGCTGACCGCGGGCGGCCAGCATGCGCCCGACAACGACATGGTCGCCGCCGATGCCGCGCAAATGAACGAAGTCGCACAGGCGGTGGTCGATACGCTGAAGCCCTGCACGGACGCGGAGTAAGCACGCGCTGCGCGTCGGCGGCGACGCAACGGCAACCTGCATCGAACTGACCTGACGCCGTCACCACGGCACTGCAAAGGAGCGGCGAACGTGAAAACCGTACTGATCGTCGGTGCATCGCGCGGCCTCGGCCGCGAATTCGTCCGGCAATACCGGCGCGACGGCTGGAACGTGATCGCCACCGCGCGCGACGACGCGTCGCTCGCCGCGCTGCGCGCGCTCGGCGCGCAAGCGCATGCGCTCGACATCGCGCAGCCCGAGCAGATCGCGGCGCTCGGCTGGAAGCTCGACGGCGAACGGCTCGATGCGGCCGTGCTCGTGTCGGGCGTCTACGGGCCGCGCACCGAAGGCGTGGAGACGATCACCGCCGAGGATTTCGACGCGGTGATGCACACCAACGTACGCGGGCCGATGCAGTTGCTGCCGATCCTGCTGCCGCTCGTCGAGAATGCGCGCGGCGTGCTGGCCGTCGTATCGAGCCGGATGGGCAGCATCGCCGAGGCGACCGGCACGACCGGCTGGCTGTACCGCGCGAGCAAGGCCGCGCTGAACGACGTGCTGCGCATCGCGTCGCTGCAGACGCGCCACGCCGCGTGCATCTCGCTGCATCCCGGCTGGGTGCGCACCGACATGGGCGGCGCGCAGGCCGCGATCGATCCGGAAACCAGCGTGACCGGCATGCGCCGCGTGATCGCGGAAGCCGGCGCCGACGTGTCGCAGGCGAACGGCCGTTTCTTCCAGTACGACGGCATCGAGCTGAGCTGGTAAGCCGCGGTCACAACCGAGCGTCGTTAATTCCCGTTCCGCATGAATTTGAACCGACCTGACGCGTGCCCGTGCGGCGGCGCGTCCCCTGCTCCCGCCGGCAAAGCGCCGGCCCCGCGCTACGCGGCCTGCTGCGGCCGCTTCATCGACGGCGGCGAAGCCGCGCCGACGGCGCTCGATTTGATGCGTTCGCGGTACAGCGCTTACGTGCTCGGCGCGACCGGCTACCTGCGCGCGACATGGGCCGCGCGGACCTGCCCGCCCGATCTCGACACCGATCCCGAAGCGCCCGACGCGCCGCGCTGGCTCGGCCTCGCGGTAAAACGCCATGTGCCGCTCGGCGAACGGCACGCGGAGGTCGAATTCGTGGCCCGCTACAAGGTTGGCGGACGCGCTTACCGGCTCCACGAGACGAGCCGTTTCGAGCGCGACGAGCACGGTTTCTGGCGCTATGTCGACGGCGAAGTAAGCGAACGCTGACAAATAGTTGCTGTGTCAGACGCCGGGTAATTCCCGCATTGCACAACCTGATTTTGTCAGGCTAGGATGGCCATCAGATTGGTCATGTTGCATGGCAGGGCTTACGAATGGCGTTCAGCAAAGTATTGGTGGGATGGATGGCGGCCGGTGCGCTGTCGGCCGCTCAGGCCGGTACGCTGCCGAACGCTAATACGGGTGCCGGCACCGCCAGCGGGTCGCTCGCCCACGCCGAACGCTTCGATTACGGCGGCTCGAACCTTCCGCAGGTCGCGGCCGGCCTCAACGAACAGATCCTTCGCATTCCGGCCGATGCGTCGGGCTCCATCACGCTCGAGGCGACGCTCTTCAAGCCGGACGGCCCCGGCCCGTTCCCGCTCGTCGTCTTCAACCACGGCAAGAACACCGGCGATCTCCATCTGCAGCCGCGCAGCCGGCCGCTCGCGTTCGCGCGCGAATTCGTGCGCCGCGGCTATGCGGTGATCGCGCCGAACCGCCAGGGCTTCGCCGGTTCGGGCGGCACCTACCAGCAGGAAGGCTGCAACGTCGGCAAGAACGGTCTCGCTCAGGCGGCCGACGTCGATGCGACGGTGCGCTACATGTCGCGCCAGTCGTATGTCGATGCGTCGCGCATCGTCGTCGCCGGCACGTCGCACGGCGGCCTCGCGTCGGTCGCGTACGGCACCGAAGCCGCACCGGGCGTGCGCGGCATCATCAATTTCTCCGGCGGGCTGCGCCAGGATCTGTGCGACGGCTGGCAGCGCAACCTCGTCGATGCATTCGACCAGTACGGCGCACGCACGGCCGTGCGGTCGCTGTGGCTGTACGGCGACAACGATTCGGTGTGGACGCCCGGGCTCGTCGCGCAAATGCACGACGCGTACGTGTCACATGGCACGCAGGCCCAGTTCATCGATTTCGGCCGCTACAAGGACGACGCGCACCGACTGATCGTCGATCGCGACGGCGTGCCGGTCTGGTGGCCGGCCGTCAACGCGTTCCTCGAGAAGCTGAACCTGCCGACCTCGGTGCGCTACGCGGTCGCGAACCCGCACGAACCGAAGGCCACCGGCTATGCGGCCATCGACGCGGTCAACGCGGTGCCCTACGTCGACGAAGCCGGCCGCGAAGGCTATCGCCGCTTCCTGAACCAGCATCCGAGCCGCGCGTTCGCGGTGTCGTCGGAAGGCGCGTGGTCGTGGGCCGAAGGCGGCGACGACCCGATGGCGCTCGCGCTCGACAACTGCGCGAAACAGGGCGCGGGCGCCTGCCGGCTATATGCGGTCAACGACCGCGTCGTGTGGAACACAAACACGACGCAGACGGCCGACAACGGCGACGGCAGCACGGCCGACACCGATACGCACGCGCTGGCTTCGCGCTGACGCGCGGCGAGCCGTACGCCGCGCCTTTTACGCCTCCCTTCCCGCGTCCCGCCGCACTCTTCCGTGCGCGATCGCATTGCGCGTCGCCGTATTCGCGCGTTCGCGCCATCCCGCCATCGCCTGTCGTTCCGGCAGCCTGATCCCCCGGATTTCCGCAGGCCATTCCGCCACCGCGGTTCGCGCGTGGCATCGCCCCGCTTCGCCGCCCCGTTCGATCCCCGATTTTTCGCGATCGCACCGCGCGCCACCCCCGTGATTTTTTCTGTCGGGGGGGGGGGCTCACTCGAACGTCGTCATCTGCTCTCATTTCAGGGCATCTGAACCGTACCGTTCCGAGCAGCCCCGATCTGCGCCGAACTCCCGCCCCGCAAGGCTTTGCGACGTTTGTAACCTCTAGTGCAACGTGTCGCGGAACACGCTAATCTCAGCGCGTTTTGGAATCTGCCGCGCGGCGTCCCGTCGATGCCGCGCGGCCGTTATACCCTTCGGAGTTGCCTTGAGTACGCCAGCCACCGACGACTGGGTCGCGCGCAGCCTGCGCGCGGTCTGGCACCCCTGCACCCAGATGAAGCACCACGAGCGCCTGCCGCTGATCCCGGTCGCGCGCGGCGCGGGCGTGTGGCTGTACGACCGCGACGGCCGTCGCTACTTCGACGCAATCAGCTCGTGGTGGGTCAACCTGTTCGGCCATGCGAACCCGGACATCAACGCGGCGCTGAAGGACCAGCTCGACACGCTCGAACACGCGATGCTCGCCGGCTGCACGCACGAGCCCGCGATCGAGCTCGCCGAGCGGCTGCATGCGCTCACCGCGCGCACGCTCGGCCATGCGTTCTTCGCGTCGGATGGTGCGTCGGCCGTCGAGATCGCGCTGAAGATGAGCTTCCACGCATGGCGCAACCGCGGCCGCGCGAACAAGCAGGAATTCGTCTGCGTCGCGAACAGCTATCACGGCGAGACGATCGGCGCGCTCGGCGTGACCGACGTCGCGCTGTTCAAGGATGCGTACGATCCGCTGATCCGCCATGCGCACGTCGTCGCGTCGCCCGATGCGCGCGGCGCGCTGCCCGGCGAGACGGCCGCCGACGTCGCGGGCCGCGCGCTCGCGGACGTGCGGCGCCTGTTCGTCGAACGCGGCGACCGGATCGCCGCGCTGATCGTCGAGCCGCTCGTGCAGTGCGCGGCCGGCATGGCGATGCATGACCCGTCCTACGTGCGCGGGCTGCGCGCGCTGTGCGACGAATTCGGCGTGCACCTGATCGCCGACGAGATCGCGGTCGGCTGCGGCCGCACGGGCACCTTCTTCGCGTGCGAACAGGCCGGCGTGTGGCCCGATTTCATGTGCCTGTCGAAAGGCATCAGCGGCGGCTACCTGCCACTGTCGCTCGTGCTCACGCGCGATGACGTGTTCGCGGCGTTCTACGACGACGATACGACGCGCGGCTTCCTGCATTCGCATTCGTACACCGGCAACCCGCTCGCGTGCCGCGCGGCGGTCGCGACGCTCGACCTGTTCTCGCGCGACGACGTGCTCGCGCAAAACGCACGCAAGTCGGCCGCGATGCGCGCCGCGCTCGCGCCGCTCGACGCACACCCGCAGGTGCGCCACCTGCGCGAACGCGGCACGCTGTTCGCATTCGACGTCGCGCTCGACGGCGACGCGGCGCGCGGCTTCTCGCGGCGCTTCTTCGAACGCGCGCTCGAACGCGAGCTGCTGCTGCGCCCGATCGGCACGACCGTGTACCTGATGCCGCCGTACGTGATGAGCGACGACGACATCGCGTGGCTCGCGCAGCACACGCGCGATACGCTCGACGCAACGCTCGCGGAGATTGCGTGATGACGACATCCCTGCTCGACACGCTGCAGCGCGGCCTCGCCGATCTCGACGCGCAAGGGCTGCGCCGCGTGCGCCGCATCGCCGACACCGCGTGCGACGCGCGCATGACCGTCGACGGCCGTGAGATCGTCGGCTTCGCGAGCAACGACTACCTCGGCCTCGCCGCGCACCCGGCGCTCGTCGCCGCGTTCGCCGAAGGCGCGCAGCGCTATGGTTCCGGCAGCGGCGGCTCGCACCTGCTCGGCGGCCATTCGCGCGCGCACGCAAAGCTCGAGGACGAACTCGCGGGCTTCTCGGGCGGCTTCTGCGACGCGCCGCGCGCGCTGTACTTCAGCACCGGCTACATGGCGAACCTCGCCGCGATGACGGCGCTGACCGGCAAAGGCGCGACGATCTTCTCCGACGCGTTGAACCACGCATCGCTGATCGACGGCATGCGACTGTCGCGCGCGAACGTGCAGGTCTACCCGCATGCGGACACGGCCGCGCTCGCCGCGCTGCTCGAAGCGTCGGATGCCGAAACGAAACTGATCGTCAGCGACACCGTGTTCAGCATGGACGGCGACATTGCGCCGCTCGCCGAACTCGTCGCGCTGGCCGAACGCCACCGCGCATGGCTCGTCGTCGACGACGCGCACGGCTTCGGCGTGCTCGGCCCGCAGGGCCGCGGTGCACTCGCGGCCGCCGCGCTGCGTTCGCCGAATCTCGTCTACGTCGGCACGCTCGGCAAGGCGGCCGGCGTCGCGGGCGCGTTCGTCATCGCGCACGAGACCGTAATCGAATGGCTGATCCAGCGCGCGCGCAGCTACATCTTCACGACGGCCGCGCCGCCGGCCGTCGCGCATGCGGTATCGGCCAGCCTGAAGGTGATCGCGGGCGACGAAGGCGACGCGCGCCGCGCGCATCTCGCCGCGCTGATCGAGCGCACGCGCACGCTGCTGCGCAACACGCGCTGGCAGCCGGTCGATTCGCACACGGCCGTGCAGCCGCTCGTGATCGGCAGCAACGACGCGACGCTCGCTGCGATGCGCGCGCTCGACGCGCACGGCCTGTGGGTGCCCGCGATCCGGCCGCCGACGGTGCCCGCCGGCACGTCGCGGCTGCGCGTGTCGCTGTCGGCCGCGCATTCGTTCGACGATCTCGCGCGGCTCGAAACCGCGCTGATCGAAGCCAGCGAGGCAGCCGCATGACAGCCCCGCTCTCGCTGTTCGTCACCGGCACCGACACCGAAATCGGCAAGACCTTCGTGTCGGCCGCAATGCTGCACGGCTTCGCGCGGCACGGCCTGCGCGCGGCCGCGCTGAAGCCGGTCGCGGCCGGCGCATACGAGCGCGACGGCATCTGGCACAACGAGGATGCCGACCAGCTCGACGCAGCCGCAAACGTCGTGCTGCCGCCCGAGCTGCGCACGCCGTTCCTGCTGAAAGCACCGGCCGCGCCGCATATCGTCGCCGCGCAGGAAGGCGTGACGCTCGAGCTCGACACGATCGTCGCGTGCCACCGCGAAGCGCTGACGCGTGCGGACATCGTCGTCGTCGAAGGCGTCGGCGGCTTTCGCGTGCCGCTGAACGACACGCAGGACACGGCCGATCTCGCGGTCGCGCTCGGCCTGCCCGTCGTGCTCGTGGTCGGCGTGCGGCTCGGCTGCATCAGCCACGCGCTGCTGACGGCCGACGCGATTCGCCAACGCGGCCTCACGCTCGCGGGCTGGGTCGCGAACCATGTCGACCCGGCCATGTCGTTCGCCGACGAGAACGTCGCGACGATCCGCGATTGGCTCGCTCGCGAGCATCGCGCGCCGCTCGTCGGCCGCATTCCGTACATGACGCCGGCCGCTCCCGAATCCGCCGCGGCGATGCTCGACATCGCCGCGCTCGTCGAGTCGCTGCGCACCGCGCAGCATTGACCTAACCGAATCCCCACTCCCGCCCAGGACAGGAAAACGAAATGACCCAAGCCCAGACCGCCGCCGTGCAACCCGACGCGATTCCCGTGGCCGCACCGGCCCCGCAGCGCTGGCGCGTCGCCGACGTCGTCGCGCTGTTCGCGCTGCCGTTCAACGACCTGATCTTCCGCGCGCAGCAGTTGCATCGCGAGCACTTCGATGCCAACGCGGTGCAGCTGTCGACGCTGCTGTCGATCAAGACGGGCGGCTGCGAGGAAGACTGCGGTTACTGCTCGCAGTCGTCGCATCACGACACGGGCCTGAAGGCCGAGAAGCTGATGGATGTCGACACGGTGCTCGACGCCGCGCGCGCGGCGAAGGCGAACGGCGCGAGCCGCTTCTGCATGGGCGCCGCGTGGCGCAACCCGAAGGAGCGTCACATGCCGGCGCTGACCGAGATGGTGCGCGGCGTGAAGGAGCTCGGCCTCGAAACCTGCATGACGCTCGGCATGCTCGAGGACGAACAGGCGCAGCAGCTCGCCGACGCTGGCCTCGACTACTACAACCACAACCTCGACACGTCGCCGGAGTTCTACGGCCAGGTGATCTCGACGCGCACGTACCAGGATCGCCTCGACACGCTCGACCGCGTGCGCGATGCGGGCATCAACGTGTGCTGCGGCGGCATCATCGGGATGGGCGAATCGCGCCGCGAGCGCGCGGGCCTGATCTCGCAGCTCGCGAACCTGAACCCGTATCCGGAATCGGTGCCGATCAACAACCTCGTCGCGATCGAAGGCACGCCGCTCGAAGGCACCGCGCCGCTCGACCCGTTCGAATTCGTGCGCACGATCGCGGTCGCGCGCATCACGATGCCGAAGGCCGTCGTGCGCCTGTCGGCCGGCCGCGAGCAGCTCGACGACGCGATGCAGGCGATGTGCTTCCTCGCCGGCGCGAACTCGATGTTCTACGGCGACCAGCTGCTGACGACCAGCAACCCGCAGACGCAGCGCGACCGCGCGCTGTTCGAGCGCCTCGGCATCCGCGCGAGCCAGGCCGACGCGCTGTCGGACAACGCGTAAGCGAAACGGCCGGCGGGCCGCGCCTGCAAACGAAAAAGCCGGGGCGTGCCCCGGCTTTTTTTCACCCGATCGTCTGCACCGCGTTGGTTCTCGTGGCTCGGGTCACGGTCTTCGCGACGCGCCTGCGCACGCCGTCGAGCGTCACACGTGCGACGCCGCGCCGTCGAGCGCCGCGCGCACCCGCTCGACGAGCTGTGCGTCGACGGGCGCCAGCACCTCGCCGCGCGGCCGCACGCCCGAGCCGAAATGCACCGCGCGCACGCCGGTGGCCCGGACGAAATCGCCGACCGCATCGACGGTGAGCCCCGAGCCGGCCAGCACCGTGCATGTCGCCCCTTCGGCCTGCCGCACCATCCGCGCGATCGTCGCGGCCGCGTCGAGCACCGACGGATGGCCGCCCGACGTCAGCACCGACGTGACGGCCGGCACGCGCAGCAGCGCGTCGAACGCGGCGTTGAGGTCGCGCGACACGTCGAATGCACGATGGAACGTCAGCGCGCGGCCATCCGCGGCGGCGGCGATGCGCGCCAGTGCGCCGAGATCGACGTCGCCGCGCGCGTCGAGCGCGCCGAACACGACACCGTTCGCGCCGGCCGCAACGGCCGCGCGCACGTCGCGTTCGATCACGCGCAGATCGTCGGCGTCATAGACGAACGACCGGCTGTGCGGGCGCACGATCACGTTGACGGGAATCGGCACGGCGGCCACGACGGCCTCGATCAGGCCGACGCTCGGCGTCAGCCCGCCTTCGGTGATCGCGGTCACGAGTTCGAGGCGGTCGGCGCCCGCGCGGGCGGCGGCCTTCGCATCGCCGACGGTCGTGGCGATCACTTCGAGGAGGACGGAAGAAGCGGCGTTTCGGTTCATCGGCGGCTCGCGATTCGTCAGGACAATTCGCGCATCCTAGCCGAGCGGCGCGACGGGCGCCAGCGTGCCGGCCGCCGCGCGTATCAGCCGCGCCGCACGAGCCAGACGCCGGCCAGCGCGGACAACGCCGTCGCCACGGCACCGGGCGCGAACCGGAACATTCGCGCGTTCACTTCCACGCCCTGCTGCTGCATCACGTCGACGATCCCGGGCGACAGCAGCAGCGACGCCCAGCCCATCATCCCGAATGCGGTGGCGGCGGTCGCGACGAGCACCGCGATGCCCGCGCCCCGCGCACGCGGCCGGAACGCTCCGGCGAACGCGCCCGCGGCGAGGAGCGCGGCCGAAAACGCGAACAGCACGGCAACGAAGACGAACATCGCACCGGTATGGCCGATCTTCGTGAACGCGACCATCTGCGCAGCGATCACGCACATGCCCGCGATCGTAAACAGCACGACCGCCAGCGCGTTGCGCACGAAGCTCACGCGAGTGCCTGGCGGAAATACGCGGTCGCGGGGCGCCGGAACAGCAGGTAGACGAACAGCGCGAACAGCAGGAAGCCGGGAATCAGCATCGCGAACATCGACGGCGGCATGTTGACGAACGAGAACGCGAAGCCGAGCACGGATGTCGCGATGTACGCCTTGCGCGACCATTCGCGGCCCTTGAGGATCGCGATGCCGATCACGACGTTCGCGGCTTCGATGATCACGCTGATGCCGAGCGTCGCCCAGACGGGCAGCAGGTAGTGCGACAGCAGCGCCTGGGTGGTCGGCATGCCGATCGAAAACGGCGTATAGACGCACGTGATCGCGTTGGTCACGATGATGACCCATGCGAGGATGGTCAGCGAAATCGGTCTTTTCATTGTGTTGTCCTTTTATTCGCCGCCATGGTGGCCCCCGGGACGGCGCGATCGCGGTCACGACGGCCGCGATCGCGCCATTTTCGGGGAAGCACGCGCGGAACGCAACGGCCGGCCGGCGCCGCCGCGTCCCGATCACCGAAATCACCGAAATCGCCGCATGCGGTGCGCGCAGCGCTAGCCGGCGTCCGCTTCGTCATCGACCCAGTCGATATCGCCGCACAGCACGCGCTGCGCATCGCCGACGCGCACGGCCACCGACAGCGTCACGCACGGCTGCGCCTCGTTGATCGACAGGTACGGCCGCGTGACCTGCACGCGCCCCGGCTCGGCGATCGCCGAGCGGAAATACGGCCGGCGCAGCCAGTTCGCGCCCTGCGCGTCCGCCAGCGGCGAGAACCGCGCCTCGCTCAGCGCGCGATCGGCGCGCAGCACGACGTTGCGGCCCGATTGCCGGCCGTGCGCGTCGAGCAGGAAACAGCGCGCGGCCGCGTCGAGCGCGAGGAAGTTCCAGCACACCTCGTCGAGCGGCTCGCCGGCCGCGAGGCGCTCGGCCGCACGCTCGAACGCGCGCAGGTACGGCGCGATTCGCTGCGCATCGCGCCGCTCGCGCACTTCGGTCTGCTGACGAAAGCGCTCGGTCAGCTCGCCGATGCAGCTCGTCGCAGCCGCGCTGTCGGGCAACCCCGGCGCCGGGCGGCCGAAGTAGTAGCCCTGCACGAAATCGGCCTCGCACGACAGCGCGATCTGCGCCTCGTGCTCGGTCTCGATCCCTTCGACGAGCACGAGCTTGCCGGCCTCGTGCAGCAGCGTCACGAGCCCGTGCAGGATCGCGGTGAGCCCCGTGCGGTGCGCCGCGTGCGACAGCATGATGCGGTCGAGCTTCACGATGTCCGGGTTCAGTTGCCAGATCCGCTCGAGGTTCGAGTGTCCCGCGCCGAAATCGTCGAGCGCGATCAGGAAGCCGTGCGTGCGGAATTCGCGCACGGCCTCGGCGAGCCGCTCGACGTCGTCCGCGCGCTGTTCGAGCACCTCGAGCACGACGCGGCGCGGCGGCATGCCGAGCCGCTTCAGGTTCGCGAGCAGCGCGGCCGCCTGGAACGGGTCGGTGAGCACGCCCGGATGGACGTTGAGAAACAGCCACTCGCGCTCGGCGCCGAACAGCGCGAAGTTCTCGAGATGCAGCGCTTGCGCGAGCCGGTCGAGCTGCAGCAGTTCGCCCTGGCGCGCGGCTTCGCCGAACACGTCGAGCGGCGACACGGGGCGGTCGAGCGCATCGTGCGCGCGCAACAGCGCCTCGTAGCCGACCGCACGCTGGTGCGACAGGCTGAATATCGGCTGGAACACGGTCGTGAGCGTCAGGTCGCGATGCTGCGTCGCCAGACGCTCGAGGCCGGAGCTCATCTCCCGCTCGAACCGGTACGGCGACGCGGCGGCCGGACGCTCCTGTTGCACGATCGTCATACCTTCCTCCTGGTGAAGCACTCGAACGCACCGACCGACGAAACGGACGGCGCGTGCAATGTCTTGGTTGGACCCTCGGTTGTCCGGTCGGTGCCGGACGGCTGCCCAGCATCAAGCAAGCTCCGTGCAAGGGGCGAACAACCCATGCGCCGCGCGGGTGAGCGGGGCTGCCGCACCAGCGTGGCGCGCGTCCGACGCACCATTTTCGTGCGCACGCACCGGCCGCTTGAGCGCAACCGTTACTGCGGCACGCTACACTCCGTACGATCGTTTCATTCCCCGCATTCGCCGTATCGATGGAAATCGTCTTTACAGTCCTGATCCTGCTGCTGACCGTCGCACTGTCCGGCGCCGTCACGCGCAACCTGCCATTGCAACTGCCGCTGCCGCTGATGCAGATCGCATTCGGCGCGATCCTCGCGTGGCCGAAGTTCAACCTGCACGTCACGTTCGATCCCGAAATCTTCATGCTGCTGTTCATTCCGCCGCTGCTGTTCGCGGACGGCTGGCGGATTCCGAAACGCGAGCTTTACCTGCAGCGCCGCGCGATCCTGATGCTCGCATTCGGGCTCGTGTTCATGACGGTACTCGCGGTGGGCTACTTCGCGCATTGGCTGATTCCCGAGTTGCCGCTGCCGATCGCGTTCGCGCTCGCGGCCGTGCTGTCGCCGACCGATGCGGTCGCGCTGTCGGGCATCGCCGGCCGCGGCAGAATCCCGCCGCAACTGATGCACATCCTCGAAGGCGAGGCGCTGATGAACGACGCGTCGGGCCTCGTCGCGCTGAAGTTCGCGATCGCGGCCGCGCTGACCGGCGTGTTCTCGCTGCGCGCCGCGTCGGTCACGTTCGTGATCGTCGCCGCCGGCGGGCTCGCGACGGGTGCGATCGTGTCGTGGGTGTTCAGCGCGCTGTCGACGCGCTTCCTGAACGCCGAGCAGGAAGGCGACCCGGCCCCCGGCATCGTGATGACGCTGCTCGTGCCGTTCGCGGCCTACCTGTTCGCCGAGCATCTCGACCTGTCGGGCGTGCTCGCGGCCGTGTCGGCCGGGATGATGATGAATTACACGAGCTTCTCGCGCAAAAGCACCGTCGCGTCGCGCGTGCGTGCCGAAAGCACGTGGGCGATGATCGAGTTCGTGTTCAACGGCATGGTGTTCATCATGCTCGGGCTGCAGTTGCCGCACATCATCGGCCGCGCGCTCGTCGACGCGCACCATACGAGCGACGCGCTGGTCGGCCGGATGATCTTCAACGTGTGCGCGATGATGCTCGCGCTGTATGCGATCCGCTTCCTGTGGGTCTGGCTGCTGCGCTGGTTCGCGAGCCGCCGCGCGGCGCGCCAGGGCCTCGCGGGCACGATGGCCGGCGTGCGCACGATCGCGGTGATGACGGTCGGCGGCGTGCGCGGCGCGGTCACGCTCGCCGGCGTGCTGTCGATCCCGGTCGCACTCGCCGACGGCGCGCCGCTGCCGGGGCGCGACACCGCGATCTTCGTCGCGTCGGCCGTGATCCTCGGCTCGCTCGTCGTCGCGGTGATCGGCCTGCCGCTGCTGCTGCGCGGCGTGCGCTCGTCGCGCAACCCGCTCGCCGACGAGGAGCGCGCCGCGCGCGCAGCCGCCGCGCAGGCCGCGATCCGCGCGATCGACTCGTCGCACGACGCGATCTCGGCCGATCTCGACGAATCGGGCGCCGCGCGCTGCGCGGACATCTCGGCGCGCGTGATGGACCAGTATCGCCGCCGGCTCACCGCGCTCGCCGAGGACGGCCCCACGCCGCGCGCGGAAGCGAAGCAGTCCGAGACGATGGAGCTGCAGATGCGGATCGCGGCCGTGCGCGCGGAACGCTCGGTGCTGTATCGGCTGCGCAGCGAGAGCAAGATTTCCGACGAGACGCTGACGAAGCTGATCCGCGAGATCGACCTGTCGGAAACCGCGCTGTCGACGCGCAAGAAAGGCATTCTCTGACGGGCCGCTCGATGCCCGGAAGCAACCGCCCATAAAAACGGCGACGCCGAAGCGTCGCCGTTTTCACATCCGCCCGCGTTCGCGTTACTTCGCGACGACGACGGGAATTCCCTTCAGCATGCCCGCACCCTTCATCTCGTCGAGCGCGTGCTGCACGGCCGCGCTCGTCGCCGCGTCGATGCCGAGCTGCAGCGCAAGCTCGCGCTCCGCGCGCTTCACGCCGGCCAGATTGCGCACCTTCACGTGACCGAAGCCGCGCACGCGGGCGTGCAGGTCGGCCAGCTGCACGACCTGCGCCGCATTGCCGGCCGTCGTCGCGGCGAGCGCTCGGGCGAGCGTCGTCTCGTAGTCGTCGGCGAGCGCGCGCTCCATCCTGCGCTCGACCGTGCGGCCGAACGGATCGAGCCACGTGCCGCGCAGGCTGCGCACGCGCGCCAGCATGCCGAACACCGGCCACATCCATTGGCCGAACACGCGCTTCTTCGGCACGCCGCCGTCGCGGCCGGCCTTTGCGATCGTCGGCGGCGCGAGGTTGAACTTCACGCGATACGCGTGACCCGGCACGCCTTCGAACTGCGCTTCGAGCGCGGTGCGGAATGCGTCGTCCGCGTAAAGCCGCGCGACCTCGTATTCGTCCTTCACCGCGAGCAGCCGGTAGAACGTCGTCGCGACCGCGCGCGTCAGCGCGTCGTCGCCCTTCGCGCGCGCCGCGTTCACCAGCGCCCGGTAGCGCTCGACGTAGCGGGCGCCGCCGTACGCGTCGAGACGCGCTTCGCGATCGGCGATCAGTTCGGCAAGCGTCTCCGGCACGGCGTGCGCGGCCACCGCGTGACGCGCGTTCCACAACGCGTCGAGGCCCGCCGCGTCGCCGGCCGCCATCCGGCCGATCGAGAACGCGAGCTTGTTCATCGGCACCGCGACGTTGTTCAGCTCGATCGCGCGCATCATCGCGGCGAGCGACACCGGCACGAGGCCGAGCTGCCACGCGTAGCCGAGCATCAGGATGTTCGCGCCGATCGAGTCGCCGAGGAATTTCGCGGCGAGCGCCTGCGCGTCGCAGCTCGACAGATAGCCGTCGCCGGCCGCGTGACGCATCTTCTCGAGCAGCGCGTCCGCATGCAGGTTCGCATCAGGGTTCTGCACGAACGACGCGTTCGGGATCCGGTGCGTGTTGACGACGATCCGCGAACGCTCGTGACGCACCGTCTGCAGCGCTTCCGCACTCGCGCCGACGACCATGTCGCACGCGAGCAGCACATCGGCCTGCTGCGTGTCGATGCGCACCTGGTTCAGCCAGCGGTCGCTCGCGGCGATCCGCACGAACGACAGCACCGAGCCGCCCTTCTGCGCGAAGCCCATGAAGTCGAGCACCGATGCGCTCTTGCCTTCGAGGTGCGCGGCCATGCTGATCAGCGCGCCGACCGTCACGACGCCGGTACCGCCGACGCCCGTCACGAGCATGTCGAACGGCGCCGCATCGAGATGCGTCGCCGGCACCGGCAGCGCGTCGACACGCACGGCGAGCGCCGCTTCGTCGAACGCGGCACCCGCGGCCTTCTTCAGCGCCGCGCCTTCGACCGTCACGAAGCTCGGGCAGAAGCCGTTCACGCACGAATAGTCCTTGTTGCACGACGACTGGTCGATGCGGCGCTTGCGGCCGAGCGGCGTCTCGAGCGGCTCGACCGACAGGCAGTTCGACTGCACGCCGCAGTCGCCGCAGCCTTCGCACACCGCGTCGTTGATGAACAGGCGCTTGTCCGGGTCGGGGAATTCGCCCTTCTTGCGGCGGCGGCGCTTCTCGGCCGCGCAGGTCTGGTCATAGATCAGCACGGTGACGCCCGGCGTCTCGCGCAACTCGCGCTGCACCGTGTCGAGCTCGCTGCGGTGGTGGAACGTCGTGCCCTTCGGGAACAACCCGTGATGGCCGTCGTACTTCTCCGGTTCGTCGGACACGACGACGAAGCGCGACACGCCTTCCGCCTCGACCTGCCGCGCGATCTGCGGCACCGAGATGCTGCCGTCGACCGGCTGGCCGCCCGTCATCGCGACCGCGTCGTTGTAGAGGATCTTGTACGTGATGTTCGCTTTCGCGGCGACTGCCTGGCGGATCGCGAGGATGCCCGAGTGGAAGTAGGTGCCGTCGCCGAGGTTCTGGAACACGTGCTTCGTGTTGGTGAACATCGCATGCGCGGCCCAGTCGACGCCCTCGCCGCCCATCTGGATCAGCCCCGTCGTGTCGCGCTCCATCCACGACGCCATGAAGTGGCAGCCGATGCCGGCCTGCGCGATCGAGCCTTCCGGCACCTTCGTCGACGTGTTGTGCGGGCAGCCCGAGCAGAAGTACGGCGTGCGCTTCACCGCGTCGGCCTCGTTTGACAGGATCTGCGGCGCGACGAGTTCGACGACGCGTTCGCGGCGGTCGAGCGCCGGCTTGTGCCGCGCAAGCCAGTCGGCGAACACCGGCAGGATCCGCGACGGGCGCAGCTCGCCGAGTTCGGACAGCAGGCTGGCGCCGGCCGCGTCATGCTTGCCGAGCACGCGCGGGCGCGCGCCTTCGGTGCGGTTGTACAGGTAATCCTTGATCTGCTGCTCGATGACCGGGCCTTTCTCCTCGATCACGAGCACTTCGGCGAGCCCGTCGACGAAGGTCTCGATGCGCGTCATCTCGAGCGGATACGACAGGCCGACCTTGTAGATCCGCACGCCGGCCGCGTCGAGGTCGGCCACCGTCAGGTCGAGACGGCGCAGCGCTTCCATCAGGTCGAGGTGCGCCTTGCCGCAGGTGACGATGCCGACGTTCGCCTGCGCGCTCGGCGCGATCCACTTGTCGATGCTGTTGGTGCGCGCGAAATGGCGGACCGCGTCGAGCTTCGCGGCGAGACGCGCCTCGATCGTGAGGCTCGGCAGGTCGGGCCAGCGGTTGTGCAGGCCGCCCGCCGGCGGCGTGAAGCCGGCCGGCGCCGGCCACTGCGTCTGCAGCCCGTCGAGGTCGACGGTCGAGCCCGACTCGACCGTTTCCGAGATCGCCTTGAAGCCGACCCAGGCGCCCGAGTAGCGCGACAGCGCCCAGCCGTACAGGCCGAATTCGAGCATGTCGGCGATGTTCGCCGGGTTCACGACCGGCATGTGCCACGCGATCATCGCGAAGTCGCTCTGGTGCGGCATCGACGACGACACGCAGCCGTGGTCGTCGCCCGCGACGACGAGCACGCCGCCGTGCGGCGACGAACCGTACGCGTTGCCGTGCTTCAGCGCGTCGCCGGCGCGATCGACGCCCGGGCCCTTGCCGTACCACATCGCATACACGCCCTCGACCGTGCGCTCGGGATCGGCCTCGACCCGCTGCGTGCCGAGCACGGCCGTGCCGCCGAGTTCCTCGTTGATCGCGGGCAGGAAGCGCACGTCGCTGCCGTCGAGCAGTTTCTTCGCCTTCCACAGCTGCTGGTCGACCATGCCGAGCGGCGAGCCGCGATAGCCGCTGACGAAGCCGGCCGTGTTGAGCCCCTGTTCGGTGTCGACCGCGCGCTGCATCAGCAGCAGGCGGACCAGCGCCTGCGTGCCGGTCAGGAAGATCCGGCCACGCGTCGCGGTCAGGTTGTCGGTCAGGCGGTAGTCGGACAGGGCGGGCGGGCCGTCGACGGGCAAGCGGGCGGTCATGGGGGAAGTCTCCTGATTGTGCTGTTCTGGGCTGCGCGGCGGGGGCGTCGGATGACGCGTGATCGGCGGCAGCGAATGGCTCTATTTTTTCGCGCGCAGACGAGAATGTTTTTTCTCTTCTTGCTCGGGCGGGCCCTCAGCGAGAAAAACTGTGCAGCTTTTTATCGGGATTTGAGAGAGTTTTCGCGCGCGGTGGCGCAGCGGGATGGGCGGGGGGTCGGGACGGTCGGGCGGCTTGGTGGAACAACCGGTGCGGGTCCGAAGGCAACCGGCCGGCGCGGCGGGCGGGCGCTCGCGCCCCTTGTGACAAGGGTTTCGGGGGCCGCAGGCGTCACTCTCACCATTGAAATGCACAGCATTCCGATTGGTCGGGAGCGCGGGATGTCCACAATGCTGCGCCCTTCGGCCGATCGGGCTCGTGCGCTCACCGTTCGAATGCACAGCGTTTCGAGTGGCGTTGGGGCCGGGATGTCCACATCCGAAATCGGTATCCGGTTCACTCGGGCGCCGATGCTCACCGTTGAGATTCACAGCGCGGCGAGTGGATTTCGGCGGTGGATATCCACATCGGGATCGGCTCGTTTCGTCGATCCGCCGTTCACCCTCACCGATCGAATACACAGGAGCGCGAGTGGGTTCGTTGGCCGGATATTCACACCGGAACACGTCCGCTGCGCAATCGCAGGCCTGCACTCACCGTTGAAAACCACAGGGCTTCGAGTGGTTGCGGCGGCGGTTGTCCATGCTCGAACCGACGCTGCCGTCCGGTCTCGCACGCACCCTCACCGTTGAAAACCACAGCGCTTCGAGTGACTTTGAGAGGCGGATATCCACATGGACGAGACTCCGTGAGTCGGCCGGCGAAGTACGTTTCCGGGTGCCACGACGACCGGAAGTCCACGCAGGCATCGGCACGCTGTCCGATCGGGCGTCGACACTCACCTTCGAAATACACAGTGCCGCGAATCGTTTGGTTGGCCGGACATCCACACGGGAATCCGCGTTGCCCTCGATAGCATGCTCGCTTCCGGGCCTGAATTGCGCGGCACTTCAGACGGCGTTGTCAGCCGAACGGCCGCGTCTTGACCGGCTGTCCGCCGATGGCGCACTCACGCTCACCATTGAATTGCACAGCGCTTCGAGTCGCTTGAGAAGGTTGGTACGCGCATTGAAATCTGCTCGTTGCGGACCACACGTCCGCTCTCACCGTTAGAATGCACCGCCCTTCGAGTGACTTCCGGGACCGGATATCCACTCCGCGACGCATTAGCGGTTCGGTCACGCGTGCGCGCGTTCGGCTAGAATGCGCGGCGCTCCGAATCGCACCAAGGGTCGGGAAACCACGCCGGAGCAGGCGCGTCGCGCGATCAGGCGCCGACACTCACCGCTGAATTTCACAGCATTTCGCGTCGTTGAGTGGATCGGTTATCCACAACCCTCTTGATGCATTACGCGGCATCCGGTCATCCTCACCGGTGAAATGCACAGGGCTGCGAGTCGTTTCCGTGCGCGGATATCCACAACGGATCGCGCGAAGGAACCTTCATCGACACATCAGCGAAAGCGGTCTGCGCATCGACGCGCAACAATCGGGCGATAGCCGGAAAGCCTTGTCCAGACAGCCTTGGCGGCACCCTCACCATTCAATTGCACAGCGTTTCGAGTCGCCTTGGGGGTGAGTTGTCCACATCCGCCCCATTGCGCTGACTCAAGCCGGCACGCGCTCCGGGCAACCTCACTCGGCAATCGAACGGATGACCGTTGCCGGATTGCCGCCGACCAGCGTATTCGGCGGGACGTCCCTGGTAACGACGGCCCCGGCCGCGACGACCGAATGCTCGCCCACCGTCACGCCGCCGATGATCGTCGCACCCGCGCCGATCCACACGTTCCGTTCGATCGCGATCGGCTTCGCGACGACGAAATCGCGCCGCCGGGAAGGTTCGACCGGATGGCCGGACGTGATGAGGCTGACGTTCGGCCCGATCATCACGTCGTCGCCGATCTCGAGCCCGCCCAGGTCGTAGAACGTGCAGTTCTGGTTAACGAACACGTTGCGCCCGATCTTCATGCCGGCGCCGCCCGTCGCATGGAACGGCTGGATCAACATGAAGCCGTCGTCCACCTGCGTGCCGATCAGTTCACTGAACAATGCGCGAACTTCTGCCGCATCGTCGAACGTCAGACGGTTGAGCCGCGCGGTGATCGCCATCGCTCGCTTGACCTCGGCCACCATGGCGACCGATTCCGGCGTTCTTCGCGGAATGATCGTGGTGCGATCGTCGTTTGCCATTCGTTGCTTGTCTCCATGCGCGGTGGAACCGGCGGTGGGCGCGCGGCAGCGGCGCCGGGTTGAAGATTCCCGCGTTTCGCGAAGCGTTGCGATCACGAATGAATGCTTGCACTGCCATGTGCGCAAGTGCCGCGGGATCGGTCGTGCATTGTAGTAATGCGGGCTTACGCCGGGATTTTTCAACTCTATTCATAACTAGTTTATATATAACTAGTTATTCACCAAACTCTTGTAACAACGGGCTTCGCCCCGGCCCTCCACCCGATTCATGTCCGACACAACATACCGGACGAGACATACAGCGGGCCGCCCCTGGCCGGGCGCCCCTGGCCGGGCGCCCCTGTCCGAACCTCCTGCGCTCGGGTACGCTTGAGCATCCACCGGACCCTGCCTGCACCCAAACGCGGAGGCGCGATGAAGCTCTACTACTGGCCGAAGACCCGGGCATTCCGGGCGTTGTGGATGCTGGAGGAAATCGGCGTCGTGTACGAACTCGTGCCGATCGACCTGCGCTCGCACGAACAGGGCAGCGACGCGTTCGTGCAGGTCAACCCGATGGCCAAGCTGCCCGCGCTCGACGACGGCAGCGCGCCGTTCGCCGAATCGGGCGCCGTGCTGCTCTATCTCGCCGACCGTTGCCCGGGCGCCGGGCTCGGCATCGCACCCGACGATCCGCTGCGCGGCCGTTTCCTCCAGTGGATGTTCTTCACGCCGACCTGCCTCGAACCGGCGATGGCCGAGAAATTCACGGGCGCGTCGGGCAATCCGGTCGCGTTCGGCTGGGGCAACATCGCGCGCGTGCAGCGCGCGCTCGCGCAGACGCTCGCCCACTGCCCTTGGCTCGTCGGCGACCGCTTCACCGCGGCCGACCTGTTGCTCGCCAGCACGCTGAAGATCGCGTTCGACGCGCATCTGCTGCCGCACGAAGGCGTGCTCGGCGACTACGTCGCACGAGCCGAGGACCGCGACGCGTTCCGCCGCGCGGTCGCGATCGAACAACGCGAAGCGGCGCGGCTGCTGCACGCGTGACGCATGCGGGGCGGCGCCCGCCGCCCCGCGAGCACACCTACGCAGCCGGCCCCTGCGTCGCGGCGCCCGCTTCGACCACCACGCCCGGCGAACCGCGCTCGTCGGTGTCGGCGTCGACCGGCACTATGTCGTGAAAATGCGTGTAGTCGATGTGCGTAATGCCGTCTTCGTCGTGCATCAGGTCGACATAGCGGTGACGCCAGCGGATCTCCCCATGCGCCCATGAGTGACGCGCCTGCATGACCTGCGAGGTCGTTTCGTCCGAGCCCTCGATCGTGATCAGCAGCGACGCGTCGCGCGCGGCGAGCGATTCGGGCGTCTCGCCGAACAGCGCGCTCGATTCGTCGATCACGTGCATCAGGTTCCAGCCGAGCAGGAAGATCGGATGCTCGCTGCGCACGAGCGGCAGGTCGTGGATCTTGCGCAGCGAGTAGCCCTCGTGCGTGCCTTCGACGCGCATCAGCCGCAACTTCGCCTGCGCCTCGGCGATCACGTTCTGGCGCGCATTCGCGGCGCGCACCATCAGCGTCATCCGGCCGTTCAGCGGCCGCACGATCGCATAGCGCGCGAACAGGATCTTCGCCTGCGGCCGGGAAAACCGCGCGAACACGAGCCCCGTGGCCAGCGCGATGCTCGACATCCCGACGAAGATCTCGAATGTCGCGACCAGGTGCGCATAAGTAGTCTGCGGATGCATGTCGCCGTAGCCGACGGTCGCGAGCGTCTCGACGCTGAAGAAGAACGCGCCGCCGAACCCGGCCGGCGACTGGTTCGCGATCGGCGCGTGGCCGAGCATGTAGAGCATCGCGAAACCGCCGTTGAGCAGCAGGAACAGCACCGCGAGCGACAGGAAGAACACGGGCCAGCTCACCGTCAGCGCGCGGTGATAGAAGTCGCGCCAGCCGAGCGGCGGCATCCCGTACGCGATCACCGGGCGGGTGCCCGACCAGATCTTGCGGCCACGGCCGCGGGAGGCGGGGGAGGGCGAATCGACGTTCATCGCGCGGTGCCGGTTGCAGGAAGGCGATGAGCGTAGCACGCGCGGCGGCGGCCGGGAATGCGTGCCGATTCGGAATGGAAATTTGCCGCGCGGCCGGACGCGTGCGGCCGCGCAGCGTTGAAACAAAACCGGCCGCATGAAAGCAGCCGGCTGCATCGTCATCGTGTGGGACGCGCGGTGCGCGCCACTATCACTTCCGGTCGACGATCACCTGGTCGAAAGTGCCGCCGTCGGCGAAATGGGTCTTCTGCGCGTTCGCCCAGCTGCCGAAGACCTGCTCGACGCTGAATGTCTTCAGCGACTTGAACTCGGCCGCATGCTTCTTCAGCACGTTCGCGTCGCGCGGGCGCAGATGGTGCTGCGCGATGATCTCCTGCGCTTCCGGCGTGTACAGGTAGTCGAGATACGCCTGCGCGACCTTGCGCGTGCCCTTCTTGTCGACGACCTTGTCGACGACGGCGACGGGCGGCTCCGCGAGGATGCTGGCCGACGGATACACGGCGTCGAACTGCGCGCCCGACGCGCCGGTGTCCATCAGCGCGACTTCGTTCTCGAACGTGACCAGCACGTCGCCGATGCCGCGCTGCGTGAACGTCGTCGTAGCGCCTCGGCCGCCCGAGTCGAGCACCGGCACGTTGCGGAAGATCGCCTTCTCGAAGTCGAGCGCCTGCTGGTCGGTCGCGCCCTTCTGCTTCTGGAAGCCCCACGCGGCGAGATACGCGTAGCGGCCGTTGCCCGACGTCTTCGGGTTCGCGATGATCACCTGGACGCCCGGCTTCGCGAGATCGCTCCAGTCCTTGATCGCCTTCGGGTTGCCCTTGCGCACGAGGAACACCATCGTCGTCGAGTACGGCGAGCTGTTGTCCGGGAAGCGCGCGCGCCAGTCCTTCGGCAGCAGCTGGCCGCGCTCGGCGAGCAGGTCGATGTCGTTCGGCTGGTTCATCGTCACGACGTCGGCCTGCAGCCCTTGCAGCACCGACAGTGCCTGCGCGCTCGACGCGCCGTGCGACTGCTTGAGCGCGACCGTCTCGCCGGTCTTCTGCTTGTACGCGGCGGCAAAGCTCGCATTGATGTCCTTGTACAGCTCGCGCGTCACGTCGTACGACACGTTCAGGATCGACGTATCCGCGTGCGCAGCCGTCGCCGCCACGACCAGCGCCGCCGCCGCGCCCGTGTGCAGCCAGCGGCCGATCCCCTTGATGCTTGCCATCGTGATATGCCCCGTTTCCAGTGGTGGTGAATGTGCGTGACGGCACGCGTGCGCGCTGTCATCGAAACGTAAGCGGGCATTCTAGCGGCCGGCCGCGGCGCGCTTTCCAATCAGTCGTGGAAAGCAAATCTCGAATCCTGCTAAACGGCGGCGGACGCTCGCGTGCGGGTCCGATCCGGTGTTAAGATCGCCGTTCAGCCCACTTCACGGTTCATCCATGTCCGCTGCCCTGCGCTCGCTCTCGATCCTCGCCGCCGTCGCGGCAGGTGCGCGCGCGGCCGGGCTGAAACTGAAAAAACGACTCCTCGACTGACGGGGACGTCGCGTCCCGTCAGGCGAATGCCGGACGGGATGCCCGCAGGTCGTTTGTTTCTCCTTGCCCGCATGCCTCGCTCCGGCGCTCCGCCGGCGGAACGGTTCCTTCCCACTCCGTTTCCACCATGAGGCTTTGCATGCACACACGTTTCGAAGGTATCTGGCTGCCGATCATCACGCCGTTCCACCACGGCGAAGTCGATCATGCGGCACTCGCGCGGCTCGCGCGCCACTATGCGGCCGCGGGCATCGCGGGTTTCGTCGCGGGCGCGACGACCGGTGAAGGCGTGCTGCTCGACGCGCGCGAACAGGACGCCGTGTTCGCGACGCTGCGCGACGCGGCGCCTGGCCTGCCGATCGTCGTCGGGCTGACCGCGAGCGCAACGCATTTCGCGGCGGCACGCGCACGCGAACTCGCCGCGCTGCGGCCCGACGGGTTGCTCGTCACGCCGCCCGTCTACGTGCGGCCGACGCAGGACGGCATCCGCCGCCATGTCGAGGCGATCGTCGACGCGGCCGACCTGCCGGTGCTCGTCTACAACATCCCGTACCGCACCGGGGTAACCGTCGAACTGGAAACGCTGCAGGTGCTCGCGCGCGACCCGCGCGTCGCGGGCATCAAGGAATGCGGCGGCACGCTCGACCGGATGAGCCGGCTCGTGCACGACACGCCGCTTGCGATCCTGTCCGGCGACGACAACCAGAACTTCGCGGCACTGTGCGCCGGTGCGCACGGTGCGATCGCGAGCAGCGCGCACGTGCTGCCTGAATGGCATGTGCGCATCCATGCACTGCTGCGCGACGGGCGGCTCGCCGATGCGCGGCGCCTGTCGGTCGCACTGCAGCCGCTCGTCGCGGCGCTGTTCGCGGAGCCGAACCCGGCGCCGGTGAAGGCCGTGCTGGCTGCGCAAGGATGGTGCGAGGACGGGTTGCGGCTGCCGTTCGTACCAGCGAGCGACGGGTTGCGGGAGCGGTTGGCAGCCATCTGCACGGCACTCGACGAAATCGAGCCTGACCTCGCGGCAGCATAAGGCTCTACACCGCGTGAGGCGCTGGCGACAGATGAAATTCAACCCGACGGATTATTTCAAACTGTCAGAACCAGAGACAGGCCGTACCGTGCAATATAGTCAGGTTCGCCTGATCGATCCATTCGGCCGATCAGCCGACGGGCTGCCGAGTCGCCGCCCGCTGCGGCAATCGAACGTTTCGTCAGGCCGCCAGCGCCGCCACCGCCCCCTCCGTCGCATCCCGCACCGCCTGCGTCACGATCCGCGCGAGCCGGTCGACGGTCGGCGTCGCCGACGACGTGCGCCGCAGCAGGATCAGCGGCAGGCTCGGCAGCTCCGGCAGCCCGGACGACGCCGCGTCGAGCACGCGCACCGACGCGGGCAGCCCGTAGTGCGAGCGCACCGTCAGCCCAAGGCCGGCCGCCGCCGCCGCCCATAGCCCGGCGAGGCTCGGCGTCGTGAACGCGACGCGCCACGGCACGCCCGCGCGGTCGAGCGCATCGGTCGCCGCACCGAAGAACCGGCACGGCCGGTCGAACACGACGAGCGGCAGCGGCTCGCCAGGCGCGCGCACGGCACGGCCGCCCGCTTCGCTGCCCGTTTCGCCGCGCGCAACCGGTGCCGCACCGTCTTCCGCGCCCTCCCCGCCGCCGTCCGGTATCCCGAAACCGCCCGCGCCCACCGCGCCGATCCATTGCATCGGCACCTGCGCGATCGCTTCGCTGTCGATCCCTGCCCGCGACACGAGCGCCGCCGACGCCGGGTCGCCCCACACGAGCGCGAGATCGAGCTGGTTCGCGTCGAGCCGGTCGAGCAGTTCGGCATTGCGCGCCACGCGCGCCTCGATCCGCACCTTCGGATGCGCGCGCGCAAACCGCCCGAGCACGTCGGGCAGGATCGCCTCGCCGAAATCTTCCTGCAGCCCGACGCGCACCCAGCCGTCGAGATTCACGCCGCGCACGGCCGCGGCTGCCTCGTCGTTCAGCTCGATCAGCCGCCGCGCATAGCGCAGCATCGCGTCGCCGGCGTCGGTCAGCGCGAGCCCGCGCCCGGCTTTCACGAACAGCGGTGTGCCGGCCTGCTCCTCGAGCTTGCGGATCTGCGCGCTCACCGCCGACGACGAGCGCGCGACGCGTTCGGCCGCCTTCGCGAAACTGCCGAGATCCACGCCCGCGACGAGGCTGCGCAACGCCGCCACGTCGAAATTGGGGCGGGCCTGCGCGGCATCGGGCATTGCGAGCGGAATGTCTTGTCTGGGCACGTCAACCATCCTGATTTATCGAACGATTCATCAAAAACTTTCCGATTTTCAGGATGAATGTAGGCCGCCAGACTGTCGATGTCAATTTCCAACCGGGCCTGCCGCCATGGATACCACCTGCATCGCTTCCCCCTCCTCGCCCGCGCGCGACGCGCGCGGGCCGGCTCACCGCTGGCGCGTGCTGGCGGCCGGTGTCGCCGCGAACATGAGCTTTTCGGCCGCGGCGGCCGGCATTCCGACCACCGCCGTGTGGATGCGCACGGCCTATCACCTCGACAACGGCGCGCTCGGCCTCGTGCTCGGCGCGCTCGGCTTCGGCGTCGCGCTGTCCGAGCTGCCGTGGGGGATCGCCGCCGACCGCTTCGGCGATCGCCGCGTGCTGCTGACCGGGCTCGTCGCGACAGCCGCAATGCTCGCGCTGATGGTGTGCACGATCGCCCCGACCGCGCACGCGGTGCCGCCGCTGATGCGCGTCGTCGCAATGATGAGCTGCGTCGGCCTGCTCGGCGGCAGCGTGAACGGATCGAGCGGGCGCGCGGTGATGCGCTGGTTCGGCGAGCGCGAACGCGGCCTCGCGATGAGCATCCGCCAGACGGCCGTGCCGCTCGGCGGCGGCGTCGGCGCGGCGCTGCTGCCGTCGCTCGCGTCGCACCTGGGTTTCGCCGCGGTGTTCGGTGCGCTGATGCTGCTGTGCGCGGGATCGGCCGCGCTGACCTGGCGCTGGCTGCACGAACCGCCCGCCGTGCCGGCCGCCGTGCACGGCACCGTGCATCGTCCTGTCGAACAGCAGCAGCCCGCCCGGCACGCGCGCGGCCCGCTCGCGAGCGGCCGCGTGTGGCGCATCGTGCTCGGCATGGGCCTGTTGTGCACGCCGCAGTTCGCGGTGCTCACGTTCGCGACGGTGTTCCTGCACGACTTCGGCCGGCTCGGTCTCCCCGGCATCAGCGCGGCGATGGTCGCGCTGCAGTTCGGCGCGATGGTGATGCGCGTCTGGAGCGGCCGCCATACCGACCGGCACGGCAACCGCCGCGCGTACCTGCGCGGTTCGGTGCTCGTCGCCGCCGGGTCGTTCGCGCTGCTTGCAGCCGCGACGGCCGGCAGCCCGCACGTGCCGCTCGCGGCGATCGTCGCGATTCTCGTGTTCGCGGGCATCTGCGTATCGGCGTGGCACGGCGTCGCGTACACGGAGCTCGCGACGCTCGCAGGCGCGAACCATGCGGGCACCGCGCTCGGGATGGCGAACACGATCGTCTACCTCGGGCTGTTCGCGACGCCGCTCGCGATTCCGCCGCTGCTCGCCGTCAGTTCGTGGAGCGTGGTCTGGCTCGCGGCCGCGCTGGTCGCCGGCGCGACCTATCCGCTGTTCGCCGCGCGATAGCGGCCGCATGTTGCACGCCGGGCGTCGCCGCGCACGCAACGACGCCCGCGCATCCGTCAGCCCGCCTCGCGCGCCAGCGCGCGCCGCACGGCCGGCCGTTCGGCCTCGCGCTGCGCATGGGCCGTCCACGCGGGATGCCGCGTCATGTCGAGTCCGATCGCGACGCCCCAGCGATACAGCACGAGCAGGAACGGATCGACGATCGAATGGCCGCCCGGTTCGGCCCACGTGCGACCGTCGGCAAGCGCGGTTTCGATGGTCTCGTTCGCGGCATCGATCGTGCCGCGCCCGTGCGGTCTGACCGCACCGTGCAAGGCCGGGTCGCCGATGAAGCGGCCCGGCCGCCACAGCGCGCCGTAGCCGACGCCATGCACCCAGCCGACCAGCCAGGCGAGCCATTCGTGGCAGCGCGCCTCGCGCAGCGGGTCGTCGAGCGGCAGCAATCGCGCATCCGGATAACGGCGTGCGAGATACGTGAGGATCGCGGGCGTTTCGGTGAGCACGCGCGGCTCGCCCGGAATCGCGAGCACGGGCACGCGCGCCTTCGCGTTGATCGCGAGATAGCGCGCTTCGAGGTTCTGCTGTTTCTGCACGGAGACGATCTCGACGTCGAACGGCGCGCCGGTTTCCTCCAGCGCGATGTGAGCGGCAAGCGAGCAGGCGCCCGGCGAAAGATAGAGACGGTATGCGTTCATGATGGTGGGCCCGACCGGGCTGTGGAAGACGGAACCGAGTGTAGGAACGCGTGGCCGGGCGCCGCAAACGATGAATTGTCGTGCTCGGACATTAGTGTTACTAATACCCGCATGCGACGCATCCACCTCCCTCCGCTGCAGACGCTGCGCGCGTTCGAGGCTGCCGTGCGGTTGCAGAGCTTCACGCGCGCGGCCGACGCACTCGCACTCACGCAAGGCGCGGTCAGCCAGCACATCCGCACGCTCGAGGCGCAGCTCGGCTATCCGCTCTTCACGCGCGAGCGCAACGGCGCGACACCAACGCACGCCGCGCACACGCTCGCGCTGCAGGTGCGCCAGGGCCTGAGCGTGCTCGAACGCGCATTCGAGCCGACGCTCGCCGTGCGCAGCCGCCCGCGCACCTGCGACGTCACACTGAACGTCAGCGTGCTGCCGAGCGTCGCCGAGCGCTGGCTCGCGCCGCGCCTGCCGCGCTTCTCGGCCGCGCATCCGCACATCGCGATCGCGCTGCACCCGGACGCGACGCTCGCGCCGCTGCGCAAGCGCGACCGCATCGACGTCGCGCTGCGCTACGGGCCCGGCACGTGGCCGGGCGTCGTCGCCGAGAAGCTGATGAACGAGACGATCTTCCCGGTCGCGAGCCCCGTGTACCGCAATCGCGACGGCGTTGCACCGCGCGCGCCGGCCGATCTCGTGCGCGCGACGCTGCTGCGCCATCCCGCGCAGCCGTGGGAACCGTGGTTCCAGGCCGCGCGGCTCGATCTCACCGAATCCGCGCGCGCGCCGCGCTTCACCGACGCAAACGCGCTGATCAACGCGGCGCTGAAAGGGCGCGGCGTCGCACTCGCACGCCGCTCGCTGATCGAGCCCGAACTCGCGGCCGGCACGCTCGTGCGCGTGTCGACGGTGCGCGTGACCGACGTGTATGCGCACTACGTCGTGTGGCGCCCCGGCCATCCGCACGAAGCGGCGATCCGCACCTGGCTCGACTGGCTGCGCAGCGAAGTGCGGCGCAGGACGCCGCGGCGCTGACAGGCGGCGGTCGGCAATGGCGGCACGCACGCAAAAGTAGTTCGTTAGTTTGACGAAAGCGTTTCGCGATCACACACCGGTCGCAAACGATTCACCGAAACGTCGCATCGTATCGGCATACTCGAAAGCGTTTCCCGATCAGCCTGCCAGGAGAGAAGTCATGCGTCGCGTTTCCGTCGTCGTCGTTCTTTGTGCCGCCGCTTTGATCGCCGCCTGCAGCGACGACGCGCCGCACGACGCGCACGCGGCCGACGCCTCGCAGCAAGCCGGCGCATCGAGCGGCTCCGCCAGCGCGTTCAACAGCAATGCGACCGCGAACGCCGCCGCGTCCGATGCCGCGCCGCTCGCACCGCCCGTCGTGCACTATCCGCCCGATGACGACGACGACGCGAAGCCCGCGTCGAACGCGGCCGCATCGGCCACCGCCGCTTCGTCGCCAGGCTGATCGCGCTCGTCACCGCAACCCGGCGCAGCCGGAGGTGAAGGCCGGCTACGACGTCGCGAGCGGAAACCTGTACGTGAGGCTGCGCAACCACGGCGCAGCCCACGTCACGCTGACGCTGACCGACAACGCGTACGGCGCGCCATCGCGGCAGGTGACGCTGACCGACAACGCGTACGGCGCGCCATCGCGGCAGGTGACGCTGCACGGCGGCGACGAGCAGATCGAGCAGTGGGTGCCCGCATCGAACCACCAATGGTATGACGTGACGGTAAGCGACGGCGCAAACGGCACGTTCTCGCGCCGTTTCGAGGGTCACGTCGAGAACGGCCGTCCGAGCTATTCGGACCCGGCCGCGGTGCGGCCCGTCTCCGCGTCGTAACCGCGACGGCGCTGCGTGGCGCGGCAACCGCCGCGCAGCGCATGCCGCCCGTCAGACCGCGTGCGCGAGCGCGCGGTCGACGAGCGCGGCGTCGAAGCCGTCGTCCGCATCGCGAAAGCGCAGCGGCGCCGCGCAATGGACGAGCGTGTCGACGAAGTACTTGGCGCGCGGCCACGGCCCGAAGCCGGCCGCCGTATTGATGTGCCCGGCATCGCCGAGGTTCACGAACGCACTGCCCAGGCGCTGCGCGAGCGTACGCGCATCGGCGAGCGGCATCCACGGATCGGTCTCGCTGCCGATCACGATCGACGGCACCGCAAGCCGGCACGCGTCGAACGGCCCGGCAAACGTGAATTTCTTCGGACTGGCGGGCGCGACGAGCAGCACGCCCGCGACATCGCCCGTACGCGGCCACTGCGCGAGCGCATGCGCGGCCGCGAGGCAGCCGAAACTGTGCGCGGCGAGCACGAACGGGCCGCGCTCGCGATCGAGCAGCGCGCGCACGGACTGCGCCCAGCGCGCGAGATCGGGCGCGTCCCAGTCGTCCTGCTCGACGCGCAGCGAGCGCGGGAACTGCCGCTCGAGCCAGGTCTGCCAGTGAGCGCCTTCGCTGCCGTGCAGGCCCGGAACGGTGACGAGCCGCGGCGGCCACGCCGATTTGCTGCATGCGCGCATGATTGCCCTCGCTTGCTTGAAGACGAGTTTCGATTGTGGCGCGCGGCGCCCGGCGGCCGAACCAATATTTTGTGCTTTGCTTTTGCGCGGGCCGGCCCGCGCGACGGCGCAATTCGCGTCGAAACCGTAGAATGTGGGCTTCCCGTCAGCTTCATACGAAAGCGGGCCGGGCGCCGACGCGCCGGGCCCGGTCGTCAGGAGACGCCCGATGTCCGCTACGCCCGCCTGCGCGCTGCGCCTGCTCCCTCTCGCCGTTCCCGTGACGAGCCTCGCCGGCGCGCGCGAAGTCACGCAATGAAGATCCTGTTCTATTCGCCGCACCAGGAAGCCGGCGCGTGGCGCGACGAGATCGCGCACGCGCTGCCGGAAGCCGAGCTACGCGCATGGCAGCCCGGCGACACGGCCGCCGCCGACTACGCGCTCGTATGGCGCCCGCCGCGCGAGTTCTTCGCGCCGCGCGACGGCCTGCGCGCGATCTTCAACCTCGGCGCGGGCGTCGACGCGCTGCTCGCGCTCGACCGCACGCATCCGGGCACGCTGCCCGCGCACGTGCCGCTCGTGCGGCTCGAGGATTCGGGCATGGCGCAGCAGATGGTCGAATACGTGACGCACGCGGTGCTGCGCTACCTGCGCCGTTTCGACGAATACGACGCGCAGCAGCGCGAGCGCCGCTGGCACCCGCTCGAACCGCATCCGCGCGCAACGTTCACCGTTGCCGTGCTCGGCCTCGGCGTGCTCGGCGCGCAGGTCGCGCTCGCGCTCGCCGCGCTCGGCCTGCCCGTGCGTGGCTACAGCCGCAGCGCGAAGCAGCTCGACGGCATCGCGACCTTCGCCGGCGACGGCGCGTTCGATGCGTGCATCGACGGTGCGAAAGTGCTCGTCAACCTGCTGCCGAGCACGCCCGACACCGACGGCATCCTGTCGTCGCGCGCGTTCGCGCGGCTCGCGCCCGGCGCGTACGTCGTCAACGTCGCGCGCGGCGCACATCTCGTCGAGGCCGACCTGCTCGACGCGCTCGCGAGCGGCCGGATCGCCGCGGCGACGCTCGACGTGTTCCAGCACGAACCGCTGCCGGACGACCATCCGTTCTGGCGCGCGCCGCGCATCACGATCACGCCGCACAGCTCGGCCGAAACGCTGCGCGCGGAGGCCGTCGAGCAGATCGCCGGCAAGATCCGCGCATTCGAGCGCGGCGAGCGCGTCGGCGGCATCGTCGACTACGCGCGCGGCTACTGAATACAGACAAAACCGGAGACAACCATGAGCTTCCCCACCGCCGTCAAGATCGTCGAAGTCGGCCCGCGCGACGGGCTGCAGAACGAGAAGACCTTCGTGCCGACCGACGTGAAGATCGCGCTCGTCGACCGCCTGTCGCGCGCGGGCTTCCGCAACATCGAGGCCGCGTCGTTCGTGTCGCCGAAATGGGTGCCGCAGATGGCCGACGGCGCCGACGTGATGGCCGGCATCGAGCGTCGCGCGGGCACCGTGTACTCGGTGCTCACGCCGAACCTGAAGGGCTTCGAGAACGCGCTCGCCGCGCGCGCCGACGAAGTCGTGATCTTCGGCGCGGCGAGCGAGGCGTTCTCGCAGCGGAACATCAACTGCAGCATCGCCGAGAGCATCGCGCGCTTCGAGCCCGTCGCGAAGGCCGCGAAGGACGCGGGCCTGCGGCTGCGCGGCAGCGTGTCGTGCACGCTCGGCTGCCCGTACCAGGGCGAGGTGCCGGTCGCGTCGGTCGTCGACGTCGTCGAACGCTTCGCGGCGCTCGGCTGCGACGAGATCGACATCGCCGATACGATCGGCGTCGGCACGCCGAAGCGCACGCGCGAAGTGCTCTCGGCCGTCACGCGCGTGTTCCCGCGCGAACGCCTGTCGGGCCATTTCCACGACACCTACGGCCAGGCGCTCGCGAACATCTACGCTGCGCTGTTCGAAGGGATCGAGATCTTTCACGCGTCGGTCGCCGGCCTCGGCGGCTGCCCGTACGCGAAGGGCGCGACCGGCAACGTCGCGACCGAGGACGTGCTGTACCTGATGCAGGGCCTCGGCATCGACACCGGCGTCGATCTCGCGCAGGTCGTCGCCGCCGGCGACTTCATCTCGAACGCGATCGGCCGCACGAACGTGTCGCGCGCCGGTCGCGCTCTGCTCGCCAAGGCGCAGAGCGCGGACGACGCCGCGAACTGCGTCTGACCCCTGCACTCCATGGATTGCTCAACATGACGACACCTGCTTCATTCGATTCCCTCCCCGATTCCGCGCGAAGAGTCGCGCTGCTGCTGCGCGAGCGCGGTCATGCAAAAGGCATCGTGATGCTCGCCGAAACCGGCAAGACGTCGGCCGAAGCCGCGGCCGGGCTCGGCTGCGAGGTCGCGCAGATCGCGAAGTCGATCCTGTTTCGCCGGCAGTCGGACGGCGCGCCCGTGCTCGTGGTCGCGAGCGGCGTCAATCGCGTCGACGAGAAAAAGGTTGCCGCGCAGGTCGGCGAGGTGGGCCGCGCGGACGCGAAGTTCGTGCGCGACAACACAGGCTATGCGATCGGCGGCGTCTGCCCGATCGGCCATCTTGTCGAACCCGTCACGCTGATCGATGCCGACCTGCTCGAGCTCGACAGCCTGTGGGCGGCCGCCGGCCATCCGCATGCGGTGTTCAACCTGTCGCCGCACGAACTCGTGTCGCTGACGGGCGCACCGGTCGCGGACGTCGCGTTGCGGGACAACGCATGAGCGGCGTGCCGGTGCCGGTCGGCACGGTCGCATCGCCGTGCACGGACGTATGCAGGATCGATCCGCGCACCGACTGGTGCGCGGGCTGCCTGCGCACGCGTGACGAGATCAAGGGATGGCGCGCGTCGGACGACGATGCGAGGCGCGCGCTGCTCGCGCGGCTCGATGCGCGGCGGCGCATGCTCGCCGGGAGCGGCACATAAAAAAAGAGCCGTTCAGCCTCACGGGCGAACGGCGTCGAGATCGGAATCCTGTGAACGTGATCAACGTCACAGACCGCATCATACGAGCGACGCGGCCGCATCGCATCGGGTGTTTCCCTACAACTTCTTACAGCATCTTTCGCGCGTGCGCGCGGGCCCGTTTCGAACGCAATCCAAACGCAATCCGCGTTCCTGAAATCCCCGCGGCGGCGCCCCCGTCGCGGCGCCAAATCGTACGACCGTTTCAGTTGCCGACCGCCTCGCGACGCGCGGGTACGATGCGCCAGCCGAGATTCACACCGGCCGCCGCGAGCAGGATCAGCAGCGCACCGAACACCTGCGTCCACGCAAGCGTCTGCCCGAACGCAACGCGATCGACCACGATCGCGACGACCGGATAGACGAACGACAGCGCTCCGGTCATCGCGGTCGGCAGCTTCTGGATCGCGCCGTACAGCAGCACATACATCAGGCCCGTGTTCACGACGCCGAGCACGACGAGGTCGAGCCATTGCCCGACAGTCGCGGGCAGCGTATCGAAGTGCGCGAACGGCGCGAGCAGCACGATCCCGAGGCCGGCCTGCAGCAGCGCGAGCAGATGCGGCGGCGTGCCCTTCAGGTGCTTCGTGACGATCGACGAGATCGCGTACAGGAACGCCGCGCCGAGCGACAGCGCGACGCCTTCCAGATATTCGCCCGGCACCGCGAGCACGGCCGGCTCGACGCGCACCACGAAGACGAGCCCGGCGAACGCGAGCGCGAGCCACGCGACCGTCGACGCGGTGACCCGTTCGCGGAACACGATCGCGCCGAGCGCGACGAGCATGAACGGCTGCGTGTTGTAGACGGCGGTCGCCATCGAGATCGATGCGCGCGAATAGGCGGCGAACAGCAGCAGCCAGTTCGCGACGATCGCGACGCTGCCGAGCGTCGCGAGTGCGAGCATCCGCGGCGAGAACAGCGAGCGGCGCAGGAAGCCTAACGCCGCGCAGACGAGCGCGAGCGTCGCGGCGCCGAACAGGCAGCGGAAGAACACGACGTTCGTCAGCGGCTGCTGCGACGACATCACGAGCCAGCCGATCGTGCCGGACATCATCATCGCGACAACCATCTCGGCGGCGCCGCGGCGAATTTCATTCGAAGCCATCATGAACTCCGTCGATGAGAGTGGATGACTTCGATTCTAGAAATTTGCTTTCGCCGAAACCACGGCTAAACTGAAGTGAATCAGCCGATTCACCTTCGAAAGCAAAGCGATCATGCCGAAACGCCTTTCCACACCCGCCGTCGCGTCGCTCGACGCGACCGACCGCGCGATCCTCGCCGCGCTGGCCGACGACGCGCGCATCGCGACCAGCGAGCTCGCGCGGCAGATCGGGCTGTCGGCGCCCGCGACCGCCGACCGCGTGCGGCGGCTCGAGGCACAAGGCGTGATCGCCGCGTTCACCGTCGAGCTCGACCCGCGCGCGCTCGGCTACACGCTGCAGGCGATCGTCCGGGTGAAGCCGCTGCCCGGCCAGTTGCACCTGGTCGAGGAGTTGCTGCGGCGGATTCCCGAATTCGTCGAATGCGACAAGGTGACGGGCGACGACTGCTTCATCTGCCGGCTCTACCTGCGCACGATCGCGCACCTCGACGACATCCTGTCGAAGGTGACGGAGCGCGCGGAGACGAGCACCGCGATCGTGAAATCGACGCCCGTGCCGCGCCGCCTGCCGCCGCTCGCCGACGACGACAGCGCACACCGCTGAGCGGCCGGCCCGCGCCGCCCGCACGCTCCCTTATGCGGACGGGTCGCGCGCCTCGAAGAACGCAAGCAGTTCGTCGATCAACGCGACGGGCGCCTCTTCCGGAATGTAGTGCCCGCATTCGAGCGCACGGCCGCTGACGTCGCGCGCGACGCGACGCCATTCGTCGAGCGGATCGAAGCAGCGACCGACGATCCCTTTCTCGCCCCACAGCACGCGCAGCGGACACGCGATCTTGTTGCCGCGCTCGAGATCCGCACGGTCGTGCTCGAGGTCGATCGTCGCCGATGCGCGGTAGTCCTCGCACATCGCGTGCACGGCGCCCGGCTGCGCGAGCGCGGCGCGGTACGCGCCGAGCGCCTCGGGCGCGAACGGCGCGAGCCCGGCGGACCGGTTGCCCATCACACGCTCGATGTACGCATCGGTATGCCCGCCGATCAGCGTCTCGGGCAGCGGCTCCGGCTGGATCAGGAAGAACCAGTGGAAATACGCGGTCGCGAACGCGCGATCGGTTTTCTCGTACATCGCGAGCGTCGGCGCGATGTCGAGCAGCATCATCCGCTCGACGGCATCCGCGTGATCGAGTGCGAGCCGGTGCGCGACACGCGCGCCGCGATCGTGCGCGCATACATGGAAGTGCTCGAAGCCGAAATGCCGCATCACGGCGACCTGGTCGGCCGCCATCGCGCGTTTCGAATACGGCGCGTGCTGCGCGTCGCTCGGCGGCCGGCCCGACGCGCCGTATCCGCGCAGGTCGGTGGCGATCACCGTGAAGTGATTCGCGAGCGTCGCGGCAACGCGATGCCAGATCATGTGGGTTTGCGGATGCCCGTGCAGCAACAGGAGCGGCGGGCCCGCGCCTCCTTTGACACCGAAGATGTCGGTGTCCTGCACCATCACGCGAAACGGTGCAAACGCCTCAAACGACATGGTTTGTTTCTCGTTGGTTTGTTATGGCGGCTATTTTAGGAGCGCTCGCGCATCTTCACAGCGGGGCAGCAGCCAGAATCCGTAGAAAGAGAACACTCACTCGATTGCGGCCACACCGCGCATTTTGTTAAGCTCGCGTAGAATCGCACGACCGTTCGTATTAATATGAACGATCTCGTTCCGCAGCTACACTCGAATCATCGTTCGACCGCAAAGCATGGTGTCGGCGTCAACGCGATCGCGCGGATGCCGGCCCTCCCTGGAGACTGGAGACATCACATGGCATTGCCCACCGTCCTGCAGAACCTGACGCTGCCCGTCATCGCGTCGCCGATGTTCATCGTCAGCTACCCCGAACTCGTGCTCGCGCAATGCAAGGCGGGCATCGTCGGTTCGTTCCCTGCGCTCAACGCCCGTCCGGCCGAACTGCTCGACGAGTGGCTCACGCAGATCCAGTCGGAGCTCGCCGACCACAAGGCGAAACACCCCGAAGCGGTAATCGGCCCGATCGCGGTCAACCAGATCGTCCACCAGTCGAACGCGCGGCTCGAGCACGACGTGCGCGTATGCGTCGAGCACAAGGTGCCGATCTTCATCACGAGCCTGCGCGCGCCGGCGCGCGAGATCGTCGACGCGGTGCACAGCTACGGCGGCATCGTGCTGCACGACGTGATCAACCTGCGCCACGCACAGAAGGCGCTCGAAGCCGGCGTCGACGGGCTGATCCTCGTCGCGGCCGGCGCGGGCGGCCACGCGGGCACGACGTCGCCGTTCGCGCTCGTCGGCGAAGTCCGCAAGATCTTCGACGGTCCGATCGTGCTGTCCGGCTCGATCGCGAACGGCGGCTCGATCCTCGCCGCGCAGGCGATGGGCGCCGATTTCGCGTACATGGGAACACGCTTCATCGCAACGCAGGAAGCGCACGCGATCGACGACTACAAGCACGCGATCCTGAACGCGAAATCGTCCGACATCATCTATACGAACCTCTTCACCGGCGTGCACGGCAACTACATCCGCGAGAGCATCGAGAAAGCCGGCCTCGATCCGGAAGCGCTGCCGGAATCCGACAAGACGAAGATGAATTTCGGCGGCGACAAGACGAAGGCGTGGAAGGACATCTGGGGCGCCGGCCAGGGCGTCGGGCTGATGGACGACCTGCCGAGCGTGGGTGCGCTCGTCGAGCGCCTGAAGCGCGAGTACGACGACGCGAAGGCGCGGCTCGGCATCGCACGCTGACGGATGCGGCGGTCGTTGCGGCCGCATGCGCGACCGCCGCCGCAAATGCCGTCGGACAAAACAAAAAGCGCGAACCGCTGCGGTTCGCGCTTTTTTATCGCCCGCCGCGGCGGAACACGCGGCTCAGCCTGCGCGCTTGATCCGCGTGATCGGCAGCACGCGCAGGCGCGACTCGATCGACGGACACAGCGACTGGCCTTCGAAGCGCGCCGCGAGGAAATCGACGAACGAACGCACCTTCGCGGATACGTGACGGCGGCTCGCGTACACCGCATAGATCGGCGCCTCGTGCGGCGGCACCGAATCGAGCAGCACCGGCACGAGCCGGCCGGATTCGATGTCGTCGCCGACCACCTCGGTGCCGAGCAGCGCGATGCCCGCGCCCGCGAGCACGGCCGCACGCAGCCCTTCGAGATGGTTCACGATCAGGTTGCCGTTGAGGGTCACGCGCGACGCGGCCGCCGCGTCGATCACGAGCGAGTCGAGCATCGACGAATTCGAGTCGCGCCGCAGGTAGTTGTGGTGCGCGAGATCGGCGATCGTCGCGGGCGTGCCGTGCTTGTCGAGATACTCGGGCGACGCGACGAGCAGGATGTGCGCGGTCGCGATCTGCCGTGCGACCAGCGACGACGATTTCAGTCCGTTCGGCGCCGCGCGCACCGCGACGTCGTAGCCTTCCTCGATCAGGTCGACCACGCGATCGGACAGCGTCATGTCGACGGTCACGTCCGGGAACCGGCCCGCGTAATCGGTGACGGCCTGCATCACGTGCCGCAGCCCGAACGCGGACAGCGACGTCACGCGCAGGCGGCCCTGCGGCACCACGCTCGCGGCGCCGACGGCCTGCCCGGCTTCGTCGAGTTCCGACAGCGCCTGCACGAGGCGCTCGTAATATTCGCGTCCCGCCTCGGTAGGCGCGACGCGTCGTGTCGTGCGATGCAGCAGCCGCGCGCCGAGCTGCTGCTCGAGATGCATCACATGCTTGCTCGCCATCGCAGCCGACATCTGCATGCGCTCGGCCGCGCCGACGAAGCTGCCCACTTCGACGACGTAGCGAAACACATTCATGCTGACGAGGGTATCCATCGAACTAGCTCGTAATGACGGGGGAATGGTCCAATTACGAGATAGGGTAACAAAGGCGAGGAAACAGAAAGGTCAACAAAGGCAAAACGAACGGCGCCGCGGGTGGCGGCGCCGTTTCGGGCGGGAAAACATGCAGCGGGAACGCGCGATTTCCGCGCGCGTCCGGCGCGCCGATCGCGCGTGCGCGTCAGAACTTCGCGCGGATACCTGCGCCGAACGTATTGCCGGTCGACAGGCCGCTGATGTGGTCGTTCATGTACGCGGCGTAGATATCCGTGCGCTTGGACAGCGGATAGTCGTAGCCGACGGCCCAGGTCTGGCGCGTCTGGTCGAGGCCGCCCGCGTCGCGCGAATACGCGTACGACGCCATCGCGTTGCCGACGCCGAGCGGCACCGACACGCCGCCCTGCGCGGTGTTCACGTGCCAGCTGCCCGCGACCTGATCGTTCTTCGTATACATGTACTGGCCGAACAGCTTCACCAGCTTCAGGTCGTAGGTCGCGCCGACCAGCGCAATGCCCTGGCTCTTCATCCCGGCGACGAGCGCGCTCAGGTCGCGCGGGCCGTTGTTGAAGTTCACGTACTGATACACGGCAGTCGCCGCGAACGGGCCGTTCGCATAGTTGAACTGCGCGCTCCACTTCTTCGAGCCGTTGTCGCCGGCCTGGTTGCCGAACGCGTACATCGCGCTGCCATTCAGTCCGCCGAACGAAGGCGACGTGTACGACACCGCGTTGTTCCAGCCCGAATCGCCAACCGCGCCCTGGTCGCTCGGATAGGTCGGGAACGTGCCGAGGCCGAGGAACACGTGGTACACCATCGGCGAGAAGGTGTACGAATCGTAGAACGGGTTGAACAGGATCGTCGACAGGAACAGGTGCGTCGTCAGGCGGCCTGCCGTCACCGTGCCGTACGGCGAGCTGATGCCGACGTACGCGTTGCGGGCGAAGAACGTGTCGCCCTGGAAGCGGCCGAACTGGCCGTTCTGCGCACGGAAGAAGCTTTCCAGCGTGAAGATCGCCTTGTAGCCGTTGCCCAGATCCTCTGCGCCGTGCAGGCCCCAGTACGACGTCGACATCCCGCCGCCCGACACGTTCCATGCGCGATCGCCGCCCGGGAACTTGGTCGCGCCGACCCATTCGTCTACCTGCCCGTAGAGCGACACGCTCGATTGCGCATAAACGGGTGCGGCCGCCGCCGCACAGGCGGCCGCGGCGATCAGCTTGACGGACGTGCGCGACGCACGGCGAGCGAATGCTTTCATGGGATCTCCAGGTTTTGTCGGATAGTCGATAAGTGGCGCGAGCGTTGTTTTTTGGAGCCGAGTGCTTGCGTCGTATGGGGCGCAGCCATCTTTACGGATCATTTGTCCGGTCAAAATTGCGCACACTTATTGCTGGTATAGCGCCAGCATTAACTTCGCGGAATCGATACGTGGCCGGATGCACTGCGGCGGCCCCGCGCGAAAGCGGTTGCGCGACGGGACGGCGGCGTGGCGCACGCGAGCCGGGCGCGAAAGATAGCGCAATGCGACGGGAAAATCAGCGGAAATCTGCGCGCGACTGTGGCGAATTCGCATCAGCCGGCATAGGACGAGCGCGTGGGCGCTCAGTTTCGGTAGAACGGGGAGAAATACGGCGAGTGCGAGGGCTCTTCCTGCGAGCGGGGCGGCGGCATCGGACGGCCGCCGCGCTCCTCGTTGTAGCGCGCGACGTCGGCGCGGATCGAACCGGCGCGCAGCGGCACGTTGCCGCCACCCGGCGGGCGCGGCATCTGGCGCGCGTCGGCGCTGATCGGGCGATACGGGCTTTGCGCGGCGTAATGACCGTACGACGGCGTCGGCCGCAGCCCCCATCGGGAGCCGTAGTTGCTCACGCCGCCGGCGCGTGCACCGGCGGGGGGCGGAACGCGGCGCCAGACGGGCCCGCCACCGAACCCGCCGCCAGCCTGCTGACCGTACGCACGCATGTCGCCGCCACCGAAACCGTGGCCGCCGAACCCATGACCGCCGTGTGGCGGCTGCGCGAGCGCAAGCGGCATCAGCAGCGCGCCGAGCACGCCTGCCACCCATCGTCCGATCTTCCGTTTCACCCGTTCCGTCATCGTTCAGTTGCCTGTCCATGCCCGCCGCCGGCTCCTTTCAGCCGACGCAAGGCTTTCAGCAGTAATTTATGAGCGGCCCGAAACTGTGTCGAGCCAAAAAGTGTTAGGTCGCCGGCATCGGTGTAACACCATGTTACTGCTAGGTTTTTTCACTTCAGGGCGCGAACGCGACAGAACATTCTTCTGCCGTTTAGCGCATGTCCGGGGCGGCTACGACAACCGTTGTCGCATGCAGTCGATTCATCAATCGATTCTCACAATGAATTTGTGTAGTGAATGGCCAACCGGGACAATAGCGCCATCCGCGCGCGCGACGCGCGCCTCCGTCGTTTCCGAATCGAGTTCCCGATGGCCCGTCCCCGTTTTCTTCCCGACAACTTCACGCTCGCCCTGGTCGGCACCGTCGTGCTCGCGAGCCTCCTGCCGTGCCGCGGCCCGGCCGCCCACGCGTTCAACTGGGCGACCAACATCGCCGTCGGCCTGCTGTTCTTCCTGCACGGCGCGAAGCTGTCGCGGGAAGCTGTCGTTGCGGGCGCAACCCACTGGCGGCTGCACGCGGTCGTGCTGCTCAGCACGTTCGCGCTGTTCCCGCTGCTCGGCCTCGCGCTGAAACCCGTGCTGCAGCCGCTCGTCACGCCGGCGCTCTACGCGGGCGTGCTGTTTCTGTGCACGCTGCCGTCGACGGTCCAGTCGTCGATCGCGTTCACGTCGATCGCGAAGGGCAACGTGCCGGCCGCCGTGTGCGCGGCATCGGCGTCGAGCCTGCTCGGGATCTTCGTCACGCCGGCGCTCGTCGGGCTGATGATCACGTCGCAGTCGGCCGCCGCGGCGTCGCCGTGGAGCACCGTCGGCAGCATCGTGATGCAGCTGCTCGTGCCGTTCATTGCCGGCCAGTTGCTGCGGCCCGTGATCGGCCGCTGGATCGAACGCAACCGCGGCGTGCTGCGCTTCGTCGACCAGGGCTCGATCCTGCTCGTGGTGTACGTCGCGTTCAGCGAGGCCGTCAACGAGGGTCTGTGGCACCAGATCCCGGCGCGCGCGCTCGGCGGCCTGCTGATCGTCAACCTCGTGCTGCTCGCGATCGCGCTGCTGCTGACCACGTTCGTCAGCAAGCGGCTCGGCTTCAACCGGGCCGACCAGATCACGATCATCTTCTGCGGATCGAAGAAGAGCCTCGCGGCCGGCGTGCCGATGGCGAAGGTGATCTTCTCGGCGAACGCGGTCGGCGCGATCGTGCTGCCGCTGATGCTGTTCCACCAGATCCAGTTGATGGCGTGCGCGGCGCTCGCGCAGCGCTGGGGCGCGCGCGACACGAGCGGCGAGCGCGGCGGGCAGGACGGCGCGGCATCGGCGCCCGGCGCGCTGAGCGCGGGCAAGCGCTGACGGGACGGGAGGCGGGACGGTCATTGGTGGCGCGCCCGCTCTCCCGCCTTTCCGCCTTTCCGCCTTTCCGCCTTTCCGCCTTTCCGCCTTTCCGCCTTTCCGCCTTTCCGCCTTTCCGCCTTCCAAACGCGCACCGGTGCGCGCCCGACGCGATGCACCATCAGTGCCCATCGCGTCACAAAATCTTCATTCAATTCCCCGCGAGCGCTGCCGTTAAGCCGGGCGTCCCGTCGATTCGGCTGCCCTCGCCCATGCCCGCGCTCCACCCCGACTCCGCTGCCGCCAGCATCACGCGCCTGATCGCGGATCGCGCGCTCGCCGCCGTTTTCCAGCCGATCGTCGATCTCGGGTCGGGGACGGTCGTCGGCTACGAAGGCCTGATACGCGGCCCGCGCGGCACCGACCTCGAGCCGCCCGCCGCGCTGTTCGCGCAGGCCGCGCGCGAAGGCGCGACCATCGTGCTCGAACAGGCCGCCGCGCTCACCTGCCTCGACGCGTTCGCCGCGTTCGGCTGCGACGGCAAGCTGTTCCTCAATTTCAGCGCGGGCACGATCCTGCAGCTCGCCCGCGAACGCGAACGCGCGCGCCAGTTCCTTGGCCGCGCGCGGGTCGGCGCCGAACGCATCGTGATCGAGCTGACCGAGCAGAACGCGATACCGGATGTCGCGCAGATCGGGCCGGCGGTCGCGTCGCTGCGCGATGCGGGCATCCAGTTCGCGCTCGACGACTACGGCACCGCGAACGCGAGCATGAACCTGTGGCTGCGCCTGCATCCGGACGTCGTGAAGATCGACCGCTTCTTCATCCACGACATCGCGCGCGACCCGCTCAAGTTCGAGGCCGTGAGGGCGATGCAGCACTTCGCGCAGGCGAGCGGCGCGCAACTGATCGCGGAAGGCATCGAGAACGAATGCGACCTGATCGTCGTGCGCGACATGGGCATCTGCTGCGTGCAGGGCTTCCTGCTCGGCCGGCCGGACGCGCAGCCGTCGCGGGTCGTCGCGCCGGCCGCGCGCGATGCGATCCGAGCGCCGCACATCGCGGTGTTTCCCGGCGCGACGCGCACCGCGCGGCCGGCCGGCACGATCGCCGCGAAGATGCTGGTCCCCGCGCCGGCACTGCCGCGCGACGCGACCAGCAACGACGTGCTCGACCTGTTCAACCGGATGCCCGACCTGCACGCGGTCGCGCTGGTCGAGCGCGGGCGGCCCGTCGCGCTCGTGGATCGCCGCGGCTTCATCGACCGCTTCGCGCTGCCGTATCACCGCGAGGTGTTCGGGAAGAAGCCGTGCCTGCAGTTCGCGAACGACGCGCCGCTGATGATCGACAACGCGACGACGTTCGAGCAGCTCGCGATGCTGCTCGCGAGCCACGACCAGCGCTATCTCGCGGACGGCTTCGTGATCACCGAACACGGCCGCTACGTCGGACTCGGCACCGGCGAGAGCCTCGTGCGCGCGGTGACCGAGATGCGCATCGAAGCCGCGCGCTACGCGAACCCGCTGACGTTCCTGCCCGGCAACATCCCGATCAGCGCGCATATCGACCGCCTGCTCCAGCGCGATGCCGGCTTTCATGCATGCTACGTCGACCTGAACCAGTTCAAGCCGTTCAACGACCAGTACGGCTACTGGCAGGGCGACGAGGTGCTGAAGTTCGCCGCGACGGTGCTGGCCGGCGTGTGCGACCCGCAGCGCGACTTTCTCGGGCACGTCGGCGGCGACGATTTCCTCGTGCTGTTCCAGCGCGACGACTGGCACGTGCGCGCGACCGACGCGATCGCGCGCTTCAACGACGGCGCGCAGCGCTTCTACACGCAGGCCGACCGGCAGGCGGGCGGGCTGCGTGGCGAGGACCGCCACGGCAACCCGGCGTTCTTCGGCTTCGTGACGATGGCGATCGGCGCGGTCGGCGTGCCGGCCGGCGCGCACGGCGCGAAACGCTACGGCAGCGACGAGATCGCATCGGTCGCGGCGCTCGCGAAGCGGCGCGCGAAACAGCAGCCGGGCGGGCTCGCGGTCGTCGATCTCGATGCGGGCCGCGCCGCGCTGCGCAATCGCGGCGAACCGCCGGCGGTAGCGGTGACGGTGGCGGCGGACTGAACCGCGGGCAATCGTCGAGCGCGGACACGGCTGCGCTCCGGGCGACGGGGACGAGCGTTCAGCCGTCAACCGGCCGATCGTTGCGCGTCAGCTTACGGCCACCCGTGCAGGCTGCCGAGCACACTGCGCGGACGCTCGAAACAGTCCCGCTTTCCGGCCTCTCTCCGCCCCTTTCCCGCGCCGCCGCGCACCCGCACGACCACCTTGCCTTTTTCGCGCTTTGTTTAGTATTTTTAGTAACGGCGTTTTCGCAGATTAGCGCTTAAAAACCCGTCATTCTCGGGTATTCCCCGGTTATCCGGCCCAAATTTCGGGGCATGTTTTACTATACAATCGTCTTCACCCTAAACAAACCGAACCCCGAACGATGGGCACCACCATTCGCGATGTTGCGCGGGCGGCAGAGGTCTCGATCGGCACCGTCTCCCGCGCGCTGAAAAACCAGCCGGGCCTGTCGGAAGCAACGCGTGCGCGCATCGTCGAGATCGCGCAGCAGCTCGGCTACGATCCCGCGCAGCTGCGGCCGCGCATCCGCCGGCTCACCTTCCTGCTGCACCGCCAGCACAACCGCTTCCCCGCGAGCCCGTTCTTCTCGCACGTGCTGCACGGCGTCGAGGACGCATGCCGCGAGCGCGGCATCGTGCCGACGCTGCTCACGGTCGGCCCGAATGACGACGTGCTGCGCCAGATGCGCCCGCACGCGCCCGACGCGATCGCGGTGGCCGGCTTCATCGAGCCCGAGACGATCGAGGCGCTCGCCGCGACCGGCCGGCCGCTCGTGCTGATCGACCTGTGGGCGCCCGGGCTGCGCTCGGTCAACATCGACAACGCAACGGGCGCCGCGCTCGCGATGCGCCACCTGCTCGCCACCGGCCGCTCGCGGATCGCGTTCATCGGCGGTTCGCCCGCGCACTACAGCATCGCGCAGCGTGCGATCGGCTACCGGCGCGCGTTCTTCGAGGCCGGGCGGCTGTTCGATCCCGCGTACGAAGTGACGATCGACGCGGGGCTCGATCCCGACACCGGCGCCGCGCGTGCGATGGAGCAACTGCTCGACGCGCCGGGCCCGCGCCCCGACGCCGTCTTCGCATACAACGACGCGGCCGCGCTGGCCGCGCAGCGCGTGTGCATCGCACGCGGCCTGCGGATTCCGGACGACATCGCGATCGTCGGCTTCGACAACATCCCGGCCGCCGCGCACGCGAGCCCGCCGCTCACGACGCTGTCGGTCGACAAGGAAGCGCTCGGGCGCCGCGGCGTCGAGCTGCTGCTCGCGGAGGCGCCCGAGCGCACCGAGATCTCCCTGCCCGTCGAGCTGATCGTACGGGCCAGCAGCCAGCCCGCCGGCTCTCCGGCACTCGATACCGCCACGGTCACCGAATCATGAACATGCCCCCGGTCCAACCCTGCACGGCCGCGCCGGCCGCCCACACGCAAGCCGCGCCGCTCGTCGCGAATTTCCGCGATCCGTCGTTCCTGCTGTCGCATATCGAAGACACGCTGCGCTTCTACGCGACGAACGCGTTCGACCCAACGGGCGGCTTCTATCACTACTTCCGCGACGACGGCAGCATCTACAACCGCACGTCGCGCCACCTCGTCAGCAGTTGCCGGTTCGTCTTCAACTACGCGATGGCGTACCGGCATTTCGGCGATCCGCGTCACCTCGACTACGCGCGCCACGGGCTGCGCTTCCTGCGCGACGCGCACTGGGACGACGAACTGCAGGGCTACGACTGGGAACTCGACTGGCGCGACGGCGCGAAGCGCGCGACGCTCGACGGCACGCGCCACTGCTACGGGCTCGCGTTCGTGCTGCTGGCGGCCGCGCACGCGACGATGGCCGGCATCGACGAGGCACGCCCGCTGATCGCGGCGACCTACGAGCTGGCCGAGCACCGCTTCTGGGATGCGGCCGCGGGCCTGTATGCGGACGAGGCGACGCCGAACTGGATCGTGTCGTCGTACCGCGGCCAGAACGCGAACATGCACATGACGGAAGCGCTGCTCGCGGCCTACGAGGCGACCGGCCACCTCACGTACCTCGATCGCGCGGAAAAGCTCGCAAGCCACATCACGCAGCGCCAGGCCGCGCTGTCGGGCGGGCTCGTATGGGAGCACTACCATGCGGACTGGTCGGTCGACTGGGACTACAACAAGGAAGACAGCTCGAACATCTTCCGTCCGTGGGGCTTCCAGCCCGGGCACCAGACCGAATGGGCGAAGCTGCTGCTGATCCTCGAGCGGCACCGCCCGCTCGACTGGCTCGTGCCGCGCGCGGCCGAACTGTTCGACGCGGCGCTCACGCACGCATGGGACGCCGATCATGGCGGCCTGTATTACGGCTTCGGCCCCGACTTCACGATCTGCGACCACAACAAGTACTTCTGGGTGCAGGCGGAAACCTTCGCGGCGGCCGCGATGCTCGGCGCGCGCACCGGCAGCGAGCGCTTCTGGGACTGGTACGACGAGATCTGGCGCTATAGCTGGGCGCATTTCGTCGATCATCGCTACGGCGCGTGGTACCGGATCCTCACCTGCGACAACCGCAAGTACAGCGACGAGAAGAGCCCGGCCGGCAAGACCGACTATCACACGATGGGCGCGTGCTACGACGTGCTCGCGACCCTTGCGCGCACGGCGCGCAGCGAGCCGACGCAATGAGCGGCGGCACGTTTCCGGCTTTCGTGTCGGCAGGCGACATCCTGACCGACATGGTGCGCGCGGGCGATGCGCAGTGGACGTCGGTGCCGGGCGGCGCCGGCTGGAACGTCGCGCGCGCGGTCGCGCGGCTCGGCGTGCCGAGCGCGCTCGCGGGCTCGATCGGCGAGGACTGCTTCTCCGACGTGCTGTGGCGCACGAGCGAAGCGGCCGGGCTCGACCTGCGCTTCCTGCAGCGCGTCGCACGGCCGCCGCTGCTCGCGATCGTCCATGAGACGCGCCCGCCCGCGTACTTCTTCATCGGCGAAGCGAGCGCCGATCTTGCGTTCGATCCCGCGCGGCTGCCGGCCGGCTGGACCGACCACGTGAAATGGGCGCATTTCGGCTGCATCAGCCTCGTGCGCGAACCGCTCGCGGGCACGCTGGCCGCGCTCGCGGCCGACCTGCACGCGCGCGGCGTGAAGATCAGCTTCGACCCGAACGTCCGCAACCTGATGACGGCCGCGTACCGGCCGACGCTCGCGAAGATGGCCGCCCTCGCCGACCTGATCAAGGTGTCGGACGAGGACCTGCGGCACCTGTTCGGCGGCGACGGCCCCGACGCGGTCGCGGCGGTGCGCGCACTGAACCCGCGCGCGGCCGTGCTCGTCACGCGCGGCGCGCAGGCGGCGACGCTCTACGCGGACGGCGACGTGCACGAGGCCAGCCCGCCACGCGTCGAGGTCGCCGACACCGTCGGCGCGGGCGACGCGTCGATCGGCGGCATGCTGTTCAGCCTGATGGCCGCGCCGCAGCGAGCGTGGCGCGAGCATCTCGCGTTCGCGCTGGCGGCGGGCGCCGCCGCGTGCCGGCATACGGGCGCACACGCGCCGACACTCGACGAGGTCGTCGCGCTGATCGAGGGCTGATAGAACGGTGACCGAACGCCGCGACCCGACACCGTTCGGTCACCGATAAGCCGCGCTGTACATGCTGCGCCGCAGTGCTACGATGAAGTGTCCTTTTGCGGGAGAGGCACGATGGACACGAACACGTTCACGAAGGGCATCTACACGGCCAAGGCGCATACCCAGCATTCGGCCAACGGGCAGTTCCAGGGTTACGTGATCCTCGCGCGGGACGACGGGGACGACACCGAGAACACGCGCTACGACGTCCACTCGACGAGCCCCAGCGAGGAAGAAGCGTTCGACGAGGCGAAAGCGCTCGCGCACCGGATCCTCGGCGAAATCGAGCTGTAACGCGCACCGCCCTTTCCGGCGCGGCTCAGAGCAGCCGCGCCACCATCGATACCAGCATCGTCAGCACCAGCGTCGACATGAACGGGAACGGGTAGCGCCGCCCGCCGAGCGTCAGCGTGACGTCGCCCGGCATCCGCCCGATGCCGAGCTTGCCGAGCCACGGCCAGCAGCGCGTCAGGATCATCACCGCGACGAACGACGCCATCAGCCAGCGCAGCATGGCGGCCTCAGAGCGCGTGCGAGCGGTCGCCGCGCGCGAACGCGTCGAGCGTGCCGTCGATGCCGCGCGAAAAGGCGATCACCTTGAACAGCTCGCCCATCTCGGCTTCGGAGATCAGCTTCTGAACCGCGTTCGCGGCCGGCAGGAACTGCCGGATATCCGACGGATCGATCGCGGCCAGCGCGTCGGTGATGCCCGCATTCAGCAGGAAGCGCGCCTGCGACGTGTAGCCGAGCAGGTCGGCGCCGGCGGCAATGGCCGCGTCGTGGATGCCGGTGAATTCGACGTGCGCGGTGATGTCCTGCAGGCCCGGGTACAGGAACGGGTCGTCGTGCGCGTGGTGGCGGTAGTGGCACATCAGCGTGCCGCGGTCGCGCTGCGGATGGTAGTACTCGTGCGCGGGAAAGCCGTAGTCGACCAGCAGCACCGCGCCGCGCGCGAGCATCGTGCAGACGGTGCGCGTGAACGCCAGCGCGGCCTCGTGCGTCTCGGTCACGTAGCCGTCGGCGACATCGGCGGCGAGCCCCGCGAGCACCGGCGGCTGGCTGGCCGGCGCGGCCGGCCGATCCTCGAACACGAATGCCTGCCGCGCGTCGAGCGCGACGCCGCGCTCGTGCCATGCGCCGCCTGCCTTCGCAAACAGCCGCACCGGCATTGCATCGAGCACCTCGTTGCCGACCACGACGCCCTCGAACCGCTCGGGCAGCGCGTCGAGCCAGCGCACCTTCGCGGCGAGCGCCGGCGCGGCGGCGGCGATCGTGTCGCGCTGCCGTTCGCGCAGTTCGCCGGACAGGTCGACGATCAGGTATTCGTCGAGTTCGACGCCCAGCGCGTCAAGCGCCGCGAGCAGCCCGGCCGCGAGCTTGCCCGTGCCGGCGCCGAATTCCATCACGCGGCGCGTGCCGCTCGCCGCGAGCGCTTCGGCGACCGGTTGCGCCAGAGTTTGCGCGAACAGCGGCGACAGCTCGGGCGCGGTGACGAAGTCGCTGCCGTCGTCGGCGCGGCGCCCGAACTTGCGCGCGCCGCCGCTGTAATAGCCGAGGCCCGGCGCGTACAGCGCGCGCTCCATGAAGCGGTCGAACGGCAGCCAGCCGCCGGCCGCCGCGATCTCGTCGCGCAGTTGCGCGGCAAGGGTTTCGGACTGCGCGAGCGCGTCAGGGCCGGGAGCAGGTAAACTAGCGGGTTCGTGAGCTTTCGGGTTCATCCCGGCATTGTAAATGACCGTTTCAGCCGATACGTCGACCCCGCGCGTGGTGCTCGTCGCGGGCGCCCTGGGCAGCGCGGCCGACGCCGCGTCGATCGGTCGTGCGCTCGCAACGGAATTCGCACGCCGCGGCTGGGACGTCGCGCTGCAGCGCTGCCACGGCGCGCCGCGCGCGGCCGCCGATGCGATCGTCGCCGAAGTCGCGGCGCTCGGCCGACGCGCCGCCGCGCTCGACGCCGATCTGGCCCTGGAAACCGACGCGGCCGCATTGGTCGCCGCGTGCGGCGCGGCGCTCGGCCGGCCCGCGTGCGCGGTGTTCGTGAGCACCAGTGCGGGCGCCGACGACGCGCACACGGTGGACGGCGCGTCGCTCGCCGGCGCGCTCGCGCGCAACGTGACGGCGCCGCTCGCGCTGGCCCGCGCGCTCGCCGATGCGACGCCGGACGCCGCGCGCGAGCACGAAGCGCTGCGCGCGTGCGCGATCCACGTGCTGGACCAGGCGCTGTTTCACCCGGCGCCGGGGCAGTTGTCGCACGCGCTGATGCAGGCCGCGCTGAACCGCGCGACGTCGGCGCTGGCGCTCGCGCTCGCGCCGCAGGTGCGGGTCGCGGCGCTGGTGCGCGGCCACGCGGCGCACGCGGACGACATCGCGGCAGCCGCCTGCTATCTCGCGAGCGCGCCCGGCGTCACGGGCGCGACGCTGACCGTCGACGGCGGCGAGCACCTCGTGCCGCCCGCCGCCGGCCCGAATGAATGAACCGCGGGCGCGCGGCCTGACTGCCGCCGCCCGCGCCGCTTTGCGTGCGCGCACGCCAATTTGACTGGGACGACCATGTTTTCCGCTCTCCTGCACCCCCGCCTCGCGGATTGCCGCAGGCTCTACCTGCGCGATTACGAGGTGCACATCAACATCGGTGCCTTCGAACACGAGAAGCGCGGCGAGCAGCGCGTCGTCATCAACGTCGACCTGTTCGTGCCGCTCGCGCTGTCCACCCCCGTCGACGATCGTCTCCATGAAGTCGTCGACTACGACCTGATGAAGCAGAGCGTCGCGCAATGCATCGCGCGCGGCCACATCCACCTGCAGGAGACGCTGTGCGACGCGATCGCCGCGCACCTGCTGGCGCACGATGCCGTGCGCGCGGTACGCGTCTGTACCGAGAAACCGGACGCCTATCCGGACTGCGACGCCGTCGGCGTCGAAGTCTTTCGCATCAAGGAAGAGGAGCGCGCATGAACGCCCCCCACATGAACGACACGGCGGCCGACGCCGCCCCCCTCGACGCCGCCGCCCCGGCCGGCCGCCAGGCGCTGACGCGCCGCGAGCAGAAGGAAGCGTACGAGAACAACAAGCTGTTCAAGCGGATCGCGCGCCAGGTCGGCCAGGCGATCGGCGACTACAACATGATCGAGCACGGCGACAAGGTGATGGTCTGCCTGTCGGGCGGCAAGGACAGCTACGCGATGCTCGACGTGCTGCTGCGCCTGCGCGAGCGCGCGCCGATCGACTTCGACATCGTCGCGGTGAACCTCGACCAGAAGCAGCCTGGCTTCCCCGAGCACGTGCTGCCCGAATACCTGAAGCAGGTCGGCGTGCCGTTCCATATCGAGAACCAGGACACCTACAGCATCGTCAAGCGGCTCGTGCCCGAAGGCAAGACGACCTGCTCGCTGTGCTCGCGGCTGCGCCGCGGGATCCTGTACCGCGTGGCCGGCGAGCTCGGCGCGACCAAGATCGCGCTCGGCCACCACCGCGACGACATCGTGCAGACGCTGCTGCTCAACATGTTCTACGGCGGCAAGCTGAAGGGGATGCCGCCGAAGCTGCAGTCGGACGACGGCAAGAACATCGTGATCCGCCCGCTCGCGTACGTGAAGGAAACCGATCTCGAGAAATACGCGGAGCTGCGCGAATTCCCGATCATCCCGTGCAACCTGTGCGGCAGCCAGCCGAACCTGAAGCGCGCGGAAATGAAGGCGCTGATCCGCGAATGGGACAAGCGCTTCCCGGGCCGCGTCGACAACATGTTCAACGCGCTCGCGAAGGTCGTGCCGTCGCACCTGATGGATACGACGCTGTTCCCGTTCACGTCGCTGCGCGCGACAGGCGTTGCCGATCCGCAGGGCGACATCGCGTTCGACGAGGAGCCGTGCGCGTCGGGCGACGACGCAGCGGCGCCGGGCGCCGCCCAACCGATCTCGATCGTCCAGTTCGACGATCTGTAAGCGGGGTCGGAAGACCCGCCGGAACGGGGCCGCCCAGCCCTTTTCCGGCGCTGTCGCCCCGCCGCGACAGGCCCGGAACGACAGGGGCCGCATGCTAAAATGGACGGCTTCGAACTCCTCTGACAAGCTGGCGCCATGAATATCGTGATTTTGGCGGCAGGCACCGGCAAGCGCATGCGTTCCGCGCTGCCGAAAGTGCTTCACCCCCTGGCCGGCAGGCCGCTCCTCTCCCACGTCATCGACACCGCGCGCACGCTGCAGCCGTCCCGGCTCGTCGTCGTCGTCGGTCACGGCGCCGAGCGGGTCCAGGCTGCCGTCGCCGCGCCCGACGTCCAGTTCGCGGTGCAGGCCGAGCAGCTCGGCACCGGCCACGCGGTGCGCCAGGCGCTGCCGCTGCTCGATCCCGCGCAGCCGACGCTCGTGCTGTACGGCGATGTGCCGCTCACCCGCGCGTCGACGCTGCGGCAACTCGTCGACGCCGCGCGCGACGGCCGCTACGGAATTCTGACCGTCACGCTCGACGATCCGACCGGCTATGGCCGCATCGTGCGCGACGCGGCCGGCTTCGTCACGCGCATCGTCGAGCAGAAGGACGCGTCGCCGGAAGAGTTGAAGATCGCCGAGATCAACACCGGCATCATCGTCACGCCCACGGCCCAGCTGTCGATGTGGCTCGGCGCGTTGAAGAACGAAAACGCACAGGGCGAGTACTACCTGACCGACGTCGTCGAGCTCGCGATCGAGGCCGGCTTCGAGGTCGTCACGGCGCAGCCCGACGACGAATGGGAAACGCTCGGCGTGAACAGCAAGGCGCAGCTCGCCGAACTCGAGCGCATCCACCAGCGCAATGTCGCGCAAGCGCTGCTCGTCGACGGCGTCACGCTCGCCGATCCGGCGCGCGTCGACGTGCGCGGCACGCTGCGCTGCGGCCGCGACGTGTCGATCGACGTGAACTGCGTGTTCGAGGGCAACGTGACGCTCGCGGACAACGTGACGATCGGCGCGAACTGCGTGATCCGCAACGCGTCGGTCGGCACCGGCACGCGCATCGACGCGTTCTCGCACATCGACGGCGCCGAGCTCGGCGCGAACACCGTGATCGGCCCGTACGCGCGGCTGCGCCCCGGCGCGCAGCTCGCGGACGAAGCGCACGTCGGCAACTTCGTCGAGGTGAAGAACGCGGTGATCGGCCACGGCTCGAAGGCGAACCACCTCACGTACATCGGCGACGCCGACATCGGCGCGCGCGTGAACATCGGCGCGGGCACGATCACCTGCAACTACGACGGCGCGAACAAGTTCCGCACCGTGATCGACGACGACGTGTTCGTCGGCTCCGACACGCAGCTCGTCGCGCCCGTGCGCGTCGGCCGCGGCGTGACGATCGCGGCCGGCACGACGATCTGGAAGGACGTTGCCGACGGCCTGCTCGTATTGAACGAGAAGACCCAGACGACGAAGAGCGGCTACGTCCGCCCGGTCAAGAAGAAGAGCTGAACCCTTTGCGGGCGCCCCGGCGGCGCCCGCGTCGACTTACAGGACTGACCATTCATGTGCGGCATTGTCGGCGCAGTTGCGCAGCGTAATATCGTTCCGGTGCTGATCGAAGGATTGCGGCGCCTCGAATACCGTGGCTACGACTCGTGCGGCGTCGCCGTGCTCGAGCCGGGCGCGCCGAAGCGCGCGCGCAGCGTCGCGCGCGTCGCCGATCTCGACGCGCAGGTGCGCGAATCGCACCTCGAAGGCACGACCGGCGTCGCGCACACGCGCTGGGCGACGCACGGCGCGCCCGTCACGCACAACGCGCACCCGATCTTCTCGTCGGACGCGCTCGCGCTCGTCCACAACGGCATCATCGAGAACTTCGAGCCGCTGCGCGAAGCGCTGCGCGCGAAGGGCTACGAATTCGTGTCGCAGACCGACACCGAAGTGATCGCGCACCTCGTGCACAGCCTGTATCGCGGCAACCTGTTCGACGCGGTGCGCGAAGCCGTGCAGCAGCTGCACGGCGCGTATGCGATCGCCGTGATCCACAAGGACCAGCCGCACACCGTCGTCGGCGCGCGCCAGGGTTCGCCGCTCGTCGTCGGCCACGGCGAAGGCGAGAACTTCCTCGCATCCGATGCGCTTGCGCTCGCGGGCAGCACCGACCGCTTCACGTTCCTCGAGGAAGGCGACGTGTGCGAGCTGTCGCTCGACGGCGTGAAGATCGTCGATCGCCACGGCGCCACCGTGCAGCGCGAAATCCGCGTCGTCAGCGCATACGGCGGCGCGGTCGAGCTTGGGCCCTATCGCCACTTCATGCAGAAGGAAATCTTCGAGCAGCCGCGCGCGATCGGCGATACCGTGCCGCAAACCGACGCGTTCGACGCGACGCTGTTCGGCGCCGCCGCGCCCGCCGCGTTCGCGGACATCGACAGCCTGCTGATCCTCGCGTGCGGCACGAGCTACTACTCGGGCCTCACCGCGAAGTACTGGCTCGAATCGATCGCGAAAATCCCGACCCAGGTCGAGATCGCAAGCGAATACCGGTACCGCGAGTCGGTGCCGAACCCGCGCCAGCTCGTGCTCGTGATCTCGCAGTCGGGCGAGACGGCCGACACGCTCGCGGCGCTCAAGCATGCGCAGTCGCTCGGCCACACGCATACGCTCGCGGTCTGCAACGTCGCGACGAGCGCGATGGTGCGCCTCACCGAGATGCAGTTCCTGACGCACGCGGGCACCGAGATCGGCGTCGCGTCGACGAAGGCGTTCACGACGCAGCTCGTCGCGCTGTTCGTGCTGGCCGCGACGCTCGGCAAGCTGCGCGGGCACGTCGACGCCGCGCAGGAAGCCGAATTCCTGAAGCAGCTGCGCCACCTGCCGGCCGCGCTGAACAGCGTGCTCGCGCTCGAGCCGCAGATCATCGCGTGGTCGGAGGAATTCGCGCGCAAGGAAAACGCGCTGTTCCTCGGCCGCGGGCTGCACTATCCGATCGCGCTCGAAGGCGCGCTGAAGCTTAAGGAAATCTCGTACATCCACGCCGAGGCCTATCCGGCCGGCGAACTGAAGCACGGGCCGCTCGCGCTCGTCACGGAAGCGATGCCGGTCGTCACGGTCGCGCCGAACGACACGCTGCTCGAGAAGCTGAAGTCGAACATGCAGGAAGTGCGGGCACGCGGCGGCGAGCTGTACGTATTCGCCGATGCCGATACGCAGATCGTCAACGACGACGGTCTGCACGTGATCCGGATGCCGGAACACTACGGGCAACTGTCGCCGATCCTGCACGTCGTGCCGCTGCAGCTGCTCGCGTATCACACCGCGTGCGCGCGCGGCACCGACGTCGACAAGCCGCGGAACCTCGCGAAATCGGTGACGGTGGAGTAAGGCAAGAGACCGATCGGCGCAGCCGGCCCGGCGCACCAACGAAACAGACGGAGAGACAATGGTAAGACTGTTTGGATGCGGATTGCTGGCGCTGACGTTCGCGTCGACGGGCTGGGCCGCCGAGCACTACGTCGAGGTCTGGAACCCGCCCGAGGCGCGACAGCCGGCGGCACGCACGCCGGAAGCCCGTACGCCAGCCGCGCACGCGGGCAAGGGCGCCGAGAAGCACGCGAGCGCAGCGCCGAAAGCCGCCGCGAAGCCGCACAAGCGTCGTGTCGCGCAAACCGTGAAAGCCGCCTCGCGTCGCCCGCCCGCCGCTGCCGAGGCGCCGGCCGCACCGCGCCCCGTCGCGCAGCCCGCGCCGGGCCGTCTCACGGTGATGCAGCCCGCCGGCCCCGACGCGACGCACGCGCTCAATTTCTCCGACATTCCGCGGCAATACACGCCGGACGGCAACGTGCTGCGAGTCGGCACGCACAACCGCTCCGCGGAGGTGACTCGATAATGGAAGCGCAAACCTACCACGGCTACCAGATCTGGGGCCACGCGATCCTGCAGCAGGACGAGATCCTGCAGCCCGAACGCTTCGCGGCGAGCGGCACGATCACGCAGAACAACCGGCTCGTCGAAGCGTCCGGCGTGCTCGGCGTATTCGACACCGAAGATGACGCGCGCGAGGCCGGGCTCGAATGGGCCCGCGCGTGGATCGACAGCCACCGCTGACCGGCGCGCAGCCGACCGCGGATTGACCGCGAACCGCAAACGAAAGAAGGGGCGTCATGGACGCCCCTTCTTTCGTTCGAACCCCGGAAAACTCACACGACAGGCCGCGGCGGCCTCATCGTCGCCTGCGGACGGCCGACGAGCCGCATCAGCACGACGATCGCCGCCAGCGTCGCGACGTACACGGCGATCTGGATGCCCGCCGGACGCGCGGTATAGCCGATCAGCGTATGCAGCGCCTTGCCGACGATGCTCGACTCCTTCAGCAGCCACGACGTGTCCCAGATCGCATCGCCCCACGACGGCACGAGGCCGGCCGCCAGCAGGAAACCGACACACTGGCTCGCCATCCCGGCCGCCAGCAGCACGATCAGCCCGTTGGTGACGGAGAACAGGCGCTTCAGCGGAATCTGCAGCAGCCCCGCGTACATCGCGTAGCCGAGCCCGGCCCCGCCGAGCACGCCGAGCAGCCCGCCGACGATCATCTGCGGCGTCTGCCCCGGATCGCCCGCGGCGATACCGTACAGGAACAGCACGGCCTCGGAGCCTTCGCGCAGCACCGCGACGGCGACCACGATCGCCAGCCCCGTCAGCGGCCGGCTGCCGGCCGCGACGGCCCGTCCGACTTCGCCCATGTGCAGCGCCATCTCGCGGCCGTGCCGGCTCATCCAGATGCAGTGCCAGGCCAGCATCAGCGTCGCGACGAACATCACGCCCGCGTTGAATACTTCCTGCCCCATGCCGGACGCCCACTGCGAGATCACGTCGGCGAACGCCGCGATCAGGCCCGCGCCGACCACGCCGCCGACGAGCCCGCCGCCGACCCACCAGCCGCGCCGCGGCACGCCCTTCGTGGCGGCCATCACGATCGAGACCACCAGCGCGGCCTCGAGCACTTCACGAAAGACAATCAGCGCGGTAGACAGCATGGCGGGATTCGCTTACTTGACGGTCAGGTGGGTCTTCGACTGCGCTTCGTGATACTCGTCGTGAAACTCGTAGGTGCCGGCCTTCAGCGGCCCGGCCAGGATTTCGACCGACTTGCCGGCGGGAATGATCTTCTCGGCCTTGAAGTCGTCGCTCTCGAATTCCGCGGGCGTCGCATCGAGGTTCTTCACGACGAACTTCACTTTCTTGCCGGCCGGAATCGTCACGCCATCGGGCGAAAACTTGTGGTCCTTCAGCGTCAGGTTGACGACGTCATCGGCGGCGAATGCGGTGGCGGCCGACGCGCCCAGCAGGACAGCGGCGAAACCCAGTGCGAAACGGTTCATGTATGTAATGAAATGAAATTTCGAAGAATATTGATACTAAGATCGATTCGCATTTCCATATCGCGTACCCTCACTTGCGTTATGGAGATAGCGCTTCATAAGCACGTGCCGCGCGTTGCCAGGCAAGGCGCTCATCGCACGGCGGCGGCCGCGCATCGACGTCAATCGGGAAAGATTCCGACTGACACATGCGACTGCCCTCTTATTCGTCTGACCTCACCCTGACGAATCATTTCGCCGCGCCGGGCGACAACGCATGCATCGGGCTGCATGAATGTGCTTGACCTTCCCACCATGGCAAGCTTCATGCTGGCCCTGCTCGTCAATCGTCAACTCAGGAGAACACGATGGAATTCGAAGTCCAGGACATGACCTGCGGCGGCTGCGCCAATGCAATCACGCGCGCGGTGACGGCCGCCGATCCCGCCGCGAAGCTCGACATCGACGTCGCGGCAAAGATCGTCAAGGTCGAATCGGCGCAAGGCGCCGAGCGCGTGCAGTCGATCATCGAAGCCGCCGGCTTCCACCCCGCGCTGCGCACCGCATAACGCGGGCTTCCGGCTGCGGGCCGCGGGCGCACCGCCGAGCGGCGCTGCGCCCACGGCATCGCGTCAGCGCAGCCGGATCAGCGTCGACTTCAGTTCGGTGTACTTCTCGAGCGCATGCAGCGACTTGTCGCGGCCGTTGCCCGACTGCTTGTAGCCGCCGAACGGGAAGTTCATGTCGCCGCCCTCGTCGTAGCAGTTCACCCACACCGTGCCCGCGCGCAGCCGGCGCGACACGTCGTGTGCGGTCGTCAGGTTCGACGTCCATACGGCCGCGGCCAGCCCGTATTCGGTGTCGTTCGCGATCCGCACGGCCTCGTCGACGTCGTCGAACACGATCACCGACAGCACGGGCCCGAAGATCTCCTCGCGCGCGATCTTCGCATCGGGCTTCACCTCGAACACCGTCGGCTCGACGTAGAAGCCGCCCGTTTCCTCCTTCACGCGCGCACCACCCGTGACGAGCCTGCCTTCGCTGCGCCCCGCCTCGATATAGCCGAGCACGCGCTCGAGCTGGATACCGTCGACGATCGCGCCCATCGACACCGACGGGTCGAGCGGATTGCCGGGCACGTAAGCACGCGCGGCCGCCACGAGCTTCTCGATGAATACGTCCTTGATGTCGCGATGCACGAGCAGCCGCGAGCCGGCCGTGCACATCTCGCCCATGTTGTAGAAGATCGCGCCGGCCGCAGCCTGCGCGGCGCGGTCGAGATCGGGACAATCGGGCAGCACGATGTTCGGCGACTTGCCGCCGAGTTCGAGCCACGCGCGCTTCAGGTTCGATTGCGCGGCGTACTGCATGATCAGCTTGCCGACCGCCGTCGACCCGGTGAACGCGATGCAGTCGACGTCGCGATGCAGCGCGAGCAGCCTGCCGGGCTCGCCTGCGCCCGGCACGACGTTGAACACGCCGGCCGGGATGCCGGCTTCGTATGCGAGCTGCGCGACGCGGATCGCGGTCAGCGGCGATTTCTCCGACGGCTTCAGCACCACGCTGTTGCCTGCCGCGAGCGCGGGGCCGAATTTCCACGCGGCCATCAGGATCGGGAAGTTCCACGGCACGACGGCCGCCACCACGCCGACCGGCTCGCGCGTGACGAGGCCGACGAGATGATGATCGGCCGGCGCAACTTCGCCGCCGACCTTGTCGATCGCTTCCGCAAACCACTCGACGCAGTACGCGGCGCCCGGCACGTCGACCGTCGTCGTGTCGCCGATCGGCTTGCCCGCGTCGAGCGTCTCGAGCAGCGACAGTTCGTCGAGATGCTCGTGCATCAGCGCGGCCCAGCGCAGCAGCACGGCCTTGCGCGCACGCGGATTCAGGCCGGCCCACACGCCCGCGTCGAATGCGCGGCGCGCGGCCGCCACCGCCGCATTCACGTCGGCTTCGCCGCATTCTGCGACCTTCGCCAGCACGCGGCCGTCGATCGGGCTCACGCAGTCGAACGTCTTGCCGCCCTGCGCGTCGCGCAACGCGCCGTCGATGAATGCGCGCCCTTCGATCGCGAGCGACGCCGCCTTGTCCTGCCAGTCAGCCAAAGTCAACTTGTTCATCAGGATGCCTTATGTTGTGGCATTCGCGGTGCGACGCGCCGCGCGCATCATGCGCGGCCGGCCGCGAATGCGGTGACGCGCGGTCAGAAGGTTGCCGGCGAATTGGCCGATACGACCTCGCAGATCTGTTCCGCGCTGGGATTGCGAAAACGGTGCGGCAAACGGCTTTCGAAGTAGTAGCCGTCTCCGGGGTCGAGCAGCCACGTCGCGCCGTCGACGGTCAGCTCGAGCCGGCCCGATACGACGACGCCGCCCTCGTGCCCCGCGTGTACGAGCATCTCGGGCCCCGTATCGGCGTGCGGCTGGTAGATCTCGCGCAGGATGCACATGTTGCGGTCCTTCACGCTCGCGCCGACCAGATGAAACGCGAGCGTGTCGTTGCCCAGGTTCGGCATCTCGTCGCGACGCGAGACGACCGTGCGCGATTCGACGAGCTCGAACGTGAAGAATTCCGCGAGACTCATCGGAATGCATTCGAGCAACTTCTTCAGCGAACCGACCGACGGGCTCACGCGGCCCTGTTCGATCAGCGAGATCGTGCCGTTGGTCACGCCGGCGCGCTTCGCGAGTTCGCGCTGCGACAGGCCATGCTTGTTGCGCACGAAACGCAGGCGCTCGGCGACTTCGGTGGACATCGATTCGGTTTCGGACACGATAAGTGCGATGACAAAGTGAAACGACGCGGTGGACAGCCGTTGAATATTCTAATCACTTTATGCCGTGCATCAGCGGGGAAAACCCTGAAAGGCGTTCGAAATAATGAACACCTCGCCGACTATTCCTTTTGCGAATCTTTTGTTCGCATTGCTCGGGAAAGCCCTGATACAGGACCGTTAAAAAACATTTGACGCCGTTTTTGGCTCGTATATGCTGGCTCTCAGGTCAGCGTCATTTGGCTTTCACAGGCAGCAAAACGCGTTACCGCAACGCAAAAATTGATGCCCGTCAATGTAAATGACGCGGGACCGGCGCCTTGATTATTTTAAACGCTCAGCGCGTTGAAACGGTCAGGTGTTCAATACTTTCAACAACCCAGTCGAGTGTAATCGTGAGAGTCCGTGGCCCTCTGGTGAGGTGGGATCGAAGCGTGGCGCGAAGTTCGCGCAGCGCGGCGTCCCCTTCCGATGGCAGTTGCGGCTGGCATAGTCCTCGCCTGCAGCATCTGTCGATCTACACAATCCTTTCTCGTCGTTCCGTTCGGCGCCACAACGCCGTTTCCGCACGCGCATTCGTCGCCGTCGATACCGACGAAGTGGCGTCGCTGCTGCCGTAGCGCCTCTCCTTTCTTTACGTCGTTCGTTTCGTTTGCCGATTCGCCAACCGCATCGTCCATGCGGTGACGGAACGCGTTCGCGCATTCGTTGCCGCGTCGCTCGCGTCACGTATCGCAACAAAACGAACGACGGCCTGATCGTCGCGCGCAGCGCGGATCGCCACGTCATCCCGCTGCGCCCATTCATCAGCGGCCTTGCGCTCTGCGCCAGGCTGCGGGGCCGTGTCGTGCCTGCGTTTTGCGGTATCCGACCCGACGCACGCCACAGCCCTATGGATTACTGATTGACGTCATGGAAAGGAAACCCCTCGTCGGCATCACTGCCGACCACACGCAAATCGGCGCACACGCGTCGCATACGGTCGGCGACAAATACGTCGCCGCGATCGTCGACGGCGCGCAGGCGCTCGCGATGGTGTTGCCCGCGCTCGGCGAGCGCCAGTCGGTCGACGACATCCTCGACACGGTCGACGGCTTGTTGTTTACCGGCAGCTACTCGAACGTCGAGCCGCACCTGTATGGCGGCGAGCCGAGCGCGCCCGGCACGAAGCACGACCCGGCTCGCGATGCGACGACGCTGCCGCTGCTGCGCGCGGCGATCGCCGCAGGCGTGCCGGTGCTCGCCGTCTGCCGCGGCTTCCAGGAGCTGAACGTCGTCTACGGCGGCACGCTGCATCAGCGCGTGCACGACGTTCCGGGCCTCGCCGATCACCGCGAGGACAACGCCGCGCCGATGGACACGCAATACGGCCCCGCACACGTCGTGCACCTGACGCCCGGCGGCAAGCTGCATGCGCTCGCCGGCGGCCGCGATGAAGTGCGCGTGAACTCGCTGCACCAGCAGGGCATCGCGCAGCTCGGCTCCGGCCTCACCGTCGAAGCCGTCGCACCGGACGGCCTGATCGAGGCCGTCAGCGTCGTCGATGCACCGGCTTTCGCACTCGCCGTGCAATGGCACCCGGAATGGCGGCATGCGCAGGACCCGCTGTCGAGCGCGATCTTCCGCGCCTTCGGCGACGCCTGCCGCGCCCGCCGCACTGCCCGCACGCGCGCCACGGCCGCCGCTGCGCTCGCCTGAGCGCGCCGACCAACTTACGAGAACAGACATGCAAGACATCGAAGACTTTCTGAAACAACACCGGATCACCGAAGTCGAGGCGATCATTCCCGACATGGCCGGCATCGCGCGCGGCAAGATCACGCCGCGCAACAAGTTCACGTCCGGCGAATCGATGCGGCTGCCGCAGGCCGTGATGGTGCAGACCGTCACCGGCGAATATCCGGAAGACGGCTCGCTGACCGGCGTGACCGATCCCGACATGGTGTGCGTGCCCGACGAGTCGACGATCCGCCTGATCCCGTGGGCCGTCGATCCGACCGCGCAGGTGATCCACGACTGCGTGCACTTCGACGGCTCGCCGGTCGAGATCTCGCCGCGCTACGTGCTGCGCCGCGTGCTCGAGCTGTACAAGGCGAAGGGCTGGAAGCCCGTCGTCGCGCCGGAACTCGAGTTCTATCTGGTCGACATGAACAAGGACCCCGACCTGCCGCTGCGCCCGCCGGTCGGCCGCACGGGCCGCCCCGAAACGGGCCGCCAGTCGTATTCGATCGAGGCCGTCAACGAGTTCGATCCGCTGTTCGAGGACATCTACGAGTACTGCGAAGCACAGAACCTCGACATCGACACGCTGATCCACGAAGTCGGCGCCGCACAGATGGAGATCAACTTCATGCACGGCGACGCGCTGTCGCTGGCCGACCAGGTGTTCCTGTTCAAGCGCACGGTGCGCGAGGCCGCGCTGCGTCACAACATGTACGCGACGTTCATGGCCAAGCCGATGGAAAACGAGCCGGGTTCGGCGATGCACGTGCACCAGAGCATCGTCGACGAGGAAACGGGCCAGAACCTGTTCACGTCGCAGGAAACCGGCGGCGCGACGTCGATGTTCTACAACTACCTCGCGGGGCTGCAGAAGTACACGCCGGCGCTGATGCCGATCTTCGCGCCGTACATCAACTCGTATCGCCGGCTGTCGCGCTTCATGGCCGCGCCGATCAACGTGCAGTGGGGCTACGACAACCGCACGGTCGGCTTCCGCATCCCGCACTCGGGCCCGGCGGCACGCCGCATCGAGAACCGCATCCCGGGCGTCGACTGCAACCCGTACCTCGCGCTCGCCGCGACGCTCGCGGCCGGCTACCTCGGCATGACGCAACGCCTGGAGCCGACCGAGCCGCTCGTCAGCGACGGCTACGACCTGCCGTACCAGTTGCCGCGCAACCTCGAGGAAGGGCTGACGCTGATGGCCGCGTGCGAGCCGCTCGGCGAGATCCTCGGCCACAAGTTCCTGAAGGCGTATTTCGCGCTGAAGGAAACCGAATACGAAGCGTTCTTCCGCGTGATCAGCTCGTGGGAACGCCGCCATCTGCTGCTGCACGTCTAAGCGCGCGCACAACCGCCATACGGAATCACGGAGGAAACATGACTTACCGCAACGAATCTGCCTGGATCCAGCCGGCCGCGCCGGCCGCCGCGCCGCGCGCGACGCAGGCACGCTCGACCGCCGAATACCGTGCGCTCGACGCCGCGCACCACATCCACCCGTTCTCGGACATGGGCGCGCTGAACCGCGCGGGCAGCCGCGTGATCGTGAAGGCCGACGGCGTCTACCTGTGGGACTCGGACGGCAACAAGATCATCGACGGGATGGCCGGCCTCTGGTGCGTGAACGTCGGCTATGGCCGCAAGGAACTCGCCGATGCCGCGTATCGCCAGCTGCAGGAACTGCCGTTCTACAACACCTTCTTCAAGACGACGCATCCGCCGGTGATCGAGCTTTCCGCGATGCTCGCGGAAGTGACGCCCGCCGGCTTCAACCACTTCTTCTATTGCAACAGCGGCTCGGAAGGCAACGACACCGTGCTGCGCCTCGTGCACCAGTACTGGCGCGTGCAGGGCAAGCCACAGAAGAAGTACGTGATCTCGCGCAAGAACGGCTACCACGGTTCGACGATCGCGGGCGGCACGCTCGGCGGCATGGGCTACATGCACGAGCAGATGCCGTCGAAGGTCGAGCACATCGTGCATATCGATCAACCGTATTTCTTCGGCGAAGCGCAGCCGGGCGAAACCCCGGAAGCGTTCGGCCTCGCGCGCGCGCAGCAGCTCGAAGCGAAGATTCTCGAACTCGGTGCGGAGAACGTCGCGGCGTTCATCGGCGAGCCGTTCCAGGGCGCGGGCGGCGTGATCTTCCCGCCGTCGACGTACTGGCCGGAAATCCAGCGGATCTGCCGCAAGTACGACATCCTGCTGGTCGCCGACGAAGTGATCGGCGGCTTCGGCCGCACCGGCGAATGGTTCGCACACCAGCACTTCGGCTTCGAGCCGGATCTGATCACGATGGCGAAGGGCCTCACGTCGGGTTATGTGCCGATGGGCGCGGTCGGCATTCACGAGCGTGTTGCACGGCCGATCATCGACAACGGCGAATTCAACCACGGCCTCACGTACTCGGGCCACCCGGTCGCCGCGGCCGTCGCGGTCGCGAACCTGAAGCTGCTGCGCGACGAAGGGATCGTCGAGCGCGTGAAGAGCGACACGGGCCCGTACTTCCAGGCGCTGATGCGCGAAACCTTCGCGCGTCACCCTATCGTCGGCGAAGTGCACGGCCACGGCCTCGTCGCGAGTCTGCAGCTCGCCGAAGCGCCGGCCGAACGTCGCCGCTTCGCGAACGGCGGCGACGTCGGCACGATCTGCCGCGACTTCTGCTTCAACGGCAACCTGATCATGCGTGCGACCGGCGACCGGATGCTGCTGTCGCCGCCGCTCGTGATCTCGCGTCAGGAAATCGATGAACTCGTGTCGAAGGCGAAGAAGGCCGTCGATGCAACCGCCCAGCAACTGGGTATTTCGTAACGGCCTTGCCTACAGGCGTGCGGCGGGCGCCGCACGCTGCCATAACCAGGGGAACTCCACCATGCGTGCCTGCTTTCTTCGCCAAGCCTGTTCCGTTGCCGCCCTCGCCGCCGCGGCAGCATTCACGTCGGTCGCCAGCCCGTCGGCGCGTGCCGACGAGCTGAATGTCTACAACTGGTCCGACTACATCGCACCGGACACGATCCCGAACTTCCAGAAGCAGACGGGCATCCACGTCAAGTACGACAACTACGACAGCGACGACACGTTGCAGGCGAAGCTGCTTGCCGGCAGTTCGGGCTACGACATCGTCGTGCCGACGTCGAACTACATGGCCAAGCAGATCCAGGCCGGCGTGTACCAGAAACTCGACAAGTCGAAGATCCCGAACCTCGCGAACCTCGACCCGCTGCTGATGAAGATGATCTCGGATGCCGATCCGGGCAACCAGTACGGCGTCCCCTGGGCCTTTGGCACGGACGGCATCGGCTACAACGCGCAGGCGGTGAAGAAGGCACTCGGCGACAAGGCGCCCGTCGACAGCTGGGCACTGGTGTTCGATCCGGCCAACATGGAGAAGCTGAAGAGCTGCGGCGTATCGTTCCTCGACCAGGCCGTCGACGTGTTCGCCGCCACGCTGCAGTACATGGGCAAGGATCCGAACAGCAAGAACCCCGGCGACTACCAGGCTGCATTCGAAGTCCTGAAGAAAGTCCGCCCGTACATCACCCAGTTCAACTCGTCCGGCTACATCAACGACCTCGCGAACAACGACGTATGCGTCGCGCTCGGCTGGTCGGGCGACATCGGCATCGCGCACCGCCGCTCGTCGGAAGCGAAGCGCTCGTACGACATCAAGTTCTCGAACCCGAAGGAAGGCGGCCTGCTGTGGTTCGACGTGATGGTGATCCCGAAGGATGCGCCGCACCCCGAGGCTGCACTGAAGTGGATCAACTACGTGTCCGATCCGAAGGTCAACGCGGCGATCACCAACACGGTGTTCTACCCGACCGCGAACAAGGCCGCGCACCAGTTCGTCACGCCGGCCGTTGCGCAGGACCCGACCGTTTATCCGCCTGAAGACGTGCTGAAGAAGATGGTGCTGATGAAGCCGATGCCGGCCGACATCCTGCGCCTCGAGAACCGTCTGTGGGCGCAGCTGAAAACCGGCCACTGATCGCCACGCATCACGGCGGCGCAGGCATCGCTCCACGCCTGCGCGCCTGAGATTCGCGGACCTCCGTCCGCCCGCGCGCGTCGCGCGCACTGTTCCATCCGGCACGAGCCGTTGTCCGCGAGTCGCGTTGCGCGCCTCGTGCGGGGACGCTCACGCCTGCAATCCGTGAAGAACGAATGGTGACTCCCATGCAATCGATACCCTCTTCCGCTGCTGCACGACAGATTCAACCGGCCGCCGCGGCCCGCACGCAAAACGACGCGTTCGTGCGCATCGAAAACGTCGTGAAGAAATTCGGCGACAGCACGGCCGTCGACAACGTGAACCTGACGATCGCGAAGAACGAGCTGTTCGCGCTGCTCGGCAGCTCGGGCTGCGGCAAGTCGACGCTGCTGCGCATGCTCGCCGGGCTCGAAACGGCGACCTCCGGCAAGATCTTCGTCGACGGCGAGGACCTCGCGTCGCTGCCGCCGTACCGCCGCCCGGTCAACATGATGTTCCAGTCGTACGCGCTGTTCCCGCACATGACGGTCGAATCGAACGTCGCGTTCGGCCTGAAGCAGGAAGGCACGCCGAAGAACGAGATCAAGGAGCGCGTGGCCGACGCGCTCGCGCTCGTGCAGATGAGCAAGTACGCGAAGCGCAAGCCGCACCAGCTTTCGGGCGGCCAGCAGCAGCGCGTCGCGCTGGCGCGCTCGCTGGTCAAGCGCCCGAAGCTGCTGCTGCTCGACGAGCCGATGTCCGCGCTCGACAAGAAGATCCGCCAGAAGACCCAGCTCGAACTCGTGAACATCATCGAGAAGGTCGACGTGACCTGCGTGATGGTCACGCACGACCAGGAAGAAGCGATGACGATGGCGAGCCGCCTCGCGGTGATGAGCGAAGGCAAGATCGTGCAGATCGGCACGCCCGGCGAAGTCTACGAATACCCGAACAGCCGCTTCTCGGCCGAATTCATCGGCTCGACCAACCTGTTCGAAGGGCGCGTCGTCGAGGACGAGCCGGATCACATCTTCGTCGAAAGCGACGACCTCGAAGCACGCATGTACGTCAGCCACGGCGTGACGGGCCCGCTCGGGATGCCGGTCGGCATCTCGGTGCGCCCGGAACGCGTGCACGTATCGCGCGACAAACCGGGCTCGAAACACAACTGGGCGCGCGGCGTCGTCACCGATATCGCGTACATGGGCAGCTACTCGCTGTATCACGTGCGCTTGCCGAGCGGCAAGACGGTCGTGTCGAACCTGTCGAGCTCGCACCTGATGACCGACAGCGCGCCCGCGTGGAACGACGACGTGTTCGTGTCGTGGTCGCCGGCCAGCGGCGTCGTGCTGACGCAATGAGGACGACACGATGAGAACCTCCGCTTCCACTCCGTCCGCGCCGGTGTCGACCGGCGCCGCGAGCACCGGCGCCGCCCGGGCTCGTCCGGGCCGCTTCGCCGCGCTGTCGCGCTTCCTGCCGTCAGGCCGCAGCATCGCGATCGGCGTGCCGTTCCTGTGGCTCGCGGTCTTCTTCGCACTGCCGTTCGTGCTGGTGCTGAAGATCAGCTTCGCCGACCAGGTGATGGGCATTCCGCCGTACACGTCGCTCGTCGAGTTCAAGGACGGCGTCGTGCACTTCGCGCTGCAGCTGTCGCACTACGCGTTCCTGCTGCAGGACGACCTGTACATCGCGACCTACCTCAGCTCGCTGAAGATGGCCGCCGTGTCGACGGTGCTGTGCCTGCTGATCGGTTATCCGATGGCGTACTACATCGCGCGCGCCGAGCCGAACCGGCGCAACGTGCTGATGATGGCCGTGATGCTGCCGTTCTGGACGTCGTTCCTGATCCGCGTGTACGCATGGATCGGGATCCTGAAGGACGACGGTCTGCTGAACCACACGCTGATCGCGCTCGGCATCATCCACACGCCGCTGCGGCTGTACCACAGCGATGCAGGCGTCTACATCGGCATGGTCTATTCGTACCTGCCGTTCATGGTGATGCCGCTGTACGCGCACCTCGTGAAGATGGACCTGACGTTGCTCGAAGCCGCGTACGACCTCGGTGCCAGGCCGTGGGTCGCGTTCACGCGGATCACGCTGCCGCTGTCGAAGAACGGGATCATCGCCGGCAGCCTGCTGGTGTTCATTCCGGCGGTCGGCGAATACGTGATTCCGGAACTGCTCGGCGGCGCCGACACGCTGATGATCGGCCGCGTGATGTGGGATGAATTCTTCAACAACATGGACTGGCCGATGGCGTCCGCGGTGACGGTCGCGATGGTGATGCTGCTGCTGGTGCCGATGGCGCTGTTCCAGTACTACCAGGTCAAGGAACTGGAGGAAGCGAAATGATCAAGCCGAGCAAACCGCTGTCGACGGGCGTTCTCGCCTTCGGCTTCCTGTTCCTGTACATCCCGATCATCAGCCTGGTCGTGTACTCGTTCAACGAGTCGAAGCTGGTGACGGTGTGGTCGGGCTTCTCGCTGAAGTGGTACGCGTCGCTGTGGCAGGACGACGAGTTGCTGAGCGCCGCGTGGCTGTCGCTGAAGATCGGCCTGCTGACGGCCACCGCGTCGGTCGTGATCGGCACGTGGGCGGGTTTCGTGCTCGCGCGCTTCGGCCGCTTCAGGGGCTTCACGCTGTACACGGGGATGATCAACGCGCCGCTGGTGATTCCGGAAGTGATCCAGGGCATCTCGCTGCTGCTGCTGTTCGTTGCGCTGGAGCAGATGTTCGGCTGGCCGAAGGGCCGCGGGATGGTGACGATCTGGATCGGTCACGTGATGCTGTGCGTGTCGTACGTGGCGATCATCGTGCAGTCGCGCGTGAAGGAGATGAACAAGTCGCTGGAAGAGGCAGCGCTGGATCTGGGCGCGACGCCGCTGAAGGTGTTCTTCGTGGTGACGCTGCCGCTGATCTCGCAGGCGCTGCTGTCGGGCTGGCTGCTGTCGTTCACGCTGTCGATCGACGACCTGGTGCTGTCGGCGTTCCTGTCGGGGCCGGGGTCGACGACGCTGCCGCTGGTGGTGTTCTCGCGCGTGCGGCTCGGGCTGAACCCGGAGATGAACGCACTGGCGACGCTGTTCATCACGGCCGTGACGATCGGCGTGATCGTCGTGAACCGGATGATGATCGCGCGCGAGCGGCGCCGCGTGGCCGACATGAAGGCGGCGTTCGCGGTGGCGTGAGCCTCCCCTTTTCTTTTCATCGATAACAAGACCCGCGCGCCGCGCCCTGCGGCGCGCGAACCGATCGCACTTTGACTGGCGCACGACAAGGAGAATCCGCAATGAAGAAGAAACTGATCTGCCTGCTGGTGGCCGGCGCGTTGCCGGGCATCGCGCTGGCCGACTCGACATCCGCCGAGATCAAGGCGCTGCAGGCGCAGGTCGCGGCGCTGCAGAAGCAGATGAAGGCGATGCAGGCGCAGCTCGCCGCGAAGCCGGGCGGCGCCGCTGTCGCGCAAGCCGGTGCGAAGGCCGGCGCGGCGCCGGTTGCGGTGACCGTCGATCCGGGCTCGCCCGACTACGGCAAGGCGCAGGCCACGCTGACCAACGACGAGGTCAGCGACATGAAGCAGCAGATCGCGAACCAGCAGCTGAAGGTCGACTCGCTGACCGATGCGGCCAACACGGGCCCGCTCGCCGGCCTGTCGGTGACCGGCTACATCGATCCGACCTACATCTACAACCGCGCGGCCGGCACGTCGTCGTTCCTGTTCGCGAACCACGAGAACGCGTACAACTACTTCAACAGCACGTTTGGCGATCTCTACCTCGACATCAAGAAGACGTTCGGCGTCGGCCCGATGGCGCCGTCTGCCGAGATCACGCTGATGCCGAACCGCGGCAACGGCATCACGCTGCTGCAGAACTCGCGCGGCTCGATCACCGACAACCTGCTGAACACGGCGGTCATCAACGTGCCGATCACCGCCACGACGACGCTGGTCGCCGGCCTGATCCCGAGCTTCGGCGGCTACGAGGTGCAGCAGTCGAACCAGATGCTCACGCTCACGCACAACCTGCTGTACGATTTCTCGGATCCGGGCAGCTACGTCGGTGTCGGCGCGAACTACACGAAGGGCAACTGGGCGTGGAAGTTCTTCCTCGGCAACGAGCAGTACCGCACGTACGGTTCGGTCACGCAGACGGGCACCAACGCGCTCGGCGACCCGATCAGCACCAGCAACAAGGTGCCGACCTTCACCGCGCGCGCGGACTACACGTGGTCGAGCGCGCTCGATATCGGCGGGTCGTTCAACATCGGGCGGCAGACGCTGGCGAGCGCGATCGACGACCAGGGCGTCGTCCACTACGGCCCGGGCGGTGCGGCGCCGAGCGCATACGGTTCGTTCTTCTTCGGCGAACTCGACGCGACCTATACGCTCGCCGATATTCAGTACAACGCCGAAGTCGACTACGGCCGGCAGCAGCACGCGGCATTCAACGGCGGGCTCGCGCAGTGGTACGGCCTGTCGCTGCTCGCGCACCGCAAGTTCAACGCGCCGGTGGTCGGCCGCATGGGCGTGACGCTGCGCTACGACCTGCTCGCCAACACGAAGAACGGCGGCGGCGGCGGCGGCATCGCGCTGAACGGCAACGGGATGGATCCGAACAACGGTTTCGGCGTCGACGCGGACTGCCTCGCGATGTCGAAGGCCGGCGGCGGCCTGGGCTTCGAGTGCAAGGGCGCCGTGCGCCAGGACGTCGCGCTCGACCTGCTGTTCTATCCGACCCAGCAGATCACCGTGAAGGTCGAATACCGGCACGACTGGGCGAACAACAAGGTGTTCCTGCGCAACGACGGTTCGTACGGCAAGTCCAACGACCTGCTCGCGACTCAGTTCATCTATTCGTTCTGACGCAGCACACGCGGGACGCCGTGCCGCGTGCACGGCGTCCCGCGCCGTTTTTGCCGGCCGGATCGCGGTGCGTCGCGCACCGTCTGCCGGCCGTAAAGAGGGAGTCGACTTGATGACGCAGTCTTTCACCCGCCGCGCCGATGCGCTCGCGCGCGACTCGTACTATGAAGCGACGGCCACGCGGCCCGCGGTCGATGACCCGGTACTCGACGATGGAGTCGACGTCGACGTCTGCGTGATCGGCGCCGGCTTCGCGGGCCTGTCGACGGCGCTCGACTGCCGCGCGCGCGGGCTGTCGGTCGCCGTGATCGATGCGCACCGGCCCGGCTGGGGCGCGTCGGGCCGCAACGGCGGCCAGGCGATCACCGGCTTCGCGAAGGACGACGAGATCGAGCGGCAGCTCGGTGCCGACGGCGCGCGCGCCGCGTGGTCGCTGTCGCTCGACGGCGTCGCGCTGATCGCCGAGCGGATCGCGCGCTACGGGATCGACTGCGACTTCACGCGCGGCTACCTGACGGTCGCGACGAAGCCGCGCCGTATCGACGACCTGCGCGCGTGGATGGACGCCGCGACGTCGCGCTGGGGCCATCCGTCGCTCGCGTGGCTCGACACCGGCGCGATCCGCGCGCGCATCGCGTCGACGCGCTACCTGGCCGGGGTGCACGATCCGCTGTCGGGCCATCTGCATCCGCTCAAGTATTGCCTTGGCCTCGCCGAAGCCGCGCGCCGCGAAGGCGTCGCGCTGTATGCGCACACGCCCGCGCTCGACATCGTGCGCGGTGCGCGGCCCGTCGTACGCACGCCGTCGGGCGAGGTGCGCTGCCGCTTCGTCGTATCGTGCTGCAACGCGGGCCCCGGTGGCGTGCTGCCGGCCGCGACCGCCGCGCGCATCGCGCCGATCGCGTCGTACATCATCGCGACCGAGCCGCTCGGCCAGGCACGCGCCGACGCACTGATCGCACGCCGCGAAGCCGTGTGCGACAACAACTTCTTCCTCGACTATTTCCGGCTGTCGGCCGACCACCGGATGCTGTTCGGCGGCCGCGCGAATTCGGCCGGCGCATCGCCCGCGACGCTCGCCGAAACGATTCGGCAGCGCATGGTCGGCGTATTCCCGCAGCTTGGCGACGTGCGCGTCGACCACGCGTGGGGTGGTTTCGTCGACGTCACGCGCAACCGCGCGCCGGATTTCGGCGCGCTCGATCCGAACTTCTTCTACGTGCAGGGTTTCAGCGGGCACGGCGTCGCGCTCACCGGCATCGCCGGACGCGCGGTCGCCGGCGCGATCGCGGGCGACACGCGCGCATTCGACCTGTTCGCGCGCGTGCGCCACCGGCGCTTCCCCGGCGGCGACGCATGGCGGCAACCCGCGCTCGAACTCGGGATGCTGTACCACCGCGTGCGCGAGCTATTCTGACTTTCTCCGTTCTCCTGACCATGCAGACTTTCGCCAACCAGCCGCACGTCGCGTCCTACTACGCGGCGACCGCCAACGATACGACCCGCCACGCGCCGCTCGCCGGCGCGACCGACGCCGACGTGTGCGTGATCGGCGCGGGCCTCACGGGCCTGTCCGCCGCGCTCAACCTCGCCGAGCGCGGCCACTCGGTGACCGTGCTCGAAGCGTCGCGGGTCGGATGGGCGGCGAGCGGCCGCAACGGCGGCCAGTTGATCGGCGGCTTTGCGTGCGGCATCGACACGTTCGGGCAATTCATGCCGGAAGGCGACGTGAAGCGCATCTGGGAGATGGGGCTCGAAACGCTGTCGCTCGTGAAGTCGCGCATCGCACGGCACGACATCGACTGCGCGCTGGTGCCCGGCTACCTGACCGCCGCGAACACCGAGCGCGATGCGGATGCGCTGAAGCGCTGGCGCGACGAAGCCGCGAAGCGCTTCGGCTACGATCGCTTCCACTTCGTCGAAGCCGACGAACTCGGCGACTACGTGCAGTCCGCCCGCTATTGCGGCGGCCTGTACGACCCGGACAGCGGCCACCTGCATCCGCTCAACTACACGCTCGGCCTCGCCCGTGCGGCGACCGGCGCGGGCGTGCGCATCCACGAGGACAGTTGCGTGACGCGCGTGCGCGACGTCGCTGGCGGCCACGTCGTCGAGACGAGCGGCGGCAACGTTCGTGCGCGTTTCGTCGTGCTCGCATGCAATACCTACGTCGGCACGCTCGCGCCCGCGCTGTCGAAGAAGATCATGCCGGTCGGCACCTATGTGATCGCGACGGAACCGCTCGGCGAAGCGCGCGCCGCCGCGCTGATGCCCGCGCGCGCGGCAATCTGCGACAGCCGCTTCGTGCTCGACTATTTCCGGCCGGCGCCCGACACGCGGCTCGTGTGGGGCGGCAAGGTCAGCTATTCGACGCGAGAGCCGCGCGATCTCGCGGCCGCGATGCGCGCGGACATGCTGAAGACGTTCCCGCAGCTCGCGGACGTGAAGGTCGACTACGCATGGGGCGGCTTTGTCGACATCACGATGAACCGCGCACCGCACTTCGGCCGCGTCGCGCCGACGATGTACTTCGCGCAGGGATTTTCGGGGCATGGCGTGAACACGACCGCGCTCGCGGGCAAGCTGATTGCCGAGGCGATCGACGGACAGGCGAGCCGCTTCGACCTGTTCGGCAAGATCCGGCATCGCGACTTCCCCGGCGGCGCGGCACTGCGCACGCCGGCGCTGGTGCTCGCGATGAGCTGGTACCGGCTGCTCGACGCCTTCGGCGTGCATTGAGCCGCTGCGCGGCGCCGGCCGCTTCCCGCATTTTTTCGGCCGCATCAACGCAAAACGGCCGCGCACGTGGCGTGCGCGGCCGCTTCGTTTCCGTGCCCCTATGCGGCGGGCAGCCCGCGTCGATCAATCCGTGCCGTACTTCGGCGAATGCGGCCCATACAGCAACCCGTTCGGCGGCCCGGCCGACAACAGCCGGCTGCTCGTGAACGCGGCGACGTCGTGGCTCTGATCCATCAGCGTGTTCGCGATCTGCTTGACCGCGGCCACCACGAGCATGCCGATCAGGCCGCCGCCGCCGTTGTTGCCGCCTTCGTCGCTGCTCGCGCTCGCCCGGCCCTGCCACAGCACGTCGCCCGTGCGCAGGTCGACGAGCTTCGCCGACGCGGACACGACCGTCGCGCTCGCGAGAATCCGGTACACGGTGCCGTACTGCGAAACCTTCGAATACAGCGCGGCGTCCGCGCCGAAGATCTCGCGCAGCTTCGCGGGCGACGTTCCCTGGATCTCGGCCGCGTTGGTCAGGCCGTTCTGCTTGAACGTCTCGTCCATCACCGCGACCGGCACCACGTAATAGCCTGACTCGGCAAGCGGCAGCGTCATTTGCGACAGCACCCCGTAGGTGGCCGCGACGTCCGAGGTCTCGTTGATCGGCGGCAGCACGAGGATCGAGCGCGGCTGGCTCTTCTTGAACGCCGTATAGTCGGGTCGTTTCACCGGCTGCGCGCACGCGCTCAGCAGTGCGACGATCGACAGCACGGACATCAGCTTGAATGAGAGTGTCTTGAACATGGCGGGCGCGTCACTGTTTGGCGGAATTCGAATCGGCGTTCTTCTGGCCGGCGATCGTCTGGCCGGCGGCGCTCTGCCCGGCAGCCTTCTGATCCGCGGGTTTCGCTGCGCCGGTTTTCTTCTTCAGCAGGAAATCCATGAAGGTCGACGATTCCGGGAACAGCTGCTTCTCTGCCTGCAGTTCCTGCTCGGCCTGCTGCTCGTTGCCGACGCTCGCGTACAGCATCCCGAGATGCGCATGGAAGCCCGGCGGCGGCGTATGGCCCTTGCCGCGGATGTCCTGCAACGCCTTTTCGAGCGCGTCGATCTGCTCCTGCGGCGACTTCTGCCCCTTGAAGTATTCGTACACCTGCGGCTGGTAGCCCGTCCACTGATAGAGCGGCGGCGTCGAGCTCGCGCAGCCGGCGAGCAGCAATGCGGCGGCCGTCGCCGGCAGCCAGTTACCCCGTTTCATGGTCTTTTCTCTTTGATGTCGTGGTGAATCGATCGCATGCGGCGCCGGCCCCGGCGCCTGCAGCGCTTACTTCGCGGTCTTCAGCGCACCGGCGTCGACCTGCTCGGCGAGATGGTTCACGGCCTCCTGGATCGCGAGGTCGAGCACCTTGCCGTTGAGCGTCGAATCGTAGCCGGCCGTGCCGCCGAAGCCGATCACTTCGCGGTTCGACAGGCTGAACTCGCCCGCGCCCTGGCTCGACGCGACGACTTCCGACGTCGTCGTGTCGACGATGTTCAGGTTGACCTTCGCGTACGCGACCTGCGTCTTGCCGCGGCCGAGGATGCCGAACAGCTGGTGATCGCCGACGTCCTTGCGGCCGAATTCGGTCACGTCGCCCGTCACCACGTAGTTCGCGCCCTTCACCGCCTGCGCCTTCTTCATGAAGCCGGCTTCCTGCTTGATCTCGTCGAGGTTCTCGCGATCGAGCACGTTGAAGCGCCGGCTCTGCTGCAGGCGCGTGACGAGGATCGTCTTCGCCTGTCCGCCGAGGCGGTCGATGCCGTCGGAGAAGATGCCGCGCATGTAGCTTGAGCGGTTGTCGAACTTGCCGACCGCGATCGCAACGGGCTTGCCCGCGTAAGGCTTCTGCGCGCTGCTCACGGCCGGCACGTCGAGCGTGCGCGACGATTCGGTCGCGCAGCCGGACAGCGCTGCGACGACCGCTGCCGCCACGAGTACGGTGCGTCGTGTCTGGATTTTCACTGCTGGTCTCCTTGCGTGGAAAGATTGCCCGGAACGGGCGTGTCGGTGCGGACGTGCGCGCATCGATGCGGCGCACGCGCGGCCTGATTCGTCGCCGGACTGGCGACTACGACATTCGAAGGAAAGGTGCACGCAACAGGCGTGTTGCGGCGAAAAGCGGAAAGGCGGCAGAACACGCGACATGCACGTGCGCGCCCGTTACCCCGTTATTGCGGATGCTGCGCTGTTGATCGCGCATGATACGGCCCCCCGTATGATTTTGCGCGATGATACCAAACGTATTTATTGAGACGGGATGTCTTTTAGATAATTGACGAATTTTGTGTGCCGGCAGCGCGGCGGCGGCGATCGCCCGGAATCGACACAGGACGAACCCGATCGCCGCGCTAGTCGGCCACTTTCTGCCGCATCGTCACGAATTCCTCGGCCGCGGTCGGATGGATGCCGATCGTGTCGTCGAACTGCGCCTTCGTCGCGCCCGCGCGAATCGCGATCGCGATCCCCTGGACGATCTCGCCCGCATCGCGGCCGACCATGTGCGCACCGATCACGCGCTGGCTGTCGCGCGCGACGACGAGCTTCATCAGCGTGCGCTCGTCGCGGCCCGACAGCGTGTGGCGCAGTGCCTTGAACGACGTGCGGTAGATGTCGACGTCGCCGTACGCGCGACGCGCATCGGCCTCGGTCAGGCCGACCGTCGCGACCTCGGGCTGGCTGAACACGGCCGACGGCACCCATTCGTGATCGGCCGCGACGCGCGACCCGCCGAACAGCGTGCGCGCGAGCAGCGCGCCGTCGCGCGTCGCCACCGGCGTGAGCTGCGGCCGTGACGTGACGTCGCCGATCGCATGGATCGACGCGACCGACGTCGCCGAATACGCATCGACGGCGATCGCACCACGCGCGTCGAGCATCACGCCCGCCTGCTCGAGCCCGAGCCCGTCGACATTCGGCACTCGGCCGGTCGCATAGAGCACCGCGTCGTACGGCCCGTGCTGCGCATCGCCGACGCGCACGCTCAGCGTGCCGTCGTCCGCGCGGGAAATCGATTCGACCACCGTGCGCGCGTGGATCGTGACGCCCTGCTTCGTCATCTCGTCGGTCAGGAACTGGCGCACGTCGTCGTCGAAGCCGCGCAGGATCTTCTCGCCGCGATAGAACAGGTCGACGCGACTGCCGAAGCCGTTGAAGATGCCCGCGAACTCGACCGCGATATAACCGCCGCCGACCACCGCGATGCGCCTGGGGCACGTCGCGAGCGACAGCGCCTCGCGCGACGTGATCGCGTGCTCGATGCCGGGCCGATGCGGCAGCGACGGACGCGAGCCGGTCGCGATCGCGATATGGCGCGCACGGATCGTGCGCTCGCCGATCGCGACGGTGTGCGCATCGACGAGCGTCGCGCGCCCCGCGTGCATCTCGACGCCCGATTGCCGCAGCAGGTTGATGTAGATGTCGCTCAGCCGGTTGATCTCGCGATCCTTCGCGGCGATCAGCGCGGGCCAGTCGAGCGTGCCGGCGCCGAAGGTCCAGCCGAAGCCCTGCGCGTCCTCGACTTCGTGCGGGTAGTGCGATGCGTAGACGAGCAGCTTCTTCGGAATGCAGCCGCGCAGCACGCAGGTGCCGCCGATCTGCTCTTGTTCCGCTATGCCGACGCGCGCGCCGTATGATGCCGACATCCGGGCGAGCCTCACGCCGCCCGAGCCGGCCCCGATGACGAACAGGTCATAGTCGAAATCCATCGCGTTGCCTCATCGCAGTTCGGATGACGGCACGATAGCAAGATTCCGGAATTCTTGCGGCGCACGGCACGACCCGGCGCGCGCCCAATAAAAAACGGCGAGAAGCGTCGCCTCTCGCCGGTCAAACCAGCTGCCGGGTGTGCCATGCGTCACCGATCGACCACATGCCCGACCTGCCGGCCGCGCGGCACCGGTCCGCCCGGGCGCGCGAGAAGCGCGCCCGCGGCCGAACCGGCCACCATGCTCATGCCTGCGGCGTGTCGCTGCCGTCCGTCGCCTGCGTATCGTCTGCCGCCTGCTCGGGCTTCTCTTCCTTCTTCTCGAGCATGCCCTCGATCGCTTCGGCGCCCTTGAAGCCGGCAACGGCCGCTGCCGCCTTGGTCAGCAGGCCCGCATCCGGATCCAGCTTTTCCGCGGCTTCGACTGCCGCCACTGCACCGGCGATTTCGCCCACGGTGTTCAGGATACCCATCGTCATCCCCTTTCAAGAAATCGTGAGGCCGATCGTCCCACGAAAAAAAACCGGCAGACCGTGTCTGTCATCGCCGGATACACAAGTTACGCACCAGGCCGGCCGCGCTCGACGAGCGCCACCGGAACGACGCACGCGCATGCGCGACGGCACGCGGCGGGCGATGCACGCAGCGTAGCGGAAAGCCTTCTCGCGTACTGTAAAAGTATGTTCTGGAATGCCGACGGATCGCTTACGGCGCGGGGAATCCGTGATGAAGCGATTGCCGAATAGTCGTGTTCGCATATGAACGCCGCATGACGAAAAAAAAGAGGCTCCTTGCGGAGCCTCTTCGATGCGTGCCGGACGAATGCCGGCGCGTGCGTTCCGACGTTCGTCAGAAGATATTGCGCAGGCCGATCGCGATGCCAGTCTGGTTGCTGCGGCCCGGCAGCTCGACGTTCGCCGCGCCGTTCGTCTTGTTGAAGTCGACGGTGCCGTAGATTTCGGTGCGCTTGCTCAGCGCGTACTCGGCGATGCCGACGATCGCGTAGCGGTTGCCGCTCGCGAGCGTGCCGTTCGCGGTCATCGCATTGCGCATGTGGTCGTAGTAGAACGCGCCCGTCAGCGTCAGCGGCGTGCTGACCTGCCAGCTCACGCCCGCGAACGGACCGTCGTCGATCCGGCCCGTGCCCTTCGCGACCGGAATCGTCTGCTGCGCGAGCAGGCTGTCGACGAAACCCGTGTCGTCCTTCGAACGCAGGTAGCCCGCGTAGACCTTCGCCTTGCTGAACGCGTACACGACGTTCGCGTGGTAGATGGTCTGCTTGCGCGCCGAGTTGTCGCTGTTCTGCTGCGCGCCGGCCGCGATGCTGAGCGGGCCCATCACGTACGACAGCGACACGCCCCATGCATTGCCCTTGCCGAGCGAACCCGGAATCTGGCCCGAGAAGCCGCCGGCACCGGTCGATTCGTAGTTGGTGCCCGTCGAGTACATCGCCTTCGCGGTCAGGCCCGCGAACTTGCCCGTGTACTTGATCTGGTTGTCCGCATACAGGCCGCCGCCGAGTGCGACCGGCAGCCATGCATTTTCGAGGTAGTTGCCGACCGTCAGCGGATCGTAGGTATCCGACAGCAGATCGAACAGCGGCGTCTTCTGGCGGCCGAGGGTCACCGTGCCGTACGGGCTCTGCAGGCCGACGTATGCCGCACGGTTGAACAGGCGGCCGCTGTCGGCGAATGCACCGTTCTGCAGGTTCACGCCGCTTTCGAGGTTGAACACGGCCTTCAGGCCGCTGCCGAGGTCTTCGGTGCCGTAGATGCCGAAGCGGCTGTTGGTGATCGCGCCGTTGGACATCGACAGCAGTCCGTCATTCTTGGCGTTCGCGTTGGTCAGGTACCGGACGCTGACGTCGGCGACGCCCCAGAGCGTGACCGAGCTTTGTGCGGCCGCGTACTGGCTGGCGAATGCGAGCGCGGCGCCCCCTGCGATGGCTGCGAGTCGGGTGGTCTGCTTCATGAGCTTTCCTTTTTGTAGGTGTCTCCGTTCATTGCCGGCCACGTGCGCAGCCGGGTGGCGATCGCACACGTTTTTGGCGCGCGCGATGTGGCTTGAATCATATGACGACTGCAATCGCTGAAAGAAATTGAAACGCGCGGTAATCGCGTGACTGTCGCCCGGGAACAACGTTTCCGTGCCGGGCCTGCCTCGTGGGCCGGCGGGACGGTTCTCGACGGTGTCGGTGTGTGCCGGCGGTGCTGTAAGGATCGGCGATGGTGCAGTGCGGCAAGGGGTGTATCCCGGCGGGCCGGTTGACGCGGTCGATGCAACCGGAATATGTCGCGAACGCCCGCAGCGGGCGCGGCCGGTGCAACCGGCCCGCGTTCGGGTGTGCCCGTGGGTCGGTGGGTCGGTCGGCGGGTCGGCGGGTCGGCGGGTCGGCGGGTCGGCGGGTCGGCGGGTCGGTGAATCGATGAAGCGGTAAATCCGGAACGCGACGTCAACGGCTGCCGGGCGATGCGCGCCGTCAGGCCGTTTGCGCCGCCCCGTCTTCGCCGCGACCACCATCGCCGCCGTTCCCCGCGCGACGCCACGCGCGCCGTACGATCTCCGCGAACGCGCCCGCAAGCAGCAGCACGGCGCCCCACAGCGCGACGTCCGGCGCGAGCCGCGTCACGAGGCCGCCAAACACCGCGCCGGCCAGGAAGCAGAAGCTGATCGTCGCGAGCAGCGCCGAATCGTGCAGCGCGAGCACGTCGTAGCGCGGGATCAACCCGACGAACAGCTTCTGCGCGGCGCGCCGCAGGTTGCCGGTCGTCATCACCGACGTGTACGACAGTTCCTCGAGATGGGTGAACGACAGCGTCTGCAGCGTCGCGACGAACGAGATGCCCGGAATCAGCCACGCGCTCGACGCGCCGACGAGGCCGCTCGCGGCGACGCCGAGAAACGCGATCTCGACGATCAGGCTCGCGAACGCGGTGTGCCGCATCCAGCCGCGCTGCGCGGCGAGACCGAGCAGGTGCGCGACGAATACCGCGATCACGAAGCCGACGAGCGGCGGCACGTGATGCAGCGCGGCGGCCCATTCGCCGGCCGACAGGTTGATGCCGAGCAGCGCGACGTTGCCGGTCATCGTGTTCGCGAACACGTGGCCGTGGCCGACGTACGTGTACGCGTCGAGGTAGCCGCCGGACAGCGTCAGCAACGCGGCGACAGTGAGATTGCGGCTGGCGCCGTCGAGATCCATCGATCCTCCCGTGAATATTCGCGCCAGTATGCGCGACGGGAGATGGCTTGTCCTTCGCTCACTGCCCGATACCCGTGAGCCCGATCAGCGCGCCGCCGGCGAGCAGCCACAGCGGATGGATGCGCGTGCGCCACGCGAGCACCGCGCACGCGGCCGTAATGCCCCACTGGATCGCCGTGCGGTTCGACGCGTCGGAGATCAGGACCGCGCTCGCCGCGACGAGCCCGGCCGTGACGGGCATCATCCCCTGCTGCACGTAGCGGCGCCACGGCCGGTCGCGAAAGCGCTCCCATGCATGCAGCGCAAGCACGGTGACGATTGACGACGGCCCGAACTTCGCGAGCGACGCGACGAGCAGCCCGGCCCAGCCGGCGACGTGCCAGCCGACCAGCGACACGATCATCATGTTCGGCCCGGGCGCGGCCTGGGCCAGCGCGAACAGCGCGGTGAACTCGTGCGCGCTCATCCAGTGATGCACGTCGACGACCTGCCGCTGCATCTCCGGCAGGATCGTATTGCCGCCGCCGAACGCGAGCAGCGACAACTGGCTGAAGATCGTCGCGATCGCGACCAGCGTGTCGTTCATGGCCGGCCTCCCGGCTGCGTATCGCGCACCGGAGCCTGCGCCGGCTGCGGCATGCCCGCATCGCGGCGCCGCGACGCGAGCCAGACGCTGACGGGCGTCAGCACGAGCATCGTGGTCGGCAGCGGAATGCGCAGCACCGCGATCGCGACGAACGCGAGCGCCGCGATGCCGGCCGCCGCGCGCGCGTGCCGCAGCGGCTTCGCGACCTTCACGGCCATCGCGACGAGCAGCCCGGCGGCCGCGGCGGCGAGCCCCGCGAACAGGTGCTGCACGTGCGGATCGTTCTGCGTCTTCGCGTACAGCACGCCGAGCGCGACGACGACGAGCGTCGGGCCCGCGATCAGCCCGAGAATGCCCGCGAACGCGCCGGCGATGCCGCGAAAGCGCATGCCGACGGCAACCGACAGGTTGATCACGTTGCCGCCCGGCAGGAACTGGCACAGGCCGAGCAGATCGGTGAATTCGTCGGCGGAGAGCCACTTGCGCTCGTCGACGATCGTGCGCCGCGCGAACGGCAGCGCGCCGCCGAACGACATGAGGCCGAGCGACAGGAAGCCGGTGAACAGCTCGGCAAGACCGACGCTGCGAGGTGACGCGGGCTGCGGGGAAACGGATTGCATGGGGCTCCTCATCAAACGGTCAGCCGAGGTTACCGCCGTTCAGGATCCCCGCAAAACGATTTTATCGGCGTGCCCTTGTGATCTAGAATCACAAGCATGGCACGTGATCTCCCACCCTTTTCCGCGCTTCGGGCCTTTGAAGCTGCGGCACGACATGAAAGCTTCAGCGCCGCCGGCGACGAGCTGCATGTGACTCACGGTGCCATCAGCCGGCAGATCGCCGCGTTCGAGGCGTGGCTCGGCAAGCCGGTGTTCCACCGCTACGGCAAGCGCGTGAAGCTCACCGACGAAGGCCGCCGTTACCTGGACACCGTGCGCGCGGCGTTCGACAGCATCGCGCACGCGAGCGAGCAGTTGCGCAACACGGGTGCTGCGCGCGTGCTGCGCATCAATGCGCTGCCGACCTTCGCGATGAAATGGCTGCTGCCGCGCCTGTCGCGGTTCCAGCGCGACGTGCCGAACGCCGAACTGAAACTGTCGACGTCGAACGCGCCGCTCGACGCGCTCGACGGCTTCGATATCGCGATCCGCCGCGGCCCCGGCCACTGGCCGAACTGGACGAGCGGCCACTTCCTCGACGAAAGCGTGATCCCGGTCTGCAGCCCGGCGCTGCTCAAACGCGCGCCGATCGCGCGCGCGGACGACCTCGCACGGCACGTGCTGCTGCATTCGGATACGCGGCCGGAAGGCTGGCGCGACTGGTTCGCGGCGGCCGGCGTCGCGATGAAGGCGCGCAAGCGGCAGTCGTTCGACCACTTCTACCTGGCGCTGCAGGCGGCCGTCGACGGGCTCGGCGTCGCGCTCGGCCCGCTGCCGCTGATCGACGACGAGCTCGCGAGCGGCCGGCTCGTGATGCCGCTGCCCGGGCCGCGCATCGCGACGCGCAGCTACTGGTGGATCACGCCGCGCGCGCCGGCCGACGATCCGCTCGTCGCGCAGTTCTGCGCGTGGCTGGAAGCGCAGTCGAATGTGAACGCATGACGCGCCGCGCACCCGACGCCTGATCGAAACGGCAGCGATGCGCCGCCGCCCCTCCCCGCACGCGTTGCAAGACTGAAACCGTTCCGCATGCGGCGCGTCCGTTTCTCCTGCGGAATCGCCGTCGCGCCGCACCAACGATCCCCCGTCGGTCCGGCCGTTCCGCACCAGGCCCGGCGCACCGCCGACCGGCTCCGCCGCCGCAGGTTTCACGCCTGAAACATTGCCGCCTCCGACCCGTTGCACGGCTGCAGGCAGCGACCGCTCAGCCCCTGTCCGCGCGGCAATCCGCGCGCTGGCCCGCTGCTTGCTCATGCAGCCGTGCAGACAAAAGCGACTGCACGGCCGAGCGGCTCGATGCAGGCGACAAACAATCATGAAGTCGGGGAAATCATGTCGAAAATCATTTCGGCCGTCACACGGCTGCTGTCTCGCATCACCGCTCCTTTCACTGCTCCTGTCACGCATCCGCTGATGCCGACGGCGCGACTTCGCACCGTCGAGATCCGATGCGCCGACACGGTCCGCACCGTCACCCGACGCCGCGACGCCTCGATTCGATAGGCGAACCCAGGGAAACTCCTGCCGGGCGCATGCGCGCGGGCGGCGACGGCTGCGGCTGCGGCTGCGGGACGTCGTACGCCCCGCGGCGCCGAAGCCAGGCCTCCCGAGCCCCAGGCGCCGCGCCGGTCCGGCCGGCACATACAAGGCGACCAGTCCCGCCCAGTTCGTGATCGCGAACAAGGACACGAGCGTCGGCAACCCGAGCGTGCCGAACGTCAACAACCCGTGACGCCCGACGCTCGCCGGGGCCGGCGGCCATGATCCGCGCGGCGGCTCACAGCACCGGGCCCGGCTCCTTTTCCTTGCGCAGGATCGCGTACAGGATGATCGCGCCGAACGTCGCGGTGCCGATCCCGCCGAGCGCGAAGCCGCCGAACTTCAGCGAGAAGTCGCCCGCGCCGAGCACCAGCGTGACGGCCGCGACGATCAGGTTGCGGTTGTCGGAGAAGTCGACCTTGTTGACGCCCCAGATCCGCGCACCCGTCACCGCGATCAGCCCGAACACGACGATCGACACGCCGCCGAGCACCGGGCCCGGAATCGTCTGGATCACCGCGCCGAATTTCGGCGAGAACCCGAGCCCGATCGCGATCAGCGCGGCGACCGCGAAGACCAGCGTCGAGTAGATCCGCGTGACGGCCATCACGCCGATGTTCTCCGCGTAGGTCGTGACGCCCGTGCCGCCGACGCTGCCCGACACGATCGTCGCAAGGCCGTCGCCGATGAATGCGCGGCCGACGTAGCGGTCGAGGTTGCGCCCCGTCATCGCGCTGACGGCCTTGATATGGCCGAGGTTCTCGGCGACGAGGATCACCGCGACCGGCGCGAGCATCAGCATCGCGTGCGGGTCGAACACCGGCGTCCGGAACACCGGCACGCCGAACCACGCGGCATGCGCGACGATCGCGAAGTCGATCGGCTTGCCGAGGCCCATCCCGTTGGTCGCGATCGCGTAGATCGCGTACGCGATTGCAAGCCCGACGAGGATCAGCAGGCGCTGCATCATCCCGCGCGCGAACACCGCGACGCCGCCGACGCAGAGCACCGTGACGAGCGCCATCACCGAGTCGAAGGTCGATGCCGATACGCCCTTGACCGCGATCGGCGCGAGGTTCAGCCCGATCACCGCGACGACCGCACCGGTGACGACGGGCGGCATCAGCGTCTCGATCCAGCGCGTGCCGATCGCCTGCACCAGCACGCCGAGCGCGACATACACGACGCCGCACGCGACGATCCCGCCGAGCGCGACCGGGATGTTCGGGTTCGGGCCGCTGCCGCCGTAGCCCGTCACCGCGATCACGAGGCCGATGAACGCGAAGCTCGAGCCGAGGTAGCTCGGCACGCGGCCGCCGACCAGCGCAAAGAACAGCAGCGTGCCGATGCCCGACATGAAGATGCACAGGTTCGGGTCGAAGCCCATCAACAGCGGCGCGAGCACGGTCGAGCCGAACATCGCGACGACGTGCTGCACGCCCATCGCGACCATCTGCGGCCACGGCAGGCGCTCGTCGGGGCCGACCACGCGCGACGCCGCGCCGGTCGATTGCACCCGCCAGCGCGGGAAGTAGGAATCGGACATGGGGAAAGCGCTCCTGTCGGTCTGTCGCCGGCTGCGGAGGGCGCGCCGGTCTGGAATCTGGCGCGAGTTTACGGAGCGGGAATCGGGCTGGCAAGCGGACTCACACGCGGGGCCGACGAGCGCGCGATGCGGCTTGCCGCATGCGCGAACCGGTGCGCGGCCGCGCGGCCCGGTGCAGCGGCCGCCCGTGCGTTGCGCGCGGACGGCGGATGGCGCAGGCGGCGATGCAAGCGTGCGCTCACATCGTCGCCGGCGCCCCGTGCATCAAGGGTTGATGTACTGGAACAGCGACAGGTTCTGCAGCTGCGCGTAAGCCTTCTGCGAGCCCGTCAGCGCGTTCTGCATCTGCAGGAACTGACTGATCGTCGTCACCATGTTGGTGCTGGTCAGGTCCGACAGGTTGCTGGTCGTCTGCAGCGCCGCCGTCTGGTTGACGGCCTGCATCGCCTTGACTTCCTGCTCGCGGCCGCCGACCGACGCCTGGATCGTCGTGACGTTGCGCATCGTGTTGCCGAGCTTGGTCGAGCCCGTCATCAGCGCGTTGGTCAGCGCCGCGCCCGCCACCGCATTGGCCGTCACGGGCGTCTTCAGCGCCGAGATCACCGCATCGAACGTCGAGAACACGTCGGAGCCGCCGCTCGCCTGCGGCGCGGGCTCGACCGCGAACGTGTCGCCGGCGGCCGGCGTACCCGACACCGCCACCGTCATCCCGCCGCCGAGCGAGATCGCCGAGCCCGTCGAATAGGCCTGTGCCGGCGTGGTGGTCGGCGGGCTGGCCGTGTTGTCGGTCACCGTGTAGGTCGGCGCGGCGGCCGTACCGCCGAACTGGATCGTGAACTGGTGGCCGTTCGTCGCGACCGACGGGTTCGTCACCGTGACCGCGCCGATCGTGCCGGTGCCCGTGTTGGCCGCGCCGGCCGACGGCACCGGCGAGCTGCCGATCGCCGACACCGACATGAAGACGGCCGAGCCCGTGTCGCCCTGCGACACGCTGCTCGAATCGGCGATCTGCACCTGGCGCGTGCCGGAGTCGCCGACATAGGTGACGCTGCCGCTCGGCGTGGTCGTAAACGGTGCCGCCGAATTCTTCGTGCCGGCGAACAGGTAGTTGCCCGCGCCGTCGTTCGTGTTCCCGAGCGTCATCAACTGGTCGCGGTAGCCCTGCAACTGCGTCGCGAGCGCCGAGCGGTCGCTGTTCGACAGCGAACCGTCGCCGGCGCGCACGAGCAGCGTCTGCGCGCTCGTCAGCACGCTGCTCACGTTCTGCAGCGTCTGGTCCTCGGCCTGCAGCGAAGCGAGCGCCGTGTTCTGGTTGGTCGCGTACTGCGACAGCGTCGCCGACGTCATCGACAGCTGCACGGCCTGCGCCGCGCCGACCGGGTTGTCGGCCGCCGTCTGCAGGCTCACGCCGCTCGATATCTGCTGATACAGCTGCGCGAGCTGGGCCTGCTGGTCGTTCATTTGTGAAACGTTCAGCTGGAAGAACTGGGCGCTGGAAATCCGCATCGCTTGTATTCCTCGAATCCGGTCAGTTGAACAGGCCGAGCACGGTCTGGAACAGCGTCGCCGCCGTCTGGATCACCTTCGCGTTCGCCTGGTAAAGCTGCTGGTACTGCATCAGGTTCGCCGCTTCCTCGTTCTGGTTCACGCCCGACACCGACTGCTGCGCCTGGGTGATCTGGCCGACCAGCGCGGTTTGCGCGGCGCTCGACGATTTCAGCTGGGTCGTCGTGTTGCCGATGCCGTTCACGTAGCTCGCATACGCGCCCGTGAGCGTCGCCGTGCCGTTGCCGAGCGCCTTCGCATTGACGAGCTTCGACAGCGCGAGCGCGTTGGAGCCGTCGCTGGTGCCGCCCGCATACGGCCCGATCGTGAACGAATCGCCGGTCGCCGGCGCGCCGGACAGCGTGACGCGCACGCCGTTGAGCGCGCCCGCGGCGGTCCCCGACATCGTCATCGTCGCGCCGGCCGCCGGGTCGTACGGCACGGTGTCCGTCGGGTTGTTGATGGTCACCGTCGTCGGCGGCGTGGTGCCGATCGTCACCGTGGTGCCGACCGGGAAGCCCGTCAGCGTCTTCGCGGTCGCGTCGTAGGTCAGCTTGGTCGTCGGCACCTGGTAGCCCGCGGTCACCCCGCCCAGCGTGATCTTGCCCGTGCCGGTGTTGGTACTCGCCGCCGACGTGACGGCCGGCGACGCGGCCGCGATCGCCGAGCTGCTGGTCGTCGCGAGGCCGAAGCCGTTCAGCGCGCCGCGCGTCGGCAGCACGGTGAACTTGTCGCCGGCGTTCATCGAACCCGACGCGAACGAGAAATTCAGCCCGCCGAGCGAGACCGGCATCGGCCCCGCCTTCTGGTCGACCATCGCGCCGCTCGCGCGGTCGGTCAGCGTGTATTTCGTGCCGTCGTAGGACAGCGTGTAGTCGCTCGTCGTCGGCTGCGACGCGTTGGCGAACGACACGGACAGCGACGCGTTGCCGGTATTGCCCTGGTTCGAGTACACGGTCGGGGACGGCGTCGTGAACAGGTTGCCGCCCGGATTGCCCGACAGATCGATGCCGAGCGCGTTCTGCGCGTCGACCTGCGCGGCGAAGCTGGTCGCGATCGCGCCGAGCTGGGCCTGTGCGGGGTCGAGCGTCTGGCTGCGGAACGCGAGCAGGCCGCCGAGCGTGCCGCCCGACAGCGACGAATCGGGCAGTGCCTGGTTCGGCCCCTGCGGGTTCGCGCCGGCGATCCCCTGCGACACGACGGTCAGCTCGCTCGGGTCCGACGGCGACGTGACGGTCGCGAGCTGGTAGCCCTTGTCGGCGACGACGAGCGGCTGGCCGCCCGCGAGAAACACGCTGTAGCCGCTGTCGTTGCGCACGACCTGCACGCCGGCGAGGCTCGACAGGTTCGACACCGCGAGGTCGCGCTGGTCCATCAGCTGGTTCGGCGGCTGCCCCTGGCTGCTCGCCGCCGAGATCTGCTGGTTCAGCTGCGCGATCTGCGCGGTGTACGTGTTGATCTGCGACACGGTGCTGGTGAGCTGCGCGTTCACGCTCTGGCGCAGCGCGTCGTACTGCTGGCCGGCCGCGTTGATCTGGTTGGCCAGCGTCTGCGCATTGCTGATCGCGGTCTGCCGCACCGACGGGTCGGACGCGTTGTTCGCGACGTTCTGCAGCCCGGTGAAGTAGCTCGTGATCGCGGTCGAGATCCCCGCCGTCGGGCTGCCGATGTAGTTGTTCAACTGCGCGACGAGCGTGTACCACGTCGACAGCGCGCCGCCCTGCGTCTGCGCGGTGTTCTGCTGGTCGCTCAGGTACTGGCTGTACTGCCGCTGCACGGTGACGGTGTTCACGCCCTGCGGCATGTAACCGCTGCCCGTGTACTGGCCGCTCGCCTCGGCATAGACGGGCCGCTCGACCGAATAACCGGGCGTCGCGGCGTTGCTGATGTTGTTGCCGGTCGTCGTGAGGCCCCAGAGCGCGGCATTCAGGCCGCTGACGCCGAGGTTCATGAGTGAGTTGGACATGCGCGATCCTGATGAGCCGGCCGCGCTGCGGCCGCCGGGTTGCGTAACTCCCGGTATAACGGCCGCGAATCGAAAAAATTGAGAGAAAAATGCACGCGCGGCGCGCGGGTGCGCATCGCTGGTCGGAGCGTCCGGCCGGCGGGGCCGGCGGCGGTGCGCGGGCGGCCCGTGCAGGGCCGGCGGCCGCGTGCGCGTCAGGCCCGCGCGAGCGAGCGGCGCTTCATTTCGAGCTGCGTGATCAGCCGCTGCAGCGTGTTCTCGGCGCTGCCCGGCAGCGACATGTAGCGGAAGCCGAGCTGGTAGCGCCGCGACCCGTTCGGCATCTGCGTCGAGCGCTGCGACACCAGCTGCAGGTCGAGCGACAGCTTGCCGTGGCCGGTCAGCTCGAGCTCGACTTCGGGCAGCAGCGTGCCGACCTCGAGCGCCTCGACGCGTTCGTCGGCCGTGCGCAGCCCCACGCCGCCGAGCGACAGGTTGTGCACCTCGAACAGGAAGCTCTCGCCGTCCGGCAGCTTGCCGCGGCACAGGAACGGATCGACGATCGGCGCATCGACCCGGAAATATTCACGGCGCTGGATGCACATCAGGACTTCGGGGAAATCGGCGACGAACGCGGGCAGCCCCTCGTAGCGCGTCTCGCGCGGCGTGCCCGTGGTGAATTCGACGCGCACGCCCTCCGGCGAAGCCGCGAACGTGCAGTGCGACGCGCCGAGGATGCCGGCGTTCTGCTCGGACAGCGCACCCCAGTCGAACGTGAACGTCCGCGCGCCGACGTCGACCTCGAGCAGGCGCGTGACGAGCTGGCCGCCCGGGTACTGGACGGTCAGGAAATCGCCGCGGTTCACGAGGTTGCGCAGCTGCACGCCGATTTCCAGCGGATTGCGGCGGGCATAGTCGGGCCCGGAGTGGCCTGCATCCAGGCTGGGGTCCGTCGACGTTTCGATATTCATGGCTAGCCGGTCTTTCTTGTCATGGGCGCCCGGGGCACCCGGCGCGCAGTAAAACCGGGCCAGAACGGGGGCCCGGTCGCAGGTCTCTCACACTTAGCGGCAGTGCTGACCGAAAGTTTAGATCGATTTGCCGATTTTTTTCGCGCAAACGTTGAAACCGCGCGCGGCGGGCTGCCGGGCGCGGTCCTGAGAGGGTAACTGACGATGGGCCGGAGCCTGTTATCGGCGGCGCAGGCCCTGGCCCGTCAGCCGATCTGCTGCATGATCGAGATCAGCTTTTTCGCGTAGTTCGGGTCGGTCGCGTAACCGGCCTTCTGCATCCCGTGCGCGAAGCCTTCGACGCTGCGGCTCGCGCTCAGCACGCCCGAGTAGCGCGGATTGTTCTTCAGCAGGTTCGCGTAATCGGTCATCGCGTGCTCGTACGAGTCGTATGCGCGGAATTTCGCGACCACGCGGCGCGGCGTGCCGTTCACGTACTCGGTCGTCAGCGCCGACACCGTGCGGCCCGTCCAGCCCTTGTTCGCCTTGATGCCGAACACGTTGTAGCTGGTCGAGCCGTCGGCCGCGCGGATCTCGCGCTTGCCCCAGCCCGATTCGAGCGCCGCCTGGCCGACGATGAAGCGCGCCGGGATGCCGGTCGACGCGCTGGCCGCCTGTGCGGGAGCCGCGAGCCGGTCGACGAACGCGTCGGCGTCCGGCGCGCCGCTCGCGCCCTTCAGCGGCGGCGTCAGCGCGCTGCCGGCCGAGTAGCCGCGCGCGCCGGCGAGCCCGCCGTTGTTGCCGGCCGCGTTCGCGTACGCGCGCGCCATCGCGTTCATCGCTGCGAGGCTGCCTTCGTTGCCGGCCGTGCCGAGACCGCCCGCGCCCAAGCCGCCCGCGCCGACGCCGGCCGCCGTGTCGCTGCCCGCGCCCACGCCCGCATTGCGCAGCAACTGCTTCATCAGCGCGTCGGCGACGCCGATCCCGCGCGTCGACATCTGCTGCGCGAGCTGCTGGTCGAGCATCGACGTGTACATCTTCGACGTATGCGAATCGAGCAGCCCGCCGTCGGGCGTCGCGTCGCGCATGCTCTTGAGCATCATCTGCGTGAACATCGCGTCGAACTGGCCCGCGACGGCCTTCGCGCCGGCCTGCGGCGACTGCTTCGCCTGCGCGCGCAGCGCGTCGAAACCCTGCACGTCGAGCGCGAAGCGCTGCGTGAGATCGTTCGCGTTCGGAAGATTCGCTGCCATTTAGATGATCTCCAGGTCCGCGCGCAACGCGCCGGCCGCCTTCATCGCCTGCAGGATCGACATCAGGTCCGCCGGCGTCGCGCCGAGCGTGTTCAGCGCCTTCACGACGTCGGCGAGGTTCGCGCCGGCCGTCACCATCTTCAGCGCGCCGTTGTCCTGCTTGAGCTGGATCTGCGACTGCTGCGCGACCACCGTCTGCCCGTTCGAGAACGGCCCCGGCTGCGACACGACCGGCTGCGTGTTGACGACGACCGACAGGTTGCCGTGCGCGACCGCGCAGCTCTGCAGCGTGACCATCTGGTTCATCACGATCGAGCCGGTGCGCGCGTTCAGGATCACCTTCGCCGCGGCCTTGTCCGGGCTCACGTCGAGGTTCTGCAGCCGCGCCATGAACGCGACCTGCTGCGCCGAGTCGGCCGGCGCCGCGAGCTGGATCGTGCGGCCGTCGAGCGCCGTCGCGGTGCCCGGGCCGAAGCTCGAATTGACCGCGGACACGATCCGCTGCGCCGTGCCGTAGTCCATGTCGTTCAGTTGCAGCTGCAGCACGCCGTTCATCTGCGCGATCGCGTTCGGCACCGAACGCTCGACGATCGCGCCGCCGACGATCCGGCCGGCCGCGAGCTGGTTCACCTGCACGCGGCTGCCGTTCGCGCTGGCCCCCGCGCCGCCGACCGCCATGTTGCCCTGCGCGAGCGCGTACACCTGCCCGTCCGCGCCCTTCAGCGGCGTGAGCAGCAGCGTGCCGCCGCGCAGGCTCTTGGCGTTGCCGAGCGACGACACGGTCACGTCGACCGCCTCGCCCGGCCGCGCGAACGGCGGCAGCGTGGCGGTCACCATCACGGCCGCGACGTTCTTCAGCTGCATGTTGTTCAGCGACGACGGGCCGCCGTTGGCCGAGCCGTTGTTGATCGAGATGCCGAGGTTCGCGAGCATGTTCGCGAGCGTCTGTGTCGTGAACGGCGTCTGCATCGTCTGGTCGCCCGTGCCGTCGAGACCGACGACGAGGCCATAGCCGATCAGCGGGTTGTCGCGCACGCCCTGGATCTGCGCGAGATCCTTCAGGCGTTCCGCGTGCGCGGGCGCCGCGCCGAACACGCAGGCCGCGGCCACGAACGCGACGGCGAACCGCACGAAGGCTTGCGCGCGGGACGACGGGCGGTTGGACAGGGTCGTCTGCATCGTCATCACCACGGCGCGATGTTGAGGAAGAAGCGCTGCAGCCAGCCCATCGTCTCGGCTTCGTTGATGTAGCCCTTCGACGAATATTCGATCTTCGCGTCGGCGACCTGGGTCGAGTAGACGGAGTTCGCGCCCGAGATCGTGTTCGGGTTGACGACGCCCGAAAAGCGCACGAATTCGTTGCCCTGGTTGATCAGCATCTGCTTCTCGCCGCTGACCACGAGGTTGCCGTTCGGCAGCACGTTGGTGACGGTCACCGTGATCGTGCCGTTGAACGTGTTCGCCGCGCTCGCGCCGCCCGTCGCCGCGAACTTGTTGTTGCCGGCCGCCGACAGGTTCGCCTTCGCGAACAGCCCGCCGAGGAAGCCGGCCGTCGGCACGTTGAAATCGGTGTTGCCCTGCCGGTTCGTGTTCGCGCCCGACGATTTGGTCGCGTTGATGTTTTCCGCGATCATGATCGTCAGGATGTCGCCGACGTTGCGCGGCCGCTGATCCTCGAAAAGCGGCCGCCCCGCGTAGCCGGGGTTGTAGATCGAGCCGGGCGCCTGCATCGACATCGGCGCTGGCGGCTGCGCCGTCATCGGCTGCTGGATGATCGGATCGCGCGGAATCTGCGCGCAACCGGCGAGCGCCGCCACCGCGACCGCGCACGCGGCGCGGACGGTGGCTGACGGGAGGAGGCGAACCTGCTTCATGGCGACGACGGGGTGTTCCGGTTAGCTCTTCATCTGCGTGACGGTCTGCAGCATCTGGTCGGACGTCGTCACGGCCTTGCTGTTGATCTCGTAGGCACGCTGCGTCTGGATCATGTTGACGAGCTCCTGCACGACGTTCACGTTCGACGCTTCGACATAACCCTGGTTGAGCACGCCCGCGCCGTTCAGCCCCGGCTGCGACACGTTGGGCGCGCCCGACGACGTCGTTTCCGCGAACAGGTTCTCGCCCTTCGCCTCGAGGCCGGCCGGGTTGATGAAGGTCGCGATCTGCAGCGAGCCGATCTGCACCGCGTTGCCCGAGCCCGGCTGCGTGACCGACACGACGCCGTCCTTGCCGATCGTCAGCGACTGCGCGTTCTGCGGCACGGTGATCGCCGGCAGAATCTGATAGCCGCTCGACGTGACGAGCTGGCCCTGCGCGTTGGTCTGGAACGAGCCGTCGCGCGTGTACGCGTTCGTGCCGTCCGGCATCAGCACCTGGAAGAAGCCCGCGCCGTTGATCGCGACGTCCTTCGAGTTGCCGGTCTGCGTGAGGCCGCCCTGCGTGTACAGGCGCTCGGTGGCGACCTGCTGCACGCCGGTGCCGAGCTGCAGGCCCGACGGCAGCTCGGTCTGCTGCGTCGAGTTCGCGCCGGGCTGGCGGATCGTCTGGTAAAGCAGATCCTCGAACACCGCGCGCGACGCCTTGAAGCCGTTCGTGCTGGTGTTCGCGAGGTTGTTCGAAATCACGTCCATCTGCGCCTGCTGCGCATTCATGCCGGTGGCGGCGATGTAGAGCGAACGGTTCACTTGTCGATTCTCCTGCGTGGGCTGGCGCGGGCGCTCAGCTGAAGTTGAGCAGCTGGTTCGCCGTCTGCTCGTTCTGGTCGGCCGTCTGGATCAGCTTCGACTGAAGCTGGAACGCGCGCGCGTTGTCGATCATCGCGACCATCGCGGTCACCGGGTTGACGTTGCTGCCTTCGAGCGAATTCGGCGTGACGACCACGTTCGTGTCGGCGTCGGCCGGATTGCCGTCGGCGGTGCGGAACAATCCGTCGTTGCCGCGCGTGAGCGTGGCCGGATCGGGATTGACGAGCTTCATCTGGTCGACGATCGCGACCGCCGTCGGCGGGTCGCCCGGCATCAGCGCGGAAACGGTGCCGTCCTTGCCGATCGTCACCTCGGCGTTCGGCGGCACCGAGATCGGGCCGCCGTTGCCGATCACCGGCAGGTTGCTCGCGTTGACGAGCTGGCCGTTCTCGTCGACGTGCAGGTTGCCGGCGCGCGTGTACGCCTCGCCGCCGTCGGCCGTCTGCACCGACAGCCAGCCGGCGCCCTGCACGGCGACGTCGAGCGGATTGCCGGTGCGCGTGATCGGACCCGGTGCGTAGTCCGCGCCGGGCGTCGACGCGAGCACGTAGGTGCGCGTCGTCGTCGGGTCGATGTTGCTGCCGTCGCCGAAATTCATCGGCACCGCGCGATACGTCGCGAGCTGCGCGCGAAAGCCCGTCGTCGATGCGTTCGCGAGGTTGTTCGCGACGATCGCCTGCTGGTCGAGCGACTGCGACGCGCCCGTCATCGCCGTGTAGATCAGTCGGTCCATGGCTGCCGGTTATCCGCGCTTACAGGTTGATGAGCGTCTGGTCGACGGTCTGCTGCGTCTTGATCGTCTGCGCGTTCGCCTGGTAGTTGCGCTGCGCGGTGATCAGGTTGACGAGCTGCGACGTGAGGTCGACGTTCGAGTTCTCGAGCGCGCTGCCCTGCAGCTTGCCGTGGTTCGTGCTGCCGGGCGCCGAGATCTGCGGCACGCCCGATGCGGAGGACTCCGCATACTGGTTGCCGCCGAGGTTCACCAGCCCGTTCGGGTTGTTGAAGTTCGCGAGCGCGATCAGGCCGAGCACGGCGGTCTGGCCGTTCGAGTAGTTGCCGGTCAGCTTGCCGTCGGCGCCGATCGAGTAGGTCGTCAGCGTGCCGCTCGCGTAGCCGTCCTGCGCGAGGTTGTTCACGCCGTCCTTGCCGCCGTACTGCGTCGTGCCGGTCAGGTCGAGCGTAAGGTTTTGCGGCGTCGCCGAGCCGTCGGTATTCGGCACGGTGAACTGGAACTGGCCGAGCGACGTGGTCGGCCCGCCCGCGCCCGGCAGCGTCGTGCTCTTGATCGCGCCCGACGTATCGAACGTGACCGTGCCGAGATCGGTCGTCGCGCCGCCCTGGACGCCCGCGTACGCTTCCCACGTGCCGGCCGCCGACTTCACGAAGTACATGTTGACCGCCTGCGAACCGCCGAGCGAGTCGTACACCTGGACCGACGTCGAGTAGTTGTAGGTCGCGGTGTCGGTCGCGCTGAACGGCGTCTTGGCCGGCACCGTGTCCTGCGAGTTCAGGTTGAACTGGCCGGTGATCTTGGTCGTCGCGGTCGGCGCGATGTTGGTCGTCGGCGCCTGCAGCGGCACGGTCTGCGCGGTGTTGATCACGCCGCCCGAGACAGCCGCATAGCCCATCAGGTTGCGGCCTTGCGAGTCGACGATGAAGCCGTTCTTGTCGCGCTGGAACGTGCCGTCGCGCGAGTACGTCGTCACGCCGTTGTTCGACATCTGGAAGAAGCCGTTGCCGTTGATCGCGACGTCGAGCGACGAGTTCGTCGTATTGATCGTGCCCTGGCCGAACTGCTGATTCACCGACGCGAGCGTCGTGCCGATGCCGATCTGCGTATTGACCGACGTCGCGACCGAGTTCGCGTACATGTCGGCGAACTGCGCGGTGCTCGACTTGAAGCCGACCGTGTTCGCGTTCGCGATGTTGTTGCCGATCACGTCGAGCGCGTTCGATGCGCCGGCGAGGCCGCTCAGACCCTGTTGATAACCCATTTCGGTCTCCGTTTCGGGGAAGCTGAATCAGTTGGACGTAGTGCCGCCGGATGACGACGTGTTCGGGAAAATCGACGCGACCTGGGTGAGCCCCACCGTCGTGCCGTTCGACAGCACGAGCCCCGCCGTGCCGTCAGCCTGCTTGATCACGCTCTGCACCTGCGCGGCCGCGAGCGTCGTGGCCGCCTGCGGCGTGCCCGCGCTGTTGGTATACGACGCGCTGATCGTGTACTTGCCGTCCGGCAGCGCATTGCCCGCCGCGTCGGTCGGCGTCCAGTTGAACGGCACGGTGCCGGCCGACTGCGCGCCCGCGTTGATCGTGTTCACGACGGCGCCCGCCGAGTTCTTCACGGTGATCGTCAGGTTCGACACCGAGCTCGCCAGCGACACGCCGAACGGCGACGCCGCACCGCTCTTCACCGCGACGGCGTTGCCCGGCGCGAGCACGTTCGTGCCGATCAGCAGCGCGGCCTGCGTCTGCTGGCCGGCCGTGAGCTGCGTCGACAGCGACGTGAGCGACGTGTTCAGCTGCGCGATGCCGCTCACCGTGTTGATCTGCGCGAGCTGCGACGTCATCTGCGAGCTGTCGACCGGGCTCGTCGGATCCTGGTTCTGCAACTGCGTGACGAGCAGCTTCAGGAACGTCGCCTGCAGGTCGCTCGCCGATGTGCCGTTGGTCGACGACACGCTGTTGGTGTTCATCGTGTCGGTCGGCAGGGTCGACACGTTCGTGCCGTTGCCGCCGATCGTCGTGCTGGAGGAAGTCATCCTGGGTGGCCTTCTATCGGAACTGTCGGGTCTGTAAGGTCGGTCGGCGCGCGGCTCACGAGCCGATCGTCAGCGTCTTGAGCATCAGCGTCTTCGCGGTGTTCAGCGTCTCGACGTTGGCCTGGTACGAGCGCGACGCCGAGATCATGTTCACCATCTCCTGCACCGGGTCGACGTTCGGCATCTGCACGTAGCCGTTCGCGTCGGCGGCCGGGTTCGCCGGATCGTAGGTCGACTTCATCGGCGACGGGTCGTCCATCACCTTCGTCACGCGCACGCCGCCCACGCCCTGGCCGGACGCGGTGCGCGCGCCGCCCATCGGGTCGGTCGCGAACACGACCTGCTTGGCCTTGTATGGCTTGCCGTCGGGGCCGGTGGCGCTGTCGGCGTTCGCGAGGTTCGACGCGGTGACGTTCAGGCGCTGCGATTGCGCGGACAGCGCCGAACCGGCGACGCCGAAGATGTTCATCAACGAAGGCATGGAGGCTCCTTGTGCTTGTGCGCGGGTCCGGAAGCGGCGCGCTTACGAGTTCGTCGAGATCGCGGCGATCATGGCCTTGATCTGCTGGGTCATCACGGTCATCCCGGTTTCGTAGTGCAGCGCGTTGTTCGCGAACTGCACGCGCTCGACGTCGAGATCGACCGTGTTGCCGTCGAGCGACGGCTGCAGCGGCATCCGGTACTGCGCGCGGCCGTAGTCGTCGGCCGGGCCGCCCGTCGGGATCAGCTTCGCCGTGCCGGCCATGTGGCCCGGCGCCGTCGACACCATCGACATGCCGCTCGTCACGCCGGCCGGCTGCGTCATCGGCAGTTGCGCGGCGTTGCTCGGCGCGAGGCCGCCGTTCGTCTGCTTCAGCGAGCGCGCGAGCGTCGACGCGAAATCGACGTCGCGGGCCTGGTAGCCGGGCGTGTCGGCGTTCGCGATGTTCGACGACAGCAGTTCCTGCCGGTAGGCGCGCACGTCGAGCGCCTGTCGGCCGAACGCGAATTCCGCATCGAGTTTGTCCAGCATGTGTGCGTCTCTCCGTATGAAGCGCTGCACGCCCCTCGCGCCGGATAGCGACCCGAGAGGCTTTTTTCCATGACAGCGATGGTAGGCGCCGCACGCAACCGGCAATCGGGCGAATAACGCGGCAAAGCCCCCCTCTATTCATCGTTTGCGCGGCGGCGCCGCTCCCTAGAATGCAAATCGGATCAACGGATCGAGGACACGGCGATGACCGGCAACGCACTTCGCGGCAGGAACGGGCGGCTCACGCACGTCCGGCGTGCGTTTGCGCTCGCCGCGGCGCTGTGGATCGCCGCACCGGCCGCACACGCGGACGACGGGACGATCGTGATTCCCGGACGCGGCGAGACGGCCGAAACCGCGCTCGCGCACGCCAATGCGGCGAGCGGCGGGCAGTTCGGCGGGAATGCGGGGATGGGTTCGGGCACGGCGCCGGACGCCGGGCGCGCAACGGCCGGCACTGCCGGTGCGGCCGCTGCCGGCTATGCGGCGCCACCGGCGGGCGCGATGGTCGTGACGAACGTTCCGCCGCCGTCCGCACCGGTAGCCGCTCCGGCCCCCGTCTACGCAGCCGCTCGTGCGAACGCGGCCTACGGCACGCCGCGCGCCGCCGATCCCAGCGCCATTGCGACGGTCATCGCCGGGACGGCCGAGCCCGCGTCGAATCCCGCTCGGCCGGCGCCGCAGGCAGTCGCCGCGCGCATGGCGGCGGCCCGCGCCGCGTCAGCCGCGCCGGCGCCGCGCACGCCGGCGGCTTCCGCCAACCCGGCCCAGGCGGCCCCCGCGGCCCAGAGCGCGACGCCGCCCGGCCAGCAGGACCCCGACTCGATCCGGCGCGCGGCCCTCGCGTTCCTGCAGCAGCAGATCGCGGGCCTGCCCGGCAAGACCACGGCGACGGTCACGACCGCGTTTCCGCGCGGGCTCGCCGCGTGCACGACGCTCGAGCCGTTCCTGCCGACCGGCGCGCGCCTGTGGGGCCGCACGACGGTCGGCGTGCGCTGCGCGGGCGAACGGCCGTGGACCGTCTACCTGCAGGCAAAGGTCACCGTGCAGGCCACCTATTACGTCGCCGCGCGCCAGATCGCGCCCGGCGAGCCGCTGGGCGCGGCCGACCTGGTCGCGCGCGACGGCGACCTGACGGTGCTGCCGCTCGCGGTGATCACCGATCCGGCGCAGGCGGTCGGCTCGACCGCGCTCGCGCGCATCTCGGCCGGGCTGCCGCTGCGGCAGGACATGCTGAAGAGCGCGGCGTCGGTGTCGGCCGGCCAGACGGTGCGGGTCGTCGCGGCCGGCCCCGGTTTCACGATTTCGGCCGAGGGCAGCGTGCTCGCGAATGCGGCGCCCGGGCAGTCGGTGCGGGTACGGATGGCGGCGGGCCAGATCGTCACGGCAATCGTCAAGGACGCCGGCACCGTGGAAATTCCGCTGTAGGGACGGATCTCGCCGCAAGATTGCAAAGAATTGTTTATTCGGAGAATTTCGGGCTCACGATGCTAAAGTTCGGGCCGACCCGGCCGTTATCTGGGTCAACCCGTACAGGAAACCCATCGTGAAGATCGATTCCACTCCGAAACCGAGCCCTCTCGCGCCGACCGGCAACGGCGCGGCCCGTGCACAATCCGGCGCGGCCCAGTCGTCCGCGCAGGCGGCCGACGCAGGATCGAACGGCGGCGACGCGACCGTGAACCTGTCGGGTCTGTCCGGCCAGTTGCGCTCGACATCCGCGTCCGGCAACGCCGATATCGACACGGGCCTGGTCCAGTCGATCAAGGAAGCGCTGAACAACGGCACGCTGACGATCGACGCGAACAAGATTGCCGACGGCGTATTGAACACCGCCCGCGAACTGCTGCAGCAGCAGCGCCCGCAGGGCAGCTGAGCCGGCCGCCTCGCGGCCGGTCCCCCGGTTTGCCGGCGCGCCGCACCCCGCGCACCGGCGCGACGAGCATGACGCGATGAGAGAAGAGCTGCTGGCCACGGTCAACGACGAACACGCGACGGTCGAGGCGTTCGCGTCCCTGCTCGCCTACGAGGAAAAAGCGCTGACGACGGCGGAGCCGCTCGAGATGCTGCCCGGGATCGTCGAGAAGAAGAGCGAGCTGATCGACCGGCTCGCGCAGCTCGAACGCACGCGCGACACGCAGCTGTCCGCGCTCGGCTTTGCGTCGGGCAAGAAAGGGATGGACCAGGCCGCCGAGCGCGATGCACGCCTCGCCGGCCGCTGGCAGTTGCTGCAGCAGGCCGCCGAACGCGCGCGCCAGGCCAATGCGAACAACGGGATGCTGATCCGGATCCGGATGGACTACAACGAGCGCGCGCTCGCGGTGCTGCGCTCGGCGCCCGCGCCGGCCGGCGTCTACGGCCCCGACGGACGCGTGTCGGCGCTGACGCGCTGACGTCGCGCCGCGCGGCCGCCCGGCGGCCGCGCGCCTGCGTTGCCTTTCCTTACAACAGCGGACACGCGGTGACCTGCGTGCCGCGCTCCACGCACAGCCGCTCGTAGTCGCGCAGGTACGCGCGCTCGTCGTCATCCAGCAGGTCGAGATCGATCAGGTCCCAGTCGTAGCCGACCGTCACGATGTTCTCGAACGTCACCGTATCCGGCTGCGCTTCGTCCGGCCGGATGATCACGATGTTCTCGATCCGCACGCCGCCCTTGCCCGGCACGTAAATGCCCGGCTCGACCGAAATCACCGCATTCGGCACCAGCCCGTATTTCGCGCCCGGCGCGAAACGCACGCCGCCTTCGTGCACGTGGATCCCGACGCCGTGCCCGGTGCCGTGGCCGAAATCGTGGCCGTGATCGCGGCACACCTGCCGCACGAGCGCATCGACGTCGCCGCCCGTCGCCGAGGCCGGGAAGCGCGTGACGAGCCCCTTGATGCAGGCCTTCAGCGCGACCGTGTAGATCTCGCGCTGCCACGGCTGCGCGACCGTATCCGCGCGCGTGCGGCGCAGCACGACGCGCGTGCAGTCCGTCGCGAAACCGGCTTCGTAGTATGCGCCGCTGTCGAGCAGCACCAGTTCGCCTTCCGTCAGCTCGACGTCGGCGCTCGCCGCCGTGTAATGCGCGAACGCGCTGTTCGCGCCGTTCGCCGCAATCGACGGAAACGTCAGCGCAACCGCCGAGCGCGCACCGTACGCGTCGTTGATCGTGCGCGCCAGGTCGTATTCGGTGTGGCGTGCGCCCGGCTCGCCGGTCTTCGCCCAGCGCATCGTCTCGGCGATCGCCGCGGAGCTGCGCGCGAACGCGTCGCGGAACCGGTCGAGCGCCGCCGGCGTCTTGGCGGCCCGCATCGCCTCGACCGGATTGAAGTCGGCATGCCGCGCGTGCGGCCACACGCGGCTCACCGCGTCGACGAGCGCGCAGTTCACCGATTCGAAGCCGTAGCACACGTGATCGACCGCGAACTGCGCGAGAAAGCGCTCGAGCGCCGCGACATCGCGCCGGATCACGTGCAGCGCCGGATACGACTCGAGCGCGACTTCGCAGCGGTCGCAGCCTTCCGGCAAGAACAGCGCGACCTCCCCGCCGACCGCGAACAGGAAGCCGAGGTGCGACGACGCATTCGGGATGTGATAGCCGCGGCTGTTCAGCAGATACGCGAGATCGTCCGACGCGCAGGTGAAGAACGCGGTCCTGTCGTCGGCCGCGCCGGTACGCGCGGCGAGCTTGCGGTTCAGCGTGTCCAGGTTCTGCGCGACGCTCAGGCCCGTCATCGATTCAGGCAGCTCGAAGATCGGCCGCTCGACGACCCAGCCCGGCAGCGCGATCGCACGGTCGATCTCGCGATCGGCGAGGCTCGTCCAGTCGAGCACCGCGGCCTGCGTCTGCTCGAGCAGCCGGTCGCGCTGCGCGACGCTGATCCGCAGCCCGTCGTAGCCGACCCGCGCGAGCCGGCTCGCATGCGCGACCAGCCAGTCGGCCATCGCCTGCCAGATCGTCAGGTTCATCCCGAGCTTCTCGATGCGCACGCACGCCGGATCGCACTGCTGCTCGGCCTGCAGGTGATAACGGCCGTCGACGAACAGCACGAACGGCGGCGCGCCGAGCGCCCGCGCGGTTTCCGCGCTCAGGAAGATCCCGCAGCCGGCCGAGCCGTCGAAGCCCGACAGCGCATAGCGCGGGTTATTGCTGCGCGGCAGGTACTCGGTGACGTATTCGTCCTGCGACGTGACCACCACCGCGTCGAGCCGCGCGGCGTCGAGCAGGCGCGACAGGCCGGCCTGCGTGTCGGCGACGGACGCGTCGTACGGGGGAAGGCCGGAGAAGCTGTATTTCAGTCGATCGATCATCGGATGCCCACGTTATCCATTGTTGTCGGCGGCCGGCGGCGTGACGCGGCGGGGCGCATGCCTGAAGCAGGCTTGTCGCGACACGGCGCCGATGGTCGGGCGACGCGCGGCACTGCACGTCGCCGGGCCGCTGTGCAGTGCCAGCGGCAGGTCCGCGAAAATTTTTGTCTCACTTAACTTTGTTTGATGCGCGCGACAGAATCTAGAGCACGCTGAAATTGAGGTCAAGCCAAAATTTTCGTAGGACTAAAATCGGCGGCACGGTTCCGTACGCAGGCGCAACGTGGCCTCGCCCGGCGACACCGCGCGGTACAATGCGCCGGCATCGTCGTCCCGACGGCCGTGCTTCGTGCGATGCGCGGAAAGCAACGTCCCGGCGACTGCACCGCCCCTCCGCTCGCCTCCCGACTCGTTGCCACGAAAGAGATTCATGGATTCAGACATCATGCGTATCGGCCAGCGCATTCGCCGCCTGCGCCGGGAAGCGAAGAAGACGCTGCTGGAAGTCGCGACCGAAGCGAAGCTGTCGGTCGGGTTCCTGTCGCAGGTCGAGCGCCATCTCACGGGCATCTCGCTGTCGTCGCTCGTCAATGTCGCGAAGGCGCTGGGCGTGCCGCTCGGCGCGCTGATCGACCAGCCGCGCCAGGCGCAGCCCGATTCGCACGAAGGCAGCCGCGAACCGTACGCGGTCGACAGCGCGTCGCAGTGGTACGAACGGCTGTCCACCACGTTCGACGGCAGTCAGATCAACGCGGTCAAGGTGCAGATGATGGAAGGCTACCGCTCGGAATGGGTGTCGCACGGCGGCGACGAATTCGTCTACGTGCTGACCGGCCGCATCTGCTACACGATCGGCAAGAAGGATTACCCGCTGGCGCCCGGCGACTCGCTGCACTTCGACGCGCGCAAGCGGCATCGCGTCGCCAACATGGGCGACGGGCCCGCCGAACTGATCGTGGTCGGCACGCTACCGCTGTTCGACGACACTTGTGCCGAATTCGTGTCCGCGACGATGGAAATCAGGCAGCCCGCGCCCGCTGTGCGCACGGCGCCGGGAGAACCGCGCACGAGCCGCCGCGAACCGGCACCGAAACGCGGCCGCGACGCCGATCCGGCCCGGCCGGCCGGCGCGGCGGAAAAGCAGGCGGCTGCCAAGCCGCGCGCATCCGCCGGCAAACGTCCGGCGGCCGCGACCCCTGCGCGCAAGGCAGCCGCGCACATGAAGTCGTAACGGCTGACGGCCGCGCGCCGCCCGCCCCTTTCATACCTGCCCCTATTCGCCGATCGCGAGCGCCTGCGCGACGGCCTGGATCCGCGCGCGATGCACGGCCTCCTTGATCTTCTCCGCCTCGCTGCCGATGCCGCGCGCGATCGCGCCGGCATCGACGCTGCGCGCGGCCGCGAGCGCCACGCGCAGCCGCTCGGCCTGCGGATAAGGCTGCGCGTCGAGCCCGAGCCGCCCGCGCGCATCCGATTCGCACGCCTGCAGCATCTCGGCGAAACGCGCCGGCTTGCGCAGCGCGTCGCTGCGCTCGAACAGCCGCACCAGCGCGGCCGCGCCCATCTCCATCACGCGATGCAGGTTGCCGTGCTCGCGCGCGACCACGAGCGCGAGATCGCGGCAATCGTTCGGCACGCGCAACCGTTCGCACAGCGGCTTGAGCAGGTCGACGCTGCGGCCCTCGTGGCCGACGTGGCGCGGCAGCACGTCCGCCGGCGTCGTCGCCTTGCCGAGATCGTGCGTGAGCGCCGCGAAGCGCACCGGCAGCGAATAGCCCTGCTTCGCCGCGTAGTCGACGACCATCATCACGTGCACGCCCGTATCGACTTCCGGGTGATAGTCGGCGCGCTGCGGCACGCCCCACAGCGCATCGACCTCGGGCAGGACGCGCGCGAGCGCGCCGCAGTCGCGCAGCACCGCGAACATCCGCGACGGCTTCGCCTCCATCAGCCCGCGCGCGATTTCCTGCCACACACGCTCGGGCACCAGCGCGTCGGCCTCGCCCGCGTCGACCATCCGCCGCATCAGCGCGAGCGTTTCGTCGGCGACCGTGAAATCCGCGAACCGCGCGGCGAAGCGCGCAATGCGCAGGATCCGCACCGGATCCTCGACGAACGCGTCGCTCACGTGCCGGAACACGCGCGCGCGCAGGTCGGCCTGCCCGTCGAACGGGTCGATCACGGGCCCGACCAGCGCGCCCTCCGGACTCACCTCGCGCGCCATCGCGTTGATCGTCAGGTCGCGCCGCGCGAGATCCTCGTCGAGCGTCACGTCCGGCGCGTAATGGAACTGGAAGCCGTGATACCCGGCCGCCGTCTTGCGCTCGGTGCGCGCCAGCGCGTATTCCTCCTGCGTGTGCGGATGCAGGAACACCGGAAAATCCTTGCCGACCGGCCGGAAGCCCTGCGCGGCCATCTGCTCCGGCGTCGCGCCCACCACCACGTAGTCGCGGTCCTGCACGGGCACGCCGAGCAGTTCGTCGCGGATCGCACCGCCTACTGCGTAGATGTTCATGGCTGCGGCTCGTATTCGGCGATCACGTTGGTCTCGCTGCGCGCGGCGTCGATCCACCGCTGCACCGCCGGCAGCGCCGTCACGCGCGCCGCGTAGCCGGCCGCGTCCGGCGACAGGCCCGGCTCGTACGTGTTGAAGCGCATCACGACGGGCGCGTACATCGCATCCGCGATCCCGAACTCGCCGAACAGGAACGGCCCGCCCGACGCCTCGAGGCACGCGCTCCACAGCGCGTCGATGCGCGCGATATCGGCGAGCGCGTCGGGCGTCGCGCCGCGCCCCGGCATCGACGCACGCACGTTCATGCCCATCTGCGTGCGCAGCGCCGCGAAGCCCGAATGCATCTCGGCCGCGATGCAGCGCGCATGCGCGCGTTCGAGCGGATCGGCCGGCCACATCGGAAACTGCGGATAGCGCTCGGCGAGCGTCTCGGCAATCGCGAGCGAATCCCAGATCGCGACGCCGTGGTCGTCGATCAGGCACGGCACCTTGCCGGACGGCGAATACTCGAGGATCCGCGCGGCCGTGTCGTCGCGGCGCAGCTCGACCGCGATCTCGTCGAACGGGATGCCGAAATGCGCGAGCAGCAGCCACGGACGCATCGACCACGACGAGTAGTTCTTGTCTCCAATGACGAGTTTCATGATGGTGTTTCCGGAAAACGCGAAGGTGGAAAGGACGATGCTGAACGACGGCGCCCCGGCCGGGCCGGGCCTAGCGCCGCCGCGAGCGGAACCAGTCGAACCGCGACCGCGCCGCGGTGTTGCCGAGATACGCGGGCGCAATGCTTTCGAGACTCGCGGGCGTGATCCCGAGTTCCGGCGCGAGCGGCCCCGACAGCACGTTCGGCACCGACATCGACGCGAGATTGTCGCGCGTGAGTACCGGTTCTCCGGGCAGGCATTCGAACACGCTTGCCTGCAGCCGCGCAAGCGCGTCGGGCAGCCGCACGATGCGTGCCTGCCGGCCGACCAGCGTGCCGCAATAGCGCACCAGTTGCTCGAGCGTATAGACGGTCGGGCCGCCGAGTTCGTAGGTCTTGCCGTGCGCGGCCGCGAGATCGAGCGTGTTGACGAACGCGCGCACGACATCGCCGACGAACACCGGCTGGAAGCGCGCGTCGGGCATCGCGAGCGGCAGCACGGGCACCGTGCGCTGCAGGTTCGCGAACGTGTTGAGGAATGAGTCGCCGGGGCCGAACACGACCGACGGGCGGAAGATCGTCAGCTCGAGCGAATCGGTCGCCGCGATCGCATGCAGCGCCGCTTCGCCATCGCCCTTCGAGCGCTGGTACATGCTTGCGCCGTGCGAATCGGCGCCGAGCGCGCTCATGTGCAGCAGGCGCCGCACGCCGACCTCGGCGCACGCGCTCGCAAGCGCGGCCGGCAGCGCGACGTGCGCGCGCTCGAAGCCGGGCCCGTACGGCGTGCCGCGGCCGCCGTGCAGCACGCCGACCAGATTGATCGCCGCGTGCGCGCCGGCGACGAAGCGCGCGAGCGTGCGCGTGTCGAGCGCCTCGAGCTCGACGATCTCGACCGGCAGCATCTGCAGATGGCGCGCGTGGTCGCGCCGCCGCGTGCCGATCCGCACCTGCTTGCCGGCGTCGATCAGCGCATTGACGAGCCGGCTGCCGACGAAGCCGGTGCCGCCCAGCAGAGCGACGGTCTGGCGATCCATGTTCGACACCTCAAAAAAACACTGCCGCGTCTCGCGCGGCAGTGTGAAGATTGCGGATCAGGGCGAGATCATGCCTAGACGTTTCTTCAACGACTGCGGTTTGCCCTCGAAGAGCGCCGCGTAATAGACGGTGTTCGACAGCACGTTCTTCACGTAGTCGCGCGTCTCGTTGAACGGAATCGTCTCTGCGAAGATCGCGCCTTCGACCGGCTGCGTCAACACCTGCCGCCACTGGCGCGGCCTGCCCGGGCCCGCGTTGTAGCCGGCGGTGGCCAGCACCGGCGAGCTGTCGAAGTTGTTGTAGATGTCCGCCAGATACCAGGTGCCGAGCTGGACGTTGGTATCGATGTCGTGCATCTGCGCGCGCGTGATCGTGCCCATGCCGAGCTTCTTCGCGACGAGCTGGGCGGTGGCCGGCATCAGCTGCATCAGGCCGCCCGCGCCCACCGACGAGCGCGCGGTCGTGATGAAACGCGACTCCTGGCGGATCAGCCCGTACGCCCATTCGATGTCGAGGCCCGTCGACTGCGCATAGCGCTCGACGATGTTGCGGTACGGCGACGGGTAGCGCAGCGTGAAGTCGTGCTCGGCCTTCGTGCGGTCGGCCGTGTTGACCGTGCGGTCGAGCAGCTCGACGCGCTTGCCGTACTCGGCGGCCGCGAGCAGCTGGCGATCGGTCATCCCGCGCAGCGGCCAGTTCCATTCGCGGTTGCCTTCGAGGCGCAGGTTCAGCGCGTAGAAGCGCTGCGCGAGCGCGAAGCCCGGGATCTTGCTCATCGCGTCGATCTCCGCGTCGCTCACCTTCGTGCGCGGCGGGACCGTCGTGCGCTGGCCGAGCTCTTCGCCGGCGAGCTGCCCGTAGAAGTTGAACTGGCCCGCGACCTGCTCGAACTCCTGGTTCGCCTGCAGCGTGTCGCCGCTCTGCTTGAGCGCACGCGCATGCCAGTAGATCCACGCCGGATCGCTGCGCAGCGACGGCGGCATCTGCTCGATCGACCAGCGCACCATCGGCCAGTTGCCGGCGAGCAACGCGGCGCGCGTGCGCCATTCGTAGCCCGGGTTCGACAGCGGCGCATTCGCGGATTTCGCGTACCAGACCGACGCGAGCGGCGAGCGCTTGATCGCGCCCTGGTAACCGATCGCGCCCCATGCGATCGCCTGTTCCTGTTTCGTGAGCGAGCCGGCGACGGACGTCAGCATCCCGGCGGCCGCGTCCGGATCGTTGCGCGCCATGCGGCCGAGCGCGATCAGCGCGAGCTGGTGCGACGTCGCGTCGGGGCCGACGCCGCGCGCGAGGTACAGCGGCGGCGCGCTCGTCGCCTGGTCGAAGGCGACCGGGCGCGGGCCGAGCGCATCGACGATCTTGCCGCCGAGCGTCGTGTAGTTCTGCTCGTACGCGAGGCGCGCCTGCTGCCACACGTCGTCGCTCGTGAACTGCTGGTTGACCGTGAGCGCGGTGATCAGGTCGACGCACGCGTCGCCGTAGTTCTTCGGCTCGACGAGCAGCGCGCGCGCCGCATCGGCGACGTTCTCGCCGCGCGCCGCGCGCGATTCGAGCGCGTAGCACCTGACCTGCGTGTCGTCGTCGAGCACGAAGCGCTTGTATTGATCGTCGAAGCTGCGCCAGTCGTGGCGCGCGCCGAGCACGAGCAGGTAGTCGTTGCGCAGGCGGTCGGCGATCGCCTGGCCGTCGTAGCGCTGCAGGAACGACTGCACGGGCGCGTCCGGCGCGTCGACGCGCGCGCGGCCCGTCGAATCGAACAGCTGCGGCTTGATCTGGAAATACTCGACGTAGGACGGGACCGGATAGTTCGGGATCATCGACGCAAGCTGCGCGGCTTTCGCGGCGTCGTTGCGGCGTGCGGCTTCGCGAAGCTGCACGAAGATCTGGTCATCCCCGGCGACCGTGTCGTCGCCCGGTGCGGCGCATGCGGCCGTGCCCGCGACGAGCGCGGCCGCCGAAAGCGTCAGCGCGACCGCACGATATACTCGGAAAAGGCTGTTCGACATCGTTTTGAATGGAGCACGAATTGAGCGAAAGCATAGCACGCCACCCTGTGCCGAACCCGAAGGTTGCACTGCGCAAAACGCTGTCCGGCGCGCGTCGCGACGCCGCGTCGCAGCCCGCCGCGAACGCCGCGCTCGACGCGCGGCTGCGCACGCTGCTCGACCGGCTCGCGCCGCGCACGGTCGGGTTCTACTGGCCGCTGCCGGGCGAATTCGATGCGCGCGACGCGGTGCTCGCGTGGTGCGCGGCCGGTGCCGGCCGGCGCGCCGCGCTGCCCGTGATCGGCGAGCGGCACACGCCGCTCGCGTTCCATGCGTGGGACGCGCACACGCCGATGCGCGAAGGTCATCACCGGATTCCGGAACCGGCGGCGGGCATCGTCGTCGTGCCCGACCTGCTGCTGATTCCCTGCGTGGGATTCGATCCGCAGCGCTACCGGCTCGGCTACGGCGGCGGCTATTACGACCGCACGCTCGCCGCGTGGCCGGGCGACACGCTGCCGGTGACGGTCGGCATCGCGTATGAAGCGTGCCGCGTCGATGCGCTGCCGGCCGAAGCGCACGATCTCGCGCTGCGCTGGATCGTGACCGACGGCGCGCTCTACCCGGCCGCCGGATGACGCGGCGCGCGGCGCCACGGCCGTCGCCGCACGCCCGTCAGCGCAACGCCGCGCGCAACACTTTCCGCAATCGTTTACAGCGACGCCGCCGCGCGCGCGGCCGTGTCGTACAGGCCCGATGCGTGGCGCAGCAACTGCGCCGCGTCGCCGATCTGCTCGTTGGTGAGCCCGCTGTCCTTCAGCGTCTCGATCAGGCAGTGCTCGCGCACCTCGCGATACTTCAGGCACAGGTCGCGGCCCGCGTCGGTTGCGAAGAAGAACACTTCCTTGCCGTTTTTCTCGCTCTTCACGTAACCGCGGGCGATCAGTTTTTTCAGCGCATAGGTCGCGACGTGCGTATCCTCGATATTGAGCACGAAGCAGATGTCGGCGAGCTTCTTCTTGCGTTCGCGATGGCTCACGTGATGCAGCAGCGACACCTCGACCGCCGTCATGTCCTTCGCGCCGGCCGCCGACATGCAGCGCACCATCCAGCGGTTGAACGCGTTGCCGGCCATGATGAGCCCGTATTCGAGCTCCGACAGCTCCGCGCTCGAATCGGAAACGAGGTGTTCGGATGACACGATCTTGGTCGGAGAACGCTTCATGGAAAGGCGGCGCAAGCAGGATGTCAGGGTGTGCCGAGTGTACGTCAGAAGGCCCCGTATACGGGCTAGGCGAAAACGCTTATTGGTAAGTTATCGATATCTTGTTGACAATGTGCGCTAACATTGCCGTCCGAACCGTGCCAGTCCGATGACGCAACCCCGCTTTTATCCGCTCGGCGATGCCGCCCTCGTCTGCGAGGTGCCGCCCCCCGCCACGCTCGATTGCCAGCGCCGCGTGTGGGCCGTTGCCGAGGCCGCGCGCGCGTGGCCCGACGTGATCGACGTCGTGCCGGGCATGAACAACCTGACCATCGTGTTCGACCCGCTCGCCGCGACGGCCGAGTCGCTCACGCCGGCGCTGCGCGACGCGTGGGAGACGGCCGACGTCGAGCACGCGGACGGCCGCGAAGTCGAGATCCCGGTCGAGTACGGCGGTGCCGCCGGCCCCGATCTGGCGGCCGTCGCCGCGCACACGGGCCTGTCGGTAGACGAGGTGGTCGCGCGCCACGCGGCCGGCGAATACGTCGTGTTCTTCATCGGCTTCCAGCCGGGTTTCGCGTATCTCGGCGGCCTCGACGCATCGCTGCACACGCCGCGCCGCGCGGCGCCGCGCCTCGAGGTGCCGGCCGGCTCGGTCGGCATCGGCGGCGTGCAGACGGGCATCTACCCGGCCACGTCGCCCGGCGGCTGGCAGTTGATCGGCCGCACGTCGCACGTGCTGTTCGATCCGGCGCGGCCGCAGCCGACGCTGCTGCTGCCCGGCGATCGCGTGCGCTTCACCATTGCAGGAGTCGACGCACGATGACCCAGAGCAACGCACCGGGCACCATCGAGGTGGTGCGGGCCGGCCCGCTGTCGACCGTGCAGGATCTCGGGCGCCGCGGCGCGCGCCATCTCGGCGTCGCACAGGGCGGCGCGCTCGACGGCCTCGCGCTCGAGGTCGGCAACCGGCTCGTCGGCAACCGCCCCGACGCGGCGGCCGTCGAGATCACGATCGGTCCGACCGCATTCCGCTTCACGCGCGCCACCCGCATCGCGATCACCGGCACCGAATTCGGCGCGACGCTCGACGGCCGGCGCGTGTATTCGTGGTGGAGCCTGCCGGTCGAAGCCGGGCAGATGCTCGTGCTGCCGGCCGCGAAACGCGGGATGCGCGGCTACCTGTGCATCGCGGGCGGCATCGACGTGCTGCCGATGCTCGGCTCGCGCAGCACCGATCTCGCGTCGCGCTTCGGCGGCCTCGGCGGCCGCACGCTGCGCGACGGCGATCGGCTCCCGGTCGGCGTGCCGCCGGCCGGCGCGGGCTGCCTCGCGGCCGACGCGCCCGAATTCGGCGTGAAGGCGCCCGCGTGGTGCGCATTCGCGCGCGTCGACGAGCCGCCGCGCCGCCACCGCCCCGCGCATGCGCCGTGGGCGATGCCCGTGCGCGTGCTGCCGGGCCCCGACTACGCGTCGTTCGCGGCCGATTCGCAGCAGGCGTTCTGGGACGACGAATGGCTCGTCACCGCGAACAGCAACCGGATGGGCTATCGCCTCGCCGGCGCCGAGCTCGTGCGCGAGCGGCCGGTCGAGCTGCTGTCGCACGCGGTGCTGCCCGGCACGATCCAGGTGCCGCCGAACGGCCAGCCCATCGTCCTGATGCACGACGCGCAGACCACCGGCGGCTACCCGAAGATCGGCACGGTGATCCGCGCCGATCTGTGGAAGCTCGCACAGGCACGGCTCAACCTGCCGATCCGCTTCGTGCGCACGACTCCCGACGCGGCGCGTGCCGCCCTCGCCGCGGAACGTGCGTATCTGCGGCAGATCGACATCGCGATCGACATGCGCGAGGAAGCGCGCCGCCGCGCCCAATCGCGCGCGGCGTGACAATGGCGGAAGCGGTACGGAAAACGCGCCACGCAATCAGTGGACGAGGAACATCATGGAAATCGATCTGAATGCCGATCTCGGCGAAGGATGCGGATCGGACGAGGCGCTGCTCGACCTCGTCACGTCGGCGAACATCGCATGCGGCTGGCACGCGGGCGGCGCCAATGCGATGCGCGACTGCGTGCGCTGGTCCGTGCAGAAAGGGGTGTCGATCGGCGCGCACCCGAGCTTTCACGATCCGGAGAATTTCGGCCGCAAGGAAATGCAGCTGCCGGCCGGCGACATCTACGCCGGCGTGCTGTACCAGCTCGGCGCGCTGTCGGCGATCGCGCAGGCCGAAGGCGGGCGCATCGCGCACGTGAAGCCGCACGGCGCGCTGTACAACCAGGCCGCGCGCGACCCGATGATCGCCGATGCGGTGGTGTCCGCGATCCACGATTTCGATCCGTCGCTCGCGGTGTTCGGGCTCGCGAACAGCGTGTTCGTCGCGGCCGCGCGGCAGGCGGGGCTCGCCGCGGTGGAGGAAGTGTTCGCCGATCGCGGCTACCGCGCGGACGGCTCGCTTGTGCCGCGCAGCCAGCCCGGCGCGCTGATCGACGACGAAGAAGCGGTGCTCGCGCGCACGCTCGACATGGTGCGCAACCGGCACGTGCGTGCATTGAGCGGCGAATGGGTGCCGCTGAACGCGCAGACCGTCTGCCTGCACGGCGACGGGCCGCATGCGCTGGCGTTCGCGAAGCGAATCCGCGCGGCGCTCGAGGCGGCGGGTGTCGATGTCGTGGCGCCCGGTGCGCTGCAGGCGGACGAAGGCGCGTGACGCGTATCCGCACGTACATTGCACGCATCCGTCGCCCAAAAGAAAAAAGCGCCCTCGCGGCGCTTTTACGTTGGCGCAATCGCTGCGGCTTCGCCGTCTGTCGATTCGCCCCCCGAAACCGTCTTTCGACGGTGACCGGAAAAACATTCCGGATTAAAAAACGTCCGCCGCCGCCCGATCACTGCATTCCCCGGTCAGACAACGGAACGTCGCTTATCTGCAAGTCGGCCCGCATGCATGTGTTGTCCGACGATGATTGGCCCCGCCGTGCATGCAGACACTCCGCGGCCGGCACGCGCTTCACGTGCCGGCAACGCTAACCCGCGCTTTATTTCTGCTACCCCGTAGAACTTATCTATTCTTTTCATTTTTTCAACTTGTGGGGTGAAGAATAGATATTGGCAGAACAGGATGTCAATCGTTTCAAACGCTATTTTCCGACGATTCGAGGGTTTTCCTTATCGATTGCCGCAGCCGCGCCGGCGCCTCGCGACGTGCGCGCGATGGCAATCAAACAGGGGAAGATCGGTGCGTTCCGCCGGACGCGATCAGTTCGCGTCGACCCGGTATCCTTGCTGGCGCAACAATTCGAGCACGCCGCGCGAGCCGCCCAGATGCAGCGCGCCGATCGCGACGAACAGCGGCCGGTTCGGCGCGGCGATTGCCGTCATCCGTGCAACGAAGCGGCGGTTGCGCTCGTACAGAATCTTGTTGTCGATCGACGCCGACAACGCCTTCGAACGCGCGAGCCGCTCGCTCTTCGCGACGGCCCACGCCGAGATCGCGTCGGCGTCGCCAATTCGCCACAGCCGGTGCAACGCCTTGATGTCGTCCGCGTTCTGCGCGGGTGTCTGCACCATGTCCTGCGCGAGCATCTCGCGCTGCTCGGCCAGCGTCAGCCCGGTGAACGCGCGCATCTGTTCGGCGAGCGTCTCGAGCCCGATCACGCGGCCGCCCTTCTTCTTCAGGAATACGTTCTGCAGTTGCGCCTCGGTGCCGTATTCCGTCTGCAGGCCGGCCGACAGCGAATCGTAGGTCTCGACGACGAGCGCCGCGAGCCACGGCCGCATCTTGCGGATCTCGGCGAGCGCGGCCGGGTTGCCGCGCAGGCGCGCCGCGAGCCGCTGCCACAGCGGCTCGGGCAGCAGGCGCTGCAGGCACGGATAGCGGCACACGCCGTACTTCGACACGTCGTCCTGCGATTCGAGCAGGTCGTCGGGCGACAGTTCAAGCGCAAGCGTCGGCGACGCGGCGAGCGCCGCGAGGATGCGCGGCCGGAACGGCTGCGCGCTCGGGTAGTCGGACGGGTCGCCCGTGTGCAGCGTGCCGAGCACGTAGAGCGTGACCTTGCCCCTGGTCGCGACGTAGAACGGCATGCGCGCGGGCTGCACGCGCACCGCGCCGCTCGCGACCGTGCCGTTCGACACGGCAGGCGCGTGGAAGCCCGGCAGGCTCATGCCGGGCGGCGGGACTTGCGACGGATGGATCGGCGAAGTGGCCGGCGCGCGCCCTTCGGCGCGCGCGGCCTCGACGGGAACCGCGAGGCTGGCTGCCACGCACGCGCCGGCCAGCGCCGCGCCCGTGACGGTGCGCACGCTCCAGCGCCGCGCGTAGCGGTACGCGCGCATCACGCGCGCGCTGCTTGCCCCCGAACGGCGCGCGCCGGACACGCGCGCCGCCAACGCTTCAGGCATTCGCCTCCCCTACCTCCTCGGCGCGATGGCAGGCCACGCGCCGTCCGTCGACCTCGCGCAGCTGCGGCTCCTCGACGCGGCAGCGCTCGACCGCATACGGGCAGCGCTGGTGGAACGCGCAGCCCGACGGCGGATTGAGAGGCGACGGCAGTTCGCCCTGCAGCTTGATCTGCACGCGGCGGTCTTCCTCGAAGATCGCCGGCGTCGCCGACATCAGCGCGCGCGTGTACGGATGGCGCGGCCGCGCGTAGATCGTCTCCTTGTCGCCGAGCTCGGCGACGCTGCCGAAGTACATCACCATCACGTCGTCCGCGACATGCTCGACCACCGACAGGTTGTGCGAGATGAACACGTAGCTCGTCTTGAACTGCTCCTGCAGATCCATGAACAGGTTCAGGATCTGCGCCTGGATCGACACGTCGAGCGCGGACACCGGCTCGTCGGCGACGACGATCCGCGGATCGAGGATCATCGCGCGCGCGATCGCGACACGCTGCCGCTGGCCGCCCGAGAACATGTGCGGATAACGCTTCGCATGCTCGGGCCGCAAGCCGACCGTGCGCATGATCTGCGCGACGCGCTGCGCGCGTTCGGCGGCCGTCAGGTTCGCGTTGATCTCGAGCGGCTCGGAGAGCGTCTGCTCGACGGTCTTGCGCGGGTTGAGCGACGCGAACGGGTTCTGGAACACCATCTGCACGCGGCGGCGCAGGTCGGCGACCCGGTGCCGGTCCGCGCCCGCGACGTCCTTGCCGTCGATCGACAGGTGGCCGGACGTCGGCGTCTCGATCATCGTCAGCTGCCGCGCGAGCGTCGACTTCCCGCAACCGGATTCGCCGACGACGGCGAGCGTCTTGCCGCGCTTCAGCGAAAACGACACGCCGTTGAGCGCCTTCACCGTGCCCTGGCCGAACATGCCGCGCTTGACCGTGTAGTGTTTGGCGAGCTGGTCGGCAACCAGCACGACGTCGTCGTCGTGCGGCGTGGCGCGCGTTTCGTGGACTGCGTTCATCGTGCGCCTCCCGTCAGGTCGAGGTTGGAAACATGGAGCGGCTTGATGCAGCGCGCGCGCATCGCATCGTTGCCGGACACCAGCGTGTCGAGCGCCGGCCGCGCCTTGCGGCAATCGTCGACGACATACTTGCAGCGCGGCGCGAACAGGCACCCGGACGGGCGATCATCGCGGCCCGGCACCATGCCGGGCAATGCGGCAAGGCGACGCGCCCCCTTATTGTGCTCGGGAATCGCCGCGAGCAGCGCTTCGGTGTACGGATGATGCGGCGTACGGAAGATGTCGGGCACGCGGTTGGTCTCGATGATCTCGCCCGCGTACATCACCGCGACGCGCTGCGCGACCTCCGATACCACGGCCAGGTCGTGCGAGATCAGCACGAGCGCCATCCCGCGCTCCTTCTGCAGCTTCACCAGCAGATCCATGATCTGCGCCTGGATCGTCACGTCGAGCGCGGTGGTCGGCTCGTCGGCGATCAGCAGCTTCGGGTTGCACGCGACGGCCATCGCGATCATCACGCGCTGGTTCATCCCGCCCGACATCTGGTGCGGGAACGACGCGATGCGGTTCTTCGCATCGGGAATGCCGACCTGATCGAGCAGTTCAAGCGCGCGCCGGTGCAGCGCGTCGCCGCGCAGGCCTTCGTGCAGCTTCAGCACCTCCTTGATCTGGTAGCCGACCGTATAGCTCGGGTTCAGGCTCGTCAGCGCGTCCTGGAACACCATCGCGATGTCCTTGCCGACGATCTTGCGACGCGCGTTGGGCGACGCCTTCAGCAGGTCGACGCCGTTGAACGTGACCTCGTCGGCCGTCACCTTGCCCGGCGCGTCGATCAGGCCCATCAGCGCCATCATCGTCACGCTCTTGCCCGAGCCCGATTCGCCGACGACGCCCACCACCTCGCCCGGCGCGATCGACATGTTGATGCGGTCGACAGCGGGCAGACCGTTGAAGTTCACCGCGAGATTGCGGATGGTCAGAAGATCTTGGCTCATGTTTATGCCATCCGCTTCAGTTTGGGATCGAGCGCGTCGCGCAGCCCGTCGCCGAGCAGGTTGATCGCGAGCACCGAAATCAGGATCGACAGGCCCGGCATCGTCACGATCCACCACGCGTTGTCGATGTAGTCGCGCGCGGACGCGAGCATCGCGCCCCATTCCGCGGTCGGCGGCTGCACGCCGAGGCCGAGGAAGCCGAGCGCGGCCGCGTCGAGGATCGCCGACGAGAAGCCCAGCGTCGCCTGCACGATCAGCGGCGCCGTGCAGTTCGGCAGCACCTGCGAGAACATCAGGCGCAGCGTGCCGGCACCGGCCACGCGCGACGCCGTCACGTATTCCTTCTGCAGCTCGCCGAGCGCCGACGCGCGCGTGAGGCGCACATAGGCCGGCAGCGCGACGATCGCGATCGCGAACATCGTGTTGGTGAGGCCCGGGCCGATGATCGCGACGACCGCGACCGCGAGCAACAGCGACGGCAGCGCGAGCAGCACGTCCATGATGCGCATCACGGGCGTGTCGGCCCACTTCTGGAAGAACGCGGCGACGAGCCCGAGCACGATGCCGGGGATCAGCGCGAGCACGACCGACACGAAGCCGATCCAGAACGACATCCGCGCGCCGAACATCAGCCGCGAAAGAATGTCGCGGCCCGCTTCGTCGGTGCCGAGGATGAATTTCCAGTTGCCGCCGTCGAGCCATGCGGGCGGAATCTTCACGTAGTCGCGGTATTGCTCGACCGGGCTGTGCGGCGCGATCAGCGGCGCGAGCAGTGCGACCAGGATCAGCGCGAGCACGACGATGCCGGCGCCGACGGCGCCGCGGTTGCGCGAGAAGTTGGCCCAGAACTCGCGCAGCGCGAGCGCACGGCCGCCGGCCGGCGCGGATTCGCTCGGCAGGGTGTTTTGCAGATTGCTCATGGAATTACCTCGTGTGGCGGATGCGCGGATTCAGCACGCCGTACAGCAGGTCGACGACCAGGTTCACGACGATCACGAGCGTCGCGATCAGCAGGATGCCGCCCTGAACGACCGGATAGTCGCGGCGGCCGATCGCATCGATCAGCCACTTGCCGACACCGGGCCACGAAAAGAGCGTCTCGGTCAGCACGGCGCCCGCGAGCAGCGTGCCGATCTGCAGGCCGATCACGGTGACGACCGGGATCAGCGCGTTGCGCAGCGCATGCACGACGACCACGCGCACGGGCGACAGCCCCTTCGCGCGTGCGGTGCGGATGTAGTCCTCGCGCAGCACTTCGAGCATCGACGAGCGCGTCATCCGCGCGATCACCGCGAGCGGGATCGTGCCGAGCACGATCGCGGGCAGGATCAGGTGGCTGACCGCCGACCTGAACGAGCCTTCGTCCGGCGCGAGCAGCGCGTCGATCAGCATGAAGCCCGTCGGGTGCGGGAAGTCGTATTCGACGGCGATGCGCCCCGACACGGGCGTCCAGCCGAGATACGACGAAAACACCATGATGAGGATCAGCCCCCACCAGAAGATCGGCATCGAGTAGCCGGTGAGCGCGGTACCCATCACGCCGTGGTCGATGACCGAACCGCGCCGCAGCGCGGCGATCACGCCGGCCGGCAGCCCGATGGCGAGCGCGAACACGAGCGCGCACAGCGACAGCTCGACGGTCGCCGGGAAGCGCGCGAAGAACTCGCCCGCGACACTGGTGTTGGTAATGATCGACGTGCCGAGATCGCCGTGCAGCGCACGGCCGATGTAGTGGACGTACTGCAAGGGCAGCGGCTGGTCGAGCCCGAGGCGTTTCATCGCCTCCGCGTGCATGGCGGGATCGACGCCGCGCTCGCCCATCATCACTTCGATGGGGTCGCCCGGTATCAGGTGAATCAGCGCGAACGCGAGAATGGTGATGCCGATGAAGGTCGGGATCACCATTCCCACGCGGCGCAACACGAATCGGAGCATGATGCTTCTCGTATTTTCTTGTGGGAAATGTGCGACCGGCGACGGGGGGCTTTTGGCCTCCCGCCGCCGGATGATTTCAAGCCGGTCTTCTCAACGACGACAGCTTACGCCGGTCGTATTACTTCACGCCGACGCCGTCGAAGCGCGCATAGCCGAGCGGCTCGATGCGCATGTCGACCACGTTCTTGCGCACCGGCTGGTAGACCGTCGAGTTCGCGATCGGCGAGAACGGCAGCTGTTGCGCGAAGATCTGCTGAGCCTGCGTGTAGAGCTTCGTGCGCGCGTCCTGGCCCGTCGTCGTGCGGCCCTTCTGGACCAGCTCGTCGAACGGCTTGTAGCACCAGTGCGAGAAGTTGTTGCCCTTGATCGCCTCGCAGCCGAGCAGCGTGCCGAGCCAGTTGTCCGGGTCGCCGTTGTCGCCCGTCCAGCCGATCAGCATCGTGTCCTGCTCGCCCGTGTGCGCGCGCTTGATGTACTCGCCCCACTCGTACGTGACGATCTTCGCCTTCACGCCGATCTTCGCCCAGTCGGCCTGGATCATCTCGGCCATCAGGCGGGCGTTCGGGTTGTACGCGCGCTGCACGGGCATCGCCCACAGCGTGATCTCGAAACCGTTCGCATAACCGGCCTTCGCGAGCAGCGCCTTCGCCTTCGCGGTGTCGTACGCGGCCATCTTCAGGTTCTTGTCGTACGACCATTGGGTCGGCGGCATCGGCGCGCTGGCCGCCTGGCCCGCACCCTGGTAAACGGATTCGAGGATCGCCTTCTTGTTGATCGCCATGTCGAGCGCCTGACGCACTTCGAGCTTGTCGACCGGCTTGTGCTCGACGTTGTACGCGAGATAGCCGAGGTTGAAGCCCGCCTGCGACGGCATGTCGACGTTCGAATCGGCCTTCAGCGTCGCGATGTCGGCCGGGCGCGGATAGCTCATCACCTGGCATTCGTTGCGCTTGATCTTCTGCACGCGCACGCCCGGATCCGGCGTGATCGAGAAGATCAGCTTCGAGAGCTTCACTTCGCCCTTCTTCCAGTAATCAGGATTGCCGTCGAATCGGATCGTCGCGTCCTTCGTGTAGCTGCGGAAGATGAACGGGCCCGTGCCGACCGGCTTCTGGTTGATGTCGGCGGCCTTGCCGGCCTTCATCAGCTGGTCGCCGTATTCGGCCGACAGGATCGACGCGAATTCCATCGCCATGTTCTGGATGAACGGCGCGTTCGGCTCGGCCAGCGTGAACGTCACGGTGTACTGATCGACCTTCTCGACCTTCGTGATCAGCTTGTCGAGGCCCATGTCGGTGAAGTACGGGAACGACACCGGATACGCCTTGCGGAACGGCTGGTTCGGGTCGAGCATGCGCTGGAACGTGAACAGTACGTCGTCCGCGTTGAATTCGCGCGTCGGCTTGAAGAAGTCGGTCGTGTGGAACTTCACACCGTGGCGCAGGTGGAACGTGTACACCTTGCCGTCGGACGACACGTCCCACTTCTCGGCGAGGCCCGGCTCGACCTTGGTGCCGCCGCGCTCGAATTCGACGAGACGGTTGTAGACGGTGAACGTGGCGGCGGTGAAATCGACGCCGGTCGTAAATTGCGCGGAATCAAAACCCGCCGGGCTGCCTTCTGAGCAGTAGACGAGCGTTTTGTTCGGGATCTGTGCGAATGCAGAACCCGCGACGCCGAGCGATGCCGCTGCCACGCCTGCAATGGCGGTAACACGCAGGGTGTGCAACAGACGGTTGTATTCCATGTTTCCTCCAGGTCTCCAGATCGGAACCGGTCCCGCCAGGGTCCGGCGTACGCGGATATTACTTGAGCTAGCGATTCTGCAACAAGCTGGAGAAAAAACTCTTCTAGACGCGCCCGCACGGGTTTTTGCCGATGTCTCGCACGGGTAAAAAATGCGAAAACGCGCGCGAGCGACAGTTCCGTTCATTCCGCGCATGTTTCGTTCAACGACTAAACAATTCGGGCGCGAATGCGACGGGCCGGCGCGCGGTTTCCCGTGTTCGGCCGCACATCATTGCGCTTTGCGAAACGATCCGATGACAGTCTTCGCCCTGTCACGCTGTCATGCCGGCGCGTCGAGGTCGGCGCTGCGCGCGGGCACGAACGCGACCGCGACGATCGACAGCGCGAGCCCGGCCATCACATAGTAGGTCGGCGCCAGCGGCGTACCCGTGACCTTGATCAGCCACGTGACGATGAACTGCCCGAAGCCGCCGAACAGCATCACCGCGACGTTGTACGCGATCGACAGCCCGGTCGAGCGCACGTTGGCCGGGAACAGCTCGGCGATCATCGCGCCGAACGGCCCGTAATAGCCTGCGAGCGTCACCGACAGCACGGCCTGCACCGCGATCAGCCGCCCGATGCTCGGCGCCGCGTCGAGCCACGCGAACAGCGGATACATCAGCACGAGCGTCAGCGCGAGCGACCACAGCGACAGCCCCTTGCGGCCGATGCGGTCCGACCACGCGCCCGCGACCGGCGACAGCACCATCAGCAGCAGGTTGCCGACGATCACCGCGTAGAACGATTCCGAGTACGGCAGCTTCAGCTGCTTCACCGCGAAGGTCGGCAGATAGCTGATCAGCACGTAGATCGTCACTGTCAGCGCGATCACCGAGCCGAGCCCGCACAGCACCTCGCGCGGGTGGCGCGTGAACACTTCGCCGAGCGTCGCGCGGCGCGCGCTCTGCTGCGCATGCAGGAACGCTTCGGAATCCGCGAGATGGCGGCGGATGTAGAAGCCGATCGGGCCGATCACGAGCCCGAGGACGAACGGCACGCGCCAGCCCCAGCTGTGCAGCGCGTCGTGCGACAGCCCGCGCGTGACGGCCGCGCCGACGAGCGCGCCGATCAGCAGCGCGGCCGCCTGGCTCGCCATCTGCCAGCTACCGTAGAAACCGCGTTTCGAGAACGGCGCGGCCTCGATCAGCAACGCCGTCGCGCTGCCGAATTCGCCGCCGGCGGAGAAGCCCTGCAGCAGGCGGCCGAGCACGATCAGGATCGGGCCGCCGATGCCGATCGCCGCATAGGGCGGCGCGATCGCGAGCAGGAAGATGCCGAACGTCATCAGCAGGATCACGAGCGACAGCGCGGCCTTGCGGCCGGCACGGTCCGCGTACAGCCCGAATACGATGCCGCCGATCGGGCGCATGAAGAACGCGACGCCGAACGTCGCGGTGGTCAGGAGCAGCGACGAGTATTCGCTGGAGGTCGGGAAGAACAGCTCGGCGATCACGACCGTCATGAAGCCGAACACCGTGAAGTCGTACCACTCGAGCGCGTTGCCGATCACGGCGGCCACGACCGCGCGCCGGTTCAGCGCACGCTCGGGCCGGATCGTTTTCGTTGAATTCGCAATCGTCGCCATGCGTGCCTCATCCTCGTGAATTCGCCGTGTCGGGCGGCGCGGCGCAGTGTGCCGCGGCGCGCTGGTTTGCAGCGAGTGTAGAAAGCGACGGAACCGTTTTCAAGCAATAAAAACGCCCGCCGTCTTTCGACGGCGGGCGTTTTGCGGTTTTCGCCACATTGCGGCATCGCACGATGCCGCACGGGCCTCAACCCATCTTCGAGAATGCGCTGCACCAGCCCTTCGCCGACACCTGCTTGCCGGGGAAGGCGCCGCACGGGCCCGAAGCCGAACCCTTCTTGCCCTGGTACAGCATGCAGGCCGCGCAATCCTGGCCCGCTGCGTATTTCGGGTACTTCGTCTTGTCGACCTTCGTGGCATCGGCCTTGTAGCCGAGCGCCACCGCGGTCGGATCGGTTTCCGACAGCATCGGCGCATCGGCCAGCGCTTCACGCGACAGCGCCAGCGCGGACACGACGCCAACGCTCGAAATCAGGAAACTCCGACGGGATGTTTTCATGGGGGACTCGCTCCAACGTTATCGGTTTGAAAGCTGTTCTGGCGACAGCCGTTCGACAGAATAACCGCCAAGCGAATAAATGTGCGTGCCGAAATGCCGGAGATAAGGGATTTCACACGGCGCGACGCGCACGGGCGCGTCAGCCGTATGCGGCCATGTCGCCGACGCGCTGCGCGAGCGCGAGCGACGCGGTGAGCCCCGGCGACTCGATGCCGAACAGGTTCACGAGCCCGCGCACGCCGTGCTGCGCGGCGCCCTGCACGATGAAGTCGGCCGGCGGCTCGCCGGGCCCCGCGACCTTCGGCCGGATGCCCGCGTACGCCGGCTGCAGCGCACCGTCGGGCAGGCCCGGCCAGAACGCGCGGATCGACGCGTAGAACGCGCCCGCGCGCGCCGGATCGACTTCGTAACGCAGCGAATCGCACCATTCGACGTCCGGGCCGAAGCGCGCCTGCCCGGCGAGGTCGAGCGTCAGGTGCACGCCGAGCCCCGCGCGGTCGGGCATCGGGTAGACGAGATGCGAGAACGGCGCGCGGCCCGACAGGCTGAAATAATTGCCGCGCGCGAGATAGAGCGGCGGCACCCAGTGCGGGTCGAGGCCGCGCGTGCGGCGCGCCAGCGCCTGCGCACCGAGGCCCGCGCTGTTGATCACGCAGGCGGCCTCGATCTCGGCGGGCGTGTCGCCGCCCGTGCGCACGACGAAGCGCCCGCCGCGCAGCACGTCGATCGACTCGACCGGGGATTTCAGCGCGCACACGGCGCCGTCGCGTTCCGCGGCGCCGAGCAGCGCGAGCATCAGCTGGTGACTGTCGACGATGCCGGTGGACGGCGAGAACAGCGCTTCCACGCATTCGAGCGCGGGCTCGAGCGTCTGCGCCTCGACGCGCGTGAGCGGCAGCAGGTCGAGCACGCCGTTTTCGGCGGCGCGCGCGGCGATCGCCTTCAACTGCTTCACCTGCGTGACGCTCGTCGCGACCAGCAGCTTGCCCGTGCGCCGGTACGGCACGTGATGCGTGTCGCAGAATTCGTACAGCAGATCGCGACCGCGCACGCACGACATCGCCTTCAGCGAACCGCGCGGATAGTAGAGCCCCGCGTGGATCACTTCGCTGTTGCGCGAGCTCGTGCCCGTGCCGATCGCATCGGCCGCCTCGAGCACGAGCGTTTCCCGTCCGCGCGCGGCCAGTTCGCGTGCAATCGCAAGGCCGACGACGCCCGCGCCGATCACTACACAATCCATCTGCTCCATGACGTTTCGCGCCGCTAACGCGTCGAGGGGAGAGAAGAGAATTGTACGTCCCGGTTCGCAAGCCTGCCGAAAGCATGCGTGCCGCGCCGCGACGACACTGCGCACGACTCGGCGCGCACACGCCGCAGCCGTGCGCGCCGCCGGTTCAGAAGCCGATCGGCCTGCGCTTCGCGGCGCCCTCGTCGGCACGGATGTCGTGCGGCCCGATCGCGTCGCGGCCGTCGAGCCGCGCGGCGCCGAATGCATGCAGCAGCGCGCGGCGCATCGTGCGCGGCGGCGTCGCGGCCAGCACGTCGAGCGCGTCGTCGCCGAGCATGTCGGGGAAGCGCCGCCCCCACGCGTGCGACGTGCGGATCTCGTCGTAGATCGTCTGCGCGATCCGGCGCGCGCCGGCGGCATCGGGCGGCGCGATCTCGTACACGTTCATCCGGTTGAGCAGCGGCTCCGGAATCGCCTGCGCTTCGTTCGCGGTCGCGACCCAGATCACGTTGCCCGCATCGATCGGCACTTCCGCGAATTCGTCGACGAACGCGCGCGCGGTGTCGTGCTCGAGCAACGCGTACAGCGCGCCGAGCGGATCGTATTGCGCATCGCTGCCGGCCTTGTCGATCTCGTCGACCGCGATCACCGGGTTCGCGTAGCTGCCGTTCACGAGCGCATCGAACACCTTGCCGGGCTTCGCGTTCTTCCATTGCGACGACGCGCCCGACAGGATCCAGCCGGCCGTCAGCGAACTCATCGGCACGTAGTGGTATGCGGTGCCGAGCAGTTGCGCGAGCGCCTTCGCGAAATGCGTCTTGCCGATGCCGGGCGGCCCGAGCAGCAGGATCGGCATCAGTTCGAGCCGGTCGTCCGTTTCCAGGCACAGCGCGACCTGCTTGCGCACGTCGTCGAGCGGTTCGACGAAATTCGGCAGCGCGTCGCCGAGCGCGTCGAACGACGGCATCCGGTTCGGCTTCACGCAAAAGCGCAGATTCCCCGTCTTGAGCATCCTTTCGTAGGTGGCGCGCAATGCGTCGCTCGCGCTCTCGTTCAGGTCGCTCAGCGCCGTCTCGACCTGCTCGAGGTCGTACACCGTGCTGAAGGACGCCACCGCCAGTTCCTGTTTCACCATCGCCGTCGTCATACCAACCTCGCTGCCGCTTGCTGTCGCACAACCATCAGACCCTTACGATTTCAGTGTAGCGGGCCCGTATCCGCGCGCAAGCAAGCAGCCGAACGAGTCTGCTGCTAACACCCGGCGTGCGCTGCACGGCTGCGCGGCGCGGCGTATGATCGTCGGTTCACCCACCCGCCTCAAGGCTTCGCCGACGGCGCCCGCGCGGCGCGGCGCGCCCCGTCCCGAAGGTATGCCGATGTCCACTCCCACCGCTTCCCCGCGCATCGATGCCGATGCGATCGGCGCCGTCGACGCGGCGCTGACGTCGCGCCGCGCGATCCGTGCGTTCCTGCCGACGCCCGTGCCGCGCGACACGCTCGAGGCGATCCTCGAAGCCGCGAGCCGCGCGCCGTCGGGCACCAACATCCAGCCGTGGCGCGTGTACGTCGCGACGGGCGCCACGCGCGATGCGCTCGCCGCCGCGCTGACCGCGGCCCACGACGATCCCGCGCGCGAAGAGAAATACGTCGCCGAGTACGACTACTACCCGCGCGAATGGGTATCGCCGTACATCGACCGGCGCCGCAAGGTCGGCTGGGATCTGTACGGGCTGTTGAACATCGGCCGCGACGAGAAGGCGCGCATGCACGCGCAGCACGCGCGCAATTTCCGCTTCTTCGATGCGCCCGTTGCGCTGTTCTTCACGCTCGATCGCTTGATGACGTACGGTGCGTGGCTCGATTGCGGAATGTTCCTGCAAGGCGTGATGACGGCTGCGCGCGCACGCGGGCTCGATACCTGCCCGCAAGCCGCGTTCGTGCCGTTTCACCGGATCGTCGCCGAACATCTCGGCATTCCCGCCAACGAACAATTCGTCTGCGGCATGTCGCTTGGCCATGCGGACCCCGACGCGATCGAGAACCGCCTCGTCACCGAGCGCGCGCCCGTCGCCGAATTCGCGCGCTTTTTCGCTTGAAAATGCGTGACGCGCACCTACCTTTCGGACAGGACCGTATCGCGCAGCGAACCTGTCGCGGCGCGTCCTGTCACATCACGATCGAAATCGATCGGGCGTAAGATGTGCGTCCGTTCCCCGCTATTCCGCGTTTCCGGAGACGTTTCATGCTGAAACACGGCCTGGCCGTCCTGCTCGCGAGCCTCGCGCTCGCCGCCCATGCGCAGAGCCCCGCACCGGCCTCCGTCGCGTGGGAGATCCAGGTAGTGCGCGACGGTCAGACGATCGACTCGTTCCAGCAGCGCACCACCGTGGGTCAGACCCGCACCGATACCCATCGCTATCCGTCCGCCGTGCCGGTCGGCTGCGGCAATGCCGCGCGCGTCGTGCCGACCGAGCGCTCGCGCTCGGTGACGGTCGCGCCGCTCACCGTCGATACCAGCGCGAACACGGTGTCGCTCGCGCTCGACGTGCAGGAAACGCTCGACGACGAAAACGCGACGCGCGGCGATCCGTGCGTGCCCGCGTCGCCGCGGCAGATCGTCGCGAGCCACCCCGGCCTGTCGGTCGGCAGCGACGCATGGACCGACTGGACGCTCGTCGAGCAACGTCCGCACCTCGTGTACCGCGTGCGCGCGCACGGCGCGAAGGACTGAGCGTCATGTCCGCCGACGCCCTGTCCCTGCCGTTCGCCGAACCGCACGCCGCCCCCGACGAAATCACCGCGGTCAGCTGGAACCTGCACAAGGGCCGCTCGCCGCTCGGCTTCACCGCATGGAACGCGATGCGCAACTGGATGCAGTCGACGCACGCCGACGTGTATTTCCTGCAGGAAGCGATGGCACGCCGCATGCCGCGCCCCGTGCTCGCGCCCGGCTTCGGCGCGCCGATGGACGACGCGGTCGACGACGTGTGGCACTGCCAGGCCACCGAGATCGCGCACGCGCTCGACTGGCAGATCGCGCTCGGGCCGAACGTGTTCAAGCCGTCGTGGCGGCACGGCAATGCGATCCTGTCGCCGCATCCGCTCGATCTCGGCGGCCGCTGGGACATCTCCGCGCACCGCTTCGAACGGCGCGGGCTGCTCGTCGCGCGCGCGACGCTCGCGGGCACGCGCCCGGTCACGCTGCTGTGCGCACACCTCGCGCTCACGCGCGCCGCGCGGCTGCGCCAGATGCACTGGATCGCGCACTGGATCGTGCGCAATGCGGGCGACGGCCCGCTGATGCTCGCCGGCGACTTCAACGACTGGCGCAACGATTCGGTCGCGCTGTTCGGCGAGATCGGGATGTCCGAGGTCGCGACGCTGCTCGGCGAATCGGGCCGCACGTTCCCCGCGTTCTCGCCGGCGCTCGCGCTCGACAAGATGTTCGTGCGCGGCCTGACGCCGCTCGAATGGCGCGCGCCGTCCGGCGAGGCCGCGTGGCTGTCGGACCACCTGCCGTACATCGCGCGCCTACGCCTCGATCCGCAATAACGGCCCGATCGCAATCCGCCGCCGGCGCGGCTGCCGGCGCGTGCGGCGCCCGCTCGGCGCGCCGTGTGGCGGCGCGCTCGTCGGCCTCGGCGCGAAACTCGCGGCCGATCGATGAAAGTTCGTTGAAAGAATTCGTTGCGCCAAATCCGCGCAGCCACGCGGGTCAAGCCCGCGATCAGCGCCAACAGGGTAAAATAACCAGTTCGTCAATCGTCTGTCATCGAGAAGGCGCGTGTCCGACGCGCCGGCCGGCCGATCCTCGATCGGGCCGTCGCACTCGGTTTTTTTGCCCGTTCTTGGGCCCGTTACACGCGTTCGCTACGCGCGTCCGTTTTCAAAGCCATGAGCAAATACGACACCGCCACCGTCCAATCCGTCCACCACTGGACCGACACGCTTTTCAGCTTCACCTGCACCCGTGAGGCGAGCCTGCGCTTCAACAACGGCGAATTCACGATGGTCGGCCTCGAGGTCGACGGCAAGCCGCTCGCGCGCGCCTACTCGATCGTCAGCCCGAACTACGAAGAGCACCTCGAATTCTTCAGCATCAAGGTGCAGAACGGCCCGCTGACGTCGCGCCTGCAGCACCTGAAGGTGGGCGACACGGTATTGATCGGCAAGAAGCCGACTGGCACGCTGGTCGCCGACAACCTGCTGCCGGGCAAGACGCTGTGGATGCTGTCGACGGGCACGGGCCTCGCGCCGTTCATGTCGATCATCCGCGATCCGGACATCTACGACCGCTTCGACAAGGTGATCCTCACGCACACGTGCCGCCTGAAGGGCGAACTCGCGTACATGGACTACATCAAGCACGACCTGCCGGGCCACGAGTACCTGGGCGACATCATCAAGGAAAAGCTCGTCTACTACCCGACGGTCACGCGCGAAGCGTTCGACAACGAAGGCCGGATCACCGACCTGATCGCGACGGGCAAGCTGTTCACGGATCTCGACGTCCCGCCGTTCTCGCCGGAAAACGACCGCGTGATGCTGTGCGGCAGCACCGCAATGCTGAAGGACACGACCGACCTGCTGAAGCAGGCCGGCCTCGTCGAAGGCAAGAACAGCGCGCCGGGCCACTACGTGATCGAGCGCGCATTCGTGGACTGATCCGCCCCTGGAATTTGTGCCACATCAAAAACCGGAGCAAAAGCTCCGGTTTTTTTTTCGTCCCCACTTGGCGAATTCGTAACAAACTGGGACCATCTCATCTCAAATAGTTACATTTGGATACGTCATCGCCCGGTGCTTGGGCGTCAGTGTTTTTCCTACAACAGCTTCATTCCGATTATTCACATTTACCCTTAAATGTCCGCCTGACATGACTTTTACGGAAGTTTTGAGATATTATTCGGCGCGCGTGGTTGCCGTTCGGACGGGTGTTGAAGGGTCGGATGCAAACGTTACAAAATGTAACTTTTGTTACCCCGGCATGGGGCGATTCCCTGGCGGCGACCGTCATTGATACGGCAGCCGTTCCACGCAACCAGCCGGTGTCTGAACCGCTTTCTGACAGCAGGGAGAGTCATGGATACGTTGCTTAACGCGCCCCCGGGCGCCCACGCCCCGTTCCCGTCGCGGCAGCTCGTACAGGGCTGCGCCGCTACTCCGCCCATTGCCGAAGCCGCGTCGAAACGCAACGCCTCCGCTGCGCGCATCGCCGCGCTGTCCGCCCAGTTGCTTGCCGCCGACGAAGCCGCTCGCCGCCATCTGGCCGGCGAGCTGCACGACGGGCTCGGCGCCGAACTCACCGCCGCACGTTTCGCGCTCGCAAACGTTCAAACGTGGCTGCCGGCCGACGCGCCGGACGGCTGCGTGCGCGCGCTGGAGCTTGCCCAGCAGGCGCTCGACGCCGCGACCGACGCGAATCGCCGGCTGATCGACGAACGCGACACGCCGGCGCTCGACGCAGGCATGGTCGGCGCGCTGTCGTCGTGGGTCGACAGCCATGCGACGCGCACGGGCCTGCGCACCAGCTTCGTGTGCGCGGCCGACGCGCGCCTGACGCAGATAGCCGGCGCCAGCGCGCTCGCGGTGTTCCGCGTCGCGCAGGAAGCGCTGTCGAACGTCGCGAAACACGCACGGGCGGCGTCGGTCGACGTGCGGATCGTCACCGACGGCACGCATCTGTCGCTGATCGTCGCCGACGATGGCACCGGTTTCGCCCGACGCCGCCGCACCGGCTACGGCCTCGCCGGCATGCGCGCACGCTGCGAAGCGTTCGGCGGCAGCTTCGAGACGGCCACGCCGGAATCCGGCCACGGCACGCGCGTCACCGCGCGCTTCGCGTGGGATTCGCTGCTCGCGATGCCTGTCGAGGCGCGCCGCGCGTCGCATTCGTGAGGTTGTCATGAGCCTGAACATCCTGCTCGTGGACGATCACGCGATCGTCCGGCAAGGGGTCCGACAGTTGCTGATCGACCGCGGCATCGCGCGCGACGTCACCGAGGCCGAGACCGGCGGCGACGCGATGGCGGCCGTCGACCGGCAGGAATTCGACGTGATCCTGCTCGACATCTCGCTGCCGGACACGAACGGCATCGAGGTGCTCAAGCGCCTCAAGCGCAAGCTGTCGCGCACGCCGGTGCTGATGTTCTCGATGTACCGCGAGGACCAGTACGCGGTGCGCGCGCTGAAGGCCGGCGCCGCCGGCTACCTGTCGAAGACGGTCAATGCCGCGCAGATGATCGGCGCTATCCAGCAGGTCGCGGCCGGCCGCAAGTACGTGAGCCCCGCGATGGCCGAGGCGCTCGCCGAATACGTGTCGTTCGAGAACGAGCCGCTGCCGCACGAGAAGCTGTCCGACCGCGAATACCAGACGCTCTGCATGCTTGCGTCGGGCAAGCGGCTCACCGACATCGCGAACACGCTGTCGCTGTCCGTGAAGACGGTGAGCGTGTACCGGTCGCGGCTGCTCGAGAAGATGCGGCTGTCGAACAACGCGGAGCTCACGTTCTACGTGATGAGCAACCGGCTCGTCGACATGGCGCCCACGGCCGGCGCCTGATTCTCCCGATACACGCGATACATCCGATACGCCCGATTCGTTCGGGCCAACGCCGCGGCGGGCTCAACCGCCGCCCGTTTTGCGCGCAAGCGCTTGTTTTATCGGACGATTCCGCGGCGCGCCGCTGCACCGCAGCGGGTCTTGTTGGCCAAATCGGCTAAAATTGCGGGTTTTCACTCAGTCAGCGCCGCCGCGCTCTCGCGCGGCGCTGGCAATTCATCCGCAATGTCCCTCTTCCGCAAGAAAAACGTCGATCGCATGATCGCCGGCGCGCACGCCGCCGGGCTCAAGAAAGCGCTCGGCGCGATCGACCTCACCTTCCTCGGCATCGGCGCGATCATCGGTACCGGCATCTTCGTGCTGACCGGCACCGGCGCGGTGCAGGCCGGCCCCGCGCTGATGCTGTCGTTCGTGATCGCCGCGATCGCATGCGGCCTCGCGGCGCTGTCGTACGCGGAATTCGCGTCGACGATCCCCGTCGCCGGCTCGATCTACACGTATTCGTACGCGACGCTCGGCGAGCTCGCCGCATGGATCATCGGCTGGGACCTGATGCTCGAGTACGGCCTCGCGGCGTCGGCCGTGTCGGTCGGCTGGTCGGGCTACCTGCAGTCGCTGCTGCAGGGCTTCGGGCTGTCGCTGCCGACCGTGCTGACGGCGGCGCCCGGCGCGGTGCCGGGCGTCGTCACGTGGTTCAACCTGCCCGCGTTCCTCGTGATGCTCGTGATCACGACGCTGCTGTCGATCGGCATCCGCGAATCGACCCGCATCAACAACATCATGGTGTTCATCAAGGTGTCGGTCGTGCTGCTCGTGATCGCGGTCGGCCTGTTCCACGTGACGCCCGCGAACTGGAAGCCGTTCATGCCGCACGGCTGGAACGGCGTGTTCGGCGCTGCGGCCGTGATGTTCTTCGCGTTCATCGGCTTCGACGCGGTGTCGTCGGCGGCCGAGGAAGTGAAGAACCCGAAACGCGACCTGCCGATCGGCATCATCGCGTCGCTCGCGGTGTGCGCGGTGCTGTACGTGACGGTCGCCGCGGTCGCGACCGGCATCGTGCCGTCGGCCCAGTACGCGAACATCTCGCACCCGATCTCGTACGCACTGCAGGCCGCCGGCGAGAAGTGGGTGGCGGGCTTCATCGACCTCGGCGCCGTGCTCGGCATGCTGACCGTGATCCTCGTGATGAGCTACGGCCAGACCCGCGTGATCTTCGCGATGTCGCGCGACGGGCTGCTGCCGGCGACGCTGTCGCGCGTGCATCCGCGCTACGCGACGCCGTTCCTGACGACCTGGCTCGTCGGCCTGTTCTTCGGGCTGATCGCCGCGCTCGTGCCGCTCAACGTGCTCGCCGAGCTGATCAACATCGGCACGCTCGCGGCGTTCTCGATGGTGTCGATCGCAGTGCTCGTGCTGCGCCGCACGCACCCCGACCTGCCGCGCGCGTTCCGCTGCCCGGGCGTGCCCGTGGTGCCGATCCTCGCGGTCGCGTCGTGCCTGTTCCTGATGCTGAACCTGCAGCCCGTCACGTGGGCCGCGTTCGGCATCTGGCTCGTGATCGGCCTCGTGATCTACTTCCTGTACTCGCGTCACCACTCGAAGCTCGCGCACGGTCACCACGACGCGCACTGACCTCCGCCGCTGCGCGCGCACGCCGCGCGCAGCGGTGCGACGCCGCGCCGGGCCGTCACCGGCCCCGTGCGGCGCCCTCCTTTCCCTGCCGAATCAGCCGCCGCCGGACACGCGCCGCGGCGCCCTTCCCGCGCGCGATCGTGTCTGATCGTCGCGATCTCTTGCCCGATCCTCCGGATTTGCCCGCACGAATTGCACGCTGCCTGCACACGCGCGCCGGGCGGTTCATAATCCCGCCATCGAACGACGGCCCGGACCGGCGGGCCACCCGGCAACAGGAAAAAGATGATGGAAAGCGTCGATCTCGATGTACTGAAATCCAGCGCGCGCTGGCTCGAAGAGGGGCGCCGCGTGCTGCTCGTGACGGTCGTGAAGACGTGGGGCTCGTCGCCGCGCCCCGAAGGCGCGATGCTCGCGGTGCGCGAGGACGGACTCGTGGTCGGCTCCGTGTCCGGCGGCTGCATCGAGGACGACCTGATCGCCCGTGTGCACGCGAGCGGGATCGCGGCCGACGCGCGCCCGGAAGCGCTCAAGTACGGCGTGACGGCCGAGGAAGCGCACCGCTTCGGGCTGCCGTGCGGCGGCACGATCCAGCTCGTGCTCGAGCCGCTCACGCGCGACAGCGGGATTGCCGCGCTGTGCGCCGAAGTCGAGGCCGGCCGCCTCGTCACGCGCACGATGACGCTCGCGACCGGCCGCGCGTCGCTGTCGCCCGCGCAGGCGGCCGACGGGCTCGCGTTCGACGGCGAGCGGCTCGTGACGATCCACGGGCCGCGCTACCGGATGCTCGTGATCGGCGCCGGCCAGTTGTCGCGCTATCTGTGCCAGATCGCGGTCGGGCTCGACTACCAGGTGACGGTGTGCGATCCGCGCGAGGAATACACGGATGCGTGGGACGTGCCGGGCACGCGCGTCGTGCGCACGATGCCCGACGATACGGTGCTCGACATGAAACTCGATGCGCGTTCGGCCGTGATCGCGCTCACGCACGATCCGAAGCTCGACGATCTCGCGCTGATGGAAGCGCTGAAGACGCCCGCGTTCTACGTGGGTGCGCTCGGCTCGCGGCGCAACAACGCGGCGCGGCGCGAGCGGCTGCGCGAGTTCGACCTGAACGAAGCGGAACTGGGCCGGCTGCACGGGCCGGCCGGCATCTACATCGGCAGCCGGACGCCGCCGGAAATCGCGATCTCGATCCTCGCCGAGATCACCGCCGCGAAGAACAACGTGTCGCTGCCGACGATCCTGCAGGTCGAGGGCGCAAAGGCCGCGCGAGAAATCGCGGCGAACAGCGGCGCGGCCTGCGGCCTCTGATCCGCACCGGCCAATCGCCTCGGCCGCGCCGGATGCGCGGCCGAACCTGTCGAAGCGGACGAATCGGCTCGCGCCGGCGGCAGGCCGGCGCGAGCGTCGATCAGGTCAGGCCGGCGGCGAGCGCCGCGGCGACCGAACCGACCACCAGCACGACGCCGACCGTGCGGCGCTTGTTCAGCTCGGTCCACAGCAGCACGCCCGTCAGCGACAGCAGGATCAGCGAGCCCGCGATCGTATCCATCAGCAGCACCCAGCCGAGGTTCATCCCGACGCCGCGATGCAGGTTGTTCAGCGTCGTCAGGAACGTGTTGTCCGTGCGCTTCACCGACACATAGCCGTTGCCGACCCAGTATTCGGCCTGCAGGTTCTGGTGCGGGCCGAACAGGCCGAACTGCCAGTGCTCGGGCTGCATCACGCGCTGGTCGCCCCATGCGACGGCCTGCGCGGGCTCCTTGCGGATGCGGCCGGGCCGGCCGTCGAAATGCAGTTCCTGCTGCAGCCATTTCGTCATCGCGGCGGGCGTCTTCGGCACCGGATCGGGCAGCGCGATCTGCATCTGCTCGACCTGCGGCTCGCCGGTCGAAATCTTCAGCGGCGGCGCGCGGTGGTTCAGCAGCACGCCCGTCACGCCGAACAGCAGCCCGAGCACCGCGCCCCACAGCCCGACCCAGCCGTGCACCTTGCGCAGCCACTTGATGAAGGTCGCGCGGCGCGAGCGCTGGCGGCGCGCGGCCAGTTCGTCGTCGGTGAGCGGGCGGGCCGCCGGATGCAGCACGGTGACGCCCGCGCGCGGCATACCCGCCTTGGGAGAGTCGATCGTTTCGGGCGCGTTCACGCGAAAGTATCCATTCGTTCAAAACAACGGGCGGCGCGCAGAGACCGCACGCCGCCCGGGCAATATGAAAATGAGAATGGATATCATTACATAAATCGAATTCCGGCTCAATCTGGCCGGCTACGCGACGGCGCGTTCGACGAGCGAATAAATGCCGACGAAGCGTGCAAGTTGCATCGGAATATAGCTCGATCGGCGATAAATGCCGGCAGAATGACCCCGCAAGGCCGATACAGCGTTTCGCAGGAAGCGGCGCGATGGCGCGCCGTTCAGCGCAGCGGCGGCAGCGGAAAGCGCGGTGCGGCGTCGTCCGGCCCGGGTTCGGTGCGATCGAGCGCGTACAGCCACGCGAGCAGATCCGCGACGGCCTGGTAGAGCTGCGGCGGAATCCGGTCGTCGAGGTCGACCTGCATCAGCAGCGACACCATCTCCGGCGCGGTATGCACGTACAGCCCCGCATCGTGCGCACGCGCGACGATCATTTCCGCCAGCACGCCGTAGCCCTTCGCGACCACGCGCGGCGCCGCGTCGCCGCCTTTCGGGTCGTAGACGAGCGCAGCCGCGCGCTTGCGGGACGTCGTGCTCATTGCGGCACCTCGTCGTCGCCCGGTACTCGCGTGCCCGGCCCTCCCGCCGCACCGCGCGCATACGCGGCGGCCGCCGCCTGTGCGGCAAACAGGTCGAAGCCGTCCGGCCCGTCGTCGACCGCACGGATCGACAGCCCGCCCACCCGCAGCCCCGATCCCTCGAGCCGCTGCCGCAGCGCGGCCTCGTGCCGCGTGAGGCGGTCGGCCCCCGTCTGGTTCGCACGCAGCCGGGCGACGAGCTGTGCGCCGTTCAGCACCAGTTCCGCATCGACCGTACCGAGCGACGGCAACGTCAGCGTCAGGCGCGTACGCCATGCAATGCCGTCGCCCGCATCGTCGCCGCCGCGCGGTGCGCGGCTGCCCGGATCGTCGGGTTCGATCGTCCAGTCGAGCCGTGCGCCGGGCCACGCCTCGCCGGTCCAGCGGAACTGGTCGGTCGCGAGCGCGTCGAGCTGTTGCCTGACGAGCGGCACGGCGGCCGGGTGCACGGGAGCGAGCGGCTGCTGCGGCTGCGGATCGGACGACGCGGCGGCCAGCCCGGCACGCGCCGGCGTCCAGCGCGGGTCGGCATGCGCGCCGAGCGGATCGGCGGTATCGGGCGGCAGCGACGCGCCCTGCCGGGCGGCCGCCGGCAACGCCTGCACGGGGTCGCGAGCGGGTGCGCCGCCCTGGGCCGGTGCGCCCGCTTGCGCAGTCGCCTTCATGGTCGCCGGCAGCGGCGGGCGCTGCGCGAGCAGTTCGTCGAGCACGTCGGTCGAGCCGGGCTGCGCGGCATCCGGGTCGGCCGGCGCGAGCGCGGCCGTCAGGCGCGCCTGCGGCTCGCGCATCAGCGCCGCGAGCGGGCGCTGGCCGGCCAGCCACTGCGTCAGGTGGGATTCGTAGAAGAGGCCGCTCTCGCTCACGGCTTGGGTGAGCGCCGCACGCAACGCCGCGACCGGCGGCGGCGCGGCCGTTTCGCGCGCCGCCGCGGCGGACGACGCCGCAGCGGGAGAAGGCGTGGAAGACGCCGCCGCCGGATCGGACGCGGCCGGCGCACGCGCCGGTACGGCCGTCTCGGTCAGCAGCACGGCGGGATCGGCCAGCAGCGGTGCGCGCCCGGCGATCGCGGGCGTCGCGTCGCCGCCCGCGCGCGAGATCGCGTCGAGTACGCGCCCGACGTCGGACAGCGCGGTCTGCGTGGAGGCTTGCGGCGCGGCAGGCGGGCCGCCGGCAGGAGGCGAGGACGACGCGCCGGTGCCCGGCGTGCCGACCTGCGAGGTCGCGCCGCCGCCGGCGGGCGCCGATACGGTGCCGGTCAGCAGGCTGTCGAGGCGGCTCGCCAGCAGCGCGGCCGCAACGGAATCGATACCGGTCATGATCGGAGCCTGCTCACCTCAGCCACATCGTTGCGAATCCGGGAACGGCACGCCGGTGCCGCCCGCGGGAACAGCGCGCGTGCCGCGTGCGGTAACGGGCACCCCGCGCCCGTCTCCCCGAAAAGCGGCCCTACCCGCGCGCGCGGTAAAGATCGGTCAATACCTGGGTCGAGCGCCGCGCCTCGAACAGCGCGGACAGCCGCGCGACGTCCGGGCTCGCGAGATCGCGGATCGCGGCGTCGTCGGCCAGGATGCGGCGAATCAGGTCGAGCTTGCGGCCGAGATCCGATTCGTCGAGCGCGACGCCCGGATCGGCTTCCTTCAGCCCGTCGACGAGCTGCATGAATTCGGCCTGCAACCCCGGCAACGCGGCCCAGTCGGCGTCGCGCGCGGCGCACAGCATCCGGCCCGACACGGCTGCGAGCGCCTCGTAACGCGCGAAGTATTCGGCCTTGAGATTCATCGTGGTGCTTCCACTGCCTGTTGCGCGGCCATCCGCGCGACTTCCGGGGCGATGCCCGTCCACGCTTCCTCGAGCGTTGCGAGCAGCCCGTCGACCTCGACCAGCATCGCGTCGCTCGCCTGCGCGTTCGCTTCCAGCAGGCGCCGGCCGATATACGCATACAGCGCGTCGAGCCGGCCCGCGATCTCGCCGCCCGCGTCGCGGTTCAGCGACGCCTGCAGGCCGCTCTCGACGATCCCGATCGCCTTGCCGATCGCTTCACCGCGCGCGGACACGTTGCCCTGCTGCAGGTGCATGCGCGCCAGCGCGATCGCCTGCCGCGCGCCCTGGTACAGCATCGCGATCAGCCGGTGCGGGGAGGCGCCCATCACCCCTGTCTCGACGCCGACACGCGCGTATGCACTGGCTCCAGCGTGTCCTGGGGAAAACATGCGCTTCTCCTTGTCATGCCTTGGCTATACGGGAGCCGCCGCCGTGCAACGCACGACGCGGCCTTCTCCGGAGTTATCGGAAGGGATTTGAAAAGCTTTAGGCGCGCGGGGCCGCCGCCGGGCGCTGGATGCCGGCCCGCCGGCCCCACCCGGCAAGGCCGGTTGGCCGCCCCCGGTTGGCCGTCCCCGGTTGGCCGTCCCGTCACACCGACATCTGCATGATGTCGTTGTAAGCGTTCACCAACTTGTTGCGGACCTGAAGCCCGAACTGGAAGCCGACGTTGGCTTTCTGCATGTCGACCATCACGTCGTTCAGCGACACGTTCGGCGCGCCGACCTCGAACGCCTGCGCTTCGCCGAGCGCGTGCTGCTGGTCGCCGCTGATCTTGTCGAGCGACGCCTTCATCGCGCTCGCGAACGTGCCGGCCGTCGCCGCGCCCGAGCCGGCAAGCGCCGCCGTCGGGCTCGCGACGCCGCCGGACGCCTGCGCGGCCATCGACTGCATCTGTTGCAACACCGAACCGATTCCGCTGACGTTCGCAGTCATGCTGTCCCCAGACATAAGAGAAGAGACCCGGACGCTCCGGGCGTTTCCGCCGGCGCCGCACCACGCGCACCATGCCGGATCGCGAAAAAGGATAGCAGCGCGCCGCGCGGCAAAGCCGAGAAAGTACGGGGGAAACCCCGCTCTTTTCGGTCGATCGGAGTACGGCCCGGATCACGATAATCGCATCGTGTCATTGTCCGCCCGCTCGCCCGAGCGAGCTCAGTCGTCCCGCTCCGGAGAAACTCGACGCATGGATTCGCAGGCCAACTCGCTGATCAACCCCGACGCCCGCGCGAGCCTCGCCAGCCCGGCGCCCGGCGCCGCCGCGTTGCCGGGCGCGGGCGTCGCCGGCGCGGACTTCGGGCTCGGCGGCTTCGCGGAACGCATTCCCGGCATCTCTCGGATGAAGGGCAACCCGAAGCTGCCGTTCCTGATCGCCGCGGCGCTCGCGATCGCCGCGATTACCGCGCTCGTGCTGTGGAGCCGGACGCCCGACTACCGCGTGCTGTACAGCAACCTGTCGGACCGTGACGGCGGCGCGATCATTACTGCGCTCCAGCAGGCAAACGTTCCCTACAAGTTCGCCGATGCCGGCGGCGCGATCCTCGTGCCGTCGAGCCAGGTGCATGAAACGCGCCTGAAGCTCGCCGCGATGGGGCTGCCGAAGGGCGGCTCGGTCGGCTTCGAGCTGATGGACAACCAGAAATTCGGCATCAGCCAGTTCGCCGAACAGATCAACTATCAGCGCGCGCTCGAAGGCGAACTGCAGCGCACCATCGAATCGATCAACGCCGTGCGCGGCGCGCGCGTGCATCTCGCGATCCCGAAACCGTCGGTATTCGTGCGCGACAAGGAAGCGCCGAGCGCGTCGGTGTTCGTCGACCTCTACCCGGGCCGCGTGCTCGACGAGGGCCAGGTCCAGGCGATCACGCGGATGGTGTCGTCCGGCGTGCCCGACATGCCCGCGAAGAACGTGACGATCGTCGACCAGGACGGCAACCTGCTGACCCAGTCGGCTTCGGCGTCCGGCCTCGACGCGAGCCAGCTCAAGTACGTGCAGCAGGTCGAGCACAACACGCAAAAGCGCATCGACGCGATCCTCGCGCCGATCTTCGGCGCCGGCAACGCGCGCTCGCAGGTCAGCGCGGACCTCGATTTCTCGAAGATCGAGCAGACGTCGGAAAGCTACGGCCCGAACGGCGTGCCGCAGCAGGCCGCGATCCGCAGCCAGCAGACCAGCAGCGCGACCGAACTCGCGCAGGGCGGCGCGTCGGGCGTGCCGGGCGCGCTGTCGAACACGCCGCCGCAGCCGGCCTCCGCGCCGGTCGTCGCCGGCAACGGCCAGAACGCGCCGCAGACGACGCCGGTCAGCGACCGCAAGGACCAGACGACCAACTACGAGCTCGACAAGACGATCCGCCATCTCGAACAGCCGATGGGCAGCGTGAAGCGGCTGTCGGTCGCGGTCGTCGTCAACTACCAGCCGGTCGCCGACGCGAAGGGCCACGTGACGATGCAGCCGCTGCCGCCCGCGAAGCTCGCGCAGGTCGAGCAGCTCGTGAAGGACGCGATGGGCTACGACGAGAAGCGCGGCGACTCGGTGAATGTCGTGAACAGCGCGTTCTCGACCGTGAGCGACCCGTACGCCGACCTGCCGTGGTGGCGCCAGCCCGACATGATCGCGATGGCGAAGGAGGCCGCGAAGTGGCTCGGCATCGCGGCGGCCGCGGCGGCGCTCTACTTCATGTTCGTGCGCCCGGCGATGCGCCGCGCGTTCCCGCCGCCCGAGCCGGCCGCGCCGGCGCTCGCGGCGCCGGAAGATCCGGTCGTGCTCGACGGCCTGCCGGCGCCGGTCAAGGCCGACGACGAGCCCGATTCGCTGCTGCTCGGCTTCGAATCCGAGAAGAACCGCTACGAACGCAACCTCGACTACGCGCGCACGATCGCCCGCCAGGATCCGAAGATCGTCGCCACCGTCGTGAAGAACTGGGTGTCCGATGAACGCTGAAGGCTTGACCAAGAGCGCGCTGCTGCTGATGTCGATCGGCGAGGAAGAAGCCGCTGAGGTATTCAAGTTCCTCGCGCCGCGCGAGGTGCAGAAGATCGGCGCCGCGATGGCCGCGCTGAAGAACGTCACGCGCGAGCAGGTCGAGAGCGTGCTGCAGGACTTCGTGAAGGAAGCCGAGGAGCACACCGCGCTGTCGCTCGATTCGAGCGAATACATCCGCTCGGTGCTGACCAAGGCACTCGGCGAGGACAAGGCCGGCGTGCTGATCGACCGCATCCTGCAGGGCAGCGACACGAGCGGCATCGAAGGCCTGAAGTGGATGGACTCGGGCGCGGTGGCCGAACTGATCAAGAACGAGCATCCGCAGATCATCGCGACGATCCTCGTGCACCTCGACCGCGACCAGGCGTCCGAGATCGCGTCGTGCTTCACCGAGCGGCTGCGCAACGACGTGCTGCTGCGGATCGCGACGCTCGACGGCATCCAGCCGGCCGCGCTGCGCGAGCTCGACGACGTGCTGACCGGCCTGCTGTCCGGCAGCGACAACCTGAAGCGCAGCCCGATGGGCGGCATCCGCACCGCGGCCGAGATCCTGAACTTCATGACGAGCGTGCATGAGGAAGGCGTACTCGAAAGCGTGCGCCAGTACGACGCCGATCTCGCTCAGAAGATCATCGACCAGATGTTCGTGTTCGAGAACCTGCTCGACCTCGAGGATCGCGCGATCCAGATGGTGCTGAAGGAAGTCGAGTCGGAAACGCTGATCATCGCGCTGAAGGGTGCGCCGCCCGCGCTGCGCCAGAAGTTCCTCGCCAACATGTCGCAGCGCGCGGCCGAACTGCTCGCCGAGGATCTCGACGCGCGCGGCCCGGTGCGCGTGTCCGAAGTCGAGACGCAGCAGCGCCGCATCCTGCAGATCGTGCGCAATCTCGCCGAGAGCGGCCAGATCGTGATCGGCGGCAAGGCGGAAGACGCGTATGTCTGATTCGGCGAGCGATCGCGCGGGCACCCTCACCGCCTACCAGCGGTGGGAGATGGCGTCGTTCGACCCGCCGCCGCCCCCGCCGCCGGCCGACGACGCGGCAGCGGCCGCCGCCGCGCTCGCCGAGGAACTGCAGCGCGTGCGCGATGCCGCGCATGCCGAAGGCCATGCGGCCGGCCACGTCGAAGGCCAGGCGCTCGGCTACCGGGCCGGTTTCGAGCAGGGCCGCGAACAGGGCTTCGAGGCCGGCCAGGCCGATGCGCGCGAACAGGCCGCGCAGCTCGCGGCGCTCGCCGCGTCGTTCCGCGAGGCCGTGTCGACTGCCGAGCACGACCTCGCATCCGACATCGCGCAGCTCGCGCTCGACATCGCGCAACAGGTCGTGCGCCAGCACGTGAAGCACGATCCGGCCGCGCTCGTCGCAGCCGTGCGCGACGTGCTCGCGGCCGAACCCGCGCTGTCCGGCGCGCCGCATCTCGCGGTGAATCCGGCCGACCTGCCCGTCGTCGAAGCCTATCTGCAGGACGATCTCGATACGCTCGGCTGGAACGTGCGCACCGACGCGTCGATCGAGCGCGGCGGCTGCCGCGCGCACGCCGCGACCGGCGAGGTCGATGCGACGCTGCCCACGCGCTGGCAGCGCGTCGCCGCCGCGATCGGCAAGGTGAGCACGTGGTGACGCGGTCGCCCGAATCGCTCGCGCACGACGGCATGACGCCGCTCGAACGCGAACTCGCGCTCGCGTCGTTCGGCCCCGCTGCCCCGCACGCCACCGCACACGACACGAAGCCGCATGCGACCGCTTCAACGGCCGCCGCACACGACACCGCGCCGCGCGCGCCGCACAATCCGCATCTCGCGCACTGGCGCACGCATCTGAACGGGCTCGCCGCGCGCAGCCATCGCGCGCTGCCGCTGCGGCCGTGCGGGCGCCTCACGCGCGCGGCGGGCCTCGTGCTCGAGGCGATCGGGCTGCGCCTGTCGGTCGGCGCCGAATGCACGATCGAATTGCCGCCCGGCAGCACGCTGCCGCACGCGCAAGCGGAAGTCGTCGGCTTTGCCGGCGACCGCCTGTTCCTGATGCCGACCACCGACGTCGCCGGCGTGCTGCCCGGCGCGCGCGTGTGGCCGCTCGAAAGCGCGCCCGTCGCCGATCCGCTCGCGGGCGCGAAGCGGCTGCCGGTCGGCTGGGAGATGCTCGGGCGCGTCGTCGACGCGTCGGGCCGCCCGCTCGACGGCCTCGGCCCGCTCGCGTCGAAGGTCGATGCGCCGCTGTCGGCGCCGTCGATCAACCCGCTCGAGCGCGAACCGATCCACCACGTGCTCGACGTCGGCGTACGCGCGATCAACGCGCTGCTCACCGTCGGCCGCGGGCAGCGGATGGGGCTGTTCGCGGGCTCCGGCGTCGGCAAGTCGGTGCTGCTCGGCACGATGGCACGCTACACGAGCGCGGAAGTGATCGTGATCGGGCTGATCGGCGAACGCGGCCGCGAAGTGAAGGAATTCATCGAACAGATCCTCGGCGAGGACGGGCTCGCGCGCTCGGTCGTCGTCGCGGCGCCGGCCGACGTGTCGCCGCTGCTGCGGATGCAGGGCGCGGCCTACGCGACGTCGCTCGCCGAATATTTCCGCGATCAGGGCAAGCACGTGCTGCTGCTGATGGATTCGCTGACGCGCTACGCGATGGCGCAGCGCGAGATCGCGCTGGCGATCGGCGAGCCGCCCGCGACCAAGGGCTATCCGCCGTCGGTGTTCGCGAAGCTGCCCGCGCTCGTCGAGCGCACCGGCAACGGGCCGGAGGGCGGCGGCTCGATCACCGCGTTCTACACGGTGCTGACCGAAGGCGACGACCAGCAGGACCCGATCGCCGATTCGGCGCGCGCGATCCTCGACGGCCACATCGTGCTGTCGCGCGCGCTCGCCGAGGCCGGCCACTATCCTGCGATCGACATCGAGGCGTCGATCAGCCGCGCGATGACCGCGCTGATCGACGAAGCGCATCTCGACCACGTGCGGCAGTTCAAGCAGATGCTGTCGCGCTACCAGCGCAATCGCGACCTGATCGCGGTCGGCGCGTACGCACCCGGACGCGACGCACAGCTCGACCGCGCGATCGCGCTCTATCCGCGCATCGAGGCGTTCCTGCAGCAGGGCTTTCGCGAATGCGCGCCGTTCGCGTCGAGCCTCGCCGGGCTCGATGCGCTGTTCGACGCTTACGGAGGCTGATCACGATGGCTCACGGCTTTCCCCTTCAACTGCTGCTCGACCGCGCGCAGGAAGACCTCGACACGGCCGCGAAGCAGCTCGGCACCGCGCAGCGCGACCGCAGCGCGGCCGCCGAGCAACTCGATGCGCTGCTGCGCTATCGCGACGAATACCACGCGCGCTTCTCGCAATCCGCACAGCACGGGATGCCCGCCGGCAACTGGCGCAATTTCCAGGCATTCATCGACACGCTCGAATCGGCGATCGCGCAGCAGCGCAACGTGCTGGCCGCGGCCGAAATCCGCATCGACGAAGCACGCCCGAACTGGCAACAGAAGAAACGCACCGTCGGCTCGTATGAAATCCTGCAGGCGCGCGGCGTCGCGCAGGAAGCGCGGCTCGACGCCCGGCGCGAACAGCGCGATGCCGACGAACACGCCGCGAAGATCCTGCGCATGCGGGCCGACGCGGCCCGCTCGTCGTAACCGACCACCGCATTCGAACGAGAGAACCGCCATGCCTCCCCTGCCCCTGCTCGGCGCGCTGATCGACACTGCCGGCGCCGCACTCAAGGCCGTCCGCGGCTCGGGTTCGTCCGGCACCGCCGCCGGCAACGACGCCGCGAACGCCACGGCCGCCGGGCCGTTCGCGCAGACGCTGAAGCAAAGCGTCGCCACGCGTCGCGACGCGGCGAATTCCGCCACGCCGGATGCGTCGACGGCGCAGGCCGCATCGAAGCCGGACGCCGGTAAGAAACCGTCCGGCACCGACGACGATCAACCGACCGACGCCGCGAACGCCACCACCAACCCCGACGCCGGCGCGCTCGCGGCCGCCGCGGCCGTGCAGGCACAATTGCAGGCACAACTGCAGGCGCGCACGGACAACGCGACGCCGGCCGATGCCGCCGCTACCGCTACCGCCGCCGCGGCTACCGCGCAAAAGACGGCCGTGTCCGGCCAGCCCGATGCGACGGCCGCGCTGGCGGACCACGCGGCCGGGGATGCGGCTGCCCAGCCGGCCACGCCGGCATCGAGCCGCGACGCGCTGCAAGCGGCGCTCGCCAAGCTGACCGGCGGCTCGGGCGCGATCGCGACGCCCGCAAGCGGCACGACGGCTTCGACATCGACATCGACACCGGCACCGGCACCGGGATCGTCTGCATCTTCTGCATCGACCGCCGCCGCCGCACCGCTGACGCCGAAGGTGCCGACGTTCGATCGCACGCTGGCCGACGCGAAAGGGGCGCTCGCCACGCAGCAGCCGCCGGTGCAGGCCGCCGCGCAGGCGCTGCAGGCCGACGCGAACGCGCAGTCCGGCGCGCAGCATGCGCTCGCGGCAGCCAGCGATGCAACGGACCCGGCCGCAAGCGCGACGCTCGCGGCCGGCGCAACTGCTGCGGCCGCGGCGCAGGCGAACCTGCAGTTGTCGCCGGCGGCGAGCGCGATCGCCGCCGCCAACACGCACGTGCTCGCGCCGCATGTCGGCACCGCCGACTGGACGGACGCGCTGAGCCAGAAGGTCGTGTTCCTGTCGAATGCGCACCAGCAGAGCGCCGAGCTGACGCTCAACCCGCCCGATCTCGGGCCGCTGCAGGTGGTGCTGCGCGTCGCCGACAACCACGCGCACGCGCTGTTCGTATCGCAGCATGCGCAGGTGCGCGACGCGGTCGAAGCCGCGCTGCCGAAGCTGCGCGATGCGATGGAAGCGGGCGGGCTCGGGCTCGGCAGCGCGTCCGTCAGCGACGGCGGCTTCGCATCGCAGCAGCAGAACCCGCAACAGACCTTCGCCGGCGGCCAGTCGCCGCGGCGCGGACACGGCGGATCGTCAGCCGTCGATGCACCCACCGACGCTGCGCAATCCGCACCGGCCGCCGCGAGCGTGGGCCGCGCCGGCCTCGTCGATACGTTTGCATAAGGCCTGTTCCCGCTGATAACGGGTTTGCGCCGGCCGCCGCCCGGTGCATGCCGCTCAGCGGCCGTGCACCGCCGCGGCCGCCTCGCCGCGCGGCACGCCGCCCCTGCGCGCCGCGACGATGAAGTCCGCCGCGCGTTCGCCGATCATCACCGACGGCGCATTGGTGTTCCCGCCGACCAGCGTCGGCATCACCGACGCATCCACCACGCGCAGCCCTTCGACGCCGCGCACGCGCAGTTGCGGATCGACGACCGCGCGCGCATCGGAACCCATCCGGCACGTGCCGACCGGGTGATAGATCGTGTCGGCATGCGCGACGATCGTCGCACGCAGCTCGGCTTCGCTCTGGTCCGCCCGCGTGTACAGCTCGCGCCCGCCCTGCGATGCAAGCGGTGCCTGGGACAGGATGCGGCGCATCGCCTGCGTGCCGCGCACGAGCAGGTCGAGATCGCGCGTATCGCTGAAGAAACGCGGATCGATCAGCGGCGCGTCGCGCGCATCGCCGCTCGCGAGCGCCACCGTGCCGCGGCTGAACGGCCGCAGCGCGCATACGTGCAGCGAATAGCCGAAGCCCCAGTGCATCTTGCGGTTGTGGTCGTCGACGAGCGCCGTGCAGAAATGCAGCTGCAGGTCGGGACGCTCGAGCGACGGATCGCTCTTGATGAAGCCGCCGGCCTCCGCGACGTTGCTCGTCATCATCCCCGTGCGGCTCGAGAAATAGCGCGCGAGCGCGGGCGTCATCTTCGCGATCCCGCGCAGGCACACGCCGACCAGTTCAGACGAATTCACGCGCGTGTTGATGATGAAGTCGATGTGGTCGATCAGGTTCGTGCCGACGTCCGGCGCATCCTGCACGACCGCGATCCCGTGCCGGCGCAATTGCTCCGCCGGGCCGATCCCCGAGCACATCAGCAGTTGCGGTGAATTGAACGCACCGGCCGACAGGATCACTTCCGCACGCGCGCCGAGCGTCTCGACGCGGCCGTTGCGCGATATCGCGACGCCGACCGCGCGCTTGCCGTCGAAGCCGACGCGCAGCACCGTCGCATCGGTGATCACGTGCAGGTTCGGCCGGTTGCGGCCATAGATGTAAGCACGCGCAACGCTGCAACGCGAGCCGTCGCGGTGCGTGACCTGGTAGAAGCCGACGCCTTCCTGCGTCGCGCCGTTGAAGTCGTCGTTCAGCGGATAGCCGGCCGCGTGCGCGGCCTGGATGAATCGTTCGGAGAACGGATTGCGAAAGCGCAGATCCGACACCGACAGCGGGCCGTCCGCACCGTGCCATGCATCGGCGCCGCGCTCGTTGCCTTCCGCGCGGCGGAAATACGGCAGCACGTCCTGCCAGCCCCAGCCCGTTGCGCCGAGCTGCGCCCACTCGTCGTAGTCGCCCGGATGGCCGCGCGTATAGATCATCGCGTTGATCGCGCTCGAGCCGCCCATCCCGCGCCCGCGCGGCTGGTAGCCGCGCCGCCCGCCGAGGCCAGGCTGCGGCACCGTCTCGTAGCCGTAGTTCGTGCCGAGCTTGAACGGCACCAGCGCCGCGATGCCGACCGGCATGTTGACGAGCAGGTTGCGCTCCGTATGCGAGCCGGCCTCGATCAGCGCGATCGTCGCATCGGGGCAGGCATCGGCGAGACGGCCTGCCAGGCTCGAACCGCCCGATCCGCCGCCGACGATGATGTAGTCGTATTGCATGTCACGTCTCCGTCGTGTCATGGGAGGCGCCCGGCACCGCCGCGCGACCGCGTCCCCTCTTGTAATGTTCGGGCATTGTAGGAATGGCCGTCGTGCGTGCGGCGCGCGGATTCAAGAGCGATTCCTCTAAACGCCCGCGTGAACTAAATTTAAGATGTATCGATTCGCTTCGCGCGACGCGCCGGCCACGAGAAGCCGATCCGTCGCGAAACGGGAGAGACGAAGATGCAGCGTCAGGTTCTGCAGGCTGCGTGCCGACCGGGTTGCCCGGATGCGACGCGCGCGGCCCGCATTTCATTTCAAACGACTGTCCGCGCGGGGACCTGCAGCGACATGCGCGCGGCCGATCGAAATCGAACGGCACGCGTGGTCGCCGACCGTTTGGACGGCCGTCTGCCGCAGCAGCACGATGCGCTGCAACCCGCACAGGTGTGTGCGTCGCGCTGCCCCGCTTCGCTGCACCGGCAGACGCTCGCGCTGCCGCGTCGCGTGCCCGGCAGCAGCCGTATCGGGCGGCACGCGCACACGCCGCGGCGCGGTTTTCGGATGCGGATACCGTCGCGCGGATGCGACGCCCGCCTCACGCTGCAACCGATTTTCAAGCATGCGTCGCATCAGGCCGCGCGACGCGCACCACCCCGATCCGCGTCGCCGCGCTCGCCGAGCGCTCGCGTGCGGCGTGACGGCTGGCCGACAAGCCAGGCCCAACTGGAGGAGACAACATGAAGAACGACCTGCCCGAACTGGCCCCGCAAGCACTGTCGTCGGCCGATGCGCTGACGTCGCTGCTGCGCGACCAGCGCGCGGCCTACCTGCGCGCACCGTACCCGGCGTGGGAAACGCGTGTGCAGCACCTGCGCGCGCTGCGCACGATGCTGATCGACAACGCGGACGCGCTCGCCGACGCGATCAGCGCCGATTTCGGCCATCGTGCGAAGCAGGAAGTGCTGCTGTCGGAAGTCTGGATGGCGAAGGAAGAGATCGACGACGCGCTCAAGCACGGCAAGCGCTGGATGAAACCGATCCGCAAGCCGATGAACAAGTGGCTGCGCCCGGCGCGCGCGAAGGTGATTCCTCAGCCGCTCGGCGTGGTCGGCATCGTCGTGCCGTGGAACTACCCGGTGCTGCTCGCGGCCGGCCCGCTGATCTGCGCGCTCGCGGCCGGCAACCGCGCGATCGTCAAGATGTCCGAACTGACGCCGCGCACGTCGGCGCTGTTCGAGCAATTGATCGCGAAGACCTTCGCGCGCGACCACGTCGCGGTCGTGAACGGCGATGCGGAGGTCGGCGCCGCATTCAGCGGGCTGCCGTTCGATCATCTGCTGTTCACCGGCTCGACGCAGGTCGGCCGCCATGTGATGCGCGCGGCTGCCGACAACCTCACGCCCGTCACGCTCGAACTCGGCGGCAAGTCGCCGGCAATCGTCGGACCGAATGCACGCTTCGATGCGGCCGTCGATGCGATCGTCGCGGGCAAGACGCTGAACGCGGGCCAGACCTGCATCGCGCCCGACTACGTGTTGCTGCCGCGCGGCATGGAAGCCGCGTTCATCGAGCGGGCGCGAGCGCGATTCGCGAAGATGTATCCCGACCTGTCGGCCAACCGCGACTACACGACGATCGTGTCGCCGCGCCATTACGCCCGGCTGCAGCAACTCGCGAACGATGCACAGATGGCCGGTGCGCAACTGCACCCGCTGTCCGACGCGCAGTCCGACCCCGCGTCGCGCCGCTTCGTGCCGTGCGCGATCACGCAGGTGCCCGCCGCGTCGCAACTGATGCAGGAGGAAATCTTCGGGCCGCTGCTGCCGCTCGTGCCGTACGAGCGGCTCGACGAGGCGATCGCGTACGTGAATGCGCGCCCGCGTCCGCTCGCGCTCTACCTGTTCGACGAGGACAGCGGCACGATCGACCGCGTGATGCGCGAAACGATCTCGGGCGGCGTGTCGATCAACGAAACGCTGATGCACATTGCGTGCGGCAGCCTGCCGTTCGGCGGCGTCGGTGCGAGCGGCATGGGTGCGTACCACGGCTACGACGGCTTCGTGACGTTCTCGAAGATGAAGCCCGTGCTCACGCAGGCGCGCCTGAACGCGCGCAACCTGCTCGCGCCGCCGTACGGCAAGCGCTTCGCCGCGCTGATCAAGCTGATGCTGAAGTTCTAACCGGACGGGCCGCGCGCATCGCGCCGCGGCCCGCGCAAGCCTGCCGCGCGCCGTTACACGGGCCAGAGCGGCCCTTCCTGCATCGCGCCGATCTGCTCGCGCAGTTCGAGCACGCGCGCTTCCCAGTAACGATGCGTGTTGAACCACGGAAACGCGGCCGGGAACGCGGGGTCGTCCCAGCGCCGTGCGAGCCATGCCGCGTAGTGGATCAGCCGCAGCGTGCGCAGCGCTTCGACGAGATGCAGCTCGCGCGGTTCGAATTCGCAGAAATCCTCGTAGCCGGCCAGCAGGTCCGCCAGCGCGCGCGACGCGCCTTCGCGATCGCCCGGCAGCAGCAGCCACAGATCCTGGATCGCGGGCGCCATCCGGCTGTCGTCGAAATCGACGAAATGCGGGCCGCCATCGGTCCACAGCACGTTGCTCGGATGACAGTCGCCGTGCGTGCGCAGCAGGCGGATCTCGCCCGCACGTTCGAACGCGGCCTCGACACCTTCGAGCGCGAGCGTGACCGCCGTCTCGTACGCGGGTCGTACGTCTTCCGGAATGAAATCGTGCGCGAGCAGGTAGTCGCGCGGCTCATAGCCGAACGTGTTGATGTCGAGCACCGGACGCGCGACATACGGCTGCGTCGCGCCGACCGCATGAATCCGGCCGATGAAGCGGCCGAGCCATTCGAGCGTGTCGCTGCGATCGAGATCGGGGGCGCGGCCGCCGCGCCGCTCGAAGATCGAGAAACGGAAGCCGCCGAACGCGTGCAGCGTGCGGCCGTCGAACGTGCGCGCAGGCACCGCCGGAATCTCGCGCTCGGCGAGTTCGGCGACGAACGCGTGCTCTTCGAGGATCGCATCGTCCGACCAGCGCGCCGGGCGGTAGAACTTCGCGACGACCGGCGGGCCGTCTTCGATGCCGACCTGGTACACGCGGTTTTCGTAGCTGTTGAGGGCGAGCAGGCGCCCGTCGGTGCGCAGGCCGGCCGGCATCAGCACGCTGTCGAGCGCGTCGAGCACGCACTCGGGCGTGAGGCCGGCGAACGGCGGGCCGGCGGGAGAAGCGGGAGCGGAAGTGGCGTCTGTCATGCCCCGCATTGTGCCGCCAGCCGGGCCGAAAGACGAGCGTCCGGTGCGGTGTGCGCTTAGTGAAGCGCCGCGCCGGCCGGCAGCACGGATTCACCGGTGTCGATCAGATCCTCGAGAAAGAACGGCTCGGTGTTGAGTTCTTTCGACTCACCCGGCACGCCCGCGTACCAGGTCACCATGGCCATGTCGCCCAGGATGCGCTGGACGATGCCGCGCGCGCCCTTCGGCACCGCGATATGGGTAGTGCAGACAATCGACCCGACATGCATGATGGTTCCCCACTCTTGAATCTTGAAACCCGGCCCGCTGGCGAGCCGGCAAATGCGCGATCCGCGCCGCTCTCGACGGAGCGTTGCGCGTAATCCCATTGTTCACGGTTTATCGAAGCGCGAAAAGAAGAAGAAGCAGGCGAAGTGCCGCGAATTCGTCGAATGTCTCCAATCAACCACTGCGCCGCCCGTGCGCTTGCACGGGCGGATACCCCCATCATACCCTGTCGAATGTGACTGCCCGCCGAATCCGCCCGGCGCCGCGGCGCGCACGTGATTGACGCAACGTGCGCATCGTTTGTCCGGTGCCAAGTCGCCAGGAGAATTCGCGTGACCGAGCCCGCCCCGGAACCACGCCGCCTGCGTCGCGCGCTGTCGCCTCCCCCTGTCTCGAATGCGGCCCGCGCAGCCGCCGGCGCGCAAGCGTCGCCCGGCATCGCCGCAGCGCGTCTTTCGTCATGCGGAGCCGCCGACGGTTGTTGCGCCGGATGCCGGCCTTGCGGTACCTTTGACGCTCATTCGCGTTCAACCGCTTTCCGACACGATGCATCCGCTCACGTCCGCCCTCGCAAAATCCCGGCCGCAGTTCGACTCGCGGCCGCAGGCGTGCGCGCATCCGTCGGTCCTCCCGCCTCCTGTCGCACCGCCGCTCGTCGGCGCCGCGCCGCCCCCTCCGGCGGCACGCGCCGGCTGACCAGCCGGCTTCCGTTTCGTCTTCCATTCGCCCGTCGGCTTCCGTTCCTGCGTCGTGACGCACGGCGCATTGCTGCGCGCGCGGATGGAACGTTCCGATCCGTTCGACAGGTGGATTCACATGGTTTCGTTCAAACGCGCGCTTGCCGCGCATGGAGTGACGTCGCTCTTCGTGCTGCTGTGGAGCAGCGGTGCGATCTTCGCTGAACTCGGTCTGCGTCACGCATCCGCGTTCGTCTTTCTCACCGCGCGTTTCGCGCTCGCGTCGCTCGTGCTGCTCGCACTGGCCTTCATGCGCAAACGCTGGCTGCCGCCGCGCGGCGAGCGGCGCATGGCCGCGCTGACCGGCCTGCTGATGATGGGCGGCTATTCGATCTTCTACCTGCTCGCGCTCGAGCGCGGGATCGCGCCGGGCGTGCTCGCGACGATCCTCGGCGTGCAGCCGATCCTCACGCTGGCGATCGTCGAGCGGCGCTGGCAGCCCGTGCGCGTCGCGGGGCTCGCGCTGTCGCTGGCCGGTCTCGCGCTCGTCGTATGCCGCGGCGTGGGCGATGCCGGCCTGCCGCCGGCGGGCATCGCGTGCGCGCTCACGGCGCTCGTCGCGCTGACCGTCGGCTCGCTGCTGCAAAAACGCGTACGCGCGGCGCCGGCCGACGTGCTGCCGCTGCAAAATGCGATCGGCCTCGCGCTGTGCGTGGCGATCGTGCCGTTCCGGCCGATTTCGTTCGACATGAACTGGGCGTTCGTCGTGCCGCTCCTGTGGCTCGGCATCGTGATTTCGGTGATCGCGCAACTGCTGTTCTACCGGTTGATGCAGCGCGGCGATCTCGTCAATGTGACGAGCCTGTTCTATCTCGTGCCCGTCGTCACCACGCTGATGGATGCCGTGTGGCTCGGCAACCGGCCCGAACCGCTCGCGCTCGCCGGCATGGGTGCGATCATCGCGGGGCTCGCGCTCGTGTTCCGCGCGCCGGCCGCACGCACGCAGCCCGACCGCGCGTAAGCGGACAGGTCGCCGCACCCGCAAGTGCGGCGGCCTGCATCGGACACATACGACAATTCCACGAAAATCGAAAGGAACGGGAAAGATGCGCGCAAGGCTTTCGTCGAACTTGCGGGAAAAATGTGCGACTCGCGGGACTTTCCGCTGATTTTTAATGGTTCGGATAGCGAAAACATCGCCGGGTTGCCTATACTCGAATCGACCGCCCCGCTCGCAATCGGGTCGGACCAATACTAGAAACACCCGGCATGGGACCGAAGTAAGCGCTGAAGCGCTAACTCCGGCCGACGTCCCACAAGGGGATGGGGCCGGAGTAACCGCTAAAGCGCTCACTCCGGCCGACACTGGAGACACGCATGACGACCTATTTCACGATCGGCGACTTCATCCTGTTGATTCCGATGGCGCTGGCCGGAGCGCTATTTCTCGGCGCGGTGCCGTGCGCAACCGAATTCCGCCACAACCTGCTGCGCGTGCTGGGCGTCATCCTCGGCGTCGGCGTCGCGGTATTGCTGGTCGAAGGCCTGCCTGCGCTACTCTAGCGGCGTATCCGTGCCTGACGCGCATCGCTGCGCCGCAACGATGCGACGTGCTGTCTGCGGGCCGGTGATACCGGCATGCGATGTTTCGCATGCCGTATCGACTGCCGGTCAGATCGCCTGATCGGTGGACGGCTTTTCCCACAGATTGATGCCGCCTTCCGTCGCGTAACGATCGATCTCCGCGAGTTCCTCCGCCGAGAATTCGAGGTTCTTCAGCGCGCCGACGTTTTCACGCACCTGCTCGGCACGGCTCGCGCCGATCAGCGCGGACGTCACGCGGCCATTGCGCAGCACCCACGCAAGCGCCATCTGCGCGAGGCTCTGGCCGCGCCGTTCGGCGATCGCGTTGAGCTTGCGCACATGCTCGAGGTTATCCGCGCTCAGGTGATCCTGCTTCAGCGAGCCGCCGCCCGGCTTGTTCACGCGCGCATCGGCCGGCACGCCGTTCAGGTACTTCGACGTGAGCAGCCCCTGCGCGAGCGGCGTGAACGCGATGCTGCCCGCGCCGACGTCGTCGAGCGCGCCGAGCAGGTCGCTCTCGATCCAGCGGTTCAGCATGTTGTACGAAGGCTGATGGATCAGCAGCGGCACCTTGTACTGCGCGAGCAACTCGGCCATCTCGCGCGTCTTCGCCGCCGAATACGACGAAATGCCGATGTAGAGCGCCTTGCCCTGCTGCACGGCCGATGCAAGCGCGCCCGCCGTTTCCTCGAGCGGCGTATGCGCGTCGAAGCGGTGCGAATAGAAGATGTCGACGTAGTCGAGCCCCATCCGCTGCAGGCTCTGGTCGAGACTCGCGAGCACGTACTTGCGAGACCCGCCGCCGCTGCCGTACGGCCCCGGCCACATGTCCCAGCCGGCTTTCGTCGAGATCAGCAGTTCGTCGCGATACGGCCGGAAATCCTCGTTCAGCAGCCGGCCGAAGTTGGTTTCTGCGCTGCCGTACGGCGGCCCGTAGTTGTTCGCGAGATCGAAGTGGTTGATGCCGAGGTCGAACGCAGTGCGCAGAATCTCGCGCTGCGTCGAGATCGGCGTCGAGTCGCCGAAGTTGTGCCACAGGCCGAGCGACAGCGCGGGCAGTTTGAGCCCGGATTTGCCGCAGGTGCGGTATTGCATGTCCGCATAACGTTCGGAAGCTGCTTCGTAGGCCATGAGTATTTCCCGTCAGGACGTCGGAGGGAGGGGCGCGCGCCGGCCGCGCCCAGGGCGCGACGGCGGCGAAGGAAACGCACGACGGCTATGGTAACGAAGGCGGCGGATGCGCGCACGGCGATGGACGCGACCGCGGTCGTCGCCTACACTGCGGCGTCTCGAATCATCGTTTCAGCGAGGTTGGTATGTCCCGAGTCATCTCGGTTGCGCTGCTCGTCGGCGGCGTCGTGCTGCTGTATTTCGGCGGCCAGTCGTTCCATTCGATCAACGACAACATGTCGCGCCTCTTCACCGGCTCGCCCGCCACGAAGACGATCCTGCTGATCGTGGGCGGCGCCGTCGCATCGTTCGTCGGTCTGATCGGCCTCGCGATGCCGGGCGGCAAGCGCTGATCGCACAGCCGCGCGAACGGCCCGCGTCACCCGGATCGGGCGGAGCAAAACGAAACGGGCGGCCAGGCCGCCCGTTGCTTCATTCGCCCGCGATGCGCCGCATCGCGTGACCGTCGCGGCCTCGCCGCGCCGACCGATCCGCACCTAGAACTGCACTTCCGGCTTCGCCGCCGAGCGCGTGCCGGGCACCGGCCGGTTGCTCGCGCCGTGATACGTGTACACGAGCGAGAACTTCACCTGGTCGGAACGGTTCTGCCCGGCCGAATGCAGCGTATTGCTGTGGAAGAACACGACGTCGCCCGCCTGGAGCGACGGGCACGTGGCCGCGTCGATCATCTTCCGGTTCTCCGGCAGGTCGCTGCGGAAGAACTTCGCTTCGTCGAACGCTTCAGGCCCGAATTCGGCCGTATGCGAACCCGGCACGAGCCACAGCGCGCCGTTCTCGTTCGTTTCCGGCCCCAGCGCGAGCCATACCGACACCATGTCCGAACGCTCGAACGCCCAGTAGCGGAAGTCGCGATGCCAGCCCGTCAGGCTGCCGTACGCGGGATGCTTCGTCATCATGCAGTTGTGATGCGCGCGCGACAGCACGGGCTCTTCGCCGAAATACTCGCGCATCCACGCGCCGATTTCGGGTGCGACCGCGCGCTCGGCAAATGCCGGATCGCGCGAGTACGCATCGAGCAGCCGCCGCACCGTGTGCCCGCCCGGCGCATGCTTCGACTCGGGTGCGCCCGGGTAGCGCAGGTCCGCCTCGAATTCGATCGGCTCGGCAGCCTCCTGCAACTGCCGCTCTGCAATCCGTTTGAGCGCCGCGCATTGCTGCTCGCCGACGAGGCCACGCGCGACGACGAACCCGCGTTCGCGCAATTCCGCGACTTGCGCGCGGATCGATTCCGACTGCAATGGAGACGACATGGGATGCCAGACGTTTATTGTGTGAATGTGACGATTGTAAATCGGCGCCGGATGCCGCGAACAGCGCCATTGTCGTACGCAGGGGCATGCCAATCGCCGATTTGATCTGGCGCAAGGGAACTGTGCGGCGCGGCGTTGGCCTCACCGACAGGCGGTATGCGGCACACGCCTTGTGGCACAAGGGTTTATCGCGACTTTTGCCCGTCATGAATCCCCTGTAGCCTGTCGCGGCCTGTCAATTCTGGCGGGCGCGGCGCGCAGCGGCTTTCGGTAAGATCCGTTGCGCAATCCGAGGCCGTTCATACCAGTGCGCTCTTCAAGGGCGCCATCCATACAAGCGAAGCATCGTTCACATGCCATTCCGTCTGACTTCCCGTCTCAACCGCGCTGCAAAGCGCGTCGTGCCGTCCGCTCCTGCCCGCCCGCTGCGCCATCACCGCGCACGCACGCAGGCGCTGGCCGAGCGCGCGCCCGCGCACGGCCGGCTCGACGGCATCCGCGCGTGGTTCCACGCGTTTTTCTCGATGATGAGCGCGCAGACGTTCGCACGCCGTGCCGGCCTGCGCTCGCTGCTGCAGAAGCCGTCGTCGCTGCGCGCGCTCGCGCTGCGCCGCGCGCTCGGCCCGCAACGCCGCGTCAACCGGCCGCGCCGCCTCGCGGCCAGCAATGGCTGGTTCGGGTTCGGTGCGCGCTAACCCCTTCAAACAGCGCGCAGACAGCGATCGTCCGCCACGATGCGCCAAGGCCGAAACGCCCGTTTCCCACCTTGGCGCCTCAATCACTGCCTGCCACCCCACCGCCTCATTGTGTGCCTGGAACGGTCGGCCCCGAATTCAAAGTCGATTCCATGCCTGATGCATTTGTCCCAGAACACGTTCGTCGATTCCGGGGGCATTTCGAGGTCATCGCATAACATCACGAAACGCTCTCGCGAAAACTGCCCCATAGCCAGTGCCTCGATGATCGCGTACCCATTCGGGTTGAACTTGAATACAAAAAATCGCGACGCATCAAAAAAGCTGCGATCCGCCTTCCGCTCGACCAAGCACCGATTGATTTCGTACATCCGAGCCTCCCTATCTATCCCCAATAGTTGATCAAATCCCGAGCGAGTTGCCGATCGACGAGTCGATACAACGCGGCCTCGGAGTGTTCGGCCACCGCGCCACATACTCGGCCAGCGAGTCCGTTGAGATGTGGTCCCGCAACGCGTTCAGCACCCACCGGTTGACCCGGCGCTCCACTTCCTCCGAAGCGTGACCCCTCGGATCGGCCGCAAGCGTGCGAGTCGCAACGTGACCGATCTCATGCAGCGTCGTGAAAAAGCGCAGCGCGCCTTTCAGCCGTTCGCTGATGACGATGTGACGCTGCCCGTCATGCTCGTAAATCAACGCATTCGATGCGATGCAACGATCCGTTCCGGTCGTGCTTGCTATTTCGTATTGCACCGCCGCATCGTGGACGAAGCGCTCAAAGAACGCTGCCTGTTTGGCTTGAACGAATGCGCAATACTGCTCGGCCAGCGAGCCCTCCGATAGCGACCCGATTCGCTCGCCCCATTCGCCCGCGGTAAGTTCTCCGTCCGCGCCAATGACAAGCGGGGGCAGACGCTTCGTCAGCCTGATCTCCCGGCCAGTCCAGACGTCATGAGTAGGACAGGCAATCCAGTCACTCTGCGCATGGCGGGACATGAAACCGGACGCGATTCGCAAGACTTGCTGCTTCATGTCCGACGCAAGCGCCTTGAACACGGCGTTATTTCCCGACGTTTCGTAGAACGTCAGCTTGACGCGTGCGATGCCGAGCCGCGCAGCCCATTCAAACAGCGCCTCCGCTTCGAGCCAGTTGCGCTGATGCAGACACAGGGCGAGATTGACCTTGAGGCCAGCCGAACGCAGCCGAGCAACCGCGCCGGCAACTTCGACAAAATTTCCCGTGCCGCGGATAGCGTCGTTCGTTTGCGCCACGGCCCCATCGAGGCTGACCTGGACGCTCGGAATGCCGTGCCTGCAAAGCGTCTCGACATGCTCCGTTGTGACGCCGGTGCCGGTCAGGCCGATCAGCGGCAACATGCCAAGACTTCGCGCACGCCCGACGATCAGGTCGAATCCCGGATGGAGGAGCGGCTCTCCACCCGACAGTACGAGCATGTACACGCGATGCTCGTACGCCTCGTCGATGACCGACAGACACTGCTCGAGCGGCAACTCATAGCGGCCGATCTTGCCGTTTTCGACCAAGAAGCAATGCCGGCAGCGTGACTGACAGCGATACGTGATGTAAAGGCTAATCACTTGAGGAAGAAACAGGGGAGATACGTGCGGCATCGGCATCAACTCGAAAAAGTGAAATCGCCCCGACCAGGATTGCGGCACACGCACTGAGTGCGATGAACGCACCCGCGAATCCCATTCGCTCGGCCGCTACCCCGCTTACCCACACGAAAAGCGCGGTACACACGGCACGCACGAGGGATGCTGCCGACAAAATCGTGGTCCGATTGACCGCGCCGGCCGGCAAGCAACGGTTGATCAGATAGGTGGTATAGGACGGGTACATACCCCGGACAATTTGATGGCACGCAATCGCAAGCAGTACCCAGCCCGGCGAAGCCAGGGCGTCCGGAACGGCCACCAGGAACGCCGCCGCCGCGAACATGAGAATCACGGCAGTTAATGGAGCCCGCGAAAGCAATGTGGATTTCCGTATGTGGCTAAACGCATACGCCGTCACCGCCGAGAACGCATACATCGCAGCGAAAATCCATCCGATCTTCTCGACATCCGCGCCGCCGGCCTGCAGCAGCGGCTGATAGAAATTGAAGCCTGCACGCAGGCAAGCAAATGTAACTGCCGCAATCAAGATGACGATGAGCAGCGGACGGCGTGAAATACAGACGGCAGCGCCATCTCTCGCAATGTCGACAATCCCCGGTCGCCGGGACGGATGTTCGCGCATCGGCTCGCGAAGCCACACCACGAAGGCCAAGGTCAACATGAGCAGGATGCCCATGTCGACATACATCGGCAGCGCGAGCGATCGCGACGCAAACCATCCACCCATCACCGAAGCCGCACCGCCACATAACAGCGACAAACTTGTGGCTCGGGCATTGACAGTATGGAAGTCAGCATCTCGGCCTCTGGCCGCAAACGCGTCGAACATCATGGATTGAAACGCTCCGTTCGACAGCGCACCGCCACATGCAAACAGAAACGCAATCACCCAGGGCGACAACCCGCGGCCATACTGGATCAGGCAAAACATGGCGGCGAGGTACACGACGTTGCCGGCCACCAATGCGCGCTTTCTCCCGTATCGATCGGCAAAGGCCCCTGTCGGAATCTCCAGCGCCCACAGGAACACAAAAATCAACGATATGACAGAGCCATATTCGGCGAATGTGAAGCCAGCGTAGGACGTATAGAAAAGTACGAGGACCGGTGCGGAAAACGCCTCGAGCGCCAAGCACCCCTGCAAGTAGCAAAGGTGGCGCCAACGTGTCAATTCGTCGCACGTCATGCGTCTTCCACTGTAAAGAGATCGCGCGAATATGCATTGAACGCGACGTGACACCCGTGCTGATGCACGCCATCGAACGATCGGATCGTACGCGTACGCTCGCCTTGACCTTGCCCGCGCCACCGCCGGAACAACGGATCATGTCTCCACAGTGCATCAAGTTCGGCTGGCGACTGTATGGCTCGGTCGGTTCTGTCCTCTTCGACAAGCATGTCGCACGCCGATACGGTCAGATCGCTGTTGATGATCATCGAGGTCGTACCTGCGCCGCACCCGAAAGTGGCATCTGCGGATGACCGGTACGGTGATATGTGTATTCGCTTGACGAACGCACCGCCCTCGATCTCGAGACCCGGAAATCGGGATGCATGATGAACGATCGAGTCCGCAATGAGCTTGCACACGGCCGGAGTCAAAAAATGATCACGTCCTAACAGCCGTCCGGTTCCGATCGGGATGAATGCGTTGAATTTGATCCCCGCGACGCCCAAGTCGGCAGCAAGCTCGAACATGTGTTCAAGCCGCTGATGATTCGATCCGCTCAACGTAAACGCCACGCTGACATGGGCACCGGCATCGACCAGCGCCCGGATTCCCGTCACCGTCTGCGCAAACGTATTGGCGCCGCGTATCGCATCGTTTTCAGCCGGAACAGGGCTCTCAAGACTGACCTGATATTGGTGCGCCCCCGCATCGACCAGCTCGCGCGCCTTGTCAGCATCGATCAGCGTCGCATTAGTCGCGATTTTCGTCCGGATGCCGTATGCGCTGATTCTCTTGACGATCTCGGCCAAGTCACTCCGCACGACTGGCTCGCCGCCTATCAGAACGATCCCAAAAACGCCGCGCCCTCCGAGATAATCAACAATCGGAATAATTTCCGACAACAACGGTGATTTCGTGTAATCAGTCAAATAGCAATGCGTACAACGCAAGTTGCATCGTTGCGTGATGTACCATTTCACGAACAACGGAAAATCCATTGCCTCGATTTTTTTCATGTCATCCTCCTCCGTGGCAGGCGAGAGTCGGTGTGCCCCGCCTCCCGCCCGCGCCAGTACTTTGCTCGTATTAGCCCAGTACGCTGGAGCTGCTCAGACAGCCTTCGACATTGATTGCAGTGAAATCCGCAGGCTCTTGCCGCACGGCGACCTCAAGATCGCCCTCGCTGATCTGCACTTCCGCATTGATTTGATTCTTCAATTGATTCGCTTCCATTTCTTTCTCCATAAATAAAAAACTAAGTTTTCAGGCAAGACGAAAATCAATTTCGCCCCGCCACACAAAACTTACTTCCTCATTACAAATCGGTCAACGTGAACGAATATCAACATTTGTAACTAATCAGAGATAGATTATCGAATTCAACCAAATTCAGTATGAATACGAAATAAAAAATCGAATCCCTGAATAATCGTTTTCATAGAAAATAGAATTGAACCTAATCCGAGAGATTCATCGGACGTCATGCACGCGCGCGAGACGGCTGATCCGAAATGAAAATCATATGCCCGGGGTGGGCGGGGACAGGCGGGAGGGACAGGAGCCAGCGTGTCAAAGCACGTCGAGAGCCCCATTCGAGAAAAGAAAATGCCCCCGCAAGTCGGTGACTTGCGGGGGCATCGTTGGGTCGCAGCAGCTACCGGTTACACCACGGCAGAACGGACAACAGCGCCGGGATGCTTTCCCGGCGAACGACGCTTACGCGACGCGTGCCGTCGGCTCCACGCCGGCCGCTTCGGCCAGTGCGAGCGCCTTGTCGGTCGCTTCCCACGAGAATTCCGGCTCTTCGCGGCCGAAGTGGCCGTAAGCAGCGGTCTTCTCGTAGATCGGGCGCAGCAGGTCGAGCATCTTGATGATGCCCTTCGGACGCAGGTCGAAGTGCTCGCGCACGAGCTTCGTGATCACCGCATCCGACACGCGGCCCGTGCCGAACGTGTTGACCATCACCGAGGTCGGCTCGGCAACGCCGATCGCGTACGACACCTGGATCAGCGCGCGCGACGCGAGGCCGGCGGCGACGATGTTCTTCGCGACGTAGCGGCCTGCATACGCAGCCGAACGGTCGACCTTCGACGGATCCTTGCCCGAGAACGCGCCGCCGCCGTGCGGTGCGGCACCGCCGTACGTATCGACGATGATCTTGCGGCCCGTCAGGCCGCAGTCGCCCTGCGGGCCACCGATCACGAACCGGCCGGTCGGGTTCACGAGGAACTTGATGTCGCCCTTGATCAGGTCGGCCGGCAGTGTCGGCTTGATGATTTCCTCGATCACGGCTTCGCGCAGCGCGGGCAGCTCGATGTCCGGTGCGTGCTGCGTCGACAGCACGACGGTGTCGATCGAATCGGGCTTGCCGTCGACGTAGCGGACCGTCACCTGCGACTTCGCGTCCGGGCGCAGCCACTGCAGGCGGCCGTCGCGGCGCAGGCTGGCCTGGCGCTCGACGAGACGGTGCGACAGGTAGATCGGCAGCGGCATCAGTTCCGGCGTTTCGTCGCATGCATAACCGAACATCAGACCCTGGTCGCCCGCGCCCTGGTCGAGGTTGTCGTCGTGTGCACGATCGACGCCCTGGGCGATGTCCGGAGACTGCTTGTCGTACGCGACGAGCACCGCGCAACCCTTGTAGTCGATGCCGTAGTCGGTGTTGTCGTAGCCGATGCGCTTGATCGTGTCGCGCGCGATCTGGATGTAGTCGATGTTGGCCGTCGTGGTGATTTCACCGGCCAGCACGACGAGACCCGTGTTGCACAGCGTTTCCGCCGCAACGCGCGAATATTTGTCCTGCTCGAGGATGGCGTCGAGAATCGCGTCCGAGATTTGGTCCGCGACTTTGTCCGGATGGCCTTCGGAGACGGATTCGGACGTGAAGAGATAATCGTTTGCCACTTTTTCAGGCTCCTGTGTGGTTACGGTTGGTTTCACGTAGCCAGCTTCGGTGGGCCTGAAGCGGCGACGCTTTAGCGGATTACCAGAACCGGGCAGCGCGCTTCGCGCCAGCCGGCTTCGCCCCGCAAGTTGTCAGTTAACTCGGCGAAGCCCGTATTATAGCGGCTTTCCTGAATTGTCACAGAGCGCTGCCCGTGCTGTTTCTTCCGCCGTCTTACCACCCTGCTCGCAACGCGCCGGCCATCCGGCCCCACGGAGGTGCCGCATGCTAGGCCGCCTCGGCACGCATCTCGCCATCGGCTTCCTGAAGCTGCTCGCCCTGTTGCCGTACGGCCTGACCGCGCGGCTCGGCGACGGTCTCGGCTGGCTGCTGTACCAGATCCCCAGCCGGCGAAAGCGCATCGTACACACCAACCTGAAACTCTGCTTCCCGGACTGGAGCGACGAACGGCGCGAGGAAGTGGCCGGCCTGCATTTCCGCCATGCGATCCGCAGCTACGTCGAGCGCAGCGTGCAGTGGTTCGGCTCCGCGAAGAAGCTCGAGAAGCTGATCCAGATCGACAGCGCGGTCGACCTCACCGATCCCGACCTGCCGCCGACGCTGTTCCTCGGCCTGCACTTCGTCGGCATCGAAGCCGGTTCGATCTGGCTCAACCGGTCGCTGCAGCGCCGCTGCGGATCGCTCTACCAGCCGTTCTCGAACGCGGTGCTCGAGGAAGAAGCGAAGAAGGCGCGCGGGCGCTTCGACGCCGAGATGGTCGGCCGCGCGGACAGCGCGCGCGTCGTGCTGCGCTGGCTGCGCGACCGCAAGCCCGTGATGCTCGGCGCCGACATGGACTACGGGCTGCGCAACTCGACGTTCGTTCCGTTCTTCGGCGTGCCGGCCTGCACGCTGACGGCCGTCGGCCGGCTCGCGAAGACGGGCCGCGCGCAGGTCGTGCCGTTCATCGGCGAGGTGCTGCCGAACTACAAGGGTTACCGGCTGAAGGTATTCAAGCCGTGGGATCGATACCCGACCGGCGACGACGATCTCGACGCGCGGCGGATGAACGAATTCCTCGAGGAACAGATCCCGCTGATGCCCGAGCAGTACTACTGGGTCCACAAGCGCTTCAAGACGCGCCCGCCCGGCGAACCGAGCCTGTACTGACCCTGCCGGGCGAAACCCGCGGGCGCGCCGTCATGCGCGCGCCTGCGCCCTCGCCACCTTCGGCACGCCTTTCGCGCGTGCCTGCCGGATACCGCCCCCTTTCCGCCTGCGCAACAGACTCACCGCCTCCGTCCGCGCGGGACGCCCCTGTCGGCTGCATGTATCATTTACGGCTGAGATCAGCACGACGAACGAGGCCGCCCGGCATGGCCACCGGCCGTTCGCGTCGGGCTGGCCGCCTTGTTCGTCATGGAATCCCGGACCCAGTGAAACTCTCGTTCACCAAGATGCACGGCGCGGGCAACGACTTCGTCGTGCTCGACGGCTATTCGCGCGCGTTGCCGCCGCTCACCGAAGCGCAGGTGCGCGCGCTCGCCAACCGGCACTTCGGCATCGGCGCCGATCAGTTGCTGCTCGTCGAAAAACCGACCGTCGACGGCGCGGATTTCAAGTACCGGATCTTCAATTGCGACGGCGGCGAAGTCGAACACTGCGGCAACGGCGCGCGCTGCTTCGTGAAATTCGTCAGCGACCGCGGCCTGACCGACCAGCGCAGCGTGCGCGTTCAGGTCATGAAGGGCCTGATTACGCTGACGCTGCAGGACAACGGCGAAGTCGTCGTCGACATGGGTGCGCCCGTGTTCGCGCCGGCGCAGGTGCCGTTCGACGCGTCGGGCCTCGACGGCCGCACCGAAGGCCGCGACACGCTGTGGCCGCTCGACGTCGGCGGCGCGACGCGCTGGATCTCGACCGTATCGATGGGCAATCCGCATGCGGTGCAGGTCGTCGACGATGCCGAAGCGTATCCCGTGCTGGAAGAAGGCCCGCTGATCGAGCACCACGCGCGCTTCCCGCAGCGCGTGAACGCCGGCTTCATGCAGATCGTGTCGCGCAATGAAGTGAAGCTGCGCGTGTACGAGCGCGGCGCGGGCGAGACGCTCGCGTGCGGCACGGGGGCGTGCGCGGCGGTCGCGGCCGGCATCCGGCGCGGCCTGCTCGATTCGCCGGTGACCGTGCACACGCACGGCGGCACGCTGACGATCGGCTGGGACGGCGCGCGCGACGAAACCGCCGCGCTGATGATGGCCGGGCCCGCCACGACCGTGTTCGAAGGCGAAATCGACCTGAACGCCTGACCCTGCAACGCCCTTGATAACTGAACGCGCCAGCCACATGAACGATCGCGAAGTCGCCGACTACCTGCTCGCCAACCCCGAATTCTTCGCGCAGCATGCCGAACTGCTCGCGACGATCCGTCTCGCGAACCCGCACGGCAAGGCCGCGATCTCGCTGCAGGAGCGGCAGATGGAGATGCTCCGCGACAAGAACAAGCATCTCGAGCGCCGTCTCGCCGAGCTTGTGCGGTACGGCCACGAGAACGACAGCCTGTCCGCGAAGTTCAGCCGCTGGACCGCGCGCGTGATCGCGGAACGCGATCCGTACGCGCTGCCGCGCACGATCGCCGGCGGCATCGCCGACGTGTTCGACGTGCCGCAAACCGCGCTGCGTGTGTGGGACGTCGCCGACACCTACGCGCAGGCCGACTTCGCGCGCCAGGTCGGCGAGGAAGTGCGCCTGTTCACGAACGGCCTGTCGACGCCGTACTGCGGCGCGAACACGGGCTTCGAGGCCGCGCAGTGGCTCGCGCCCGCGGTAGCCGCCTCGGCCGCGAATGCGGCGGAAGGCGCTGAAGCCGCGCCGGCCGGCGACGGCTCGGCCGCATCGGTCGCACTGCTCGCGCTGCGCGCACCGCTCGCCGGCACCGACGCGCCCGCGTTCGGCCTGCTGGTGCTGGGCTCGCCCGATCCGCGCCGCTTCCACGACGGGATGGCCACCGACTTCCTCGCGCGGATCGCGACGCTCGCGAGCGCAGCGCTCACGCGCCTGCTGCCGCACTGACCGCGCACACGATGACAGACGATCCGGTCGCCGCCTACCTGTCGAACCTGAAGCACGTCAGGCAGCTGTCGGAACATACGCTGCGCGCGTACACGCACGAACTCGACGAACTGAAGAAGCTCGCGGCCGGCCGCCCGCTCGAAGCGCTGACCGCCGCCGACATGCGCGGCGCGGTCGCGCGCGCGCATGCGGGCGGGCTGTCCGCGCGGTCGATCTCGCACCGCCTTTCGGCATGGCGCGCGTTCTACCGCTGGCTCGCGCAGCGCATCGAGATGCCCGCGAACCCGGTTGCCGCGGTGCGCGCGCCGAAGCGGCCGAAAACGCTGCCGAAGGCGCTGTCGGTCGACGACGCGTCGGCGCTGATGGACGCGCCGCTCGCCGGCACGACCGAGAGCATCCGCGATCATGCGATCCTCGAGCTGTTCTATTCGTCGGGGCTGCGCCTGGCCGAGCTGATCGGGCTCGACGTCATGTACACGCAGGCCGACGGCTACCGCTCGGCCGGCTGGCTCGATCTCGCCGAAGCCGAAGTCACCGTGCGCGGCAAGGGCAACAAGGAGCGCAAGGTGCCGGTCGGCCGCAAGGCGATCGATGCGCTGAATGCGTGGCTCGCGGTGCGCGGCGAGTTCGTGAAGCACGACCCGCATCCGCTGTTCGTGTCCGTGCGCGGCAACCGGATGTCGCCCGGCGTCGTGCGCGAGCGCGTGAAGCGCGCGGCGCTCGCCGCGGGCATTCCCGCCAACGTCCACCCGCACGTGCTGCGCCACTCGTTCGCGACGCACGTGCTGCAGTCGAGCGGCGACCTGCGCGCGGTGCAGGAACTGCTCGGCCACGCGAGCGTCTCCGCGACGCAGGTCTATACGTCGCTCGACTTCCAGCATCTCGCGAAGATTTACGACAGCGCGCATCCGCGCGCGAAGAAGCGCGACTGACGCGCGTCCCGTGTTACCCGCCGCGCGCGGCGACCGGCAACGGTCGGCGTCGGGCGCGGCCCATTTCGATCCCATCATGCAAACCGTCACACTCAAGCCGTCCAAGGAAAAATCGCTGCTGCGTCGCCACCCCTGGATCTACGCCAATGCGATCGACCGCGTCGACGGCAAGCCCGCGCCCGGCGCAACCGTGATCGTGCGCACGCACGACGGCCGCTTCCTCGCGCGCGGCGCGTACAGCCCGCAGTCGCAGATCCGCGTGCGCGTGTGGAGCTTCGACGAGAACGAGCCGATCGACCATGCGTTCTTCAAGCGCCGCGTGCAGCGCGCGGTCGCGCACCGCACGACGATGGTGTCCGGCACGGGCGCGGTGCGGCTCGTGTTCGGCGAGGCCGACGGGCTGCCGGGGCTGATCGTCGACTACTACGTCGCGGACACCGCGGAAGCCGGCGCCGCGCCGCGCGGCCAGCTCGTCTGCCAGTTCATGGCCGCGGGTGTCGAAGCGTGGAAGGACGCGATCGTCGCGGCGCTCAGCGGCGCGACGGGCTGTCCGAACGTGTACGAGCGCTCGGACGTGTCGATCCGCGACAAGGAAGGGCTCGAACAGACGACCGGCGTGCTGGCCGGCGATGCGCCGCCCGCGACGCTGATCGCGAACGAAAACGGCGTGCGCTATCACGTCGACGTGCCGAACGGCCACAAGACGGGCTTCTACGTCGACCAGCGCGACAACCGCGCGCTCGTCGCGCAGTACGCGGCCGACCGCGACGTGCTGAACTGCTTCTGCTATACGGGCGGCTTTTCGCTCGCGGCGCTCAAGGGCGGCGCGAAACGCGTCGTGTCGATCGACTCGTCGGGCGATGCGCTCGCGCTCGCGCAGCAGAACGTCGTCGCCAACGGCTTCGACGCCGAACGCGCGACCTGGCTGGACGCGGATGCATTCAAGACGCTGCGCCGCCTCGTCGACGAAGGCGAGCGTTTCGACCTGATCGTGCTCGATCCGCCGAAGTTCGCGCCGACCCGCGACAGCGTCGATCGCGCGGCGCGCGCATACAAGGACATCAACCTGAGCGGCTTCAAGCTGCTGCGCCCCGGCGGCCTGCTGTTCACGTACTCGTGCTCGGGCGCGATCGACATGGACCTGTTCCAGAAGATCGTCGCGGGCGCGGCAGCCGACGCGAAGGTCGACGCGCGCATCCTGAAGCGGCTCGGCGCGGGCGTCGATCACCCGCTGCTCGCCGCGTTCCCGGAAGGCGAATATCTGAAGGGCCTGCTGTTGCAAATCGTCTGATCGCCCCGATCTTGGCGGACACCCTGGTCCGCCAGCCCCGCCTGGCGGGCCAGCGCTTTCGCCTGTCGTCCGGACGACGGGCGGGGGCTTGACAGGTATGTTTCAATGGATGGTTGTGCGCCCCGGCTCGCAGCGCGAGGGCGCGACGCACATCCTGGTTTTGACCCCGATTCACGAACCACAGGCGACCGACATGGCCACTCCCGTCACCATCCTTACCGGCTTTCTCGGCAGCGGCAAGACGACGCTGCTCAAGCGCATCCTGAACGAACAGCACGGCATGAAGATCGCCGTGATCGAGAACGAGTTCGGCGAAGAGAACATCGACAACGAAATCCTCGTGCAGGATTCGAACGAGCAGATCATCCAGATGAGCAACGGCTGCATCTGCTGCACGATCCGCGGCGACCTCGCGCGCGCGCTCGGCGATCTGGCCGCGAAGAAGCGCGAAGGCAAGCTCGACTTCGACCGCATCGTGATCGAGACGACCGGCCTCGCGAACCCGGGCCCCGTCGCGCAAACCTTCTTCATCGACAGCGAAATCGCCGACGATTTCCTGCTCGACGCGGTCATCACGCTCGTCGACGCGAAGCACGCGGACGCGCAGCTCGACGAACACGAAGTCGTGCAGCGCCAGGTCGGTTTCGCCGACCGCCTGTTCATCACGAAGTCGGACCTCGTCGACGACCAGACCGTCGCCGATCTCAAGCACCGCCTGATGCACATGAACCCGAGGGCCGCGATCAAGGTCGTGAATTTCGGCGAAGCCGACATCAAGGAAATCTTCGACCTGCGCGGCTTCAACCTGAACGCGAAGCTCGAGATCGACCCCGACTTCCTCGCCGAGGACGATCACGCGCACCATCACCACGATCACGGCCATGATCACGATCACGCCGATTGCGATCACGATCACGGTCAATGCGCGCACGATCACGACCACGGCCACCATCACCACCACGCGCACCATGACGACAAGATCAAGTCGTTCGTGTACCGCAACGACCGCCCGTTCGACCCGAACAAGCTCGAAGACTTCCTCGGCGGCATCCTGCAGATCTACGGCGAGCGGATGCTGCGCTACAAGGGCGTGCTGTTCATGAAGGGCGTCGACCGCAAGGTCGTGTTCCAGGGCGTGCACCAGATGATGGGCAGCGACCTCGCCGCGAAGTGGCTGCCGGCCGAGAAGAAGACCAACAAGATGGTCTTCATCGGCGTCGACCTGCCGCAGGACCTGATCACCGACGGCCTCGACGCCTGCCTCGCCTGACGCGCGCGGACGCCGCATTTGCGGCCTTTTTTGCCCCTTTGCGCCCCGCCCGCGCCGCCGCTTTCGCGGCGGCCCCGGCGGCGGCGTGCGGGCAGGGTTTCGCCGTCATCGCTTTTTCGCGATTTGCGCGTTATATTTTCAAGATATTGGCGCAGCCGACGGGGATCGACCCGATACGGCGCCCGCTTGCGATTCAGTTACAATACGTGCCCGCTGGAGTACGGCAACAAACAGGCCCGGTTCTTGCTGAACCAGTTTTCCGGGCATCGCAACCGCGCCGGATCGCCAATCCGCCACCCGGCCGCGGCCGATGCGATCTGCCGCGCAGCACACCGGTTCGCCGCGCGCGCAAATCCGCGCCAGGCCTATCCTGGTATTTGAGAACCGGTTTTCCAGAGGCTTTCGGCCCCGCGGCGGCAAATCGCAAATGAATGCAAACGCGGTTGCGGGTAATCCCAAAGTGCAGGCAATATCTGTCGATTTGCCGCACATTGAAGAAGCAAGCAGATGACGAAGAAACTCTTGACCGAAGCCGAAATCCTGAAGATGAGCGACAAGGATTACATGAATGAGGATCAGCTCGCCTTCTTCAAAAATCGGCTCGAACAGTTGCAGGCGGACATCCTCAAGAATGCAGGCCAGACGACCGAGAACCTGCGCGAGACGGTGATCGTGCCCGATCCCGCCGATCGCGCGACGATCGAGGAAGAGCACGCGCTCGAGCTGCGCACGCGCGATCGCGAACGCAAGCTCCTCAAGAAGGTTCAGCAGTCGCTCGCCCGCATCGATTCCGGCGATTACGGCTGGTGCGAGGAAACCGGCGAGCCGATCGGCATTCCGCGCCTGCTCGCGCGTCCGACGGCCACGCTGTCGCTCGAGGCGCAAGAGCGCCGCGAGTTGCGCCAGAAGCTGTTCGGCGACTGATCGAGCGGCGTTCCGCTCCGACACGCTGCTTCCCGAAAGCGCGCGGCCTGCCGCGCGCTTTTTGTTTTTCCGGCACCGGTTCCCGGCCGGCCGATTTGCCTCCCGCCTCTTGATATCCCCGCGCCCGCCCTAAAATGAAACGGACGCGCGCCGGGCCGCTCCCCGGCGCACTGCGATTCACGCGGCGGCGCCTCGCGCCGCCCGACTCTTCCCCGTTTTTCTCAAGGAACGCAGATGGAGCAATTTCACGGCACGACCATCGTTTCAGTCCGGCGCGGCGACAAGGTCGCGCTCGGCGGCGACGGCCAGGTAACCCTCGGCAACATCGTCATGAAGGGTGGCGCGCGGAAAGTGCGGCGGATCTACAACAACCAGGTTCTGGTCGGATTCGCGGGCGGCACCGCCGATGCGTTCTCGCTGCTCGATCGCTTCGAGGCGAAGCTCGAGAAGCATCAGGGCAACCTGACCCGTGCGGCCGTCGAGCTGGCGAAGGACTGGCGCACCGACCGGATGCTGCGCCGCCTCGAGGCGATGCTGATCACGGCCGACGCGACCACCACGCTCGTGATCACCGGCAACGGCGACGTGCTCGACCCCGAAGGCGGCATCTGCGCGATCGGCTCGGGCGGCGCGTACGCGCAGGCCGCGGCCCGCGCGCTCGCCGAGAACACCGAGCTGTCGCCGCGCGAGATCGTCGAGAAGTCGCTCGGGATCGCCGGCGACATGTGCATCTACACGAACCACAACCGCATCATCGAAACGATCGAGTAAGGACCGCCCCATGAGCACCATGACCCCTGCCGAGATCGTCTCGGAACTCGACAAGCACATCATCGGCCAGAACAAGGCGAAGAAGGCCGTCGCGGTCGCGCTGCGCAACCGCTGGCGCCGCCAGCAGGTCGCCGATCCGCTGCGCACGGAAATCACGCCGAAGAACATCCTGATGATCGGGCCGACGGGCGTCGGCAAGACCGAAATCGCGCGCCGCCTCGCGAAGCTCGCCGATGCGCCGTTCATCAAGATCGAAGCGACCAAGTTCACCGAAGTCGGCTACGTCGGCCGCGACGTCGACAGCATCGTGCGCGACCTGATCGAGATCTCGGTCAAGCAGACGCGCGAATCCGAGATGCGCAAGGTGCGCAGCAAGGCGACCGACCAGGCGGAAGACCGCATCCTCGACATCCTGCTGCCGCAGCCGCGCGCGGTGGGCTTCGGCGGCAACGCCGAACACGCGAACGACGACAACAACGCGACGCGCCAGACGTTCCGCAAGCGCCTGCGCGAAGGCCAGCTCGACGACAAGGAAGTCGAGCTCGACCTCGAGCAGCCGTCGGTCGGCATGGACATCATGGCGCCGCCCGGGATGGAAGAGATGACCGAGCAGATCCGCTCGATGTTCTCGAACCTCGGCAGCGGCAAGAAGCAGCGCCGCAAGGTGAAGATCAAGGAAGCGCTGAAGCTGCTGACCGACGAGGAAGCGGCGAAGATGCTCAACGACGAGGAAGTGAAGACGAAGGCCGTGCAGAACGTCGAGCAGAACGGCATCGTGTTCCTAGACGAGATCGACAAGATCACGTCGCGCAACAATGAAGGCAGCGGCGGCGAAGTGTCGCGCCAGGGCGTGCAGCGCGACCTGCTGCCGCTCGTCGAAGGCACGACGATCAACACGAAGTACGGGATGGTGAAGACCGATCACATCCTGTTCATCGCGAGCGGCGCGTTCCATCTCGCGAAGCCGAGCGACCTGATTCCGGAACTGCAGGGCCGCTTCCCGATCCGCGTCGAGCTCGAATCGCTGTCGGTGGAAGACTTCGAGGCGATCCTCGATGCGACCGACGCGAGCCTCGTCAAGCAGTACCAGGCGCTGCTCGCGACCGAAGACGTGCAGCTCGAATTCGCCCGGGACGGCATCCGCCGCCTCGCGGAGATCGCGTATTCGGTCAACGAGAAGACCGAGAACATCGGCGCGCGCCGGCTGTACACGGTGATCGAGAAACTGCTCGAGGAAGTGTCGTTCTCGGCCGGCAATCACGCCGGCGAGCGCGTGACGATCGACGCGACGTATGTCGACCGGGCGCTCGGCGAAGTGGCACAGGACGAGGATCTGTCGCGCTACGTACTGTAACGCGGCACCCGGCTTCCGACGAAAAACGGGCGACTCCGCTGGAGTCGCCCGTTTTTTTGGGAGCGGGCGCGGCGGCCCGCCGACGCCGGCCCGTCAGCGGTCGTACTCGACCGACACCGTAAACTGCATGTCGAACGGATCCGACCAGCTCAGACTCGCGAACGAAAAATCGGTAGCGCCCGTCCAGCCAGCCACCGACGGAAACGCCACGCCCTGATCGCCCGGTACGTTGAGCGTCACTGCGGTACCCGGCTGCGCAGGCGTGGCACGCGCGGTCCCGTTGACGAAGACCGCCGACGTCTGCCCCGCCGGTGTCGCGCGAATCTGCACGTTGCCGCGCTTGACGAACGGCAGCCCCGCTTTCGAGGTCCAGCCGAGCGGGAAGGTCGCGCCGCCCGCGAACGTGCTGGCCGTGCCCGGCGTCAGCATGTCGCGCGTCGACTGCGCGGGGTCGTGCCACTGATACTGGCGCAGTGCGTCGGGCAGCGGCGACGGAGTCCGCAGACGGACCGTATAGCTCTTTGCCGGCGCGGCCGTGCTGCCGTTCTGGTAGAGGTCGATCGTATAGGCGCTGAACGGCTTGATGTCGGCCAGCTCCGCTGCGCTCAATTGCGGCTTCGACCACGCCGTGTTGTTGCGCGGTGCGTCGCCGGGCCACGTGAACATGCCCTGGTTCGCCGGGTCCTGCGCGACGCCGGCCAGCCGATAGTTGTTGCGGCATTGGCTGCCCTTCGCGAGCGCGGCGAGCTGGGCCGGCGTCTGCCCGCTGGCGATCTGCGCGCGGATATTGAGCGTGTCGCACGTGCCGCTCGACGGCTGGAGGAACACGCCGTTGCGCAAGCCCGGGCCCTTGACGATCGCGAAATCCACGGCCTTGCCGTCAGCATCGACGATTCCGACCTGCAGGTTCAGCGAGTCGACGAACGCATTGGTGCCGGTCGACGGATTGGCCGGATTCAGCCAGTCCCACTTCTGCGCGTTCGCATTCACCTTGCTCAGCACCGCACGCCGGTTGCCGATCACGCGCCAGCCGGTGTCGCCGCTCGTTCGGGCGCCTTCCTTCACCGCCAATTGCACGTGCTGCTGCATGCCGTCGCGAATGCCGTCCGCGCGCGTCCACGACAGCTTGACCCACATGGTGTCGCCGGCCACCACACGAATCACCTCCGGCAGGCTGAAGCTCGCGTTGTTCATCGCATCGTCGGCCACGATGCCCGGCGCCGTGCCGAACTCCTGTTGCGCCGACATCCCGTTGTTGAGGTAGGCCGCGGGCACGCCGGCGTTCAACGCGCCGGACGCGACGTCGTCGACGACGAGCTGGCTGCAGGCCGGCACGCCGCCGCCGAGACGCGCGGCGGCGGTGGTGCCGGCGAAGCAGTGGTTGAACGCAGCCTGCAGCGACGCGAGATCGCTGGCGCTCGGCAGGTTCGACAGCGGCGCGCCGTCGATGGTCGCGACGGCCGGCAGGCTGGCCTTGTCGCCGGCTTGCGGTGCGACGCCGGGCGCCAGCTGAAGCTGCGCGGGCGTATCGCTCGAAGTGCCCGCCACCGAGCTGATCTGCACGCCGCCGTCCGGCAGCACGTTGACCTTCAACTGGTCGAGCAGCCGGTCGAGCCCGGGCGCGCCCGCGGTCAGCGGCCCGGCGATCAGGTCGGCGCCGGCGTTGCCGGTTGCGGCCAGCACGTCGGCCAGCGCGGCGGAGTAGGCCTGCACGGTGCCGGCGACAGCCTGCGCCGTCACCTTGCTCTGCAGCAGTCCGGTGTTGCCCAGCAACTTCGTGGGGTTGTCGCCGACGATCGTGGCGGCGATCGCATTCGTGAGCGGCGTGATGTTGATCGTCTGCGTGCCCGCGGTGGCGCTGAGCGAGATCAGCGTCGCCTGCGAATCGGCGACATTGCCGACGGCCGACAGCGCAAAGGGCGCGGTCATGCCGGTCACCGTGCAATGGAACGCACCGGTGGTCGCGTCGGCCGGACAGTCGGCCGATTTGCCCGTTGCGTCGACGAGCGTGACGATCGCGCCCTGCATCGCGGCACCCGCCGCCGCGACGCCGCTGACCGTCTGCGCGGCCGGCGGCGGCGAGCCGCCGGACGACGAATCGCTGCCGCCCCCGCAAGCAGTCAGGACCAGTGCGGCAATACCGAGTACGACAGGTGTGCGTTTCATTGTTTTCCCCCGAGGACCTTCCGGTTATTGCGTGACATACGCGTCGCGCACGCACGCTGAATGGCGGGGATTCTCGCAAAACCGATTTTCCGGATCATCATCCAGGTAGATGAAAATCGCGATCGCGCATGCCCCAGATCGCAAAGGACCTGTGATAGCCTGACCAAACATTCGGGGTTCGAAGCAAATCATCAGACCAAAGACCGATGCGCCGCGATTGCCATGCGAGCCAACGGGAGCGGGGAAGAACAATGCAAAGGGACCACCTCATCGGCGACCTCTATGAGGCCGCGCTGCGCCCGGACGGCTTTCTCGAAGTCTTTCATCAGGTATCCGAATCACTCGGCGCAAACGTTTTTCACATGTTCAGCTGGGACTCTGCGCGCAATGCGCCGCAGTTCTCGATCTACTCCCCGCGCGCCGAACTGGAAAGTGTCGTCGCGCTCTACGACCAGTACTACGGCGCACTCGATCCGCGCCGCAGCTTTGTCGAGCAGGCACCGCTCGGGCAATTCGTGTGCTGTCAGGATCACCTCACCGAGCAAGATGTCGCGCGCAGCGAATTCTTCCAGGACTACCAGATTCCGTCAGGCATTCGTTACCTGATGGGCGTCCGCCTGGCGCGCCCGGGCGGCGACGACATCCTGCTCGGGTTGCTGAGGGCTTGCGGCCGCCCACCCTATTCGCCCGAGGAACGCGCTGCCCTGTCGGGCATGGCCGGACATCTGCAGCGCGCGATCAACCTCTGGCAGGATGCGAACGTGCTGCACCGCGACGCCGCGCTCGGCGCCGAACTGATGGAAGAGCTGGGCCTGGCCGTGTTCGCGCTCGACCGGCATGCGCGTGTCGTCTTCGTCAATCGTGCGGCGGAGTCGATGTTGCGCGCGACGACCTGCCTCAAGCTCGAGCATGGACACCTGAGTGCCGCAAGCGCGCCGCACAACGATGCGCTGAAGACCGCGCTGGCACGCGTCGCGAAGACCCGCAACGGCGAGAGCCTCGCGCTGACGGGCTCGCTGGACGCCGCCCACGAAATCTTTCTCGGCATCGCCGCGCTGGCCGGGCCGGCGCTCCATGCCGCATTCGGCGGCGCGACGCTGCTCGTGACGGCCAGACGGCGAAGCGCCGCGCCGCTCGTCGTCGCGCAACAACTGCGGCAGGCGTTCGGCCTGTCGAGTGCCGAAGCCGCGGTGGCGGAGGCGTTGATCGGCGGCAAAACACCCGAGGAATGCGCGGCGAGCGCCCGGGTGTCGCTCGCCACCATCCGCACCCAGTTGCGCGCGATCTACGAGAAAACGCATTCGCGAAACCAGGCCGAGGCGGTGGGAAGGATGCTGTGGGTGCTTCCGCGGCGCCCACGCGAAAACTGACGCAACGAATCGGCAAGTGTCGCGCACCCGGCCGCAGGTGCGCTCCCGCGGTGAGCCTCGCAGCGAACCGCTACCGCATGCGTCCGAGGCGGCGGCAGCCGCCGCGCGGCCCGACGCCGGCGCCCTCGCGCGAACGGCTTGCCGCGCGAAACCGCGCGGGCCGGACTTACTGCCGCACCGGCTTCTTCGCGAGCTTGCGCTGCAGCGTGCGGCGGTGCATGTTCAGCGCGCGCGCGGTCGCCGAGATGTTGTTGTTGTTCTCCGCGAGCACGCGCTGAATGTGCTCCCATTCGAGCCGGTCGACCGACAGCACGACCGGATTCTCGAGCGCCTCGTCGGCCTGCACTTCAGTTGCGTTGGTCTGCAGCGCGGCCAGGATCGACTCGACGTTCGCGGGCTTCGCGAGATAGTTGTCGGCGCCTTCCTTCACGGCCTGCACGGCGGTCGCGATGCTCGCGTAGCCGGTCAGCACCAGAATCCGCGCATCGGGCTGCAGGTCGCACAGCGGCGCGATCAGGCTCAGGCCCGAATCCTCGCCGAGATGCAGGTCGACGGTGATGAACTGGAACTTGCCGCCCGCGGCAAGCCTGAGCGCCGTCTCCTTGTCGTGCGCCTGCTGGACCGCGTAACCGCGGCGCTCGAGGCCGCGCGCGAGCGTGCCCGCGAACACCTCGTTGTCGTCGATCACCAGGAAATTGTTCTCGCTCATGTGGTTTCTCCGTCTACGTGTTGGTTGAGGCGGCCGGCGCCGCGACGCGCACGACCGGCAGGCGCAGCACGGCCCGCGTGCCGCGCCCGGCGGTTGCGCCGGCCGCGCGGCTGTCCGGCGTGCCGGCCGTTCGTTCTGCCATGCGTTCGCCCGCGCGTTGACCCGATACGGCAGCGGCCTGGCCGTTCGCCGCACCGCCCGCCCGCCCGTTGCCGCCCGCCGCGCGCGGCGTGACATCGGACAGTTCGATCGCGCCGCCGAGCCGCGCGGCCGCACTGAACGCGAGATACAGGCCGACCCCGTGGCCGCCCTGCGTGCTGTCGACCGGCATCGCGCCGAGCGATTCGCGCAGCGCGGCCGGAATGCCGGGCCCGTCGTCGCATACCTCGAATTCGATCTCGTCGGCCGCGCGGTCGTGCGCGACCTTCGCGGCCAGCGTCACGCGCTGCGGGCTCGCGCGCGCGGCGTTGTCGAGCAGGATCGTCAGGATCTGGCCGGCCGCGACCGTGTCGTCGAGCGCGACGCCCGCCGGACGCGCGCCGAGCAGCTCGAACTGCACGTGCGGATGCCGCAGGCGCCAGTGCTCGACGAACGTGTCGAGCCAGTCGTCCACCGGCTGGCGGCTCGCGGGCGCGCTCGCGCGGCTGCGCAGGCGCGCGAGCGCCGACGTGCAGAGCGTCATTTGTTCCTCGAGCACCTTCAGGTCGGCCTCGTAGCGCGCCAGCCCCGGATCGGCGCGCGCCGCGTCGCGCAACTCCTCGGCGAGCATCGCGATCGTCGACAGCGGCGTGCCCATCTCATGTGCGACGGTGGCGGCCTGCACGCCGAGCGCGACCGCCCGCTCGTCGCGCAGCAGGTGCTGCTGCGCTTCGCCGAGCGCCGCATCGCGCTGGCGCAGCGCATTCGACATGCGCGCGACGAACCACGCGATCAGCCCGACGCTGACCATGAAGTTCGCCCACATCCCGGTGCGGTAGTAGTCGAACAGGTTCGCGGGATTGTCCATGTTGAGCGGCACCGAATCGAAGCCGAGCGCCGCGTAGCACGCGACCGCGAACGCCGCGAGCCAGATCATCAGGTGCCACGGCAGCACGGCCGCCGCGATCGCGAGCGACGGCAGGTACAGCGACACGAACGGGTTGGTCGTGCCGCCCGACAGGAACAGCAGTGCGGACAGCGCACCGAGGTCGACCCACAGCTGGCCGAGCAACTCGAAATTGGTCTCGGGCCGCGCGCGCAGCACGCGCACCCAGGTCAACGCGTTGAAAACGATTTCGAGCGCGATGACCATCAGCATCGCCGGCAGCGGCAGATGCACGCCGAAATAGGTCTGCACGACGCCGATCGTCACGAGCTGGCCGACGATCGCGAGATTACGGAGCCAGAACAGGTGACTGAGGTTGACGCGCCCGGTGGTGGTGATTCGTTGCATCCGGGCAGTTTACCCGTTTAGCGTGCGGCGCCTCCAGCGGGGCCGGATCGGAGCGGGCGAACGGGACGCACCGCGTGCCCGGCCGGCGCCGTCAGCGGGTCGCGCCGGCCATGCGCCGCGCGATCTCGTCGGCCAGGCACTCGGGGCACCGGCAGCGCATGCCGGCCGCGGGCTGCGTGCCGCCGGGCAGCGCCGGCATCGACGCGCACCAGCAGTCGAACGGCTGCGTGTGCGCGCCGCAGTCGAAGCCGCGCCCGCAGTGCGGGCAGCGTGCGCGGCGCGGCGCGGAACGGGCGTCGGCGGCGGAATCGGTCATGGCGCAATCGCGGAAACGGGCGTGAAGTCGCCCCACGCGACAAGCATAGCGCGGCGGAAGGATCTTGCACGGCGGTCTGCCGGCCGAAGTTCGCCGCAAACACACGCGAACGAACCCGCCGCCGCTGCCCGCGCACCGCCGCCCGCATCGCGCAGCGCCATAGCCGGCGGGCCGCTGCGTATGGTGTCCGAGCCGCGCCGATCACCTTCCGGCCAGCCCAAAAACCGATGCTGCGCTGCGCCACTCCTGTACAATTCGCCGTGTTTCAACCGTTCCCAGCCTGAGCCGCCGCCATGTCCGAGCCCATCGACCTCTCGCAGATCGCCCCCACGCTGAAAGCAGAAATCCTCGCCGAGGCGCTGCCGTACATCCGCCGCTACCACGGCAAGACCGTGGTCATCAAATACGGCGGCAACGCGATGACGGAAGAGCGGCTCAAGCAAGGCTTCGCGCGCGACGTGATCCTGCTGAAACTGGTCGGCATCAATCCGGTGATCGTCCACGGCGGCGGTCCGCAGATCGATCACGCGCTGAAGAAGATCGGCAAGGCAGGCACTTTCATCCAGGGCATGCGCGTCACCGACGAAGAGACGATGGAAGTCGTCGAATGGGTGCTGGGCGGCGAAGTGCAGCAGGACATCGTGATGCTGATCAACCACTTCGGCGGCCACGCGGTGGGCCTGACGGGCAAGGACGGCGGCCTGATCCACGCACGCAAGCTGCTGATGCCGGACCGCGACAACCCGGGCCAGTACATCGACATCGGCCAGGTCGGCGAAGTCGAGGCGATCAACCCGGCAGTCGTGAAGGCACTGCAGGACGACGCGTTCATCCCGGTGATCTCGCCGATCGGCTTCGGCGAAGACGGCCTGTCGTACAACATCAACGCAGACCTCGTCGCGGGCAAGCTCGCCACGGTGCTGAACGCCGAGAAGCTGCTGATGATGACCAACATCCCGGGCGTGATGGACAAGGACGGCAACCTGCTGACCGATCTGTCCGCGCGCGAGATCGACGCGCTGTTCGAGGACGGCACGATCTCGGGCGGCATGCTGCCGAAGATCTCGTCGGCACTCGACGCCGCGAAGAGCGGCGTGAAGTCGGTGCACATCGTCGACGGCCGGATCGAGCACTCGGTGCTGCTGGAAATCCTGACCGAGCAGCCGTTCGGCACGATGATCCGCTCGCATTGAGCACGCGCCGCAAGACCGCCAGCCCCGACCTGCCGGCCCCGCTGCGGCGCCGGCGCATCTCGCGCAGCCGGCCGCGCGCCGGCGCGCCCGTCTGGCTGTTCGATCTCGACAACACACTGCACCACGCGTCGCACGCGATCTTTCCCGAGATCAACCGCGCGATGACGCAGTACATCGTCGACACACTCAACGTCGAGCGCGCCGAAGCCGACCGCTTGCGCACCGGCTACACGCAGCGCTACGGCGCCGCGCTCCTCGGCCTCACGCGCCATCACCCGATCGATCCGCACGACTTCCTGCGCGCGGTCCACACGTTCACCGATCTTCCCGCGATGGTGCGCGCCGAGCGCGGCCTTGCGCGCATCGTCGCCGCGCTGCCGGGCCGCAAGTTCGTGCTGACCAACGCGCCGGAGAACTACGCGCGCGCGGTGCTGCGCGAACTGCGCATCGAACGGCTGTTCGAGCGCGTGATCGCGATCGAGCACATGCGCGACCGCCGCACGTGGCGCGCGAAGCCCGACCACACGATGCTGCGCCGGACGCTGCGCGCCGCGCATGCTCGCTTTTCGGATGCGATCCTCGTCGAGGATACGCGCGGCCACCTGAAGCGCTACAAGCGCCTCGGCATCGGCACGGTATGGATTACCGGCCATCTTCCCGGCCACCTGCCGGGTACCGGCCGCCCGCATTATGTCGACCAGCGGATTCGTTCGTTAAAATCGCTGCGACTGGGCACACGATCGGGGCGACAGAAATGCAGCCGACTTACCCGCAGGACCAAGCCGTAACGGAAGGCCAGGCCACACCCTCCCGCCCGCGCCCGAAGCCGGGCGAGCGCCGCGTGATGATCCTGCAGACGCTCGCGACGATGCTCGAGGCACCGAAGCGCGAGAAGATCACGACGGCCGCGCTCGCGGCCCGGCTCGACGTGTCGGAAGCAGCGCTGTACCGCCATTTCCCCAGCAAGGCGAAGATGTACGAAGGGCTGATCGAGTTCATCGAGCAGTCGCTGTTCGGGCTCGTCAACCAGATCGTCGCGAAGGAGCCGAACGGCGTGCTGCAGGCGCGCACGATCGCACTGACGATGCTCAATTTCGCCGCGAAGAACCCGGGGATGACGCGCGTGCTGACGGGCGAGGCGCTGGTCGGCGAAGACGAGCGGCTCACCGAGCGCGTGAACCAGTTGCTCGACCGCATCGAAGCGACCGTCAAGCAGTGCCTGCGGGTCGCGCGCACCGAAGCAAATGCGCCGCCGGACGGCGCGGCGCCGTTCGCGCTGCCGGCCGACTACGATCCGGCCGCGCGCGCGAGCCTGCTCGTCAGCTACGTGATCGGCAGGTGGCACCGCTTTGCGAAGGGCGGGTTCCAGAAGCCGCCCGGCGAGCAGGCCGACGCGCATTTGCGGCTGATCCTGCAGTAAGCGAAGCGTTCGCCGACAGCCTCCCTCGCCGCTCCGGCACGACTTGGCGACTGCGCGTCGCCTCTGTGCATGCCGGGCGCCGCCCCCTCGATACTGGACGATCCGCGCCTGCAAGCCGACGGCTGCGCCGCGAAATCCGTGCCCTGCGGATTTCCGCTATACTTTGCCGACCTGCCGCCTCCTTGGCGGCAGGTCGGAAGCGCGCCGATTTGCTGACTCGATTGCGGGCGCGCGAACCGGCCGGGGCCTTGATTTTGTCTTTGCCCCGGCGGTTCACTATAAATGCGGCTAAAGAGGTCGTCAGCCGCGCATCTCCGACTCCGCGCATTGCCGACACCATTTAGCTGCCCAGTCATAAGGCGGAACGAATGGAATCGATCGGCATCGTCGCTCCACAGACCATGCACTTCGCCGAACCGCTGCGCTTGCAAAGCGGCAGCGCGATCGGCAACTATCAACTCGTCGTCGAGACGTACGGCGAACTCAACGCCGCGCGCTCGAACGCGGTGCTCGTCTGCCACGCGCTCAACGCGTCGCATCACGTCGCCGGCGTCTATGCGGACGATCCGCGCAGCACCGGCTGGTGGGACAACATGGTCGGCCCCGGCAAGCCGCTCGACACCAACCGCTTCTTCGTGATCGGCGTGAACAACCTCGGCTCGTGCTTCGGCTCGACCGGCCCGATGAGCACCGATCCGTCGACCGGCAAGCCGTACGGCGCGCGCTATCCGGTCGTCACCGTCGAGGACTGGGTGCACGCGCAGGCGCGCGTCGCCGATGCGTTCGGCATCGAGCGCTTCGCCGCGGTGATGGGCGGCAGCCTCGGCGGGATGCAGGCGCTCGCGTGGAGCCTGATGTATCCGGAGCGCGTCGCGCACTGCATCGACATCGCGTCGACGCCGAAGCTGTCCGCGCAGAACATCGCGTTCAACGAGGTCGCGCGCTCGGCGATCCTGTCCGACCCCGACTTCCACGGCGGCGACTACTACGCGCACGGCGTGAAGCCGAAGCGCGGCCTGCGCGTCGCGCGGATGATCGGCCACATCACGTATCTTTCGGACGACGACATGGCCGAGAAATTCGGCCGCGCGCTGCGCCGCGCCGACGGCGCGCTCGATGCGTACAACTTCAGCTTCGACGTCGAGTTCGAGGTCGAGTCGTACCTGCGCTACCAGGGCGACAAGTTCGCCGACTACTTCGACGCGAACACCTACCTGCTGATCACGCGCGCGCTCGACTACTTCGACCCGGCGAAGGCGTTCGACGGCAACCTGACGGCCGCACTCGCGCACACGCAGGCGAAATACCTGATCGCAAGCTTCTCGACCGACTGGCGTTTCGCGCCCGCGCGTTCGCGCGAAATCGTGAAGGCGCTGCTCGACAACAAGCGCACGGTCAGCTACGCGGAGATCGACGCGCCGCACGGCCACGACGCGTTCCTGCTCGACGACGCGCGCTATCACAACCTGATCCGCGCGTATTACGAACGAATCGCCAACGAGGTGGGTGCATGAACCAGCAAGCGCTGAATTCCCTGTCCGCGCGCGCGGACTTCCGCACGATCGCTCGCTGGGTCGAGCCGCGCTCGACCGTGCTCGACCTCGGCTGCGGCGACGGCTCGCTGCTCGCGCTGCTGATGGAAGAGCTGGACGTCACCGGCTACGGCATCGAGCTGAACGACGCGGGCGTGCTCGCGAGCGCGAAGAACGGCATCAACGTGATCCAGCAGAACCTCGAGGACGGCCTGCGCCTGTTCGAGGACCACAGCTTCGACATCGCGATCCTGTCGCAAACGCTGCAGACGATCCACCAGACAGCCGCGATCCTGCGCGAAACGGCGCGCGTCGGCCGCGAGTGCATCGTGTCGTTCCCGAACTTCGGCTACTGGCCGCACCGGCTGTCGGTGCTGCACGGCCGGATGCCCGTGTCGAAATCGCTGCCGTACCAGTGGCACAACACGCCGAACGTGCGCGTGCTGACGATCAAGGATTTCGAGGCGCTCGCGCCCGAAGTCGGCGTCACGATCCTCGACCGCGTCGTGCTGCACGAAGGCCTGCCGATTCGATGGGGAGCGAACTGGCGTGGTAGTCTTGCTGTCTACCGCGTCAAGCGCAGCTGAGCCGGGGGGCCGTTGACGGACGCCGGGCCCGGCCCGCGCCGCTCCCCCCGCCGCGCGCTGCCGCCGCAATCAGTCAACGCTACCCAGTTCCAGTCCATGTCGAAAACGCCACACGAGGCGCCCGCACTCACCGCTCACGAGGATCACCCCGGCTGGCGAGCCTATCTGAACACGCACATGCTGATCTGCGTGTTCCTGGGCTTCACGTCGGGCCTGCCCCTGTTCACGCTCGTCTACCTCGTGCAGGCATGGCTGCGCTCCGAGGGCGTGAACCTGAAGGAAATCGGCCTGTTCGCGCTGATCCAGTTCCCGTATACGTGGAAGTTCCTGTGGGCGCCGCTGATGGACCGCTACCTGCCGCGCCTGCCCGGCTGGCAGCCGGGCCGCCGGCGCGGCTGGATGCTGCTCACGCAGGTGCTGGTCGCGGGCGCGATCGCCGCGCTCGGCTTCGTGTCGCCGCGCGATTCGATCTGGACGGTTGCTGCGCTCACGACGCTCGTCGCGTTCTTCGGCGCGAGCTCCGACATCGTGATCGACGCGTACCGCCGCGAACTGCTGCGCGACACCGAGCAGGGCCTCGGCAATGCGGTGCACGTGAACGCGTACAAGCTCGCCGCGCTGATCCCCGGCTCGCTGGCGCTGATCCTGTCCGACCACATGCCGTGGGACGTCGTGTTCGCGATCACCGGCGCGTTCATGCTGCCGGGCATCCTGATGACGCTCGTCGTGCGCGAGCCCGAAGTGGTCGGCGCACCGCCGCGCAACCTGCGCGACGCGATCGTGCTGCCGTTCCGCGAATTCATCCAGCGCGACGGCTGGACCGGCGCGCTGCTCGTCATTGCGTTCATCTTCCTGTTCAAGATCGGCGACACGATGGCCACCACGCTGTCGACGTCGTTCTTCCTCGACATCGGCTTCACGCGCACCGAGATCGGCATCGTCGCGAAAACCACCGCGCTCGTCGCGAGCGTCGCCGGCGGCATCATCGGCGGCATCTGGCTCGTGAAGATCGGCATCGGCCGCGGGCTGTGGATCTTCGGCGCGCTGCAGATGGTGTCGACGCTCGGCTTTGCCTGGCTCGCTCAGCTCGGCCCCGGCTCGCCCGTGCTCGCGGTGCTCTACGACTTCACCGTTTCGACGAGCCATGCGGTCGCATCGGCGCTGTCGATCTTTGGCATAGCCGTCGCGCCGCAATTCAGCCCGATGACGGTCGCGCTCGCGATCGTCTACGGCGTCGAAACCTTCACCACGGGCCTGACGATGGCCGCGTTCGTCGCGTATATCGCCAGCACGACCGACCCGCGCTACACGGCCACGCAGTTCGCGCTGTTCACGAGCCTCGCATCGGTGCCGCGCACGCTCGCGTCGGCCGCGAGCGGCTTCATCGTCGCGAAGATCGGCTGGTTCGACTACTTCATCGTGTGCACCGCGCTCGCGATTCCCGGCATGCTGCTGCTGTTCAGGATCGCGCCGTGGAACGGTGCCGCGCGCAACGGCGAGGCCAGCCGTGCTCAGTAACCGCCTGCACCGCGTCGCGCGCGTTGCGGCTTCGTTGAGCGTCGGTGCCGCGGCACTCGCCGCGGGGTCCGCGCACGCGGCCGACGCCGGCGCGACCGCGGCGGGCTCCGCGCCGGCCGCTGCGCAGGCAACGCCATCCACGCCGGCGACTTCCGCCACGCCCGCCACGCCGTCCGCCGCCGAAGCCGCGCAGCCGACCGGCGCCGCCGTGTCGGCGAAGGCCTATACGCCGACGCCGCAGCAGGTCCGCTACGGCAACGAGATCGCATTCCGCACGCTGCTTCCGTCGCCGCTGCTCGAGCAGCTCACCGGCAACGAATACGCGCAGATCGTGCAGGCGGCCGCCGACGGCAACCGCCTGCTGGGCGCGAACCAGCCGCGCGTGAAGCGCCTGCGCGCGATCGTCGCGAAGCTCGCGCCGTATTCGGTGAAGTGGAACGATCGCGTGAAGAACTGGGCGTGGGACGTCAACGCGATCCGCTCGCGCGACATCCGCCTGACTTGCCTGCCGGGCGGCAAGATGCTCGTGTACGGCGGCCTGCTCGACCGCATCCGCCTGAACGACGACGAGCTCGGCGTGCTGCTCGCGCACGGCATCGCACACGCGCTGCGCGAACACGCGCGCAGCAACTTCAGCGCAACCTCGCAGACGTCGCTGCGCGCGGCCACGCTGCCGCCGCTGTTCGGCGTCGGCGATCCGCTGCCGCAGGCACTGAACCTCGGCGAGCGCCTGCAGGCGCTCCACTACGATCCGACCGACGAGACCGAAGCCGACGTGATCGGCGGCGACATCGCCGCACGCGCAGGCTTCGATCCGCGCGCGGCGATCACGCTGTGGGACAAGCTCGCGGTAGCGACGCGCGCGAACAAGGCGACGGGCTTCATCTACACGCACCCGTACAGCACGGCCCGGCGCCAGGATCTGCTGAACCGCCTGCCGGACCTGATGCCGCTGTACGCGAAGGCGATCGGCAAACGCGTCGACACGCTGCCCGACTACGCGGGCATCAGCGCGCAACGGCGCAAGGTCGCGCGACGCTGAGCGGCGCGCGACACCGATCGTCATGCGCCGACATCTGCCGCGGCCGGCTTGGCCGACGCCTCGCCTGCCGGACGGCTGCCGCTCTCGCGCATCCAGCGCACTTCGTCACCCGGGCTGCGGCCGAACAGCCGCTTGAATTCGCGGCTGAACTGCGACGCGCTCGCGTAACCGACTCGGGCAGCGGCCGTGCCGGCACCGACTCCGTCCTGCACCATCATCAGCCGTGCCTGGTGCAACCGCGCGGCTTTCACGTACTGCATCGGCGACGTCGCCGTCACGTGCTTGAACTGCGCGTGGAACACCGCGAGGCTCATCCCGGCCTCGCGCGCGAGCGTCTCGACGTCGAGGTCGGCCTTCAGGTCGACGTGAATGCGCCGCAGCGCCTTCGCGATACGGCCGAAATGATGCTGCTGCACGAGCGCCGCGCGGATCGCGTCGCCCTGCGCGCCCGTCAGCACGCGATACGCAATCTCGCGCATGATCGCCGGCCCCAGCACGCGCGTGTCGTGCGGCGACGCGAGCGCTTCGAGCAGCCGCACCACCGCATCGGCCAGCGACGCGTCGAGCGGCGTCGAATAGACGCCGAGCGGCTCGCTGGCGGCCGCGCCGAGCGTCTCGTCGAGCAGGATCGCGAGCTCGGCGATCACCGCGAGATCGACGCGGATCGAGATCGCGAGAAACGGCTCGTCCTTGCTCGCGAAGGTCTCGCATTCGAACGGCAGCGGCACCGACAGCACGAGATACTGCTGCGCGTCGTAGACGAACGAGCGGTCGCCGAGATAGCCGAGCTTGCGCCCCTGGCACACGACGATGATGCTCGGTTCGTACAGCACGGGCATGCGCGGCACGGGACGGCTCACGCGGATGAAGCGCACGCCGTCGAGCGCCGCGAGCGTGTCGCCCTCGTTTGGAGCCAGGCGCGTGTGCAGTTCGATCATGCGGCGCCGCACGCGCTCGCCCGTGTCGGCGAAAAGGGGCTGGAAGCTCATCGGCGTGGTCCTGTACGGCAAGAGAATCTGGCTCGAAATGTAGCACCTTGAATGTGTTTTGACGGCCGTTCGCGTGCAATTCGAGAGGAATAGGCAAATCTTCCAGACCTTCGTGTATTTCGCCGCGGCGCCGCGCTCCTTACGATGACGTCCTGCCTCGCCGCATCGCCACATGATGCGACGGCAGTCTGTTTCGCCGGATGTTTTCCCGGACAAGGAGCCCCCTGCATGAGCACCACTTACGCTTACGCGGCGACCGATTCGCAATCGCCGCTCGCCCCGTTCGAATTCCAGCGTCGCGCGCTGCGCGATCTCGACGTCCAGATCGACGTCCTCTACTGCGGCGTCTGCCACTCGGACCTGCATCAGGCCCGCAACGAATGGCGCAACACGATCTATCCGGTCGTGCCGGGCCATGAAATCGTCGGCCGCGTGACCGCGACCGGCTCGCAGGTATCGCGCTTCAAGGTCGGCGAGCTGGTCGGCGTCGGCTGCCTCGTCGATTCGTGCCGCACCTGCGCGAGCTGCGCCGACGGCCTCGAGCAGTATTGCGAGAACGGCTTCGTCGGCACCTACAACGGCCAGGATCGCGTGACGGGCGACATCACGTACGGCGGCTATTCGACGCAACTCGTCGTCGACGAGGCGTTCGTGCTGCGCGTGCCGGAGACGCTCGACCCGGCCGGCGCAGCGCCGCTGCTGTGCGCGGGGATCACGACCTACTCGCCGCTGCGGCAGTGGAACGTCGGCCCCGGCAAGAAGGTCGGCATCGTCGGCCTCGGCGGGCTCGGCCACATGGGCGTGAAGCTGGCGCGTGCGATGGGCGCGCACGTCGTGCTGTTCACGACGTCGCCGTCGAAGATCGACGACGGCAAGCGCGTCGGCGCGCACGAAGTCGTGATCTCGAAGGACGAAGCGCAGATGAACGCGCACCTGAACAGCTTCGACTTCATCCTGAACACGGTCGCCGCGCAGCACGACCTGAACCCGTTCCTGAACCTGCTGAAGCGCGACGGCACGATGACGCTCGTCGGCGCGCCGGAGCACGACCATCCGTCGCCGCAGGTGTTCAACCTGATCTTCAAGCGCCGCCGACTCGCGGGCTCGCTGATCGGCGGGATCGCGGAAACGCAGGAAATGCTCGACTTCTGCGCGGAGCACGGGATCACGTCGGATATCGAAACGATTCCGATGCAGCAGATCAATGCGGCCTACGAGCGGATGCTGAAGAGCGACGTGAAGTACCGGTTCGTGATCGACATGGCGTCCATCAAGCAGTGAGCGTCGCCGGGCGGCATGCACGATCGCCGCGCCGAAGCAAAAATGAAACGGGCCGCATGTTCGACATGCGGCCCGTTTTGCATCCGGCGGCCGGATGGGTCGACCGCTACGCGCGCTGCGTAGCGCCGGCGCTCACTTCTTGTAGTCGTAGTCCACCGTCAGCGGCGCATGATCGCTGAACTTGATGTCCTTGAAGATCGACGTGCTCTTCGCGGTGCCGGCCACGCCCGGCGTCGCGATCTGGTAGTCGATCCGCCACCCGACGTTCTTCGCGTACGCCTGGCCGCGGTTGCTCCACCACGTGTACTGCTCGGGGCGCTGGTCGAGCGTGCGGAACACGTCGACATACCCGACATCGTCGAACAGCTTCGTGAGCCACTCGCGCTCTTCCGGCAGGCAGCCCGAGTTCTTCTGGTTGCTCTTCCAGTTCTTGATGTCGATTTCCTTGTGGACGATGTTCACGTCGCCGCACAGGATCACTTCGCGCTTCTTCTTGAGCTGGGCGAGGTGCGGCATGAATTCGTCCATGAAGCGGTACTTCGCCTGCTGGCGCTCTTCGCCGCTCGAGCCGGACGGCACGTACACCGACACGACCGACAGCTTGCCGTAGCGCGCCTCGACGTAGCGCCCCTCGGAATCGAATTCGCTGCTGCCGAAGCCGATGATCACGTCGTCGGGCTCATGGCGGCTGTACACGCCCGCGCCGCTGTAGCCCTTCTTCTCGGCGTGGTGGAAATAGCTCCTGAAGCCGTGCGGCTCGACGAATTCGGCCGGCAGGTCGTCGGCCGATACCTTGATTTCCTGCACGCACACGCAATCGGCATTCTGTTCGCCGAGCCAGTCGAAGAAGCCCTTCTTCGCGGCGGAGCGGATGCCGTTCAGGTTGGCGGTAATCACTCGCATCATGTCGGGTTCCGTTCAGTTCGATGTTTTACAGGGTGGCAGCTTAACGGATCTTCACGCCTTCGAGCTCGGGCTTCGGCGGCGGGAATTCCAGCTTCATGTCGGTCATCGTGCGCAGCAGCAGCTCGGCGATCATCACGTTGCGGTGCGTCTTCGAGTCCGCCGGGATCACGTACCACGGCGCATGCTCGGCCGACGTCGCGGCGAGCGCGTCGCGGTACGCGGACTGGTACGCGTCCCAGTGCTTGCGCGCGTCGAGATCGGAGATGTCGAACTTCCAGTGCTTGGTCGGATCGTCGATGCGCGCCTGCAGCCGCGCGCGCTGCTCGTCCTTCGAGATGTGCAGGAAGCACTTGACGATCGTCGTGCCGTTCTCGAAGAGCATCGTCTCGAAATCGCGGATCTGCCGGTAGCGGCGCTCGCACTCCTTGCTGTCGATCGCGTCGAGCACGCGCGGCACGAGCACGTCTTCGTAATGGCTGCGGTTGAAGATCGCGAGCTCGCCCGCGGCCGGCGCCTGCGCGTGTACGCGCCACAGGAAATCGTGCACGGCTTCGATCGGCGTCGGCGCCTTGAACGACACGACACGCAGGCCGAGCGGGTCGACCTCGCGGAACACCGCGCGCACGGTGCCGTCCTTGCCGCTGGTATCCATCCCCTGCAGCACGAGCAGCACGCGCTTCTTCTGCTGCGTGTGCAGGCGCTCCTGCTGCGTGTCGAGTTCGATCGACACGGCCGACAGCCGTTCGCGGTCGGCATCCTTCGAACCGGACGAGAACGGCTTCGCGGCCGGATCGAACGCATCGAGCTTGAATGCGGCGGCTTCCTTCTCGCGCGTGCTGTACGGCACGCGGAAATCGTCGAGCGACGGTTGTTTCGCCATTCGTTCCTCCGTTGGGCGGTGTGGTGCATACGATAACGCACCCACCAAACGCGACGGGCCGCCCCGAACTGGTTCGGGGCGGCCCGTCGTCAAGCGCGGTTCAGGCGCGCGATCATGCTCAGCCGAGCTTCTTCTTCAGCAGTTCGTTGACCTGCTGCGGATTGGCCTTGCCCTTCGTCGCCTTCATCGCCTGGCCGATCAGCGCGTTGAACGCCTTTTCCTTGCCCGCGCGGAATTCCTCGACCGACTTCGCGTTCGCGGCGAGCACCTCGTCGATGATCGCTTCCAGCGCGCCGGTGTCGGAGATCTGCTTCAGCCCCTTCGCGTCGATGATGCGGTCGGCCGCGCCTTCGTCGTCCGCCTTCTCGTCCCAGATCGTCGAGAAGATTTCCTTCGCGATCTTGTTCGAGATCGTGCCGTCGGCAATGCGCTGCAGCACGAGTGCAAGCTGGGCCGCCGACACCGGAATCGCGTCGATCTCGATGCCGTCGCGATTCAGTTGCGACGACACGTCGCCCATCAGCCAGTTCGCGGCGATCTTCGCGTTCGCGGCGCCAGCCTTCGCGACCACGGCCTCGAAATACGCGGCCATCGCCTTGCTCGACGTCAGCACGCCCGCGTCGTACGCGGACACGCCGTACTGCTCGACGAAGCGCTGCTGCATCGCGGCCGGCAGCTCGGGCATCCCGGACTGCACGCGCTCGATCCAGTCCTGGCCGATCACGAGCGGCATCAGGTCGGGGTCGGGGAAGTAGCGGTAGTCGTGCGCGTCTTCCTTGCTGCGCATCGAACGCGTCTCGCGCTTGTCCGGATCGTAGAGCCGGGTTTCCTGCACGACCTCGCCGCCGTCCTCGATCAGCTCGATCTGGCGGCGCACTTCGTAGTTGATCGCTTCCTCGAGGAACCGGAACGAGTTCAGGTTCTTGATTTCCGCGCGCGTGCCGAACTTCTCCTGGCCGACCGGCCGGACCGACACGTTCGCATCGCAGCGGAACGAGCCTTCCTGCATGTTGCCGTCGCAGATGCCGAGCCACACGACGAGGCCGTGCAGCGCCTTCGCATAGGCCACGGCCTCGGCCGCGCTGCGCATTTCCGGCTCGGTGACGATCTCGAGCAGCGGCGTGCCCGCGCGGTTCAGGTCGATCCCCGTCATCCCGGCGAAGTCTTCATGCAGCGACTTGCCCGCGTCTTCCTCGAGGTGCGCGCGGGTCAGGTTGACCGTCTTCTCGTACGCTTCCTTGCCGGCCTTTTCGTTGGCGGGCACCTGGATCGTGATCTGGCCGCCCTGCACGACCGGAATCTCGTACTGGCTGATCTGATAGCCCTTCGGCAGATCGGGGTAGAAATAATTCTTGCGCGCGAAGATGCTGCGCGGCGCGATGGTCGAGCCGATCGCGAGGCCGAAGCGGATCGCGCGTTCGACCGCGCCGCGGTTCAGCACCGGCAGCACGCCCGGCAGCGCCAGGTCGACCGGGCAGGCCTGCGTGTTCGGCTCGGCGCCGAACTGCGTCGACGCGCCCGAGAAAATCTTCGAGACGGTCGACAGTTGCGCGTGCGTCTCGAGACCGATAACGACTTCCCATTGAGTCATGGTGGTTACACTCCCGCCGGAACTTGCTTGTGCCAGTCGGTCGCGCGCTGGAACGCGTCGGCGACCTGCAGCATCCGGGCTTCGTTGAAATAGTTGCCGATGATCTGCAGGCCGACCGGGCGCTTCGCATTCGCGCCCGCGCCGAAGCCGCACGGCACGCTCATGCCGGGCAGGCCGGCGAGGCTCACCGACAGCGTGTAGATATCCGCGAGATACATCTGCACCGGATCGTCGCCCTTCGCGCCGAGATCCCATGCGACCGTCGGCGATGCCGGGCCCATGATCACGTCGCAGGACTTGAACGCTTCCTGGAAATCCTGCGCGATGATGCGGCGGATCTTCTGCGCCTGCAGGTAGTACGCGTCGTAGTAGCCGTGCGACAGCACGTACGCGCCGACGAGAATCCGGCGCTTCACCTCGGGGCCGAAGCCTTCGGCGCGCGACTTCTTGTACATGTCGAGCAGGTCGCCGTACTGCGCGGCGCGATGGCCGAAGCGCACGCCGTCGAAACGCGACAGGTTCGACGACGCCTCGGCCGGCGCGATCACGTAGTACACGGGAATCGACAGTTCCGTCTTCGGCAGCGACACGGGCACGAGCGTCGCGCCGAGCGCTTCATAAGCTTTAAGCGCCGCGTCGATCGTCGCGCGCACGTCGTCGGCGAGACCGTCGCCGAAATACTCGTTCGGCAAGCCGATGCGCAGGCCCGCGAGCGGCTTGCCCGCATCGTTGCCGGCCGCCCACGGCTGGCCGAGGTGGCGCGTGAAATCCTCGTCGTCGCGCTCGAGGCTCGTCGAGTCGCGCTCGTCGAAGCCGGCCATCGCATTGAGCAGCAGCGCGCAGTCGGACGCGCTCTGCGCCATCGGGCCGCCCTGGTCGAGCGACGACGCGAACGCGATCATCCCGTAGCGCGACACGCGGCCGTAGGTCGGCTTGATGCCCGTCACGCCCGCGAACGACGCGGGCTGGCGGATCGAGCCGCCGGTGTCGGTGCCGGTCGCGGCCGGCGCAAGGCGCGCGGCGACGGCGGCCGAGCTGCCGCCCGAGCTGCCGCCCGGCACCGCGTTGGTGTCCCACGGGTTCTTGACCGCGCCGAACGCCGAATTCTCGTTCGACGAGCCCATCGCGAACTCGTCCATGTTGGTCTTGCCGAGCGTGACCATGCCGGCCGCCTGCAGGCGGGCGACGACGGTCGCGTCGAACGGGCTCTCGTAGTTCGCGAGCATCTTCGAGCCGGCGGTCGAGCGCCAGCCGCGCGTGACGAAGACATCCTTGTGCGCGATCGGCAGGCCGGTCAGCGCGCCGCCCGCGCCGCGCGCGAGTTCGGCATCGGCGGCTTTCGCCTGCGCGAGGGTCAGATCGGCGTCGACATGGACGAACGCGTTCAGGTCGCGCGCGGCGTCGATCCGTTTCAGGTAGAGCTGCGCGAGCTCGACGGCCGAGCATTCCTTGGCGGCGAGCGCGGCGCGCAGTTCGGTCAGGCTTTTTGCGTGCATTGAGTGGTTTTCCTGGGAATTCTGGGTGGCGCGCGGCGCTGGCCGGCGCGCGTGTCGTCGAATGCTTACTCGATCACCTTCGGCACGAGATAGAGGCCGTCCTGGACGGCCGGCGCCGGACGCTGGTTGTCGTCGCGATTGACGACTTCCGTCACGGCGTCGTCGCGCAGGCGCTGCGCGACTTCCTGGATCTGTTCGATCGGGTGGGCGAGCGGCGCGATGCCGGCGGTGTCGACCGCCTGCATCTGCTCGACGAGGCCGAAGAATTCATTGAGCTGGCCGAGCATGTGCTCGGCGTCGGCGTCGGCCATTTCGAGTCGCGCCAGGTGCGCGATGCGTTTCACATCGGTCAGGGTCAGGGCCATGCGATCACCGGAAAAACAAGACTGCGCGGCGCATCGAAAGCAGCGCCGCGGCGGGGGGTTGGAGGGTGCGATCCCACCCTCAAAAATCGGGACCGAAGCGGCAAAAATACCGCCCGTTTCGATTCAAATACCGTGAAATTATAAGGTATCATTACGCGTTCGACCCAAACCCGGCAGCCTTTTCCCGCACCGTTTCGCCCCGCTTCGGCAAGCCGTGCGTGCTTCGTGCGATCCCCGGTAGACATCACTCGCAGCTTCGTGCGCCGCGGCGGCCGCTTCCGCCACGCTTCCCGAGGCTGTTATTTTTTCCGCTGCCGCCCTCAGCGCTCGCTGTGCAGGGCCGGCCCAGAGCGAAACAGGATTCTGAATGTTCGGTTTTTTGCGCAGCTACTTCTCCAACGATCTCGCGATCGACCTCGGCACCGCAAACACCCTGATCTACATGCGCGGCAAGGGCATCGTGCTCGATGAGCCGTCCGTCGTGTCGATTCGTCAGGAAGGCGGCCCCAACGGCAAGAAGACGATCCAGGCGGTCGGCAAGGAAGCCAAGCAGATGCTCGGCAAGGTGCCTGGCAACATCGAGGCGATCCGCCCGATGAAGGACGGCGTGATCGCCGACTTCACCGTCACCGAGCAGATGATCAAGCAGTTCATCAAGACGGCGCACGAGTCGCGCATGTTCTCGCCGTCGCCGCGCATCATCATCTGCGTGCCGTGCGGCTCAACCCAGGTCGAGCGCCGCGCGATCAAGGAAGCCGCGCACGGCGCCGGCGCATCGCAGGTCTACCTGATCGAGGAGCCGATGGCGGCCGCGATCGGCGCGGGCCTGCCGGTGTCGGAAGCCACCGGCTCGATGGTCGTCGACATCGGCGGCGGCACGACGGAAGTCGGCGTGATCTCGCTCGGCGGCATCGTGTACAAGGGCTCGGTGCGCGTCGGCGGCGACAAGTTCGACGAAGCGATCGTCAACTACATCCGCCGCAACTACGGGATGCTGATCGGCGAACAAACAGCCGAGGCGATCAAGAAGGAAATCGGCTCCGCGTTCCCGGGCTCCGAAGTCAAGGAAATGGAAGTGAAGGGCCGCAACCTGTCGGAAGGCATTCCGCGCAGCTTCACGATCTCCAGCAACGAAATCCTCGAAGCGCTGACCGATCCGCTGAACCAGATCGTGTCGTCGGTGAAGATCGCGCTCGAACAGACGCCGCCGGAACTCGGCGCCGACATCGCCGAACGCGGGATGATGCTGACGGGCGGCGGCGCGCTGCTGCGCGACCTCGACCGCCTGCTCGCGGAAGAAACCGGCCTGCCGGTGCTCGTCGCGGAAGATCCGCTCACCTGCGTCGTGCGCGGTTCGGGCATGGCGCTCGAGCGCATGGACAAGCTGGGCAGCATCTTCTCGTACGAGTGATCGTCTAGGCAGTTCCTTGACATGACGCACCCGCGGCGTGGCCGGATCGCTCGTTTAGAACGAACCGCCGCGCCGTTTGCGCGTCTGAGCATCATTTAACCGATCACACGCGCCCGGCGCCGACCATGGAATACAGTCCGCCGCCCCTCTTCAAGCAAGGTCCGCCCGCGCTCGCGCGGCTCATCTTCTTCGTTGCCCTCGCCATCGCGCTCCTCGTGTCGGACGCGCGCTTCAGCACGCTCGAAATCGTTCGCGGCGTGCTCGGCACCGTGCTCTATCCGCTGCAGCGCGCAGCGCTCGTGCCGCGCGACCTGTTCATGGGCGCGGCCGACATCGCCGTCACCGGCGCGTCGCTGCGCCACGAGAACGACGACCTCCGCAAGCGCAACCTGCAACTGTCGACGCAGGCCAACCAGGCCGCCGTGCTCGCGCAGGAAAACATGCACCTGCGCGCGGTGCTCGAGCTGCGCCAGCACATCGCGACGCAATCGACGCCGGTCGAGATCCAGTACGACACGAGCGATCCGTTCACGCAGAAGATCGTGGTCGGGCAAGGTTCGCAGCAGGGCATCCAGAACGGCGCGCCCGTCGTCAGCGAGGACGGCGTGGTCGGTCAGGTCACGCGCGTGTTCCCGCTGCAGTCGGAAGTCACGCTGGTCACCGACCGCGATCTCGCGATTCCGGTGCAGGTGCTGCGCACCGGCCTGCGCAGCGTGATCTACGGCACGCCGAAGGGCGATTCGCTCGACCTGCGCTTCGTGCCGACGAGCGCGGATCTCGTCGTCGGCGACGAACTCGTCACGAGCGGCCTCGACGGCGTCTATCCGCCCGGCCTGCCGGTCGCGAAGGTCGCTCGCGTCGACAAGCTCGCCGATACCGCATTCGCGCGCGTGACCTGCGCGCCGGTCGCGGCCGTGCGCGGCGCGCGCCAGATGCTCGTGCTGCATTACCAGAACGACATCCCGCCGCGCCCGGTCGAGCTCGAACCGGTCGCCGACAAGAACGCGAAGGGCGGCAAGAAGGGCGCGAAAGCCGCGAAGGGTGAGAAAGCCGACAAGGCCGACGCGAACGCGAAGCCGGCCGCCGCGGCCCAGCCCGCCGCGAAGCCCGCGCCGGCCGCGCCCGCCGCCCCCGGCAAGCCCGCCGCCGCGCCCGCGAAGCCCTCGACCGGGCAACCAGGAGCCCAGCGATGAATCGCCCGCAATACATCCTGCAGCCGGTCAATCCGTACTTCATCGTCTTCAGCCTCGCCGCCGCGTTCCTGCTGAACCTGATGCCGTGGGGCCGCCTGCCCGGCGTGCCCGACTTCGTCGCGCTCGTGCTGCTGTTCTGGAACATCCACCAGCCGCGCAAGGTCGGGATGGGCGTCGCGTTCGCGCTCGGCATCCTGATGGACGTGCATGACGCGGGGCTGCTCGGCGAGCACGCGCTCGCCTATACGCTGCTGTCGTACGGCGCGATCACGATCCACCGCCGCGTGCTGTGGATGCCGATCGGCGTGCAGGTGCTGTATGTCACGCCGCTGCTCGTCGTCGCGCAACTCGTGCCGTTCGTGATCCGGCTCGTGATGGGCGCCGCGTTCCCCGGCTGGCGCTACCTGGTCGACGGTTTCGTCGAGGCCGCGCTGTGGCCGATCGCGAGCCACCTGCTGCTGATGCCGCAACGCCGTCCGGTCGATCCGGACGATACGCGCCCCATCTGAGCCGGACGACCTTGAATACCCGCCGCCCCCAAACCCGCCGCGCGCCGCGCTCCGGGGCGGCACCTCGCCCGCCCGCGCGCGGGTCGGATAGACGCTCAACCGCATGACCGAATTCAACGACACCCAACAGCAGCTCTCGAAGTTCCGCCTGCGCGTCGCGGCGGCGGGCGTGTTCGTGTTCGTCTGCTTCGGGCTGCTCGCGAGCCGCTTCTTCTACCTGCAGCTGATGCAGCACGGCAAGTACGCGCTGCAGGCCGAGGAAAACCGCATCTCGGTTGCGCCGATCGTGCCGAACCGCGGGATCATCACCGACCGCAACGGCGTGATCCTCGCGAAGAACTATTCGGCGTACACGCTCGAGATCACGCCATCGAAGCTCGACGACACGCTCGACAACACGATCGACAAGCTGTCCGAGATCGTCCCGATCGACGCACGCGACCGCCGCCGCTTCAAGAAGCTGCAGGAAGACTCGAAGAACTTCGAGAGCCTGCCGATCCGTACGCGGCTCACCGACGCGGAAGTCGCGCGCTTCACCGCGCAGCGCTTCCGCTTCCCCGGCGTCGACGTGCGCGCGCGGCTGTTCCGCCAATATCCGCTCGGCACGACCGCCGCACACGTGATCGGCTACATCGGCCGGATCTCGAAGCGCGACCAGGATCGTATCGACGCGATCAGCGACGACAACGACAGCGACCAGGAAAACTACGATCCGCGCCGCGACGCGAACAACTACAAGGGCACCGACTACATCGGCAAGATCGGCGTCGAGCAGAGCTACGAGACCGAGCTGCACGGGCTGACCGGCTTCGAGGAAGTCGAGGTGACGGCCGGCGGCCGGCCCGTGCGCACGCTGTCGCGCACGCAGGCGACGCCCGGCAACAACCTCGTGCTGTCGCTCGACATCGGGCTGCAGCAGGTTGCCGAGCAGGCGTTCGCCGGCAAGCGCGGCGCGCTCGTCGCGATCGAGCCGAAAACGGGCGACGTGCTCGCGTTCGTGTCGTCGCCGAGCTTCGACCCGAATTCGTTCGTCGACGGCATCGACCAGCAGACCTGGGACGAGCTGAACAACTCGACCGACAAGCCGCTGCTGAACCGTCCGCTGCACGGCACCTATCCGCCCGGCTCGACGTACAAGCCGTTCATGGCGCTCGCGGGCCTGACGCTCGGCAAGCGCTCGCCGGGCTGGGGTTTCCAGGATCCCGGCTACTTCACGTTCGGCGGCCACACGTTCCGCAACGACGTGCGCTCGGGCCAGGGCTGGGTCGACATGAACAAGGCGATCATGGTGTCGAACGACACCTACTTCTACATGCTCGCGCGCGACCTCGGCGTGAACGCGATCGCGAACTTCATGAAGCCGTTCGGCTTCGGCCAGATCACCGGGATCGACATCCAGGGCGAGGCGCGCGGGATCCTGCCGTCGACCGACTGGAAGAAGAAGGCATTCAAGAAGGCCGCGCAGCAGAAGTGGTTCGACGGCGAGACGATCAGCCTCGGGATCGGCCAGGGCTACAACTCGTTCACGATCCTGCAGCTCGCGCACGCGACCGCGACGCTCGCGAACAACGGCATCGTGATGAAGCCCCACCTCGTGAAGGAAGTCGAGGATCCGATCACGCGCGGGCGCCGCCTGACCGTGCCGAAGGAAAGTGAAACGATCCCGCTCAAGCAGGCCGACATCGACGTCGTGAAGCGCGGGATGGAGAACGTGATCGAGAACCCGTCCGGCACTGCGTACAAGGTGTTCCGGGGTGCACCGTACCTCGCCGCCGGCAAGACCGGTACCGCGCAGGTGTTCTCGCTGCAGGGCTCCAACTACAAGGGCCACCTGCTCGCCGAGCACCTGCGCGACCACGCGCTGTTCATCGCGTACGCGCCGGTCGACCATCCGCAGATCGCCTTGGCGCTGGTCGTCGAGAACGGCGGCTGGGGCGCGCAGGCCGCGGGCCCGATCGCGCGCCGCGTGCTCGACTTCTTCCTCGTCGAGCGCCAGAACCCGCAGAACGAAGCCGCGGCCGTGGCTGCCGCGGCGTCGGCGACCGAACCCGTGAATGCGCCGGTGATCGGCGATGCGAACAAGCCTGCCGCCGTCGCCGCCGGCTTCAAGGCGCTGCCGCAGCCCGTCGTGCCGACCGCGGCCAGCGCGGCGGACGCGGCATCGGCCGCGTCGGCGCCCGATGCGTCGGGTGCGGCCGGTGCAAACGCAGCGCAGCCGGCCAACGCGAGCGCCGCGGCGCCGATGGCCGCGAGCCTGCCGCCGATCCGGCGCCCGCACCGGCCGCGCCGGCCCGCCAGCGATGCGCAGCCGCTCGTCGCCACGCCGCGGGACGACAACCACCGTGCGACGGCCCCCGCGAAAGCGGCGGACGCCGGCACCGCTCATTAACGGAGAAAGGCATGCAATTCGACAAGCGCGCCTGGCTCGACAAGATCAAGCAGATGTTCGCGGGCTTCGACCGCCCGCTCGCCCTCATCGTGTTCCTGCTGCTGTGCGTCGGCATCGTCACGCTGTATAGCGCGGCGATCGACATGCCGGGCCGCGTCGAGGACCAGTTGCGCAACATCCTGCTGACGTTCGTGCTGATGTGGGTGATCGCCAACATCCCGCCCACCACGCTGATGCGCTTCGCGGTCCCGCTCTATACGTTCGGGGTCGCGCTGCTGATCGCGGTCGCGCTGTTCGGGATGACGAAGAAGGGCGCGAAGCGCTGGCTGAACGTCGGCGTCGTGATCCAGCCGTCGGAGATCCTCAAGATCGCGACGCCGCTGATGCTCGCGTGGTACTACCAGCGCCGCGAAGGCGGGCTGCGCTGGTACGACTTCGTCGCCGCATTCGGGATCCTGATGGTGCCGGTCGGGCTGATCGCGAAACAGCCCGACCTCGGCACGGGCCTGCTCGTGTTCGCGGCCGGCTTCTTCGTGATCTACCTCGCCGGCCTGTCGTTCAAGCTGATCGTGCCGGTGCTCGTCGCGGGCGTGATCGCGGTCGGGTCGATCGCCGTGTTCGAGGAGCGCATCTGCCAGCCCGAAGTGCAGTGGCCGCTGATGCACGACTACCAGAAGCACCGCGTGTGCACGCTGCTCGACCCGACCTCCGACCCGCTCGGCAAGGGCTTCCACACGATCCAGGCCGTGATCGCGATCGGCTCGGGCGGCGTGCTCGGCAAAGGCTACCTGAAAGGCACGCAGGCGCACCTCGAATTCATTCCGGAGAAGCACACCGACTTCATCTTCGCGGTGTTCTCGGAGGAATGGGGGCTCGTCGGCGGAATCGTGCTGCTGACGCTATACATGGCGCTGATCGCGCGCGGGCTCTATATCGCCGCGCAGGGCGCGACGCTGTTCGGCCGCCTGCTCGCGGGCTCGCTCACGCTCGCGTTCTTCGTCTATGCGTTCGTCAACATCGGGATGGTGAGCGGCGTGCTGCCGGTCGTCGGCGTGCCGTTGCCGTTCATGAGCTACGGCGGCACCGCGCTCACGACGCTCGGCATCGCGATCGGGATGATCATGAGCGTCGGGCGACAGCGGCGGCTGATGAAGAGCTGACCGCGCTGCCTGCACCGCGGAAAGAAAACGGCGCCCCGGGGCGCCGCTTTTCATTGGACATCCGAGCGCGGCCATGCAACGCGGCGCGTCGCCCGCTCACTGCGGTGCCGCGCGCGGGCTCCCCGGCTCCGCACCGATGCCCGACGCCGGCCCCTGCGCCTTCAGCCGCGCACTCAACTCCTTGAATTTCAATCCGGCCGTCTCGTCGCCCTGCGCGGCCGCCGCCGCGTAATAGGCCCGCGCGATGTTCAGGTTCTGCGCAACGCCGTCGCCGCCGCGCTCGTAGAACGACGCGGTCACGTACTGCGCGGTCGGCTCGCCCGCATCGGCGGCCTGCTTGTACCACGCGAACGCCTGCCGGTTGTCGCGCGGCGTGCCGCGCCCGTCGAGGAACTGGTTCGCGAGCGACAGCTCGGCCTGCACGTGCCCCTGCTTCGCCGCCCGCAGGAACCAGCGATGCGCTTCGGCCGGATTGCGCGCGACGAACTCGCCGTCGTCGAACATCCGGCCGTACACATACTGCGCGTGCGACATGTTCGCGTCGGCCGCGCGCTTCAGCCAGCGCAGCCCTTCGTCGACGTTCGCCGTCACACCTTCGCCCGTCAGCAGCATCATTGCGTAGTTGAACTGCGCAAGACGATCGCCGCGCTCGGCCGCGTCGTGGAACTGCACCAGCGCCGCGCGATAGTCGCCGGCGTTGTAGTCGGCGACCGCCGATTGCGTCTCGCGCGACGGATCGGGCTTCGCTTGCGGCGCGCCCTGCGCGGCCGCCGCGACACACACGGCCCACAGGCCGAGCATCGCGCCGAACCGCCCGCGCGCACCGGCCGCACCCTGCGCGCGCCTGCAAGACGCGCCGTCGCCGCCGTTCATGACCGTACCTCCTGCAGCGCTTGCCGCGTCGCACGCAGCAGCCAGCTCACGTCGGCCGACAGCGTGATCATCCGGTAGCCGGCCTCGCGGTACTGCCGCGCGCCCACCGCGTCGCCCGCGAAGATGCCGACCGCGACGCCGGCCTGCTTGCCGGCCGCAAGCACGCGCGCCATCGCGGTTTCGACGTCCGGGTGGCGGATGTCGGCGAGATGCCCGAGGCTCGCCGCGAGATCGGCCGGGCCGATGAACAGGCAGTCGACGCCGGGCGTCGCCGCGATCCGCTCGACTTCGTCGACGCCGCGCGCCGATTCGATCTGCACAACCACCGCGACCTGCGCGTTCGCCGTCTGCACGTAATCGCGGCGCATGCCGAACGCCGCCGCGCGCACCATGCCCGCGACGCCGCGCAGCCCGTCAGGCGATTCCGGCGACGGGAAGCGCGTGAGCCGCACTGCGTGCGCGGCGTCGTCGGGCGTCTCGATGCACGGAAACATCAGCGTGCGCGCGCCGGCGTCGAGCGCGCGCTTCACGCGCCACGGCTCGCGCGCCGGCACGCGCACGACGGGCTCGCTCGGCAGGTGCGCGGCAGCGATCGCGCGCAATTGCGACACGACGTCGCGGCTGTCGTTCGGCGCGTGCTCCATGTCGATGCAGAGCCAGTCATAGCCGGCGTGCGCGAGCGCTTCCGCGGCCGAGTCGCTGCCGAGCGACAGCCACAGGCCATACAGCGGCTCGTCGCCGTCGCGCAGGCGTAGTTTGAGGGAATTGGTGAGCGTGCTCATCGATACGGCCTCCTGGACGGAACGGCAATCGAACGGGACAAGCAACAGGCGAAGCCGGACGCAGCACGCCGGGCGGCGCAGCGCGGCGGCGCCAGACCGCGCCGGTCAACGTCGGTCGGCCGTGGGCGGCCAATCTGACAGCGCGGGCCGCGCGAACGCGCACGGGTGCGTTTTACGGTGCCACGCAACGATCATAGCGCGGCGTTACGCGGAATGTGGGAACGGACGGGGAGCAGCGCCGGCAGGGACGAGGCCGCGAGGCACGGCGACGGGCAGCCCGCGCAGGCCGGCGGGGCTGCAGGGAAGGCAGGATCAGCGGCCGGGCTGGCGCTCGACGTCGGCCCAGCAGTTCGGCGTTTCGTACAGGCGCACGCGCTCGAGGCGCAGGTTCACGCCGTAGTGCGCGTCGTACACGTTCGCGAGGAGGTCGAACGCGATCGCCGCGAGGTTCTCGACGGTCGGGATCCGGTCGATCACGACGGTCTTGTGGTCGGCCATCTGTTCGAGGAACGAGCGCACGACGTCGTCGCGCGCATAGACCAGGAATGCATGGTCCCACTTGCTGACGAGGTGCTCCATCGCGAGCGCCTTCACGTCGGCGAAATCCATCACCATGCCGCGGTCGGGAGCGCCCTCGGTATCGACGAGATCGCCGCGCAACGTGATTTCGAGCACGTAGCGATGGCCGTGCAGGTTCCGGCACTGGCTGCGGTGATCGGGAATGCGGTGGCCCGCGTCGAATTCGAGTTTTCGGGTAATCAGCACGATGTCAAAAGCCGTGGCTCAGGGAATGTTCAGATATTTGTGGGTCTGCATCGACAGGCGCCACTGCGGATGACGCTTGCACCAGTCGATCGCGAGCTTCGTATTGAGCTCGCGCGACGGGCCGTCCATCGGCTGGACGAGGAAATACTCGAAGTCGAGCTTCGCATAATCGGCCAGCCGCTGGTTGTCCTGCGGGATCACGACCTTCAGTTCGTTGCCCTTCGTGACGACGAGCGGCGCGTCGGCCTTCGGGCTCACGCAGATCCAGTCGATCGACTCGAGCACCGGCAGCGAGCCGTTGGTCTCGATCGCGATCTCGAAGCCGGCCGCGTGCAGCGCATCGACGAGCGGCTGGTCGAGCTGCAGCATCGGCTCGCCGCCCGTGCAGACGACGAAGCGGTGCGCTTCGCCGTCCGGCCACAGGCCGGCGATCGTCGCGACGAGCGCTTCGGCGTCCTTGAACTTGCCGCCGTTCTCGCCGTCGGTGCCGACGAAGTCCGTATCGCAGAAGCGGCACACGGCCTCCTCGCGATCCTCTTCGCGGCCCGACCACAGGTTGCAGCCGGCGAACCGGCAGAACACGGCCGGCCGGCCCGCGTTCGCGCCCTCGCCCTGCAACGTGTAGAAAATTTCCTTGACCGCGTAAGTCATCGTCCGTCGTCCGGCTCGCGCCGCTCGTTGTCGATCAGAATCCGTATTCATCAAGCGCTGCCGGCGCAGCCGCGTCACAGCGGCGCTTCGGTCACCCGCTCGCCCTTCTGGTAGGCCTCGTAGCCGCGCTTGCGCAGCTTGCAGGCCGGGCACTCGCCGCAGCCGAAGCCCCAGTCGTGCAGTTCCGCGCGCTCGCCCACGTAGCACGTGTGCGTCTCGACGCGGATCAGTTCGACGAGCGCTTCGCCGCCGAGCTGCTCGGCGAGCTGCCACGTCTGCGCCTTGTCGAGCCACATCAGCGGCGTCTCGAGCACGATGCGCGTGTCCATCCCGAGATTCAGCGCGACCTGCAGCGCCTTCATCGTGTCGTCGCGGCAGTCGGGGTAGCCCGAAAAGTCGGTCTCGCACATCCCGCCGACCAGCACGCGCAGCCCGCGGCGATACGCGATCGCCGCTGCGATCGTCATGAACAGCAGGTTGCGGCCCGGCACGAACGTGTTCGGCAGGCCGTTCGCCGTCGTCTCGATCTCGATCGTGCGCGTCATCGCGGTATCGCTGATCGCGCCGAGCACCGACAGGTCGATCATGTGATCGTCGCCGAGCCGGTCCGTCCACGCGGAAAAATCGCGCTTCAGCGCTTCGCGCACGCCTTCGCGGCATTCGAGCTCGACACGATGGCGCTGGCCGTAATCGAAGCCGAGGGTCTCGACCGTCTGGTAGCGTTCGAGGGCCCACGCCACGCACGTGGCCGAGTCCTGCCCGCCGGAAAACAACACGAGCGCGCCGTCTTTAGCGTCTGTCCGAATCACCGTGATACTCCGTGAATGTATAGGCTCGCGTCGCGCTGCGCCCCGGGGCCGGCTGCCGCCGGGCGGCCCGACGCGTACCGGCCTGCGCCGGCTCGACCAGTATAGGCAGCGCGGTCGGCCGCGAACGCGGCGGAGCGCTTATACCGCCCATCGCGCGACATCGTTGCCGCGCATCACGGCGGCGCGTTGCTGGCGGCCTGCCGTGCGCATGAAGCGATGCGCTAAGTCATTGAGCGGGCACGGATTTTATCATGCCCCCGCGAATGCTGCCGCGCACGCGATGCCCACCACAAACGAAAAACCCCAAGAACCTTCCGATTCTTGGGGTTGGAACTGCTGGTGGCCTGGGACGGAATCGAACCATCGACACGCGGATTTTCAATCCGCTGCTCTACCAACTGAGCTACCGGGCCAACGAAGAATGAAAGTATATCGAGCTTTTCTCGCCTGCTCAAGCGTTTTCGCAAAAAATTTTATACCGCGCCTTCGGACGGCTTCTTGCCGAGCTCGACACCGAGCTGCTTCAGCTTGCGATACAGGTGCGTGCGCTCGAGGCCCGTCTTCTCCGCGACGCGCGTCATGCTGCCGTTCTCGCGTGCGAGGTGATATTCGAAGTACGCGCGCTCGAACGCATCACGCGCTTCGCGCAACGGGATGTCGAACGGGATCGCGGCCGTCTGCCCCGCGAGGCCGAGCGCCGCCGCCATGTCGTCGCCGAGCGTCGGCAGCGCCGCCGCGGACGCGATCGCCGCGGGCCCCGCAGCCTGTCCGGCGCCGCCCTTCGCCGCCGCGTTGGCGGACACCGGCGCCGCGCCGCGTGCGAGACCGTGCTCGACGGACTTCAGCAGCTTCTGCAGCGCGATCGGCTTCTCGAGGAAATCGAGCGCGCCGATCTTCGTCGCCTCGACGGCCGTGTCGATCGTCGCGTGCCCGGACATCATGATCACGGGCATCGTCAGCAGCCCCTGCGCCGCCCATTCCTTGAGCAACGTGACGCCGTCGGTATCGGGCATCCAGATATCGAGCAGCACGAGATCGGGCGCCTGATTCAGCCGGTATTCCCGCGCGGCCTGCGCGTTCTCCGCCGCCTCGACGACATGTCCTTCATCGCTGAGGATCTCCGAGAGCAATTCCCGGATGCCCATTTCATCATCTACCACCAGGATGGTTGCCATTTACGCTGCCCTTGTCTGCTCACTTGCTTTTGTCTTAGCGGGGGTCGTCCCGCCCTGCGCGCCCGGTTCGGCGCCTGGCGCATCGCTCGCCATCTGCAGGAACAGGATCGACACCTGCGCACCCTCGACGGTCTCGCCGTGCATGCGATTGCGCAGATCGATCCGCGCACCGTGCTCGTCGACGATCTTCTTGACCGTGGCCAGCCCGAGCCCCGTGCCCTTCGCCTTCGTCGTCACGTAAGGCTCGAACGCGCGGGTCAGGATGCGTGCCGGAAAACCGGGCCCGTTGTCGGACACGGTAAGACGTACCGCGACGCGCGTTTTGCCCTCGGCGTCGGGATCGCCATATTCTACTGTCTTGGTTTCGATCAACACACGCGGATGCGCGGCTTCCGCGACCGAATCCTGCGCATTCTGCAGCAGGTTGTGTATCACCTGGCGCAATTGCGTCGCGTCGCCGCGAATCACCGGCAGCGACGGCGCGAGCTCGGCGACGATCGGGCTCTTGCCTTCGCCGACGCCGTACAGCCCGAGCACCTCGCTCGCCAGTTCGTTCAACTGCAGGTTCGCGAGCACCGCCGGCGGCGTGCGCGCGTATTCGCGGAAATCGTCGACCATCCGCTTCATCGCGGCCACCTGGTTGACGATCATCGTCGCGCCGCGCTTGAGCACATCCGCGTCGGACGGCGCGAGCTTGTCGGACAGCTTCATCTGCAGCCGCTCGGCCGACAGCTGGATGGGCGTCAGCGGATTCTTGATCTCGTGCGCGAGCCGCCGCGCGACCTCGCCCCACGCGACCGAGCGCTGCGCGGAAATCACGTCGGAAATGTCGTCGAACACGACGACGTAACCGGACGTCTGCGGATCGTCGGCCTGCCCCTCGACCGTCGACACGAGGCGCGCACCGCGCACGAGCAGCGTCAGCGGTTCGGTTTCGCCCGGCATCTCGATCGCAAACTGCTGCTGCCAGTGGCCGCGATCGCCGCTGCCGCCGTCGGACGCCGCCTCGCGATCGGCGAACGCCTTGCGCACCATCGCGCCGAATCCCGCCGCAACGCCGATCCGGTCGAGCGTCGTGCCGATCAGCGCGTTGAACGGCTGCCGGAAGATCCGCTCGGCGCCGCGGTTGGCCGTCGTCAGCCGGAACTGGCGGTCGAGCACGAACACGCCGGCCGTCAGGTTCGCGAGGATGCTCTCGAGATACGTCTTCGAATGCTCGAGCGCGATGCGGTTCTTCTCGACCGCGAGACGCGCCTCGGACAACTGGCGCGTCATCGCGTTGAACGACTGCGTGAGGAAGCCGAGCTCGTCGCGCGTCTTGATCTCGCGCTTCGGCGTGTAGTCGCCTTCCGTGATCTCCTTGGTGCCCTGCGCGAGCAGGAACAGCGGCCGCGCGAGCTGCTGGCCGAGCGCGAGCGCGAGCATCATCGCGATGAAGGTCGCGAGAAACAGCGCGAGCGTCAGCGTGCCGATGTACATCTTGCGCAGGCCCGTGCGGCCGAGCGCCTTTTCCTGATACTCGCGGTACGCGCGCTGCACGGCGTCCGCGTTGTGCGCGAGCGTCGGCGGCACCGGCTGTGTGAGCTGCAGGAAGCGTTCGGCCGGCTGCAGCAGCGACGTCGTCGCATCGGGAATCGGCCGCACGACGCGCAGCCGCAGCGCGCCCTTCGCGCCGTGCGCGCGCGGATCGCCGTCGACCTCGCCTTCGATCGCCGCGTACGCGCCGTGTTCGCGCGCCTGGCTCAGCATCAGCGGCGTCGGCAGGTCGTCCGGAATCAGCGCCGCGAAATTGCCCGACGCCTGCGCGACGATGTGCAGGTCGGGCGCCGCGCCCGAACCGCCGCGGCTCGGCTCGACGATCGTCGCGTCCTGCACGCCGAACTGGTCGCGCAGCCGCAGCAGCGTGAGCGTCGTGCCGTTCGTGTTCGCGTCGACGCTCGCGAGCTGGTCGGACATCAGTCGCGCCTTCGTCTGCAGATCGGACAGCGACGCATCGAGCATCCCGCGGCCGAGGTTCAGACCGGCCGTCAGCGCCGTCTCGACGTTCACGTCGAACCACGACTCGATGCTGCGCGACACGAACTGGTACGACACGATGTAGATGATCCCGCCCGGCACCACGCCGACGAGCGCGAAGAACACCGCGAGCTTCGCGAGCAGCCGCGTGCCGAACTTGCCCTTCCTCAGGCGCACGACGATCATCCCGATCAGCCCGAGCACCACGAGCAGGAACACGAGCGCGACGACGATGTTGGTCGCGTACAGCCACGAGTAGTAGCGATCGAAGAATTCGGTATTCGCGCTCGCGGCCGCGAGCAGCACGAGCAGCAGCAGCGCGGTGAACGCGACGGTCGAGACGATCACGCGAACGAGGAGGCTCTTCCCGCTGGCCGCGCGGCGCACTTTATTTAGCACGTTCGGTCACCGTGAAGTTGAAGCGCTTCCAGTCCGACCCGAGCGTCCAGTCGCGATTGTTCACGGCGTCGACCTGGAACGGCTTCGGCATCAGCGCCGTATCGAGCTGCATCCGCACCGATGCCATGTAGGTTTCCCCCAGGCGCACCTGGTTGCGATCGATCACGTGCCACGACGTGATGTGCCGGACGACCGCGAGCGCGTCCTTCAGCGACGGGAAGCCGAGCTGCAGACCACCCGTCGACACGCGGTACTCGCGCGTGAGCGGCTGGAACGACAGGCGGATCGTCTGCGTCACCGACACCGGCTGCTCGTCGAACCAGTACCAGCGTGCTCGGCTCAGCTCGAAGTCGGTCGTGAAGTAAAGCGGGATGCCCTTGTTGACGGCATCCTCGAGGTTCGGATTCAGCTCGAAATCGAAGCGGGCATCGAGGCTCCAGCCGCTTCCATCGGCCTGGAGCGACGCGCGCTGCACGGCGATCGACTGGGCATGCGCCGGCCGGACGACGGCCAGGCACAGCGTCAACGCGACCATCAGGACGGCCGCGAGCCGAAGTGGAAAAAGGTGTTTGATCGTCACCGTTTCTGAAACCGCGCGTAGAAAAATCCGTCGTGATCGGTGTTCTGGTCGAGTGCGCCGGCGGCAGCCCCTCCCTGCACTCCGCCCGGCAGCAGCTGGCCGGGGGCGTCCAATCGTACCGCATCTTCGCAGACCGCTTCAAACCAGCGGGCCTGCGACTCGCCTTCTTCGGGGAAGATCGAGCAGGTCACGTAAAGCAGTTCGCCGCCCGGCTTCACGAGCGGCCACAGCGCCGACAGGATGCGGCGCTGTTCCGCGACGAGCGCCGGGATGTCGGCCTCGCGGCGCAGCCAGCGAATGTCGGGATGCCGCCGCACGATGCCCGATGCCGAGCACGGCACGTCGGCCAGGACGCGGTCGAACGGGCGCCCGTCGTACCACGCGCCGGGCACCCCCGCATCGCCGACACGCACGTCCGCTGTGAGCGACAGGCGCACGAGGTTCTCGCCGATGCGCGCCGCGCGCGTCGCGTCGCTTTCGAGCGCGACGACTTCCGCATCGGCCAGTTCGAGAATATGGCCGGTCTTGCCGCCGGGCGCCGCGCACGCGTCGAGCACGCGCATGCCGTCGCGCGCGCCGAGCCATTCGGCCGCGAGCTGCGCGCCGGCGTCCTGCACCGACACCACGCCGTCGGCGAATCCCGGAATGCGCTCGACCGGCAGCGCCGATGCGAGCCGCACCGCATGCCGGCCGATCGCGGTCGCGTCGATCCCGCTCGCGCGCAGCGTGTCGAGATACGCGTCGACGCTCGCGCGACGCGCATTCACGCGCAGCGTCAGCGGCCCCTGGCGCTCGCCGGCCGCGAGGATCGCCTGCCATGCGTCGGGCCATGCGCGCTTCACCGCATCGACCCACCATGCGCGGTAATTCCAGCGCGCAACGGCGTCGTCCTGCATCGCCGCGACGAGCACGTCGCGCTCGCGCAGGAAACGACGCAGCACCGCGTTGACCAACCCCTTCGCGAATGCGTATTCGCGGCGCGCGCCGATCACGGTCACGGCCTGGTCAACCACCGTGAACGCCGAGTATGCGGCATCGTCCACCGGATCGAGCAACAGCGCGAGCGCGCCGGCGAGCACCGCGTTCACGTGCGCGGGCGGCGCCTTGCTGACGAGCCGGCCGATCAGCCAGTCCACGCTGCCGAGGCGACGCATCGTCCGGTACGCGACGTCCTGCGTCGCGCCGCGCGCGAGTGCCTGCGCACCGGACGCCATCTGCGCGAATACCGCGGAGAGCGCCGCCGGCAGCGCGGTACCGCGCCGTACCGCATCGACCGCCTGCGCGGCCGCGTCGAGTGCGAAGCCGAGCGAATCGGGCGCAAGATGCGGCGCGGACAGGCGCGCCGGGCGGCCGGAAGAAGACGGAGCGGAAGAACGGGTTCGGGTCATCGGAGCGGAATCGGCAAACAAGCGCAGCAAACAAATGCGGCAAACGGCGGGATTGCGGCGGCCGTGCGGCCCTGCGATCCCAAACCGCGCATTGTAGCGTGCGGCCATGCGGCCCCTTTGGCCCCTTTACGGCGCGCACAAATGAAACACCCCGCAGCGCGAAGCGTGCGGGGTGGCGCGGCGTCCGCCGCGCGGCAACGGCCGCGCGGTGCGCCGAGGTTTAATCGAAGCGGCCGGTACGCGCCATCTCCATCAGGCGCGCGATGCGCTCCTCGGTGGCCGGGTGCGTCGAGAACAGGTTCTGCAGGCCGCCGCCGTGCAGCGGGTTCATGATCATCATCTGCGCGGTGGCCGGATGCGCTTCGGCCGCCTGGAACGGGATGCCGGCCGCATAGCGATGGATCTTGTCGAGCGCGGTCGCGAGCGACTGCGGATCGCCGGAAATCTGCGCACCGCCGCGGTCGGCCTCGAACTCGCGTGCCCGCGAAATCGCCATCTGGATCAGCGCGCCGGCAATCGGCGCGAGCAGCGCGACCACAATACCCGCGATCGGGTTGGCCGGCCGGCCGTTCTCGTCGCGCCCGCCGAAGAACATCGCGAAGTTCGCGAGTGCCGAGATCGCGCCCGCCATCGTCGCGGTGATCGTCGAGATCAGGATGTCGCGGTGCTTCACGTGCGCGAGCTCGTGCGCCATCACCCCGCGCATCTCACGCTCCGACAGCACGCGCAGAATGCCCGTCGTCGCGGCGACCGCCGCGTGCTCGGGATTGCGGCCCGTCGCGAACGCGTTCGGCGCATCCTCGTTGATCAGGTAGACGCGCGGCATCGGCAGGTTCGCGCGCGTGGCCAGCTCGCGCACCATCCGGTAGAACTGCGGCGCCGTGTTCTCGTCGACTTCCTGCGCGTTGTACATGCGCAGCACCATCTTGTCGGAGAACCAGTACGAGAAGAAATTCATGCCGAGCGCGAACAGCAGCGCGATCGTCATGCCGCGCGAGCCGCCGATCATTCCGCCGATCACGATGAACAGGGCCGTGATCGCGGCCATCAGCATCGCCGTTTTGACCCAATTGAACATACCCACTCCTTATCCGTCAGGGGACCCGCAGCGCAACACAGGGCGCGGCGGAAAATTGTAAGCGATTTGTTAGATAAGGTCTTGCCGGAAAAATTCAATCTCAGCGTTGCGAAGTTGCAAGACGCAGGCCGAGGCCGACGAAAGCGCTGCCGACCGTACGGTCGAGCCACTTCCTGACGCCCGGCTTGCCGGAAAAGCGCTGCGTGACGCTGCCCGCGACCCATGCGACCAGGCTGGTCCAGACCGTGCTCATCGCGACGAACACCGCGCCGAGGGTCAGGAACGCGAAGGCCTTGTGCGGGCTGTCGGCCGACACGAACTGCGGGAAGAACGACACGAAGAACAGCACGACCTTCGGGTTCAGCACGTTGGTCCAGAAGCCCTGCATGAACAGCTCGCGCAGCGGCTTTGCTGCCGTGGCAGCCTCGGCGCCCGGCGGTGTGCCGGCCTGCTTCGCGACGATCATGCGCACGCCAAGGTAGATCAGGTAAGCGGCGCCGACCAGCTTGATCACCGTGAACGCGGCAGCCGACGCCGCGAGCAGCGCCGTGAGGCCGAATGCGCACGCAAGTGCGTGTACGCAGCAGCCGGCCGAAATGCCAAGCGCCGACATCAGCCCCGCGCCGCGGCCCTGCGCGACGCTGCGGCCGACGATGTAGGCCGTGTCGGGGCCGGGCGTGACGTTCAGCAGGAAAACTGCCAGCACGAAGAAGCCGAAATGGGTGATGCCGAACATGAAAACCTCGAAGCCGGAGAGCGCAGGGAAATTCTACGCGCGCCTGCCGCACTGCGCGACTCGGCCGTTCGGCCGATTGCGCAGGGCCGGCAGGCCGTGTCGAATGGCGGTCAGGTCAGGTCACGTTACGCAACGTCGGTCAGTGCGAAACGCTGGCCCGCGGCGAGCGGCGAGCCGGCGAGGAATTCGCGCGCGGACAGCCGCTTGCCGCCCGGCTTCTGCAACTGCGTGACGCGCAGCGCGCCACCGCCACATGCGACGACCACGCCTTCCGGCGCAGCTTCGACGATCGTGCCGGGCGCCGCGTCGCCGCGCGCCGCCACCGGCTCGGCAGCCCACAGCTTGATTGCCGCGCCGTCGAGCGTCGCGACGCCGCCGGGAAACGGATCGAACGCACGCACCTGGCGCGCGAGCACGTCGGCAGGCTTGCGCCAGTCGAGCGCCGCTTCGTGCTTGCCGATCTTTTCCGCATAGGTCACGCCGTCGGCCGGCTGCGGCGTCGCCGGCAGCGTGCCGTCGCGCTCGAGCCGCACGAGCGCGTCGACGATCAGCCGCGCGCCGTCGGCGGCCAGCCGGTCGTGCAGCGTCGCGGTCGTGTCGTCGGGCGCGATCGCGATGCGCGCCTCGTCGATCATCGCGCCGGTGTCGAGGCCGACGTCCATCTGCATCAGCGTGACGCCTGTCTCGGCGTCGCCGGCCTCGATCGCGCGGTGAATCGGCGCGGCGCCGCGCCAGCGCGGCAGCAGCGACGCATGGATGTTGATGCAGCCGCTGCGTGGAATGTCGAGCACCTCCTGCGGCAGCAGCAGGCCGTACGCGGCGACCACCATCACGTCGTGCGGGGTCGAGCGCAGCAGCTCGATCGCGTCGGCCGCCTCCGCGGGGTACTTGCCCGCGCGGCGCAGCGACGGCGGCTGCGCGACGGGCATGCCATGCTCGACGGCGTAGCGCTTCACGGCGCTCGCCTGCAGTTTCATCCCGCGGCCGGCCGGGCGATCGGGCTGGGTGAGCACGAGCGGCACCGGAAAACCGGCCTCGTGGATCGCGGCGAGGGCAGCCGCGGCGAATTCCGGCGTGCCGGCAAAAATCACGCGCAACGTATGGGTCATGACAGCGTTCGGGGTCGGGCAGGATGAACGCGCGTCACATCGCGCGTTCGAGTTTCTTCATCTTCGTCTTGATGCGCGTCTGCTTGAGCGGCGACAGGTATTCGACGAACACGCGCCCCATCAGGTGATCCATCTCGTGCTGGACGCACACGGCAAGCAGGCCCTCGCAGTCGAGTTCGAAGGTCTCGCCCTGCTCGTTGAGCGCGCGCACGCGCACGTGGTCGGGACGCTCGACTTCGTCGTAGATGCCGGGCACCGACAGGCAACCCTCTTCATAGATCTGCTTCACGTCGCTCGACCAGACGATCTCGGGGTTGATGAACGCGCGCAGCTCGTTCTTTTCCTCGGAAACGTCGATCACGATCACGCGCTCGTGCACGTCGACCTGCGTGGCTGCAAGGCCGATGCCGGGCGCCGCGTACATGGTCTCGGCCATGTCGGCGACGAGCTTGCGGATCCGGTCGTCGACCTTGTCGACGGGCTTGGCGACCTTGTGCAGCCGCTTGTCGGGGTAATGAAGAATGTTGAGCAAAGCCATGGTGTTCGGTATTCGGTGGAGCAGGGTGCCCATCGGCCATCCGGCCGGCTGGCGCCGCCGCCGCGATGCAATGAAGATGAGGCGGATGCGCGGCGTATCAATGCCGCGGATCGCGCCTCCTGCAATTGGCCGGGCGCCTGCGCGCGCGGCCCTGTCGAGTATTTCGGATGATGAAAATTTTATCATGGCGCCACGCGGTCCGCTGGCCGCCGCGTTCGAGGGCAGCCTCATGTCACCTCAAGCGCTGACCACCTCCGCGTTGCGCGCATGGCTGCAGCTCGCGCATGCGCCCGGCCTCGCGCCCGCCGTACTGCAGGCGCTGCTCGACACGTTCGGCTCGCCGGCGGCGCTGCTGCGCGCGTCCGACCAGGCCATTGCCGCCGTGAGCAGCCCCGCCGCCGCGCAGGCCGTGCGCGCAAGCGAACACGACGATCTCGATGCACGCACCGATGCCGTACTGGCGTGGCTCGATGCGCCGGGCAACGTGCTCGTCACGCTCAGCGATCCGGCCTACCCGCCGCGGCTGCGCGACCTGCACGACCCGCCGCCGCTGCTATATGTAAAGGGCCGGCTCGACCTGCTGCACGCCCGCAGCGTCGCCGTGGTCGGCAGCCGCCACGCGACGCCGCAGGGGCTCGCCGACGCGACGCGCTTCGCACGCGCGCTGTCCGACGCGGGGCTCCCGATCGTGTCGGGCCTCGCGCTCGGGATCGACGGCGCTGCGCATCGCGGCGGGCTCGACGGCCGGTCGGGCACGGTCGCGGTAATCGCGACGGGGGCCGATCTCGTCTATCCGGCGCGGCACCGCGCACTCGCCCACGAGATCGCCGCGCACGGTGCGATGCTGTCGGAATGGCCGCTCGGCACGCCGGCCCGCGCAGCGCATTTCCCGCAGCGCAACCGGCTGATCGCGGCGCTGGCGGTCGGTGCGCTCGTCGTCGAGGCCGCTCCGCGCTCCGGCTCGCTGATCACCGCGCGGCTCGCGAACGAACTAGGGCGCGATGTGTTCGCGATGCCGGGCTCGATCCACGCACCGCTCGCGCAGGGCTGCCACGCACTGATCCGCGACGGCGCGAAGCTCACGGCGGCGCCGCTCGACATTCTCGAGGAATACGGGCTGGGCGAACCGACGACCGGGGCGGCGTGCCCCGGAATTCGGGGCGCCAATCCCGACGCGGTTCGCGGAACCGAAGCCTCCGGCCAGCGTGCCTGCGCCGGCATCATCGAAGCGGCCCCCTCAGGTCCGGCCACCGCGCCAGCGCGCATCGAAGCATCACCGCCTCCGTCGCCCAGCACCCCGTCCGAACTGGCCGTGCTCGCTGCACTGGGATACGGCCCCGTCACATACGAATGGCTCGCCGAACACAGCGGCCTGTCCGACGACGTGCTGCACCGCGCGCTGCTCGCGCTCGAACTGGCCGGTCGCGTCGCGAGTCTCCCCGGCGGACGCTTCACGCGGCTTGACGCGGCCCCCACCCCGCCCGCGCGCGGCGTGCTACATTTCCCCAAATAGGGGCGGCCACGCCGCCGACGATACCCAAGGAAATCCATGCCCGCGCTGAATCTCGACACCGATGCGGATCGGATCGCCGAGCGCCTCGCCGATCCCGGCACGTTGCTCGTCGCCTGCCTGTGCGCCGAGTGGTGCGGCACGTGCCGCGACTACCGGACGGCCTTCGACCAGCTCGCCGACGCGCATCCGGACGCCTGCTTCGCCTGGATCGACATCGAAACGCATGCCGACCGGCTCGACGAGCTCGACGTCGAGAACTTCCCGACGATCCTGATCGAGGATGCCAACACCGCGCGCTTCTTCGGCACGGTGCTGCCGCACGCGGCGATCGTCGAACGAATGCTGTCCGACCTGAGCGCGGTACCCGGTGCGCCGCACGCACCGAAATTGCGCAACATCCTGAACGTCGAAGCCTGAATTCGCGAGCCCGCCCGGCGATTTTTCGCGCGTTTGCGCGCCCCGCGGCGCCGGGCGCTTGCCGCCGTTGCGCCCCCCCTCTATGATGGGCCGCTTTTTACTCGCCGAGCCGCCGTCGCTTCGGCGTGTGCTATAAAGCGGTCGTTAAAGGGACCTACAACCGGCGAACCCGGTCTACCATCACACACCTGTCATGTCCAAAGCACTGATCATTGCGGAAAAGCCTTCTGTCGCGAACGACATCGCACGCGCTTTGGGCGGCTTTACCAAGCATGACGAGTATTACGAAAGCGACGAATTCGTCCTTTCGTCCGCTGTCGGCCACCTGCTGGAAATCGCCGCTCCGGAAGAGTACGAGGTCAAGCGCGGGAAATGGAGCTTCGCGCATCTGCCCGTCATCCCCCCGCATTTCGACCTGAACCCGATCGCAAAAAGCGAGTCGCGCCTCAAGGTGCTCACCAAGCTGATGAAGCGCAAGGACGTCGACCGCCTGATCAACGCATGTGACGCGGGGCGCGAGGGCGAGCTGATTTTCCGACTGATCGCGCAGCACGCGAAAGCGAAGCAGCCGGTCCAGCGCCTGTGGCTGCAGTCGATGACGCCGCAGGCGATCCGCGACGGCTTCGCGAACCTGCGCAGCGACACGGACATGCAGCCGCTCGCCGACGCCGCTCGCTGCCGCTCGGAAGCCGACTGGCTCGTCGGGATCAATGGCACCCGAGCGATGACCGCGTTCAACAGCAAGGGCGGCGGCTTCTTCCTGACGACAGTCGGCCGCGTTCAGACACCAACGCTGTCGATCGTCGTCGAACGCGAAGAGAAAATCCGCCGCTTCGTCCCGCGCGACTACTGGGAAGTGAAGGCCGCATTCGCGTGCGCGGGCGGCTTCTATGAAGGCAAGTGGTACGACCCGAAATTCAAGCGCGACGAATTCGATCCGGAGAAACGCGACTCCCGCCTGTGGAGCCTGCCGGCAGCCGAAACGATCGTCGCCGCATGCCGCGACCAGGTCGGCACGGTCTCCGAGGAATCGAAGCCGTCGACGCAACTGTCGCCGCTGCTGTTCGACCTGACGAGCCTGCAGCGCGAGGCGAACAGCCGCTTCGGCTTCTCCGCGAAGAACACGCTCGGCCTCGCGCAGGCGCTGTATGAAAAGCACAAGGTGCTGACCTACCCGCGTACCGACGCACGCGCGCTGCCGGAAGACTACCTTTCGACGGTCCAGTCCACGCTCGAGATGCTCAAGGAGAGCAACAACTACCTGCCGCACGCGAAGCAGGTGCTCGACAAGGGCTGGGTGAAGCCGAACAAGCGGATCTTCGACAACTCGAAGATCAGCGACCACTTTGCAATCATCCCGACGCTGCAGGCGCCGAAGTCGCTGTCCGAGCCGGAGCAGAAGCTGTACGACATGGTCGTGAAACGCTTCCTCGCCGTGTTCTTCCCGGCGGCCGAATTCCGCGTCACGACGCGGATCACCGAAGTCGCCGGCCATCATTTCAAGACCGAAGGCAAGGTGCTCGTCGAGCCGGGCTGGCTGCAGGTGTACGGCCGCGACGCCGAAGGCGCGGACGCGAACCTCGTGCCGGTGCAGAAGGACGAGAAGGTGAAGACGGACGAAATCGCCGCCGTCGCGCTCGTGACGAAGCCGCCCGCACGCTACTCGGAAGCGACGCTGCTGTCCGCGATGGAAGGCGCGGGCAAACTCGTCGAGGACGACGAGCTGCGCGAGGCGATGGCCGCGAAGGGCCTCGGCACGCCGGCCACTCGAGCGGCGATCATCGAAGGCCTGCTCGGCGAGAAATACCTGTTGCGCGAAGGCCGCGAGCTGATCCCGACCGCGAAGGCATTCCAGCTGATGACGCTGTTGCGCGGGCTCGGCGTGAAGGAACTGACCGCGCCGGAACTCACCGGCGAATGGGAATACAAGCTGTCGCAGATGGAGCGCGGCAACCTCGGGCGCGACGCGTTCATGCAGGAAATCGCCCGCATGACGCAGCAGATCGTCAAGCGCGCGAAGGAATACGATTCCGACACGATCCCCGGCGACTACGCGACGCTCGAGACGCCGTGCCCGAACTGCGGCGGCCAGGTGAAGGAAAACTATCGCCGCTTCGCGTGCACGAAGTGCGAGTTCTCGATCTCGAAGATCCCGGGCAGCCGGCAGTTCGAGATCCCCGAAGTCGAGGAGCTGCTGCAGAAGAAGGAAATCGGTCCGCTGTCCGGGTTCCGCAGCAAGATGGGGCGCCCGTTCTCGGCGATCCTCAAGCTGTCCTTCGACGACGAGACGAAGAACTACAAGCTCGAGTTCGATTTCGGCCAGGACCAGGGCGGCGAGGAAGGCGAAGCGCCCGACTTCTCCGCGCAGGAGCCGGTCGGCGCGTGCCCGAAGTGCAAGGGCCGCGTGTTCGAGCACGGGATGAGCTACGTGTGCGAGCACTCGGTTGCGAACCCGAAGACCTGCGACTTCCGCTCGGGCAAGGTGATCCTGCAGCAGGAAATCACGCGCGAGCAGATGGGCAAGCTGCTCGCCGACGGCCGTACGGACCTGCTGCCGAACTTCAAGTCGTCGCGCACGGGCCGCAACTTCAAGGCGTTCCTCGTGAAGCAGCCGGACGGCAAGATCGGCTTCGAGTTCGAGAAGAAGGAACCGAAGGCCGCTGCTGCGAAGAAGACGGCGAAATCGGCGACGAAGGATGCCGAAACCGTGACGGAAGGCGCCGAAGAGAAACCGGCACCGGCCCGCAAGACCGCCGCCAAGACCACCGCGACCAAGACTGCCGCCCGCAAGACGACGGCGCGCAAGACCGGCTCGTAACAGCCGGGCCGCCGGGGCTTCCCCCGGCGTACCGGGCGCTGCAGGCAGCCGAAAAAAACGCGGATCGAGCGATCGATCCGCGTTTTTTCTTTGTGCCGGCGGCAACGACCGCCCAGCCGTCGCGCCGTTACAGGGGCGACGGCACCGCGACGCGCGTACGCGACGAACGCGGCAGGCGCGGCGACAGGTTCGGGTCGGCCGATTCGGGTTGCTCGGCACGCGTCTCGACGCCGATCGGCGCAAGCGTCGCACCCTGCGCGGCCCACTGCTCGCCGATCGTCGCATCGGTCGAGTGACTGAAATACTCGACGAGGTGGTCGATGAACGTGCGCACCTTCGCGGGCAAATGGCGCCGGCTCGGGTAAGCGATGTTGATCTCGACCTGCGGCAGCCGGAAATCCGGCAGCAGCCGCACCAGCGCGCCGCGCGCGATGTCGCTGCCGATCAGGTAGCTCGGCAGGATCGCGACGCCCATTCCGAGCAGCGCGAACTGGCGCAGCATCGCGGTGTTGTTCGCGACGATCACGTTGGTCGGGCGCACGCGCACTTCGCCGTCCGGCCCCGTGAACACGCGCTCGTCGCCCCAGTATTCGGCCGGCAGGCTCAGGCTCGGGTGCGCGACGAGCTGCTCCGGATGAGTCGGCACGCCGTGCTTCTCCAGATAGCTCGGCGTCGCGCACACGGTCATGCAGCCCGTGGTCAGCCGCCGCGTGACGATGCTCGCGCTGCGCATCTGGCGCGTGACGACGATGCCGACGTCGAAGCCTTCCTCGACGAGATCGACCTGCCGGTCGACCAGCGTGAGATCCGGCACCACTTTCGGGAAATTCTCCGTGTACGTCTGCAACACGGGCGCGAGGTTATGCAGGCCGAACACGACCGGCGCGACGATCCGCAGCGTGCCGACCGGCTCGTGATTGCGCGCGACGACCATCTGCTCGACATCCTCGAGCTCGTCGAGGATCTGGCGAGCACGCTCCAGATAGACCTGGCCCGACTCCGTCAGGGAAAGGCTGCGCGTGGTGCGGTTCAGCAAACGCGTGCCGAGCCGGCCTTCCAGATCGGCGACGTGACGCGTCGCAACCGCGTTGGAAATATCCATTGCACTCGCGGCCCGCGCAAAACTGCCGAGATCTGCAACCTTGACGAACACGCGCATCGACTGCAAATGATCCATAAACGACTCCTGCCGCTGTTACAACTTCAAAAAGATGAAGCAAATGCGTAATTCTCCTACGACAGCGGAAATGATGCAGAGTTGCTCAACAAGGCGCCGGTTGACGATAAAAATAGTCAAAAATCCTCGCCCTCTGCGGATAGTTGATCCAACTATTCTGATTGGAGCAACAATTGGGTGAACCTCGTCGAGTAGGCGGCCGAATCAGGAAGGACGTATTTGATGCGACACAACAGCGCACCCTTGCGCACCGCACGCGAGCGGCGCCGGGTGTGGCTGCCGCCAATTGCGGCGGAGCGTAACAACCTGTTAAAAAGACACCATGAACGCGGCCGGCGTAGCATCATGTCGGCCCCGGCCGGGCGGGACGGGTGCGCGACTGCGCCGCCGCCACTGCCGCTTTCAACGCGCGACACCCGTTCATCATGAAAATTGCCATCCTCGACGACTACCAGGACGCCGTCCGCAAGCTGAACTGCTTCGAGATGCTTGCCGACCACGACGTGAAGGTCTTCAACAATACGGTGCGCGGCCTGGGACAGCTCGCAAGCCGTCTGGCGGAAGTCGAGGCGCTCGTGCTGATTCGTGAACGGACCCCGATTTCGTCGCAACTGCTCGCCAAGCTGCCGAACCTGCGCATGATCAGCCAGACCGGCCGCGTCTCGAGCCATATCGACCTCGAAGCGTGTACCGACCGCGGCATCGCGGTGCTCGAAGGCACGGGTTCGCCGGTTGCGCCCGCCGAGCTGACCTGGGCGCTCGTGATGGCCGCCCAGCGCCGCATTCCGCAGTACGTCGCGAACCTGAAGCAGGGCGCATGGCAGCAGTCGGGCCTGAAGACGTCGGCGCTGCCGCCGAACTTCGGCCTCGGCCAGGTGCTGCGCGGCCAGACGCTCGGCATCTGGGGCTACGGCAAGATCGGCCGGCTCGTCGCCGGCTACGGCAAGGCGTTCGGGATGAACGTGCTGATCTGGGGCCGCGAGCATTCGCTCGAGGCCGCGCGCGCCGACGGCTACACGGCCGCCGAGAGCCGCGAGGCGCTGTTCGAGCAGAGCGACGTGCTGTCGCTGCACCTGCGCATGCACGACGACACGCGCGGGATCGTCAAGCAGGAAGACCTGATGCGGATGAAGCCGACGTCGCTGCTCGTCAATACGAGCCGCGCGGAGCTGCTCGAGGAAAACGCGCTCGTCAACGCGCTGTCGCACAACCGTCCGGGGATGGTGGCAATCGACGTGTTCGAGAGCGAGCCGATCCTGCAGGGCTACAGCCTGCTGCGGATGGAGAACGTGATCTGCACGCCGCACATCGGCTATGTCGAGCGCGAGAGCTACGAGCTCTATTTCAGCGCGGCGTTCAGGAACATCCTCGCGTTCGACGAGGGCGACATGTCGAGCGTCGCCAATCCGGAAGCGCTGACGCCGATCCGCAAGCGCTGATCGCGCGGGCGGCGCACCCGCGCGGCCCCGCTGCTCCATTCCCCGCCATCAGGCGGCCACGCGGCCGCCTGTCATCGCACCGACGCGCGTGAGGAAATGCTCGCCGTCGCGCCGCCCGAGGTCGTACGCATGCCGCATCTGCGACGGGCTCGTGTAATCCCAGCTTGAAATCGGCACCTTGCTCGACGGCTGTACGTACAGCCGCCGCTGGTCGCCGTGCGCGACCGTGAACATCTGCGGGCGCGGATACAGCCGCGTGACGAGCACCAGCACGTCGCCCGGCGACGGGTCGAGCGCGTCGACCGGCACGTTGTCGACCATCCCGCCGTCGAGCACGGGCCGGCCGCCGCGACGCAGCACCGGCGTGAACGGCGGCGTGCAGGACGACTGCAGGATCAGGTCGGCAAGTTCGTCGACTTGCGTGCAGGCCTGCGCCCGCACGAATTCAGGCCGAAAGCCGAGCGTGCGCCCGAGCGTCGGGTGCAGCGTCTTGCGCACGTACTTCTCGATGTTGTACGCGACGAGGCCGGCAGCAACCGCACTGCGCGCACCGAGCCAGCGCGGCACGTGCGACACGCCGATGCGGATCTCCGGCGCCTCTGCAAGCTTGGCGAACGGCTCGCCGTAGATGTCGAGCAATGCCTGCCGGTAGATGCGGTAATGCGGAAACACGGGCTCGCGCCCGAACAGGTTGCCCCAGTATGCGTTCTTCCGGTTGTGGCGCAGCGCCTCTTCGTAATAGCGCATCACCCACGCGGCGTCACGCGTATACAGCATGCACGCGGTCGCCGCGCCGGCCGAGATGCCGGTGATCACACGCGGGCGCAGCCCGAGGGCCGGCTGCGCGACGTCCCAGAAGCCGGCCTGCCACCAGCAGCGATTGCCGCCGCCCGCAAAAACGATCTGGTCGAACATCGCGCCGCTCAGCTGACGAGTGCGTAGGTCGACGTCGCGTGGACGGCCATCTTGCCGTCCTCGTCGAACAGCTCGACTTCGCCGAACACGAGGTTGCGGCCCATCCGCAGCACGCGCGCGGTGACGAGCACGTCGCCCTTGCGCACGGGGCGCATGAAGTTCGTGTTCAGCGATACGGTCGTCATCGGCCGGAACTCGCCGAGCGCGGCCGAGATCGCGACCACCATCGCGGTATCGGCGGCCGCCGTGAACACCTGGCCGCAGATCACGCCGCCCGAATGGCGGAATTCGCCGGAAAACGGCAGGCGCATCGTGACGCTGTCGTCGCCGATCGACACGGGGACCAGACCGAGCGAGCGGACCCACGGGGCCAGCAGGCGATCCAGCAATTCGCGGACTGCGTTTTCGTCCATCTTGGAATGTCCAGAAAACGTTGCGCGACCGCCGCGCAACGCGTGTGGCGTCATCATACCGGGAGCGCGCAAACTGCGACCGCTCGTTACCGCGTCGACAGCTGCCATTGGCGTGACGAAATATTTTCAGGAAATTTGCACAAAGTTCTTGCCAAGCCTGAAATACCCATGCATAATCTTTCTTCTGTTGGGGGCGTTAGCTCAGTTGGTAGAGCAGCGGACTCTTAATCCGTAGGTCGAGTGTTCGAGTCACTCACGCCCCACCAGGATTTCAAAAGGCCGGTCAGCGAAAGCTGACCGGCCTTTTTCATTTCCGCGCGCCACGTTCGTGGCGCGCTCCCTCCTGCGGTACACATCCGCACGCCCCTTCCGCGCCGTTTCCGCTAGAATCGTCCGACAAATATCACACGACCGGCGCAGGTACCGTCGTTTGCCCCGCCGGCACTGAGAGAACATGGGACGTCATACATGGAAGCATGTGAACGAGACGCGACCATTCAGAGGGCCTGGTTGCGCCGATATCGGCCTGTCCGTCGGGACACGCCATTCACCCGATCGCATCCGAATCCGCCGCGCGACGCACCAGCCGGATCCGGTCATGCCGGGTAAGGATGCGCTCGCCGCGCTGGCGCTCGGCGTCGTGCTGCTCGTGCTCGCAGCCGTACTCGCGGCCACGACCGGCCGCGCGACCGGCCATCTGGTCCGCGCGCCGGGCACGGTCGTGCGCATCGTGCAGGACAGCGACGCGATGCGCGCGTACCGGCCGATCGTCGCCTACCTCGCGAACGACGGCCAGCGCCGCGAAATCGCCGGCAATACCGCGTCGACCGTCCCCGCGTACGACATCGGCGAGAGCGTCGACATCCTGCTCGACCCTGCCCATCCCGACCGCCCCGCACTGATCGACGATTTCGCGCAGCGCTGGTTTCCGGTTGCGGTGCCGGCGCTGCTCGCCGTCGCGTCGTTCGCGATCGGCGGCCTGCTGATCGCCGGCGAGCGCCGCCGCCGACCGTCCGACCCGCCGCCGGCCCGCGCCGCCCGCAAGCAGGCGCGGCGCCGCTGGGATATCGCGATCGTGCTGATCCCGATCGCGATCGGCACGGGCTTCCTCGCCGGCGCCGGCGCGGCCGGCCTGCGTCAGTGGCAGCTCGTCCGCCACTATGCGCAGTCGACCGGCCATGTCGTCGATATCGCGAAAAACGCGCGGTCGTCCCGCGCGCGCACGTCGCTGTATTCGGCAATCGTCGCGTTCACGACCGACAGCGGGCGCCAGATCACGTTCGCCCAGGGCGCGGCGTCGTCGCATCCGGGGCTGCGTGAAGGCGAAGCGGTCAACGTGCTGTACGACCCCGTCACACCCGAGCGCGCGGTCGTCGACCGCTTCTGGGATCGCTGGGGCCTCACGGCCATCCTGTTCGCGATCGGCGCGCCGTTCCTCGCGGCGGGACTGTTCGTCGCCGCGACGCTGTGGCCGGACCATCGGCCGCACGAAGCCGCTCAATGACGCTCGCGCGCCGGCCGCGCGCGGCGCGGTAACCGTAACGGCGCGCGCTTCACCGTTCCCTGAACGCCTCCACCTTCGCGCGATTCCCGCACGTGCGCATGTCGCACCAGCGCCGCCCGACGCCGCGGCCCCGATCGACGAAGAACCACGTACAGCGGCCGCACTGCCGCACGCGCGCGAAATCGTCGCTGCGCAGCAGATGCTCGAAACCAAGCGCGACCGCATCGATCCAGCGCGACGCGGCGCGCGCGTCGGGCCGCCACGCGAACCGGCCGTCGACCGCGTCGAACGCGCTGCGCCCGATCGCATCGCGGATCGCGACGGCGAGCCGGTCCGCCGCGCGCACACCGGCGCTGCCGCCGCCTCCGGCCGTCAGGTGCGCGATCGCGGCGTATGCATCCTCACGAAAGCGATGCAGCGCCACCAGCTCGTCCGGGCCGTCCTGCCGCGCATGACGCAGAAGCCGCGCCAGATCGGCCGGCGCCAGCAATCCCGCTTGCTCGGCCCATGCGCGCACGGCCGGCCAGTCGACGAGCTTGTCCTCGTCGCGCGTCTTGCCCGTATCGGCCACCGTGTTCAGGAAGTCGAGCGCCGGATGGCCGCCGACGAAATCGGCCGCGCCCCATTCGTGCGCGTGTCGCGCAGGCTCGTGTCGAGTAACCATTTATTTTCACCTATCGGTTTCATGTCCGGGCAATCCGGAGTAACCTGTTTACAGCCAAAACAGGTTATCACGGAGATGCCGATGCTCGAACTCGCCAACCGCTTCATGTTCGAAGGCCACCGGATTGCGTGGGGCACGCTCGGTGAAGGCCCGCCGCTCGTGCTCGTTCATGGCACGCCGTTTTCGTCGCAGGTGTGGCGCCGGATCGCGCCATGGCTCGCGCGGCGTCATCGCGTGTACTTCTACGACCTGCTCGGCTACGGCCAGTCCGACATGCCTGACGCGGATGTGTCGCTCGGCCGCCAGAACGTACTGTTCGGCTCGATGCTGGATGAATGGAAAATTGCGTGCCCGCGTGTGCTCGCGCATGACTACGGCGGTGCGACCGTGCTGCGCGCGCACTTCCTCGACGGCATCGCGTACGCGGACCTCACTCTCGTGAACCCGGTCGCGATCGCGCCGCAGGGTTCACCGTTCGTGCGCCACGTCGCGCAGCATGAAGCCGCGTTCACCGGATTGCCGGCGTATGCGCACCACGCGCTCGTATCGGCCTACATCGGCAATGCCGTGACACGGCCATTGAGCGACGATGCGCTGTCGATCTACCGTTCGCCGTGGCTCACGTCGGCCGGCCAGTCCGCGTTCTATCGCCAGATCGCGCAGATGCGCCAGCGCTACATCGAGGAAGCGGAGGCTCGCTACGCGCCACCGGACTTTCCGGTGCGCATCGTGTGGGGCGAGGACGATGCGTGGATTCCGCTCGAACAGGGGCAGGCGCTCGCCGATCGCATCGCGAACGGCGAATTGATCCGGGTGCCGCGCGCGGGCCATCTCGTGCAGGAAGATGCGCCGGAGGCGATCGTCGCAGCGGTGCTCGACGGGCAAGCGCCGGGCTGAGCACCGCAGGAATCGTGTATCGCGTCAGAAAGCCGGCACGCCTTGCGCGAGCGTCGCGATGAACTTCGCGGTGCGCGGGTCGCGCGGCTGGCCGAACAGGTCGCGCGATGCACCGGCCTCGACGATGCGGCCATCGGCGAGAAACACCGCGTCGTGCGCGATCGACGCGGCCAGGCGCAGGTCGTGCGTGGCCATCAGCATCGTCGTGCCTTCGCGTGCGAGCTGGCGCAGCACCTCGACCACCTCGATGGACAGCTCGGGATCGAGCGCCGACGTCGGCTCGTCGCACAGCAGCACCTGCGGCGACGGCGCGAGTGCGCGCGCGATGGCCACGCGCTGCTGCTGGCCGCCCGACAGCGTCGCGGGCCATGCATCGGCCTTGTCCGCGATACCGACCTTGTCGAGCAGCGCGAGCGCCCGTTCGCGTGCGCGCTCGCGCGGCCAGCGCTGCACGGCCACGAGCCCTTCCATCACGTTCTGCACGACGCTCAGGTGCGGAAACAACTGGAAGTTCTGGAACACCATGCCGGTCTGCCGGCGCACCGCGAACACGGCGTCGCGCGACGGCCGGCGCGCCGGTGCAAAGTCGACGCGCGCGTCGCCCACCGTGAGCGCGCCCGCTTCGGGCACTTCGAGCAGGTTCACGCAGCGCAGCAGCGTGCTCTTGCCGCTGCCGGACGGCCCGATCAGCGCGGTCACGCTGCCCGGCTGCAATGCGAGGTCGATCGCGCTCAGCACGCGATGCGCGCCGAACGACTTGTCGATGCGTTCGAGACGAATCATCGCAACTCCGCCTGGAACAACGCATGACGGCCGAAACGGATTTCGAGGCGACGTTGCAGCGTAGAGAGCACCGAACTGAACAGCAGGTAGATCAGCGCGGCTTCGGTATAGAGGATCAGCGGCTCGTAGGTCACGGCCGCGATGCGCTGCGCGGCCTGGAAGATCTCGGGCACGGTCAGCACGGCCGCGAGCGACGTGTCCTTCACGAGCGAGATGAACGAATTCGACAGCGCGGGCAGCGCGACGCGCACGGCCTGCGGCAGGATCGCGCGGCGCAGCGCCTGCGCGCGCGTCATCGCCATCGAGTACGCGGCTTCCCACTGCCCCTTCGGGATCGATTCGATCACGCCGCGGATCACCTCGGCGTTGTACGCGCCGACATTCAGCGAGAAGCCGATCACGGCGGCCGTCAGCGGATCGAGCACGATGCCGACGCTCGGCAGCCCGTAGAAGATCACGAACAGTTGCACGAGCAACGGCGAGCCGCGAAACAGCCAGATATAGAAACGCACGACGGCCTGCGCCCAGCGCGGCCCGAACAGCCGCGCGAGTGCCGCGCCGAACGCGAGCAGCAGGCCGATCGCGAACGACGCGAGCGTGAGCGGAACCGTGAACACGAGCCCCGCATAAAGCAGGGGCCGCAGCGATTCCGCCATCAGGTGCAGCCAGGGCGGCATCGTTCAGCCTCGCGTCACGGCTGCGACACGTCGCGGCCGAAGTACTTCTGCGAGATCTTCGCGTAGGTGCCGTCCGACTTGATGTCCGCGAGCGCCTTGTCGATCGCGGCCACCAGCTCGGGGCTGCCTTTGCGCAGCAGCACGCCCGATGCGTCGCCGGCGCCGGTCGTATCGGTCGCCGCAATCTTCAGTTTCGCGTCGGGCTTGTGCTTGCGGAAATCGAGGTACGACAGCGAATCGTTGATCGTCGCGTCGACACGCCCGGACGTCAGCAGGTCGATCGATTCGTTGAAGCCCTGCACGGGCACCACGTCCGCGCCATGGGCGGCCGCGAGCTTGCCGAAATTGCTCGTCAGCGTGTTCGCGGATTTCTTGCCCTTCAGGTCGTCGAACGAGCGGATCGTCGTGTTGTCCGTGCGCACGATCAGCACCGCGTGCGACGTGATGTACGGCGACGAGAAAGCGTATTTCGCCTTGCGCGCGTCGGTGATCGACACTTCGTTGACGACCGCGTCGTAGCGGTTCACGTCGAGGCCCGCGATCAGCCCGTCCCACTTTCCTTCGACGAATTGCGGCTTCACGCCGAGACGCTGCGCGATCGCGGTGGCGATGTCGACGTCGAAGCCCGTCAGCTTGCCGGTCTCGTCGTGGTACGTGAACGGCGCGTACGTGCCTTCGGTGCCGACCCGGAACACGCCGGACGACTTGATCTGCGCGAGATCGTCGGCGGCGAATGCGCTCGTCGCCGCGACGGCCTGCAGCAGCGCGACGAGCAGAATGGAGCGGATGAATTTCATGGTGCGGACCCCGAACGATGGAAGGGAGTAACCCGCCGGCCCGAGCGGCCGCGCGAGAGGTCCGCGAATTCTACCGACGCGCCGATGTCCGGCAAAAACGCAAATCCGCTAACGATATGAGCGCGTCGAATAACGCGCCGGCCAGCCACGCATTGCGCAGACGAAATCCGTCGCGATGCGGCACGGCAATCGTCCGACGTTTCGTTACCGGCGGTTACAGAAACGACAACGCGGTATCACCCATTCGGCACGCGCTACATACCATGAAGACAGGTGAACCGATTGCTCGCGGGCCTTGCCGTCCGCGAACGGAGGGAACGGCAAATGAAACGCATCCTGTTGTCCTGCGCCCTCGGCATCGCGGCCGCCTGCCTGTCGGCAAGCGCGTTCGCACGTGCCGACATCGGCGTGTATTTCGGCGTGCCGGGGCCCGTGATCGAAGCGCCGCCGCCTGTCTACTACGCGCCGCCGCCGCCCGTCGTGTACGAGCCGGCACCCGTCTATTACGGCCCGTACTACGGCGACTACCGTTACCGCTACTACCGGCATGACAACGGCTGGCATCGCGGCTGGCGTCATCACCACCACGACGAAGGCGATTGACCGTCGCGTGGCAGCCGTCGCGGCCGCGTCCCGCCCGGGGAAATTTCGCGCGCCGGCCTTCGAGCCGGCGCGTCCGCATCACGCGCCGCTTACCACGGCAGCGAATACGTCTTCGTATTCGTGAAGCTCTTCATCGCTTCCTGCACGCCTTCCTTGTAGCCGAGCCCCGAATCCTTCACGCCGCCGAACGGCGTCAGCTCGAGCCGGTAGCCCGGCACCTCGCGCACGTTCACGCTGCCGACCTCCAGCTCGGTGATGAAGCGCGTGATGTTGTCGAAGCGGTTCGTGCAGACCGACGACGACAGCGCATAGTCGGTACTGTTCGACATCCGGATCGCTTCGTCGATGTCGCGAAAGCGCATGATCGGCGACACGGGGCCGAAGGTTTCATGCTTCACCAGCGGCATGTCGGGCGTCACGCGATCGATCACCGTCGGCGAATACAGCGCGCCGTCGCGCACGTTGCCGACCAGCAGCCGCGCACCGCGCGCGATCGCGTCGTTCACCTGCTGCTCGCAGAACTTCGCGGCCGCTTCGTCGATCACGGTGCCCATGTCGACCGACGGATCCGACGGATTCCCGTACGACCACGCGCGCGTCTTCTCGACGACCAGTTCGGTGAAACGATCGGCCACCGCTTCGTGCACGAGCATCCGCTTGATCGCCGTGCAGCGCTGCCCCGAGTTCTTGTACGAGCCCGACACCGCGAGCGTGCTCGCTTCGTCGAGATCGGCGTCTTCCATCACGATGATCGGATCGTTGCCGCCGAGTTCGAGCACCGCGCGCCGGTAACCCATCCGCGCTGCGATCGACTTGCCGATCGATACGCCGCCGGTGAACGTGATCAGGTCGATCGCCGGGTTCGTGATCAGTTCGTCCGCGATCTCCTTCGGATCGCCGGTGAGCACCTGCAGCATCTGCGGCGGCAGGCCGGCTTCATACAGGATGTCGGCGAACAGGTAGCACGACAGCGGCACCTTCTCCGACGGCTTGACGACGATCCGGTTGTTGGTCGCGACCGACGGCACGATCTTGTGCGCGACCTGGTTCATCGGGTGGTTGAACGGCGTGATCGCGGAGATCACGCCGAGCAGCGGTTCGCGCTGCGTATACACGCGGCGCTTCTTGCCGTGCGGCGTCAGATCGCACGAGAAGATCTGCCCGTCGTCCTTCAGCACTTCACCGGCGCCGAACGTCAGCACGTCGGCCACGCGGCCCGCTTCGTACGTCGAATCCTTGATGCACAACCCGGCCTCGGCCGTGATCAGCGCCGCGATCCCGGCGGTGCGCGAGCGCACGATGTCGGCCGCGCGGCGCAGGATCGCCGCGCGATCGTGGCGCGTGAGCGTCGGCCGATACGCGCGCGCGACCGCGAACGCGCGCCGCACGTCTTCCGGCGTCGCCTTCGGCACCGTGCCGACCAGCGAGCCGTCGTACGGGTTGCGCACGTCGATCACCGCGTCCCGTTGAATCCGTTCGCCATCGATTCGCAGTGCTTCGCGACGAATCTCGCGGACGGCCGTCGAGGCTGCAATGGCGTTCATGAGAGTGTCCCCTTGCGGATGCGTGCGCATCACTGCAGATGGTTGAGCGCGATATCGATGATGTCGAAGTTGCGCAGCCGCGCGCGGCCCGTGACGTCGGCGGCGACCGGCTTGCTGAAGATCAGCGGCACGATCTGCTCGGAGATCCCTCCGTGCGAGCGCAGCGGCACGTCGAGGCCCGACAGGTCATGCTTGATGCGGCGCGTGCCGAGCACGACGTCCTGCTTCGAGATCACGATCAGGTCGCCCATCCGCGCCGGCGGCAGCTCGAAGCGCGCGCAACCCTCGGCGCCCGTCAGCACGAGCTCGATGCCGTCCACCGCCGCAAGACGCGCGCGCAGCGCATCGGCATCGGCCGACGCCGGCACGTAGACGGTCGCGAACGAGCCGAGCGCGCCGTGGTGCACGACGTATGGATCGGTGATCGGCAGGATCACGCGCGCCGCGTCGTGGCCGAGCCATTCGTCGAACCGTTCCTGCAGATAGATCACGTTCGGCTCGCCGGTGGTGGCGTCGTGCTTCGCGTTCATCCCGTGGTCGGCCGTGATCGCGACGATCGCGCCGAGCGCGTCGAGGCGCCGCAGGTACTTGTCCATCATTGCGTAGAACGCGTTCGCGCCGGGCGTGCCGGGTGCGCACTTGTGCTGCACGTAGTCGGTCGTCGACAGGTACATCAGGTCGATCGGCCGCGTCTCGAGCAGGCGCACGCCGGCCGCGAACACGAATTCCGACAGATCCGCGCTGTAAACGCTCGGCACCGGCTTGCCGACGAGCTCCAGCACGTGGTCGATGCCGTTTTCCTCGAGGCTCGCTTCGTCGGCCTTTTCCGACGAGAAGCAGATGCCCTCCAGCCCCTTGCCGAGCAGGCGGCGCAGCTTGTCCTTCGCGGTGACGACCGCGACGCGCGCGCCCTGTTCGGCGAAGGTCGCGAGCACGGTGGGCGCGACCAGGTACTTCGGATCGTTCATCAGCACCTCGGCGCCGGTGTCGCGATCGTAGAAGTAGTTGCCGCTGATCCCGTGGATCGCCGGCGGCACGCCGGTGACGATCGACAGGTTGTTCGGGTTCGTGAAGCTCGGCACCACGCATTCGCCCTTGAGCGCCGTGCCGGGCTTCAGCAGCGTGCGCAGGAACGGCGCGACGCCGGCCCCGGCCGCTTCTTCCAGATATTCGTATGCGCAGCCATCGACGCAGACGACCACCACGGGCCGGCTCATCCAGTTGTAGCGGCGGCCGTTCACTTCCACGGAAACAGGCGTTCCAGTCATGACGTTCATTCCTTTCAGTTCGACGCGGTTGAGCCGCCGGCGCCCGCACCGCGCCGAAGGGAGGTGTTTTCGATGCTTGACATTAAAGTTGATGATTTGTAGATTGTCAACAACATGCAGAGAACAGAAAGCAAAGTGGCGCAGTGAAAAGAGGGCTGGTCTCAACTCATCCACCGCGTGCCGCGGCGTCTCAGTCAAGGTCCGAAGATGAACCGAACTACGACTTCAAGCGGTTTATCAGGAGGTCAAAAAGCACGGCTACATTCCGTATCCGGGCAAGCTGACCGAAGTCGAGACGTTCCGCGTCGGCTGCTCGGCGACGTCGACGAGGCCGGCATTCCGGGCGCCGTCGTCGCGATCGCCGACACGCTGCGGGCGATGGGCGCGAGCCGTGTGTCGGCCGGAGCGGCGGCGAGTTTTCCGGCCGTGCAGACACCCGACCCTTATTGAAGAACCATCCGATGCGACCCTTCTGGATCGAACAAGCGCTATTCAACGACGGCGATCTCGCCCCCGCGCTGCAGGGCGCAACGCAGGCCGACGTCTGCATCGTCGGCGGCGGCTTCACCGGGCTCTGGACCGCGATCCAGGCGAAGCAGCAGAACCCGGCGCTCGACATCGCGATCCTCGAATCCGACCTGTGCGGCGCCGGCGCGAGCGGCCGCAACGGCGGCTGCCTGCTCACGTGGTCCGCGAAATTCCTGACGCTGCGGCGCCTGTTCGGCGAAGCCGAGGCGATCCGGCTCGTGAAGGCATCGGAAGCCGCCGTCCGGCACATCGCTGATTTCTGCCGCGCGCACGGCATCGACGCCGAATTGCGGCTCGACGGCACGCTGTACACCGCGACGTCACACGCGCAGGTCGGCACGCTCGCGCCGGTGCTCGACGCGCTCGCCGCATGCGGCATCCACAGCTACGAGCCGCTGCCGCCCGCCGAAGTCGCACGCCGCTCGGGCTCCGCGCGCAATCTCGACGGCGTCTACTCGCCGATCGCCGCGACCGTGCATCCCGGCAAACTCGTGCGCGGGCTGCGCCGCGTGGCGCTCGCGATGGGCATCCGGATCCATGAACGCACGCCGATGCTCGACTTCACGCCCGGGCAGCCGGCCGTCGTGCGCACGCCGTCCGGCAGCGTCACGGCGGGCCAGCTCGTGTTCGCGATCAACGCGTGGATGGCGAGCCGCTTCCCGCAGTTCGAGCGCACGATCGCGGTCGTGTCGAGCGACATGGTCATCACCGAGAAATGCCCGGAACTGCTCGAGAAGACCGGGCTCGTGGACGGCGTGTCGGTGCTCGATTCGCGAATCTTCGTCTACTACTACCGCACGACGGCCGACGGGCGGCTGATGCTCGGCAAGGGCGGCAACACGTTCTCGTGGCGCAGCCGCATCGCACCGGTGTTCGACCGGCGCTCGCCGTACGAGGCGCAGCTCACGCAAAGCCTGCGCGAGTTCTTCCCGTCGCTCGCGGGCGTGCCGGTCACCGCGAGCTGGAACGGCCCGTCGGACCGCTCGGTGACAGGCTTCCCGTTCTTCGGCCGCCTCGACGGCGCGCCGAACGTGTTCTACGGTTTCGGCTATTCGGGCAACGGCGTCGGGCCGACCTACATGGGCGGGCAGATCCTGTCGTCGCTCGTACTCGGCCTCGACAACGCGTGGACGCGTAGCCCGATCGCGCGCGGCCCGCTCGGCCATTTCCCGCCGGAGCCGATCCGCTATGTCGGCGCGCACGTCGTGCGCAATGCGATCCGCCGCAAGGAGCGCGCGGAGGACGAGAACCGGCAGCCGTCGGCCATCGATACGTGGCTCGCGAAGTTCGCGAGCGCGGCCGGGAAGGCCGACAAGGCGTGACGATGCGTTGACGGTAACGTCGCAATGAAAAAGGGACGCTGCGAGGCGCCCCTTTGCTTTTTATCCGGCGATTCGTGCGGCTGCGTTACGCGCGCACAGTTTTCTCCCGCGCCGCCTTGCCCGCTACCGGCAGCCCCTGCTCATGCGTGCGGCGCATCCGCGCAAGGCCATGCGCGACGTGTTCGCGCACCAGCGCGACGGCCTTCTCCTCGTCGCCGCTCGCGAGCGCCTGCACGATCTTGTCGTGCTCGGCCGCCGACACCGCGATCGCATCTTCCTCGGCCTCGATCGCGGCCTGGCGCAGCAGCCCGAGCTGACGCACGAGCCGGCGGTAGGTATCGGTCAGGTGCGTATTGCCGACGCCCACGACCATCGCGTCGTGGAACTGCACGTTCAGCTCGGTATAGCGCGTGACGTCGTGCGACTTCGCGGCGCCCTTCATCGACTGGATAATGCCCTTCAGCACTTTCAGCGTGTCGGGCGAGATGCGCTTCGCGAGCGCGCGCGCGACCGACTCGTCGAGCATCGCGCGCACTTCGTAGATCTCCTCGGCCTCGCGCAGCGGCACGACGCGCACGGTCACGCCGCGGTTCTTCTCGTTGCGCAGCAGTCCGGCCTGCTCCAGCGCGCGGAACGCTTCGCGCACCGGGCCGCGCGACACGTTCAGCTTCGTCGCGATCTCGACTTCGTTGAGCTTCTCGCCGGGTACGTATTCGCCGGAGACGATCGCGCGCTCGAGCATGTCCTGGACGATCATCGCGAGCGACTGGCTTTGCAGGAGTTCGATGGCACTGAGCGTGTTCGGGGCAGTCATGGTCGGGCAGGCAGCGGGGCTGCGGGTGAAAACGAGGGCGCCATATCGGCGAATGCTCCTTCTATACCCTCGGCCCGACACATCGTCAACAGTCTTCAGTTTCCAAAAACCAATTCCACCTGCCGGGATGCATCCGGCAGGCGCCCGTCGCACGGCGGGCGAAGCTCGCCCGAACCGCGCGACGTGTGCCGACCGTCAGGCCGTATGCTTCACCGGCCCCGGATCGCTGTGGCTCGGCCGGCCCGTTTCTACGTGGCCCGCGAAGCGGCGCACGACCTTGTCGTCGCCACCGCGCAGCGTCGTCGCGGTGATCGTCAGATCGTACCAGCCGTGGCTCGACGACAGCTCGAAGTGATCCTCGACGCGCTCGCCCGGCTCCAGCGTGTAGGTGCGCGCATGCGCATGGCTGTAAGCGTTGTCGACCGTCACGCGGCACGTCGCGCGCCCGCTGTTGCGCAGTTGCAGGTATACGTGGCGGTTGCGCACGTCGTAGCCGATCTTCGCCTCGGGGTTCGCGTGGCGGCCGTCCGCGGCGAGCCGCGTGTTGCCCTGGAACTCGCACAGATAGCCGTTCGGGCCGTATGCGGCGAGATGGTACTCGCCGTGCGCGGCCGACGTGCTCCACGTATCGACGAAGCGGTCGTGCGCGGACACCGCATAACGACGCGGCGGCGTCGCCGGGTTGCGGCGGTCGTACACGTAGAACGCCGCGCCCGCGTCGCCCGAGTTCGCGAAGTCGAGCGACACGCTGTCGTCGTGTCCGCTCACGCGGCTGTGCACGTACAGCTCGTACGGCAGCGCCCGCGCGGGACGCGTGCCGGGCTCCTGCGCCGGCATCGACTGCTGCGCGGGCACCTGGTACGCGTGGCCGGCCGTCGCGATATGCTGCGGCACCGTGAAGCTCACCGTGCGCGTGTCGGGGCGCGCGGAGAAGTCGAATGCCGACGTGAGGTCGCCGCAGATCGACCGGCGCCACGCGCTGATGTTCGGCTCCTTCACGCCGAAGCGCGCTTCGAGGAAACGCAGCACCGACGTATGGTCGAACGTTTCCGAGCAGACCCAGCCGCCCTTCGTCCACGGCGAGATGATGATCAGCGGCACGCGCGGCCCGAGGCCGATCGGCTGGATGCCGCCCGGGTCGGCACCCGGCACGAGCGGGCTCATCTCGCCCGGGTACTTGTTCAGGTCGAGCAGCTCGTCGCCGAGGTTCGACAGCAGGTTCGACGACACGATGCCCTGGCCGCCCACGCCGCTCGTCACCGGCGGCACCGGCGGCACGACGTGGTCGAACAGCCCGTCGTTCTCGTCGTAGTTGAGGATGAACACCGTCTTCGCCCACACCTCGGGGTTCGACGTCAGCGCCTCGAGCACCATGTTGATGTAGAACGCGCCGTCGGTCGGCGATGCCTGCGGGTGCTCGCTGTACTTGTACGGCGACACGATCCACGACACCTGCGGCAGCCGGTTCGCCTGAACGTCGGCCTTCAGCTCGGCAAGCGTGTGGTCCGACGCGCCCTTGTCGACCAGCGGGCCGCTCGCGCCTTCCTTCACCTGGAAGCGCTTGAAGAACATCAGCGAGTTGTCGGTGTAGTTGTCGGTCGGGTCGCCCGGGATGCCCGTGCCGCCCTGGTACACCTTCCAGCTGATCTTGGCGTTCTCGAGGCGCTCGGCATAGGTCGTCCACGTGTAGCCGTTCACGTCGTCGCGCTCGCCGATGCCCGGGCCGTTCGGCGGGTTGCCGTAGATGTTGCGCGGGTCGACCGTGCCGGTCCACAGGTAGATGCGGTTCGGCGCCGTGTCGGCGTGCGCGGAGCAGAAGTACGAATCGCAGATCGTGAACGCGTCGGCCAATGCGTAGTGGTACGTGAGATCCTGGCGCTTCAGGTAGCCCATCGTCAGCACGTCCTGCTTCTGGTTCACCCACTGGTCCCACTGGCCGTTGTTCCAGGCAAGGTGGCCGCTGCTCCAGCCGTGGTTGGTACCCGGCTGAAATTCGGTCGTCTGCTTCGGGTCGAGGTAGAACGGCAGCACGTACGGCGCCGACGGGTCGAGGCCGCGCGAATGGTAGTTCTTCGTGAACACCGACGCCGGCGGCTGCTGCCACACCGGTGCGCCGCTCGGCAGCAGGTGCGGGCGCGGGTCGTTGAAGCCGCGCACGCCGCGCAGCCCGCCGAAGTAATGGTCGAACGAACGGTTTTCCTGCATGAAGATCACGACGTGTTCGACGTCGCGGATCGTGCCGGTACGATAGGCGGCCGGCATCGCCAGCGCATTGCGGATCGCGGGCGGGAAGCCCGCGTAGGCGGCCATCGCGCCGGCCGATTGCGCGGCGAGGCGCAGGAAATCGCGTCGATTGTTCGAGGACATGAAGAGGACCCTGTGGTCGGTAGGAGTGGGGTCGCCGGTCGAGCGGGGGCCGGCGGTCGGTGCGTTGCCGTTATTACCCCGCACCGGCATGTCCCGGCCGTGACCGGTTCCAGCAGGTTTCTTGCGGTTACCCCCAGCTTTTTTTCGAAGCGGCATACGACGCGCCTTTCATGCAGCCGACACACGCACGCGCTACGCTGACGCGCGATGAAGAGGGGGGAGAAGCCGAGTCGTGTTCGATCAGCTGAAGGCGTTCCACGCGACCGTCCGGCAGGGCAGCATCACGCGCGCCGCACGCCACCTGGGTGTGAGCCAGCCGACGATTGCCGCGCAGATCCGGCAGGTCGAGCAGGTGTACGGCGTCGAGTTGTTCTACCGCAGCGGCCGCAAGCTCGAAGTCACCGAGACCGGCATCGAGCTGTTGCCGCTCGTCGAGAAGATGATCGCGCTCGAGGCGCAGGCCGACATCATGCTGCGCAACGTCGGCGGCCTGTTCGAAGGCCACCTGCGGATCGGCGCGACGGGCCCGTACTACATCATGGACGCGGTCGGCCGGTTCTCGAACGCGCATCCGTCGATCGCGCTCACCTGCCGGATCGGCAACTCCGAGGAAATCCTGCAGGCGCTGCAGGAATTCCGCATCGATCTCGCCGTCTCGTCGCAGCGCAACGACGCCGACGGCCTCGAACGCAAGGTGATCTCGACCGATCCGCTCGTGCTCGTCGTGTATCGCACCCATCCGCTCGCACGTTTCGACGCGATCGACCCGGTGCAGCTCGCCGACGTGCGGCTGCTGATTCGCGAGGAAGGCTCGGTCACGCGCCGCTGCACGGAGACGATCCTCGCGACGGCCGGCGTCGCGACCGCGTCGGTCGCCGAGATCGGCAGCCGCGAAGCGATCCGCGAGGCGATCCTGCATGGCGTGGGCGGAAGCCTGTTTCCGCTCGGCGAGGCCGAGCGCCATCCGGACCTGCGCGTGATCGCGCTGCGCGGCATCGACACGACGATCGACGAGTACGTGTACTACCTGAAGGCGCGCCGCCAGAGCCCGGCGATCGACGCGTTCCTCGCGTGCATCCTGCCCGCGGAGCACGCAACGCGCGACACGACGCGGTAGGCGAACGCGCGCTGAGTGGTCGCGCGTTCACCGTTTTTGCGCATTTCCCGGCGCTTTTCGTCGTGCCTTCCGTCGTTATTTCCTCGTGCCGTCCTTCTCGCGTCCAGCCACGCTTCACTTCGGCAGCGCCGGAATCATCCACGTGAACACGTGCTGCTGCAAGAACACGAGCACGCCGAGCAGCAGGGTGAGGATCACGCTGTGCCAGAAGGTGCGCGCGAACACGACGCCTTCCTGCCCCTTCAGGTCCGTCGTCGACACGCCCGTCGCGATGTTCTGCGGCGAGATCATCTTGCCCATCACGCCGCCCGACGAGTTGGTCGCGGCCATCAGCACCGGATCGAAGCCGAGCTGCCTGGCGGCCACGACCTGCAGGTTGCCGAACAGCGCATTGCCCGACGTGTCGCTGCCGGACAGGAACACGGCGATCCAGCCGAGCGATGCGGACACCAGCGGGAACAGCGCGCCCGTCGACGCGACGCCGGTGCCGAGCGTGTAGCTGATCCCCGAGTAGTTCAGCAGGTACGCCAGCCCGACGATCATCATCACCGTGACGATCGCGATCCACGTCTGCCGCCACGTCTTGACCACGCATTCGAGGAACGCGCCGGCACCGGTGCGCGTCAGCACGGCCGTGACGATCGCGGAGAGCAGGATCGCGGTGCCCGTGCCGAGCGGCTGGAAATCCCAGATCGCCGCATACGGCTTGTGGTACAGCGACACGAACACCGCATTGTGCAGGCCCGGCCACTTGATCTTCACGTCGCCGATCGCCGCGATGTTCGCATGCACCCACACGATCACGACCACCGACACGACGAGCCACGGCAGCCAGCCGCCGAAGCCAGCGCGCGCGGCGCCGGCTGCCGCGGGCACGCTGCGCGCGAGCGCGTATTGCGGATCGGGATGCGGCTTCCACAACTGCAGGAAGCCGATCGTGACGATCAGCGATGTGAGCGACGACAGCACGTCGGTGAGCTGGTAGCCGAGGAAGTTCGACGTGACGAACTGCGCGAGCGCGAAGCTGCCGCCCGACACGAGCAGCGCGGGCCACAGCTGCTTGATCGAACGCAGCCCGCCATACGCGCCGACCACGTAGAACGGCAGCAGCAGCGCGAAGAACGGCAGCTGGCGGCCGACCATCTGCGCGAGCGTCGCGGGCGGCAGCGACGTCACCGCGCCGAGCACGGTGATCGGCACGCCGAGCGCGCCGAACGCGACCGGTGCCGTGTTGAACAGCAGCGTGTAGGTGAGCGCTTCGAGCGCGGGGAAGCCGAGCGCGATCAACAGTGCGCTCGTGATCGCGACCGGCGTGCCGAATCCGGAGATCCCTTCGAGCAGGCAGCCGAACGAGAACGCGACGACGAGCAGCACGAGGCGGCGGTCGTCGGGCAGGTTGTCGAGCATCCACTGCCGGAACTGGTCGAAGCGGCCCGATTTCACCGCGATGTTGTACAGCAGCAGCGCGTTGAAGACGATCCACATCACGGGCACGACCGCGAGCGCCATGCCCGCGCCGACCGCGTTGAACGCGAGCCCGGCCGGCATGCCCCACGCGCCGATCGCGACCGCGAGACCGGCGACGAGCCCGGCGAGCGACGCCTGCCACGCGGGGCGGCGCAGCACGCCGAGCGCGATCAGCGCAACTGCGATCGGGATCACGGCGACGAGGAAGGACAGGAACAGCGAGTTGGCGACCGGCGTCAGCGGCTGCGCGAAGACGATGCCGGGCGGTAGGGCGTCGGTGGGATTCATCGTGTCTCCAAAGGCGACCCGGGTTGGCGCGTCAGCGCCCCCGGATTCGGTGCAAAGCGACGTTCTGCAGTCGCGACAACGATCTGGCACTTGTGCACGCAACGACGTTGCACGGCCAACCGATCGGTCGCTTAAAAGAGGTTAGGAGGCGCACGGCGCTTGTACAAGGGGGACAAGCCCGAAATGCAGCGCCCCGATCCGGACCATCCGCCGCACGATGACCGGCAGTTGGCGGGCCGCTGTCGCACCCGACAGGAAACCTGTCGCGAACGGCCCACCGGAGCGCGCGACGTCATCACCTGTGCAATGTTGCGCGCGCGACAAAGGAGACTACCGGCCGGCGGGATGTTTCGTTTGGCGTCCGAAGCCTAGACTGGCCGCATCGATTCCGCCCGCGCCGACGACGGCGCGGCACCGGAACCTCACGGAGTGAACACGATGAAGACGATGAAACAGGCGGCATGCGCATTCCTGCTGATCGGCGCGGCTTTCGCCGCCCACGCGCAGGCCGCATCGACGCTGACGCGCGCGGAGGTCCGCCAGGAACTCGCGGAACTGGAGGCCGCCGGCTACCGGACGAGCCTCGCGAGCAGTCCCGACTTTCCGGAGAACATGCAGGCGATCATGCGGCGCGCCGCGCAGGCGCGCGGCGACGATGCCGGCTACGGCAACGACGGCCGGGCGCATGTGGAATCGGACAAGCCGGCGCTGCCGCACGCGATCGATCGCGGCACGTACGCGCATCACTGATTGCCGACCGAACCGGATTGAACGGATAACGGCGCGGCGCGACCAGCGCCGGCCGGCACGCCAACGCACGCGGCCGCGCGCGATCCTCAGACGCTGAAGCGGTTCAGCGTATACGCGCGATAGGCCGCGACGAACGCGTCGAACGATCCGGCCTCCTTCGCTTCGAGCTCGGCCTGCTCGGCCAGCGACTTCGCGGCGAGCGCCTGCTCGGTGCGCAGCGTATCGGCCGACGGCGGATGCGCGCGGAAATACGCGGCATGCGCTTCGCTCTGCGCCAGCGCGAACGCGAGGAACGACTGCCCGTTCTCGCGCATCGTGCGCAGCACGCGCGCGGACGGCGTGCGCTCCGGATCGGCGAGCTTCTCGCGCTGCGCGGCGATCGCACGCGCATGCTCGTCGCCGCCGCGGATTTCGTCGAGACGGCGGCCGACGGTTTCGATATCGGCCATCAGGTCGTCCGCCCACGCCTGCAGCGTGATCGGCTGCCCGTCGCGCGACAGCATGAGCCCCGGCTTGCGGCCTTCCATCGTCACGCTGCCGAAGTTCGCGTTCGCTTCCTTGTACGCGTCGCAGTCGAGCGGCGCGCTGTCGTCGAGCGCGCATGCGAGCAGGAACGCGTCGATGAAGCGCGCGGTCTCCAGTGCGATGCCGGTCGGCTCGAACGGATCGATGTCGAGGCAGCGCACCTCGATGTACTGCACGCCGCGCGATGCGAGCGCATGCAGCGGGCGTTCGCCCGAATACGTGACGCGCTTCGGCCGGATCGTCGAGTAGAACTCGTTCTCGATCTGCAGCACGTTCGTGTTGATCTGGATCCACTCGCCGTCGCGATGCGTGCCGATCGCCTCGTATTCGGGATACGGCTCGCTCACGGCCTTCGACAGCGCGTCGAGATAGCCGGGCAGCGTGTTGTAGTCGACGTGCAGCGCGGCCTGGGCCGTCGTGTTCGAGTAGCCGAGATCGCTCATCCGCAGGCTGGTCGCATACGGCTGGTACAGCGTATCGGCGTCGAACGTATCGAGCTTGTGCGGCTTGCCGCGCAGGAACTTCGTGTCGAGCGCGGGCGACGCGCCGAACAGGTACATCAGCAGCCAGCTGCGGCGGCGGAAGTTGCGGATCTGCGCAAGATAGCGCTCCGACTGGTAATCGACGAGCGTGGCAGTCGACCCTTCTTCCGCGTGCAGGCGCCGCCACACTTCCTCGTGCAGCGAGTAGTTGTAGTGGATGCCGGCGATGCACTGCATCGTGCGGCCGTAGCGGTACGCGAGGCCGCGCCGGTACACCGTCTTCAGGCGGCCGATGTTCGACGTACCGTAGTCGGCGATCGGAATCTGGTCGTCGGCCGGCAGCAGGCCCGGCATCGAGTCGTTCCACAGCATCTCGTCGCCGAGCGACGCATAGACGTAGCGATGCAGCTCGTCGAGGCGTTCGAGCGTGATCGCGGCGTCGCGTTCCGCGGGCGTGATCAGCTCGATCAGCGCTTCGGAGTAGTCGGTCGTCAGCGCCGGGTGCGTGAGTGCCGAACCGAGCGCGCGCGGATGCGGCGTGAACGCGATCATCCCGTCGCGCGTCACGCGCAGGCTTTCCTTTTCGATGCCGCGCAGGCCGTCGGGCAGATGCTGCCGCGTCGGGCCCGAGCTCAGTGCTTCGAGGCGATTCAGCAGCAGTTCGGACTGGCGGTGAGTCATGGTGTTCGACATGGAGACGCAAGTGCGTGACGGCCGCGCGCAGAACGCCGCGCGCGGCCGGCTGGATTGTTGGTCGCTTCGTTGGTAGCGGGCACTTTAACATCTCGCCGGAACACGCGCTTGAGGTGGCCGCGGGCATGGCTCGCGGGCCGGAGCGGGCCGCCGGACGGGCCGATCGCGGCCGTCGCGGCTCGTGCCACCGGTTTCACGCAGCACCGATCGGCACGTCGGTCACGTGAATTCGTCCGACGGATCGTGAGGTGCGGACAGGCGGCGGCAGGTGCAACCGTGCCGCCGAACGGGCCGGCGAAAGCGGCGTGCGCGCGCGTTGCGCGCCCGGCATCCGGCAGGCACCGGATTCGCCGAATCGTCGTGGCGGCCCGCAGCCGACGAACGGCGGCACGGCCTGCTCAACGGGTTGCATCGCGGCCTCGTCCGGTCGCACCCGACGCGGGCCGCCACCATCACCCGCCGCGCGCGCCGCCCGCCCGGTCGGCCACTTCGTTCCACAAATGCAGCGCCGCATACGCGCGCCACGGCCGCCAGCCTTCGGTGCGGCGCTTCTGGCTCGCCAGCCGGTCGAGCGACGGATCGCGCGCGGCGATCGACTGCATCAGCACGAGATCGGATGCCGGCCACGCGTCCGGGTCGCGCCACGCGCGCATCGCGATGTATTCGACGGTCCACGGGCCGATGCCGGGCAGATCGAGCCACGCGCCGCGCAGCGTCGCGAGGTCGGCATGCGCGCGATCGACCGGCACGTCGCCGGCCGCCACCGCGCGCGCCACGCCCGTCAGCGCGGCAACGCGCTTGCCGGGCATCCCGATCTTGTCGAGATCGCATGCGGCCAGCGCGTCGGGCGTCGGGAAACGCCATGCGGGCGCGCCGTCGTCGATATGCACCACGCGCTCGCCGGCGCGTTCGACGAGCCGGCCGACGATCGTCGTCGCGGCCTTCACGCTCACCTGCTGGCCGACGATCGCGCGCACTGCCAGCTCGAACCCCGACCACGCGCCCGGCACGCGCAGCCCTGGCGCGGCCTCGACGAGCGGCGCGAACCACGGATCGCGCGCGAGCCCGCCGCCGATCACGGCCGGATCGGCGCCGAGGTCGAACATCGTCGCGACGCGCGCGGCGAATGCATCGTCGACATGACGCGCGACCGCCCCTTCGACCGTCGCGATCAGGCAATGCTTGCGCGGATGTTTCGTGACGGTGAGCCGGCCCGAGTCGCCATGCAGGTCGACGATGCGGCGATACACGCCGTCCGCAACCTGCTCGACGCCCGGAATCGCGCGCCCGCTGAAGAAGCGCAGCACGCGCGCCCAGTCGTAGGGCGCGTTGAAGCGCAGTTCCATCTGCGCGGACGGCGGCACATGGCCGCCGTTCACGATTGACGTGATCGTTGTTTTCGCGACGCTCAAACCGCACTTCCCTCCGTCACAGCTTCGTTTTCATCGTGATGCGCATGACGCGCCTCGGCCGCGAGCAGCGTCGCCTTGCGGCGCACGCCCCAGCGATACCCGGCGAGCGCGCCGCCCTTTTGCACGACGCGGTGGCACGGGATCGCGAGCGCGACCGGGTTCGACGCGCACGCGGACGCGACGGCGCGCACCGCGCGCGGCGAGCCGAGCGCCTCGGCGATCTCCGAGTAGCTGCGCGTTTCGCCGTACGGAATATGCGTCAGCGCTTCCCACACGCGCTGCTGGAACGCGGTCGGCGCGATGTCGAGCGGCAGGTCGAATGCGTGCCGCGTGCCGTCCAGGTACGCGCGGATCTGCGTGACGAACGGCGCGAGCCGCGCGGACGATTCGACCAGTTCGGCGCGCGCGAACGCGTCCTTCAGCTCTCCGACCAGCAACGCCGGTTCGTCGCCGAACGCGATCCGGCAGATGCCCTGTTCGGTCGCGGCAACGAGCACCGTGCCGAGCGACGTCGACGCGGTCGCATAGTCGATCCGCAGGCCGGCGCCCTGGCGGCGGAACGCGGACGGCGCCATCCCGAGCTCGCGCGGCACCGACGCATAGAGCCGCGACGGTGAGTTGAAGCCCGCATCGACGGCCGCCCGCGTGACCGGCTGCCCGCTTTGCAGCGCCTGCCGCAGCGCGGCGCCGCGCTGCGCGGCCTGGTACTGCCGCGGCGACACGCCGACCACGCGCTTGAAGAGCCGCTGAAGGTGGAACGGGCTCACGTGCACGGCGTCGCTCAGTTGCTGCAGCGTGAGCCGCTCGGCATGCGCGTCGAGCACCGCGCACGCGCGGTTGACGATCTCGAGCTCGCGCGGCAGCCCTTCCGGCTGGCACCGCTTGCAGGGCCGGAAACCTGCCGCACGCGCGGCCGCCGGATCGACGAAGAAGGACACATGCTCGCGGCGCGGCAGCCGCGACGCGCAGGTCGGGCGGCAAAACACGCCGGTCGTGCTCACGGCATAGAAGAACGCGCCGTCCGCATGCGGATCGCGCTCGGTCACGGCGCCCCAGCGGGCATCGTCGGTCGGATAGGCGGTTTTCATCTGAACCTCGCACTCTTTAGTGTAGATGGTGCCTACTCTAGACATCGGCACGTGCCGTCGCGCCCTGAATCTTGCTCTGTGATTCGCGCCGGCGAACCGGGTGCGGATCACCCCCAAAGAAATCGGACAAAACGCCCGCTCCGGCTGATCCGGAGCGGTTTTCGTCATCGTCCCGTCACCAATTTGCTGCAGTGCGGATGCGACAAACCGCCGTCCTGACGTTTTTTTGCATTCTGAATATTGCGTCGCACCATCGCCGTGTGTATAGTTGGAACTGTCTCCTCCATGTCTCCTCCTGATATGGATTAAGCCCGTTCCGCTCTGCGTGAACGGGCTTTTTTTCGTCTGTCGATTGTGCCGCGTTCCGGCCGGCGCCGCAGGCGCGTTGCGTCTACACTCGATGCTCGTCGACTGCGAAGGGAGTCTTTGCCATGAAACCCACCATCCGCGCGATCGATCACATCGTGCTGCGCGTGACCGACATGGCCGCGATGACGCGCTTTTACTGCGACGCCGTCGGCTGCCACGTGGAGAAGGAACAGCCCGATCTGGGCCTCGTGCAGTTGCGCGCCGGCGATGCGCTGATCGACCTGCTGTCGGTCGGCGGCCCGATCGACCGTCCCGACAGCGGCCCGCCCGGCACGGGACGCAACCTCGATCACCTGTGTCTGCGCGTCGAGCCGTTCGACCCCGACGCGCTGATCGCGCATTTCGCCGCGCATGGCGCGCGGCCGGGCGCCCCCGCGGAGCGCTACGGCGCCGGCGGCTACGGGCCGTCGATCTACCTGTTCGATCCCGAAGGCAACATGCTGGAATTCAAGGGGCCGCCGGCCGCGATCGGCTGAGCACGGCCGGTGCGCGGGCCGTCACGCGTCCGCGCGCGCCTTCAGCACCGTCCATTCGACCGCGACCGGATCGTGGTCGGCGCTCGAGATCCACGCCGCGCCGTCCTGCACCGTGCACTGCAGGCGCATCGTGCGCTCCGCGAGCTGCCCGAGCGCGGCCGCGACGCCGTCGGCGAGCGACAGCACCTGCACGTTGCGCAGCCGCTCGACCTTGCTGCGCACGCCCTGCCACCAGATATCCGACGTCTTGCCGCCGTACGCGATCACCGTGACCTGCCCGGCGCGGCCGGCCGCCTTCGAAATGCGCCGTTCGTCGGGCTGGCCGGCCTCGATCCACACGTCGATCGCGCCCGTCAGGTCCTTCTGCCACAGATCGGGCTCGTCGACGTCCGACAGCCCCTTGCAGAATTCGAGCCGCTCGTGCGCGAACAGCGCAAACGCGACGATGCGCACCATCATCCGGTCGTCGGTTTCCGACGGATGGCGCGCCACCGTCAGCGCGTGATCGGCGTAGTAATGCCGATCCATGTCGGCGATTTGCAGTTCGGCTTTGTAGATCGTGGATTTCAGCGCCATGCGGATGCGGCCCGGGCGGGCATTCGGTTCGGTCGGGCCGTGATGATACCGAATGCGCGCCGTCAGGCGCGTGTCATGTGCGCCCCCACAGCGCAACGGCCCGGCATGGGCCGGGCCGTGTTCGGTTCGCGCCGCCGGCCTCATCCGGCCGGCGCGCTCGCGCGTCGTGCGACTGCGCGGGTTATTGCTTGACGAAGCGCGAATCGGCCCAGAGACCCTGCTGGTCGCTGTTGTCGGCGCTGACGAACTGCACGTCGCCCTGGTCGACCGACACCACGCGGAAGCGCTGGCCTTCCGGCACCGACAGGCAGCGGTAGTCGTCGAAATACTGCTGCTTCGCCTGCGACTTGCCGTCGCGCTCGTGATTCAGTACGGAATCCAGATTGTCTTTCGACAGGCAGCCCCAGGCATTCTTCGTCAGCTGGATTTCCTGCTTCGGCTTGACGGCCGAATCGCCGCCGGCCTGGGCAATCGACACCGCGCAAAATGCGCCGACGAGGGCGAAAAGGATACCGGTACGCTTCATCATTTTTTGTCTCCAGGCTTGCGGGCACCAGGCTTGGGTTAGCTATGTGTTTAAAGGTGATCGTGAGCCCGCGTTTTTCACTTTAGAAGACCGGCAAGCGATAGCAAGCACATTTGTTGTGCGACCGCAATAGCGGCGGATTGTCGCACCCCGTGCGCAGCCCGTTTTCCGCGCGATGCGCGCGCGGGGCCAAGCCTGCCGCGTGGCGGACGGGCCCGCGGCGCCGGACGGAAAGCATTACCCGGCAAGACTTTCAGCAAAGTTACAATGCGGCGATTGAACGGTTTGGATAATCCATTTCGATATCCGGATCATTTTGATGCGCTGCACATAAAGTCATCCGAAACGATCCGACTTTACCGCAGCGCGGAATCGCATTTACCTGATACAAGAAAAATGCCAGGCATAAGCGCATCCGTATTTATCCGTGTTTCCCCGCATGCATCCTGCGCCCACGGAGGCCGTGCAGCGGGCGTCTTTCGTCAGCGTGTTTACCCTGCTTTATTCAGGCCGATTGCTGGCGCTCGAAATAATCGCGCTGGAAGATGCACATGCGATAAGCGTTGTGATACGCACCGTTGCCGAAAAATTCTTCCTTCAATTCGGCCTCGTGCTGAAATCCGCATTTTTCGTACACGTGAATCGCCGCCGCATTCGTCGTATCGACGATCAGGTACAGCTTGCGCATGTTCAGTACGTTGAATGCGTACTTGATCGCGAGGCGCGTCGCCTGGCCTGCATAGCCGCGCCCCTGGCATTGCGGCGCGATGATGATCTGAAACTCGCCGCGGCGATGGATGTAGTCGAGCTCGATCAATTCGACGAGACCGACCAGTTCGCCTTGCGCATCGACCGCGACGAAACGGCGCTCGCGCTGGTCGTGCACGTGGCGGTCGTACAGTTGCGACAGTTCCGAGAAGGTTTCGTACGGCTCCTCGAACCAGTAGCGCATGATCTTCGCGTCGTTGTTCAGCTCGTGGACGAAGCGCAGGTCCTGGCGCTCCAGCGGCCGCAGCGCAAGCGTGTTGGTATCGTTCTGAAGTTGCATGTCATGTCCTTTTTGATGCCGGCGCACGTGCGGAACGCCCGCGCGGCGCGGCCGCGTTCGGGCCCGCTCCGCACTGTAAGAAGTTGAACGCGGGTGAAGTTCAGAGCCTAGAATGTGAGCAGGGGTTCCTGCCACCGCAAGGAGGCTATCGTGATCGAGCAAGTCATACTCGGTATTTTTCTCGTGCTGCCGCTCGTGATCGTCGCGGCGCTGTTTTCCGACGAGCTTTGGCAGGAACATCGGCGCCAGCATCCGCGCGACGAAAACGCCCCGCACATCGACTGGAAGCATCCGTGGCGCCGCGTGCGACGCGGGCATTGAGCCGATCGCCGTCGCTCCGCGGCACGCGCCGGCCGGGCCGCCCCGGGTCGGACACTGCGTGGTGCGCCCTTATTCCGCTTCGATCCGATTCCCGCCCAACCCGCGAGACACCGACGTGAACGACAAGCCCGCCCTCCCTCCGCACGATATTCCCAACGAAACGATCGACCTGCAGATCGCCGACGTGCTCGCGGCCGTCCGCTACCCGGCGAACAAGGATGCGATCGTCGATGCCGCGCGCGACGCCGGCGCCAGCAACGAGGTGCTGTCGATGCTCGACGGCCTGCCCGAACAGGACTACGCGGACGTCGACGCCGTCACGCACTGGGTCGCCGGCAACTTCGGCCCGGGGCTCGGCATTTGAGCGCGCGCCAATAACGCGATAGGATCGGGCCGCACCGGTCGCACCGCGGCCGGGATGCGCGCCGCCTGGCGCAAGACCGGGCGTTTGCGCACGCGTGTCCGGGGGACTCCATGGAAGGCATCCTGATCCAGCACACGACGCGTCGTCAGCTCTGGTTCGGCGCGCTGACGGCGCTCGTCATCCTGCTCGCGCTCGGAATCGCCGCGCCGCACGCGAACGTCACGCTGCCGGCCGTCGAACCGTTCATGCCGATGTGCGCGCTCACCGTGTTCACGACCGCGAGCATCGCCGCGTTCTTCCTCGGTGCGCAGTTCACCGTGACGCGCCAGCCCGTGCTCGGCGCGCTCGGCGGCGCCTATGCGTTCACCGCGCTCGCCGTCGCGCTGCAGTTGCTCACCTTTCCCGGCGTATTCGCGCCGCATGGCCTGCTCGGCGCGCGCCCGCAAAGCGCCGCGTGGATGTGGATCTTCTGGCATGCGGGCTTCCCGTGCTTCGTGATGGTCGCGCTGCTCGCGCGCGAGCGGCTGACGCGCGCACCGGTCAGCGCGAAGCAGACGCGCCGGTGGACGATCGCGCTCGTCGGCGGGCCGGCCATCGCGGCCGCGCTGCTGTGCGCGCTCGCGCTGAACGTGTCGCTGCCGCCCGCGTTCCATCCGCCCGGCGACGCGGCCGTGCTGCCCTTCAACGGCGTCGCACTCGTCGTGTGGATACTCAATGCGCTTGCGCTCGTGGCCGTGCTGGCCAGCGGACGGCTGCGCACGACGCTCGACCTGTGGCTCGCGATCGCGGTGCTCGCGTGCCTCACCGACACGACGCTGAACCTGCTGACCACGAACCGCTTCACGGTCGGCTGGTATGTCGCGCGCGTGTTCAGCATGTTCACGCCCGGCGTGCTCGTATGCGTGCTCGCATGGGAAGTGACGATGCTGTACCAGCAGTTGTTCGAGGCGCATGCGATGCTGATCCGCTCATCCGCGCGCGACGGGCTGACGGGCGCGTTCAACCGCAGCCACTTCAACGATCATTTCCACACGCTGTTCCTGCAGGCGCGGCGCCAAGGCGAACCGCTGTCGCTGCTGATGGTCGACGTCGATCGCTTCAAGGCATACAACGACGCGTTCGGTCACGTGAAGGGCGATGCGTGCCTGATCGCGGTCGCGAATGCGCTGGCCGGCGCGGTGAGGCGGCCAGCGGATATCGTCGCGCGCTACGGCGGCGAGGAATTCGCGATCGTGCTGCCGAATACGGGTGCGCGCGGTGCGCGGGTCGTTGCAGAAGAGGCGCGCGAAGCCGTGTTGCGGCTCGATCTAGCGATGCCTGCTTCGCCGGCAGGGCGCGTGAGCGTCAGCGTCGGCTGCGCGACCGTATCGGCCGACGATCTGTCGACACCCGACGCGTTGATCGAAGCCGCCGACGCCGCGCTGTATCTTGCGAAGGATGCGGGGCGAAACAGGGTCGTCGTCGCCTGAATACGTCTGCTGTTTGGGGCAGTTGTTACGGTCATTTTGACCGGAATAATGCGCCGTTACGCAAAGCGGGGCAGGGATACCAATGCTTACAGCCCGTGTTGCGGGCGCTCGTTATGCTCGGTTTCATATCGAACCCGAGCAGGTGAGCGCCATGAAGAAAACCCTTTTGCTGATTGCCGGCGTCGCCGTGTTGCTGAGCGGCTGTATCGTCGTGCCGGACGGCGGGTATTACGGTGGTGGCGGGTATTACCATCATCATCGGCATTGGGATTGAGGCGGGTGAGCTTCCGGATGCGTCGATCGGCATGCGTGCCGATGCGGGATCGACGATCCGGACCGCCACGCAATCAGGCCGGCGTGGTCAGCTCGGCATGCATCAGAAATACCTGTAGCGCGGCGAGCATTTCGTAGTGAAGACGCTCGAGGCGCGCATCCTTTTCAGCGTCTTCGATCAGGTTGCGCTCGGCATCCTCCAGTTGGTACGGGTCGCCCAGCAGTTCGTGAATCGTCGACATCGACGTGATCTGCTACGGGAGTCGCGCAAGCATCGTGTCAAGAAAGGTCGGCGGTAAACTGATTTCACCGAGATCTCGCTCTTCGCGGTACATCAATGCCTCCTTTCCCCAATGGAGCTTAACGGGTATGCCCGATGTGTCCCGATACGTTCGCTCGACAATAAGGCGCTCACCTCCCTCATCGTACAGTCGAAGAACGATCGTATCTCCGAAATAGCAGTATCGAGCCCAATAACCGCCATGCGGAGAGCGCTCGCTGTTTCGCTGACTCGGATCGCAAATCGCACGCAGTTGTGCATCCTTCCAGTAGCTCCAAGTGATGCCAAGGACAACAACGATAGAAATTACCGCGAAGGTTCGTCGAATCAAAATCCCGACCTCCTCCGCAATAGCGCCCCCCCAATCGCCTGGCCTGGATAAGATCGAAGCAGCAATCGCACCAGAAAAGCAAGCGCGACGACGGGCAATATTACAGCCAGAAGAATTACCATCAGGGCGATACCGGCTTCGTTGATGGTCGCGCTCATGCAAATCGAAGTTTAATAGGTTCCCACAACCTGACGTACCGGTAGTCGGAAAAAATAACGAAATCACCACCACGACGATAGCGCTGCTGCCATTGACGAAAGGAGTTGTTCCGAACAGGGTAATAAACGTTCCCTGGTACTCGCATGTCGCCAACCGCAATGGGATAATCTATCCATGGGATGCCCACCGCCCCAGCGGCCACTGAAGCTGGCGCGATGACGGCACCGTTTCGGTTCCAATGTCCGAGATACTGCGACGGCTGGCCCTTTTCTGTGGTGAATGTGTAATTTCCATTGATGCAAATCATAATATAGGTGATCGTCACATGACTACCATCTTGATTGAAGCGCGCACAATCGATTGCAGCACAAAAACCAAATGAACCAAGTGCGCCAGTCAGATCATTTGGCATTCCACCACTACGCACTCGCTGAGCAATGAATGTATCAATTTTTTGACTGAGCTCTCCTTGACGTCATTTCAATGCTGGAACGTAGTGCTTATGATCCAACATGTTTCATTCGAAATATAACTCATTAAGGGTAAGCGCTCCCGCCACTTCCGAGTGAGTGAAATCATTTCAAGATTACAGAGTCGATTTGATATCACAAGGATGCGCGCGGCGAATCCGAACAACCCTCCGCCCCGATCTCAATATATTGCATATAGCAAAGAATGGGCCGTCACATTTCACCAGTGACGCGGGGGAGAGCGGCACGCGCTACTCATTGCTTGCATTATGGCACCGACCAGAGGCCCCAGGCCTCCAAGCATCAGTGATATACGAGCGCGATAAATCCCCCCTTCTCCGGAGAAAACACTAAACGCACAATCGATAGGTTGAGCCGAAGAATGTTAGCAACAGTTTAAGCGAAATTTTTCGGATTTGTCCGATTGATTCTTGCGAGAGAGTTGCGCTAGCGTCGTAGATATTTTGCACGCCACCTGATACCAATGGAACCATATTTACCATGCCATCAAACAAAGGGAATATCCCTTACTTCACAATCAATAAATTTTTTGGAAATGGAAGCTTTGTGATGGCGTGGATGGATGCACGATTATTCCAAATACTGCGTTATCTATGGACAAATCCCCGCCACCGCTCCCAATGCAGTCAAAGCCAAAGACGAGTGCACCCAAACCCGCGCCAGCGCCTTCCAAGCGCGATTCGCTGGATAAAATGGTCGATGATTTGGAACGAGCTGGGAGAGCTCTATCTCGCCTCCAAGCATGGATCAATACCCCTAATCCGCCGAAGCCCGTAGCGGTAAAGCTGAAAAAGACCCAGCTGCGCCACCATTCGACATCCAAGAGATCCCCGGGGCAATGCGCAGGTTACATCTCCCAGTATCGGCTGCGCTTATGGACAGGTGGTTTTCTGGAAGATTAAATTATTCGCCAACCACTTCGGCCGAGCAGGTCGAAATCAATCAAGACGGGCAACCTTATGCTGCCGATATGTACGATACGTCTACCGTTAAATTGAATTGGATCCTTCGCTTTCCACGCGCAAAGGAGCAATTTGACCGTCTTGTAAACGAGGCCATTCGATCGCCGAAGTCCAGGGACGGACTCTACAAAATTCTGATTCCGTACAAAGATTGCGCAACAAGGCTCTATACGGATGATATTTGCGGGGATGATCTGCGTGAGATGCACCGTCGATTTCAATTTCAATACTCAAGAGTCGATGGCACATTTGAGCAAAAAATACGCACTCAATTGGATGCGCGCCTTCGCACCAATGGCGTCCCGGATGATCTATCCGGCGCGCTCGGCTCGTTCAACATATATGCAGCACTCGGAAGCGTACGCTTTTCGTGGGATGTGAATTCACGAAAAACAACAGCAGAAGTCACCGGAGTGTGGGTGTATGTGAAAGACAACTATACATTCACAGACAAATTCGGTGAATTATCTCAATATTTGGGTCACTGGAGCACCAGTGATGTCATTGTCGTTCCATACAACGCAGCCGCTACATTTTTGAATTCAGAGTATATTCCGTATGTTAAATATGCCGTGGCCAGAGGCAACCCACTTATCAAATGAAATGTCTACTATCCAGTGCATAACAGCGACTTTCGAAAATGGGCTGAGGTACATCGCAGAGGCGGGGATTTTGTCATCTATTCCGACAAGAAATACGTTCCAATTTCCCCTCCGACAAAAATTCACTTATGATCGCAACGCGCAACAAACTGAATATAAAACCATCAAAAATCGTGGCCATTTTTTCAAAATTTATCCGTACACTACCCTTCATTGCATTGATTGGCTTCTTTGCTCTTGATCGTACGCCGCGCGGAGAAGAATGCAGAATGTCGACATCTCCGGACGAAATATATATTGCCAATCTATGCCTGCTAACCCGGGTTCCGGGTGGAAATTCCCAGTACGCTGGTCGCGTATACAGTGCGCAAACCGGAAAATTGCTGGCTCAACATACGTTTAGCACGCCTGTTCCGGAAATTTCCTGGCATAGCTATAGTGACGTATACGTATCCTTTTCAAGGGGTGACGGCGGCGATAACTCTGTTTATATATCGCTGCCTCCATCGCTTATCGACAGACTATTAGCAGTGCGTCCACGCTTGTAAAACGACTCTGCACCTGCCCGCTTGATGATCGCCACGCCGACGGCCGTCCAGGCAACGGCAGACCATTCTCGGCCTGCAACTTTTTGCGACCGCTCATTTCCCGATACAAAACCTGCTGAAAATCACCCCCAGCAGATCATCGGAAGTGAACTCCCCGGTAATCGCGTTGAGCTGCTCCTGCGCGAGCCGAAGTTCTTCGGCAAACAGATCCAGCGACTGCGCCCGTTGCTCCGCATGATCCGCTGCCTGCGCCAGATGCTCCTGCGCCGCTCGCAGCGCGATCAGATGCCGCTCGCGCGCCAGATACACGCCTTCGGCCCCCGCCTGCCATCCTGCAATTCGCAGCAGCTCCGCACGCAGCATATCGATCCCGTCGCCGCGCTTCGCCGACAGATGCACCTCGGTCAGATCGCCTTCCGCGGCCGGATGCTCGACGCAGGCCGGCACGCCGGTCAGGTCCGTCTTGTTCAGCACGCGCACCACCGGCACGCTGCCCGGAAACCGCGCGGCGATCACCTGGTCATCCGGAGTCAGCCCCGTGCGCGAATCGAGCAGATGCAGCACGACGTCCGCGCGCTCGATCTCGCTCCACGTGCGCGCAATCCCGATCCGCTCGACTTCATCCTCCGTCTCGCGCAACCCGGCCGTATCGATGATGTGCAGCGGAATTCCTTCGACCTGGATCGTCTGCGCGACCTTGTCGCGCGTCGTGCCCGCGATCGGCGTGACGATCGCCAGTTCCGCGCCGGCCAGCGCGTTCAGCAGCGACGACTTGCCGACGTTCGGCTGCCCGGCAAGCACGACCGACAGCCCCTCGCGCAGCAGCGCCCCCTGCCGCGCATCGCCAAGCACGTGCGCGAGCTGCGCACGGATCTTCGCGAGCTTGCCGCGTGCGTCGGCGGCCTCCAGGAAGTCGATTTCCTCTTCCGGAAAATCGAGCGTCGCCTCGACCAGCATCCGCAGCGTGATCACGTCTTCGACGAGCGCATGGATCTGCCGCGAGAACGCGCCATCGAGCGAACGGCCGGCCGACCGCGCGGCGGCCTCGGTGCTTGCCTCGATCAAGTCAGCAACGGCCTCGGCCTGCGCGAGGTCGAGCTTGTCGTTCAGGAACGCGCGTCGCGTGAACTCGCCCGGCTCCGCAAGCCGCAAGCCAAAGCCGCGCCCCGCATCCAGGCAGCGCTGCAGCAGCAGTTGCATCACGATCGGCCCGCCATGCCCCTGTAGTTCGAGCACGTGCTCGCCGGTGTACGAATGCGGCGCAGGGAAATACAGTGCGATCCCGCGGTCGAGCGGCGCGCCGTGCTCGTCCAGGAACGGCACGTAGCTCGCATGGCGCGGCGCGAGCTTCTGCCCGCACAACGCGTCGATCAGCGGCAGCGCGGCCGCCTCGCCGCCGCGCCCGAACGACACGCGGACGACGCCGATGCCGCCCCGGCCGGCAGCAGTGGCAATGGCGACGATCGGATCGGAATCGGTAGCGAGCATGGGAATCGGATGAATCGGGTGATCAGGCAATGAGTGGTGCGCCCGCACAACAGTTCGGGCATCGGAACGCCGGCATTGTAGCGTGCCGGCTCATACGCCACCGGACGCCGCGCGGGATTCTGACTCGCCCGAATTTATCCCACCAGGGATAAGTCGAGTATCAATCCAGCGCGATGACACAGCCACCGTTTCGGATGAGTATGCCTGCCGGAGCCGGCTGACACTGCGTCCCTCAATTCCGCTGCTCATCCTGCGCAATTACGTGATTAGTCCGAATAAGATACGTTTATCCCACATGGTTGTCTGAAAGACGTCGGTGGAATTGCACAATCTCCCCCATGCCGACATCCGAAGAAAAAGCCGCGTTCTCGGAACGCCTGAAATTCGCCCTGCGGCGCAGTCCGGAGAAGGTTACCGGCGCGACGGAGCTTGCGAACAAGTTCAATCTGCGCCACCGCGGAACGCATCCCGTTTCGCCGCAAACCGCGCACAAGTGGCTGACGGGCCGCACGATTCCGACGTCGGACAAACTCGAAACGCTCGCCGAATGGCTGCGCGTCGAACTGCACTGGCTGCACTACGGGCCGTCGCCGAGCGTGATCGAACACCCGACGCCGCAACCGCTGCCGCGCGACGAACGCTATCCGCCGACGCCCGAAACGATCGAACTCGCGTCGAAGATCGAGGCACTGTCCCCGCATCACCGCTACCTCGTTCAGGAACTGGTCGAGCAGTTCTACGGCGAACCGAAAATCGAAGCGAAGAAATCCTGACGGGGAACGGCACGCGCATCGCACACCGCGCACCGCCGCCGAGAAACAAAAAAGCCGCATGGGCGAACCATGCGGCTTTTTTGCGTGCATCGCGGGCGGCTCGCCGCCCGCGGGTGCGACGGGCGTCAGGCCGGTTTCTTCTTGACCCCGCCGAGCTTGCGCGTGATGTAGTACTGCTGCGCGATCGACAGCACGTTGTTCACGACGTAGTACAGCACGAGGCCGGCCGGGAAGAAGAAGAACATGACCGAGAACGCGATCGGCATGAACTTCATCATCTTCGCCTGGACAGGGTCCGGCGGCGTCGGGTTCAGGCTCGTCTGCACGAACATCGACACGGCCATCAGCACCGGCAGGATGAAGAACGGATCGCGCTGCGACAGGTCATGAATCCACAGAATCCACGGCGCGCCGCGCATTTCGACCGACGCGAGCAGCACCCAGTACAGCGAGATGAACACCGGGATCTGGATCACGACCGGCAGGCAGCCGCCGAACGGATTGACCTTCTCGGTCTTGTACAGCTCCATCAGCGCGGAGTTCATCTTCTGCGGATCGCTCTTGAAGCGTTCGCGCAGCGCCTGCATGCGCGGCGTGATTTCCTTCATGCGCGCCATCGACTTGTAGCTCGCGGCCGACAGCGGGAAGAACACGGCCTTGATCAGCACCGTCAGCAGCACGATCGCCCAGCCCCAGTTGCCGACGTAGCCGTGGATCTTCTCGAGCAGCCAGAACAGCGGCTTCGCGATGATCGTTACCCAGCCGTAGTCCTTCACGAGCTCCAGGCCCGGCGCGATGCCTTCGAGCATGCGCTCTTCTTCCGGACCGGCGAACAGGCGCGCCTGCACGTCGGCCGACTGGCCCGGCGCGATCGCGGCGACCGGCTGCTTCACGCCGACGCGGTACAGCGCCGGATCGATCTTCTCAGCGTAGATGTCGCGCTTCGTGCCCTGCTGCGGAATCCATGCCGACGCGAAGTAGTGCTGCACCATCGCGACCCAGCCGTTGTCGGCGGAGGTCACGTAGTCGGCCTTGTTCTTGTCGAGGTCGCTGAAGTTGATCTTCTGGAAGTGCTTCGCGTCCGTGTAGACCGCCGGCCCGAGGAACGTGTGCGAGAACATCGGCGTTTCGACCGCCGTATTGTCGCGGACGAGTTCCATGTAGACCGTCGGCGTGACGGGCGCCGTGCCGACGTTGTCGATCTTGGTATCGACGCCGATCACGTAGCTGCCGCGCGTGAACGTGTAGGTCTTGATGACCTTCACGCCGCCCTTCACCGGCGATTCGAACGACAGCTTCAGCGTGTTCTGGTCGCCCGTCAGCGACGTCGAGCCGGCGTTCACCTGCGTGTAGACGTCGTTGTGGTTCGGGAAGTCGCCGCCGAGCAGGCCCGAGCGCGCGAGGTACGTGTGGCCGGCCGTGTGGTCGAACAGCGTGATGTACAGGTCGGGCTGCTTGCCGTCGCCCTGCTTCTTCAGCGTCAGCTTCGCGAGCGTGCCGCCGCGCGTGTCGATTTCGCCGTCGTACACGTCGGTCGAGAACTTCACGAGCTGCGCCTGGGCGGCCGGAGCCGTCGTCGACGGTGCGGCGCCGGCTGCGGCGGCAGGCACTTCACCTGCGGTCGTCGTCGCGCCCGTGCCCGATGCGCCGCCGGCAGCGGCCGCGGGGGCCGTCTGCGTGGCGCTCGGGAAGAACATCGACGGGCGTCCATGGGAACGCTGCCAGTTGTCGTACAGCATGACAGCTGACATGAAGAAGATCACCCATAGGACGGTGCGTTTGATATCCATGCGTTGTCTCAGAGTCGATGGGACCGCGCGTCGGCTTCGCCGCGAGCGCGAGTGTCGGAGTTGGGCGGCGGGACGAGGTCGATGCCGCCCGCGGAAAACGGATGGCATCGGCACACGCGCCTGACGGCGAGATACGTGCCGCGCGCGGCGCCATGATACTGGATTGCCTCGCGCGCGTAATCCGAACAGGAAGGATAAAAACGGCAACGGTTGCCGAGCAGGGGGCTCACGGCAACCTTGTAGAAGCGCAGCAACGCGATCAAGACCGTTTCCATACCTTGGGCGGCGCCGTTCGGCGCCGCGTCAAAACCGGCCGGGCAGGCGCGAACGCCGCACCGGGCACGGATGCGTCACTCGGACGCGGGCTTCGACGCACGGCGGGCGATTTCCCGGACTGCCCTGTCGAGCAGTTCGCGGATTTCGGCCGCACACATCGCCGCGAGCGGGGCGGAAGCCGCGCTCGGCAGCGCTTTCTTGTCGAAGCGCGTGTGCTGCCGCAGCAGCAGGTCGTAACCGGCGAATTCGGCCCGGCGCAAGCGAAACGCGTCGCGCGCCAGCCGCTTCACGAGGTTACGCGTGACTGCACGCGGCGCATACTTCTTGCCGACGACGAGCCCCAGACGCGCGGGCTGACCGGTCGGCTTGCCGTAAATCACGAAGTGCGCGGAACGCCGCCAGGGGCGCAAACGAAAAACGGATGAAAATTCATCCGTTTTCAGAAGTCGCGCAGCTTTCGGGAAGGCGGCTTTCGTCTGCGACGGATTCGCACCCGGCTCGACGGCACCTTCCGCAGGACTGCGGACGGCGGACACAGCGCGCAACCTGCCTTAGATGGCGAGGCGCTTGCGGCCCTTCGCGCGGCGAGCGTTGATGACCTTGCGGCCACCTGCCGTCTTCATGCGGACACGGAAGCCATGGGTGCGCTTGCGGCGCGTCACGGACGGTTGGTAAGTACGTTTCATGATGTTCTCACTTGTTCGAGAATGTCGAAATTCAGGGGACCGCGTGCCCTTAACCGGAGGCATTCGGGCGAACGCAATCGCCGGGAATACAGGATTGGTTTTCGCGGAACCCGCTATTTAAACCGTTTTTCTCTTGACGGTCAATACTTTACGAGTCACGCGCCTGTGCCGGCTCGCGCCGATCCGGCCCCGCGACCCACAAATCCGGCCTGTGGATAAGTCCCGCTGTGGCCGCGTTTGGCGTTAGAATCTCGCCTTATCTCCAAGAATCCCGCACGCCGCCCCGGCTCCCGCCTGCCTCTGCACGACTGTGACGCAGGCGTCCGAGGCACGCTCGCACGACCGCTTCGGGCCTTGTTGCGCCATCGCGACAAGGGCGCCGGCGAGCCGCGCTGTGCATGCAAAAAACGACAGCTACTTGATGAACGATTTCTGGCAACACTGTTCCGCACTGCTGGAGCGCGAGCTGACGCCCCAGCAGTACGTGACGTGGATCAAACCCTTGGCCCCGGTGGCCTTCGATGCGTCGGCGAACACGCTGTCCATCGCCGCGCCGAACCGCTTCAAGCTGGACTGGGTCAAGAGCCAGTTTTCGGGCCGGATCTCCGATCTGGCCCGGGATTTCTGGAACGCGCCGATCGAAGTCCAGTTCGTCCTCGATCCGAAGGCCGGCATGCGCAGCGCCGCTGCCGGCGCCGCGTCGGCCGCCCCGCGCGCGCCGCTGCAGCCGGGCGGCCCGGCCGCCACGGTAGCCGCGATCGCCGCCAACCTGACCGCGCATGCCGCAGCTGCGCCCGCCGCGCCGGCCGACGTGCCGATGACGCCGTCGGCGGCCGCCGCGCACCACCTGAACGCCGACGACGCCGACATCGACCTGCCGAGCCTGCCCGCGCACGAAGCGGCCGCCGGCCGCCGCACGTGGCGCCCGGGCCCTGGTGCCGCGCCCGCCAACGGCGGCGAAGCCGATTCGATGTACGAGCGCTCGAAGCTGAACCCCGTGCTCACGTTCGACAACTTCGTGACCGGCAAGGCGAACCAGTTGGCACGTGCCGCCGCGATCCAGGTGGCGGACAACCCGGGCATCTCGTACAACCCGCTGTTCCTGTACGGCGGCGTCGGCCTCGGCAAGACCCACCTGATCCACGCGATCGGCAACCAGCTGCTGCTCGACAAGGCCGGCGCGCGGATCCGCTACATCCACGCCGAGCAATACGTGTCCGACGTGGTGAAGGCATACCAGCGCAAGGCGTTCGACGACTTCAAGCGCTACTACCATTCGCTCGACCTGCTGCTGATCGACGATATCCAGTTCTTCTCCGGCAAGTCGCGCACGCAAGAGGAATTCTTCTATGCGTTCGAGGCGCTGGTCGCGAACAAGGCGCAGGTGATCATCACCAGCGATACGTATCCGAAGGAAATCTCGGGGATCGACGATCGCCTGATCTCGCGCTTCGACTCCGGCCTCACCGTCGCGATCGAGCCGCCCGAGCTGGAAATGCGCGTCGCGATCCTGATGCGCAAGGCGCAGTCGGAAGGCGTGAACCTGTCGGAAGACGTCGCGTTCTTCGTCGCGAAGCACCTGCGCTCGAACGTGCGCGAACTCGAAGGCGCGCTGCGCAAGATCCTCGCGTATTCGAAGTTCCACGGCCGCGAGATCTCGATCGAGCTGACCAAGGAAGCGCTGAAGGACTTGCTGACCGTGCAGAACCGGCAGATTTCGGTCGAGAACATCCAGAAGACCGTCGCCGACTTCTACAACATCAAGGTCGCCGACATGTATTCGAAGAAGCGTCCGGCGAACATCGCGCGGCCGCGGCAGATCGCGATGTACCTGGCGAAGGAACTCACGCAGAAGAGCCTGCCGGAAATCGGCGAGCTGTTCGGCGGGCGCGATCACACCACCGTGCTGCACGCCGTGCGCAAGATCGCCGACGAGCGCAGCAAGGACGCGCAGCTCAACCACGAGCTGCACGTGCTGGAACAGACGCTGAAAGGCTGAGCGCGCGGGCGCGCTTGATAATTCGGCCTCCGCCCCAATTTAAGGGGGGCGGTTCGGTTTTGAGGCACAATACTGGTTTGACCGCCCCGGCGGTGGCGGGCCAAGAGCCCGGCCGGCGGGGCGCTGCGTGGCTGCTGCGCTGCAGGCCGTTACTCAACGAAGGAACTCTATGCAACTGGTCAAGACCGAACGAGACACCCTCCTCAGGCCGCTGCAAACGGTCAGCGGCATCGTCGAACGCCGCCATACGTTGCCGATCCTCGCCAACCTGCTGATCACCAAGAACGGCCCGGACGTTTCATTCCTGTCGACCGACCTGGAGCTGCAGATCACCACGCGCGCCGATTTCGGCGTCGGCGGCGACCAGGTGGCCACCACCGTCGCGGCCCGCAAGCTGCTCGACATCCTGCGCGCGATGCCTGACGGCCAGGTCACGCTGTCGCTCGCCGACAAGCGCCTCACCGTTCAATCGGGCAAGAGCCGTTTCGCACTGCAGACGCTCGCGGCCGACGAGTTCCCGACCGTCGCGCAGGCGAAGGATTTCGGCGCGACCCTCACCGTCCCGCAGAAGTCGTTCCGCCAGCTGCTCGGCATGGTGCACTTCGCGATGGCGCAGCAGGACATCCGCTACTACCTGAACGGCATGCTGCTCGTCGTCGACGGCGACCAGCTGATGGCCGTGGCCACCGACGGCCACCGCCTCGCGTTCTCGTCGATGAAGATCGAAGGCGGCACGTTCGGCCGCCAGGAAGTGATCGTCCCGCGCAAGACGATTCTCGAGCTGCAGCGCCTGCTCGAGGACATCGACGACACCGTCACCATCGACATCGCGCAAACCCAGGCCAAGTTCACGTTCGGCCAGGTCGAGCTCGTGTCGAAACTCGTCGAGGGCAAGTTCCCCGACTTCCAGCGCGTGATCCCGAAGGCGCACAAGAACACGTTCGAGATCGGCCGTGAAGAACTGCAGCGCTCGCTGCAACGTGCGGCGATCCTGACCTCGGACAAGTTCAAGGGCGTGCGCTGCATCATCGCGCCGGGCCAGCTGAAGATCATGTCGACCAACGCCGACCAGGAAGAGGCGCAGGAAGAACTGGAAATCGCGTACCAGGGCGACACCGTCGACATCGGCTTCAACGTCACGTATCTGCTCGACGTGCTCGCGAACCTGAAGGTCGACACCGTGCAGGTGAGCCTCGGCGACGCCAGCTCGAGCGCGCTGATCACGGTGCCCGAGAACGACGAGTTCAAGTATGTCGTGATGCCGATGCGCATCTGACGCGCGCGACATCAAGACACACACCAGGGGGCGGCAAGCCCCTTTGGCGTTTTTATGGCGAACCGACAACCCGTCCTTTCGGTGCCTGACCGGCACCGTGGACGAGCCAGGAAACTGGAGCGGCCCGGCGATTTCCTTCGCTGAAACGCACCGCGCCGCCACTAGAGTGGCCTCGCAGAACCGGAAGATATCCATGAGTGAACAGCACAATTCGCAACCCGATAACAGCAGCTACGGCGCCTCGTCGATCCAGATCCTCGAAGGTCTGGAAGCGGTGCGCAAGCGCCCCGGGATGTACATCGGCGACACGTCGGACGGCACCGGTCTGCATCACCTCGTGTTCGAGGTGCTCGACAACTCGATCGACGAAGCGTTGGCCGGGTACTGCAACGACATCCACGTGACGATTCACGCCGACAACTCGATTTCCGTGACCGACAACGGCCGCGGGATTCCGACCGACGTGAAGATGAACGACAAGCACGAGCCGAAGCGCAGCGCCGCCGAGATCGTGATGACCGAGCTGCACGCCGGCGGCAAGTTCGACCAGAACAGCTACAAGGTGTCCGGCGGCCTGCACGGCGTGGGCGTGTCGTGCGTGAACGCGCTGTCGAGCTGGCTGCGCCTCACCGTGCGCCGCGGCGGCAAGAAGCGTTTCATGGAGTTCCATCGCGGCATCGCGCAGGATCGCGTGCTCGAGATGATGGACGGCGTGGAAGTGTCGCCGATGCTGGTGACCGGCGATACCGAGAACCGCGGCACCGAAGTGCACTTCATGGCCGATCCGACCATTTTCGGCACGGTCGAATATCACTACGACATCCTCGCGAAGCGGATGCGCGAGCTTTCGTTCCTGAACAACGGCGTGCGGATTCGCCTGACCGACCTGCGTTCGGGCAAGGAAGACGATTTCGCGTTCGCCGGCGGTGTGAAGGGCTTCGTCGAATACATCAACAAGACGAAGACCAACCTGCACCCGACGATTTTCTTCGCCAACGGCGAGAAGGATGGCGTGGGCGTCGAAGTCGCGATGCAGTGGAACGACAGCTACAACGAGAACGTGCTGTGCTTCACGAACAACATTCCGCAGCGCGACGGCGGCACGCACCTGACCGGCCTGCGGGCCGCGATGACGCGCGTCATCAACAAGTACATCACCGATAACGAAATCGCGAAGAAGGCCAAGGTCGAGACGACCGGCGACGACATGCGCGAAGGCTTGTCGTGCGTGCTGTCGGTGAAGGTGCCGGAGCCGAAGTTCAGCTCGCAGACGAAGGACAAGCTGGTTTCGTCCGAAGTGCGGGCGCCGGTTGAAGAAGTCGTCGCGAAGGCACTGGAAGAGTTCCTGCTCGAAACGCCGCTCGACGCGAAGATCATTTGCGGGAAGATCGTCGAAGCCGCGCGTGCGCGCGATGCTGCGCGCAAGGCGCGTGAGATGACGCGACGCAAGGGCGTGCTCGACGGCGTCGGCCTGCCGGGCAAGCTCGCGGACTGCCAGGAGAAAGACCCGGCGAAGTGCGAAATCTACATCGTCGAGGGCGACTCGGCAGGCGGCTCGGCCAAGCAAGGGCGTGACCGCAAGTTCCAGGCAATCCTGCCGCTGCGCGGCAAGGTGCTGAACGTCGAGAAGGCGCGTTACGACAAGCTGCTGTCGTCGGAGCAGATCGTCACGCTCGTGACCGCGCTCGGCTGCGGCATCGGCAAGGACGATTACAACCTCGACAAGCTGCGCTATCACCGCATCATCATCATGACCGACGCGGACGTCGACGGTGCGCACATCCGGACGCTGCTGCTCACGTTCCTCTATCGGCAAATGCCGGACATGATCGAGCGCGGGTATGTGTATATCGCGCAGCCGCCGCTTTACAAGATCAAGGCGGGCAAGGACGAGCGGTATCTGAAGGACGATACCGAGCTCAATGCGCACATGCTGCGGTTGGCGCTGCAAGGCTCGGAGCTGGTGCCCGGCGAGAATGCGGCCGTGATTTCCGGCGATGCGCTTGGGGAGCTGGCGCGGTCGTATCTGCTGTCGAAGAGCGTGATCGACCGGTTGAGCCGGTTGTATGACCCGGCCGCGCTGGAAGCGATCATGGACGGGGTTGCGATCGACCTCTCCAATGAGGCTTCGACGGAGGCTTCGGCGAAGGCGCTGCACGCTGCGTTGCATGACGACGCTTTGAAGAACGAAGTGCGCGTGGTGCCTTCGTATGATCCGGTGCGCGAACAGCGGTCGCTGCATGTCGAACGCACCCATCACGGGAACGTGCGGGTTTCGGTCATCGATCAGGAATTCCAGCACACGGCGGATTATCAGCAGCTCGTGGCCACCGCGAATACGTTCACGGGGCTTATTGGGGAAGGTGCTGTTATCAAGCGTGGTGAGCGCAGCATGGCTGTTACCGACTTCAAGAGCGCGATGAAGTGGCTGCTTGCGGATGCCGAGCGGAACGTGTCGAAGCAGCGGTATAAGGGGCTGGGCGAAATGAACCCCGGGCAGCTGTGGGAAACGACGATGGATCCGACGGTGCGGCGACTGCTGCGTGTGCAGATCGAGGACGCGATTGCTGCGGATGGGATCTTTACTACGCTGATGGGGGATGAGGTTGAGCCGCGGCGGGCGTTTATTGAGAGCAATGCGTTGCGGGCGGGGAATATTGATGTCTAACTCTGTAGGTCGTCAGAGATCGTGAAAAACGTATCACTGAGATGAAAAAAATTCCTCAGTGTTCGTGAAAACTTGGTCACTGCTGTAGCCCGGTCGACTCCCCATGTCCTCCGGGCTTTTTAATTTCTTGGCACCACAAACGAGCCTCCACAAAATTCGGTGCGGTTCACGTGTTGAACGCGTTGCGCCTCTGACCTGCCCCCTACAAACAGGGCCAGCCGGAGTCTAGTCAAGTTCGTTTTCGGAGAAGAAGACGAACATGAAGAAGCGCTTTACGGAACAGCAAATCATCGGGTTTCTGAAGGAAGCTGAAGCCGGCATGCCGGTCAAGGAACTGTGCAGGAAGCACGGGTTCAGTGACGCGTCGTTCTACACGTGGCGCGCAAAGTTCGGCGGCATGGAAGTCTCGGAAGCCCGCCGGCTCAAGGACCTCGAGGTGGAGAATGCCCGGCTGAAGAAACTGCTGGCCGAAGCAATGCTCGATATGGAAGCGTTGAAGGTCGTCGTCAAGGGAAAGCCCTGAGCCCGCAAGCCAAACGCGAAGCAGTGTCGGCGATTCGGGAGAAGGTCAACATCTCCGAGCGCCGCGCCTGCCGGCTTGTCGGGCTTTCTCGCAGCGTGCTGCATTACGACGCGAAGCCGGACCACGAGAATGAGGTGTTAGCGGCGCGTCTGGTGGAGTTGGCGCACGAACGTCGTCGATTCGGCTATCGCCGACTGCACGCCCTGGTGGAACGCGAAGGCACGCACGCCAATCACAAGCGCATCTATCGTCTGTACCGTGAGGCAGGGCTGGCTGTGCGACGCCGTCGCAAGCGCCACGGCGTAATGATTGAACGCGAGCAACTGGCATTGCCGGGCGCGCCCAATGAGGTGTGGTCAATCGATTTCGTGATGGATGCGCTTTCCAACGGCCGGCGCGTGAAGTGCCTGACCGTCGTCGACGACTTCACGAAAGAGGCTGTCGACATCGTCGTCGACCATGGCATCTCAGGTTTGTATGTCGCTCGGGCATTGGACCGTGCAGCTCGCTTCCGTGGCTATCCCAAGGCGGTGCGAACAGACCAGGGACCCGAATTTACGAGCCGCGCGCTTGACCAGTGGGCGTATGCGAACGGCGTCACGCTGAAGTTGATTCAGGCGGGCAAGCCAACGCAGAATGCGTACATCGAATCGTTCAACGGCAAGTTCCGCGACGAATGCCTTAACGAGCACTGGTTCACGACGCTCGCGCACGCTCGGGCTGTCATCGCGGCATGGCGTCAGGACTACAACGAGCAAAGGCCGCACAGCGCACTGAACTACCTTGCGCCGTCAGAGTTTGCGGCGAAACATCGGGCAACCGCGGATGCTCCTGCCGCTTTCCAGGAGCTGGTTTAAAGGGACTTTGCTAGAAGCCCATTGGCTCTATTGAAGGGGGCAGGTCACCTCGTCGGGCATATCGAAACGGTCAATGACCTGTTACATCACTACGGGCTGACCTGCCGCGCCGAACGGCTGCTGGAGGGTAGTTCCCGATGGTTAAGCGATCGACATCGCCAGGCATCGGAGGCCATCGATGTAGACTTACGACGTCCTGTCAACGAAGTACTTACGTCGTGAAAACTGGAGCAGCGACCAATGACCGCAATCGTAAAACAAGGCATCACTGAAGAGTACTGGGGCCTCATGAGCGAGGACCGAAAGCTTGGCTGGGAGCTGTTCACGAGGATGTTGGCCATCGTTCTTGCCTTGTTCGTTACGAAGACAGGCGTAACCGCCATCGATTGGGCGATCGGAGCATTCGCGGGATTTACGCCACTCATTATCCTTCGGAGTCAACGCTCCTTCCGGAAGTACAGCGAGACCGTACGGAAGCGTCTCCTCGGGGCAGTTGTCTTTCTTGGCAGCACCGGCACGACAGTCCTCGGGTTGCTCTACTTCGGCATTGCGTTTCTGAGCGGGGTATTCCAAACCTACGCGACGGAAGTCGCACCACTCCGTCATCGCCCTGACCCAATCGTTGCCAACGTCATGCTGGGCATGCTTCTTATCGCCGCCCCCATCGCAGCAGTGAAGGTTTGGCGCGACCTTAAACTGGGTGAACTCATTTTTGATTTACCGAAACGCTTGCTCAAGCGATTGGTGCTTCAACGGAAGTACGTAACGGACAACTTTTTCACCTTCGCGCACTTCGAACTGTCCGTCCAAGTGCTCGGCTTTATATATGCGTCCGTATGCGCTGGAATCGTCAAGGTCTACTTGGACCTCTTCCTTCCGAAGTAACACTCACAACTCTATTAGGCAGGCCAGCTTCAATATCCCAACACAGCGCCTCACGTGGCGACTCTCCGGAGCGCTCGACTGCGTTTTCGCATGAACACGTCATGCTTAATTTTTCTAATTTTAAAACAGACTATTTTCTACATCAGAATCAGATGTTTGTGTCAGAAAAATCGCACCCGAATCTATCCGAGACTTCTAAATTCTCAAGAATAAGATGCCTACCATACTACTAATCATCTCTGCGATATCAGCGATTCTCGCATGCTTTGCCAGCTTGCACAAAGATCGTCTAAAGGACGGTCACAATCCGCGCATTCTTAAGGCCATTAGAATTTCAGCACTGGCATCGTGCATCGTCGTGGTAGTTGCTCTCTTTAACCAGTACTATGCGCGCCAGCAGGCTAGTGCACTGCGTGCCGAACAACTTCGGCTTACTGTCCTCACGAGTTTATCCGACTACCGCGTTCAGATACTCGATGATTTTGTATGGCTTCTGACGCACTCGACAACAACGAAAAATTATCTGAATCACGAGGCTGCAAGAGCGTCGTCAGCTGAGGCTGCAGCCACTCCAGACTGGCAAACCATGGCTTCTGACGTGCTGCGTTCAGAGCTTATCAAGTCGAGGTCTGCGTTTGATCAACTGCAGACGATCTCACGGGACATCCTGATGGCAGAGGCAACCTATCCCTCAATGGTGCCCAAGCCTCTGGTCGACTGGGCGACCGTCACATTAGAATTAAAATTTTCAGACCTTCCCACAGTCATAGACTCGTATCACCCTACACCTCAGTCGTTACATTATGCGCAATTAACCGGACAGGCAGTGGGTGCGATAACGAATGGAATCATGGGTTCCGCAGCAGTCGTCACAAAGTAGCCCTCTGCAATCTGGCCGATCTGAGTAGTCCGACATCAAACGGCAACGCCTTCTGAACACGAAGAAATAATTCGACTGGCGCGAGCGCGAACGTCCTAGCTCGCTCCTGACCTCACCACCACGTCGACACGCAATTCACATTCAGGCCATAAAAGCGCACCACTTCCGTCTGTAAGTGTCTCGGGTTCAGTGTTTCCGCCACCACCTATATTCGAAATTCATTCGTGAAATTCCTGACGTCTCGTCGGCGGCCTCGCACTTTGTGACTTCTATTTCTTCTGACTTCCACCTCAATCTGTGTGGATCAAATTACCGTCAATAAGCTCTCGTGAACTGACGTTACATAGACGCTCTCGCAGGACGAGACTGTGCGGTACGAAGGCCGATTGACAACGTGCGGTCCATCCAATGTATCGGCGAAACGATATTTTATGCCGCATTGTTGTCGGACTGCAAATAATCCCAGTAACTCGCAATCGCGTCCTTGCTCGTCCCGGAAAAGCTCGCTTGTACCTTCGGTCCAAACAAGTCGATCGGGAATACACCTGGCGGCGTAGCGCATCGGACGCGGCGACACTACTTCGCGGTCGACACGTTAACGCTATGGCCAACCCCTTTGGCGGATTGCCTCGATCATGGCGCCACGCACGCTGCATCTCGTCGCACTTTCATAGCCAGCACGCACTCAAAGAATGCGGTACATGAGCGCTTAATTCGTGTGAGTTAAACTATGGCGGGGAATTGATCAGGGATAACTTCAACAATCGTCACAACAGACGAAAAGTTGCGTTCCGTCCTCTCCGCATCCGACGGCATTACAAGCCTCAGTGCGTGCAGCACGACATGCAGTCATGCCGAATACTCCGCGCACATTTCCGTCGCTGAAATGCAAAAACCCCCGCCTTTTGGGCGGGGGTTTTTGGCTTAGGGAGCCTGACGATTACCTACTTTCACACGGGAATCCGCACTATCATCGGCGTAGAGTCGTTTCACGGTCCTGTTCGGGATGGGAAGGGGTGGGACCGACTCGCTATGGTCATCAGGCAAAGAGGGTTGTCGCGTTGCTTCGCAGCGCGACCAATCGGGAAGAAGCAGTAATCTTGGGTTGTGAGGTTGTATCTCACACGTACGCGGCACTTCAACCGTCGTACGTCGAGTGCCTCGCACTCGACGCTCGATATCCGTAAGCGCTGAAGCGCTAACGGCTATCGAGACAGACTTGTTATAGGATCAAGCCTTACGGGCAATTAGTATCAGTTAGCTGAACGCATTACTGCGCTTACACACCTGACCTATCAACGTCCTGGTCTCGAACGACCCTTCAAGGGGATCTAGTCCCCAGGGATATCTCATCTTAAGGCGAGTTTCCCGCTTAGATGCTTTCAGCGGTTATCTCTTCCGAACATAGCTACCCGGCGATGCCACTGGCGTGACAACCGGTACACCAGAGGTTCGTCCACTCCGGTCCTCTCGTACTAGGAGCAGCCCCCTTCAAATATCCAACGCCCACGGCAGATAGGGACCAAACTGTCTCACGACGTTTTAAACCCAGCTCACGTACCTCTTTAAATGGCGAACAGCCATACCCTTGGGACCGGCTACAGCCCCAGGATGAGATGAGCCGACATCGAGGTGCCAAACACCGCCGTCGATATGAACTCTTGGGCGGTATCAGCCTGTTATCCCCAGAGTACCTTTTATCCGTTGAGCGATGGCCCTTCCATACAGAACCACCGGATCACTATGACCTGCTTTCGCACCTGCTCGACTTGTCGGTCTCGCAGTTAAGCACGCTTATGCCATTGCACTATCAGCACGATTTCCGACCGTACCTAGCGTACCTTCGTACTCCTCCGTTACGCTTTGGGAGGAGACCGCCCCAGTCAAACTGCCTACCATGCACTGTCCCCGACCCGGATCACGGGCCAAGGTTAGAACCTCAAACAAACCAGGGTGGTATTTCAAGGACGGCTCCACCGAAACTAGCGTTCCGGTTTCATAGCCTCCCACCTATCCTACACAGATCGGTTCAAAGTCCAATGCAAAGCTACAGTAAAGGTTCATGGGGTCTTTCCGTCTAGCCGCGGGTAGATTGCATCATCACAAACACTTCAACTTCGCTGAGTCTCGGGAGGAGACAGTGTGGCCATCGTTACGCCATTCGTGCAGGTCGGAACTTACCCGACAAGGAATTTCGCTACCTTAGGACCGTTATAGTTACGGCCGCCGTTTACCGGGACTTCAATCAAGAGCTTGCACCCCATCATTTAATCTTCCGGCACCGGGCAGGCGTCACACCCTATACGTCCACTTTCGTGTTTGCAGAGTGCTGTGTTTTTATTAAACAGTCGCAGCCACCAGTTTATTGCAACCCCTTCACCCTCCTGGCGCAGGCCAGTCAAGCTACAAGGGCGTACCTTATCCCGAAGTTACGGTACCAATTTGCCGAGTTCCTTCTCCCGAGTTCTCTCAAGCGCCTTAGAATACTCATCTCGCCCACCTGTGTCGGTTTGCGGTACGGTCATCGTTAGACTGAAGCTTAGAGGCTTTTCTTGGAACCACTTCCAATTGCTTCGCTCCCTAAGGAGCTCGCGCCACACCCTTGAATTACGCGCCCGGATTTGCCTAAGCGCCTTCTCCAATGCAGCGACCGGGACTTCCAACACCCGGACAACCTTCCGCGATCCGTCCCCCCATCGCATCTAACAATGGTGCAGGAATATTGACCTGCTTCCCATCAGCTACGCATTTCTGCCTCGCCTTAGGGGCCGACTCACCCTACGCCGATGAACGTTGCGTAGGAAACCTTGGGCTTACGGCGAGGGGGCCTTTCACCCCCTTTATCGCTACTCATGTCAGCATTCGCACTTCCGATACCTCCAGCACGCTTTTCAACGCACCTTCGCAGGCTTACGGAACGCTCTCCTACCATGCGTGCAAAGCACGCATCCGCAGCTTCGGTATATAGCTTAGCCCCGTTACATCTTCCGCGCAGGACGACTCGATCAGTGAGCTATTACGCTTTCTTTAAAGGGTGGCTGCTTCTAAGCCAACCTCCTGACTGTTTTAGCCTTCCCACTTCGTTTCCCACTTAGCTATATTTGGGGACCTTAGCTGGCGGTCTGGGTTGTTTCCCTCTTGACACCGGACGTTAGCACCCGATGTCTGTCTCCCGTGATTGCACTCTTCGGTATTCGGAGTTTGCTATGGCGGGGTAATCTGCAATAGACCCCCCAACCATGACAGTGCTCTACCCCCGAAGGTGAGACACGAGGCACTACCTAAATAGTTTTCGGAGAGAACCAGCTATTTCCAAGTTTGTTTAGCCTTTCACCCCTATCCACAGCTCATCCCCTAACTTTTCAACGTTAGTGGGTTCGGACCTCCAGTACGTGTTACCGCACCTTCATCCTGGCCATGGATAGATCACTTGGTTTCGGGTCTACGCCCAGCAACTGAACGCCCTATTCGGACTCGCTTTCGCTACGCCTGCCCTATACGGTTAAGCTTGCTACTGAACGTAAGTCGCTGACCCATTATACAAAAGGTACGCCGTCACCCCTTACGAGGCTCCGACTGTTTGTATGCATGCGGTTTCAGGATCTATTTCACTCCCCTCCCGGGGTTCTTTTCGCCTTTCCCTCACGGTACTGGTTCACTATCGGTCGATCACGAGTATTTAGCCTTGGAGGATGGTCCCCCCATCTTCAGACAGGATTTCACGTGTCCCGCCCTACTTGTCGCACACCTAGTTCTTTCATACTGTTTTCGCCTACAGGGCTATCACCTGCTATGGCCGCACTTTCCAGAGCGTTCGGCTAACAATACAAATAAAGAGTGCAAGGCTCATCCCATTTCGCTCGCCACTACTTTGGGAATCTCGGTTGATTTCTTTTCCTGCGGTTACTTAGATGTTTCAGTTCACCGCGTTCGCTTCACTGGACCTATGTATTCAGTCCAGGATGACCCAAAAGGGCCGGGTTTCCCCATTCGGACATCTACGGATCAAAGCTCGTTTGCCAGCTCCCCGTAGCTTTTCGCAGGCTACCGCGTCCTTCATCGCCTGTGATCGCCAAGGCATCCACCACATGCACTTGTTCGCTTGACCCTATAACGAGTCTGTCTCGTCGACAGTCGCTACAGGTTGAGTTCTCGCGTTGTGCCGTATTCCAAATTGAGTCAAACTTAGAGTTCGAATCATCTTGAGATACATCGATACAATCACAACCCGGATAACTTCCACGTCCATCTCAAGACGCTTCCGCTATCCAAATTACTTACTTCTTCCAGATTGTTAAAGAACGACAGCCGATACCTACTACGTATCACTCTGACTGGCTCAATCGCCAATGAGAAAAACTCGAACCAAACTTCATTCGAATGTTTGTCATTGAAGATTATTGAAAGCGGCCGGCATTTTAACCGGTTTAACCGCAGACAGCTAGCCTGTCTTTATCAACAGCCGATAAGCGTGAGCGCTCAATTTTGCGAGAAGCTCGGGAAAGGAGGTGATCCAGCCGCACCTTCCGATACGGCTACCTTGTTACGACTTCACCCCAGTCATGAATCCTACCGTGGTGACCGTCCTCCTTGCGGTTAGACTAGCCACTTCTGGTAAAACCCACTCCCATGGTGTGACGGGCGGTGTGTACAAGACCCGGGAACGTATTCACCGCGGCATGCTGATCCGCGATTACTAGCGATTCCAGCTTCATGCACTCGAGTTGCAGAGTGCAATCCGGACTACGATCGGTTTTCTGGGATTAGCTCCCCCTCGCGGGTTGGCAACCCTCTGTTCCGACCATTGTATGACGTGTGAAGCCCTACCCATAAGGGCCATGAGGACTTGACGTCATCCCCACCTTCCTCCGGTTTGTCACCGGCAGTCTCCTTAGAGTGCTCTTGCGTAGCAACTAAGGACAAGGGTTGCGCTCGTTGCGGGACTTAACCCAACATCTCACGACACGAGCTGACGACAGCCATGCAGCACCTGTGCGCCGGTTCTCTTTCGAGCACTCCCGCCTCTCAGCAGGATTCCGACCATGTCAAGGGTAGGTAAGGTTTTTCGCGTTGCATCGAATTAATCCACATCATCCACCGCTTGTGCGGGTCCCCGTCAATTCCTTTGAGTTTTAATCTTGCGACCGTACTCCCCAGGCGGTCAACTTCACGCGTTAGCTACGTTACTAAGGAAATGAATCCCCAACAACTAGTTGACATCGTTTAGGGCGTGGACTACCAGGGTATCTAATCCTGTTTGCTCCCCACGCTTTCGTGCATGAGCGTCAGTATTGGCCCAGGGGGCTGCCTTCGCCATCGGTATTCCTCCACATCTCTACGCATTTCACTGCTACACGTGGAATTCTACCCCCCTCTGCCATACTCTAGCCTGCCAGTCACCAATGCAGTTCCCAGGTTGAGCCCGGGGATTTCACATCGGTCTTAGCAAACCGCCTGCGCACGCTTTACGCCCAGTAATTCCGATTAACGCTCGCACCCTACGTATTACCGCGGCTGCTGGCACGTAGTTAGCCGGTGCTTATTCTTCCGGTACCGTCATCCCCCGACTGTATTAGAGCCAAGGATTTCTTTCCGGACAAAAGTGCTTTACAACCCGAAGGCCTTCTTCACACACGCGGCATTGCTGGATCAGGCTTTCGCCCATTGTCCAAAATTCCCCACTGCTGCCTCCCGTAGGAGTCTGGGCCGTGTCTCAGTCCCAGTGTGGCTGGTCGTCCTCTCAGACCAGCTACTGATCGTCGCCTTGGTAGGCCTTTACCCCACCAACTAGCTAATCAGCCATCGGCCAACCCTATAGCGCGAGGCCCGAAGGTCCCCCGCTTTCATCCGTAGATCGTATGCGGTATTAATCCGGCTTTCGCCGGGCTATCCCCCACTACAGGACATGTTCCGATGTATTACTCACCCGTTCGCCACTCGCCACCAGGTGCAAGCACCCGTGCTGCCGTTCGACTTGCATGTGTAAGGCATGCCGCCAGCGTTCAATCTGAGCCAGGATCAAACTCTTCAGTTTAAACCTGTTACTGTTTTCGGTTCTTTCGAACCGGTCGCTCACTCAAAGCTGACAGGAATATGAATCACTTCATAAACCTGACTTACTTTAGTGTGAGACTCTTGATACTTTCGCTATCTGATCCGAGGATCAGCTCGCTTCCATCAAGCGCCCACACTTATCGGCTGTTAATTTTTAAAGAGCATTTCTGCGAGAAACTTCGCGTTTCTCAGCAGCGCTGCGTTTTCAGCAGCAGAGAAGCGAGATTATTAACCGTTTTTTTAAAACTCGTCAATAACTTTTTTTAACTACTTCGTTACGACGACTGCGATTTAATTTCGTGTGCGCCAGGGTCGCTATAACCGACCTCAACAGCACCGCTTCCCTTCTTCCCCCGCGCCGTGTTTCCGTTAGCGCGAAAGAGGCGAGATTCTAAGCACCTGCCCCGATCTCCGCAACCCCCTTTGTGAAATATTTTTGACATGCAGTGCCGGGGGCCGCTGAGCCTCCCTGGTGGTCATATATAAGCGACACGGCAGGAGTCGCCTCGGTCGCCCGTGAACAGTCCCGCCGTATCGAACCAAACCCTCCGTCGCTCACCGCCCCACCATCGCCCTCACCACGCCATCCCTACGAATCAACCCGTGATACAGGGCGGCCGCGAAGTGCGCGAGGAACGTAGCGAAGAACAGGTAAGCCAGCACCCGATGCGCGACCCTGAGCCACGCAAACGTCACGGGATCAGCCGAAACCAGAGCCGGCAACTGCACGCCATCGCCCAGCGTCACCGGATACCCGCCCGCCGAAAGCATCGCCCACCCGATCAGCGGCATCGCAACCATCAGCGCATACAGCACGAGATGCGACCCATGTGCGGCAACCTTCTGCCACCACGGCAGATCCTCAGGCAACGCCGGCGGCTTCGACAAAAACCGCACCACGATCCGCACGCAAACCAGCACCAGCACGGCGACACCCAACGGCTTATGAATCGCCACCAGAACCGCATGCCGCTCGGAGACGGACGAAACCATCCCCACCCCGATGAACAGCATCGCGACGATCATCGCGGCCATCACCCAATGCAGCACCCTCGCCGGCAGACTAAACGTCGTAGAAATCTTCATCACCGCCCCTCCGAACTCAACTTGGCCACCCCCGCCACGCCAGCCTCTTCACTGGTCCGCCGCAGATACGAATCCGCATAAGCCGCCGAGCGCGCCGCCAGCAACGGATCCCCCGACACCTGAATCCCCTGCGGCAGCACCGTCGGGTCGTAATTCACGTCGCGGCACGGCCCGCTGTCCTGCGCCTCCACGCGATCGAGCACGAGCGTGCCCGCATCGATCGTCGTCCGCTGCGCGGGCCAGACCTTCGTCGCGTCGTCCACCGGATCGCCGGGCTCCGCCAGGGTGACCAGCAGCTTCCACTTCTGCGCACCCGCCGCAATGCGCTGCGTCACGTCCTGCTGCAACACGTTCGGATCCGCGGCCGTCGCGACGTCCCCGGCGCCGGCCGTCTGCTCCGGCACGACGCGCCACCTCACCGCCTGCCGCTTGCCCGCCGCGTCGACGAAGTAAAACGCGTTCAGCCCGTAATAGCTCTCGGTGACGTAACTCGCGCTCGGTTTCGCACCCTTCACCCACTGCAGGAACGCGGCCGTCTCCGGATGTGCGCCGAAAAACGCCTTCGCCTTCGCCGGATCGGGCTTGCCCGTCTTCGGATCGGGCCGGGTCGCCACCGTCAGCTGATAAAACACCTGCGGCGTCGCCACCGGAAACACGGGCATCGCGTTCATCCCGGTCCGCCATTGCTCGCCGTCGGGCGCGGTGAGCTTCAGCGCGAGGCTGCGGATCGGCACGCTGCTGTCGGGCGCATATGGATTCCCGCCCGGCAGTGCGAACCGCCCGACCACCGGCGTGCGCACCGCCTTGAAGAACGGCGCGACCGAATACGCGCTCGCGGCCCCGTTGCCTTCGAAGTAACCGGTCACGCACACGCCCTTCGCGTGATTGCGCCGGTAGCCCGGATGGATGCCGCTGTTGGTCTGCAACGCGTCGACGAGCCGCTGCGGGGTCAGACGCGCCGGCGCGAACCACCCGCCGGCATACCCGAACGCGACAGCCACGCCGGCCACCGCGCCGCCGATCGCGGCCCAGCGCCACCACCCGCGCCCGGGCTCGCGCTGCGGCGAAGAAGAGGAAGATTGCTTCATGGATGCACTCCCGATCGTCAGATTATTGTCGAACCCGCGTAGGACGCCACCCGCGCCGCTTTATTCCACGAAAAATTTTTTCCTATGCTTGGTGGAATAATCGACGCGGACCGACGTCCTACGCGGCATCTCGACCCCTTCGCCAACCGGCCCGGCCATGCCCTCCACCGCCCTCGACGACGAAGCGTTGCGCGAACTCCTCCCCAGGCTGCGACGCTTCGCGCTCTGGCTGGCGCGCGACGTCCACGCGGCCGACGATCTCGTCCAGTCGACGCTCGAGCGCGCGCTGTCGCGCTGGACGAGCCGCCGCGACGACGCGTCGCTGCGCAGCTGGCTCTTCACGATCCTTTACCGGCAGTTTCTCGACGGCAAACGCAGCGCGAAGCGCTACGCGTGGCTGCTCGGCCGCATCCGGGATGACGACGAAGCGCACTGGCCGTCCGCCGAACGCGAATTCGCGGCGCGCGCGACGCTCGAAGCATTCGGCCGGCTCTCCGACGAGCAGCGCAGCCTGCTGCTGCTCGTCGCGGTCGAGGGCTTCACCTATCAGGAAGTCGCCGACCTGCTCGACGTGCCGATCGGCACCGTGATGTCGCGGCTCTCCCGCGCGCGCCAGGCGCTGCGCCAGCTCAGCGACGGCGAGCTTCCCGCTCCTTCTTTGCGCTTGATGAAAAAATGAACACCCCTCCGAACGAACACGACCTTCAGGCCTATGTCGACGGCCAGCTCGACGACAATGCGCGCGCCGCGGTCGAGCGTTATCTCGCGCTGCATCCGGAGCGTGCGGAACAGGTGAAGCAATGGCAGCAGGATGCGCAGCGGTTGAGGGCGGCGCTGGAGAGCGTGCGGATGCCGGCGGACAACCCGGCGCTCGATCCGGCCGCGATTCGGGCACGGCGCGCGGAACGCACGCGAATGCGGTTTGCGATGGCGGCTTCGTTCGTGTTCTGCGTCGGGCTCGGGACGTTCGGCGGGTGGCAGGCGCGCGGGTGGAACGCGGCGCCGGCTGTCGCGCCGATGAGCGATGCGGTCGAGGCTTACAAGATGATGGTGGTCGATCAAACCGCAAAGGTCGATTATCGGCCGACGGGTGCGGGCGATTTGCAGGGGTGGCTCACCCGGCGCGTCGGCGCGTCGGCGAAGCTGCCGGATTTGAGCGCGGCGGGGTTCAGGCCGGTCGGCGGACGGTTGTTCACGACGGACAGTGGGGGCACGGCTGCGATGGTGCTCTATGAGGACGGTGCCGGGCGAACGCTGAGCTTCTATCTCCGGCCGGCGGAATCGGCACATCGGCTGCTGCCGGCCGGGCAACGCGTGGACGGCGCGTTGCTGGCGCGGTATGGGTCGGCGAACGGGCTCAACTATGCGGTAGTCGGGCCGGCCGGGAGTCTTGGGGAAAAAGCAGTCGCGCAGGCGCTCGATCAGCAGACTTGAGTGGTACGATGCGCGCCGCGCTGGGGGGCCTCGACGACTGCCAGCGCCTCTAATGACGCCGCTCGACTGGCTTGAGCGTGCTCACGCTCACCGCTCGAATGCACAGCGTTTCGAGTGACTTTGCTGGTTGGTTGTCCACATCGACACGCGGTCGACGCCCTCACCTTTAAAATCACAGGGTTTAGAGTCGTCGTGGAGCGGGATATCCACATCGATCGTGACGATGCCGCGGACTGTCTTCGATCGAATCGCTCACCTTTGGTCGGCACAGCATTTCGGGTTGTTTTGGGGCTTCGATATCCACAACCCTGGCGGTGAACCGAATGCCTGCGCCGGGTTCGATTGCTCTCACCGGTTGAATGCACTGGGTTTCGAGTTCGTTGGTTCCCGGATATCCACAACGCATTCAACCTTGGGGCGTCGCCCGCGAATTCTCCACGTCATCCGATCGATTCGGACAAAAAGCCCGCCAACCAAGGCATTCGGTGTGATCCTCCTTGTCGAAAACAAGATCTCACTCGTCCGATGCACAGAGATTCGAGTGGATTGGCGTGCAGGTTGTCCACATGCCGCCTGCCGACAGCGGCAAGAACGGTGACGGACTTTCAGCGCTCGATTACGTCTTGGAAAACAACGCGATCAGCAGTCATTCGAGTTCGCCGGAATCCGAGCCCAGCTTGCGATCCGAACGCACGCTCACCAACCTGGCGCACAGCGTTCCGAATCGTTTCGCGCGCCGGTTATCCACACACGAAGGCTGAGCACGTTCGCGTCACGAGCACATCATCGGTATTGCCGTGATATGAGCATCGCATCAATGCTGTTCGATGACGTATTGCTCCGGACTGCGCCACGCAATCGAACGGTACCCACGTCGCACGACACCGATCTCGCGGTAATACTCGACGAGCGCTTGCGGGCTCCAGTCGCGGCCTGCGGAAAACAATGCGTCGAGATCAACAAGCGCGGCAACGAGCGAACGGCGATCGTCATCGTCCACGATCGCGCGTTCCCAGCGATCGGGATGTCGAGCGAAACCCAGCCGCACAAGCGCCTCGACGACGGCCGCCACATCCGTCACGACAACAGCGACATGGCCGGCAATATCCATCACAAGCGTCTCATTGACGGGTGTCTTCATCGATCGCCTCGCCCAGAGTGAGCCATCTGACGATCTCTGCGATGTCTTCACCGGACAACTCGCCGACACGATCGACAAACACCCCGTAGTCCAGATCGAACTTCACGTTGAATCGCTCGCCTTTGTAGCGGCAGCACAAGACATCGGCTTCGGGTATCGACACGCGCTGCTCGAACACGATGTCGCCCGGGAATTGCTGCAATCGGTGTACGACGGCATCGATATCGAGCGCGTCGAGCCGGGTCAACGAAGAATCGGTCATCGCCGTGAACCTGTCCGCCAGGCCGTTGCATCCTGAATGCTGGCGATTCTACAGACATGGCAGTCGCATATCCGTCGCATGCCCCCACAGCCTGTTGCTTCGTTCATCCATTCACCGCACGCAGTGCATATCCTGAGCGGATCACAGTCTCCGGACTGTGCTTATCCAAAGGTGTTAACAGGGTTCGTATACATACGTAGTGATAGTTAACAAGCCCTGTGCCTCACAGTGGATAACCTCCGTAACGCACTGAATTTTCAACACGAAGCAGGATGCATAACCATGGGCGCGTCACGTGAACAGCTCCGCGGAGCACAGAACAACTTTTCGTTGATTCACAGCCGCGACGACATATCCTCAATCGCTCCACTGTGAATCCAGAGGCTTGCAGGACGGTTATCCAGAGGGGCGTGTGGATAACCTCGCGGCGCCGACGTGTTTCGCTGTGACACCAGGCATCAGGCACGCGCAGCAACCAGCAAGACCACACGTCTCTCGATTCAAAAAATTTTCACGAAGGGGCTTGTGCTCTGCGAAAACCGTCTCTATAATTCGCGGCTTCTTAGGCTCGTAGCTCAGTTGGTTAGAGCACCACCTTGACATGGTGGGGGTCGTTGGTTCGAATCCAATCGAGCCTACCAACGAACAAAATGAAGGGGTCTGGCAGCGCAAATTGCCTACAGGCAATGCGGCTCGCCAAACATACAAACGCCACGCGGCAACTTCGCGTGGCGTTTTTCTTTTTCCGGCCGAAACAATGCATGTCGCCCCGATGCGTTGCGCGATCCACGGCATCGCATCCTCACCGGCATCCCGACCCGCAATACGCACCGAGTAGAATCGTGTGCGCATCGAAGCGCGCTGCAGCGCAAGCCGCTCGATTTCCAGCGCACCCAAACCGCATCAAAACAACAACGCGCGATCCGCGCGACCGAGAGTAAACGATCATGTCCGAGGTCACGACCACCGCATCGTCTGCGAGCAACGACGAAATCGCCGCTTACGTCGGCAAGAAAGCCGCGTGGTTCGAGCGGAAATGGGAGATCGCCGCATCGCGCAAGAACCGGCAGTCCTGGAACTGGGCAGCCTGTTTCCTGGGCCCGGTCTGGATGGCGTATCGATGCATGTATTGGCAGGCGGCCGCCGTGCTGGGCGTCACGCTCGGCATCACGCTGGTCGAGTTGCTGTACTTCCCTAAATACTTCGAATCGAGCACGCTCGATCCGGTCACCATCGGGATCGCAGTTGCGCTCGGCTGGTGCGGGAACGGCATTTACAAGACGCACGTCGAACGCAACATCGAAAAGCTGCGCCTGAACGCGACGTCGAACCCATCGTTTCTCGCGCTGCTGGAGGCGCAAGGCGGCACGAACTGGCTTGCGGCGACCGGGTTCGCCATCGCGACGCCGCTGCTCGGTTTACTGATGGTCATGATCCACAACGTCGTGGTCGCGACGCAGTAACAGCGACAACCGACGATCGGCAAAGCAGGGCGGAGAAGCAGGGCGGAGAAGCAGGAAGAGGCGGGCGAGAAGCGCGGGCGCCATCGCGCACGATACGCGATGCGCCCCCGCGCCACACTCAATGCAAATGCTTCAACTTGTCAGGATTCCGCACGACATAGATCGCGACGATCTTCCCGTCCTCGATCTCGAGCGCCGTCGTCTGCAGCTCACCATCCGATTCCAGCGTAACGAAACCCGGCAGCCCGTTGATGAACCCGGCCCGCACGAGCTTCGACGCATGCGTGGCGAACAGCCCGGCCAGGTATTCGTGAACCTTCATCACGTGCTCGAAGCCGAACACCGGCTTGCCTGCGGCCGTACGCTTGCCGCCGCCGTCCGAATGCAGGCTCACGTCCTCGGCGAGCATCGCGCCGAGCGCGCGCATGTCGCCGCTGCGCGATGCCGCGAAGAACGCCTCGGCCAATTCGATCCCGCGCTGCTTCTCGACATGAAACCGCGGCCGCGCCTCGCGCACGTGCGTGCGGGCCCGCGCGGCGAGCTGCCGGCACGCGGCCGGGTCGCGCTGGATCGTCGTCGCAACTTCATCGAACTCGAGGCCGAATACGTCGTGCAGCAGGAACGCCGCGCGTTCGAGCGGCGAGAGCCGTTCGAGCGCGAGCATCAGCGGCAGCGTGACGTCTTCCTGTTCGTCTTCCTCGACGACCGGCTCGGGCAGCCACGGGCCGATATAGGTCTCGCGCTGGCGCCGCGCGGACTTCAGCTGGTCGAGGCACATGCGCATCACCATGCGGCGCAGGAACGCCTCGGGCACGCGCACTTCGGTGCGGTCGACGTCCATCCAGCGGATGAACGCCTCCTGCACCGTGTCCTCGGCGTCCGCGACGGAACCGAGCATCCGGTACGCGACGCGGATCAGCGTGCGGCGCAGCGGGTCGAAGCTCGCGGCCGCGTCGGCCCGCTCTTCGGCGCTGCTCTTGGCCGGATCGAGGTTCGTCATCAGGCCACCATCTTCGCGGCAGCGGCCTTCGCGTCGGCCGGCTCGATCCACAGCCCGAAGCCGACCGCGAGCCGGTTCCAGCCGTTGATCACGTTGATCATCAGCGTGAGTTTCACCTGTTCCTCCTGGCTGAAGTGGTCGTTCAGCGCCGCATAGGCCGCTTCGTGCGCAGCGTGGCCCTCGGACAGCCGCGTGAGCGCGTCGGTCCAGCCGAGCGCCGCGCGTTCGCGGTCGGTGTAGCAGGGCGCTTCGCGCCACGCGGACAGCAGGTAGATGCGCTGCTCGGTCTCGCCTTGCTCGCGCGCCTCGGCGGTGTGCATGTTAATGCAGTTCGCGCACGCGTTGATCTGCGATGCGCGGATCTTGACCAGCTCGATCAGCGTCGGCTCGAGGCTCCCGGCGGCGGCGACCGACACGGTCATCCAGTTCTTCATCAGCGCGGGCGCAGCGGCAAACGGATTGAGTTTCGCAGTCATGGTTCCTTCTCCTTTCGTGTGGGTTCCGGCGATATGACGAGCGAGCCCACCGCGCGTGTGACATCGACGCAAAAAATTTTTAGAAGCGCGCGGGAACGCGGGGCAGCAGGGCGCCGACGACCACGAACGAACGACGTGAAGGCGTTTGTCAGACGAGAGCCCCACGCGTTGCCGGGCCATCACGATCGCGGCACGGATGTCATGGGCCGTCAGTAGCTGCAACAGCCGGCATGCACGTTGCGCACCCCCGCAACGCCGCGCTCCGGCACGCATCGACGGTCTGTCACGCGTGCGACACGCGCACGGTCAATGCTTTCAGTTATCTTTCGATCGCGTTTCATCCGCATCCCGATTCGCAGCATTCACATTTCTGGACCATACTGTTCTGCACGGGCAGATGAAGTGACGCCGCATCAGCGGCCCGGCGCGCGCGCCGGCTGCCCGACGACGCAGCAGCAGGTCGCACGTCAGCCGCGCGCATCACGCGCAAGGCTTTCCCTTTTCCGGCAACGCAACGCAGCGAATCGCGACGTGAACGGTAAACCGATGAGCCTCCTTGCATCACAGCTTCAGCGCCGTTTCCAGGACGTGCGCGCCCATAGCGTCGCGTTGACCGCGACGCTGTCCGCCGAAGACCAGGCCGTGCAGTCGATGCCTGACGCGAGCCCGACGAAATGGCACCTCGCGCATACGACCTGGTTCTTCGAAACCGTCGTGCTGATGCGCCGCGTGCCCGGCTACGCGCCGTTCAACGACGCCTTCCAGTTCCTCTTCAATTCCTATTACGAAGCGCTCGGCCCGCGCCATCCGCGGCCGCAGCGCGGGCTGCTCACGCGGCCGTCGCTCGACGAGGTGCACGCGTACCGGCAGCACGTCGACGCAGCGATGCTGCGCGCGCTGGCCGGTGCGGACGTGGAGCTGCTCGACGCGATCGCGCCCGAGATCGAGCTCGGCCTGCATCACGAGCAGCAGCACCAGGAGCTGATCGTCACGGACATGCTGCATGCGTTCTCGTGCAACCCGCTGAAGCCGGCGTTCCGGCCGCGCAACGGGGTCGACCGAATCGAAGGGAGCGCATTGGCCGCGGGCGATGCCGGTGCGCAGCACTGGCTGCACCAGCCCGGCGGGCTCGTCGAGATCGGCCACGACGGCGATGCGTTCTCGTTCGACAACGAACGGCCGCGCCATACAGCGCTCATACGGCCATACGAGATCGCGAACCGGCTCGTGACGAATGCGGAATTCGCGGCGTTCGTCGCCGACGGCGGCTACGCGCGCCCCGAATACTGGCTGTCCGACGGCTGGGCCACGGTGCAGCGGGAAGGGTGGCAAGGGCCCGCGTACTGGATGCCCGACGACGACGACGCGGCCGCCACGCGCGTACGACGCACGTTCGGCCTGCACGGCGTCGAACCGCTCGCGCCTGACGCACCGGTGTGTCACGTGAGCTTCTACGAAGCGGCCGCGTATGCGGAATGGGCCGGCGCGCGGCTGCCGACCGAATTCGAATGGGAAGCCGCGTTCGCCGCGAACGGCATCAGGCAGATGCTCGGGCATGTGTGGCAATGGACGCGTTCGTCCTACGAGCCGTATCCGGGCTTTCGGCCGCTCGCGGGTGTCGCGGCCGAATACAACGGCAAGTTCATGGTCGGCCAGCAGGTCCTGCGCGGCAGCAGCATCGCGACGCCGCCCGGGCACGAACGGCCGACGTACCGCAATTTCTTTCCGCCGGCCGCGCGCTGGCAATTCACGGGAGTGCGACTTGCGCGAGACGTCTGACCTGACGGCCAAGAGCGGTGGCCAGCAACCCGCCCGCGATTCGCGGCCCAGCGCGTTCGAGCGCGACCTGATCGACGGACTGTCGTGCACGCCGCGCAGCATTTCGCCGAAATACTTCTACGATGCGGCCGGCTCCGCGCTGTTCGACCGCATTTGCGAGCTGCCCGAGTACTACCCGACACGCACCGAGCTCGGCATCCTGCGCGATCGCGCGGCGGAGATCGTGCGGCGCGTCGGCCCGCATGCGGACATCGTCGAATTTGGCGCGGGCTCGCTCGAGAAGATCCGCGTGCTGCTCGATGCGTTCGCGGGCAATTACGCGAATGCGCCGGCGCGCTACGTGCCGGTCGACATCTCGGCCGACTACCTGCACGGCGCGGCTGCACGGCTGCGGTCGGCCTATCCGTGGCTCGACGTCGCGCCGATCGCGGCCGACTACACGAAGGCCGAGCAGCTGGCCGAGCTGAGCGCGACGCCGCGGCGGCGCATCGGCTTCTTTCCCGGCTCGACGATCGGCAACTTCTCGCCGGAAGAGGCCGACGCGTTCCTGCGCGATGCCGCGCGGCTGCTGCGCGGCGGCGGCTTGCTGGTTGGCGCCGATCTCGTGAAGGACGAGCGCACGTTGCATCACGCGTACAACGACGCGCAGGGCGTGACTGCGCAGTTCAACCTGAACCTGCTCGTGCGCGCGAACACCGAGCTCGGCGCGGACTTCGATCTCGACGCGTTCTCGCATTGCGCGTTCTACGATCGCGAGCGTCAGCGCATCGAGATGCATCTGGTCAGCGACATCGCGCAGACGGTGCACGTGCGCGGCCACGCGTTCCGCTTCGAGGCCGGCGAGCGCATCCACACGGAGAACTCGCACAAGTTCACGATCGACGGCTTCCATGCGATCGCGCGCCGTGCAGGATTCGAGCCCGATACCGTGTGGACCGACGCGGACAACCTGTTCAGCGTGCACTGGCTGCGCAGCGTCGACGATATCCGCGCGTAACGCCCGCTCCGGCGAACCGCTCGCGCACGGTGCGGGCGGTTCGTACTGCGGGCACACCGAGCACTCCGGTGCACTTCGTCGCGTTCCGATCGCCCGGTTTCGTGCCGAAAATCCCCTTTTTACCGGATCGATGCGCCGTTGCAACGGTGCCTGGAATGCAGCCTCTCCCTTGTCCCGCAAGGCTTTGCGGATGGCCGTAAACGCCCGTTACCGGTCTCGCATACCCGTTTCACCTGTGTCGGCGCACCGTGCCTAGACTCCGAACCGTATTCACATGAAGCACGACACGTGCAGGGAGTCGCGAGATGAGCAAGAAACTTATTCTCGGTGCAGTTCTCGGTGTAGCGGCGCTGGCAGCTTCGGGCGTCGCATCGGCCCACGTCGACCTGTCGGTCGGCATCGGCGTGCCGGGCGTCTACGCGGCGCCGGCGCCCGTCTACGTGGCTCCGCCTCCGCCGGTCATGTATGCGCCGGTCGGCTATCGCGGCGACGGTTGGCGCGATGGTTGGCGCGGCGACGGCTGGCGTGAGCGCGAATGGCGCGAACACGAGTGGCGTCGCCGTGAATGGCGAGAGCACGAGTGGCGCGATCGTGGCGGCTGGCGCGGCGGCCGCTGGGATTGAGCGATTCGACTGATTACGACAAGAGGAGGGTGAACACATGATGCCCAGTCGACATATCAGGCTGTGCGCAACCGCCGCCGTCGTTGCGTTCGCAACGATCGGCAGCGCGCATGCGGCGGGCTGCATGAAGGGCGCGGTGGTCGGCGGCGTTGCCGGCCACTACGCCGGGCACCACGCCGTCGTCGGTGCGGTCGGCGGCTGTATCGTCGGCCACCACATGGCGAAGAAGCACGCGCAAGAGCAGGCCGCGCAACACAAGGCTGCCGCGCAGGGCATGCAGCCGGCGCAGTAAGCGCAATCGTTACCGGGGCGGCGCTGTGGCGCCGCGCCTGCCTGCTTCGTTTCCCGTTCACGCATGACAGGATGGGGCGCCACCCGGGTTGATCTGATGAATGCATGCCACGCGCATCGTTACGATCATTTACAACGTGGTGTGGCGCGAATCGTGCGCGTTCCTAGAATGCAATCACACAAACGCGCTCCAGGGAGTACAAGATGAAAACTCGACGATATCTGTCCGTACTGACGGCCGCGCTGCTCGCGCTCGGCACGGTGTCCGCGCATGCGGCCGCCGGCGGCAATGGCGGTGGCAACGGTGGCGGTCATGGCGCAGGCGGCTCCGGTGGCAACGCGGGCGGCATGTCCGGCGGTCACATGAGCAGTTCGGCGCTCAGCAACTCGAACAGCATTCATGCGGGCGACCGCGACAAGGGCCTGGCGCGCGCGGCCGACCGCTCCGATACGATCGCCGATCGCGCCGGCGTGCAGCCGGGCCACGGTCATAAGCATGGCCATACCGCGCATGCGTCGACGTCCACGCATCATTCGCATCGCAACGCATTCGGCCGCACGCTGTAAGCACGGCACGCAAATGCAATGGAAGGGCGCTTCGGCGCCCTTTTTTCATGGCGGCAACGCCACGACGCTGTCGCGCGAAAACATCGTGCCGACCCGATTTGCAACCAGCCGTAACCGCGCCGCAAACGCGCGAGAATACGAATCCCTTTCACGCGGATAACAAACGGGAAATCGACGCCGGTAGCGGGCATTGCACGGTTGCCGGCGCACAGCCCGATCCATGAAAAAACCCGCCTCGTGAGCCGTTTGCGCAGCAGATCGATCTGCTCGCTCTGCGCGACCCTCCGAGCCCGTTCCCGGAAAAACAAAACCCCACGCTCCGAAAAACGTGGGGTTCGTCAGCAGTCCGGGGCGGCTTCATCGCCGTCCTTCGTTTCAGCGCCCGGCGCCCGCCAGCGGTGCCGCAGGTTCGAACAACGCGTCCGCCTGCCTGACGCGCACGAAGCGCGCCGCGTCGTCTCCGTCCACCAGCGCACGGAAATGCGCTTCGCCGCACGCGAGCTTCGCGCGCTCGTGCTCGCTCGGCACGTTGCCGTCCGCATTTGGCGTATCGACGACGAAGTACAGCCGCTCGCCGCCGTCCTGTTCCGCGAGCACGGCCCAGTCCGGGTGATAGCTGCCGAGCGGCGTCGGCACGCGGAACCACGCGGGCAGCTTCGCGTACAGCTTCACGCCGTCGTGCGCTTCGAGCGCATCGGCGAACGCGCGCTCCGCATCCGTCTCGCACACGACCGCTTCGTGGATCGACTTCCGCGCATCGGGCCGCAGGTTGCGCAGATAGCCGGTCAGCGCCTCGCTCTCGAACGACTCGAGCGCATGCACGTGGCGCTCGCCGAGCTTGCGGTACGCGATGCCCGCGACGAGCGCGAGCCGCTTGCAGCGGTTGATCGCATCGGCCGCGACCGCGATGAACTGCTGCGGATTCACGCGGAAATCGTCGAGCCGGCCGCTGTCGGCCAGGATCGTCGCGAGCGAACGGCGCGTCAGTTGCGTGCGGTCCTGCAGTTCGGTGAGCAGGTCGGGCAGCGGCAGCTCGCCTTCGTCGATCAGCACCGTGCCGGCGCCGGCGACCTCGATCGCCTCGATGCCGGCCTTGCCGATGTCGATCTCGGCCTTGCGCCACTGCAGCCGCGCGCGCGCGATGTCCGGCGCGTCGTGCAACGCAGCTGCGCAGTCGCGCACGAGCTTCGCGTTGTCGAACTCGACGCGGTACACGGTGCGATGACGGATACGGTCCCACAGCGCGCGGAAATCCTCGCCGAACACCACGGCCTTGCCCGACGCATCGCGCCGCAGCGCGATCGCGCGGCGCTCGTCCGCGTTGCGCACCGCGAAGCGGCCCGACAGCTTGCGCAGCGTCGCGACGATCGGCGCGCGCAGCATCTCGAACGCGTCGGGCAGCACGAGCGCGCTCTGGCGCAGCGCATCCTTCAGCCGGTCGAGCACCTTGCCCTGCGCGTCGACGTAGCCCTGTTCGTGCAGATGGTTCCACAGCACGCGCGACAGCTCGATGCCGAGCGCATGCGCGGGCCCGTCGCCTTCCTGCACGGGCAGCGCCGCGAACTGGTGCTGCTCGACGATCCCGAAACGGATGCCCGTATCGGCTTCGATTTCCTTCTGCAGGTTCTCCGCGAACGACTCGTAGCTTTCGGTCGCGATCACGGTGAGCGTGTTCACGCCCGCGTCGCGCACCCGTTCGCCGTCCTGGTCGACGGCGAGGCGCAGCCCGCGGCCGAGCGTCTGGCGGCGCTCGCGTTCGGTCTGGATGTCGCGCAGCGTGCAGATCTGGAACACGTTCGGGTTGTCCCAGCCTTCCTTCAGCGCCGAGTGCGAGAAGATGAACTTCAGCGGCGTGTCGAACGACAGCAGCGCTTCCTTCTCGCGCATGATGAGGCCGTACGCGCGCTCGGCGTTCTCGCGGGCCGCGGCGCTGCTCTCGCTCGTGTCGGTCCAGCCGCCCTTGCGGTCGATCGAGAAGTAGCCGTTGTGCGCGCGCCCGACTTCGAGCGCGACGTCGACACCGTCGAACAGCGCCCGGTAGGCCGGCACGCGCGCCGCGCGCGCATATTCCTCTTCGAAGATCAGCGCGTAGTCGCCCTTCACGGGCATCCCGTTCTCGTCGTAGCGGCGATAGCGCTCGACCGAATCGACGAAGAACAGCGACAGCACCTTCACGCCGCGCTCCGCGAGGCGCAGCTCCTTGTCGAGATGCTCACGGATCGTGCGGCGGATCATCTCGCGCTGCACGGCGAGCGTGTCGATGTCGCCGAACGCCTCGCCGAGCGACAGGAACGCCTCGCCTTCCGGATGGCGCAGCTCGACGTATTCGGCGCCCTTCAGCGCATGCACTTCGCCGATCCGCAGCCCCGCGTACAGCGCGCGCCTGGTCAGGCGTTCGAGATCGTCGCCGTCGGTGGCCGACACGATCTGGCGCTTCACGCCGGCCGCCGTCGCGACGTCGAGCTCGACGCGCGCGCTGATCGCGCCGCGCCGGTTCGACACGCCGACGAGCCGCACGTACGGCTTGTTGTGCGCATCCTCGACGATCGCCGACGCGATCTCGATCTGCTTGACGAGCTTGCGCTCGTACGCGTCGACCGCGTCGAGCCGGTACACCATGTGGTGACGGTCGACGTGCGTCGCCGAATAGCGCAGCGTGCAGAGCGGCGCCATCGCGGCCAGTGCTTCGCGGCCGCGCCCTTCGAGCCCGCCGTCGACGCTCTGCGGCTCGTCGACGATCACGATCGGCCGCGTCGCGCGGATCAGGTCGATCGGCTTCTCGCCGCCGGTCTTTTCGCTGTCCTTGTAGAGGTTGTTGATTTCCTTCTTGTTGATCGCGGCAACCGTCATCACCATGATCTGGATCGCCGCGCTCGCCGCGAAGTGGCGCACCTGGCCGAGCTTCGCGGAGTCGTACAGGAAGTAGTCGTACGGCACGCCCGCGTACAGCGCGCGGAAGTGATCCTCGGTGATCGAGAGCGTCTTGTGCACGCCTTCCTTGATCGCGATCGACGGCACGACGATCACGAATTTCGTGAAGCCGTAGCGGCGGTTCAGCTCGAAGATCGTGCGCAGGTACACGTAGGTCTTGCCGGTGCCGGTCTCCATCTCGACGGTGAAGTCGCGCGAGCCGGGCAGGCCGGACGGCGGCAGCCCGCCGCGCAACTGCACATCGGCCAGATTGCGTGCGAGCGCGTCGTCGGTCAGCGACAGCCGGTTGCCGACGCCCTGTTCGGATACCGCGAAGCCGAGCGAGCCTTGAGCCGCCGCCGTAGTGCCGGGCGCCGCGTTCGCGAGCACGCTGAAGTCGCCGCGATACGATTCCTGGCCGCGAAACAGGTCGCAGACGGCATCGATCGCGTCGCGCTGGTAGTCGAGATCCGCTTCGAAATGCAGCCGCATCACAGGCTCCGCACGCGCTTCACGCCGTGCTGTTCGAGCAGCGCGGCGAGATTGAGCTTCGCGACGTCGTCGACGAAGCCGCTGTCGCGGAACAGGCACGTCACGTCATGCGACGCGCCGGTCGCGTCGAGCAACTCGATGATGCCGTCGGCGAGCGGGCCTGCGTCGTCGCGCGAGATGCGCGCGTCGAAGCACGCGACGATCGAGCGGCCGATAAGGTGCACGGCCTTGCCGGCGATCTGGTGATGCTCGACCGGCGTGCACAGGTCGAGGCCGAGCTTCAGCGTCAGCTCGGCAAGCAGGTCGTCCTCGGTGCGGCCGGTCTTCACGTGCTCGACGGATGCGAACAGCGCATGGTCGAAATCGTCGCGGCGCGGGTCCCATTCGATCACGTTGGTCGTGTCGAGCCGATACACGCGGAAGCCGAGGTCGCCATAGCTTTCCGGATAGTCGCGCGCGACCTGCTGCGCGGCGCGGCGCAGGCGCTCCTTGGTGATTTCGGCGAGCGTCGCGGGCTTCTTCAGCTTCGTGCAGAAATCGGCGGCGCTCTGCTGCGTCTTGTCGCGGCGGTCGAGCGCTTCGGGCAGTTGCACGAGCACGTAGCGGCGTGCGCCGCCGTCGGTCGCGTTCACCTGCATCACCGCGTGGCCGGTCGAGCCGGAGCCCGCGAAGCAGTCGAGCACGATGTCGTCGCCGCGCGTGCACCAGCCGATCACGGCCGCCGCGAAATCGACCGGCTTCGGCTGGTCGAACGGGATTCCGAGCGTCTTCAGCAGCGCGTCATCGGAGCCGGCGAACGGCAGCACCGACGGCACGTTCTCGTACATGTTCTCGTCGAGGTAGTAGATCCGCTGCGGCTGCGTGCTTTCGTCCGCGCCGAATTCGATCTGGCCGCGCTCGATCAGCGCCTGCATCGTTGCGGGCGGGTTGCGCCAGCCGCGCGCCGGCATCGCGCACGGCTTGCCGGTGACCGGGTGGATCAGCGGCGTGAAATATTCTTCCGGCGCCTTCTTCTTGTTCGGCCACGCCATCGACACGAGGCGGTACACGCGCCCGTCTTCCGACAGCCGGTCGTACATCACTTCGCCGCCGGACAGGTTGGTCTGCGCCTTCATCCACGCGCGGTATGCCTTCTGCGCATCCTTCGCGTTGCCGCTGCGGTACACCGCGTCGTGCGCGGCGTCGAGCATGCGCTGCGCATTGCGCTTCGGGCGCTTGAGCGGCGCCTGTTCGAGCAGCGTCTCGGCATTGCGCGCGAACAGCACCAGCGATTCGTGCTGGTACGCGACGCCGCGCGCGTCGCCCTTCGGGTTGCGCTTGTCCCATACGGCGACGCCGAGCTCGTTCTCCTCGCCGAAGATCTCGCGCAGCATCAGCACCAGCGCATGCACTTCGTGCTCGTCGATGTGCACGGCGATCAGCCCTTCGTCGGACAACAGCGCATGCGCGAGCTTCAGGCGCGGATACATCATGTTCAGCCAGTCGGTGTGGAACCGGCCGTTCGCCTCGGTGTTGGTGCTGCGCTTTGCGCCGCCCTGGGTCTGCCCGGTCATCGCCAGGTAGTGGCGGATGCTGTCGCTGAAGTCGTCCGGATAGACGAAATCGCTGCCCGTGTTGTACGGCGGGTCGATGTAGACGAGCTTCACCTTGCCCGCGTAGCTCTTGTGCAGCAGCTTCATCACGTCGAGGTTGTCGCCCTCGATCACGAGATGGCGCGTGTCGTCCCATGCGACGCTGTCGTCGGGGCAGGGGCGCAGCGTGCCCGTCGACGGCGTCAGCGCGGCCTGGCGCGCGCTGCGCTTGCCGTGCCAATGGAAGCCGTAGCGCTCGTCGGCGTCGCCGACCGTGCGCTCGCCGATCAGCGCCTTCAGCACGTCGACGTCGACCGACGCGCCGTCGGGGCCTTCGGTCACGAGTTCGGGGAACAGCGCCTTCAGGCGCGCGACGTTGTCGGCGGTGAAATCCGTCGACATCGCCTGCGGGCTGGCCGCATCGAGTTTCTGCATCGTCTTTTCCATCGGAGCCCGGCCGCGCGCGCCAGGACGTCGGGCGCGCTCACGGCACCGGCGGCAATGGCCGCCCGGGCAAACCCGAAACGCTAGCGAGTCGGTCGGCGCAGGTCAAGCGCCGATGTAGGCCGAGCGCGCGTGCATCGGCCGCGATCGCCCGCCGGACGGGCCGCAAGCGGTTTCCGGCCGGTTGTCGCACAGCCGGCCGGCGGCACCGCGGAAAGGACGAAAAAAGGGCGCGGTCGGCGCAAAGCGCCGGCGTGCCCGCATGGAGAATCCCGGCCGGAGGGTACGGCGGGGCCTGATGGGCCCCGCTCGAGGTCAAAAACGCGTACGGATGCCCGAAGTCAGTTCGAGCTGGTTCTTCGCGCCGAACGTCGACGCCGCCGTGTAGCCGCCATGCAGCTTCATGTAGTCGCCGGCCAGGTACACCTCGGTGCGCTTGCTCAGGTGGTAGAACACCGACCCGTAGATCGTCTCCTTGAAGCCGTTGGCGACGCCGTTGGTCAGGCTGAACGCGCCGAGGTTCGCGTTCGGCGTGAAGCCGTCCGCGTTGTTCGCGGCGTTCTTGACGCGCATCTGCTGGTAGCCGAGCTCGTAGTCGAGCGCGCCCTTCGGCGCGATCTTCATCGACACCGTCCACGAATCGTCGTGGCGCTGGCCGAGCGAGCCCTGGTCGCCGTTGTAGCGGAAGTAGCCTGCATTCAGGCGCACGATGTCGAACGTGTAGTTGCCGCCGACCGAGAACGTCTGGTTCCTGAAGCCGCCGTGATTCACGTGGTTGTAGAAGCCCGACACGTTGAACGGGCCGCCGTTGTAGCCGAGCGCGACCTGGTACGCGGAGCCGGTCGCGAACTGCGTCGAGTTGCTGAACTGGTAGCCGGCGCTCGCGAAGATGCCGTTGCCGAACAGCTTCTTCCACGCGATGCCGTTGTTGTAGCGCGTGCCGGTGGGGCCGGCCGCGTAGAAGATCATCTGCTTGAAGTTGTTCGAGTTGGTCCAGCCGCCTTCCTCGGTCGACAGCTTCGCGGAGCCGTACGGGTCGCCGTAGATCGCCGCCGAGTCGCGCGCGATGGTGTTCTGGAAGCCGGCCGTCAGCTTGCCGAAACGTTCGTCCTCGACACCGACCCACGCGTCGCGGTCGAAGATCTGGCCTTCGTCTTCCATCTGGCCGTTCGCGACCACGAATTCGCTTTCGAGGCGGAAGATGATCTTCGTGCCGCCGCCGATGTCTTCGGCGCCTCGCAGGCCCCAGCGGCTGCCGCTGAACCACGGCTCGCCTTCGTTGCCCATGCCGATCACGTGCTTGCCGTTCGCGTCGGCGTGGGTCCGGTAGGTCGGAAAGCTCAGGTCCATCAGGCCGTAGAGCTGCACGCTCGACTGCGCATGCGCTTGGGTGCCGGCGCACAGGCCTGCCGCCGCGATGGAAAGGGCAAGGGTTTTTCGTTTCAAGATCGTCTCCTCCGAGCTGCCGCATTGAAATCCGGTCGTTGGCAGTACGCAATGTATGCCGACTCTTGCCGGCCACAGCGAGAGGGCCGACGCGTAGCATCGTAGAGGGGGCAATCCTTCACGACGCTTTCCCCGACGCAAGAATCGGATCGGTGAAAACACCGAACGCGCAACAATCGCGGATGGTGCAGGCGTGCGGAGACGAGCCAGCCGGGTTTCCGGAGACGTTTCGTGCTACGAATCGATGTTCGGGGACGAGGAAGAACGCCCGTCAGTCGTGCGCGCTTTTCGCGCGCAGGATGTAACCGAGCCCGCGCAGCGTGATGATCTCGGCCGTGCTGCCCGCGAGATGCTTGCGCAGCCGGTGGATGTAGATGTCGATCGCGTCGGCGCTCGGCTCGTCGTCGAGCGCGAACACGCTGTCCATCAGCCGCGCCTTCGACACCGTCTTGTTCTGCTGCAGCATCAGCGTTTCGAGGATTGCATGCTCGCGGCGGCGCAGCGCGAGCACGGTTTCGCCGCAGCGGAATTCGCGCGTGCCGAACGCATAGACGAGATCGCCGCACACGAGCTGCGTCGTGCCGACGCCGGCCTGCCTGCGGATCAGCGCGCGAATCCGCGCAACCAGCTCGCGCGACTCGAACGGCTTCACGACGTAATCGTCGGCGCCCGCGCCGAAGCAGTCGACCTTGTCGTCGACCGAGCCGTGCGCGGTCAGCATCAGCACCGGCACGTTGTCGTTGCGGCGCCGCAGCCGCGCGAGCACTTCCTTGCCGCTGATGCCGGGCAACCGCATGTCGAGCAGCACCGCGTCGTAGCGTTCGGTCTTCAGCACCGTGTCGGCGCGCTCGCCGTCGCCGACACTGTCGACCGCGAAATCCTCGCCGCGCAGCAGGTTCACGATCCAGTGCGCGAGTTCGGCGTTGTCTTCGACCAGCAGGAGTTTCATGGGGACATCTCGTCAATCATAGGCGGGCAGCCGTACAGTCACGACGATACCGCGATTGCCGGGCCCCGGCGCGAGCGACGCGCTGCCGCCGTGCGCCTGCGCGATCTCGCGGACGATCGCGAGCCCGAGGCCCGAGCCCTCGGTGTCGGACGACACGCGGTAGAAGCGCTTGAACACGTGCGGCCGCGCTTCGGCCGGAATGCCGGGGCCGTTGTCGACCACGTCGAGCACGATCGCGTCGCCATCGCGCCGCGCGGCGACCGTCACGCAGCCGCCCGGCTGCGTGTAGCGCACCGCGTTGTCGACGAGGTTCATCACCAGCGCGGTCAGCAGGCTGTCGCTGCCCGCGACGTCGAGCCGCTCGCCGAGATCGGCGCCAAGGTCGATGTCGCGCCGCTGCGCGAGCACGATCGTTTCCTCGAGCACGCTCGACACTACGGCCGCGAGATCGACGCGATGGGTCAAGAGCGTCGACGGCGTCGCTTCCGCATGCGCGAGCAGCAGCAGCTTGTCGGTCACGTCGGCCATCTTGCGGCTGCTGCGCTGCATGCTGTCGAGCACCGACGCGAGTTCCGCATCGCCGTGGCCGCGCCGCTGCGCGTACTGGATCTGCGTGTCGAGCACCGCGATCGGCGTGCGCAACTGGTGCGCGGCGTCCGCGATGAAGCGGCGCTGCGTGGCCGTATGCGTATTGAGCCGCGCGATGCACTGGTTGATCGCGTCGACGATCGGCCGCAGCTCGTGCTGCAGCCGCTCGGGGCGGATCGGCTCCAGCTCCATCGGCCCGCGGTCGGCGACATCGTCCTTCAGCTTCATCAGCGGGCGCAGCTCGAAGGTGAGGCCGAGGTAGACGAGCACCACCGCGAGCATCAGCATCAGCGACAGGCGCACGAGCTGCGGCCGCCAGATCGTGGCGACCATCGCGTTGCGCGAGCGGGTCGTTTTCGCGACGACGACCGTGACCGTCTCGATCTGCCCCTCGTCGTAAAGCTGGCGATCGTAAGCCGCCGCGCGCAGCGGCACGCCGTCGAGCGTCGTGTCGTACAGCGTCGGCTCGATGCCGTGCCGCGCCGGCACGTCGAGCGCCGGCGTGCCGGCCAGCAGGCGGTCGTGGCCGTCGATCACCTTGTAGAACACCGAATCCTGCGACGGCGATTCGAAGATCTCCAGCGCGGCCGGCGGCACGTCGGCGACCGGCAGCCCGTTGCGCCATTCGACGTCCTCGCCGATCGTGCGCGCGGACGCGACGAGCGCGCTGTCCTGCACGAGCCCGGCCGTGGTCCGCGCGGTGTCGTACGACATCGCGCCCGCGATCAGCACGAACACCGCGAGCGGCAGCAGCAGCCACCACAGCAGCCGTCCGCGCAGGCTGTGCGCCATCCTGTTGCGCTCCTTCTCCGAAATGCCGAACCGCGCCGGGGTCGCCGGCGCGGTCGGGAGTGTCATGTCAGGCGTCCGGACGCTGCGTTCAGAACGCGGCGGGGCGCCACTTCAAGAGCCGCTTCTCGAGCCAGGTCAGCAGGTAGTCGGCGGCCAGCGCGACCACGGCCAGCACGATCATCGCCGCGAACACGCCGCTCGCGTTGAACGCGCCCTGGGCGGTGGAGATTAGCAGGCCGATCCCCTGCTTGGAACCCAGGAATTCGCCGACGACCGCGCCGACCAGCGCGAAGCCGAAGCTCACGTGCAGGCTCGCGAGAATCCAGCTCAGCGCGGACGGGATCACGACCGCCGTGGTGATCTGCCGGCGCGACGCGCCGAGGATCTGCGCGTTCGCGATCAGGTAGCGATCGGCTTCGCGCACGCCCTGGAACGCATTGCCGAACACGACGAAGAACACCATCACCACGGCCAGCGCGATCTTCGATGCCATCCCGAGGCCGAGCGCGATCACGAAGATCGAGCCGAGCACCACGCGCGGAATCGAGTTCGCGATCTGGATATAGAGGCCGAACACGTCGGCCATCAGCTTGTTGCGGCCGAGCACGATCCCGCAGATCACGCCGGCAACCGAGCCGATCACGAAGCCGATGCCGGTTTCCTCGAGCGTGACCCACACCTGCGTGAGCAGCGGGCCCTGCGACGTGCCGTTCGCGAACCAGTCCTGGAGCTGCGCGAAGATCAGCGACGGCATCGAGAAGAAGAACGGATCGATCCATTTGAGCCGTGCGGCGAGTTCCCACCCGCCCAGCACGATCACGAGCACGGCGATCCGCAGCGTGACGATCAGGTTGCGCCGGCGGCGCAGCCGGCGGTGCGCGGCGCGCTCGTCGTCCTCGAGCGTCGTCGCCGGAAGGGCGGTGGGGGAAGCGTCATGTCGGTCATGCTCCTGTCCTTGCTGTTCTTGCCGTGCGGCGTATGCGTCAGCCGATCTGCACTTCTTCGCGCAGGTCGTGCCAGATGTCCTTGGAAATTTCGATGAAGCGCGTGTCGTAGCGAATCTCCGACGTGACGCGCGGGCGCGGCAGGTCGATCTCGTACACGTGCTTGAGCGTCGCGGGGCGCGCGGTCAGCACGAACACGCGGTCGGCGAGCGCGATCGCCTCCTCGAGGTCGTGCGTGACGAACACGACCGAGCCCTTGTTCGCCGACCAGAGTTGCAGCAGTTCGTCCTGCATCAGCGTGCGCGTCTGCATGTCGAGCGCGGAGAACGGCTCGTCCATCAGCAGGATTTCCGGCTGGTTGATGAAGGTCTGCGCCAATGCGACGCGCTTTCTCATCCCGCCGGAGAGCTGGTGCGGGTAGTGCTTCGTGAACTTGTCGAGGCCGACCTTGCGGATCCATTCCTCGGCCTGCGCATACGCGACGTCCTTCGAGCGGCCGCGGAACAGCGGGCCCGCCGCGACGTTGTCGATCACGTTGCGCCACGGGAACACGGCGTCGGCCTGGAACACGAAGCCGATGCGCGGGTCGATCCCGTCGACCGGGCGGCCCATCACGCGCACCTGGCCCGACACGGGCTTGAGCAGCCCGGTGATCAGGTTGAGCGTCGTCGACTTGCCGCAGCCGGTCGGCCCGACGATCGCGATGAACTCGCCGCGCGCGACGCTCATGCTGAAGTCGCGCAGCGCGACGGTGGCCTTGCCTTCCGGCGAAATGAAGCGGCACGACACGTTGCGAAACTCGATCGCCGGTGTGCTCGGGGAGACTGCCTGGGTCATCGCATTCGTCCTGCGGGTGAAGAGGGCGTCGCATCGTGACGCAACGCCGGGCCGGTCAACCGGGCCGGAACGGGGAGCACACGGCGGCGGGATCGCCGCTGCCGGCGCCTGACCGATATCGACTACTTCGCGTTCACGAAATCGTTCGTGTAGGTCCGCGCCAGGTCGATGTGCTTGCCCTTCACCGACGGGTTGAACGCCGACAGCACCTTCAGCACCGTCGCCGGGCCGTCGGCCGGCATCTTCGCGTCGGCGGTGAACATCGGCAGCGACGCCTTCAGCGCGCTCACGTACAGCGCCTTGTCCTTCTGGTAGTCGGCCGGCATCTTCGCGGCGATTTCCTCGGCGCTGTGCGTGTGGATGAACTGCATCGTCTTCGCGAACGCGTGCGCGAGCTTGGTGGCTTCCGCCTTGTGCGAATCGGCCCATGCCGACTGCACGTACAGGCTCGCGGCCGGGTAGGTGCCGCCGAGCGCGGCGCGCGTGCCTTCCAGCGTGCGCATGTCGACCAGCACCTTCGCGTCGCCCATTTTCTCGAGCGCGGACACCGTCGGTTCGGTCGTCATCCCGGCGTCGATGCGGCCCTGCTTGATCGCGGCGATGAAGCTCGCGTCGGCGCCGACCGGCAGCATCGTGTACTGCGTCGACGGCACGCCGTGCGCGAGCGCGAGGTATTGCGTGAGGAAGCTCGTCGACGAGCCGAGGCCCGTCACGCCGAGCGTCTTGCCCTTCGCGTCGGCCATCGACTTGAACGTCGGCGCGGCCTTGGTCGACACCATCTCGACTTCGCCCGGCACCTGGCCGAACACCGCGATCGCCTTCACGTCCTTGCCCTTGCTCTGCAGGTCGATCGTGTGGTCGTAGAAGCCGACGACGCCCTGCACGGCGCCCGCGAGCAGCTCGTTCTCGGCGTCGACGCCGGCCGGCTGCGACAGCAGCTCGACGTCGAGCCCTTCGGCCTTGAAGTAGCCGAGCTCCTGCGTGAGCCGCGCGGGCAGGTAGATCAGCTTCGCGATCCCGCCGACCATGATCGTGACCTTGCCGCCGTCGTCGGCGGCGAAGGCGGGGTGCGCGGCGAGCGCGCAGGTGAGGCCGGCTGCAACGGCGAGGGTGCGCAGGGTGGGTCGCATCGGGTTGTCTCCGTTTGTTTTCCGTGTGGCGCGATGCTTCTTGCATCGTTGAAACGAGTATAGGGACGTGAAACCTTCTGCAACCTTTCGCGGGGTGGTGGTTCCTTTAGGGGTTTTCCACGAATCCGACGCGAATGCTCGAATAGCGCACCCCCAGCCGGATCGCGCCGCTGGTTGGAACGGCAATAGGCCTATCGATGCTGATTTCTCGCCATTACGCTTTGGCAGAGAATCATCCATTGCGCTCAGACCAACTACGGAAGCATGACATCACGACAAAATCGTTGGTCGACGGGGACGCATCACGTTGCGCAACGTGCCGACTCTGACTTCTCTTAATCTATTCGGCTCGCTTTCTGACTTGATATTTCATTTCGACGATTCAATGAGTCTAACCACCATCGCAATTGCCGACGACCATCCGGTCGTGATCGAAATGCTGAAGCGCCTGCCGCAATGGGAACCGGATTTCCTCATCTCGCATTGCTGCAATAGCGGGGAGGGGCTGATCGACGCATTGACGCGCTCCCCGGTCGATCTCGTCGTCGTCGACTATTCGATGAATCGGGGCGACAAACCGCTCGACGGCCTGAGGCTGCTGCGCAAGCTGCGCGACGTCGCGCCGAGTGCGCAATGCGTGATGCTGACTGCTCAAAAAAATCCGAGCATCTTCGCGGCTGCGCTGCGACTGGGAGTGAAAGCCATCGTCAGCAAGGAAGACGGGGTCGACGAGATCGTGCGTGCGTGCCGACACGTGCGCGCCGGCCGAACCCGGTATTGTTCGCCGACGGTCCGCGCGATCGTCGAGCAATCCGGCGCGAGCGGCCGCGATGCACTCCCAAGGCTGACACAGAAGGAGCTTGACGTCGTGCGCCTGTACGCGTTGGGCTACTCGCTCGCGAGCATTGCAAAGAAGCTCGGCCGCTCGGTCAGTACCGTGTCGACGCAGAAATACACGGCGATGAAAAAGCTGCAGGCCGATACGAATGTCAGCCTGATCCGCTACGCGTACGAAAGCGGGCTGATTTGACGAGGTGCACTGCCGTACTGCCGGCAGGTGACCGTGAACGTTGCCGTGCCTTTGGCGCAACCTGTCTCAATCGTCGAGGGGGCTGAATGGGAAGCTCCAAGGATTCGACGACGCGCCCGATTCGCCGATTTCTCACGACTTGCCAAGCAGTGCCGGCTGGCCGTCGCAACTGAGCAGTTGAATGCCAACGATGCCCGGATTTCGATTGGTATTCCGCGCGCCTTTTCGGTTCTGGCCGGTTCCGGCGCTTGCCGTCATTGCATCGAGAATTCCGCCGTCCCCGTTGGGCACGCGTGCGCCCCCTTCAGCGACGTTGCCGCCCAGCTACGGAAGCAGTCGCTGATTGCAGAGTCGGAGATCGCTCCACCCGGCGCCGACATGCAGTCGATACAGCCCGTCAGATCTTCGGTGTCGGCGACAGCCAGTCGAAGATCGATCCCATCAGGTCGTTGAAAGCCTTGACCGTCTGTTGCGCGTCGTTGACCGCCCCGCATACGCCGCGGTGGGCTGGTCCTGCTTCGTGTAGCTGCCGTTGAGCTCCGCGCGCGGCAGCAGCCCCGCAAGACCTCGCCAGCGTTTCTCGCGGCCGGCGAGCTGCGCGTTGCGCGCCGCGCCGATGCCCGCATCAAAGCGCCGCGCCGCGTTCACCGCGTCGAGCAGGTCGGCCGCGTGTGCCGGCCATGCGGCGCCGAGCCAACTGAGAACGGCCATCAGCCGGAAAGATCGTGTTGAAATCATCTGCCTGTGCGCGCCGCTGTGTGTCTGTCGGTCGCGGGAACCGCGGCGAGGCCACGCCGCAAAGCAGAGGATTATTCAGTAGTGCATGACGGCACGATATCATCGTTCGTCCAATTTCCGGCCGGTGCCTGCCGGGTTGCAAATGGTGGAATGCGACTGAGCACCAAGCGGGAATAGCAGCACGTTGCGCAAAGCACAGGTATGCGCGTCGCTGCAAAGGGGAACGCCGAGGAAGTCAGGTCAGAGCGAGATGCGGCCATCAGCTAACCAATCAACAGTTTGACAAGCCTCGTCAGTTGCGACGGCAACACGAGTGTTCCCATGTTGGCGGCCGTCAACGCCCCGCCTGTTTTCGACAACCGGCGACATCAGCAAAATTGGATGGTTCACTATAGATTCGATTTTTATTTAGGAATATTTTCCAAATGCAGGGTGGCATTTGATTTTCATCCTGTAATTATGACGATTGTATTTATTTGGCCCATGCCGGTCGAGTCGTTAATTGAGGGTGGCGTAGCAACGTTTTTTGGAGGTGAATTCGTATGATTGGGTTGAATATGAATGCCAGCCATTTTGTTGAAAATTATTTCGACAAGCGTCCCGTCCTGTTCAGAGAGGCATTGCGAAACAATTTTTTGTCGTGGGAAGAAGTATCGGAGGCGATATATATTGGCGAATCGATGATGCAAGGACCAAGATTGAACCAAGGGCGGGTTTCTCGATGAGTCAAAATACATCGCAAATTGTGGTGAACTGGGGCAAGTTAGACGTAGGCTTGAAAAGGGTATTTTGTACGACAAGCTTCGCAATGGTACAACCCTAGTATTTAATCGAATGGAGTTGGCCTCGTATAAAGTCAGATTGATATGCAAGTCGATCTCAAGATTTGTTGGTGAGCATGCCGTCGCGAACGGATACATCGCATTTGGAGAAGATGAATCGTTTGGAAAGCACTGGGATACGCATAGTGTCTTTGCAGTTCAAATGATGGGTAGGAAACGATGGTTGATCTACAAGCCTACACATGCGTTGCCATTGAAGCATCAACGAAGCACTGGAAAGCAATCCGAATGTCCGACGGAACCTTATATGGACGTCACGATCGAAACCGGAGACATCTTATATCTACCAAGAGGATGGTGGCACACTGCAATTCCCTTGAACGAAGAAACTTTTCATTTGGCAGTTGGCGTACACGAGTCCACCATTTCAGATTATATAAAGTACCTGGCAAACGAAATTATTGGCGATTTTGATGCATTTAGGCAGACGATTCCTTTCGGAGAAAGGCGGGACATCGATCTCAGGCTGGTGGCAAGTGAGCTGGCACGAATTGTTGAAGATCGCAATCTGCTGGCCAGTTACAACGATCGCAGGCGACTGAATTTTAGAGAGGCGTCAAAGCCAAATCTACAATTGCACGCCTTACGATCAGAATTTCAGCTGGATAAGGAGGCAAAATTTCTTGCGAATACCCCGATAAGAAGTATTGCCGTTGATGAAAAAATAAATGGCGTGTCAATGCCATTTGGGGGAAATCTTAAAAAATTACACAGATCGATCTTTACATCGACGGGAACGATTTCCTACAAAGAATTGCGTGATTGCGCTTGCGAAATCTCAAATGAAGAATTTGATTCGTTGATTATAAAATTGCTGGAAATCGATGTGCTTGAGCTTATTTGATTGACTGATTTATTGGGATCGGAGGATAAGAATGGAACTTTTGACGGAAGACGAAATTAGCTTGGTCGGCGCAGGTAATGGCATGGTGCAAGGCGCCATTATTGGATGGTTTGTAAGCAAGGGACTGGATGCAACATACGACTTAATTAAATATACTATGGACTGGATTTCGAGAAATAAAATGGAAATCAACGATATAACCATGTACAACGCCATGGGCGACTTTAACAACCAAGGAAACGACGCGGACGGTCAGTGATTTTTGACACTTTGGGGTGCCGGGCAGAAGCAGGCCTGAGATTTATCCAACAATCTCGAGCGCTACATTTTTCGAAAATTCTCATTGGCGAAATTTTATCCAAAGACTTCCCTTTGAATTGGCGGTGAATCGCAATGAAAGACTGCTCTGATAACAGCGTGATTCGCACTATTTCGCGTAGCCCGGTGCTCGTTTCCGCGCTTCTGACTTGGGTTCTCACATATGTTGCCGGCATTTTTTTCTGGGGTGGCCAATTTATATTCGAACGTCCATTCGGCCCCTCCTCCGGTGCGCTGCCTGAAATAGTGAAGTACGACCTATTGACCCGCCTGTTCGTTGGCTCACTCGCTGCACCGATAGTGGAAACATTTCTTTTCCAGTGGCTTCCCATTCGGTTGATTCGCCGCACATTCGGAGCGAGTGTTTGGTCAGCGATCGGTGCTTCAACTCTTGTGTTCGGCGCAACGCACGGCTACAGCATCCTGTACGTGGCAGTCGCTTTATGGGGCGGGCTGATTTTCGCAACGGTCTTCGTGCTGCGTGATTACCCCGGCGGCCGTCCCTTTTTGGTCGTCGCCACCGCCCATGCCGCGCGCAACACGCTGGCAAGTATCCTCATCTGACGCGAACGCATCATTCCCGGGTCAATCGGTAGAACCGTCGCCAATTGGCCGGATGAATAGGCCCTGAATCCACACGAAATCGCGATGACTCGGCCGAGGTAGCGCCCGTACCTCGGGACGAATGACCCGCGCGTCAGCGCCAGCCGAGCAGCACGCGCCCCATCGCGTCGAGCCCCATGTCGAACAGGTGCGACACGAAAGGTACGAGGTTCGGCACCATCAGCTGCACGAGCAGCAGCCCGACGAGCATCGTCACCGGAAAGCCGACCTGGAACACGCCGATCTGCGGCGCCGCTCGGTTCAGGATGCCGAGCGCGAGGTTCGCGATCAAGAGCGCCGCGACCACCGGCAGCGCGAGCAGCAGCCCCATCTCGAACACGGTCGCGCCGAACGCGGCGAGCGTGCGCCAGCCGGGCGCATGCAGCAGGTCGGCCGACACCGGCAGCGACTGGAACGATGCGGCGAGCGCGGCGAACACCTGCAGGTGGCCGTCCACCGCGAGGAACGCGAGCATCGCGACCGCGTTCAGGAAGCGCCCCATCACGGGCGTCGCGCCGCTCGTGTGCGGATCGAAGAAGGTGGCGAAGCCGAGGCCCATCGACAGCCCGATGAAGTCGCCGGCCGCCTCGACGGCCGCGAACACGAGCTGCATCGTGAAGCCCATCGCGACGCCGATCAGGAACTGCGTGACGACGATCCAGATGCCCTGCGCGGAGAACACGGTGACGTCCGGCATCGCGCCGAGCGTCGGCGCGACGACCAGCGCCATGAACGCGGCGACGCCGATCTTCACGCGCACGGGCACCGCCGCGTGACCGACGACGGGCGCCGTCGCGACGAGCGCGAGCATCCGCACGAACGGCCACAGGAAGGCGGTGAGCCAGCCGTTGAGCTGCGCGTAGGTAACCGAGAACATCGCCGCCGGGTGGTGCGCGCGGCTCAGCCGGCGCCGAGCGTCGCGACGTGCAGCAGCGTCTGCCGCAGGTAGTCGAGCATCGTCGTCAGCATCCACGGGCCGGCGATCACGAGCGTCGCGGCCACCGCGAGCAGCTTCGGGATGAACGACAGCGTCGCCTCGTTGATCTGCGTCGCGGCCTGGAACAGGCTCACGACGAGGCCGACCGCGAGCGCGACCAGCAGCAGCGGAGCGGCGAGCAGCAGGCCGACCATCATCGCCTGGTGCGCGAGGGTCATTACTTGTTCGGGCGTCATCGCGCGATTCCTCCGCTGCTTACGTGAAGCTCTGCGCGAGCGAGCCGATCAGCAATTGCCAGCCGTCGACCAGCACGAACAGCATCAGCTTGAACGGCAGCGACACGGTGGACGGCGACACCATCATCATCCCCATCGACATCAGCACGCTCGCGACGACCATGTCGATGATCAGGAACGGGATGAAGACCGTGAAGCCGATCTGGAAACCGGTCTTCAGCTCGCTCGTGACGAACGCGGGCACCAGCAGCGACAGCGGCACGTCCTCGGGGCCCTGCATCGGCGCGGCCTTCGAGATCTTCGCGAACAGCGCGAGATCGGTCTCGCGGGTCTGCTTCAGCATGAAGGTCTTGAACGGCGCGACGCCGCGCTGCACGGCCTGCTCCATCGGCATCGTGCCGTCGGAGAACGGCTTGTAGCCGTCGTTGTACGCGCGGTCGAGCACCGGCGACATCACGAAGAAGGTGAGGAACATCGCGAGGCCGACGAGCACCTGGTTCGGCGGCGTCGTCGCGGTGCCGAGCGCCTGGCGCAACAGCGACAGCACGATGATGATGCGCGTGAAGCTCGTCATCATCAGCACCATCGCCGGCAGGAACGACAGCATCGTGAGCAGCAGCATCGTCTGCACGCTCAGCGAATAGGTGGTGCCGCCGTGCGGGCCCGGGCTCGCGTTGAACGCGGGCAGGCCGTTCGCCTGCGCGCACGCGAGCGCGGGGGCGACGCAGAGGATCAGCACGGGCGCGAAGCGCGCCGCGCGACGCAGGAATTCGTGTTTCATCGGAATGCGGGAACTGAAAGAGGGCGCGGCGCCATGTCAGCGGCCCTTGTCGCGACCGAGCCGCTTCGCGGCTTCGCCCGCTAGCGCGTCGCGAAACCGCGAACCGAACGTGCCGGGCAGGCCGCCTTCGGACGGGGCGGCGCCGGCGGGTGCGTCGGCCGAACCCGATGCCGCGGCGGCGGTTGCCGCCGCCGGGCCGGCCGGCAGCGTATGCAGCAGCCGCACGTTGCCCGGCGCGACGCCGAGCACGAGCCAGGTGTCGCCGATCTCGACGATCGTCGCGCTTTCCTTCGCGCCGAGCCCGACGCTCGACACGACCTTCAGCGGGCCGCCGCGCCGCGCGGGCTGGAAGCCGAAGCGGCGCGCGAGCCACGCGCACGCGAATACGAGACCGATCACGACCGCGAGCCCGACGAGCGTCTGCAGCACCGCGCCGATGCCGAGCGACGGCGCGGCCGAGCCGACCGTCACGCTCGACGCGATCGAACCGGCGTGATTCACCGCGTTCATGTCGGCGGCGCCGGCCGGCGCGCTGGCGAGCGACACGGCAAGCGAAGCGGCGACGGCAAGCGCCGCCGCGATCGCGATGCGCGCGCGGCGGCCGGGCTTCGCGACGGTCATCGATTCAGCTTCCGGATGCGTTCGGCCGGCGTGATGATGTCGGTCAGGCGGATGCCGAACTTGTCGTTGACGACCACCACCTCGCCCTGCGCGATCAGGCAGCCGTTCACGAGCACGTCCATCGGCTCGCCGGCCATGCCGTCCAGCTCGACCACCGAGCCCTGCGCGAGCTGCAGCAGGTTGCGGATCGCGATCTTCGTGCGGCCGAGCTCCACGGTCATCTTGACCGGGATGTCGAGGATCATCTCGATGTCGTTGTGCGTCGAGCTCGCCGCGGCCTTCGACAGCGGCTGGAACACGCCGGCGCCCGTCGCGCCCGGCTGCACCGGCTGATGGTTCTGCTCGGCAAGCGCGGCGGCCCAGTCGTCCAGGCCCTGATCCTCTTCCGCCGCGGCCGGTGCCGCCTGCGTGTCGGCGGCCGATGCCGCGAGGGCCGCATCGGCAATGGCTTGCACGTCGTCCTCGGGCGTCTGGTTCAGCTCACTCATATCCACCTTCCTTCATCGAATCGCCCGCGCTGATCATCTTCTGCACGCGCAACGCATATTGACCATTGAAAATTCCGTAGCCGCACTCCATCACCGGCACGCCGTCGACCTTCGCGGTGATCGTGTCGGCGATTTCCAGCGGCAGCACGTCGCCCGCGCGCAGGTTCAGGATCTTCTCGAACGTCGACGGGATCTCGGCAAGATTCGCGCTCAGCTCGACTTCGGCGGCCTGCACCTGCTGCGACAGCACGCGCACCCAGCGGCGGTCGACTTCGAGCGCCTCGCCCTGGATCGGCGAACTGAGCACGTCGCGGATCGGCTCGATCATCGAGTACGGCATGCAGATGTGCAGCGTGCCGCCCGTCGGCCCGAACTCGATCGAGAACTGCGTGACGATCACGATCTCGTTCGGCGTCGCGACGTTCGCGAACTGCGTGTGCATCTCCGAGCGCACGAATTCGAACTGCAGCGGCCGCACGCTCTTCCATGCGGTCGTGTAGTGCTCGAACACGAGGTTCAGCAGCTTGCCGATGATCCGCTGCTCGGTGGCCGTGAAATCGCGGCCCTCGACGCGCGTGTGAAAGCGCCCGTCGCCGCCGAACAGGTTGTCGACGACGAAGAACACGAGGTTCGGGTCGAACACGAACAGCGACGTGCCGCGCAGCGGCTTCACGTGCACCAGGTTCAGGTTCGTCGGGATCGGCAGGTTGCGGGTGAACTCGCTGTACTTCTGCACCTTCACCTGGCTCACGGAGATTTCCGCCGTGCGCCGCATGAAGTTGAAGATGCCGATCCGCAGCAAGCGCGCGAAGCGGTCGTTGATGATCTCGAGGCCGGGCATCCGGCCGCGGACGATCCGCTCCTGCGTCGCGATGTTGTAGGGGCGGACGCCCGATATGTCGCGCTGCTCGTCGACTGAATCGGTTTCGCCCGTGACGCCCTTGAGGAGGGCATCGACCTCCTCCTGGGACATGAACTCCTGGTGGCCCATGCGCGCTCCTTTCGCGGCCGCGTTACTGGACGACGAATTCGGTAAACAACACGTCGTCGACCTTCGCGCGCTGGTTGCCCGGCTGCGTCGGCTGCTCGATCAGTCCCCGCAGTTCCTTCGACAGCGAACGTTTGCCGTCCGGCGTCGCGAGATCCTCGGGATGCTTGTTCGACAGCGCGAGCAGGATCCGGCTGCGGATCTCCGGCATCCGCGCGGTCAGTTGCTCCTGCGCCTTCGGGTCGGTGAGCTTCAGCGACAGCCCGACACGCAGGTAGTGCTGCGCGCCGTCGTCCGACTGCAGGTTCACGGTCAGCGGGTCGAGCGGGAAGAATACCGGCGCGGCGAGCGGCGGCGGCTCGGCAGGCGCGCTCGCATGGCCGACGCCTTCCTTGCTCAGGAACACGTACATGCCGCCGGCGGCGGCGGCGGCCGCGCCCAGCGCGATGACGGCGATGAGCGCGATGCGCTTGAACTTGCCGGAGGAAGCCGGCTTGTCGGCAGTCGGGTTTGCGGTCGTGGAGGCCATGTGGATGCGTGCGTGATGTCTCGTAGCATGCATTGTTCGGCATCCGGGCCGAGCCCGATGGGCGGAAAAGAGGGGGGATTTGCGGCTATCTCAGCCGATTGTCGGCCGGGGCGGCCCGATGCAGGGCAGGGGCAGCGGCGGAAGGCCGTCATTCAGGGCGCGGCCGGGGCGGCCCGGCACGACCGGCGGGCGTCGGCCGCCCGGCGCGGGCCGTCAGATCGGCAGCAGCGTCAGCAGCGGCGCGATCAGCACCATCGCGACGCCGGCGATCATCATCGTGAGGCTCGACACGACGCCTTCCTCGCTGCCGATCTCGCGCGCCTTCGCGGTGCCCACGCCGTGGGCGGCCGCGCCGAACAGCGCGCCGCGCGCGAGCCGCGTGCGCATCGGCACGAGCGCGAGCACGATCTCGCCGAGCAGCATCCCGCAGATGCCGGTCGCGATCACGAACAGGGCCGTGAGGTCCTTCGGCGCGTGGATCTTGTCCGACACGGCGAGCGCGAACGGCGTCGACACCGAGCGCGTCATCAGCGAGCGCTGCAGTTCGGGCGACAGGTGCAGCAGCTTCGCGAGCAGCAGCGACCCGCACACGCCCGCGCCGATTCCGACCGCGACGCCGACCGACAGCGACAGCCAGTGCCGGCGAATCAGGTCCCGATATTCATAGATCGGCACCGCGAACGCGATCGTCGCCGGGCCGAGCAGCCACATCAGCCAGCGCGTGTCGCGGAAGTAGACCGAATACGGGATGCCGGTCAGCAGGACGAGCAGCACCAGCACGCCCGGCACGAACACGAGCGGCGAGAACAGCAGCGTCTTCCTGTACGCGTAGAGCCGCTTCGACACGAAATACAGCACGACCGTCAGCACGAAGCAGCCGAACGAGATCGCGGTATTCACCTTGTCGGCGGACAAGTTCGACAGCAGGGCAGGCATGCGCGGCTCCGGCTCAGTGGGCGGACACGGCACTCAGGCGCGCGCGGCGGCGTTCCGCGAACACGCGCTGCGCGGCGAGCCGGCGTTCGAGCTTCGCGGCGAGGTCGACCGCGACGGCCACCGCGACCATCACGAACGCGGTGCCCGCGAGCATCACCAGCGCGATGCGCCAGCCGTCCTCGCGGAACAGCCCGCCGTACTGCACGGCCGCGACCGCAGCCGGCACGAAGAACAGCAGCATGTCGGACAGCAGCCAGTTCGCGCCGTCCTTCACCCACGCGGGCGCGACGCGGCCCGAGAACAGCAGCACGAGGAGCACCGCGAGGCCGATCACGCCGGACGGGATAGGCAGCCCGACCGTCCGCACGGCCCAGTCGACCGCCAGCCACAGCGCGCCGAGCGCGGCGGCCTGCAGCGCGATCCGGCCGGTGCGCGTCATGCTGCCCGAAGCGGCGGGGCGGGCGGCGGCAGTAGCGGTCGGCTTGGTCATGGCAGGCTCCATACAGATATTCCGTTGATGGTGTGAGTATAGGGTTTCCCCTAACCATAAATAAAATGACTTGTCTCTATCCTTTACATTCCAATTCGGAATTCGGTTTGCAACCGTTGCACCAATGTGGGGAGTTTTCGATGGAATTGCGCGCGCTGCGGTACTTCGTCGAGGTGGTCCGCCAGCAGAGCTTCACCGCGGCGGCCGACAAGCTGTTCGTGACCCAGCCGACCATCAGCAAGATGGTGAAGGCGCTCGAGGACGAGATCGGTTCGCCGCTGTTGCTGCGCGACGGCCGGCAGATGGTGCTGACCGACGCGGGGCGGATCGTGTTCCAGCGCGGCCAGGACGTGCTCGCCGCGCAGGCGCAGCTGCAGTCGGAGCTGAACGATCTCGGCACGCTCGGGCGCGGCGAGCTGACGATCGGCATCCCGCCGCTCGGCGGTTCGCTGTTCACGCCGATCATCGCCGCGTACAAGCAGCGCTATCCGAACATCGAGCTGAAGCTGTTCGAACAGGGCGCGCGGATGATCGAGGCGGCGCTGATGTCGGGCGAACTGGAACTGGGCGGGCTGCTGGAGCCGGTCGATCCGGCCGTGTTCGAGCGGCTGCCGATGGTGCGCGCGCCGCTGTGGCTCGTCGCGCCGCGCGAGTCGCGCTGGGAGGATCAAGCGACCGTACCGCTCGCGGATCTCGCGCGCGAGTCGTTCGTATTCTATGCGGAAAGCCTCGCGCTGCACGACGCGGTGCTCGACGCGTGCAGGAAGGCCGGCTTCACGCCGTCGATCGTGAGCCGCAGCGGCCATTGGGATTTCATGGCCGCGCTCGTGCATGCGGGCGTCGGCATCGCGCTGCTGCCGGAGCCGTACTGCCGGCGGCTCGACGCGGGGCAGTTCACGTGCCGGCCGATCGTCGAACCGGAGATCACTTGGGCGATCGCGCTCGGCTGGCTGAAGAAGGGGTATCTGTCGCACGCGGCGCGCGCGTGGCTGGAAGTGGCACGGGCGACGCTGCCCGTCGCGCCCGTCGACGATCTCGCGTTCGGCGGGTTGCGGGCGAGGGAGTGACGGCCGGACGTGGAGACGATCAGACGTGCTGGACGGGGCCCGGATACCGGGCAACGGTGTGATCGTGCGTGAGCAGGGTGATGCCCTCGGAAATCGCCTGCGCGATCAGCAGGCGATCGAACGGGTCGCGATGCACCGGCGGTAGCTGCTCGACGGCGAGGACGTGTGCGCTCGTGATCGGCAGTTCCACATAGCCGGCGTCGAGCAGATTGCGGCGAAGTACATGCGGATCGACCTGGAAATCGTCACGGTCCAGCCCACGCTTGATGACGATCTCCCAAAGACTCGCCACGCTGAAGAGCAGGGTATGGGCGGAATCCTCGATGAGCGCACGGGCGCGGCCCGGCAGTTCCGCCGCGTCGGCGGCGGCCCAGAGGATCAAATGGGTATCGAGCAACAGCTTCACGCGTCGCCCTCGAACAGTTTCCGGATGTCGTCCCCGCCCATCGAGTCGAAATCGTCCGGGACGCGAATCTGTCCCTTCATGAAACCGATCCGGCTCGGCGGAGCCGGTTCCCGCGTATCGATCGGCACCACCTTGACAAGCGGCTTGCCGGCTTTTGCGATCACGAACGGTTCACCGGCATGGACGGCTTCGTCGATCAGGCGCGATAGATTCGTCTTCGCGTCGTGCATGTTGTAGGTCTGCATGGCATCCCCAATTAAACTAAGTTTAACAACAACTTGGGCTTAGTTTAATTGAGCAGTGAGATCTGCGCAATCAGCCGGAAGATCTAGGGCACACGCCGCTGCGCCATGTCTCCATCAATGCCCCATCGCCGGCCCCGCGCCCTTCCTCGGCTTCGTGATCCACACGAGCGCCGCGAGCGCGATGAACATCACCGCCGACAGGTGGAAGAAGTCGTTGGTCGCCATCATGAAGCCCTGCTGCGTGACGAGCTGGTTGAGCTGCGCGTTGGCCGTCTGCCCGACGATGCCGAGCTGCGCGAGCGCGCCCTGGTAGTCGGTCGTGTTCTGCGTGTAGACGCTCACCGATTCCGACAGCCGTGCATGGTGGTAGATCGCGTCGTTCTCCCAGAACGTCGAGCTGGCCGCGGTGCCGATCGCGCCCGACAGCGTGCGCAGGAAGTTCGACAGCCCCGACGCGCTCGCGAGCCGCTCGTCGGAGATGCTCGACAGCGTGATCGTCGTCATCGGCACGAAGAAGCACGCGACGCCGATCCCCTGCACGAGCCGCGGCAGGATCACGTGGTTGAACGGCACGTCGAGCGTAAACGTCGCGTTCCACAGCGACACGCCCGCGAACACGATGAACGCGAAACTCGCGACCATCCGCAGGTCGAGCCGGTGCATGTTGCGGCCGATCAGCGGCGACAGCACCAGCGCGAGCAGCCCGACCGGCGCGGTCGCGAGGCCGGCCTTGCCGGCCGTGTAGCCCATCACCGTCTGCAGCCACAGCGGGAAGATCACGACCGAGCCGAAGAACGCCATGAAGCCGAACGAGATGATCAGTGCGCCGAGCGCGAAGTTGCGGTCCTTGAACAGCGACAGGTCGACCACCGGCTCCTTCTCGGTCGCCTCCCACACGAGCATGAACGCGAGCGACACGACCGCGATCAGCGCGAGCGCGACGATGAACGACGAGTTGAACCAGTCGCGGTCCTTGCCGAGGTCGAGCATCATCTGCAGGCACGACACGCCGATCACGAGCAGCGCGAGGCCGACCGCGTCGATCCGCTGCTTCGACGTCTTCGTCTCGCGGCCGCGCAGCAGGAAGTACGCGCAGGTCGCCGAGAACACGCCGATCGGCAGGTTGATGTAGAAGATCCACGGCCACGTGTAGTTGTCGCTGATCCAGCCGCCCAGCAGCGGGCCGAAGATAGGAGCTACGATCACCGTCATCGCCCATAGCCCGAGCGCGAGCCCTCGTTTCGCGGGCGGGTAGCTGCGCATCAGGATCGTCTGCGACAGCGGCACCATCGGCCCCGACACGAGCCCCTGCAGCAGCCGGAATGCGATCAGCGTCTCGAAGTTGGTCGCAAGGCCGCACAACGCCGACGCGACCGTGAATGCAAGCACCGACAGCGTGAACAGCCGCACCTCGCCGACCCGCCGCGCGAGCCAGCCGGTCAGCGGCACCGCGATCGCGGACGCGACCGAGTACGACGAGATCACCCACGTGCCTTCGCTCGTCGCGACGCCGAGGCTGCCCGAGATGGTCGGCACCGCGACGTTCGCGATCGACGTATCGAGCACTTCCATGAAGGTGCCGAGCGCGAGCCCGACGGTGAGCAGCGCGAGCGCGCCGCCGGTCAGCGGCGCGGGTTCGGCGGCGGGGGAGGCGGCGGATGCCGTGGTGGCGGACATCGGAATCTCCTAGACGCGGCGCGCGCGACGCGCCGGCACAACGCACGGGTGCGCGACGCAGCGCGGCCCGGCCGGGTAGAACGGATCAGGAAAGAAACGCAGCGCGTGCCTTGTCATCTTCTGCCCAGACAGAGAAATAAACGAATGCTTAACCTAGACATGGGGCCTCCGTGCGCATCAGCAGTCCGGTTCGTCGGGCTTCGGGCAACCGGTCGTGCCGGGCCCGTTGGCGATGAAGCGCTGCAACAGGCCGGTGAGCGTCGCGAGTTCGTCGGCCGAGAAACCGTCGAGCTGCGCGTTGAGCGCGGTCGCGATCAGCGACGGCAGCGCGCGGGCCGCATCGACGCCGCGTTCGGTCAGCGTCAGCTCGATCATCCGGCGGTCCTGCTCGCTGCGCGAGCGTGCGACCAGCCCCTTGCGTTCGAGCCGGTCGAGCATGCGCGTCATCGAACCGCTGTCGTACGACATCTTGCGGGACAGCTCGAACGGCGTGCGCGCATAGCCGCGCGACAGCAGCAGGATCACGCCGATCTGCTGCGCGGTGAGGTCGAGCGGCTCGAGCGCGCGGTCCATCCGCTCGACGAGCGCCTGCTTCGCCTTCGACAGGTAATAGCCGAGGCTCGTTTCCAGCGCGATGTTCTCGGGATCGTAGAGGCTGCCGGTCATGCGATTGCGCACGCAGCAACAGTGCGTTTCAGGTTAAAACGCGCCCAGTATCTTGAAAAATGATTGCTTAGTCAATATTATTTGAGGCAACCAGTTACGACGTGCATGTTGCACTGCCGGAGACGATGTTCTGACCGATTCGCCCGCGCTGCCGGGCACCCGAGGATGTTCGCGATGCTGTTCCTGAAAAATGCCGCCGGCGCATTGCGCCGCAACCTGACCGATACCGCTCATCATGTGTTTTCCGGGCCGCACCGCGGCTGGAAGATCGCGCTGTACGTGACGATGCTGGTCGTGCCGGGCGGCTCGCTCGCGGCGCTCGGGTTCGCATGGTTCGATCATCGCCGGCAGCGCAACGCGAAGGGCGGCGCACGCCGCACGAGCCAGCCGGCCGCGACGGAGCCGTCGTCATGGCGGCCCGCCGCCGAGCCCGTCCCGGTGCCCGTGCGCTGCCACTGACGTCGCGCCGCTCCCGCTTTCCAGACTGTCCTGACTGATCGCCGGTCGCGCCCGCTGCGGCCGCCGTCGCGCGCCTGTCTCGCCGCAAGCGATCCGTAATGGCCGGTAACCCGGCCGCTCGCGCCGGTAACACATTCCGGCCGCCGCGCACCGTACCCTTAGGGCTGCGCGGCTTCCCCGCCGTCAGTTACCATTTGTCCGCCAGCGGCACAACGACCGCATCGCGCGACGCCGCTCGCCGGCCGTCGCGCCCAGACAGGAAACCCACGATGCCGTACGCCCCCCTCCCGCGCGCCCTTCGCCCGCTGAGCGCCGCCGTCGCCGTTGCGACGGCCGTGCTGCTTGCCGGCTGCGCCGTCGGGCCCGACTATCACCGGCCCGACGCGTCGATTCCCGCCGCATTCAAGGAAGCGCCGGCCGGCTGGAAGGTCGCGCAACCCGCCGATCGCGCCGACCGCGGCCCGTGGTGGACGGTCTACAACGATCCGCAGCTCGATGCGCTGATCGGCAAGCTCAATGCGTCGAACCAGACCATCGCGCAATCGGCGGCCGCATACCGGCAGGCGCGCGCGCTCGTCACCGAGGCGCGCGCCGCGTATTTCCCGACCGTCGGGCTGACCGCGTCGGGCTCGCGCGCCCGCACGCCGCGCACGTCGAGCTCTTCGTCGAGTTTCGGCAGCGGCTCGTCCGGATCGATCAGCAACAGCTACAGCGTCGGCCTCGACGCGAGCTGGGAGCCCGACCTGTGGGGCAAGGTGAGCCGAACCGTCAGCGCGCAGCGCGCCGGCGAAGCGGCCGCCGCGGCCGATCTCGCGAACGCGCGGCTGTCGCAGCAGGCGCTGCTCGCGCAAACCTATTTCCAGCTGCGCACGTCCGATGCGCTGCAGAAGCTGCTCGACGACACCGTGAAGTCGTACGAACAGTCGTTGAAACTCACGCAGAACCAGTATGCGCAGGGCGTCGCCGCGCGCGCCGACGTGATCCAGGCGCAGACGCAACTGCAGAGTGCGCAGGCGGCGTCGATCGACAACGGCGTCGCGCGCGCGCAGTACGAGCATGCGATCGCGACGCTGATCGGTGAACCGGCGTCGACCTTCTCGCTGCCGGCGAACCCGCTCGCGGCCGAGCCGCCGATCACGCCGGTCGACGTGCCGTCCGCGCTGCTCGAGCGCCGGCCCGACATCGCGGCCGCCGAGCGCCGCGCGGCTTCCGCGAACGAGCAGATCGGCGTCGCGATTTCCGCATTCTTCCCGACGCTCACGCTGTCGGCCACCGGTGGCTTCCAGAGTTCGGTGTGGTCGCAGCTGTTCACGCTGCCGGCGCGTTTCTGGACGGTCGGCCCGCAACTCGCGGCCACGCTGTTCGACGCGGGTCTGCGCGCCGCGCAGACCGACGCCGCGCGCGCGACCTACGACCAGGACGTCGCCGCGTATCGTCTCGCGGTGCTCACCGCATTCCAGGATGTCGAGGACACCCTCGCGTCGCAGCGCATCCTCGCGCAGGAAATCGACGTGCAGCGACAGGCCGTCGACAGCGCGGAACACTCGCTCGCGATCGTCACGAACCAGTACAAGGCCGGCACGGTCGCCTACCTGAACGTGCTGACCGCGCAGACCACCGCGTTCACCGCGCAGCAGAAGCTCGCGACGATCGCCGGGCAGCGGATGGTGTCGTCGGTCGGGCTCGTGAAAGCGCTCGGCGGCGGCTGGGATGCATCGGACATGACGCGCGAAACGGGCGACATCGCTGCGCCGGCGCCCGTGCCGGCGTCCGCTGCGGCCGCGGCAACCGCATCGTCGGCCGCCGCGCCGCTCGCGCAGAAGTAAGGAGAAAAGAGGGCGACGCGCGTCAGCGCATCGCGTCGCCGAAGATCAGCGATACCTCGTTGTTCCCGATCGGGTGACCAAGCAGATTCAGCAGCCCCGCGAGGTTCGCCTGCTGCTCGGGCGCCGCATGCGCGGTGCCGCGGAACGATCCCTGGCCTGGGCCGAAGCTGCCGTGTCCGTCGAGGAACAGCGGGCCCTGCGTCGTCGACAGGTCGAGATCGGCGCCCGCCCCCTTCGCCTGCAGCACCGCGCGGTACGAACCGAGCGGCTTCACGCGCGACACGCGCGAACTCATCGAGTCGATCGTCACCGTCAACTGGCCGAACGCGTTGTTGCCGAACAGGCGCCAATCGCTCCAGCCGACCCGCACGTCGCCCTGCAGGTCGAGCGTGTTGAACGGCGTGCCGAGCCCCGCGAGCAGCGACGCGGGCACGGCCATCGTGCCCGCCGACAGCACCGCGCCGCGCCACGTCGCATCGAGCGTGACGGCATCGGGCATCGCCTCGGTCTGCCGCATGCGCATCTGCACGCGCCCGGTCAGCAGCGGCCAGAAGCCCGTGGTCCACTCGACCCGGCCCGGCAGCAGCGTCGCCGCGCTCTGGTCGGTGCCCGGCGCGAGCATCAGCGTGCCCGAGCCGTGCCACAGCGACCCGTCCGGATCGACGAGATTCACGTGTCCGCCGGTCGCGCGCGCGAACTGCGGCGCGATCCACGCGGCCGGCGCGAGCGCGACGAGCGTCACCGCCGTCGCCAGTCCGCCCGCCAGTACCCACGGCAATGCGGTAGCGAGCCGCTTCGTCCATGGCCTCATCGGCCGACCGCCACTTGCGTCATCCACTGCGTCATTTCTGCGTCGACGGTTGCATCACCGCCGTCAGGTCGACCTGCCCGTCGTCCTTCAGCGCGGTCGCGTGCGCCTCGCCGACCTGCACCTTGAACTGCCGGCGCGCGTCGTCGAGCCACTGCGTCCACGCCGGAAACGACACGTTTTTCATCTGGATCTGCACGCCGTTGCCGACGATCTGCACCTGCGCACCCTGCAGCCCGTGATCGGACAGCGATGCGGTCAGCGCGTCCTTCAGCGCCAGGCCGGTCGGCGCGACGCCCTGCGCGGCGGCCGTCAGCGACTTCGCCTCGTTCGCCTGCGCAGTCATCTGCGCGAGTTCGCGGCGCATCGTCGGCAGCTCGCGCTGGATCCGTGCGCGGCCTTCCTGCGCGGGCGACCACAGCACCGAATACGCGATCGCGACCGCCAGCACGGCGCCGCCCCAGCCGAGCAGCATCTTCTCGCGCTGCGAGCGCTCGCCCCAGAACTGGGTCAGCGTCTGGTTCAGTTGTTCCGTCTTCATGAGCGGCTCCGGATCGTCCATTTGCCCGTATTGCTGTCGACTTCGCCGGACAGTCCGTTGCGCGCGAGGCGCTGCGTGAAATCGGGATCGACCTTGACCTCCGGCTTGAAGCCGACGTCGAGTCGCCGGTCGTGATAGTCGAGCGACGCGATGCCGTTCAGCGGCAGCGCGCCCATCGAGCGCGTCAACCCGCTCGCCAGCGCGAGGAAATCGTTCGGCGACAGCTCGCCGGCCGCCAGGCGCAACTGATCGAGCTGGCGCTGCATCTGCGCGGGTGGATCGAGCACCGTCGTCGTCTTCGGGAATGCGGACAGCAGCGTTTCGGTGATCTGCGCGGACAGCGCATCGCGCTCGCGCGACAGCTTCCACCAGTGCAGGTTCATCCCGACCACCGCGACGCCGAGCGTCGCCGCGACGAGCGCGATCGGCACGCGCAGGCGCTTCACCGTCGCGCGGTCGAAGCGCCACGGCTGCGACTCGAATTCGAACTGGCACAGATCGAAACGCTCGGTTAGCGCACGCCGCGCGAACGTGTCGAACGACAGCGGCGCGGCGCCCGGCAGCAGCGGGCCGTCGGTGCGGCCGACCGACGCGAGCCGCGGCTCCGCGCCCGGCTCGCCGAGTTCGTACAGTTCGACGTCGCCGCCGCCCGCGAGCGCGGCCAGCGTACCGGCCGCGCGCGACGCGGGCGCCGCGAAGCCTTCGCCGAGCGCGCCGCGCGCAACTGCGAGTTCGAGGCGCGGCGCACCGGCCACGGCCGGCAGCGCGCCGGCTTCGACGAGCGCCGGTTCGACCGCCGTCGCGAGCCCGAGCACCGCGGCGACCGTCGCCGGGCGGGCGGGCGGCTCGACCGCGTCCGCGACAAGCGCGGCATCTGCCGCGAGGGCCGCTTCACCGTCGACCGGCGCGGCCGATGCCGTTTCGGCCGACGTGCGCGGCGCCGGCAGGCAGCGGGTCGCGGGCACCGCGCTCAGGTGCCGGTGACCGGCCGCCGCGAACGCGTCGCAGATCGCGCGGAACCACGCGCGATCGACGACGGCCAGCACGCGGCGCCCGTCGGGCAGCGCGGCCGGATCGAGCGCGATGTGGCAGCCGAGCGGATCCTGGATCAGCTGATCCTCGACGATGTTGGGCAGCGCCTGGCGCAGCTTCGGCCCCTTGAGCGGCGGCACCTTCGCGGCCAGCAGCAGCACGTCGCGCGCGGCGACGATCAGCACCGTCGCATTCGCGCGCGGCAGCAGCGAGAGCGCGGCACGGCCCGCGCGCTGCACCTGGCCGGCCTTGTCGACGAGCGTGAACGGCAGCTCGGGCCACTGCCATTCCTGCAACGGCACGGCAGGCTCGCGCGGCGGCAAAGAAACAATCAACGTGCTCACAAGAGCTCCTCTCCCGAATGGCGTCGTTATAGCTGGTCGCGGATACGCACGACCCGCGTCGAGTGCGTGGTCGGATCACGATACACGAGCGACGTGCGGTCGACCTCCGCACGTTCGTGCTGGATCCGGCCATGCACGATGAAATAGCTCGAATTGACGTCGACGAGGCTCGAGTCGAGCGTCACGTTCGGCGCGCCGGCGCCGCGCAGCGCGAGCTGCACGTCGCCGACGTTGCGGAAAAACACGGTCTCGCGGCGCGACACCAGCGCCTGCGCGGACGACACGCTCATCCCCGGCATGAGCGCCGCGATCACCTCGGCCGGCGCGGTGTTCATGTTCACGGGCGTCGTGGTCGGCAGCACGGTGACGAACGGGCGCAGCCGCGCGACCATCTCGGGCGTCACGCCATCGACGTCGAGCAGGCTGTCGACGCTCGTCATCATCAGCGGCGCGGGCCCGCGGTCGCCGCCGGACATGCCGGGATCGTCGGTGAAGCCGCCGCCGCCCTGCTGGTCGGTGGTCACCGGCGCGGTGGCCGGCGCCGTGCCGCCGCCCCCCGGCAGCGTCGGCATCTGGAAGCGCGTCGCCGAATGCATGAGACCCGCGCGCACCTGCAGCGCGATGCGTTTCGCGAACGCACCGTCGTAGCCCAGCGTCGTCAGCAGGCGCTGGAACGCCTGCAGCTGCGTGACGTTCAACTGCAGCACGCCGGGCGCCGGCGACGACACGAGGTTGCGCAGGTTGAGCTTCGCCTGCGCGTCCTCGATCGAGCCGGAGATATAGGTGTCTTCGCCGCCGTTGTCGTTGGGCGCGCCGATCCGGCCGAGGAAATCCGACAGCTTCGTCTTCGCGATCGGCACGCCCCAGATCCCGCCGAGATACGTGATGCCGGGCGCCGTATCGCCTTCGGAGCGCAGGATCATCCGCGTCCAGTCGAGCGCGCCGCGCGCGACCCACTGCGCCTGCGCGATCACGCGCTGGTTCTCGATGCGGCGGATCTGCACCTGCTGGCGCCACAGCATCCCCGAGACGAGGATCGCCGACAGCGCGACGACGAGCAGCGCGGTGATGATCGCGGCGCCGCGCTGGCGGCCGCGTGCATGCGCGCGCGCGGCGGCGCGGTGGGTGGTGAGCGGACGGTGGGAGCGCGCGCGCATCGTCATTCCCCGACGAGGAACACGCGCGTGACCGGCACGCGCAGCGACGTCGCGCCGATGCTGACCTGCAGCCCGGTCACCGCGCGCGGCGGCGGCGCGTTGCCGATCTGCGGCACCTTGAGCGCATCGTTGTTCTGCGCGAGCGCGTCGTCGGCCGTCTGCAGGTTGGTGGTCCAGCCCACGCGCGGCACGTACAGCTTCGCGTTGATCGCGCCGACGCCGCCCATCAGCGCGACCCAGGTCCAGCCTTCGACGCTGCTGTCCTTCAGCACGCCTTGCAGCCGGTTCGCATCGTCGAGTGGCGGCGACGCGTAGCGCACGACGCGCCCGCCGGCGATCCGGTAGCGGACTACCTGCAGCCGCGGCGCGGCGCCCGGCACGTCGAATTCGCGAACGATCTGCAGCGTATTGCCGGCGACGCCGATCGCCGGCTGGCCGGCCTCGTCGTCGGTCGCGGCAAGCCGCGCGTCGATGCGCATCTGGTCGAACATCTGCGCGAACACGCGCTCGTCTTCCATCGCGGCCGCAACCTTGTCGCGGCCGCGCATGACCTGGTCGAGCCCGCGCCACGCGAGGATGGCGACCACCGCGAGGATCGCGATCGCGATCATCAGTTCGATCAGCGTGAAGCCCCGGGCGGGGCGCGCGTGCGGGCGTCGCATCGGCACGTCAGAGCGGACGGCTGGTTTCATTCGCGACCACCGTCACCATCTGCGCGAGCACGCCGGCGTGCCCGGGCATGGTCACCGAAACCCGGACGCGCCGGAACACGGGGTTCGGCGTGGCGCTCACGCTCTGCGTGCAGACGAGCTGCACGTTGCCTTGCGAACAGTCGAAACTCTGGTCGCCGATCTGCGGCCACGCGTGCGTGAGCCGCAACTGCGCGAGCGCGTTGTCGGCGCTCCAGCCGGCCAGCAGCCGGCGATGGAGGTCGGATGCATTGGTCGCCATCGTGCCGACCGCGCGGATCGACGCGGCGAGCGCGACCGCGATGATCGCGAGCGCGACCAGCACTTCGATCATCGTGAAGCCGCGGGACGAAGGAAGCCCCGTCGGGAGATGGGGGCGCGACGAAGAAACGGGGAAGGGCAGGCGACGACGCATCGTCATTGCACCTCGTAGCGGCCGTTGCCGGTGCCGACGATCGTCGCGCTGCCGACGGCCGAATGCAGCGTCACGCGCACCGGCGTGTCGACGCTCTCGGTGCCGAACACGACGCGATTCGCGCGCGTGTCGGAACCCGGGTAGTCGATGTCGGCGCCCGTGACGCCACCGTCCCAGTCGCGCGGGCGCAGCAGGTCGTCGCGCAGCGTGCGCCAGCCGTCGGGCGAGCTCACGTCGAAACGGAAGCCGTGCGCGGTCGGTTGCCATGCGATCGGGCGCGCGCGCACCTGTGCTTCATCGCCGGCGGTCTCGAACAGCAGCGCGATGCGCTGCGCTTCCTCGCGCAGGTCGGTGCGCGGATTGCGCGTCAGCGACAGCGACGCGAGCGACACGAGCAGCCCCGCGATCACGAGCACGACCAGCATTTCGAGCAGCGTGAAACCGCGAGCCTGCGCGCGCGCGCGCCGCACGCCGTGCTTCATCGGCCCGCCATCGGCTCGCGCCGATACGGACGGTGCCGCGCCGCGATGCACACGGCAATCGCGGCCGCAGCGGGAAGTCGTGCGAATGGCGAGCATGAAGAGCGGGAACGAAGCGTCGGGACGATCAGCGCCGGCTTATTGCCACGAACCGATGTCGGAGTCGTTGCTCTCGCCGCCTTCCTTGCCGTCGGCACCGTAGCTGAACACGTCGATCTCGCCATGCACGCCCGGATTCAGGTACTTGTACCCGTTACCCCACGGATCGTTCGGCAGGCGCTCGAGATAGCCGCCGTCCTTCCAGTTGTTCGGAATCGGATCGGTGGACGGCTTCTGGATCAGCGCGTTCAGGCCCTGTTCCTGGGTCGGATAACGGCCGTTGTCGAGACGGTACAGCTTGAGCGCCTGCATGATCGTGCCGATGTCCTGCTTCGCGGCGATGCGGCGTGCCTCGTCCGGACGGCTCATGATCTTCGGCACGATCAGCGCCGCCAGGATCCCGAGGATCGCGACCACCACCATGATCTCGATCAGCGTGAAACCGCGCTGACGACGCACGGCCGCGTTGCGGCGAGTGATCCACGTTTGCATGACTGACTACCTCTTTCCAAAAAATGTCGTCGATTGAGTGACGCACCCGGCGCACCGGGACGATTACCTGACAGCAACCTTCCGGACCCGCGGGCGCGGAGCACGCATTGTAAGGCGCGCATCGCCGAGGGCTTTCACCCAACGCAAATTTCATATACATCCGTACAATAGCGCGCATGAACGCGCTCTCGATCCGGATCCTTTCCCTAGCCCTCTTCGCGGGTTTGTGCGCGACGGCCACCTACTGGGTCGTCACGCTGTCGGCCCGCGAAGCGCCGCTGCCCGCCGCCGCCGCGCGGCCGCCGATCCGCACCGAGGACGCCGCGGCGCTCTTCGGCGGTCAGCTCGACAAGAATCCCGTGCAGGACATCCACCTGTTCGGCATCCTCGCGCTCCAGCGCGGCGCCGCCGCGATCATCGGCGTCGGCGGCGAACCGCCGCGTGCCGTGTCGCTCGGTGCCGAGGTCGCGCCCGGCGCGAAGCTCGCCGAAGTCCGCCCCCGCTCGATCGTCGTCGACCGCAACGGCGCCCGCGCCGAAATCCAGCTCCCGGCGAACACGCCGTCCCCCGCGATCTACATGCGCTGAACGGAGCGGCGACGGCCTCGCCAACCAGTCAGGCCGTCACTGCACCATGTTGTTCAGCTCGATGATCGGCAGCATCACGGCCAGCACGATCACGAGCACGATGCCGCCCATCGCCAGGATCAGCAGCGGCTCGAGCAGGCTCGTCAGGAACATCGTGCGGCGTTCGAGTTCACGCGCTTCGCCTTCGGCCGCGCGATCCAGCATCGTCGTCACGTCGCCCGTCGCTTCGCCGGAACGGATCAGGTGCACGAGCACCGGCGGAAACGTCTTCACGTTGTTCAGCGCGCGCGACAGCGCGGAGCCTTCGCGCACGCGCACGATCGCGTCGTCGATGTTCGCGCGCATCGCGCGGTTCGACAGCGTCTCGCCTGCCGCCTGCAGCGCGCGCAGGATCGGTACGCCGGCCGCGGTGAGGATGCCGAGCGTGCTCGCGAAGCGCACCGTGTTGTAGCCGCGCACGAGCTTGCCCGCGAGCGGCGCGGTCAGCACCCAGCGGTCGAACGCGAGCCGCGGCCCGTCGCGCGACAGCGTCGCCTTCACGAACCACACGATCAGCGCGACCGCGATCAGGATCGCCCACCACCAGTGCCGCACGAATTCCGACAGCGCCATCATCACGACCGTGAGGATCGGCAACTGCTGTTTCGTGCTCGCAAACACGTTGACGACCTGCGGCACCACATAGCTCAGCAGGAACGTAACGATGCCGAACGCAATCAGCGTGACGATCCCCGGATACGTGAAGGCCAGCAGGATCTTCTGCTTCAGCGCGTTGCTCTGCTCGATGTAGTCGGCCAGGCGCGACAGCACGATGCCGAGCTTGCCCGTGTGCTCGCCCGCCGCGACGAGCGCGCGGTAGATTTCCGGAAAATCGCGCGGATGCTGGCCCAGCGCATTCGCGAGCGAATGGCCGCCGAGCACCTCGGCGCGGATCGCGGCCATCAGTTCGCGGATGTAGTCGCGTTCGGCCTGCTCGGTCAGCACGCCGAGCGCCTCGTCGAGCGGCAGCCCCGCGATCAGCAGGCTCGCGAGCTGGCGCGTGAGGATCGCCTGTTCGCGCTGCGACAGCTTGCGGCCGAACGCGAGCCTCTGCGTACGCGCGCCGCGCGTCGCGCTGGCGGCCGGCTCGACGACGAGCGGCGTGAGCCCCTGCGTGCGCAACTGGCCGCGCGCGGCACGCGCGCTGTCGGCATCGATGACGCCTTTCTGCGCGTGTCCCGCCGCATCGATCGCTTCGAAACGGAATGCCGGCATCGCGCTATGCGCCTCCCGTCACGCGCAGCACTTCCTCGAGCGACGTCGCGCCGGCCGCGAGCCAGCGTTCGGCGTCGTCGCGCAGCGTGCGCATCCCTTCCGCGCGGCCGGTGGCCAGAATCTCGGCATCGGCCGCGTTGCGATGGATCAGCGAGCGGATCGACTCGTCGACCAGCAGCAGCTCGTATACGCCGCGCCGGCCCGCGTAGCCCGAATGCCCGCATTTGTCGCAGCCGACCGGATGCCACAGCGTGCGGCCATCCTCGTGCCGCTCTTCCTTGCACACGGGGCAGAGCTGCCGCACCAGGCGCTGCGCGAGCACGCCGAGCAGCGACGATGCAAGCAGGTACGGCTCGACGCCCATGTCGGTCAGACGCGTGACGGCCGATGCCGCATCGTTCGTGTGCAGCGTCGCGAGCACGAGGTGGCCCGTCAGCGATGCCTGCACCGCGATCTGCGCGGTTTCGAGGTCGCGGATTTCGCCGATCATGATCACGTCCGGATCCTGGCGCAGGATCGAGCGCAGCGCACGGGCAAAGGTCATCCCGATCCGCTCGTTCACCTGCGTCTGGCCGATGCCGCCGAGATCGTATTCGATCGGGTCCTCGACGGTCATGATGTTGGTCGTCGCGGTTTCGAGCCGCGACATCGACGCATACAGCGTCGTCGTCTTGCCCGAGCCCGTCGGGCCCGTGACGAGTACGATGCCGTGCGGTCGCGCGATCAGCTTGTCGAACCGGACGAGCGTGTCGCGGCCCATCCCGAGCGCTTCGAGGTTCAGGCGCTTCGCATCCTTTTCCAGCAGACGCAGCACCGCTCGCTCGCCGTGCCCGGTCGGCAGCGTCGACACGCGCACGTCGACCGGCCGGCCGCCGACGCGCAGCGTGATGCGGCCGTCCTGCGGCAGCCGTTTCTCCGCGATGTCGAGCTGCGCCATGATCTTGATCCGCGAGATCAGTGCGCCGTGCAGCGCCTTCTTCGGGCGCACGACGTCGCGCAGCGTGCCGTCGACGCGAAAACGCACGACCGACGAATTCTCGAACGGCTCGATGTGGATGTCCGACGCCTGTTCGCGTGCCGCCTGCGTGAGCAGCGCGTTGATCATCCGGATGATCGGCGCGTCGTCTTCCGATTCGAGCAGATCCTCGACCTCGGGGATGTCCTGCATCAGCCGCGACAGGTCGACTTCGCCTTCGACCTCGCCGACCACCTGCGCGGCGCTGCCGTCCTGGCGCGCGTATGCCTGGTTGATCGCCTGCGCGAGCTCGTCGGCCGGCACGCGATGCACGGAAATCGAGCCGAAATTGCGCGCGATCTCCGCGAGCGCGGCGTCGCTCGTGCGTTCACTGATCCACACCTCGAGCGTGTCGTCGAGCTGGTGCGCGATCAGCACCTGGCCGCTCTTCGCGAAGCCGTACGGCAACAGGCGCGCGGCGAGCGGCGACGGCGGCTGCCGTTCGCCCGGCGCGCCGTCGTGGGCGGAAGATGCGGGCACGTCGCTCACTGCGAGGCTCCCGGGGCGGTCAGCGGCTGTTGCGGCACCGCCTGCTGCGGCACGCTCTGCGGCTGCGCGGGCGTCTGCTCCGGCAACGGTTGGGCCGGGACCGGCGCCACCTGGCGCTGCAACTGCTGGCGGCGCATCTTGTCGAGATCGAACAGGTTCCCGGCCGGCGTGCCGCCCTGGCTCGGGCCGAGCGGCATCGGCGGGACGACCGGATCGTCCTTGTCGCGGATCACGTTGTTATCCGACTTGTATGCGCCCGTCACGCCCTGGATGTAGTCGTAGCGGTTGGCCGTGACTTCCTGTGCGGTACTGCGGTCGGAGATGATCACGGGGCGCAGGAACACCATCAGGTTGGTTTTCTGGCGCTGCTTCGATTCCGAACGGAACAACTGGCCGATCCACGGGATGTCGCCGAGCAGCGGTACCTTGCTGTTCGACACCTGGTAGTTGTCCTGCATCAAACCGCCGAGCACGATGATCTCGCCGTTGTCCGCGAGGATCGTCGACTGGATCGAGCGCTTCGTGAAGGTCGGGCCGGTCTGCGCGCTCGTGGTGCCGGCGACGACCGCCGAATCCTCGGTATAGAGCTGCAGCTTCAGGATCCCGCCGTCGGTGATCTGCGGCTTCACGTGCAGCGTCAGGCCGACGTCGCGCCGGTCGTAGGTATTGAACGCATTGCTCGTCGTGCCGCTCGTCAGGTTCGAATACGAGCCGGTCGCGATCGGCACGTTCTGGCCGACGACGATCTTCGCTTCCTCGTTGTCGAGCGTGATCAGGTTCGGCGTCGACAGCACGTTCGCGTCGCTCACGCCCGCGAAATACTGCAGCAGCGCGCCGAGGCCCTGCACGCCGAACATGTTGTGCAGCCAGCCGATGTTGAGGCCCTGGGTCAGCGTCCCGAGATTGGAGGCCAGCCCGCCGCCGGTGATCCCGCCGGCACTGTTGGTCGTGCCGCCGGCCGTCAGGTTGATGATGCTGTTGCCCAACGTGCCGGCCGTGGGCGCCAGGTTCGTGCCGCCGAGAAACTGGCCGCTCGCCACCTGCCACTGGATGCCGAGGTTGCCTTGAGTCGTCGAATTCAGCTCGACGATCAGCGCTTCGATATAGACCTGCGCGCGCCGCGCGTCGAGCTGGTCGATCACCGAGCGCAGGTTCCGGTAGACCGGATCGGACGCGGTGATGATCAGCGAGTTGGTCGCCGCATCGGCCTGGATCATCCCGCCCGGCTGGTTGTCGTCGCCCTTGTCCTTGTCGCCGCCGAGCAGGCCGGCGGTGCCGAGACCGCCGCCGCTGCCCGACGAGCCGCCGTACCCCGACGACGAGGACGACGAGCCGCCGAGGCCGCCCGACGGCAGCGGCGGGGTGCCGGACGTGCCGGTCGAAAAATTGCCGCTCGACGACGAGCCGCCGCTCTGGTTGAAGCTGTTCGCGTCGTTGGACGACGCCGACGAGCCGCTTTCGTTGCCGCCCTTGCCGAGCATGCCGCGCAGCGTCTTCGCGAGCTTCACCGCATCGGCGTTGCGCAGCGGCACGACGTGCATGTTGCCCGGCACCGCGCTCGGCGCATCGAGCTGCTGCACGAGGCGCTTCGCGGCCGCGAGGCGCGATGCGCTCGACGCACGCAGCATCAGCGAGTTGGTGCGCGGGTCGGCCGTGACCGACACCTTCAGTGTTGCATCGCTGTTGCCGATCGCGCCCGGATCGAGCATTTTCTGCAACTGTGCGGCGAGGTCGATCGCGTTCGCGTTGCGCAGCGGAACGACCTGCACCTGCGCGCCCGCGGCGCTGTCGACGCCGGCGATGATCTGCGCGATGCGCCGCACGTTGTCCGCGTAGTCGGTGACGACGATCGTGTTGTTCGCCGGGTAGGCCGTCACCGTGTTGTTCGGCGAGATCAGCGGCCGCAGCACGGGCAGCAGGTTGTTCGCCGATTCGTTGTGCAGCTCGAACACCTGCGTGATCACCTGGTCGCCGCGCGCCTGCGGCGCGTTGCCGACGTAGGTCGGCACGCCCTGCAGCTTCGCGTCGGCCTCGGGCACGACCTTCAGCACGCCGTGATCCTGCACGAGCGCGAAGCCCTGCATGCGCAGCGCCGACTGCAGCGTCTTCAGCGCCTGGTCTTCCGGCACCGGACGTTCGGCAACGAGATTGAGCTGCCCCTTCACACGGGGGTCGACGATGATGGTCTTGCCGGTTGCGGCGCCGATCGCCTTCGCGACCTGGTCGATATCCGCATTCACGAAGTTGAGCGTGACCTGAGCGTAGGCGGCCTGCGAGACGATGATGCCGGCGACGACGAGGGTCGTGGCAATGCGCCGCATAACGAAGCGATTTCTTGTCATGGATGAATGGGTCGATGCCGGCTCAGGCCGCTTCCGGCGGTAGTGCTGGGATCCAAGTCCGAAAAAGGCGACATTAGCAGCTTTTCATGTCCGAAATATCACATTGACCCGAAGACTGTCTCACATACGACATGTATCGGGCGAGTCGTATGTGATATGTAAGATTCGGTACCATACCGGCACGCCGGCCATCGCCCCCGTTTCGCGATGAACCGACACGGAAATGCGGTATAACCCGGCTGTCGTATTTCCGCATGTCGCAACCTGACGGACTGTCGGTATGATACGTGCGACGCGTTTCTCGCCGCACGAATAACAGGCACGGGTTTTCCCGACCCCTCGCGCAATTCCTTTTCGTTTTCGCACCATGAACAGACGGTTCGCTTCGATTGCGTTGATCGCCGCCGGCGTGTGGTTCGCCAGCGCAAACGCTCGCGCGGATTGTTTCGACGAGGCAGCCAGATACCAGCAGGTCAATCCGCTGATCCTGCGCGCGATCGCGTGGCAGGAATCGCGCAACCGGCCCGGCGCGCTGAACAAGAACACGAACGGCTCGATCGACTACGGCCTGATGCAGATCAATTCCGTCCACCTGTCGACGCTGTCGCGCTACGGGATCGACCGCGGCACGCTGATGGAACCGTGCAAGAACGTATACGTCGCCGCGTGGCATCTGAAACAGAAGATGAACCGCTACGGCAACACGTGGCAGGCCGTCGGCGCCTACCATTCCGAAACGCCGTCGCTGCGCGACAAGTACGCGCGGCAGATCGCCGGCATCCTGACGCAATGGAAGCTGCTGCCGCCCGCGCAGTGACGCCGCGCCGCATCGCGGCCTGACGCGGCGCCGGCCGGCCGGCGCGCGTTTGATGCACAATGCGGGCTCACGCCGCACGTTTGCCCGTCCGCGGGCCGATCGCGCCCCGGAAGGGTGCCGCGGCCGCTTTTTCATCTTTTCCGTTGGTGTGTACCGCAATGAACCAGCCGTTGCCCGTCACCGTGCTGTCCGGCTTCCTCGGCGCCGGCAAGACCACGCTGCTCAATCACGTCCTCGCGAACCGCGCGGGCCTGAAAGTCGCCGTGATCGTCAACGATCTCGCGGCGGTCAACATCGACGCGTCGCTCGTGCGCGACGCGCAGGCGCTGTCGCGCGTCGAGGAACGCCTCGTCGAAATGTCGAACGGCTGCATCTGCTGCACGCTGCGCGACGACCTGCTCGTCGAGATCCGCAACCTCGCGTCCGAGGGTCGCTTCGACGCGATCATGATCGAATCGACCGGTATCGCGGAGCCGATGCCGATCGCCGAAACCTTCACGTTCGTCGACGACGACGGCGAATCGCTGTCGAAACTCGCGCGTCTCGACACGCTCGTCACCGTGGTCGACGCGTACAACTTCCTGCGCGACTACGGCTCCGACGACGCACTCGCGACGCGCGGCATCGCCGCATCGGACGAAGACGATCGCACGCTCGTCGAACTGCTGATCGAGCAGATCGAATTCTGCGACGTGCTGGTGATCAACAAGGCCGACCTCGTCGGCGCGGACGAACTCGCGCGCCTGCAGCACATCCTCGCCCGGCTCAATCCGCGCGCGCACCAGGTCGTGTCGACGTTCGGCAACGTGCCGCTCGACGAAGTGCTGAACACGGGCCGCTTCGATTTCGACGAAGCAGCGAATGCGCCGGGCTGGCTCGCGTCGCTCGATCACGATCACACGCATTGCGACGATCCCGATTGCCATGACGAGCATCATGCGCACGTGCACGGCGAAGCCGACGAATTCGGGATCGGCAATTTTGTTTACCGCGCGCGCCGACCGTTCCATCCGGCACGACTCTGGGCGCTGCTGCACCAGGAGTGGCCGGGCGTGCTGCGCAGCAAGGGCTTCTTCTGGCTCGCGACGCGCAACGACATCGCAGGCTCGCTGTCGCAGGCGGGCGGCGTATGCCGGCATGGCCCGGCGGGTCTCTGGTGGGCCGCGCAGGATCGCGCGGAATGGCCGGACGACGACGAGCTGCTCGCCGAAATCCGCGCCGAATGGCATGGCGATCTCGACGATCGCACGGTCGGCGATCGCCGGCAGGAACTCGTGCTGATCGGCATCGCGCTCGATGCCGATGCATGGCGCGAGAAGCTCGACGCGTGCCTGCTGACCGATGCGGAATTCGCCGTCGGCGCGGCAGGATGGAGCGCGTTCGACGATCCGTTCCCGGCGTGGGATGTCGATTCGCACGACGACGACGATCACGGCGACACCCAAATCGTGCACGCGTAACGGCATGGTAACGGCTTGTAAAAACAACCGTTAAATCTTGCAAGAGTGGCGCGGACTGTGGCGAAAATGCCGCGCGCGCCCAACAAAAAACCCGCCGAAAGGCGGGTTTTTTCTGGAACAGGCGCTGGTTTAACGCTTGTTGACGGCGTCCTTGAACGCCTTGCCAGCCGTGAACTTGACCGTCTTGGCTGCCGGGATCTTGATGGTTTCACCGGTCTTCGGGTTGCGGCCCGTACGTGCTGCGCGCTTGCCCGAACCAAAGCTGCCGAAGCCGATCAGCTGAACCGCATCACCCTTCGACACGGCCTTCTTGATGACTTCGAGCAGCGTGTCCAGCGTTTCGCCGGTTTGAGCCTTGCTGGCGCCCGTTTGGGCGGCGACGGCGTCGATCAGTTCCTGTTTGTTCATTAAGGTTCCTTTATCAGGTTAGGTTGACACGAACAGCGCGAACGCGCCGATTATACGTGCGCGAACCGTGCCGTCGAGAGTCAGACTCCGACGACACAGCGCCGAATCCTGGCCCGCGCGACGCGCCCTCCGGCTTGCCGGCGGCCACCCCGCGGTACGGCGTTGCTATGATAGCGCAGCGCAAACCCAATAACGACAAGGGTTTCAAAGATTTTCATCAGTATTTCGCCGAATGAATCGTCGATTGCCCGTTTTTTGACCTGCGCCAACCGGACAGGATACGCAGCGCGGTCCGCCCGTGCGCCGCCCCGTTGGATTTTTCCAACGGCTGCTCGGACGACCCCGCGCAATCCCTTGCCAGGCTTGGCTGCCACGTTTTTTGTTTCGCATGCCCGACCGACTTGTTCCCGCCACGCTCGCGCTTCGCGACGACGGCACGCTTGTTTCGCCCGAGTACGGCGACCTCCATCGCGACGCATCAGGTGCGCTTGCGCATCACGTGTGCGTCTCCGGCAACGGGCTGCCGGCGCGCTGGCAAGGCCGCCGCACGTTCACGATCGTCGCGACGGGATTCGGCGCGGGCAGCCACTTCCTCGCGGCATGGGCCGCGTGGCGCGACGATCAGGCGCGCTGCGAGCGGCTGCATTTCGTCGCAGTCGAGCCGCATCCGTTCTCGCGCGACGACCTGCGCCGCGCGGTTTCGCATATCGTTGCGAACACAACCATATCGGCCGACGTCGACGCACTGGTCGACGCCTGGCCGATGCTCGTGCCGGGCCTGCACCGACTGGAATTCGACGAAGGGCGCGTGGTGCTCACGCTCGCGTTCGGCGATGCCGTCGACATGTTGACGAAGCTCGTCGCGCGCGCCGATGCGTTTTATATTGACGGCTTCGCGTCGTCGAACGACGCGAATCTCCGCGCGACCGACGTGGTTCGTGCGCTCGCGAAAATCGCCGGCGAAGGCGCGACGTTTGCAGCGCATGCGAATTTCGGCGCCGTGAAACACGCACTCGGCGAATCGGGTTTCACGTATCGTGAAGTCGACGATTCGCTCGTCGGCGAATATGCGCCGCGCTGGCGCGCTCGCCGGCACGAGCCGCCGCGCGCACTGCCCGTTGCGGCACGCCGCGCGATCGTGATCGGCGCGGGCCTGGCCGGCTGCGCGGTCGTCGAACGCCTGGCCGCGCGCGGCTGGGACGTCACGCTGATCGAGCGGCACGAACGGATCGCGAGCGAAGCGTCGGGCAATCCTGCCGGCGTATTCCATCCGCTGATGACACGCGACGACAACGTCGCAAGCCGGCTCACGCGCAGCGGCTTCCTGCACGCGATCGCACGCTGGCGCGCACTCGAACGCGCGGGCCATGCGTTCGCGCGCAGCACGCACGGGATGATCCATCTCGCCGAATCGGCCGACGACTTCGCGCGGATGCGCGATGCATTCGATGCGTTCGGCGCGCCGTCCGACTATGCGTCGCTGCTCGATACCGACGCCGCGCGCGCGCATCTGAACCTGCCGGTCGCGCATGGCGGCCTGCTGTTTCCGCACGGCGGCGCCGTCTGGCCGGCCGGGCTGTGCGCGGCGCAATACGCGGCGGCCGGCGAACGCGTGCGCTTGCTCGCGTCCACCGGCGTCGCGCGGCTCGAGCGGCGGGGCGACGCATGGCATGCGCTCGATGCAGCAGGCGGCACGCTGGCCGAAGCGCCCGTCGTCGTGCTCGCAAACGCGGGCGACGCCGTGCGTCTCGCGGGGCTGCAGCATGTCGTGCTGCAACCGGTGCGCGGCCAGCTCACGCTGCTGCCGCCCGGCAGCGCGGCGCCGCTGCCGTGCCCGGCGATCGGCGACGGTTACGCGGTGCCGCTCGACGACGGCACGCTGCTGATCGGCGCGACATTCGAACCCGACGACGTCGATCCGGAGATGCGCGGGGCCGGTCACATCGAAAACCTCGACCGCGTGCGGCACCTGCTGCCGGGCCTGATCGGCGACGTGCCGGACCTGGGCACGCTGCGCGGCCGCGTTGCATTCCGCTGGGTCGTCGCCGATCGCCTGCCGCTGATCGGCCCGCTCGCGGACGAAGCGCAGGCCGTCGCGAACGCACGCGCGCTGAGCGGCGCAAAGGCGCGCGACCTGCCGCGCACGCCCGGCCTCTACGGCGCATTCGGCTTTGGCTCGCGCGGCCTCGTGTGGGCCGCGCTCGGCGCCGAACTGATCGCATCGCAACTCGAAGGCGAGCCGTGGCCGCTCGAGCGCGAACTCGCCGAAGCCGTCGATCCTGCACGTTTCCTGATCCGCGCACTGCGCGCGCGCCGCGTCGGCTCAGCCGGCTGATCGGCTTCCTGCCGCACGAATCGCTCACAGTTTTCCGGCTTCTCGGTGCAAGGTTATCCACTCGGCGCTGTGGATAACCTTGCGAAATCCACATGCACTTCGTGTGTAATCACAGTGGACGTAAACTGGGCAACTCGGCACAGCTGTGAAACGGCCCCAAAGTTGCTCATCTCAAACTTCTGTGCACGAACAGCCTGTGCAACGGGTTATGGTTTCGCCAACGCATTGATCCGTCAGCGTAAACCGAAGTTATCCACAGAACTGTGCGTCCTTTGTTAACTTCTACTACGTATATATACAAGTAAACCTTTGAAACCAAAGACCTGTGGTGCCGCACAGCGCAGCGAGTCGATTCAATGGGTTCCAGACCGAAAAAGCTGTGGCACAATCGGTTTCCTTCGCGTTCGTCCGGCCAGGCGCCGGACAAGCTTCAATGGAACGGTCGGCACGGTTTCGAATCTGAATCTTCGAGACTGCGCAGTCCGTTCACACACCAGGCCGACAATCCAGATCGGCAACCTGTGCGACTTTCCGCCGGATGGCGGAACAGGCGGACCCCATGTCCCGCCGTCGTCGACCACAACAATCACATTCGGGGCGATACCCAGCCGGCGCGCATCCATTTCTGACGCTTGACCCCGCGTCGCTGGCGGTTGCTTCCAAAGGAGAAGTCACCACGATGAAGTCGGCGTTCTCATTTCTGCCCAACTGGCCGCTCGCGCCGGATGCCGTGTTCTGGGCCGGGCTCGCGCTGTTCGCGGCCGGCCTGTGCGGCGAACTGTGCTATCGCGCATGGCGCCTGCCGCGCATCACCGGCTATGCGGTAATCGGTCTCGTCGCCGGTTCGTTCGGATTCGGCGTGATCGACGCAAGTACCGACCAAACGTCGCGGCTGCTGATCGACGTCGCGCTCGGCCTGCTGCTGTTCGAGCTCGGCAGCCGCCTCGACCTGCGCTGGATCCGGCGCAATCCGTGGCTCGTCGCGTCGAGTCTCGCGGAAGCCACGCTGACGTTCGTGCTCGTGCTGTTCGTGATGCTTGCGCTCGGCATGTCGGGAATGGTTGCGCTCGTGCTGTCGGCGATCGCGATCGCGACGTCGCCGTCGATGGTGATCCAGCTCAAGACCGAACTGCGCGCGGAAGGGCAGGTGTCGCAGCGCCTCATCACGCTCACGGCGCTCAACAGCGTGTACGCGATCGTGCTGACCAAGCTCGTCACGAGCTGGCTGCACCAGGAAGCGTACGGCAACGTGTTCGCGACGATCCTGCAGCCGCTCTACCTGATCGCCGGTTCGTTCATCGTCGCGTACCTCGTCGCGCGTTCGTGCAATTTCCTGTTCCGCCACATGACGTCGACGATGCGCGACGAGCATTCGTTCGTCGCGCTGTTCGGGCTCGTGATGCTGGCGATCGCGGTGGCACAGGCGTTGAAGCTGTCGACGCTGCTCACGCTGTTGCTCGCGGGCATCATCGTGAAGAACCTCGAAGCGCGTCCGCAGCTGTGGCCCGAGCATTTCGGCACGGCCGGCTGGCTGCTGACGGTGGTCCTGTTCGTGCTGACGCTCACGTCGTTCACGTGGGGCGACATCGCGCTCGGCGGGCTGCTCTCGATCGTGCTGATCGTCACGCGGCTCGTCGCGAAGCTGGCCGGCGTCGTCGCATTCGCGAAGCCGAGCGGCATCGGGATGAAGCAGGGCGTCGCGCTCGGCATCGCGCTTACGCCGATGTCCGCGCTGTCGTACCTGCTCGTCGACGATACCTACCAGCTCTATCCGAATTTCGACCCGCACCTGCGTGCGATCGTGATGTGCACGATCGTGATCCTGCAGCTCGTCAGCCCGTTCGTCGTCTACCGCTGCCTGTCGGCGGTCGGCGAACGCAGCGACAGCAACTGATTCCGGAACCTGCCATGGCACTCGAAACCTTCGTCAATTCCGAACCGTTCACGTTCGGCGTCGAACTGGAGATCCAGGTCGTCAACACGCACAACTACGACCTGACCAAGGCTGCATCCGACCTGATGCGCCTGATCCAGGGCGAGACCTTTCCGGGCAACATCACGCCGGAAATCACCGAGAGCATGATCGAGCTGTCGACCGGCATCTGCCATTCGCACGAGCAGGCGGTCAGCGAGCTGCATGCGATCCGCGACGTGCTCGTGAAGGCGGCCGACCAGCTCAACGTCGGGCTCGCCGGCGGCGGCACGCACGCGTTCCAGCAATGGAGCGACCGGCAGATCTACGATGCGCCGCGCTTCCAGTACATCTCCGAGCTGTACGGCTATCTGGCCAAACAGTTCACCGTGTTCGGCCAGCACGTGCACATCGGCTGTCCCGATCCGGACAGCGCGCTGTTCCTGCTGCACTCGATGTCGCGCTTCATTCCGCACTTCATCGCGTTGTCCGCATCGTCGCCGTTCGTGCAGAACGTCGACACGGGCTTCCATTCGGCACGCCTGAATTCGGTGTTCGCGTTCCCGCTGTCGGGCCGCGCGCCGTTCGTGCTGACCTGGGACAGCTTCGAGGAGTACTTCATGAAGATGGTGAACACGGGCGTCGTCAACTCGATGAAGGACTTCTACTGGGACATCCGCCCGAAGCCCGGCTACGGGACGATCGAGGTGCGCGTGATGGATACGCCGCTGTCGGTCGACCGCGCGGCGGCGATCGCCTGCTACATCCAGACGCTCGCGCGCTACCTGCTGACCGACCGGCCGCTGAAGCTGTCGGAGGACGACTACCTCGTCTATACGTTCAACCGTTTCGAAGCGTGCCGCTTCGGGCTCGAGGGGACCTGCGTGAATCCTCAGACGGGTGAACGCCGCACGATCGCGGAAGACATCCTCGACACGCTCGACCGGATCGCGCCGCATGCGGCCGCGCTCGGTTCGCGCGCGGCGCTCGACGAGATCGGCGCGCTTGCCAAGGCGCGCGTAAACGACGCATCGTGGTTGAGAACCGTTTTCAAACAGGAAAAATCGCTGAACGAAACGGTCCGGCAGCAGTGCTTACGCTGGCGTGAATGAAAAAATGTTTTGCAGATTGCGGACTCGACCGCGTCGCGATTCGCTGAACGACGGCCGGCCCGGTTTCCGGCCGAAATCGTTGCCAGTCGCCCTGAAAATCTGTGGATAACCCTACATTCCTCTGCAAAGTCAACGATCTGCGGGCGGGATAACCCGGTGGATCATTGCCATTCGCGCGATGGCCGATCCGAACAGGAAAATGCCGATGCACTGGTTCCGCGGGTGTGCGGCATTGCAGGCACAACGAAAAAATTCAGTTATCCAGCGATTTTCCACAGAATGCAGGGGATAACTTAGCTGTGCGATTTTCCGCTCTCGCTTAGAATGTCGGCTTTGCGGACACCGGAACGACGCGTGTCTCACCGGTCGCCGCGAATGCGACCGCCGCGTGTGCCTCGCGACGGCCGTGCTGACGCACTCGCAAGAGGGCGTCTGTTTTGAGACGGACATTCGATCTCCACACTACGGCCGCTCGGCATTCCGGGCGGCGGCAAAGCGAAAAGACTATGAGCGAAGGCGTTTACGGGAACCAGGCTTCGGGACGTGTCACCCACAGCCTGCTGCGGTTGAGTACGGCCATGCGAAGCCAGGCATGGGATTGGGCGGAAGGCGCAGGCCTGACGCCGACGCAGGGCGAAATTCTCGTGCTGCTGCTGCAGCGCAAGGGCCCGATGCGGCTCGGTGAGATCGCGCGCGAGACGCAGCTCACCGCGGCGACCACGAGCGATGCGGTCAGCACGCTCGAGACGAAGGGGCTCGTCGAGAAGCGCCGTGCGCTGGACGACGGCCGCGCACTGGCCGTGCGCCTGTCGGCGCGTGGTCGCACGGCCGCGAAGAAGGCGCTGCAATGGCCTGAATTCCTGACGAAAGCGGTCGGCAAGCTCGGCGCGGACGAGCAGGGCGGACTGTATCGCGCGCTGCTGAAGACGCTGCGCGAGCTGCAGGTGGCCGGCGCGACGCCGCCGCAGCGCATGTGCTTGACGTGCGCCCACTTCCAGCCGGGCAAGCTGTCGAAGAAGACCGTGCATCACTGCGCGGCGCTCGACATCTCGATGTCCGACAGCGACCTGCGTCTCGACTGCTCGGTGCAGGAAGAAGCCGACGCGGCGACGCAGAAGAAGACCTGGAAGATTTTCGCAGGCTGACGTCCGTCGATCGACCGGGAGGCCGATGATGAACGCTGAAGTCGTGGCGATCCGCCACGTGCATTTCGAGGATCTCGGGAGCTTCGAGCAGGTGCTCGGCGAACGGGGCCGGCGGGTGCGCTACGTAGACGTCGGATCGTCGCGGTTCGAGGTTCTCGATGTGCTCCAGCCGTCGCTGTTCGTCGTGCTCGGCGGGCCGCTCAGCGTGTACGACGATGCGCAGTATCCGACGATCGCGCCGCTCGCGGCGCTCGTGCGCCAGCGCATCGACGCGGGGCTGCCGATTCTCGGCATCTGCCTCGGCGCGCAGTTCATCGCCCGTGCGCTCGGCGCGCGCGTCTATCCGGCGGCGCAGCACGAACTCGGCTGGGCGCCGCTGACGCTCACCGATGCCGGCCGCGCGTCGCCGTTGCGCCATCTCGATGGCGCGGCGACATCGATGCTGCACTGGCACGGCGATACGTTCGACCTGCCAGGCGGCGCGATCCATCTCGCGTCGACGCCGGCGTGCCGCCACCAGGCATTCGCGTGGGGGCAGCACGTGCTGGCGCTGCAGTGCCATCCGGAAATCCGCACCGACCGCTTCGAACCCTGGCTGATCGGGAACGCCGGCGAAATCGCGGCGACGCCCGGCATCGATGCAAGCCAGTTGCGTGCCGATACCGCGCAGTACGGCCCCGTGCTCGAGACGGCCGCGCGGCGCATGTTCGCGGAGTGGCTCGACAGCATCGGGTTCTGACGCCGCGGGCGGCGCGGTTCGCCGCGAATCCTTGGCCCGGCCCGCATCCGTTGCAGGCCGGCGCATCGCTGCATGCAACGCGTTTCCCGCCGCGCCGGCAACTCGCTGCCGGCCGTACCTGACCATCCGCTTACTGCCGATCGGGCCATCTGCACGCTTCAAGCCTGCGTGCTACGCTCGTCCGCTCTTTCCCTTTCCAGGCGAGCGGCTTCCATGACTGCGCTGTTTTCCCCGTTCACGCTGCGCGGCGTGACCCTTCCGAACCGGATCGTGATCTCCCCGATGTGCCAGTATTCGGCCGAACGCGGCGAAGCGACCGACTGGCACATGATTCACCTCGGCCATCTCGCGCTGTCGGGCGCGGGCCTGCTCTGCATCGAGGCAACTGCGGTGGAGCCCGACGGGCGCATCACGCACGGCGACCTCGGCCTCTGGGACGACGCGACCGAAGCCGCGCTGAAGCCGGTGCTGGCCGCGATCCGCAAGCATTCGCCGGTCCGCGTCGCGATGCAGTTGTCGCATGCGGGGCGCAAGGCGTCGAGCGACGTGCCCTGGCAGGGCGGTCAGCTCGTGTCCGTCGCGGACGGCGGCTGGCTGCCGCATGGGCCGTCGGCCGTACCGCACAAGGAAGGCGAGACGCCGCCGCTCGCGCTCGACGCCGCGGGCCTGAACCGGATCCGTGATGCGTTCGCGGCTGCCGCGAAGCGTGCCGCGCGGCTCGGCATCGACGCGATCGAAGTGCATGCGGCGCACGGCTACCTGCTGCACCAGTTCCTGTCGCCGCTCGCGAACCGGCGCACCGACGAATACGGCGGGTCGCGCGAAAACCGGATGCGTTTTCCGCTGGAGATCTTCGAGATCGTGCGCGCGGCGTTTCCCGAAGACCGGCCGGTCGGCGTGCGCGTGTCCGCGACCGACTGGGTCGAAGGCGGCTGGGAGCTGGACGACACGATCGCGTTCGCGCATGAACTGAAGCGCCGTGGCTGCGACTGGATCGACGTGTCGTCCGGCGGTGTGTCGCCGCTGCAGAAGATTCCGCTGTCGCCCGGCTACCAGGTGCCGTTCGCGCAGGCCGTGAAGCGCGCGGTCGGCATGCCGACGATGGCGGTCGGCCTGATCAACGAGCCCGCGCATGCGAACCGGCTCATCGAGGCCGGCGATGCCGATTTCGTCGCGATGGCGCGAGCGATGCTGTACGACCCGCGCTGGCCGTGGCACGCGGCGGCCGAGCTCGGCGCGCAGGTGACGGCGCCGCCGCAGTACTGGCGCTCGCAGCCGCGCGAGCACAAGGCGTTGTTCGGCGACATCGCATTCGGCCAGCGTTGACGCGTCAAGCGCGCAATATTGCGCGCGATGTTGAACGAAGCAATATCGAACGTGTAGGATGCGGGTGATTCGCCGCATGCCCCGACGCGGCACCGACCGGTGCCGCGTTTTCGTTTGGCGCGCGCCAGGCCGCGACCGCGGCCGTCTTCCATTCATTCGTCTTCACAAGGATTCGTTCGATGAGTTCACGCAGGATCGCGGTGCGCCGCTCGGGAGTACACGGCAAGGGCGTGTTCGCGGTGGCGCCGATCAGGGCCGGCGAACGCGTAGTGGAATACAAGGGCGAGCGAATTTCGTGGAAGGAAGCGCTGCGTCGCCATCCGCACGATCCGAGCGAGCCGAACCATACGTTCTACTTCGCACTGGACGAAGGCGGCGTGATCGACGGCAAGATCGACGGCAACAGCGCGCGCTGGATCAACCATTCGTGCGCGCCGAACTGCGAGGCGGAGGAGGTGAAGGGCCGCGTATATATCCACGCGCTGCGCGACATCGGACCGGAAGAGGAGCTGTTCTACGACTACGGCCTCGTGATCGACGCGAAGCTGACGAAGAAGCTCAAGCGCGAATACGCGTGCCATTGCGGCGCAGCCTCGTGCCGCGGCACGCTGCTCGCGACGTCGGAGGACGGCGAGAAGAAGAAAAAGAAGAAGGCCAAGAAGGACGGCAAGTCCGAGTCCAGCGCGAAGGACAAGAAAAACAAGAAGTGACGCAGGCGGCCGCGCATCGCGCGCTGCCGCTTCAGCAGACGGCTGCCGCGTTGCGCGGCAGTCCTTCCCGTTTCCTTATCCGTCGGGCGGCCCGGTCAACGCTCGCCCGACGCGAATCGCCCGATGGTCGCTCAATGCGCCGACGCGGCGGCCGGCGTTTCGCTGGCCGGTTTCTCCGTGCGCTGGGCGAGCGGTACCCTCACCACGAAGCGCGAGCCGCCTTCCGATGCATCCTCGTACGACACGGTGCCGCCATGCATCGCGATGATGTCGTGCACGATCGCGAGGCCGAGCCCGGCGCCCGTCTCGACGCCGTTGCCGCTTTGCGCGTCGCCGCGGAAGAAGCGCTTGAACAGGTCGGCCTGCTGGTTCGCGGGCACGCCAGGGCCGTTGTCCTCGACGACGATCTCGGCGGCCGGCTGGCCGTCTTCGAGCGCGCTGCGCGCGACGTTCACCGTGATCCGCGCGCCGTCCGGCCGCGCGAGCGGCACGTATTTCAGCGCATTGTCGAGCAGGTTCGCAATCACCTCGCGCAGCAGCACGGGGTTGCCGCGCACGATCAGCTTCTCGTCGTCGCCGGGGTCGTCGCTGCGCTGGAAGCCGAGGTCGACATGCGACGCGAGCGCGCGCGGTACCCACTCGGCACCCGTCTCGAACGCCATCGCCGCGAGGTCGACGTCGACGAACCGCGCGGCCTGTTCGCCCGGCTCCGCACGCGCGAGCGACAGCAACTGGTTCGACAGCCGCACCGCACGGTCGGCGGCCGCACGCAGTTCGCGCACCGCGGCGAAGGTCTGGTGCGGGTCGCGTGCAACGGCCGCCTGCTCCGCATGGAGCTTCACGGCCGTGAGCGGCGTGCGCAACTGGTGCGCGGCATCGGCGATGAACTTGCGCTGCGCGTCGAGCGCGGTCTTCAGGCGGCCGAGCAGCGCGTTCATCGCGCTCGTCAGCGGCCGGATCTCCAGCGGTACCTCGGTTTCGTCGACCGGTTCCAGCGACGTGTGGGTCTGCCGGTTCAGTGAATCGGCGAGATGCGTGAGCGGGCCGAGCTGCTGGTTCACGACGCGCCACACGATGCCCCAGCCCGCGAGGAGGAGCAGCAGCAGCGGCATCATGATCGCGACGAGGAATTCGGCCGCGATCCGGTAGCGGTGCCGCACCGGCTGCGCGACCTCGACGACCATCGGCTTGCCGCCTTCGACATTGTCGACGCGCACCTGTGCGACGCGCACCGCGCGGTTGTCGTACTCGGCCTCGAACACGTACGCGTGATGCATGCGGCGCACATTGATGCCCCGCAGCGGCAGCTTCGGATCGCCGGCGAGTTCCTGTTCGCCGTCGCTGATCCGGTAGATCAGCGCTTCGGCCGGATCGGAGAACATCGCCTGCGCGAGCGGCGGCACCGTGAACGGCGCGTCGGGGCCGGCGATCTGGATCTGTTTCGAGATGGCGGTCGCGAGATCGGCGAGCGAGCGGTCGATCACGTGCTGCGTGTATTGCCACGCGAGCCAGTAGGCAATCAGGCCGCTCATCAGCGCGAGCATCGACAGCGGTGCGGCGAGGCGCCGGAGCAGCGAGCGGCGCAGGCTGGTGGTCACAGCCGGATCAGGAGACATTTCGACGGGCAAATGGATAAGCGCCGCTCACGGGGAGCGGCGCGGTCGTGCGCCGGGCAGCGACGCGGAGCAGGGCCACATGCCGGCGGCACGCGGCCGGCCGGCGTGCCGCCGCTCAGACGCTCGCCGTCTGGCGGATTTCCTGCAGCAGGTAGCCGAAGCCGCGCACCGTGACGATTTCGACACGGCACTGCTCGAGTTTCTTGCGCACGCGGTGCACATAGACTTCGATAGCGGTATCGCCGAGATCGCCGCCGAAGTGCGTGAGGTGATCCTGCAACTGGGCCTTGCTGACGACGCGGCCGTGACGCAGCAGCAGCATCTCGAGCACCGCGAATTCGCGCGGCGACAGTTCGAGCGGCTTGTCGTCGTTGAAGATGCGGCGATCGACGCCCGACAGGCGGACGCCGCCGAGCGACACTTCCGGACGCGGCATGTCGCTGTGCGGGCCGCTGCGGCGCATCACCGCGCGGATGCGCGCTTCGAGCTCGGCCGGTTCGAACGGCTTGAGCATGTAGTCGTCGGCGCCCGAGTTCAGGCCCTGGATCCGGTCGTTCAGCTCGTCGCGTGCGGTCAGCACGATTACGGGCGTGTGGCGGTTGGTCTGGCGGAAGCGCGTGAGCAGCGTCATTCCGTCGATGCCCGGCAGGCCGAGGTCGAGGATCACGAGTTCGTGGCGGTTTTGTGCCAGCGCCTGTTCGGCAAAAATGCCGTCATGCACCATGTCGACGGTGAAGCCAGCCTGCTCGAGGCTGCTCTGGATACCGCGTGCGATGGGGCGGTCGTCTTCGATCAGAAGGAGTCGCATGAAGTTCGCTCAAGTACAATGGGTTGGCGGTTCAGGCACGCGGACAGCACGAAGCCGTTTCCACAGGAGCGCCGCATCGCGTGACATCAAGCATGGCGGCCAGCGAACGATTAAATCCAATCATGTCCGATATTTCGATCAACGACCTTGAAGCCGCGATCAATTTCTGGCGCGCACGCTCGCCGTCGAGCGGCGACGAACTCAAACTCTGCGAAGAGGCCAGCGCGCTCTCCAAGCCGTATGCGCTGCTGATTGTACAGCGCGAAAGCGCGCTGCAACTGGAAGGTTTGGACCCCAAGGCGCGGAAAGCATACGAGACTTACGTGCGGCTTAAGGATGGCTTGGAAAGCTGAAGGCTTTCGCTGACTACATCCTAGAAAACGTTCAGCGAAATGAAAAGTTGACGCGCCGCGCACCGAAAGACGCGCGGCGGTAGACGAAGGGCTCACGCGGCCGGTTGCGCGTGCGCGCCGGCCCGGTCGATGAACAGCGCGAGTTCGATGTCGCGTTCGGTCAGGCCGTCGGCGTCGTGGGTCGACAGCGTGACGTCGACGCGGTTGTACACGTTGAACCATTCAGGATGGTGGTTCATTTCCTGCGCCTTGATCGCGACGCGCGTCATGAAGCCGAACGCTTCGTTGAAATCGGCGAAGCGCAGGCTGCGCTGGATCGCGTCGCGGCCCGGCACGGCCGTCCAGAGCGGCAGGCCTTCGAGCCGGGTCTTGCGTTCTTCTGATGTGAGCTTGTGGATCATCTTGCACCTCTCGTTCGGTAACGGCGCCCGTGCGCGGCTGCGCCGCGCGGCGCAGCCGGCACCGGTCATTGTTTCATAGTTGTGGGACGGCCATCCGGCGACGGGCATCCGGCCTCCGGCGCGCGCTGGCGCGTCACGCGTCGGCGTCGTCGGGCCAGCCTTCGCCCGTGCCGCGATGCAGCACGCGATCGGTATCGAGCACCGCGCCGGCCGCGAATTCGGGCAGCGCCGCGAGCCGGTCTGCCAGCGCGCGGCCGTCGATGTCGGCGAGCGCGAACAGCTGCGCGAAATCGTCGATCACGAAGTAGGTCTTCTGGAACGTGTCGATCCGGTACTTCGTGCGCATCACGCGCTCGAGGTCGAAGCCGAGCCGGTTCGGTGCAGCACTTTCGAGGCTGTACAGGCTCTCGCCCTTGCTCGATACGATTCCGGCGCCGTAGATCGACAGCCCGTTCGTGCCGTGCGGGTCGCGGATCAGCCCGAATTCAACTGTATACCAGTAGAGGCGAGCGAGCCGCGCAAGCGCCGCTTCGTCGTCGGCGACCGCGAGCGCGGTGCGGCCGTACGCCTGCATGTAGTCGGCGAACACCGGGTCGATCAGCAGCGGCACATGGCCGAACAGGTCGTGGAAGCAGTCGGGTTCCTGCAGGTAGTCGAGCTGGTCGGGACGGCGCATCCACCAGGTGACCGGAAAACGCCGGTTCGCGAGATGCCCGAAGAACACGCGGTCGGGCACGAGGCCCGGCACGGCGACGATCTCCCAGCCCGTCGCGGGCTTCAACTGTCGGTTCACGTCCGCGAACGAAGGAACGCGATCGGCCGGCAGGTCGATCTTGCCGAGCCCCGCGACGAACGCGCCGCAGGCGCGCCCGCGCAGCAGCGCCGACTGGCGTGCATAGAGCTGCTTCCACACCGCATGGTCGACCTGGCCGTAGCGTTCGAGCGGCTGGTCGATGGTGAAATCTGCGCGGGTTTCGAGGCCCGCGTCGAACTGCTCCTGCAGTTTCGCGGTGACGACGGTGGACATGATCAGGCTCTGCACGCTGTGGTTGGGAACCATGCAAGTGTAGAGCGGCCTTCTCGCGGAATGGGCGCAAAGTTGGCGTTGATTTGCATGATGATGCGATAATCTCGCATCAAATCACGAATCAATGCGGAGAATGCTCATGTTGGAACTCGATCACTTCGATCTCGCGCTGCTGGACGTGCTGCAGCGTTTCGGTCGCGCGACGCATCAGCAGCTCGGCGAGGAGGTGCCGCTGTCGCCGTCGCAGATCGGCAGGCGGCTGCAGCGGCTCGAGGCGGCCGGCGTGATCGAAGGCTATCGCGTGATGCTGCGGCCCGAAAAGCTCGGGCTCGGCGTCACCGCGTTCACGAGCCTGAAGCTCAAGCATCACGGCGATTCGATCATCGAGCAGTTCCAGCAGCAGATCGACGTGCTGCCCGAAGTGCTCGAATGCCATGCGGTGGTGGGCGATGCGGACTACCTGTTGCGGATCGTCGCGCCCGACCTGAACGCGCTGTCGCAGTTCGTGATGAAGAAGCTGATGCGCGTGCCGGGCGTCGACAGCGTGCGCTCGAACATCGTGCTGACGACCTTCAAGCGCAACGGCGCGCTGCCGCTCGCGCACCTGGCGCCCGGCGCCGCGTGACGCGGCGGCCAGAGCAAGTCCGCTATTAGCGGGAACAGGCCCCATGCGGCGCGTGCCGCGCCGTCGCCGGCGGGGCCGGATCAGGCCGCTTCGTGCGGCGTGCCGGCGTTCAGCAGGTCGACGTACGCGACCGCGACCAGATCGTCCTGCGACACGCCGAGCTTCGTGAACACATCGTGCGCTTCGGCTTCGCCGCCGGCTTCGTCGTCGTCGGGGCCGAGCACGACTTCCAGTTCGATGAAGTCGCCGAGGCCGTCGACGCGGTCGAGGTGGATGCGCGTGCGGCCCGCGAGGTACACGTGCCGTTCCTTCGTCACGATCCCGCGCGTGGTCAGCGCGGTCGCGAGCAGCGCGTGCATCGCGTCGGGATTCGTCACCGGGCTGCGCGTGTAGTACGACGCCTTCGGGCCGTCGCGGTCGTCGCGCTGGTAGAAGATCAGTTCGGCCGGCGTGCCGTCCTCGAAGCGGCGCAGCTTCAGCCGGCCGCGCGGCACGTCGTAGAAGAAATCCTGCTGGCGGTAGAACAGCGGCGCTTCGGCCGCGAGCGTCGCCGCGCGTTCGCGCAGCTGGTCGAATTCGCGGGCGCGGGCTTTGATCTCGATGTTGCGGGCCATGCGGGTCTCCTTCAATCGGGGTCTCGCGGTGTGCGAACGCACAATCTAGCAAAAAGGCGGGGGCGGCGGCGTGACGACGGGCAGGGGGCGCGGCGAGATGCCGCGTGTTGCGCGACGCCGGTGCGCTGTGTGCGACGTATGACGACGTATGGCGTATGGCGGTCCGTGGCGGCCGCGCCTTCTTCAGCGCCGCTCATATCGTCCACTGGGCTTCGATCAGCCGCAGCGCGGCCGCGATCGCCGGCTCGTCGCGCCGCTCGGCGAGCGTCACGAACGTCAGTTCGGTCGGCACCGTCACGCGTTCGACGATCGTCAGCGCATGCGCGTGCGCTTCGGCCAGCGCGGTCGAGTCGCGCGCGAGCGTCAACCCGATGCCCGATTTGACGAGGTCGAGCATCGACTGCTCCTGGTCGACCTCGGCGACCTTCACGGGCTGCGCGCCGGCTTCCGCGAAGCGCCGCGACAGCAGCCGGTGATGCGCGGACGCCGGCGGCGTCCAGATCCACGGCAGCGCGGCGAGCGCGCGCCAGTCGTGCGCGCGCTGCACGCGCTCCTTCCAGCCGGCCGGCGCGAGCACGCGGTACTGGAAATGCGTGAGCGTGACGGTGTGGAACAGGGCGCCGTCGAGCTGATCGTCCTCGCCCGGGCGGCCGATGTAGTAGCCGACGTCGAGCGCCTGCGCGCGCACCTGTTCGATCACCCAGCCAGACATCCCGTGCCGCAGCGCGGTCTCGATCTGCGGATGGGTCTCGACCAGCGCGCGCAGGAAGCCGCCGAGCCGCAGGAAGCCCGGATCGAGGATCGTGCCGATCCGCAGCCGGCCGCGCACCTCGTGCCGCAGCGCAGCAGCGGCGCGCTGCACGTCGGCGGCCGCGGCGAGCGCACGTTCCGCGTGCGGCAGCAGCGTCTGGCCGTCGCGCGTGAGCGCGAGCCCGCGCGACGTGCGCGTGAACAGCGTGACGCCGAGCGTTTCCTGCAGATGCTTGATCTGCAGGCTGACAGCCGGCTGCGTCAGGTGCAGTTGCGCGGCGGCGCGCGTCAGGTTGCCTTCGCGCGCGACCGTCGCGAACGCGCGGAGCAGGATGAGATCCATCGTCGTGATATGAGCGCTGCTTATAACGCAGTTCAGCATAACTCATTGGATCGGCGGCCGGCAGCCGGAGTACGCTTCATCGGTCGCGTCGCCCGGCGCGTTCCGGCCGGGGGTACGGCAGGGCAGGCGGGCGCTGCTGCAGACACCCGCCGTGACGCACTATGCTGGAAATGATGCGCGGCATCGCGCTGCGCGGCGAACAACAACGAGATTTGCATGGGATCAGCGTAAGTGCTGAAGCGCTGACTCCATCCAGCCACGCCATGGGACCTGAGTAAGTGCTAAAGCACTAACTCGGGTCGACCGCCGTGGGGATGGAGTAAGCGCTAAAGCGCTGACTCCACCCAGCCACGCCATGGGACCAGCGTAAGCGCTGAAGCGCCAACGCTGGTCGACAGGAGACAAGCAGTGACTACTCAACGCACGCTCGAAGGCGAATTCGATTACGTGATCGTCGGCGCGGGCACCGCAGGCTGCGTGCTCGCGAACCGCCTGACCGAGGATCCCGACATCCACGTGCTGCTGCTCGAAGCGGGCGGCAAGGACGACTATCACTGGATCCATATCCCGGTCGGCTATCTGTATTGCATCGGCAACCCGCGCACCGACTGGCTGTACAAGACGCAGCCCGAAGCGGCACTCAACGGCCGCGCACTGTCGTATCCGCGCGGCCGCGTGCTCGGCGGCTGCTCGTCGATCAACGGGATGATCTACATGCGCGGCCAGCGCGAGGATTACGACAGCTGGGCGCACGAAACCGGCGATGAGGGCTGGTCGTGGGACAGCGTGCTGCCGATCTTCAAGCGCAGCGAGGATCATCATGCGGGCGCGAGCGACGCGCACGGCGCGGGCGGCTACTGGCGCGTCGAGAAGCAGCGGCTGCGCTGGGAGATCCTCGAATCGTTCGCGCAAGCCGCACAGCAGACGGGCATCCCGGCGACCGACGATTTCAACCGCGGCGACAATTCCGGGGTCGGCTATTTCGAGGTGAACCAGAAGCGCGGCGTGCGCTGGAATACGTCGAAGGCGTTCCTGCGGCCCGCGATGGCGCGCCCGAACCTGACCGTGATCACCGGCGCACAGGCGCAGCGCGTGATCTTCGAAGGGCGGCGCGCGGTCGGCGTCGAGTATCACGGCGGCGGCACCGATTATGTTGCGCGGGCGCGTGCGGAAGTGCTGCTGACGTCCGGCGCCGTGAATTCGCCGCAACTGCTCGAACTGTCGGGTATCGGCTGCGGCCGGCGGCTGCAGGCGCTCGGCATCGACGTCGTGCAGGATCTGCCGGGCGTTGGCGAAAACCTGCAGGATCACCTGCAATTGCGGATGGCGTTTCGCGTCGAAGGCGTGCGCACGCTCAACACGCTGTCCGCGCACTGGTGGGGCAAGCTGATGATCGGCGCCGAATACGCGTTGCTGCAGCGCGGGCCGATGTCGATGGCGCCGTCGCAGCTCGGTGCGTTCGCGAAATCCGATCCGGAAGATCCCGCGCTCACGCGCCCCGATCTCGAATACCACGTGCAGCCGCTGTCGCTCGAACGCTTCGGCGAGCCGCTGCACAGCTTCAACGCGTTCACGGCGTCCGTCTGCCATCTGCGGCCGACGTCGCGCGGCAGCGTGCACGTTACGAGCGCCGATCCGGGCATCGCACCCGCGATCGCGCCGAACTATCTGTCGACCGACCACGATCGCCATGTCGCCGCGAACGCGCTGCGCCTCACGCGCCGGATCGCGTCCGCGCCGGCACTTGCGCGCTATCGTCCCGAGGAAATCCTGCCGGGCACACGGTATCGGACCGAGGCAGAACTGATCGAAGCGGCCGGCGCCGTCGGCACGACGATCTTCCATCCGGTCGGCACCTGCCGGATGGGGCGTGCCGACGATGAGCGCGCTGTGGTCGACAGCCGGCTGCGCGTGCGCGGCGTCGCGGGGCTGCGGATCGTCGATGCATCGGTGATGCCGTTCATTACGTCGGGCAACACCAATTCGCCGACGCTGATGATCGCCGAGCGCGCGAGCGACATGATTCGTGCCGATCGCCGCGCGGCGCGCGACGCGACGCCGGTGCGAACGGAGGCCACGGTGACGGCCGCATGACGGCGCGCTGACACGCGCGACAGCGGGCCGTCATGCGGGCGAGCGCTGATTCGATATGCGAAACAAGCTGCCGTGCCGTTGCAGCGGTCATGCCGGTTGCGGCGGTTCGAACGGCAAGCTCCATGCGAGCCGCGCTGCTTTTTCAATTGCACGCGTGCCGCGCCGTGCGGGCGGTCAACAGTCGATGATGCACGTGTCAAAAAAGCGTGGCGGAAAACCGCGCATGGCCGCATGCGGCATCGCGGCCAGCCCTATAAGTGCAAATCCCGATGATTGCACTGCACCAACGGCGCGACAATGTTGCGCAATGTGCATACGCGTCGGCGCGGGAGACCACCCTCGAGGCGTACCACGGCGCCCGGGGGCAGCCGGCTGATCCGCTGACCTGTTCGCGGCCGCTTGCGCCACGCTTCCCGGTGCTTCGCCTGACTTCGTACGGAAGGGAACATGATTCTCGGCGACACGATTCTGGAAACACGCGGACTGACGAAGGAATTCAGGGGTTTCACCGCCGTGAACGGCGTCAACCTGCGTGTGCGGCGCGGCGCGATTCATGCGCTGATCGGGCCGAACGGCGCGGGCAAGACGACCTGCTTCAACCTCCTCACCAAGTTCCTGACACCGACGGCCGGCCAGATCGTCTTCAACGGGATCGACATCACCGACGAGCGGCCTGCGCAGGTGGCACGGCGCGGCATCATCCGCTCGTTCCAGATCTCGGCCGTGTTCCCGCACCTGACCGCGCTGCAGAACGTGCGCATCGGCCTGCAGCGCGCGCTCGGCACCGAATTCCACTTCTGGCGCAGCGAACGCACGCTGAAGCGGCTCGACGATCGCGCGATGGATCTCCTCACGCAGGTCGGCCTCACCGATTTCGCGCACGTGCCGACCGTCGAACTCGCGTACGGCCGCAAGCGTGCGCTCGAGATCGCGACGACGCTCGCGATGGAGCCCGAACTGATGCTGCTCGACGAGCCCACGCAGGGGATGGGCCACGAGGACGTCGACCGCGTGACCGCGCTGATCAAGAAGGTCGCGAGCGGCCGCACGATCCTGATGGTCGAGCACAACATGAACGTGATCGCGGGCATCTCCGACACGATCACCGTCCTGCAACGTGGCGAGGTGCTGGCCGAAGGCTCGTATGCGGAAGTGTCGAAGAATCCGCTCGTGATCGAAGCCTACATGGGCAGCGCCGATGCGGCGCTCGCGGGGGCGCACGCATGAAGCACAGCGAACGGGAGGAACGCGAATTGAGCGGCGTCGAGAGCGGTACGCCCGCGCTGGAGATCACGGGCCTGGAGGCCTGGTACGGGGAATCCCACATATTGCACGGTGTCGACCTGACGGTGCATCGCGGCGAGGTCGTCACGCTGCTCGGCCGCAACGGCGCGGGCCGCACGACGACGCTGCGCGCGATCATGGGCCTCACGGGCCGCCGCAGCGGGTCGATCAAGGTCGCGGGCAACGAGACGATCGGCCTCGCGACGCACCGCATCGCGCATTTCGGCATCGGCTACTGCCCGGAGGAGCGCGGAATCTTCTCGAGCCTGTCGTGCGAGGAGAACCTGATGCTGCCGCCGCCGATCGGGTCGCGCGAGCATGCGATGTCGCTCGACGAGATCTACGCGATGTTCCCGAACCTCGCGTCGCGCCGGCAGAGCCAGGGCACGCGGCTGTCCGGCGGCGAGCAGCAGATGCTCGCGGTCGCGCGGATCCTGCGCACCGGCGCGAACCTGCTGCTGCTCGACGAGATTTCCGAAGGCCTCGCACCGGTGATCGTGCAGGCGCTCGCGCGGATGATCGTCGCGCTGAAGGCGCGCGGCTACACGATCGTGATGGTCGAACAGAATTTCCGCTTCGCCGCGCCGCTTGCCGACCGCTTCTACGTGATGGAGCACGGCCGCATCGTCGAGCATTTCCGTGCGGCCGAACTGGAAAGCAAGATGCCGACGCTGCACGACCTGCTCGGGGTGTGACGCCGCCCCGTTTCCCTTGCCGCTAGCCGTGGCGGCCCTCGAACAACCACAACGCATCAGAACAACAGGAGACGTCAATGAAAATGAAGACCCTCGCACACGCCTGTCTCGCGCTCGCGACCGCCGCACTCACTGCCGGCGCCGCGCATGCCGCGGATACCGTGAAGATCGGCTTCATCACCGACATGTCGGGGCTTTACGCGGACATCGACGGGCAGGGCGGCCTCGAGGCGATCCGCATGGCGGTCGCCGACTTCGGCGGCAAGGTGCTCGGCAAGCCGATCGAGGTCGTCTATGCCGATCACCAGAACAAGGCCGACATCGCCGCGTCGAAGGCGCGCGAGTGGATGGACCGCGGCGGGCTCGACCTGCTGGTCGGCGGCACGAACTCGGCCACCGCACTGTCGATGAACCAGGTCGCGGCCGAGAAGAAGAAGGTCTACATCAACATCGGCGCGGGCGCCGACACGCTGACCAACGAGCAGTGCACGCCGTACACGGTCCACTACGCGTACGACACGATGGCGCTCGCGAAGGGCACCGGTTCGGCGGTGGTGAAGCAGGGCGGCAAGTCGTGGTTCTTCCTGACCGCCGACTACGCGTTCGGCAAGGCGCTCGAGAAGAACACGTCGGATGTCGTGAAGGCGAACGGCGGCCAGGTGCTCGGCTACGTGCGGCACCCGCTGTCCGCGTCGGACTTCTCGTCGTTCCTGCTGCAGGCGCAGTCGTCGAAGGCGCAGATTCTCGGCCTGGCGAACGCGGGCGGCGACACGATCAACGCGATCAAGGCCGCGAAGGAATTCGGCATCACGAAGACGATGAAGCTCGCCGCGCTGCTGATGTTCATCAACGACGTACACAGCCTCGGCCTCGAGACGACGCAGGGCCTCGTGCTGACCGACAGCTGGTACTGGAATCGCGATGCGGCATCGCGCCAGTGGGCGCAGCGCTACTTCGGCAAGATGAAGAAGATGCCGTCGAGCCTGCAGGCGGCCGACTATTCGTCGGTGACGACCTACCTGAAGGCCGTGCAGGCGGCCGGCACGACCGACTCCGACAAGGTGATGGCCGAGCTGAAGAAGGCGAAGATCAGCGACTTCTACGCGAAGGGCTATATCCGCGCGGACGGCAGCATGATCCACGACATGTATCTGATGGAGGTGAAGAAGCCGTCCGAATCGAAGGAGCCGTGGGACTACTACAAGGTGCTCGCGACGATTCCGGGCGAACAGGCGTTCACGACCAAGCAGGAAACGCGCTGCGCGATGTGGAAGTAAGCGCCGCGCCGTGGCGCGCGGCCTGATGCGTGCCACGGCGGCGGGCCGAGCGGTGCGCCGGGCACGCACCTGCCGTGCGCCGCATGCGCGCGCAGCGCCTGACGGTTGCGCGCGCAACGAACCTCATTCTGACAGGCGGCAGATTCGATGGAAATCTTTGGCATTCCGTTGCCGGCGATGCTGAGCCAGTTGCTGCTCGGGCTCGTCAACGGCTCGTTCTACGCGATCCTGAGCCTCGGGCTCGCGGTGATCTTCGGGCTGCTCAACGTGATCAACTTCGCGCACGGCGCGCTGTTCATGCTGGGAGCGATGCTCGCGTGGATGGGGCTGTCGTACCTCGGGCTGCCGTACTGGGCGATGCTCGTGCTGGCGCCGCTGGTCGTCGGCGCGTTCGGGATCGCGATCGAGCGCTCGATGCTGCGCTGGCTGTACAAGCTCGATCACCTGTACGGGCTGCTGCTGACATTCGGCCTGACGCTCGTCGTCGAGGGCGTGTTCCGTTCGATCTACGGCGCGTCGGGCCAGCCGTACGACGTGCCGTCGCAGCTTTCCGGCGCGACCAATCTCGGCTTCATGTTCCTGCCGAACTATCGCGCGTGGGTCGTCGTTGCGTCGCTCGCAGTGTGTCTCGCGACGTGGTTCGTGATCGAGAAGACGCGCCTGGGCGCGTACCTGCGCGCGGGCACCGAGAACCCGAAGCTCGTCGAGGCGTTCGGCGTGAACGTGCCGATGATGATCACGCTCACCTACGGCTTCGGCGTCGCGCTCGCCGCGTTCGCGGGCGTGCTGGCCGCGCCGGTGATCCAGGTGTCGCCGCTGATGGGCCAGCCGATGATCATCACCGTGTTCGCGGTGGTCGTGATCGGCGGGATGGGCTCGATCCTCGGCTCGATCGTCACGGGCCTGATGCTCGGCGTGATCGAAGGTTTCACGCGCGTGTTCTATCCCGAAGCATCGGCCACCGTCGTGTTCGTGATCATGGCGATCGTGCTGCTGTTCCGTCCGGCGGGCCTCTTCGGCAAGGAAAAATGATGCAGAGAAAAGTGCTTTACGGCGTGCTGCTCGCCGCACTGCTCGTCGCGCCGTTCATCGGCGCGTATCCGGTCTTCGTGATGAAGGTGCTCACGTTCGCACTGTTCGCGGCCGCGTTCAACCTGCTGATCGGCTATACGGGGCTGCTGTCGTTCGGCCATGCGATGTTCCTCGCGACCGCCGGCTACGCGACCGGCTATTCGATGCAGACGCTCGGTTTCACGCCGGAACTCGGCGTGCTCGTCGGCACCGTCGTCGCGACGCTGCTCGGGCTCGTCGTCGGGCTGTTCGCGATCCGCCGGCAGGGCATCTACTTCGCGATGATCACGCTCGCGTTCGCGCAGATGGTCTACTTCATCTACCTGCAGGCGCCGTTCACGCACGGCGAGGACGGCCTGCAGGGCGTGCCGCGCGGCCACCTGTTCGGGCTGCTCGACCTGTCGAACGACGTCGCGCTGTACTACGTCGTGCTGGCGGTGGTCGTCGTCGCGTGCGCGTTCATCGTGAGGGTCGTCCATTCGCCGTTCGGGCAGGTGCTCGTCGCGATCAAGGAGAACGAGGCACGCGCGATCTCGCTGGGCTACGACACCGACCGCTTCAAGCTGCTCGCGTTCATCCTGTCGGCCGGGCTCGCGGGGCTGGCCGGCTCGCTGAAGGTGCTCGTGCTCGGCTTCGAGACGCTCTCCGATGCGCACTGGACGATGTCGGGCCTCGTCGTGCTGATGACGCTCGTCGGCGGGATGGGCACGCTGTTCGGGCCGCTCCTGGGCGCGGCGCTGATCGTCGCTTTGGAAGACCGGCTCGGCGATATCGGCGAATGGCTCGCGTCGACGACGGGCGTCGCGTGGTTCCATTCGCTCGGCGAATCGACGACGATCGTCACCGGGCTGATCTTCATCGCGTGCGTGCTCGCGTTCCGGCGCGGCATCGTCGGCGAGATGGTCGCGCGGATCAAGCCGCTCAGGGCGTCCTGAGCGCATGCCGCGCGCGTCGCGGCACGTTGATGCGAAGCACCATCCGGCGCGCTCCGGAACGGCGTCGCAGCGGGCTCGAGACGGTGCCGCGCGGCAGGCTGGTGCCCCATTTTCGTGCGGCGATGCACCATAGGGGTAAATGCTAAGTTGCCGTGGTGCTTAAGCCTCTTTAAGATTCACTTCAGTTCTGATGCACCGCGAAACGAATTTGCAGGTGGAGAACGAGGAGACAATCGAGGCACAAAGTGCCCGGACCCCAAAGCGCTGTTGGACGGAATCCAACAGCGCTTTTTCATTTGCGTGCACGGATTTCCACCGATGGTGCATCGGCCTGCGCAATTGCCGTATTCCGCGCTTGCGTTCGCACCGCGCCTTTTCCGCACTTCGCCGCGTCCCCCCGTTTTTCCCTTTCCCGCAATCCGGTCGCAGACGGCGCGTTGCGATGCGCAGGCTGTCCGGGCTTACCCGGTTGGCGTGCGCGAAACGCGTCCGTTACACTTGGCTTTCGCCGACCGAGCGGTCGGGAAAATCGGTCGGCAGTTCTCCTATAAGCACAATGCAGAAGAGGGAGTACGGTTGGATGAGCAGCGCAGGACGATGGATCGGGGCAGGAAGGGCGGCTGGCGCCGCTCGTTCGTCATTGGGTGCGCATCGGTACTTCCCGGCCTTGCCGAGCCCTCCTGCGGCCGGTACGCGCGTTCCTGCGCGATTCGCCGGCATGGTGCCTTCGCCGGTCGTTGCGCTCGCACCCGTTTCGGCATGAACCGCCGCTTTTCCGATTTTTCGCCGCCGGCGCGCGTGGCCGGGCCGAGCCTGGCCGGCGCACCTTCCGGCAATCGTTGCGCGCGCATCGATCACCCGCACGCTCCCGCATTTCTTCGCCTTCTTCATCCTGACGACACTGCTGCTGCGCATCGTGGCGGTCGAACAAACGTGTCGGCCGCGATGTACGCGCACGCGCATGCGCCGCGTCGTCGGGATCCTGCCACGGTGGCGGCGTTTCACGGGAAAACGAGCGTAGGCGCGGCAATTAGAGATAGTTAAATTATTAACTTGTTTGGGAAACGGGAGCCGCCCGAGCGACCCGCGGATTTTTCGAGCAGCGTTTGGAGACAACGTAAATGAAGATGAATCGATGGATGGAGGCCGTGCTTGCCGCGGGCCTCGTGTGCGCGGCGGCCACGGCGTCGGCGCAGGTGAAGATCGGCGTGACGCTGTCGGCCACCGGGCCGGCCGCGTCGCTCGGGATTCCGGAAAAGAACACGATCGCGCTGCTGCCGAAGGAAATCGCGGGCAAGAGCGTGCAGTACATCGTGCTCGACGATGCGTCCGACACGAGCCGCGCGGTGCAGAACGTGCGCAAGCTGATCGACGAAGACCACGTCGACGCGATCATCGGTTCGTCCGTCACGCCGAATTCGCTCGCGATGCTCGACCCCGTGTCGCAGGGCAAGACGCCGACGATCTCGCTCGCGGCGAGCGCGCAGATCATCGCGCCGATGGATGCAAAGCGCGCGTGGATGTTCAAGGTGCCGCAGAACGACCAGCTGATGGCCGACGCGATCGCCGGCTACATGGCGAAGCACGGCGTGAAGACGGTCGGCTTCATCGGCTTCGCCGATGCGTACGGCGACAGCTGGTACAAGACGTTCAGCGCGGCGGCCGAGAAGAACGGCCTCAAGATCGTGTCGAACGAGCGCTTCAACCGCACCGATGCATCGGTGATGGGGCAGGTGCTGAAGCTGATGGGCTCGAATCCGGATGCGATGCTGATCGCCGGCTCCGGCACGCCGGCCGCGCTGCCGGCCAAGACGCTGAAGGAGCGCGGCTACAAGGGCAAGGTGTACCAGACGCACGGCGTCGCGAACAACGACTTCCTGCGCGTGTGCGGCAAGGATTGCGAAGGCGAGATCCTGCCGGCCGGTCCGGTGCTCGTGACCGAGCAGCTGCCGGATTCGAACCCGGTGAAGAAGGCGGCGCTCGGTTACAAGGCTGCATACGAGAAGGCCTACGGCGCGGGCTCGCTGGCGACGTTCGGCGGCCATGCGTGGGATGCGGGGCTGCTGCTGCAGCGCGCGATTCCGGACGCGCTGAAGAAGGGCCAGCCGGGCAGCGAGGCATTCCGCGAGGCGCTGCGCGCGTCGCTCGAAAGCGTCAAGGATCTGCCCGTGTCGCACGGCGTGATCAACATGACGTCGACCGATCACAACGGCTTCGACACGCGTGCGCGCGTGATGGTGCAGATCGTCGACGGCAAGTGGAAGCTGCAGTCCGAGTAAGCATCGCGTGAAACCGGCGTGCGCGGCGCGAACGGCGCCGTGCCCGCCGTCGGCAGGGCGCCGCGCCTGACGGGCCGCGCCCGTGCCGCATGGAACCACCGGGGCCCGCCGCGTGGCGCCTGACGCGCCGATCTTGCCGTCCGTGCGCCCCGGCCGTTCCCGTCGCCGTTTTTCCGCAGCATTCTCGATACAAGACACGTATGGATCTCTCGATTGCGGCGATCCTCGCGCAAGACGGCATCACGACCGGCGCCATTTATGCATTGCTGTCGCTGGCGCTCGTGCTGGTGTTTTCCGTCACGCGGGTGATCTTCATTCCCCAGGGCGAATTCGTCGCCTACGGTGCGCTGACGCTTGCGGCGTTGCAGGCGCAGAAATTTCCCGCCACCTGCTGGCTGCTGTTCGTGATGGGCGTCGCGTGCTTCCTGCTCGAAGTCGGCGGCCTGATCCGGCATCGCGAACGCCGCCATCAGCTCGGCCGCACGCTCGCGACGCTCGGCAGCCGCTACATCCTGCTGCCGCTCGCGGTGTTCGCGATCACGCGCAGTTTTGCCGCGCAGCCGATGCCGATGCTCGCGCAGATCGCACTGACGCTCGCGATCGTCGTGCCGATGGGGCCGTTCGTCTACCGGCTCGTGTACCAGCCGATCGCCGAAGGCACGACGCTGCTGCTGCTGATCGTGTCGGTCGCCGTCCATTTCGCGATGGTCGGCCTCGGGCTGGTGATGTTCGGCGCGGAAGGCTCGCGCACCAACGGATTCTCGGATGCGTCGCTGTCGATCGGCAGCATGACGGTGTCGGTGCAGAGCATCCTGGTCGTCGTCACGGCGCTCGTGCTGATCGGTGCGCTCTACGTGTACTTCGGCCGCACGATCGCCGGCAAGGCGTTGCGTGCGACATCGGTGAACCGGCTCGGCGCGCGGCTCGTCGGCATCGGCACGACCGAAGCAGGGCGGCTCGCGTTCACGTTCGCGGCGGGGCTCGGCGTGCTGTCCGGGATCCTCGTCGGCCCGCTGACGACGATCTACTACGACTCGGGCTTCCTGATCGGCCTGAAGGGCTTCGTCGGCGCGATCATCGGCGGGCTCGTCAGCTATCCGCTCGCGGCCGCCGGCTCGCTGCTCGTCGGCGTGCTCGAATCGTATTCGTCGTTCTGGGCGAGCGCATACAAGGAGGTGATCGTGTTCACGCTGATCATTCCGGTGCTGCTGTGGCGGAGCTTCGTGACGCCGCACGCAGAAGAGGAAGAGGAGTGACGCGATGAAGACGATGGTACGCAACAAGACCTTCTGGATGTTTCTCGTGGTGCTGTTTGCGCTGCCGGTGCTGCCCGGCGCGCTGCAGGTGCCCGAGTACTGGATCACGCTGCTCAACTACATCGGCCTCTATGCGATCGTCGCGATCGGACTCGTGCTGCTGACGGGCGTCGGCGGGATGACGAGCTTCGGGCAGGCCGCGTTCGTCGGCATCGGCGCATATGCGACCGCGTTCCTGACGACGCGCTACGGTGTGTCGCCGTGGCTCGCGCTGATCGTCGGCGTCGTGCTGACGGCGCTCGTCGCACTCGTGCTCGGCGCGGTCACGATGCGGCTGTCCGGGCACTTCCTGCCGCTCGGCACGATCGCTTGGGGCCTCGCGCTGTTCTACCTGTTCGGCAACCTCGAACTGCTGGGCAAGTACGACGGGATCAACGGGATTCCGGCGCTGAACCTGTTCGGCATCACGCTCGAAAGCGGCCGCAGCCTGTATTTCCTGATCTGGGCCGTCGTGCTGGCCGCGATCGTGTCGGTGCAGAACCTGCTGAACAGCCGGCCGGGTCGTGCGATCCGCGCGCTGCGCGGTGGCGGCGTGATGGCCGAGGCGATGGGCGTGAACACCGCGTGGATGCGCGTCGTGATCTTCGTCTATGCGGCCGTGCTGGCAGCCGTGTCAGGCTTTCTGTACGCGCACCTGCAGCGCGCAGTGAACCCGACCCCGTTCGGCCTGAACCACGGGATCGAATTCCTGTTCATGGCCGTGGTCGGCGGCGTGTCGCACGTGTGGGGCGCGGTGCTCGGCGCAGCGATCCTCACCGTGCTGCAGGACTACCTGCAGACGCTGCTGCCGAAGCTGCTCGGCTCGGAAGGCAACTTCGAGATCATCGTGTTCGGCGTGCTGATGGTGCTGCTGCTGCAGTACGCGCGCCAGGGCGTTTGGCCATTCGTCGCGAGGCTGTTCCCGCGCGGGCCGCGCGCGCATGTGCCCGAGCATGCCGATTCGTTGCCGCAGCGCGCGAAGCCAGCGGCCGGCGAGCCGCTGCTCGTCGTCGACAACGCACGCAAGCAGTTCGGCGGGCTCGTGGCCGTCAACGACGTCAGCTTCGACGTGAAAGCAGGGCAGATCATCGGGCTGATCGGCCCGAACGGCGCCGGCAAGTCGACCACGTTCAACCTCGTGACGGGCGTGCTGAAGCCGACCGGCGGCGCGATCACGTTCCGCGGCGAGCGCATCGACGGGCTCACGTCGCGCCAGATCGTCCGGCGCGGCATCGGTCGCACGTTCCAGCACGTGAAGCTGCTGCCGGCGATGACGGTGCTCGAGAACGTCGCGATCGGCGCGCATCTGCGCGGCCATACCGGTGTCTGGCGCAGCGTCGCGCGGCTCAATGCACACGAGGAAGCGCAGTTGCTGGCCGAAGCCGCACGCCAGATCCGCCGCGTCGGGCTCGAAAAGCACATGTACGACGAAGCGGGCAGCCTCGCGCTCGGCCAGCAGCGGATTCTCGAAATCGCGCGCGCGCTGTGCTGCGACCCGACGCTGCTGCTGCTCGACGAGCCGGCCGCCGGGCTGCGTTACCAGGAGAAGCAGCAGCTCGCCGACCTGCTGCGGCGGTTGAAGGCGGAAGGCATGAGCGTGTTGCTCGTGGAACATGACATGGACTTCGTGATGAACCTCACCGACCGGCTGGTGGTGATGGAGTTCGGCACGCGGATCGCGGAAGGTCTGCCGCAGGACGTGCAGCAGGATCCGGCGGTGCTCGAAGCGTATCTGGGCGGGGTGGAGTGATGACGGACAAGACGATGCCGATTCTCGACGTGCGCGGGCTGGCAGTCCGGTACGGGAAAGTGGAGGCGCTGCACGGCGCGGCGATCAAGGTCGGTGCGGGGCAGATCGTCAGCGTGATCGGCCCGAACGGGGCAGGCAAATCGACGCTGCTGAACGCGGTCATGGGCGCGCTGCCGGTGACCGGGCATGCGTCGGGCACGGTCGTGTATCGCGGCAACGACGTCGGCGCGCTGCCGGTCGAGCAGCGTGTCGCGCGCGGGATGTGCCTCGTGCCGGAAAAGCGCGAGCTGTTCAGCACGATGACGGTCGAGGACAACCTCGTGCTGGGCGCGTATCGGCGCAAGCAGGCTGGTGAATCGAACTTCCTCGACCAGCTCGATCACGTGTTCGCGCTGTTTCCGCGGTTGAGGGAGCGGCGCAGACAGGCGGCCGGCACGCTGTCAGGCGGCGAGCGGCAGATGCTCGCGGTCGGCCGCGCACTGATGGGCAAGCCCGATCTGCTGATGCTCGACGAGCCGAGCCTCGGGCTCGCGCCGCTGATCGTGAAGGAGATCTTTCATATCATCAGTGCGTTGCGTGGTACGGGCGTTGCGACGCTGCTGATCGAGCAGAACGCACGAGCCGCGTTGCAGATCTCCGACTACGGCTATGTGCTGGAGACGGGCGAGTTTGTGCTGGAAGGGCCGGCGGCCGAACTTGCGCAGAATCCGCGCGTGATCGAAACGTACCTCGGGTTGGCGAAGAAGACGGCTTGATAGTCGTGGCTGTTTGCGGGAAACGGACGGCGTGTTTCACGTGAAACACGCCGTTTTTGTTTGTGGGGTTGGAGCAGTGTCTCGATGGTCGGTGGTTCGCGGTCAGGGGATAAGTGTCTGGGGAATAGTCGGAAGTTCTGTGTGGCGGCGGGGGATAAGCTGTTCACCGCATGTGTGATGATCCGTCGTCTCGCTCGACAGTTGATAGTGGCTTGGTCCACAGACTGGATTCCTGGTGCATGGATCTCTGCACAGGCTGACGATGTGTCGAATCTCCGGGGATAAGTGCCGGACCAACAACATGGAAGTCTGTGGGGGGCACAGAATCTGGCGCCAAGGTTGTTGTGCCGGCCACAGGAATCGACGTCGGTCTGGTCTCTGCGGACCATTTCCCCCGGTGATCTGTTTTTTGCACAGCCACAACGATGACAACCCGGCCGGGAGCCTTGCTGGAGAAGGCACGACCTCACGGATTCATCCATCCACAGTCGAAAAAACGACGAAATGAACGGACCCTACCATTCGGACGGCCTTCGGGTGAAAAGCGAACCCGCTATAATTCGGCCCATACATTTCTCTGATAGGTTCGTGCGCAGTCCTGCGTACGGAATCCACCATGCTTTTTCCCACAGAATTTGACGTCATCGTCGTCGGTGGCGGTCATGCCGGCACGGAAGCGGCGCTGGCGTCCGCCCGAATGGGCGCGAAGACGCTGCTGCTGACCCACAACATCGAAACGCTCGGGCAGATGAGCTGCAATCCGTCGATCGGCGGCATTGGCAAGGGCCATCTGGTCAAGGAAGTCGACGCGCTGGGCGGCGCGATGGCCGCCGCGACGGACGAAAGCGGTATTCAGTTCCGGATCCTCAATTCGTCGAAGGGCCCGGCCGTGCGTGCGACGCGTGCGCAGGCCGACCGCATCCTGTACAAGGCCGCGATCCGCCACCGGCTCGAGAACCAGCCGAACCTGTGGCTGTTCCAGCAGGCCGTCGACGACCTGATGGTCGAAGGCGATCGCGTGGTGGGTGCCGTCACGCAGATCGGCATCCGCTTCCGCGCCCGCGCGGTCGTGCTGACGGCCGGTACGTTCCTCGACGGCAAGATCCACGTCGGCCTGAACAACTACACGGGCGGTCGCGCGGGCGATCCGGCGGCCGTGTCGCTGTCGTCGCGCCTGAAGGAGCTGAGGCTGCCGCAGGGTCGCCTGAAGACCGGTACGCCGCCGCGTATCGACGGCCGCACGATCGACTTCTCGAAGCTGGACGAGCAGCCGGGCGACCTCGATCCGATCCCCGTATTCTCGTTCCTGGGCCGTGCAGAGCAGCATCCGCAGCAGTTGCCGTGCTGGGTTACGCACACGAACGAGCGCACGCACGACATCATTCGCGGCGGTCTCGATCGTTCGCCTATGTATACAGGCGTGATCGAAGGCGTCGGGCCGCGTTATTGCCCGTCGATCGAGGACAAGATCCACCGGTTTGCATCGAAGGAATCGCACCAGATCTTCCTCGAGCCGGAAGGGCTGACGACCAACGAGTTCTACCCGAACGGGATCTCGACGAGCCTGCCGTTCGACGTCCAGCTCGAGCTCGTGCATTCGATGCGCGGCCTCGAGAACGCGCATATCCTGCGCCCCGGCTACGCGATCGAGTACGACTACTTCGACCCGCGCGCGCTGAAGGCATCGCTCGAGACGAAGGCGATCAACGGGCTGTTCTTTGCGGGCCAGATCAACGGCACGACCGGCTATGAAGAAGCGGCCGCGCAAGGCCTGCTGGCCGGCCTCAATGCGGGCCGCTACGTGCAGGAGAAGGACGCATGGTGCCCGCGCCGCGACCAGGCATACCTTGGCGTGCTGGTCGACGATCTCGTGACGCGCGGTGTGGCCGAGCCGTACCGGATGTTCACGAGCCGTGCCGAGTATCGCCTGAGCCTGCGTGAAGACAACGCCGACATGCGCCTGACCGAGATCGGCCGCGAACTGGGCCTCGTCGACGACGTGCGTTGGGACGCATTCAGCCGGAAACGCGACGCTGTTTCACGTGAAACAGAACGCCTGAAGTCGACGTGGGTCACGCCGAAGACGCTGCCGCCGGAAGAGGCGACCGCGCTGCTCGGCAAGGCAATCGATCACGAATACAGCCTCGCCGAGCTGCTGCGCCGTCCCGGTGTCAGCTACGACGGCGTGTGCGGCCTGAAGGGCGGCGAATGCGGCCCGGCCGAGCCGTTGAGCGACGATTCGGTGCTGCTGGAACAGATCAAGGAGCAGGTCGAGATCGGCATCAAGTATCAGGGTTATATCGAACGCCAGGCATCCGAGATCGAACGCAACGACGCGAACGAGAACACGCGTCTGCCGGACGGTATCGATTACCGCGAAGTTCGCGGCCTGTCGTTCGAGGTGAGCCAGAAGCTCAACGAGTTCCGGCCGGAAACGATCGGGCAGGCGTCGCGCATTTCGGGCGTCACGCCGGCGGCGATCTCGCTACTGATGGTGCACCTGAAGCGCCGCGGCCTGGGCCGCCGTAATGGCACTGCCGCAGAGGCAGCGGAGCAGGGGGACGGCGCCGTCCCGACGCAACAATGACGGCGCGTCGCGCGCCGGCGGTTAATCGGGACGTACTGGAACAGATGCTCGTCGACGGCACGACGGCGCTCGACCTCGCACTCACGGATGCACAACGCAACCAGTTGCTCGACTATGTCGCGCTGCTCGGCAAGTGGAATGCGGTCTACAACCTGACCGCGATTCGCGACCCGAAGCAGATGCTGATCCAGCACATCCTCGATTCGCTTTCGATCGTCCCGTATCTGCGTGGCCGTGCGTCGGCCCGCGTGCTCGACGTCGGCTCGGGTGGCGGGTTGCCCGGGATCGTGCTGGCGATCGTCGAGCCGGACTGGCAGGTCACGTTGAACGATATCGTGCAGAAGAAGTCGGCATTCCAGACGCAGATGCGCGCGGAGCTGAAGCTCGCGAACCTGTCGGTGGTCACCGGGCGGGTCGAATCGCTACGGCCGGGCGTCGAAGTGCCGGAAAAATTCGACATGATCGTATCCCGCGCCTTCGCTGATCTGTCCGACTTCGTTAAACTTGCTCGACATCTGGTCGCGCCGGGCGGATCGATCTGGGCAATGAAGGGCGTACACCCGGACGACGAGATTGCACGGTTGCCGGAAGGCAGCCGCTTGAAGCAGACGATGCGGCTGACGGTGCCGATGCTCGATGCCGAGCGGCATCTGATCGAAGTGGCCGTCGACGAAGCGAAATGAAGGCGCGCGGTACGCGCCGTTTGTTTGAAGGTAAAGGGAACACACCAACGATGGCAAAGATCTTCTGCGTTGCGAACCAGAAGGGGGGCGTCGGCAAGACGACGACATCGGTCAATCTCGCCGCAAGCCTTGCAGCGCAGGAGCAACGAGTCCTGCTGATCGATCTCGACCCGCAGGGCAACGCGACGATGGGTAGCGGGATCGACAAGGCCGCGTGCGAATCGACCGTGTACGAGGTCCTGGTCGACGGCGTGTCGGTGACCGATGCGCGCGTGCGTCCGGAAGGCGTCACCTACGACGTGCTGCCCGCGAACCGCGAGCTGTCCGGTGCGGAGATCGAACTGATCAGCATCGACAACCGCGAGCGACGGCTGAAGGCCGCGCTCGAGCACGTGGCCGACGACTACGATTTCGTGCTGATCGATTGCCCGCCGACGCTGTCGCTGCTGACGCTGAACGGGCTGTGCGCGGCGCATGGCGTCGTGATCCCGATGCAGTGCGAATACTTCGCGCTGGAAGGGTTGTCGGACCTCGTCAACACGATCAAGCAGGTTCACGCGAACATGAACCGCGACCTGAAGATCATCGGCTTGCTGCGTGTGATGTTCGATCCGCGCATCACGCTGCAGCAGCAAGTCTCCGATCAATTGAAAGCGCACTTCGGCGACAAGGTGTTCGACGCGGTGATTCCGCGTAACGTGCGCCTGGCGGAAGCGCCGAGTTACGGGCTGCCGGGCGTCGTGTTCGACCGCAGCTCGCGCGGAGCGCAAGCGTATCTCCAGTTCGGTGCCGAGATGATCGAACGCGTTCGCGCGTTCGAGGTGTCGTGATCCGGACATGAGCGAAGCGAGGAAGAAAGACATGAACGCGGTACCAAAGAAGAAGGGCTTGGGACGTGGCCTCGAAGCGCTGCTCGGCGGCAGCGCCGATATCACCGAAGCGGTGAAGATCGAAGGGGCGCCGAACACGCTCGCGCTCGGCAAGCTGCAGGCCGGCAAGTACCAGCCGCGGACGCGGATGGACGAAGGCAGCCTGCAGGAGCTCGCGGCAAGCATTCGCGCGCAGGGCGTGATGCAGCCGATCCTGGTACGGCCCATTTCATCAGACAAATACGAGATCATCGCGGGCGAGCGGCGTTTCCGCGCGGCGCGTCTGGCAGGCCTCGACGAAGTGCCGGTGCTCGTGAAGGACGTGTCCGATCAGGCCGCCGCGGCGATGGCGCTGATCGAGAACATCCAGCGCGAGGATCTGAACCCGCTTGAAGAGGCGCACGGCATCCAGCGCCTGCTCGACGAGTTCGGTTTCACGCACGAACAGGCGGCCGAATCGGTCGGCCGTTCGCGCAGCGCGGTGTCGAACCTGCTGCGCCTGCTGAACCTCGCTTCGCCGGTGCAGACCATGCTGCTGGCCGGCGACCTCGACATGGGGCACGCGCGCGCGCTGCTCGCGGTCGATGCGGCAACGCAGATCACGCTCGCCCATCAGGTCGTCAACAAGCGCATGTCGGTGCGCGAAACCGAGAAGCTCGTCGCGCACACGACGAAGGAAGCGCCGGCCGTGAAGGCGCGCGCGAAGGACGACGGCGGCCGCGACACGCGCCGTCTCGAGGAGGAGTTGTCTGACCTGCTCGCGTCGACGGTGAAGATCAAGCTCGGCCGCCGCGGGCGAGGGCAGGTGATGATCGATTTCGGCAACCTCGACGCGCTCGAGGGCATTCTCGCGCGGCTGCGCGGCAACGTAGCGACCGAAGAGTAACGAATTGACGATGACGGAAACGGGCGCACCGGCGCCGCGCCGCTGGCTCGGATGGCTTGCGCAGGAGCCCGTGCTATCGGTACTCGTGCTTGGCCTGATCGTGTTGCAATGGGTGCGTCCGCAACCATTTTCCGTACTCGCCGGTCGCGTCGACTGGCAGACGGTCGCGACGCTCGCGGGCCTGCTGATGCTGACCAAGGCGCTCGAGTTGTCCGGCTGCCTGATGTGGCTCGCGCACCGCATCGTGCATCACGTGCATTCCGAGCGCGGGCTCGCAATGCTGCTCGTCGTGTTCGCGGCGGTGCTGTCGATGTGGCTGACCAACGACGTCGCGCTGTTCGTCGTCGTGCCGTTGATGGTATCGCTGCGTGCGCTGACGCCGCTGCCGTTCCGGCGGCTCGTGATCGTCGTCGCGCTGGCCGTCAACGCGGGGTCCGTCGCGACGCCGCTCGGCAATCCCCAGAATCTTTTCCTGTGGCAATTGAGCGGCATGTCATTCGGCCGCTTCGTGGTCACGCTCGGGCCGCTCGCGATCGCGCTGATGGCGCTGCTGCTCGCGCTGACCGCGTGCGCGTTTCGCGCGAAACCGCTCGACCTGTCCGGCGACGTCGTCGCATTGCCCGTGCAGCGCATGCACGCACTGATCGCCGCGGCACTGTTCGCGGCATTCGTGCTGCTCGCCGACGCGCATCATCCGCTGCCGGGTCTGGTTGCGGTCGCGATCGTGCTGTTCGTCGTAAAACGTGACGCAGTCCTGAAGATCGACTGGCTGCTGCTGCTGATCTTCGTACTGATGTTCGTGGTGCTGCGCAGTGCGGCTGCACTGCCCGTCGTGCACGACGCGATTGCGCATGCGCGTCTCGATTCGCCGCTGCGCGTATTTGCGGCCGGCGCCGTCCTGTCGCAGGGGATCAGCAACGTGCCGGCCGCGATCCTGCTATCGGAATTCACGCACGACTGGCGTGCGCTCGCGTTCGGCGTATCGGTCGGCGGCTTCGGTTTCGCGATCGGTTCGCTCGCAAACCTGATCGCGGTGCGTCTCGCGAAGGAGCCGCGCATGTGGCTGCCGTTCCATCTGGTCTCGATTCCATTCGCGCTCGTGAGCGCGGCACTCGGCGCGTGGTTGCTCGTGCACGGTTGAGCGTTGCGGCACAGGTGCGCGGTTCGAGAGGCGGGGAGGCACAGCGTTCGCGATAGTTGCGGGGCTGTTGATAAGTGCGGCGATTCACAGTCGATCGTCTGTGGTGGAGTGACAACTGACTGGATGCTTCGATGCACCGGCGTCCGATCGAATTTCGTGCATCGGGTGCGGCTGACTGGCCACAGTGTTTTGCTTGTCCCGGGGTGTCGTGCCGAGTCGTTCCGGGCGGCTGCTTCACGCGGATCTTCGGCGGCGATCGTGCCGCTTCGTTCGATCCCGCATCGGGCATCGCTGCCACGCCATCTACTAGCACCGGACATTTTTCGAGCAAGAAGTACCGGTGCAAAAATGCGACCTTACAACTGTCATCGTACATCGTCGAATCGCGCGTTTTTTCACATGATGAGGCGTCGTTTCATGCAGGTTTTTGTCGCGTCTAAAGCCTTGAATCACTTGCAACTATCGCTTACAATCGCCCGGATTTGTTAGCTAGGCACCCCTGAAAGCTTTCGGAAAGCTTGGGGCCGGGTTCAAGGATTTTGCGGAAGATTGCGATGGCGGGTCAGGCGCCGGACGACAGGCACGATGATCAGCGCACGCAACGCACCGCTTCGGCGGCCGGCGAGCGGCGCGAATCCGACGATGACTGGGATGCCGAGCGGCAAGATAACAATATCGTTCCGCTCACACGGGCAGAGGCCGAGAGGCTGTTCGGTCCGGACGTGAGCAAGCCCTCGCGCGTGACCCCCTACAAGGTGGTGTTCGCGCAAGTGGTCTTGTCCCTGGTTGCAACGCTGGCGTGGTGGCTGTTTTCGAAGTCGCCGGGCGCCGCTGCGCAATCCGCGTTTCTGGGCGGAGCGATCGGCTGGGTACCAAGTGCGCTGTTCGTGGCACGACTGAAGGCAGGTGGTTCGGCCACCGTGATGAGCTGGGTGATGGGCGAAGCCCTGAAGCTCGGTCTGACGATCGGGATGTTTGCAGCAGTGGCGTTCGGCTGGGCCGGCGTGCACTGGGTGCCGTTCCTCGTCACGTACCTCGTCGTGCTGAAGACGTACTGGATCGCGCTGGCCTGGCGGTAAGCAACAAGCAGCGTGCGGTTTCGACAACGAACCGCACCGGCCCGTTCCCGCAATAGCGTGTTGCGGAACAGGCAAAACGATTTTCGACAATTTGGGTGGCATTAACGATATGGCAGCTAGCGAAGGCACGCGCGGTCCGGATCCGTCCGAGTACATTGCGCACCACTTGCAGAATTTCTCCACCTCGCATCAGACGTCGATTTTCGACATCCACGTCTGGAATCTCGACACGCTGTTCTGGTCGATCGTATGCGGCATCGTGACGATCCTCCTGCTGCGTCTGGCCGCCCGCAAGGCGACGTCGGGCGTGCCGGGCCGTTTCCAGTGCGCGATCGAGATGCTCGTCGAAATGGTCGAAGACCAGTCGAAGGCCATCGTCCACGGCAATCGCACCTTCATCGCTCCGCTCGCCCTCACGGTGTTCGTGTGGGTCGCGCTGATGAACTCCCTCGACTTCCTCCCGGTCGACCTGCCGGGCCGCGTCATCGGCCTGCTCGGTCTGTCGGACGTGATTTCCCACCATCGCATCGTCCCGACGGCCGACCTGAACGGCACGCTCGGCATCGCGCTCGGCGTGTTCGTCCTGATGATCTACTACAGCATCAAGATCAAGGGCGCGGGCGGTTTTGTGCATGAGCTGCTGTCGGCCCCGTTTGGTGCCCACCCGCTGCTGTGGATCCCGAACCTCGCGCTCAACATCGTCGAATATCTCGCGAAGACCGTCTCCCTCGGTATGCGGCTGTTCGGCAACATGTACGCGGGTGAGCTGTTGTTCCTGTTGATCGCCCTGCTCGGCAGCATGTGGAGCTTCGGTGGCGACGCAACGTTCCTCGGCTTCGTTGGTCACGTGATCGCGGGTAGCGTCTGGGCAATCTTCCACATCCTGATTGTTCTGTTGCAGGCATTCATTTTCATGATGCTGACGCTGGTGTATCTCGGCCAGGCGCACGACAAGCACTAAGCGCGGCGTGCAAGAAAGAGTCTTCGTTTTAGTTTTTTAAATCTCAGTTCCAAGTCTTTTCACAAAGGAGTGATCATGCAAGCTTACATCGCCAACATCCAGGGTCTGACCGCCATCGGTATCGGCATCATCATCGGCCTGGGTGCAATCGGCGCCTGTATCGGTATCGCGCTGATGGGTGGCAAGTACATCGAAGCCTGCGCACGTCAGCCGGAACTCATCAACCCGCTGCAAACGAAGATGTTCCTGCTGGCTGGTCTGATCGACGCTGCATTCCTGATCGGCGTTGGTGTCGCAATGCTGTTCGCGTTCGCGAACCCGCTCCTGTCGAAGCTCGCAGGCTAAGGTTCCTCGGAAATATGCGTCCGGCGTGAGCCGGCGCAGGGCGGAACGGAGACTTGGGGCGCTGATCGAATGCAACTCGATGAGCGCCTTACCGTTTCATTTTTCCGGAATAGCAGATAAGGAAACACCGTGAATCTCAACGCAACTCTGTTTGCGCAAATGGTCGTGTTCCTGGTCCTCGCGTGGTTCACGATGAAGTTCGTGTGGCCGCCGTTGATCAACGCCCTCGACGAACGTTCGAAGAAGATCGCCGACGGCCTCGCCGCCGCGGAGAAGGGCAAGGCGGAACTCGACGCAGCGCACAAGCGCGTGGACCAGGAACTCGCGCAGGCCCGCAACGACGGCCAGCAGCGCATCGCCGACGCTGAAAAGCGTGCACAGGCGGTCGCCGAGGAAATCAAGGCCAACGCCCAGGCTGAAGCCGCCCGCATCGTCGCCCAGGCGAAGGCGGAAGCAGAACAGCAAATCGTGAAGGCGCGCGAAGCGCTGCGTGGCGAAGTCGCCTCGCTGGCCGTGAAGGGCGCCGAGCAGATCCTGAAGCGCGAAGTCGATCAAACGGCCCACGCCCAACTGCTGAATCAACTGAAAGCCGAGCTCTGATCATGGCCGAACTTGCAACCATCGCCCGCCCTTACGCAGAAGCGCTGTTCCGCGTGGCCGAGGGCGGTGACATCGCCGCCTGGTCCACGCTCGTGCAAGAGCTGGCCCAGGTTGCGCGTCTGCCGGAAGTACTGTCGGTCGCGTCGAGCCCGAAGGTGACGCGCACGCAAGTAGCCGAGCTGCTGCTTGCTGCGGTGAAGTCGCCGCTCGCGGCCGGCGCCGAAGCGAAGAACTTCGTGCAGATGCTGGTCGACAATCATCGCATCGCGCTGCTGCCGGAAATTGCCGAGCAGTTCGAGGCGCTCAAGAACGAACGTGAAGGTGCTGCCGACGCCGAGATCGTGAGCGCGTTCCCGCTGAACGGCGCGGATCTCGAAAGTCTCGTCTCGGGCCTCGAACGCAAGTTCAAGCGCAAGCTGAAACCGACGGTCGAAGTCGATTCGTCGCTGATCGGCGGCGTGCGCGTGACGGTCGGCGACGAAGTGCTCGACACCTCGGTTCGCGCGCGCCTCGCATCGATGCAGGCTGCCTTGACCGCCTGAGCGCCACGCCGGCACGCAACAGAATTGACTATCAGGAGCGAATAATGCAACTCAATCCCTCTGAGATCAGCGAGCTGATCAAGAGCCGGATCCAGGGCCTTGAAGCGAGCGCAGACGTTCGCAACCAGGGCACCGTGATCTCCGTGACCGACGGTATCGTGCGTATCCACGGCCTGTCGGACGTGATGCAGGGCGAAATGCTCGAGTTTCCGGGCAACACGTTCGGCCTCGCGCTGAACCTCGAGCGCGACTCGGTCGGCGCGGTGATTCTCGGCGAATACGAACACATCTCGGAAGGCGACGTCGTCAAGACGACGGGTCGCATTCTGGAAGTCCCGGTCGGCCCGGAACTCGTCGGCCGTGTGGTCGATGCGCTCGGCAACCCGATCGACGGCAAGGGCCCGGTCAACGCGAAGCTGACCGACGCGATCGAAAAGATCGCCCCGGGCGTGATCTGGCGCAAGTCGGTGTCGCAGCCGGTGCAGACGGGCATCAAGTCGATCGACGCGATGGTGCCGATCGGCCGTGGCCAGCGTGAGCTGATCATCGGCGACCGTCAGTGCGGCAAGACCGCGGTGGCGCTCGACGCGATCATCAACCAGAAGGGCAAGGACCTGATCTGTATCTACGTCGCGATCGGCCAGAAGGCTTCGTCGATCATGAACGTGGTTCGCAAGCTCGAAGAAACGGGCGCGATGGAATACACGATCGTCGTCGCCGCCACGGCATCGGATTCCGCAGCAATGCAGTATCTGGCACCGTACGCCGGCTGCACGATGGGCGAATACTTCCGCGACCGCGGCCAGGACGCGCTGATCATTTATGACGACTTGACCAAGCAGGCTTGGGCATACCGTCAGATCTCGCTGCTGCTGCGCCGCCCGCCGGGCCGTGAAGCGTACCCGGGCGACGTGTTCTATCTGCACTCGCGTCTGCTGGAGCGTGCGGCTCGCGTGTCGGAAGAGTACGTCGAGAAGTTCACGAACGGCGAAGTGAAGGGCAAGAGCGGTTCGCTGACGGCACTGCCGGTCATCGAAACGCAGGCAGGCGACGTGACCGCGTTCGTTCCGACGAACGTGATCTCGATTACCGACGGCCAGATCTTCCTGGAAACCGACCTGTTCAACGCAGGCATCCGCCCGGCAATCAACGCCGGCGTGTCGGTGTCGCGAGTCGGTGGCGCCGCACAGACGAAGGTCGTGAAGAAGCTGTCGGGCGGTATCCGTACCGACCTCGCGCAGTACCGTGAACTGGCCGCATTCGCGCAGTTCGCATCCGACCTCGACGAAGCGACCCGCAAGCAGCTCGAGCGCGGCCGCCGCGTGACGGAACTGCTGAAGCAGCCGCAGTACCAGCCGCTGCAGGTATGGGAACTGGCCGTGTCGCTGTACGCCGCGAACAACGGCTACCTCGACGACCTCGACGTGAAGCAAGTGCTGCCGTTCGAGAAGGGCCTGCGCGAAAGCCTGAAGACCAGCAACGCTGACCTCATCAAGCGCATCGAAGACACCAAGGATCTCTCGAAGGACGACGAAGGCGCGCTGCGCTCGGCGATCGAATCCTTCAAGAAGTCCGGTGCCTATTGATCCGCGAGTGACACACTGAGGCCGCGCGGGTGCTGATGCGCCCGCGCCGCTTCGGTCAAGGAGCAAGCTATGGCTGGAATGAAGGAAATTCGCGGCAAGATCAAGAGCGTGCAGAACACGCGCAAGATCACGAAGGCGATGGAGATGGTGGCCGCATCGAAGATGCGCCGCGCGCAGGAACGCATGCGCGCTGCTCGTCCGTATGCGGACAAGGTCCGTGCCATCGCCGCGCACATGAGCCGCGCGAACCCGGAGTACCGCCACCCGTTCATGGTGGCAAACGACGGCACGAACACGGCCGGCATCATCCTCGTCACGACGGACAAGGGTCTGTGCGGTGGTTTGAACACCAACGTGCTGCGTGCGACGGTGCAGAAGTTCAAGGAGCTGGAAGAGAAGGGCCAGAAGGTCGAAGCCACGGCGATCGGCAGCAAGGGCCTCGGATTCCTGAACCGCTTCGGCGCGAAGGTGATGTCGCAGGTCGTGCACCTCGGCGACACCCCGCATCTGGACAAGCTGATCGGCGCGGTGAAGACGCAGCTCGACCTGTACTCGGAAGGCAAGCTGTCGGCGGTTTATATCGCTTACACGCGCTTCGTCAACACGATGAAGCAGGAAGCCGTGATCGAGCAGCTGCTGCCGCTGTCGTCGGAACACTTCGAAGCCGATGACGGTACGCCGGCCACGTCGTGGGACTACATCTACGAGCCGGACGCGCAGGCAGTCGTCGACGAACTGCTCGTGCGTTACGTCGAGGCGCTGGTGTACCAGGCCGTCGCTGAAAACATGGCGTCCGAGCAATCGGCGCGGATGGTCGCGATGAAGGCCGCGTCCGACAACGCGAAGACGGTGATCAGCGAACTGCAGCTCGTGTACAACAAGAGCCGTCAGGCCGCGATTACGAAAGAACTGTCGGAGATCGTCGGCGGCGCAGCCGCTGTTTAAGCGCGCGCCCGGACGACAACTGCGCCTTTGCGCGAGTAAAGAATCAGGTATTTAAAGGAAAAGCGATGAGTACTGCTGCTTTGGTAGAAGGCAAGATCGTACAGTGCATCGGCGCCGTTATCGACGTGGAATTCCCGCGCGACAGCATGCCGAAGATCTACGACGCGCTCATTCTCGATGGCTCGGAACTGACGCTCGAAGTCCAGCAGCAGCTGGGCGACGGCGTGGTCCGCACCATTTGTCTGGGTGCATCCGACGGCCTGCGCCGCGGTCTGACCGTGAAGAACACGGCAAATCCGATCTCGGTGCCGGTCGGCAAGCCGACCCTCGGCCGGATCATGGACGTGCTCGGCCGTCCGATCGACGAGGCTGGCCCGATCGTCAGCGAACACACGCGCTCGATCCACCAGAAGGCTCCGGCGTTCGACGAACTGTCGCCGTCGACCGAACTGCTCGAAACGGGTATCAAGGTCATCGACCTGATCTGCCCGTTCGCAAAGGGCGGCAAGGTCGGCCTGTTCGGCGGTGCCGGCGTGGGCAAGACCGTCAACATGATGGAGCTCATCAACAACATCGCGAAGGAACACGGCGGTTACTCCGTGTTCGCGGGCGTGGGCGAGCGTACCCGTGAAGGGAACGACTTCTACCACGAAATGAAGGACTCGAACGTTCTCGACAAGGTCGCGCTGGTGTACGGCCAGATGAACGAGCCGCCGGGCAACCGTCTGCGCGTCGCGCTGACCGGCCTGACGATGGCCGAGCACTTCCGTGACGAAGGCCTCGACGTGCTGTTCTTCGTCGACAACATCTACCGTTTCACGCTGGCCGGTACCGAAGTGTCGGCACTGCTCGGCCGTATGCCGTCGGCAGTGGGCTATCAGCCGACGCTGGCTGAAGAAATGGGCAAGCTGCAAGAGCGCATCACGTCGACCAAGAAGGGCTCGATTACGTCGGTCCAGGCCGTGTACGTCCCTGCGGACGACTTGACCGACCCGTCGCCGGCTACGACCTTCGGCCACCTTGACGCAACCGTCGTTCTGTCGCGTGACATCGCTTCGCTGGGTATCTACCCGGCGGTCGACCCGCTCGACTCGACGTCGCGCCAGATCGACCCGAACGTGATCGGTGAAGAGCACTACTCGATCACGCGTCGCGTTCAGCAGACGCTGCAGCGCTACAAGGAACTGCGCGACATCATCGCGATTCTGGGCATGGACGAACTGTCGCCGGAAGACAAGCTGTCGGTCGCGCGCGCACGTAAGATCCAGCGTTTCCTGTCGCAGCCGTTCCACGTTGCCGAAGTGTTCACGGGCTCGCCGGGCAAGTACGTGCCGCTGAAGGAAACGATCCGCGGTTTCAAGATGATCGTCGACGGCGAGTGCGACCACCTGCCGGAACAGGCGTTCTACATGGTCGGCACGATCGACGAAGCCTTCGAAAAGGCCAAGAAGATCCAGTAAAGGTCTGAGTGGTAGCAAGCTGGCGCGATCCGGCCACGGTGCAGTGAATCGCTGTTGTCGATTTGCTTCACGGCCGGTCGCGTCGACCGCAACACGCTCAACCGCCGTGCATGGGACGGGAGTAAGCGCTGAAGCGCTAACTCCTGTCGACAGGAGTCGATATGGCAACCATCAAAGTAGACGTCGTCAGCGCGGAAGAGCAGATCTTCTCGGGCGAGGCGAAATTCGTCGCGCTGCCGGGCGAAACGGGTGAGCTGGGTATTCTGCCGGGCCACACGCCGCTGATCACGCGGATTCGTCCGGGTGCGGTGCGCATCGAAGTCGAGGGCGGCAACGACGAATTCGTGTTTGTCGCAGGCGGCATTCTCGAAGTGCAGCCGGGCGCCGTGACGGTGCTCGCCGATACCGCGATCCGCGGCAAGGACCTCGACGCGGCGAAAGCCGAGGAAGCGCGCAAGCGTGCCGAGGAAACGCTGCAGAACGCGAAGTCGGATCTCGACCTCGCGAAGGCGCAATCCGAGCTCGCGACCGCGATGGCGCAGCTCGAGGCGATCCAGCGTCTGGCGAAGATTCGCAGCCGGCACTGAGCCGCGCCGCGTATCCCGCGAAAGAAAGCAGCCTTCGGGCTGCTTTTTTTTCGGGTGTCCTTTGCGTGCCGCGGTGTTTCGTCCGGTCGTGCTATTTCATCCGTCCGCCGCGAATTGATGTCAGAGTGTCGTCAGCGGAGCGCGTCATCATCCGCAGTCAGGCCGCCCGTTGCGAGTGTGGCGACGGAGGCGGGCGCAGCGAGCGCTCGCGGTCCGATCAGACAAAAAGACGGAGACATTCATGGCAGCAGACCTTGGCGTGGGGGCGCTGATCGCGCCCGAAAACGGACTGTCGTACGTGCGCGGCGCGACCGACGTGCCGCTATCCGAAGCGACGATCGGCCGGTTCCTGCGCGATACCGCCGGCCGCTTTCCCGAACGCCCGGCGGTCGTGTTCCGCGAGCAGCAGGTCCGCTGGACCTGGCGCGAATTCGCGGACGAGGTCGACGTGCTCGCGGCGGGCCTCGCCGCGCTCGGGATCGTGAAGGGCGACTGTGTCGGCATCTGGTCGCCGAACCGCAGCGAATGGCTGCTCACGCAGTTCGCGACCGCGCGTATCGGCGCGATACTCGTCAACATCAACCCGGCCTACCGGCTGTCGGAACTCGAATACGCGCTGAACAAGGTCGGCTGCAAGGCCGTGATCGCGGCCGAGCGCTTCAAGTCGTCGGCGTATGTCGAGATGCTGCAGACCATCGCGCCGGAGCTCGCAACCGCGACGCCGGGCGACCTGCATGCGGCGCGCGTGCCGAGCCTGCGCACGGTCGTGTCGATGGGCGACGTCGCGCCGGCCGGCATGTTCCGCTTCGCGGACGTGATGACGCGCGGCCGCCAGGCCGTCGACCCCGCGCTGCTCGATGCGATCGGCGCGACGCTCGAGTCCACCGACGCGATCAACATCCAGTTCACGAGCGGCACGACGGGCAGCCCGAAGGGCGCGACGCTCACGCATCGCAACGTCGTCAACAATGCGCGCTCGATCGCGATGGCGATGCGCTTCACCGAGCAGGATTCGCTTTGCATCCCCGTGCCGCTGTATCACTGCTTCGGGATGGTGCTCGCGGTACTCGCGTGCGTATCGAAGGGCGCGGCGATGGTGTTCCCGGGTGAAGCATTCGACCCGGTCGCAACGCTCGCGGCCGTGGCCGACGAACGCTGCACCGCGCTGCACGGCGTGCCGACGATGTTCATCGCGGAGCTCGATCATCCCGAGTTTCCGACATTCGACCTGTCGACGCTGCGCACCGGGATCATGGCCGGCTCGCCGTGCCCGATCGAGACGATGAAGCGCGTCGTATCGCAGATGCACCTGTCGGAGATCACGATCGCATACGGGATGACGGAGACGAGCCCCGTGTCGTTCCAGAGCTCGACCGACGATCCGCTCGAGAAGCGCACGACGACGGTCGGGCGCATCCAGCCGCATCTCGAAGTGAAGATCGTCGATCCGAACGGCGACATCGTGCCGGTCGGCGCGACGGGCGAGCTGTGCACGAAGGGCTACTCGGTGATGCTCGGGTACTGGGACGACGACACGAAGACGCGCGAGGTGCTGGTCGACGGCTGGATGCATACGGGCGATCTCGCGACGCTCGACGCGGACGGCTACTGCAACATCGTCGGCCGCCTGAAGGACATGGTGATTCGCGGCGGCGAGAACGTCTATCCGCGCGAGATCGAGGAATTCCTGTTTCGGCATCCGAAGATCCGGAGCGCGCAGGTGTTCGGCGTGCCCGATGCAAAATACGGCGAGGAGCTGTGCGCGTGGATCGTGCTGCGCGCGGACGAGCAGATGACCGAGGACGACGTGCGCGCGTTCTGCAACGGGCAGATCGCGCACTACAAGATTCCGCGCTATATCCGCTTCGTCGACGAGCTGCCGATGACGGTGACGGGCAAGGTGCAGAAGTTCGTGATGCGCGACCGGATGATCGAGGAGCTGAAGCTCGACGTGCAGAAGACCGCATAACGCGGCTCGGCGGCGGGAAAAACGCGGCGGCCTGCGGGCCGTTGCGTTTTCGATGGACGAAAAAAAGCGGGCTTATTAGCCCGCTAAAAACCACACGCTACGGGGTTAGCGCGAGGAGACCAAAGATGAAACCGAGTCCGGCGGGGAGCCGGAAACGACTCCAACAGGGATGCCCCTCGGAAGGGCTTCGGTACGTGACCGACTGGCTCGCAGCGCTTCGCGTCCGCTCACACTTGGCACACGAGACCGCATCCGTGTTGAAACCGTTGAGGCCATTGTGGGCGAATTACCGACCCATCGCGGTAACAAAGTGTTTCAGGTTGTAACGCCCGCCAGATAAGGCTTCCCGGGATTTTTTGCTGTTTTCGGGGTCCTGAAAAAGGTCATTTTTACCCATATTTTCCGCGGCGTTTTCATCATATGCATACGACGCGTTTTTCACGCGTATCGGGCGCGATGAATTGCCGATTTACACGTGAGAAAACGCACCGTGCGGCAGATACCGCGCATGACGATTCATTCGTCAGAAAGATTTTGAAACGTGATCGGGATGTGCGGAAGTCGACCGTTCGGCCGATTCGGGGTGATTTCGCGCGGCAGCGGTCGCCAGGGCAAGGTGGCGATGTGTAACTGCGGCAGGCCGGCCGCCGCCGCGCAGCGATTCTGGCGCGCCGCGGCCACGGGGTCGGTGCCCGTCATCGGCCGCCGCAAACATGCGCGCTTACTTCAGCCATTTGTCCGAAATCGCCTGGTATTCGCCGGTCGACAGTGCGAGATGCAGCCACTGGTCGACGTACTGCTGGAACGCGACATCGCCGCGCGGCACCATGTACGCCTTCTCGCCGAACTGGAACGGCTTGTCCGGATGGACCGAGCACAGCCCCGGATTCAGCTTTTGCTGCAGCTGCGTCTCGGACGCGTCCGTCACCATCACGTCCGCCTTGCCCGCGAGGATCTGCTTGAAGATCGTCACGTTGTCCGGATAGACGGTCAGGTTCGCGTGCGTGAAGTACTGCTTCGCGAAACGTTCGTTGGTGCCGCCCGGGTTCACGATCACGCGTGTTTCGGGCCGGTCGATCTGCGCGACGGTCTGGTATTTGTCGGCGTCCGCGCAGCGCACGATCGGCGTCTTGCCGTCGACGACGTACGGCTGCGTGAAGAACACGCGCTTCTGGCGCTCGAGCGTCGTCGATACGCCGCCCACCGCGATATCGCATTTCGCGACGAAATCGCCGGTCAGGTTCGACCAGCTCGTCTTCACGTAGTCGGCCTTCACGCCGAGCGACTTCGCGAGCGATTCGACCATGTCGATGTCGATGCCCTCGAAGCGGCCGTCCGCGCGGTAGTACGAATACGGCTTGTAGTCGCCCGTCGTGCAGACGCGCAGCGTGCCGCGCGCGAGCACGTCGTCGAGCCGCGAGCCGGCGCCCGGGGCGGCGGGGGCGCTGCCCGCGCCGGTCTGCGCGTGCGCGGCGGCGCAGCAGAGCAATGCGGCCGCGGCGAGCGTGGCGAATGTCTTCATCGGTCTCCTCCTTCGTTCGGTTCGATATGAGCGTCCGATCATAACGGAGCCATCGCGCGCGTCATATGGCCGCCATCGCATCGGCATGCGCAGCCTGACGCCGGCTGTCCGGTAAAATGCCGCTTTGCCTTCGCATCGTCGCTCCTACCGTGGCCCATAACCTGCTCAACGACACCTTCCTGCGTGCGCTTCTGCGCGAGCCGACCGACTACACGCCGATCTGGCTGATGCGCCAGGCCGGCCGCTATCTGCCCGAATACAATGCGACGCGTGCGCGCGCCGGCAGCTTCCTCGGTCTCGCGAAGAATCCCGACTACGCGACCGAGGTGACGCTGCAGCCGCTCGAGCGCTTTCCGCTCGACGCCGCGATCCTGTTCTCGGACATCCTGACGATTCCGGACGCGATGGGCCTCGGCCTCGACTTCCAGGTCGGCGAAGGCCCGAAGTTCGCGCATCCGGTGCGCACCGAAGCCGACGTCGCGAAGCTCGCGGTGCCGGACATCGAAGCCACGCTCGGCTACGTGACCGGCGCCGTGCGCGAGATCCGCCGCGCGCTGACCGACGGCCAGGGCCGCCAGCGCGTGCCGCTGATCGGCTTCTCGGGCAGCCCGTGGACGCTCGCGTGCTACATGGTCGAAGGCGGCGGGTCGGACGATTTCCGCACGGTGAAATCGATGGCGTATTCGCGCCCCGACCTGATGCACCGGATTCTCGACGTGAACGCGCAGGCGGTGGCCGCGTACCTGAACGCGCAGATCGAAGCAGGCGCGCAGGCCGTGATGATTTTCGACACGTGGGGCGGCGCGCTGGCGGACGGCGCGTACCAGCGCTTTTCGCTGGACTACATCCGCCGCGTGGTCGCGCAGCTCAAGCGCGAGCACGACGGCGAGCGCGTGCCGGTGATCACGTTCACGAAGGGCGGCGGCCTGTGGCTGGAGGAAATCGCGGCGACCGGCGTCGACGCGGTCGGGCTCGACTGGACGGTCAACCTCGGCGCCGCGCGCGAGCGCGTCGCGGGGCGCGTCGCGCTGCAGGGCAACCTCGACCCGACGATCCTGTTTGCGCCGCCGGCCGCGGTGCGCGAACAGGCGCGCGCGGTGCTCGACAGCTATGGCAACCACCCGGGCCACGTGTTCAACCTCGGGCACGGCATCTCGCAATTCACGTCGCCCGATCACGTCGCCGAACTCGTCGACGAGGTACATAACCACAGCCGCGCGATCCGTAGCGGAGCCGCCGGCTGAACGCAAGCGCTGTCATGCTGCGCTGCGGGGTGACAGCGTTTCGCTGCCGGCGCTAAACAGGGCGCAACCCCGTACCGGTTGCCGATTCGTTGCTTGTCAAGACTTGACTTATGCACATTTTCCACGTTGCAGCGCGGTAGAGCCCCGTGTCGGTCAAATTGTCTCGCTATGGTTTGGTAATTTGAATAGCAGCCTTATGGAATAAGGCTCCGCGGGCACCGCCGCAAACGGCGGAAAACCGCGGAAAGCTCGGCCCGGCGCGCATTGCGGCCATTGAGCGGCGAGTTCTCAACAAAGTTATCCACAGGCTGGGCAGGGTATACGGCGATTCCTAATGCGAATCCAAAACTTAGCGCCGAATCTGAAGTTTTACTTTAAGTTCGCTGCCGCGATGCGGGCGCGGATGCAAGCCGTCCGCGCGGCGCGTACCGTCGTCGGAGCGCCGTGATGGACGGCGCCTACCTGCGCGTCGCGCTCGACCATCCGCTTGCGACCCTGTTCGACTACCGCTGCAATGCGCAACCTGCACCCGGGCCCGGCACGCTTGTGCAAGTGCCGTTCGGCAAGCGGCAGGCCGTCGGGCTCGTCTGCGAAGTGACGACTCACACCGACGTGCCGCCGTCCCGGCTGCGCGCGATCGATGCGATCTGCACCGACTTGCCGCCGCTGTCGGCGGACTGGCTCGCGCTCGTGTCGTTCGCGGCCGACTACTATCAGCGCGGGCGCGGCGAGGTCGCGTTGCCGGCGTTGCCGCAGGCGCTGCGCGATGCCGGGCGCTGGGGGCGGCTGCTGGCGCCCGAGGTGCGCTACCGGCCGACGGAAGCCGGCCGTGCGGCACTGCCCGATGCGTTGCCGGCTCGCGGGGCCGCGCTGCGGCGGCTCGCGCAGGCGCTCGTCGACACCGGCTCGCTGGGGCTGCCCGACGCGCGCGCGCTGCATCCGAAGGCGGCCGCGACGCTCGACGACTGGGCTGCGCGCGGCTGGGTCGACGTCGAGGAGATCGGCTGGGCCGACACGCTTGTGCCCAAAGCTGTGGATAACCTGTCGACAACCGGTGGACGAGCTGTGCCGCCGGCGCTCACCGACCAGCAGTCCGAGGCACTCGACGCGATCCGCGCCGCGCAGGGTTTCGCGCCCTTCCTGCTGCACGGCGTGACGGGCAGCGGCAAGACCGAGGTCTATCTGCATGCGCTCGCGTCGCTGCTCGACGCGCGGCCGGACGCGCAGGCGCTCGTGCTCGTCCCCGAAATCAACCTGACCCCGCAGTTCGAGGCCGCGTTTCGCGCGCGCTTCGCAGGCGCGCTCGTCGACGACGCGATCGTCACGCTGCACAGCGGGCTCGCCGAGGGCGAGCGCGCGCGCAACTGGCTCGCCGCGCACACGGGCCGCGCGCGGATCGTGCTCGGCACGCGCCTCGCGGTGCTCGCATCGATGCCGACGCTCGCGCTGATCGTCGTCGACGAAGAGCACGAGCCCGCGTACAAGCAGCAGGAAGGGCTGCGCTACTCGGCGCGCGATCTCGCCGTGTGGCGTGCGAAGCAGCTCGGCATCACGGTCGTGCTGGGCTCGGCGACGCCGTCGCTCGAAACCTGGTGGCAAGCCGAGCAGGGCCGCTACACGCGGCTCACGCTGTCGCGCCGCGCGGTGGCCGACGCGACGCTGCCGACCGTGCGGCTGATCGATCTCGAAGAGGAGCGGCGGCGCGGGCGCGCGTCGATGGGCGGGCTGTCGGGGCCGCTCGTCGGCGCGCTGAAGGCGCGGCTCGAGCGCGGCGAGCAAAGCCTCGTGTTCCTGAACCGGCGCGGCTACGCGCCGCAGCTCGCGTGCGACGCCTGCGGCTGGGTCGCGGGCTGCCCGCGCTGCAGCGCGTACGTCGTGCTGCACAAGCCCGAGCATGCGCTGCGCTGCCATCACTGCGGCTGGGAAGCGCGCATTCCGCGGTCGTGCCCCGAGTGCGGCAACGTCGACATCGCGCCGCTCGGGCGCGGCACGCAGCGCATCGAGGAGGCGCTCGCCGAGGCCGTGCCGGGCGCACGCGTGCTGCGGATCGACGCGGACAGCACGCGCCGCAAGGGCAGCGCGCAGGCGCTCTTTTCCGACGTGCACGCGGGCGAGGTCGACATCCTGGTCGGCACGCAGATGATCGCGAAGGGGCACGATTTCCAGCGCGTGTCGCTCGTCGGCGTGCTCAACGCCGACACCGCGCTGTTCTCGCACGACTTCCGCGCGAGCGAACGGCTGTTCGCGCAGCTGATGCAGGTGAGCGGCCGCGCGGGCCGCGCCGGGCTGCGGGGCGAGGTGATGGTGCAGACGCGCTACCCGCGTCACGCGCTGTACCACGCGCTCGGGCGGCAGGATTACGTCGGTTTCGCGAATTCGACGCTCGGCGAGCGCCGCGACGCGCACCTGCCGCCGTTCGTCTACCAGGCGCTGCTGCGCGCCGAAGGGCGCACGCTCGACGCGGCGCTCGCGTTCCTGCTGCAGGCCGCGGCCGCGTTGCCGGGGCTGCCGGGCGCCGATCGCGTGACCGTGTACGACGCGGTGCCGATGACGATCGTCAAGGTCGCGAACGTCCACCGCGCGCAGCTGCTGCTCGAAAGTGCGTCGCGGGCGGCGCTGCAGCATGCGCTGCGCGCATGGCAGCCGGAGCTGCGTGCGCTGAAGGGCGTGCTGCGGTGGAGCGTCGAAGTCGATCCGCTGGATATCTGAGCGGCGCCCCGCGCAGCCGTCGCTGCGGTGCGCTTCCGCGTTGAAGCCCGGGCCGCCGGGCCCCTCCGAACTGCCTCTCGTCGCGCGCTCATACCAGGCGGCATACTCTCCGCCATACCCAGTGCAACCCGTTTTCGTCCGCCGCCGTGCGCGCCGGAGGTTGCACGCGCATGTCGAATCGGCTCGATCAGGGAAAACACCGATCCCCGGACCGCGGGCAACTCCTAGGTTGCAACCTTCTAAGTGGCTGATTATATTGACTAACTAAAGGGTGCAACCTGCCTCTCAATTTGGTTGCACCTTTTTATTGCGTGCCGTAGGATTTCGCGCATCCTCTCACACCATATTGCCGGGCTCGCACCGGCGCACGAACCCACCATGGCAAGCACGACTCTCGGCGTCAAAGTCGACGACATTCTCCGTTCGCGCCTCAAGGACGCAGCCGCGCGTCTGGAGCGCACTCCCCACTGGCTGATCAAGCAGGCGATCTTCGCGTATCTCGAGCGGATCGAGCACGGCCAGCTGCCGCCCGAGCTGTCGGGCCACAGCGGTGTCACGGAGCTCGCCGACGGTCAGGCTGCGGACGGCGACGACGACAACTCGCCGCATCCGTTCCTCGAGTTCGCGCAGAACGTGCAGCCGCAGTCGGTGCTGCGCGCGGCGATCACGGCCGCGTACCGCCGCCCCGAGCCGGAATGCGTGCCGTTCCTGCTCGGCCAGGCGCGCCTGCCCGCGAACCTGCAGGCGGACGCGCAGGCGCTCGCGACGAAGCTCGTCGAGGCGCTGCGCGAGAAGAGCTCGGGCGGCGGCGTCGAAGGGCTGATCCACGAGTTCTCGCTGTCGAGCCAGGAAGGCGTCGCGCTGATGTGCCTCGCCGAAGCGCTGCTGCGCATTCCCGATCGCGCGACGCGCGATGCGCTGATCCGCGACAAGATCAGCAAGGGCGACTGGCGCTCGCACGTCGGCCACGCGCCGTCGCTGTTCGTCAACGCTGCGACCTGGGGGCTGATGATCACCGGCAAGCTCGTGACGACCAACAGCGAAGCGGGCCTGTCGTCGGCGCTCACGCGCCTGATCGGCCGCGGCGGCGAGCCGCTGATCCGCAAGGGCGTCGACATGGCGATGCGCCTGATGGGCGAGCAGTTCGTCACCGGCGAAACGATCTCCGAAGCGCTGGCCAACAGCCGCAAGTACGAAGCGCGCGGCTTCCGCTACTCGTACGACATGCTCGGCGAAGCGGCGACGACCGAAGAGGACGCGCAGCGCTACTACGCGTCGTACGAACAGGCGATCCACGCGATCGGCAAGGCGGCCGGCGGCCGCGGCATCTACGAAGGCCCGGGCATCTCGATCAAGCTGTCGGCGCTGCACGCGCGCTATTCGCGCTCGCAGCAGGACCGCACGATGAGCGAGCTGCTGCCGCGCGTGCGCTCGCTCGCGCTGCTCGCGCGCCGCTACGACATCGGCCTGAACATCGACGCGGAAGAAGCCGACCGGCTCGAACTGTCGCTCGACCTGCTCGAGGCGCTGTGCTTCGATCCGGATCTCGCGGGCTGGAACGGCATCGGCTTCGTCGTGCAGGGCTATCAGAAGCGCTGCCCGTTCGTGATCGACTACCTGATCGATCTCGCGCGCCGCAGCCGTCACCGCCTGATGATCCGCCTCGTGAAGGGCGCGTACTGGGATAGCGAGATCAAGCGTGCGCAGGTCGACGGCCTCGAAGGCTATCCGGTCTATACGCGCAAGATCTACACCGACGTGTCGTACCTCGCGTGCGCGAAGAAGCTGCTCGCGGCGCCCGACGCCGTCTACCCGCAGTTCGCGACGCACAACGCATACACGCTGGCCGCGATCTACCAGCTCGCGGGCCAGAACTACTACCCGGGCCAGTATGAATTCCAGTGCCTGCACGGGATGGGCGAGCCGCTGTACGAGGAAGTCACGGGCCGCGACAAGCTGAACCGTCCGTGCCGCGTGTACGCACCGGTCGGCACGCACGAGACGCTGCTCGCGTACCTGGTGCGCCGCCTGCTCGAGAACGGCGCGAACACGTCGTTCGTGAACCGCATCGCCGATAAAACCGTGTCGGTGAAGGAGCTGGTCGCCGATCCGGTCGATGAAGCGATGAAGGTCGTGCCGCTCGGCGCACCGCACGCGAAGATTCCGCTGCCGCGCAACCTGTACGGCGACGAGCGTCCCAACTCGATGGGTCTCGACCTGTCGAACGAACACCGTCTCGCGTCGCTGTCGTCCGCGCTGCTCGCGAGCGCGCATTTCCCGTGGCGCGCGGCGCCGATGCTCGCCGACGACGCGCTCGCCGATGCGCCGGCCCGCGACGTGCGCAACCCGGCCGACCAGCGCGACACGGTCGGCACGGTCAGCGAAGCGACGGCCGAACACGTGAGCGCGGCGCTCGCGCACGCGGTGGCCGCCGCGCCGATCTGGCAGGCAACGCCGGTCGATGCGCGTGCCGATTGCCTGGTGCGTGCAGCCGACCTGCTCGAAGCGCAGATGCACACGCTGATGGGCCTGATCGTGCGCGAAGCCGGCAAGTCGCTGCCGAACGCGATCGCCGAGATCCGCGAAGCGGTCGACTTCCTGCGCTACTACGCCGCGCAGATCCGCAACGAATTCTCGAACGACACGCACCGCCCGCTCGGCCCCGTGGTCTGTATCAGCCCGTGGAACTTCCCGCTCGCGATCTTCATGGGCCAGGTGGCAGCGGCGCTCGCTGCCGGCAACACGGTGCTCGCGAAGCCGGCCGAACAGACGCCGCTGATCGCCGCGCAAGCCGTGCGCCTGCTGCGCGAGGCCGGCGTGCCGGCCGGCGCGGTGCAGCTTTTGCCGGGCGACGGCGAGACCGTCGGCGCGGCGCTGGTCGCCGATCCGCGCACGCGCGCGGTGATGTTCACGGGCTCGACCGAAGTCGCGCGCCTGATCAACAAGACGCTCGCCGCGCGCCTCGACCCGGACGGCAAGCCGATTCCGCTGATCGCGGAAACGGGCGGCCAGAACGCGATGATCGTCGATTCGTCGGCGCTCGCGGAGCAGGTCGTCGCGGACGTGATGCAGTCGTCGTTCGACTCGGCCGGTCAACGGTGTTCGGCGCTGCGCGTTCTGTGTCTGCAGGACGATGTCGCGGACCGCACGCTGACGATGCTGAAGGGCGCGATGCACGAGCTCGCGCTCGGCAACCCCGACCGGCTGTCGACGGACGTCGGCCCGGTGATCGACGGCGAAGCGAAGCAGACGATCGACACGCACGTCGCGGCGATGAAGGACAAGGGTCACGCGGTCACGCAACTGCCGGCGCCCGATGCGTGCGCGCACGGCACGTTCGTGCCGCCGACGCTGATCGAGATCGGCAGCATCGACGAGCTCAAGCGTGAAGTGTTCGGCCCCGTGCTGCACGTCGTGCGCTATCGCCGCAACCAGCTCGACAAGCTGCTCGAGCAGATCCGCGCGACGGGTTACGGCCTGACGCTCGGCATCCACACCCGGATCGACGAGACGATCGCGCACGTGATCTCGAACGCGCACGTCGGCAACATCTACGTGAACCGCAACGTGATCGGCGCGGTGGTCGGCGTGCAGCCGTTCGGCGGCGAAGGGCTGTCGGGCACTGGCCCGAAGGCCGGCGGCGCGTTGTACCTGCAGCGCCTGCTCGCGACGCGTCCGTCGGGCCTGCCGCGCTCGCTCGCGCAGACGCTGGTGGCGGACGGCGCGGTCGAAGGCGACGCGCGCGGCAACCCGGCGGCGGCGCTGACGACGCTGCGCGACTGGCTGATCGAGCAGCGCGAACCGGCGCTGGCCGCACGTTGCGACGGTTATCTCGCGCAGGTGCCGGCCGGCGCGACCGCGGTGCTGACCGGCCCGACGGGCGAGCGAAACACGTATACACTCGGCCCGCGCGGCACGGTGCTGTGTGTCGCGGCGACGCCGGGCGGCGCGCGCGCGCAGTTCGCGGCGGTGCTCGCCACCGGCAACCGTGCGTTGTTCGCCGGCGCGGCCGGCGAGGCGCTCGTCGCCGCGCTGCCGGCGTCGCTGAAGTCGCACGCGGCCGTGCGCAAGCAGGCCGACGCGGCATTCGACGCGGTGCTGTTCGAAGGCGACAGCGACGAACTGCAGACGCTGGTGAAGGACGTCGCGCAGCGGCCGGGCCCGATCGTGTCGGTGCAGGGCGTGTCGGTGGGTGCGTTCGAGAACGGCGACGCGGAAGACTACGCGCTGGAGCGGCTGCTGACCGAGCGCTCGGTCAGCGTGAATACGGCCGCGGCGGGCGGCAATGCGAATTTGATGACGATCGGCTGATCATCCTTGCCGTTCGGATCAAACAAAGAAGCGGCAAGGCGATCCCGAGGCCGCTTCATTTACCCTGGTACCAAGGAGATGCTATGCAACACACGATGAAAAAGGTGGCAGGCGCGACGTTCGTCGCGGTCATGTCGCTGGCGGGGACGGCCCATGCGGATGACGTGAAGATCGGTTACGCAGGGCCGATGACGGGCGCGCAGGCGCACTACGGCAAGGATATGCAGAACGGGATCGTGCTCGCGCTGGAAGACTTCAACGCGACGAACCCGAAGATCGGCGGCAAGCCGGTGAAGTTCGTGCTCAGCACGCAGGACGACCAGGCTGACCCGCGCACGGGCACGACGGTGGCGCAGAAGCTCGTCGACGACGGCATCAAGGGCATGCTCGGCCACTTCAACTCGGGCACGACGATCCCGGCTTCGCGCATCTACGCGAACGCGGGCATTCCGGAAATCGCGATGGCGACCGCGCCGGAATACACGCAGCAAGGCTACAAGACGACCTTCCGCATGATGACGTCCGACACGCAGCAGGGCTCGGTGGCCGGCACGTTCGCGTCGAAGGATCTCGGCATGAAGAAGATCGCGATCGTCGACGACCGCACGGCCTACGGCCAGGGTCTCGCCGACCAGTTCGAGAAAGCCGCGAAGGCCGGCGGCGCGACGATCGTCGACCGCGAGTTCACGAACGACAAGGCGGTCGACTTCAAGGCGATCCTGACCAAGCTGAAGGCGGCGAAGCCGGACCTCGTCTACTACGGCGGCGCGGATTCGCAGGCAGCGCCGATGGTCAAGCAGATGAAGGCGCTCGGCATCTCGGCTCCGCTGATGAGCGGCGAAATGGTGAAGACGCCGACGTTCCTGAAGATCGCGGGCAACGCGTCGGAAGGCACGATCGCTTCGCTGGCGGGCCTCCCGCTCGAAGAGATGCCTGGCGGCAAGGCCTACGCCGACAAGTACAAGAAGCGTTTCGGCGAAGAAGTGCAGACCTACTCGCCGTACGCATACGACGGCGCGATGGCGATGCTCAACGCGATGAAGAAGGCCGATTCGACCGATCCGGCGAAGTACCTGCCGGTGCTGGCGAAGAGCGACATGGCGGGCGTCACGTCGACGCACGTCGCGTATGACGCGAAGGGCGACCTGAAGAACGGCGGCATCACGATGTACAAGGTCGAGAAGGGCGAGTGGAAGCCGCTGAAGAGCATCGGCGGCAAGTAAGCAGCCTGTGAGTCGCGGGCGGCGGCGAAGGTCGCTGCCCGGCCGATCATGAAAAAGCCACCGGGCCGTCGGGCCCGGTGGCTTTTTTATGGTTCTTCGTGGATTACCGGGGATGTCGATTGCCGACCCGAAGCGGCCGTTGACCTTCACGGCGGCCGAGCGACGGTTTCTTGTAGTTCAACGAACAATTGGGAGCCGAAAACCTGCCAGGGATCAGCGTTGACCGGATCGACTTCCGGATCAACATGGCCTTCGGATGGGTGAAGAGCCGGCGTCGTCTGGCTATCCTGCATCGATTGCGCAAACCAGTCGTCGAAGTCGAGCAGACAGGTCGCCTTGGCTTTGCAACCAAAGATCGGTCGATCATTGATGACGGTTGGCCGCGGCTGCAATTTCAGGCGAACGCCGGCTGGTTCTTGACGCTCGGGCGTTCCCGAATTCGCGTGTACCAAGCAAGAAGGGCTTCGCACTCTGCAGGCACGGGCAGCTTCACGATCGACGCAAAGACCAGGCCGCCAATGAGGGTGATGTCGGCCATCGAGAAGGCATCCCCGGCGACAAACAGTTGCTTTTCCAGAACGCCATTGAAGTAGTGCATGCCCCTCAGCGCTTTATCGCGCTGACGAAACCCCCATTCGGGGTTCTGATAGAGCTCGACGTTGGGCCCAAGCCCTGGCGTCGCATGGTGGAAATAGACACTGATGGCATCGAGCAACTCCAGTTCGGCGCGCTTGCTCATCATGTGGATCACGCCCTTTTCGAGCGGTGTCCTGCCGGTCAGCGTGGGTGCGCCATCGAGCGTATCGAGGTATTCGGTAATGGCGGTGCATTCGGCGATGCAGGTTCCGTCGTTGAGTTCGAGGACCGGCAGCGTGCCCGAGTAGTTTTTCTCGGCGATGAACTCGGGCCTTTTGTGCTCCCCCTTGTAAAGATCGACCATCACGAACTCGACGTGCGATTGCAGATTTTTCTCGGCCAGGGCGATACGGACGCGTGTCGGATAAGGCCCTTTGGGAAAATCGTAAATCGTCATGATCGGGAGCGTGGTTACGTCAACATTAATGGTGCTGGAAGTCATGCTTGCCCCGCTGTGCGTTCTGTTACGTGGGATCGGACAAAATGGGGAGGTATTGCCCCGACGGCTACCTAACGTTCGTTAGGTTTACGATAGAGGCTATACTCTGCGGTGTCAAACAGTCATTCCAGTTTGTGGAGGCGGCAGTAGTGAAGAACGATTCAGGCTTGAACTCCAGGGAGCGAATCCTGGTGGCTGCCACAAAGATTGCGCAGGCGCACGGCTACAGCGGCTTGAATTATCGTGATCTCGCTGAGGATGTCGGCATCAAGGCTGCCAGCATCTACCATCACTTCGCAAGCAAGGCCGATCTCGGCGCAGCGGTGGCGAGGCGCTACTGGGAGAACTCGGCAGCTACCCTGGATGCGCTTTTGGCCGAATCCGCGGATCCGATCGACTGCCTGCGCCGCTATCCCGATACGTTTCGCAAGGCGCTTGAGAGTGGCAATCGCATATGCCTCTGCAGCTTCATGGCCGCGGAATCCGATGACCTGCCGGAATCGGTGACGAAAGAGGTCCAGACCTTTGCCGACGTGAATGTTGCGTGGCTGAGCCGGGTGCTATCCGCCGCGGCCGTGTTCAGCGCCGAGGATAGCGAACGGCGCGCTCGCGCCATCTTCGCGGCCGTCGCCGGCGCTCAGCTCATTGCCAGGAGTCGCTCGGATATTTCGCTCTATGACGGGCTAATTGAAAGCTATCGCGTTGCTGGTCTTCTGCCGGCATAGCAGTAGCGAGAAACTCGGGCTATGCGGACTCGTGTATCGGCCGCTTTTTCGCAGGGAACGGACCTACGAACGTCGGATCAGGCGTCACCTTCAATGTCGCTTCATGACTGAAAGCCGACGCGTCGGCCCCGTGTTCCCCCCCGGTAATCCGCGATGAACCTTATTTATCGGCGTGAGCGGGCGCTATTCCTTGCGCACGCGCAGCAGGAATTTCTGCAGCTTGCCGGTCGGCGTGCGCGGCAGCGCCTGAGCGAACACGAACTCGCGCGGGATCTTGTACGCGGCGAGCCGCTCGCCGCAGAATGCGCGCAGCGCGTCCGCGTCTTGCGTCGCGCCCGCACGGATCACGACGTGCGCGACGACCGTCTCGCCCCAGTCGGGATGCGGGACGCCGACGACGGCCGCCTCGGCGATGTCCGGATGCGCGCCGAGCACGTCCTCCACTTCCTTCGAATAGACGTTCTCGCCGCCCGTCACGATCATGTCCTTCAGCCGGTCGACGATGAACAGGTAGCCATCCTGATCGATCCGCGCGACGTCGCCGGTGCGATACCAGCCGCCCGATGCGAACGCGGCGCGCGTCGCGGCCGCGTCGTCGAGATAACCGAGCATCATGCTGTCGGTCTTCAGCCAGATCTCGCCGGTCTCGCCGGGCTGCGCATCGATGCCGTCCATCCGCACGACGCGCAGGTCGACGCCCGGGCCGCCGTGGCGGCCGATCGAGCCGGCCTTCGCGATCTGCTCGTCCGGATACAGCGTCGTGCCGGCAGGCCCCGTTTCCGTCATCCCGTACACGTGGAAGAACGCGTCGCTGCGATATGCGCGCGCGAGCCGTTCGGCCTGCGCGGCGCCGATCGGGCCGCCGCCATACAGCCACGCGCGCACGCTCGACAGGTCGAATGCCGCGAAACCGTCGATCGTATCGAGCGGCAGCATGTACGACACCGGCGCGCCGAAATACAGCGTCACGCGCTCGCGCTCGACGGCCTGCAGGAAGCGCAGCGGATGGTATTCGCGCAGCAGCACGACGGTGCCGCCCGCGTACAGCGTGCCGCCGAACCAGTTGTTGAGCGGCGATGAATGCCAGATCGGCATCGCCATCAGCGTGCGCTCGTTGCGGCCGATGCCGGTCGCGAGCGCCGCCGACATCGCGGCGAGCGTCACGGTGCGGTGGCTGTGCACGCAGCCTTTCGGGCGGCCGGTCGTGCCGGACGTATAGAGGATCTGCGCGATGTCGCCGTCGGCCGGTTCGATGCCGGCGAGGCCGTCCATCGTCGCGCACATCGTGTCGAAGCACGGCACGCCGTCGAGCTCGCCTTCGGTCACGAGCCGCGGCGCCGGATGAACGATGCGTTCGACCACCGGCGCGAGCGCCACGTCGAACAGGAGCGCCTTGCTGCCGCTGTGTTCGAGCACGTAGTCGACTTCCGGCGCCTGCAGCTTGTGGTTGACCGGCACGAACGTCGCGCCGAGCCGCCACACGCCGAACATCAGGTCGACGAAGGCCGGCGTGTTGAAGCACATCGCGGCGACGCGGTCGCCGGCCGCGATGCCGAGCGCGCTCAGCACGGCCGTTGCGCGATGCGAGCGCTCGCGCGCGGCGGCATAGGTAATCGTCGCGGATTCGCTGACGAGGAACGGCTTGTCGGGCGTCGCGCGGGCAGCGCGGTCGAGGGCGGCGACGAGGTTCATCGGGGCTCCGGGCGGGGCGAACGAAAGCGAACGACGGTGCGTCAGGCCGGGTACGCGCGCTGCAGCAGCGCGGCGACGTCGATCGCGTGCGGATCGAAGCCGCCTGCGATACGGCCCCAGTCGGGCGCGGCGAGCCGCGTCGCGACGAACGCGTCGGCGACGGTGGCCGGCGCATCGCGGCGCAGCAGGCACGCCTGCGCGACGAGCGCGAGCCGCTGCGCGAACACGCGGCCCGATGCCTCGAGCGTGTCGACCGGCGCGGTGAGCATCGCGCGCAGCGCGTCGAGCGCCGTGCGGATGCGCGGCTCGCCCGCGCCGAGGTCGGCGAGTTCGGCGAACAGCGCGGCAGCCGCGTCGGGCTCGCGCGACACCGCGCGCAGCACGTCGAGGCACATCACGTTGCCCGAGCCTTCCCAGATCGAGTTGACCGGCGCTTCGCGGAACAGCCGCGCGATCGGGCCGTCGTCGACGTAGCCGTTGCCGCCGAACACTTCCATCACCTCGCCGGTCAGCTCGACCGCGCGCTTGCAGACCCAGAATTTCGCGGCGGGCGTGACGATGCGCTTCCATGCGCGTTCGCGCGGCGAGTCGTCGCGCTCGAACGCGTCGGCAAGGCGCATCGCGAGCGCGAGCGCTGCTTCGCTTTCGAGCGCGAGATCGGCGAGCACGGTGCGCATCAGCGGCTGCTCGGCGAGCGCGCGGCCGAACGCGTGGCGCTGGCGCGTGTACGCGATCGCCTGCACGACGCCCTGGCGCAGCATCGCCGCGCTGCCGAGCACGCAATTCAGCCGCGTGTAGGTGGCCATCTCGATGATGGTCGGAATGCCGCGGCCTTCGTCGCCGAGCATGATCCCCCACGCGTCGTTCAGCTCGATCTCGCTGCTCGAATTGCTGCGGTTGCCGACCTTGTTCTTCAGCCGCTGGATCTCGACCGCGTTCTTCGTGCCGTCCGGCCGCCAGCGCGGCACGTAGAAGCACGACGGGCTGCCGCCTTCGGTGTGCGCGACGACGAGGTGCGCATCGCACATCGGCGCGGAGAAGAACCACTTGTGGCCGCGCAGCAGGTATTCGCCGCCGCGCCCGCCCGCGCCGACGGGCGTGGCGAGCGTCGTGTTCGCGCGCACGTCGGAGCCGCCCTGTTTCTCGGTCATCCCCATGCCGAACCAGATCGAGCGCTTGTCGGCGACCGGCACGTCGCGCGGATCGTAGTCGTCGCTGTAGAGCTTGTCGCGCAGCAGGTTCCACAGCGCGGGCTCCTTCTGCAGCACGGGAATCGCGGCCTGCGTCATCGTCGCCGGGCACAGCGTGCCGGCCTCGATCTGGCCGTGCAGGTAGAAGCCGGCCGCGGTCGCGGCCCAGCGGCCGCGGCGGGTGTCGCGGAACGCGAGCGATACGAAGCCTTCGTGGCGGTACCGGCCGAGCAGCGCGTGCCACGCCGGGTGGAAATCGACGCGGTCGATGCGCCGGCCGCGCCGGTCGAACGTGTTCAACTCCGGCGGGTGCTGGTTCGCTTCGTCGGCGAGCCGCGCGGTGTCGGCGCTGCCGAGCCGCGCGCCGTACGCGTCGAGCTGCTGCATGGCCCAGTCGGCGCCGGCGCGGGCGAGCGCGTCGCGCAGCGCGACGTCCGTCGCGAAGAGGTTATAGTCGACCAGTTCGTCGAACTGGTTCGTGACGGCGTGAGTCGATTCGGTCATCGAAGTTGTCTCCGGTCTCATGCTTCGCGGGCGGTCGGCGTCATGCAACACAGGTGGCGCTGCGGCGCTGGTTCCGGCTCCCGGTAAACGCATTCCGTGCTGAATTCCAGAGTAGCAAATATGCCGCCGCGACATGTTCAGGTTCCGGCGCCGCCCGGCCAGCCGGCGGCGCAACCCGCGCCCGCGTTGCGCCGCCGGCCGCGCCAGTCGCGCGCGCAGGCGAGCTCCGACGCGCTGCAGCAGGCGTTCGTTCAGCTTTTGCTCGAACGCGGCTACGCAAAGGCGACGATTCGCGAGATCGCGGCCGTCGCGGGCGTCAGCATCGGCACCTTCTACGAGTATTTCGGCGACAAGCAGAGCCTCGCGGCGCTCTGCATCCACCGGCACGTGCTGGCAATGGCCGACCGGCTGCGCGATGCGGCAGGGCGGCTGCGCGGCGCGCCGCGGGCCGAACTCGCCGTGGCGCTCGTCGACCTGCAGGTCGACGCGATCGGCGCCGACGCGGCGCTGTGGAGCGCGTTCTTCGCGCTGGAGCGGCAGGTGTCGCCGCTCGCCGCATACCGCCGGCATTACGACGCGTATGTCGCACTGTGGCGCGACGCGCTCGCGCACGCGGCCGATCCGCCGCCGGCCGCGCGGCTCGACGGGCTCGCGCGGATGGCGCATACCGTCTGCTACGGCGGCCTCTCGCAGGCGTTGCTGACGCTCGGGCCCGCGCTCGACTTCGCCGTGCTGCGCGGCGAGCTGCGGGCCGTGCTGCTCGCGTATCTGGCGGCGGCGGGCGCGTAGCATCCCTTACGGGTAATGCCTGATTCGCATGTCAGGCCGGCAGGCTGGCCTTGCCGCTGCGTGCTTTATGCCTTGAGCCATGAGAAAAATGCATGGCCGCCATGACGAACTTTCGATTGTCCGCCGATATTGGCTGGGGCTAAATCATGCGGCAGATGCGGGGCCGCGCGTGTCGCGCGGGCCAGCCCGAAGGACATCAGAAGGAGGAGTCATGCGAAGCGCCACTGCGCCCCGTTCGAAACTGCCCGACGTCGGCACGACGATCTTCACGGTGATCGGCCAGCTGGCCGCGCAACACGATGCGTTGAACCTGTCGCAGGGCGCGCCGAATTTCGCGCCCGATCCGGCGCTCGTAGAAGGCGTCGCGCGCGCGATGCGCGATGGCCACAACCAGTACTCGCCGATGGCCGGCGTGATGGCGCTGCGCGAGCGGCTCGCCGAGAAGACCGAGGCGCTGTACGGCGCGCGCTACGACCCGGCGACCGAGATCACGGTGATCGCGAGCGCGAGCGAAGGGCTGTACGCGGCGATCAGCGCGCTCGTGCATCCGGGCGACGAGGTGATCTATTTCGAGCCGTCGTTCGACAGCTATGCGCCGATCGTGCGGCTGCAGGGCGCGACGCCGGTGGCGATCAAGCTGTCGCCCGAGCATTTCCGCGTGAACTGGGACGAGGTGGCCGCAGCGATCACGCCGCGCACGCGGATGATCATCGTGAACACGCCGCACAACCCGACCGCGACCGTGTTCTCCGCCGACGATCTCGAGCGGCTCGCGCAGCTCACGCGCGACACCGGCATCGTGATCCTGTCCGACGAGGTCTACGAGCATGTGGTATTCGACGGCGCGCAGCACCAGAGCGTGGCGCGCCACCGCGAGCTGGCCGAGCGCAGCGTGATCGTGTCGTCGTTCGGCAAGTCGTTCCACGTGACCGGCTGGCGGGTCGGTCATTGCCTGGCGCCGGCCGAGCTGATGGACGAGATCCGCAAGGTGCACCAGTTCATGGTGTTCGCGGCCGACACGCCGATGCAGGTCGCGTTCGCGGAGATCCTCGCGCGGCCGGACAGCTATCTCGGCCTGTCCGCGTTCTACCAGGCCAAGCGCGACCTGCTCGCACGCGAGCTGGCCGATTCGCGTTTCGAGCTGCTGCCGAGCGAAGGCTCGTTCTTCATGCTCGCGCGCTTCCGGCACTTCTCGGACGAAAGCGACAGCGAATTCGTGCTGCGCCTGATCCGCGACGCGCGCGTCGCGACGATTCCGCTGTCGGCGTTCTATACCGACGGCACCGACGCCGGCGTGATCCGGCTCAGTTTTTCGAAGGACGACGCGACGCTGGTCGAAGGCGCGCGGCGGCTGCGTTCGCTGTAAGTAAGGAAACCGGCGACGGGGACGTCGCATCGACCAGACCCAGGAGATCACGATGAAGCACACGGCAACCCTGAAACTCGCATTCGCACTCGCGTGCGCAATCGGCTCCGGCGCGGCGCTCGCCGATACGCAGACGCTGCGCTTCGGCCTCGAGGCGCAATACCCGCCGTTCGAATCGAAGGCGCCGAACGGCGACCTGCAGGGCTTCGACATCGACGTCGGCAATGCCGTCTGCCAGACGGCGAAGCTGTCGTGCAAATGGGTCGAGACGTCGTTCGACGGCCTGATTCCCGCGCTGAAGGGCCGCAAGTTCGACGCGATCAATTCGGCGATGAACGCGACCGAGCAGCGGCGCCAGGCGATCGACTTCACGACGATCATCTATCGCGTGCCGACCCAGCTGATCGCGCGCACCGGCAGCGGCCTGCTGCCGACGCCCGAATCGCTGAAGGGCAAGCGCGTCGGCGTGCTGCAGGCGTCGATCCAGGAAACCTTTGCGAAGGCGCACTGGGAACCGGCCGGCGTCGCGGTCGTTGCGTACCAGGACCAGAACCAGGCGTATGCGGACCTCGTGGCGGGCCGCCTCGATGCGACGCTGGTGCTCGCACCGTCCGGCCAGCGCGGCTTCCTGTCGCGCCCGGACGGCAAGGGCTTCTCGTTCGTCGGCCAGCCCGTGCACGACGACCGGATCCTCGGCAGCGGCATCGCATTCGGCCTGCGCAAGGGCGACGACGCGCTGAAGGCGAAGCTCGACGCGGCGATCGACAAGCTGAAGGCGGACGGCACGGTGAAGTCGCTCGGCCTGAAGTATTTCGGCGATATCGACATCTCGACGAAGTAAGCGGGGCCGCGCGCGATGCAGAACCCGAACCCGGCCGCCGCGGGCGGCGAACAGGGCGGCGCGCCGTTGTCGGACGATGTGCTCGATGCCCTGCTCGTTGCCGAACTGGGCGACGCGCTCGTCACACGCGCGGCCGACATCGATCCGCGCTACTTCACCGCATACAACGAGCCGGCCGGCGTGAGGCCGCGTGCGCTGGTGCGCCCGCGCAGCGTCGACGACGTGTCGCGCACGCTCGCGCTGTGCACGCGGCTCGGCCAGCCGATCGTGCCGCAAGGCGGGCTGACGGGGCTCGCGCGCGGCGCGGTCGCGCTCGGCGGCGAGCTCGTGCTGTCGATGGAACGCTTCACGGGCATCGAAGCGCTCGATGCGGAGGCCGGCACGATGACCGTGCGCGCCGGGACGCCGCTGCAGACGGTGCAGGAAGCCGCTGAAGCGGCGGGCTTCACGTTCGGCGTCGATCTCGGCGCGCGCGGCTCGTGCCAGATCGGCGGCATGCTCGCGACGAATGCGGGCGGCACGCGCGCGATCCGCTACGGGATGATGCGCGAGCAGGTGCTCGGGCTCGAGGCCGTGCTCGCGGACGGCACGGTCGTGTCGTCGATGAACCGGATGCTGAAGAACAACGCGGGCTACGACCTGAAGCAGCTGTTCATCGGCAGCGAGGGGACGCTCGGCGTCGTCACGCGCGCCGTGCTGCGGCTCCATCCGTTGCTCGCCGCGCCGGCCACCGCACTCTGCCGCGTGCGCGATTACGACGCGGTGGTCGGATTGTGGAACCGCGTGCGCACGCTGCCCGAGGTCGTCAGCTTCGAGGCGATGTGGCCGGCGTTCTATGACTACGTCGCGCGCCACACGCCGGGCGTCGCTGCGCCATTCGCAGGCGACGGCGGGTTCGCGGTGCTGATCGAGTGCGCGACGAGCGCGCCGGGCGTCGATGCGCGTCACGCGCTGGAAACCGGCCTCACGGCGGGGATCGATGCAGGGCTCGTGGACGACGCGGTGCTCGCGACGTCGGAGCGGCAGGCGCGCGACCTGTGGGCGCTGCGCGAAGGGCTCGCGATCGATGCGCTGCCGCAGCTCGTCAACTTCGACGTGAGTTTGCCGACCGGCGAGCTCGGTGCGTTCGCCGAGCGCTGCGAGGCGGCGCTGCGCTCGCGCTGGCCGGAACTCACGTGCCTGTTCTTCGGCCATGTCGGCGACGGCAACGTGCATATCGGCGTGTCGCTGGCCGGGATGACCGACGCGGACGCCGACGCGCTCGATCGTTGCGTGTACGCGGTGGTGCGGGACATGGGCGGCTCGGTGTCGGCCGAGCACGGGATCGGCGCGCTCAAGCGTCCCTATCTCGCGCACACGCGCAGCGACGCGGAAATCGGGCTGATGCGGCGCCTGAAGGCCGCGCTGGACCCGCGCGCCATCCTGAATCCCGGCAAGGTGCTTTGACCGGGGCGATTCCCGTTGCTGGCGGGAGTCTCGGCCTTCGTTACTTGTCAGCCATCCACCCAGCGCAGCGCGCCGATCTTCAGGTGTTCGACGACGCTGCGCGCCCAGTCGAGTTCCGCATTGAGCAGCACGAGCGCGTGCTCGTTCTGCAGCAGGAACAGGCGCGGCACCTGGTCGGCCTGCGCGGCGTTGCGCAGCGCTTCCAGACGCTCGCGCTCGGCGTCGAGCCGGGCAATCCGGAGTTCGAGCTGGTGCCGTGCATCGTCGGCATCGAGCAGCGGCAGGAACGCGAGGCCGGCGCCAAACACCGGATATTCACGCGCGGGCTCCGCGAGCAGCGCATGCAGCCACGCCTGGCCGGCCGTATGCCCGGCCTCGGTCAGCGCATACAGCGTGCGCTCCGGAAACGCGCCGTCGCGCTCGGTGTCGTGCACGGCGATCAGACCGTCGCGCAGCAGCCGGTCGATCGTCTGGTAGAGGCTCGTGCGCTGCCGCACGTTGACGACTTCGTCGTACCCGCGGGCCTTCAGTTGCTGCAGCATCCCGTACGGATGCATCGGCGCTTCGGTGAGCGTCGCGAGGACCGCGAGTGCAAGCGGAGACGGGCGGCTCGTAGACATAAATAGTTATAATTAAGCTAGTGAGAATATGACTATTCTCAACCAGACTATCTTATTTCACAAGGGCTTCAGCCGAGATGCGAGCGTTTCGCGGCCGGCGCGACGGTTTCCATCGTCGCGAGACCATGCACGATCCCGCAGTCCTCGACCGAATGCTCGCCGACGCATTGGCGGCGCAATTCGGTGAGCTGGTCGCGCAGATGCGTGAGTTCCGCGAGGCGCGCGTCGACGTGTCCGATGTGGTCGTCGAGCAGCGAATTGATCGAGTCACAGCGGTCGGCCGGCGTGTCGGTGAGCCGCAGCAGCGCGCGGATCTCGTCGTGCGCCATGTCGAGCGCGCGGCAGTTGCGAATGAAGCGCAGCCGTTCCACGTGCACGTCGGTGTAGTTGCGGTAGTTCGCGTCGGTGCGCTCCGCGTCCGGCATCAGCCCCTCTTTTTCGTAGAAACGGATCGTCTCGGGGGTGCAGCGGGCCGCTTTGGCCAGTTCGCCAATCTTCATGCCTTTCTCCCGTGTAAGGGTTGACCTTGTAGTGGCTTCAGGGTGTTAACTCTACACCGTCAAGCCATAAAGGAGGTTGTCATGACCGACGCCCAGCGTACCCACGACCCACGACACCGCCATGCCGGCGGCGCCGATACGTGCTGCGCCGACGCGCGCGACACGCACGTGGCGACTGTTGGCAACGCGGCGCCTGCGGCCGGCGAGCACGCGCACGGCGACACCGCGTCGCGCGGTCACGACCATGGCCACGGCTGCGGTAAGGGGCACGATCACGATCCTGCACACGGGGACACGCATCAGCACGGCGTAGAGTGCTCGCACGACCACGCCGGTCACGGCGATGCGGGCCATGACAACGATCGCGATCATGCGCACGGCGACGCGCATGTACACGGCGCGGCGTGCTCGCACGACCACGCCGCGCATGACCACGACCACGACCACGACCACGACCACGCGGCCGGCGACTGCTGCGCGCCTGCCGCGCTGACGCTCGCGCCGCTGCCGGTCGCGCAGGCGACCGCGTCGGGCCACGTGCGCTCCGCGTTCCGGATCATGCAGATGGACTGCCCGACCGAGGAAACGCTGATCCGCAAGAAGCTCGGCGGGATGAGCGAAGTGTCGGCGCTCGAATTCAACCTGATGCAGCGGATGCTGACCGTCGAGCACGTGCAGGGCGCCCAGCCGGCGATCGAAAGCGCGATCCGCACGCTCGGGATGACGCCCGAGGCCGCGTCGGCCGGCGCGCCGGCGGCGCGTGTCGCCGACGCGCCCGCGAAGCCGTGGTGGCCGCTGGCGCTGGCGGGCGTCGCTGCGATCGCGTCCGAGGGGGCGACCTGGGCCGGCCTGCCCGTGTGGCTGTCGGCGGCGCTCGCGCTCGCGGCGGTGCTCGCGTGCGGGCTCACCACGTACAAGAAGGGCTGGATCGCGATTCGCAACGGCAACCTGAACATCAACGCACTGATGAGCATCGCGGTGACGGGCGCGATGGCGATCGGCCAGTGGCCGGAAGCCGCAATGGTGATGGTGCTGTTCACGATCGCCGAGCTGATCGAGGCGAAGTCGCTCGACCGCGCGCGCAATGCGATCCAGGGCCTGATGCAGCTCGCGCCGGACACTGCGACCGTGCAGGATGCCGACGGGTCGTGGCGCACCATCGAGGCCGCGCAGGTCGCGCTCGGCGCGGTCGTGCGCGTGAAGCCGGGCGAGCGGATCGGGCTGGACGGCGAAGTCGTCGCGGGCCGCTCGACGGTCAACCAGGCGCCGATCACCGGCGAGAGCCTGCCTGTCGAAAAGACGGCAGGCGATGCCGTGTACGCGGGCACCATCAACGAAGCGGGTTCGTTCGAATACCGCGTGACGGCCGTCGCGGCCAACTCGACGCTCGCGCGGATCATCCACGCGGTCGAGGAGGCGCAGGGCGCGAAGGCGCCGACGCAGCGCTTCGTCGACCAGTTCGCGCGCGTCTACACGCCGATCGTGTTCGCGGTCGCGCTGCTGGTCGCGGTGGTGCCGCCGCTCGTGACGGGCGGTGCGTGGCACGACTGGATCTACCGCGCGCTGGTGCTGCTCGTGATCGCGTGCCCGTGCGCACTGGTGATCTCGACGCCCGTGACGATCGTGTCGGGGCTCGCGGCCGCCGCGCGGCGCGGAATTCTCGTGAAGGGCGGCGTCTATCTGGAAGAAGGGCGCAAGCTCGCGTGGCTCGCGCTCGACAAGACCGGCACGATCACGCACGGCAAGCCGGCGCAGACCGATTTCGACGCGCATGCGACCGACGTCGATGTCGAGCGTATCCGGCACCTTGGCGCGAGCCTCGCCGCGCGCTCGGATCACCCGGTGTCGCAGGCGATCGCGGCCGCGGCGCGCGACGCCGGAACGGCGGCGTTCGCCGATGTGCAGGACTTCGAAGCGCTGGTCGGGCGCGGCGTGCGCGGCACGATCGACGGCGCGCGCTACTGGCTCGGCAACCACCGGCTCGTCGAGGAACTCGGGCGCTGCTCGCCGGCTCTCGAAACGAAGCTCGATGCGCTCGAACGGCAGGGCAAGAGCGTCGTGGTGCTGGTCGACGACACGCGCGTGCTCGGGATCTTCGCGGTGGCCGACACGATCAAGGACACGAGCCGCGATGCGATCGCCGACCTGCACGCGCTCGGCATCCGCACCGCGATGCTGACGGGCGACAACCCGCACACCGCGCAAGCCATCGCGCAGCAGGCCGGCATCGACGACGCGCGCGGCAACCAGCTGCCCGAAGACAAGCTCGCGGCGGTCGAGGAGCTGTCGGCCGGCGGCGCGGGCGCGGTCGGGATGGTCGGCGACGGGATCAACGACGCGCCGGCGCTTGCGCGTGCCGACATCGGCTTCGCGATGGGCGCGATGGGCACCGATACGGCGATCGAGACGGCCGACGTCGCGCTGATGGACGACGACCTGCGCAAGATTCCCGCGTTCGTGCGGCTGTCGCGCGCGACGCACCGCGTGCTGGTGCAGAACATCGGCTTCGCGCTCGGCGTGAAGATCGTGTTCCTCGGCCTCACGGTCGCGGGGCTCGGCACGATGTGGATGGCGGTATTCGCTGACGCGGGCGCGAGCCTGATCGTCGTCGCCAACGGCTTGCGGCTGCTGTCGTCCTCCGGGGCGTTCGGCGGCGCGCAGGCCACGCGTTGAGGGGCGTGCGATGAGTTTCCTGAAACGGTTACTGGGCGGCCACGGCGGTGGCCATGGCAGCGGGCACGGCAATAGCGGTGGCGGGTATCACGGCGGGCAGCGCCGGGACGGGCACGGCGGCGACGATGCGCGCGGCCGCGATAGTCACGGCTGGGGCTGGCAGGCGCGGGCCGATGGTAATGGTGGTCAGGGCGGCAACGTGCCGCTGAGCCAGCTTGCGTGCGCGGGCTGCGGCGCGCTCAACGCAGCGGATGCGCGTTTCTGCGCGCAGTGCGGCACGTCGCAGCGCGCCAAGGCATGCAGCCGCTGTCACGCGGCGCTGGCGGCCGACGCGCGCTTCTGCCCGGGCTGCGGGACGCAGGCCGGCTAACGCGCAATCGCCGGCCCGATTGCCGGCATCAGAACCGCCGCCGACGCAGCGGGCGTCGCCCTGGAACAGTGCGCCGGCTCGCCCCGGCGCCCCGGCCCTTCGATCAGCGCAGCGGCAGGTAAATCTCGGTGCGCAGGTCGGCCGGCGCCGCGTCCATCGGCGTATTGAGGTACAGCTCGAACGGCGGCGCGTCGGCGGCTTCGCGGCCCGAGTGACGCAGCCAGTCGCCGTAGAGCCATTGGTAGGCCGTCTTCAGGTCCGCATACGGCCCCGTATGCAGCAGCACCGCGTATTCGCCGCCCGCTACCGTCGCACGCTCGACGGGCGGTACCGGCTCGACGTCGGGCGTGCCGTCGGCCGGCATGAAGCAGGCCTTCGCGCGCAACTGCGCTTCCGGCGTCGTGTCCGGATCGTCGTAGAAAATCCCGATCATCTTCGCGCCCGGGCCGATCAGCCCGCGTTGTCCGGCCCACGCGCCGATCCGCGCGAACGCGTCGCCGATCTTCAGGTACGCGCCGGTGTGCGCCACCGCGTAGCCGCGCAGTTCCGGCAGGCGCCGGATCTCGACTTCATGCTTGAACATGTCTTCCTCTCCTCTCTGTAGCGGATAGATGGGCCGGTGGACGCCCGTGCGCCGGTGCTGCGCGGGCGGCACGCCGTATGCGTCGCGAAACGCGCGGGCGAACGCGTGCGTCGAACCGTAGCCCGCGCGCCGCGCGATCTCGTCGAGCGGCCGCGCGGTGCAGACGAGATCCTCGGACGCACGCACGATCCGCATCCGCCGCACCGTCAGCACGATCGACTCGCCGTACAGCGCCCGGTAGACGCGCTGCCAGTGATACGGCGACAGGCACGCGACTTCGGCAAGCCGGTTCAGGTCGAGCGGGCCGTCGAGATGCGCACGGATGAACTCGTGGACGCGGGCCACGCTGGCCGCATAGCGGATCCACGCGGGCTTTTCGGTTTTCGTTTCGACTGTCATCGGCGTGTCCCGGCAAGAACCGAAGCCACGGTAGCACGGCCCGAATGGATAAATCTTGCGGAAATGCGTAGCGGCCGACAAATCCGCCCCTTTTTATTTGCCGAAATGGGGTCTTGTCCCCCTGCGATCTATGACTAAAGTTAAAGACGGTGAGATCGGGTGAAGGCGTCATTTTTCTCGGGTAAGTTGCTCAAGCGGCAACGCCCGCCATTCGAAGTACGCAGGTAGTTCGTCGATGTTCAATCGCAACGCCACGTTTTCGGGAGAACAAGAAATGGATGCTTCCAGCTTCATCACGTCGCTGCAGACCACGCTAGGCGGATATCTGCCGAAGATCGCCGGCGCGATCGGCATCCTGGTGATCGGCTGGCTGATCGCGGTGGTGGCGCGGGCCGGCGCGCTGCGCCTGCTCGGCGCGCTGAAGGTCGATCAGCGGATCAACGAAAGCACCGGCCAGGGCGCGTACGTCGAGCGGATCATCGCCGGCGGCCTGTTCTGGCTCGTGCTGCTCGTCACCGCGGTGGGCATCTTCAACGTGCTCAACCTGTACGCGGTTTCCAATCCGTTCTCGCTGCTCGTCACGCACATCGTCAACTACCTGCCGAACCTGATCGGCGGCGCGGCGCTGACGCTGATCGCGTGGCTCATCGCGTCGCTGCTGCGCAGCCTCGCGAACCGCGCGCTGAAGGCCAGCAAGATCGACGACAAGCTGTCCGAAGGCGCGGGCATGCAGCCGATGAGCGGTTATCTCGGCGACGTGCTGTTCTGGCTCGTGATCCTGATGTTCCTGCCGGCGATCCTCGCGTCGTTCGCGCTGTCGGGGCTGCTGTCGCCGGTGCAGGGGATGGTCGACAAGCTGCTCGCGATCGTGCCGAACCTGTTCGCGGCCGCGGTGATCGGCTTCGTCGGCTGGGTCGTCGCGCGCGTGCTGCGCGGCCTCGTGACGAACCTGCTCGTCGCCGCCGGCGCCGACCGCCTCACGCAGCGTATCGACAGCCCGACGCCGGTGCGCGTGTCGAGCCTGATCGGCACGATCGTCTACGTATTCGTGTTCGTGCCGACGCTGATCTCCGCGCTCGACGCGCTGAAGATCGACGCGATCTCGGGCCCCGCGACCAACATGCTGAACCAGTTCCTCGGCGCGGTGCCGGACATCGTCGCGGCGATCGTGATCGTGCTCGTCACGTTCTATTTCGCGCGCTTCGTCGCGTCGCTCGCGCAGAAGCTGCTGGAAGCCGCCGGCGCCGACGGGCTGCCGGCGGTGCTCGGCGTCGAGCGCGTGTTCTCGGGGATCCTGCAGCCGTCGGTGCTGGTCGCGCGGCTGATCGTGTTCTTCGCGATGCTGTTCGCGTCGGTCGAAGCCGCGAACCGGCTCGGCTTCTCGCAGGTGCGCGACGTCGTCACGCTGTTCATCGAATTCGGCGGCCATGTGCTGATGGGCGGCGTGATCCTCGTGATCGGCGTGTGGCTCGCGGGCCTCGCGCGCCGCGTGATCGAACAGGCCGATCGCGAGCACAGCGTGCTGTTCGCGCGCATCGCGCAATTCGCGATCCTCGGCCTCGTGTTCGCGATGGGGCTGCGCGCGATGGGCATCGCGAACGAGATCGTCCAGCTCGCGTTCGGCCTCGTGCTCGGCGCGATCGCGGTGGCCGTCGCGCTGTCGTTCGGCCTCGGCGGCCGCGAAGCGGCCGGCAAGCTGCTCGACCGCTGGTTCAACCAGCGCAGCGGCGGCCAGTAAGCGGGCGGCACTCACGATGACCGCGGTTGGCGTTTCCGTCAGCGAAATGTCAGCCGCGATCTTTGCCGAATTTCGATAACACGTCGTTTAATGACTCTCTAGCATCGATTCTCAGTCGCGCAGGCCGGCAGGCCCGGCGCATTTGAGGAGAGAGTCCGATGAAAGCAGAGTCGAATGGCCGGCCCGCCGCCGGCGCCAAGTCGTCCGGCCAGCCCGCGCTGCAGCAGACGCTCGGGACCTGGCAACTGTGGGGCATCGCGGTCGGCCTCGTGATTTCCGGCGAATACTTCGGCTGGAGCTACGGGTGGGCGAGCGCCGGTACGCTGGGCTTCGTCATCACCGCGCTGTTCGTCGCGGCGATGTACACGACCTTCATCTTCAGCTTCACCGAGCTGACGACGTCGATTCCGCACGCGGGCGGCCCGTTCGCGTATGCGCGCCGCGCATTCGGCCCGACGGGCGGTTATCTCGCCGGTGCGGCGACGCTCGTCGAGTTCGTGTTCGCTCCGCCCGCGATCGCGCTGGCGATCGGCGCGTACCTGCACGTGCAGTTTCCGGGGCTCGAACCGAAACACGCGGCGATGGGCGCGTATCTCGTGTTCATGGCGCTGAACATCGTCGGCGTGCAGATCGCCGCGACGTTCGAACTCGTCGTCACGCTGCTCGCGATCTTCGAGCTGCTGGTATTCATGGGCGTCGTGTCGCCGGGCTTCGCGTGGAGCAACTTCACGAAGGGCGGCTGGTCGGGCGCCGATCATTTCAGCGTCGGGGCATTCCACGGAATGTTCGCGGCGATCCCGTTCGCGATCTGGTTCTTCCTCGCGATCGAAGGCGTCGCGATGGCCGCCGAGGAAGCGAAGAACCCGAAGCGCTCGATTCCGATCGCGTATGTCGCCGGGATCCTGACCCTCGTCGCGCTCGCGATCGGCGTGATGGTGTTCGCCGGCGGCGCGGGCGACTGGACCAAGCTCGCGAACATCAACGACCCGCTGCCGCAGGCGATGAAGTACATCGTCGGCGCGAACAGCGGCTGGATGCACATGCTCGTGTGGCTGGGGCTGTTCGGTCTGGTCGCGTCGTTCCACGGGATCATCCTCGGCTATTCGCGCCAGATCTTCGCGCTGGCCCGCGAAGGCTACCTGCCGGAGTGGCTCGGGAAGGTGCATCCGCGCTTCAAGACCCCGCATCGCGCAATTCTCGCGGGCGGCGTGGTCGGCATCGCGGCGATCTACAGCGACGAGCTGATCCAGTTCGGCGGGCAGACGCTGACCGCGAATATCGTGACGATGTCGGTATTCGGCGCGATCGTGATGTATATCGTCAGCATGGCGTCGCTGTTCAAGCTGCGCCGCTCGCAGCCGAACATGGCGCGGCCGTTCCGCGCGCCGCTGTACCCGATCTTCCCGGCATTCGCGATTCTTGCGGCGCTCGTCTGTCTCGGTACGATGGTGTACTTCAACGGGCTGGTCGCGCTGGTGTTCGTCGGCTTCCTCGCGGTGGGCTACGCGTACTTCCTCGCGACCCGTTCGCAGCGCGCGAGCGCGCCCGGCGACGCGCTGCTGGAGGAGTGAGCGTGGCGAAGGTGAACGGCCGTTCCTGACGGCATCCGGCGCGCCCCGTCGAACGGGCGCGCCGTCGGCTTTAGGCAAGGAAGGAGACTCGCACGATGTCCTATACGGAGACGATCGGTCCGCGCACGTACCGCTTCGCGGACCTGAAGACGCTGCTCGCGAAGGCGAGCCCGCTGCGTTCCGGCGACCAGCTCGCCGGCGTCGCGGCGGCAAGCGAGGAGGAGCGCGTCGCCGCGAAGATCGCGCTCGCGGGCGTGCCGCTGAAGGCGTTCCTGAACGAAGCGGTGATCCCGTATGAAGACGACGAGGTCACGCGCCTGATCGTCGACGCTCACGACGCTGCCGCGTTCGCGGAAATCTCGCATCTGACCGTCGGCGACTTCCGCAACTGGCTGCTGTCGCCCGCGGCCGACGGTGCGGCCCTCGAACGGATCGCGCCGGGCCTCACACCGGAGATGGTCGCGGCCGTGTCGAAGCTGATGCGCAACCAGGACCTGATCGCGGCCGCGCGCAAGCGCCGCGTGGTCACGCGCTTTCGCAACACGGTCGGGCTCGCCGGCCGGATGTCGGTGCGGCTGCAGCCGAACCACCCGACCGACGACGTGAAGGGGATCGCAGCGTCGATGCTCGACGGGCTGATGTACGGCTGCGGCGACGCGATGATCGGCATCAACCCTGCGACCGACAGCCTCGCAGCAATCGTGAAGCTGCTCGCGATGATCGACGGGTTCCGCGAACGCTACGGCGTGCCGACGCAGTCGTGCGTGCTCACGCACGTGACCAACACGATCGCGGCGATCGAGAAGGGCGCGCCGGTCGATCTCGTGTTCCAGTCGATCGCAGGCACCGAGAAGGCGAACGCGAGCTTCGGGATCTCGCTCGCGCTGCTCGGCGAGGCGCGCGAGGCCGCGTTGTCGCTGAAGCGCGGCACCGTGGGCAACAATCTCATGTACTTCGAGACGGGCCAGGGCAGTGCGTTGTCGGCGAACGCGCATCACGGCGTCGATCAGCAGACCTGCGAAGTGCGCGCGTATGCGGTTGCGCGCAAGTTCGAGCCGTTCCTCGTGAACACGGTGGTCGGCTTCATCGGGCCCGAATACCTGTACGACGGCAAGCAGATCATCCGCGCGGGGCTCGAGGATCACTTCTGCGGCAAGCTGCTCGGCGTGCCGATGGGCTGCGACATCTGCTACACGAACCACGCGGAAGCCGACCAGGACGACATGGATACCTTGCTGACGCTGCTCGGCGCGGCCGGCATCAACTTCATCATGGGGATTCCGGGCGCGGACGACGTGATGCTGAACTACCAGAGCACGTCGTTCCACGACCAGCTCTACGTGCGCGAGGTGCTCGGCCTGCGCCGCGCGCCGGAGTTCGAGGAGTGGCTGGAGACGATGGAGATCGCCGATGCGCATGGCGCGCTGCGCGCCGCGTCGGCCCGCGTGCCGCTTCTGGCCGGCGCGAACGACTGGATGGGGTTGTCAGCATGAGCGATGCCGTCGAAAAGAATCCGTGGGGCCAGCTGAAATCGTTCACGAACGCGCGGATCGCGCTCGGCCGCGCGGGCAACAGCCTGCCGACCGCGCCGCTGCTGGCTTTCAACCTGTCGCATGCGCAGGCGCGCGACGCCGTGCACCAGCCGCTCGACGCCGATGCGCTGCGGCGCGAGATCGAGGCGGCCGGCCTGCTGCCGACGCTCGGTGTGCAGAGCGCGGCGCCGGACCGCGACCACTATCTGCGCCGGCCCGATCTCGGTCGCAAGCTGTCGGATGACAGCCGCGGGCTGCTCGCCGGCTACGGCGCGGCGCTCGACGATGCGCCCGACGTCGTGTTCGTGGTCGGCGACGGGCTGTCGGCGTTCGCGGCCGCGAAGCAGGCGCTGCCGCTGCTGCAGGCCGTGCGCCCAAGGCTCGACGCGGACGGCTGGCGGATCGGCCCGGTGGTGGTCGCGAAGCAGGCGCGCGTCGCGCTCGGCGACGAGATCGGCGAGCTGCTGCGCGCGAAGGTCGTCGCGATGCTGATCGGCGAACGGCCGGGGCTCAGCTCGCCGGACAGCCTCGGCGTGTACCTGACATGGGCGCCGAAGGTCGGCTGCCACGACGCGCTGCGCAACTGCATCTCGAACGTGCGGCCCGAAGGGCTGCCGCACGCGGCCGCCGCGCACAAGCTGCATTACCTGATGACGCATGCGCGCAGGCTCCAGCTGACGGGCGTCGGGCTGAAGGACGACAGCGACGCGCTGCTGCCGCCGGCGCAAGCGGAGCGGATCGGCGCGGCGTGACAGCGCGCTGCGCGACTGCGTGCGCCGCGGCTACCTGAACAGCCGCTCGCACAGGAAATCGACGAACACGCGCAGCTTCGGCGACAACTGCCGGCTCGACGGCCACACGATCGAGAACTGCCCCGGCGCGATCCGGTAGTCGTCGAGCACGGTGACGAGCGCGCCGTGTTCGAGCGCGTCGCGTGCGAGGAAATCGGGCATGTAGCCGATGCCGAGCCCCGCGAGCACCGTGCCGCGCAGCGCTTCCATGTTGTTGCAGGTCATCGCGGTGCGCAGCTTCAGCGGCGTGCCGTCGTCGGCCGCGAGTGCCCAGTCCTGCAGCTTGCCGGTGGTCGGGAAGCAGTAGCGCACGCACTCGTGCGCTTCGAGATCGCGCGGCGTGTGCGGCGTGCCGGCCCGCGCGAGATACGCGGGCGTCGCGCACAGCACGAATGCAAACGGGCCGAGCCGCCGCGACATCAGGCTCGAATCCGATAGCGGGCCGCTGCGGATCACCGCATCGAAGCCGCCTTCGACGACGTCGACCATCCGGTCGTTGAAGTCGAGATCGAGCTCGACTTCCGGATAGCGCTGCCGGAACTCGGGCAGCACCGGCAGCAGGAAGCGGTAGCCGATCACCGGCAGGCTCACGCGCAGCTTGCCGCGCGGGCGCTGCGCCGATGCCGTCACGGTCGCTTCCGCATCGCGGAAATCCTCGAGGATTCGCTGGCAGCGTTCGTAGAAGTGCCGCCCCTCTTCAGTGAGCGTGACGCGCCGTGTCGTGCGGTTGAACAGGCGCACGCCGAGCGACTGCTCGAGTTTCGCGATCGTCTTGCCGACCGCCGACGCCGAGATGCCAAGCGCGCGGCCGGCCGCGACGAAGCTCAGCGCTTCGGCGGTGCGGACGAAGGCGACGATGCCGGTCAGGTTTTCCATCGAATCGAGGTGCATGCGCCGGCGGGGCGCGGCCGAGTGAATTGCGGAATTCTAGTCCGTTATATATGGAATTTCGCGTAGTTTTTTCGCGGATTGAATCGGATTTATCTTCTGTCGCTCTGGCGGCGCATCCGCGCCGGCTTTTCGAGGAGCGATGATGGATCACCCGTTTTCAGCCGTATCAGCGGCTTCGGCGCGGCGGCGTGCGTGGGTGCTGGCCGCCGTCTGCATGGCCGCCGTCGCGCTGCCGCTGTCGTTTTCGGGCGGCGCGGTCGCGACGCCGGCGATCGGCCGCGACCTGCACGGCGGCACGGTCGCGATGAACTGGATCACCAACGCGTTCATGCTTGCGTTCGGCAGTTTCCTGATGGCGGCCGGCGCGCTGGCCGACCAGTTCGGCCGCAAGCGGCTGTTCGCGCTCGGCGTCGGCGGTTTCACGCTGATGTCGGTTGCGCTCGCGTTCGCGCCGTCGATGCTGGCGGTCGACCTGCTGCGCGCCGCGCAAGGGCTCGCGGCCGCCGCGGCGCTCGCGGGCGGCACGGCCGCGCTCGCGCAGGAGTTCGACGGTGCGGCGCGCACGCGCGCGTTCAGCCTGCTCGGCACGACCTTCGGCATCGGGCTCGCGTTCGGGCCCGTGCTGGCCGGCGGCCTGATCGGGCACTACGGCTGGCGCGCGATCTTCGCGACGAGCGCGGTGGCCGGCGTGCTGTCGCTCGCGTTCGGGCTGCCGCGCATGCACGAGTCGCGGGACCCGCATGCGACGGGGCTCGACTGGCCCGGCACGGCCGCGTTCACCGTCGCGCTGACACTGTTCACGTTCGGCGTGATCGAGGCGCCCGCGCGCGGCTGGACGAGCCCGCTCGTGATCGTGCTGCTGGCCGGCGCGGCGCTCGGCGCATGCGCGTTCGTGACGATCGAGACGCGCGTCGCGCGGCCGATGCTCGACCTGTCGCTGTTCCGCATCGCGCGCTTCGTCGGCGTGCAGGTGCTGCCGGTGTCGACCTGCTGCTGCTACATCGTGCTGCTCGTCGTGCTGCCGCTGCGCTTCATCGGCATCGACGGCTTCAGCGAGATCGACGCCGGCTGGCTGATGCTCGCGATCTCCGCGCCGATGCTCGTCGTGCCGTTCGTTGCGGCAACGCTCACGCGCTGGCTGTCGGCCGGCGTGATCTCGGCGCTCGGGCTGCTGGTCGCGGCCGGCGGGCTCGTGTGGCTGGGTGAAGCGCTGCGCGGCGGCGCGGGGCCGGCGGCGATCGCGCCGATGCTGGCGATCGGCGTCGGCGCCGGGATGCCGTGGGGGCTGATGGACGGGTTGTCGGTGAGCGTCGTGCCGAAGGAGCGCGCGGGGATGGCGACTGGGATCTTCAGCACGACGCGCGTGGCCGGCGAGGGGATCGCGCTCGCGATCGTCGGCGCGGTGCTGGCCGCGCTCGCGCAGACGGGGCTGCGGCAGGCGGCCGGTGCCGCCGGCACGCCCGACGCGACGCTGCGTGCGGCCGCGCGGCTCGCGACCGGCGATCTTGCTGGTGCGGCCGCTGCGTTGCCGGGTGTCGGCCATGCGGCGCTGCTCGCGAGTTACACGCATGCGTTCGACCGGTTGCTGACCGGGCTGGCCGTCGTCACGGTGCTGTGCGCGGTGGTGGTGTTCGTGTTTCTCGGCGGGCGGCCGGCGGCTGAAGCGGACGACAACGCGGACGGGCATGCGCCTGCCGACGCGCCCGCGCGCAGCCGGATCGAACCGGCTTGTGCGGAGACCCGCGGGCGTTGAGCGTCGCGTCGTCGCGCATGGGTGTTTTGGCGATGGCAGCCGGGGTGCCGGTGCATTGCCGAATCATCGCATCCGCACGCTGACGATCCGCCAAACGCATCACATCACGCCAGCACCAGCGGCGGCAGCGCCGCATCAGCGCGCGCCTGCGCGTACTCCACCTCAATCACCACATAGCGCCGCGCGTCGGGCCACAGATGCGCGCGGCTTCCCGCATCCTCGTCGATCGTCGCGCGGCCCTGCACGAGCCAGGTCGTCTGGCGCATGAAATCGACGAACAGCAGCGCGATGGCCGGATTCACGAGCAGGTTGCCGATCGTGTTGAACAGGTTGTTGCCCGCGAAGTCGGGCAGCACGAGCGTGCGGCGGTCGGGGATGTCGACGAGCGGCTCGAACGAGCCGTCGGCGCGCGGCTGGCGGCCGCGGTACGAGCAGTCGCTGTCGCCCGCCGCGTCGGCGGTCGCGACGATCAGGAACGCCTGCTCGCGGATGAACGCGACGGCGTCGTCGGTCAGGGGGGCCGGGTCGCTCATGGTGTCGGCCGGCGCGAACGCCGCTGCGTGTGGACGGGATGCGCGGTTCGCACGCAAACGACATGCCACGCGTCGCGGCCCACATGCCTGTGCGGTCCGGCACGGCCATTGTGGAAAATCCGAACACCGGCCACGCCGCTGCGCAATCGCGGTGTTCCGAATCGGTACACCCGCCGCGCTGCGTGCGTGAACACCGCACGGCGCGCACGCGGGCCGGCCGTGGTCGTCGTGCATTCGTTCTGCTCCCGTCCGTTTGGCACGCATGTTGCGTAAACCGATGCAGCGCGATCCAACCGGCGCTGCATTCACACAAGCACGATGAACAGGAGACATGTATGAACCCGTTTGACCTGAAACAACTGGGCCTCGACGTCGAATACCCGTACCGTCAGCAGTACGACAACTACATCGGCGGCAAGTGGGTGGCGCCGGTGAACGGCGAGTATTTCGAGAACGTGTCGCCGATCAACGGCCAGCCGTTCTGCCGCATTCCGCGCTCGGGCGCCGACGATATCGAGCTGGCGCTGGACGCCGCGCATGCCGCGCGCCGCAAGTGGGGCAAGACGTCCGTGGCCGAGCGCGCGAACCTGCTGCTCGCCGCCGCCGACCGGATGGAAAAGAACCTGAAGCTGCTGGCCGTGGCCGAGACGATCGACAACGGCAAGCCGCTGCGCGAGACGATGGCGGCCGACCTGCCGCTCGCGGTCGACCACTTCCGCTACTTCGCGGGCTGCATCCGCGCGCAGGAAGGCGGCATTTCCGAAATCGACGACAACACCGTCGCGTACCACTTCCACGAGCCGCTCGGCGTCGTCGGCCAGATCATCCCGTGGAACTTCCCGCTGCTGATGGCCGCGTGGAAGCTGGCGCCGGCGCTCGCGGCCGGCTGCTGCGTCGTGATGAAGCCGGCCGAGCAGACGCCCGCGTCGGTGCTCGTGCTGATGGAACTGATCGGCGACCTGTTCCCGGCCGGCACGATCAACATCGTGAACGGCTTCGGCAAGGAAGCGGGCGAAGCGCTCGCGACCAGCAAGCGGATCGCGAAGATCGCGTTCACGGGCTCGACGCCGGTCGGCAAGCACATCCTGCGCGCGGCGGCCGAGAGCCTGATCCCGTCGACGGTCGAGCTGGGCGGCAAGAGCCCGAACATCTTCTTCGCCGACGTGCTCGATCGGGAAGACGCGTACCTCGACAAGGCGCTCGAAGGGCTCGCGATGTTCGCGCTGAACCAGGGCGAAGTGTGCACGTGCCCGTCGCGCATCCTGATCCAGGAATCGATCTACGAACGCTTCATCGAGAAGGCCGTCGCGCGCGTCGAGCGCATCAAGTCCGGCCACCCGCTCGACCTGCAGACGATGATCGGCGCGCAGGCGTCGCAGCAGCAGCTCGACAAGATCCTGTCGTACATCGACATCGGCCGCGGCGAAGGCGCGCAATGCCTGACGGGCGGCGAACGCACGGCGCCGGCGGCCGAACTCGGCACGGGCTACTACGTGAAGCCGACGATGCTGCTCGGCAACAACAAGATGCGCGTGTTCCAGGAAGAGATCTTCGGGCCGGTCGCGTCGGTGATGACGTTCAAGGACGAGCAGGAAGCGATCGAACTCGCGAACGACACGTTCTACGGGCTCGGCGCTGGCGTGTGGACGCGCGACGGCACGCGTGCGTACCGGATGGGCCGCGAGATCGAGGCTGGCCGCGTGTGGACCAACTGCTACCACCTGTACCCGGCGCACGCGGCGTTCGGCGGCTACAAGCAGTCGGGGATCGGTCGCGAGACGCACAAGATGGCGCTGTCGAACTATCAGCAGACGAAGTGCCTGCTGGTCAGCTACCAGGCCGAGGCGCTCGGGTTCTTCTGACCTGATCGTCAAGGCAGGGGCGAAGCGCCGGGGCCGGCCGGTCGGCAAAGCAGCGCCGGCCGTACGGTTGCCGGTGTTCGGCGGTGACACGCGTGATGCGCGGGCTGCATAGAACGTTCGACGGTTGGGCGACGTTTGCCCGACCGTCGAGCGGCGCACGCACGGGTGCGATGTGCTGACTGCCGGCTATCCGGCTATCCGGTCACCCGGCACTTCGCCATTTTTCGACTTCGACATCCGACCCCTGGTGTTGGCCACGCACCGTTGCGGCCAACGCCGGAAACGATACCGGCCGCCGCGTGTTCGCTGCGGTCCGGTGCGCCGATGCGTGTAACGGAAACCGGCATGGCAGAGCTTCTCCGATCCTTTCCGCGCCACCCCGTATTCCACGCGGGCGAACTCGATGCGCAGCACCGCTTCGGCGCCGCGGACGAAGCCGAGCGGATGAGCGACGCCGTCACGACGCGCGTGAGCATCGGCGTGCGGCAGTTCGTCGAAACGCAGCCGTTCATGTTCGTCGGCACTGCATGCGGAGGACGCGCACCCATGACCTGCGACATCGTGCAGAGCCTGCGCGACGCGAACGGCGACCTGCTGCCCGTCGTTCGCGTGATCGACACGAAGACGCTGCGGTTCGTGTTGCCCGCGCACGGCGATGGCCGGATCGACGCGACAACGTGCGACGGCAGCGGGGTCGGGTTGCTGTTCGTCGATTTCGTGCGCGGCATCCGCTACCGGATCAACGGCCGCGCGACGCTGCGTGCCGATTTGCCCGAAGCGGACGCGGCGCCCTGGCCGGCCGGCAGCGCGATCGTCGAGCTGGCGGTCGCGCAGGCGTACGGCAACTGCGGCACGCGGGTCGTGCGGCTGAAGCCGGCCGGGTAAGTCGATATTCGGTATTCGGTAGCCGGCGGCGGACATGCGCGGTCGCAGCGCGGATCGCACCGGCGACGTGCGCGGCATGCCGCCTTCGGGTGCGCCCGTATCGCGCGCAACGGCCGGACAGCGTGAAATGACGGGTTGTGCGCCGGGCCGCACGGTTCGGCACGGGACTTGCGTGACAGATGCGGTTCCGGGCAGGTGAGGGAGAACACGATGGATCAACACGTGGCGAGTATCGAAGAGCCGACGGCCGAAGACACGCGTCGCAATGCGCAAGGCGACGACGCGCTGGCCGGGCAGGCGGTCGTCAGCGTTGCGCACGACGCTGACGAGCAGGCGCGCAACCTGATCGGCTGGCGGCAGACCTACGACCAGCTCGCGGCCGGCCGCTTCGTCGGCACGCTGACCGAGCTGCCGCTCGACACGATGAAGCTGTTTCGAGAATCGACCAGTCATCTGCTGCGCCAGGCATGCGAGGTGCGCGGCGATGCGTACTGGTTCGGCATCCCGCTCGTGTGCGACGGCACGGCCCGCGTCGATGCATGCCGTATCGGGCCCGGCGCGCTCGCGTTCCGGCCCGGCAACGTCGAATTCGAACTGCTGACGCCTGCGCAGTTCTCGATCTACGGCGTCGTCGTGCGCGGCGATGTGCTGCGCCGCTATGCGGAGGAGGTCGAACGCTGCGCGCTCGACGAGCGGCTGTTCACGCGGCGCGTGATGCAGGTCGGCGATGCGCGGCTCGCGCGCCTGTGCGCGCTGCTCGGCCGCCGGCTCGACGGCGCGGTGGCCGTGGCCGGCCCGCTGCCCGATGCGCAGCGCGACGACCTGCAGGCCGAGGTGCTGGCCGCGCTGTTCGATGCGTGCGCGCAACCGGCCGACGACGGCGCCGGCCGCGCGCCGTCGACGCGCCGCTGGATCGTCGACCAGGCGCGCGACTACGTGCTTGCGCACCGCACGCGCCCGGTCGGCGTGCCCGAGCTGTGCGAACAGTTGCACGTGAGCCGGCGCACGCTGCAGTACTGCTTCCAGGACGTGCTCGGGATGGCGCCCGCGACCTATCTGCGCACGCTGCGGCTGAACGGCGCGCGGCGCGATCTGTGCGGGCGCGCGGCAGGCTCGGTGCAGGACGTCGCGGAGGCGTGGGGCTTCTGGCATCTCAGCCAGTTCGCGACCGATTACCGAAGGCTGTTCGGCAAGCGTCCGTCGGAGACGCTGCGCGATCGCGCAGCGATGGTCGCGGCGGGGTGATCGCGGCGGCACCGCCGTCGTTCCGGCTGGCTGTCGCGTCCTGTTTCCTTATCCGGTGGTGGTCGCCGCTTCGCGCGGCGTCGGCCACGCGCGTGCATCCCAGTCGATCGCGCGATACGCGGCTTCGACCGCCGCGAGATCGTCCGGCCGCTCGCTGCGATGCAGCCCGCGCAATTCGGCCGGCACGTCGAGTTCGACCGGCACGCAATGCGGATAGTCGCGCACGCGCAGCGCCGGCCCGATCGTCGTGAAACATGCGAGCGTCGGCACGTCGAAGCCGTCGGCGAGATGCAGCGCGGCCGTGTCCGGCGCGAACAGCAGGCTTGCCCCCTTGACCCATGCGATGAAGCGCGCGGTATCGGTCGCGTCGCCGCTCACGTCGGTGTAGGCCGGATGCGCGACGGGGCCGAACCCGGCCACCGGCAGCCCGTAGCGTTGCGCGAGCCGTTCCACGAACGCCGCGCGCAGCGCGGGCGGCACGCTGCGCACCGCGGTGCTCGCATTCGGACAGAACAGCACGTACGGCCGCTGCCATGCGGCCGGCAGCGCGGGCAGCGGCAGCCGCGCGAGCCAGCGGTTGCGCTTCGCGGCGGCCGGTACGGCGGCAGGGTCGGCGCCGAGCGCGTCGAGGAAGAAATCGATCATCGGCAGCCGCGCGAATGCGGGCCAGTACAGGTGATTGCCGATGTCGATGCGCGGCGCGTCCGCGGGCAGCGCTTCGACGGGGCACGGCAGCGTGCGCGACGGCGCGACGACGTCGGCCGCGAGCGCATACAGCGCGTCGACGTAGCGCGGGGCGCGGGCCGGCCGGTACAGCGTGAAACGCAGGCCCGCGTGCGCCGCGCGCAGTGCGGTGAGCGCGGTCAGCCCGATCACCGAATCGCCGAGCGTGACACCCATCCCGTTGATCACGTGCACATGCCGTACGCCGTCGTAGTCGAGCCGGAATGGCCGATGCGCGGCATGCAGCAGGCCGAGCGCCGCCGCAGCCGGCACGTGGCCGACGGCGCGGGCATGGCCATGCTCGACGTCGTAAGGCGCGACGAGCGTGCCGTCCGGCGCGAGCAGCGTGCCGGGGAACACGAGCGCGTCGTCGTGCGACAGCGCGACGACGGGCGGCGCGGTGCGCGTTTCCACCGTCATCCGCCGCGCGCGCGGCGGCCCTGCTCGCGGATCTGTTCGAGCGTCGCGGCCGGCGTGCTGGCGTCCTGCGGGATGCGGATCTCGATCAGCGCAGGCAGCCCGCAGGTCAGCGCGCGCTCGAGCGCGGGCGCGAAATCGGCGGTGCGCTCGACCGTCTCGCCATGTGCGCCGAATGCGCGCGCATACGCGGCGAAATCGGGATTCGTGAGCCCCGTGCCGTGCACACGGCCCGGGTAGTTGCGCTCCTGATGCATGCGGATCGTGCCGAAATGCCCGTTGTTGACGACGATCGCGACGATGTTCAGCCCGTACTGCATCGCGGTGGCAAGCTCGTTGCCGGCCATCATGAAGCAGCCGTCGCCCGCGAGCGCGACGACGGCCCGCGACGGGTACAGCGACTTCGCGGCGAGCGCGGCCGGGATGCCGTAGCCCATCGCGCCGCTCGTCGGCGCGAGCTGCGAGCGGAAGTGCCGGTACGCGAAGTGGCGATGCAGCCAGATCGCATAGTTGCCGGCGCCGTTGGTCAGGATCGCGTCGTGCGGCAGGCGCTCGCGCAACTGCACCATCACGTCGCCGAGCTGGACGTCGCCGGGCATCGGCAGCGGCGCGTGCCATTCGCGGTACGCGCGATGCGCATCGGCGGCCGCGCCGGCCCATACGGGGTGCTCGGGCGGTTCGAGCGCGGCGAGCGGCGCGGCGATCTCGGGCATCCCCGACACGATCGGCAGGTCGGCCGCATATACGCGGCCAAGCTCGTCCGCGCCCTGGTGCACGTGGATCAGCGTCTGGCGCGTCTTCGGGATGTCGAGCAGCGTGTAGCCGCCGGTCGTCGCTTCGCCGAGGCGCGGCCCGATCACGAGCAGCAGGTCGGCGTCGCGGATGCGCTTCGCGAGCGCGGGATTGATCCCGAGCCCGACATCGCCCGCGTAGTTCGGGTGCGCGTTGTCGATCGTGTCCTGGTAGCGGAACGCGCACGCGACCGGCAGCTGCCAGCGCTCGACGAAGCTGCGCAGGTTCGCGCACGCGTCGGGCGTCCAGCCGCTGCCGCCGACGATCGCGAACGGCCGTTCCGCGCGCGCGAGCCGCTCGCGCAGCTCGTCGATCTGCGCGGCCGACGGCGCGGCGGCGACGCGTTTCGCGGCCGGCACGACGGGCTGCGGCGCGCACGCTTCGGACAGCACGTCTTCCGGCAGCGCGAGCACGACCGGGCCGGGCCGGCCCGACATCGCGACGTGGAATGCATGGCTCAGGTATTCGGGGATGCGGCGCGGGTCGTCGATCTGCGCGACCCATTTCGCCATCTGGCCGAACATCCGGCGGTAGTCGATTTCCTGGAAGGCTTCGCGGTCGAGGTGCTCGCGCGCGCACTGGCCGACGAACAGGATCATCGGCGTCGAATCCTGGAATGCGGTGTGCACGCCGATCGACGCATGCGTCGCGCCGGGCCCGCGCGTGACGAACGCGATGCCGGGGCGGCCGGTCAGCTTGCCGACGGCCTCGGCCATGTTCGCGGCGGCCGCCTCGTGGCGGCAGACGACCGTCTGGATGCGCGCGGTGTCGTCCGCCAGCGCATCGAGTACGGCGAGGAAACTCTCGCCCGGCACGCAGAACACGCGTTCGACGTGATTGGCGAGCAACGCATCGACGAGCAGTCGAGCACCGGTGGTGGCGCGCGGCTCGAGATCCTTGGAATGCGACATGGGCTGCCGTCTCCCTGGGTAGCGGGACGTACAGCTTACGCCTGTCGGCGGGGCGCCGGTACGCCGGCCGATGAAAAGTGTCGGTGCGAACAGGGTGGCGGCGCGCCGCAGTGCACGCGCCACCGTTACCGCATCAGCACTCGACGATGTTCACCGCGAGCCCGCCGCGCGACGTTTCCTTGTACTTCGTCTTCATGTCGGCGCCCGTCTCGCGCATCGTCTTGATCACCGAGTCGAGCGACACGTAGTGCGAGCCGTCGCCGCGCAGCGCCATGCGCGCCGCGTTGACGGCCTTCACCGACGCCATCGCGTTGCGCTCGATGCACGGGATCTGCACCATCCCGCCGACCGGATCGCAGGTGAGGCCGAGGTTGTGCTCCATGCCGATCTCGGCCGCGTTCTCGACCTGCTGCGGCGTGCCGCCGAGCACGGCCGCGAGCGCGCCGGCCGCCATCGAGCATGCAACGCCCACTTCACCCTGGCAGCCGACTTCCGCGCCCGAGATCGACGCGTTGAGCTTGTAGAGAATGCCGATCGCGGCGGCGGTCAGCAGGAAGTCGATCACGCCCTGTTCGTTCGCACCGGGCGTGAAGCGCGTGTAGTAGTGAAGGACGGCCGGGATGATGCCGGCCGCGCCGTTGGTCGGCGCGGTGACGACACGGCCGCCGGCCGCGTTTTCCTCGTTGACCGCGATCGCGTACAGGTTGATCCAGTCGATCATCGACAGCGGGTCCTGCAGCGCGCGCTCCGGGCTTCCCGTCAGCGTGCGGTACAGCTGCGGCGCGCGGCGCTTGACCTGGAACGGGCCGGGCAGGTTGCCGTCGGCATCGGGGTTGCCAATCCCGCAGCCGCGCGACACGCACGACTGCATCACGGCCCAGATCTTCAGCAGCCCGTCGCGCGTTTCTTCCCCGGTGTGCCACGCGCGCTCGTTTTCCCACATCAGCTGCGCGATCGACTTGCCGGTCGATTCGGTCAGCGCGAGCAGCTCCGCGCCGGTGCGGAACGGGTGCGTCATCTGCTCGGCCGCGCTCAGCACCTTCGTGTTCGGCGCACCGGCCGTCACGACGAAGCCGCCGCCGACCGACAGGTACGTGCGCTCGACCAGCACCGCGCCGTTCGCGTCGGACGCGCGCAGCTTCATCCCGTTCGGGTGCTCGGGCAGCGCCTGGCGGTAGAACGCGATGTTCTCCTTCAGCACGAACGGCACCGGATGCGTGCCGAGCAGCGCGAGCTTCTTCGACTTGCGGACGTCTTCCAGCCGCGCGTCGATCGTGTCGGGATCGACGGTGTCGGGCGCGTCGCCGAGCAAGCCGAGCATCACGCCGCGGTCGGTGCCGTGGCCCTTGCCGGTGGCGCCGAGCGAGCCGTACAGCTCGACCTTCACGTGGGCCGTCGCATCGAGCTGCCCGTCGCGCTCGAGGCCCTGGACGAACATCAGCGCCGCACGCATCGGTCCGACCGTATGCGAACTGGACGGACCGATGCCGATCTTGAAGAGGTCAAACACGCTGACTGCCATTTCGATACCTGCCTTGCTTATAAGAGTAGTGCTAGCGCGCCTGCAATGGCAGGCACGCGGCGAGCCATGCGGGCGGTGTCGGGGAAAGCTGCTGCGCGACGCGGGCATAGCGCCCGTCCAGCCGCGCGGCCAGATGAAAGAGTTCGGTGGCGTTTTTCGGGTCCCACTGCCCCGTGTAGCCCGGCAGGCCGGCCTCGCGGCGCTTCGCGTCGAACGGCACCGGCGAATTCACGAATTCCTCGTGGGTCTTCTCGCCGAGCGCGTACGGCACGAGCCAGTCGAGCGCGGCCGCGAGCGTCGCGCCGTTCGCGCCGCGCTCGCGCAGCCAGTTGCGGTTGAAGCGGCGCGCGGCGAGCGCGGCCGTCACCAGCGGCTGCAGGTCGTACACCGCATAGTGCAGCGCATCGCGTTCCTCGAAGTCCCACGTCTTGCCGTCCGGGCCGATGTTGTCGGCGAGGTGCTCGACGAACAGCCGCTGCGCGGCGTTCATCATCCTGCGGTCGCCGAGCGTGAACGCGGACAGCGCGATCAGCTTGATCCGATGGCTCTGCCAGTTGTTGCGCCAGGTGCCGGTGAGCGGGCGCTTCTGCGCGTCGATCTGTGCGACATAGCCGGCGCCGAGCTTCGCGATGAACGCGGCCGTCGCGTTGCGGGTCTTCACCGGCAGCGCGCTCGCGGTCATGTCGTACGCGACGATCAGGCTTTCGAAGCGCGTCTCGTCGATCGGGTTGAAGCTCGGCTGGTAGGTCGCGACCCACGCGGACAGGAAGCGGTCGACGAGCTGCAGGTAGCGCGGCGCGTTCGTCACGCGCCACGCGAGCGCCGCGTCGCGCATCAGGTCCATGTCCTTCAGCGCGGCGGCGCTCTGGTCGTAGATGCCTTCGTGCGGCAGCGTGCCCTCGGTGTGCACGCGCGGCATCGCCTTCGGCTGCTCGCCGATGCGCGCGTCGACGCTGCGGATCAGCGCCTGCACGCCCGGCTCGGCCTGCGTCGTCTCGCTCGCCTGCAGTGCCGGCGCCGCGCAGAAATTCATCGCCGCGTGCGCGCTGCCGGCCGCGCCGAGACCGGCGGCGGCAAACGACAGCGACGCGACGAGCATCGGCACGAACCGGCGCGCGCGCGGCCGGCTCTGCATTTCACCATGGCCCGGAAACATCGGACGCACCATGCGGAACTCCTTCATTGGCTGGATCGCGTGTGATGTTAGCCGGATTGGCGGACGAACGCGCACCGGTCCGGGCGGCGAACGCAAAAACCGCACGCAACACGGAGTTGCGTGCGGTGCGATCACCATCGGACGGCTCGGGGCCTGGCGCGCGTTATGCGTACTCCGACATCGGCACGCACGAGCAGAACAGGTTGCGGTCGCCGTACGCGTTGTCCGCGCGGCCGACCGGCGGCCAGTACTTGTTCGTGCCGAGTGACGCGACCGGGTACGCAGCCTGCTCGCGCGAGTACGCGTGCGTCCATTCGTTCGCGGTGACGACGGCCGCCGTGTGCGGTGCGTGACGCAGCGGGTTGTCCTCGCGGTCGGCGCGGCCTTCCTCGACCGCGCGGATTTCCTCGCGGATCGCGATCATCGCGGCGATGAAGCGGTCGAGTTCTTCCTGCGATTCCGATTCGGTCGGCTCGACCATCAGCGTGCCCGGCACCGGGAAGCTCATCGTCGGCGCGTGGAAGCCGTAGTCCATCAGGCGCTTCGCGACGTCGTCGACGCTGATGCCGCTCGAATCCTTGATCGGACGCAGGTCGAGAATGCATTCGTGCGCGACCAGCCCGCCCGGGCCCGAGTACAGCACCGGGTAGTGCGGCGCGAGGCGCTTCGCGATGTAGTTCGCGTTGAGGATCGCGGTTTCCGTCGCGGCGGTCAGGTTCTTCGCGCCCATCATCGCGATGTACATCCACGAGATCGGCAGGATCGACGCCGAGCCGTACGGGGCGGCCGACACCGCGCCGATGCCGTTTTCGTCGCGCGCGTAGCCGGTCGAACGCTGGTTCGGCAGGAACTTCGCGAGGTGCGCGCCGACCGCGACCGGGCCGACGCCCGGGCCGCCGCCGCCGTGCGGGATGCAGAAGGTCTTGTGCAGGTTCAGGTGCGACACGTCGCCGCCGAACTGGCCCGGCGCGGTCAGGCCGACCATCGCGTTCATGTTCGCGCCGTCGACGTACACCTGGCCGCCGTGCGCATGCACGATCTCGCAGATCTCGCGGACGTTCTGCTCGAACACGCCGTGCGTCGACGGATACGTGATCATGATCGCCGCGAGGTCCTTCGAGTGCTGCTCGGCCTTCGCCTTCAGGTCGGCGATGTCGACGTTGCCCTGCGCGTCGCACGCGACGACCACGACCTTCATGCCGGCCATGTGCGCGGATGCCGGGTTCGTGCCGTGCGCGGACGCCGGGATCAGGCACACGTCGCGGTGGGCTTCGCCGCGCGACGCGTGGTAGGCGTGGATGATCAGCAGGCCCGCGTACTCGCCCTGCGAGCCCGCGTTCGGCTGCAGCGACACGGCCGCGTAGCCGGTGGCCGCGACGAGCATCTGCTCGAGCTGGTCGATCATCTCGCGGTAGCCGACGGTCTGGTCGGCCGGCGCGAACGGGTGGATGCCGCCGAACTCGGGCCACGTGACGGGCAGCATTTCCGACGTCGCGTTCAGCTTCATCGTGCACGAGCCGAGCGGGATCATCGAGCGGTCGAGCGCGAGATCCTTGTCCGACAGGCTGCGCAGGTAGCGCAGCATTTCGGTTTCGGAATGGTGGCGGTTGAACACGTGGTGCGTCAGGTACGCGCTCGTGCGCTCGAGGCCGGCCGGCAGCGCGGCGACGCCGGCGAGGCCTGCGTCGAGCGCGTCGACGGCCGGCGCGGTGCCGCCCGCGGCCTGTGCGAACACGTCGAGCAGATCGGCGAGGTCGTCGCGCGTCGTCGTTTCGTCGACCGACACGCCGACTTGCGTGTCGCTCACGCGGCGCAGATTGATGCGCTTGCCCTTCGCGAATTCGTGAACCTGCGCGGTGCGCGCGCCGGTGTCGATCGTCAGCGTGTCGAAGAACGTGTCGTTGACGGTCGCGAAGCCGAGCTGCTTCACGCCGGCGGCGAACAGCGCCGCGATGCGGTTCACGCGCAGCGCGATCGTCTTCAGCCCGTGCGGGCCGTGGTAGACCGCATACATGCTGGCCATGATCGCGAGCAGCGCCTGCGCGGTACACACGTTCGACGTCGCCTTCTCGCGGCGGATGTGCTGTTCGCGCGTCTGCAGCGCAAGGCGCAGCGCGGGCTTGCCCTGCGCGTCGACCGTCACGCCGACGAGGCGGCCCGGCATCTGGCGCTTGAATTCGTCGCGCACCGCGAGATACGCGGCGTGCGGGCCGCCGAAGCCCATCGGCACGCCGAAGCGCTGCGTGTTGCCGATCGCGACGTCCGCGCCCCATTCGCCGGGCGGCGTCAGCACGGTGAGTGCAAGCAGGTCCGCCGCGACGACCACGTGGCCGCCGGCCGCGTGGATCGCTTCCGTGAGTGCGCGGTAGTCGCGCACGTCGCCGTTCACGCCCGGGTATTGCAGCAGCACGCCGAACGCGTTCGATTGTGCCGCGTCGGCGGCCGGGCCCGTCTTGATCTCGATGCCGATCGGCAGCGCGCGCGTGCGGATCACTTCGAGCGTCTGCGGCAGCACGTCGTCGGCGACGTAGAACACGTTCGATGCCGGCTTGCCGGTGCGCTGCAGCAGCGTCATCGCTTCGGCCGCGGCGGTTGCTTCATCGAGCAGCGACGCGTTCGAGATCGCGAGGCCCGTGAGGTCGGCCACCATCTGCTGGAAGTTCAGGAGCGCCTCGAGGCGGCCCTGGGAAATTTCGGGCTGGTACGGCGTGTAGGCCGTGTACCACGCCGGGTTTTCGAGCACGTTGCGCAGGATTACCGCCGGCGTGTGCGTGTCGTGGTAACCCTGGCCGATATACGAGCGGAACACCTGGTTCTTGTCCGCGAGAACCCGCAGCGCGGCGAGGGCTTCGGCCTCGCTCTTCGGCTGCGCGAACGGGCCGAGCGGCAGCGTTTCGGCGCGGCGGATCGAGGCCGGGATCACGGCGTCCATCAGGGCGGCGCGCGACGCAAAGCCGAGCGTGTCGAGCATGGCCTGCTGGCTGGCGGCGTCGGGGCCGATATGGCGTTCGGCGAACGCGTCGTGCGTTTCGAGCGCGGCGAGCGAGAGGGGCGTGCGGTTCATCAGGCGGTCCGGGTGTTCGAGCTTCATGGCGTGACTCTGGTCCCGCGCGGGACGGGGCGGCAGGCCGGCCCCGCGCGGTTCGGGTAAGGAAATTAGTCGATCAGCTTGGTGTAGGCGGCAGCGTCGATCAGCTTGTCGGTCGATGCGCCGGCCGCGAGCTTGATCTTGAAGAGCCACACGCCGTACGCGTCGCTGTTCACTTCTTCCGGCGCGTCGGTAGCTTCCGTATTGACGGCGACGACCTCGCCGGACACCGGCGAGTAGATGTCGGATGCCGCCTTCACCGATTCGACGACGCCGACGGCGTCGCCCGCCGAAACGGTCTTGCCGACTTCGGGCAATTCGAGGAAGACGATGTCGCCGAGCGTGCTCTGCGCGTGATCGGTGATGCCGACCGTCAGCGTGCCGTCTGCCTCGGTGCGGATCCACTCGTGTTCTTCGGTGTATTTCAGATCGGCCGGGACGTTGCTCATCGGATGCTCCTGGATAAAAGGGTGTGATTCGTTCTGCTGGCGCGCCGCCGGGGCGCGCCGGATGTGGTTTGCGCCGGGCGCCATCTCCCGGCTTCCCGGGAGGAGGCCCCCCGGCCGTTACGCAGCGAGGACCTTGCCGTTGCGCACGAACGGCAGTTTTACCACGCGCGCGGGCAGTTGCTTGTCGCGAATCTGCACCTGGATCGTGTCGCCGACCTGCACGGCCGCCGGCACGCGCGCGAACGCGATCGATTCCTGCATCGACGGCGAGAACGTGCCGCTCGTGATCTCGCCTTCGCCGTGCGGCGTGACGACCTTCTGGTGCGCGCGCAGCACGCCGCCCGCCTTGCCGTTTTCCTTCTGCAGGATCAGGCCGACGAACGCGGCGCGCGAGCCGTCGCGCTCGAGCGCGGCGCGGCCGACGAAGTCGCGCGGTGCGGTGAGGTCGACCGTCCACGCGAGGCCCGCGTCGAGCGGCGAGACGGTGTCGTCCATGTCCTGGCCGTACAGGTTCATGCCGGCCTCGAGGCGCAGCGTGTCGCGCGCGCCGAGCCCGCACGGGCGCACGCCGTTTTGCTGCAGTGCGTTCCACAGCGCTTCGACGTGCACGGCCGGGACGATCACCTCGAAGCCGTCTTCACCGGTATAGCCGGTGCGCGCGACGGTGAGATCGCCGAACGGCGTGCCGGCGACCTGCGCGGCGTTGAACGGCTTCAGCTCGCTCGTCGCGGCACGCGCGGCGGGCACGGTCGTCCAGACCTTTTCGCGGGCGTTCGGGCCCTGTACGGCGACGATCGCGAAATCGCGGCGCGGCGCGATCGTGAGGCCGTAGCCGCCTTGCTCGTTGAGCTTGTTGAACCACGCGATGTCTTTCTCGGCGGTGCCGGCGTTGACGACGACGCGGAAGAATTCTTCGGTGAAGTAATAGACGATCAGGTCGTCGATGACCCCGCCCTGCGGATTGAGCAGGCACGAGTAGAGCGCCTTGCCGGGCGTCTTGAGCTTGCCGACGTTGTTTGCGATCGCGTGCTCGAAGAATGCGCGCACGCGGCTGCCGGTGAAATCGACGACGCACATGTGCGACACGTCGAACATGCCGGCGTCGGTGCGCACGGCTTCGTGTTCTTCGATCTGCGAGCCGTAGTTGACGGGCATGTCCCAGCCGCCGAAATCGACCATGCGGGCATTGAGCGCGCGGTGCGCGGCGTTGAGCGGGGTGTGATTCAGTGCAGTCATCGAGGCCTCAGGCAAGGCGCTTGCGCGCGGATCAGAACGGCCATGTGCCGACCGCCGCGGCCGACGGGCTGCGAGCGATCCGATACATGCCCCTCTGTCCTCGATACCTGAGAGATTGCACTGCGGGCAAAGCCCGGCGAGCGCGCGCCCCTTCGGTGGGCAGCTTGCCCGCGCAGCATGTGCGCAGCGGGCTACTGCCGCTCTCCAGAGTGCGGGGAGTGCGGCCCGCGCAATGCGCGGACGGGATTCCCCGACGCGGTCGGTCCTTTTGCCTGAGAGTTTGCGGGTGTGCCCCTTCGGCGGCGCGACCGGCGTTGCAGCAACGCGGTCACACGCTCTCCCGACGCGTGCGGGCGACTGTACGCGAGCGGGTGGGCCTTGTCAATTTGAGCAAAAGAATGTCGCTTCGCGACAAGCGGCGGTGCGGGAGCGCCGCCGCTTTTGCCGGCACCGGCGGACGCCGGCATGGCCGGTATTACTCGCCGATCGCGCGCGCGGCCGTGTCGAGTTCCTGGTTCAGCACGCGCTGCTCGTCGCCGGACAGGCCGCCGTTGTGCTGGGTCGACATGTCGCTCGCTTCCTGGCGGATCACGTCGAGCCGGTGGTGCAACTGCGCGCCGTACGGCGGCGGGTAGTAGCCGCCGTTGACGCGCGCGTCGATCCGGCGGTGCAGGTTGTCGATCCGGCCCTGGACCTCCAGCAGGCGATCGTTCGCGACGACCTGCGGATTCGGCCGCGGCGGGGGCGGGGGCGCCTGTCGGGCCGGCCGCTGCGGCTGCACGATGCAGGCCGCGAGCGAGGAAACCAGGACGCAGCATGCCGCTGCGCGAATCAACCGTTGCATCACATTCTCCTGACGGTTTGGTGTCGGATCGACTTTTTGAGAAACGCATCAGACCGGGCGACCGCTGACTTTCGTTCCCGCACGATTTGTAACGGAATGTTCGGGACCGCGCCGTCGCGGCGGCTGACGCGTGGCCGCTGCCGGGGACGGCGTGGCGCGGGGTGGCGGCCGAGGCCGGGACGGCATCGACCCGGCCGGCAGCGGTCAGACGGTGCGGCGCACGAACGGTACCCGGCGGCCTTCGTGCTCGCTTTGCGCGGCTAGCTCGATGATCGTCATCACGTCGACGGCGTCCTGCGGCGTGACCGGGAACGGCGCGCCGTCGTGGACCGACGCGGCGAGCGCGCGGTAGAAGTCCGCGTACTGGCCGTCGAGCGTCGGCACCGGCCGCTCGACCTCGACTTCGCCGTCGAGCACGCGCAGCACGCCAGGCGGGTTGCCGCCGCCGAACTCGACGTGGTCCGGCGTCAGGCCGGCCTTCAACTGGTCTTCCTGCGTATCGAGCCCGAACTTCTGGTAGCTGCCGCGCGTGCCGTGCAGCGTGAAGCGCGCGGGCTCGATCGCCGACAGCGCGCTCGCATGCAGCGCGACGTCCTTGTCCGGATAGCCGAGCAGCAGGTGCACGAAATCGGGCGCCGTGCCGTTGTCGCGGCGCGTCTTGACCGTGGCGCTGACCGTTTCCGGTAGCCCGAACAGCGCGAGCGCCTGGTCGACCAGGTGCGGGCCGAGGTCGAGCAACAGGCCGCCGCCGCGTGCGGGCTCCTCGCGCCAGCGCGTGCGCGGGGTCGGCCGGAAGCGGTCGAAGTGCGACGCGAAATACGTGAGCCGGCCGAGTTCACGGGATTCGACGATGCGCCGCACGGTGAGGAAGTCGCCGTCCCAGCGGCGGTTGTGGAACGGCGCGAACAGGCGGCTGCGCGCGTTCGCGAGCCGCGCGAGCGCGAGCGCTTCGTCGGCCGTGAGCGTGACGGGCTTGTCGACGACGACGTGGCGGCCGGCTTCGAGCACCTGGCGGGCGAGCGTGAAGTGCGTGTCGTTCGGCGTGGCGATCACCACGCAGTCGATGTCGTCGAGGCCGAGCAGCGCGTCGAGATCGGGGACGACGCGTGCGCCCGGATACGCGGCCTGTGCGCGATCGGGCTGGCCCGTCGCGATCGCGGCGACTTCAGTGCGGCCGCTCGTGGCGATCACGGGCGCATGGAACGTCGCGCCGGCGAAACCGAAACCCATCAAACCAATCCTGAGCAATGACGACATGGCAATTCCTGGCTGCGAAGGAAATTAAAGGATGGCGCGCCGAGGCGGCGCGAGGACGACCGGCTATTTTGGCACGGCGCCGCCGCTTGTACTGGCGCGTTGGGCGAAATGCGCGGTGAGACGCGGCGCATGCGCAAAGGAGGCCGGCATTTGCGCGAGACCGCGCACCGCGCGCGCGTGGTTGCCGCCCGGCTTCGCGATAAACGGCGCGTCGCGCGGGCGTTGTGCCACATCACGCGGCCGCCCGCCGCCGCACGGCGGCAGCGACCTGTGCGGCCCACGCGGCGCATGCGGCTTCGCCGGGGTGGAAGCCGTCCGCGGCCATCAGGTGGCGCTCGAGCGGCAGCGCGACCCGCAGGAACGTGCAGTGCTGCTGCGCGGCGACCCAGCCGGCGAGTGCCGCGTTGAGCCGCCTCGCGCGCAGCCCGAGATACCACGCGAGCGGCTGCGGCAGCGCCGGAAAGCGTTCCATCGGCGGCACCGCCGACAGGATCACGTGCCCGACCCGGAAGCGCGCGGCGAGCGTCCGGACGAGTTCGGCCTGTGCCGCCTGCCAGCGCGCCGGCGGCACGCCGCCCGTCACGTCGTTGACGCCGAGCGACGTCACGGCCACGTCGAACGGCTCGGCCGGCTCGGCGGCGAGCCAGTCGACGAGATCCCGGGTGGTCAGGCCCGTGCGCGCGAGCAGCTTCCAACTGACGCGGTGCGTGGCCGCCAGCGCGCGCGCCAGTTGCCCGGACAGCGCGTCGCGCTGCGTCGCGACGCCGACGCCCGCGGCGGCGGAATCGCCGACCACCAGCACGCGCAGCGGCGGGCCGTCGCCGGCAACGCCGTCGCGCGGGCCGGCCGCCTCGGGCAGTCGCGGCGTGACGCGCCGCACGTAGCGCCCCTGCGCGAACAGCAGCGGGCCGAGGGCGGCGGTGGCGAGCGGGTATCCCATGATGTCGATCCGGTGGCGTTTCAGGCGGTTCATGCGAGCCCGGCGCGGGGCGGCGCCGGTGTGCGCATATTGTGGCCGATCGGTGCGCGAACGGGGCCGGATTGGCCGGACGGACAGGGTGCAGCAGGGCGATCGGCCCGCGCGGCCCCGTCCGGCGGCGCTCCCGAAATACGCGCCGCCGACGTGTTAACATGCGCGTCCTGCCCGCGTGTCCGCCTGCTTTGCCAGCCTGCCGCGCACGGCATCCTCCCGGCGTTCCGCCGTCAACCGCAACACCATCCGCCATCATGTCCGCAGGCCTCAATCCCGCCCAGAACGAAGCGGTGCGCTATCTCGACGGTCCCTGTCTCGTGCTCGCCGGCGCGGGCAGCGGCAAGACCCGCGTGATCACGCAGAAGATCGCGCACCTGATCGAAGCGAAAGGCTTCGAGCCGCGCCACATTGCCGCCGTCACGTTCACGAACAAGGCGGCCGCCGAAATGCGCGAGCGCGTGGGGAAGCTGCTCGAGGGCAAGACGCTCACCACGCCCGGCAAGGAAGGCCGCAAGGTACCCGTCAACCAGCTCACCGTCTGCACGTTCCACTCGCTCGGCGTGCAGATCCTGCGCCAGGAGGCCGAGCACGTCGGCCTGAAGCCGCAGTTCTCGATCATGGATTCGGACGATTGCTTCGGGATGATCCAGGAGCAGCTCGGCACCACCGACAAGGGGCTGATCCGCAAGATCCAGAGCATCATCTCGCTGTGGAAGAACGGCCTGATCATGCCCGACGAGGCGATGGCGATCGCGGCCAACGAGGACGAGCACCAGGCCGCGCTGGTCTATCGCAACTACGTCGCGACGCTGCATGCGTACCAGGCGGTCGACTTCGACGACCTGATCCGCCTGCCCGCCGAGCTGTTCGCGAAGAACGAGCAGGTGCGCGACCGCTGGCAGAACAAGCTGCGCTACCTGCTGATCGACGAGTACCAGGACACCAACGCGTGCCAGTACGAGCTGCTGAAGCTGCTCGCGGGCCCGCGCGCCGCGTTCACGGCGGTCGGCGACGACGACCAGGCGATCTACGGCTGGCGTGGCGCGACGCTCGAGAACCTCGCGCAGCTCGGCAAGGATTTCCCGAAGCTGCACCTGGTCAAGCTCGAGCAGAACTACCGGTCGACGGTGCGGATCCTGACCGCCGCGAACAACGTGATCGCGAACAACCCGAAGCTGTTCGAGAAGAAGCTGTGGTCCGAGCACGGGATGGGCGATTCGATCACCGTCACGCCGTGCAACGACGAGGAGCACGAGGCCGAATCGGTCGTGTTCCGGCTGTCCGCGCACAAGTTCGAGCGGCGCGCGCAGTTCCGCGACTACGCGATCCTGTATCGCGGCAATTTCCAGGCGCGGATCTTCGAGCAGGTGCTGCGGCGCGAGCGGATCCCGTACGTGCTGTCCGGCGGCCAGTCGTTCTTCGACAAGGCCGAGATCAAGGACCTGTGCGCGTACCTGCGGCTGATCGCGAACGCCGACGACGATCCCGCGTTCATCCGCGCGGTCACGACGCCGCGCCGCGGGATCGGCAACACCACGCTCGAAGCGCTCGGCTCGTTCGCGGGGCAGGCGAAGGTGTCGCTGTTCGAGGCCGTGTACATGGGCGGCATCGAGGCGCGGCTGTCCGCGCGCCAGGTCGAGCCGCTCAGGATGTTCTGCGACTTCATCCAGCGCCTGACCGAGCGCGCGGACAAGGAGCCCGCGACCGTCGTGCTCGACGACATGATGGAGGCGATCCACTACGAGGCGTACCTGTACGACGCGTTCGACGAGCGGCAGGCGCAGTCGAAGTGGCAGAACGTGCTCGAATTCCTCGAATGGCTGAAGCGCAAGGGCACGAAGCCCGAGACGGAGGCCGTCGACGGCGAGGCGGAAGGTTTCCACAACGCGGACGGGCTTGCCGATACGGGCAAGAACCTGCTCGGCCTGATCCAGACCGTCGCGCTGATGTCGATGCTCGAGGGCAAGGACGAAGATCCCGACGCCGTGCGGCTGTCGACCGTCCATGCGTCGAAGGGGCTCGAGTACCCGCACGTGTTCCTGGTCGGCGTCGAGGAGGGCATCATGCCGCACCGCGGCGGCAGCGAGGACGACGGCCCGATCGACAGCGAGCGGATCGAGGAAGAGCGCCGGCTGATGTACGTCGCGATCACGCGCGCGCAGCGCAGCCTGCACCTGAACTGGTGCAAGAAGCGCAAGCGGGCGCGCGAGACGGTCGTGTGCGAGCCGTCGCGCTTCATCCCCGAGATGGGCCTCGACGAAGCGCCGCCGCCCACGCCGGAAGAAGCGCCGATGTCGCCGAAGGACCGGCTCGCGAGCCTGAAGGCGTTGCTGCAGAAGTGATGCGGCGGCGCCGTCGGGCGCAAGGCGACCCGGCCCCGGCAAACAAAACCCCCGCGATGCGCGTGCACCGCGGGGGTTTTTACTGGTGGTCCGGCGTGGTTACTTCGACGCGTTGACCATGTAGTCGACGGCCGCCTTCACGTCGGCGTCCGACGCGTTTGCCCCGCCCTTCGGCGGCATCGCGCCCTTGCCGTGCAGTGCGTAGTTGTAGACCGTATCCATCGAGTCCTTCAGGCGCGGCGCCCAGTCTTCCTTGCTGCCGAACTTCGGCGCGCCGAGCACGCCGGCCGCGTGGCAGGCCTGGCAGGTCGACGTGTACAGTGCCTTGCCGGCGGTTGCTGCATCGGCGCTGGCCGGTGCGGCCGCGGGCTGTTCGCCGGCCTTCGGGATCGCGGCGATCGCGGCCTGCGCCGCGGCGATTTGCGCACTCGCGGCGTCGGCCGCGCCCGACGCGCCTGCCGCGCCGCTGGCGGGCTGCGCCGCGTTGGCGGCCGGCGCGGCCGGTTCGGGGAAGTTCGCGCCGTCGTTGTTCGCCATGTAGACGATCGCACGGGCGATTTCATAGTCGCTGACGTCGTCGGGGCTCGTGCCGCCGCGCGCCGGCATCGCGCCCTTGCCAGCGAGGGCCGTCTTCAGCAGCGTGTCGAAGCCTTGCGAGATGCGCGGCGCCCAGTCGTCCTTGTTGCCGAACTTCGGCGCGCCAGCGGCGCCCGTGCCGTGGCAGGTCACGCAGACGGCCTTGTAGACTGCCTCGCCGGTCTTGTACGTGCGGGGCGCGTTGGCGTCCTTCACGTCGACCTTTGCAAGCGGTGCGATGCGCGCCGCAACCTGCTCGTCGGATAGCGCGTCCGTGCCGGCGCCGGAACGGAACGCATGGTTCGCATAGGTGGCGAACAGGACGATCAGGACGATCGGGATCGCGAACGACGCGATGATGACGGCAATCAGTTGCCCGGGGGTTTTGACGGGAGATTCGTGGGGTGCTTCGCTCATGCTTGCCTCGTCTCCGTGAATAGGAATTGTGAGCGCGGTGCAACGGCAAAATGGCAGTCCAATGAAGCCCGGACGATTATAGACGGAACGTTTACATCACGGCGAGCGGCACGATGGCGCGTGTTTACCCGCACGCAGCGGGGCCCGGCGGCGATTCGGCGGGTAAGGTGGACGCGTCATGGGAAACCGGGTATCCTTGCCGTCTTGCCAATTGTGGGCGGCCTGTATATTGGGGTCGCTTCACTGTCACACGCGCCCGTAGCTCAATGGATAGAGTACTGCCCTCCGAAGGCAGGGGTTGCTGGTTCGATCCCAGCCGGGCGCGCCAAAACATGCCTGTTCAGGCTTCCAGCGGTTTCGTTACTTCATCGTTGCCCCTGACCACGTATCGACAACGAACGAAATCTGGATCTTCGGAGCCACGGCCTGGCAGCGATATCGATATATGGGCCAGATTCCTGCCTGACGACTTACGCGATCGCATTGTTCCTCACCGTTCTCCGTTGGAGGACGGGAGCACTCGGCGGCAAGTATGCAGAGGCGTTCAGGAGAGCACAAACTGTGCAGCCAAATTGCAGCTTGGATGAGTTGGATTGCTCTTGATTGACCTTGTGCAGCCTTGGTTTTGCAGTTTGCGAGTTATGTAAATCATTGATTTAAAATAATTTTTCGCATCGGTAAAACTCCGGAGGAAGGGGTTGGTGCGCCGCACGCCCCTGCTGCGCCAGCCGCTTGCGCAGCGCGTCGATCTCCGTATCCGCGAACACCTCGATGCCGTGCTGTCGTAGCAGCGCGGCGGTGACGCCCGCGCCGGCGTGCCTGTTACCCGCAAAGCTCCCGTCGTAGATGAAGCTGCTGCCGCGTGACGGGCTGCCGTCGGCCAGCCGCGCGAAACCGCAGTCACGCTCGCGCGCCAGCGTCATCGCCGCCTGCGCGCCGGCGATGAACGGCGCCGTGAGGTCCGCTCCGGTCACCTCGACGACGCGGGCGGCGCCCGCGAGCACCCGCTGCCCGGAATCGCCGTCGACGATTTCGGCCGGCGGCCGCGGCACGCCGAATCCCGCCGTCAGCTCGGGACAGATCGGCACGAGACGTCGCGCCGCCATTGGTCGAGCGCCTGATGCGCGGCCGTCTTGGCCGAGCCGTTGTAGCGGAGCGGCTGGCCGAGCACGCACATGCTGACCAGCATCTTCTGTTTCGTCTGTAACGCCGGTTCCTCGCTCGGGATGATGGAGTGACCGGAAATTCTGCGGCAAGCGTCGCCGATGCGCAGCGTGCTGCTGCCGCTGCACCGTCATGCGAGAATCCCCTGCAACAACAACTGCAAGCGTCGATCGCGGCGGCCGTCCGCATCGCGCCGACTTCCGATGGCTCCATTCCCGCCTTCCGCCGCCGCAGCCGATGCAGGGGCGCTGACCGAACCGCAGCGCGCGCTGCTCGCGCGCCTGCAGGCCTATGCGCCCGACGCGCCCGATGCGCCGCTGCCGTACAGCCGCCGTCTCGCCGAAGCGGAGCGCTGGCCCTACGCGCATGCGCTGGCCGTGATCGACGAATACAAGCGCTTCGCGTTCCTCGCGCGGGTAGCCGGCCATCCGGTCACGCCGTCGCACGCGGTGGACGCCGCATGGCACCTGCACCTGCAATACACGCGCGAATACTGGGACGTGTTCTGCGCCGACGTGCTGCGCGCGCCGCTGCATCACGTGCCGGGCGCGGGCGCGCCCGACGAGGCCGCGCGGTACGCGCGGCACTACCGGCAGACGCTCGACAGCTACCGCAGGCTGTTCGGCTGCGAGCCGCCCGAAGCGATATGGCCGCGCCCCGTGGCCGAGCCGGCCGTGCCCGCCGACGCCCCGGTGCAGCGCGCGGAACTGCGCGACGGCCCTTCGAGTGCGCCCGCCGCGCGTCCGCGACGCTGGCGGCGCTTCGCGAAGTTCGCGTGGCCAACGGTGGCGATCAGCGTCGCGGCGACCTGCGCGAGCGCGAGCGATTTCAATGTGCTGGACTTCTCGGGGCCGGACTTTCTCGGGTTGTTCTACGTGCCGCTCTGCATCGCCGCGCTGCTGCTGATCGCCGGCCTGCAGTGGATCGAATACCGCCACCGTGCGTGGGGAACGCGCGCCCCCGAATCGTCGCCCGACCTGAGCGCGGAGGAAGCGGCGTATCTCGCGGGCGGCGGTGCGCGGATGGCGCAGGTCGCGATGCTGTCGCTCGCGCATGCCGGTGCGATCGAGCTGCGGATGAGCAAGGTCCACGGCGCGCGGGTGCGGATCGACGATCCGCGACACGCAGGCGCTTATGGCGCCGACTGGGAATGGCTGAGGAGGCAACCCGGCGGCGAAACGAGCTGCCACGCGTTTCGTCAGCGTCTCGCGTGGCGCGAAGCCGACTGTGCCGCAGCGTTGCAGCGCAAAGGCTGGCTCTGGGCGCCGGGCGAGATGCGGGCGACGCGGATGGCCGCGCGCGCGATCCTGCTGCTCGTGTTCGGTGCGGGCGCGGCGAAGCTCGCGGTCGGCCTAACCCGCGGCCGTCCCGTGCTGCTGCTGATGATTTTCATGACGGCGTTCATGGTCGCGTACCACTTCATGGTCGGACGCCTGCCCGGCTTGGGGCGCGGCGGCATGACGCGCGGCGGCGAGGCGGCGCTCGACGCGCACCGCGACGAACGCCGGGGCGAGCGCGCGACTCCGGACGGGCTCTTGTGGACGGCCGCGCTGTTCGGCGCCGGCGCGCTCGCCGGCACCGTGTGGGCCGCGCATTCGAAAGTGCTGATGGCGCCGCCGCCCGTCGCCGTGAACTCCGGCGGGTCGAGCGGTTCGTCCGACTCCTACACCGGGGACGGCAGCAGTTCGAGTTCGTGCAGTTCGTCGAGCTCATGCAGCTCAAGCAGTTGCGGCGGCTGTTCGAGCAACTGAGCACAGGGCACGCTGCCGGGATAGCGCGCCGGGCCGCCAGCGTCAGGCAAGCGGCACGGCGCGCGCCGAACTACGCGATCGCGGCATCGGCGGGCGTTCGTGCCTGCGCAGCACGCCCGTCGCCCGCCTCGACGATCAGCGTCCAGTCGAACGCCGGCAGTGCGCAGAGCTGCTCGACGGTGGCCGTGTACTCGTGCGCGGGCGCGTGCAGGTAGCGCACCTTGTCGGTCCATTCGGGCAGCGTCGCCTGCGACGTGGTCAGCACGACCGCCAGCAGATCCTGTTCCGGCCGCCTTGCGATTTCCTGCAGGCTCAGCCGGACCTTGTCGAGGTCGCCCTCGGCGTCCAGGATCAGCGCGCCGGGGATCGGCGCATCCAGCCGGCCGGGCTGGTTGCCGACAGCGCCTTTGCCGATGCACTGCTGATACACATGGCGATAGCGCGGCAGCGCCTGCTGTAGCGCGTAATGCTTGCGGACCTTCGCCTGCGCCGTGCGCGCGAGCCCGCGGCGCAGCGCCGGGTTCGAGATCAGCCAGTCGAGCGCGTCGACCCAGGCCTGCGGCGCATCCGGGACCAGCAGGCCGTCGCAGCCGTCGTTCAGCGCGAGGCGATAGGCTGGCCGGTCGCTGACGATCGAGGCGATGCCGGCCGCCGCGTATTCCTGCCACTGGATCGTGCTCGTGCCGGCGTTGTAGTCGTGGTCGGCGAGCGGCAGCAGCGCGATGTCCCAGCACCGTTCCGGCAGGCGTTGTGCGTGCGCGTCGTAGTCGTGAAGCTCGGGCTCGCACCCGGCGTCCGGGTGGCCGGCCCAGCCTGGCGGGACGTCCGCGCCGACGAAACTCACCTTGACCTTGCCGGGATGGCGCGCGCGGATCGCCTGCAGCGCCGCGTCGACGAGCGCGAAGTTGTCGGCGCGCAGCGACGCGCCGGCGATGCCGATCGTCACGCAGTCGTCGCCGCGCGCCGTCACGGGGCGGTAGAACCGGTCGAAGTCCACGCTGTCGGGCAGCACGTGAACGCGCGGGTGCGACAGCCGGTAGCGGCTGGCGATGAACGGCGTGGATACGATCACGGCGTCCGCGTTGCGCAGCACGAGCTCGATCCCCGCGCGGGCCATCCCGCCTTGCGCGGCGAGCGGGTGCGCGGCCGGCAGGTCGGTCAGCAGGTCGTCGGTCTCGTAGATCACCGGCTTTTCATGCTTGAAGATCGTATACAGGTCGTTGCCCGTCAGGATGCCGGGCGTCAGCCGGTGCAGCAGGATGGCGTCGGCCGTGGCCAGCACGCTGCTGTCGATCTGGCCGTCCCGGATGCCCGGGACGAGTTCCCATTCGTCGTTCAGCAGACCGAACGGCAGCGTGAGGCGAATTCGCGACGACGCGCACGCGTCCGGATCGATCGAATACACGATCAGGCGCTTGCGGCGCGGTGCGGCGTCCGCAGTCGCGGCGACGGGCGCCAGCGTCCGGTTCTCCGTGAGCAGCCGCGCGTACAGCGCGCCGTGGCGCGCGGCGTTGCGGCCGATGTCGTGCTGCGCACGGATCGCATCCTGCGCGGCCGCGGCGAGTTGCGCACGGGTTTGCGGATGCTCGATCAGGTGCGCGATCGCGTCGACCCACGCGTCGGCGGTGTCGGCGACGAGCCAGCCCGTGCGGCCGTGGACAACCGAGCAGCCTTCCGCCGACGTGGCGACGAGCACCGTGGCCGCGCCGGCCGCCGAGCATTCGAGCCATGCGCGCGGCGGCGCATCGTCGCGCAACGTGACCGGCGCCGCGACCAGCGCGATGTCGAGGTCCGCGCGCTTCAGCGCGTCGGCGTAACTGTCGTAAGGGGCAGACTCAGCGATCAGCGTGACGTCCGGTTCGCGGTCCCAGCCGGCCGGCAGCGCCGCGCCGACAAACGACACCCGGAGCTTCCCCGGAAACCGGCGGCGGAGCTCGGCCAGCGCCTGGCGGACCTGCTCGAGACGCACGCCGTCGAGACCGGTGCCGGAAACCGCGAGGTTCACGTGGTCGCGCACGCCGGGCGCCGCGCGGTGCAGACGCTCGAGATCGACGCCGGTCGGCAGCACGTGGACCGATGCGTTGACATGACGGTACTGCCGCACCAGCGCTTCCGACGGCACGACGAGCGCATGCGCGCGCTGCACGGCGCTGCGGATGCCCGCCTTGCGGCGCGCGTTGTCGGCCGCGCCGGGGATGTCGGCGAGCAGCGTGTCGAGCGGCGCGTCGATCTCGAGGACGACCGGCTTGCCGAGCGAGAACAGGTGTTCCAGCGTGGCGGGGGACAGCAGGCCCGGCGTGTCGCCCTGCAGCACGATCAGGTCAGCGCGCTGCAGCGCGTCGGGATCGATGCCGGCTTGCGTGACAGGGAAAGTCAGTGCCCATTCGCGGTCCAGCCGCGCGAACGGGTGCGCGAAGCGCAGGCTGGTGCGCGCGTGGTCGGCCGGTTCGGCGGTGACGACCGCGATGCACGAGCGCGGCGCGGACGCGGGCTGTCCCTGGGCGGCGGCGCCCGTCGCGACGGCCTGCGCATCCAGCTCGTCCGCGTGTGCCTGGGTCCGCTCGACGAAGTTCTGCAACTGCTGCCAGAACGCCTCCTCTTCCTTCAGGTAGACGCTGCGCGCTTCGTGAACGGTGGCCTTCGCGTGGGCAATCTCGTGTTCGTCGAGCCCCCACGCGATGCCCTTGCCGTCCATCACCCACCGGGTCGGCTCCGACAGCGACGCGTCATTCATGATGCACACGACCGGGCATCCGCACAGCAGCGCTTCGAACACGGCGGTGGACCATTCGTACATGTACACGCACTCGACCTGTCGGAACAGCGCCGCGAGTTCGTGCGCCGAACGTTCCGGCACGCGGGTCGAGATTTCGATCGACTCGGCGGTGACCGGATGCAGCGTGCCGCCGCGCCGTAGGTGGCGATTGATGAAGACGGCCGTGCCGTTGCGGCGGGCGTCGTCGACACCGTCGCTGTTGAAGATGCGCGTGTCGACCAGCGGTATGCGCAGCAGGTCCGCCTTCCATTCTTCGGGCACCAGCGACGGCCCGAACGTGAAGATGAGGTCGTTCGGCTGCAGGGTGATCGGTTCGCCGTTGATGCGACCGGGCTCGGCCAGCAGGTAGCGCACGACGCAGCGCGCGTTGAACGGATTGCCGGTGACGACATCCGGGTAGACGACGATCGGGCTGCGATTCGCGCGGGCGTGCGCCTGCACGATGTCGTTGGTCAGCGGCGGCGTGCGCAGGTCAGGATGCACGACCGGCGTGCAGACGTACGCTTCGTGGCCGAGCAGGTTCAGCACGTGGCACAGGTAGTGCATCGCGCGGATCCCGCCGGAGGTTTGCCGGAAATTCGGGGCGAGTATGTAGTATGGGTGGCCGAGTCGCGTAAAGATGCGCGAACCGCCGTGCGCCAAGCCAGGTTTGGGAGTCTTCATCGTTATCGGGTGCGGTAGAAATCGAAGACCACGTCGAGGATGCGATCCTGTTCGGCTTCGGTCATGTCGTGGTACAGCGGCAGCCGGACGAGCCGGTCGGCGACGAGGTCCGTCACTGCCATGCCGGACCCGCAGCGCCCGTAGCGCTGGCCGGCCGGCGAACTGTGCAGCGGCACGTAGTGGAACACCGCGTTCACGCCCACCGCGCGGATCTGCTGCAGCAGCTCGGTGCGTTCGGCGAGGTCGCGTGCGAGGAAATAGAACATGTGGCCGTTGCCGCGCTCGGCGAGCGAAATCGCGGGCAGGTCGATCAGCCCGTCCGCGTGCAGCGGCTGCAGTGCGTCCTGGTAGCGCTGCACGGTCGCGCGCCGCTGCGCGGTGATCACGTCCGCGTGCTCGAACTGCGCGTACAGGAACGCCGCGATCAGCTCGCCCGGCAGGAACGACGAGCCGACGTCGACCCATGTGTACTTGTCCACCTGCCCGCGGAAGAACTGACTGCGGTTGGTGCCCTTCTCGCGGATGATCTCCGCGCGCTCGACGAGGCGCGGGTCGTTGACCAGCAGTGCGCCGCCTTCGCCCGAGATCACGTTCTTGGTCTCGTGGAAGCTGAGGCACGCGAGGTGGCCGAGGCTGCCGAGCGGCTTGCCGTTCCACGACGACTGCAGCGCCTGAGCGGCGTCCTCGATCACCCACAGGTCGTGGTCCGCCGCGAGCTGCCCGATCACGTCCATGTCGCATGCGACGCCCGCGTAGTGCACCGGCACGATCGCGCGCGTGCGCTTGGTGATCGCGGCGGCGATCTGCGTCTCGTCAAGGTTCAGCGTGTCGCGGCGGATGTCGACGAACACCGGCGTCGCGCCGCGCAGCACGAACGCGTTGGCGGTCGACACGAACGTGTAGGACGGCATGATCACTTCGTCGCCGGGCTGCACGTCGGCGAGGAGCGCGGCCATCTCGAGCGCGGCCGTGCACGAGTGCGTGAGCAGCGCGCGCCGGCAGCCGATGCGCGCCTCCAGCCAGCGGTGGCAGAGCTTCGTGAACGCCTGGTCGCCGGCGAGGCCGCCCTGCTCGACCGCTTTCGCGATGTAGTAGAGCTCCTTGCCGACCACGAACGGGCGGCCGAACGGAATGCTGTCGAGATTGGGTGGGCCGAACATGGTCAGGCTCCGCGGTAAGGGGGGGACGATCGGCCGCGCGGTGCGCGCGCGGCGCGCTCAGGCGTCCTTGCGGACGAGGATCGTGAATTCGTACAGGCCGTAGTCGTGCAGCAGCGCGACCTGGCGCGAATAGCGGCGCTTGCAGCGATCGAACAGCGCGCACGGGTCCGCGTAATACAGGAGGTCCGGACGCATGAACGGCGGATCGGAATACGACGTCAGGCAGTTGAACGCGAAGCCCCGGCGGCTCGTCTCGTGCAGCGTGTCGAGCGTCGCGTGGATGTAGTCGAGCCACGCGTCGTCGCCGTGACCGCGCCTGACGTTGAAGATGCCGGACGCGATTCCGTAGTCCGACGCGGCCTGCGGCGTCGCGCCGACATGAAACGCGACGTTCGGGTCGTCGCGATAGCGCTGCCGCGCGGCGTCGACCATATCGGACGAGATGTCGTAGCCCGCATACGCGAAGCCGTCTGGCAGCGCACGCGCCTTCAGGAAATCGACCAGCGCGCCGTAGCCGCAGCCGATGTCGTTCACCGAGTGGCCGCCGGACGCGGGCAGGATCTTCGTCAGTTGTTCGAAGCGCAGGAACTGGCTGGTTTCGCCGTTCCAGTCGACGCCGCGCGCGGTCGCGCCGTGCTCCGCCAGCCGCGCGCTGTAGTACGCGGCCACTTCTTCCAGCAGGCTCGCATGCCGGGATTCGCTCATGGACATCGCCTCAGTCTTTCGAGGTCAGCGCGTACCGACGCGCTTCGGGACCGCAGTTGAACAGCACGTCGAGCACTGTCACGCCGTGGACGAAGTCGCCCCACTGCTGCGGATACTCGGGATAGCTCGGATAGTCGAACCAGCGCACCGCGACGCCGGCATCGGCGAACAGGTTCTCGTCGAGGTAGCTGCGCGCGGCCGGGCCGGACAGGTACTCGGACGCGCCCGCCTGCACGCACAGGTTCAGCAGCTTCTCGGTGCGGTCGCCGTGGAGCGCATAGTCCGACGTCGACGACACGCGCGTGCCGATCTCCAGTTGCCGCAGGACCCACGTCAGCATCGCGAAATTCAGCTCGCTCAGCATCCCGTAGGTGCGACCGGTGTAGAGCGCTTCGAGCTCGTCCGCATAGCGCGCGAAGTGCGGCGCGCGCGCGTAGTTCTGCTGCAGGGCCTTCCAGTGCAGCGGCGCCCAGTCGGCGCCGTCGATCTCGGTTTCGCGGATCGACTGGTGATACTTGCCCTTCACCTTTACCGGCACGCTCAGCCATTGCACGCCCTGCGGCGTCTTGATCTGGTTGCGGTTGCGCCAGTCGCGGCGCGTGTACTGCGCGTCATCGTAGAGGATGAACTCGTCGCTGGCGGCGATCAGGTCGAAGTAGCCCTTCCACGGAATGTAGTTGGACTGGACGATCGCTACCCGCTTCGCGTCGCGGTTCATGGTCGCACCGCTCATGCCGGAATGTGGCCGTACCGGTACATGTCGACGAGCTCGGGCGGAATGCCCCAGTCCGTTGCGCCCAGCTTGTCGTGCAGCGCCTCCAGATCCGCGCGCATCGCGTTCCGAAGCTGTTCGACCATGCGGTTGCGCGCCGGCACGAAGTCGTGCTGGTACGCGGCATTGATCTGATGGCGTACCGTCTTCGCGATCGCGGCCTCGCGCGTCATGTTGCGGATCAGCGGGCGTTCGGGCGCGAGTTCCGCGTAGCGCGGATCGATCGGCTCGCCGCGCATCGCCGCGACGAGATCGCGGCACAGCACCGGCGACAGGTGGAAGCCGTCGCGCTTGGTGCCACCGAGAATCCACAGGTCGCGCACGCTGGTTTCGCCGAACAGCGGATACAGGTCGGACGTCGTCGGTCGCCAGCCGACGTTGACGTTGACCAGGTTCGCGCGCGAGAAACGGGTGTTGATCTGGTCCATCGCGGACTTGAGCAGCGTGTACGCGCTGCCGGCGTGGCCGTGCTCGTGCGGCACCGGGCTGATGTAGTTGCTGGCGCCGACGAGGGTCCGGTCAGGCCCGTGCGGCGCCGAATACACACCGCACGCGAGGCCGCGGTTGGTCGTGCGCACGCAGTGCGTGTGCACGTTCTCCGCGCTCTGCAGTTCGATCGACATGCCGATGCCGTAGAACATTCGCTGCACCGGCAGCTCGGGCAGGCTCGCCTGCAGCACGCGCGTCACGTTGGCGCCGTTGCAGAGGATGAAGCGGTCCGCGCCGAGCACGCTGCCATCGGACAGGCGCGCCCCGGTGACGCGTCCGGCCGCGGTGTCGAGCCGCTCGACCTCGGCGTCGATGAAGCGCACGTTGCCGGCTTGCGTTACCGACGCGGTCAGCGCGTCGAGAAACTGTTTCGGATTGACCCAGCCTTCGCGCTTCAGGAAGACCGCCTTCAGCGCGCGATAGCGCGGGTCCGGATAATAGTTCGGGATGCCTGACGGATCGACCGCCTCGCAGGGCTCCTCGAATTCGCGGCAGAACCGCTGCATGGCCGCGAAGTTCTCGTCGTCGAGCGCGTCGGTCGCCGCGTTGTTCAGCACGAAGGTGCCGAAGCCGTGCGCGACCGCGCGCTCCAGTGTGCAGATTTCAGCGAATACGGCGGGCCAGGCCGCCGTCGCGCCGCGGCTCAGCTCGAACTTGAAGCGGTCGATCGGCGTGCCGAGCGAATCGCCTTCCAGCTCGGTGAACGAATTGAGCATCGCCGCCGCAGCGCGCGTGGCCGAGCCGGGCCGATGCGCGTGGCCGACGATCACGAGCTCGACGCCCGGCTCGGCCTGCTGCCATGCGCGGGCCGTCATCAGGCCGAGAATGCCGTTGCCGAGGATTGCGATCTTCATTTGCGTGTGCCCCCACCTTCGGGGAGTGACAGGTAGCAGAGCGACGGATATGCCGCAGCCTTGTGTATCTGGTGCGGACGGTTGCCGAGCAGGTCGCGCAGGTAATGGACGCCTTCCGCGGGCAGCTGGCCGCCGCGGGTGAGCTGCCAGAACGCGACGACGCCGCCGGGCACCAGCCGCTCCATCACCGCGCCGAACGCGTGCCGGGTCGGCTCGATCACGTTCAGGTCGAACCACGCGAGCGCGACCATCTCGCCGGGATGCGCTTCGTCGAACGCCGCCAGCGTGTCGCGGCAGTCGCCTTCCCACACGTGGTGCTTGTCATGCACGTGTCCCATCGCGTTGCTGCGCTCGTGCAGGTTCAGCAGCTTGCGCAGCAGGTCGGCGTACTCGCCGGACAGCGAGTACGTGCCGTCGGAGAACAGCTTGCGGTCGCGCGTGTCGTGCTCGGCGAAGCCCGTGTAGCCCGTGAACGTATCGAATGCGTGGATGCGGCGCTGGAAGTTCAGCGGCTCGAGAATCGCGCGGAAGTTCTCGCACAGCACGGCGGTCTGCCCGCGCCACGTGCCGAGATCGAGGATCGCGCCCGGCAGCGGCACGATTTTTTGATAAATCTCAAAGGTCGCGAGAATGCGTGCGAGGAGCGAGCCGCGCACGAACAGGCCGAGCGACCGTTCCAGTTCCTCGCGCGTCGCGGGGTAGGTCTGCATCAGGTCGAACAGTTCGCGGCGCGCCGCGAGCTGATCGCCATCTGCGTTGGTGATGATCGCTGATTCGTGCATACACAGGGCTCCAGGCACAAAGGGTGTGACCGGACGAGCGCGTGTCGGCGCGGTGGCATCGGAATGCGCAACCGTCCGAGCGTCGCAGGCCGGACATCTTTCTACGATCAAGTCTAGCGAGCGCCGCCAGGATCGAATGTCGGATTAGCGGGTGGTTTCACCCCGCATTTCGATGGATGCGCGGGTGTCCGGCGCGAATTCGGGGCACCCGCAGGTGCGGCTTGCAGTCGCGGGAATAGCGACCAATTCCAGCACCTGCTCGCCAAATTGGAACGCGGCGTGCGCGAGGAGAATTCGGACACGTCGGAGACCGTCGGTGCGTGCGTCCGCGGGCGAAGGCGTGTGCCGACGCAGCGGCGCCGGCCGCGATTCGAATCCCGTATTGGCTACCAGGACGACATAGCTCATGATGCCCACCTCCCCCGCCGCCGCCACGATCGAACAGGCGCTGGCGCACCATCAGGCCGAACGGCTGGAAGAGGCCGAGACGCTGTACCGGCAGATCCTTGACACCGATCCCCGGCACGCGGACGCGCTTCACCTCCTCGGCCTGATCGGCCATCAGTACGGGCGCTATCAGGAGGCATCCGACCTGATCATGGCGGCGATCGAGATCCGGCCGGACGCGATGTACTACTACAACCTCGGCAACGTGATGCAGGCGGACAACCGTCACGCCGCCGCCGCCGAGTGCTTCCGTCTCGCAATCGAGCTGCGACCCGACTACGTCGATGCGTACAACAACCTCGGCAACGCGCTGCGGCTCGCCGGCGACGCCCGCGCGGCCGTCGATGCGTTCTGCCAGGCCATTGCGCTGAAGCCGGACAACGGCCAGGCCTACAACAACCTTGCGAATGCGCTGTTCGACCTGAACGAGATTCCGGCCGCGCTCGAGGCTTACCGGCACGCGGTCGCGCTGCGCCCCGAACTGCCGGAGCCGCGCAGCAACCTGCTGTTCGCGAGCCACTGCAGCGAAGCGTTCGACCACGACGCATATCTCGCCGAGGCCGCGCGCTACGACGAACTCGTCACGCGGCGCGCGAAGCCGTGGACGGACTGGCTCGTCGACCTGGCTCCCCGGGTCGGGCGGCCGCTGAAGGTCGGCATCGTGTCGGGCGACCTGAAGTCGCATCCGGTCGGCTATTTCATCGAGGGCATGCTGAAGCATCTCGACGCGAACCGGATCGAGATGCATGCGTACCCGACGCGCGACGTCGAGGACGACGTGACCGCCCGCATCAAGCCGGCCTTCTCGACATGGACCAGCATTGCCGGCCTGAGCGACGAAGCGGCGGCTGCGCGTGTCCGCGCGGACCGCATCGACGTGCTGCTCGACGCGGCGGGCCATACGGTCTACAACCGCCTGCCGCTGTTCGCGTGGAAGCCGGCGCCGCTGCAGGCGAGCTGGCCCGGTTATTTCGCGAGCACCGGCGTGCGCGCGATCGACTACGTGATCGGCGACCGTCACGTGCTGCCGCCCGCCGAGGCCGCGCATTTCACCGAGCGGCCGTGGCATCTGCCGGACAGCTATCTGTGCTTCACGCCGCCGGCCGAGCCTGTCGACGTCGGTGCGCTGCCGATGCTCGCGAACGGCCATCCGACCTTCGGCTATTTCGGCAAGCTCGCGAAGATTACCGATCACGTCGTCGCGGTCTGGTCGCGCGTGCTGCAATCAGTCACGGGCGCGAAGCTGTTCGTGAAGGCGGAGCATCTCGACGATCCGCGCGAGCAGCAGGCGCTTGCCGCGCGCTTCGCGGCGCACGGCATCGACGCGCAGCGCCTGATCCTCGAAGGCCGCTCGCCGCGCGCCGAATACCTGGCCGCGTACCGGCGTGTCGACCTGATGCTGAGCCCGTTCCCGTATCCGGGCGGCACCACGACCGCCGAAGCGCTGTGGATGGGCGTGCCCGTGCTGTGCCGGCGCGGCGAGCGCTTCCTGTCGCACATCGCCGAGAGCCTGCTGCATTCGGCGCGGCTGCCCGAGTGGATCGCGGACGACGACGACGCGTATGTCGCGAAGGCCGTCGCGCAGGTCGGCCAGCCCGCCGAGCTGGCGGCGCTGCGCACGACGCTGCGCGCGCAGGTGCTCGCGTCGCCGCTGTGCGACGCGCCCCGCTTCGCGCGCCACTTCGAGGACGCACTGCACGGGATGTGGGCGCAGCACGTCGAAGCCGCGCCGGTCGCATCCGTGTGAGGCCGCTCACGACTTGACGTGCGTGGGCTTTCCACGTAGGCCGCAAGCGGAACATGGCGCCCCTCGCGCTGAACACCGCGCCGGCCGACGTGATCGTCATTCCGACCGGTGGCGCGTGCGCGACACCGTCGTCGGGATGGCACGCGATGGGATTGCGGCGCCGGCCGTGATGATCGGGCACGGCGGCAGGCTGATCGACTTCCGACGCGAACCGCATCCCTATTGAGCAGAGCAGACGAGATGGACGGAACAGGACAGGCATTGCAGGCAGCGCTGGCGCATCATCAGGCGGGGCGTCTCGCGGAAGCGAAGTCGCTGTACGACGCGATCCTCGCCGCGCGGCCGGGCCAGCCGGATGCGCTGCATTTTCTCGGACTGCTGGCGTGCCAGCTGAAGCAGTACGACGCGGGCATCGCGCTGATGGAGCAATCGCTCGTCGAGCGGCCGGACGCGTCGTACTTCAACAACCTGGGCAACATGCTGCGCGAAAGCGGCCGGCTCGACGACGCGATCGCGCACTACCGGCGCGCGGTGGGGCTGCGACCGGACTATCCGGAGGCGCACAACAACCTCGGCAACGCGTTGCGCGACGCACGCGAGCCGGCGGCCGCGATGCAGAGCTGCGCGCGCGCGATCGAGTTGCGCCCCGGTTACGCGGAGGCGTACAACAATCTCGGCAACGCGTTGCAGGATCTGGGCGACTTTGATCGCGCCGCGTCGCACTACGGCCGCGCGATCGAGCTGGACCCGTCGATGGCGATGGCCCACGCGAACTTGAGCGCGGTGCGTCACCGGCAACTGCGCTGCGCGGAAGCGCTCGCGCATGCGCAGGACGCGATCCGGCTCGCGCCGAACCTCGCTGACGCGCACAACCACGCGGGCAACGCGTATCACGGACTGGACCGGCTCGACGCGGCGCAGGCCAGCCATCGCACGGCTGTCTCGCTGAATCCGGCGGACGCCGGCGCGTGCCACAACCTGTCCGTCGTGCTGCTGAAGCTGCAGCGGCTCGACGAGGCGCTCGTGTATTGCCGGCAGGCGTTGCAGGCCGGCCCGCCGGCCGTGTTGATGCACGTCAATCTCGGCGACATCCTGCGCGCGCAGGGCAACGTCGATGCCGCGGTCCACGCGTATCGCGATGCGCTTGCGCTGGTGCGCGACGACGCCGACGACGTCGCGGCGACCGTGCTGAACCGGCTGCTGTTCAGCGCGGCGGCATCCGCTTGCGTGAGCCCCGCCGACTACCTGGCCGACGCGCGGCGCTACGGCCGGCACCTGGCCGCGCGTTCGACGCGCTACGCGCACGATCCGCGCGAGCGGGACGCGCGCGCGCAAGGGCGGCCGCTGCGCGTCGGCTTCGTGTCCGGCGACCTGCGCCTGCACCCAGTCGGGATCTTCCTGGAAAGCGTGCTCGCGCACCTCGAGCGCACGCGCATCGACCTGCGCGTGTACGTGACCACGGACGAGGAGGACGCGATCACCGCGAAACTGAAGCCGCACGCGAACGGCTGGCGCTCGATCGCCGCGCTGGGTCCGGACGTGGCCGCGCGGATGATTCACGACGACGAAATCGACGTTCTCGTCGACCTCGCGGGCCATACGCAGTCGAGCGGGCTCCCCGTGTTCGGCTGGAAACCCGCGCCGGTGCAGGCGAGCTGGCTCGGTTTCTTCGCGTCGACCGGCTGCGACGCGATCGACTACTTCATCGGCGACCGCTACACGCTGCCGGACGCCGAAGCGCATCACTTCGTTGAGAAGCCGTGGCGGCTGCCGGACAGCTTCCTGTGCTTCACGCCGCCGGCCTGCGACGTCGAGGTCGGCCCGCTGCCGATGGCGGCGAGCGGCCATGCGACGTTAGGTTGCTTCGGCCAGCTCGTGAAGATCGGCGACGACGTCGTGCGCGCGTGGTCGCGCATCCTGCACGCGCTGCCGAACGCGCGGCTGCTGCTCAAGGCGCACGAGCTCGGTCGCGAGGGCGTGCGCGACGCGACCGCCGCGCGCTTCGCGCGGCATGGCATCGACGCGGACCGGCTGATCCTCGAGGGCGGTTCGCCGCGCGCGGAATACTTCGGCGCATATAACCGCATCGACGTCGCGCTGAGCCCGTTCCCGTACCCGGGCGGCACGACCACGGCCGAAGCGCTGTGGATGGGTGTGCCGGTGCTCGGCATGAAGGGCGGGCGCTTTGTCACGCACATCTGCGAAAGCGTGCTGCACGCGGCGGGCATGGGCGAATGGGTCGCTGACGGGGAGGACAGCTATGTCGCGAAGGCGATCGCGGCGGTGCGCGATCGCGAGCGCCTCGCGGCGCTGCGCGCGAGCCTGCGTGCGCAGCTGCTCGCGTCGCCGTTGTGCGACGCGCGCCGGTTCGCGGCGCATTTCGAAGCGGCGTTCCTCGCCATGTGGCAACGCTATACGAACTCGGAGCAGGAAGCATGAACGATATCCACGACCCGCTGCAGTCCGCGCTGGCGCATCATCAGGCGGGGCGTCTCGCGGAAGCGAAGACGCTGTACGACGCGATCCTCGCCGCGCAGCCGGGCCAGCCGGATGCGCTGCATTTTCTCGGACTGCTGGCGTGCCAGCTGAAGCAGTACGACGCGGGCATCGCGCTGATGGAGCAATCGCTCGTCGAGCGGCCGGACGCGTCGTACTTCAACAACCTGGGCAACATGCTGCGCGAAAGCGGCCGGCTCGACGACGCGATCGCGCACTACCGGCGCGCGGTGGGGCTGCGACCGGACTATCCGGAGGCGCACAACAACCTCGGCAATGCGTTGCGCGACGCGCGCGAGCCGACGGCTGCCATGGAGAGCTGCGCGCGCGCGATCGAGCTGCGGCCCGGTTACGCGGAGGCGTACAACAATCTCGGCAACGCGCTGCAGGACCTGGGCGAGCACGAAGCGGCGGCCGCGAGCTACGCCAAGGCCGTCGCGCACCAGCCGCAGTACGCGGATGCGTACTGCAATCTCGGCAACGCGCTGCATGCGCAGGAGAAATTCGACGATGCTGCGGATGCCTATCGTCGCGCCATCGCGCTGCAACCGGGCTTCCGTGTCGCGCACCGGGGGCTGAGCGCGACGCTGCGCGCGGCCGGCGATCTGCAAGGCGCGATCGACCATGCGCGCGAGGGGCTCGATCCGGGCGACGCAGACGCGCACTGCGTGCTGGCAAGGTTGCTGCAGCGCATCGGCGATTTCGACAAGGCGCTCGAACTGCTCGAGCAGGCGGTCGCGATCGACCCCGCGCATGCACAGGCATGGGCGTGGCTCGGCGATTTGCGCAACCAGCAGGGCGAATACGGGCAGGCGGTGCAGGTGTGCCGGCGTGCGATCGAGCTTGATCCCGAGCTGGCCGACGCATACAACTTCCTCGGCTTCGCGTATCACAACCTCAACTTGCTGGCCGCCGCGGAGTTGAGCCACCGGCATGCGATCGACCTGAACCCGGACGATGCCGACGCGCATCACAACCTCGCCGCCGCGCTGTTTCGGCTCGAGAAGCTCGACGAGGCGATGAAGCACACCGAGATCGCGCGGGAGCTCGGCATCGATCCGCTGAAGGTCCAGATGACGCTCGGCGACATCCTGTGGGCGAAAGGGGATCTCGCCGGCGCGCTGGATGCGTTCCGCTCGGCGATCCGGCACGACCTGCATCGCGCGTACTCGCGGATGCTGTTCAACATGTCGAGTTCGCCCGCGTTCGAGCCGCAGGAGTGGGTCGCTGAAGCGCGCCGCTACGGCGAGCATCTCGAGCGCGACGCGCATCCGTTCGAGCACGACCGCGCGCAGCGCGTCGCGCGGGCGCAGGGGCGGCCGCTGCGCGTCGGCTTCGTGTCGGGCGACCTGCGGCAGCACCCGGTCGGCATCTTCCTTGAAAGCGTGCTCGCGCGGATCGACCGGTCGCGCATCGAGCCGCATGCCTATGTGACCTTCGTCGGCGAGGACGACGTGACCGCGCGGCTCAGGCCGAACTTCGCGAGCTGGAAGAAGGTGGTCAGCCTGGGCCGCGAGGAGGCCGCGCAACTGATTCGCGACGACGGCATCGACATTCTGATCGATATGGCCGGTCATACCAACTGGAGCGGCCTGCCGATCTTCGGGCACAAGCCCGCGCCGGTGCAGGCGAGCTGGCTCGGTTTCTTCGCGACGACCGGTTGCCGCGCGATCGACTATTTCATCGGCGATGCGCATACGCTACCAGCCGACGAGGCGCATCACTTCACCGAGCGGCCGTGGCGGCTGCCGGACAGCTACCTGTGCTTCACGCCGCCGCCGTACGATGTCGCGGTCGGCCCGCTGCCGATGGTGGCTCATGGCGGCGTCACGTTCGGCTGCTTCGGCAAGCTGATCAAGATCAGCGACGAGGTCGTCGCGCTGTGGTCGCGCATCCTGCACGCACTGCCGGACGCACGCCTGCTGCTGAAGGCCCATGAGCTCGGCGCCGGCGACGTGAACCAGGCGACGCTCGACCGCTTCGCGCGGCACGGCATCGGCGCGGATCGGCTGATTCTCGAAGGCGGTTCGCCGCGTGCGGAGTACTTCGCCGCGTATAACCGCATCGACATCGCGCTGAGCCCGTTCCCGTACCCGGGCGGCACGACCACGGCCGAAGCGCTGTGGATGGGCGTGCCGGTGCTCGGGATGAAGGGCAGCCGGTTCGTCACGCACATTTGCGAAAGCCTGCTGCACGCGGCGGGCATGGGCGACTGGATCGCGGAAGACGAGGATGCGTACCTCGCGAAGGCCGTCGCGTTCGCGCGCGACCGCGACGGGCTGGCGACGCTGCGTGCAACGCTGCGCGAGCGCGCGCTGGCGTCGCCGCTGTGCGATGCGTCGCGCTTCGCACGCAACCTCGAGGACGCGCTGCACGGCATGTGGACCAGCTACGCGGCCGGCGAGACGGCGCTCCGGGACGCGTGACGAGCGGGATCGCGCCACGGCTGGAAGCCGCGCTCGCGCATCGTCGGGCCGGCCGCCCGAGATGATCGACGCGGCCGTCGAGCGGGCGACGCGGGCGTAGCCGGCGCGATCCGGCTCGCGCTCCCGCCTGCAGGCGAAAAAAAAAGCCGCATTGAAGCGGCTCGACGGTACGGCGACAACGGATCGCTCGACTGGCGGCGTCTTTTAATTCGAAATGCGCGGCGGGCGAGATGCCCGGCCGGTCACAGCATGCCGGCTTTCTGGTACTGGCTCGCGGCCTTGATCCGCTCCTGGGACTGCGCAAATTCCGCAGCCAGGCGGTCACGGTCCATCTGCGCATGCTCCGTGATCGACGCGTCGATCGCCATGATCTGCCGCACCTGGTCCAGCACGTCCGGGGTCTGCTCGCCGGACAGGTTCATCAGCAGCGGCGAGCGTTCGTCGGCGAGGGCCGCGACGCGCACCCAGTCGCGCGCATCGGCCGCCGACTGCATGGCACGGGTCAGGTCGAAGGCGCGGGACAGGGTGTCGTGCGTCATGGTTCTGCTCCGAAGGGGGGGCGGCCAAGGCTTACTTGTTGTTGGCCATCGCGCCGGCGCTGTTCTGGCCGCCGAACAGCTGGGTCAGGTAGCGGGTGTTGTTCGCCATCGTCGCCATCAGCGTGTTCAGCGCGGTGAACTGCGCACTGTATTGCTTGGTCAACTGGTCCGAGTAGCTCTGCAGCTGCGTCGCCTGACCCTGCACGCTCGTCAGATCGGCGTTGACCGCGTTGGTGCGCTGGTCGATCAGGCCGGACGTCTGCGTGTACGAGTTGATGTTCGCATTGAGCGCCTGGGCGATGCCGTTCGTCTGGTTGAATATCGCCGCCACCGCGGAGCTGTTCGACTTGAGCGCGGTGGTCAGCGCGGCGGTGTCGACCGACATCGCGCCGGTCGAGTCCACGTTGATGCCGATGCTGCCGAGCGCATAGGTCGTGCCGCCCGTCGTGACGCCGCTGCTGAGCGTCGTCGCGAGCGTGTTCCTGATCGTGTTCAGCATCGCGTCGCCGAGCAGCGGGCCGGCGGTCTTCGCCGTCGGGTCGTAGGACGACAGCGATTTCGCCGTGCTCACGAAGTTGCTGTATGCGGTCGCGAAATTGTTGATCGCGGTCGTCGCCGCGGCCGTGTCCTGCGACAGCGTGACGGTTTGCGTCGTGCCGACGGCGGCCTGCGACAGCGCCAGGGTGACGCCCGTCAGCGCGCCCGACACGTTGTTCGACGCGCTCGACACCGGCGTTCCGTCGATCGTCAGCTGCGCATCGGCGGCCGGGGTGACCGTCGAGTAGCCCGACGTCAGTTTCGAATTGACGCCCGTACCCGAGATCGAGATCGTATTGGCAGCGCCGGTGGCGTTCGACTGCATCACGAGATGCTGGCCGTCAGAACCGGTGATGACCGACGCGGTGACGCCGGCATTGCCGGATGCGGAATTGATCGACGACGCGATGTCGGACAGCGATGCGCCGGCCGCCACGTTGACGTTGAACGCGGGGTTGCTGCCGAAGGTGATGCTCAGCGAGCCGGCCGAGATCGTGTCCGCCGACGTCACGCCGGCCGACGACAGCTTGTTGGCGGTCGCGAGCTGCGTGACATTGACCGAATACGAACCGGCCACCGCGCCGCTGCCGCTCTTGACCGTCGTCGCGATGCCCGTGCCGCTCGCCGTCGCGGCCAGGCTGCTGAGCGTGGTGCCGTTCGAGAGGCCGGTGAGCGCGGTCTGCAGCGCGGACAGCGCGCTCTTCAGTTGGCCGATCGCGGACAGCTGCGTATTGTCGTTCGTCTGCCGGGTCTGCAGGGCCTGCAATTGCCCGGTCGTCTTCGCGTTCACCAGCGTCGTGACGAGCGTATTGACGTCGAGCGACGAATTGGTCGCGCCGCTGATGATCGATTGACCTGCATTCGCCAGGATGGTGCTGATGTCCGTGCTGCTGACGGGGGTCGTGGTGGCCATGCCGTTGCTCCGGTCGTCCGCGCAATCAACGTGCGCGATGCGGCGGGGCGCCGCGGTTCAATGCAAAGAGGGAGGCGTGCCTCCCTGGAGAATTCCGGTCTGGGCGGTTTCGGCGGCGTCGCATGGCGACGCCGCCGTGCCCGGAGGCGGGCGGGCACGTGGCCCGCCGCGGGTGCTGCTCGATTAGCCGAGGAGCTTCAGGACTTGCTGCGGCAGCGAGTTCGCTTGCGCCAGAACCGAGATACCAGCTTGTTGCAGCACTTGCGCCTTGCTCAGGTTCGCCGTTTCCGTCGCGAAGTCCGCGTCGGTGATCTGCGCGCGAGCAGCGCTCATGTTGGTTGCCTGGGTTTGCGTCGTCGAGATCGCAGCCTGGAACGTGTTCTGTGCTGCGCCCAGCGTTGCCTGGAACGTGTTGACTTGCTTCAGTGCCGCGTCGATCGCCGTGATCGCCGATTGCGCGCCCGACTGGGTGGCGACGCTCAGGGTGTTCACGCTCATGCCCGTGCTGTTCCAGTTCGCCGTGCCGAAGTCGACGGTAACGACCTGGTTCGCTGCTGCGCCGATCTGGAACGTGACGCTGCCGGCACCGCCCAGGATGGTCTGGCTGTTGAACGTCGTTTGCGATGCGACACGGTCGATTTCGCCGAGACGCGTCGTCACTTCAGCTTGCAGGTTCGCGCGAGCGCTCGAATCCAGCGAGCCGTCGCCCGCTTGTTGCGCCAGCGTACGGATACGCTGCAGGTTGTCGACCGTCGATTGCAGCGCGCCGTTGGCGGTCTGGATCATCGAGATGCCGTTGTTCGCGTTTGCAACACCTTGCGTCAGCGCATTGATTGCCGCCGTTTGCGACGTCGAGATCGCCAGGCCTGCTGCATCGTCAGCAGCGGTGTTGATGCGCTTGCCCGACGACAGGCGGTTGATTGCTTGCGACAGTGCGCTTTGCGAGCCCGACAGATTCGTCTGCGTCGTCAGCGAAAGGATGTTGGTGTTGATGTTCAGCATTTGCTTCCTCGTTTTGGAAAATGCCTGAGTACAGACAGGATCAGGGTCGTTTTCGGCGTTGCGCTTTATCGCGAGTGGCGCTGCCCGCCTTTCCTGGTTGACGGCGGCACCCGGCGAAAACTTTAGAGGGATGTGTGAGGAAAATCGGGACGGAAGCATGCCGCTGCCGCGAAGTCCGCGCCCGGTATGGCTGGCAGCGATTTCGGCGGGGTTGCGCAATGGTCTTGTTGGACGGTGTATGCGGCCGCGCCGCGTGGGGCGGCGAACCGGAATCGACAAAAGGATGGTTTTGTCTGTGATTCCCTGATATGATGGCGGGCTGAATTGAGATTTTCTGTCAAGCCTGTGCCGTCTCGGCATTCTTGCTGGCAGTCAAACGCGGCGCTGCACGCGGCTTGTGAAGCGTACTCGCGGTGCTTTGTGCCTCTCTTTTCCGGCCTCCGAGGCCGTATTTCCGCTCGTTTCGCCTGTTGTGGGGACGCCCGGATGGCCGGTGCGTGGCGCTTGGCCGCTACGTTTTTGACCGTTTAAGCAATTTAGGAACGACATGACGACGATTCTTCTGAAAGAAAACGAGCCGTTCGAAGTGGCGATTCGCCGCTTTCGTCGCGCTATCGAAAAAAATGGCCTGATCGCTGAACTGCGTGAGCGCCAGTCTTACGAAAAGCCGACCGCAGTCCGCAAGCGCAAGAAGGCAGCAGCCGTCAAGCGCCTGCACAAGCGCCTGCGCAGCCAGATGCTGCCGAAGAAGCTCCACTAAGAGCATCTACGGTTCGCCGCGAAACGGCGGAGCGTGCTTCGAAAGAAGCCGCTCCGCCGTTTCGCTTTTCGGGGCCGGAAAAAGGGCTTCGATCTCGGGTTTCAAACCTTGGCGGGGCGGCCGCCTGACGGCGGCGCGGCGGGTTCGACGGATTGCCGGCGGCTTCGGGGCCGCCACCGGGCTCGTTCCGAAGTCGTCATCGCGACGCTCAGCGTCGGCGCGACGGGGATCGGCATCTGTTTGAACAAGCGCAGCGCGTGCGTGCGGGCCACGCACGACGCGATAACGTATCGATGCGCCAACCCGGTTCGCCGGGCGGGCTTCGTCGCCGTCAGCCCGCCTTGCGCCGGCGTGCCGGCTGCTTGCCGCCGAGCGCCGCACATTGCGCGTGGCACGGGCAGCCGGACTCGTGATCGTTGACCATGCCGGTCGCCTGCATCAGCGCATAGCAGATCGTCGAGCCGACGAACTTGCAGCCGTACGCCTTCAGCGCCTTGCTGAGCGCGTCGGACTGCTCGGTGGACGCGGGGGCGTCGCGGTACGACTGCCACGCGTTCTGGACCGGCGAGTTGCCGACGAACGACCACAGGAAGGCGGCGAGCGACCCGTGCTCGTCTCGGATGCGCTGCACGGCGCGCGCGTTGGTCACCGCCGATTCGACCTTCGCGCGGTTGCGCACGATGCCGGGGTTCTCCAGCAGTTTCTCGATGCGCTTCGGCGTGAAGCGCGCGACGGCGTCGACGTCGAAATCGGCGAACGCTTCGCGATAGCCCGCACGCTTGTTCAGGATCGTCGACCACGACAGCCCGGCCTGCGCGCCTTCCAGGATCAGCATTTCGAACAGGTGGCGATCGTCGTGCGACGGCACGCCCCACTCGGTATCGTGGTAGTGAGCATCCGCTTCCGTCTTCACCCAGTTGCACCGCTGCGACATCGTCTGCCTCGTTTTCAGTGTCGGTTCGATCGCGCCAGCATAGCGGAAGCCCTTTTCGCGGGATAGCCGGTCGAACGGCAGATGGGCGCGCGGCGCCGATCCGGTTAAGCTTGGCGCCTGTTCGAATCAGCGGGATGAAGGCATGGCGGCATTACTTTTTGCGATCGGCATCGACGGCGGCGGCACCGGCACGCGCGCGGTGCTGGCTGACCGGCACGGGCGCGAGCTCGCGCAGGGGCGCGGCGGCCCGTCGGGGCTCGGTCTCGGCATCGAGCGCGCGTGGGCGTCGATCGGCGCGGCCTGCGCTGGCGCGTTCACGCAGGCCGGTTTCGCGTTCGAGTGGTCGCAGTGCGCGCTCGGCTGCGGGCTCGCGGGCGTCAACAACGCGGCGTGGCTTGCCGCGTTCCGCGCGCAGGCGCCGCTCGATGTGCTCGCGATCGAGAGCGACGCGTATACGACGGTCGTCGGCGCGCACGGCGGCGCGCCGGGGCTCATCGTCGCGCTCGGCACCGGCAGCATCGCGGCGGCGCTCGATGCGGGCGGCGCGTGCCGGATCGCGGGCGGCTTCGGCTTTCCGTCCGGCGACGAGGCGAGCGGCGCGTGGCTCGGCGTGCGTGCGCTCGCTTACGCGCAACAGGCGCTCGACGGCCGCGTGCCGCGCGACGCGTTCGCCGACGCGCTGCTCGCGGAAACGGGCGCGCAGGATCGCGACGCGCTCGTCCAGTGGTCGTGCGATGCGAATCAGACGATCTACGCGCGGCTCGCGCCGATCGTGTTCGCGCACCGGTCGCACCCGGTCGCGGGCGCGCTGATCGCGCAGGCCGGCGACGAGATCGGCAAGATGATCGATGCGCTCGACCCGCAGCAGGCGCTGCCGGTCGCGCTGTGCGGCGGGCTCGCGGACGCGCTTGCGCCGGCCGTGCCGGCGCGCCACGCCGCGCGGCTGCGCGCGCCGCTCGACGATTCCGCGCACGGCGCGCTGCGGCTTGCGCTGCAGGCGCTGCGGGCGGCGGAAGGCGGTTGACGGCGGGTTGAAGGCGCGCCGCAGCAGCGCCGAAGGCGGCGCTTGACCGGGAACCGTCCGGCGCGCGGCCGGGCACGACGTTAGAATGGCCGTTCCGCAGAGCCCTGAGCGCCATTCTTCCGTCCCATGTACAAAGTCATCGCCACCGATCTCGACGGTACCCTGCTGAACAGCGACCACCAGCTCGACCCGTACACGATCGACACCGTCCGCCGGCTCGAGCGCGACGGCCTGCAGTTCGTGATCGCCACGGGGCGCCATTACGCGGACGTCGCGGGCATTCGCGACGTGCTCGGCATCCGGCCGTACCTGATCACGTCGAACGGGGCACGCGTGCATGCGCCGGACGACACGACGATCCACGCGCAGGACATCGATCCCGCGATCGTCCGCGGTCTCGTGCAGCCGGACGTCGTCGGCGCGCACGGCCGCGTGATCGTCAACCTGTTTACCGACCAGGGCTGGCTGATCGACCGCGATGCGCCGCACCTGCTCGAATTCCACCAGGATTCGGGCTTCCGGTACGACGTGATCGACATGCCCGCGCACGACGGCGCGGATATCGCGAAGGTGCTGTATATCGGCGAACCGGCCGATCTGGCGGTCGTCGCCGAGCAGATGCGCGTGCGGTTCGGCGATGCGCTGTATGTCACGTATTCGCTGCCCGACTGTCTGGAAGTGATGACCGCGAACGTGTCGAAGGGCCGCGCGCTGCGTACGGTGCTCGCGCGGCTCGGCGTCGATACCGGCCACTGCATCGCGTTCGGCGACAACATGAACGACATCGACCTGCTCGAAACCGCCGGTCACGGGTTCATGATGAACAACGCGAACCCCGACCTGGTCGCGCGGCTGCCGCACATTCCGCGGATCGGCAACAACTTCGACGCGGGCGTCGCCCGCCACCTGCGCACGCTGTTCTCGCTCGAGGACAACGTCGCCGCCTCCTGAGCGAGCTGCCCGAGCGTGCTTTCCGGGCGGCAATGAAAAACGGGCGCCAATGGCGCCCGTCGAAATTACCTGCCTCGATGTTGTTCGACAGCGTGAGGCTCGCTGCTCTGCTCGCGTGACCCCGTAGTGTTTTATTCGCTTGTGCGAGCCGATGCCGGCAGCAGGTCGATGGCGTTGTCACGCCCCGCGACCAGCGGGTAGATGATCCCGGCGAGTACCGCGCCGATCAGCGGTGCCACCCAGAACAGCCACAGCTGGCCGATCGCCTCGCCGCCCACGAACAGCGCGGGGCCGGTCGAGCGCGCCGGGTTCACCGACGTGTTGGTGACCGGAATCGAGATCAGGTGAATCAGCGTCAGGCACAGGCCGATCGCGATCGGCGCGAAGCCGGCCGGCGCGCGCTTGTCGGTAGCGCCGAGGATCACGAACAGGAAGAAGCCCGTCATCACGACTTCGCAGATGAACGCTGCGGCCAACGAGTAGTGGCCGGGCGAGCGCTCGCCGAAGCCGTTCGTCGCAAAGCCGCTGCCGACGACGTCGAAGCCCGGCTTGCCGGTCGCGATCAGGTACAGCACGAACGCGCCGAGCGTTGCGCCGACAACCTGCGCGACGATGTACGGCGCGAGATCGCGTGCCGGGAAGCGCCCGGCGACCGTCAGGCCGACGCTCACCGCCGGATTCAGGTGGCAACCCGAAATGTGGCCGATTGCGAATGCCATCGTCAGCACGGTCAGGCCAAAGGCAAGTGCGACGCCGGCAAAGCCGATGCCGAGGCCCGGAAAGGCGGCGGCCAGCACGGCGCTTCCGCACCCGCCGAGCACCAGCCAGAACGTGCCGAATACCTCTGCAGCGAGACGCTGAGAAAGATTCATGTAAGGATCTCGTCCAAGTGGGTTGAAGACAACCGGGCGACACGATGGATTTATTCCGTCGTCCGGAATTGGTCTGGATTATAGGAAATGAATCGGGTCGGGGAGGGTCAACGATTGTTAAATTTGAATGGCTGACAAATGCCTTTTATTAGAATAAGCCCGCATTCTCGATATAGCCGAATCGGTTAAAGATGACAGTATTTATTTCGAAGGGCAGGGTGGCAGTGCTGATGGCGTAACGGATGTTTGTGTCCCGGCCGGATTCGCCGGGGCCGCATCATCGAAAAGGGAGTCGAAAAAATGTCTCAATACGCGAAACTCAAGGCGCAGATCGCCGATCTGCAGGCCCAGGCGGACGACGTACGCCGCCAGGAAGTGGCGGCGGTGATTGCCGACGTCCAGCGAATGATTGCCGAATACGGCCTGACGGCCCAGGACCTGGGCTTCGCGGAGCGAGCGCGACGCGGCCGCCCGCCGAAGAAGGCGCCGCTGCCCCCGAAATACCGTGATCCGAAGTCGGGTGCGACCTGGAGCGGGCGCGGCAAGCCGCCGAATTGGATCGTCGGGAAAAACCGCGATCGATTCCTGATCGAATGACTGAAAGCCAAAAAGAAAGAGCCGCATCGTCGATGCGGCTCTTTTGCTTTGCGGTTTTGCGCGCCGATTTCGGCGCGGACTTTACGGAATATTTCCGTGCGGATTTACGCGTCAGGCGCCTGCGACCCGGCGCAATGCCGGTTGCCTGGTCGCCGTGCAAAGCGATTCGTAAGTTTCGACATAACGCTGCGCCATGGCCTTCGAGCTGAAACGCGTGTCGAAACGTTCGCGGATCGCGGTGCGCGACAGGCTGTCGATCCGGTGCAATGCGCCGACCGCGCCCTGCACGTCCTCGACGATGAAGCCGGTCACGCCGTCCTCGATCACTTCCGGCACCGAGCCGCGATTGAACGCGACGACCGGCGTGCCGCACGCCATCGCCTCGATCATCACGAGGCCGAACGGTTCCGGCCAGTCGATCGGGAACAGCAGCGCCTTCGCGCCTGACAGGAAAGCGGGCTTCTGCGCTTCGTTGATCTCGCCGATGAATTCGACGTGCGCCTGGCCGAGCAGCGGCTCGATCACTTCCTTGAAGTAGTCGGCGTCCGCCTTGTCGACCTTCGCGGCAATCTTCAGCGGCAGCCCGCTTTGCGCGGCGATCCGGATCGCCGTGTCGACGCGCTTTTCGGGACAGATCCGGCCGAGGAACGCGAGGTATTCGGGCTTCACGCCCGGCTGCGGCGTGAGCAGCGTGTCGGGCAGCCCGTGATACACGGTGCCGGCCCACGCGGCCTGCGGCAGCGGCTTGCGCTGGTTGTTCGAGATCGACACGACCGGCGCGTCCGGGAACGAGTCGAACACGGGCTGCAGTTCCGGCAGGTCGAGGCGGCCGTGCAGCGTCGTCACGTACGGCGTGTCGAGGCGCGACATCAGCGGGAACGGCAGGTAGTCGAGGTGGAAGTGCAGCACGTCGAATTCGTGCGCGACACGGGCGACCTGCTCCAGGAGCCGCATATGGGGCGCCATCGAATCGCGGATCGACGGGTCGAGCCGTAGTGCGCGCGGCCAGGCAGCCTCGAGGCGGGCCGACGTGACGGAGTCGCCGCTGGCGAACAGCGTCACGTCGTGCCCGAGTTCGACGAGCGCCTCGGTGAGGTAGGACACGACACGCTCGGTGCCGCCGTAGAGTTTCGGCGGGACGGCTTCGTAAAGCGGCGCGATCTGGGCAATTCGCATGGATGTTCTCCGATGTCGATCCGTGTGAGCGCTGCGGCGCCGATGCGGATCCCCTACAAGGTTGCGGAACTCGCCGACGCACGCTGTTGGCGGTACGTGGCCGGGCCCTGGGCGGGGTGCGCGGGGCGCCGGACGGCAAGCTGCGGGGCGGGCCGGCACGGCTCGCGCCGCCGCCCATTGGAGTCCATTATCGATATCGCCCTGAGGGGTTCGAGTGTTTTTTCAAACACTTAAGGCTTGTTACACGATGAAATACGAGAAAACCCCGAGAAAAAGGGCGGGAAAACATAAATCGAGGCAGACTCAACTATTGTTGCGCCATCGTGAAAAACCACTATAATTTTTTACCGATCCGATTGTCGGCAGCCTTGCCGGCACGCCTTCCGCCATTGCGCGGCGGCCATCGGGCTCATCTCGCCGAATTCGCGCGGTCACCCGCTTTTCCGATTGCCCCCTTTCAATTCGCCTTGTCGGAAAAATTCCTACACGGTTTACAGACAAATCCTGCGCGGCATACGCCACTTCGCTGATACCGACATAAATGCCGTTTGGCCAAAATTCGCCCTGTAAGACTATAAACGAGCCGACTGAGCGCCAGGCGCGCCCCGATCGAGCAAACGTTGTCATAACACGAATGGCCAAAGCAAAGCTTTTTTAACGGGGGAATCATGAGCGGTACCAGCGAAATGCTCAGTGAGATCAAAGAGGTCAACCTGTCGTACCTCCTCCTCGCGCAACGCCTGTTGCGGGAAGACAAGGCGATGGGCATGTTCCGCATGGGAATTTCCCGGGAACTGGCCGACGTGCTCGCGAACCTCACGCTCGCACAGACCGTGAAGCTCGCCGCGTCGAACCAGATGCTGTGCCGCTTCCGCTTCGACGATCACGCGCTGCTGTCGTCGCTCGCCGACAAAGGCCGCAGCGATGTCGTCGCGCATGCCCACTCGGCCATCCTGATGGCCGGGCAGCAGGTCGAAGGCGTCCGCTGATCCATCCCGCCTTGCGTTTGTCCCGGCGCGCCGCGCCGGCCGGCAGCGTATTGGCCATCCATCCGAACCACGTCAAGCGGACGATTATCACCATGGCAAGCAAAAGCGTCGTGATCGAGGTGAAGGAAATCACCCTCGCCATCGAACTGATCGAACTGGGCGCCAGACTGCAGTTGCTGGAGGCGGAGACGAGCCTGTCGCGGGACCGTCTGATCAAGCTGTACAAGGAACTGAAGGGCGTGTCGCCGCCGAAGGGGATGCTGCCGTTCTCGACCGACTGGTTCATGACGTGGCAGCCGAACATCCACTCGTCGCTGTTCTACAACATCTACCGGTTCATGCAGGACCACGGCCGCTGCGAGCCGATCCAGTCGATCGTGAAAGCGTACCGGCTCTATCAGGAGCACGTGAACCTGTCCGGCGACGAGGTCGCGCTGAGCCTCACGCGCGCGTGGACGCTCGTGCGCTTCTTCGATTCGGGGATGCTGCAGATGACCCCGTGCACGCGCTGCGGCGGCCACTTCGTCGCGCATGCGCATGATCCGCATCAAGGTTTCGTCTGCGGCCTGTGCCAGCCGCCGTCGCGCGCGGGCAAGACCCGCAAGGCCGCCGCCGCGCGCGCCGAACTGGCCGCCGCCGCGGCTTGAGCGCCGGGCCGGGCGGGGCGCGAGCGGCTGCCGCGGCCCGCGCGAACCGTCTGCCGACTGCTGGTAAACACCGTCGGGCCGCCGCCGGGCGGCCGCGAAAGTTTTCCTGCCGACTGCCGTAAACCTGTTTAACGGCGATCTTCCCGCCGGTCTTTCATGAGGGACAGGCAGTGCTGATTATCGTGGGAACACTCGTGACGCTGTTGTCGGTCTTCGGCGGTTATGCGCTGGCAGGCGGGCATCTGGGCGCCTTGATCCAGCCCATCGAGATCCTGATGATCGTGGGCGCCGGCGTCGGGGCATTCATCCTCGGCAACGGTGGCAAGACCATCAAGGCCACGCTGCGCGTGCTGCCGACGCTCTTCAAGGGCTCGAAATACACGAAGGACGTCTATATGGAGCTGATGGCGCTCCTGTACGTGCTGCTCGCGAAGGCGCGCAAGGAAGGCACGCTGACGCTCGAGGCCGACATCGACGATCCGGAAAAGAGCCCGATCTTCACGCAATACCCGAAGATCCTCGCCGATCACCATATCGTCGAATTCCTGACCGACTACCTGCGCCTGATGGTGGGCGGCAACATGAACGCGTTCGAGATCGAGAGCCTGATGGACGAGGAGATCGAGACGCACCATTCGGAAGGCGAAGGCCCCGCGCACGCGCTGATGCGCGTCGGCGACGCGATGCCGGCGTTCGGCATCGTCGCGGCCGTGATGGGCGTCGTGCACACGATGGCGTCCGCGGACAAGCCGCCCGCGGTGCTCGGCGCAATGATCGCGCAGGCGCTGGTCGGCACGTTCCTCGGGATCCTGCTGTCGTATGGGCTGATCGGGCCGCTCGCGAGCCTCGCGGAGCAGCGCGTCGCCGAGTCGACCAAGATGTTCCAGTGCATCAAGGTGACGATCCTCGCGACGCTGAACGGCTATGCGCCGGCGATCGCGGTCGAGTTCGGCCGCAAGGTGCTGTTCTCGACCGAGCGGCCGTCGTTTTCCGAGCTCGAAGAGCACGTGCGCCGCGTGAAGGCGAAGTGACGCGGAGCGACCGATGAGCAAGAGCAAGGATCGCGCGATCGTCGTCAAGCGGGTGGCCCCGGCGAAGAAGGGCCACCACGGCGGCGCATGGAAGCTTGCGTACGCGGACTTCATGACCGCGATGATGGCGTTCTTCCTGCTGATGTGGCTGCTGAGCTCGGTCACGCCGGTGCAGCTGAAGGGGATCGCCGAATACTTCAACACGCCGCTGAAGGCCGCGCTGTTCGGCAACGGCGACCGCAGCTCGCAGGACTCCAGCATCATCAACGGCGGCGGCCGCGATCTGTCGAGCGCCGACGCCGGCACGCTGCGCCGCACCGACGGCACGACGTCGCTCGCCGAGCGCGTCGCGAAGCCGGCCGACGAGAATTCGCGGTCGCAGGCGCAGGGGTCGATCGAGCGGCTCGAGCAGGCGCGCCTGCACGATCTGCAGATCAAGCTGATGGCCGCGATAGAGGCCAACCCGACGCTGCGCCAGTTCAAGCAGCAGATCCGCATCGATTCGACGCTGATGGGGCTGCGCATCGAGATCGTCGATACGCAGAAGCGGCCGATGTTCGCGATGTCGAGCGACCACGTCGAGCCGTACATGCGCGACATCCTGCGCGAGATCGGCAAGACGCTGAACGACGTGCCGAACCGGATCATCGTCCAGGGCCACACCGACGCCGTGCCGTACGCGGGCGGCGAGGGCGGCTACAGCAACTGGGAGCTGTCGGCCGACCGTGCGAACGCGTCGCGCCGCGAGTTGATTTCCGGCGGCATGGACGAGGCGAAAGTGCTGCGCGTGCTCGGCCTCGCGTCGACGCAGAACCTGAACAAGGCCGATCCGCTCGACCCGGAAAACCGCCGGATCAGCGTGATCGTGCTGAACCGCAAATCCGAAGAAGCGCTGATGCGCGACGACGCGACGACCACGACGCTGTCGGCCGACGCGGCGGGCTCGAAGCTGCTCGCGCAGCAGCTCGCCGGCCCGGCGCCGGCCGCGCGTCCGGCCGTCGCGAGCGCCGCCGCCGCGGCGCCGAAACCCTGACGTTCCCGAGATTCCGAGACAGACATGATCCGAACCATTCTCGCCATCGACGACTCCGCGACCATGCGTGCGCTGCTGCAGGCAACGCTTGCGCAGGCCGGCTACGACGTGACGGTGGCGCCGGACGGCGAAGCCGGCTTCGACATGGCCGCGACCGCGCCGTACGACCTGGTGCTGACCGACCAGAACATGCCGCGCAAGAGCGGGCTCGAGGTGATCGCCGCGCTGCGCAAGCTGACCGCGTATGCGGACACGCCGATCCTCGTGCTGACGACCGAAGGCAGCGATGCCTTCAAGGACGCCGCGCGCGACGCGGGCGCGACCGGCTGGATCGAGAAGCCGATCGACCCGGTCGTGCTGGTCGACCTGGTCGCGACGCTGTCCGCGCCGGCTGCCTCCTGAAATGAACGCGACGAATCCAACCGGTGACCGGGCATGACTCTCGATATCACGCAGTTCTACCAGACCTTTTTCGACGAAGCGGACGAGCTGCTCGCGCAGATGGAGCAGCTTCTGCTGAACCTCGACGTCGACTCGCCCGACCCCGAAGACCTGGCCGCGATCTTCCGCGCCGCGCATTCGATCAAGGGCGGCGCGGCGACGTTCGGCTTTTCCGCGCTGACCGATACGACGCACATCCTGGAATCGCTGCTCGACCGCGCGCGCAACCATGAGCTGACGCTGACCAAGGAGATGATCGACGCGTTCCTCGAGACCAAGGACGTGCTGTCCGACCAGCTCGTCGACTACCGCGCGAGCGCCGAACCGGACGCGGCAGCCGCCGCGACGATCTGCGCAAAGCTCGAACGGCTGAAGGCCGAGAGCGGCGCGGGCGCGCCGGCGGCCGCTGCGGCCGCGCCGGTCGCGCCGGTCGCCGCTGCTGCTGCACCGGCCGCACCGGCCGCGGAGCCCGCCGCCGGCGGCGATCGCGCGCCCGATCATGTGGTCGAGCAGGCCGTCGCGGCCGCGCATCCGGCGGCCGATGCGGGCGAAGACGGCCCGCACCTGAAGATCACGCTGGCGGGCGTCGACGCGAAGGACCGGGAACTGCTCAGCGAAGAACTCGGCAACCTCGGCCGGATCGTCGGCCGCGAGGAAGCGGGCGGCGACCTGACGCTGTGGCTCGAATCGGACGTGCCGTCCGACGACATCGTCGCCGTGTGCTGCTTCGTGATCGACGAAAGCCAGATCCGCATCGCGCGCGGCACGGCACCGGCCGCGCCGGCGGCACCGGCTGCCGCGCAGGACGCCGCTGCACCGGCCGCCGAACCGGCCGCCGCCGCGCAACCCGCGCGGGTCGAGGTATTCGCGCCGCAGGCCGCCGCGCCGCAACCGGCCGCGCCGGCTCCCGCAACCGTCGAGCCGGCTGCGGCAACGCAACCGCAGCAGCAACCCCAACGACCGCAGGCCGAACACGCGGCGCAGGCCGCCGCGCATCACGACGACAAGCGCGCGCGTCCGGCCGCCGCGGCCGCATCGGGCGCCGAAGGCAGCTCGATCCGCGTCGGCGTCGAGAAGGTCGACCAGCTGATCAACCTCGTCGGCGAGCTCGTGATCACGCAGGCGATGCTCGCGGAAACCGCGAGCGCGTTCGATCCGGCGCTGCATGACCGCCTGTTCAACGGGATGGCGCAGCTCGAGCGCAACGCGCGCGACCTGCAGGAAGCCGTGATGTCGATCCGCATGATGCCGATGGACTACGTGTTCAGCCGCTTCCCGCGGCTCGTGCGCGACCTCGCCGGCAAGCTCGGCAAGCAGGTCGAGCTCGTCACGTTCGGCCAGGCGACCGAACTCGACAAGAGCCTGATCGAGCGGATCATCGATCCGCTCACGCACCTCGTGCGCAACAGCCTCGACCACGGGATCGAGACGGTCGACAAGCGCATCGCCGCCGGCAAGGACGCGGTCGGCCAGCTCGTGCTGTCGGCCGCGCATCACGGCGGCAACATCGTGATCGAGGTCAGCGACGACGGCGCGGGCCTGAACCGGGAGCGGATCCTCGCGAAGGCCGCGAAGCAGGGCATGCAGGTGCCCGACAACGTCAGCGACGAAGAGGTGTGGAACCTGATCTTCGCGCCGGGCTTCTCGACCGCCGAGACGGTGACCGACGTGTCGGGCCGCGGCGTCGGGATGGACGTCGTGAAGCGCAACATCCAGTCGATGGGCGGCCACGTCGAGATCACGTCGCAGGCTGGCCGCGGCACGACCACGCGGATCGTGCTGCCGCTGACGCTCGCGATCCTCGACGGGATGTCGGTGAAGGTCGGCAGCGAGATCTTCATCCTGCCGCTGAACTTCGTGATGGAGTCGCTGCAGCCGTCGATCGACGACATCTACACGGTCGGCAACGGCGAGCGCGTGGTGCGCGTGCGCGGCGAATACCTGCCGCTGGTCGCGCTGCACGAGGTGTTCTCGGTCGAGGATGCACGCACCGACCCGACGCAGGGGATCGTCACGATCATGCAAACCGAGGGGCGCCGCTTCGCAATGCTGATCGACGAGCTGGTCGGCCAGCAGCAGGTGGTCGTGAAGAACCTCGAAACCAATTATCGCAAGGTGCACGGCATCTCGGCGGCGACCATCCTCGGCGACGGCAGCGTCGCGCTGATCGTCGACGTCGCGGCGCTGAACCGAGAAACCCGTGCGACGCACGGCGCCCGAGCCGGCGCCGAGCTCGCGATGTTCTGACTCTCGCCATTCAACCGATTGGGGGCAAACGTGTCTGCTGAAGTCCAAATGATCAATCCGGCCGCGGCGAACGCGGCGACGAGCCGCCGCGACGCGGCGCAAGGCGACGCGACGGGCCAGGAATTCCTCGTGTTCACGCTCGGCGACGAGGAATACGGGATCGACATCCTGAAGGTGCAGGAAATCCGCGGCTACGACAGCGTCACGCGCATCGCGAACGCGCCGGACTTCATCAAGGGCGTGATCAACCTGCGCGGAATCATCGTGCCGATCGTCGACATGCGGATCAAGTTCCATCTCGGCCGCGTCGAGTACGACCACCAGACCGTCGTGATCATCCTGAACGTCGCGCATCGCGTGGTCGGGATGGTGGTCGACGGCGTGTCGGACGTGCTGACGCTGCAGACCGACCAGATCATGCCGGCGCCGGAATTCGGCGCGACGCTGACGACCGAGTACCTGACGGGCCTCGGCACGGTCGACGGCCGGATGCTGATCCTGATGGATATCGAGAAGCTGATGTCGAGCCGTGAAATGGCGCTGATCGAGACACTCGGCGGTTAAGCGCGCCGCGCGCGCAGGAATTTCGGGAGAATCTGCAATGTTGCATAACTGGTCGATCCGCACGACGCTCACGGCGGTCGGACTCATCCTCGTGTGCCTGGCCGCGGCGGTCGGCGGGCTCGGCCTCTACGCGCTCAATCACGCGAGCCGTTCGCTCGACGAGATCGCGCACGTCGACCTGCCGGCGATCCACACGCTGGACGACACGGCCGCGCACCTGCTGCGCTCGCGCGTTGCGCTCGACCGCTTCCGTACGCTGACCGAAGCCGGCAATGCGGCCGAGGCGGCGAAGGTGCTCGACCGGGCGCAGGAGCTGTATACGAAGTCGAACCAGAACTGGCAGGCGTTCCAGTCGATGCCGAAGCTCGGTGTCGAGCAGGCGCTCCTCGACGAGCTCACCGCCCGCTACACGACGATCATGAAGGAAGGCGTCGAGCCCGAATTTGCCGCGGCGCGCGCGGGCGACATGGCGGCGTACCACGCGATTGCCGACGCGAAGATCAGCCCGCTGTTCGTCGCGTTCGACCAGACGGCGGCGGCCGTGATCGCGTCGCTGCAGACGCGCGCGGAAGAGCGCCAGGCCGCGACGCAGTCGCAGATCTCGCTGATGGTCGCGCTGATCGCGGCCGGCATCGCGATCGCGTTCGTGGTCGTGATCGCGATCCGCTTCGCGATGCGCGGGCTGATCGTGAAGCCGCTCGAGGACGCGATCGCGCACTTCGAGCGGATCGCCGGCGGCGACCTCACGCAGCCGGTGAACGTGTCCGGCACGAACGAGATCGGCCGCCTGTTCGGCGGCGTCAAGCGGATGCAGGACGCCGTCACGACGATGGTGCAGTCCGTGCATCGCGGCACCGAATCGATCGACGTCGGCGCGCGCGAGATCGCGACCGGCAACATCGACCTGTCGCAGCGCACCGAGGAGCAGGCCGCGTCGCTGCAGGAAACCGCGTCGAGCATGGAGCAGCTGACGGGCACCGTGCGGCAGAACGCGGAGAACGCGCGGCAGGCTAGCCAGCTCGCGGTGAACGCGTCGGACATCGCGACGCAGGGCGGCGAGGTGGTCGGCCAGGTCGTATCGACGATGCAGGACATCGCGGCGAGCTCGGGCAAGGTCGTCGACATCATCGGCACGATCGAAGGCATCGCGTTCCAGACCAACATCCTCGCGCTGAACGCAGCGGTCGAAGCCGCGCGTGCGGGCGAGCAGGGCCGCGGCTTCGCGGTGGTCGCGGGCGAGGTGCGCTCGCTCGCGCAGCGCAGCGCGAGCGCTGCGAAGGAAATCAAGCAGCTGATCGGCGATTCGGCCGAGAAGGTCGACAGCGGGTCGGCGCTCGTCGCGCGCGCGGGCTCGACGATGGACGAGATCGTGCAGGCCGTGCGCCGCGTGACCGACATCATGGGCGAGATCAGCGCCGCGTCGGACGAGCAGTCGACCGGCATCGAGCAGGTCAACCGTGCGGTCAGCCAGATGGATTCGGTCACGCAGCAGAACGCGGCGCTCGTCGAGCAGGCGGCGGCCGCGGCCGCGTCGCTCGAGGAGCAGACGCGCCAGATGAAGGCGATCGTGTCGGGCTGGCGCGTGGCGGGCGGCATCATGCTCGCGCCGGCACGCGGCGTTGCACGGCCGGTCGCGCAGGGATCGGCGAGCGTGCCGGCACTGCCGTCGGAGCCGCGTCACGATGCGGCGCCGGTCGCCGCGCTGCCGGCGCCGCAGGCTGCGGCACAACCGGCACGGCGCGCCGCGCCGGCGTCGCATGCGGCCACGTCGGCGGCGGCGGGCGCAGCGGGCGCGAGCCAACCGAAGCGCGCGGCGGACCCCGATGCGCGCTTGCAGAAGGAAGCATCCGCGTCCCGCGGCGCCGCTGCAGGCGGCTACGGGCCGCGTCTCGCGAAGTCGGCCGCCGCCCCGGCGGACAAGCCGGCCGCGAAGCCCGCGCTCGTGCGCCCCGCGCTGAACGGAGAGAAGCCGGCGCCGGCCGCGGCCGGCACGTCCGACGACGACTGGGAGACCTTCTAAGCCATGCCGAACGCGCGCGCGCCATTTCGACCCGATGCACCGGATGCCTCGCCTCGCGCGGGCGAGCCGGGGCGCGACTTCGCGTTCACCGGCGCGGATTTCGCCCGCATCCGCGCGCTGATCCACCAACGCGCGGGGATCTCGCTGTCCGAGCACAAGCGCGACATGGCGTACAGCCGTCTCGCGCGGCGGCTGCGCGCGCGCGGCCTCGACACGTTCCGCGACTACCTCGACCTGCTCGAGCAGGAAGACGATCCGCTCGAGTGGGAAGCGTTCACCAACGCGCTGACGACCAACCTGACCGCGTTCTTCCGCGAGTCGCATCACTTCCCGATCCTGTCGGAGTTCGTGAAGGGGCGGCCGGCGCCCGTGTCGGTGTGGTGCTCGGCGGCGTCGACCGGCGAGGAGCCGTACTCGATCGCGATCACGCTGATCGAGGCGCTCGGCGAATCGGCGGCGCGCGGCGCGTCGATCCTCGCGACCGATCTCGACACGCAGGTGCTCGCGAAGGCGGAAGCCGGCATCTATACGTACGACCAGGTCAAGCACCTGTCGCCCGAGCGGCTGAAGCGCTTCTTCCTGAAGGGCACGGGCGCGCAGGCCGGCCGCGTGAAGGTGCGCCCCGAGCTGCGCGCGATGATCCGCTTCGAGCAGTTGAACCTGACCGATGCGGACTACGGGATCGCGAAGCCGTTCGACGCGATCTTCTGCCGCAACGTGATGATCTATTTCGACAAGCCGACGCAGGGGCAGGTGCTGTCGCGCTTCGAGCCGCTCGTGAAGCCGGGCGGGCTGCTGTTCGCCGGCCATTCGGAAAACTTCACGTACGTCACGCAGGCGTTCCGCCTGCGCGGGCAGACGGTGTACGAACTGACTCGCGACGCCGCGCAGGGTGCGCGGCTGCGTGGCGCGCAGGCGCCCGCGGCGGCGGCCATGCCGTCGCGCGCCCCCGCGCGGGCTGCGGACGCCGCGCCCGCCTATGGAGATCGCGGATGAGCGCACTGCCGATCGCGACCAATCGCTATTTCGACAACCACTTCGGCCGTCCCGGCGTGAAGCTGTTGCCGAACGAGTTCTACACGACGTCCGAGGACATGGTGCTGATGACCGTGCTCGGCTCGTGCGTCGCCGCGTGCCTGCACGACCCGTACGCGGGCATCGGCGGGATGAATCACTTCATGCTGCCCGACGACGGCACCGATCCGGGCGCGGCCGCGTCGGAATCGATGCGCTACGGTGCGTATGCGATGGAAGTGCTGATCAACGAGCTGATCAAGGCCGGCGGGCGCCGCGAGCGCATCGAGGCAAAGGTGTTCGGCGGCGCGGCCGTGCTGGCCGGGATGACGACCATCAACATCGGCGATCGCAACGCGGATTTCGTGCGCCGCTACCTCGCGCTCGAACGTATCCGCATCACGGCGGAAGACCTGCAGGGCGTGCACCCGCGCAAGGTCGCGTTCATGCCGCACACGGGGCGCGCGATGGTGAAGAAGCTGCGGCTGCAGGTGCCTGGCGTCACCGAGCGCGAAGCCGCGCTCGCGCGCGAGGCCGAGCGCGCCGCACGGCCGCGCGCGCACGTCGAGCTGTTCGCGGCGAAGCGGCCGGCCGCGCCGCAGCCGGCGCGCCCGCGCATCGAACTGTTCGGCGCGCGCAGCGCGAGCCCGGGCGGCACCGGCGCGGGCAGTGCCGGCGGCGTGCGGGCGGCGAACCCGTACGCCGGGAGCCCGGGCGCCGGAAGCGCGTACGCGGGGAACCTATCGAAAAAGCAGGAGGCATGACCGCAGTGCAGAAGATCAAAGTATTGTGCGTCGACGATTCGGCGCTGATCCGCAGCCTGATGACGGAGATCATCAACAGCCAGCCCGACATGACGGTGTGCGCGACCGCGCCCGATCCGCTCGTCGCGCGCGAGCTCATCAAGCAGCACAACCCCGACGTGCTCACGCTCGACGTCGAAATGCCGCGCATGGACGGGCTCGACTTCCTCGAGAAGCTGATGCGCCTGCGGCCGATGCCGGTCGTGATGGTGTCGTCGCTGACCGAGCGCGGCTCGGAGATCACGCTGCGCGCGCTCGAGCTCGGCGCGGTGGATTTCGTCACGAAGCCGCGCGTCGGGATTCGCGACGGGATGCTCGACTACGCGGAAAAGCTCGCCGACAAGATCCGTGCTGCGTCGCGCGCACGCGTGCGCCAGGCGCCGCAGCCGCAGGCCGCCGCGCGCACGGCGGACAGCCAGCCGGCCGCGCCGATGATCAACAACCCGCTCGTCAGTACCGAGAAGCTGATCATCATCGGCGCGTCGACGGGCGGCACCGAGGCGATCCGCGAAGTGCTGACGCCGCTGCCGCCGGATGCTCCGGCCGTGCTGATCGCGCAGCACATGCCGCCCGGCTTCACGAAATCGTTCGCGCAGCGGCTGAACGGCCTGTGCCGCATCGCGGTGAAGGAAGCCGAGCACGGCGAGCGCGTGCTGCCGGGCCACGCGTACATCGCGCCGGGCCACGCGCACCTGCTGCTCGCGAGAAGCGGCGCGAACTACATCGCGCAACTGTCGGACGAGCCGCCGGTGAACCGTCACCGCCCGTCGGTCGACGTGCTGTTCCGCTCGGCGGCGACGCACGCGGGCAAGAACGCGATCGGCGTGATCCTCACCGGGATGGGCCGTGACGGCGCGGCCGGCCTGCTGGAAATGAAACGCGCGGGCGCTTACACGTTCGCGCAGGATGAAGCGAGCTGTATCGTGTTCGGGATGCCGCGCGAGGCGATCGCGCTCGGCGGTGCCGACGAGGTTGCGCCGCTCGCCGACATGAGCCGCCGCGTGATGGCGCGACTGGCGACGATGGGCGACCGCGTGCAGCGCGTGTGAATGGAATGCCACGGGGCGCGCGCCACGATACGCGTCCCGACGGAAACGAATCTGGAAAGGAACGACGATGGACAAGAGCATGAAAATCCTGGTGGTGGACGATTTCCCGACGATGCGCCGGATCGTCCGCAACCTGCTCAAGGAACTGGGCTACACGAACGTCGACGAGGCCGAGGACGGCGCGGCCGGTCTCGCGCGGCTGCGCGGCGGCGGCTTCGACTTCGTGATCTCGGACTGGAACATGCCGAACCTCGACGGCCTCGCGATGCTGAAGGAAATCCGCGCGGACGCGACGCTCACGCACCTGCCGGTGCTGATGGTCACGGCCGAGTCGAAGAAGGAGAACATCATCGCGGCCGCGCAGGCGGGCGCGAGCGGCTACGTCGTGAAACCGTTCACGGCTGCCACGCTCGACGAGAAGCTGAACAAGATCATCGACAAGATGGCGAAGACCGGGAGCTGACGTGAACGAGCCGATCCATGCGGCGCTCGCCGGCGCGGGGTTCGCCGCTGACAGCCACCCCGAAGGCGCCGATCTCGCGAGCGACCGGATCCTGGCGCGCATCGGCCAGGTCACGCGCGCGCTGCGCGATTCGATGCGCGAGCTCGGGCTCGACAAGCATGTCGAGCGCGCGGCGGAAGCCGTGCCCGACGCGCGCGACCGGCTGCGCTACGTCGCGACGATGACCGAGCAGGCCGCCGTGCGCGTGCTGAACGCGATCGAGATCGCGAAGCCCATGCAGGAGCGCATCCAGAACGAGGCCGAGGCGCTTGACACGCGCTGGGCGCAGTGGTATGCGGCACCGATCGAGCACGCGGAAGTGCGCGAGCTGATGGACGACACGCGCGCGTTCCTGCGCACGCTGCCCGAGTCGACGTCGGCGACCAGCGCGCAGCTGCTCGAGATCATGCTCGCGCAGGATTTCCAGGACCTGACCGGGCAGGTGATCAAGAAGATCATGGACATGGTCTACCTGATCGAGCAGCAGCTCCTTACCGTGCTCGTCGAGAACATCGCGCCCGAGCGGCGCGAGCAGTTCGCGGCCACCGCGGCCGCGCTGGCGGCCGAGCAGATGAGCGCGACCGGCAGCCCCGAGTCGCTGCTGAACGGCCCGCAGATCGCGCCGGAAGGCAAGTCCGACGTGGTCCAGGACCAGGGGCAGGTCGACGACCTGCTCGCGAGCCTGGGCTTCTGATCTTGCTGCAGCGCGTCGGCGCACCCCGTTTCGCGGGGCTGCCCGATGCGCGCGTCACGCCGTTCCCTCCACGTTTTCCCTCGCTCGCCGCGCACGCGCGCACCCTGTTCGGGCTGCGTCGAATTGACACTTCGACACACTCAGCAGGCATACTACGCGTCAGCAGTAACGGAGCGTCATTCGTACGATTTCATATGTTGGCCGGCGGCGCGGGCACGATGGCTGCGCCGCCGGCAACGAAGCCAGTCCCTTGGGGGGGAACGTGAAGCTGAAACGCTTGGGCTGGGCCGTAGCACGCGCGACGGCTGCAATGGGTGTGCTGTGGACCGTCCACGCACACGCGGAACTGGGCGGCGCGCCGATGTCGCCGCCGGCGGACGATCGGGCTGCAACCGTGCGTGCGATGCAGCGCGCGATGCGTTCGGCCGATGGCGTCCAGACGAGCACGGCGGCCTATACCGTCCGCGAGATCACGCTCGGATCGGGCACCGTCATCCACGAATACACGTCGGCCGCCGGCAGCGTGTTCGGCCTCGCATGGCGCGGGCCGACGATGCCGGATCTCGCGTCGCTGCTCGGCAGCTATTTCCCGCAGTACACCGCCGGCGTCCAGGCGGCGCACGCGGCGCGCGGCTGGCGCGCGCCCGTGTCCGTCGACACGAGCGGCCTCGTGATCCGGACGGGCGGCCACATGGGCGCCTTCTCGGGCCAGGCGTGGCTGCCGGCGGCACTGCCTGCCGGCCTCGCCGGCAACGACATCCAGTGACAGCGGGAGAGCGATCTTGAGAATTCCTCGTACATTCAAGCGCTGGCTCGGCGTGCTGGGCCTCGCGGCCGCGACGGCCGTGCTCGTGACGGCATGCGGCGGCGGCGATGACGGCGGCAGTTCCGGCAACAACGGCGGCAGTAACGGCAACGGTTCGAGCGTGTCGGACGGCAATACCGCGAACACGGCCGTCATCACCGTCGGCACCGGCGTCGCGAACGTGATCAACATCCCGACCGTCAACGTGAAGGTCTGCGTGCCGGGCACGTCGAACTGCCAGGTGGTCAACAACGTGCTCGTCGATACCGCGTCCTACGGGCTGCGGCTCGTAGGCAGCGCGGTGTCGGGCGTGCTCGGCAACCTGCCGCAGGTGACGAGCGGCGGCGCGCCGGTCGCCGAGTGCGGCAAGTTCGTGTCGAGCTACACGTGGGGCTCGGTGCGCACGGTCGACCTGTCGATCGGTACCGAACAGGCGAACTCGCTGCCCGTGCAGATCATCGGCGACCTCGGCACGACGAACGTGCCGAGCTCGTGCACGAACGGCGGCGCGTCGGCCAACTCGGCGAGCGCGCTCGGCGCGAACGGGATCCTCGGCATCGGGCCGGCGCCGGTCGACTGCGGCACGACCTGCGCGACGTCGACTTCGTCGAGCAACAACTACTACGCGTGCCCGAACGGCAATGCGAGCTGCGCGGTCGCGCTCGTGCCGGTCGCGCAGCAGGTGGCCAACCCGGTTCATCACTTCGCGACCGATAACAACGGCGTGATCGTGCAGATGCCGAACATCTCGAGCAGCGGGCAGGCCAGCGCGAAGGGCCAGCTGATCTTCGGGATCGGCACGCAGGGCAACAACGGGCTCGGCGCGTCTACCGTCATGACGTCGACCACGACGGGCGACGTCAGCGCGTCGTTCCTCGGCAGCACGGTGACGGCTTTCTTCGATACCGGTTCGAACGCGTATTTCTTCAACGATTCGTCGCAGGCGGTCTGTTCGAGGAACACGCAGTTCTACTGCCCGTCCTCCACGACCACCTATACGGCGACGCTGACCGGCCAGAACAGCGCGAGCGGCACCGTGTCGATGCCCGTCGCGAACGCGGATACGCTGTTCTCGAACGCGTCGACGTTCGCGTTCAACGACATCGCGGGCCCGTTCGGTTCGCCGGGATGGCTCGACATCGGCATGCCGCATTTCTACGGCAAGACGATCTACTTCGGGATGGACAAGCGCTCGAGCGGCGGCGCGGCGCCTTTCGTCGCGTTCTGACGCGGCACGATCGCAGGCAGCAAAGAGGGGGCGAGCGATCGCCCCCTCTTTTTTGTCAGGAGGCCGCGCGCGAACTACGGATCGGATCGCCGCCGTGCGCGCGCGCAGCGCCTACGATGTAAGACCGGCACCGGCACGACATCGAGGAGACAGCGCCATGAGCCCGCGCATACAACGCATCACGCCGTTCCTGTGGTTCGACCGCGACGCCGAGGCGGCCGCCGGTTTCTACGTGTCGGTGTTCGACAACGCGCGCATCGTGCACGTCGCGCGCTACGGCAAGGCCGGCGCGCACGCGTCCGGACAGGCCGAGGGCACGGTGATGACGGTCGCGTTCGAGCTCGACGGGCAGGCGTTCGTCGCGCTGAACGGCGGCCCCGTGTTTCAGATCACGCCGGCCGTGTCGTTCGTCGTCAACTGCCGCGACCAGGACGAGATCGACCGCTACTGGGCGCGGCTGTCCGAAGGCGGCGACGAGCGTGCGCAGCAGTGCGGCTGGTTGCGCGACCGCTTCGGCGTGTCGTGGCAGGTCGTGCCCGTGCAGATGTCCGAGCTGATGACGGGCGATCCGGCACGCGCCGAGCGTGTGATGGCGCAGGTGATGACGATGAAGAAGCTCGATCTCGGCGCGCTGCAGCGGGCGGCGGCCGGTTAGGGCCCAGGCCGGAGGCTGGCGCTTACCGCCGTCGTATGGTCGAGAAAGCGGCGGCCGGGCCCGTACGCGGTGCTTTCGATGCGCGCGGCGGCGGCCGGCGCGACGGCGCGCCCGCCCGCATCGACCGACACCGATTCGATCTCGACGACCGGCACGCACCAGGCCGCGCGAGCGCGTTCCGTTGGTTCGCCATGCGCGTCGAAACAGCGGAACGCGACGCTCGCGGTGACATCCTGTGCGCGCCAGGTTTGCGTCGACCCGTTCCACGCATCTCGCACGACGATCGTGCCGGGATGCGGCGCGCCCGGCGCCTGCGCACCGGGCGGCAGGTCGGGCGTACCCGGCGTGCCCGGCGTGCTGGCGCAGCCGGCGGCGAGCGCGCAGGCGAGCGACAGCAGCGGAGCGAGCGGATGACGGAGCACGGCGCGATGCGAGCGGGATCGGGAATGGCGAAGGGTAGCGCGACTGGCGCGCTCGCGTCATGCCGGTCGGCCGGAAAATCGAATGTCGTACGACTGGATCGATTATCGATCGAGTCGGAATTCATTTGGTTGTAATCAAATGCCGGATTATATTCGGTTGTAGTTTTTGTCGGGTCTTCAAGACTATTAAAATGACGCGGCATGCAAGCCGGTGGCGCCGCATTACGCTATGGCACCCGTTTTCACGCCAGTGCGACGGGGTTTTCGCTTGGCCGGCATGTGAAAAGAGATGGAGCCTGTCGAAATTCGAACATATAATTCCCGCGTTGTTTCCGGGGTCGTCAATATAAAACAGGAGGATAATAAAATGAATTTTTCCGAGGCTGTTCGTTCCGTACTCAATCAATACGCGAAATTCGAAGGCCGTGCGCGTCGTGCCGAATACTGGTATTTCGCGCTGCTGAGCTGCATTCTTTCGGTCGTCGCTCAGGTGATCGGCGCGATCGGCCGCGACGCGGGCCTGATCGCGCTGCTGCTGCTGGGCGCGATCTTCCTGATTTCGCTGGCGCTGATCATTCCGGGCATCGCGGTCAGCGTGCGCCGCCTGCACGATACGGGCCGCTCGGGCTGGTTCCTGCTGCTCGGGCTCATTCCGGTCGTCGGCCCCATCCTGCTGCTCGTGTGGATGTGCTCGCGCGGCACCGCAGGCCCGAACCGCTTCGGCTCGGATCCGATCCCGTCGGTCTGAGCGCCGCCTGCCCCGACGCGCGGCGCCGTCGCGTCGGGGCCTGACTTCCCCGTTTCTCTCCGTTTCTCCGCTTCATCGTTCCCCGCTTCATTCCGCCACCGTCCCGCCCGGGAACCTTGCCGGGAACCGCGCTTCACCGTTGCGCCGATCGCCGTGCTTTTCCGCCGCATCGCACCACGTCGCGCGCCGCTCCGTCCCTCTTCCGGCCTCGTTCGCACCGGCTCGCCCGATTCCCCGAAATACCCCCCTTTCCCGGCTTTGCTCGACCGATCGGCGTTTGACGCCTCCATGAATAATCGGTGTCACTGGAAAGCGGCATTCCGCCGTACCCGACTGGAGGCCCCGTGGCAGACGAGAGCGATCTCGACAAGACCGAAGCCGCCACTCCCAGGCGCCGCGAGAAGGCGCGCGAGGAGGGGCAGGTCGCGCGTTCGCGCGAACTGGCTTCGTTCGCGCTGCTCGCGGCCGGGTTCTACGGCGCGTGGCTGCTCGCGGGCCCGTCGGGTGCGCATCTGCAGGCGATGCTGCGCGGCGCGTTCACGTTCGATCGCGCGACCGCGTTCGACACGAACCGGATGCTGTCGGCGGCCGGCAGCGCGAGCCTCGAAGGCTTCGCCGCGCTGCTGCCGATCCTCGTGCTCACCGGCCTCGCCGCGCTGCTCGCGCCGATGGCGCTCGGCGGCTGGCTGATCTCGCAGAAGACCTTCGAGCTGAAGTTCGACCGCCTGAACCCGATTTCGGGCCTCGGCCGGATCTTCTCGATCCAGGGGCCGATCCAGCTCGGGATGTCGCTCGCGAAGACGCTGGTCGTCGGCGGGATCGGCGGCATCGCGATCTGGCGCAGCAAGGACGAGTTGCTCGGCCTCGCGACGCAGCCGCTCGGCGCGGCGCTGCCCGACGCACTGCATCTCGTCGCCGTGTGCTGCGGCACGACGGTCGCCGGGATGCTGGTGGTCGCCGCGCTCGATGTGCCTTACCAAATCTGGCAGTACAACAAGAAGTTGCGCATGACGAAGGAAGAAGTGAAGCGCGAGCATCGCGAGAACGAAGGCGATCCGCACGTGAAGGGGCGGATCCGCCAGCAGCAGCGCGCGATCGCGCGCCGCCGGATGATGGCGGCCGTGCCGAAGGCCGACGTGGTCGTCACGAACCCGACGCACTTCGCCGTCGCGCTGCAATACACGGACGGCGAGATGCGCGCGCCGAAGGTCGTCGCGAAGGGCGTGAACCTCGTCGCCGCGCGCATCCGCGAACTCGCGGCCGAGCACAACGTGCCGCTGCTCGAGGCGCCGCCGCTCGCGCGTGCGCTGTATCACAACGTCGAACTCGAACGCGAGATTCCCGGCTCGCTGTACTCGGCCGTCGCCGAAGTGCTCGCGTGGGTCTACCAGCTCAAGCGCTTCCGTTCGGAAGGCGGTGCGTTCCCCGCGGTGCCGGTCGATCTCGACGTGCCGGCCGAACTCGACAAGGGCACGTCGGTGCCCGCCGACGATGAACGCGAGGAAGCCGAGGACACGCTCGGCAAGCAAGGCACGCAAGGAGCCTCGTGATGATTAGCCCCCACGCTCACATTCGTTCGCTGCCCCCCAAGGGGCGGCTGCCTCCCTAGGGGCGGCCCGGCGGGAGGCAGCATGAGCACCCCGACCGGCCTGTTCGCGAAGCGCACGAACCCGTTCGCGGGCACCAACCTGCGCGCACTCGCGGGCCCCGTCCTCATCTGCATGATCCTGGGGATGATGATCCTGCCGCTGCCGCCGCTGCTGCTGGATCTGCTGTTCACGTTCAACATCGCGCTGTCGGTGATGGTGCTGCTCGTCAGCATGTATACGATGAAGCCGCTCGACTTCGCGGCGTTCCCGAGCGTGCTGCTGTTCTCGACGCTGTTGCGCCTGTCGCTGAACGTCGCGTCGACGCGCGTCGTGCTGCTCGAGGGCCACACGGGCCCGGACGCGGCCGGCCAGGTGATCGAGGCGTTCGGCCACTTCCTCGTCGGCGGCAATTTCGCGGTCGGCATCGTTGTGTTCGTGATCCTGATGATCATCAACTTCATGGTGATCACGAAGGGTGCGGGGCGGATCGCCGAAGTGTCCGCGCGCTTCACGCTCGACGCGATGCCCGGCAAGCAGATGGCGATCGATGCCGACCTGAACGCCGGCCTCATCAACGAGGAACAGGCGCGCAAGCGCCGCCTGGCCGTGTCGCAGGAAGCCGAGTTCTACGGGTCGATGGACGGCGCGTCGAAGTTCGTGCGCGGCGACGCGATCGCGGGCCTGATCATCATGGCGATCAACGTGATCGGCGGGCTGATCGTCGGGGTGGTCCAGCACGACATGAGCTTCGCGGCGGCCGGCACCAACTACACGCTGCTGACGATCGGCGACGGCCTCGTCGCGCAGATCCCGTCGCTCGTGATCTCGACCGCGGCCGGCGTGATCGTGTCGCGCGTCGCGACCGACGAGGACATCGGCACGCAGATCACCGGGCAGCTGTTCACGAACCCGCGCGTGCTGACGATCACCGGCGTGATCATCGTGATCATGGGGCTGATCCCGGGGATGCCGCACTTCGCGTTCCTCGCGCTCGGCGGCGGCGCGATCTGGCTGGCCCGCACGCAGACGAAGCGCGCGGCGGCCCGCAAGGCGGCCGGCGACGTGACCGACATCGCGCCGCCCGCCGTGCTGCCGTCCGACAGCCACGAGGCGACCTGGGACGACGTGCAGCTGATCGACCCGCTCGGCCTCGAAGTGGGCTACCGGCTGATCCCGCTCGTCGACAAGAACAGCGACGGCGAGCTGCTCAAGCGCATCAAGAGCATCCGCAAGAAATTCGCGCAGGAAATCGGCTTCCTGCCGCCGGTGATCCATATCCGCGACAACCTCGAACTGCGGCCGAACGGGTACCGGATCGCGCTGAAGGGCGTCGAGATCGGCGTCGGCGAAGTGTTCCCTGGCCAGTGGCTCGCGATCAACCCGGGCCAGGTGACCGCCGCGCTGCCGGGCGCCCTGACGCAGGATCCCGCGTTCGGGCTGCCGGCCGTGTGGATCGACGTCGCGCTGCGCGAACAGGCGCAGGTGTACGGCTACACGGTGGTCGACGCGAGCACGGTCGTCGCGACGCACCTGAACCATCTCGTCGTCCAGCACGCGGCCGAACTGCTCGGCCGCCAGGAAGTGCAGGCGCTCGTCGAGCGCACCGGCAAGGACGCGCCGACGCTCGTCGAGGACCTCGTGCCGAAGACGATCTCGCTGACGACGCTGCAGAAGGTGCTGCAGAACCTGCTCGAGGAAGGCGTGCCGATCCGCGACATGCGCACGATCCTCGAGGCCGTGTCCGAACATGCGGGCCGCGGCGACGCGTTCGAGATCACCGCCGCGGTGCGGCTCTCGCTCGGCCGCGCGATCACGCAGCAGTGGTATCCGGGCGCGGGCGAGATGCAGGTGATGGGCCTCGACTCGAATCTGGAGCGTGTGCTGTCGCAGGCGCTCGCCACCGGCGCGAATCCGGGCCTCGAACCCGGCCTCGCGCACAACCTTCTGACCGGCACGCAGCAAGCGATGCTGCGTCAACAGAATCTCGGGCTGCCGCCCGTGCTGCTGGTGCAGCACGCGCTGCGCGCGATGCTCGCGCGTTTCCTGCGCCGCAGCCTGCCGCAATTGAAAGTGCTGTCGTATGCCGAAGTGCCGGACACACGCACGATCAAAGTCGTTAACGTCATCGGGGGTTCCGCTTGAACATTCGCAAATTCACCGGCGCAACGAGCCGCGACGCGCTTCGTCTCGTGCGCGAGGCGCTCGGCGCCGACGCGGTCGTGCTGTCGAACCGCACGCTCGATGACGGCAGCGTCGAAATCGTCGCACTCGCCGATTCGGACCTGGCCGCGGTAACGCCGCCGGCCGCCGCACGGCCGCGGATCACCGCGCCGCGCGTGCCGGAATCCGTGCCGGCCGCCGCGGTGCCGGGCATCGTGTCGCGCCCGGGCGCCGCGCTCGCGCGCCCGGGCGTCAATCCGTATGCGGCGGGCGCCGGCGGGCTACCGGACGTGTTCTCGTCGGTGTTCGGTGCAAGCGCCGAAGCGGAAGAAACGGACGACGCGGACGAGACGGCGACGCAACCTTCGACGATCGATGCGGACGCCACGGCTGCGGCAGCGCCGTCGACCGCCGCACCGGCCCCCGGACGGCCGGCCCCCGGATGGCCGGCCCCCGCTTCCGAACCCGCGCCGTGGCTCGTCGAGCACGCGAAGCGCCTGACGCAGCAGCGCGACGCGCTGATCGCGCGCACGCAGGCGACGGCTGCCGCGCCGCAAGCGAGCGCACCCGCGCCGCAGCGCGCTGCAAGCGCATCGTCGCCCGACTGGGCACGCGACATCGTGCGCGATGCCGAACGCCGGATGCCGGCCGCTGCTCCGCGCAAGCCCGACACGAGCGCCGCGAACGCCGCGAAAGCGGCCGAGCGCACGCGCCTGTCCGCCGATACCGCCGCCGCGGTGGCCGATGCGGTGAAGTCGCGCGTCGAACGAATCGTCAACGACACGGTGATGCACGAGCTCGGTGAACTGCGCGGGATGATGGAAGAGCAGTTCGACAGCCTGATGTGGCACGACCGCCAGCGTCGCAGCGCCGTGCATGGCGCGCTGACGAAGCACTTGTTCGCGGCCGGCCTGTCCGCGCAGCTCGTGCGGATGCTCGTCGACAACCTGCCGTCCGGCGACGGCGCGCAGACCTTCGAGCAGGCCGCCGAATGGGCGCAGTCGGTGCTCGCGGCGAACCTGCCGGTGCTCGACTGCGAGGACGCGCTGATGGAGCGCGGCGGCGTGTTCGCGCTGATGGGGCCGACGGGCGTCGGCAAGACCACCACCACCGCGAAGCTGGCCGCGCGCTGCGTGATGCGCTTCGGCGCGAGCAAGGTCGCGCTGCTGACCACCGACAGCTACCGGATCGGCGGCCACGAGCAACTGCGCATCTTCGGCAAGATCCTCGGCGTGCCGGTGCACGCGGTGAAGGATGCGGGCGATCTCGCGCTCGCGCTGTCCGAACTGCGCAACAAGCACATCGTGCTGATCGACACGATCGGCATGAGCCAGCGCGACCGCGCGGTGTCCGACCAGATCGCGATGCTGCACGGCGCGAACGCACCGGTGCAGCGCCTGCTGCTGCTCAACGCGACGAGCCACGGCGACACGCTCAACGAAGTCGTGCAGGCGTACCGCAGCGCGGGCGAGCATCCGGACCTGGCCGGCTGCATCCTCACGAAGCTCGACGAGGCGACCCACCTCGGCGGCGTGCTCGACACGGTGATCCGCTACAAGCTGCCGGTCCACTACGTGTCGACCGGCCAGAAGGTGCCGGAAAACCTGTATGTCGCATCGACCAGGTTCCTGCTGAAGAGCGCGTTCTGTGTGCCGCGCGACGGCTCGCCCTTCGTGCCGCAAGACGAAGACATGCCGACGCTGCTCTCCGCACTGACCGCACGTTCCACCGCCGAGCTGCACGAGGTGCGATTTGGATAAACGAATCATCGACCAGGCCGAAGGGCTGCGGCGCCTGCTGGCCGGGCGCGCGTCGCGCATCGTCGCGGTGACGGGCGGGCCGGCGGGCGTCGGCTGCACGTCCACCACCGTGAACCTGGCGGCGGCGCTCGCGTCGCTCGGCAAGGACGTGCTCGTCGTCGACGAGCGCGCGGACGTGCATTCGGCCAGCGCGACGCTCGCGGGCGCGTGGCTGCGCGACGGCGAGCGCACGCGGGTGGCCGCGGGCTTCGGCCTGTGCGCGGCCGCGCGGCTCGCGCGCGCCGGCTACAGCGACACGCAACTGAGCGACTTCATCGACGGCCCGGCCGACATCGTCCTCGTCGACGCACAGCTCGGCGCCGACGGCTCGTTCTCGGCGCTCGCACGCGAAGCGCACGACGTGCTGGTCGTCACGCGGGTCGCCGCGCAGGCGATCACCGAGGCGTACGCGTGCATGAAGCGGCTGCATTTCGCGCACGCGTTCGCGCAGTTCCGCGTGCTGACCAATCACGTCGGCAGCCATGCGGACGCGAAGACGGCCTTCGACAACCTCGCGGGCGTCGCGAGCCGCTACCTGACCGTGTCGATCGCCGACGCGGGCTGCGTGAGCGCCGATCCGCTCGTCGAGCATGCGCGCGAGCTGACGCATCCGGTGGTCGACGCGTTCCCGTCGGCGGCGGCCGCGCGCGACTACCGGCAGATTGCCGCCGACCTGCTGTACTGGCCGATGCGCCCGCGTTCGGGGGCGGACCGCGCCGTCCACGCGGGCGGCAAGCCGTCGTATGAAGCGGGCGCGGCACACGCCGCGTGAGCGCTACCGGAAGGAGAGAGCCATGATGTACAACGCTCAAGGAAAGATGTCCCAGGCCGACGTGCTCGCGCAATATGCGCCGCTCGTGCGCCGCCTCGGGCTGCAGCTCGTCGCGAAGATGCCGGCGAGCGTCGACCTCGACGACCTGATCCAGGCCGGCATGATCGGCCTGATGGACGCGGCCGGCCGCTACAAGGAAGACCAGGGCGCGCAGTTCGAGACCTACGCGACGCAGCGCATCCGCGGCGCGATGCTCGACGAGCTGCGCAGCAACGACTGGCTGCCGCGCAGCCTGCGCAAGACGTCGCGCGAGGTCGAGCACGCGGTGCACCAGGTCGAGCAGCATCTCGGCCGCTCGGCGAGCGAGACCGAGATCGCGCAGCACCTGAACATGCCGCTCGACGAATACCAGGGGATGCTGCAGGACCTGCACGGCAGCCAGCTCATCTACTACGAGGATTTCGACCGCGCGGCCGACGACGAGCCGTTCCTCGACCGCTATCGCGTCGATCACGCCGATCCGCTGTCGGCGCTGCTCGACGAGCACCTGCGCGAGGCGCTCGTCGAGGCGATCGAGCGGCTGCCGGAGCGCGAGAAGCTGCTGATGTCGCTGTACTACGAACGGGGTCTGAATCTGCGCGAGATCGGCGCGGTGCTCGAAGTGAGCGAATCGCGCGTGTGCCAGCTGCACAGCCAGGCCGTCGCGCGCCTGCGCGCGCGGCTGCGCGAACAGGCGTGGGTCGGCGCGGAGTCCTGACCCTTTCCACACGGCAACGCGCGCCGACGCTGCGCGCTTGCGCATTTTGCGCGCCGATTTGCTACAATCCCTCCCGTTTTCCGAGGAGCGTTGCGACGGACCACTCTGCGTCCGCCAGGCTCGGAAGGCTTCACCAAGCAGCCGTGCGGCGCGAGTTTCGCGACCGTCGCGCCGGCCCCGCTTCCTGAACGGCGCTCACGTCACCAATCTAGAACTTTTTTAGAAAGGAGGGCGTGATGAACGCCATTATCGATTCGCAAGCTTCCAAGGATTACGTCGTCGCCGACATGGCGCTGGCCGGCTGGGGCCGCAAGGAACTGAACATCGCCGAGACCGAAATGCCGGGCCTCGTGCAAATCCGCGACGAATACAAGGCGCAGCAGCCGCTGAAGGGCGCGCGCATCGCCGGTTCGCTGCACATGACGATCCAGACGGGCGTGCTGATCGAGACGCTGAAGGCGCTCGGCGCGGACGTCCGCTGGGCCTCGTGCAACATCTTCTCGACGCAGGACCACGCAGCGGCCGCGATCGTCGAATCCGGCACGCCGGTGTTCGCGTTCAAGGGCGAATCGCTCGACGAATACTGGGAGTTCTCGCACCGCATCTTCGAATGGCCGAACGGCGAATTCGCGAACATGATCCTGGACGACGGCGGCGACGCAACGCTGCTGCTGATCCTCGGCGCGAAGGCCGAGAAGGACCGTTCGGTGATCGCGAAGCCGACCAACGAGGAAGAAGTCGCGCTGTACAAGTCGATCGCGAAGCATCTCGACATCGACGCGACCTGGTACTCGAAGCGCCTCGCGCACATCAAGGGCGTGACCGAAGAAACCACGACCGGCGTGCACCGCCTGTACCAGATGGAAAAGGACGGCCGCCTGCCGTTCCCGGCGTTCAACGTGAACGATTCGGTCACGAAGTCGAAGTTCGACAACCTGTACGGCTGCCGCGAGTCGCTCGTCGACGGCATCAAGCGCGCGACCGACGTGATGATCGCGGGCAAGGTCGCGGTCGTCGCCGGCTACGGCGACGTGGGCAAGGGCTGCGCGCAGTCGCTGCGCGGCCTCGGTGCGACCGTGTGGGTCACCGAAATCGATCCGATCTGCGCGCTGCAGGCGGCGATGGAAGGCTACCGCGTCGTGACGATGGAATACGCGGCCGACAAGGCCGACATCTTCGTGACGGCGACCGGCAACTACCACGTGATCAACCACGATCACATGAAGGCGATGCGCCACAACGCGATCGTCTGCAACATCGGCCACTTCGACTCGGAAATCGACGTTGCGTCGACCCGCCAGTACCAGTGGGAAAACATCAAGCCGCAGGTCGACCACATCATCTTCCCGGACGGCAAGCGCGTGATCCTGCTGGCGGAAGGCCGCCTCGTGAACCTCGGCTGCGCGACCGGCCACCCGTCGTTCGTGATGTCGAACTCGTTCGCGAACCAGACGCTCGCGCAGATCGAGCTGTTCGTGCGCGGCGGCGAGTACGAGAACAAGGTGTACGTGCTGCCCAAGCATCTCGATGAAAAGGTCGCGCGCCTGCACCTCGCGCGCATCGGCGCGAACCTGTCCGTGCTGTCGGACGAGCAGGCTTCGTACATCGGCGTGCAGAAGGACGGCCCGTTCAAGCCGAACCACTACCGCTACTGATGCGCCGCCACCGCCGTGCCGTGCGCGCCTCGCTGCGGGGCCCGCGGTGCGGCGGCGGCACGGCGCCGGATCGCCGGCCTTCGCGTTGCGCCTTCGGGCGCGCGCGTCGGCCGGCGGCGGCCGCTGATCGCACAGATCGACAACCGAACCGGAGCACTCCATGAGCGTCATCCTCACCTGGGTCATCAACGCGCTCGCGCTGCTGATCATCACGTACCTCGTGCCGTCGATCCACATCAAGAGCTTCGGCACCGCGCTGATCGTCGCGGTCGTGCTCGGGCTGATCAACACGGTGATCCGCCCGGTGCTGATCCTGCTGACGCTGCCCGTCACGATCGTCACGCTCGGGGTGTTCATCCTCGTCGTGAACGCGCTGTGCTTCTGGTTCGCGTCGTCGCTGCTGAAGGGCTTCGAGGTGTCGGGATTCTGGTCCGCGTTCTTCGGTTCGATCCTGTACAGCATCGTGTCCTGGCTGCTGTCCGCGCTGATCTTCGGCCAGCGCGACATCGGCTGACTCCTTTCGAATCATGAAACCGATCGAACTCTCGTTTGAATTCTTCCCGCCGAAGACGGCGGACGGCGTCGAAAAGCTGCGCGCGACGCGTGCGCAGCTGCTGCCGCTGAAGCCGAAATTCGTCTCCGTGACGTTCGGCGCCGGCGGCTCGACGCAGCAGGGCACGCTCGATACCGTGCTCGACATGCAGAAGGACGGCCTCGAGGCCGCGCCGCACCTGTCGTGCATCGGCTCTTCGCGCGACAGCCTGCGCGCGATCCTCGACCAGTACCGCTCGTATGGCATCCGGCATATCGTCGCGCTGCGCGGCGACCTGCCGTCGGGGATGGGCGCGGTCGGCGAACTGCGCTATGCGTCCGAGCTCGTCAGCTTCATCCGCGCCGAGCATGGCGACTGGTTCCATATCGAGGTCGCAGGCTACCCCGAGTACCACCCGCAATCGCGCTCGCCGAAGGCCGATCTCGAGAATTTCGCGCGCAAGGTGAAAGCCGGCGCGAATTCCGCGATCACGCAATACTTCTTCAACGCCGACGCGTATTTCCGCTTCGTCGACGATGTGCGCAAGCTGGGCGTGGACGTGCCGATCGTGCCGGGCATCATGCCGATCACGAACTTCTCGCAGCTGATGCGCTTCTCCGAGATGTGCGGCGCCGAAGTGCCGCGATGGATCGCGCGCCGGCTCGAGAGCTTCGGCGACGATCGCGACGCGATCCGCGCGTTCGGCGCGGACGTCGTCACCGATCTGTGCCGCCGCCTGATCGACGCGGGCGTGCCGGGGCTGCATTTCTACACGCTGAACGCAGCGGCCGCGACGCGGACGATCTGCGAACGGCTCGCCGTGTAAGCGCCGCCGCGCGTTTTGCATGCGCAAAAGCCCCGCCGGTCTTGCCGGCGGGGCTTTTTTTCGATGCTTGCGTCAGCGCTGCGCCTGCATCAGCGGCGGGCGGCGGTCGAACCACGGCCGTGCCTGTTCGAGCTGCCGCGCGAGCCTGAGCAGCAGCGCGTCGTCGGTGTGGCGTGCGGCGAACTGCACGCCGATCGGCAGCCCGCGCGCGTTCCAGTAGAGCGGCACCGACATCGCCGGCTGGCCGGTCAGGTTGAACAGCTCGGTGCAGCCGGCCCACGCGAACGCCTTTTCCGACGACTTCGCGAGCATTTCCTTCAGCAGCGGCTTCACCGGCAGCGCGGCGAGCAGCTTCATCTGCGCCGATTCGAACGGCGTCGGCTGCAGTTCGCCGATCTTCACCGGCGGTCCCGCGAGCGATGCGCACAGGATCGCGTCGTAGCGCGACACGAGGCCGGCCACCTGCACGGTCAGCTGGCGCTGCCATTCGAGCACGTCCGGCAGGCGCGTGCGCGCGAGGCGCCGGCCGACCACGGCCATCGCCCACGTCGCCGCTTCGAATTCGCCGCGCCGCGGCGCGCGGCCGGTCAGCGCGCGCGCGCCGAGCACCATCTCCTCGGCGATGGTCGCCCACAGCGTGAGAAAGGTTTCGGCCGCGCGCGCGTAGTCGACGTGCAGCGTCGCCGGCTCGACGTGGTGGCCGAGCGATTCGAGCAGTGCTGCCGCGTCGTCGAGCGCCGCGCGCGTGTCGTCGGCGAGCGCCGGCGCGAGCATCGGATCGACGACGAGGCCGATCCGCAGCGGGCCCGGCGGCGTATCGAGTTCGCCGAGGAACGTGCCGGGCGCGCCGTGCGGCAGCGTCTGGCCGGTCGTCACGTCGAGCAGCAGCGCGCTGTCGCGCACGCTGCGCGAGACCGCATGCTGGACGACGAGCTCGCCGTTCGACGGCTGGTCGACGAGCATCGGGTTGCGGCTCGGCTTCAGGCCGAACAGCCCGCAGCACGATGCCGGGATGCGGATCGAGCCGCCGCCGTCGGACGCGTGCGCGAGCGGCACGATGCCGGCCGCGACGGCCGCCGCCGCGCCGCCGCTCGAGCCGCCGGGCGTGTGGTCGAGATTCCACGGGTTGCGGCATGCGCCGAACAGTTCGGGTTCCGTGTACGGCATCTGGCCGATCTCCGACGTGTTGGTCTTGCCGAACACGTTGAGGCCCGCTGCGCGGCTGCGCGCGATCACCGGCGAATCGTCGCCGGGCACGAAATACCGGTAGTGCCGGCTGCCCATCGACAGCGGCAGCCCGGCGACCGCCGCACCGAGATCCTTGACGAGATACGGAACGCCCGCGAACGGTGCGTCGGCGCCGGGTTCGGGCGCGGAGGCCGCGCGCTGGCGCGCGGCTTCGTAGTCCTGCAGCACGATCGCGTTGATCGCGCCATTGACCGCTTCGGCCTGGCCGATCGCGGCATCGAGCAATTCGCGCGGGCTTGCCTTGCGGTCGCGCACGAGCGCGGCGAGGCCGATTGCGTCATGCGCGAGATAGTCCGAGTGCATCGCGGTCACCCCCGTTGTGACTCGTGGCGATGGTGGGAGCATAACGCGGGCCGGTGCGACGGGCCCGCGGCGGGGCGTTTTTACAGGTGCTCGGCGAGGAACGTCAGCGTGCGGCCGTGCGCGAGCGCCGCCGCGCGCTGGTTGTACGACGCGCGGTCCGTGCAGTTGAAGCCGTGCTCGGCGCCCGGATACACGTGGAACGATGCGTGGCCGCGGCCGGCGAACGCGGCCTTCACCTGGTCGACGGCCGCGAGCGGGATCCCGTGGTCGTTTTCCGCGTAGTGGAACAGGATCGGCTGCGTGACCTTGGCGGCCAGATCGAGCGCGTTCTGGATGCCGCCGCCGTAATAGGCGACCGCCGCATCGAGCTTGCCGGTCGCGGCCGCGCGGTACGCGAGCTGGCCGCCGAAGCAGTAGCCGATCGCGGCGAGCTTGCCGGCCACTTCGGGGCGCGCGCGCAACGCGTCGGCCGCCGCGCCGATGTCCGCGACCGCGAGACCCACGTCGGTCTTTTTCAACAGCTCGATGCCCTTGTCGCGATCCGCGCCTTCGTAGGTCAGCTCGACGCGCGGCTGCGTGCGCCAGAACACGTCCGGCGCGAGCGCGACGTAGCCGTCGGCCGCGTACTGGTCGGCGACCGCGCGGATGTGCGAGTTCACGCCGAAGATCTCCTGGATGATGATGACGGCAGGGCCCTTGCCGCGCTTGGGCAGCGCGAGGTAGCCGCCGAAGCTGTCGTTACCGGTCGGGATGTCGATCCATTGGGCAGTCACGTTTTGAACTCCTGGCGAACGGGGTGCGCCGAGCGCGCCCCGGGTGGAATAGGGCGGCCTAGTGTGCCACCAATCGTCTGGCGGTGCAGGGCACGCACGAAGTGCGCGCCTGCTGCGCGCGTCCGCTTCTCGCGCAGCGATCGTTTCGATCTCGATTATTCATTTTTCGGCGGCGAGCCGCTTCGATAGAGTCGATGTGCCGGCTTTTACAAAGCGCTTTCGCACATCGTCATCGAAGGATTCGTCATGCCTGCCCGTCCGTATTCCACACCCTTTTCCGAACGCTTCGGCCTGCGCCTGCCGCTCGTGCAGGCGCCGATGGTCGGCGCGACCACGGCCGCGATGGTCGCCGCCGCATCGAACGCCGGCGCGCTCGGCAGCCTCGGCGCCGGCGCGTTCGAGCCCGAGCGTCTCGCGACCGAAGTCGCGGCGATCCGCGCGGCGACCGATCGCCCGTTCGCGGTCAACCTGTTCGTGCTGCCGGACGCCGCGCCCGACGCGGCGACCGTCGCGCGCGCACTCGCGGCGATCGACCCGCTGAACGCGGCGCTCGGGCTGCCGCCGGGCGCCGCGCCCGAGCGCTACGCGCCCGACTTCCGCGCGCAGCTCGATGCGCTCGTGTCGCTGCGCGTGCCGGTCGCGAGTTTCACGTTCGGCGTGCTCGACGCGGCCGACGTCGCGCGGCTGAAGGCCGTCGGCACCTACGTGATCGGCACCGCGACGCACGTCGCCGAAGGGCTCGCGTGGCAGGCGGCCGGGGCCGACGCGCTGTCTGCGCAGGGCGCCGAGGCGGGCGGCCATCGCGGCACGTTCATCGGCGCCGCCGAAGACGCGCTGATCGGCACGTTCGCGCTCGTGCCGCAACTCGTCGACGCGACGGGCCTGCCCGTGCTCGCCGCGGGCGGCATCATGGACGGCCGCGGGATCGCGGCCGCGCTCGCGCTCGGCGCACAGGGCGCGCAGCTCGGCACCGCGTTCCTCACCTGCGCGGAAAGCGCGATCGCGGCGGACTGGAAGGCGCGCCTGCTGGCGAGCGCGGATACGTCGACGCAGGTCACGCGCGCGATCACCGGCCGCCATGCGCGCGGGTTGCGCAACACGCTGATGGCGCGGCTCGGCGAACGCGTGGCCGACGCCGCGCCATACCCGGTGCAGAACGCGCTGACGCAGCCGCTGCGCCAGGCGGCCGCGCGCACGAATGACGGCGACTACCTGTCGCTGTGGGCCGGGCAGGGCGCGCCGCTCGCACGGCGGCGCGGCGATGCGCTGACGACGTCGCAGCTCGTCGCTGCGCTCGACGCCGAATGGCGCGCGTCGGCGGCCTGAACGGGGCGTTTCATCGATCGCCTGAACCGTTCGTACCGAACGACGAAACGCGCGTGTTGTCACGCGCGTTTCATTCAATGATCACGGGCACAAAATACCGAATCGAAATGCCCCGGGAATCCTTTGAAGCGACCTTTCGCCGAGCTGCCGAAAATTAGCGGAAACCCTTATCCGGCGGGGCTTGCGGCGACTTCCGAGTCATCCTTCCAAAGTGCGCATATCGGTAGTGTTACCACTACCCCAAAAAAGTCCCACAAATTAATTTGATCGCCTACACTTGCGCGCAAGTACGGACGGGCGGTTGCTAAAAGCGGCTGTTTACACGTGCTTGAGGCCAAGTGCATAAACGATGCAACCGGCGAATCGTCCAGTGATTGCAAACACAGGGATGGCAGCGGGGCACCGGGCGATGGCGTTTTATTGGGACCGAAACTGGAGACTTACATGAATATCAAAATGCAGAAGCTGTTGCCGATCACCGCAGCGGCGATGCTGTGCGTTGCAGCTGCAAGCAACGCGGCCGCCGATCAAGTCGTCAAGATCGGCCACGTCGCGCCCTTGACGGGCGGCATTGCACACCTGGGCAAGGACAACGAAAACGGTGCGCGTCTCGCAGTCGAGGAGATCAACGCCAAGGGTCTCACGGTCGGCGGCCAGAAAATCACGCTGCAACTCGACCCGCAGGATGACGCGGCCGACCCGCGGCAGGCCACGCAGGTTGCGCAGAAGCTCGTCGACGACAAGGTCGTCGCCGTCATCGGCCACCTGAACTCGGGCACGTCGATCCCGGCCTCGAAGATCTACAGCGATGCGGGCATCGTGCAGATCTCGCCGTCGGCGACCAACCCGGCCTACACGCAGCAAGGCTTCAAGACCACGTACCGCGTGGTGGCGACCGATGCGCAGCAGGGCCCGGCACTCGCGAACTACGCGCATTCGAAGGGCATCAAGAGCGTGGCGGTGGTCGACGATTCGACCGCATACGGCCAGGGTCTCGCGAACGAGTTCGAGAAGAAGGCGAAGGCGCTCGGCCTGAAGGTGATGTCGCACGACGCGACGAACGACAAGGCGGTCGATTTCCGCGCGATTCTGACCAAGATCAAGGGCGAGAATCCGGACGCGATCATGTACGGCGGCATGGACGCCACCGGCGGCCCGTTCGCGAAACAGGCGAAGCAGCTCGGCCTGCGCGCGAAGATCCTCGCGGGCGACGGCGTGTGCACGGAAAAGCTGGCCGACCTGGCCGGCGATGCGACGGACAACGTCGTGTGCTCGGAAGCCGGTGCTTCGCTCGAGAAGATGCCGGGCGGCGGCGCGTTCAAGGCGAAGTACGAGAAGCGCTTCGGCCAGCCGATCCAGATCTACGCACCGTTCACGTATGACGCCGTGTACATCGTCGCCGACGCGATGAAGCGCGCGAACTCGGCGGACCCGGCGAAGATCCTCGCGGCGATGCCGGCGACGAACTACACGGGCGTGATCGGCACGACGACCTTCGACTCGAAGGGCGACCTGCAGCACGGCGTGATCTCGCTGTACAACTACAAGGGCGGCAAGAAGTCGCTGCTCGACGAAGTGAAGATGTAACGCAACAGGCGGTCGACAGTAGGGGCGAAAGCGCGCATGCGGCAACGCATGCGCGCTTTCTTTTTGGCCGACGGGCGCGATGCCGTCAGATCTTCAGGTGCGCGAGCACCTTCGGCGCGACGGCTGCGACGAGCGCCGCGCACAGCGCGACGACCGACAGGCCGATCGTCAGGTTCGCGGCCTGCGCGACCGCGCCGATCACGACCGGACCGAACAGCAGTCCGAAATACGCAAGCCCGGCCACATGCGCGAGCCCTTCGGCCGCGTGGATGCCTTTCACGCGCGCGGCGGCCGCGAACAGCACGGGCATCATGTTCGCGAGGCCGAGGCCCATCAGCGTGAAGCCGGTCAGCACGGCGGCCGGATAGGGCAGCAGCAGCGCGCCGATCATCCCCGCGCACGCGAGCGACGCGCTCGCGAACACGAGCTGCGGCGCGCCGAAGCGGGCGCGTACGGCGTCGCCCGCGAAGCGCGCGATGGCCATCCCGCCCGAGAACGCCGCGTACGCGGCGCTCGCGAGCGCGGGGCTCGCCGCGACGACGTCGCGCATGTAGACCGTCGCCCAGTCGTACATCGCGCCTTCGGCGATCAGCGCGACGAGTGCGATGCCGCCGAGCATCCACAGCGCGGGCGAGCGCCAGCGATTGCCGCCGCCGTGCGCGTGTTCGTGGTGCGGCACGTGCGGCAGCACGGCCGGGCTCGCGGCCACGAGCACCGCGGCGCTCACCGCCGCCGCGAGCGCGAGATGCGCGGCCGGCGCCATGCCGGCCGACAGCAGCGCGCCGCCGGCCGCCGCGCCCGACATCCCGCCGATGCTGAACATCCCGTGCAGCGACGACATGATCGGCTTGCCGAGCGCGATCTCGACCGCGCTGGCCTCGGCGTTCATCGCGACGTCGAGCGTCGCCATCGAGAAGCCGAACAGCGCGAGTACGCCGAGCAGCATCCAGTAGTCGGGCACGACGAGGATCAGCGCCGCGCACGCGGACATCACGAGCCCGCCCGCGAGGCACGCGGTGCGCGAGCCGACGCGAGCGATCCAGCGCGCGATGGTCAGCATCGCGGCGATCGAGCCGCCGGCGACCGCGAACAGCGCAATCGACAGCAGCCCGGGGTTCAGCGCGAACTTGTCGCGCACGGTCGGCACGTGCACGCCCCACGACGCGTACATCATGCCGGCGACGAAGAACAGCGCCATCGACGCCGTGCGCGCACGCTGGCGGGCCGGGAGCGACAGCACGCGATGCGCGTCCGGCGGCGCGGCGAACGGGGACGACGATTCGGGGGAGGCGGATTCGGACACGGAAGGCTCGTCAAAGGATGCATGGACGCACGCGGCGTCCGTCTGAATCGTCCGATTCTATCGAACCGCTTACGATCCTGCCGGGCGCTGCCCGTTCGGTGGATGATCCGGCGATCCGGTCACGTCGCGGCAGCGCGCCGTCCATCCGGTGCCTGGCGCCGTGTCGGCCGTTCGGCCGATACGCGGCGTGCGGCGCCCGCGGGTAACATCGAAGCGCACGCGGCGTGCCCGAAGCGCCGCCCTTCGACCGCAGGAGTCTTCTTGAACATCGATCCCGCCTTCGCCCTGCATCTGCTGCACCGCTGCGCGCTCGGCACGCTTGCCACCCATGCGCGCGATCCGCAGGGCTTCCCGTATCCGACGGTCGTCCCGTTTGTGCCGGATGCAAGCCATCGGCCCGTGATTCTCGTGAGCGGCCTCGCCGAACATACGCGCAACCTCGCCGCCGATCCGCGCGCGGGTTTCCTCGTCGTCGACGCGCCCGACGGCGACGTGCTGAACGCCGAACGCGCGACGCTGCTCGGCCGTTTCGTGCCGCTCGGCGACGATCCGCACGTCACCGCGCGCTACCTGCGCTACGAGCCGGACGCCGCGCGTTATCTCGCGCTCGGCGATTTCACGTTCTGGGCGCTCGATATCGAGCGGCTGCGCTATATCGGCGGCTTCGGGCGCATGGGCTGGGTCGACGGCACGCATCTCGATGCGCTGCCGCCGCTCGGGTTCGACGAGGAACAGGCGCTGTGGAGCGCATACGATGCCGGCGATGCGCGCCGCGACGGGCTCGACCTGCTCGGCGTCGATCGTCACGGCGCCGACTGGCGGTGCGACGGCCGCCGCGTACGCACGCCGTTCGATGCGCCGCCGGCCGATGCCGGCGCGCTGCGCGACCGGCTGATCGCATGCGCGGGGGATGTGGCGTGACGTCGCGGATTGGTTTGTCCGTTTATAGCAAGTCGCGCCATCCGATTTTTGCAAACCTGTCGTCCCATGAAAGCTTTGATTTTTCGTATGCAGGGTAATTGCGTATGTTGATAGTCTTAATCGGCAATCGCTAATGTCCTAATCTCTGTGTAGGAACGTAAAAATTTGAGAAAAGGCCGCGGCCGGTCAAAACGACATGGACGAATTACAATTGATCTCGGGATTTTCATGAATCTCGCTTCTATCAAATCTTTTTTGTGCTAATCTCTGCCTTCGAAAATCCGAGGCACATATATTTCATGAATGGTGAGCTGGCGGCAGACCGGCGCCATTAGTCAGATAGAAAGGGAAACTATGTCTTCTTACAAGGACCTGCTGGCCCAGCGGGAGAAGCTGGAGAAGCAAATCGAAGAAGCGAAGTCGCGTGAATACGCTGAAGTGCTGAATGACGTGAAGCAGAAAATTGCCGACTACGGCTTTTCGCTCGCCGAACTCGGCCTCAACCGCGCGAAGGCAGGTAAGGTTGGCCGTCCGCGCGCAGGCGTGGCCGCGAAATACCGCGATCCGGAAACGGGCGCGACGTGGTCGGGCCGCGGCAAGCCGCCGCGCTGGATCGCCGGCAAGAACCGCGAACAGTTTGCGATTTAAACGTCTGTTTAAGTCGTCTGCCTCAAAAGAGCCGCGTGTCCGTTCGGGAGCGCGGCTTTTTTGTTTCCGGACACTCGTCGGTGTGCGGAAATTTGTCATGAAAATGTAATAATGCGGCGTGAATGAAAATGCGACACGTTCGCATAAGCGATTGATTTGAATGAGGAATTTGTTGATATTGGCGAGTCTCGCGGGGCGCTTTTGATAGAATTGCGTATCGCACACCGATATCTCATATTTCATGTCCACGTTTTCCGGCGACGCGCAAAGCGCAGATAAGCACGCAGTTGCGCGCAAGAGCACGCTCGTCAGTATCGTACTGAATGTCGTGCTGGCAACATTTCAGATCGTCGTCGGCACGATTGCGCATTCGCAGGCGTTGATTGCCGACGGTGTACATTCGATTTCCGATTTGATCTCGGATTTCGTCGTGCTGGTTGCGAATCGGCATAGCGGCGCATCGCCGGACGCCGACCACAATTATGGGCACAGCCGCTACGAGACGGTCGCGTCGCTGTTTCTCGGCGCTATCCTGATTGCGGTCGGAATCGGCATGCTCTGGCGCGCCGGCGACCGCCTCGTTAATCTCGAAAACATCCCGGCCGTGCATTTTTCCGCACTGGTCGTCGCGCTGACGGTGCTCGTGTCGAAAGAAGCGCTGTTTCGCTACATGCTGCGCGAGGCGCGGCGTGTGCGCTCGGCGATGCTCGTCGCGAACGCATGGCATGCGCGTTCGGACGCCGCGTCGTCGCTCGTCGTCGCGATCGGCATCGTCGGCAGCCTGGCCGGCGTGCGGCTGCTCGACCCGATCGCGGCGGCGATCGTCGGCTTCATGGTTGCGCGCATGGGCTGGACGTTCGGCTATGACGCGCTGCAGGACCTCTCCGACCGCGCGCTCGACACGGCCGACACGGCCGAGATCCGCGCGCTGCTCGTGGCGACCCCCGGCGTGCGCGACGTGCACGACCTGCGCACGCGCAAGATGGGCGATGCCGCGCTCGTCGACGCACACATCCTCGTTGACCCGAAGATCTCCGTCTCCGAAGGGCATTACATCGCCGAGACCGCGCGCGCGCGCGTGCTGACCGACCCGCGCGTGCTCGATGCGCTGATCCACGTCGACCCCGAGAACGACGCGGCGCGCCGTCCGGCGCTCGCGCTGCCGCCGCGCGGCGAGATCGCGGCACGGCTCGAGGCCGCGCTCGCGCAGCGCGGGCTGCGCGCGGCGGAGATCAACCTGCATTACCTGAGTACGGGGCTCGAGATCGACGTGACGCTCGCGAGCGATCCGGGCGGCACCGATGCGGCGCTGGCCGGCCGGATCGACGCCGACGCGCTCAAGCGCGAGTTCGGCGCGAGCCGGATCGACTTCACGCGCGCGATGCCCGCGCAGGCGTGACGCGATGCCCGCGAGCGCGGGCCGTCCATGCGGGCCAGCGCGTTACAGCGGCAGTTGCGTGTCGAACTTGATTTCGCGCAGCACGACGCTCGTGCGCACCTGCGACACGGCCGGGATCTTGAAGATGCGTTCGTGCAGGAACACGTCGTAGGCCTTGATGTCGGGCGCGACGATCTTGAGGATGTAATCGGCCTCGCCGGTCGTGCTGTAGCACTCGGTGACTTCCGGGCAGGTCGCGATCTCGCGCTCGAACTGTTCGACGCCGCCTTCGTTGTGGCGGGTCAGGTGCACGTGCGCGAGCGCGCAAACATGCAGGCCGAGCTTCTCGCGATCGAGCAGCGCCGTGTAGCGCTGGATCACGCCCGACTGTTCCATGTCCTTGATGCGGCGCCAGCACGGCGTGCTCGACAGCCCGACCTGGTCGGAGATTTCCTGCACGGAACGGCGCGCGTCGAGCTGCAACAGGCGAAGGATTTTTTGCGAAAAGGAATCGAGCGTCACCTGCGCCTCCATGCGGCAGCTACAACACGCTGAATGTTAGAGGGCCGGGAAAGGAAAGGCAATCTGGCGTGGCGCTGTTGAGCGAGATTCGCTAATTTGCTCGCGGATCCGTGGGGTTTTGTCCCGTCCCCGCGTTTTCCGACCGATCGGTATCCGACACGGCGAGGCCCGCGAGCGCTGCCTGCTGCCGGCGCAGGTCGGCGAGCATGTTGCAGAACAGCGCGCCTTGCTCGATCGCGTCGTCGAGCGCGACGTGCGTATGCGGATGGTCGTCGAACCAGTGCTTCGGAAAGCGCGGCTTGATCGCCTTGCGGTACGGCAGGCCCGTCATCGCGAACGCGAGCGTCTTGATGTCGAGCGCCGACCACGAGAACGGGCAGCGCCCCGCGAAGCGCATCATGTACCAGAACATGAACGTGAAGTCGAAACCGGCCGGCATCGCGACGAACACGGGCTTGCCGGGCAGCGCCTCGACCCAGTCGACGTACGCGACCAGCGCCGCCTCGGGCGCCTGCAGGTCGCGCCGGCACGCAGCCCACGCTTCGGGCTCCGTCTTCCACCAAGCTTCCTGCACCGGATGCGCCTGTGCGCCCGGCAGCGTCTCGAGGTTCGCCGAGAACGTCGCGATCAGCTGCTTGTCCTCGGTATAGGCGGCCGATGCGAAGCTCAGCATCGAGTGCGGGCCCGGAATCGGGCCGTCGGCCTCGACGTCGGTGCTGACGTAGATTTCCTGAATGGCGGTCTGGTTCATCCGAACACCTTGTCGGACACGAACGGGTTCGTGCGGCGCTCGTCGCCGAACGTCGACACGGGGCCGTGGCCCGGAACGAACGTGACGTCGTCGCCGAGCGGCCACAGTTTTTCCTTGATCGAACGGACGAGATCCGCGTGATTGCCGCGCGGGAAATCGGTACGGCCGATCGAGCCCGCGAACAGCACGTCGCCGACGATCGCGACGCGATGCGCGCGGCTGAAGAACACGACGTGGCCCGGCGTATGGCCCGGGCAGTGATAGACCTCGAGCGTTTCGTCGCCGAACCGCACGGTGTCGCCGTCGTTCAGCCAGCGGTCGGGCTCGAAGGCTTCGGCGGCCGGAAAACCGAAGCGCTCGCTCTGCGTCGGCAGCTTCTCGATCCAGAAGCGCTCTTCTTCCTGCGGCCCCTCGATCGGCACGCCGTAATGCGTCGCGAGCGTTTTCGCGCCCGCGCAGTGATCGATGTGCCCGTGCGTGAGCAGCACCTTTTCGACCTGCACGTTCTGCCGCGCGACTTCCTGTTCGATCCGGTCGAGATCGCCGCCCGGATCGACGACGGCGGCGCGGCCCGTCTTCTCGCAGACGAGCAGCGAGCAGTTCTGCTGGAACGGCGTGACCGGAATGAGCGTGACTTTCATGGAGGCACCGGCGGCTAAAAGGAGCGATTGTACCGGTCGCGCGCGCTGCCTGCCGCCCGTGCGGCGCACCGCGCGACGCGCGTCTACGGGCAATCCCGGAGCATGTCGATTGTTACCGCCATAGTGAGAATCAATGGTCCGGCCGGGCGCCTTTTCGAGATGGCGTTTTGATTTATGTATAATGCGCCCCATTGCGCGTGAATTTCACGCAATTCGCTGGTGTTTCGGCCCCGTTAAAAGAGGCGTCGAAATCACCGTCAAGCATCAGCCGCCGGGGAGTCCGGCGGTGTATCCAGCACCGAGCATTCGGTGCTCACGTCTTGTCCGGCCGGGTGCTGCGCGCCCGCCTGCGGCCCTGCTGCCGCGCCGCCGGATGAGGCCTGTGCCGCCGTTCCTGTGCGTTGGTCGTATCGACGCGCGCGAACGTGAAGCCATGTTCGATGGCGGCATGTGGGGTCTGGTCAGGCTGTTGGGGACAGGTTGCGCCAGACGTGAAAGCTAATCAGGACGGTTGCGGCATAGACGAAAGCCGCGCCCATGCTAGCCGCCTGCTCGCATTCGAGCGGGGCGTGCACGCATTTGCCGTCCGGGCCGCGTATGTGCGCTGTGAAACAGCGTCGTGAAGGAGCGGCCCGAACCAGAAGGCGACACGTCGATGAACGTACGATTTCCGAGTCGATTCGGGACCATTGCATTATTTTTTGCGCTGACGGGCTGTGCGGTGCCACCCAGCCAGACCACCGGAAGCGCGAACCAGAAGAACGCGGTCGACAAGACGGCCGCTGCCGCGAAGGCGGACAACGACAAGCAGCAACTGAATTTCGATTCCGCACTGGCGTCGATGCCGGCTGCCGACAGCAAGGACGCGAAGAAGCCGTCGCTGGCCGACGCCGAGCCGATCGACGGCAAGGATGTGTCCGACTTCCGCCAGACGGGGCGCGCGTCCTGGTACGGGCGGGATTTCCACGGCCGCCGCACCGCGAACGGCGAGCGGTTCAACATGAATGCGCTTACCGCCGCGCACCGCACGCTGCCGCTGTCGTCGTACATCAAGGTGACGAACGCGTCGACCGGCAAGTGGGTCGTCGTGAAGGTCAACGATCGCGGGCCGTTCAAGCGCGGCCGCGTGCTCGACCTGTCGTATGCGGCCGCCAAGGTGATCGGCCTCGTGCACGCCGGCACGGGCCGCGTGAAGATCGAAGGGCTGTCGCCGCAGGAAGCGCGCGAGGCACGCGACGAAATGCTCGCGTCGGTCTCGACGAAGTAACGCGGCAGATCCGTCCGCTCATGCACAAAGGGCTGCCTTCCGGCAGCCCTTTGTCGTTTCCGCGCGGCGTCGTCGCGCGTCAGCCTTCCTTCAGCGCGAGCGCGCGCGCATACAGCGCGTTGCGCGACGCGCCCGTCAGCGCGGCCGCGAGCTTGGCCGCGCTCTTCACCGGTACTTCTTCCAGCAGCAGCCTGAGCAGCGCGTCGTGCGCGGTGTCGTCGGCTTTGCCGCTCGTCGCCGGCGCGCCCTCGACAACCAGTACGAATTCGCCGCGCAGCCGGTTCGCATCGCCGGCGAGCCAGGTCTGTCCTTCGGCCAGGGTGCCCTGGAACAGTTGCTCGTGTAGCTTGGTGAGTTCGCGCGCGATCAGCAGCCGGCGCGCGGGGCCGAATGCGTCGGCGAGCGCGGCGACGGTTTCGGCGATCCGGTGCGGTGCTTCGTAGAACACCAGTGCATACGGGTGCGACACCAGCGCCTGTAGCGCGGTCGCGCGCTGTTTGGCCTTCGGCGGCAGGAAGCCCGCGAACGTGAATGCGCCGGCCCAGTCGCCGGCCACGCTCAGCGCGGTCACGGCCGCGCTCGCGCCCGGCAGCGGGATCACCGCGAAGCCGGCGGCGCGCACCGCATCGACGAGCCGCGCGCCGGGGTCCGAGATGCCGGGCGTGCCGGCGTCCGATACATAGGCCACGCGTTCGCCGGCGCGCAGCAGTTCGATCACGCGCTGCGCGGCTTCGCGTTCGTTGTGCTCGTGCACGGCGACGAGCGGCTTCGAGATCCCGTAGCGGGCGAGCAGCTGGCCCGTGTTGCGGGTGTCTTCGGCCGCGATGCGGTCGACGAGGCCGAGCACGTGCAGCGCGCGCAGCGTGATGTCGGCGGTGTTGCCGATCGGCGTGGCGACCACGTAGAGCGCGGCGCTCGGGTAGTGCTGCGTTTGCGCGAGTTCGAGGAGGGCAGTCATGGCAGGCAATGCGCGCAATCGCGGCGCAAGCGGAACAAGGACGGCATTGTGCCACGCGGCGCCGGCGCGGCCGGATGGCGGGCGCGGTTTGCCGCGCGCGGGCGACAACTTTTCCGGTGCGGCGCGATCCAAACCGGTCGGCGCGGCATTCGAGCAGCGTGCACGACAGTTTCTCGAACGCCGCGGCCTCGCGTTCGTCGCGGCGAACGTGACGATGCGCGGCGGCGAGCTCGATCTTGTGATGCGCGAGCCCGACGGCGTGCTCGTGTTCGTCGAAGTGCGCGCGCGGCGCAGCGTCCGGCATGGGGGCGCGGCCGCGAGCGTCGGCTGGCGCAAGCGGCGGCGCCTGGTCGCGGCGGCGCTTCAGTTCTGGGCGCGGCACGGTGCCGGTGCCGCATGCCGTTTCGACGTCGTCGCGTTCGAGGCCGGGCGGCTCGCGTGGCTGCGCGACGCATTTCGTACCGACGATGCGTAGCCGCGAGCTGTGACGAGATGTAAAGAGTTCTTGCCGGACCGCTGGAGAGGGTGCTGGAGTACGGTAAACTCGCCGCACCCACGATGTCGCGCGATGCGTGCCACGCGCCCAGTTCACCAGGAATCGATGTCAGTCGAACGTATTCAGCAACAATTTCGCGATAGCGCCGCGCTTCATGCCGAAGCGGCCGACGCGCTGTCGTTGCCGATCGCAGCCGCGGTCGACGCGATGTTCGCCGCGCTGGCGAACGGCAACAAGATCGTCGCGTGCGGCGACGGCCCGTCGGCCGCCGCCGCACACTATCTCGCGGTGTCGCTCGTCGGCGGCTTCGAGCGCGAGCGTCCGGGCCTGCCCGCGATCGCGCTGGCCACCGATGCGTCGCAGGCCGGCCTCGCGGGCTCGGCGGCGGCCGGGCAACTGTTCGCGCAGCAGGTGCGCGTGCTCGGCCAGACCGGCGACATCCTGCTGGTGCTCGACCCGACCGGCGCGTCGCCGCGTGTGCTCGCGGCCATCGACGAAGCGCACGAGCGCGAGATGACCGTCGTCGCGCTGACGGGCGGCAACGGCCACGCGGTCGCGGCCGCGCTGTCCGACACCGATATTCCGATCAGTGTGCCCGCCGTTCGCGCGGCGCGCATCCACGAAGTCCATCTGCTGACTATCCACTGCCTGTGCGATGGCATCGACGCGATGCTGCTGGGTGAGGATTGAACGAAGGAGAGCCGTCGATGAATCAAAGCCGCGTCAAACAGACGCTCGTCAGAACCACGCTGCTCGCCGCGCTGACGGCGGGCCTCGCCGTGTCGCTGCAGGGTTGTGTGCTCGGGGTCGTGGGTGCAGCGGCCGGCGGCGGCGCGCTGATCGCGACCGATCGTCGTACGCTCGGTGCGCAGACGGAAGATCGCGAGATCCAGGTCAAGGCGCTTTCGCAGATCAACAACGGGCTGCCGGACCAGTCGCACGTGAACGTGACGGTGTTCAACCGCCGCGTGCTGCTGACGGGCGAAGTGCCGAACAATGCGTCGAAGCAGCGCGCCGAGGAAATCGTGCGCGGCATCAACAACGTGAACGGCATCGTCAACGAACTGTCGGTCGAGCCGGCGGCGTCGTTGTCGTCGCGCGCGAACGACTCGTACCTCGAAGGGCGCGTGAAGTCCGAGCTGATCGCGACGAAGGGCATTTCGGCGAACTACTACAAGGTTGTCAGCGAGCGCGGCAACCTTTACCTGATGGGTCTCGTGACGGTCGACGAAGGCAATCGCGGCGCCGAAGCCGCGAGCCAGGTGCCGGGCGTCGAGAAGGTCGTGAAGGTGTTCCAGTACGTCAAGCCGCAGGACGCGCAGGCGCTGCAGGCCGCGTCGCCCGCGAGCGGCGCATCCGGCACGCAGGCTGCCGCCGCGCCGGCGGACACCGCGACGGTCGGTGCGGTGCCCGACGCGTCGGTGCAGTCCACGCCATTGCAGCCGCCCGCGCCGATCTCGAATTCGTCGAACGTGCACCCGGGCAACCCGAAGGCACAGCCGCAATGAAGATCGTGCAGATGAAGCAGATGAAACAGTGGATGGTGCAGGGCGCCGCGGCCGTGGCGCTCGCGGCCGGCATGCCGGGCGCCGCGCATGCGGACGTCGGCGACGGCCTGAAGGTAGCGCGCGGCAACGCATGCATGGGCTGCCACGCGGTCGACCGCAAGCTGGTCGGCCCGTCGTTCAAGGATATCGCCGCACGTTACAAGTCCGATCCGCAGGCCGTGGCGAAGCTGCAGAAGAAGGTGAAGGAAGGCGGTTCCGGCGTCTGGGGTGCGATTCCGATGCCCGCGCACCCGCGCATGAGCGACGCCGACGTCCGTTCGGTGGTCGAATGGGTGCTGGCCGGCGCGCCGTCAAAGTGACGCTTCAGGGGTACTGAAACCCCTATTGCCAAGCGCGGAAATGCATGTGTATGATGGTCGACTGTTGGGGCGGTAGCTCAGCTGGGAGAGCGTCGCGTTCGCAATGCGAAGGTCGGGAGTTCGATCCTCCTCCGCTCCACCAACGGGATTCGAAGGGCTCGGTCGCAATGAGACAGGAAGGATATTTTTGCCCCAAGTGCAAAGATATGCTTCCCTGACAAAGTGCAACGTTATGCTTCCCAAACAACAAAGCCGGCCTTGTGCCGGCTTTGTTGTTTGGGTGCAACTAAGACGGGGCGCCGCGGCGCTTCAGCGAATGGCGCAGGCAAGTGTGCGAACCTCAGTTTGAGTTTGGGGTGTCGACTCAAGCTGGAGCGTAGCTAAAAATAGGGCTGGGTCAGCGTTTCTCGGCGACACTTTCGTCGGGTCCTTGGCCGGCGGGGCCGGGCAGGGCGGGCAGCGCCAGCGGTGCGTCACCGGTCATGCGCGCGCCTGCGCTGGTAAGATGGTCGGCGCTACGGTTTCAGTGGCAACCACTACGGTGGCGTGACCGCGCGCACCTCGATCACTCGCTCCGGGGAGCATCAGCATGACCAGCGCCACGAACGAAGAAACGCCGTGCCGCTGCATCGGCGGCCTGCTGGACTGCCCCCCTTTCCCGCAAGATACTCACGTGCTTCGGGCGCGGCCATGCTACCGTAGGACGGTTGTAACTAATGGCGAGCGCGATCAACGTCAGAACCACCAGAAGCGCGGACGTTTCGAGTCATCCTCATCGTCTGCGCCTTCGAAAAGCACGTGCAGATCGTACTCCGATAGGCCGAGCGCGCTTTCGACATTGGTGTCAGCGAATCTCCTCCGCAGATACGATAGACAGATTAAGACACGCCGATTGATATCCCAATTGCCTGCTGTGTTGAACGTCGGCAGATCGGCCGACAGCATTCGATAAATATCGCTCGGCAGGGCACCTTTCAACACTGCCGTGCGCAATTCGGGAAGCACTACTGAGCATAGCTTCCACGTTCCAGCGGAGCCTTCATCCAACGCATTCCGCAACAAGTACGCTTGGAGTCGCACACGGTCATCGCCGCGCAGATCATCGGGGAGTGACGTGAGAATGGTTGCCCACTCCTCCGCGCGTGGACTGCCATGACGGGGATATCCCAGGCAGGCAACGCCGAGTTGGACCCGGGACCATGAACGTTCAGTCCTTGGCCAGCCTGTCGCGAAGACTGCGCCCGCATTCGAGGCCCAAAGGCTCGTCCAAACGAAATTGATTTCGCCGCTTGCAATTGCATCGAGCGCGGCTTCGAACAACAGCTGCGGGTTTCTCTGGACCAATTCGTTGTTCTTGGCAGCCCCCAAGTCCCGCCGCACTACCGTCGCGGCAAGCGTGTACTCCGTGAGCAGCGCAGGATGAGCGTCAAGCAACTCGACGATCTCGTCGTTCGACAGCATGGACACCGTGTCCCATCTAACCAGATCGGGCCGTGCTCGAAGAACCTGCATCATGAAGCGTCGAGGAAAATTCTGCGTCAGCGTGCTTGCATCGACCCGAGTCACGATGACGTTTTCAAGCTCCCCGGCCCACGGGACAGCGCGTCATAATGCAGATCCAAATATTGTGCAACTTCCCCGATTTCCACCGGATGCAAAGTCTCAAAGCGTCGGGCGACAGTGTCTGGAGGAACGAATCGGTGCACGTTCTGGTTCGCAACCACCTCCAGCAGACCCACCGGAGAGATCGGTGGCGAGAGGGACGGCGAAGCCGCCGGGATTCCAAGAATGTCCTTCTTCAGAATTTCCCCGTCGGTCAGATCGGGAAGTGCCCGAAAGACTTCCAGCGCATGTTCGGTGGGAATGTTCTGCTCTCCGCGTCCGAGCAGAAACAACTCGACCAACATCCGATAGTTGCTTCGCGCGGCAGCGATGTCCCGACCGTATCGCCACAAAAAGCGACGGAGATCGGTCACCTGGCACGTCGCAGCGTCACTGGCGCCCACACGAGCCCAGTTCGATATCTCGTCCTCTCGCATTTCCGCATCGATGGGCGAGTTCATCTGGACGTCGTACTGGATCACATCGCTTTTCCTGCGCTCGGTGCGGGCCGTGCGGAAAGTGAACGCCAGACGTAACCTCGGCCATTGCTGCGACCACATCGACATGACGACACTTTCCACGGTTTTCCGATCCAACTTCGCGGATAACAGCGTGGGCCGTCCAGAATAGTAGTTTTCGACTGCACATTGCAGCTCCGATTCGTCGATAGAAGGAGACGTAGTCGACCTCATATTCATCGATGCCGCTATCCCATAAGCGTCGAAGTCACCGTGCGGACGTCTGAAGTATTGGAGCAGATCGTGGAGGTTCGTGCGTGAAGCAAGGACACGTGCGTCTAGCAGCAGCACGTGACTCCAGACGCAACCAGGCCGAGACAGTTCCGGAGCAGGCCACGTTCTGATGAGGGCGTATCGCTTGGACTCCTCGAGAGGAAGGCCAGTTATGTAACTCTCATCCTGTGCCAACCGAGCTCCTGTAGCAAGGTCAGTTGCCGCAGACAGCCGGTAAAGGTCGGCGGGCGGGAGCCGGACCGACGCCGCGATTTGACGGTGGCCCCGTGAATAACCAAACAGAGCCTGATCTAGCTTCTCGCCTTCGGACATATTCACAGCTTTGTGGTCCAGCCGCCCAACCATAGCAATGGGCATGTGAGGTCATGTGGTGCAACTTCGTGACCAGTAATTTTGATGCGGCGGCTCGGCGGTTGCACCTGCAAGAGCCGCGCGCGGTCTGGGCCCGGACCTTTTTCTTTCTTCGATAGGCGTCCGCCTTGCGCGGAGACCCCGTAGACGCGGACGTCACCAGGCCCCCGCGTGTTCGCGAGGTATTGTTGGAGCAGCGGCATCCGCTTCGCTAACCAGTCGTCGGCCGACTCCTCGTCGGTCAGATCCCACGCGGAAACGATGATCGCCACCCGCGAAGCGCTGGTCTCGAAGGGCGGTCGCTGCATTGCCTCGAGCAGATCGACTATCTGGACCTGGAGGGGTGTCCGTTCTGGAAGCCACGGCGAATCCTCGCCGGATGCAACATCCGTCGCTGGATTGTCCGCGGTTGACGGCGGTTCTTCCTCCGCCTCGTCGTCGGAGTCGTCCGATCCAAGAGCATCCAGAATTGTCACTCCGTCGATGTTCCGATCGGCGCTCACGAACAGGAGCATGCCGGACGAATCGTTCACTAGTTCGATAAACTCGGCGGAGCAGAGGCGGTTGGCGAATGCGGCTTCGAACCTCTCGCCCGGGAGGTCGGTGAACTCCAGTGTCAAATCCGTTGCCGATTGCGGATGTCGGAGGTTGATTGCGATATCTTCCACCTGATCGCTCTTCGTCCGTTCGACCTCCCAACCTTCGGACCAGGACTGCGCGATTTCCTCGAGATATCGGAAGTCTCCCGAATGCTTACCCTTCTCCAGGGCGGTCTGTAACTCCCTGCTATCGAGCAGATGCCACAGTGCAGCTGCGAAAGTGGATTTGCCTGACCCGTGGAAACCGAAAACCATGTATCGATGCGGGTTCATTCCTGCTCCAAGGGTTCGGCTTTGGCCAGGATTCGGTCAATCTGACGCGGCAGGGTGGGGAGAGCAACGGGCAGGATGCTTGGTAACGACAACGGTGCGGTCCACCGCCTCACGGTTTCGTCGAGCCCGACGAAGCCAACCGCTTGATCCTTCTTCGGCAACGCGCATACGCGAAAACATTCGACCGCCAAGTCCTTGCGCGCAAACTCCTCCACAATCTGACGTTCGTACTCTGCCAGATAGTTGAGCTGATGCTCCGCGTCAGTCCGCGTCGTGGTGATGTCGAATTTCGTCGAAAGAATCTCCACGACCGGCCGGTGCGCCAACGCGCCGTTGTCGTTTAAGGCGTGAATCATCTGCTTGAACTTTCGCGTATAAGCCGTTCGTTGTTCGATTGAAGCAAGCCTTGCGCCGTCCAGAACAAAGCAGATGCGTTGAGCGAGCGCAAGCTCGGAAAGAGTCGGGATAAGTTCTGTCGCGGTACGTGCGAAGCTGTAGGCCTCTCCTGAGCGGTCGGACATCACGAGATTGACGATGTTGCCTGGACTTACTGCCAATGCTAAATGAAAAAATGACGGGGGATCATTTCGGCTCGTACGAGGAACGGTGGGAGTCGTCCTCTGCGAACTCAGAAGAGCCAGATGATGCCGTTTTGCGAAGCCGACCAAAGTGCGGCTACCGGCGAAAGTTGCGCCGGCGAACGGCCCCTTGCAATACATCTCGTAGATAGCAGACAACAGGGTCGTCTTGCCCGCTTTGTGCTCTCCTACAAGTGCGACCGTGCGGATCGGGCGTTGCCGGGAGAATGCAACCACCTCATCTAGGTGCATTACATCCCCTGAAACAATGGATACCGGGGCGCTTGTCACGAGAGGTGCGGGGTCGTCGGCACGGAATTCGGCCTCAGGCTCAGGCTCATTCCGTCCATAGTGGGGACAACTCTCAACCGGGTCGTTACCTAGCTTGCATTTGCCGATTGACTGAACTGGACAATCCTGGATCGAGCACGGGCTTGTGACGGCGTTCATTTCCCGAGCCCACCGTATCCGATCAGCAAGCGTTCGCGGAACGTATGCACCGCCAGTTCGTAGAGGGTTACCTCGTCGGCGGGAATGGTTCCCAACAATCCTTCGAGGGCTTCACTCCAATGCGCAGTTCCGCGTTCGACCGCAAGATTGATTGCAGCATGCACCGGAAAGAGCGTTCGGGCTCCTTCCGGCAGAGGCTTGCGTAGGCGCGCAAGAACCTCAACTTCGATTCCTTCGATCGCCGATTTCAAGGACGTCTTCTTGCCCGCAAGCTTGCCCAACGCCCGCCGCAACAGGCCATACGCGCCGTACGGCCCCGGTATCGAACGCACGAGATCGCCGAGTTCGACCGCCGAGGCCAAGGCGATCAATGGTCCGACGAGAGCCGTCCGGGGCCTGTCGATGAGCTCGCTCCAATCGCCGATATACCACCAGAGCATGTCTACCTCTTCGGTGAGACGTGTCACATCACTTCTCAGCGCTATAGCGGCATCGTTTGCCGCATTTGCTACTTTTGTCGTGCCGTCTCGTAGGTCAGCTGATACCGCGTCCAAGGCGGCTCGAACCGTCGGCCCCTGGAAATTGGTTTGCGCCGCATCGAGCTCCGCTTTGAGGTCTTTAGCGGCTGGCATCGTTATCTTCTTGTCTGCCAGGACAATCCTGCGCTCGCTAGCCGAAGCGCTTATCGCGTCGCGAGCCTCGCTCAAGAGATCGCCACCGCCTGCCGGTTCGCGCCTACCGCAATAAGATGCCACTAAACTCGCGAGCGAACATGACACGCCGGCTCGCCAAGCTAAGTCCCGGAGCACAAGTGTGGCGATACGCGCGCCTTCTGCCTTGTCGATGGCGAGAGAGAAGTGGATATCCGCGGCTTTGACAGTCTTCTCGAACCATTCCGACACAGTCTCCTTGTCAAATGGCAGAGCGAATGCAATGCGACAGAGGTCATAGACCTTGTCCATTTGTTTGACGAGCGCGAACAGGCTCTCGTGAGCGCTGCGACGAGCCTCCACAACCTCGCGTGTCTCGCTCGGCGCGGCGGATCTGTACTCTTCCAGAAACTTGAATTCCTTTTTGCCCATCACGATCCCCCCTGCCCGGCCAACATCTCGTCGACCAAGTCGTTCAATAGTTGCAGCTTCCCATTTTCTTGACTGCGACGGACGGCGTTGATCGCCACCTCATAGTCCTTAAGGTTCCTGTCATCCTCTCGGTCGAGTTCGAGATTTGCAATAACGCGCCGTTGTTCGTGTTCCTTAAGCTTAAAGAACTTGATCGTCACGCTCCGGACCGTGACGGGCGACGCGCCATCCGTAGTCATCGGTCCCTCCGGCATTGATACGGTTTCGAGTTGCGTTGGAGTGGATGCTGTCGCCACCGGCGCCCACGCCGGCAGGTCAAATCGACTCTCCCAAATTTCGCGGTCGTCCGGATCGTGAATGGCCTGAAACTGCGACACTTCGTGCATTCTTACCCAAAGCCTTACCTTGAGGAAGCGCTTTGGTCCGTCCGTGTCGACCGAGACATCGATCCAGTTATAACCAGGTTTCCAGTCAGCGTCGTCGCGGTCTGGCTGCAGCGCGCCAGCTCGTACCCGCACATAGCGCTTATGCTCCTCCACACGACGCGTATGCTCGTGTCCGAAGAGATGGATTTTTGCCACGCTGTTCACACGGTCTTCAAAGGCCTGTCTGTTCTTCAGCCATCCCAACGGATGATGGCACATCACAAGGTGTGTCACGCCATCTTCGACCGGGATTTGAGCCGCAGCCGGGTCGATCAGCATCCGCCCTTCGCGATCGTCCTCGTTCGATATCAGTACGGTATTGAAACCCCATAATCTAAGTTTCGAGCCATCATCGAGCGGCAGATCTCTACTAGCGAATGGACGGCTCGTCACTCCCGCTTGCTGCCGCTCGGCCTCGGTCTCGATGTACGGGCGCAGCGCGCACAAAAATTTTGCCGCGAACCGATTATAGTTTTCGATGGGGCCGAAGATGACGTCGGCCGAGATGCGGTCTCGCAACCACTTTCTTATCTCACTGTCGGCGTCCTTTGCTCCAATCTCGCGGAGTTGCTTGCGCGCGGCCATGAAAGCCGGTCCAGTCTCCACGCTCCGATCGACGTCGTGATTGCCAGGCACGACGAAGACGCTGTCGATCGCGCAGCCGCCTGCGGGACAGAGTTCGTCTTCTAACCATTGGTAGGCGAAGTCGTACTCGGCGGCCTTTCCTGCGAACGCGATGTCCCCCGTTATCAACACTCCATCGGCAGGACGTCCAATGCGTTCCCGCATCGCTTTGACATCGCGAATCAGGTCGTTTCGTAAGGCCAGATTGGGATCGTCTGGCTGGCCTACCTCGACTTGCTTGAAGTGGATGTCGGAGATATGGAGAAAGAGCATCTAGCGGGCTCCGTTGCCGTCGATAAAGCTGTAGGTACCCGTAAAATACACGTGGCCTTGTTTGCAAACGCGTGACCGTTCTTTTACGTCACGCCATGATTTTGCCGCAAAAATTAGCGCCTCCTGGCAGTTCGTGCAGTGAGTTTGCACCCGCGTCAGCCTCTCTCTGGGTGCCAATTCGCCGACAGAATCGAACAACGGCTGGTCAAGAAGTGAATCGTTCGCATCTAACAACGCTGCTCGAATCGATTTGAAATGCCCGAAGGTGTCGGATCGATGTCCGCCGTCTAACGCCGTTTTCGCGTCAGTTGCGGTTGGCAGGTCACTAACGGTCGCGGCATCCGGTAAGCTGCTTGCGAGCATCAAAAGCGCGAGTCGATGGTCTTCGGTCCAGTTCTGACCGAGGCGATACGAAACCGGCTGTTTGAGCATGTGGTTTCGATGATTCTCTGAAACTGCGAACATGTCTGTCTCTTAAGTGGTTTGAATCATCTTGCCTGCGGTTACGCGCCGCGCAGGCGCGAACAGCATGGCAACACTAGTCAGTGGGAACGCAGAAGTCGCCGTCTGGCAGGATAGCAAAACGGCTGGTTTTTTGTGGCTTATCCAGGAAGGCCGCAGCGCGACGGGCCCGTCCGTCAGAGTCCGAGTGTGCGCGACAGGCAGCAGTCCATGCATCATTTGATGCGAGTCGGCATACGAGCGAAGGACGCCTTCCGTCTCGGGTACCATGCGCGGGGACGTTGCCGATCTTCATTGGCGGAGCGCGTGCGGCGACGAAGTCGATTAGACCATCGACGATTCGAGCCGCAGATCGGCCCTTTCGCGACACGAAGTCGTCACTGGGAACGGTTTGTCTTTTGACAAAAGTGATGTCGGTTTTCGCCATTGGCTCTCGTTGTCTCAGGCAAAGGGCCTTCTGAACGGGCCACCGCCGGCACAAAGCAAACTCGCAAGCCCGCAGACTTAAACAATCAAGGATGACTCCGATGACGCTTCCTCTCGTTGACATTTACCCCTTGGTCTACGAACCCTTCGATAGATTCGCCGCAGTTCGCGACAGTACGGAGATGTTGCCGCTACTGCCGGCTGTGGAGGTCGGTTTCGTGATTCACGATCCCTTGAATCATGCACATCGTGCAGTGAATCTGCACAACAACCTGTTGCCCAGTTTGATAGAAGCAAAGCTCAGCGCGCTGCGGTCGTTCAAGGCGGCCCGGGCTGAGATGCCGCGTTTGCAAGACATCCCAGCGATTTACGAGTACAGAAACTCGTACCCGCACTACGACGCGGCAAGAGTTGACACTGAGATGGCCACCTACGGCCGACCACTCCACCCGGGCCAAGTGCTCTTTCACGGAGGCGAATATCCTCGCGACAGTACGGGTAGGCCATTGACAGGGTTCACCAGGTCAGAGGTGTTCTCGACGAGCCTTTGCGCGCAAGTCGCCGCTACGCACTCCAGCTATCACACGCCAAAAGATGTCTGGGTCGTGCGGATAGCGAGCGGGTCAACTACTCAAGCGATCGTCTTTGGATACAAGGGGCAGACGCTTGGCCATGAGAAGGAAGTCTTACTTGCAAAGAATGTGCAGTTCACGCTGCGAGGAATTCATTCGGACGGCGAGTACACGCTGTACGAGGTCGATGCGCTTTAGAGCGATGACGCTACGCTCGATGCGTTCGCGGACAATGAGCTTGCCCGCACGGCCATTGCTAGTCGCCAGGGTGACCGGAGTTTTGGCAGTCACGTTAGGCGGTTTCGCACCCGAGGGTAACGCAGAATACGCGCTGTGGCTCCCCAAGCCGCCCCTAGCCGTTTCACTCGCGCTGGCGCTGGCGACCGGTGTATCCGTTGTCTCGGCAGTTCGCACGAGGCGAATCCGGCTCGAGTGGTTGTGACGACGCTGCGAATGACCGTTTTTCAGCTACTTGTTCGATGCGCCCGATTTCCGCTGAGGGTCGATCTGCGCCGGTCGTGCGTCGCAGGGCGGCGCCCGGCCGCGTTCGGCCACAACCGGCCGTTCGCCACCTTTGCGCCAATCGCTAACAATCACAATCCCGATGCCGCGCGGCTCGTTCGTGCTACGATCTGCGAAGCCTGACTGACGTAGTGAAAGCAGGCTCTAACCTCCCCCCGTACCGAGTCCACTCGAACAATGTACGCAGCTGCCTGGCCTCCCTCGAAAACGCACTGAAAGCCTGCGTCGATGCAGTGATTGCATCCGCCTTGGCGTTCGTTCCGGACTGTTGTCGACAACAGTCTGGGGATGTCGCTCGAATCGACTTGTCACGTCCAGATTCGTGCGACTGCATTTTCAAGAGACCACAACATGCGTATTTTCAATACGATGGCGGCTCACGCCATCCCGCTCGTTCCCCGTTCACTGATCCGCAAGATCTCCCGCCGCTATATCGCCGGCGAAACGCTTTGCGATGCCCGCACGCGCATCCACGCGCTCCACGCAGCAGGCTTCAGAACAACCGTCGATGTGTTGGGCGAAACCGCGTCGACATCGGATCAGGCAGAGTCGATGACTCGCGACTATCTCAGTCTCATCCAGGCGCTCGGCGCGCAAAATGAACCCGCCGAGCTGTCGATAAAGTTGACCGCGCTGGGGTTGCATCTCGACGAAGACGCTTGCATGGCGCGAGTCTCGGTGATTCTGCGAGCGGCAGCATCGAAGGGGATCAGCGCGTGCATCGACATGGAAGACATCAGTTGCACCCAGAAAACGCTCGACGCGTTCTCGAAGCTCGAATCCGACGGGCATTCAGTCGGAATCGCACTACAAGCGTATTTGACGCGCACAAACGATGACATAGTTCCATTGCAGGCACGTAAGAGTCGCATGCGTATTTGCAAGGGGATTTACGCGGAGGCGAAGGAGCATCTTGTCGAGGGCGCATCGATGGATCGGGTCGCGATCAACTCACACTTTGTTCGGCACGTTTCGACCGCTATCCAGGCGGGATCATTCGTCGGCATTGCAACGCACGATGCACAATTGATCGATGCTCTGACCCACTGGCTGCAACGCGAGCAAATCGACAGGTCACGATTTGAATTCCAGATGTTACTGGGTGTGTGCGAATCGCTGCGCGACGCTTTGCTTGCGCAAGGATTTAATGTGCGGGTCTATGTGCCTTACGGGCATGACTGGTATGGCTACAGCACTCGGCGAATCAAGGAGAATCCACGAATCGCCGGATATATCCTGTCGGCGATGATACGTCGCGATCGGACTCGCTAGCAGTTACAGCACGCCCCGAGGATCGGGACCGACCAGATCGTTGGTCCCGGTTCGAACGACTGCTTTCGAGGAGACCGGCTGTCCGGTGAGGGTCGGGTTGAGCCAGTCGCTGCCTGCCGGGGCTGCGGCCGGCCGAGTCCGGCCAGGGGCCGCCGTTCGGCGAGCGATTCGCTCAAACATGTGAATGTCCGGCTTCTCTCACCTAAGAGTCGCTCGCTCCACTTTCGTTGTCGTCAGGGGCCGCAGGTCGTTGCGTTTCGCGCGGCGAAGGTACATCTGTGTGCCTACACATCTTCCCTTTACGCCACACCGTCATCCTCGGACCTGTCGATAGGCAGCGCGAAAGCGTCTACTCGTCGCATGCGGGTCTTATTGATCAAAAGCCGGGTGACATCGGGGCGGGAGTAGTGGCCGGCAGGATCGGCAGCGTTCTTGGCCATGACAATGGTGGCAAGATCAATGTCCGCGTACAGGATACCTTCACTGTCCTCGGGCAGCTTCGGAACCAGCGCGCTTCCGTCAGGCCCGAAGATGACAGCATGACCACCACCAACGTGGTTCAAGTCACGCTTTTCGGGTGTGTCACACAACTCGTCAATCATCGCTTTGGACACGACAGCGCAAGGTGCCAGCACAAAGCACGACCCCTCCACCGCATAGATTCTGCTTGCGGCATTGTTGACTTTGCTTCCGAGCGCAGGGGCAAAAGGCTCATAGTTAGAAAAGCTTGGCCACGCTGCGACGTGCACCTGTTCATTCTGCGCATACATTGCGTATTTTGACAGTGGCTGCAAATGCTCCCAGCAGCACAACGCGCCTATCCTTCCCAGACCCTCAACCTGATGCACTGCCAGATCCGAACCATCGCCCTCGCCGAACACGGCGCGCTCGACGTGAGTGGGACGCAGCTTGCGGCGCGCAGCGATGGTCCTGCCGTCGGCGCCGATAATCCACTGACCCATATAAAGGCTACTGCCGCTTCGCTCAGAAACGCCGACGACGGCGGTGATCCCGGCCTGCCGGACAGCGGTGCTGAGCCGGGAAGCCTCCGGGCTGTCGTAGTCCAGCGAGTTGTCGAAGTACCGCTGTACGAAGCCCCGGCTTAACTGCCATGCGTGCGCGCCCATCCAGATATGCCATGGATAGCCAGGTAACCAGGTTTCCGGGAAGGAGATCAGGCTGGCACCGTTGCGGGCGGCCTCGTTGATCAGCTCAATGGTCTTGTCGATGCCGGCGTCAAGATCGAGCCAGACTGGAGCAGCCTGAACAACAGCGACTTTATATTTCGGATGAACCAGAGGCATGGCAATCGATTCCTGAAAGTTGGCGAAGCCGAGCCGACTTCAATTGATTCTGCGGGAAGAACACGCCTGAACCGCGCGCCATGCTTTATTTGACCGGCTCAGCTAGCTTGGGCTCAGAGCAGGCACACCCGATGGCCTGCATCCCATATTTGCGCCCGGGCTTCAGGTTACGCAGTGAGAGAGCGTGCCGACGCACTTCTTTGGCGGCCAGCGGACCACCGTGACCCATGTGAAAGCGTTGCATGCCGGCCTCCACCATGCCCATCAATTCCCCACTTACAGCTTGCGGGTCATCCTCGAACGGCGGGCGCATGGCGCGCCCCTTACGTATCAATCCGCCGAGAAAGACACCCGAGGCGATGAGGTCGCCGACCAACGCGTCTCCACTGCCCAGTTCAACTGACACGGAGCCAGCTGTGTGGCCTGGCGTGTGCCTTGCCACGCCTTCGATTCCATAACCGCCTAGATCGATGGTGGCGTCGTCCTGAAGCAGGATGTCCGGTGTGAACGGCAAGTACGGCTCGCCGGGCACGCCGGAGCGCAAAAAGAGAGGCCCCCACCAGTGCGTCACGCAATATGTCATTTCCTTGCGCCGCTCGTAGTAGTCGAGGTCTCCGGCATGAGCAAGGATTGGCGCGCCCGTCAGTTCGCGCAGTCGCGCAGCCGAACCGGCATGGTCCGTGTGTGCATGAGTGACCACGATCAAGGTGACATCGCGAAAGCTTCGACCGTGCTTCTTCAGGACGCGCTCAATCTTGTCTTCTGAGCCCGGCGTGCCCGTGTCCACGAGAACACAGCCCGTTGCACCGATGACGAGGTGGGAGTGGACCATGCCGAACGGCAGGATTGGAACCGTAATGATGGTAGGTTTATTCATGATGTGCTTCCTGTCGGTCGTTCATGGCGTCGTCCCCCCTGTACCCTTCAGTTCAACCCAAGCGGATTAGAGATCAGCAGCCTCCACCCACCGTCGCGGCCCTTTTCCATAACCTGCGTAGCGGTGCCGCGTTCCTCGTGCTCCTGGCCGTCCGGTAGCGTCACGTTCAGGGTCCAGTCGAGCAGGACGAGCGCTATATCGCTGCTTGTCAACACTCGACGTACCTTGTTGTGGATGCGCGGGCGCAGTGTCAGCAACCGAGCCAAGCCGTTGCGCAATTCGGTGGGGCTTTCTTGCACCACCGCGCCGTCCGTCATCCGCATCGTGGCTTTATTGCTAAACACACCGAGCAGGGAATCAAGATCGCAGGCGTTTAGCGCCGCGTCGAAAGCGATGGGGACCTGCTCGGGCGTGCTGCACACGGCGGACTTGTTTTCGATCGCAGCGACGAACCGTGCAATAAGCCGTGCCACTTCGATCGGAGCCTCCAGCGGCGACAGGTGTCCGATTCCGGGCAGGATATGCATCGCCGAGTGCGGAATGCGAGGCAGCAGTTCCGCCTGCAGCGTTGCGACGCGATCCACCTGGTCAAGCTCACCCGAGATGACGATGGTCGGCGCATCGATTGATGTCACCGCCGCACTAATGTCTTCTCGCATGGCCACGTTTGGCCAGGCCGCCCTTGCCTGCGCTGCGCCCTTCAGGCTGTCCTCGATGACCTGCTCCCGAAGAGCAGCGGTAAGCGATGTTGCGGTCAGGACGTGATCGATCACGAATTCGACCGATTCACGCGATTGATACGCGCCGGTCAACGTCGCACGTTGCTCGTCCGGGAGGAGCATCGGCGACGGAGGCGACGGCGCGACGAGCACAAGGCCTGCGAGCCCGCGTGGCCGACGCGATGCGATGAGTTGAGCGACCTTGCCGCCCATCGAATGGCCGACCAGAACATAGCGCTGCAGGCCCAGCGCCTCGATGACGCCCTTGGCATCGGCGGCAAGATCGGCAATGCGGTAGCCGTCGGCGGGCGCCTCGGAATCGCCCCAGCCGCGGTGATCGGTGGCAACGATTCGATACCGGTCGGACAATTCGCTTGCTACCCCGTCCCATGTACGCGACGAGCCCCCGTAGTAGTGCAGGAACACCAGCGCCAACTCGCCGCTGCCTCGCTGCGTGACGTGAATCCGCGTACCGTTTGAGTCGATGTCCATTTCCGTGCCACCTCCAGGCTAGTTAGTGTCTGAATGGTAGATTCATGTCACCAGTTTGATAATTGCCGGATTGGTGTATTCAGTCGATAATGAGGCTATCGAATTGGAGTGCATAAAATGGACCGACTGACGAGCCTAGGCGTATTCGTCGCGGCTGTCGAGGAAGGCAGCTTTGCTGCTGCGGCGCGCCGCTTCGGGCTATCGCCAGCGATGGCCGGCAAGCATGTAAGCGCAATCGAAGCTGAGCTGAATGCGCGACTGCTTCAGCGCACGACGCGGCGGTTGAGTCTGACCGATGCCGGCCAGACTTACTATGAGCGCTGCAAGCGGATCCTTGAAGCGTTCGACGAGGCGAATCGGGAGGCAGGCGATTCGCAAGGCACGGCGCACGGCGTACTGCGCGTCGCAGCGCCGGTCACGTTCGGCGCCATGCACCTGGGCGACGTCGTTGCCCGCTACCTCGAGGACCATCCGCACGTCAACGTGGAAGTGCTGCTCGGGGACCGCTATGTTGATCTCATGGATGCGGGCGTTGACGTGGCAATCCGGATAGGACGGTTGACGGACCCCCGACTGGTGACGCGCCGGCTTGCGCCCTGCCGAATGGTCGTATGTGCGTCTCCCGCGTACCTCAAGCGCCATGGAGCGCCGCGCAAACCCGAAGACTTACGACTCGCGCAGCGGCTTGCCTTCAGCGAAGCCGTGTCGGCTGGCGACTGGACATTGCTCGATGCGAGAAACCGCGCGCACGTGATCGACGGACCATGCCGGATGACAGCCAACAATACGCAGATGCTTCTTTCCGCCGCGCTCGCGGGCGCCGGTATCGCGTACGGTCCGACCTTCGTGTTCGGCGAGCATCTACGGCGGGGCGAACTGGTGGCACTGCTGCCGGCTTACCGCGCGGCTGATCTGGCGATTCAAGCGGTTTATCCGAGCGCGCAGCGCATCCCGCTCAAAGTGCGCCGGTTCGTCGATTACCTTGCGGGGACGTTTGGCGATGAACCGCCTTGGGATCGGAACGCAAGGCTATAAAAGAGCGGCTGCATCCGTCATTCAATGTCGGGGGCTCGCCCCGACAAACAAGAACGCGCCAGCCCGGCAGTTTTTCGCTTCCCAGCCTTGCGCTGCCATTAGCCTGTTCGTCGGAAGGATCATTGAGTGGCAGCTTCACTTCGAAAATCGGACGACGGGGTTGCCGAACCTCGACTGACCGTAGCGGATCGTGACCATTCCGCAAAGCGCACAATCGATCTCCTTTCGTTGAAGAGGAGATTGTCATGGAAACGCTTAATTTTTCCGGCGCTCGTCGGGTGCCATGGAATAAGGGAAGGCTAACCGGCCAGAAGCCTCCGCTGAAGCTCCGGGAAATCTGGGCGATTCGAACGAGGCTGCAGATGTCGTCTAACGCTCGCGAGTTGGCAATGTTCAACCTTGCGATCGACAGTAAGCTTCGAGCGTGCGATTTGACGCGCTTGCAAGTGCAGGATGTCTACATGGGAGGTCATGTCGTCGCTCGCGCGACTTTCATGCAGCAGAAAACGCATCGACCAGTGCAGTTCGAAATCACGGAGCAGACTCGTCAAAGTGTCTTTGCCTGGATTTCGGCGCGGGGATTGAAGCCTGCCGACTATTTGTTTCCAAGTCGACTGCATGCCTCAGCGCACGTGTCGACGCGCCAGTATGCGCGCATCGTTCATCGTTGGGTCGCGTCGATCGGGCTCGATGACACCGCGTACGGTACGCACACCATGAGACGAACGAAAGCGTCGTTGATCTACCGGCGCACCAAGAACCTGCGCGCGGTTCAATTGCTCTTGGGCCATACGAAAATTGAAAGCACCGTGCGATACCTCGGGATCGAGGTAGCCGATGCTCTTGAAATGGCTGAGCAAACCGAAGTGTGATCGCCGGTGGCCGGCGAGCGTGCGCTTGCCGGCCAGGAGCCGACTACCATCTACATGATCCGTGCGTCCGCAAAGCGAAGACAAACGGACGCACGTTGCCGCGCGCTTGAAGAAATAAATATTCCGAAGCAACTGCGACCCGACAAGATTCGCTATACCGTCGCTCAATCGCCGCGGAAAACGGCCCGTTCGGCAAGAACGATGCGACAGTGACGTTGAAGGCTCATACGGCGAGTGAGCCACCGTCAACGTAGAGCTCGACGCCTGCGATATAGCTGCTTTCGGTCGACGCCAGGAAGAGCACGGCGCGCGCGATCTCATCCGGCCGGCCCAAGCGCCCCATCGGCACGAGTTGCTTCAGCATATCTTCAACTCCCGGCCGCGCATCGAGGTAGCTTCGCATCGGGCGTGTCTCGGTCCCGCTCGGGGAGACCACGTTCACGCGGATGCCTCGCTCCCTCAGGTCGGTCGTCCAGCTTCGCGCGAACGACCGCACAGCCGCCTTGCTTGCGTTGTAAAGCGACTGGCCAGGAAAGCCTTTGCTGCCAGCCACCGAGCCATTGAGGACGACAACGCCACCTGACGAAAGTAGCGGCAAAGCCTTCTGCACAGTGAAGAGCATGCCACGCACATTGAGGCCGAAAAGTCGGTCGAAACCCGCCTCGTCGATGGTGCCCAGCGGTCGCGGCTCGACTTCGGCAACGCCTGCATTTGCGAAAACGACGTCGAGTCTACCGTGGTCGCGCTGGATGCGCTCATAGAGTCGATCAAGATCGGCGAGGTTACTTGCGTCCCCCTGAACGCCAACGGCACCGTTGCCGATTTCTCGTATCGCCTCGTCTAGTCGACTTTGCCTGCGGCCCGTGATGTAGACCTGGGCTCCTTCGTCCGCGAAAAGCCTGGCGCTCGCAAGGCCGATGCCCTCGCTGCCGCCGGTGATCGCCACAACCTTGCTCTCGAATCGCTTTGTCATATAGATCTCTTGGTAAGTGGAGAATTGCTCCGTTTAGTATATGGAGGCATTATCCACTTATCAAGAGAAATCGAGGCAAGGATGAAGAGCAAGCATTCCACGACCGACGAAGCACCGCTGCGTGCCGACGCAGCCCGCAACCGGGAACGCATTCTCGAAGCGGCGGAAGCGCTGTTTCTCGAACGCGGCGCGGAGGCGTCGCTCGACGATATCGCGAAGCGTGCCAACGTTGGTATCGGCACGCTCTACCGTCGCTTCCCGACGCGCGACGCGCTCCTCGCCGCGACGAGTGATGAGCGCCTCCTGTCACTCGCCGAAGCAAGCCGCGCACGCGATGACAAGCTGGAACCGAACGCTTCCGTACGCGCCTTCGTCAAGGAGCTCGTGAACCACGCGACCCACTATCGCGGGTTGGCTGCGTTGCTGGGAACGGTACTGCAGGAAGGTACCGCGGGCTGTCACGCCGGGCGTGAAGAGGGGCGCCGGCTGCTCCAGCGTGCCCAGACAGCAGGGACGGTTCGCAAGGACATCTCGGTCGACGATCTCGTGTGCGTGGTCACGGCGATCGCCCTCGCCGTCGAGCAAGGCGGCGCAACGAAATCGCGCGTTGCCCACCTGGTGGATCTCTTCCTCGACGGCATAGGCAATACCCAGGCGGCGTGAAGACATTAACTGCTTTTCGCTTTAAACAGGCAGCACGGGCAGCGATTGGATCTGAAGCGGACATTGGCTGGAGGACAGTGAAGGTCCGCTTGGGGTCGATCACGGCCCTTGATGAAGTGACTGCGAAGCAATCTCAGACCTCATCTGACGCTGACTGATGGATCAGGTCTTAACTTATGCAGATTAGGGATGCGATGGTCATCGGAAGCAACTTGTCTATAGGGTTGACCGAATGATCTGCAACACGATCTAGTCCACTGCAGCTCAGACGTGGCGTGCCAATCGCGGGGGATTTCGCGACAGAACGTCCGGCCGACCTAGGCTCGGATGATCGACCAGCAACCGGCCTTTTCCTCGAGCATCTCATCTAGGTCTAGTGCCGCCACTGGGTTGCCTGCTTCGATGTAGTCGAAGATGTTTGCGCGGTCTTGTGCCTCTAGCGTCCAGAACGGATCCATTACTTGGCCGCGTCTAGCCGGCGACGCGTTGCAGCCCGACGTGCTGCGAACTCGGTATCGACTTCGGCAGCCGGCACCAAATTGCCAATGTCGGCTGAGACTCGCGACCGCTCGACCTAGGCGCGCAGCCATGCGTCATATTTGATCGCTTCTCGTTGCTGCTTTACGTAGTCCCGCATGAAGTCGCGCAAGAGCTGCGCACCTGTTCGATCATGAGCCTTCGCCGCAGTCGAGAACGCAGTTTTCAGGGCGTCATCGACCCGAAACGTAAAGGTGGTTTCGCTCATAACGATACCCTTGTGCGCTATATGATGAATGCATGGTAGCACCCTCGTGGGTAGAATCAGGCGCCCTATTCGTACATCGCCGACGTGCCGCTCAGTGCCCCGCTCTTTTGCCACGTCGGCGATATACGAGGTTAGGCAGGGGTTGTCCGGGTATTTGCCGCTCAACGGGTTGCAAGAACGAAGTGTACCGATCGATGAAAAAACAGAGTTCGCCTCGCGGTGCGCGCCCCGCGCGAACGAAAGCCATGTTGCTGCCATTGTCCGCGGAGAAGGTTCGGTCACTGTCGCTTGAGAACCACCTTGCTTTGGCGGTGGTGCGCGCGGGGCGAGGTGATCTGGATCGGCTCTGCTGTTTGCTACGGGTGGTCTATCTGGCTTTTTACATGCGTGGCGAGACTGCAAACGGCATGGACCTCGAACTATATCGGCAGGCGGAGGCCGTCTTGAACGCATGCATCGCTCGCGTTGAGCATGGCGAACCGTGCTTGTTGCTGGACCAAGAACAGACGGCGGTCGAACGGGTGCTGGTGCTGCACGATCAACAACTGGCCGCAGTGCCGAAGTTTCGTTATCTGGATGCCTGGGACCAACTGCAGCGCTTTATTGTCAGCAAGCATCGGTCACCGATCCCGACTCAGGCGAACGAGTAACGGCGTTGATCGCAGTTTATGTGACGCGCTCATCGACGCTATCGACCCAGCACGAGGACGCAGACGGTGACCTACAACGCTCTTAACCAGCTCACGACGCTGCTTCAGTCTGGCGGAGGTGGATCTTCGGACCAGTGTTCGACAGAGGCGAATACCTCGTTCGGACCGCTATGCTGAATTGGTCGACTGGCAGAAAAATGATCGAACTTCACACGATTTGCCGCTTCACGTACAACTGGGTTGGCGAGCGATAAGCCCGCTTCCCGCAAGCACTTTTCGGTACGGCGTCGAGTGACATGCGCCTGTGTTGAATACAGCGTCTGTACGAGCTGCGTTGCAAGCTCTGCGTCATGCTCTTCCTTCGCCAGACGCTGAGCCTGAACCCACTGTTGGTGAAGTTTTGAGATCTGTCGACACTCGTCCTCGAACCAGTATCGAAGGTACGTATACTTGTAACCCAATTTCTCTGCGATGTCTTTCATCGGGTGCTCGGAGTACCCTTTGGCGATGATGGTTCGGAGCGCCTCAGTCAAAGCGTTGCGCTGCCTAACTGATAGATCTAAGGTGCGGCGTGTAGGTTTCCGGAATTGCCGTTGCGGAGGTGCTGCAAACGATTCGTCGAGTCCATTCCGCAGCAACGCAACGGGCGTAGTGCGTAACCCTTGTGTCATTAGAAGGAAGGCAGGCAGTGACGGTTTCACATCTCGATAACGCCATTGGCTAATGACTCTCTTTGTGAATCCGAGGGCTCTCTCGATGTTCGCGACGGTGCCGTCGAAGTGATGGTCGGCCATCTCGGCAATACGAGTCTGCAGATGTTGTGCCGTGAGCAGCTCGCTGATTTCCGGGCCTCGGAGAATCATCTCGCCGATGGCATCGATGTTGTACCGCTGCTGTGGGCTGAGACGACTGGCTTTGGCGATTCCCCGAAGCTCCTTATAGTTTGCCGCTAGCCAACTGCCGCACCGAGAACAAAAATCAACATGGGCATGGCGTGGCACAAACGGCTGTACCCGCCGGCAGGTTGGGCATTCATACTGCAGCGCCATGCTATGGACTGGGCACACCAAAATGGGGGCGGCTTGCCAGATCAACGGCAAATAGGGTTCGTGTCCCGCGTCACGCCATTCGAGGAAGCACAGTGGGCACCATCTCGGATGCGTAGACAGTAACCCCAGTGCTCGCGGGTCGAGTAGGCCGGACCACAGCATGAAGGAGCATTCGCTTAGCTGTCGCTGGCTCGTCAAGTTTTCCAGTTTTCGGGTGAGCTCCGCTGCATACTTACCCACTCCGTTCATGGTCTTCAAGTGAGACTCCGTGAAGCTTGAACTATGCTTGGTATGTCGAATCCTTGTCTCCGGAACGATCTCGCGACTCATCAGAACAAGCGGGCTTACTGTGTGGGCCAGGGCGAGGCGGATCAACACGCTATGCAATGCCTCCCGCATGATGGAATCTCTACCCAGTGGAGCGATCCGATAGAGGCGACTTCGTTCCGGCATTTGCCAATTCGATGCTTGCCAAAGGTCGTCATCAGAGGTCATTTGATTCACCTCCAATGGGATCTCGACCGGGCTTCCTTGTTCCCGGTCGGCGCTTCTTAACAAGGCGACGTGACTCCGAGGAGGTGCTCGGTTTGCGAGATGAAGTTGTGGGGATGTAATCGAAGCCAAGCTCCCGGGCAAGATCGTCTTCCTTGATGTCCTTGAGCAGCGCCTCTCCAGCCACTGCCTCCTTCAACATTGTCATCAGCTTGTAGTTAGAGAAGGCCGTTGCCTCGAGCAGCGTTCCATCAACCGGGAGATTGTGATGCAGGGCTCGCTCCAGTGCTCGCTGCAACCATGTTTTAAGGACGCCTACACATCCAACTGAGCGCATGAGAAAATAATCGGCATGATTCATCAAGCTCTGGTCCCATTCGACTGGGAGTGCGTGAAGCATCGTGTGTATGGCGTCGCGGAATGAGTTGCCGTATGAGTTGCCGCTCAGCAGATCCTCGGCCGTGTATCGCCTGAAATGAACAACATCTGAGCGCCTGAGCAGTTGTGAATCGAAGTTTTCCGGTTTGATGAGCTCATAGGTGGCGGCTAGAATCATCGGGATTTCGATGTCGTTTTTGAGAGACTTGACTAGCTGCAATTGAAGTGAGAGCTGCGACCTCGAGCGGACAATGAACAGATGGCTCGCTTCGTCGAACGCGATGATTTTGGCTCCTCGGTGGATGACGCAGCTTCTTAGGGCACGCCTCAGTTCTTCCGCAACCAGTGAAGGAAGATTGCCGATGACCTCCCCGTCGAGCTCGACCAGCATTCGTTGGATGACTTTTCGTCGAATAAGGGGCTCGTTGAATCGCTCAAGCGTTCGGACAAACGCATCTTTCCAGTTGAAATCTCCGCGGATTGGGGCTGGAAGGCGGACCAATATGGCTGGCACAAACGATGGATCCGATTCCAGTTCGGTTGCATATGACATGTTGATACGCTTGATGAACTCTTCGACCGCGACCGACTTGCCGACACCGGACGGACCCACAAGGGCCATGAACGAATCGGCGCGGGACGGGTTGCCAACATCGCCGAGTGAAGCGAGTGCTTCCTTCAGCCGAAGATGCATTACGCGTCTTGACTGGAATTTCAGCAAGGCGGCGTACTGGGGAGAGTCTTCTGGGAATGTAAACATCAGAATTCCTCCAGGATCTTGGGCTGGTAGGGGATGTATTCGTCGGTGCCAAGGTCAACTACTTTGTCCGTCGATGCGGATTCCGATAGAACGTCCTGAGTTACCGTGGACACGGCGGACTCCATTTCGAGTTGATGAAGCCGTTGAAGCGCGAGAGCTTCCTCAGCTTCTGCGGTAGTAAGGAAATCGGCCAAGCGCTGAGCATTGACGGATTCTTGGGTCCCGGCGAGGCGAAATTTTTCGCGTAACCGTTCGCTGGCCAGTTGGACTTCGCGCTGTGAGCGTCCGCGGAACACGACGTAGTGCTCGGAGTGGCATTCGTGCCACTTGTTCTCGATGTATGCATAGGCGATGCCCATGTTGAAAGGATCGAACCGAACAGGCACCCGTTCGCCGATTGCCGAGAGGATTCGCAGTGCTGGCGATGAGTAATAGCAGTAGTTGACCTTGATTCCGCGAACTGTCACTTTGGCGGTCCCCTTGGCTGTCGACGGCATGGACATCAACAGGAACGCCTCATTGAATACGATTCGAACGTGATGTCGACGCCCAGTTAGCGCGATGCCTGCGTTGTACGCTTCGAGCGGGCTACACCCGAGCGCAGTGTGATGATTTCGGTCGTACACCGTGTTGAGGTATCGCTCGAACTCTCGACTGAGCGTTTCGTAAGTCCAGATCGCCAGGCGCGACGGAGATGTTTCCTTGGTAACTTTTCTATATTGGCTTTCTGCCTGTGTGTTACCAAGCAGGTTGTGAACGAACGCTTCTTCGGTTGTGCCGAATAGTGATTCGATCACGGACCCATCGTGGGGACGGGCGGTTTTCCGCCGCTTCTTGTGGCACTTGAGGTTGGCGACGAGCTGTTCGAAGTAGATTGATTCAAACTCCGGTCCTCTGTCTACGACAAGGAACTGAGAGACCCTCCCATGTCGCCTGACACACTCTCGGATCACCATCATGCATGAACGATAGGAGGGCGGATCGAACGTGAGGTAGTACGCCAATATTCGCCGTGTGAATGTGCACACCATCAACGTCAGCCAGATTGATTTCAGAACACGGCCATTAAGTCGCGCCCGAACTCTTATTGGCAGCGGGGTATGATCGATATGAGCAATGTGGAACGGATGCGTCCCATGTGGCGGTGTTGTTGGCCCAATCCACCAATACGGGATGATGGGTTCCAACTCATAGGCCACGCGGGAGCCGAGTCGCTTGACTACATCTTTGGGAGTCTTGAGCTTCTTGATTTCGGCCGCGAATGTTTTGCGACTCGGCGGTCGAAATCCCTGCTCCGTGCATCGGCTTATGACCAGACCGTACATTGCAGTCATTGTTTTCCGTTGTGGCTTCGTCCACTTGTCCTGATATACGTGCTGCATGATGTCGATGACTGGTGGCGCAATTTTGCGACAGCGGTTGCCCTGGCATTGCTCGACGTTAGGAACTAAGCCAATGAATCCGTACCCGTAATGGAGTTCTGCTTCTCGATACGCTGCGAGCCAGTATCTCTGTGTGCGGGGCGTGCGATGAGCCAGTGTGGTGGCAGCATCAGGCTCGAATAGGACGCGATAACGTTCGACTGCGATTTCCAGCTTTTGAACACTGACGCGCTCGAGAATCGCTAACGCGTCTCGCAGATCAGCCAGGGGTTTGTCGACGACAGGGATGATCTTTCCCTGCTGAGCAAGTTCGTCGAGAACGGCAGGGGTAAGCTCAATGAAGTTTGAGTAGCAGCCTGGCGTCTCATCGATGCTGCGACATGCGATCGATGAATCCCCACGGTTCAGGACTTCCCAAAGCCGTCCGTCCCACTGGAAGCGAGCGCCGGGGCTGATCGAGAGCGTGACCGATTGACTGGGCGATGCAGTTTCGGATTTGGCGAATGAGCGGTACGCGACGGCTGCATATTGATCGCGGAAAACCAACGCTTCCTGCGGATTCGTTAGGCGATCGCTGGGCAAATCGAACACAACCCGCCCACATGAGATTTCGGAGTACAACGTGTCGGCAATATCAGGGAGGTCATCGAGTACTGACGCTATAGTGCTCCACGGACGACGCGCGATGCGTTCGTGGAGGCGGGCAATTTGCGCCGCGTCGTTCTGGGGCTTCCACGCTTTGTAGTCGCGCAAAAACTCAAGGTTTTCGATGAGCGCCCATACGTTTTCGCGCGATGAACGGATAACGAAGGTCGCGCCAAGTTCGGCGGCTGCCTGCTCGGCCGCAATCCGGCGCCACTCGCCGGACTGACCGACCGTGAACATGTGAGGTTTTTCTCTTGCTAGTTTGACCAGCTCTTCCTCAAGCTTGCATTCGACAAACTGGAAGCCGGTGCGAGTGACGCGCAAAAAATCAGGGACATACTGAAAGCTGGGCCGGCGTCCGCTCGGCGCGGTTTGTACGATGGTTAGGTGGTAGGGTTGTCCATAGAATTCGATGGTTTCAGTGTCGTGATCCCACGTCACCGCGGCTGCGTATTCGGTGTGGTACGCCTCGCAGTCCACCGTTGTTCCCATCTTGAAACTGCAGTACCTCACCGAATTGCTGATGCTCCCACCATCTGTCCTGCGAACCGGAGAGTTGGCGCGGATCCAGCGAATTGCCTTCTGTCCCTGAGCGGGTGTACCTAGTTCGTCAAATAGCGCTTGTAGTTCGTCGTCATTGAGCATGTAAGCCTCCTGCCGAGAGGATGCACAGCCCCACCCCGTCAGCCGATGTGGCTGGCGAGGGGCTCGATGAAATAAATGGGGGCGGAAACGACGAGAAAAAACACGTCCACTAGCCTTGACAGCGTGCTGTCGGCCGCTAGAATGTGCCTATCCACCTTCATGGATGCACCGTTTTTTCGAAGGGCTCAGCCGCTCCAACGGCTGGGCCCTTTGTGTTTCCGCACGCGATCAACCTTCCATGCTGGATTTCCTCCAAATCAGTAAGGGGTCCGATTGAAATGGGTTTTGCACGCGGAGTGTAGCGTCGCGTATCACGGCGCTCATCACAGTACTTTTATGCGAGCGCATGAAGATGCGACGATAGCGCGAAGAATATCGCGCAGTCAAACTAAGGCCATGATTTTATTGTATAAAATGGGTTATACGATACATTGCTCGGCAACTTAGGCGAGCGATCAGCGACGGTCGACGATGGCTGTGACGGATGATTTCGCCAGCAAGCGGCGGCGGCGCTCGGGGACAGGCATGCACGAAGCCAATTGGGGCCCAATTGACAGTAAAGCGGATATCGTGGCCGCAATGAGAAGCGGTGCATCGCCGGCATCGACACCCTATCGCAGGCCGATAACGGGTCAACTTGAATGGTGAGTTCGAATTCCCGCAAGGCGGCGGGAGCCGCATTCGGTCGACGTTGAAGAGGCCTACGACGTGATCGGAGGAACACTGCTCGATCCCATATTTCCAGTCCGCGCCTTCTGGGTACGAGGGGTAGGACTGTCGAGGGTAAATCAATCCTGGCGTCCTAAATAGAACTGGGCTGTGCTGTCAGGCTGTCTGGTCGACTTACCAATAAGCTCCGGATTGTGCGCTCGCGAGCAGTCTCGAAACGAGATCGATGCCCGCAGGCGTGTGAACGAAGTCGGCTGGACATTGCCCACCGAGAGCCGGAACTGGTGAATGAAGCCAGTCGAGGAGCCATGATCGGGCATCAAAGTTGTCCGAACTCCCGGACTCATCGACCATTTTCTGAACCTGTGCGGTCAGCATTTCAATGACGGCGGGCGGGATGCTTTGAGGATGTGAACTCAATGGTGGCGAGTCCTTGACGCCGTCCTTCCTGGTGATGGACATATACACCTCGTTGTCGACTTGGCTTCGGTCGTGCGCCGATATCGGACCCGATGCTTAACAAGGCGCAGGACAGATCTATTTCTAAGCCTAGCTTCTCCGACGCGTGCCGGGAGATCGGTGAACGCATTGCCGGTTCGCCCTTGGCTGAACAAAGGGCAATGAATTCGTTCGCGCTTTGACAAAGTGCAAATATATGGTTCCGATCGAGTTTTCCAGGACGGATTCGGAGGGCCAACTGACGGGGCGTCAGTGCAGAGATATGGTTCCAGCCGTCGAAAAAATATTCTTCCTGTCTCAGCAAGGCCGAGCCCTTTTTGTTTTCAGGGCGCTCTGCGTGGGGCGACCGCACCCGGCAGCCTCGATCCTATTCAACGATCGCGTCGCGCCCGCGTGCCGATCCGGCCGGCGCACGCTTCACCGCACGGTAGTGCCGTCGGGCCTTCGCGACGTTGCCGCAGGTCGCCATGTCGCACCACTTGCGGCGTCCCGTCTTGGAACTGTCGATGAACAGCCACGCGCAATTCGATCCTGCGCACATCCTCAGCCGCCCATTCGGTAACGCATCGAGAAGCGTCACGGCGCCGAGCGCGATTCGGTGGGCGGGCAGATGCAGGTCCACCACGCCTGCCGTGTCGGGCGGGTCGCTGAATGCGACGCGCCCTTCGATCGCGACCAGCCGCCGGCCGTTGATCGCACGTCGCCATGCCTGCTCCAGCGTTTCCAGATCCGCCGCGACCGGTGCGACTTCATGCGCGAGCGCGCCGAAGATGCCGAACAGCGCTTCACGCAGGCCCTTGGCGTCGCGCAGCGCGCGGTCGGCCGCGGCCGGCGCTTCGGCCGCGCGGGCCGCGAGCTGCTTCAGGTCACGCGCGGGCAGGGTCGACGACGCGGCCAGCCACGCGAGCCAGGCGTCATAGTCGGGCAGCCAGTCGCGCGGCGCCCGATCGCGACCGGTCACCGTATTCACGAAGTCGAGGACCAGGTGGCCGCCAACGAAATCGCGGGCCACGAACGTGTGGGCTTCCATCACCGCTGACGTGTTGGACATGGGGCAAATCGATGCTAACCTTTCATAACGATTTAAAAGGTTAGCACACCCGGCAGGCCGGCGATCGTGCGAGGAGAAATCATGACGGTGTCGACCGCTTCACCCGACCTGCGGGACGGGTATCCGCAAACCGGCGTCGCTAGCCCGGTCGAACTCATCGCCGCGCCCAGCAGCCTCGGCCTGCGGCCGAACGCGGCCGGCCGCGAGCCCGAGACCTGGCGCGGCCCCGAGGTGCTGCTGGCCACCGGCCTCGCCGCGCGTCTCGGCGCGCGCGTGTCGTGGCTCGCGCATCCCGCCTACGCGTTCGAGCCGCAGTCCGGCACGCGCATCCGCAACGGCGTGTCGATCCGCGACTTCTCGCTCGAACTGGCCGGGTACGTCGCCGATGCGCTCGGGCGGCATGCGTTTCCGGTCGTGCTCGGCGGCGATTGCAGCGTGCTGCTCGGATGCCTGCTGGGCAACCGGCGGGCCGGCGGCAGGGGGCTGTTCCACGTCGACGGGCACAGCGATTTCTTCCATCCGGGCAACTATGACACCGCGCAGCGGCTCGGTTCCGCGGCGGGGATGGATCTCGCGCTGGCGACTGGGCGAGGGGAGCCGCTGCTGACCTGCTGGCCGGATCTCGACGGCCCGCTCGTCGACGATCTCGACGCGTGCCAGATCGGCGAGCGCGATGCCGAAACCGACGCCTTCGCAGCTGCGTATGGCGATATCGTTCGCACCGCGATCACGCGCGTGACGATCCAGCAGTTGCTGGCGCGCGGGCCCGGCGTCGTCGCCGGCGAGCTGGTCGACTGGCTGCATCGGCGCTCGCTCGGGCGAGCCTGGCTGCATGTCGATCTCGACGTACTCGATCAGGCGCAGCTTCCGGCCGTGGATTCGCCCGGTTCGCCGGGGCTGGGCTTCGACGGGCTCGACGCGTTGCTCGGTACGCTCGCCGCGTCGGGCCGTATCGCGGGGATCGACTTCACCATCTACGACCCGGGGCTCGATCCGGAGCTCGCGTACGCCGATCGAATCGCGCGCAGCATCGCCCATGGCGTGGCAGCGCTGCCCGTGCCGCGCGGTTGATGGCGAGCGCGATCGTTCGCTGCTGCGCGCACACATGCCGCCATCCGCCTGTCCATAACGAAGCGCGGTTCGGCGGGCGTTTCGGCGCGACGCGAACGTATCGCCGTTCTTACCCCCGCCCGAAACTCGGCCGCTTCGGGTCGTACGTCCATCCCGGCACGAGATAGCGCATCGCGACCGCGTCGTCGCGCGCAGTGCCGCCGATCTCGTTGTACAGCGCATGCGCGGCCTCGACCTGTGCCATGTCGAGCTCGATCCCGAGCCCTGGCCGCTCCGGCACGGCCACCTTGCCGCCGACGATCGCGAGCGGCTCGCGCGTGAGCCGCGCGTCGCCTTCCTGCCAGATCCAGTGCGTGTCGATCGCGGTGATCGTGCCGGGCGCGGCCGCCGCCGCGTGCGTGAACATCGCGAGCGATACGTCGAAGTGGTTGTTCGAGTGCGATCCCCACGTGAGCCCCCAGTCGCGGCACAACTGCGCGAGCCGCACCGAGCCCTGCATCGTCCAGAAATGCGGATCGGCGAGCGGGATGTCGACCGCCTGCAGCCGCACCGCGTGGTCCATCTGCCGCCAGTCGGTCGCGATCATGTTGGTCGCGGTCGGAATGCCCGTCGCGCGGCGGAATTCGGCCATCACCTCGCGGCCCGAATAGCCGCCTTCCGGCCCGCACGGATCCTCGGCGTACGCGAGCAGGTGGCCCTGCCCGCGGCACAGCGCGACGGCCTCGTCGAGCGACCATGCGCCGTTCGGGTCGAGCGTCGTGCGCGAGTCCGGGAAACGCGCCTTGATCGCCGCGATCGCTTCCATCTCGTCGGCACCGGCCATCACGCCACCCTTCAGCTTGAAGTCGGCGAAGCCGTAGCGCTCGACCGCGGCTTCGGCCTGCCGCGCGATCGCGGCCGGCGTGAGCGCCGCTTCGTTGCGCAGCCGGAACCACGCGTTCGATGCGTGCGTCTCGTCGCGATACGGCAGATCGGTGCGGCGCCGGTCGCCGATGTAGAACAGGTACGCGAGCATCGGCACCGCGTCGCGCTGCTGGCCTTCGCCGAGCAGCGCCGCAACCGGCACGTCGAGATGCTGGCCGAGCAGGTCGAGCAGCGCGGCCTCGATCGCGGTGATCACGTTGTCGAGCCGCAGGTTGATCTCGTGCGGCTGGCGCAGCACCGCCGCTTCGCCGGCCGACGTCACCTCGTGCCGGATCGTGCGGCCCGCACCTGCTGCACCCGCGCCGGACAGCGCCGCGCGCACTGCGTTGAGCGTTGCCTGGTAGCGTCCGATCGACTGGCCGACCACGAGATCCGTCATGCGCTCGAGCGCATGGCGGATCCCTTCGCCGCCCGGCACCTCGCCGACGCCGGTGTGACCGCTGCTGTCGTCGAGGATCACGAGGTTGCGCGTGAAGCAGGGTGCGTGCGCGCCGCATAGGTTGAGCAGCATGCTGTCGCGGCCGGCGACGGGAATCACCTGCATGCGCGTGACGCGCGGGGTGCCGGCACGGCGTGATTCGGACATCGGTTCGCTCCTGGTTCCGGTGGCGCGCGGGCCGCCGGACGCGCCGGCGCGGCCCGCGCCGTTCAATGAAGCTCGACGCGGCGGATCTCGCCGACGACGAACAGGTAGCAGATCACGGCGACGAGCGCGTGCGCGACGACATAGACGAGCGCGCCGTTGAACGAGCCGCTGCGGTCGACGATATAGCCGATCGCGATCGGCGTCGTGATGCTCGACAGATTGCCGCACGTGTTGAGCAGCGCGCCGCTCAGCCCCGCGATCTGGCGCGGCGCGGTGTCCGCGTTGACGGCCCAGCCGAGCGCACCGAGCCCCTTGCCGAAGAACGACAGCGCCATGAACAGCACGACGAGCACGTGCGAATCGGTGTAGTTGCAGACGATCATCGACATCGACAGCAGCATGCCGAACACGATCGGCACCTTGCGCGCGACCGACAGCGACCGGCCCTGCCTGAGCAACGCGTCGGACACGACGCCGCCGAGAATCCCGCCGAGGAACCCGCACACGGCCGGGATCGACGCGACGAGCCCCGCGTTGAGGATCGACATCCCGCGCGCCTGCACGAGATAGACGGGAAACCACGTGATGAAGAAATAGGTGAGCGCGTTGATGCAGTACTGCGCGACATACACGCCGATCAGCATCCGGCTCTTCAGCAGCGCCTTCACGTGTCGCATCGACGGGCCGCCGCCGTGCGCGCCCGTCGCCTGGTCGATGTTGACGAGCGCGCCGCCTTCGGCGAGGTAGTCGAGTTCCGCGCGATTGATGTTCGGGTGGTCCTTCGGGTCGTACATCGTGCGGTTCCACACCGCGACGAACGCGAAGCCGAGCACGCCCATCACCGCGAACACCGACTGCCAGCCGAACGCGTGCACGAGCCAGCCCATCAGCGGCGCGAACACGACGGTCGCCGCGTACTGCGCGGCGTTGAAGATCGCCGACGCGGTGCCGCGCTCGGCGGCCGGGAACCATGCGGACACGATCCGGCTGTTGGCCGGAAACGACGGCGCCTCGGCCGCGCCGACCAGGAAGCGCAGCCCGAACAGCAGCGCGAACGCGGCCGCGCCGCCGAAGAAGCCGATCGCGCCCTGCAGCAGCGTGAACAGCGACCAGAAGAAGATGCTGAACGCGTAGACGATCCGCGACCCGTAGCGGTCAAGCAGCCAGCCGCCAGGCAGTTGCGCGACCACGTACGACCAGCCGAACGCGGAAAAGATGAAGCCGATCTGCACGTGGCTCAGGTGCAGCGCGCGGGCGAGGCTCGGTCCGGCGATCGCGATCGCCGCGCGATCCGCGTAGTTGATCGTCGTGACCGCGAACAGGACGGCCAGCACGAGCCAGCGCACGCGCGTGCGGCGGGCCGTTGCAGACGCGGACGCCGGCAGCGCTTGAAGCGGATTCATGACTGTCTCCTCCGAATGGCGGAAGGTGCCGTCGTGCGGCAGGCGCGTCGGGTGCGCGCGTTATTCGTGCCGGTGCCGCGGGCCGGAGGCCAGGCGCCGGACGCCGATGCAGGCAGGGCGTCCGGGCCATTCTGTCATGTCGATATTTGCGCCTTCATGCCAATTGCTGACTTGATCGATTCAGCATTTGAATCGATGGGCTGGGTGTCGCCGGCAGCGGCACGATGTCATATTTTTTACCCGGATGATATTGACATTCAATTTATACCCGGATAAAAATAGCGCCATTCCGATTCCTGCCTGCGGGCGACCACGATGACAACCTCCACGCTTCTTCCTTCGTACACGGCCTTCGACGGCCACCGGCGGCTCGCGTCGGGCCCGCTCGCGACGGTCGCGCTTGCGGTCAGGCAAGCCGGCGACGCAATGTCCGGCGCGATCCTGATCTTCGACGACGCGACGGGCCGCTCGATCGACCTCGACCTGCGCGGCACGGCGGACGATATCCGCGCGCGCTATGCGCCGCCGCCGGGCGACGCGCCCGGTGCCGCCGGCGAGCCGGCCGGCGCGGGCGAGCAGCGCGGCCGCGGCCGGCCGAAGCTCGGCGTCGTATCGCGCGAGGTCACGCTGCTGCCGCGTCACTGGGAATGGCTCGGCGCGCAGCCGGGCGGCGCGTCCGTCGCGCTGCGCAAGCTCGTCGAGGACGCGCGGCGCACGCATGCGGAGGCCGACCGGCGCCGCGACGCGCAGGCGCGCGCGTTCCACTTCATGTCGGCGATGGCGGGCGACCTGCCCGGTTTCGAGGAGGCCGCGCGGGCGCTGTACGCGAACGACGCGGTACGGCTGGCGGAGCTGGTCGCCGGATGGCCGGACGACGTACGCGACCATGCGCTCGCGCTGGCGCGCGGCGACTTGCCGCCGTCCACCGAAGACTGCTGACGGAGCGTCCGACGCGATGACCGCATTCGATCTGAACCGCGGCGCGATCGCGCCGGTCGCCGACGAGGTCGATTTCGTCGATCTGCGCGTGACCGGCGCCATCCCGTGCGAACTCGACGGCACGCTGCTGCGCAACGGCCCGAACCCGCCCGACGGCCGCTTCGAAGGAAACGACGTGCTGTCGTGGTGGCCGGAAGCCGCGATGCTGCACGCGATCGCGTTCGAACGCGGCCGTGCGGCCGGCTACCGGAACCGCTGGGCGCGCACGCGCCGCTGGGCCGCCGTGCATGCGCCCGCGCAGGCGCCGCATCTGCCCGACACCAATCCGAACGTGAACGTGCTGCAGCACGCCGGCGAATTGCTCGCGCTGGCGGAGGGCGGCGCGCCGCTCGCGATCACCGCCGCGCTCGATTCGCTCGGTGTGCCGGAGCGGCATGCGGGTTTCGATGGCGGGATGACCGCGCATCCGAAGGTCGATCCGGAAACGGGCGAACTGATCGCGTTTCGTGCGGACTGGCGCGCACCGTGGCTGCGCTACCGCGTCGTCGACGCGCAGGGCGTGCAGCGCGTCGATATCGCGCTCGACGTGCCCGCGCCGTCAATGATGCACGACCTCGCGATCACGGAAACCCGCAGCCTGCTGCTCGACCTGAACGTCGGCTACGATTTCTCGATGCTGAAAGAGGGCCACCGGATGCCGCTGCGCTGGCACGACGACCGGGCCGCGCGCATCGGCGTGATCGCGCGCCACGGCGGCGATGTGCGCTGGTTCGGCATCGAGCCATGCTTCATCCAGCACGTCGTTAACGCGTACGACTGCGACGAATCGTGCATCGTGCTCGATGCGGTGCGCTATCCGTGGTACCTGCGGCTCGACGCGCACACGGGCCGCTTTGCCGACAACCCGGTCGGCGAGCTGTGGCGCTACGTGATCGATACGGCGAACGCGCTGATCGACGAAGGGCCGCTTGCCGACGGCGGCATCGAACTGCCGCGCATCAACGAAAGCCGGACGGGGCGCCGCTACCGCTATTTGTATGCGGCCGAACAGCCGAACAATACGGAAATGCGCGGCGTGATGCGCTTCGACCACGCGCGCGGCACGACGACGCGCTACGGGGTGCCGGCCGGCGACCAGAACGGCGAGCCCGTGTTCGTGCCGCGCCCGGGCGGCGTCGACGAGGACGACGGCTGGCTGCTGGTGATGGTCTACCGCGCGGCGACGGATACGAGCGACGTCGTGATCCTCGATGCGCGCGCGATCGACGCGGGGCCGGTCGCGACCGTGCACCTGCCGCGCCGCGTGCCGGCCGGGTTCCATGGCGCGTGGGTGCCGCGCGTGCGCTGAGCGGCCGTGTGCATCACTGTGCGCGCAGCGCGTCGACGATCTTCAGCCGTGCGGCGCGCATCGCCGGCAGGAACCCGCCGACGAGCCCCATCACGAGCGAGAACATCAGCGTCTTCACGACGATCGCGGGCGTCAGCACGAAACGGAACGACAGGTCCGCGAAGGTCTGGAAGTTGGTCGTCGAGAACGACGCGAACTGCATCAGCGACGCGCACGCGAGCCCCGCGACGCCGCCGACGAAGCCGAGCAGCAGCGCTTCCAGCAGGAACGCGGCGAGCACGCTCATGCGTGTGAAGCCGAGCGCGCGCAGCGTGCCGATCTCGGCGACGCGGTTCGCGACCGACGCATACATCGTGATCATCGCGCCGATCATCGCGGCGATCGAGAAGATCGTCGACAGCGTGATGCCGAGGATGTTGATGAACTTCGACAGCGCCTTCGACTGGTCGCCGTAGAAGGTCTGCTCGCGCTTCGCCTCGTCGGTCAGCCGCGGGTCGACGTCGATGTCGGCCTTGAAGCGCGCGAAGCCGTCGGCGCTCGGGATGCGCAGCACCATCGACGAATAGTTCGTGCGCCGGAACGACTGCATCAGCTGGTCGACGTCGCCCCAGATCTCCGAATCGAAGCCGCTGCCGCCCGCGTCGAAGATACCGACGATGGTCCAGTCGCGCTGCGCGAAATGCAGGCTGTCGCCGAGCTGCGTGCTGCTGAAGCCTTTCGCGATCGCGCTGCCGACGATGATTTCCGACGAGCCGGGCACGAACATGCGGCCGGCCACCAGCTTCACGTGCGGCCGCAGCGCGAGGCCGGACGGCGACACGCCGCGGATCACGACGTTCGACGGCTTGCCGCTCGACGTCTTCACGAGCGAGATCAGCACGACGGCTTCCTTCGACACGAGCGGCCGGCCGTCGGGGCCGAGCGCGACGGCCGGGTGCATCTCGAGCGCGTTGGCCTGCTGGTGGTCGATCGAACTCTGGATCTCGGTTTCGGCGCCCTTGCGGATCACCACCGCGTTGTCGGGTTCGCCGGTCGACACGAGCGTCTGCGTGAGCCCCGCGTCGAGCATCTGCACCGCCGCGAACACGAAGATCACGAGCGCCATCCCGCCCGCGGTGAGCGCGGTGGTGAGCCGCCTGGTCCACAGGTTGCGCGCGATGTAGGTGAGCGGGATCGTCATGCGCGTGCCTACCCGATCGCCCGCAGGCCTTCGACGACGCGTACGCGCGCCGCCTGCCACGCCGGCACGATCGCGGCCGCGATGCCGACCGCGACCGAGCACGCGGCCTGCAGCATGACCGTCTCGGCCGACACCCTGAACACCGGGAAGATACTGCCGGCCGCCTGCTTGAACAGGCTCGCGGCGGGCGGCGTCGCGAGGATCCCGAGCCCGCCGCCGGCCACCGCGATCACGACCGATTCGCCGAATACGATCAGCGCGAGGAAGCCGGGGCCGAAGCCGAGCGCCTTCAACGTCGCGTATTCGGCCGTGCGTTCGCGTGCGCTCATCGCCATCGCGTTGGCCATCACGGCCATGACGATCAGGATCACCACGTACGACACCAGGCGGATCGCCGCGATGATCTGGTTCGACATCGCGACGAAGCCGAGCTGGAACGCCTGCTCGGTTTCGGTCAGCGTCTCGGCGAGCGAGTTCTTGAACACGGCGTCGACGTTGCGCGCGATCGTCGCGCCGTCGTCGGGGTTCGCGACGCCGAGCACGAATACGCCGACCTGATCTGCCTGTTTCGGCGTGCGCTGCCGTACCGTCTCGTTCAGGTAGTCCCAGTGGAACACCATCTGGCGCGTGATCGTCGAATCGTCGCGGCCGTCGAGAATCCCGCGCACGACGAAGTCCCATGTACCGGGATAGATCGTGCCCTTCAGCGGGATCACGTCGCCGATCTTGAAGCCGAACTGCGTCGCGAGCTGGCGTCCGACCAGGCAGCCGCGGCGGTCGCGGTTATAGTCGGCGCGCTGCTGCGCCGGGATGATGAATTCCGGATACAGGTCGAGATAGTTCTCCGACACCGCGAAGCTCGCGAAGAAGTTCTTCGGGTCGCGGTAGATGCCGCCGAACCAGTTCGAGCGGACCACGGCCGTCACGCCGTCGATGCCGCGTATCCGGTTCTCGTAGCTGACGGGCAGCGGAAACACGAGCGAGATCGCATTGCGCGTGACGAGCCGTCCGCTGGATGCGGCGGCCGCGCCCGCGTACCATGCGTCGACAACCGTGTGCAGCAGCCCGAACGCCAGCACCGCGATGGTCAGCCCGAGCACGGTCAGCAGCGTGCGCAGCCGGTGCCGCAGCGCGTTGCGCGCGATCAGTTTCAGCACGTACATCGTGCGCGCTCCCGCAGCCGGTCAGCCGGCGTGCCCATCGATCAGCTCCCCTTTTTCCAGATGCACGAGCGACCGCGCGGCGCGGGCCGCGTGCGCGTCGTGGGTCACCATGATGATCGTCTTGCCGAGCTCGGCGTTCATCCGCTGCAGCATCGCGAGCACGTCGGTGGCCGACGCGCGGTCGAGGTCGCCGGTCGGTTCGTCGGCGACGATCAGCACGGGATCGGTGATCAGCGCGCGCGCGATCGCGACGCGCTGCTGCTGGCCGCCCGATAGCTCGGACGGGTAATGGGTCATCCGGTCGCCGAGGTTCACCATGTCGAGCACGAGCTCGACGCGCTCGCGCCGCTCGCGGCGCGACAGGTGCGTGAGCATCAGCGGCAGCTCGACGTTCTCGAACGCGGTGAGCACGGGCATCAGGTTGTAGAACTGGAAGATGAAGCCGACGTTCGCCGCGCGCCATTCGGCCAGTTGCGCCTCCGCGAGCTGCGAGATGTCGACGCCGCCCACGCGCAGTTCGCCGCTGTCGGGCCGGTCGATGCCGGCCACCAGGTTCAGCAGCGTGCTCTTGCCGGAGCCCGACGGCCCCATCAGCGCGACGAAGTCGCCTTTGCCGATATCGAGCGTGATGTCGGTCAGCACGGGCACGATCTGGTTGCCGCGCCGGTACGACTTCGCGACGTGGCTGATCTCGACGAGGGGCGGCGGTGCGTCGTTCACGCTGGCGCTACTTCTTCGCGACGGTCACTTTCGCACCGTCCTTCAGTTTCGCGCCGGGCGCGAGCACGACCGTATCGCCGGGTTTCACGCCGCGGATCGCGACCAGCTCGCCGATCCGCATGCCGGTGGTCACGGCCGCTGCGCGCACGGTGTCGTCCTTCACGACGAACACGACCGGCCGGCCGTCGCGCTCGACGACGGCGCTCGCCTGCACGGCCGTCACGGGCTGCCGGTCCTGCGCCGACACGGGCTTCGACAGGAACGCGATCTTCGCGCTCATGTCGGGCAGCACGCGGTCGTCGCGGTCGACGAAGCGCACCTTCACGAGCACGGTGGCCTTCGAGCGGTCGACGGTCGGCACGATGCGCGACACGCGGCCCGCGAAGCGCAGGTCGGGCAGCGCGTCGAGCTGGATCTCGCACGGCTGCTCGGCGCGGATCTTCGCGATGTTCGATTCGGCGACGTCGGCTTCGACTTCGAGCGTGTCCATGTCGGCGATCGTCACGACCGCGCCCTTGCTGTCCGATGCGGACGAGAACGGCGTGATGTTGTCGCCGACGTTCGCATGCTTCGCGAGCACGATGCCGTCGAACGGCGCGCGGATCACCGTCTGGTCGACCGCGACCTGCGCGGCCTGCGCATTGGCGTCGGCAGACGCGATCGCGGCCTCGCCGCTGCTGAGCGACGCGCGCGCCTTGTTCATGCGGGCCGTATCGATGTCGAGCTGCGCGGCCGGCACGGCGCCCTTCGGCGCGAGCACCGCGGTGCGGCGCAACGCGATTTCGGCGTCCTTCAGCTCGGCCTGCTGCACGCCGAGGTTCGCGCGGGCGACCTTCGCCTGGGCTAGCGCCTGCGCGAGCGACGCCTCGACGTCGCGGCTTTCGAGGCGCGCGATGATCTCGTCCTTCTTCACGCGCGTGCCCTCGAGCACGCCGAGCCATTCGACGCGCCCCTGGCCCTTCGACGCAACCGCGGCCTTGCGCTGCGGCACGACGTAGCCGGTCGCATTGAGTTGCGTGTCGTTCTGGTACGGGTAGGCGGACGTGACGGACGTGGTTTCGACCGTTGGCCGGCCGGTGAGCGCGATGCCGGCGACGATCGCGACGATGACGAGCGCGGCGGCGGCCGCATAGCGGACCCACCGGCGGCGCCGTGGCACCGGCGCGATCGGACGCCGGTCGATTTTCAGTTTGTCCAGATTGTGATCGGGCAATTTGAGCGCCTCGCGACGGCGGCGGTCTGGCGACCGGCCGCGATCCGGTTTCCGGGGAAAGGGACGGATGGACGCCCAGTATAGCGCCGCGGGGCAGCGCGCGAGAGCCGGTTTGCCGGGCCGCCTCGGCTGCCGGCGGACGGGCCGCACGATGCCGGATACGCATGCCGGGGCGGCCGGAAGCAGGCGCCGTCGGGGAAAACCCGCGAGGCGCAAGCTGCGTGTCAACTTGCCGCGAAGGCGGCGCGTTATGGAGCCAGTACGTCAGTCTTTGTCGCGGCGAAACGGCGCAAGCCGGCCGCCCGGCGGCGACCGGAAACCCCGGCGCGACTGGCGTTCCGATGCGAATGCCTCGCATCTCTTACCGGTACGTTTGACTTTTTCTCCGCTAAAGGAAGAACAATGAAGAAGACGCTCGCTTCGATCATGACCGCAGCATTCGCACTCGCATCGGTTTCGGCATTCGCACAGGCGTCAGCGCCGGCAGCTGACGCGATGGCTCCCGCTTCGGCACCGATGAAGAAGGATCACAGCAAGCCGAAACACCAGCTGAAGACTCACGGTTCGGCGAAGGGCAAGGCGAAGGCTGCTGCTGCTTCGGCTGCAGGCACGAACGACAAGGGCACGCAGAACTAAGCGATTCGCTCCGGGGCCGGCGCTGCCGGCCGCCCGTCGAAAGACCCCGCATGCTCCGGCATGCGGGGTTTTGTTTTTTCAGGCGTCGCCAGGGCCGGACGGCGGCGCCGGCGCGCGCATCGCGTCGACCACCGAGCGCATGCGCCGCCAGTGCGAGCCTTCCCAGAACACGCGCCGGCAGACGTCGCACGCGGCAAAGCGCCGGTGCCGCTGCCGGACCCCGTCCGGCACGTGCGGCGCGGCGGCCTCCGCGTCGAGCGGATGCAGCGGCGCATTGCAGCGCAGGCACAGCCGGAACGGCTGCATGTGCGGCGCGAGATCGAGCCGCTCGAACAGCTCGCGCAGCTGGTCGGCCGGCTGCACCGCGTGCAGGTAGCAGCCGCGCGCGACCGCGCGCCGCTTGAGCAGCTCGCGGTCGCGGGTCAGCACGACCCGGCCCTCGCGGCCGGCGAGCGCCGCGAGCTCGTCGTCGCGGTAGTGGTTGTCGTAGCAGGTGTCGAAGCCCGCGAGGCGCAGCAATTGCGCAAGGCCGCCGAGATGCGCGTCGGCGACGAAGCGCCATTGCTCCGGTTGCGCCGCGGTTGCACCGTTGGCCGGCTGCGCGCGCTCCGGAAAGGCTTCGACATGGTCGCCGTCGTCTAGCGGCCGGTTGAACGCGGCCGGCGCGTCGTTCACGCGGAGCCGGCCGATTTCGGTATGCGGGACGCCAAGCGCCTCGATCGCATGCTTCACCGTCGCATCGCGTGCGCACGCGTGCCCGAACGCGCGGTCGCGCTGCGCGCGCGGGAGAAAGGCGTTCAGTTCGCCGTGGAAGCGGAAGGTCGCGGTCGGCATCCGTGCAGTATCGCACCGCGCCCGGCCGGCGGCAGGCGCTGCAGACGGCCGGCATCTGTGTTTAACTCGCGGCTTCACGGAGCGAAGGAGCGGGCAATGGATCTCGGGTTTATCGGGCTGGGCGAAATGGGGCAGGCGATCGCGACGAACCTGCTGAAGGCGGGGCACACGGTGCGGGTCTGGAACCGGTCGCGCGAGCGGGCCGAGCCGCTCGCGGCATTCGGTGCGCAGATCGTCGTCACGCCGGCCGACGCGTTTCGCGGCGACGCGGTGTTCTCGATGCTCGGCGACGACGCGGCCGCGCGCGCCGTGTTCGACGACGCGCTGCTCGCGCAGGCGCCGCGCGGCCTGATCCACGTGAACATGGCGACGGTGTCGGTCGCGCTCGCCGAATCGCTTGCGCACGCGCACGCGTCGCGCGGCATCGATTATGTCGCCGCGCCGGTGATGGGGCGGCCCGACGTCGCGGCCGCCGCGCGCCTGACGATCATGGCGGGCGGCCCGGCCGAGGCGATCGACCGCGTGCAGCCGCTGTTCGACGCGATCGGCCAGAAGACCTGGCGGTTCGGTTCGCTGCCGCAGCACGCGAACGTCGCGAAGATCGCGGCGAACTTCACGCTCGCATCGGCGATCGAGACGCTCGGCGAGGCGTCCGCGCTGCTCGGCGCGCACGGCGTCGCGATGCGCGACTTCCTTGACGTGATCACGAGCAGCGTGTTTCCGGGGCCCGTCTACGAAGGCTACGGCTCGATGATCGCCGAGCGGCGTTACGAGCCCGCACGCTTCAAGGCGCGCCTCGGGCTGAAGGATGTCCGGCTCGCGCTGGAGGCCGGCGACGCCACGTCGGTGCCGCTGCCGGTGGCGAGCGTCGTGCGCGACAGCCTGCTCGATGCGCTCGCGCACGGCGGCGGCGAGCAGGATTTCGCGGTGCTCGGCGAAGTCGCGCTGCGCCGCGCGGGCCGCTGATCCCGGGCGCGACAGAAGCGTGGCGCGCACGGCATAATCGCCGTTTCGTCTTTCTATTTTCTTTCACGCAGAGGCGGGCATGAACTTGCATACGTGGTGGCTTTTCGTGGCGACGGTGTTCGTCGTGTCGGCGATTCCGGGCCCGAACATGCTGCTCGTGATGACGCACGGCGCACGCCACGGGCTGCGGCGCTCGTCGTCGACGATGGCCGGCTGCCTCACCGCGCTGGTGCTGATGCTGTCGGTGTCGGCTGCCGGCCTCGGCGCGGTTCTCGAGGCATGGCCGGCGATGTTCAACACGCTGCGCTTCGCGGGCGCAGCCTACCTGATCTATCTCGGCGTGAAGGCGTGGCGCGCGCGCGTCGACGACGCGCCGTCGGCCGCCGACGTCGAAACCGTGTCGCGCCAGGCTGCGTCGGCATCGCGCTGGGTACTGTTCCGCAACGGCTTCCTGGTCGCGGGCAGCAACCCGAAGGCGATCCTGTTCGCGGCCGCTCTGCTGCCGCAGTTCATCAACGCGGCCGAGCCGACGCTGCCGCAGTTCGGCATCCTCGTCGTCACGTTCGCGGTGATCGAGGTGAGCTGGTATCTCGTCTACGCATCGTTCGGCACGCGCATCGGCGCGACGCTGAAGAGCCAGAGCGTCGCGAAGATTTTCAACCGGCTGACGGGCGGGCTGTTCGTCGGCTTCGGCGCGATGATGGCGCTGGTCCGTCACTGATTCCGGACTGACTCAGGCGCGCCGAACGCCCCGCCCCTCGCAAGAGGGCGGGGCGTTCGTCTTTTCGCGTCCCGCTCATGCACGCGGGCCAGTCAACGCCTTCGCGCCGGCCCGGCGCCCGGACGAGAGGCCGAACGCGGCCGCCGCACCGGCGAACGCGAACCCGACGCCGCACACCGCACTCCATCCGCCCCATGCCCACGCGCTGCCCGCGAGCGCCGCGCCGAGCGCGCCGCCGACGAAGAACAGCCCGACGAACAGCCCGTTCAGGCGCCCGCGCGCGGCCGGGTTCAGCAGGTTGATCTCGCGCCGGCCGATCGTCTGGTCGACGATGACGCCCGCGTCGAGCAGCGCAGCACCGCCGGCGAGCAGCGCCAGTGCAAGGCCGCGGTGCACTGGCGCGTCGAAGCCGAACCAGCCGGCGCCCGCGATCCCGAGCACGACGAGCGCCGCGAGCATCGTGCCGTGCGCGATTCGCTGCGCGGCCGGGCCATGGCCGCGGTCGCCGGCGCGGCCGGCGAGCGGCGTGACGATCGCGCCGCTGGCGCCGGCGAACGCGAACAGCGCGATCCCGTGCAGGTCGAGGCCGAACGGCGGCTGCGCGAGCCGCAGCCCGACGGCGGTCCAGAACGCGCTGAACGCGGCCATCGCGAGCGCGGCCGACAGCGCGTGCCGGCGCAGCACCGCTTCGTCGACGAGCAGGCGCCCCATCGACGCGAGCAGCGCGCGGTAGCCGGTCGTGATCGACGGCGTGCGCGACGGCAGGCGCAACGCGAGCACGACGGCGATCGCCGCGTTCGCGAGCGCGGCCAGCGCGTAGAACGCGCGCCAGCCGGCCGAGCCCGCGATCAGGCTCGCGAGCGGCCGCGACAGCAGGATGCCGAGCATCAGCCCGCTCATCACGTTGCCGACCGCGCGGCCGCGCTGCGCTTCGGGCGCCATCGACGCGGCCATCGGCACCAGCATCTGGATCACGCTCGACGCGGCGCCGGCGGCGAGCGTTGCCAGCAGGAACACGGCGCCCGACCGCGTGAACGCGGGCAGCGCGAGCGCGGCCGCGCATGCGATGAGCGTCGAGACGATCAGGCGGCGGTTTTCGAGCAGGTCGACCAGCGGCACGAGCAACACGAGCCCGGCCGCGTAGCCGAGCTGCGGCAGCATCGCGACGAGGCCGGCGAGGCCCGCCGGCAGGTGCAGGTCGGCGCTGATCGGGCCGGTCAGCGGTTGCGCGGCGAACAGGTCCATCACGATCACGCCGACCGTCGCGGCGAAGAACAGCGTCATGCCCGCGCTCAGCGCAGGCGGCGCGTCGACGGGCGTGCGAGCGGCGGCGGGACAGGAGTCGGCAGGGCAGTTCATCGGAAGCCTGGGGTGCGGGTCGAAGGAACCCCCATCGTAGGCGGTCGATGTTTATGCGACAATTGAAATATGTCTAACATGATTATGCGAGTTTGTTTTGAATACGCGTGATCTCCTGGCGTTCGTCGCGGTGGTCGACAGCGGGTCGATGGTCGCCGCGGCCGCAAAACTTCACCTGACGCAGCCGGGCCTGACGCGGCGCGTGCAGAACCTCGAAACGCTGCTCGGCATGCCGCTGCTCGAACGGCAAAGCAAGCCGCTGAAGCCGACCGCCACCGGGCGCGACGTCTATGCGCTTGCGCGCAACGTGCTGGGCGCGGTCGACGAACTGATGGCGGCGGGCGCGCCGGATAGCGAGCCGTCGGGCGAGCTGCGCATCGGCGTCCCGCCGTTCCTGTCCGAGCTGGCGCTCGAGCGGCCGATCGACCGGCTGCGCGATGCATTTCCGCGCCTGACGCTGCGCGTGACGGCCGGCTGGTCGCCGGCGCTGATGCAGGGCATCGAGCGGGGCACGCTCGACGTCGCGGCCGTGATGGTGCCGGCGAGCGCGGTGCTGCCCGACGCGTTCACCGCGACGCTGCTCGCCACGCAACCGACGGTGCTCGTCGCCGCGCGCGACTTTCCGCTGCCGGACGGTCCGCTGTCGCTCGACACGCTGTCGGGTTTTCCGTGGGTGCTGAGCCAGGACGGCTGCGGGATGCGTTCGGCGCTGAGCCGCGCGCTCGGCGCGGCCGGGCTGCCGTTCGACGTCGCGGTCGAGGCGTTCGGCTCGGAACTGCAGCTGTCGCTCGTTGCGCGCGGCGCCGGCATCGGCATCGCGGCGCCGAACGCGCTGGCGCGCAGCGCGCATCGTGATGCGCTGAGGGTGGTGGAGACAGCGGGGCTGGAGACGCGGATCAACGTGTGGATCGTGCACGGTGCGCTGCCGGGCCGCCTGGTGCGGCCCGTCGCGCTGCTGCGCGACGCGCTGGCCGAAGTGCTGGACCGGGAGACCGGGAAGGGGTCAGAAGCAAACGAAACGATCTAGAGCCGGCGTTCGAGGGAAAATCCTTATTTTCTCTACGGAAATGTTGCATTGCGGAAATCGATTCGCTATAGTTACACCTGTCTCCTCCATGTCTCCTCTGATATGGATTCAGCCCGCCTCTTAGGCGGGCTTTTTTTTGCCTGCGATTTTGCCGCGGCGTTCCATTCGTCGTCCGTCGCCGGGCTCAGAACTTGTACGTCATCCCGACGTAGCTGATGATCGGGTCGGCCTTCAGGTCCGATTTCGACTCGGCGAGCACCGAACCGTCGGCTGCCTTGATCGTCACCGTCGACGTCGTCTTCAGCGGGATGTACGTCACCGACGCGATCAGCCCGAAATGCTCGGTCATGTTGTACTGCAGGCCCGCGTTGAACACCGGCTGCCATGACGACGACGCCTTTGCCTCCACCGATGTCGTACCCGGCTTGCCCGCGCCCGCCGCGAGAATCGCGCCGAGGTTGTCCTGCGTCTGCTTGATGAAGTTCGTGTTGAGCTGCAGGTCGCTGAACCAGTTGTACGACACGCCGAGGCCGAGGAACGGCCGGAACTTCGCGGTCGCCTGCCCGAAGTAGTACTGCAGCAGCACGGCCGGGCTCCACTGCCGCACGCTCTTCACGATCGGGTTGACCGACGCCAGCCCGATGTTCTGCGTGCCGAGCGCGCCGGCCGGGCCGGGCGGCTTGATCGTGCCCTGGCCCGACACCTTGAACACCGGCGGTACGCCGGCCACCGACGTGACCGCGATATGGTCGGTCAGGAAGTGGCTGATCGTCAGGCCGACGGTGTCGGCGCCGCTCGTGCGCAACCCGGTGCCCGGCGACGTGAACGACGGCGGCAGCCGCAGCGGCGTGTTGATCGGCGTCGGCGCGACGTTGGTGGTCATCGGCGTGCTGCTCTGCTGCGGCATCACGTGGAACCAGCCCAGCGTGACGACGTTGCTGCCGGCGCTCTGCGCGTGCGCCGCGAGCGGCGCCAGTGCGGCGGCGCCGGCCGCCGCGCAGAGAAGGGTTTTCTTCATCACGGCTTCCCTCCGCTTACTGGACGAACGCGCCGATCGTGAAATACGGCGTCGATCCCGCGTTATCGAGGAAACCGAACACGCCACCCGAGAAGATGAACTTGCCGGTCGGCGACGTGCTGCCCGAACCCGTGTGGATCGTCGTGACCGTGCCCGGCACCTTCTGCGTGTAATCGAGGTCGAGCACTCTCGTGAGCGACGCCTGCGACGGCTGGAACGGATCGAGCAGCGTCGCCTGGGTGTTGATCAGCGCGGTGGTCCGGTAGTTGAACTCGCTGTCGACGCCGATGTACTCGCCGTTCTGCGAGCCGGCTGCGACCGCCGTCTGCGGTGCGAGGATCGAGATGCTCGATTCGTCGTCGGCGGTAAGGCCCGGTACGCCGTTGCTGTCGGGCGTCGGGTTCGGGTTCGCGACACCCGTGCGCACGAGGATCGGCACGAGCTGGTTGCGCAGCTTGCCGACGATCATGAAGCCCTTGCCCTGCGGCGTCGCCGACAGCGTCGGCTTCAGTTGGCTGCGGTAGTTGTTCGACTGGAACGCGCCGCTGCCGTCAGCGGACTGCACGAAGTTCGTGCCCTGCTGCGTGCACGCGCCGCCGGCGAACTGGCCGGTCGTGTCGCACTTGGTCCATGAGCCGTCCGCGTTGATCGTCACCTTCGCGTCGATCGACGCGGGCGCGAAGTTCTGCGACGGCACTTCGCCGAAGCCGACATGGCTGTACGTGCCCGCGACTTTCGCGATGTCGGTCTCGATCGACGAGAAGCCGATGAACGGGTAGTACGGGAATTTCGTGTCGGGCACCGCGGCCTGGCCGAGCACGCCGCCGAACTGGATTTCCTTGCCGGGAATCGTGCCGCCGGCGACGCCGAAGCCGACGAAGATCCGTGCCGGGCGCGTCGAGTCGAGGCTCGCGCCGTTCAGGCGGAACGCGCACTGGTTCAGCTTGTTGGTCGGCAGCAGTGTTTCCTGCGTGAGCGTGCCGCTGTCGACGGTGCCCGCGCGGGTCGGCACGACGGTGCCGGTCGTTTGCGGAACCGCCGATTCGACGTACGTGACCTGCCAGGTCATCTTGGTCGTGTCGAGCTGGACCTTGGCGAGTTCGCCGCTGCCCGCGCCACCGGTAAACACGGTGCTGTAGTCGAGCGACGCAGGGCAGAGCCGGTCTTCGACGAGCGGGGGCGGGTTGTCGCTGCCGCCGCCGCATGCGGAAAGAAGGGGGGCGGCAAAGGCCGCCGCCAGAATGAGGTTGCGCTTCATGTTGCTCCTCCAGATTTGTCTTGTGTGGCGGCCAGCTCCCTGTCGGCCGCTTCTGTTGCTTGTGCTCGTCCTGCGTGCGCGGTGCCGCGCGCTTCGTCCGTCGCGCGGCGGCGGGTGTACCGCCGCCGCGTCCTCGATCGCTACTTGCTGATCTGCGCGCCCACGCCGAAGTACGGTGTCGACGAAGTCGTCGAGTTTGCCGACGTCGACGTGACGCCGCCGTTCACCGTGCCCTGCACGAGTGCCGCGTACAGCCCGCCCGTCGCGATCACCACGCCCGATGCGGACGGGTAGGTCGCGCCGCTCGGCGGCGTCGTCTTCGCGTTCAGCAGGCCCGGCGTCGCCTGGCCGTAGTCGAGCGTGAAGCCGTCTTCCTCGGCCTGCGTGGTCGGGTTGATGAACGATGCGTTGCTGCCGCGGATCAGGGCGGCCGTGTACTTGAAGTTCGAATCCGCGCCCGCGTAGCCGCCGTCGATCGCGCCGGACGTGATCGCCGTCGCCGCGCCGAGCACCGCGATGCCCGATTCGTCGTCGACCTGCGCGTCGAGGTGCAGCGGCGGCGTGCCGAGCTTCACGTTGCCCGTGCGCACGATCACCGGCACCGTCGCGCCGTTGAGCTGGCCGATCACCATGTGCGCGGTCGCCGACTTGCCGGTCGCGCCGACGATCGGCAGTTGCGTTTGCGGCAGCGTCTGCGGCGCCTTCGTGCTGTCGAAGTAGCCGCCGTTCGCGCTCGTCTTCCACGGATCGCCGGTCGTCTGGCAGCCGCCCGAACCGGTCGACGTGCACGCGCCGTTCGCATCGAACGTCTCGCTCGAGTTCGATCCCTTCGTCGCGTAGTTGCCCGACGGCACGAGGTGGTAGATCAGCGCGTTGTACGTGCCCGGCAGCTTCGACAGGTCGGTCGTCGTGTTCGCGAAGCCGAGGAACGGATAGAAATCGAAGTGGCGGTTCGGCACCTGGCCGACGTTCTGCACGACGCCCGGGATGATCGTCAGCCCGTCGTACTGGATCGTCGCGCCGGGAATGCCGCCGCCCGCGACGCCCATGCCGACGAGCAGCATCGGCGGGTTCGCCTGGTTGAAGTCGGCGGCCGTCGAATAGGTCGAGCCGTCCGGCGCGGGGCCCGTGCCCGGCGTGAGGACGAACGCGCAGCGCGTCTGCTCGGCGGTCGGCAGCGTGCCGGTCGGCGGGTGGATGACCTTGCCGGTGATCGTCGTGCCGACGCGGCTGGGCGTGACGGTGCCCGTCTTCAGCGGAATCGGCGATTCGAGCCACTTGAGCGTGTACGTCATCGCGACCGCGTCGATGTTGACGCTGACGATCTCGCCGCTACCGGCACCGCCGAGATACGTGCTCTTCACGATGTCGGCGTCGGCCGGACACAGCGAACCGTTGACGGGCAGTGACGGCGGCGGCCCTTGCGTGCCGCAGCTCGATCCGGAACATTGGGGCGCATTGATCGGCGCGAGCGCGCCGCCGGAATCCCCTCCACCACATGCAACCAGGAAAGGGGCAATGGCAAAGGCCGTTGCCACCCCCTTCGATAAGGCGTGCGACATGCCGCTGTCTCCAATCGTTTAATTGTGCGAGCTAATGTCGCTGCCTAGATTTTTGCTGTCAATTGATGAACCCGTCTAAAAAAGGCGATTGAAACGGATGTCGTGTTTTTAATCCTTGTCCGACACGACATTCAGTAAGAATTAAAACGGGCGAGGGGCTGGCAAAAGCTGCCGGAGTGGGGGATGTGCCACGCGCGGAAGGCTGTTGAAGAACCTTCCCGCGCACAACGGAAGTGTTTAAAGCGGCGATATCCGGTTTATCCCTATTCGGGATTGACTGGAGAAAGAAGGGGGGAGTTAATTCGCTGGTAATCGCGCAATGGAAAGCTTGTAAATATTTGTAAATGCGCGAACAGGATTTTATTTATTGCGTGATACGGGTAAATAAAAAGCCGGCCAGCGGCCGGCTTTGCATCGCAAGAGAGGATGATCAGCGCGTGAGGCCCGCGTCCTCGGCCGCGCCGATGTTGAGATTCATGCACTGGATCGCGGCGCCCGACGCTCCCTTGCCGAGGTTGTCGAGGCGTGCGACCGTGACGAAGCGCTCTTCGTTGCCGAACACGAACAGGTCGACGCGGTTCGTGTCGTTGTTCGCCTGCACGTCGAAGAAGCCGCCGTCGAGGTTCGCGTCAGCGTTGAACGGCGCGACGCGCACGAAAGCTTCGTCCGCGTAGTACTCGGCGAACACGCGCTGCACATCCTGCGGCGTCGCGCGCTTCGCGAGCTGTTCGGGCGTGAAGTAGGTCGTCACCGCGAGGCCCTTCAGGAACGGGCCGACGATCGGCGTGAAGATCGGCGGGGTCGCGAGGCCCGTGTGCGCGGCCATTTCCGGCAGGTGCTTGTGCGTGAGGCCGAGCGCGTACGGGCGCGGGCTCGCGAGCTTGCCGCCCGGCGCCGCGTTCTCGTAGTCGGCGATCATCGACTTGCCGCCGCCGCTGTAGCCGGTGATCGAGTAGCTGTGCGCGGCGAACGTCGGCGCGACGATGCCCGCATCGACGAGCGGACGCATCGCGAGCACGAAGGCCGATGCGTGGCAGCCCGGCACCGCGATGCGCTTCGACGTGCGAATCTTCTCGCGCTGCGCGCGGGTCAGTTCGGGCAGGCCGTAGGCCCAGTCGGCGCTCGTGCGGAATGCGGTGCTCGCGTCGATCAGCGTCGTGTTCGGGTTCTCGACGAGCGAGGCCGATTCGCGCGACGCGACGTCCGGCAGGCACAGGAACGTGACGTCCGACGCATTGATCAGGCGGCGGCGCTCGTCGACGTCCTTGCGCTTCGCTTCATCGATGCGCAGGATCTCGATATCGTGGCGCGCCGACAGGTATTCGAAGATCTTGAGGCCGGTCGTGCCTTCCTGGCCGTCGACAAAAACTTTGGTGCTCATTTCGCTCTCACTGAATGAAACGGGGGCCCGCGCCCGGAGACCGCCATTTTAAGACGTCATCAGGCGCGCCTGCACCGCGCGGGGCGAAAAAAGACGGCCGGCGGGCCGTCTTGTGTCCCTTTGATGCCCGCCGGAGCGGGCGCCGGGGCGTGCTCAGCGGGCGCCGGCGGTCCAGCGGGCCGTCGCTTCGGCGATGCGCCGGCCGAACGCCTTCGCGGTCTCGAGGTCGCCCGGCAGCGGGCCCTCGTCGGGCGTCGCATCCGCCGGCGACTGCGCGAGCAGGCCCGTGAAGCCGCCGAGATAGTTGATGTCGTTGCGCGTGGCCGACTTCGAATTGGCCGGCATCAGGCTCGTGCCGACCCACACCATCCCATGCTGCATCGACAGCGTGACGAAATACTGAATCGTCGAGAACTTGTCGCCGTTCATCGTCGCGGAGTTCGTGAAGCCCGCGGCGATCTTGTCCTTCCACTTCTGCGTGAACCACGCTTTCGACGTTGCGTCGGCAAACTGCTTGAACTGAGCCGACGGGCCGCCCATGTAGGTCGGCGCGCCGAAGACGATCGCGTCGGCCGCGTCGAGGGCGGCCCAGCCCGCGTCGTCGATGTCGCCGACGGCGATCAGGCGCACGGTCGCGCCTGCGTCCTGCGCGCCCGCGAGAACGGCATCGGCCAGTTTCTGCGTGTGACCGTAGCCGCTGTGATAGACGATGACGATGTTCGACATGAGGCGTTCTCCGGAAAGGGACGGGAGCGGCGGCCGCAGCGGCCTGCCGCGTCACGCGTCGCCGGCGGGCGGCGCGACCGATGCGCGGCGTGTGATGCCGCGTCCGGTGACGACGAGTCTAGCAAGCCGAAATGACGGGAAAACGCGCGCAAGCGGCGCACTGAAATTCGCGGCGGCCGGCAATCGCGACGTGGCGTTACTGCCGTCACTGCCCGTAGTTGACCGTGAATTGCGCGCTGCCGATCGCGAGCGTGCCGATCTCGTGCTCGAACATCGGTGCGGGTCGGCCCTGGGCGAGGCGCAGGTCGTCGCCCTTCAGCGCGTAGACGGTGATCACGTAGCGGTGCGGCTTGCCGGGCGGCGGGCACGGGCCGCCGTAGCCGTCGATCCCGAAGTCGTTGCGCGCCTCGATCGCGCCGATGCGCCGCAGGAAGCCGGACGCGCTCGCGTCGGCGGGCAGGCTCGTGACCGTGGCCGGGATGCCCGCCACGGCCCAGTGCCACCAGCCGCGCCCGGGCGCGTCGGGATCGAAGATCGTGACCGCGTAGCTGCGCGTGCCGGGCGGCGGGTTGTGCCAGGCGAGTTGCGGCGAGTGGTTCTTGCCCTTGCAGTCGCCGCGGTCGAACACGTTCGTGGCGCGGACGCGCCCGCCGGGCGTCAGGTCGTCGCTCGACACGATGAACGGGCCTTCCGCATGAACGGGCAGCGCCGCGAAGACGGCGGTGCACACGAGGAGAGCGAGGAACGGAGACGGGCGACCCGATGGCGCAGGCGGAGTGATCCGGCGATCCACACGCATATGGCGCTTCTCCCGTCACGTGGGCCGGACCGATGCTCCCGGCGTTGTTGGCGTTGTGCGTTGCCCGCGTAGCTGATGGCGGCGATGGATCAAGTCTAGCATTAGGGTTCGATGAGCGACGCACACCGGGGCTGGCGATTGAGATCGGTCATTGCGTGAAGCGACGGACGAAAAAAAGCCGCCTGCGATGAAGCAGGCGGCTTTTTCAGCCAGGACGCCGGCATGGATGCCGGCGCGGCGTCACTCCTGGGCGCCCGTCGCGCCGCCGTGAGCGGCCGACCACTCGGCCGGCGCGTGCAGGAATTTCTCGACTTCGTCGAGCGTCTTCGTTTCGAAGTAGCCCGAAGCCTTCGCGACGCGCAGCACGTCCCACCACGTCGCCAGCGCGTGCAGGTCGACGTCGATGTCCTTCAGGACCGACACGCTTTCCTTGAAGATGTCGTAGTGGAACAGCACGAAGCAGTGGTTCACCGTCGCGCCCGCGGTACGCAGCGCATTGACGAAGTTGATCTTGCTGCGGCTGTCGGTCGTCAGGTCTTCCACCAGCAGCACGCGCGAGCCTTCTTCCAGATGGCCTTCGATCTGCGCGTTGCGGCCGAAACCCTTCGGCTTCTTGCGCACGTACTGCATCGGCACCATCATCCGGTCCGCGATCCATGCCGCGAACGGGATGCCGGCCGTCTCGCCGCCCGCCACCGCGTCGATCTGCTCGAAGCCGATGTCGCGCGTGATCGTCGTTTCCGCCATTTCCATCAGCGCACGGCGCACGCGCGGATACGAGATCAGCTTGCGGCAGTCGATATAGACGGGGCTTGCCCAGCCGGACGTGAAGATGAACGGTTTTTCGGCGTTGAAGTGCACCGCCTGCACTTCGAGCAGGATTTTGGCGGTCGTATCCGAGATCGACTGACGATCGTAGCCTGTCATGGGCATTCCTTGGGTGATGAGCGAGGAGCGGGCGCGGGCCCGGTGGCGCAGCACGGGAACCCGGCCGGGGGCCGGGGGCGCGATCGGAAGGCCGATTGCATCGCTGCGCGCGTAGCCGGCTATTTTACCCGATTCAGGCCGGTTCTCGGCGGAATTCGCGCGGGTTCGCGATGCCGCTCGCCACCGGCGAAACAAGCGGGGGCGGATCGCTCCGATGCGATGCCGGGGATGCGGCGCTGCACCAACATGTGTCATGCGCGGGGTGTACACTAGGCGACCCTTAGAAATCGTTCAGTACTTTGTACTTTCCTCTTGCCACCCGCCAAGGTTCGATGGCGTGCCGACCCGGCGCGTCGCGTGCCGTCTCGCAGTCGATCATCCCCTCGATTCAAGCAGATGCGGCCGAAGGTGCTGTGTACTGAACCGTCAAAATTTCGCATGTCTCTCGCAGGTCAATCATGGACGAACAACTGAAGCAGGCCGCTCTCGCTTATCACCTGAACCCGAAACCCGGCAAGATTTCGGTCACCCCGACCAAGCCGCTGTCGAACCAGCTCGATCTGTCGCTCGCGTATTCTCCGGGCGTCGCCGCCGCGTGCGAGGCGATCCACGCCGATCCGCTCGACGCGCAGAAGTACACGTCGCGCGGCAACCTCGTCGGCGTCATCACGAACGGCACGGCCGTGCTCGGTCTCGGCAACATCGGCCCGCTCGCCGCGAAGCCGGTGATGGAAGGCAAGGGCTGCCTCTTCAAGAAATTCGCGGGCATCGACGTGTTCGACATCGAGCTGTCGGAGTCCGACCCCGACAAGCTCGTCGAGGCGATCGCGATGCTCGAGCCGACCCTCGGCGGCATCAACCTCGAGGACATCAAGGCGCCGGAATGCTTCTACATCGAGCAGAAGCTGCGCGAGCGCATGAAGATCCCCGTCTTCCACGACGACCAGCACGGCACCGCGATCATCGCGTCGGCCGCGATCCTGAACGGCCTGAAGGTCGTCGGCAAGAAGCTGTCCGAAGTGAAGCTCGTGTGCTCGGGCGCCGGCGCCGCGGCCATCGCGTGTCTGGACCTGCTGGTGAACCTCGGCCTGACGAAGTCGAACATCCTCGTCGCCGATTCGAAGGGCGTGATCTACGAGGGGCGCGGCAATCTCGATCCGTCGAAGCAGCGCTATGCGGCGACCACCGACGCGCGCACGCTCGCCGATGCGATCGTCGGCGCGGACGTGTTCCTCGGCTGCTCGAGCGCGGGCGTGCTGAAGCAGGACATGGTCAAGACGATGGGCGAGCGGCCGCTGATCCTGGCGCTCGCGAACCCGGAACCGGAAATCCGCCCGGAAGACGCGAAGGCCGTGCGCCCGGACGCGATCGTCGCGACCGGCCGTTCGGACTACCCGAACCAGGTCAACAACGTGCTGTGCTTCCCGTTCATCTTCCGCGGCGCGCTCGACGTCGGCGCGACGACGATCACGGAAGAAATGAAGCTTGCGTGCGTGCGCGCTATCGCCGAGCTGGCCGAGGAAACCGACCAGAGCGAGGAAGTCGCGAAGGCGTATGAAGGCCACTCGCTCGAATTCGGGCCGGAATACCTGATTCCGAAGCCGTTCGACCCGCGCCTGATCATCAAGATCGCGCCGGCCGTCGCGCAGGCCGCGATGGATTCGGGCGTCGCGACGCGTCCGATCCAGGACATGGACGCGTACCGCGAGCAGCTCGGCACGACCGTTTACCGCACCGGCATGGTGATGCGCCCCGTGTTCGCGACCGCGAAGAAGAAGCAGGCCCGCATCGTGTATGCCGAAGGTGAGGACGAGCGCGTGCTGCGTGCCGCGCAGTTCGTGCTGCAGGAAAAGATCGCGCAGCCGATCATCGTCGGCCGTCCGTCGGTCGTCGAGATGCGCCTTGCGAAGATCGGCTCGAAGCTGAAGGCCGGTGTCGATTTCGAGATCGTCAATCCGGAAGACGACACGCGCTACCACCGCTACTGGCAGGCGTACCACGACATCGCTGCGCGCGACGGCGTGACGCCGGAAGTCGCGAAGGCCGCGATGCGCAAGTTCAACACGCTGATCGGCGCGATGCTCGTGCATCTGGGCGACGCGGACGGGATGATCTGCGGGATGATCGACACGTTCCACAGCCACCTGAAGTTCATCGAGCAGGTGCTGGGCCGTGCGAAGGGCGCCGAGCACTTCGCGGCGATGAACCTGCTGATGCTGCCGGGCCGCAACCTGTTCCTGTGCGACACGTACGTGAACGAGCAGCCGAGCGCCGAACAGCTCGCCGACATGACGATCCAGGCCGCGGCCGAGATCGAGCGCTTCGGCATCACGCCGAAGGCCGCGCTGCTGTCGAACTCGAACTTCGGCAGCGCGCCGTCGTCGTCGTCGCGCCGCATGGCCGAGGCTCGCAAGCTGATCGTCGAACGTGCGCCGAACCTGGAAGTCGACGGCGAAATGCACGGCGACGCGGCGTTGTCGGAAGTGATCCGCAAGCAGGCCTTCCCGGGCACGACGCTGTCGGGCGAAGCGAACCTGCTGATCATGCCGAACGTCGAAGCGGCGAACATCGCGTACAACCTGCTGAAGATGGTCGGCGGCGAAGGCGTGACGGTCGGCCCGTTCCTGCTCGGCGCCGCACAGCCGGTCCACATCCTGACGCCGGCCGCGACCGTGCGCCGGATCATCAACATGACGGCCGTTGCCGCCGCGAACGTGAACACGAAGTAAGTTCGCGCCCGCGTGCGCCGCGCTTCAGGCGCGGCGCAATGAAAAACGCCACGGAACCTGCGTTCCGTGGCGTTTTTTTATCGTGATCCGCTGCTGGCGGAGCGCGGCGGGCGTCCGGGTTGCGAATGCCCGCCGCGCGCCGTTACGCGACCTGCTGGTGCGACTGGCCGCCCGTCGGCGAACGCCACTTCGCGAGCAGCGTGTTCCACTTCTGGCGTACCGCGCGCAGGTTGTTCTCCTTCACGTGGCCGTAGCCGCGAATGCCGTCCGGCAGCGCCGCGAGCTCGAGTGCGAGCGGGCGGTTGGCCGCGTTCAGCTTGGCCGTCACTTCGCCGATCAGCGCTTCGTACTCGCCGATCAGCGCGCGCTCGGTGCGGCGCTCTTCGGTGCGGCCGAACGGGTCGAGCCCCGTGCCGCGCAGGAATTTCGCCTTCGCGAGCAGCCGGAACGCCGACATCATCCACGGGCCGTACGCCTTCTTCACGAGATGGCCGTGCGCGTCCGTCTTCGCAAACAGCGGCGGCGCGAGGTGGAACTTCAGCTTCCAGTCGCCTTCGAACTGCGCGGACAGGCGCGCGAGGAACGCCGGATCGGACTGCAGCCGCGCGACCTCGTATTCGTCCTTGTACGCCATCAGCTTGAACAGGTTGCGCGCGACCGCTTCGGTCAGTTGTTCCTGCACCGTATCGCCGTCCGCCAGCGCGCGCTCGGCCGCGCGCACCTTGTCGACGAATGCCGCGTAGCGCGATGCGTACGCGGCGTTCTGGTACGCGGTGAGGAATTCCACGCGCTTCGCGATCAGCGCGTCGACCGCCTTCTTCGTGTGCAGCGCGATCACCGTGGCGCCTTGCGCGGGGCGCGCATCGCCGGCCGCGGCCTGCTTCACGCTTGCCAGGTCGTACGCGGCGCGCCGGCCCCAGTCGAAGGCCGCGCGGTTCTTCTCGACCGACACGGCGTTCAGCTCGATCGCGCGTTCGAGCGATGCGAGCGTGAGCGGCAGCCAGCCTTTCTGCCACGCGTAGCCGAGCACGAACGGGTTCGTGTAGATCGCGTCGCCGAGCAGCGCGACCGCGAAGCGGTTCGCGTCGATGAAATCGACGGCAACGCCTGCCGCCGCGCGGATGTCGGTCTCCGCGGACAGGCCGGGGAACGCCCAGTTCGGGTTCTTGATGAACTCGGCGGTCGGCGTCTGCGCGCTGTTGACCACCACGCGCGTCGCGTCGTGCCGCATCCGCGACGTGCACTCGTCGCCGGCCGTGACGATCGCGTCGCAGCCGATCACGAGGTCGGCTTCGCCCATCGCGATCCGCGTCGCGTGGATGTCGGTCGGCGCGTGCGAGATCTGCACGTGGCTCATCACGGCGCCGCCCTTCTGCGCGAGGCCCGTGACGTCGAGCACGGTCACGCCCTTGTTCTCCAGGTGCGCGGCCATTCCGAGCAGCGCGCCGATCGTGACGACGCCCGTGCCGCCGACGCCCGTGACGAGCACGCCGTACGCGCGGTCGATGTCCGGCAGCGTCGGCTCCGGGATCGGCGGCAGCGCGCTGCCGTCGACCGAAACCGCCTTCGGCTTCTTCAGCTGGCCGCCCTCGACCGTGACGAAGCTCGGGCAGAAGCCCTTCAAGCACGAGAAGTCCTTGTTGCAGCTCGACTGGTTGATCTGGCGCTTCGTGCCGAACTCGGTTTCCAGCGGCTCGACCGACAGGCAGTTCGACTGCACCGAGCAGTCGCCGCAGCCTTCGCATACCGCTTCGTTGATCACGACGCGCTTGGCCGGGTCCGGATAGGTGCCGCGCTTGCGACGGCGGCGCTTCTCGGTTGCACAGGTCTGGTCGTAGATCAGGATCGTCGTGCCGGCGATCTCGCGCAGCTCGCGCTGCACGTCGTCGAGCTGGTCGCGGTGATGAATCGTCACGGCGGGCGCGAGCAGCGCCTTCTGGCTGTCGTACTTCTCCGGCTCGTCGGTGACGATCACGATCTTCTTCGCGCCCTCTGACGCGAGCTGGTGCGTGATCTGCGGCACCGTCAGCACGCCGTCGACCGGCTGGCCGCCCGTCATCGCGACCGCATCGTTATAGAGGATCTTGTAGGTGATGTTCGCTTTCGACGAGATCGCCGCGCGCACCGCCAGCAGGCCCGAGTGGAAATAGGTGCCGTCGCCGAGGTTCGCGAACACGTGCTTCTCGTCCGTGAACGGCGCCTGGCCGATCCACGGCACGCCTTCGCCGCCCATCTGGCTGAAGGTGCTGGTGCTGCGGTCCATCCACACGGTCATGTAGTGGCAGCCGATGCCGGCGATCGCGCGCGAGCCTTCCGGTACGTTGGTCGACGTGTTGTGCGGGCAGCCCGAGCAGAACCACGGCTTGCGCTCGGTCTGCACGTGTGGCTTCGCGAGCGCCATTTCCTTCGCATTGATCACCGCGAGCCGCGCGGCGATGCGCGCGCGCACGTCGGACGGCAGCTCGAACTTATCGAGGCGCGTCGCGATCGCCTTCGCGATGATCGCGGGCGACAGTTCGTAGTGCGCGGGCAGCAGCCAGTTGCCCATCGGCACCGACCATTCGCCGCCGGCGCCGTCCTTCTCGTCGAACTTGCCGAACACGCGCGGCCGTTGCGCGTCGGGCCAGTTGTACAGCTCTTCCTTGATCGCGTACTCGAGGATCTGGCGCTTTTCCTCGACGACGAGGATTTCGTCGAGGCCGCGCGCGAATGCCTGCGCGCCCTGCGCTTCGAGCGGCCACACGCAGCCGACCTTGTAGAGCCGGATGCCGATCCGCGCGCAGGTTTCGTCGTCGAGACCGAGGTCGGTCAGCGCCTGGCGCACGTCGAGGTACGCCTTGCCGCCCGTCATGATCCCGAAGCGCGCGCCCGGCGAGTCGATCTCGATCCGGTCGAGCTTGTTCGCGCGCACATAGGCGAGCGCCGCGTACCACTTGTAGTCGAGCAGCCGTGCTTCCTGCACGAGCGGCGGGTCGGGCCAGCGGATGTTCAGGCCGCCGTCCGGCATGATGAAGTCGGTCGGCAGCACGATCTCGGTGCGATGCGGGTCGATGTCGACCGACGCCGACGATTCGACGACGTCCGTCACGCACTTGAGCGCGACCCACAGGCCCGAGTAGCGGCTCATCGCCCAGCCGTGCAGGCCGAAATCGAGATATTCCTGCACGTTGGACGGGAACAGCACGGGCAGCCCGCAGGCCTTGAAGATGTGCTCGGACTGGTGCGCGAGCGTCGACGATTTCGCCGCGTGGTCGTCGCCGGCGAGCACCAGCACGCCGCCGTGCTGTGACGAGCCGGCCGAGTTCGCGTGCTTGAAGACGTCGCCGGTGCGGTCGACGCCCGGGCCCTTGCCGTACCACATGCCGAACACGCCGTCGTGCTTCGCGCCGGGGTACAGGTTCACCTGCTGCGAGCCCCACACGGCGGTGGCGGCGAGATCTTCGTTGATACCGGGCTGGAAGACGATCTGGTGGGCCGCCAGGTGCTGCTTGGCCTTCCAGAGCGACAGATCGAGGCCGCCGAGCGGAGAGCCGCGATAGCCGGAGATGAAGCCGGCCGTATTGAGACCGGCGGCGCGGTCGCGTTCCTGCTGGAGCATCGGCAGGCGCACGAGGGCCTGGATGCCGCTCATGTATGCGCGGCCGCGCTCCAGTGTGTATTTGTCATCAAGCGTGACGGACTTCAGCGCGGCTTCTAGCGACGCGCGTTGGCCTGCGTCTAGCGGGGCATTCATTAACAGTCTCCTCCACCCAGTTTGGGATCACCAAAACTCGACTGCTCCGGCGTCTTGTGAACGCGTCGGCAGTGGCCGGCATATTGGCCGGTTTTAAGCGATGGTAGCACTGGGGCAAACCCGCCGCCCATCGGCCGGAATGCGGGTTGAATTGCGGCGGCGCACCAGGAAAAAGGGCTTGATCATGCGTTACATCATGTAAATGCATGTAAAGCCGGCTCCATCTGCGGGCAAATGCCGTTAATCTTGTCGGCCTGCCGGAGGTGCCCGGCCGCGTTGGTTCGTTTCGACGCAACCGGGGAGGCGCCGGCAGTTTTACAGGAGGTGCAATGAACACACGTCATATCCAGAGTTTCCTGATCGTGTCCGCCGCGTTTTTTCGCGATGACCGGCCCGGTGCGCGCGCAAGGCGCGAGCGCACTGGCGGCAGCCGGCGCACAGATGCGTCAGATCGTGCCAGCCCAGGATGCCGTCGCGCAGCCGGCGGCCGAGCGCGTCGTCGAGTCGAAGGTGAACGCGCGTTGATCCGGTCGCGCGGCCTGCGGGCCGTGCCGGAATGCAAAAAGGGCGGGAATCGTCGGATTCCCGCCCTTTTTCTTTGTGCCGCCGGATCGTGCGATCGGCCCGGTTGCCCCGGGCCGCCGCGCGCCGGACGCGTCAGGCCTTGTCCTGCACGACGCCGCGGCGGATCTGGTCGAGCTCGATCGATTCGAACAGCGCCTTGAAGTTGCCTTCGCCGAAGCCCTGGTTGCCCTTGCGCTGGATGATCTCGAAGAAGATCGGCCCGATCTGGTTCTCGGTGAAGATCTGCAGCAGCAGGTCGTCGCGTGCGCCGTCGATCAGGATCTTGCGCTTCTTCAGTTCGTCCAGCGATTCGCCGTGGTTCGGCACGCGGCGGTCGACCAGCTCGTAATACGTGTCGATCGTGTCGAGCAGCTTCACTTCCTTGCTGCGCAGGCCGTCGACCGCGCCGTAGATGTCGTTCGTGCCGAGCGCGATGTGCTGGATGCCTTCGCCGTGGTACGCGTCCAGGTATTCCTGGATCTGGCCGGCGGTGTCCGAGCCCTCCTCGTTGATCGGGATGCGGATCTTGCCGCACGGCGACGTCATCGCCTTCGACTTCACGCCCGTCACCTTGCCTTCGATGTCGAAGTAGCGCACTTCGCGGAAGTTGAACAGGCGTTCGTAGAACTCGGCCCATTCCTGCATGCGGCCGCGATGCACGTTGTGCGTCAGGTGGTCGATGTAGGTGAGGCCGTGACCGACCGGGTTCGGGTTCGCGCCGGCGATCGGCTCGAAATCGACGTCATAGATGCTGATGTCGCCGATCGAGCCCGGCTGCGCGCCGTTCTTGCCGCGCCAGCGGTCGACGAAGTAGATCAGCGAATCGCCGATGCCCTTGATCGCCGGGATGTTCAGCTCCATCGGGCCCGTCTTGTTGTCGAAGCCCCATGCGCCGAGTTCGAGCGCGTGCTTGTACGCCTTCGCGGCGTCCTGCACGCGGAATGCGATCGCGCAGATCGACGGGCCGTGCAGGCGCGCGAATCGTTGCGCGAACGAATCGGGTTCGGCGTTGATGATGAAGTTGATGTCGCCCTGGCGGTAGACCGTCACGTCCTTGTGGCGGTGGCGCGCAATCGCGGTGAAACCCATCCGTTCGAACAGTTGTCCGAGCGCTTTCGGGTCCGGCGCCGTGTATTCGATGAATTCGAAGCCGTCGGTGCCGACGGGGTTGTCCCAGTTGGGGATCTGCATGTCGTGTCTCCTGTGCGGGGCGATCGGCCGGGGCGACGTGCGCGTGCCGGCCCGGTTCGATGTCGAAGGCGGCGCACGTGTCGGCGTGCGCAACGAATCGGTACGTGCGACAGAGTGTAGCGGGCGACCGCGAGCGGAAACTTGCGAACTTAATCGTCCGTGCCTACGATGGCGCAATTTCCAGTCTTTAAATAATCATCGGAGGGCAGAAGATGGCGCAAGCCGAATTGGATGCCATCGACCGGCGGATTCTCGCGATTCTTCAGGAGAACGGGCGCCTGTCGAACCAGGAGATCGCCGAGCGCGTGAACCTGTCGCCGAGCCCGTGCCTGCGACGGATCCGGCGGCTCGAGGAGATCGGCGTGATCACCGGCTATGTCGCGCTGCTGGATCCGCAGAAGCTCGGGCTCGACCTGCTCGCGTACGTGAGCGTGCGGCTCGAGAAGCGGGGCGGCCTGGCGCCGGTGCGGGTCGACGAGACGTCGGCGCGCGCGGGTGCGACCCACGCGGAGCTGTTTCGCGCGGCCGTGCAGACCTGGCCGGAAGTGGTCGCGTGCCACGCGATGACGGGAGACATGGATTACCTGCTGCGCGTGCAGGTCGAGGACATGGCGCATTTCTCCCGCTTCGTGCAGGAGCATTTGCTGCATCACCCGTCGGTGATCGACGTGAAGACGAGCTTTTCGCTCGAATGCTTCAAGGAGACGACGGCGTTGCCGATTCGTTCGGTGCGCTAGCGCGCCCGATGGCGGAGGAAGGAGAAAAGGGGGCCGGGCGCACCGCAGCAGCGCGCCCGGTCGGCCGATGTTACGCCGTCAGCGCGTCGGGCATCAGCGCTTCGATGAACTTCGACGTGCGGTGCGCCTGGCGCTTGAGCGCGTAGTCGAACACCGCCGCCTGTTCCTGCAGCATCTCGGCGATGATCGTCGAGTGGTCGGCCGGCGGCAGCGACAGGTACGCATCGGCTTCGCCGTACGCGTACTCGATGCGCATCCCGGATTTCTTCGCGATGTGCATCATCGTCGCGTTACGCGACAGGCAGTGCATGTACAGCATCGTCACGTGCGTGTTGCGGCTGCGGATCGCCGCGCGCTCGAACAGCTTCGAGCCGACGCCGCGGCCGCGTGCGCTTTCGAGCACCGACACGCCGAATTCGGCCGTGCGCTTGTCGCCCTCGGCCGGCAGGTAGGCCAGGTGGCCGACGCCGATCAGTGCGAGTTCGTGGTCGAACACGCCGAACACGGTGTCGCGACCGAAGTCGATCGTGCGGACATAGTTCTCGATCACGTGGTCAGGCACCAGCTGGCCGAAACGCAGCAGGCGGTCCTCTTCGTCGAGCGAGAGAAAGTGGGTGAGCATCTGCTCACGGTCTTTGGAAGCCAGTTCCCTGACGAGAACCGGCGCACTACCGGCGGTGCCGACGACATCGGCATTGCCGTTCAATTGCGTGTTCATCGTGGGTTCCTCAATATGTGACCGTACAGCGGGTTGTGCAACGCAGCAGCATTTTACCCGACCGTCGGCCCTCGGATTGGGGAAAACCCGTATTTAACCTTATTTATGCTGGAGGATGAATTCTAAATTCGCTTGGTTAACACAGCATCTATTTGATTTTTAACGAATTTAAAATTCATCATATGAAATGTGCGGCGGGCCGCCGCAGTGTGCCCGTCCTGCAACGCTTGCTGCTGTGCGGCAATCAGGCCGCCGTCGACAGCCCGCGTTCGATCAGGTCGATCACCTGCTCGGCGAAGTCGCGGTAGCCGAGACGGCCGCCCGGCTTCAGCCACGTGAACGTCCAGTTGATCATCCCGAACACCATCATCGTCACGGATGTCTGGTTTTCCTTCGAGATGCGGTCCGGGTACGCGCGCGCGAGCTGCCGCGTGAACGCTGCGACGATATCGCGCTGGCGGTCGAGCACGATCTCGCGCTGCGCATCCTCGAGATACTTCACGTCGTTGAGCAGCGCGACGTGACGGCTGTGCGACGTCTCGTATTCGGAGAGGAACGCGCGCACGAGCTCCGCGAACGCGTCGCGTTCGCTGAGGCCGCGCCGCTGGCTCGCCCCTTCGACCTCGGCGATGATCAGCATCAGCCGCTTCGTGTAGCGGTCGAGCAGGTCGAACAGGATCGCTTCCTTGCTCTCGTAATAGTGATAAAGGCGTGCCTTCGACGTGCCGCTCGCGGTCGCGAGATCGGACATCGACGTGCTCGGGTAGCTCGTCTGCGCGAATTTCTCGGCGGCGAGATCGAGGATCTGCTCGCGCTGGGATTCGTGGTCGGGCGCTCGGGTACGGGCCATGGTCGAATGCGTAAGATTAGCGGTGCGCGATGGCGGCGCGGGCCGCGCGCACCTGCGTGGAAGAGAGGGCGGCGGGCGCGTCGTCCTGCAGCTCGAGCCGGCCGGCTGCCGCGAGTTCGCGGCAGCGCCACCAGGCGATCGAGTCGCTGACGAACAGGCCGCCGCGGTCGGCGTCGGCCATGATGCCGCCGACGAGGCGCCGCGCGGGCAGCCAGTCGGTTTCCGCGCGCGCGACGATCAGCGCGTCGAGATCGGCATAGTAGCCGCTCTTGATCGTGTTGCTGACCCAATAGCGAAGTTCGGCGTTCAGGTGCTTCGCCTCCTGCCATTCGAGCGCGAGGCGACCGATGCGCAGCACCGAGATCGGCGCGGCCACCGGCCGCTTCCGCGCCAGTTCCGCGGGCGAGAACATCCCGGTCGTGCATGCCTGGTCGGTGCGCGACAGCGATGCGCGTTGCGCCGAGTCGAGATCGGCGGCCGACAGCCGCACTTCGTTCAGGCGCTGCGGGACATTGCGCAGGTGATAGGCGACGCGGCGCAGCAGCAGCTTGTCGCCGACGCTCGGCGCGTGCCACACGACCACCTGGCCCGTATCCATCGCGAGCTGGTCGAGACGCGCGAATTCGTCTTCGATTTCCGCGTTCCAGTCGGGGATCTGGTCGCCGAGCACGCGCTCCCAGAAGGCGGCACGCGTGTCGGGCGTCTCGTCGGCGCCCTTCAGCGGCCCGACGCCGAGATCGTCGAGCAATCCGACGACGCGCTCGTCGCGTCCGGCTTGCGCGAGTGCCTCGCTCAGCGACGCGGCGGCGGTGCCGCCCTGAATCACATGAATGGTACTCATCGGCCTGTCGTCAACAAAAGAAAGCCGCCGGCCGGGCGGACGTTGCGATGTCCAGCCGGCCGGCGGCCCCTAGTGTAAGCGAGATGTGTGACGGCGAGAAACCGTCCGGCGCCGCGACGCGATGCCGCTCAACGCTCGTCGAAGCTCACGACGACCTTGTCGCTGATCGGATGGCACTGGCACGTGAGCACGAAACCGTCCTTCACTTCGTGCTCCTCGAGCGTGTAGTTCTTCTCCATCCGCACATCGCCCTCGATCACTTTCGCGCGGCACGTGCAGCACACGCCGCCCTTGCACGCGTACGGCAGCGCGAGGCCCGCGCGCAAGCCGACATCGAGCAGGCTCACGCCTTCGTACGGCAGGCGCAGCTTGCGCTTCTTGCCGTCGAGCACGATTTCCAGCTCGGCGGCCGGCGTCTCGTCGGTGATCTCGACGGCCGGCGCGCCGGCCTGCGGCAGCGGCGTGCCGAAACGCTCGACATGTACCTTCGCCTGCGGCACGCCGGCCGCCTTCAGCGCCGCTTCGGCCGCGTCCATCATCGGCGCGGGGCCGCAGATGAACGCCTCGTCGATCGCGTCGGCCGGCATCAGCGTAGCAAGGAATTCCGCGCATTTCGCCTGGTCGAGCACGCCGTTGAACAGTTCGACGTCCTGCTGGTCGTCCGACAGCACGTGATAGAGGACGAAGCGGTTCATGTAGCGGTTCTTCAGGTCCTCGAGCTCCTCCGCGAACATGATCGCGTCGACGCTGCGGTTGCCGTAGATCAGCGTGAACGTGCTGCGCGGCTCGAGTTCGAGCGTCGTCTTCACGATCGCGAGCACGGGCGTGATCCCCGAGCCGCCGGAAAACGCGACGTACTGCTTGCCGTGGTCCGCGTTCAAATGCGTGAAGAAGCGGCCGTCCGGCGTCATCACGTCGATCGTGTGGCCCGGCTTCAGCGCGTCGAACGCGAAGTTCGAGAAGCGGCCGCCGCGCACCCGCTTGATGCCGATGCGCAGTTCGCCGTCGCGGTCGTAGTCCGTCGTGCCGACGCAGATCGAATACGAACGGCGCGTCTCCTCGCCGTCGATGTGGGTCTTCAGCGTGACGAACTGGCCCTGCGTGAAGCGATATGCGTCGCGCAGCTCGGGCGGCACGTCGAAGGAGACGGTGACGGCATCGGCGGTCTCGGGCCGCACGTCGCGGATACGCAGCGGATGAAATTGCGGGGTCGCCATATTCAGTAGGGTTTGAAGTAGTCGAAGGGTTCGCGGCAGTCGACGCAGCGATACAGCGCCTTGCAGGCCGTGGACGCGAATTGCGCGAGACGTTCGGTGCGGGCGGAGCCGCAGCGCGGGCACGCGGGCGCCGCGACCGGTCGCGGCACGAAGCGCACGACGTTTTCCCGCGGCGCGGTGCTGCCGCACTGGCCGACCGGCGGCGCGATGCCGTACGCGCGCAGCTTGTCGCGCGCTTCCTGCGTGATCCAGTCGGTCGTCCACGCCGGCGCGAGCACCGTTTCGATCCGATGCGGCGGGAGGCCGGCCGCCTGCAGTGCGGCGGCGACGTCCTCGGCGATCTGCGACATGGCCGGGCAGCCCGAGTAGGTCGGCGTGATCACGACTTCGAGCAGGCCGTCGCCGGCGCGGCGGACGTCGCGCAGGATGCCGAGCTCGCGGATCGACACGACCGGGATCTCGGGGTCGGGCACGGCTTCGAGCACGTCCCATGCGCGGGCGAGCAGCGGATCGTCGTGACGCACGGCGGGCGCGGCGTCGGCGGGGGCGGCGGTCTGGACGGGCATTGTCGGGCTCCGTGGCGTTGGCCGGTTACCAGGTCGCGCCGGGGTGCTGGCGCGCGAGGCTCTGCATTTCCGCGAGCAGGTAGCCCATGTGCTCCGAGTGCTCGCCCTGCTTGCCGGTCGTCACATGCTTCACGGGCGCCGGCAGCGCGAGCGTCGCCTCGGCGAGCGCATCGTCCACGTCCGCGCGCCATGCGGCTTCGATCGCGGCCGGTGCCGGGCCGATGCCCGGTGCGGCGATCGCGTCGTCGATCGCATCGGCTGCGAAGAACTCGCGCGTGTACGGGGTCAGGTAGTCGAGCGCGTCCTGCGCGCGACGGTGCGATTCGTCGGTGCCGTCGCCGAGGCGAACGAGCCATTCGCGTGCGTGCTGCACGTGATAGCGGGTTTCCTTCACCGATTTCGCGGCGATCGCGGCAAGCTGCGTGTCGGTCGACGTTTCCAGCGCGGTCCACACGTGCAGCATCAGCGCCGCGTAGAGGAAGTTGCGCACGATCGTCACCGCGTAGTCCTTGTCGGCGTGCGCGGTGCCGGAGACCGGGCCGTAGTGCGGCAGCTCGGCGAGCGTGAAGTTCGCGAACTCGCGCTCGGTACGGAAGTACGCGTAGTCGTCCTCGGTCTTCGTCGCGCCGGTGAGCTGGCGCTCGAGTTCGGCGGCGTGCGTATACAGCATGCGCGCCTGGCCGATGAGGTCGAGGCTCATGTTGGTGAGCGCGATGTCTTCCTCGAGGATCGGGCCGTGGCCGCACCATTCGGCGTTGCGCTGACCGAGGATCAGCGCGTTGTCCGCGAGGCGCAGCACGTAGGAGAGGTGTTCGGGCGTGATCGTCATGGCGCGGGCGTTACATGTGGTTGACTTCGTCGGGCAGCGTGTAGAACGTCGGGTGACGGTAGATCTTGTCGCCCGCCGGCTCGAACAGTTCGGCCTTCTCGTTCGGATCCGATGCGGTGATCGCCGACGACGGCACCACCCAGATGCTCACGCCTTCCTGGCGGCGCGTGTAGACGTCGCGCGCCATGCGCAGCGCCATCGACGCGTCGGCGGCGTGCAGGCTGCCGCAGTGCTTGTGGTCGAGGCCCTGCTTGCTGCGCACGAACACTTCCCAGATCGGCCATTCCTTGTTCATCACTTTCTCCTGATTCCTGAATTCGATGGTGCCGCTCAGGCGGCGTGCTGTTCGGCGCGGGCGCGGCGCTTCGCTTCGTGCGCGAGCGCGGCTTCGCGCACCCATGCGCCGTCCTCGTGCGCTTTCACGCGGGTCGCGAGCCGTTCCTTGTTGCACGGGCCGTCGCCGTTGACCACGCGCCAGAATTCGTCCCAGTCGATCGTTCCGTAGTCGTGGTGGCCGCGCGCGTCGTTCCACTTCAGGTCGGGATCGGGCAGCGTGACGCCGAGCACTTTCGCCTGGTCGACCGTCGCGTCGACGAACTTCTGCCGCAGATCGTCGTTCGAGATCCGCTTGATGCCCCATTTCGCGGACTGGCTGCTGTGGACCGAATCGGCGTCGCTCGGGCCGAACATCATCAGCACCGGCCACCACCAGCGGTTCACGGCTTGCTGCACCATCGCGCGCTGCGCGTCGCTGCCCTTCATCATCGACAGCAGCGCGTCGAAACCCTGGCGCTGGTGGAACGACTCTTCCTTGCACACGCGGATCATCGCGCGCGCGTACGGGCCGTACGTGCAGCGGCACAGCGGGATCTGGTTCATGATCGCGGCGCCGTCGACGAGCCAGCCGATCACGCCGACGTCCGCCCAGGTCGGCGTCGGGTAGTTGAAGATGCTCGAGTATTTCGCCTTGCCTGCGTGCAGCGCGTCGATCAGCGAATCGCGCGACACGCCGAGCGTTTCGACCGCGCTATAAAGATAGAGGCCGTGGCCGGCTTCGTCCTGGACCTTTGCGAGCAGGATCGCCTTGCGCTTCAGGCTCGGCGCGCGCGAGATCCAGTTGCCTTCCGGCAGCATGCCGACAACTTCCGAATGCGCGTGCTGCGAGATCTGGCGAACCAGCGTCTTGCGATAGGCGTCGGGCATCCAGTCTTGCGGTTCGATCTTGCCGTCCGCGGCCATCACCGCATCGAACCGCGCCTGCTCGGGCGACTCGGCTGCGGCGTCGAGCGGCGCGACGTTGCCGGGGATGTCGAGGGATTGCGTGTACATGGCGAGATTCTCGTCCGGTTGAATGTGTGCGCAGTATAAACCAACCGACCGGTCGGTTAATAAATTTCTTGCGGATTTGCGGCGAGATTCGGGTAAACGAGGGACGTCGGGGCGCGACCAGCCGGCGCAAGCGCGGGCCACCGCGTGAGTCTTGCGTCTTCTGCGGCACAATGCCCGCTTTCCGATGAGGATTTTGCCGATGTCATTCCGAAGCAGTTTCGCCGCGGCCGTGTTGGGGGCGGCCGTTCTTGTGTCGCCGCTCGCGGCTTCGGCTGCGCCGGCAGGATGGGTTGCCGCATGGGCGACCGCGTTGCAGCCGATTCCTGACCTTGCCGCGCCGCCGCCGCTCTACCGCGCGCCCGACGTGGCGGGGCGGACTGTGCGCCAGATCGTCTACCCGACGGTGTCGGGACGGGCGGCGCGGATTCGCATGAGCAATGCATACGGTCACGCACCGCTGGTCGTCGACGCGGCGAGCCTGGCGCGTGGCGGCGACGGCGCTGCGCTCGCCGGCGGCGCGGCCGTGCCGGTCCGGTTCGGCGGCAAGGCGTCGGCGACACTCGCGCCGGGGCAGGAACTCGAAAGCGATCCCGTGGCGATCGACGTGACGGCGGGACAACCGTATGCCATCAGTCTGCAGATGGGACCGAACCAGCGGATGACGGTCTGGCACCGCGTGTCGAACCAGTTCAACTATGTCTCTGCGCCGGGCGATCACGTGAACGATCCGGGCGCTGCCGCGTTCCGCACCCGTTTTACCCAATATGCATGGGTGACCGAGCTGGCCGTCGAGGTCGGTTCCGCGCGAGCCAGCGTGGCCGCGATCGGCGATTCGATCACCGACGGACTGCGTTCGAGCGTGAACCGGAACCGCCGCTGGCCGGACGCGCTGGCGCGTCGGCTGACGGCGTCGGGTGCCGATTCGATCGGCGTCGTGAATCTGGGCATCAGCGGGAACCGGCTGCTCAGCGATTCCGCGTGCTACGGCACGTCGCTGGCGTCGAGGTTCGAGCGCGATGCGCTGTCGCGCGCGGGTGTGAAGGCAGCGGTCGTGCTGATCGGGATCAACGACATCAATTTCGCTGCAATGCCGCCGCGCGCGGGGCTCGATTGCGATCATCCGCACACGCAGGTCACGGCCGCGTCGCTGATCGACGGCTATCGTCGGCTGATCGACGCGGCACACCGCCAGGGCGTGAAAGTCTTCGGCGCGACGCTCACGCCGGCAGGGCTGCCGGCTGGCCGCGAGGCGATCCGGCTGGAGGTGAACCGGTGGATACGCAGCGGTGGCGGGTTCGACGGCGTGGTCGACTTCGATGCGGTGCTGCGCGATCCGGCGCACCCGAGCGTGCTGCAGCGCCGATACGACAGCGGCGACGGGATCCATCCGAGCGATGCGGGCTACACGGCGATGGCCGACGCGGTGCCGGTCGAGCAGTTGCGGGCTGGCATGGGAGGCAAGTGACGCGCTCCTATATATAGAGTGAAGCGCTGCCGGCGGCCTGGAGGCCAACGACGACATCCGGCCCGTCGAGCCCCAAGCCACCGTGCGCGTCAGCGCACGGTGGCTTTTTCAAAATAATTTCACAAAGGGGCTTGCGCGAAGGGTGCGGGGTGCATAGAATCACGCCTCTTTCGCGCTAACGGAAACGCGGCGCGGAAGAGGGGAAGCGAAGCCGGTGGTGTGCAGCAAGTTGGGCGCACGGCTGGCGCAGGAAGATGAGCCCCGCAGTCGCAACGAAGTGGTTGAAAAAGTTGTTGACGAGCTGCGAAACACGGTTCATAATCTCGCTTCTCTGCTGCTGAAAACGCAGCGCTGCTGAGAAACACGAAGTTTCTCGCAGAAATGCTCTTTAAAAATTAACAGCCGATAAGTGTGGGCGCTTGATGGAAGCGAGCTGATCCTCGGATCAGATAGCGAAAGTATCAAGAGTCTCACACTAAAGTAAGTCAGGTTTATGAAGCAATTCATATTCCTGTCAGCTTTGAGTGAGCGACCGGTTCGAAAGAACCGAAAACAGTAACAGGTTTAAACTGAAGAGTTTGATCCTGGCTCAGATTGAACGCTGGCGGCATGCCTTACACATGCAAGTCGAACGGCAGCACGGGTGCTTGCACCTGGTGGCGAGTGGCGAACGGGTGAGTAATACATCGGAACATGTCCTGTAGTGGGGGATAGCCCGGCGAAAGCCGGATTAATACCGCATACGATCTACGGATGAAAGCGGGGGACCTTCGGGCCTCGCGCTATAGGGTTGGCCGATGGCTGATTAGCTAGTTGGTGGGGTAAAGGCCTACCAAGGCGACGATCAGTAGCTGGTCTGAGAGGACGACCAGCCACACTGGGACTGAGACACGGCCCAGACTCCTACGGGAGGCAGCAGTGGGGAATTTTGGACAATGGGCGAAAGCCTGATCCAGCAATGCCGCGTGTGTGAAGAAGGCCTTCGGGTTGTAAAGCACTTTTGTCCGGAAAGAAATCCTTGGCTCTAATACAGTCGGGGGATGACGGTACCGGAAGAATAAGCACCGGCTAACTACGTGCCAGCAGCCGCGGTAATACGTAGGGTGCGAGCGTTAATCGGAATTACTGGGCGTAAAGCGTGCGCAGGCGGTTTGCTAAGACCGATGTGAAATCCCCGGGCTCAACCTGGGAACTGCATTGGTGACTGGCAGGCTAGAGTATGGCAGAGGGGGGTAGAATTCCACGTGTAGCAGTGAAATGCGTAGAGATGTGGAGGAATACCGATGGCGAAGGCAGCCCCCTGGGCCAATACTGACGCTCATGCACGAAAGCGTGGGGAGCAAACAGGATTAGATACCCTGGTAGTCCACGCCCTAAACGATGTCAACTAGTTGTTGGGGATTCATTTCCTTAGTAACGTAGCTAACGCGTGAAGTTGACCGCCTGGGGAGTACGGTCGCAAGATTAAAACTCAAAGGAATTGACGGGGACCCGCACAAGCGGTGGATGATGTGGATTAATTCGATGCAACGCGAAAAACCTTACCTACCCTTGACATGGTCGGAATCCTGCTGAGAGGCGGGAGTGCTCGAAAGAGAACCGGCGCACAGGTGCTGCATGGCTGTCGTCAGCTCGTGTCGTGAGATGTTGGGTTAAGTCCCGCAACGAGCGCAACCCTTGTCCTTAGTTGCTACGCAAGAGCACTCTAAGGAGACTGCCGGTGACAAACCGGAGGAAGGTGGGGATGACGTCAAGTCCTCATGGCCCTTATGGGTAGGGCTTCACACGTCATACAATGGTCGGAACAGAGGGTTGCCAACCCGCGAGGGGGAGCTAATCCCAGAAAACCGATCGTAGTCCGGATTGCACTCTGCAACTCGAGTGCATGAAGCTGGAATCGCTAGTAATCGCGGATCAGCATGCCGCGGTGAATACGTTCCCGGGTCTTGTACACACCGCCCGTCACACCATGGGAGTGGGTTTTACCAGAAGTGGCTAGTCTAACCGCAAGGAGGACGGTCACCACGGTAGGATTCATGACTGGGGTGAAGTCGTAACAAGGTAGCCGTATCGGAAGGTGCGGCTGGATCACCTCCTTTCCAGAGCTATCTCGCGAAGTTGAGCGCTCACGCTTATCGGCTGTAAATTAAAGACAGACTCAGGGGTCTGTAGCTCAGTCGGTTAGAGCACCGTCTTGATAAGGCGGGGGTCGTTGGTTCGAATCCAACCAGACCCACCATTGTCTGGCGGTAGTACCCTGAAGTTCTCTGTATATGGGGGCATAGCTCAGCTGGGAGAGCACCTGCTTTGCAAGCAGGGGGTCGTCGGTTCGATCCCGTCTGCCTCCACCAATCTTCAATGGGAAGCGTTTGGCTCACACGAAAGTGGCGTGTGAGACGAGCATTTGCCATTGGCGATTGAGCCAGTCAGAGTGATACGTAGTAGGTATCGGCTGTCGTTCTTTAACAATCTGGAAGAAGTAAGTAATTTGGATAGCGGAAGCGTCTTGAGATGGACGTGGAAGTTATCCGGGTTGTGATTGTATCGATGTATCTCAAGATGATTCGAACTCTATGTTTGACTCAATTTGGAATACGGCACAACGCGAGAACTCAACCTGTAGCGACTGTCGATGAGACAGACTCGTTATAGGGTCAAGCGAACAAGTGCATGTGGTGGATGCCTTGGCGATCACAGGCGATGAAGGACGCGGTAGCCTGCGAAAAGCTACGGGGAGCTGGCAAACGAGCTTTGATCCGTAGATGTCCGAATGGGGAAACCCGGCCCTTTTGGGTCATCCTGGACTGAATACATAGGTCCAGCGAAGCGAACGCGGTGAACTGAAACATCTAAGTAACCGCAGGAAAAGAAATCAACCGAGATTCCCAAAGTAGTGGCGAGCGAAATGGGATGAGCCTTGCACTCTTTATTTGTATTGTTAGCCGAACGCTCTGGAAAGTGCGGCCATAGCAGGTGATAGCCCTGTAGGCGAAAACAGTATGAAAGAACTAGGTGTGCGACAAGTAGGGCGGGACACGTGAAATCCTGTCTGAAGATGGGGGGACCATCCTCCAAGGCTAAATACTCGTGATCGACCGATAGTGAACCAGTACCGTGAGGGAAAGGCGAAAAGAACCCCGGGAGGGGAGTGAAATAGATCCTGAAACCGCATGCATACAAACAGTCGGAGCCTCGCAAGGGGTGACGGCGTACCTTTTGTATAATGGGTCAGCGACTTACGTTCAGTAGCAAGCTTAACCGTATAGGGCAGGCGTAGCGAAAGCGAGTCCGAATAGGGCGTTCAGTTGCTGGGCGTAGACCCGAAACCAAGTGATCTATCCATGGCCAGGATGAAGGTGCGGTAACACGTACTGGAGGTCCGAACCCACTAACGTTGAAAAGTTAGGGGATGAGCTGTGGATAGGGGTGAAAGGCTAAACAAACTTGGAAATAGCTGGTTCTCTCCGAAAACTATTTAGGTAGTGCCTCGTGTCTCACCTTCGGGGGTAGAGCACTGTCATGGTTGGGGGGTCTATTGCAGATTACCCCGCCATAGCAAACTCCGAATACCGAAGAGTGCAATCACGGGAGACAGACATCGGGTGCTAACGTCCGGTGTCAAGAGGGAAACAACCCAGACCGCCAGCTAAGGTCCCCAAATATAGCTAAGTGGGAAACGAAGTGGGAAGGCTAAAACAGTCAGGAGGTTGGCTTAGAAGCAGCCACCCTTTAAAGAAAGCGTAATAGCTCACTGATCGAGTCGTCCTGCGCGGAAGATGTAACGGGGCTAAGCTATATACCGAAGCTGCGGATGCGTGCTTTGCACGCATGGTAGGAGAGCGTTCCGTAAGCCTGCGAAGGTGCGTTGAAAAGCGTGCTGGAGGTATCGGAAGTGCGAATGCTGACATGAGTAGCGATAAAGGGGGTGAAAGGCCCCCTCGCCGTAAGCCCAAGGTTTCCTACGCAACGTTCATCGGCGTAGGGTGAGTCGGCCCCTAAGGCGAGGCAGAAATGCGTAGCTGATGGGAAGCAGGTCAATATTCCTGCACCATTGTTAGATGCGATGGGGGGACGGATCGCGGAAGGTTGTCCGGGTGTTGGAAGTCCCGGTCGCTGCATTGGAGAAGGCGCTTAGGCAAATCCGGGCGCGTAATTCAAGGGTGTGGCGCGAGCTCCTTAGGGAGCGAAGCAATTGGAAGTGGTTCCAAGAAAAGCCTCTAAGCTTCAGTCTAACGATGACCGTACCGCAAACCGACACAGGTGGGCGAGATGAGTATTCTAAGGCGCTTGAGAGAACTCGGGAGAAGGAACTCGGCAAATTGGTACCGTAACTTCGGGATAAGGTACGCCCTTGTAGCTTGACTGGCCTGCGCCAGGAGGGTGAAGGGGTTGCAATAAACTGGTGGCTGCGACTGTTTAATAAAAACACAGCACTCTGCAAACACGAAAGTGGACGTATAGGGTGTGACGCCTGCCCGGTGCCGGAAGATTAAATGATGGGGTGCAAGCTCTTGATTGAAGTCCCGGTAAACGGCGGCCGTAACTATAACGGTCCTAAGGTAGCGAAATTCCTTGTCGGGTAAGTTCCGACCTGCACGAATGGCGTAACGATGGCCACACTGTCTCCTCCCGAGACTCAGCGAAGTTGAAGTGTTTGTGATGATGCAATCTACCCGCGGCTAGACGGAAAGACCCCATGAACCTTTACTGTAGCTTTGCATTGGACTTTGAACCGATCTGTGTAGGATAGGTGGGAGGCTATGAAACCGGAACGCTAGTTTCGGTGGAGCCGTCCTTGAAATACCACCCTGGTTTGTTTGAGGTTCTAACCTTGGCCCGTGATCCGGGTCGGGGACAGTGCATGGTAGGCAGTTTGACTGGGGCGGTCTCCTCCCAAAGCGTAACGGAGGAGTACGAAGGTACGCTAGGTACGGTCGGAAATCGTGCTGATAGTGCAATGGCATAAGCGTGCTTAACTGCGAGACCGACAAGTCGAGCAGGTGCGAAAGCAGGTCATAGTGATCCGGTGGTTCTGTATGGAAGGGCCATCGCTCAACGGATAAAAGGTACTCTGGGGATAACAGGCTGATACCGCCCAAGAGTTCATATCGACGGCGGTGTTTGGCACCTCGATGTCGGCTCATCTCATCCTGGGGCTGTAGCCGGTCCCAAGGGTATGGCTGTTCGCCATTTAAAGAGGTACGTGAGCTGGGTTTAAAACGTCGTGAGACAGTTTGGTCCCTATCTGCCGTGGGCGTTGGATATTTGAAGGGGGCTGCTCCTAGTACGAGAGGACCGGAGTGGACGAACCTCTGGTGTACCGGTTGTCACGCCAGTGGCATCGCCGGGTAGCTATGTTCGGAAGAGATAACCGCTGAAAGCATCTAAGCGGGAAACTCGCCTTAAGATGAGATATCCCTGGGGACTAGATCCCCTTGAAGGGTCGTTCGAGACCAGGACGTTGATAGGTCAGGTGTGTAAGCGCAGTAATGCGTTCAGCTAACTGATACTAATTGCCCGTAAGGCTTGATCCTATAACAAGTCTGCCTTGTAGATCGGCGCCGTGCGAAAGCACTGGCTGCAAGATCCAGAGCGACAAGTTGGATTCTCGTGTGTGATACACACAACCTAATTACTGCTTCTTCCCGATTGGTCGCGCTGCGAAGCAACGCGACAACCCTCTTTGCCTGATGACCATAGCGAGTCGGTCCCACCCCTTCCCATCCCGAACAGGACCGTGAAACGACTCTACGCCGATGATAGTGCGGATTCCCGTGTGAAAGTAGGTAATCGTCAGGCTCCCTAAGCCAGAAACCCCCGCCCAAAAGGCGGGGGTTTTTGCATTGGCGCGGCGCAAATGCGTGCCGCGTCCCGCAGGGGGTAGCGCGCCCTTTTCGTCGCATCAACAGCAACTCACTCCAGCCAGGTTGGCCCACGCGATGGCGGCTCGAACTGCCGTGACCTATCATCGCCCCATCTGCTGCTCGCCGCGACGGCGATTAATTTTGCCCCCTGGCTGATCAGGCGGCTGGTCAATTCTTCGCAGGAACCTCCTTCACCGATCTGCCCATCACCGAATACGGACTTGTGTAGCGTAGTCCTGCTTTTCAACGATCAGCCATCTCGTCGTGATCGTCGGCACCTTGAGCCCATCCTCGGCCAAAATCACAATCGTCGTTCAACGGTTTCAGGGTACCGCTTGTGTCTCCGATCGCCGTATCGATTGCCCGCAACAGTCAGCATGAAGAATCGTCCAGCGATCACTGATCGACTCGCACCGTTCGCGTGAGCCAAATATTAACTGTCGCATGCCCGATTTTCGGAGTGTTGATGCTGCAAGTCTTGAGCAACCGGCGCCACGTAAAGCTGCGCGGTTGTAGGGCATCAAGACCAGCGTCACGTCGCTATCGAGCGTCATTTCGTATTCGAAATCACTGATTTTTCTGCAAAGTTGCTTCCTTGGGCGCAAGGGAGGCATGTGGCCGGTTGCAAGAAGTCAGGCGGCAACACCCGCAGCGACACCCGCGAGCTCATGAGGTGGCCATCCCTGGAAACCCACACGGTTGCTCTTGACCAGCACTGGTCGGCTGTCTCGCAACACGTTCTCCTCGACGAGCGAATAGGCGGTACCGCCGAGGCAGCCCGACCTTCTCCCCTTAGCGCGAAGTGCGTACCACCGGCGTCTACGGCAGTCGATCGTACCGTGCATGCAGTACTTCGATCGCCGAGCGCGAAGCGTTCGGCCGGCGGAAACCGATGGATCATGTTCCGACCTTGATCCCGAATCGGCACGAGCATCGCCGGTCACCAAGTGACGGACCTCGACGACTGCGCATCGCAGGTCAGATTTCCGGAGTCCTCGGATGTATGAGGCACGGCGAAAGCTCCTGCGCAGAAGCCACCGCAGACATCCGCGTTCAGTTGTGCGAGGCGCGGGCATGGCACGGACGGGCGGGATGCCCCGTGTACGCGGCGGATTCGCGGTGATAGGCCGACAAGGTGCTGCTGGCCAGTTTGCGCGACGGACCGGCCGGCGCAATGCCGCACTGCTGAGCGTCCGCCGCGACGGCGCCGCCGCGGCGCGAGGTAATCGGGTGCGTTGGGTGTATATCGTTGCCAAGTAGCGGCCGTAGCACGTCGAGGCTGGCCGTGGTCGGACTCATCTTGTCGCGCGTCACATCCGGAGCCTGCTGCGACGAGGTTCACTGATACATCATCGAGCGGCCGAGAATACGCGGTTGCATCCAGATTCGTCGCGCGCGCCACCGCCGCCGCGACGCCCTTCGAGCCAAGGTGGCCAGCGTCGAGGACCGGTTTCAGCCGCTCATAGGCAGCGAGTGCGACGACCTCCTTCGGGCGTCCCCGGGGCGTGGCTGTCGGCCAACGCCTGTTGGCGGATCTTCGCGATCGTGCTTGAGTGGTATCAGGTAAGGGCCCTCATGAACACTGAGCGGGGATCATCGAAGCCGCCCGGCACGAAATTTGCAAAAATTTTGCGTCTACCCGCTTGGCATTGTGCACGAGAGGTCGTATGATGGCGGTCTTTCGTTTTTAGCGCAGATGCAGATCAGCGCTAAAGGCGGAGTCTGACGAGGATGTGGCGCCGATCGGCAATATCTCGTGCTTGCCTTAGCCAGGCAAGGGAGGGGGATCGGTGGTAGCGCAAGTGTCGGGAAGAGGGTTAAAAATAATCTTCCGGATGTGCTTGACAAGAGTGCGATGCACCCCCATAATCGTCAGTTCTCTACGGAGGGGTGCCCGAGTGGCTAAAGGGGGCAGACTGTAAATCTGTTGGCTTACGCCTACGTTGGTTCGAATCCAACCTCCTCCACCAAGATATCAGCGCAGTTGAGCGGTAGGGAATCGTTAGTGGCCCGTGCGGGTGTAGCTCAATGGTAGAGCAGAAGCCTTCCAAGCTTACGACGAGGGTTCGATTCCCTTCACCCGCTCCAGACCGCGAAGTTGAAGCGTAAAGCGCCCATGTGGCTCAGTGGTAGAGCACTCCCTTGGTAAGGGAGAGGTCGGCAGTTCGATCCTGCCCATGGGCACCAGCAGTAAAAAGTCAGTGTCTTGTTTGCGCGCGGCGCAACCTGTGAAATTCCTTTTGGGAGTTGAAAATGGCCAAGGAAAAGTTTGAGCGGACCAAGCCGCACGTGAACGTTGGTACGATTGGTCACGTTGACCACGGCAAGACGACGCTGACGGCAGCGATCACGACGGTTCTGACGAAGAAGTTCGGCGGCGAAGCGAAGGCGTACGACCAGATCGACGCGGCACCGGAAGAAAAGGCGCGCGGCATCACGATCAACACGGCACACGTTGAGTACGAAACGGCTAACCGCCACTACGCACACGTCGACTGCCCGGGCCACGCTGACTATGTGAAGAACATGATCACGGGCGCGGCACAGATGGACGGCGCGATCCTGGTTTGCTCGGCAGCAGACGGCCCGATGCCGCAAACGCGTGAGCACATCCTGCTGGCGCGTCAGGTTGGCGTTCCGTACATCATCGTGTTCCTGAACAAGTGCGACATGGTGGACGACGCTGAACTGCTCGAGCTGGTCGAGATGGAAGTTCGCGAACTCCTGTCGAAGTACGACTTCCCGGGCGACGACACGCCGATCGTGAAGGGTTCGGCGAAGCTGGCGCTGGAAGGCGACACGGGCGAGCTGGGCGAAGTGGCGATCATGAGCCTGGCCGACGCGCTGGACACGTACATCCCGACGCCGGAGCGTGCAGTTGACGGCGCGTTCCTGATGCCGGTGGAAGACGTGTTCTCGATCTCGGGCCGTGGTACGGTGGTGACGGGTCGTGTCGAGCGCGGCATCGTGAAGGTCGGCGAAGAAATCGAAATCGTCGGTATCAAGCCGACGGTGAAGACGACCTGCACGGGCGTTGAAATGTTCCGCAAGCTGCTGGACCAAGGTCAGGCAGGCGACAACGTGGGTATCCTGCTGCGCGGCACGAAGCGTGAAGACGTGGAGCGTGGCCAGGTTCTGGCGAAGCCGGGTTCGATCACGCCGCACACGCACTTCACGGCTGAAGTGTACGTGCTGAGCAAGGACGAAGGCGGCCGTCACACGCCGTTCTTCAACAACTACCGTCCGCAGTTCTACTTCCGTACGACGGACGTGACGGGCTCGATCGAGCTGCCGAAGGACAAGGAAATGGTGATGCCGGGCGACAACGTGTCGATCACGGTGAAGCTGATCGCTCCGATCGCGATGGAAGAAGGTCTGCGCTTCGCAATCCGCGAAGGCGGCCGTACCGTCGGCGCCGGCGTCGTCGCCAAGATCATCGAGTAAGCCAGTTATTCGTTGATCGACAGTTTTGGGGCTGGCAGTAGCCGGCCCCAGCATGGTTTAGGGGTATAGCTCAACTGGCAGAGCGTCGGTCTCCAAAACCGAAGGTTGGGGGTTCGATTCCCTCTGCCCCTGCCAAAAAAATAGCCACGTGTCCTACGTGGCATTTGTTTTAAGGTGTTATGGCGAATCCATCCGTCGAAACTGTAAATACCTCCGGCGATAAGCTAGTGCTGGCCCTGGGCGTATTGCTGGTGTTGGCCGGATTCGTGGGCTTCTTCTGGCTGGCCAATCAGCAGTGGTATGTCCGCGGTGCCGCGTTGGCGGTAGGTATCATCGCCGGCGTGGCCGTCGGGCTGATGTCCGCACCTGGCAAGAGCCTCATCGCGTTTGCCAAGGATTCGTACAAGGAAGTCCGGAAGGTCGTTTGGCCCACCCGCAAGGAAGCAACGCAAACAACACTCGTCGTGTTCGGTTTCGTGCTCGTGATGGCGATTTTCCTCTGGTTGAGTGACAAATCGATCGAGTGGGTAATTTTCTCGGCGATTCTGGGTTGGAAATGATATGAGCGATACTCCGGCATCCCCGAGCGGAAAACGTTGGTACGTCGTGCACGCCTACTCCGGTATGGAGAAGAGCGTGCAACGTGCGCTTCAGGAGCGCATCGAACGTGCTGGCATGCAGGACAAATTCGGTCAGATCCTGGTTCCGACCGAAGAAGTGGTCGAAGTCAAAGGCGGCCACAAGGCTGTGACCGAGCGTCGTTTCTTCCCCGGCTACGTGCTGGTGGAAATGGAAATGACGGACGAAACGTGGCACCTCGTGAAGAACACCGCGAAGGTCACCGGCTTCGTCGGCGGTGCACGTAACCGCCCGACCCCGATTTCCCCGAAGGAAGTCGAGAAGATCATGTCGCAGATGCAGGAAGGCGTCGAAAAGCCGCGTCCGAAGACCCTGTTCGAAGTTGGCGAGATGGTGCGTGTCAAGGAAGGCCCGTTCACGGACTTCAACGGCACCGTCGAAGAAGTCAACTACGAAAAATCGCGCGTGCGTGTGTCGGTCACCATCTTTGGCCGCTCGACGCCGGTCGAACTCGAGTTCGGCCAGGTCGAAAAAGTTTGATCCCGATTCGGTGGGCAGCCTCGGCTGCCCACCTTCGCGCTTACGGCCCGCGTTACGGCCGTTGAGGAGCGTCAGTAGCCAGCGGCGAAAGCGCGTTATCACTCACCGAACGCCGCCTGGCGTTCCAACGAGGTTTTCAAATGGCAAAGAAGATTGTCGGCTTTATCAAGCTGCAGATCCCTGCAGGTAAAGCCAACCCGTCGCCGCCGGTCGGTCCGGCACTGGGCCAGCGCGGCCTGAACATCATGGAGTTCTGCAAGGCGTTCAACGCGCAGACTCAAGGCATGGAGCCGGGTCTGCCGGTGCCGGTGGTCATCACGGCATTCGCTGACAAGAGCTTCACGTTCGTGATGAAGACGCCGCCGGCGACCGTCCTGATCAAGAAGGCGGCGAAGGTGGACAAGGGCTCGAGCAAGCCGCACACCGACAAGGTCGGTTCGATCACGCGCGCTCAAGCTGAAGAAATCGCGAAGACCAAGATGCCGGACCTTACGGCAGCTGATCTGGACGCAGCCGTTCGCACCATCGCTGGTAGCGCACGCTCGATGGGCATCACTGTGGAGGGCGTGTAAATGGCTAAGATCTCCAAGCGCCGTCAGGCATTTGCCGCCAAGGTTGATCGCCAGAAGCTGTACGCGATCGAAGACGCACTGAGCCTCGTGAAGGAATGCGCGAGCGCGAAGTTCGACGAGTCGATCGACGTCGCAGTCCAGCTCGGCATCGATGCAAAGAAGTCGGACCAGGTCGTTCGTGGTTCGGTCGTTCTGCCGGCCGGTACGGGCAAGTCGGTTCGCGTTGCCGTGTTCGCGCAAGGCGAGAAGGCCGAGCAGGCTCGTGCAGCAGGTGCGGAAATCGTCGGTATGGAAGACCTGGCTGAGCAGATCAAGGCTGGCCAGATGGACTTCGATATCGTGATCGCTTCGCCGGACACGATGCGTATCGTCGGTACGCTCGGCCAGATCCTCGGCCCGCGCGGCCTGATGCCGAACCCGAAGGTCGGTACGGTCACGCCGGACGTCGCAACCGCCGTCAAGAACGCGAAGGCTGGTCAGGTGCAATTCCGTGTCGACAAGGCCGGTATCATCCACGCGACCATCGGCCGTGCATCGTTCGAGCCGACCGCGCTGCGTTCGAACCTGTCGGCGCTGATCGAAGCGCTGCAGAAGGCAAAGCCGGCAACGAGCAAGGGCGTGTACCTGCGCAAGATCGCACTGTCGAGCACGATGGGCGTCGGCGTGCGTGTCGACCAGGCTACGCTGGCAGCACAGTAAGCAAGTATTCAGGCCGCTTCGCTTGCGAAGCGGCCTTCATGGGCTTTGGGCGGTTGTTCGTGCAGCAAAGGCGGGCAACCGGTTATCAAAGACCGTTGGTGGGGCGCAGCAGGCAGGCGATCCCTTAATTCAAGCCAACGCAGATGGCGAACCCGAAAAAGTTTTGCAGTGGTGAAGCCGCAGGCCGTGAAGCGATTCGCGGCGTGAGGTGGAAATACTCCTAACGAGGTCGGACGCCGTTGTTGAACGAGGTACGTGAGGTTTCGTGCCGAACGTATCGTTTCTGGAGGCTAACCGTGCCGCTTAATAGAGAAGACAAGCAAGCCGTCGTAGCTGAGGTTTCCGCGCAAGTCGCGAAGGCCCAGACCGTTGTGCTGGCTGAGTATCGTGGAATTGCGGTTGGCGATCTGACCAAGCTGCGCGCGCAAGCGCGTGAGCAAAAGGTTTACCTGCGCGTGTTGAAGAACACGCTGGCGCGTCGCGCTGTCGAAGGTACGCCGTTTGCTCCGCTGGCAGAGCAGATGACTGGTCCGCTGATCTACGGCATCTCGGAAGATGCAATTGCTGCTGCTAAGGTCGTCAACGACTTCAGCAAGAGCAATGACAAGTTGGTCATCAAGGCTGGTTCGTTCGATGGCAAGGTGATGGACAAGGCTGGCGTGCAAGCGCTGGCAAGCATCCCGAGCCGCGAAGAACTGCTCTCGAAGCTGCTGTTCGTTATGCAATCGCCTGTTTCGGGCTTCGCGCGTGCTCTGGCCGCGCTGGCCGAGAAGAAGCAAGCGGAAGCTGCGTAATCGAACGTGCATCAGCGTCATTGATCGCTGGCTGTATCCGAATTCAATTTAGGAGTATTTCAAATGGCAATCGCAAAAGAAGACATCCTGGCAGCAGTCGAAGGGATGACCGTTCTGGAACTGAACGAACTGGTCAAGGCGTTCGAAGAGAAGTTTGGCGTGTCGGCAGCTGCAGTGGCAGTCGCTGGCCCGGCAGGCGGCGGCGCTGCTGCTGCTGCTGAAGAGAAGACCGAATTCACGGTCGTTCTGGCTGAAGCAGGCGGCAACAAGGTTGCAGTCATCAAGGCAGTTCGCGAACTGACGGGCCTGGGCCTGAAGGAAGCGAAGGACCTGGTTGACGGCGCACCGAAGGCTGTCAAGGAAGGCGTCGACAAGGCTGCATCGGAAGAAGCCAAGAAGAAGCTGGAAGACGCAGGCGCGAAGGTCGAAATCAAGTAAGTTTCGACGCGCTGTGCGAAGGCTGGCGGTATTTTCACCGCCGGCCTTTTTGTGCTTTGTGGGGACGTTATTCTGGCACTCATTCGGGAGCCCGAATAATCGGCCCCAGAAGCCAAAGAAAACCGTCTAATCGTTGTCATTGGTCACGATTGGCGTTTCTCTTTGTCTTCTGAAGCGACTGCAGAAGGCAAGTTTGGTCGGGTAGCGGGCAACACAGGCATCCGCTGCCGTCAGCCAGCGGTTGGTAGCGGCCAACCACCAAGCTTCTCGGCTCGTTCAAGCCGTCGGACGGCCATCGGGTCTCAGTCGGTGAACACTCGGGTTTGAAACGTCCAGGTATTCCGCCTCGATAGCACCCGCCGTGATTCGGAGATCGTATGCAATATTCCTTCACCGAGAAGAAGCGCATTCGCAAGAGTTTCGCGAAGCGCCCCATCGTTCACCAAGTTCCTTTCTTGCTGGCTACCCAGCTTGAATCATTCAGCACGTTTCTGCAAGCCGATGTGCCCGCGACGCAACGCAAGCCTGAAGGTTTGCAGGCCGCGTTCACATCGGTATTTCCCATTGTTTCGCACAACGGCTTCGCGCGCCTCGAGTTCGTGAGCTATGCGCTGTCCGCGCCGGCATTCAACATCAAGGAATGCCAGCAGCGCGGCCTGACGTACTGCTCCGCGCTGCGCGCGAAGGTCCGCCTCGTCATCCTCGACAAGGAATCGCCGAACAAGCCGGTCGTCAAGGAAGTGAAGGAGCAGGAAGTGTACATGGGCGAACTTCCGCTCATGACGCCGACGGGCTCGTTCGTCATCAACGGCACCGAGCGTGTCATCGTCTCGCAGCTGCACCGTTCGCCGGGCGTGTTCTTCGAACACGACAAGGGCAAGACGCACAGCTCGGGCAAGCTGCTGTTCTCGGCACGGATCATTCCGTACCGCGGCTCGTGGCTCGACTTCGAATTCGATCCGAAGGACATCCTGTACTTCCGCGTCGACCGTCGCCGCAAGATGCCGGTCACGATCCTGCTGAAGGCCATCGGCCTGACGCCGGAACAGATCCTCGCGAACTTCTTCGTGTTCGACAACTTCACGCTGATGGACGAAGGCGCGCAACTCGAGTTCGTGCCCGAGCGCCTGCGTGGCGAAGTCGCGCGTTTCGACATCACGGATCGTGATGGCAAGGTCATTGTCCAGAAGGACAAGCGGATCAACGCGAAGCACATTCGCGACCTCGAAGCCGCGAAGACCAAGTTCATCTCGGTGCCGGAAGACTATCTGCTCGGCCGCGTGCTGGCGAAGAACGTCGTCGATGGCGATACCGGCGAAGTGATCGCGAGCGCGAACGACGAAGTCACGGAAAGCGTGCTCGAGAAGCTGCGCGAAGCGGGCATCAAGGATATCCAGACGCTCTACACGAACGATCTGGACCAGGGTCCGTACATCTCGTCGACGCTGCGTGTCGACGAAACGACCGACAGGACGGCCGCGCGCATCGCGATCTACCGCATGATGCGTCCGGGCGAGCCGCCGACCGAAGAAGCGGTCGAGGCACTGTTCAACCGTCTGTTCTACAGCGAAGAAGCGTACGACCTGTCGAAGGTCGGCCGCATGAAGTTCAACCGCCGCGTCAGCCGTGACGAGATCACCGGCCCGATGACGCTGCAGGACGACGACATCCTCGCGACGATCAAGATCCTCGTCGAGCTGCGCAACGGCAAGGGCGAAGTGGACGACATCGACCACCTCGGCAACCGTCGCGTGCGTTGCGTCGGCGAACTGGCGGAAAACCAGTTCCGCGCTGGTCTCGTGCGCGTCGAGCGCGCGGTCAAGGAGCGCCTCGGCCAGGCCGAAAGCGAAAACCTGATGCCGCACGACCTGATCAACTCGAAGCCGATTTCGTCGGCAATTCGCGAGTTCTTCGGTTCGTCGCAGCTTTCGCAGTTCATGGACCAGACCAACCCGCTGTCGGAAATCACGCACAAGCGCCGTGTTTCCGCACTGGGCCCGGGCGGTCTGACGCGCGAGCGTGCAGGCTTCGAAGTCCGCGACGTGCACCCGACCCACTACGGTCGCGTGTGCCCGATCGAAACGCCGGAAGGTCCGAACATCGGTCTGATCAACTCGCTCGCACTGTACGCGCACCTGAACGAGTACGGCTTCCTCGAGACGCCGTATCGCAAGGTCGTGGACAGCAAGGTGACCGACCAGATCGACTACCTGTCGGCGATCGAGGAAGGCCGCTACATGATCGCGCAGGCGAACGCCGCGATCGACGAGAACGGCCAGCTGATCGACGAACTCGTGTCGTCGCGCGAAGCCGGCGAAACGATGATGGTCACGCCGGACCGCATCCAGTACATGGACGTCGCGCCGTCGCAGATCGTGTCGGTCGCAGCGTCGCTGATCCCGTTCCTCGAGCACGATGACGCGAACCGTGCACTGATGGGTTCGAACATGCAGCGTCAGGCCGTGCCGTGTCTGCGTCCGGAAAAGCCGGTCGTCGGGACGGGCATCGAGCGCACCTGCGCGGTCGACTCGGGCACGACGGTTCAGGCGTTCCGCGGCGGCGTCGTCGACTATGTCGACGCAGGCCGTATCGTGATTCGCGTGAACGACGACGAAGCGGTCGCGGGTGAAGTCGGTGTCGACATCTACAACCTGATCAAGTACACGCGTTCGAACCAGAACACGAACATCAACCAGCGTCCGATCGTGAAGATGGGCGACAAGGTCTCGCGCGGCGACGTGCTGGCCGACGGCGCCTCGACGGACCTGGGCGAGCTCGCGCTCGGCCAGAACATGCTGATCGCGTTCATGCCGTGGAACGGCTACAACTTCGAGGATTCGATCCTGATCTCGGAGAAGGTCGTGGCCGACGATCGCTACACGTCGATCCACATCGAAGAGCTGAACGTCGTTGCACGCGACACGAAGCTCGGGCCGGAAGAAATCACGCGCGACATCTCGAACCTGGCGGAAGTCCAGCTCGGCCGTCTCGACGAATCGGGCATCGTGTACATCGGTGCTGAAGTCGAAGCGGGCGACGTGCTGGTCGGCAAGGTCACGCCGAAGGGCGAAACCCAGCTGACGCCGGAAGAGAAGCTGCTGCGTGCGATCTTCGGCGAGAAGGCCTCGGACGTGAAGGACACGTCGCTGCGCGTGCCGTCGGGCATGAGCGGTACCGTGATCGACGTCCAGGTGTTCACGCGTGAAGGCATCCAGCGCGACAAGCGTGCGCAACAGATCATCGACGACGAACTGAAGCGCTACCGTCTCGACCTGAACGACCAGCTCCGCATCGTGGAAGGCGACGCGTTCCAGCGTCTCGCGCGCATGCTCGTGGGCAAGGTCGCGAACGGCGGTCCGAAGAAGCTCGCGAAGGGCACGAAGATCGACCAGGCTTACCTGGAAGACCTCGACCACTACCACTGGTTCGATATCCGCCTGGCGGACGACGAAGCAGCGGCGCAGCTCGAAGCGATCAAGAACTCGATCGAGGAAAAGCGTCACCAGTTCGACCTCGCGTTCGAAGAGAAGCGCAAGAAGCTCACGCAAGGCGACGAACTGCCGCCGGGCGTGCTGAAGATGGTCAAGGTGTACCTCGCGGTGAAGCGCCGTCTGCAGCCTGGCGACAAGATGGCAGGCCGTCACGGTAACAAGGGTGTCGTGTCGAAGATCGTCCCGATCGAAGACATGCCGTACATGGCCGACGGCCGTCCGGCAGACGTCGTGCTGAATCCGCTCGGCGTGCCGTCGCGGATGAACGTGGGTCAGGTTCTGGAAGTGCACCTCGGCTGGGCCGCGAAGGGCCTCGGCTGGCGTATCGGCGAAATGCTGCAGCGTCAGGCGAAGATCGAGGAACTGCGCGTGTTCCTGACGAAGATCTACAACGAGTCGGGCCGCCAGGAAGATCTGGAAAGCTTCACCGACGACGAGATCCTCGAGCTCGCGAAGAACCTGCGCGAAGGCGTGCCGTTCGCAACGCCGGTGTTCGACGGTGCGACCGAGGAAGAAATGGGCAAGATGCTCGACCTCGCGTTCCCGGACGACATCGCGGAACAGCTCGGCATGAACCCGTCGAAGAACCAGGTCCGTCTGTACGACGGCCGCACGGGTGAAATGTTCGAACGCCGCGTGACGCTTGGCTACATGCACTACCTGAAGCTGCACCACTTGGTCGACGACAAGATGCACGCGCGTTCGACCGGTCCGTACTCGCTCGTCACGCAGCAGCCGCTGGGTGGTAAGGCGCAGTTCGGTGGCCAGCGTTTCGGTGAAATGGAAGTGTGGGCACTCGAAGCGTACGGCGCGTCCTACGTGCTGCAGGAAATGCTGACGGTGAAGTCGGACGACGTGACCGGCCGGACGAAGGTGTACGAAAACCTGGTCAAGGGCGATCACGTGATCGATGCAGGCATGCCGGAATCCTTCAACGTGCTCGTGAAGGAAATCCGCTCGCTCGGTATCGATATCGATCTCGACCGCAATTAATCGGACTACGGAGAGAAAGCAATGAAAGCTCTGCTCGATCTATTCAAGCAAGTCCAACAGGAAGAAGTTTTCGACGCGATCAAGATCGGTCTGGCTTCGCCTGACAAGATCCGTTCGTGGTCGTTCGGCGAAGTGAAGAAGCCGGAGACCATCAACTACCGTACGTTCAAGCCGGAACGCGATGGTCTCTTCTGCGCGAAGATCTTCGGGCCGATCAAGGACTACGAGTGCCTGTGCGGCAAGTACAAGCGTCTGAAGCATCGCGGCGTGATCTGCGAGAAGTGCGGCGTCGAAGTGACGCTGGCGAAGGTGCGCCGCGAGCGCATGGGCCACATCGAACTGGCCTCGCCGGTCGCGCACATCTGGTTCCTGAAGTCGCTGCCGTCGCGTCTGGGCATGGTGCTCGACATGACGCTGCGCGACATCGAACGCGTGCTGTACTTCGAAGCGTACGTGGTGATCGAACCGGGCATGACGCCGCTGAAGGCGCGGCAGATCATGACCGAAGAGGATTACTACAACAAGGTCGAGGAATACGGCGACGAATTCCGTGCCGAGATGGGCGCGGAAGGCGTGCGTGAGCTGCTGCGTGCGATCAACATCGACGAGCAGGTCGAGACGCTGCGCACCGAGCTGAAGAACACCGGCTCGGAAGCGAAGATCAAGAAGTACGCGAAGCGCCTGAAGGTCCTCGAGGCATTCCAGCGCTCGGGCATCAAGCCCGAGTGGATGATCCTCGAAGTGCTGCCGGTGCTGCCGCCGGAACTGCGTCCGCTGGTGCCGCTGGACGGCGGCCGTTTCGCGACGTCGGACCTGAACGACCTGTATCGCCGCGTGATCAACCGTAACAACCGGTTGAAGCGTCTGCTCGAGCTGAAGGCGCCTGAAATCATCGTCCGCAACGAAAAGCGGATGCTGCAGGAAGCCGTCGACTCGCTGCTCGACAACGGTCGTCGCGGCAAGGCGATGACGGGCGCGAACAAGCGTCCGCTGAAGTCGCTCGCCGACATGATCAAGGGCAAGGGCGGTCGTTTCCGTCAGAACCTGCTGGGCAAGCGCGTCGACTACTCGGGCCGTTCGGTCATCGTGGTCGGCCCGACGCTGAAGCTGCACCAGTGCGGTCTGCCGAAGCTGATGGCGCTCGAGCTGTTCAAGCCGTTCATCTTCAACAAGCTGGAAGTGATGGGCGTCGCGACGACCATCAAGGCTGCGAAGAAGGAAGTCGAGAACCAGACGCCGGTGGTGTGGGACATCCTCGAAGAGGTGATCCGCGAGCACCCGGTGATGCTGAACCGTGCGCCGACGCTGCACCGTCTCGGTATCCAGGCGTTCGAGCCCGTGCTGATCGAAGGCAAGGCGATCCAGCTGCACCCGCTCGTCTGCGCGGCGTTCAACGCCGACTTCGACGGTGACCAGATGGCCGTTCACGTGCCGCTGTCGCTCGAAGCGCAGATGGAAGCGCGCACGCTGATGCTGGCGTCGAACAACGTGCTGTTCCCGGCCAACGGCGATCCGTCGATCGTGCCGTCGCAGGATATCGTGCTGGGTCTGTACTACGCGACCCGCGAAGCGATCAACGGCAAGGGCGAAGGCCTGTCGTTCACGGGCGTGTCGGAAGTGATCCGCGCGTACGAGAACAAGGAAGTCGAGCTGGCATCGCGCGTCAACGTGCGGATCACCGAAATGGTCCACAACGAAGACAAGTCGGAAGGCGCGCCGCAATTCGTGCCGAAGATCTCGCTGTACGCGACGACCGTCGGTCGCGCGATCCTGTCGGAGATCCTGCCGCACGGCCTGCCGTTCTCGGTGCTGAACAAGCCGCTGAAGAAGAAGGAAATCTCGCGCCTGATCAACACGGCGTTCCGCAAGTGCGGTCTGCGCGCGACGGTGGTGTTCGCCGACCAGCTGATGCAGTCGGGTTTCCGTCTCGCGACGCGCGCCGGCATTTCGATCTGCGTGGACGACATGCTCGTGCCGCCGCAGAAGGAAACGATCGTCGGCGACGCCGCGAAGAAGGTGAAGGAGTACGACCGCCAGTACATGTCGGGTCTCGTCACCGCGCAGGAACGCTACAACAACGTGGTCGACATCTGGTCGGCGACGTCGGAAGCGGTCGGCAAGGCGATGATGGAGCAGCTGTCGACGGAGCCGGTGACGGACCGCGACGGCAACGAGACGCGCCAGGAGTCGTTCAACTCGATCTACATGATGGCCGACTCGGGCGCCCGGGGTTCGGCGGTGCAGATTCGTCAGCTGGCCGGTATGCGTGGCCTGATGGCGAAGCCGGACGGCTCGATTATCGAGACGCCGATTACCGCGAACTTCCGCGAAGGCCTGAACGTGTTGCAGTACTTCATCTCGACCCACGGTGCACGTAAGGGTCTGGCTGATACGGCACTGAAGACCGCGAACTCGGGTTACCTGACGCGTCGTCTGGTCGACGTCACGCAGGATCTGGTCGTGGTGGAAGACGATTGCGGCACGTCGAACGGCGTCGCGATGAAGGCGCTGGTCGAAGGCGGTGAAGTCGTCGAAGCGCTGCGCGACCGTATCCTCGGCCGCGTCGCGGTCGCGGACGTCGTGAACCCGGAAACGCAGGAAACGCTGTACGAATCGGGCACGCTGCTCGACGAAACGGCGGTCGAGGAAATCGAACGCCTCGGCATCGACGAAGTGCGCGTGCGCACGCCGCTGACCTGCGAAACGCGTTACGGCCTGTGCGCAGCCTGCTACGGCCGTGACCTCGGCCGCGGCTCGCTCGTGAACGTCGGCGAGGCAGTCGGCGTGATCGCGGCACAGTCGATCGGTGAACCGGGCACGCAGCTGACGATGCGTACGTTCCACATCGGTGGTGCGGCATCGCGTGCGGCAGTGGCTTCGTCGGTCGAAGCGAAGAGCAACGGTATCGTGCGCTTCACGGCGACGATGCGCTACGTCACGAACGCGAAGGGCGAGCAGATCGTCATTTCCCGTTCGGGCGAAGCGATGATCACCGACGACTTCGGTCGCGAGCGCGAGCGTCACAAAGTGCCGTACGGCGCGACGCTGCTGCAGCTCGACGGTGCGACCATCAAGGCAGGCACGCAGCTCGCCACGTGGGATCCGCTGACGCGTCCGATCATCACCGAGTACGGTGGTACGGTGAAGTTCGAGAACGTCGAGGAAGGCGTGACGGTCGCGAAGCAGATCGACGACGTGACCGGCCTGTCGACGCTGGTCGTGATCGACGTGAAGCGTCGCGGTTCGCAGGCTTCGAAGAGCGTGCGTCCGCAGGTGAAGCTGCTCGACGCAAACGGCGAAGAAGTGAAGATTCCGGGCACGGAGCACGCAGTGCAGATCGGCTTCCAGGTCGGCGCACTGATTACCGTGAAGGATGGCCAGCAGGTGCAGGTCGGTGAAGTGCTCGCACGTATCCCGACCGAAGCGCAGAAGACGCGTGACATTACCGGCGGTCTGCCGCGGGTGGCGGAACTGTTCGAAGCGCGTTCGCCGAAGGATGCCGGCATTCTCGCGGAAGTCACCGGTACGACGTCGTTCGGTAAGGACACGAAGGGCAAGCAGCGTCTCGTCATCACGGATCTCGAGGGCAACCAGCACGAGTTCCTGATCGCGAAGGAAAAGCAGGTGCTGGTCCACGACGCTCAGGTCGTCAACAAGGGCGAAATGATCGTGGACGGTCCGGCCGATCCGCACGACATCCTGCGTCTGCAGGGTATCGAGGCGCTGTCGCGCTACATCGTCGACGAAGTGCAGGACGTGTACCGTCTGCAGGGCGTGAAGATCAACGATAAGCACATCGAGGTGATCGTTCGCCAGATGCTGCGTCGTGTGCAGATCACCGACAACGGCGATACGCGCTTCATCCCGGGCGAACAGGTCGAACGTTCCGACATGCTGGACGAGAACGATCGCATGATCGCCGAGGACAAGCGTCCGGCTTCGTACGACAACGTGCTGCTCGGTATCACGAAGGCGTCGCTGTCGACCGACTCGTTCATCTCGGCGGCATCGTTCCAGGAAACGACCCGCGTGCTGACCGAAGCGGCGATCATGGGCAAGCGCGACGATCTGCGCGGCCTGAAGGAAAACGTGATCGTCGGCCGTCTGATTCCGGCCGGTACGGGTCTCGCGTTCCACAAGGCACGCAAGGCGAAGGAATCGTCGGATCGCGAGCGTTTCGACCAGATCGCAGCAGAAGAGGCGTTCGATTTCGGCACGCCGAGCACGCCTGCTGCAGAAGAGCCGCAACAGCACCCGGCAGCCGAATAAGCGCGGGCGGCGCGAGCCGCCTCGCCTCGCTGTCATCGAAACCGCCCGGTTTTGCCGGGCGGTTTTTTTTATCCGTCGTTCACGCGCATGACGCGCTTGCGCATCGCCGGCACCGGCTGCCTGCGAGCGGCGCTCCAGCATGGCTGCAGGTGCTGTCGCAGGCATCGCGATCGCTTGCGGCGCGGCCGAGGCAGGCCCGTCATGCGCGCGAACGAACCCTGTCCGATCGGCCAACGTTGCACGATTCGCCACGCGTCGCGCGAGCGGGTTGTTAAAATTGCGGTCATCCTTCCGCCGTCCTCGTTCTCACTCATGTCCCGCGCCCTCGAAATTCTCGACGAAGTCTTTGGTTATTCCGCATTTCGCGGCCAGCAGGGCGAGATCGTCGAGCACGTCGCCGGCGGCGGCGATTGCCTCGTGCTGATGCCGACCGGCGGCGGCAAGTCGCTGTGCTACCAGATCCCGGCGCTGCTGCGCCGCGAGGCCGGGCAGGGCGCCGGCATCGTCGTGTCGCCGTTGATCGCGCTGATGCAGGACCAGGTCGCAGCGCTGCGCGAAGTCGGCGTGCGCGCGGCCTACCTGAATTCGACGCTGTCGGGCGCCGAAGCCGCGGCGACCGAGCGCGCGCTGCGCGAGGGCGAGATCGACCTGCTGTATGTCGCGCCTGAACGGCTGATGACGGGGCGTTTCCTCGAGTTGCTCGAGCGCGCGAAGATCGGCCTGTTCGCGATCGACGAAGCGCACTGCGTGTCGCAATGGGGGCACGATTTCCGCCCGGAATACATCCAGCTGTCGGTGTTGCACGAGCGGTTCCCGTCGGTGCCGCGCATCGCGCTGACCGCCACGGCCGATGCGATCACGCGCGACGAGATCATCCATCGTCTCGCGCTCGACGATGCGCGCGTGTTCATATCGAGCTTCGATCGCCCGAACATCCGCTACCGGATCGTCGAAAAGGACAACGCGCGTTCGCAACTGCTCGACTTCATCCGCGCGGAACACACGAATGCCGACGGCACGACCGATGCGGGCGTCGTCTATTGCCTGTCGCGCCGCAAGGTCGAGGAAACGGCCGAGTGGCTGAAGGCGCAGGGCGTGCGCGCGCTGCCGTATCACGCGGGGATGGAGTTCGAGGTGCGGCAGAAGCACCAGGAAATGTTCCAGCGCGAGGAGGGCATCGTGATGTGCGCGACGATCGCGTTCGGCATGGGCATCGACAAGCCCGACGTGCGCTTCGTTGCGCACCTGGATCTGCCGAAGAGCGTCGAAGGCTATTACCAGGAAACCGGTCGCGCGGGCCGCGACGGGATGCCCGCGAATGCATGGATGGCGTACGGCCTCGGCGATGTCGTCCAGCAGCGCAAGATGATCGACGAGTCCGACGCGGACGACGCGCACAAGCGTGTGCAGACGTCGAAGCTCGACGCGTTGCTCGGGCTGTGCGAGACGATTTCGTGCCGCCGCGTGCGGCTGCTGAACTACTTCGGCGAGGCGAGCCAGCCGTGCGGCAACTGCGACACGTGCCTCGAGCCGCCCGATTCGTGGGACGCGACGCGCGAGGCGCAGATGGCGCTGTCGTGCGTGTTCCGCGCGCAGCGTTCGAGCGGCTTCAATTTCGGTTCGAGCCACCTGATCGAAATCCTGCGCGGCGGACGCACCGAGAAAGTGTTGCAGCGCGGCCACGATCAGTTGAGCACGTTCGGGATCGGCGCGTCGCTGTCCGAACCCGAGTGGCGCGCGATTTTCCGGCAGCTCGTCGCGTACGGCTACCTGGCGGTCGATCATGGCGGCTTCGGCGCGCTGATGCTGACCGAGGCTGCGAAGCCCGTGCTGAAGAACGAGGAGAAGGTCACGCTGCGCCGCTACGTAAAGCCGCAGCGCACGCGGCAGTCGTCGAGCCGCAGCGGCACGCGCGTCGATCCGACGGCCGGCATGGGCACGCGAGAGCGCGCACGATGGGATGCGCTGCGCGCGTGGCGCGCGGAAACCGCAAAGACGGACGGTGTGCCGGCCTACGTGATCTTCCACGACGCGACGCTCGCCGAAATCGCGCGCAATGCGCCGGAGACGATCGACGACCTCCGCCATATCCCCGGCATGGGCGTGCGCAAGCTCGAGCGCTTCGGCGACGAGATCATCGACGTCGTCGAATCGGCCTGACACAGGTGTTCCGACCCTTCCGGTAAACCGCGCGGCCGGCCGGCAACTCACGCAAGCCGTTGACTTAGTTGGCATTTCCGGAATATCATGTTTGGTTCCGGTATTCGGTGGGCCGAGTCGCGTTCGAAGGTTCGCGTCCGTTTCGCCGTTCGGAAGTCAACTGTGCGCCGATTCTCGCTTTGCCCGAAATCGGTGTGCGGATTTTGTTCAATTTCAGGAATAAACAATGCCAACCATCAACCAACTGGTTCGCAAAGGCCGTCAGTCGGAAACGACGAAGAGCAAGAGCCCGGCCCTGCAGGACTGCCCCCAGCGTCGCGGCGTGTGCACCCGTGTGTACACGACGACGCCGAAGAAGCCGAACTCGGCACTCCGTAAGGTTGCCAAGGTTCGTCTGACGAACGGCTTCGAAGTGATTTCGTACATCGGCGGTGAAGGCCACAACCTGCAGGAACACTCGGTTGTGCTGATCCGCGGCGGCCGTGTGAAGGACTTGCCGGGTGTGCGTTACCACATGGTTCGCGGCTCGCTGGATACCCAGGGCGTCAAGGACCGTAAGCAAGCGCGCTCGAAGTACGGCGCGAAGCGTGCAAAGGCTGCCAAGTAAGCAGTTTTTGATCAGGGATCGCCTCTGGGCGGTCAAGGCGGGAGTGCCGGATTGCCGGTGCTGTCGAGTAAGTGGTCACCCGGCCAAGCTGGTTAGTCGTGAAGATGTGATCGGGTTTGTTGGTGGCCGCGGAGCTGGATACAGCTCCAACTGAACAAGTAAAGGAAGAATCATGCCGCGTCGTCGCGAAGTCCCCAAGCGGGAAGTGTTGCCGGATCCGAAGTTCGGCAACGTTGATGTAGCCAAGTTCATGAACATGCTGATGCTGTCCGGCAAGAAGTCGGTCGCAGAGCGCATCGTTTATGGCGCATTCGAACAGATCCAGACCAAGGGTGGCAAGGACCCGCTGGAAGTGTTCACGGTTGCGCTCAACAACGTGAAGCCGGTGGTCGAAGTGAAGAGCCGTCGCGTTGGTGGTGCCAACTATCAAGTTCCGGTCGAAGTGCGCCCGTCGCGTCGTATGGCATTGGCGATGCGCTGGCTGCGCGAGGCTGCGAAGAAGCGCAGCGAGAAGTCGATGGCCCTGCGTCTGGCAGGTGAACTCTCCGAAGCGGCCGAAGGCCGTGGCGGCGCGATGAAGAAGCGCGACGAAGTTCACCGCATGGCAGAAGCCAACCGCGCGTTCTCGCATTTCCGTTTCTAAGCGCCTGGCTGGGCTGTTAGCGGAAATAAATTCCGGGCGGGTGCGCTTTTCAGGCGCCTCGCCCGTTTGTGTTGAAGCATGATGCAGCAGGGCTGCATCATGTCATCCCAGTAGAGGATCAAAGTGGCTCGCAAGACTCCTATCGAGCGCTACCGCAATATCGGTATTAGCGCTCACATCGACGCCGGCAAGACGACGACGACCGAGCGCATTCTGTTTTACACCGGTGTGAACCACAAGATCGGTGAAGTTCACGACGGCGCAGCCACGATGGACTGGATGGAGCAGGAACAGGAGCGTGGCATCACGATCACGTCCGCTGCTACCACGGCCTTCTGGAAGGGCATGGGCGGCAACTATCCGGAACACCGCATCAACATCATCGACACCCCGGGCCACGTCGACTTCACGATCGAAGTTGAGCGTTCGATGCGCGTGCTCGACGGCGCATGCATGGTGTACTGCGCAGTGGGCGGCGTGCAGCCGCAGTCGGAGACGGTGTGGCGCCAGGCGAACAAGTACAAGGTGCCGCGTCTCGCGTTCGTCAACAAGATGGACCGTACCGGCGCGAACTTCTTCAAGGTCTACGACCAGCTCCGTCTGCGCCTGAAGGCGAACCCGGTTCCGGTCGTGGTGCCGATCGGCTCGGAAGAAAACTTCAAGGGCGTCGTCGATCTGATCAAGATGAAGGCGATCATTTGGGACGAAGCGTCGCAAGGCACGAAGTTCGACTACGTCGACATCCCGGCCGAACTCGCCGAGACCTGCAAGGAATGGCGCGAAAAGATGGTCGAGGCGGCTGCTGAAGCCAACGAAGACCTGATGAACAAGTACCTGGAAGAAGGCGATCTGCCGGAAGCCGACATCGTCAAGGCGCTGCGCGACCGTACGATCGCGTGCGAAATCCAGCCGATGCTGTGCGGTACCGCGTTCAAGAACAAGGGCGTGCAGCGCATGCTCGACGCCGTGATCGATTTCCTGCCGTCGCCGGTCGACATCCCGCCGGTCAAGGGCGAACTCGAAAACGGCGATTCGGCAGAGCGCCGTGCGTCGGACGACGAGAAGTTCTCGGCACTCGCGTTCAAGATCATGACCGACCCGTTCGTCGGCCAGCTGATCTTCTTCCGTGTGTACTCGGGCGTGGTGAATTCGGGCGACACGCTGCTGAACTCGACGAAGGACAAGAAGGAACGTCTGGGTCGTATTCTGCAGATGCACGCGAACCAGCGCGAAGAAATCAAGGAAGTGCGCGCAGGCGACATCGCTGCTGCGGTCGGCCTGAAGGAAGCGACCACGGGCGACACGCTGTGCGATCCGGCGAACCCGATCATTCTCGAGCGCATGGTGTTCCCGGAGCCGGTGATCTCGCAGGCTGTCGAGCCGAAGACCAAGGCCGACCAGGAAAAGATGGGCCTCGCGCTGAACCGCCTGGCGCAGGAAGACCCGTCGTTCCGCGTGCAGACCGACGAAGAGTCGGGCCAGACCATCATTTCGGGCATGGGCGAGCTCCACCTCGAAATTCTGGTCGACCGGATGAAGCGTGAATTCGGCGTGGAAGCAACCGTCGGCAAGCCGCAGGTTGCCTACCGCGAAACGATCCGTTCGACGGCGAAGGATGTCGACGGCAAGTTCGTCAAGCAGTCGGGTGGTCGCGGCCAGTATGGTCACGCGGTCATTACGCTCGAGCCGAACGAACAGGGCAAGGGCTACGAGTTCTTCGACGAGATCAAGGGTGGTGTGATTCCGCGTGAATACATCCCGGCGGTCGACAAGGGTATCCAGGACACGCTGAAGTCGGGCGTGCTGGCAGGCTTCCCGGTCGTCGACGTGAAGGTTCACCTGACGTTCGGTTCGTACCACGACGTTGACTCGAACGAAAACGCGTTCCGGATGGCCGGTTCGATGGCGTTCAAGGAAGCGATGCGCAAGGCGAACCCGGTCGTGCTCGAGCCGATGATGGCTGTCGAAGTCGAGACGCCGGAAGACTACATGGGCAACGTGATGGGCGACCTGTCGGGCCGTCGCGGTATCGTCCAGGGCATGGAAGACATGGTTGGCGGCGGCAAGATCGTGCGCGCCGAAGTGCCGCTGTCGGAAATGTTCGGTTATTCGACGTCGCTGCGCTCGCTGACGCAAGGTCGTGCAACGTACACGATGGAGTTCAAGCACTACGCTGAAGCTCCGCGCAACGTTGCCGACGCGATCATCAGCGCGAAGTCGAAGTAAATCTGAAGCTATCAACCGATTATTTTTTGAAAGAAGAGAATCATGGCAAAGGAAAAGTTTGAGCGGACCAAGCCGCACGTGAACGTTGGTACGATTGGTCACGTTGACCACGGCAAGACGACGCTGACGGCAGCGATCACGACGGTTCTGACGAAGAAGTTCGGCGGCGAAGCGAAGGCGTACGACCAGATCGACGCGGCACCGGAAGAAAAGGCGCGCGGCATCACGATCAACACGGCACACGTTGAGTACGAAACGGCTAACCGCCACTACGCACACGTCGACTGCCCGGGCCACGCTGACTATGTGAAGAACATGATCACGGGCGCGGCACAGATGGACGGCGCGATCCTGGTTTGCTCGGCAGCAGACGGCCCGATGCCGCAAACGCGTGAGCACATCCTGCTGGCGCGTCAGGTTGGCGTTCCGTACATCATCGTGTTCCTGAACAAGTGCGACATGGTGGACGACGCTGAACTGCTCGAGCTGGTCGAGATGGAAGTTCGCGAACTCCTGTCGAAGTACGACTTCCCGGGCGACGACACGCCGATCGTGAAGGGTTCGGCGAAGCTGGCGCTGGAAGGCGACACGGGCGAGCTGGGCGAAGTGGCGATCATGAGCCTGGCCGACGCGCTGGACACGTACATCCCGACGCCGGAGCGTGCAGTTGACGGCGCGTTCCTGATGCCGGTGGAAGACGTGTTCTCGATCTCGGGCCGTGGTACGGTGGTGACGGGTCGTGTCGAGCGCGGCATCGTGAAGGTCGGCGAAGAAATCGAAATCGTCGGTATCAAGCCGACGGTGAAGACGACCTGCACGGGCGTTGAAATGTTCCGCAAGCTGCTGGACCAAGGTCAGGCAGGCGACAACGTGGGTATCCTGCTGCGCGGCACGAAGCGTGAAGACGTGGAGCGTGGCCAGGTTCTGGCGAAGCCGGGTTCGATCACGCCGCACACGCACTTCACGGCTGAAGTGTACGTGCTGAGCAAGGACGAAGGCGGCCGTCACACGCCGTTCTTCAACAACTACCGTCCGCAGTTCTACTTCCGTACGACGGACGTGACGGGCTCGATCGAGCTGCCGAAGGACAAGGAAATGGTGATGCCGGGCGACAACGTGTCGATCACGGTGAAGCTGATCGCTCCGATCGCGATGGAAGAAGGTCTGCGCTTCGCAATCCGCGAAGGCGGCCGTACCGTCGGCGCCGGCGTCGTCGCCAAGATCATCGAGTAATATCGACGATCCGCGGATCCCGACGGGGTCCGCGATTCCGCGGTATGCAGTCGTACCGTCGAAACCGGGTGCCCAGCTTGTGCTGGCACCCGGTTTTGTTTTTCCGGTGCCCGATTGCATGAGGCGAGAAACCCGCACCACCGCTCCACAATTTCGTGTAGAATCGCGGACTTAGCAGTGGAAGTACTGTCCGGAACCTGATGTCTCGCTCCCCGCAGGCGTCATGTTTCACGTTCTTTTAGTGTCCGGCGATGCAACATCGCCTCGCTCTTTTCAAGGAATCGTCATGCAGCAACAGAAAATCCGCATTCGCCTGAAGGCTTTCGACTATCGTCTGATCGATCAATCGGCTGCCGAGATCGTCGATACCGCGAAGCGGACTGGCGCAATCGTCCGTGGCCCGGTGCCGCTGCCGACGCGCATTCAGCGTTTTGACATCCTGCGTTCGCCGCACGTCAACAAGACGTCGCGCGATCAGCTCGAAATCCGCACCCACCAGCGCCTGATGGACATCGTCGATCCGACCGACAAGACGGTTGACGCGCTGATGAAGCTCGATCTGCCGGCTGGCGTCGACGTGGAAATCAAGCTGCAGTAAGGCTTCCGGCGCCGATCGGCTTGCCGGGCGGCGCTAAGTCTTTGTATTGCTTGCGGAAATCGAGAGGTCGGGCTATACTGCTTGGCTTTTCGCGTATTCGCGTAAAAAAGTTGGGCCTTGCGTGCCCGGCATTTTGTAAATCAGCCCCGACCAATCGCAGTCGGGAATGGAGAAAATGATGAGCCTTGGACTCGTAGGTCGCAAGGTTGGCATGACCCGTATCTTCACGGCTGAAGGGGATTCGATTCCCGTCACCGTGCTGGACGTGTCGGACAACCGCGTGACGCAGATCAAGACTGTTGAAACCGACGGCTACACCGCCGTGCAGGTTGCATTCGGCTCCCGCCGCGCATCGCGCGTGACGAAGCCGCTGGCAGGTCATCTCGCCAAAGCCGGTGTCGAAGCCGGTGAAATCCTCAAGGAATTCCGCATTGACGCGGCCAAGGCAGCCGAGCTGTCGAATGGCGCCGTGGTCGGTGCAGATCTTTTCGAAGTGGGCCAGAAAGTCGACGTGCAGGGCGTGTCGATCGGTAAGGGCTACGCCGGTACGATCAAGCGTTACAACTTCTCCTCCGGCCGTGCCACGCACGGTAACTCGCGCTCGCACAACGTGCCGGGCTCGATCGGTATGGCGCAGGATCCGGGTCGCGTGTTCCCGGGTAAACGCATGACGGGTCACATGGGTGACGTGACCGTGACGGTGCAGAACCTCGAAATCGCTCGTATCGACGCAGAGCGCAAGCTTCTGCTCGTCAAGGGTGCGATTCCGGGCGCGAAGGGTGGCAAGGTTTTTGTCACGCCGGCCGTCAAGACCAAGGGGGCGAAATAATGGAACTCAAGCTCCTGAACGAAAATGGTCAGGAAGGTGCAGTGGTCAACGCATCGGACGTCGTGTTCGGTCGTGACTACAACGAAGCGCTGATCCACCAGGTCGTCGTCGCTTACCAGGCGAATGCTCGCCAGGGTAACCGCGCGCAGAAGGACCGCGAGCAGGTCAAGCACACCACCAAGAAGCCGTGGCGCCAGAAGGGTACGGGTCGTGCTCGTGCCGGTATGTCGTCGAGCCCGCTGTGGCGTGGCGGTGGTCGTATCTTCCCGAACTCGCCGGAAGAAAACTTCTCGCACAAGGTCAACAAGAAGATGCATCGCGCAGGTCTCTGCTCGATCTTCTCGCAGCTGGCCCGTGAAGGCCGTCTGTCGGTCGTCGAGGATATTGTCCTCGAAGCGCCGAAGACCAAGCTGCTGGCCGACAAATTCAAGACCATGGGTCTCGACTCCGTGCTGATCATCACCGACACGGTTGACGAAAACCTGTACCTGGCTTCGCGCAACCTGCCGCACGTGGCAATTGTCGAGCCGCGCTACGCTGACCCGCTGTCGCTGATCTACTTCAAGAAAGTGCTGGTCACGAAGGCTGCGGTCGCCCAGATCGAGGAGTTGCTGTCATGAGCGAGATTCGCAAGAACGATCATCGTTTGATGCAGGTCCTGCTCGCACCGGTGATCTCGGAAAAGGCGACGCTGGTTGCCGACAAGAACGAGCAAGTCGTGTTCGAAGTCGCACCGGATGCCACGAAGCAGGAAGTGAAGGCAGCTGTCGAGCTGCTGTTCAAGGTGGAAGTTGATTCCGTCAACGTGCTGGTTCAGAAGGGCAAGCAGAAGCGCTTTGGCCGTTCGATGGGCCGCCGCAAGGACGTGAAGAAGGCGTACGTTTGCCTGAAGCCCGGCCAGGAAATCAACTTTGAAGCGGAGGCCAAGTAATCATGGCAATCGTGAAAGTTAAACCGACTTCGCCGGGTCGCCGCGCGATGGTCAAGGTGGTCAACAAGAACCTGCACCAGGGCAAGCCGTTCGCGGCACTGCTCGACTCGCAGAGCTCGACCGCCGGCCGTAACAACAACGGTCGCATCACCACGCGCCATAAGGGCGGTGGCCACAAGCAGCACTATCGTATCGTCGATTTCCGTCGCACGAAGGATGGCATCCCGGCAAAGGTCGAGCGTCTCGAGTACGACCCGAACCGCAGCGCGAACATCGCGCTGGTGCTCTACGCAGACGGCGAGCGTCGCTACATCATCGCCCCGAAGGGCCTGACGGTCGGCCAACAGCTGATGTCGGGTTCGGAAGCGCCGATCCGTGCAGGCAACACGCTGCCGATCCGCAACATTCCGGTCGGTACGACGATCCACTGCATCGAGATGCTGCCGGGCAAGGGCGCGCAAATGGCGCGTTCGGCTGGCACGTCGGCCATGCTGCTGGCGCGCGAAGGCGTCTACGCGCAGGTTCGCCTGCGTTCGGGCGAAATCCGCCGCGTGCACATCGAGTGCCGTGCAACGATCGGTGAAGTCGGCAACGAAGAGCATAGCCTGCGCCAGATCGGCAAGGCTGGCGCGAACCGCTGGCGCGGTATCCGCCCGACGGTGCGTGGCGTTGCGATGAACCCGGTCGATCACCCGCACGGTGGTGGTGAGGGCAAGACGGCTGCAGGTCGCGACCCGGTGAGCCCGTGGGGTACGCCGGCTAAGGGTTACCGCACCCGCAGCAACAAGCGCACGACGACGATGATCGTCCAGCGCCGTCACAAGCGTTAAGGAGTAGGCAATGGCACGTTCTGTTAAAAAAGGTCCGTTCTGCGACGCCCATTTGCTGAAGAAAGTTGAGGCGGCTGCAGCTTCGCGCGACAAAAAGCCGATCAAGACCTGGTCGCGTCGCTCGACGATTCTGCCGGATTTCATCGGCCTGACGATCGCTGTTCACAACGGCCGTCAACACGTTCCGGTGTACATCTCGGAAAACATGGTCGGCCACAAGCTTGGCGAGTTCGCACTGACCCGTACGTTCAAGGGTCACGCAGCCGACAAGAAGGCCAAGAAATAAGGGGCAATCAAGATGGAAGTGAAAGCAATTCATCGCGGTGCCCGCATCTCGGCGCAAAAAACGCGCCTTGTGGCTGACCAGATCCGCGGTTTGCCGGTCGACAAGGCGCTGAACGTTCTGACGTTCTCGCCGAAGAAGGCGGCTGGCATCGTGAAGAAGGTTGTGCTGTCGGCAATCGCGAATGCGGAGCACAACGAAGGCGCCGATATCGACGAGCTCAAGATCAAGAGCATCTACGTCGACAAGGCTGCATCGCTCAAGCGTTTCACCGCGCGCGCCAAGGGCCGCGGTAACCGCATCGAGAAGCAATCCTGTCACATCACTGTGACGGTCGGGAATTAAGGAGCCATACGATGGGACAGAAAATTCATCCGACTGGCTTCCGCCTGGCTGTCAGCCGCAATTGGGCTTCGCGTTGGTACGCGAACAACAACAATTTCGCGGCGATGCTGCAGGAAGACATCGGTGTTCGTGAGTACCTGAAGAAGAAGCTGAAGAACGCTTCGGTCGGTCGGGTCGTCATCGAGCGCCCGGCTAAGAACGCGCGCATCACGATTTACAGCTCGCGTCCGGGCGTGGTCATCGGCAAGAAGGGCGAGGATATCGAACAGCTGAAGACGGAACTGCAACGCCGCATGGGCGTTCCGGTCCACGTCAACATCGAAGAGATCCGCAAGCCGGAAACCGATGCGCAACTGATCGCTGACTCGATCACGCAACAGCTCGAGCGCCGGATCATGTTCCGTCGCGCGATGAAGCGTGCGATGCAGAACGCGATGCGTCTGGGTGCCCAGGGCATCAAGATCATGAGCGCTGGCCGTCTGAACGGTATCGAAATCGCTCGTACGGAGTGGTATCGCGAAGGTCGCGTGCCCCTTCACACGCTGCGTGCCGATATCGACTACGCGACTTCGGAAGCGAAGACGACCTACGGGATCATCGGCGTCAAGGTGTGGGTGTACAAGGGCGACACGCTCGGCCGCAATGACGCACCGGTGGTGGAAGAAGTAGCCGAAGACAAGCGTCCGCGTCGCAATGCGCGTCCGGGCGATCGTCGTCCGCGCCGTGACGGCGAAGGCGGCGCTCCGGGTGCTCGCCGTGGCGCACCGCGCCGTGGCGCCGGCAAGCCCGAAGACGGCAAGACTGGAGAATAACGATGCTGCAACCGAAACGCAGAAAGTATCGTAAAGAGCAGAAGGGTCGTAACACCGGCAAGGCGACGCGCGGCAACGCAGTGTCGTTCGGTGAATTCGGCCTGAAGGCGATCGGTCGCGGTCGTCTGACCGCACGTCAAATTGAAGCGGCGCGTCGTGCAATGACGCGTCACATCAAGCGTGGCGGCCGCATCTGGATCCGGATCTTCCCGGACAAGCCGATTTCGCAGAAGCCGGCCGAAGTGCGTATGGGTAACGGTAAGGGTAACCCGGAGTACTACGTCGCCGAGATTCAGCCGGGCAAGATGCTCTATGAAATGGACGGCGTAACCGAAGAACTGGCACGCGAAGCGTTCCGTCTGGCTGCAGCCAAGCTGCCGCTGAAGACGGCATTCATCGTGCGCCAGCTCGGCGCCTAAGGAGAAAACATGAAGGCTTCCGAACTTCTCCAGAAAGACCAGGCCGCGCTCAACAAGGAGCTGGCGGACCTGCTGAAGGCGCAATTCGGCCTGCGCATGCAACTCGCGACCCAGCAGCTCACGAACACGAGCCAGCTGAAGAAGGTTCGTCGCGACATCGCACGTGTGCGGACCGTCATGACTCAGAAGGCGAACCAGAAATGAACGATAGCGTGAAAACCTCGCTGAAGCGGACGCTGGTCGGTCGGGTCGTCAGCAACAAGATGGACAAGACCGTCACCGTGCTGATCGAGCACCGCGTCAAGCACCCGATCTACGGCAAGTATGTCGTGCGCTCGAAGAAGTACCACGCGCACGATGAAGCGAACACCTGCAACGAAGGCGATCTCGTCGAAATCCAGGAAACTCGTCCTGTTTCGAAGACGAAGGCCTGGACGGTGTCGCGCCTCGTCGAAGCAGCTCGCGTCATCTAAGCGGGCCGTGCGGTAGGCAGTAACAGGCACTTCTCCACGAAGTGCTTGAAATCGCAAAGTTTTTGCTTGCGTGACCAGGGTTATTTGTTATAATCCTGGTCTTCCCTCTTTATGGGAGCCCCGTCGCGGGCGAAGTTGGTGGGGGAAGCGGACTGGCGCCAGCCTGTCCGAAAGATTCACCGAATTGCGATGGCGGGTTTCGTTTGCCGTCGCTGCTGTTCCAACCCAAGCAGCCGATTGGCTGACGGGACCAAGACTGACCGAATGCATCATGGTGGTGCATCCGGATTAAGTTGGGAAAGACAAACCATGATCCAGACCGAATCTCGGCTCGAAGTAGCCGACAACACGGGTGCACGTGAAGTCCTGTGCATCAAGGTGCTCGGCGGCTCGAAGCGTCGTTATGCCGGCATTGGCGACATCATCAAGGTGAGCGTCAAAGAGGCAACGCCGCGCGGGCGCGTGAAGAAAGGCGAAATTTACAACGCCGTGGTGGTCCGCACCGCCAAGGGTGTGCGCCGTCAAGACGGCTCGCTGATCAAGTTCGACGGCAACGCCGCTGTGCTTTTGAATAACAAGCTCGAGCCGATCGGCACCCGTATCTTCGGGCCGGTGACGCGTGAGCTGCGTAGCGAACGATTCATGAAGATCGTTTCGCTGGCGCCGGAAGTGCTGTAAGGAGTCGCGATGAACAAGATTCGCAAGGGTGACGAAGTGATCGTCGTTACCGGCAAGGACAAGGGCAAGCGCGGCGTCGTGCTGGCTGTCGGTGCTGAGCATGTGACGGTTGAAGGTATCAACCTCGTCAAGAAGCATGTGAAGCCGAACCCGATGAAGGGTACGACGGGCGGCGTGGAAGCGAAGACGATGCCCCTGCATATTTCGAACGTCGCACTGGTCGACGCGAATGGCAAGGCGTCGCGTGTTGGCATCAAGGTCGAGGAAGGCAAGAAGGTTCGCTTCCTGAAGACGACCGGTGCCGTACTGAGCGCCTGACGCAGCGGAGTAAAAAATGGCTCGTTTTCAAGAGTTTTACAAAGAAAAGGTTGTGCCCGGCCTGATCGAGAAGTTCGGTTACAAGTCGGTCATGGAAGTGCCGCGCATCACCAAGATCACGCTGAACATGGGTCTTGGCGAAGCGATCGCTGACAAGAAGATCATCGAGAACGCCGTTGGCGACCTCACGAAGATCGCAGGTCAGAAGCCGGTCGTGACGAAGGCGCGCAAGGCAATCGCAGGCTTCAAGATCCGCCAGGGTTACCCCATCGGCGCGATGGTGACGCTGCGTGGTCGTGCGATGTATGAATTCCTCGACCGTTTCGTGACCGTTGCCCTGCCCCGCGTGCGTGACTTCCGTGGCGTGTCGGGTCGTGCTTTCGATGGCCGCGGCAACTACAACATCGGTGTGAAAGAGCAGATCATTTTCCCCGAAATCGATTACGACAAGATCGACGCACTGCGTGGGCTGAACATCAGCATCACGACCACTGCGAAGACCGACGACGAAGCAAAGGCTCTGCTCGCCAGCTTCAAGTTCCCGTTCAGAAACTGAGGTTACCGTGGCTAAACTGGCACTGATCGAACGTGAAAAGAAGCGCGCCCGCCTGGTCGCGAAGTTCGCAGCAAAGCGCGAAGCGCTGAAGGCGATCGTCGAAGACCAAAGCAAGTCGGAAGAAGAGCGCTACGAAGCACGCCTGGAGCTGCAGCAACTGCCCCGCAACGCAAACCCGACCCGCCAGCGTAACCGCTGCGCGATCACGGGCCGTCCGCGTGGCACGTTCCGTAAATTCGGCCTCGCGCGTAACAAGATTCGTGAAATCGCATTCCGTGGCGAGATTCCTGGCCTGACCAAGGCGAGCTGGTAATAGGAGAAACGTAAATGAGCATGAGTGATCCTATCGCCGATATGCTGACTCGCATCCGCAACGCGCAGATGGTCGAGAAGGTATCGGTCGCGATGCCCTCGTCGAAGGTCAAGGTTGCAATCGCGCAAGTCCTGAAGGACGAAGGTTATATCGACGATTTCGCGGTGAAGGCTGAAGGCGCGAAGGCAGAACTGAACATCGCGCTGAAGTACTACGCTGGCCGTCCGGTCATCGAACGCCTCGAGCGCGTGTCGAAGCCTGGCCTGCGCGTCTACCGCGGCCGTAACGACATTCCGCAGGTCATGAATGGCCTCGGCGTGGCAATCGTGTCGACGCCGAAGGGCGTGATGACCGACCGCAAGGCGCGCGCTACCGGCGTCGGCGGCGAAGTCATCTGCTACGTCGCTTAAAGCCGAGGAGAGAGAAACATGTCTCGAGTAGGTAAGAGCCCGATCGCGCTGCAAGGCGCGGAAGTCAAGCTGGCCGACGGTGCAATCACCGTCAAGGGCCCGCTGGGCACCATCACGCAAGCGATCAATCCGCTCGTGAACGTGGCGAACAACGACGGCACGCTGAATCTGTCGCCGGTCGACGAAAGCCGCGAAGCAAACGCACTGTCGGGCACGATGCGCGCGATCATCGCGAATGCCGTGCACGGCGTGACCAAGGGTTTCGAGCGCAAGCTGACGCTGGTTGGCGTCGGTTACCGTGCGCAAGCGCAAGGCGACAAGCTGAACCTGTCGCTGGGTTTCTCGCACCCGGTGGTGCACCAGATGCCGGAAGGCGTCAAGGCTGAAACCCCGACGCAAACCGAAATCGTGATCAAGGGGATCAACAAGCAACAAGTCGGTCAAGTAGCTGCGGAAGTTCGCGGTTACCGTCCGCCGGAGCCCTACAAGGGCAAGGGCGTGCGCTATTCCGACGAGGTTGTGATCCTCAAAGAAACGAAGAAGAAGTAAGGGTGCGCAATCATGGATAAGACTCAATCTCGCCTGCGCCGCGCTCGCCAGACGCGTATCAAGATCGCTGAGCTGCAGGTCGCGCGTCTCGCCGTGCATCGCACGAACACGCACATCTACGCTCAAGTGTTCTCGCCCTGCGGCACCAAGGTGCTGGCCAGCGCGTCGACGCTCGAGGCAGAAGTGCGCGCCGAGCTCGCCGACAAGTCGGGCAAGGGCGGCAACGTTAACGCCGCGACGCTGATCGGCAAGCGTATTGCCGAGAAGGCAAAGGCCGCCGGCATCGAATCCGTCGCCTTCGACCGCTCGGGCTTCCGCTACCACGGCCGCGTTAAAGCGCTGGCTGAGGCAGCTCGCGAAGCTGGGCTCAAGTTCTAAGGAAGGAATTCGTCATGGCAAAGATGCAAGCGAAAGTTCAGGCTGACGAGCGCGACGACGGCCTTCGTGAAAAGATGATTTCGGTCAATCGCGTGACCAAGGTCGTGAAGGGTGGCCGTATTCTCGGCTTCGCCGCACTGACCGTGGTTGGCGATGGTGATGGCCGCATCGGTATGGGCAAGGGCAAGGCGAAGGAAGTGCCGGTCGCTGTCCAGAAGGCAATGGAACAAGCTCGCCGCAACATGTTCAAGGTGCCGCTCAAGAACGGCACGCTGCAGCACGAAGTGCACGGCAAGCACGGCGCATCGGCCGTCCTCCTCGCTCCGGCGAAGGCAGGTACGGGCGTGATCGCCGGCGGCCCGATGCGCGCAGTGTTCGACGTGATGGGCGTTCAGAACGTTGTGGCGAAGAGCCACGGTTCGACGAACCCGTACAACCTCGTTCGCGCCACGCTGGACGGCCTGCGCAAGCAGTCCACCCCGGCAGACATCGCGGCGAAGCGCGGCAAGTCCGTCGAAGAAATTTTGGGCTAAGCCCGGGTGGTCACCATGTCTGAAAAAACTGTCAAGGTTCAGCTCGTTAAGAGCCTGATCGGGACCCGCGAATCGCACCGCGCGACCGTGCGTGGCCTGGGCCTGCGCCGACTCAACTCGGTCAGCGAGCTGCAGGACACGCCGGCGGTCCGCGGCATGATCAACAAGGTCTCGTACCTCGTTAAGGTCATCGCGTAAGCGGCCCTACGGATCAAGGAGTTGATATGGAATTGAATAACCTGAAGCCGGCCGCTGGCGCCAAGCACGCCAAGCGTCGCGTCGGCCGTGGCATCGGTTCGGGCCTCGGCAAGACGGCTGGCCGTGGTCACAAGGGTCAGAAATCGCGTTCGGGCGGCTTCCACAAAGTCGGTTTCGAAGGCGGTCAGATGCCGCTGCAACGTCGTCTGCCGAAGCGCGGCTTCACGTCGCTGACGAAGGAATTCGTCGGTGAAGTGCGCCTGGGCGACCTCGAGAAACTGCCGGTCGACGAGATCGATCTGCTCGCACTGAAGCAAGCCGGCCTGGTCGGCGAGCTGACGAAGAGCGCAAAGATCATCGCGACGGGCGAGCTGAAGCGCAAGATCGTCGTGAAGGGTCTCGGTGCGACCAAGGGTGCGCGCGCTGCGATCGAAGCGGCCGGCGGTTCGTTCGCCGAGTGACACGCGTAGCGCGTCGTCACTTGCATTCATCGGAGAAGGTACTTGGCTAACAGCCCGAGTCTTGCAAAACCCGGTCGAAGCACGGCGAAATTCGGCGATCTGCGTCGGCGAGCGATGTTCCTGCTCCTGGCGCTGATCGTCTATCGCATCGGCGCGCACATTCCCGTGCCGGGCATCGATCCGGATCAACTGGCTAAGCTGTTCCAGAGCCAGGCGGGTGGCATCCTGGGCATGTTCAACATGTTCTCGGGTGGCGCACTTTCCCGCTTCACGATCTTTGCGCTGGGGATCATGCCGTACATCTCGGCGTCGATCATCATGCAGTTGCTGGCGATCGTCTCGCCGCAGCTCGAGGCGCTGAAGAAGGAAGGGCAGGCAGGGCAACGGAAGATCACGCAGTACACGCGGTATTTCACCGTGGTGCTCGCGACCTTCCAGGCGTTCGGTATCGCGGCTGCGCTGGAAAACCAGCCGGGCCTCGTCACCGATCCCGGCATGCTGTTCCGTCTGACGACGGTCGTGACGCTGGTTACCGGCACGATGTTCCTGATGTGGCTCGGCGAGCAGATTACCGAGCGTGGTCTGGGCAACGGTATCTCGATCATCATCTTCGGCGGGATCGCAGCAGGGTTCCCGAATGCCGTCGGTGGGCTGTTCGAGCTGGTGCGTACGGGTTCGATGAGCATCATTTCGGCGATCATCATCGTCGTTCTGATTGCTGCGGTGACTTACCTGGTCGTGTTCATCGAACGCGGTCAGCGCAAGATCCTCGTGAACTACGCGAAGCGCCAGGTCGGCAACAAGATCTACGGCGGGCAGTCGTCGCACCTGCCGCTGAAGCTGAACATGTCGGGCGTGATTCCGCCGATCTTCGCATCGTCGATCATCCTGTTCCCGGCAACGATTCTCGGCTGGTTCAGTACGGGTCAGCCGACGGGAAGCTGGATTTCCAATACGTTGCATAACGTTGCGGAAGCGCTGAAGCCGGGCCAGCCGGTCTATGTGCTGCTGTACACGCTGGCAATCGTGTTTTTCTGCTTCTTCTACACCGCACTGGTGTTCAACAGCAGGGAAACCGCGGACAACCTGAAGAAGAGCGGCGCGTTTGTTCCGGGCATCCGTCCGGGCGATCAGACCGCGCGATATATCGACCGCATCCTCACGCGTCTGACGCTGGCCGGTGCGATCTACATCGTCTTCGTGTGTCTGCTGCCGGAATTCCTGGTGCTGCGCTGGAACGTGCCGTTTTATTTTGGTGGAACGTCGCTGCTGATCATTGTCGTCGTCACGATGGACTTTATGGCGCAGGTGCAGTCGTACGTTATGTCGCAACAGTATGAGTCGCTGCTCAAGAAGGCTAACTTCAAGGGCGGCAACATCCCAATGCGTTAATAAGGACTATGGCCAAAGACGATGTAATCCAGATGCAGGGTGAGGTGATCGAAAACCTCCCGAATGCGACCTTCCGTGTGAAGCTGGAAAACGGCCATGTCGTGTTGGGGCATATCTCCGGAAAGATGCGGATGCACTACATCCGCATTCTCCCGGGCGACAAGGTGACGGTTGAGTTGACGCCTTACGATCTGTCTCGTGCGCGGATCGTGTTCCGGGCGAAGTGATTTGAAAAAAGGGTATTATCATGAAAGTGATGGCATCGGTTAAGCGCATTTGCCGCAATTGCAAGATCATCAAGCGCAAAGGCGTCGTTCGCGTGATCTGCAGCTCGGATCCGCGCCACAAGCAGCGCCAAGGCTGACCGCGCGTTTGTTTGCGCTTTTTGTTTGAGGAAAAACAATGGCTCGTATCGCAGGGGTTAACATCCCGAATCACCAGCATACCGAGATTGGCCTGACGGCAATCTTCGGTGTCGGCCGCACGCGCTCGCGCAGCATTTGCGTGGCAGCTGGCGTGGAATTCTCGAAGAAGGTCAAGGACCTGACCGACGCAGATCTCGAAAAGCTGCGTGAAGAAGTGGGCAAGTTTGTCGTCGAAGGCGATCTGCGCCGTGAAGTGACGATGAACATCAAGCGCCTGATGGACCTCGGTTGCTACCGTGGCGTCCGTCATCGCAAGGGCCTGCCGATGCGCGGTCAGCGTACGCGTACGAACGCACGTACTCGCAAGGGTCCGCGTCGTGCAGCGCAAGCGCTGAAGAAGTAAGCGGAACTGACAGTTACAGGAAAACGTAATGGCTAAGGCTTCGAACACCGCGGCGCAACGCGTTCGCAAGAAGGTTAAGAAGAACGTCGCTGAAGGTGTGGTTCACGTCCACGCGTCGTTCAACAACACGATCATCACGATCACCGATCGCCAAGGCAACGCGCTGGCATGGGCGACGTCGGGCGGCCAGGGCTTCAAGGGCTCGCGCAAATCGACGCCGTTCGCTGCTCAGGTCGCAGCCGAGTCGGCTGGCCGCGTCGCGATGGAATATGGCGTGAAGAATCTGGAAGTGCGGATCAAGGGCCCGGGCCCGGGTCGTGAGTCGGCGGTGCGTGCACTGCACGGCCTCGGCATCAAGATCACCGCGATTTCGGACGTCACCCCGATTCCGCACAACGGCTGCCGCCCGCCGAAGCGTCGTCGTATCTAAGAATGTGCTGGCACGTTCGTGCTAGCGCATTGCCTGTCGCCGCCTAGCGTCGACGGGCGTTGCTTTTTTGATTGACTAAGCCCACCGTTCGCCCCAAAGGGAGCGGACTAGCGCGGATTTCGATCCGCGTGACTGATTGATAAAGGAATGCAAAGTGGCACGTTATATCGGCCCCAAAGCCAAGCTGTCCCGCCGTGAAGGCACCGACCTGTTCCTGAAGAGCGCGCGCCGCTCGCTCGCCGACAAGTGCAAGCTCGACAGCAAGCCGGGCCAGCACGGCCGTACCTCGGGCGCACGTACGTCCGACTACGGTACGCAGCTGCGCGAAAAGCAGAAGGTCAAGCGCATCTACGGCGTGCTGGAGCGTCAGTTCCGCCGCTACTTCGCCGAAGCCGACCGCCGCAAGGGCAACACGGGTGAAAACCTGCTGCAATTGCTCGAGTCGCGCCTCGACAACGTCGTGTATCGCATGGGCTTCGGCTCGACCCGCGCCGAAGCGCGTCAGCTCGTGAGCCACAAGTCGATCACGGTGAACGGCGTCGTCGCGAACGTCCCGTCGCAGCAAGTGAAGGCGGGTGACGTCGTCGCGATCCGCGAAAAGGCGAAGAAGCAGGCGCGTATCGTCGAAGCGCTGTCGCTGGCCGAGCAAGGCGGCATGCCGAGCTGGGTTGCAGTCGATGCGAAGAAGTTCGAAGGCACGTTCAAGCAAATGCCGGAACGCGCTGACATCGCAGGCGACATCAACGAAAGCCTGATCGTCGAATTGTATTCGCGTTAATCCGATTGACGGCCGAGGTACCCCGATTGCGTTGCGCAAGGACGGGCCTCGGCTGTTTATTTTCTGGTTGTTACCGGTCAGCCTTATCGGTGTAACGAGCCGAGGGTATTGAAAAGGAAAGCCCATGCAAACCAGTTTGCTGAAACCCAAGATCATCGCCGTGGAATCGCTTGGCGAGAACCACGCGAGGGTGGTCATGGAGCCGTTCGAACGCGGTTACGGCCATACCTTGGGCAATGCGCTTCGCCGCGTGCTGCTGTCGTCGATGGTTGGCTACGCGCCGACCGAAGTCACGATCGCCGGCGTGGTGCACGAGTACTCGACGCTTGATGGCGTGCAGGAAGACGTCGTCAACCTGCTGCTGAACCTGAAGGGCGTGGTGTTCAAGCTGCATAACCGTGACGAAGTGACGGTTACGCTGCGCAAGGAAGGCGAAGGCGTCGTCACGGCCGGCGATATCGAGCTGGCTCACGATTGCGAAGTCATCAACCCGAATCACGTGATCGCGCACCTGTCGAAGGGCGGCAAGCTCGACGTTCAGATCAAGATCGAGAAGGGTCGCGGCTATGTGCCCGGCAACGTCCGTCGCTACGGAGAAGACACGGCCAAGATCATCGGCCGCATCGTCCTCGACGCATCGTTCTCGCCGGTTCGCCGCGTGAGCTACGCTGTCGAAAGCGCACGTGTCGAGCAGCGTACCGACCTCGACAAGCTCGTGATGAACATCGAGACGAGCGGTGTGATCACGCCGGAAGAAGCGATCCGCCAATCGGCCCGCATCCTGGTCGACCAGCTGTCCGTGTTCGCGGCGCTGGAAGGTACGGAAACGGCTGCCGAGGCACCCTCGCGTGCACCGCAGATCGATCCGATCCTGCTGCGTCCGGTGGACGATCTCGAGCTGACGGTTCGTTCGGCGAACTGCCTGAAGGCCGAGAACATCTACTACATCGGCGACCTGATCCAGCGCACGGAAAACGAGCTGCTGAAGACGCCGAACCTCGGTCGCAAGTCGCTCAACGAGATCAAGGAAGTGCTCGCTTCGCGCGGTCTCACGCTGGGCATGAAGCTCGAGAACTGGCCGCCGGCTGGTCTCGACAAGTAATCCCGGTTGTTGCTGTAGTTGGCAAAGATGCGGATTTTCCTTTAAAATCCGCATCTTGCTTTTTTTTCGTTACCGGCCCGTGCACCCATCGAGGTGCGATAGAAGAGCTGGATCAAAACTTTGAATCAAGGAAACTGAAATGCGCCATCGTCATGGTCTGCGGAAACTGAACCGCACGAGCAGCCACCGTCTGGCTATGCTCCGTAACATGTCCAACTCGCTGATCGAGCACGAAGTCATCAAGACGACGCTGCCGAAGGCGAAGGAACTCCGTAAAGTCGTCGAGCCGCTGATCACGCTCGGCAAGAAGCCGTCGCTGGCAAACCGTCGCCTGGCATTCAACCGCCTGCGCGATCGTGACTCGGTGGCGAAGCTGTTCGACGTGCTCGGTCCGCGTTTCGCGAACCGTCCGGGCGGCTACCTGCGCGTGCTGAAGTTCGGCTTCCGCGTCGGCGACAACGCACCGATGGCACTGGTCGAACTGCTCGACCGTCCGGAAGTCGACGAAACGGAAAACGTGCAAGAAGCTGAATAAGCTTCCGGTACGCAGCAGTATCCGAAAGGGGCCGAGCGATTGCTTGGCCCTTTTTGTTTTTGAGACGCCGGCTGCGATCGATTGTCGCAGGCCGCCCCCGGCAGCGTCGCGCCGGCTGAGCTACGATACGGGGCAACCGGCGTGGTTCCCAGGTGGGCAACCCGCGCCGGCAGGAGCCGGTAGACCAGCCAGGAGGCGCGGATGATAGTGGTGCTGATGCTGACGACGGTACCCGACGCGGCGACTGCCGCGGCGCTCGCCGACGGTGCGCTCGACGCGCGGCTTGCCGCGTGCGTGTCGGAGCTCGGCACGATCAAGTCGCGCTATCACTGGCAGGGCAAGGTCGAAACGGCCGACGAGATCCAGTTGCTGTTCAAGACGAGCGCCGTGCGGGCGCTCGAACTGGAGCGATTTATTCTTGCGCATCATCCGTACGAGACGCCCGAAATCGTCTCGTGGCAGGCAACGGCATCGGCCGCGTACGGCCAGTGGGTGACCAGCGAAACTCAACGTCTATTTCATGTTTAATGGTATGGCGCTTCCCGTGCGCGTGCGCGCGCTGCGGTTTCTTGCAGTTCTGTTGTCGCTCGTGCTCGTGCTCGTGCTGGGCGGCCTGTCGGTTGCGCGCGCGGCCGACGATTTCCTCGATCCGTCGGTTGCGTTCAAGTTCAGCGCGAGCGAATCGCCGGGACAGGTGGACGTCCGCTTCAGGGTCGCCAACGGCTATTACCTGTATCGCGAGCGGTTCGCGTTTGCGGTGAAGAGCGGGCAGGCGACGCTCGGCGAGCCGCAATTGCCGGCCGGCCACGTGAAGTTCGACCAGACCTTCCAGAAGAACGTCGAGACCTATCGTGACGAAGTCGTGGTGCACGTGCCGGTCAAGCAGGCGTCGGGGCCGTTCGAACTCGCGGTGACGTCGCAGGGGTGCGCGGACGAGGGGATCTGCTATCCGCCGGCCGAGCACGTCGTGAAGGTCGACGGCGCCGCGCTGGGTGCTGCCGCATCGTCGTCCGGAGAAACGGCTGCCGCAGGCAGCTGGTTCGACAAGGTCACGAGCGCCGATTTCGCGCAGTCGCTGCTCGAAGGGCACGGCTTCTTCACGATCGTCGCGCTGTACTTCGTCGCTGGCGTCGTGCTGAGCCTCCTGCCCTGTTCGTACCCGATGATTCCGATCGTGTCCGCGATCATCATCGGCCAGGGCACGCGCGTGACGCATGTACGCGGCTTCGCGCTGTCGCTGACCTATGTGGTCGGCATGGCGCTGGTCTATACGGTGCTCGGCATCGCCGCGGCGCTGGTCGGCCAGAGTCTCGGCGCGTGGCTGCAGAACCCGTGGGTGCTCGGCGCGTTCGGCGTGCTGCTCACCGCGTTCGCCGTATCGCTGATTTCAGGCAAGGACATCGCGCTGCCGGAGCGCTGGCAGAACGGCGCGGCCGAGGCATCGAGCGCGCGCCGGGGCGGCCATTTCGCCGCGGTCGCGGCGATGGGCGCATTGTCGGCGCTGGTCGTCGGCGCATGCATGACGGCGCCGCTGTTCGCGGTGCTCGCCTTTATCGCGCACACCGGCAATGCGCTGCTCGGCGGTGCGGCGCTGTTCGCGATGGGGCTGGGGCTTGGCGTGCCGCTGCTCGTCGTCGGCGTCGGTGCCGGGACGGTGCTGCCGCGCGCGGGCGCATGGATGGACGGCGTGAAGGTGTTCTTCGGCATCGTGCTGCTCGCGGCCGCGCTGTGGATCGTGTGGCCCGTGCTCGCGGGTGGTCTGAAGATGGTGCTCGCCGCGTTGTGGTTGCTCATCGCGGCCGCGGCGCTCGGGTTGTTCACGCCGAATGCCGGCACCGCGTCGATCTGGCGCCGCCTGGGCCGCGGCGTGGGCGCCGCGCTCGCGATCTGGGCGGCGACGCTGCTCGTCGGCCTGGCTGCAGGGTCGACCGATCCCGTCAAGCCGCTGGCGGTCCTTGCGGCTCGCACGGTTGCGTCGGGCGGTGCGGCGGCGGGCACGGCAGCCGCGCAGGACGGGCCCGCGTTCGCATCGGTGCGCTCCAGTAGCGAGCTCGACGCGCTGCTGAAGACGTCGGGCCGGCCCGTGATGCTCGACTTCTACGCCGACTGGTGCGTGAGCTGCAAGGAGATGGAGCATCTGACGTTTACCGACGCGCGCGTGCAGGCGCGGCTCGCGAAGCTTCACCTCGTGCGCGCGGATGTCACCGCGAACAACCCGGACGACCAGGCGCTGCTCAAGCGCTTCAACCTGTTCGGGCCGCCGGGCATCATCTTCTTCGATCGCAGCGGCAACGAAATAGGGCGCGTGGTCGGCTATCAGGCGGCCGAGACGTTCCTGCGCAGCCTCGATCGGGCCGCTGTCCCGACGGTATGAGGGGGCCCGCCGGGTGCGGGCCGGTGGCACACCGGGGCGCTCGCGCGGCATGAACTGACGATTCGACGTCGGCAGGCAGGCGGGCCTCGATCGGCGGCAAACAAAAAAACGGCGGAACACCGAGGTGTCCCGCCGTTTTTTCTTACGCCTGCCGGCGCGCGATCAGCGTTGCGCTTTCAGCAGACGCGCGGCGTCGAGCGCGAAGTACGTGAGCACCCCGTCGGCGCCCGCACGCTTGAACGCGAGCAGCGATTCGAGCACGACCTTGTCGTGGTCGAGCCAGCCGTTCATCGCGGCAGCCTTCAGCATCGCGTATTCACCGCTCACCTGGTACACGTAGGTCGGGAAGCGGAACTCGTCCTTCACGCGACGCACGATGTCGAGGTACGGCATGCCGGGCTTGACCATCACCATGTCGGCGCCTTCGTCGATGTCGAGGCGCACTTCGCGCAGTGCTTCGTCGCTGTTTGCCGGATCCATCTGGTAGGTCATCTTGTTGCCCTTGCCCAGGTTGGATGCCGAGCCGACCGCGTCGCGGAACGGGCCGTAGAACGCCGACGCGAACTTGGCCGAGTAGGCCATGATGCGCGTATGGATATGGCCGTCGCTTTCCAGCATCTCGCGGACCGCGCCGATGCGGCCGTCCATCATGTCCGACGGCGCGACGATGTCGACGCCGGCTTCGGCCTGCGCACGCGCCTGATCGACCAGGATCTCGATCGTGTCGTCGTTGATCACGTAGCCGTTCTCGTCGAGCACGCCGTCCTGGCCGTGGCTCGTGTACGGGTCGAGTGCGACGTCGGTCAGCACGCCGAGCTCGGGGAAGCGCTTCTTCAGCTCGCGCACCGCACGCGGGATCAGGCCTTCCGGATTGGCCGCCTCGCGGCCGTCAGGCGTTTTCAGCGACGGCTCGATGGCCGGGAACAACGACAGCACGGGCACGCCGAGTTCGACGCATTGCTCGGCGACATGCATCAGCAGATCGACGGACACGCGCTCGACGCCGGGCATCGACGGCACCGGCTGCCGTTCATTGGTGCCGTCGACGACGAACACCGGATAGATCAGGTCGTCGGTGGTCAGGCGGTTTTCGCGCATCAGGCGCCGGGAGAAGTCGTCGCGGCGCATCCGGCGCGGACGATGAAGCGGATGGAAGCTCATGTCGATTGGGCAGAAATCAGGGCAGTAAGGACCTTACGGAACCCTTAGGTCATTTTCGGGAGCGTTGGTATATGATAGCGATCGAGCGGCACGCGTCGCGTGCAGCTCCCCGCTTCTCCTCCCTGAGCGGGTGCCTGTCGTTTTTCGATTAGGCTGTTTGACCCGCCGTTAAACGGCGGGTTTTTTTATGAGCCGGCCGAATCCGCAGGCGCCGTCAGGTGCGCGCCGCCGATCCCGGCCGCGCGTTGCCCGATCATTGTGCTACAGGCTCGCTTTTTTCGTCGGCGACGGACGGCCGCACCCAGCTCTCGATCAGCTCATGCGCCTCGTCGAGCCCCGTGCGTTTCAGCGCGGAGAACAGCTGGACTGTCAGCTTGCCCTGGACGCCCTGGTCGCGATACGCATCCAGCCCCTTTTGCGTGGTCCGCAGCGCGTTGATGCTTTCCTGCCGCGTCAATTTGTCGCACTTCGTCAGCAGTGTATGGATCGGCTTGCCGGTCGGCGTGAACCACTCGATCATGCGGCGATCGAGGTCGGTCAGCGGACGGCGCGAATCCATCATCAGGATCAGGCCGCAGAGCTGCGAGCGGGTCGCGAGGTAGGACGACAGCAGCATTTCCCAGTGCGCCTTCGCGGCGCCCGGCACTTCCGCGTAGCCGTAGCCGGGCAGGTCGACGAGGTTCGCGACGGGCTCGGCGGCCGGGCCGACGGAGAAGTAGTTGATATGCTGCGTGCGGCCGGGCGTCTTCGATGCGAAGGCCAGCCGCTTCTGGTTGCACAGCACGTTGATCGCCGTCGACTTGCCGGCGTTCGAGCGGCCCGCGAACGCGATTTCCGGCTGTACCGTCGGCGGCAGGTCGCGCAGATGGTTGACGGTCGTGTAGAAGCGGGCTTGATGGAGCAGAAAGGCCATGGGAACCGGAAGGACGGGCGGCGCGAGCCGCTTGGTGGAGGCGGGGTAGCCCCGATAGGCGCGGGAGCTTTCAACACGATATTGTACAATACGGCGGTTTTGCCGAAGGCCACCGGGCGCCTGCCTCGCGCTTTTATGTGGCTTCTGCGGTAGACTGGTCGCCGTCGTTTTTTGCAGAACCTCAAATTCCCACAAGACGAAACAGGGTGTGCGAATGAATCGACTGTGCAAGTCTCTGATGGTGCTTCAGGTTGCAGCAGGGTTCGTAGGTTTCGTAGCGGAGGCAAACGCGGCGGATGCGGCAAAGCCGGATCTCGATCGCGGCAAGGCGATTGCCGGGCAGGTCTGCGCGTCGTGTCACGGCGCCGACGGCAATAGCGCGTCGGGCAGTTTCCCGAAGCTTGCCGGCCAGCATCCCGAGTATCTGGTCAAGCAGTTGAACGACTTCAAGACGCAGCCGGGCGCGAAGGGGCCGGTGCGTACCAACGCGGTGATGGTCGGATTCGCGAGCGCGTTGAGCGCGGACGACATGCGCAACGTCGCCGCGTACTACGGGTCGCAGACGACGAAGCTCGGTACCGCACGCGATGCGGCGACCGTGCCGATCGGCCAGAAGATCTATCGCGGCGGCATTGCGGAGAAGGGCGTGCCCGCCTGCGCGAGCTGCCACGGGCCGACCGGGCAGGGGCTTCCGGTCCAGTACCCGCGTCTGTCGGGGCAGTGGGCCGATTACACGGTCGCGCAGTTGACCGCGTTCCAGCAGGGAGTTGGCGCGCGCAACAACAACGACGCGATGCATCAGATCGCGACGCGCCTGTCGGACAACGAGATCAAGGCCGTCGCGGATTACATCGCGGGCCTGCGTTGAGCGGTCGGTCGCGAATGGAATGACCGGGCGCCCGAAGGGCGTCCGGAGTCAGAACAAGAAAAGGGTGGGGCGCCGCACCGTTGCGGTCGCCTTGCCCTTTTTTGTTGTCAGTCGGAGTTTGAATGAGCGTTACCACGTCGGGGTTGCAGTCGAAGTCGGGTCAGGGTGCGTCGAAGCGCGTGGTCGAGCTGCTGAGCTCGATGCGTTTCGCGATCGCGCTGCTGGTGGTGCTGTCGATCGCGAGTATCGTCGGCACGGTCCTGACCCAGGACGATCCGTATCCGAACTACGTGAACCAGTTCGGGCCGTTCTGGGCGGACATCTTCCGCTCGCTCGGCCTGTACAACGTGTACAGCGCGTGGTGGTTCATGCTGATCCTGATCTTCCTCGTCGTGTCGATCTCGCTGTGCGTGATCCGCAACGCGCCGAAGATGCTTGCCGATGCGAAGAGCTGGAAGGACAAGGTCCGCGAAGGCAGCCTGCGCGCGTTCCACCACAAGGCCGAGTACACGGCTTCCGGCACGCGCGCGGCCGTTGCGGCGACGCTCGCCACGTTCGTCACCAAGGCCGGCTACAAGCACGTCGTGCGTGAAACCGACGGCGCGACGCTGATCTCCGCGAAGCGCGGTGCGATGACCAAGTGGGGCTATATCTCCGCGCACGTCGCGATCGTCGTGATCTGTATCGGCGGCCTGCTCGACAGCAACCTGCCGATCAAATTCCAGATGTGGATGTTCGGCAAGAGCCCGGTCAACACGAGCGCGACGATCAGCGAGATCTCGCCCGACCACCGCCTGTCCGCGTCGAACCCGACGTTCCGCGGTTATGCGTGGGTGCCCGAGGGCCAGTTCGTGTCGACCGCGATCCTGAATCAGCCGAGCGGCTCGCTGATCCAGGACCTGCCGTTCTCGATCCAGCTCAACAAGTTCATCGTCGACTACTACACGACGGGCATGCCGAAGCTGTTCGCGAGCGACATCGTCGTGATCGATCGCGAGACCGGCCGGAAGATCCCGGCGCGCGTCGAGGTCAACAAGCCGTTCACGTACAAGGGTGTGTCGATCTACCAGTCGAGCTTCCAGGACGGCGGCTCGCAGATGCAGATGACGGCCTATCCGATGACGGGCGGCAACGCGAAGACCTTCCCCGTGCAGGGCACGATCGGCAGTTCGGCGCCGCTGCAGATGCCGGGCGCCGACGGCGATACGATCGAGTTCTCCGATTTCCGCGCGATCAACGTCGAGAACATGATCGACGCGAACGGCAAGCCGGATGTGCGCGGCGTCGCGAAGACCGCGTCGCTGAAGGAGGCGTTCGACGAACGGCTCGGCTCCGGCGCGAAGACGTCGAAGCCGGTGCAGCTCCACAACATCGGCCCGTCCGTGCAGTACAAGATCCGCGGCAAGGACGGCCAGGCGCGCGAATTCAACAACTACATGCTGCCCGTCGACATGAACGGCGTGCGCGTGTTTCTCGCCGGCGTGCGCGCGAGCCCGAACGATCCGTTCCGCTACATGCGGATTCCGGCCGACAGCCAGGATTCGATCGGCGAATGGATGCACCTGCGCGCCGCGCTCGAGGATCCGGCCGTGCGCGCCGAAGCCGCCGCGCGCTTCGCGCAGCGTTCGCTGCCGGGCACCGACGCATCGCTGCGCGGCCGCCTGCAGGACAGCGCATCGAAGGTGCTGACCCTGTTTGCCGCCAGCGACGACAGCGTCGGCCGCAGTGCCGACGGCCAGCCGATCGGCGGCTTCCAGGCCGTGGCGACGTTCATCGACCGCTCGGTGCCGAAGGCCGAGCAGGAGAAGGCCGCGAGCCTGCTGCTGCGGATGCTCGAGGGCTCGATGTGGGAGGTGTGGCAGATCGCGCGCGAGCGGGCCGGCGAGCCGGCCGCCCAGCAGGGCACCGACACGATTCGATTCGTGCAGAACGCGATCAATGCGCTATCCGACAGCTTTCTGTATGGATCGCCCGTCTATCTGCAGCTAGACTCATTCAAGCAGGTGCAGGCTTCGGTATTTCAGCTGACGCGCGCACCCGGCAAGAATCTGGTGTATCTTGGCAGCCTGCTGCTGGTCGCCGGCATCTTCTCGATGTTCTACGTGCGCGAACGGCGCCTCTGGTTCTGGCTCAAGGATGCCGGCCCGGGCGTCGAGGTGGTGATGGCGATGTCCACGGCCCGCAAGACCTTCGATTTCGAGAAAGAATTCGTGCAGACGCGCGACGCGGCCGGCGTCGCCTTGCGCGCCGCACCTCGCGACGCCGCGCCCGTCGGCACGGCATCGACGGCCCGCCCGCCTGCCGGCGGCGGTTCCGATTCCGAGAATTCCACCCGGTAACATCATGGATCTCACGCAAGTCTCCTCCTCCCGTCGGGCGTCGGCCCAGGCCCCGGTTTCGGCGCCGCTGTTCGACGACCGTCCGTTTCTCGCGCGCCTGTCGCTGATCGACTGGCTGTTCGCACTGGCGCTCGTGGCGGGCGCGGGTTATGCGCTCGTGCACTACAACGCGCACATGGATTACTACGACAAGGCGGTGATGATCGGCACCGTGCCGGCGCTCGTCGCGCTCGGCTGGCGCTGGAAGCCCGCGCGGCTGATGATGGCGTCGATCGCCGTGCTGTCGCTGTTGTCGATCCAGATCTACCAGGGCGATCTCGCGCGCGCCGATACGGCGTTCTTCCTCAAGTACTTCCTGTCGAGCCAGTCGGCGATCCTGTGGATGAGCGCGTTGTTCGTGCTCGCGACGATCTTCTACTGGATCGGCTTGCTCGCGCGCTCGGAAACGGGCGCCGCGATCGGCCAGAAGCTCACGTGGGTCGCCGTGCTGATGGGCTTCACGGGGCTGATGGTGCGCTGGTACGAGTCCTACCTGATCGGCGCCGACGTCGGGCATATCCCCGTATCGAACCTGTACGAGGTGTTCGTCCTGTTCAGCCTGATCACCGCGCTGCTCTATCTGTATTACGAAGGCCATTACGGCACGCGTTCGCTCGGCGCGTTCGTGCTGCTGGTCATCAGCGCGGCGGTCGGCTTCCTGATGTGGTACTCGGTCGCGCGCGATGCGCAGCAGATCCAGCCGCTCGTGCCGGCGCTGCAGAGCTGGTGGATGAAGATCCACGTGCCGGCGAACTTCATCGGCTACGGCAGCTTCGCGCTGTCGGCGATGGTGTCGGTCGCGTACCTGATGAAGGAGCGCGGTGTGCTCGCCGATCGCCTGCCGACGCTCGAGGTGCTCGACGACGTGATGTACAAGTCGATCGCGGTCGGTTTCGCGTTCTTCACGATCGCGACGATCCTCGGCGCGCTGTGGGCGGCCGAGGCATGGGGCGGCTACTGGAGCTGGGACCCGAAGGAAACCTGGGCGCTGATCGTGTGGCTCAACTACGCGGCGTGGCTGCACATGCGGCTGATGAAGGGCCTGCGCGGCGCGGTTGCCGCCTGGTGGGCACTCACGGGCCTGCTCGTGACGACGTTCGCGTTCCTCGGCGTCAACATGTTCCTGTCCGGGCTGCACAGCTACGGCAAGCTGTAAGATTTCGGCCGCTCGTCCGACTATAAGACCGCCGGTGCACTGCGTGCCCGGCGGTTTTCTTTTGTAACGGGCGGGCGATCCGGGCGTCGAACGGCGCATGACGGGCCGGGTCGAACGCTCATGAAGCGTGTGCGCGGCGCATGCAGAAGGAGCAGCACGATGTGGATCAAACGCCCTTTGCGGAACGTACTGACCGGCGCCGATATCGCGCACAGCGAGATCACGCCGCGCGCGGTGTTCGAGAACCGGCGGCGCGTCCTGCAGGCGGCCGGCCTCGCGGCGGCGGGCGGGCTGCTCGGCGGCAGCGGCGCGGCAATTGCCGCGTATGCGTCGCCCGACGCGCGGGCGGCGAAGCTCGCGGCGAAAACGAACCCGAAGTTCGTCGCGGCCGACAAGGTGACGCCGTTCAAGGACATCACGTCCTACAACAACTTCTACGAATTCGGCACCGACAAGAGCGACCCGGCGCAGAACGCCGGCACGCTGCGGCCGCGCCCGTGGCGCGTGAGCGTCGAGGGCGAGGTGCTGCACCCGAAGGTGTTCGATCTCGACGAACTGCTGAAGCTCGCACCGCTCGAGGAGCGCGTGTACCGGCTGCGCTGCGTCGAAGGCTGGTCGATGGTGATTCCGTGGATCGGCGTGCCGCTGTCCGAGCTGATCAAGCGCGTGCAGCCGACCGGCAACGCGAAATACGTGCAGTTCATCACGCTGGCCGATCCGTCGCAGATGCCGGGCCTCTCGACACCCGTGCTCGACTGGCCGTATTCGGAAGGGCTGCGGATGGACGAGGCGATGAATCCGCTGACGCTGCTGACGATGGGCGTCTACGGGCAGGTGCTGCCGAACCAGAACGGTGCGCCGGTGCGAATCGTCGTGCCGTGGAAGTATGGCTTCAAGAGCGCGAAGTCGCTCGTGAAGATCCGCTTCGTCGACAAGCAGCCGAAGACGAGCTGGAACACGTACGCAGCGAACGAGTACGGCTTTTATTCGAACGTGAACCCGAACGTCGATCATCCGCGCTGGAGTCAGGCGACCGAGCGGCGCATCGGCGAGGACGGCTTCTTCACGCCGAAGCGCAAGACGCTGATGTTCAACGGCTACGGCGATCTGGTCGCGTCGATGTATCAGGGCATGGACCTGAAGAAGAACTTCTGAGCGCGACAGTGAGAAACGACATGCCTCCTTCGACACTGACACCCGCGCGCGCAGCCGGCACCGGATCGACCGCACGCGCGGCCCGGGCCGGTGCGATCCGTACCGGCGCGCCGCGCTGGCTCGTGCCGGCCAAGGTGCTGGTTTTCGCGGCCGGCCTCTATCCGCTTGCGCGTCTCGTGCTGTTCGGACTGACCGACCGGCTCGGTGCGAACCCGATCGAATTCATCACGCGTTCGACTGGCCTGTGGACGCTCGTGATGCTGTGCATCACGCTGGCCGTCACGCCGCTCCGGCGCATGACGGGCTTCGCGACGCTGCTGCGCTTTCGCCGGATGATCGGGCTGTTCGCGTTCTTTTACGCGACGCTGCACTTTACGACCTACCTGTGGTTCGACAAGTGGTTCGATGTCGTCGCGATCCTGAAGGACGTCGGCAAGCGCCCGTTCATTACGGTCGGCTTTGCCGCGTTCGTGCTGCTGATCCCGCTCGCCGCGACGTCGCCGCGTGCGATGGTGCGCCGGCTCGGCCGTCACTGGGCGACGCTGCACTGTGCGGTCTACGCGATCGCGCTGTTCGGCGTGCTGCACTTCTGGTGGATGAGGGCCGGCAAGCACGATCTCGCGCAGCCGAAGCTTTACGCGGCGATCGTCGCCGCGCTGCTCGGCTGGCGGCTGGCCGCATGGGGATGGCGGCGCGTGTGCGCGTGACGGCACGGCCTGCAAAAACAAAAGGCGATGACCGGGAAGTCGTCGCCTTGTTTCGCGAGCTGCGCGGGCGCCGTCGCGTCGTTACTGCGCGACGGCCGAGCCCGACGCCGGTGCGGGCATTTTCGATGCGTCGCTCGACAGTTCGGGCGCCAGCGTGAGCGGCGTGCCGGACGAATCGGGCACACTGTCGGATGACGCGTTTTCATCGGTCGGCTTCACGTCCGACGGCGGCGTGTCCTGCTGCTGGATCGGCTTGGGCAGCGGAGGCACGGTAGGCAGATAGAGCGGGCCGCTTTGACCGCAGCCGGCAAGAATCGCCAAAGCCGCTACAATCGCGCTCATCCGGAAAACGACTCGCATGATCGTCCCTGAACAATTGAACCGATAGAGTTTAGCATGTCCGATACCGAATACCTGACCCGTGCCGAGGCCGTGCTGACGGCCGTCGAGCGTACCGTCGACACCGCGAACGACGGCGACCACGACATCGATCTGGAGCGCAACGGCAGCGTCCTGACGCTGACGTTCGAGAACGGCTCGAAGATCATCGTCAACCTGCAGCCGCCGATGAAGGAAGTGTGGATCGCCGCGAAGGCGGGCGGATTCCACTACCGTTTCGTGGACGGCGAATGGCGCGATACGCGCACGGGCACCGAGTTCTACGCGGCGCTCACCGAATACGCGACGCAGCAGGCCGGCCTGCCGATCACGTTCAGCGCGTGACGGCCGGGGCGCCGGGCCCCGAACGTCGAACCAAAAGAAAAGCGCCCCGCGGGGCGCTTTTTTCATGTCCGGGGCCGCGGGTCAGTGGCCGCGGAACAGGTTCATGATGTCCTGTTTTTCCTGCTCGTCGACGTGCGGCACCGCTTCGTCGACGTTCTGCGCGGCCGGCGCCTGCGGCACCCCGACCGTCGACACGAAACCGTGCCCCGGCGTGAAGTCGGTGAAGTACAGCTCGCTGCCGAGCGACTCGACGCCGTCCGGCACCGTCGGCTTGAACTCCGGCACCCCCTTCAGTGCCGCGCCCATGTAGTCGATCCAGACGGGCAGCGACAGGCCGCCGCCGGTTTCGCGATCGCCGAGGCTGCGCGGGTTGTCGTAGCCGATCCACGCGATCGCGGCGAGCGAGTGCTGGTAGCCGGCGAACCACGCGTCGTGCGAATCGTTCGTCGTGCCGGTCTTGCCCGCGAGGTCGGTGCGCTTCAGGATGTTGGTCCGCGCGCCCGTGCCGCGCTGCGCGACGCTCTGCAGCAGGCTGTTCATCACGTATGCGTTGCGCGCGTCGATCGCGCGCGGCGCGTTCTGCTCGGCGACGAGCGGCTGCGCGCGCGCGACGATCGCGCCGTTCGGATCGGTGACTTCGGCGATCAGGTACGGATTGACGCGGTAGCCGCCGTTCGCGAAGACCGAGTACGCGCCGGCCATCTGCAGCGGCGTGACCTGGCCCGCGCCGAGCGCCATCGGCAGGTAGGCCGGATGGCGCTCGGCGTCGAAGCCGAAGCGCGTGATGTACTGCTGCGCGTACTTCGTGCCGATGTGGTTCAGGATCCGGATCGACACGAGGTTGCGCGAGCGCTGCAGCGCGGTGCGCATCGACATCGGGCCTTCGAAGCCGCCGCCGTAGTTCTTCGGCTCCCACGGCTGGCCGCCCGTTTCGGCGGCGCTGAAATACAGCGGGCCGTCGTTGATCACGGTTGCCGGCCCGAGGCCCTTGTCGAGTGACGCCGAATAGATGAACGGCTTGAACGACGAACCCGGCTGCCGCCATGCCTGCGTGACGTGGTTGAACTTGTTCTTGTTGTAGTCGAAGCCGCCGACGAGCGAGCGGATCGCGCCGTCCTGCGGGATGATCGACAGGAACGCGCCTTCGACCTGCGGCAACTGCGTGATCGACCACTTGCCGGTGTCGCTCTTCACGACGCGGACGATCGCACCCGGGCGGATGCGGCGGTTCGGCTGCGCGTTGGTCGACAGCGCGCCCGACGCGAAGCGCAGGTTGTCGCCTTCAATCGTCGCCGTGCTGCCGTCGATGAACGCGACCGTGATCTGGCGCGGGCTCGCGGCCGTGACGACCGCCGCAATCAGTTCGCCGTTGTCGGGGTGCTCGAGCAGCGCGTCGTCGATTGCCTGTTCGCGGTCGTCCGCACCGGCCGGCAGCTCGATGAAGCCTTCCGGCCCGCGATAGCCGTGCCGGCGTTCGTAATCCATGATGCCCTTGCGCAGCGCGGTGTACGCGACCTGCTGGTCTGCGGAATCGATCGTCGTCACGACGTTGAAGCCGCGCGTGTAGGTTTCCTCGCGGTACTGCGCGTACATCATCTGTCTGACCATTTCCGCGACGTACTCGGCGTGCACGCTGAAATCGCGGCCCGGGCCCTTGACGACGAGCGGCTGCGCGACGGCCTCGTCGTACTGTTCGCGCGTGATGAAGTTCAGCTCGAGCATCCGCTGCAGGATGTATTCCTGGCGCACCTTCGCGCGCTTCGGATTCACGACCGGGTTATACGCGGACGGCGCCTTCGGCAACCCCGCGAGCATCGCGGCCTCCGCGAGCGTGATGTCCTTCAGGTCCTTGCCGAAATAAACCCGCGCGGCGCTCGCGAAGCCGTACGCGCGCTGGCCGAGATAGATCTGATTCATGTAGACCTCGAGAATCTGATCCTTCGTCAGCGCGCGCTCGATCCGGTACGCGAGCAGCATCTCGTAGATCTTGCGCGTGTAGGTCTTCTCGCTCGACAGGAAGAAGTTGCGCGCGACCTGCATCGTGATCGTGCTCGCGCCCTGCGATGCATGGCCGTTCGTCAGCGCGACGAAGCCGGCGCGGATGATGCCGGTGAGGTCGACGCCGCCGTGATCGTAGAAGCGTGCGTCCTCGATCGCGAGGATCGCCTTCTTCAGCGAGTCGGGCACGTCCTTGAAATGGACGACGTCGCGGCGCTCTTCGCCGAATTCGCCGATCAGCACGTGATCGGAGGTATAGATGCGCAGCGGCACCTTCGGGCGATAGTCGGTCAGCGCGTCGAGCGACGGCATGTTCGGCCACGCGACGACGAGCGCATAGCCGAGCACGAGGCCGCCGGCCACGACGAGGGCCACGCACATCGCGGCGAAGCCGAGCAGGACTTTTTGCCACCAGGGCCGCTTCTTCGGCTCCGGGGCGGGAGGCGGGGACGTAGGAGTCGTGGATTGCATAGGCATACCGGAAAACAGTCCCGCGATTATAGCTGCCCGGTAAGACCGGTCCTGACGCGGGGGCTGCCCGCCGGAAAGCAGCGGGTTGCCGTGTCTTCAGCATAGCCCGCGCGCGGCCGTTCCGAGCCGATGCTGGCCGTTCGGCCGACTGTCGGCCGAACGCATCGCTTTGCAGAATCAGGTCTCGGAAACGCGGCGTGGGCCGCGACGATCGCGGGAGGCCGGGATGGCGGGACGATGGATGGCGCGGTTCGCGCAGGGTAGGCACGGGGCGACGGGAATCGACGTCGGGGCGGACGAGGTGAGGGTGGTCGCGCTGAGCCGGCGCGGCCGCGCTGCCGATGTGCGTGTCGAGGGGCTCGAGCGGGAGCCGGTCGGGTTGGCGGGCGGGCCGGAAGACGCGCGCTGGGCGGCGGTTGCGCGCTCGCTGGCGGCGGCCGTGTCGCGGCTGTCGGCGGCGGGTGTGCGGTGCGAGGCGTGCGGCGTGATGGCGCTGTGCGATGACGAGATCCGCACCGCGACGCTCGACCTGGCCGGGCGCGACGACGTCGAGGATGCCGCGCGGCAGGCGGCCGAGCGCATTTCGGGGCTCGCGCCGGACAGCCTCGCGTTCGACTGGCGGCAGGATGGCAGCGCGCAGTCTGGCGAGATCGAGGTCGCGGTGACCCCGCTGGCGCTGCTCGAACGGCGGATCGACGTGGCCGCCCAGGCCGGTGTCGACCTGACGGCCGTCGACGGTGAGTCGGCGGCTGCGCTGCGCGCGTTGCGTTATGCGGCGCAGTTCGAGCTTGACGCGCACGGTCCCTATGCCGCGCTCTGGTTCAGCGACTCGGGCGTGCGGGCGTGGCGGGTCGACGGTGCGCTGGCCGCGCAGGTGCTCGAGCTGTCGGGCGGGGTGCCGGAGGCGTTCTCCGACGCATTGCGCCAGCGCGTGCTCGGGGCAGTGCGTTGCGTAGTCGTGGCTGGGGACGAGCGGTGCATCGCCCGCTTCGGGACGTCCGTCGCCGATATCGGCGACGTGCTCGGCGCGGTTGCGGTGCCGTTCGACTGCACGGGCTGGGATGGGCAGCCGTGCCCGCCCGCCGGCATGCCGGGCGGCCCGGCGTTTGCCGTCGCGTTCGGGCTGGCGTTGCGCGGGGTGTGGGAATGATGGCCGGTCGCATGCCGGCACGCGCGTCCGGGCCGGCCGGGTTCGATCGTGCGGGGCTCGGCGGTTTCAACCTGCTGCCGTACCGTGAGCGGCTGGCGCAGGCGTTGCGACGTCGCCGGGCCGCGCAGTGCGGAACGGCAATCCTGCTCGGCGTGCTCGGCGCCGGTCTGTGGACGGGCGCTGCCGCATGGCTGCGGTGGCGCGCGGACGCCGAGCGCGTAAGCGTGGAGACGCGGCTGCGGCAGTTGCAGCCGCGGGTGGAAGTTGCGACGCGCGCCGCCAGTGCAGCAGCAGCCGCCGCCCGGCGCGGCGCGCGGGCAGCCGAGCTCGCCGCGCCTTACCGGCGCGTCGCAGCGCTGCTGGCGACGCTGGCGCAGGTGCGAGACGACGCGGTTCGGCTCGACACGCTGCGCATGACACCGACGGGTGCCGAGCTCGATGCGCGCGCCACGAGTTACCGGGCGGCCGAACGATGGCTCGCCGGGATGGCGCGCGAGCAGCGGGACTGGCGGATCGATATCGACGCGTTGAAGCCTGCTTCGGATGCACCGGTCGCGTCGACGGGGATGTCGTTCCGGTTCTCGGTCCAACTGCGCTGGCGCGATGCGATGCCGTCGCGGAACACATCGGGAGGTGGCGCATGACGGCGATCATGCATCGGCCTGCGCCGCGCGGTGAAGCATGGCTGCGCGGCATGCGGCGCGTGTCGCCCGAGGCTGCCCATGCGGCCGGCTGTGCGCTGGCATTCGCAGCCGTGCTGGCGGGCGGCATTCATCTGGCGAATGCCGCCGACTGGAGCGGGCTCGCGCACAGTCGCTCGTTGCTGGCAGCGGCGCAGGTGCGTGAGGCCGATGCACAGCACGTGCTTGCCGGCGCCGGGCAGCGGCGCGACGCAGGTCCGGCACCAACGCGCGATGACCGCGTGTCGCCTGCGCCGGAATGGGGCGCGCTGATGCTCGAACTGGCCGATCTCGCAGCGTCGAGCGGGCTGCGTCGCGTATCGATCGAACCGCAGCAAGCCGGCGGCGCGGCGCCGGACGGCCGGCGCACGGTGCGTATCGTCGCGGATGGCGGTTTTCGTGCGTTGTTGCACATGGTCGGCGGGCTGGCGGGCTTTCCGGTGCTGGCGGTACCGTCGGCGCTGCGTGTCGAGCGAGGATTGCAAGCTGCACGCGTGGAAATGTCCGTCGACGTTTTTCCGGCGCTGCCGGCTGCAACGGGCGCTGGCGGCACGGTGGCGGTTCCGGCAGCGGCGCTCGACGACGACCCGTTCGACACGGCTGGCTTGTCCGCAGCGGATGGTCAGGCGGCCCGCCTGGCCGGCACGATTCGCGACGCGCGCGCCGGTCTCGCGCTGTTCGACGGCGGCGACGGCTCGTTCACCGCCGTGGCGGCCGGCGAAGCGCTCGGGGCTGCGCGCGTGGTGCGTGTCGAGCCCGCGGCCGTGACGCTCGCGACGGCGGACGGGGCGCACCGGCTCGTCCTCGATGACGGAGGCCGGCCATGATGAAGTACGGATGTCGGGCACTCGCCGTCGTCTGGGCCGGATTGACGGCGGCCGGAGCAAGCGCGTCATTGCCACCGCTGCCGGCCGTCTGGCCAGCAGCGGCGATCGATGCGCAGGTGCCGGGCCTGCCGCCGCCCGGAGGTTTGGTCGATGGCGTGGATGATGCCGTGTCGGCGGAGGTCGGCCCGCAACGGTTCGATCAGGCGGCTCACGCGGCGCGTCAGGCAGAAACCGCCGCTCCGGCTCCCCGGCTGGAGGGGCCGCCGATCCCGTTGGCGCCGCCGGTCCGGATGAGCGACGACGCGGCACGGCAACCGGGCGATACGAACGACGTCCGGCGAATCTCGCTGAATCTGCAAGGCGTCGGTCTCGCAGCTGCATTCGACGCGTTCGCCCGGTTCACGGGGCTCAATATCGTCGTCGGCGAGCAGGTGCGCGGCACCGTCACGTTACGTCTGAACAATGTTCGCTGGCGCGATGCATTCGATACGCTGCTCGACACGCACGGGCTCGCGATGTCGCGGCGCGGCAACGTGATATGGGTCACGCCGGCTGCCGAACTGGCCGCGCGCGAACGCGAGCGCTTCGAGATGCACGCGCGGGCCGCCGATCTGGAGCCGCTCGCGAGCCGTACGTTCGCGCTGCACTACCCGCGCGCGCAGGACGTGCAGCGACTACTGACCGGCGCGACCGGCCAGCGCCTGCTGTCGAAGCGCGGCGCCGCGGCGGCCGATCCGCGCACGAACCTGCTGTTCGTCACCGATCTCGAACCGCGTATCGCGCAGATCGCGGGCCTGATAGACGCGATCGACCGGCCGTCGCGGCAGGTCCGGATCGAGGCGCGCATCGTCGAGGGCGAACAGGGCTTCTCGCGCAACCTCGGCGCACGCGTCGCGCTGCGTGCGCAGGGGCGCCAGTCGTCGGGCGACGGCGCCACATTCACGACGGACGCGCGCAACGCGCTCGACCTTGCTGCGCGGCCGCTCGGCGGCTTCGAGGCGGCAACCGCCGGCTTCACGCTGTTCGCCGCGCCGCTCAGCCGCGTACTCGACATCGAACTGAGCGCACTCGAAGCGCAGGGGCGGGGACAGATCGTTTCGAGTCCACGCGTGGTGACCGCCGATCGCGTCAAGGCCATCGTCGAGCAGGGTTCGGAGCTGCCGTACCAGGCGAAGGTCGGCAACGGCATGAGCGGCGTACAGTTCCGCCGCGCGACGCTCAAGCTCGAGGTCGAGCCGCAGATCACGCCCGACGGGCGCGTGGTGCTCGACCTGGACGTGACGAAGGACAGTGTCGGCGAGCCGACGGCGGCCGGCCCGGCTATCCATACGAAGCACGTGCAGACGCGCGTCGAGGTCGAGGACGGCGGGACGGTCGCGATCGGCGGGATCTACGAGCAACTGCGCCGGAACGATGTGACGCGCGTGCCGCTCTTGGGCAAAATACCGTTTCTGGGCGCGCTTTTCCGGCACCGCGCGCAGCGCGACCAGCGCAGCGAATTGGTCGTCTTCATCACGCCGACCGTCGTCGACGCGCGCTGCGATGCACGCGGCGCGGCTGGCGCGGATCCCGATAAAACGGGGCCGGAAGCCGCCGGTGCAGGCTCGACAAGGCAGCCGCTTTGCCAGTAAGCTGCGCCACACACCAGCAAGATTGAAGCAGAGGAAGCCGTTGCAAGCGCGGGACCCACATGCAAACGTATTTTTCGTCGGCCTTATGGGAGCGGGTAAGACCACCGTGGGCCGTGCGGTCGCGCGTCGTCTCGACAGGACGTTCTTCGACTCCGACCACGAAATCGAGGCCCGTACGGGCGCGCGCATTCCGGTGATCTTCGAGCTGGAGGGCGAGGCCGGGTTTCGCGATCGCGAAACGCAGGTGATCGCCGAGCTCACGCAGCGCGAGAACATCGTGCTCGCGACGGGCGGCGGTGCGGTGCTGCGCCCGGAAAATCGCGACTGCCTGAAAAAACATGGCATCGTCGTCTATCTGCGTGCCAATCCGCACGATCTGTGGCTGCGCACGCGTAAGGACAAGAACCGTCCGCTGCTGCAGACCGAAGATCCGAAGGGGCGCCTCGAAGCGCTCTACGAAGTGCGCGACCCGCTGTACCGCGAATGCGCGGATTTCGTCATCGAGACCGGCCGTCCGTCGGTCAACGGTCTCGTCAACATGGTGCTGATGCAACTCGAACTGGCGGGCGTCATCGCCAAGCCGCTACAAGCATGATTACTGTCAACGTCGATCTGGGCGACCGCGCCTATCCGATTCACATTGGCGCCGGCCTGATCGGCCGCGCGGAGCTGTTCGCGCCTCACATCAAGGGTTCTTCCGTCACGATCGTCACGAACACGACGGTCGATCCGCTTTACGGCGACACGCTGCGCGCGGCGCTCGCGCCGCTCGGCAAGCATGTGTCGACGGTCGTGCTGCCGGACGGCGAGGCGTACAAGAACTGGGAAACGCTGAACCTGATCTTCGACGGCCTGCTGACCGAGCGCGCGGACCGCAAGACGACGCTCGTCGCGCTCGGCGGCGGCGTGGTCGGCGACATGACGGGCTTTGCCGCCGCGTGCTACATGCGCGGCGTGCCGTTCATCCAGGTGCCGACGACGCTGCTGTCGCAGGTCGATTCGTCGGTCGGCGGCAAGACGGGCATCAACCACCCGCTCGGCAAGAACATGATCGGCGCGTTCTACCAGCCGCAGGCCGTGATCGCGGACATCGGCGCGCTGGCGACGCTGCCCGACCGCGAACTGGCGGCCGGCGTCGCCGAGATCATCAAGACCGGCGCGATCGCCGATGCGGAATTCTTCGACTGGATCGAGGCGAACGTCGACGTGCTGAACCGTCGCGAGCCGGCAGCGCTCGCACACGCCGTGAAGCGCTCGTGCGAGATCAAGGCGAGCGTGGTCTCGGCCGACGAGCGCGAAGGCGGCCTGCGTGCGATCCTGAACTTCGGCCACACGTTCGGCCATGCAATCGAGGCCGGCCTTGGCTACGGCGAGTGGCTGCACGGCGAGGCGGTCGGCTGCGGGATGGTGATGGCGGGCGACCTGTCGGTACGGCTCGGCCTGCTCGACGAAGCGTCGCGGCAGCGGCTCGACGCGGTGATCGCGGCCGCCCATCTGCCGACCCGCGGGCCCGCGCTCGGCGACGCGCGCTATATGGACTTGATGCGCGTCGACAAGAAGGCTGAAGCCGGCGCGATAAAATTCATCCTGCTGAAGCGATTCGGCGATACGCTGATCACGCAGGCGCCGGACGAAGCCGTATTCGCTACACTGGCGCAGACAACCCGGTAACGGCGGCCCGGATGCCCCGGCGCCCCTGACATGGAGGAGACGTGAGCGAGACATCCAGCAGCACACTGCCCGAAGCCGGCCGCGCATCCGCTGCGCCGGTGGCCGAGCCGCCGACGCTGGCGGCGCTGGAAGCCCATCTCGCTCCGTATGCCGCACACGCGTCGCAGTCGCGCGGCCGCCGCCATCCGGAAACGCCGCCGGCGGCGCGCACCGAATTCCAGCGCGACCGCGACCGCATCGTCCATTCGACCGCGTTTCGCCGGCTCGAATACAAGACGCAGGTCTTCGTCAATCACGAAGGCGACCTGTTCCGCACGCGCCTCACGCACAGCCTCGAAGTCGCGCAGATCGCCCGCTCGGTCGCGCGCAACCTGCGCCTGAACGAGGATCTCGTCGAGGCGATCTCGCTCGCGCACGATCTCGGCCATACGCCGTTCGGCCATGCCGGCCAGGACGCGCTGAATGCGTGCATGCGTGACCACGGCGGCTTCGAGCACAACCTGCAGAGCCTTGCCGTCGTCGACGAGCTCGAGGAACACTACGGCGCGTTCAACGGGCTGAACCTGTGCTTCGAGACGCGCGAGGGCATTCTGAAGCACTGCTCGCGCGAGAACGCGCGCAAGCTCGGCGCGCTCGGCGAGCGCTTCCTGCAGGGCCGCCAGCCGTCGCTCGAAGCGCAGCTCGCAAACATCGCGGACGAAATCGCCTACAACAACCACGACGTCGACGACGGCCTGCGTTCCGGCCTGATCGCGATCGAGCAGCTCGCGGAAGTCGAGCTGTGGCAGCGCCACTACGAAGCGGCGCTCGCCGAATTCCCGCACCTCGAGGGCCGCCGTCTCGTGCACGAGACGGTACGCCGCATCATCAACACGCTGATCGTCGACCTGATTGACGAGACGACGCGCAATCTCGCGCGCGTCGCGCCCGCGTCGCTCGACGACGTGCGCGCCGCGCCGCCGCTCGTGTCGCACAGCGCGGCGGTCGCCGCGCAGGCCGCCGCGCTCAAGCGTTTCCTCTTCAAGAACCTGTATCGCCACTACAAGGTGATGCGCATGGCGAGCAAGGCGCAGCGCGTCGTCACGGGGCTGTTCGACGCGTTCATCGACGATCCGCGCCTGCTGCCGCCGCCGTACCAGTCGGACGACGCAGCACGGCAGCCGCGTCTCGTCGCGCACTACATCGCCGGAATGACCGACCGCTTCGCGCTGAAGGAGTATCAGCGCCTGTTCGTCATCAACGACAACTGACTGTCACAAACGATCACTAGACTTCGCCGGTTCAATGGCGATGGGAATGTTGCACACGCTGTTGGTAACGTTTTCATAGGAGAGAGGTCGATGAAGAAGAAGCCTGCGGGGACCATGGTTCGTTCGATCGCGCTCGGCGGCGCGCTGATGTTCGGTGTGCAGCACGTGGCGCTCGCCGCGACGGAGATCCAGTTCTGGCATGCGATGGAGGCCGCGCTCGGCGAGCGGGTCAACGCGATTGCCGAGCAGTTCAACGCGTCGCAAAGCGACTACAAGATCGTGCCGGTCTTCAAGGGCACCTACGACCAGGCGCTTGCTGCCGGCATCGCCGCCTATCGCAGCGGCAACGCGCCGGCGATTCTCCAGGTCTATGAAGTCGGCACGGCCACGATGATGCAGGCGAAGAAGGCCGTCGTGCCCGTCTACGACGTGTTCAAGCAGGCCGGCGTGCCGCTCGACGAAAAGGCGTTCGTGCCGACCATCTCGAGCTATTACAGCGACGCGAAGACGGGCCATCTCGTGTCGATGCCGTTCAACAGCTCGACGCCGGTGCTGTACTACAACAAGGATGCGTTCAAGAAGGCCGGGCTCGACCCGAACCAGCCGCCGAAGACGTGGGCCGACGTGCAGGCCGATGCCGAGAAGCTGCGCAAGTCGGGGATGACGTGCGGCTTCACGACCGGCTGGCAGGGCTGGATCCAGCTCGAGAACTACAGCGCATGGCACGGGTTGCCGTTCGCGAGCCGCAACAACGGTTTCGACGGCACCGACGCCGCGCTCGAATTCAACAAGCCGCAGCAGATCGCGCACATCGCGTTCCTGCAGCAGATGGCGAAGGACGGCACGTTCACGTACGCGGGCCGCAAGGATGAAGCGTCGGCGAAGTTCTACAGCGGCGACTGCGGGATCATGACGACGTCGTCGGGCGCGCTCGCGAACGTGCAGAAATTCGCGAAGTTCAGCTACGGCACGGGGATGATGCCGTACGACGCGAACGTGAAGGGTGCGCCGCAGAACGCGATCATCGGCGGCGCGAGCCTGTGGGTGCTGGCCGGCAAGGATCCGGCGACCTACAAGGGCGTCGCGAAATTCCTCGCGTACCTGGCATCGCCGGCCGTCGCCGCGAAGTGGCACCAGGACACGGGCTACCTGCCGGTCACGACCGCCGCGTACGACCTCACGCGCCAGCAGGGCTTCTACGCGAAGAACCCGAGCGCCGAAACAGCGATCAAGCAGATGCTGAACAAGCCGCCGCTGCCGTACACGAAGGGGCTGCGTCTGGGCAACATGCCGCAGATCCGCACGATCGTCGACGAGGAGTTCGAGCAGGTCTGGGCGCAGAAGAAGTCGCCGAAGGACGCGCTCGATTCGGCGGCCTCGCGCGGCGACGAACTGCTGCGCCGCTTCGAGAAGTCGGGCGGCTGAGCACGCATCGCTTCGTGCCGCCGGCCGCGCCGCGCATGCGTGCGTGCGGTCCGGCGGCGCGGTTTCCTTTCCGTTTCGCCTGACCGGATATCCGCGATGCAATCCCGTTCCCGCTTCGGTACGAGCCTGGTGCCGTACCTGCTGATCGCGCCGCAGCTCGCGATCACCGCCGTGTTCTTCCTGTGGCCGGCCGGCGTCGCGCTGTGGCAGTCGACGCAGATGCAGGACGCGTTCGGCACGTCGAGCGAATTCGTCGGCTTTGCGAACTTCACGCACCTGTTTGCCGATCCGCTGTATCTGGATTCGTTTCGCACGACGCTCGTGTTCAGCTCGCTCGTCACGGTGAGCGGGCTCGTCGTGTCGCTGCTGCTCGCCGCGTGCGCCGACCGCGTGATCCGCGGCGCGCGCGTGTACCGCACGCTGCTGATCTGGCCGTACGCGGTCGCACCGACGATCGCGGCCGTGCTGTGGGCGTTCCTGTTCAACCCGAGCATCGGCCTGATCACCTATGCGCTCGCGAAGGACGGCATCGTGTGGAACCACGCGCTGAACGGCGGGCAGGCGATGTTTCTCGTCGTGCTCGCGTCGGTGTGGAAACAGGTGAGCTACAACTTCCTGTTCTTCTACGCGGGCCTGCAGGCGATCCCGCGCTCGCTGATCGAGGCGGCGGCGATCGACGGTGCGGGGCCGGTGCGGCGCTTCTTCAACATCGTGCTGCCGCTGCTGTCGCCGACGAGTTTCTTCCTGCTGGTCGTGAACCTCGTCTACGCGTTCTTCGACACCTTCCCGGTGATCGACGCGGCCACCGGCGGCGGCCCGGCGCAGAGCACGAAGACGCTGATCTACAAGATCTTCGCGGAGGGCTTCCAGGGTCTCGACATCGGCAGCTCGGGCGCACAGTCGGTCGTGCTGATGATCATCGTCGTCGGGCTCACGGTGATCCAGTTCCGCTTCGTCGAACGCAGGGTGCAATACGCATGATCGAAAATCGCAAGGGCTTCGACCTGTTCTGCCACGCGGTGCTGGTCGCGGGCGTCGTGCTGATCGTGTTCCCCGTCTACGTCGCGTTCTGCGCGGCGACGATGAACGCGCAGGAAGTGTTCACGGTGCCGCTGTCGCTCGTGCCGAGCACACACCTGTTCGAGAACATCGCATACATCTGGGGGCACGGCAGCGGCGGCACGACGGCGCCGTTCGGCCGCCTGCTCGTGAACAGCTTCGCGATGGCGCTCGGCATCGCGGTCGGCAAGATCGCGATGTCGATCCTGTCCGCGTACGCGATCGTCTATTTCCGCTTCCCGTTCCGCAACACGGCGTTCTGGCTGATCTTCGTCACGCTGATGCTGCCGGTGGAGGTGCGGATCTTCCCGACCGTGCAGGTCGTGTCGACGCTGCACCTGACGAACACCTACGCGGGGCTCACGCTGCCGCTGATCGCGTCGGCGACCGCGACGTTCCTGTTCCGTCAGTTCTTCATGACGCTGCCCGACGAGCTGATGGACGCCGCGCGCATCGACGGCGCGGGCGCGCTGCGCTTCTTCTGGGACGTCGTGCTGCCGCTGTCGAAGACGAGCATCGCGGCGCTGTTCGTGATCACGTTCATCTACGGCTGGAACCAGTATCTGTGGCCGATCCTGATCACGACGGAAGCGTCGCTGTCGACGGCGGTGGTGGGCATCAAGACGATGATCGCGAGCGGCGACGCCGCGACCGAATGGCAGTACGTGATGGCGGCGACGCTGATGGCGATGATTCCGCCGCTCGTCGTCGTGCTGGCGATGCAGCGCTGGTTCGTGCGCGGCCTCGTCGATTCCGAGAAATAAGTGACGGACGGCAACCGGGAGAAAGACCAAGTATGGCTGCGCTGAGCTTGAAGGGCGTCAGGAAATCCTACGACGGCAAGCAGCACGTGCTGCATGGCATCGACGTCGAGATCGCCGACGGCGAATTCATCGTGCTGGTCGGCCCGTCGGGCTGCGGCAAATCGACGTTGCTGCGGATGATCGCGGGGCTCGAGAGCGTGACGGACGGCGAGATCGCGATCGGCGAGCGCGTCGTCAACGCGCTGGAACCGAAGGATCGCGATATCGCGATGGTGTTCCAGAACTATGCGCTGTACCCGCACATGACGGTCGCGCAGAACATGGGCTACGGGCTGAAGATTCGCGGAATCGAGCGCGCGGCGATCGACTCGCGGGTGGCCGCGGCCGCGAAGATCCTCGAGCTCGAGCCGCTGCTCGCGCGGCGGCCGCGCGAGCTGTCGGGCGGCCAGCGGCAGCGCGTCGCGATGGGGCGCGCGATCGTGCGCGAGCCGTCGGTGTTCCTGTTCGACGAACCGTTGTCGAATCTCGACGCGAAGCTGCGCGTGCAGATGCGGCTCGAGATCCAGCGGCTGCATGCGCGGCTCGCGACGACGAGCGTCTACGTGACGCACGATCAGATCGAGGCGATGACGCTCGCGCAGCGTGTGATCGTGATGAATCGCGGCTACGCGGAGCAGATCGGTGCACCGGTCGATGTGTACGAGAAGCCGGCGACGGTGTTCGTCGCGGGCTTCATCGGCTCGCCCGCGATGAACCTGCTGCACGGACGGCTGTCGGACGACGGCGCGACCTTCACGGTCGCGGGCGGCGGCCCCGCGCTGCCGGTCGCAGGCGCGCCCGGTATCGGCTCGGAGATCGCCACCGGGCGCGACTGGGTGCTCGGCGTGCGCCCCGAACACATGACGCCGCAGCCGGGCGTCGCGCAGGCGACGCTGCCCGTCGACTCGTGCGAGCTGCTCGGCGCGGACAATCTCGCGCATGGCCGCTGGGGCAATCACGACGTCGCGGTGCGCCTGCCGCACGCGGACCGTCCGGCGCGCGGCACGGCGCTGGCGGCCGCGCTGCCCGCGCACCGGCTGCATTTCTTCGATCCCGAAACCGGCAAGCGTGCCGGCTGAACCTGCTGCATTTGCCGAGAGGCCGACGATGACTTCCCGTACCGACTGGCCTTATCCGCGCGTCGTCGCCCATCGCGGCGGCGGCACGCTCGCGCCGGAGAACACGCTCGCCGCGCTCGACGAGGGTGCGCGACGCGGTCACCGGATGGTCGAGTTCGACGCGAAGCTGTCGGCCGACGACGTAACGTTCCTGCTGCACGACGACACGGTCGACCGGACCTCGAACGGCCGGGGGGCGGCGGCGGGCATGCGTTATGCGGCGCTGGCCGCGCTCGACGCGGGCGCATGGCTCGACGCGCGCTTCGCGGGCGAGCGGATGCCGACGCTCGAGGCGGCGGCGGCGCGCTGTATCGCGCACGGCCTGGCCGCGAATGTCGAGATCAAGCCGTGCCCGGGGCGCGAGCGCGAGACGGGGCTGCGCGTGGCGGCCGATGCGGCCGCGTACTGGCGCGATGCCGAGATCCCGCCGCTGCTGTCGTCGTTCTCGTTCGATGCGCTGCAGCAGGCGCGCGCGACCGTGCCGGCGCTGCCGCGCGGGATGCTCTACGAGGCCGTGCCGGACGACTGGCATGCGCAGGTCGTCGGCGCGCTCGGCTGCATATCGTTGCATGCAGACCACAAACGGCTCGACGAACCGCTCGTGCGCGCGATCAAGGCGGCCGGGCTGCGCATTCTGGTGTACACGGTGAACGACCTCGAACGGGCGCGCGAACTCGCGCGCTGGGGTGTCGACGCAGTCTGCACGGACCGGATCGACCTGATCGCCCCCGATGCGCTGGACGACATCGCGTAGCGGCCGGTCCCGCACGACGGTGGGTGCGGGAAGACCCTGAGACAAAAAAACGACGCCCCGGCGGGAATACCGCCGGGGCGTCTTGCATCGTGGAGACGTTACGTCACGAAAATTCCGCTACAAATTGCAGCAGGATTAACCATTCCCCAAATATTCGACTACGCTTAGAAACGGTAGCCGACGTTCAGGTACGTGACGATCGGGTTGAGCGAGATCTTCGCTTTCGACGTTTCGGTCAGGGTGCCGACCGGCGTCCGGCGGGCCGTCGTGAAGGTCGCGGTCACGCTGACCGGGATGTACGAGATCGACAGGCCCGCGAACCAGTGTTTCGTGAAGTTGTACGAGAAGCCGGCGTTGAAGACGGGCGCCCACTGGTTGCTGGTCGTTGCGCTGGTCGGGCCGCCGAGCACGCCGTTCTCGAACGTGCCGTTCGTGATCTTTGCGCCGGTGAACCAGACATAGGTCGCGCCGACGCCGACATACGGACGGAACTTCGCGTTGGCGTCGTTGAAGTGGTAGCGAAGCAATACGGCGGGGCTCCACTGGTACGCACGGCCGAGTACGCCGAACTTTTCGAACTGACCCTTGCCGGTAATGTCGAACTTCGGCGGTATCCCCATAACGAGCTCGGTGGAGATGTGGTCGGTGACGAAGTAGCCAGTTGCGAGCCCAAGCGTGTCGGCGTCGTTGATGCCGGCACCCGTGTTGGGAATCGATTGGTTGATGGGCGTGCCGCCAACGCGGTACACGAACAGCGGGTCGCTGCTGTCCTGCGGCGACAGGTGGAGCCAGCCGGTGCTGACGTAGAAATCACCTGCGGATTGTGCAAGTGCCGTACCGCTCGCGAACGTGAATGCGAGCGCTGCGGCCCCCGTGATGGCCAGTTTTCGTTTCATTGTGTCTCCTCCGATCAAAGGCGTGCTCATTATGACGACTGCGTTTAAAACCAAACAAGCTCGTAAGTTAGAGTTTTCACCCTAGGATTAGAACGACCGTACGTATCCGCGCACCGACAGGACGGGCATTCTATGCAGGTGCGCATTTTCGGACCTCCGGGTATTTCCTAACGCGTTCAAACGGACATTCAGCATGGCACGGTTAGCACGACTCTACGTTCCCGACCAGCCGCAGCACGTGATACTGCGCGGCCTGGATCAGCAACCCGCGTTCGTCGACGACCAGGACTACGAACTCTTCATCGATTGCCTGAAGGCCGCCGCGCGCGATCATCACCTGTCGGTGCATGCCTATGTGCTGCTGCCGCGCCAGGTGCAACTCCTCGTGACGCCGAGCGACGAGGCGAGCCTGCCGAAAGCGATGCAGGCCGTCGGTCGCCGCTACGTCGCGCATTTCAACCGACGCTATTCGCGGCGCGGCACCCTGTGGGAAGGCCGCTATCGCGCGACCGTGATCGAAGGCGAGCGCTATTTCCTGCTCGCGAGCCGCGTGGTCGAGATGAGCCCGGTGCGCTCGCAGCTCGTCGCGACACCCGAAGCCTATCGCTGGTCGAGCTACCGGCATCACGTCGGGCTCACCGTCGACAGCCTGATCACCGACCATCCGCTCTACTGGGCGCTCGGCAACACACCGTTCGACCGCCAGCGTGCGTACAAGGAGCTGTGCGAGCAGCCGCTCGACGAGCGGCAGGCCGACCAGTTGCAGCAGGCGACGCTGAAGGGCTGGGTGCTCGGCGGCGAGAACTACCGCGAGTGGGCGGCGCGCACCGCGAACCGGCGCGTGTCGCCGCTGCCGCGAGGACGCCCCAGAAAGGTGCGCGAGAACACGCCGCCGATCCAGCAATAACGCGGGAACGGCGATCAAGAGGCGGCGCTGCGGGCGCCGCTTCTTTTTGCACCAAAATGATACGTCCCCAATAAAACGGCACCAGATCGAAGCATCTGTTTAATTGGGGTTCGATCAAGCGGTTTTTGTTGCTATTCCTTTGATTCGTCGCGTATATTCCGAATTCCGGTGGCCCGGGCGAAGCATGCCCGCCCACTGTCGGCCGCGCCGTCTCCTGTCGGGAGCGGGATCGACGGCAACAACAAAACGGTTCAACGGCCCTCCAGGCCCCCTTTACGACGGTGTCCCCATGAACGACCACCAGCAGCCGCTCACCGCGGTGCCCGCCGCACAAGGTCTGTACGACCCGCAAAACGAACACGACGCCTGTGGCGTCGGCTTCGTCGCTCACATCAAGGGCAAGAAGAGCCACGAGATCATCCAGCAGGGTCTGAAGATCCTCGAGAACCTCGATCACCGCGGCGCGGTCGGCGCCGATCCGCTGATGGGCGACGGCGCGGGCATCCTGATCCAGATTCCGGACGCGTTCTATCGCGAGGAAATGTCGAAGCAGGGCGTGATGCTGCCGCCCGCCGGCGAATACGGGGTCGGGATGATCTTCCTGCCGAAGGAAAACGCATCGCGTCTCGCGTGCGAGCAGGAGCTCGAGCGCACGGTGAAGGCCGAAGGCCAGGTCGTACTCGGCTGGCGCGACGTGCCGGTCGACCATGCGATGCCGATTTCGCCGACCGTGAAGGCGAGCGAGCCGCTGATCCGCCAGATCTTCATCGGCCGCGGCAAGGACATCATGGTGACGGACGCGCTCGAGCGGAAGCTGTACGTGATCCGCAAGACGGCGAGCCACCGCATCCAGGCACTGAAGCTGAAGCACGGCAAGGAATACTTCGTGCCGTCGATGTCGGCGCGCACGGTCGTCTACAAGGGGCTGCTGCTCGCGGGCCAGGTCGGCGTGTATTACCGCGACCTGCAGGACGCGCGCGTCGTGTCGGCGCTCGCGCTCGTGCACCAGCGCTTCTCGACCAACACGTTCCCGGCGTGGGAACTGGCCCACCCGTACCGGATGATCGCGCACAACGGCGAGATCAACACCGTGAAGGGCAACGTGAACTGGCTGAACGCACGTACCGGCGCGATCGCGTCGCACGTGCTCGCCGACGACCTGCCGAAGCTGTGGCCGCTGATCTACCCGGGCCAGTCGGACACCGCATCGTTCGACAACTGTCTCGAACTGCTGGTGATGGCCGGCTACCCGCTCGTGCACGCGGTGATGATGATGATCCCGGAAGCGTGGGAACAGCACACGTTGATGGACGAGAACCGCCGCGCGTTCTACGAATACCACGCCGCGATGATGGAGCCGTGGGACGGCCCGGCCGCGATCGCGTTCACCGACGGCCGCCAGATCGGCGCGACGCTCGACCGTAACGGCCTGCGTCCGGCGCGCTACATCGTCACGGACGACGACCTCGTCATCATGGCGTCGGAAGCCGGCACGCTGCCGATCCCCGAATCGAAGATCGTCAAGAAGTGGCGCCTGCAGCCGGGCAAGATGTTCCTGATCGACATGGAACACGGCCGCATCATCGACGACAAGGAGCTGAAGGACAACCTCGCGAACGCGAAGCCGTACAAGAGCTGGATCGACGCGGTGCGCATCAAGCTCGACGAGATCGAGCCGAAGGCCGAGGAAGTCGCGGCCGGCCGTACGCAGGGCGCCGCGCTGCTCGACCGCCAGCAGGCGTTCGGCTATACGCAGGAAGACCTGAAGTTCCTGATGGCGCCGATGGCGCAGCAGGGCGAAGAGGCCGTCGGTTCGATGGGCAACGACTCGCCGCTGGCGGTGATGTCGAACAAGAACAAGACGCTCTATCACTATTTCAAGCAGCTGTTCGCGCAGGTCACGAACCCGCCGATCGATCCGATCCGCGAGAACATGGTGATGTCGCTCGTGTCGTTCATCGGCCCGAAGCCGAACCTGCTCGACACGAACAACATCAATCCGCCGATGCGTCTCGAAGTGTCGCAGCCGGTGCTCGACTTCAAGGACATCGCGAAGATCCGCGCGATCGACCAGTACACGGGCGGCAAGTTCAGCGCGTACGAACTGAACATCTGCTACCCGGTCGCGTGGGGCAAGGAAGGCATCGAGGCGCGCCTCGCGTCGCTGTGCGCGGAAGCCGTCGACGCGGTGAAGTCGGGCTACAACATGCTGATCGTGTCGGACCGCAAGACGGACGCCGAGCACGTCGCGATTCCGGCGCTGCTCGCCACGTCGGCGATCCACACGCACCTCGTGCAGCAAGGGCTGCGCACGAGCACGGGCCTCGTCGTCGAAACGGGCTCCGCGCGTGAAACGCACCACTTCGCGCTGCTTGCGGGCTACGGCGCGGAAGCCGTGCACCCGTACCTCGCGATGGAAACGCTCGCGAAGATGGCCGAGGGCCTGTCGGGCGGCCTGTCGCCGGAGAAGGCCGTCTACAACTTCACGAAGGCGGTCGGCAAGGGGCTGCAGAAGGTGATGTCGAAGATGGGCATCTCGACGTACATGTCGTACACGGGCGCGCAGATCTTCGAAGCGCTCGGCCTGTCGAGCGACCTCGTCGAGAAGTACTTCAAGGGCACGGCGTCGAAGGTCGGCGGCATCGGCCTGTTCGAAGTCGCGGAAGAGGCGATCCGCCTGCACCGCGACGCGTTCGGCGACAATCCGGTCCTGCGCGACATGCTCGACGCGGGCGGCGAGTACGCGTACCGCGTGCGCGGCGAAGACCACATGTGGACGCCGGATTCGATCGCGAAGCTGCAGCACGCGACGCGCAGCAACTCGTACCAGACGTACAAGGAATACGCGCACCTGATCAACGACCAGACCAAGCGTCACATGACGTTCCGCGGCCTGTTCGAGTTCAAGGTGTCGCCGGCGAAGGCGATTTCGATCGACGAAGTCGAACCGGCGAAGGACATCGTCAAGCGCTTTGCGACGGGCGCGATGTCGCTCGGCTCGATCAGCACCGAAGCGCACGCGACGCTCGCGATCGCGATGAACCGGATCGGCGGCAAGTCGAACACCGGCGAAGGCGGCGAGGACGAAAAGCGCTACCGCAACGAGCTGCGCGGCATTCCGATCAAGTCGGGCGAGACGCTGAAGTCGGTGATCGGCGACGAAATCGTCAGCGACATTCCGCTGAAGGACGGCGATTCGCTGCGCTCGAAGATCAAGCAGGTCGCGTCGGGCCGCTTCGGCGTCACCGCCGAGTACCTCGCGTCGGCCGACCAGATCCAGATCAAGATGGCGCAGGGCGCGAAGCCGGGCGAAGGCGGCCAGCTGCCGGGCCACAAGGTGTCCGAATACATCGGCAAGCTGCGCTATTCGGTGCCGGGCGTCGGCCTGATCTCGCCGCCGCCGCACCACGACATCTATTCGATCGAGGATCTGGCGCAGCTGATCCACGACCTGAAGAACGTGAACCCGAGCTCTAGCATCTCGGTGAAGCTGGTGTCGGAAGTGGGCGTCGGCACGGTCGCGGCCGGTGTCGCGAAGGCGAAGGCCGATCACGTCGTGATCGCCGGCCATGACGGCGGCACGGGCGCATCGCCGCTGTCGTCGGTCAAGCACGCGGGCACGCCGTGGGAACTCGGCCTTGCCGAAACGCAGCAGACGCTGGTGCTGAACCGCCTGCGCGGTCGCATCCGCGTGCAGGCCGACGGCCAGATGAAGACGGGCCGCGACGTCGTGATCGGCGCGCTGCTCGGCGCGGACGAATTCGGCTTCGCGACGGCGCCGCTCGTCGTCGAAGGCTGCATCATGATGCGCAAGTGCCACCTGAACACATGCCCGGTCGGCGTCGCGACGCAGGATCCGGTGCTGCGTGCGAAGTTCAAGGGCCAGCCCGAGCACGTCGTGAACTACTTCTTCTTCGTCGCCGAGGAAGTGCGCGAGATCATGGCGCAGCTCGGCATCGCGAAGTTCGACGACCTGATCGGCCGCGCCGACCTGCTCGATACGCGCAAGGGCGTCGAGCACTGGAAGGCGAAGGGCCTCGACTTCTCGCGCGTGTTCTACCAGCCGGAAGAGTGCGAGGACGTCGCGCCGCGTCACGTCGACGTGCAGGATCACGGCCTCGAGCGCGCGCTCGACCACGTGCTGATCGAGAAGGCGAAAGCCGCGATCGAGAACGGCGAGCATGTGTCGTTCATCCAGCCGGTGCGCAACGTGAACCGCACGGTCGGCGCGATGCTGTCGGGCGTGATCGCGAAGAAGCACGGCCATGACGGCCTGGCGGACGACGCGGTGCACATCCAGCTGAAGGGCACCGCCGGCCAGAGCTTCGGCGCGTTCCTCGCGAAGGGCGTGACGCTCGACCTCGTCGGCGACGGCAACGACTACGTCGGCAAGGGCCTGTCGGGCGGCCGGATCATCATCCGCCCGACCAACGACTTCCGCGGCAAGTCCGAGGAAAACATCATCTGCGGCAACACGGTGATGTACGGCGCGATCGAAGGCGAAGCGTTCTTCCGCGGCGTCGCGGGCGAGCGCTTCTGCGTGCGCAACTCGGGCGCGACGGCGGTCGTCGAGGGCACGGGCGACCACGGCTGCGAATACATGACGGGCGGCACGGTCGTCGTGCTCGGCGAGACGGGGCGCAACTTCGCGGCCGGCATGTCGGGCGGCCTCGCGTACATCTACGATCCGGAAGGCATGTTCGCGGCGAAGTGCAACAAGTCGATGGTCGCGCTCGAACCGGTGCTGCAGCAGGCCGAGCAGGAGCGCACGGTCGATCGCGCACTCTGGCACGCAGGCACGACGGACGAAGCGCTGCTCAAGGGGCTCGTCGAGCGTCATTTCCAGTTCACGGGTTCGCCGCGCGCGAAGTCGCTGCTGGAAAACTGGGACGCGGCGCGCCGCCAGTTCGTGAAGGTGTTCCCGCACGAATACAAGCGCGCGCTGGGCGAGATCGGTGCGAAGAAGGCGGCGAAGGAAGTGCTGGCCGCCTGAGCGACGAACGACATAGCGAATGCCGCGCGCGCATGATTGCCGCGCGCGGCTCCCCCACCCGATACACCGAACAGAAGAGCACCTTATGGGCAAGGCAACCGGTTTTCTGGAGTTCGAACGCCGCCACGAGGCGTACGAAGCACCGCTCACGCGCGTGAAGCACTACAAGGAATTCGTCGCGGCACTGACCGACGCGGACGCGAAGGTCCAGGGCGCGCGCTGCATGGATTGCGGCATCCCGTTCTGCAACAACGGCTGCCCGGTCAACAACATCATCCCGGACTTCAACGATCTCGTTTACCGCCAGGACTGGCAGCAGGCGATCGAAGTCCTGCACTCGACCAACAACTTCCCGGAATTCACGGGCCGCATCTGTCCGGCGCCGTGCGAGGCCGCGTGTACGCTCGGGATCAACGACGACCCGGTCGGCATCAAGTCGATCGAGCACGCGATCATCGACAAGGCCTGGGCCGAAGGCTGGGTGAAGCCGCTGCCGGCCGAGCACAAGACGGGCAAGAAGGTCGCGGTCGTCGGTTCGGGCCCCGCGGGCCTCGCCGCCGCGCAGCAGCTCGCGCGCGCGGGCCACGACGTGACGGTGTTCGAGAAGAACGACCGTGTCGGCGGCTTGCTGCGCTACGGGATTCCCGACTTCAAGCTCGAGAAGTGGCTGATCGACCGCCGCATGCGCCAGATGGAAGCGGAAGGCGTGACGTTCCGCACCAGCGTGTTCATCGGCAAGGATCCGCTGCCCGAGTCGATCGGCAGCCTCGCGAAGGAAACCATTTCGCCGGACACGCTGAAGGAAGAATTCGACGCGGTCGTGATCGCCGGCGGTTCGGAAACGCCGCGCGACCTGCCGGTGCCGGGTCGCGAACTCGCGGGCGTTCATTTCGCGATGGACTTCCTGCCGCAGCAAAACCGCGTGAACGCGGGCGACAAGCTCGTCGACCAACTGCTCGCGAAGGGCAAGCACGTGATCGTGATCGGCGGCGGCGATACGGGTTCGGACTGCGTCGGCACGTCGAACCGTCACGGCGCGAAGCAGGTCACGCAGTTCGAATTGCTGCCGCAGCCGCCGGAAGAGGAAAACAAGCCGCTCGTGTGGCCGTACTGGCCGATCAAGCTGCGCACGTCGTCGTCGCACGAGGAAGGCTGCGAGCGCGACTGGGCGGTCGCGACGAAGCGTCTCGAAGGCAAGAACGGCAAGGTCGAGAAGCTGATCGCGGTGCGCGTCGAGTGGAAGGACGGCAAGATGCAGGAAGTGCCGGGCTCCGAGTTCGAGATGAAGGCCGATCTCGTGCTGCTCGCGATGGGCTTCACGCAGCCGGCCGCGCCCGTGCTCGACGCGTTCGGCGTCGCGAAGGACGCGCGCGGCAATGCGCGTGCGGCGACCGAAGGCGATCGTTCGTACTACACGTCGGTCGACAAGGTGTTCGCGGCAGGCGACATGCGTCGCGGCCAGTCGCTGGTGGTGTGGGCGATCCGCGAAGGCCGCCAGTGCGCGCGCTCGGTCGATGCGTACCTGATGGGGCATTCGGAACTGCCGCGCTGAGCTGAATACCGCGAGCGGGTTTCGATGAGAGCCGGGCGTCCGAAAGGGCGCCCGGTTTTTTTTGTGGCTGGCGCGCCGATGCCCGTCGGCCAGCCGGTACCGCGCGGTTCCCCGACGCCGTTCGATCCGGCCGCGTCGCTACGCTCGCCATTTTCGCGAAGTGTCGCCTAATCTGATCACATTCGCCGCTGATTTTCCGTCATCTCGTTTCCTTTCGTTTTGTAATAATCCTTGCAAACTGTCATATCATGTCGCCCCTCGGGCCGCGTTCGCGGTGGCTGCATATGACCGACCCTATTTACAAGGACTCTCGATGGAAGCATTCGTGCATGGGCTGATCGACGCCGTCAACGGCGTGTTGTGGAACTACGTGCTGATTGCGCTGCTGCTCGGTGCCGGGGCGTGGTTCACGTTGCGGTTCCGGATGATCCAGTTGAAGGCGCTGTTCCTCAGCATGAAACTGGTCGGCAGCAAGGGCGAGCCGGGCAGCATCTCGTCGTTCCAGGCGTTCGCGACCGGGCTCGCGAGCCGCGTCGGCACCGGCAACATCGCCGGTGTCGCCGTCGCGCTGACGGTCGGCGGGCCGGGCGCGATCTTCTGGATGTGGATGACGGCGCTGGTCGGGATGTCGTCCGCGTTCGTCGAGGCGACGCTCGCGCAGATCTTCAAGGTGTCGCACCCGGACGGCAGCTATCGCGGCGGCCCCGCGTACTACATCCAGACCGGCCTGCGTTCGCGCGGCTTCGGCGTGCTGTTCTCGCTGTCGCTGATCCTCGCGTTCGGCTTCGTGTTCAACGCGGTGCAGGCCAACGCGATCGCCGACGCGTTCCACACGTCGTTCGGCTGGAGCCGCGAGACGGTCGGCCTCGGTCTCGTGCTGCTGAGCGCGCCGATCATCTTCGGCGGCATCCGCCGCATCGCGACGGTCGCGCAGGTGATCGTGCCGCTGATGGCGATCGGCTATCTCGCGCTCGCGGTCTATGCGGTCGCGACGCACATCGCATTGGTGCCGGGCGTGATCGCGCTGATCGTGAAGAGCGCGTTCGGCTTCGAGCAGGCGGCGGGCGGCCTGACGGGCTATGCGGTCAGCCAGGCGATCGCGATCGGCGTGAAGCGCGGGCTGTTCTCGAACGAGGCGGGGATGGGCAGCGCGCCGAACGCGGCCGCGACCGCGAGCACGCGGCACCCCGTCACGCAGGGGCTGATCCAGATGCTCGGCGTGTTCGTCGACACGATCGTGATCTGCAGCGCGACCGCGTTCGTGATCCTGCTGTCGGGCCAGTACGAGCTCGGCACCGGCATGGAAGGCGCGGCGCTCACGCAGCGCGCGATCTCGAGCCACGTCGGCGAATGGGGCGGCATCTACATGGCCGTCGCGATCTTCTTCCTCGCGTTCTCGTCGGTGATCGGCAACTACGCGTATGCGGAAGGCAACGTCGAATTCATCACGAAGCGGCGCGGCGTGCTGCCGCTGTTCCGCGTCGCGGTGCTCGGGATGGTGATGTTCGGCAGTGTCGGGCAACTGCCGCTCGTGTGGGCGATGGCCGATACGAGCATGGGGCTGATGGCGATCGTCAACCTGATCGCGATCCTCGCGCTCGGCAAGTATGCGCACGCCGCGTGGGCCGACTACCGCCGCCAGCGCGCGGCAGGCATCGCCGATCCGGTGTTCACGCGCAACACGATCCCGGAGCTCGCGCGCGTGCTGCCGGCCGACGTGTGGGGCGAGCACGGCCCGCTGCCGCAGCGTCCGGTTTCGGCCGAAACGGCGAGCGCGCCGCGCGCTGTAGTGAGCGAGTCATGAACGGCGACCGGCTCCGTGCGTTCGTCGCGCTGATGCCCGATGCGGCCTCGCGCGACGCGCTGCACGCGTTGCCGGTCACCCGCGGTGCGCGGCGCACGCTGCCCGCGCAACTGCATATGACGCTCGCGTTCATCGGTGCAATCGAACGGGAACGTTGCGACGCGCTGGCCGCGCACCTGCCCGCGCTCGCAGCCGCGCATGCGCTGCCGCTGCTGCCGGTCGAGCGGATCGCGTGGTGGCCGAGCCTGCCGCGCGCGAGGCTGATCGTCGCGGAACTCGAGGCCGATCCGGCCTGCGCAGCGCTGAATGCGGGGCTGGTGGCGCTGCTGGATCAGCTCGGCGTGCCGGTCGACAGGCGGCCGTTCAGGCCGCACGTGACACTCGCGCGGCTGCCGCGCGACGCGGTCGGACAGCCCGCTCACGGTGGCATGCCCGGGCGGCCGGTCGTGTTGCGCATCGAAGCACTGACGCTGTTCGAGAGCCTGCTGTCGCACGAGGGCGTGTCGCATCGGCCAATCGTATCGGCGCCGATCGCATGGGCGGACGGCCGAGCGGTGCGGTGAGCGGCGCTCGCGATGCGTGGCGATGGCGGAGCGCTGCGCGCATCGCGTCGACGGTGTCGCCCGGCACCGAGCCTACCGGCCGTAGCGCGCGAGTGTCAGGCCCGACAGATCGATTTCCGGCTCGCGTCCGGTGACGAGATCCGCGACCACCTTTCCCGAACCCATCGACATCGCCCAACCCGTCGAGCCGTGGCCGACGTTGAGCCAGAGCCCGTCGATCCCGCTCGCGCCGAGCAGCGGCGGCCCGTCGGGCGTCATCGGCCGGCGGCCGACCCAGAAGCGCGCCGATGCGCGATCGGCCGCGTGCGGGAACCAGTCGTCGAGCACCTTCATCAGCGTATCGAGCGCCTGCTGCCGCAGCGCCGCGTGCCGGTTGCCGAGCTCCGCGGTGCCCGCGACGCGCAGCGTCGGCCCGAAGCGCGTGATCGCCGTCTTCAGCGATTCGTCCATCAGCGCGGCGTGCGGCGCCTTTTCATCGTCGACGACCGCGAGTGTCGCCGAATAGCCTTTCACCGGATACAGCGGCACGTCGATGCCGTGCGGCCGCAGCAGGCCGGCGCTGTCGACGCCGAGCGCGACGACGATCGCGTCGGCGGCGAGCGAGGTGCCGCTTCGCACGGCGGCCCGTTCGTCCAGTGAATCGATCCGCACGCCGCGCACCTTGCCACCCGCGACGTCGAGCGCGCGGATCGCGGTGCGAAAGCGGAACGTCACGCCGTTCGCCTCGCACAGCGCGCGCAGTTCGCGCGTGAAGCGTGCGCAGTCGCCGGCCTCGTCGTCGGGCAGGTAGATGCCGCCAACGGGCGCCTGCCGCGCCCAGCGCAGGCCCGGCTCGATCGCCGTGCAGCCGGCCGCGTCGAGTTCGCGAAACGCGATGCCGGCATCGCGCAGCACCTTCAGCGCGGGCTGTACCATCTCGACGTCGAATGCGCCGCGCAACAGTTGCAGGTAGCCGCGGCTCGCGCCGTAGTCGAACGGATAACGGTCGCGAAACGCGTGCAGGCAGGCGCGGCTGTAATACGCGATGCGCTGCATCCGCCGCTTGTTCACGCGGAACCGCTCGAACTCGCATTCGCGCAGCCAGCGCGCGATCCAGCGCCACTGCGCGGCGTCGAGCGTCGGCCGGAAGATCAGCGGCGACGCGGGCCTGAACAGGTACTTGAGGATCTTGCCGGGCATCCCGGGCGCGGCCCACGGCGTCACGTAGCCGGGCGCGATCACGCCCGCGTTGCCGAGGCTCGTCGCCTGCGCGACGTCGGCCTCGCGTTCGATCACGGTGACGTCGCAGCCTGCTTCGCGCAGGTGCCACGCGGTGGTGACGCCGATCACGCCGGCGCCGAGAACGATCACGTGCATGCGGTTTCCGGAGCGAGGAGGGCGCTCACGACGCGACGGCCGGATCGTCGACGAGCGACTTGCCGCGCGTTTCCGGCAGCACGAGCGCGGCGACGATCACGAGCAGGTAGCCGCCGCCCGCGACAAGGCCGATCGCCTTCACGAGCGACATCGACTGCGACAGCGAGCCGACGAGAATCGGAAAGAACGAGCCGAGCCCGCGGCCGAGGTTATAGCAGAAGCCCTGGCCCGAGCCGCGGATCGCGCCCGGATACAACTCCGACAGGTATGCGCCGACGCCCGCGAAGATCCCCTGCACGACGATGCCGAGCGGGAAGCCGAGCAGCAGCATCGCGGCATCGGTGATCGGCAGCATCGTGTACGCCATGCCGAGCGAGAACGAGCCGATCGCGAACAGGATGAACGACGCGCGGCGGCCGAGCCGGTCAGACAGGATCGCGCCGACCACGTAGCCGACGAACGAGCCCACGATCAGCACGACGAGATAACCGCTCGTGTTGAACACGGACAGGTGGCGGACGGTTTTCAGGTAGGTGGGCAGCCACGTCGTGATCGCGTAGTAGCCGCCGAGCATCCCGGTGCACAGCGCGCTGCCGAACAGCGTCGCGCGCAGGTGCGGCGGCGAGAAGATCTCGAGGAAGTGGCCCGACACGCGGCCTTCGTCGCGCGCGCGGCGCGTGGCCGTGTAGATGTCGGGATCGCTGACGTTGCGGCGGATATACAGGATCCACAGCGCGGGCACGATACCGATCCAGAAGCACGCGCGCCACGCGACCTGCTCGGGCAGCAGCGCGAAGAACGCCCAGTACAGGATCGCGGCCGCGGCCCAGCCGAACGACCAGCTGCTTTGCACGGTGCCGACGGCCTTCGCGCGATGCTCGGGCGAGCGGATCGTCTCGGCCATCATGATCGTCACGACCGACCATTCGCCGCCGAAACCGAAGCCCTGCAGCGTGCGCGTCGCGAGCAGCTGCCAGAACGAATGCGTGAAACCGGACAGGCACGTGAACAGCGCGAACGTCGCGATCGTCCACTGCAGCACGCGCACGCGGCCGTAGCGATCGGCGAGGATGCCGGCGGCCCAGCCGCCGACCGCCGACGAGATCAGCGAACTCGTCGCGATCATCCCGGCCTCGCTCTTCGTCATTCCCCATGTGGCGATCAGCGTCGGGATCAGGAACGAGTAGATCATGAAGTCGAACGCATCGACCGCGTAGCCGCCGAATCCGGCGTACAGCGTCTTGCGCTCGCGCGACGACAATTCGTTGAACCACTGGAATGCCTGCATGCTTGCCGCCCCCTCTCGTCTCGTATCGCGCTGCCGCGTGGCGGTTATTTTACGGTCGCGATGCGGCCGGCCAAAAAGGCCGATGCAGGTTCGTGCGGGAAAGCGGGTATGCGGGAAGGAGGGGGATGCCGCTTCAGAGCGTCAGGCCGCCGTCGACGTGGATGACCTGGCCGGTGATCTGCCGCGCCGCGTCCGACAGCAGGAACGCGATCAATGCGGCGACGTCGTCGGGTTCGGCGATCCGGCCGAGCGGTGTCGCCTGTTCGGCCTGCGCCCACGCGCCGGCATTGCCGGCGCTCGGCCCGTGGTCCTTGCGCGTGAAGCCGGGCGCGACGGCGTTGACGGTGATCCCGCGCGCGGCGAATTCGGCAGCCGCGGTGCGCACCAGCGATTCGAGTGCGGCTTTCGCGGCGGCGGTGGCCGCGAACGGCGCATCGGCACGGTAGCGGTGCGCGACGAACGAACTGACCGCGACGATCCTCGGTGCGGCGGACGCTTCGAGCAGCGGCCGCGCGCGCCCCGCGAGTGCGGAGAATGCGCCGGGCATCGCCGCGAAGGCGGACGCTAGCGCGTCCGCTGAAAGATCGGAAAAGGCTTGTCGCGCGGCGAAGCCCGCATTTGCGACGAGCTGGTCGAGCCCGCCGAAGCGCGCGGCGGTTGCATCGACGAGCGTGGCCGCGACGCCCGGCGCGGCGAGATCGCCGGCGAGCGTGATGCACTCCGCGCCGGCCGCCGTGCAGGCGTGCTCGACTTCGGCGAGCCGGGCCCGCGCCGCATCGTCGGCGCCGCGCGCGTGCAGCGCCAGCGCGATGCCGGGCGCCGCGAGCCGCCGCGCGAGCGCGGCGCCGATCCCCGAACCTGCGCCGGTGATCAGCGCGATCCGCACGATGTGCGCGGCGCGTGCGCTCACGCAGCCACCTTGTCGCCGGCGTTTACGCGCTCGACGTTGATCGTGCCGACGTGGAACGCGGCCAGCGACTCGCGATGCGCGATGCTGACGATCGCGGCCTTCGGCAGCCGTTCGGCGAACAGGTGGTACAGGCGTGCTTCGTTGTCGGCGTCGAGCGCGCTGGTCGCTTCGTCGAGGAACAGGAAGTCGGGCTTGTGCAGCAGCACGCGTGCGCCGGCAAGGCGCTGCTGCTCGCCCGGCGACAGCACGCGCGTCCAGTGCGCGGTTTCGTCGAGGCGCCCGACGTAATCCTCGAGGCGGCATGCGCGCAGTGCGTCGCGGCACGCGTCGTCGCTGAACGTGTCGGGCGTCGCCGGATAGGTGAGCGCGGCCTTCAACGTGCCGATCGGCAAATAGCTCGTCTGCGGCACGAACATCATCCGTGCGCCGACCGGCGCGTCGATCGCACCGTCGCCGAACGGCCACAGGCCCGCGAGCGCGCGCATGAACGTGCTCTTGCCGGAACCCGATTTACCGATCACGAGCCAGCGCGAACCCGGCTCGATCGTGACGTTGCCGATGTCCGCGAGCGCGTTGCCGTTCGGCAGCGCGAGCTTGAGCGACGACGTCGACAGCTTTGCCGCGTCGACGTAGTGCAGGTTGATGCCGCCGTGCTCGGTCGCGGGCGACAGGCTTTCCTTCAGGTGCGACGTGCCCATCACGCGCTTGAATTCGCGCAGACGGTTGACGGTGGCGCGCCATTCGACGAGGGTCGAGTAGCTGTTGATGAACCACGAGAACGAATCGCTGACGGTGCCGAACGCCGACGAGATCTGCATCAGCACGCCGAACGAGAACGCGCCCGCGAAGTACCGCGGCGCGGCGACGACGAGCGGGAAGATGATCGCGATCTGCCCGTAGAAGCTCAGCACGAACGTGAGGCGCTTCGTGTACTTCATCACGCGCCACCAGTTGTCGCGGATGCGCATGAAGAGGTTTTGCGCGTTGCCGGTCTCGGTTTTCTCGCCGTCGTAGAACGCGATCTGCTCGGCGTTCTCACGCACGCGGATCAGCCCGAAGCGGAAATCGGCCTCGACGCGCTGCTGCTGGTAGTTGATCGACACCAGCGGATGGCCGACCTTCTGGATGATCAGCGAGCCGACCACCGCGTACAGCGCGGCCGCCCACACCATGTAGCCGGGAATCGAGATCGGCGTGGCGCCGAGCGTGAACGTCAGCGCACCGGCGAGCGACCACAGGATCGTGATGAACGACACGAGCGTGACGACCGTCGACAGCAGATCGAGCGACAGTGCGAGCGTCGTGGTCGAGAACGACTGGAGGTCGTCGGTGATCCGCTGGTCGGGGTTGTCCGCGAGGCGGTCGCGTTCGATCCGGTAGAACGCGCGATCGCCGAGCCACTGACCCAGAAAACGGTCGGTGAGCCACTGGCGCCAGCGGAAGCCGAGCATCTGCCGCAGGTAGCGGCCGTACACCGCGAGGATGATGAACGCGAACGCGAGCGCGGAGAACTGCATCAGCAGGTGCGGGAAGTCGTGGACGTCCTTCGACTGCAGCGCGTTGTAGAACTCGGCGTTCCACTTGTTCAGCCGGACGTTGATCCACACCACGCAGAGGTTGATCGCGATGATCGTGGCCAGCAGCCCCCACGCGACTTTCCATTCGGACGATACCCAGTAGGGCTTGATGAGGCTCCATGCGGATACCGGGCGCTCGTCCTGCGGCGCGTCGGAGGCGGCGGAGCGGACGGGGTCGATCGATTGGGTCATGTGCTTCCTGATGAGTAGCCGGCGCGCGGGCCGGGCGAAGCCGGGCGCGCGCCGCGATACGGCATGCCGGGGCGAGGCGCCGACTGACGGCGGGCGTTGCGGATGGTCGCCCGCGCGTCTTAAACGGCGCTTAAGGGCCGGCGGTGACGCGGCAACCGGCCGCTCGCGCGGCCGGCCTGCGGGCATTGTGCCAGAGCGGCGCAGGGCTCCGGCGAATTTGCCGCAGGGGGACAGTTTGCGGCGCTTTCCGCTTTTATGGTCTAATGGCCGACGACGAAACAGGGGTGCTTTGCATGCGGCCGGCGGAAGTTCAGCGCGGTGCGGCGAGGCTGAGAAAGACCCTTCGCACCCGATCCGGGTAATACCGGCGAGGGAAGTTTCTGATCCCGCCGGGCCGCGCTGGCTGCCATCCCACATGGTCAGCGCCCGAGTCCCGCCCGGCCGGCCTTTGCTGCCGGTTTCGTCCTTTGGGTACGCGCATTGCGCGTTACGGAAGGAATGATGACCGCACAATCTTCAGTCTTTTGCATGGCTCCCGGCCCGATGTCGCGTGCGTTCGCACGGGACGGCGCGTGCGCGTCGACGCTCGTCGTGCGCGCTCGCGCGGTTCGCGAGGAGCGTGCGCGATGAACGTCCAGGATTCACGGCCCGCACGGCCGGATTTCGCGGTGCTCGGCGGCGGCCTCGTCGGCCGCCTGATCGCGTGGCGGCTCGCCGGCGACGGGCATCGCGTCGCGCTGTACGAGCGCGGCGGCCCGGACGGCGAGCAGTCGGCCGCGTGGATCGCGGCCGCGATGCTCGCGCCGCTCGCGGAAGCGGCGAGCGCGGAGCTGCTGATCACCGAGCTCGGCGTCGCGTCGCTCGCGCGCTGGCCGCAATGGCTCGCCGAGCTGCCCGAGCCGGTGTTCTTCCAGCATCACGGCACGCTCGTCGTCTGGCATCACGCGGACCGCGCGGAGGCGCCGCTGTTCGAGCGGCGCGTGCGCGCGAACGCGCCGGCCGACCTGTTCGACGGCGGCTTCGTCACGCTCGCGGGTGCGCAGGTCGATGCGGCCGAGCCCGCGCTCGCGGGCCGCTTCGCGCGCGGCCTGCTGTTGCCGCGCGAAGGCCAGCTCGACAACCGCCAGGCGCTGCGCGCGCTCGCGGCGGGCCTCGCCGAGCGCGGCGTCGAGCTGCACTGGCACGTCGCGATCGACGACGCGAACCTGCCCGCCGCGCATTTCACGATCGATTGCCGCGGGCTCGGTGCGAAATCCGCGCTGCCCGCGCTGCGCGGCATCCGCGGCGAGGTCGCGCGCGTGCATGCGCCGGGCATCGGGCTCACGCGGCCGGTGCGGCTGCTGCATCCGCGTTATCCGCTGTACATCGCACCGAAGCAGGACGATCTTTATGTGATCGGCGCGACCGAAGTGGAGGGCGAGGACATGTCGCCCGTCAGCGTGCGCTCCGCGCTCGAACTGCTGAGCGCGGCGTTCTCCGTGCATCCGGCGTTCGGCGAGGCGCGCATCCTCGAACTCAACGCGCAGTGCCGGCCGACGCTGCCCGATCATCGCCCGGCGGTGATCTGGGACGGCGCATCGACGCTCGCAGTCAACGGCCTGTACCGGCACGGCTTCATGATCGCGCCGGAAGTCGCGCACGCGGCGGTCGCGGTCGCGCAAGCCGCGCTCGGCGGCGCGTTCGGCGATGCCGACGCGTTCGCCGCGTGGCGTGCCGCCGCGCGCTGGCCGACGCTCCTTCATCACCGCAACGACGCGCGCCAGCCGGCCTGACGCGCGCCGCCGACCGAATCCGACCAAGCCTCATGGATATCCAGATCAACCAACAGACCCTGACGCTGCCCGACGGCGCGACGGTGGCCGACGCGCTCGCCGCGTACGGCGCGCGCCCGCCGTATGCGGTCGCGCTGAACGGCAACTTCGTCGCGCGCACGCAGCATGCGGCGCGCGCGCTCGCGGCGGGCGACAAGCTCGACGTCGTGCACCCCGTCGCGGGCGGCTGAGCGCCGCCGGTTCGTCCCCGCACTTCCAGGAAAACGACATGACGTCCCTCACATCCGCCGACGCGCTGACGCTGTACGGCGCAACCTTCGCGAGCCGCGTGCTGCTCGGCACGTCGCGCTATCCGTCGCTGCAGTCGCTGTCCGATTCGATCGCCGCGTCGCGGCCGGGCATGGTGACGGTCGCGCTGCGCCGCCAGATGACGGGCGGCACGGCCGAAGCCGGCTTCTTCGACCTGCTCAAGCGCCACGCGGTGCCGCTCCTGCCGAACACGGCCGGCTGCCAGACCGTCGCCGAGGCCGTGACGACCGCGCACATGGCGCGCGAGGTGTTCGGCACCGACTGGATCAAGCTCGAGCTGATCGGCGACGACTACACGCTGCAGCCCGACCCGGTCGGGTTGATCGAGGCCGCCGCGCAACTGGTGAAAGACGGTTTCAAGGTGCTGCCGTACTGCACCGAGGATCTCGTGATCGGCCGGCGTCTGCTCGACGTCGGCTGCGAGGCGCTGATGCCGTGGGGCGCGCCGATCGGCACGGGCAAGGGCGTCGTGAACCCGTACGGCTTGCGCGTGCTGCGCGAGCGGCTGCCCGACGTGCCGCTGATCGTCGACGCGGGGCTCGGCGTGCCGTCGCACGCGTGCCAGGTGATGGAGTGGGGCTTCGACGGCGTGTTGCTGAACACGGCGGTGTCGCAGGCCACGCACCCCGAGATCATGGCGCGCGCGTTTGCGCAGGGCGTCGAGGCCGGCCGTGCCGCGTATCTCGCCGGGCCGATGGACGCGCGCGAGACCGCGCACGCGAGCACGCCGGTCGTCGGGATGCCGTTCTGGCACCAGGACGGGGGCGGCGCATGAGCGCGCGCTTCGCCGATACATTCTGGCCGCCGGCCGACGAACTGGCCGAAGCGGCCGAGCGGATTCGCGCACGGCTCGGCGACTGGCCGGGCACCGCGGCGCCATGGCGGCTCTGCATGGCGGCACCCGACGTGCCGGCCGACGGCGACGTGCTGATCGTGTCGACCGGCGACCGCACCGCGCAGGCGCGCGCGTCGGCCGCGTCGCGACCGGCGTCGCCCGATGCGGTCGCGATCGAATTCGACGAGCAGGGCGCGGTGCTGCATGCGGCGGGCGCGCGCTACGCGCTCGACGCCGCGCATCCGCTCGCGGACGACTGGATCGCGGCGCTCGCCGCGTTCCTCGATTGCGGCTTCGCGCCGGTCGACGCGCTGGTGCTCGCGCTGGCGTGGCGCGACGGCGACGAGACGCGTGCGGCCGACGCGTGGCCGGTCGACGCCGCGCAGTTCCCGCGCGTCGCCGGGCTGCCGGCCGCGCCCGAGCCCGCGTTCGCGCCATGCCCGGCGCAGCTCGGCCTGTATCCGGTCGTACCGGATGCCGAATGGGTCGAACGCGTGCTCGATTGCGGCGTGCGGACCGTGCAACTGCGCGTGAAAGGCGCGGCGCCGGACGCGTTGCGCCGGGAAATCGCGCGCGCGGTCGCGGCCGGGCGTCGTTATCCCGATGCGCGCGTGTTCATCAACGATCACTGGCAAATCGCTGCAGATGAAGGCGCATACGGCGTCCATCTGGGCCAGGAAGACCTCGAGACGGCCGATCTGGCCGCGATCGCGCGTGCGGGCCTGCGGCTCGGGCTGTCGAGCCATGGTTATTACGAAATATTGCGGGCGCTGCACGAGCGCCCGAGCTATCTCGCGCTCGGCCCCGTGTACGCGACCGCGACCAAGGCCGTTGCCGCGCCGCCGCAGGGCCTTGCGCGGATCGCCCGCTACGCGCGCTTTGCGGGCGCGCGGGCGCCGCTCGTCGCGATCGGCGGAGTGGGGCTCGACACGCTGCCGGACGTGCTGGCGACGGGCGTCGGCAGTGTCGCGGTAGTCAGCGCGGTCACGGGCGCAGCCGACTATCGGGCAGCGCTTATTGCATTGCAGCAATGTTTTCCCGGACAATTTGACAATCATTGACCGCTGGGCCCGGAACGGCGTCACGACATCATTCCAATGCAGGCCCTATAATTCGGCGTTCTGCGTAAAAGGACTGTCAGCTCCGTGAGCCCCACTCCTACCGAGACCCTGCTGGAACTTCGCGACGTCGACTTTGGCTACGGCGACCGCCTCGTCCTGTCCAACCTGAACCTGCGTTTCGGGCGCGGGCAGGTCGTCGCGGTCATGGGCGGGTCGGGTTGCGGCAAGACGACCGTGCTGCGCCTGATCGGCGGCCTCGTGCGCGCGCGCCGCGGCCAGGTGCTGTTCGACGGCGCCGATGTCGGCGCGCAAACGCGCGACGGCCTGTACGCGCTGCGCCGCAAGATGGGCATGCTGTTCCAGTTCGGCGCGTTGTTCACCGACATGTCGGTGTTCGAGAACGTCGCGTTCGCGCTGCGCGAGCACACCGACCTGCCCGAAGACCTGATCCGCGACCTCGTGCTGATGAAGCTCAACGCGGTCGGCCTGCGCGGTGCGCGCGACCTGATGCCGTCCGAGGTGTCGGGCGGGATGGCGCGCCGCATCGCACTGGCGCGCGCGATCGCGCTCGATCCGCAGCTCATCATGTACGACGAGCCGTTCGCGGGCCTCGATCCGATCTCGCTCGGCATCACCGCGAACCTGATCCGCACGCTGAACCAGGCGCTCGGCGCGACGTCGATCCTCGTCACGCACGACGTGCCGGAGTCGTTCGCGATCGCCGACTACGTGTATTTCCTGGCCAACGGCGGCGTGCTCGCGCAGGGCACGCCCGACGAGCTGCGCGCGTCGACCGACCCGAGCGTGCGGCAGTTCATCGACGGCGCGCCGGACGGCCCGTTCAAATTTCATTACACGAGCCCGCCGCTCGCAGCGGATTTCGGGCTCGGCGGAGGGCGCGCATGATCAGCGCGATCGGACGTTACGTCATCGGCGGCCTCGAGCGCACGGGCTACGGCACGCGCCTGTTCGTGCGCCTCGTGCTGGAATTCTTCCCGCTGCTGCGCCGGCCGCGGCTTGTCACGAAGCAGATCCACTTCCTCGGCAACTATTCGTTCGTGATCATTGCCGTGTCGGGGCTGTTCGTCGGCTTCGTGCTCGGCCTGCAGGGGTATTACACGTTGAACCGCTACGGGTCCGAGCAGGCGCTCGGCCTCCTGGTCGCGCTGTCGCTCGTGCGCGAGCTTGGGCCCGTCGTCACCGCGCTGCTGTTCGCGGGCCGCGCGGGCACGTCGCTCACGGCCGAGATCGGCCTGATGAAGGCCGGCGAGCAGCTCACCGCGCTCGAGATGATGGCGGTCGACCCGATCAAGACGGTGATCGCGCCGCGCATGTGGGCGGGCATCATCGCGATGCCGTTCCTGGCCGCGATCTTCAACGCGGTCGGCGTGCTCGGCGGCTACTTCGTCGGCGTCGTGCTGATCGGCGTCGATCCGGGCGCGTTCTGGTCGCAGATGCAGGGCGGGGTCGAGGTCTGGGCCGACGTCGGCAACGGCGTGCTGAAGAGCATCGTGTTCGGGTTCGCCGTGACCTTCATTGCGCTGTACCAGGGGTATGAAGCGAAGCCCACGCCCGAAGGCGTGTCGCGCGCGACCACCAAGACGGTCGTGTTCGCGTCGCTCGCCGTACTCGGCCTCGATTTCCTGCTGACCGCGCTGATGTTCAGCTAAGCCTCAGCCAAGCCATATTTTGGGATGACGATGAAAAAGACTGCTCTCGACTTCTGGGTCGGCCTGTTCGTGGTGGTGGGCTTCCTTGCGGTGCTGTTCCTGGCGCTGAAGGTCGGCAACATGAGCTCGCTGTCGTTTCAGCCGACCTACGCAGTGAGGATGAAATTCGACAATATCGGCGGGCTGAAGCCGCGCGCGGCCGTGAAGAGCGCGGGCGTCGTGGTCGGCCGCGTGAAGTCGATCGGCTTCGACACGAACACTTATCAGGCGCTCGTGACGATCGATGTCGACGGCCAGTATCAGTTCCCGAAGGATTCGTCGGCGAAGATCCTGACGTCGGGCCTGCTCGGCGAGCAATATATCGGCCTCGATCCGGGCGGCGACACCGAAATGCTGAAGGCAGGCGACACGATCACGATGACGCAGTCGGCGATCGTGCTCGAGAACCTGATCGGCCAGTTCCTGTACAGCAAGGCCGCCGATGCAGGCGGCGCGAAGCCGGCAGCCGGCGCGTCGGCCGCTCCCGCGCCGGTGGCGGTGCCGGCGTCCGCCGTGTCCGCCGCGCCCGCTTCGGCAGCCCAATAACCACACGAGAGAATACAAGAGGGGAATGACCATGCAGACGATCCGCATCAGGCACGCCGCGCTCGCGGTAGCGGCAGTCGCCGCGTTGAGCGGCTGCGCGACCGTGCAGACGCCGACCAAGGGCGATCCGCTCGAAGGCTTCAACCGGACGATGTACAAGTTCAACGACACGGTCGACACGTACGCGCTGAAGCCGGTCGCGCAGGGTTACCAGAAGGTCGTGCCGCAGCCGGTGCGCGACAGCGTGACGAACTTCTTCTCGAACATCGGCGACGTCTACGTCGCGGCGAACAACATCGTGCAGTTGCGGATCGCGGACGGCGTCGGCGACATCATGCGCGTCGTGATCAACACGGTGTTCGGCGTCGGCGGCCTGTTCGATGTCGCGACGATCGCGAAGCTGCCGAAACACACCGCCGACTTCGGGGTCACGATGGGCCGCTACGGCGTGCCGTCGGGCCCGTATCTCGTGCTGCCGCTGCTCGGCCCGAGCACGGTGCGCGACACGGCCGGCCTCGGTGTCGACTACGTCGGCAACCCGCTGACCTATGTGAAGCCGGATGGCCTGAGCTGGGGCCTGTTCGGCGTGAATCTCGTCAACACGCGCTCGAACCTGCTCGGCGCGGGCGACGTGCTGGACGCCGCGGCGCTCGACAAGTATTCGTTCGTGCGCAACGCGTACCTGCAGCGCCGCCAGATGCTGATCGACAACGCGCGTGGCGCGGCCGGCTCGACGGCAAGCAACGACGCGCTGCCGAAGTACGACCTGCCGGACGACGGCGCCGCGCCGGCGGCCGCCGGCGCGGCCGGTTCGGCGGGTGCAGCGGCGGTGGGTGGCGCGGTGGCACCGGCGGGCGCATCGGGCGCGGCGGTTGCTGCCCCGGCATCGGGCACGGCCGTTTCGCCGAACCCGGCCAGCGAAACGAACGTGCCGGCGATGCAGGTGGCGCCGCCGTCTCCGGGCGGGTTCCGCTTCCCGAGCATCCGGCTGCACTGACGGATTTACATTCGTTACAGCCGGAAACGATTCAGTCGGTAGCGCACGCGAACTTGCGCGTAAGCTACCTGCTCCAATCTTCGCATCGACTCATTCATGCAGGTCACTATGATGAAAAAACTGTTCCTGATCCCCGTTTTCGCGGCGCTGTTCTCGTTCGGCGGCGCAGCTCACGCGCAAGTCGACCAGTCGACCCCGCAGGCGCTGATCAAGACGGCGACTCAGCAGGTGCTCGACGAAGTCAAGCAGCAGACGATCAAGCAGGGCGACACCAATCGCATCATTACGATCGTCAACAAGGACATCCTGCCGTACACCGATTTCCGCCGCACCACGCAGCTTGCGATGGGCCGCAACTGGCGCACGGCGACGGCCGACCAGCAGCAGCAGATCCAGGAGCAGTTCAAGCTGCTGCTGATCCGCACGTATTCGGGCGCGCTCGCGCAGCTGAAGCCGGACCAGCAGATCCAGTACCCGCCGTTCCGCGCGGATCCGGCCGATACCGACGTCGTGGTCAAGACGGTCGCGATGAACAACGGCCAGCCGGTCCAGATCGATTACCGCCTGTACAAGTCGGCGAGCGGCTGGAAGGTGTATGACCTGAACGTGCTCGGCGCGTGGCTGATCCAGACGTACCAGCAGCAGTTCAACGAGAAGATCCAGCAAAGCGGCGTGGAAGGCCTGATCCAGTTCCTGACGCAGCGCAACCAGCAACTCGCCGCCGGCAAGCAGGCGTCGTGAGCGGCTTCGAAGCAGGCTCCTCGCTGACCGTCGCGAGCGCGAAGTCCGCGCTCGCGGACGGTCTTGCGCGTGTCGATGCGGGTGCGACCGCCGTCGATTGCGCGGCGCTGACGCAGTTCGACTCGTCCGCGCTCGCCGTGCTGCTCGCATGGCAACGTGCCGCCAAATCGCGCGGCGCGACCCTCGACATCCTCAATCTCCCCCCGAAGCTCGCCAGCCTCGCGCGCGCCTATGGCGTCGACGCGCTCATCGAAGGCGCCGAGCGACATTGACGCTGTCCGACCGGAGCCTGCCGCGCCAGCCGGCGCGCGCAAGCTTCAGGCCGCGCGCCTTCAGCGCCGGCTCCACCAGCCGGTTTGCCCTATAATCAAGCGTTTTGCGGGGCAGCCAATCGGCGTCCGGCCCCCATTTTCTTTCGCAGCAAGCACAGAATAGGCGTCGCGGCCGTTGCGTCGCGCACAGTCATGTCAGCCATAGAAATCCGTCACGTCAAGAAGCGCTACAAGTCGCTTCAGGCGCTCAAGGGCGTCAGCCTGTCGGTCGAGGAAGGCGAGTTTTTCGGTCTGCTCGGCCCCAACGGCGCAGGCAAGACCACGCTCATCAGCATCCTCGCCGGGCTTGCCCGGGCCGACGAAGGCAGTATCTCGGTGCGCGGCCACGACGTCGTCAAGGACTTCCGTGGTGCGCGCCGCGCACTCGGCGTCGTGCCTCAGGAACTCGTTTTCGACCCGTTCTTCACCGTCCGCGAGACGCTGCGCATCCAGTCCGGCTATTTCGGGCTGCGCCGCAACGACGACTGGATCGATGAAGTGATGGCCAATCTCGACCTGACCGAGAAGGCCGATGCGAACATGCGCGCGCTGTCGGGCGGGATGAAGCGCCGCGTGCTCGTCGCGCAGGCGCTCGTGCACCGGCCACCCGTGATCGTGCTCGACGAGCCGACCGCCGGCGTCGACGTCGAATTGCGCCAGACGCTGTGGAAATTCATCTCGCGCCTGAACCGCGAGGGTCACACGATCGTGCTGACCACCCATTACCTCGAGGAAGCCGAGTCGCTGTGCGACCGCATCGCGATGCTGCGCCGTGGCGAAGTGGTCGCGCTCGACCGCACCGACGCGCTGCTGCGCCGCTTCGCGGGGCTGCAGCTCTACCTGCGCCTGGCGACCGGCGCGCTGCCGGCCGAGCTGCGCGGGCTGGAGACCGATCCGGCCGCGCGCGCGCCGGGCGAGCACCTGCTGCGCCTCACGAGCTACGACGATGTCGAACGCATCCTCGCGCAGTGCCGCGCGGCGGGCTGCACGTTCGACGAGATCGAGGTCCGCAAGGCCGACCTTGAGGATGTGTTCGTCCAGGTGATGAACGGGGCCGAGGTGATCGAGGGGCTGGCATGAGCGGTTTTCAAACGCTGTTCTACAAGGAACTGCTGCGCTTCTGGAAGGTGTCGTTCCAGACGGTGTGCGCGCCGATCGTGACGGCGCTGCTGTATCTGACGATTTTCGGCCACGCGCTGTCGGGCCGCGTCGAGGTGTATCCGGGCGTCGAGTACGTGAGCTTTCTCGTGCCGGGCCTCGTGATGATGAGCGTGCTGCAGAACGCGTTCGCGAACAGCTCGTCGTCGCTGATCCAGTCGAAGATCACCGGCAACCTGGTGTTCATGCTGCTGCCGCCGCTGTCGTACCGCGACATCTTCGGCGCGTACGTGCTCGCGTCCGTCGTGCGCGGGCTCGCGGTCGGTGCGGGCGTGTTCGTCGTGACGATCTGGTTTATCCCGATGCATTTCGCGGCGCCGCTGTTCATCATTGCGTTCGTGCTGCTCGGCTCGGCGATCCTCGGCACGCTCGGCTTGATCGCCGGGATCTGGGCCGAGAAGTTCGACCAGCTCGCCGCGTTCCAGAACTTCCTGATCATGCCGCTGACGTTCCTGTCCGGCGTGTTCTATTCGACGCACTCGCTGCCGCCCGTGTGGCGCGAGATCTCGCGTCTCAATCCGTTTTTCTACATGATCGACGGCTTCCGTTTCGGGTTCTTCGGCGCGTCCGACATCAACCCGTTCGCGAGCCTCGCGATCGTCGCCGGTTTCTTCGTGCTGCTCGCGATGGTCGCGATGCGGCTGCTCGCGACCGGCTACAAGCTGCGTCATTGATATCGACAGGCAGCGGCCGCCCCGGGGCGGCGCGCGCCGACAGGAGCCTTACACCATGTTGCCGACTCCCGAACAGGTCAAGCAATACATCGCCGGCGGCCTCGCCTGCACGCATCTGGAAGTCGAAGGCGACGGCCAGCATTTCTTCGCGACGATCGTGTCGGCGGCCTTCGAAGGCAAGCGGCCGATCCAGCGGCACCAGCTCGTCTATGCGGCGCTCGGCGATCGCATGAAGCAGGAAATTCACGCGCTCAGCATGAAGACGCTGACGCCCGCCGAATGGCAGAACGCATAACCGGAAATCACTGAGTGCAAGTCACCGTCAACGAGCGCGACGCCGTCCAGAGCGTCGCCACGGCACACCCGGCCGCCAACGGGGAATTGCAGGGACATGGGATGGACAAGCTCGCGATCGAAGGCGGCCGCCGCCTGTCCGGCGAGATCGTCGTGTCGGGCGCGAAGAACGCCGCACTGCCGATCCTGTGCGCGGGGCTGCTCACCGCCGATCCGGTCGATCTCGACAACGTGCCGAACCTCAAGGACGTGCGCACCACGCTGAAGGTGCTGAACCAGATGGGCGTGAAGAGCGAGACCGACGGCTGCCGCGTGCAGCTCGACGCGTCGCGCGTCGACAACCTCGTCGCGCCGTACGAGCTCGTGAAGACGATGCGCGCGTCGATCCTCGTGCTCGGGCCGCTGCTCGCGCGCTTCGGCGAGGCGAAGGTGTCGCTGCCGGGCGGCTGCGCGATCGGCGCGCGTCCGGTCGACCAGCACATCAAGGGCCTGCAGGCGATGGGCGCCGAGATCAGCATCGAGCACGGCTTCATCGAAGCGCGCGCGAAGCGCCTGAAAGGCGCGCGCATCGTGACCGACATGATCACGGTGACGGGGACGGAAAACCTGCTGATGGCCGCGACGCTCGCCGACGGCGAGACGGTGATCGAGAACGCGGCCCGCGAACCGGAAGTGAGCGATCTCGCACACTTGCTGGTCGGAATGGGCGCGAAAATCGACGGCATCGGCACCGATCGCCTCGTGATCCAGGGCGTCGAGCGACTGCACGGCGCGCGCCATTCGGTGATTCCCGACCGCATCGAGGCCGGCACGTTCCTGTGCGCGGTCGCGGCGGCCGGCGGCGACGTGAGGCTGACGGGCGTGCGCCCGCACATCCTCGACGCGGTGATCGACAAGCTGCGCGAAGCCGGCGTATCGATCGAGGAAGGCGACAGCTGGCTGCGCGTGAAGATGGACCGCCGGCCGTCGGCGGTGACGATCCGCACGTCGGAATACCCGGCGTTCCCGACCGACATGCAGGCGCAGTTCATGGCCCTCAATACGGTCGCGACGGGCACCGCGCAGGTCGTCGAGACGATCTTCGAGAACCGCTTCATGCACGTGCAGGAGCTGAACCGGCTCGGCGCGAACATCACCATCGACGGCAACACGGCGCTCGTGACGGGCGTCGAGAAACTGTCGGGCGCGAACGTGATGGCGACCGACCTGCGCGCGTCGGCGAGCCTCGTGATCGCCGGACTGCGTGCCGACGGCGAAACCATCGTCGACCGCATCTATCACCTGGACCGCGGCTACGACCGCATGGAAGCCAAACTGACCGCCGTCGGCGCGAACGTGCGCCGCCTCTCCGGGAGCCAAGCATGAGCGTGCCGCTGACCCTCGCCCTGTCGAAGGGCCGGATTTTCGAGGAAACCCTGCCGCTGCTCGCCGCAGCCGGCGTGCAGGTGGCCGAGGATCCGGAAACGTCGCGCAAGCTGATCCTGCCGACGACCGACCCGAACCTGCGCGTGATCATCGTGCGCGCGAGCGACGTGCCGACCTATGTCGAATACGGCGCGGCCGATTTCGGCGTGGCCGGCAAGGACGTGCTGGTCGAGCACGGCGGCTCGGGCCTGTACCAGCCGATCGATCTGAACATTGCGCGCTGCCGGATGTCGGTGGCCGTGCCGGCCGGCTTCGACTATGCGAACGCGGTGCGCCAGGGCGCGCGCCTGCGGGTCGCGACGAAGTACGTCGAAACGGCACGCGAGCACTTCGCGGCGAAGGGCGTGCACGTCGACCTGATCAAGCTGTACGGCTCGATGGAACTCGCGCCGCTGGTCGGCCTGGCCGACGCGATCGTCGACCTCGTCAGCTCGGGCGGCACGCTGAAGGCGAACAATCTGGTCGAGGTCGAGGAGATCATGGCGATCTCGTCGCGCCTCGTCGTGAACCAGGCTGCGCTGAAGTTGAAGCGCGCCGCGCTCAAGCCGATCCTCGACGCGTTCGAACGCGCGTCGCAGAATGGCGGTTGAGCGCATCACCGTAACGGAACTCCCATGGCCATCACCATCCGCAAACTCGATTCGACGAGCGACGGCTTCGACGCCGCGCTGCGTGCGGTGCTCGCATTCGAAGCGAGCGAAGACGAGGCGATCGAGCAATCGGTCGCGCAGATCCTCGCCGACGTGAAATCGCGCGGCGACGCCGCGGTGCTCGAGTACACGAACCGTTTCGACCGGCTGAACGCGGACAGCGTTGCCGCGCTCGAACTGCCGCAGGATGCGCTGCAGACGGCACTCGACAGCCTCGCGCCGAAGGCGCGCGCGGCGCTGGAAGCGGCCGCGGCGCGCGTGCGCGCGTATCACGAGAAGCAGAAGATCGAGTGCGGCACGCATAGCTGGCAATACACGGAAAGCGACGGCACGGTGCTCGGCCAGAAGGTCACGCCGCTCGACCGCGTCGGCCTGTACGTGCCGGGCGGCAAGGCCGCGTATCCGTCGTCGGTGCTGATGAACGCGATTCCCGCGCGCGTCGCCGGCGTCGGCGAGATCGTGATGGTCGTGCCGACGCCGGACGGCGTGAAGAACGACCTCGTGCTCGCCGCGGCGCTGCTCGGCGGCGTCGACCGCGTGTTCACGATCGGCGGTGCGCAGGCGGTCGGCGCGCTCGCGTACGGCACGGCGACGGTGCCGCCCGTCGACAAGATCTGCGGGCCCGGCAATGCATACGTCGCGTCGGCGAAGCGCCGCGTGTTCGGCACGGTCGGCATCGACATGATCGCGGGGCCGTCGGAAATCCTCGTGCTGTGCGACGGCACGACCGATCCGAACTGGGTCGCGATGGACCTGTTTTCGCAGGCCGAGCACGATGAACTCGCGCAGTCGATCCTGCTGTGCCCGGACGCCGCGTTCCTCGAGCGCGTCGAGAAGGCGATCAACGAGCTGCTGCCGTCGATGCCGCGCCAGGACGTGATCCGCGCGTCGCTCGAAGGCCGCGGCGCGCTGATCAAGGTGCGCGACATGGCCGAGGCATGCCGGATCGCGAACGACATCGCGCCCGAGCACCTGGAAATCTCGGCACTGGAGCCGCAGCAATGGGGCCAGCAGATCCGCCACGCGGGCGCGATCTTCCTCGGCCGCTACACGAGCGAGAGCCTCGGCGACTACTGCGCGGGCCCGAACCACGTGCTGCCGACGTCGCGCACCGCGCGCTTCTCGTCGCCGCTCGGCGTGTACGACTTCATCAAGCGCTCGAGCCTGATCGAGGTCAGCGCCGAAGGCGCGCAGACGCTCGGCGAGATCGCGTCCGAACTCGCGTACGGCGAGGGGCTGCAGGCGCACGCGAAGAGCGCCGAGTTCCGGATGAAGGGGTAACCCGCGCGCTCTGCGCGGGGCCGGGACGGGCGCTGACGCGCCGCTCCCGGCTGAGGAGACGCAGCGCAGGGCGGCAGCCGCCGCCTTGCCGACCATTTGATGCCGGCGCGACGCACGCCGGCTTGAAACCATGACGACGCCACAAGACATCATCCGCCGCGACGTGCTCGCGATGACGAGCTACCCGGTGCCGGACGCGAGCGGATTCGTGAAGCTCGACGCGATGGAGAACCCGTATCCGCTGCCCGAACCGCTCGCCGCGGCACTCGGCGAGCGTCTAGCGCAGGTCGCGCTGAACCGCTATCCGGCGCCGCGCCCGGCCGCGCTGCTCGACAAGCTGCGCCACGCGATGGGCGTGCCGGCCGCATGCGACGTGCTGCTCGGCAACGGGTCGGACGAAATCATCAGCATGATCTCGGTCGCGTGCGCGCAGCCGGGCGCGAAGGTGCTCGCGCCGGTGCCGGGCTTCGTGATGTATGAACTGTCCGCGAAGCTTGCGCAGCTCGAATTCGTCGGCGTGCCGCTGAAGGCCGACCTGACGCTCGATGCCGACGCGATGCTCGCGGCGATCGCAGAGCACCGCCCGGCGATCGTTTATCTCGCGTATCCGAACAACCCGACCGGCACGCTGTACGACGATGCCGACGTCGAGCGGATCGTCGCGGCCGCGCGGCACAGCCTGATCGTGATCGACGAGGCGTACCAGCCGTTCGCCGAGCGCTCGTGGCTGCCGCGCGCCGCCGAATTCGACAACGTCGTCGTGATGCGCACGGTGTCGAAGCTCGGCCTCGCGGGCATCCGCCTCGGTTATCTGGTCGGGCGGCACGCGTGGCTGACCGAATTCGACAAGGTGCGTCCGCCTTACAACATCAACGTGCTGACCCAGGCGACCGCCGATTTCCTGCTCGACCACCTCGACGTGCTCGATGCGCAGGCGGCCGAACTGCGCGCGGAACGCGCGCGCCTCGCGCAGGCCGTGGCCGCGCTGCCGGGCGCGACGGTGTTCCCGAGCGCCGGCAATTTCCTGCTGGTGCGCGTGCCGGACGCGGCTGCCGTGTTCGATGCGCTGCTCACCGAGCGGGTGCTGATCAAAAACGTGAGTAAAATGCATCCGTTACTGGCCGAATGCGTGCGGCTGACCGTCGGTTCTCCCGACGAAAACGCCCGCCTGCTGGCCGCTTTGAAACTCGCGCTGCCCGGTTGAGCCCAGGGCGCGGCGGCGCGCGACGATCAATCCCCATTTACATCAGACTCAATCAAGGAATTGCCATGCGTGTGGCGGAAGTCGTTCGCAATACCAGCGAAACGCAGATCCGTGTGAAGCTCGATCTCGACGGCACCGGCCGGCAGAAGCTGGCCACCGGCGTGCCGTTTCTCGACCATATGCTCGACCAGATCGCGCGACACGGTCTGGTCGATCTCGAGGTCGAAGCGCATGGCGACACGCATATCGACGACCACCACACGGTCGAGGATGTCGGCATCACGCTCGGGCAGGCCGTCGCGAAGGCGATCGGCGACCGCAAGGGCATTCGCCGCTACGGCCATTCGTACGTGCCGCTCGACGAGGCGCTGTCGCGCGTCGTGATCGACTTCTCGGGCCGGCCGGGCCTCGAATTCCACGTGCCGTTCACGCGTGCGCGGATCGGCACGTTCGACGTCGACCTGTCGATCGAATTCTTCCGCGGTTTCGTGAACCACGCGGGCGTCACGCTGCACATCGACAACCTGCGCGGGATCAACGCGCACCATCAGCTCGAGACGGTGTTCAAGGCCTTCGGCCGTGCGCTGCGCGCGGCGGTGGAACTGGACGAGCGTGCGGCGGGGCAGATCCCGTCGACGAAGGGCAGCCTCTGAACTTCCAAACGGACGGACGCTAAGGACAACCTCACGGCTTCGGCGCGCGCGCCGGCTTGCGATGGATCTGCTCAAATCGTTCATTTCGCTGCTTGCGCTGATCAACCCGATCGGCGCGGTGCCGTTCTTCCTGAGCCTGACGGCGCAGCAGACGGACATCGAGCGGCGCCGCACGATCCGGATCGCGTCGGTGTCGGTGTTCTGCGTGATGACGGTGACGACGCTGCTGGGGCAGCAGATCATCGACTTCTTCGGCATTTCGGTCGGCTCGCTCGAAGTGGGCGGCGGGATCATCATGCTGCTGATGGCGATCAACATGCTGAACGCGCAGATCGGCAACACGCGATCCACGCCGGAGGAGCGCCACGAGGCCGAGCTGAAGGACAACATCGCGGTCGTGCCGCTGGCGATTCCGCTGCTCACGGGCCCCGGCTCGATCAGCACGGTGATCATCTATGCGGCGAACTCGCGTCACTGGTATGAGCGGGCCGGGCTGGTCGCGATCGGCGCGGTCCTGGCTTTGCTGTGTTTCGTCGCGATGCGGCTCGCCGAGCCGATCGCGAACTGGATCGGCCGCACGGGCATCAACATCGCCACGCGGCTGATGGGTCTGATGCTGTCGGCGCTGGCGGTGGAATTCATCGTCAATGGACTGAGGGCGCTACTGCCTGCACTGAGATGAAAACTTCGATTGCGATTGTGGATTATGGGATGGGCAACCTGCGCTCGGTCGCGCAGGCGCTCAAGAAGGCCGAACCGGCCGCCGACGTGGCGATCGTCGACACGCCGGCCGCGATTCGCGCGGCCGACCGCGTCGTGCTGCCCGGCCAGGGCGCGATGCCCGACTGCATGCGCTGTCTCGGCGAATCGGGCCTGCAGGAGGCCGTGATCGAGGCGTCGCGCACGAAGCCGCTGCTCGGCGTGTGCGTCGGCGAGCAGATGCTGTTCGACTGGAGCGCGGAAGGCGACACGAAGGGCCTCGGCCTGTTGCCCGGCAAGGTCGTGCGCTTCGAGCTCGACGGCCGGCTGCAGGACGACGGCTCGCGTTTCAAGGTGCCGCAGATGGGCTGGAACCGCGTGCATCAGACGCAGCCGCACCCGCTGTGGGACGGCGTGCCCGACGACGCGTATTTTTACTTCGTGCACAGTTATTACGTGACGCCGGACAATCCGGCGCATACGGTCGGCGAAACGGCATACGGCGCGCCGTTTACGTCCGCGGTCGCGCGGGATAACCTCTTCGCGACCCAATTCCACCCGGAGAAAAGCGCGGAGGTCGGGTTGCGTCTGTATCGCAACTTCGTACACTGGAAACCGTGAACGTCGCGTGCGTGCCACAGTCGGCGGGCCCGAGAGGTCCGTCTTGCGGGGCTCGCGCGCCAAAGCGCCGAAAGAGTTGTACTAAACTAGCGAGACGGCGCGGTACCGGGTTGGCCGGTACGCGCCGGATTCTTTTCTTCTTCCACGACGATACCCGATTGCTATGTTGCTGATTCCGGCCATCGATCTCAAAGACGGTCAGTGTGTGCGCCTGAAACAGGGCGATATGGACCAGGCCACGATTTTTTCCGAGGACCCGGCGGCGATGGCCCGCAAGTGGGTCGATCTCGGCGCCCGGCGGCTCCATCTGGTCGACCTGAACGGCGCGTTCGCCGGCAAGCCGAAGAATCTCGAGGCGATCGAAGCGATCCTCGACGAAGTCGGCGATGAAATCCCCGTACAGCTCGGCGGCGGCATCCGCAGCCTCGAGACGATCGAGAAGTATCTCGACGCGGGCCTGTCCTACGTGATCATCGGCACGGCGGCCGTGAAGGATCCGGGCTTCCTGCAGGACGCATGCACCGCGTTCGCCGGCAACATCATCGTCGGGCTGGACGCGAAGGACGGCAAGGTCGCGACCGACGGCTGGAGCAAGCTGACGGGCCACGAAGTGATCGATCTCGCGCAGAAGTTCGAGGACTACGGCGTCGAATCGATCGTCTACACGGACATCGGCCGCGACGGGATGCTGCAGGGCATCAACATCGAGGCGACCGTGAAGCTCGCGCAGGCGGTCGGCATTCCGGTGATCGCGAGCGGCGGCCTGTCGAACCTCACGGACATCGAGAATCTGTGCGAAGTGGAAGAGCACGGCGTCGAAGGCGTGATCTGCGGCCGTGCGATCTACTCCGGCGATCTCGATTTCGCGGCCGCGCAAAAGCGCGCGGACGAACTGAACGGCGAACTCGACAACGCGTAAGCGCGGTTGTCCCGTTCGCCGGGGGCTGCCCGCCGGGCGGCCCCGATCGGAAGCCTCGCGCGAGGCTTCCGCAACCGGCCGTCCCATCGCGGCATTTGGCGCAACATCATGGCTCTAGCTAAACGCATCATCCCCTGCCTGGACGTAACCGCCGGGCGCGTCGTCAAGGGCGTCAATTTCGTCGAGCTGCGCGACGCGGGCGACCCCGTCGAGATCGCCCGCCGTTACGACGACCAGGGCGCCGACGAACTGACGTTCCTCGACATCACCGCGACGTCCGACCAGCGCGACCTGATCCTGCCGATCATCGAGGCGGTTGCGTCGCAGGTGTTCATTCCGCTGACCGTCGGCGGCGGCGTGCGCGCCGTCGAGGACGTGCGGCGCCTGCTGAACGCAGGCGCGGACAAGGTCAGCATGAATTCGTCGGCGGTCGCCAACCCGCAGCTCGTGCGCGACGCGGCCGACAAGTACGGCTCGCAGTGCATCGTCGTCGCGATCGACGCGAAGCGCGTATCGGCCGACGGCGAGACGCCGCGCTGGGAAGTGTTCACGCACGGTGGCCGCAAGGGCACGGGCCTCGACGCGATCGAATGGGCGCGCAAGATGGCCGAGCTCGGCGCGGGCGAGATCCTGCTCACGAGCATGGACCGCGACGGCACGAAATCGGGTTTCGACCTCGCGCTCACGCGCGGCGTGTCGGACGCGGTGCCGGTGCCGGTGATCGCGTCGGGCGGCGTCGGCTCGCTGCAGGATCTCGCGGACGGCATCAAGGACGGCCGTGCCGACGCGGTGCTGGCCGCGAGCATCTTCCACTACGGCGAGCACACGGTAGGCGAGGCGAAGCGCTTCATGGCCGACCAGGGCATCCCGGTGAGGCTGTGATGAATACGGAAACGAAATCCCTGCCCGCGTGGCTCGACAAGGTCCGCTGGGACGACCACGGCCTCGTGCCGGTGATCGCGCAGGAAGCGTCGACGAACGACGTGCTGATGTTCGCTTGGATGAACCGCGAGGCGCTGGCGAAGACGATCGAGACGCAGCGCGCGGTCTACTATTCGCGCTCGCGCAAGCGCCTGTGGTTCAAGGGCGAGGAGTCGGGCCACGTGCAGCACGTGCACGAGGTGCGGCTCGACTGCGACGAGGACGTCGTGCTGCTGAAGGTCGAGCAGGTGTCGGGCATCGCGTGCCACACCGGCCGGCATTCGTGCTTCTTCCAGAAATTCGAGGGCACCGTCGACGACGGCGACTGGGTCGCGGTCGAACCGGTGCTGAAAGATCCCGAACACATCTACAAATGACGCAATCGACCGAAGACACGCTGCTGCGCCTCGCGGCGGTGATCGATAGCCGCAAGGGCGGCGATCCCGATCAATCGTACGTATCGCGCCTGTTCCACAAGGGCGACGACGCGGTGCTGAAGAAAATCGGCGAAGAGGCGACGGAAGTCGTGCTGGCCGCGAAGGACGTGCGCCAGGGCGGCGCGCCGACCGCGCTCGTCGGCGAGGTGGCCGACCTGTGGTTCCACTGCCTCGTGATGCTGTCGCACTTCGACCTGAGCCCGGCCGACGTGATCGCCGAGCTCGAGCGCCGCGAAGGGTTGTCGGGCATCGAGGAGAAGGCGCTGCGCAAGCGCCGCGAGCGCGAGGAAAACGGCGGGTGACACGCATCGGCCCGCCGCGGTGGCGACAGTGCGGTAAGCTGTAAGAATTGTCATCTAACGGGGGTAGCATCATGACCGATACGCCAAGCCAGTTTCCGCCGCCGTCGGTGCCGGGGGCCGCGGACGCCGAACGCCTGAACGGGTTGCGCACGCTGACTCACGTGCTCTATGGCCTCTATGCGTTTCATTGGCTGACGGGCGGCGTCACGGGCATCATCGCGATCATCATCAACTACGTGAAGCGCGGCGATGTGGCTGGCACGCCGTACGCCGATCACTTCGAGTGGCAGATCCGCACGTTCTGGCGCGCGCTGATCGCCTATGTGATCGGGTTCGCGCTGGCGTTCGTGGTGGTCGGATTCGCAGTGATGTTTGTCACATGGATTTGGACGCTGTACCGTATCATCAAGGGCTGGCTGTACCTGAACGACAACAAGACGCTCGATCCGCAGGCGTGGTTCTGACCGGCCGCGGCGGGCGTTTCGCAGGAGCAACATGAGTCACGATCCGAATTGCCTGTTCTGCAAGATCGCGGCAGGCGAGATCCCGAGCACGAAGGTGCACGAGGACGACGAATTCGTCGCGTTCCGCGACATCCGCCCGGCGGCCGAGACGCACGTGCTCGTGATTCCGCGCCGACACCTGCCGACGCTGTCGGCGGTGGGCGACGGCGATGCGCCGATGCTCGGCCGGCTGATGCTGCTCGTCGCGCGCCTCGCCGACCAGCTCGGCGTCGCGTATACGGGCGGCGAAACCGGTTTTCGCACGGTGATCAACACGGGCCCCGGCGGCGGGCAGGAGGTTTACCACCTGCACGCGCATATCCTGGCCGGCCCGCGCCCGTGGCATCGGATGGGTTGACGGCGCGGGGCGTTTCCCCGCATCGATAGTCGAAGCCGGCGCGTCGCCGGCGATTTGCGCCGCGCAGCGGCGTGGTTGAGGAGAGGTTTCATCATGGGTGGATTGAGCATTTGGCACTGGCTGATCGTGCTGCTGATCGTCGCGCTGGTTTTCGGTACGAAGAAGCTGCGCAACATCGGCAACGATCTCGGCAGCGCGGTTAAGGGCTTCAAGGACGGCATGAAGGAAGGCGAAACGCCGGTCGACGCGCAGCAACTGCCGCGTTCGGGTTCGGTCGACGTCAACGCGAAGGAAACGACGCGTTCCGATTCGAACAAGGCGTAACGCCGGCACGCTGACAGGCATTCGCGATGCTGGATCTCGGTCTTTCGAAGATGGCGCTGATCGGCGTCGTCGCGCTCGTGGTGCTCGGCCCCGAGCGCCTGCCGCGCGTCGCGCGTACGGCAGGCGCATTGTTCGGCCGCGCGCAGCGGTACATCAACGACGTGAAGGCCGAGGTCTCGCGCGAAATCGAACTCGACGCGCTGCGGACGATGAAGACCGATTTCGAGTCGGCCGCGCGCAATGTCGAGACGACGATTCACGACAACCTGCGCGAGCACGAGAAGGAACTGAACGACACGTGGCATTCCGCGGTCGGCGGCCCTAACGAGGCTTCCGGCGATGCCGGGTCGTACGGTTCCGATACGCCGGCGGCGCCGTCGTGGCGCGGCAGTACGGCCGCGCTCGCGCCGAAGCGCCGCAACTGGCGTGTCAGGCAGGCGGCGACGCCTGTCTGGTACAAGCGCGCGATCACCCGCCGCACACATGTGCAGTCGGGCGCCGCGCGTGTCGCGCGCCACCAGCCGGCCAGCCTGCGCCGGCCGACGCGCTTCTTCTGAGTCGAGCGCATGCTCGCTCGTCAATCCTACCGAGGGCCGGTGTGAGCGACCCCCAGCAGAACCCGGGCGACGCCCCGGAAGAAACCTTCATTTCCCATCTCGTCGAGCTTCGCGATCGCATCATTCGCGCGGGGCTGGCCGTGATCGTCGTGTTCCTCGGGCTCGTCTACTGGGCGCCCGACATCTTCAAGCTGCTCGCGCGGCCGCTGATGCAGAACCTGCCGAAGGACGGCAAGATGATCGTCACCGACGTCACCGGCTCGTTCTTCGTGCCGATGAAGGTCACGATGCTCGTCGCGCTCGTGATCGCGCTGCCGGTCGTGCTGTACCAGATCTGGGCGTTCGTCGCGCCGGGGCTGTACCAGCACGAGAAGAAGCTCGTCGTGCCGCTCGTCGGCAGCAGCTACTTCCTGTTCCTGTGCGGGATGGCGTTCGCGTACTTCTTCGTGTTCCCGACGATCTTCCGCGTGATGGCGCACTACAACGCGCCGCTCGGCGCCGAGATGACGACCGACATCGACAACTATCTGAGCTTCGTGCTCGGGATGTTCATCGCGTTCGGGGTCACGTTCGAGGTGCCGATCGTCGTCGTGCTGCTCGTCCGGATGGGCGTGCTGACGGTGAAGAAGCTGAAGGAGATCCGGCCGTACGTGATCGTCGGCGCGTTTGTCGTCGCCGCGGTCGTCACGCCGCCGGACGTGTTCTCGCAACTGATGCTCGCGCTGCCGCTGATCGTGCTGTACGAGGCCGGGATCCTGGCCGCGCGGTTCTTCGTACCGAAGAAGCCGGCCGAAGAGGGCGAGACGGGGAACGGCGAAGCCGCGAGTTGACGACGGTGCGGCGCGCGGCGGCGCGGCTTGTGCCGGCCATGCCGGTGCGGCCCGGTGGCATCGGGGGCTGGAAAGCGGGCGTTGAAGCTACGTCCGCGGCAACAAGGTCTTCGATGCAAGGCAAAAGGGCAGCCATCGGCTGCCCTTTTTTCATTTCCGTCGGCGGCCGGCACGCGTCGGCGCGCCGACCGTGAACGTCATTCCGTATCGCTGTCCTGTTCGTCGAGCGTCTGCTTCGGAGGCGGCGGGCGCTTGCCGATCACGACGTTCACGTCGAACTCCTTGCCCTTGCGCACGACGTGCACCTTGGTCGGCGTGCCCGGCTTGATCTGCGCGACGACGTTCAGCAGCTTCGTCGTGTCGGTGATGTCCTCGCCGTTGACCGTGACCAGGATGTCGCCCGGCTTGATGCCGGCCTTGTCGGCCGGGCCGCCCTGCAGCACGCCCGCGACGATCGCGCCGGATTTCTGCTGGAGCCCGAACGACTCGGCAATCTCCGGCGTGACGTCCTGCGGCTCGACGCCGATCCAGCCGCGCGTGACCGAGCCCGTCGTGATGATGCTTTCGAGCACGGTGCGCGCGGTCGATACCGGAATCGCGAAGCCGATGCCGAGCGAGCCGCCCGAGCGCGAGTAGATCGCCGTGTTGATGCCGAGCAGGTTGCCGTTTACGTCGACCAGCGCGCCGCCCGAGTTGCCGGGGTTGATCGGTGCGTCGGTCTGGATGAAGTTCTCGAACGTGTTGATGCCAAGGTGGTTGCGGCCGAGCGCGCTGATGATCCCCATCGTAACCGTCTGGCCGACGCCGAACGGGTTGCCGATCGCGAGCACGACATCGCCGACCCGCGACTGGTCGGAGCGGCCGAGCGTGATCGTCGGCAGGTTCGTCATGTTGATCTTCAGCACGGCGAGATCGGTCTCGGGATCGCTGCCGATCACCTTCGCGGTGGCCGTGCGGCCGTCGGCGAGCGCGACCTCGATCTGGTCGGCGCCGTCCACGACGTGCTGGTTCGTTAGAATGTAACCTTCGGGGCTCACGATAACGCCCGAGCCAAGGTTGGCTGCCGGTTCGTCCTGCTGCTTGCGGGCGTTGCGGTCGCCGAAGAAGTAGCGGAACAGCGGATCTTTCGCGCGCGGGTCGGGCGGCAGCGAGCCGTCCTTGCTGGAGAATACGTTGACGACGGCCGGCATCGCCTTCTGCGCGGCTTCCGCGTACGACGTGGTCGCCGGCGCACCGCCGATGCCCGGCGCGACTTCCCGCAGCGCAACGATCGGCGTCGCGAGCTGCTTGCCGAGCTGTCCTTGCCGTTGCAGCCATTGCGGCTTGAGCGTCACGACGATGAACATCAGCGCGAGCAGCACGGTAACCGCTTGCGCGAAGAACAGCCAGAAGCGTCTAAGCATCTGAATGGATTAGAGGTTTATATGGATCGGATCGAACTTGAATTGTACTTGAACAATACCCTTGAAACCGCGCGCTTCAAGGACTATTGCCCGAACGGTCTCCAGGTCGAGGGGCGCCGCAAGATCGAGAAGATCGCCACCGGCGTGACCGCGTCGGTCGCGTTCCTCGAAGCCGCGCTCGAATGGGGGGCAGATGCCGTGCTCGTCCATCACGGCTATTTCTGGCGCAACGAGGCGCCGCAGATCACGGGCCGCAAGTATCAGCGCCTGAAGCTGCTGCTCGCGAACGACCTGAACCTGTTCGCGTTCCACCTGCCGCTCGACGCGCATCCCGAGTTCGGCAACAACGCGCAGCTCGGCGAGAAGCTCGGGCTGATCGGCGAGCAACGTTTCGGCGACGGTGACCTCGGCTGGATGGCAACGCTGCCGATGCCCGTCACGCTCGAACACTTCGTCGCGAAGGTCGAGCGCACGCTCGGCCGCACGCCGCTCGTGTTCGGCGATCCGGACCTGCAATTGCGCCGCATCGCGTGGTGCACGGGCGCCGCGCAGAGCTATTTCGATGCGGCAATCGACGCCGGCGCGGACGTGTACCTGACGGGCGAGGTGTCCGAATACGTGACGCATACGGCGGCCGAAAGCGGCGTCGCGTTCGTTGCGGCAGGGCACCATGCGACCGAGCGTTACGGAATCCAGGCGCTTGGCGCCCACTTGTCCGAAGAATTCGATCTCGAACACCTTTTTATCGATATTCATAATCCGGTCTGAGCGCCGGATTTGCGGCAGCGCATCGAAATTTCGTAATGTAGTGAACGCTTAAAAGAACAATGATTTAACCGCTCCGATAGTGGGGGATAACCCTTAACTATCAAACACTTCGAAGGGATTTTCATCTCCGGGCCTTGTAAATGACGACTCCATTCGAGCAAACTAGCGGCGGAATGGAAAGTCGTGACGGAAAATCCAACTCAGAAGTGGGGCGTGTGATGCGAGACAAGGAAGAGAAACGCGTCGACAGCGGCCGCCGTACCTGGCTGATTGCGACATCCGTAGCAGGTGGCGTAGGAGGCGTAGCCACCGTCATACCTTTCGCGGCGTCGCTTGCGCCGTCCGCGAAAGCGAAAGCGGCCGGTGCACCGGTCGAAGTCGACATCAGCAGCCTGAAGCCTGGCGAGATGGTCACCGTGCCGTGGCGCGGCAAGCCCGTCTGGATCCTGAATCGCACCGATTCGATGCTGGCCGACGTGGTCAAGGCCGACAAGGATGTGGCCGATCCGACCACGAAGTCCCCGTATTCGATGCCGTTGCCCGCGTATTGCGCGAACGAATATCGCGCGCGGACCGATCGCAAGAACATTCTCGTCGTGATGGCCGTATGTACGCACCTCGGCTGCACGCCTAGCCAACGCTTCACGCCGGGTCCGCAGCCGAACCTGCCGGACGACTGGCCGGGTGGTTTCCTGTGCCCGTGCCATGGTTCGACCTACGACCTCGCCGGCCGTGTGTTCAAGAACAAGCCGGCGCCTCAGAATCTCGACATCCCGCCCTACATGTTCACGTCGGCGACGACCCTCGTGATCGGCAAGGACGAGAAAGGAGAAGCGTGATGGCCGCCGACAACAAGGAAGTCTCCACGACAGGTCTCACCGGCTGGATCGACCAGCGCTTCCCGCTCACGTCTACCTGGAAGAAGCACGTTTCCGAGTACTACGCGCCGAAGAACTTCAACTTCTGGTACTTCTTCGGCTCCCTCGCGCTGCTCGTGCTCGTCAACCAGATCGTCACGGGCATTTTCCTGACGATGAACTACAAGCCCGACTCGACGCTCGCATTCGCGTCGGTCGAGTACATCATGCGCGAGGTGCCGTGGGGCTGGCTGATCCGCTACATGCACTCGACCGGTGCATCGATGTTCTTCGTGGTCGTCTACCTGCACATGTTCCGCGGGCTGCTGTACGGGTCGTACCGCAAGCCGCGCGAGCTCGTGTGGATCTTCGGCTGCGCGATCTTCCTGTGCCTGATGGCCGAGGCGTTCTTCGGCTATTTGCTGCCGTGGGGCCAGATGTCGTTCTGGGGCGCGCAGGTGATCGTGAACCTGTTCTCGGCGATCCCGTTCGTCGGCCCGGACCTGTCGCTGTGGATTCGCGGCGATTACGTCGTGTCCGACGTCACGCTGAACCGCTTCTTTGCGTTTCACGTGATCGCGATTCCGCTGGTGCTGGTCGGCCTCGTGATCGCGCACCTCGTCGCGCTGCACGAAGTGGGGTCGAATAATCCGGACGGCATCGAGATCAAGGCGAAGAAGGACGAGAACGGCATTCCGCTCGACGGCATCCCGTTCCACCCGTACTACTCGGTGCACGATTTCCTCGGCGTGTGCGTGTTCCTGATGGTGTTCGCGCTGATCGTGTTCTTCTCGCCGGAGATGGGCGGCTACTTCCTCGAGGCGAACAACTTCGTCCCGGCGAACCCGCTGCAGACGCCGCCCGAGATTGCGCCGGTCTGGTACTTCACCGCGTTCTACGCGATGCTGCGCGCGACCACCGACCCGTTCAAGATCGTGCTGATGATCGTGATCGCGGTGCTTGGCGTGCTTGCGCTCATCCGCGCGCGCGGCAAGTGGAAGGCCGGGCTGCCGGTGCTGGCCGCGGCGATCGTCGTGTTCATGTACCTGACGGAGTCGAAGTTCTGGGGCGTCGTCGTGATGGGCTCGGCGGTGATCACGCTGTTCTTCCTGCCGTGGCTCGACCGCAGCCCGGTGAAGTCGATCCGCTACCGGCCGCTGTTCCACAAGGTGTTCCTCGGGATCTTCGTCGCGGCGTTCCTGACCCTCGCGTTTCTCGGCACGCGGCCGCCATCGCCGGCTGCGACGCTGATCGCGCAGGCCTGTGCGCTGATCTACTTCGCGTTCTTCCTCGGCATGCCCGTCTGGACGCCGCTTGGCACGTTCAAGCAGCCGCCGGAGCGGGTGCGCTTCAAGCCCCATTAACGTGAGCGAGGAGAGAACGACATGAAGAAACTGCTTTCGACACTCGCGCTGATCGGGGCGACCGCGTGTGCGCTGCTGGTGGCGCCGGGCGTGCGGGCGGAAGGTAATTTTCCGCTCGACCGGGCGCCCGATAACACGGAAAATCTCGTTTCGCTTCAGCACGGCGCGCAATTGTTTGTAAACTATTGCCTGAACTGCCACAGCGCGAACCTGATGCGCTACAACCGTCTGACGGATCTGGGCATATCCCAGAAGGAGATCGAAACGAATCTCCTGTTCACGACCGACAAGGTCGGGAGCACGATGTCCGTCGCGATGCGGCCCGAAGACGCGAAGAACTGGCTCGGCACCTCGCCGCCCGACCTGTCGGTCGAGGAGCGCGCGCGCGGCCGCGACTGGCTGTATACGTATCTGCGGAGTTTCTACCGCGACGATACGCGGCCGTCCGGCTGGAACAACGCGGTGTTCGAGAACGTCGGCATGCCCCATGTATTGTGGCAACTGCAGGGGCAGCGCATTGCCAAATTCGAAGACAAGACGGACGAGGAGACGGGCGAGAAGGTCCACACGCTCGTCGGCTTCCAGCAGGTCACGCCGGGGACGCTGTCGTCCCCGGACTACGACGCTGCGGTTGCCGACCTGGTGGCCTATATGACATGGATGTCCGAGCCGGCCCAGCAGACCCGCAAGCGCCTCGGCGTGTGGGTGCTGGTCTTTCTCGGTGTCCTGACTTTCCTGGCCTGGCGGCTCAATGCCGCGTACTGGAAAGATATCAAGTAAACACGCCTGACCGGCGTGGGGCCGGCGCAACGCGGAACCCGTGAAAGGGGCTGCGCCGCGTGCCGGCCCTCGGCTTTTTTGAGGAAACGCAAATATGATGGTTCTGTATTCCGGCACAACTTGCCCGTTCTCCCAGCGTTGCCGGCTGGTGCTGTTCGAGAAGGGCATGGACTTCGAAATCCGTGACGTCGACCTGTTCAACAAGCCGGAAGACATTTCGGTGATGAACCCGTACGGTCAGGTGCCGATCCTGGTCGAGCGCGACCTGATCCTGTACGAATCGAACATCATCAACGAGTACATCGACGAGCGCTTCCCGCATCCGCAACTGATGCCGGCCGACCCCGTGCAGCGCGCACGCGCGCGCCTGTTCCTGCTCAACTTCGAGAAGGAGCTGTTCGTTCACGTCAGCACGCTCGAGAACGAGAAGGGCAAGGCAGCGGAGAAGAATCACGAGAAGGCACGCCTCGCGATCCGCGATCGCCTGACGCAGCTCGCGCCGATCTTCGTGAAGAACAAGTACATGCTCGGCGAGGAGTTCTCGATGCTCGACGTCGCGATCGCGCCGCTGCTGTGGCGTCTGGATCACTACGGCATCGAGCTGTCGAAGAACGCTGCTCCGCTGATGAAGTACGCGGAGCGGATCTTCAGCCGTCCGGCCTATATCGAAGCACTGACGCCGTCCGAAAAGGTCATGCGTCGTTGATGATGCAATGAAGGCAAGACGGAGCGGGCGGCGCGGCGTGCCGCGCCGCCCGCTCCGGGTTCGAGGATTGTGATGCAAGAGATTTCAACGAAGCCTTATCTGCTGCGCGCGTTGTACGAGTGGTGCACCGATAACGGTTACACGCCGCATATCGCGGTGAGGGTCGACAACTCGACGCGCGTGCCGCGTCAGTTCGTGCGTGACGGCGAGATCGTGCTCAACATCAGCTTCGAGGCGACGAGCCAGTTGCAGATGGGCAACGAGTGGATCGAGTTCACTGCCCGGTTCTCCGGGAAGGCGCACAAGATCGAGATTCCGGTTGCCAACGTGCTCGCGATCTATGCGCGCGAGAACGGGCAGGGGATGGCATTCCAGGTCGATGCGGTCGCGGGCGAAGGCGAGGATTCGGGCACGTTCGACGATGACGCGGCGCAGGCGGATGATGTGCAGCGCGACGAGTCTTCGGCTACGTTGACGCCGGTGGCAGACAGCGGCGCCAACGAGGAGCCCTCCGAAGGTGCCGACGAACCGCCGAAAACCGACGGCGACGGCTCGAAAGGTGGCAGCAGACCTCGCCTCAAGATCGTGAAATGAGGTAGAATCTCGCGCTTACGCCGGCTTAGCTCATCTGGTAGAGCAGTTGATTTGTAATCATCAGGTGGCGGGTTCGAGTCCTGCAGCCGGCACCAAACACTAGTATCACGTAGTACCGAGAAGTCCCAAAACCCGCGTCCAGCCTAGCGCTGACGCGGGTTTTTTGTTTCTGGAAGTGCCGAGAGAGACCGGGGCATCCCGGAAATTTGGGGGTAAGATTCGCGGTATGACTTCGGGGATTTGGGGGTATGCCGTACCCCCGACGAACAATGAAAAGCAAACCTCTTACCGACGCCAAGTGCCGCAACGCGAAGTTCGATGAGGCCGGGGGAAACAAACTCTTCGACGGTGGCGGCCTGTTTCTCGATCTGCGCCCCAGTGGCTCGAAGAAATGGCGGCTCAAATACCGGTTCAATGGCAAAGAAAACCTGCTGACGTTCGGCGACTATCCCGCGACGTCTCTCGCTGATGCGCGGTCGAGGCGTGACGAAGCGAAGCGGCTGTTAGGGGAAGGGAAGAACCCTGCGTTCGAGCGTGACGTCGAGAAGCAGACTCGCGCCATTGCCGCACAGAACACCTTCGAGGCCGTCGCGCTGGAGTGGTACGAGGCGCAGCAAGCGACATGGAGCGCTTCGCACGCGAACCGAGTCAAGAAACAGCTCGATCGCGAGGTGTTTCCCCTGATCGGCCAGCGTCCGATTTCTTCGATCGGCGCACCGGATTTGCTCGCGGTCATTCGACGCATCGAAGGTCGGGAGGCGTTCGAGACGGCGCGGAAGACGTTGCAGACATGCGGCCAAGTGTTTCGCTATGCCGTCGCGACGAGCCGTGCCGAGCGAGATCCGTCGCCGGACCTGCGAGGCGCATTGAAGGCAGTGCCCGTCAAGCACATGGCGCGGGTCGGCGAAAGCGAGCTGCCGGAGCTGCTTCGCTCGATCGCTTCTTATGAAGGCGAGCCCGAGACCCGGCTCGCTCTGCGATTCCTGGCATTGACGTTCGTTCGCACCATCGAGCTGCGGCAGGCCGAGTGGACGGAGATCGACTTGGAGCGCCGAGAGTGGCGCATTCCGGCCGAGAAGATGAAGATGCGCCGCGTGCATATCGTGCCGCTCGCCGAGCAGACGATCGCGCTGCTTTCCGAGCTGTGCGCGCTGACGGGCCACCGTCGCTGGCTGTTCCCGAACAGCCGCAGACCGTTGCAGCAGATGAGCGAGAACACGATTCTGTACGCTCTATACCGGATGGGCTATCGCAGCCGTATGACCGGGCACGGGTTCCGTGGTCTCGCTTCAACGATCTTGAACGAGAAGGGATTCAATTCCGACTGGATCGAGCGCCAGCTCGCCCACTCGGAGCAGGACGGGGTGCGGGCGGCATACAACCATGCCGAGTATCTGTCTGAGCGCCATCGAATGATGCAGTGGTGGGCGGACTATCTCGACAAGCAGAGTGGGGCGCAGATCATCCCGATCGCGGCGGCAGGATAGATCCGTACCGCTGCGAGTATGACCCCCTTCCGTGCGTTTCCCACCAGTAAAACGCAAGCGGCCTAGGCATAGGGTAAGCCGACGATTTGGCCCCTTATTATTATGTGCCCCCCTATGTTTGCCGTCAGTAGAGAAAAGACGCGGGTGTGAGCCCCCGCATATTGACCCTGCTACAGGGTCCCTTGCTCGCCCTCGACACTTGCGGCCAACGTAACAATGTCCGATCGGGGCGCATCGCGGACCCCCCCCTCTAAAACACGGTTTCGGCGCCCTGCGAATCCCGGAGAGCCGCGCCCCGTCTAGCTTCGCGGTCGACGCAGACGGTCGACGCCTGTCCGGTCAGTGCAAAATGAGTTGGAGAGTTGGAGATAAATGCCTGAATCGGCCGCAAAGCCTTATGGGGTAAGGATCCGAGCGTCTCCAAACGATTTGGAGAGCGCTGGAGATACTGGAGATAAATCGGGCTGAATTGTTACGGATACAGCAAGAGTCACTGCCAACGCCCGCCCGGTTCCATCTGGCGCGTATCGCTCAAAGTAACTTTGAGGCACGGGCCAAAAGTGCCGCGCAAAGGGATGCCCGCCACCGCCCTCCCGGACGGCGGCGGTGCAGCTTAGATTTCGAGTGAGAAGATGGACGGCAGGACGCGATAGACCATGAGTTTCTTTGTCATGCCGGGAATATGTTCTTGTCGATACGGACGCCCATCGCTACGCAGCATCAGCACACCCCGCTTCATCAAAGCCTTCTCGACGATCCTATGGTCGTAGCCGGCGCATACTTCCTTGCGAAACACGGTTGACTCGATCAGGTATTCCGTCTCGACGCTTTCCGCGTCTTCGGCGCTCATCTTCTCGCCGAACTCGGCGTAATACGCTTGATCCGACTCGATGGCGATGCTGCTCTTGTCGTGTTTCACGAGTCGTTTCCAGCCCGCACGGTGCGGCGCGTTCGGTCGATGGTCGTCCTGCGCCCGGTTCATCCACACGAAACGGTTGTCGCCGTGTGCGACGAGGAAGTGCAGCACCTGTCGCACCGCATCCGCTTCGTCCGAATTGCCGGTGCCGCCGCGCAGTTCGAGCCAGCCTTCGAAGCAGCGACGCGCGGCCTCGACCGCTTCGCCCTGCGGCCAGCCGGTCAGCCCGTGCGCCGTCGCCAGCTCGCCGGCCACCGCAACGAGGCAGAACCGCTTGGCGACGCGCGCGACCTGCGAATGCGAGCCCTCCGGCACCCATTGCCCGACCAGCTCGTCGACGCGCATGCGCAGATGCTCGGCCAGCTCGCCGGCCTGCGACGACGCCCACTCGATGAACGCGGGGCCGGCCGTGCCGTAGTGCATGCCGGCGTGCCGCTCTAGGTGTTCGATCAGCGCGGCCGGCGTCGGGAAACCGTGCAGCTTCTCCACGACGCCCATCTCGCCGACCTCGGCCGGGATCGCGGGCAAGCGCACCTCGATACCGCCTTTCATCGGCTTGTTACCCTCCGCCATCAGCGCGGACACGCTCTTTTCGCCGTTCGACAGGAACAGCAGCCGCCACGTCAGCACGGGCTTGGCCGAGCCGCTACGCGACGCGCGGGCCTTTCCCGACTCGTTCGCGAGCATGTAGATCACATCGCCGACCAGGCGCGGTTCCACCTGCCCGATTTCGTCGAGGATCAGCAGCGCGTCGCTATGCTGCGTGGCCACGGCTTCGAGCGCGTTGTCGGTCGCCTTCCAGCTCCGCACGTAGTCCGGCGAGCCGAACACGGACGCGGCGATGACACCGCCCGTCGACTTGCCCTTGGACGTCGTGCCGAGCAGGTGAAACCCGCCCGACTGAAGCCCGGAGAAGTGCAGCAGCGGACCAGCGAAGGCGGTAGCGACGCAGAACAGCAGCCGGCTATTGCCGACGCAGTAGGCGGCGACCTCGCGTTGCCAGTCGTCCAGCGTGCCGCGCTCTTTGAACTGGCTCTGGATGGGCGTGTCGGCCTGATAGATCAGCGCCTCTTTGCCGGTGCCGATGACGCGATCGGGCAGCACGAACGCGCCGTGATGCCAGCCGACGCGCGGCACGCAACGCACGCGCTCGTCGGGCTGCGCCATCTGCACATAGTTCGCGATCTGCGTGCGGGCGATTTGCGTCACGCCGAGCTTCACGCCCATATCGAGCAGCATGCGCCGCAGCTCCGTGCCGTCGCCGGCAAAGAGGCCGGCCGGCACCGCCCATCGCTTCAGAATGCCGTCGCGGTCCGTGAATTCGAGCAGGTAGCCCCACTCGCTGTTCATTTCGTTTCGCGTCTCCGCGATCACGTCGATCCGCGTGCTAACCCAATGCGGCGGGAGCGGGTCGCCCTGATTGTTGAAGCCGTGAAACCACACGCCCTTGTCGTCGACGACGAACCGCGACTTGCCGTCCTGCGCGCGAGCCGTTTTCGGGCGCTTGGCGGGCTTCGCGGCGGCTGGAGCGGTCTTGCCCTTGCCAGCATCCGGCGAGCCGGCCGACGCGAGCGCAGCGCGCACGGCGGCGGCAACCGCATCCGGGCCGACGTGCGCAGCAAGGTCGTTGAAGTCGGTGCCGGCCGCTGGGCGGTTCGGACCGAAGTCGGGCACGGCGACGATGCCGGCGACGGCCTCGGCCGCCGCGCGGGCCTTCGTCACGCCCGGATTGCCCTTCGTCGTGTGGTCGTCGTCGGCGCACACGACGATGCGAGCGTCCGGATACTGGCCGCGCAGCGCCGTCGCCACCGCGTGCAGGTTGCCGGCGTCGAACGCGACAGCGGCCGGATAGCCGGTCGCGGCCGCGAGCGTCGCGCACGTGGCGTAACCCTCGCCAATCAACAACGTGGACGGCGCGGAAGATAGCGGGCCACCGATCAGCGAGAAGCAGCCCGCCTTGCGGCCGTTCGGCAGATAGCGTTTCTGGCCGTCCGTCAGGACGAACTCCAGCGTCCACAGCTTTCCGGCCGCGTCACGCGCCGGGATGACGAGTGCGCCGTCGCATGCGGCCGTGCCGATGCACAAACCGCCGCGATAGACGCGCAGCGCGTCGACCGGGATGCGCTTGCGAACGAGGTACGGGTGATCGGCCGGCGCAGGTTCGGCCGCCGACCAGATCGATTCCGCGAGCGCCGACGCGGATTGCTGTTTCTCGGTCAGTTCGGCCAGCTCGGCCGCCTCGCGGGCCGCGCGTTCGGCCTTCTGCCGCTCGCGCTCCGCTGGATCGACCGGCTTCGCACGATGCGCACGCGGATCGAAGCCGCCTTGCTTGGCGAGGTGAAACAGCGTGTTGATGGTGATCTTGCCGCCCTTGAACGACTTCCACACATCGCGCGCGTCCTTGCCGTCGTAGTTCTGCGCGCCTTGGCTCCATTCGTTCCAGAGGGCGAAGCCCTCCTCGCCAAACTCGGCCTTGAGCGCCATCCCCACCTGACTCCACGTGTCGCGGTCGTCGGGCGGAACATAGCCGAGCGCGACTCTCGCCCGCTCGAATTCGGACATGGGTGCGTTACTCATAGGTTCCCACTGGACGCGCGTCGGTCGACTTCCGATTAGTAGTCCATATCGGGCAAGCAGCTACCCGACGCGCGAAGAATTGAATGACGTGACGATGCCTAGCGGCGGGACGTTAGCCGGCCGCGCGAGGCACCGACAGAACCGCCCCGCCGGCCGTGACGTCGTTGCTGTAGACGTAGCGGCCGAGCCGCGACTCGCCAAGGGCGTCGTTGGCTGCCTCCAGCGCTGCGCCGATCGACGGCAGGGACGCGCGGAACAGGCTTAGCACAAGCCAGTAGTCGTCATCGGACATGGCCTTGTCGGCCGCCCAATGCAGGCTGTCCAGCAGCTCCATGGCGTCACTGATCCGTGTGCCGATGCGGTTGCGGTCAGGACGGTTCACCTCAGCCACGAAGTGCGGCGCGAGCGGTTGCACGGCGTTCTTGTTCGTCTTTGCCATGACCGTCCCTCAGTGCGTCGTGCGCGGTTCGCGCGTGACGAGGCCGAGCGCCGCGAACAGGTGTTGCTGTACGCGCCCCATCAGGCCGGCCGCGAACGCTTGGCGGCTGATCGTCACGCGGTGCGCGTCGACGTCGCCCGCGTCCTGCATGGCAGCTTCCATGCCGCGCGCAAACGCAGCGGCTTGATGCGCCGCGTAGTCGTGCAGGCGCACGTCGCCTTTCAGGTCGAGCCATGCGTCGGCGCAGATCGCGCCCAGGTCGACGGCGAATTGCAGCTCGATCGGAGCGCCGGTATCGAGCGGCGGTGCGTTGTCGAATCCGTTGATAACCGCGGTTCGGATGCGCTGATCAGTCATGGCACACCTCCGGTTGCGCAGTGCGGCGCATTTCGGCCGAATACCGGCTTGCGACGCCTTGCCCCATGTCGACGAGCGCGCGCTCGTACGTGCCCTCCGCAAGATGCGAACGGACAGCATCGAACAGGGCTTCGAGCTGGGCGAACTGATGGGCCGCACACATGGCGATCATCGTGACTTCGTTCGGCAGGCGGTATTTAGACATGGCGCACCTCCAGAATCGACGCGAGGAGTTGCCCGACATCGATCGTGCAATCCAGCTCCGCTTCGCCGCGAATCGGCGTGAGGTTCCAGTCATAGACGGCCGCGTGCATGAAGTCGCCAAACCGGCGACCGCAGACGCTATGCCCCGAGACGGGGCCGCCCAAGATCCGCACGCGCCAATCGTGATTCGGCGTAGGACGAGCCGATGCAACCTCGACCAGCATGCCGATGCGTGAACGTGCATCGCACTTCGTGACGATCGCCAGATCGCCGATCTTGCAGCGCAGCTCAGCCATGGCGCACCTCCGCACGAACGAGCGCAGCGATCGCGGCCAGTGCCGCGCCGGTTGCATCGAGCGCATCCTGATACGTGCTGGCGGTTGCCGCGTCGCGCAGTGCTGTGCGGACGATGGATTGAATGAGGTGGGATTGCTGCCCGGTATGGGCGTGCGACGACTGGCGCATTGGGTGCGACCTCCTTTGGGATTGGCTACAACCCGCTCCCCGGTTCCAATCGGGGTGGGCGGGCACATGACGGGGTTGGAACACCGGACCAAAGGAAACCGGCACGGCCGAGGCCGTCCCCGCCAAGGCCCGCCCATAGAAGAAGGCGCGCGAAGGCGTGCGGACGAAAAAATACCGCCTGAGCGGCGGTTGTCCGCCTTTGGATTCGGGGTTCCACGCCCGGCCGCTGTTGTCTCAGCGACGGTCACAGGATACTGCGCACCGCCGCAATGCGCAAATCGAGGAAGGGACAGCCTAGAGGCAACGGCGTGACGCGGCCGACTCGCCGTGCCCTTCGTCACGGCAAAGTGACTTTGGTTCGACGTCATGCAGGGGCCTTCGGATCGAGGAGAAATACCGCGATCTTGATGACGTCGGCTGCCTTTTTTAATCTAGAAGGCATGCGCCGACCATCGATCTCGAAAATGGCGGCCGCAGCCATCATGCCGCGAGCCGCTTCCTTACGATCCGTATCAACACAATGCTCGTGCGCCAACGCGTAGCGCTCATGTTGATGCTCGACCAATGTCCAATAGTGCTGGACTTCGGCAGCCTTTTGCGTCGTACGCGCGGACTCCAAATCAATGGCAGTTTGTTCCGCCAACTTGGTCGTGTCGCTCATGCTCATGCCTCACCTCGCTTCGCGCGAGTCACGAGCCACAACTCTACGTCCCGTTCGAGCCAGCCGACGGCACGAACGCCGAGTGCGATTGGCCGAGGAAACGTTCCTGCCTGAATTCGGCGATAGATTTCGCTTTTGCTCAAGCCGACACGCTCAATAAGCGGTCGCATGCGGACAACTCGATTGCCGGACGTTAAAGACAGATTTTCCATTCAAACCCCTCATCTCTAGGAACCGTGCGGGACTGCACGGGCTAGTACGGAGCTTGAAGCGAGATGCGCGACTACCGTATCGATAATCGCGTTTCGGTTGCACAAAACAAGACGATCGATACGTCAGTCTCGTTTTTCATGCTTTAACCCACTGAGCCAGTTTCGCTTTACCTTGCGCACGTGATCTGCCGTAACGCCAAGTCGCGCGGCGATCTCCGAGCAAACGTGACGACCTTGGATATCCTCGCCATTGCGTCGCCGTCGAGTGAGTTCGGCGGAGATCTTCGTATTGGTCGCCCCTGCAAGTCGCGCCGCTTGTGCTGGCTTGATAGCCTTGCGTCGCTTTTGTTTCGCTTGCTCCTGTCGCTCTCGTTGCTCGGCCTGGAGCATTGCCAGATGCGCTTGCAATATGTCGTGCTGCTCAGTCATTTCGGCGATCTGCGTATGCAGCTCGTTGATCCGCTCAGCCAGCATCGATTCGCTTTCACGCCTAGCGTAAAGCACCACGGCTTCCAACGTACGACTGTTGAACAGCTCATGCTTCATCAACTCTTGTGTCGCGCGCGGGTTGGCCGAATCGACGCATCTGACCAACAAACCGGCGAGCAGTCCCATGGCTTCACCAACCGGGATATTGGGCGGGATAAGATCTTGCATTTGGCCGAACGGGCTTTCGCCTTGATCTGCCGCAAAGGGTTGTGAAGCTCGATGTCGTGCCGCAGCGGCCGCGAACGAGCGTAGACTCCGAGCGAGCGGACTCGCGCGTCGGGCACGGAGCCCGGGACGCGCTGACTTTATTGAAGTTGGGCGAGGTTTATGCGGGTTATGCAATGGAGCACCCTTCTGTGCCGCCACCTTCTGAAGAGTGCCGAGCCAGCCGGCGAAGGTGTCCGGTTTTCGGGTGGCCACCCTAGGCTCGACGGTCGATATTTTCTCACGGGTCGCTACACTGCGCGAATACAGCTTCGGTAGCTACATCCCTCCAAACTTCAACCGAAATCAAAGAAATCGGCTAGTACCAACCCGTTCGGATAATTATGGCGGGAGTGCTTGCCATCGATCTTGATGAGTTCAACCGCTTGTGTGTGCAACTTCTGAATGGTGGTGCGTGGAATATTTGCTCCGTTTTGACCATCTTGTCTCGGATCGATAATAACAACTCGTGTACGCTCTGGATTGAGCTGAGTACGTACTTCCGAGCATACTTCGAGCAAATCCGGCATCAAGTTTGCCGCAAAAGGCTGCAAAGCACACGACACGTTGAACCGACGAAATCCGAACCGCGCAGCGCGTTTCCGGGCACGAGCGATCGTCCCAAAAAAATCGCCGATAGTTTCTTTCCGTTCATGCGGGGATGTCAGACGGATAAACAGGCAACGCTCACGGGATAGCGTAACCAGTTTCAGGCGTTTTTCTGTTGGCACGACCCCCTTGGTTCCGAATCGAGGATCGACGAACATGCTTCGCAGTTCGGTACTCTTCCCGGCGTCCTGTTCGCCTACAACGAATTGGACTCTTTCGACGTGTGGGAGATTGTTGGACGTATCTGGCATCGCATTTCCTACTATGCTATTTGGGGAATATGGAGTGGTTTGCGTTCGCGTGCTCGATGAATCCACAAACACCTCATCCAAGGCGAAATGAGTGCCTGCGCGACTCTACCGGCCGAGCGAGCAAATCAGTCGTCGAAGTCATCAAAATAGAAGCCGTCGGGATCTTTGCCCTCCTTGATACGCTGCAAGCCTTTGAGATATCGGTTGGTGGCAGCCCGTTGGCGGACGGTCAGATCGCCCCGGTTTTGGAGCGAGCGAATTCGAGGTTCCATCGCATCGAGATCCATTAAAACTGCTAGGGGCTCCAGGGATAGCTGGTAGATTTCCGTCGACGAGGTGCCCGAATGACGCATGCCTGTCCTAACGAACTTATCGAGCAAGATCAACAGCCGATCGTCGTCTTCGATCATGGTCTCGAAGACTTCTCGGATGCGGGCCGAGTCACCCCAAGCGCTCCATCGGTAGACAATGTAGTCGAGCTCGGGCATAGATAGAAGTTCTTCGAGGCTGGCTTGGTCTAACCGTTTGCCGACGGTGGCCGCAAAGCGTCCCGGAAAGGTGTCCTCCAGTTCGAGCATCGCTTCGGGAGCCTTCGACGGGTCACGTGTGGCCTCCAATGCCATGTCTGCAAGACCCACGAGTCCCAAAAAGCTTGGCGAAGAGGTTGCAAGGCTCATCAGAAGGTCTTGCCGAGTACGCGGTTCGAGTCGCTTCATTAGTTTGGTTGCCAAACCGAGGATTCGCCAACGGTTGGGCAGTGAAAAGCCACCGCCCCGCTCGTCTCGCTGGCGAAGCAGAAGGTGTGTGTTGGAAATGAGGGCCGTCACTAACTTGACCGTTTGGCCGACCTCGATCTCATCGAAATCACGGAGGCGTTCGATCAGATCGCGAGCTTTGGAGTGGCCATCTGGGAAGACATATTCTTTGGCTTCGAAAAGCAAAGAGGCCATTTCTTCTGGAGTGTCCTGGCTGACCAAGCGATCCAACTCCGCCCGCGTGATGTGTCCGGCCGGTACGCCGAATTGGAAGTAGACGCCAAAGCATTCGGGACTGCAGGGACGAAGCTCTTTGCGCCAATCGCTTTCGTCTCCTGAAACCAAAAAGTGGCTTCCAAGCATCTGGACAACCTTGGGGAAGAGCTTACCAACCAGTGAAACGAGCCACTCTCGCAAGCCCTCCGGAAGCGATTCCCGCCATTTCTCGAAATAGGCCTTCTCAGCCGCCTTCAGGTGATCGAGTTGCGAAGGCCGTCCGCAGAAGAACTCTTTGCCGTCTCGGATGCTGGCGTAGACGGTTGGTTCGAAGACCCGCAGGAACTCTAAGGCGATGATATCGACTGCGTTTACCTCGCCCGCCAAGGGGGGATAAATCACCGAGATCGCATTGAGGATCCGGACGACGTCTCGGGGTTTCTCGATGAAGCGGTCCAGGCCGTCATTGAACACTTCGGCCCAGCGGCCTTGGTCGAACGGGAACGGCATTGGCCGCGAATCGATGATCGCATCCAGCCCCTTGAACAGCTTCTGCTGTAGAAGGCCCTTGTCCACAGCCGGCAAATGAAAGGGAGCTTGGATGATCTTTTCGAGGTACGCCTCGCCGTCCATCCTCAAGGAGGCGGTCAAGGCTTTGGCGACCTCCTCGCGATCGAAGAAGAGGAGGTAGACCACTTCAGGGAAGTCGGCCAGAGCTTTGATCGCACGGAACAAATCCCTAGTCTCGTCGGGCGTAAGCCGATCGATGTCATCGATGAAGAAGACGAAGCGCTTGTCGCTGGCCTTCAAGGCTGCGGCAACCTTCTTCTTGACCTGGGGCACGCCGGTTTTCTCGGTCAAGAATTTCATTCCAGGAATCCACCCGAGTAGCCATGCCAGAGGAGCCTTGATCCAAGAGTATCCAGAATAATCAGCCGCCACCGAGGCAATCTGCTTCGAATACTTCCCAATAAGTTTGGCTAGCGTTCGAACATGTTTCAGCCTGTCCGGCAGTTGAGCGGAGAACTGCTCTAGGAGCTGCGTGGCGATTTGCTCGCGGCCCTCGAACCACCAAGGGTTGAAGTCAACTACGACGGGACGCTTTTCATCCGGCAGCGTCTTTAAATCATGCTTGATGAAGTTCAATAGACTTGACTTGCCACTGCCCCATTTCCCGTGGACGGCCAAGACCAGCCCTTGAGGATTATTGTTAGCAACTATGGCCTGGGCAAGTTGGGACGCGAATGGCGCATACCCAAACTCGTCTTCAGAGGGGTCGGTAAGCGGAAGATCGGATCCCAAGCCCGAGTTGCTTACGGTAGGTTCCTCGTTCATCGAAGCATCCTTTTTAAGAAATTTGCACCCGAGACGCGCGCAATGGTACGACGCCGGTCTCTCGCCGTCCTCGACGTCGATTAATTTCGATTGCGAATTGAGATACTAAAGTCAACGATGCCGTAGGGGTGTCCAAAACCGATCCCTTGCGGACAGGGGCATTTTGCCCTGTCCGTAAATAAGGGTTGAAATGTTTTGGACATTGTCTTATATTCGGACAACCATTTCGTACAGATTGGGTGCCCGATATGTCCCGAACCTTTGCCTATGCCCGCGTCAGTACGTCCGACCAGACCACCGCGAACCAGTTACGAGAGATCGAGGCGGCCGGCTTCTCGGTCGACAAGCGCCGCGTTGTGTCGGAAAGCATTTCGGGGAGCGTAAGCGCCGATCAGCGGCCGGGGTTTGCGCAGTTGCTCGTCAAGATGGAAGAAGGCGACGTGTTGATCGTGACGAAGCTCGACCGACTCGGCCGCAATGCGATGGACGTGCGGGCCACGGTCGAGGGATTGGCCGAACGCGGTATCCGGGTTCATTGTCTCGCCCTGGGCGGCGTAGATCTGACGAGCGCGGCCGGCCGGATGACGATGCAGGTGTTGAACGCGGTGGCCGAATTCGAGCGGGATCTGTTGATTGAGCGCACGCACGCTGGTATCGCTCGCGCGAAGGCGGAAGGTAAGGCGATGGGGCGGCCGTCCGCCCTGTCGGACGAGCAGCGGGCGGACGTGCTGCGCGAGTTGGACGCGGGGGCAAGCGTGGCCGCGCTTGCTCGGCGATTTGGCACGAGCCGCCAGACGATCATGCGGGTACGCGATGCAGTCAAAGCGGCGCGCGCCGTTCAACTCGCGCCCTGCTAGAGCCCGGCTCGCTGGGTGGTGGAGCGAGCAGCTTAAAGGCGCGAGGCGGCGCATGCGCGGTTCCGGGTTAGATATCGGTCCGCATTGCCCAAATGGCAGCACTCAAAAGTGCGTCATGTCTCTCATCTGTATAAAACTGGACCAGACCAAGCAGACAGTGTCAGGTTGTCTGGCTTAGTTCGGCCATGAAGCGACATTTCTCTTGCGTGCCGGGTGGCCGGTGTTGGGCCCAAAACGAACGCCGAAAAAACACACGCTGCCGCAGGCAGATGCTATGTGGCATGACGACGCGATGCCTTTACAATTCGGCAGTCGTCGTGGTCCCAGACGCTGTTCGGTGAGATTTCCTGGACGGAGAGAAGTTTTGCCGTAAAGCGCGCCAAACTCCGGACTCGTTTTTGGTTGTGCAACGTGCAGTCCGGCTCGATCAGGTACGGTGGAGCCGTAGACTCCAACATCACTGGCGGACAGCCCATCTGCTGCCACGGGAAACGTGCAGCCTGACCCGGTTTCGCTGGGACGGAGCATAGAAAAATGACTCTGAGCGAATGTTCGCGGCGCTAAAACGAAGGACTAAATCTTTGAGTTTTCCTGAAATCACACTAAGTCGGCTGGAAAGCCACCTTTGGGAGTCTGCGAATATTCTGCGCGGTCCGGTGGATGCTGCTGACTTCAAGACCTACATCTTTCCGCTGCTGTTCTTCAAGCGCATCTGCGACGTCTGGGACGAGGAATATCAGGAGATCGTCGATGAGACCGGCGATGAGCAACTGGCGTGGTTCCCGGAATCGCACCGCTTCCAGATCCCCGAGGACTGCCACTGGAACGATGTTCGCACCAAGGCAAGCAACGTCGGTGCGGCATTGCAGCGTGCGATGCGCGAGATCGAGAAGGCCAACCCAGACACCCTCTATGGCGTGTTCGGTGACGCGCAGTGGTCCAACAAAGACCGGCTGTCGGACGCGCTGCTTAAAGACCTGATCGAGCACTTCTCCAAGCTGCCGCTCGGGAACCAAAATGTCACGTCCGACCTGCTCGGCGATGCCTACGAATACCTGATCAAGAAATTCGCCGACGCAACCAACAAGAAGGCGGGCGAGTTCTACACCCCACGCAGCGTGGTGCGGCTGATGATCGACATGCTCGACCCGAAAGAGGCCGAGACCATCTACGACCCGGCTTGTGGTACCGGCGGCATGCTGTTGGCCGCTGTGCAGCACGTCAGGGAGATGCACGGCGACGTCAAGCGCCTGTGGGGCAAGCTGTACGGTCAGGAAAAGAACCTCACCACCTCGGCCATTGCCCGGATGAACCTGTTCCTGCACGGCATCGAGGATTTCCAGGTGGTGCGGGGCGACACCTTGCGCAACCCGGCGCTCTTCGATGGCGACCGGCTCGCCACCTTCGACTCCGTGATCGCGAATCCGCCATTCTCGCTGGAAAAGTGGGGGGAGGATCTGTGGGTGAACGATCCGTTCGGGCGCAACTTTGCGGGGCTTCCACCCTCGTCGAGCGGCGACTTCGCCTGGGTCCAGCACATGATCAAGTCGATGGCCGATGTGACCGGCCGCATGGCCGTGGTGCTACCGCAAGGCGCGCTGTTCCGTAAAGGTGTCGAGGGCAGCATCCGCCAAAAGCTGCTGGAAATGGATCTGGTGGAAGCCGTGATCGGGTTGGCCCCCAATCTGTTTTATGGCACTGGCTTGGCGGCTTGCATCCTGGTACTGCGCAAGCGGAAGCCGACGAAGCACAAGAAGAAGGTATTGATCGCAGATGCATCGCGTCTGTTCCGCCGGGGTCGCGCGCAAAACTATCTGGAGCCCGAGCACGCCGCCGAAATCCTCGGCTGGTATCGGGGCTTTGCCGACGTGAAAGACGCGGTACGTGTGATCAGCCTCGACGAGATCCAAGCCGAGGACTGGACGCTCAATATATCTCGTTACGTTCTTCCGCCGCTGCGAGAAGACATCCCGCCGCTGCCGGAAGCGATCGCGGCGTTCAAGGACGCGCTCAGTCGCTGCCGGGAGGCCGAAGAACGGCTCGCCCATGTCATGGCCGAAGGGGGGTGGCTGAAATGAGCCGCATTACTCAGCAAGAACTCGAGAGCTACCTGTGGGGCGCCGCCGTGCTTCTGCGGGGCCTGATCGACGCGGGCGACTACAAGCAGTTCATCTTCCCGCTGCTGTTCTTCAAGCGCGTCTCGGACGTCTGGGACGAAGAATACGAAGCAGCCTTGGCCAGTTCCGGCGGCGATCTGTCCTACGCCCAGTTTGGCGAGAACCACCGCTTCCAGATCCCCGAAGGCGCCCACTGGAACGATGTGCGCCAGACCCCGAAGAACGTCGGCGCCGCGATCCAAAAAGCCATGCGCGCCATCGAGTCGGCCAACCCCGACCTGCTCGACGGCATCTTTGGTGACGCGCCCTGGACCAACCGTGAGCGCCTGCCGGACGAAACGCTCAAGAACCTCATCGAGCACTTCTCGACCCAGACCCTGTCGGTCGCCAACGTGCCCGAGGACGAACTCGGCAATGCCTACGAATACCTGATCAAGAAGTTCGCGGACGATTCCGGCCACACGGCGGCTGAGTTCTACACCAACCGCACTGTCGTTCACCTGATGACGCAGCTACTGGCACCACAGGCGGGCGAGTCGATCTATGACCCCACCTGCGGCACTGGCGGCATGTTGATCTCTGCACTTGATGAAGTGAAACGCTCCGAAGGCGAGTACCGAACGCTCAAGCTCTACGGGCAGGAACGCAATCTCATCACCTCATCTATCGCCCGCATGAACCTGTTCCTGCACGGCGTGGAGGACTTCGAGATCATCCGGGGTGACACCCTGGCCGACCCGAAGCACATAGAGGGAGACCGCCTGCGCCAGTTTGATGTGATCCTGGCCAACCCGCCATACTCCATCAAGCAGTGGGACCGCGAAGCCTGGACGCAGGACAAATGGAGCCGCAACTTCATCGGCACCCCGCCACAGGGCCGCGCTGACTATGCCTTCCAGCAGCACATTCTCGCCAGCCTCACCGTCAAGGGCCGCTGCGCAGTGCTCTGGCCGCATGGCGTGCTGTTCCGCAACGAAGAACAGGCCATGCGCACCAAAATGATCGAACAGGACTGGGTCGAAGCCGTGATCGGCCTCGGGCCCAATCTGTTTTACAACTCCCCGATGGAGTCGTGCATCCTTATCTGCAACCGCAAGAAGTCCGCCGCGCGCAAGGGCAAGGTGATCTTCATTGACGCGGTGAACGAAGTCACCCGTAAGCGGGCGCAAAGTTTCCTGAAACCCGAGCACCAGCAACGCATTCTGGACGCCTTCAAGGCGTTCGCCAATCAACCCGGCTTCGCCAAGGTGGCCGCCCTGGCCGAGATCGGTGCCAATGCGGGCAACCTGTCGATCCCGCTTTATGTGAAGCGCGTCGTCGCAGCGCCCTCCGCCATCGACAGCGAGGCGGTGTCGCTGCGCTCCGCATGGGACCAATGGCAAACCGAAGGCCGTGCGTTCTGGCAGCAGATGGATGCGCTGGTGGAAACGCTGGATGGACTGATCACGGAGGACATCGAGCGTGCCTGAGAATAACAAGAATTCGAAGCCGGGCTGGAAGGCTTGGCGATTCGATCAAATTGCTACCAACGTCAATGTCCGCATCGACAACCCGTCCGAGTCAGGGATGGAGCACTACGTTGGCCTTGAACACCTGGATGCCGACTCACTGAAGATCCGCCGCTGGGGCACGCCGGACGACGTTGAAGCGACCAAACTGATGTTCAAGAAGGGAGACATCATTTTCGGTCGCCGCCGAGCTTACCAGCGAAAGCTGGGCGTCGCAGAGTTCGATGGAATTTGCTCGGCACATGCAATGGTGCTACGTGCCAAGCCCGAGATTGTGCTTCCGAAATTCCTGCCGTTCTTCATGCAGAGCGATCTGTTCATGAACCGTGCGGTGGAAATCTCTGTTGGCTCTCTATCGCCCACGATCAACTGGAAAACGCTTGCGTTGCAGGAGTTTGCGCTGCCTCCGACTCGTGAGCAAGAGAAGCTTGTCGAGCTATTTGCCGCCACAAACGAGGTGATCGAGAGCTATCGCGAAACCATCAAAGCAGTTGCGGCTGCTCGCCAGGCGTTTTTGGCCAGCTGTTTTCCTGAAGACCTGTCGATGTGTGGAAGGCTTACCCAATACGCATCTGTTCGTCGCTTGGATGAGTTGGCAGAGGTCAGGACAGGATTGGCCCTCGGCAAGAAGCATGATGCTAAGAAGCTTGTGAATCGCCCATATTTGCGAGTTGCAAACGTTCTTGAGGGGGGGCTCGATCTTTCGGAAATAAAAACAATAGATGTTCGACCAGAGGATTTGGAGCGGTACGAACTGCGTAAGGGCGATGTCTTGATGACTGAGGGTGGAGATTTCGACAAACTTGGTCGCGGAACCGTTTGGCAGGGGCAGGTAAAGGGTTGCCTTCACCAGAACCACGTATTTGCCGTTCGACCCGATGCAGATCTACTTCTACCAGCCTATCTAGCCGCCATCGCGCGCAGCCCACATGGGAAAAGGTATTTCCTTTCATGTGCAAAGAGGACTAGCAATCTCGCTTCCATCAATAAAAAGCAGCTCAGCAGCTTCCCGGTCATATGGGTTCCTTTGGATGACCAAGAAAAGGTCGCTGACCAGGCCGGCAGTTATGACTTGGCTGAAGAGAAGGCACGTGAAAGGCTCGTGCGTGCAACCGCGTTTTGCTCCGGCCTTCTGAAATCGTTGTTCGGAGGTCACTCATGACGTTCACTGAGTCCAACACTGTCGAAGCCTTTGTCCGCGACCTTCTCGCCGGTCCCGTCAAGGCTGTTCCTGCGAGTACGGTCCAAGAGCCCCTCGCCAGTTATGGCCCCAGCCCCAAGGGCATCGGCTGGCGCTACGCGGCGCCGGCCGAAGTGCCGCGTCAGATCCAGGAAGTGCCGGTCGAGCCGTGGTTGCGCGATGCACTAATTCGCCTAAATCCGGAGATCGCAGCCCAGCCTGACCGAGCGGATGAAGTGCTCTACAAATTGCGCGCCATTGTGCTGTCGGTGCGCTCGGATGGTTTGATCCGCGCCAATGAGGAAATGACGACCTGGATGCGCGGCGAGCGCACGATGCCCTTTGGCCAGAACAATGAGCATGTCCCGGTACGGCTGATCGACCTGGAAGACCTGTCGCGGAACCAGTACATCGTCACCCAGCAGTTCACTTACAGAGCCGGCCCTACCGAGCGCCGCGCTGATCTGGTATTACTGGTGAACGGGCTGCCGCTGGTTCTCATTGAGGCCAAGACACCTGTCAAGAAGTGCATCAGCTGGGTTGATGGCGCGGTGCAGGTGCATGACGACTACGAGAAGTTCGTCCCCGAGCTGTTCGTCTGCAATGTGTTCTCGGTGGCCACTGAGGGCAAAGCCTACCACTACGGCTCCGTCGGTCTGCCGGTGAAGGATTGGGGGCCGTGGCACCTGGATGGCGGTGATGCGCAGCACCACCCACTGAAGTCGCTCAAGCTGTCTGCTGAGAGCATGCTGCGTCCGCATGTTGTGCTGGACATCTTGGGCAGCTTCACACTGTTTGCCACGGACAAAAAGAAGCGTCGCATCAAGATCATCTGCCGCTACCAGCAATACGAAGCAGCCAACAAAATTGTCGAGCGGGTGCTGGCGGGCTACCCCAAGAAGGGACTGATCTGGCATTTTCAAGGCTCGGGCAAGTCGCTGCTGATGGTGTTTGCTGCGCAGAAGCTGCGCATGCACGCCGGTCTGAAGAATCCCACGGTGCTAATCGTGGTAGACCGTATCGACCTCGACACCCAGATCACCGGCACCTTCACGGGCGCAGACATCCCCAATCTGGAGAAGGCCGACAGCCGCGAGAAACTGCAGCAACTGCTGGCGCAAGATGTACGCAAGATCATAATCACGACGATCTTCAAGTTTGGCGAGGCGACCGGCAACCTGAACGACCGCAGCAACATCATCGCCCTTGTGGATGAGGCGCACCGCACGCAGGAAGGCGACTTGGGCCGCAAGATGCGCGAGGCCTTGCCCAACGCATTCCTGTTCGGCCTGACAGGTACGCCGATCAACCGCGCCGACCACAACACCTTCTATGCCTTTGGTGCCGACGAAGACGAAAAGGGCTACATGAGCCGCTATGGCTTTGAGGAGTCGATTCGCGACGGCGCCACGCTGAAGCTGCACTTCGAGCCGCGCCTGATTGACCTGCATATCGACAAAGCCGCCCTCGACGCCGCCTACAAGGATTTGACCGGGGGCCTCTCGGACCTGGACAAGGACAATCTCGCAAAGACCGCTGCCAAGATGGCCGTGCTGATCAAAACTCCGGAACGCATTCGCAAGGTCTGCGAGGACATCGTTCAGCACTTCCAGACCAAGGTGGAACCCAACGGGTTCAAAGGCCAGATCGTCACCTTCGATCGCGAGTCCTGTCTGCTGTTCAAGGCCGAGCTGGACAAGCTGCTGCCACCGGAAGCCACGGACATCGTGATGTCGGTGCAGGCCTCCGACAAGAAGGAGCACCCGGAGTACGCCGTCTACGACCGCACCCGCGACGGGGAAGAACGATTGCTCGACCGCTTCCGCGACCCGGCGGACCCGCTGAAGCTGATCATCGTCACGGCCAAGCTGCTGACCGGCTTCGATGCGCCGATCCTGCAGGCGATGTATCTGGACAAGCCTCTGCGTGACCACACGTTGTTGCAGGCGATTTGTCGGGTGAATCGAACTTACTCTGAGCAGAAGACCCACGGACTGATCGTAGACTACCTCGGCATCTTCGATGATGTGGCGGCGGCGCTGGAGTTCGACGACCAGAGCGTCAAGCAAGTGGTCAGCAACATCCAGGAGCTGAACGACAAGCTGCCGGAGGCGATGCAAAAGTGCCTGGCGTTCTTCACCGGTTGTGACCGCGCTCAGCAAGGCTACGAGGGCTTGATCGCCGCGCAGCAGTGCCTGCCCAACAATGAGGTGCGTGACAACTTTGCCGCCGAATACAGCTTGGTCAACAGGATCTGGGAGGCACTGTCACCGGACACCGTGTTGCGGCCGTTTGAGCAGGACTACAAGTGGTTGTCGCAGGTGTACCAGTCGGTCCAGCCCTCTAGCGGCCACGGCAAGCTTATCTGGCATTCACTCGGCGCCAAAACCATCGAGCTGATCCATCAGAACGTGCATGTGGACGCGGTGCGCGACGACCTGGACACCTTGGTCCTCGACGCAGATCTGCTGGAAGCCGTGCTGTCGAATCCTGATCCCAAGAAGGCGAAAGAAATTGAGATCAAGCTCAAGCGCAGGCTAAGAGGGCATGGCGGCAATCCGAAGTTCAAGCAGCTTTCCGAACGCCTCGACGCTTTGAAAGACCGCTTCGAATCCGGCCAGATCAACAGCGTGGAATTCCTGAAGCAGTTGCTGGAGATCGCCAGGGAGACCCTGCAGGCCGAGAAGGAAGTTCCGCCCGAGGAGGACGAGGATCGCGGCAAGGCGGCCCTAACCGAGCTGTTCAACGAGGTCAAGACGGCCGAAACGCCCATCATTGTCGAGCGGGTTGTGGCCGACATCGACGAGATTGTTCGGCTGGTGCGCTTTCCCGGCTGGCAAGGCACGCAGGCGGGCGAGCGCGAAGTGAAGAAGGCCCTACGCAAGGCGCTCTTCAAGTACAAGCTGCACACTGACGAGGAACTGTTCGACAAGGCATTTAACTACGTCCGCCAGTATTACTAAGACTAAGGGCGTGCATGGGAACCACGTACCAGCGACTCGTCGACGCCGGCCGCCGCCGGGCATACCGAATGCGATGCCTGTCCGTCTCAAATCGGTCTGGTACCGGCCAGCCATGTCTTTTGCCTGGTGGGCCGAAACGGGTCGATCACGGCCCTTGATGAGGTGACGTCCAGGCAATCTCAGACCTGATCTGCCTCCGACTGAGAGATTAGGTCTGGACTTGCACATCTCGGTCCCCGAATCACCAATCTTGTCGCGATTATGCCGCGCTTGCTCGCGCCAATCACTGACGTGATGCGACGGTTGCAAAGTAACTTTTCATTGAACACAAGGCCAGCTTTTGCCGTTGCATCGGGGAGGGCTGCGGCACGGGAGTTTCTTTGCGCGCAGCGTTCCAGACCGCAGGGTGCTTCTCGACACGGCTGGCGTCATGCGATGTATTTGCCGGCTATCTCCAACTTTGTCTCCAAGTAAATGTGTGTTTTGGAGATACACTTGGAGATAGTTGGACCCTTGACCAGTAAGGCTTCCGGGGTGATTTGAGCATATATCTCCAAATCTCCAGAAGTTTTCTGTTCGGGCGGCCGACGATCGGCGACTTACGCCACAATTTTTCGCTCAATGACCTCATCCGCATGGGCTCACCCGATTGGGGGTATGTTTGGGGGTTCATGTTCCAACCGTCGATTTCATTTTCGTTTTGAATCAATGGATTGGATATAGATTGTTGATCCTGCAGCCACCAAATAAAGTCAAAGGGTTACGAGATTCTGTCTCGTAGCCCTTTGTCGTTTCTGGCTTCGTGTAGGCATTTTCCGTCAATTCGGATGCGCGCCATCCGCCCAAGGCCTTCCATCCATGCCGTTACGTGCGCGCTAGCTGGTGACTGCGACTCTCGGGGACCTCCGGTGACGTCGGCCAACTCAGGCACCCTGTCGACGCAACCCGTCCGCCCTCCGTCACCATCTGCGTAAAACGCAGATGGTCAAGCCGCTGGTATCGCCCCAAAGTATCGACAAGGCGGCATGACCGGCAACGAAGATAAGGGCGATCGCGACCAGCGCGGCGGTGTGCGAAGTGGGTGAGATTCACGAAAACCCTCGAGCGGTGCTATTTGGAAATTCGTCAGTGGGCCGCGCGTGCATAGCCTCATGAGGCGAGTTTTGGCGTTATGCCGATCTTATGTTGTAAATAGGATACACGCGAGCAGAAATGGAATCGCGTAGTCGCAACGAGGCGCCTTGAGAATTGATGGTTGCCTGAAATGTCAATCCAATTTATTTGAGATAGCGGTTGGTTGTTATCCGCTTCGTGATTTTACGAGGTGTTTGCCGATCCCAGGTTTGATAGTGGAAATACTCGCGAAGGGCCGTAAATTGCGTGTGTTTTTGGAAGGTTGTAGAAAAATCAATGGCTGGATTGTTGTCGGTAGGTTCCGGGAGAGGCATGCCCAAGCGGGTTGCGTAGAGTCTCAAGGTTTCATTTCTATCTGAGATTATTTATTGCAAAACGTCAAATTTCTATTTGTTTTAGAGTCGATTGGCGATTATTTCCTTGTCGGAGTGGGCGTTTATGAAAAGATGTCCGGTGGTGAGGCAGCACTGATCGACAGGTGATCTAACACCGGCCTTTCAGTTTCTGACACTGTGCTTGCAAATATTTCGATAAATTACGGCGCGAGAGACCAACCATTACGCCGCTAACAAGTGAAGAATCGAGAAACTTCGGCAGCGTTGATTTCGGCGTTGGCGAGCGTTTCTGCGTTAGCGCAAGGCGTTCCGCCGTCCGAAATTACGTCTGGCCCGCAAATCCAGCGTTTGCAGCAGCAGCAACTTGAGGCCACCAAGGAGCTGAATCCGCGTCCCAATGTGCTGACACCGGCCGGAGAAAAGCCAGCGGCAGCCAACATCACGAGCCTGCCGCTCGATAACCCGTGTTTTCCGATCAAGGAAATCGCGCTGGAAGACAATACGTTCGGTTGGCTTGCGCGCTTTCTCCAACCGGTCGTGGGGCAATGCGTCGGCAAGACCGCACTCAAGCAGATTCAGGATGCTGCCAATAATGCGCTGATCGAGCGCGGTTACGTGACATCTCGCGTTCTCGTGCCGACGCAATCGTTGCAATCGGGCACGTTGACGCTGCGTGTCGTTCCGGGACGCATCAGCGAGGTCCGAGCCGACAAGCCCACGATCGGTTGGTTGCGCGCGGCGCTGCCGACTTCAGGCAGTGCGCTGTTGAACCAGCGCGACATCGATCAAGGGCTGGAGAACCTGCGTCGTCTGCAATCCCAGTCCGATGCTACGTTCGACATCGCGCCCGGTCTTAATCCGGGAGACTCCGAGCTCGTCTTTCACCCCGGAACGGGCAAGCGCTGGCATGCCGTTATCGGCACGGACAACGCGGGTCTTGATTCGACGGGCAAGTACGAGCTGTCCGGCTCGTTCACGTTCGACTCGCCGTTTCACCTATACGACCAACTGCAAATTGCCGGCACGACGAATGCGAACTTCGGCGCATCGGACAAAGGCAACCAGTCGGTGTCTGCCAACTACAGCGTGCCGGTTGGCTATGCGATGCTGACGTTGAACGCGAGCCGCTCCCGCTATAAGCAGACGGTGGCCGGCTTCGATGCGCCGATCGAATACAGCGGCGTGCAGTCGCAGCTTCAGGCCGGCCTGTCGGGCGTGATCTATCGGAACGCACACGCGCGTACGGAGGTCCACGGCAACCTGTTCCACAAAATCAGTCGCAACTCGCTGGATGGTGTCGACCTTCCCGTGCAGCATCGCGACATCATCGGCTACGAACTCGGCATCGCACATCGCCAGTACATCGGCAATGTTGTCCTCGACGGCTCGTTTTCCTGGCGCGCATCGCTGCCGGGCCTGTCCAGTAATTCGGGTACGGTGGTTGGCACGCCCGACTTCGACGGCAAGACCCAGGTCGAGTTAGCGAGCATCAGCGCCCAGGTTCCTTTCAAGATCGGCAGTCAGGCGTTCTCGTACCAGTTCGGCTGGAACATGCAGAACGCGCGTACGCCATTGACCCCTTCCGACTATTTCACGATCGGCACGCGTTATGCCGTGCGCGGCTTCGATCAGCAACTGACGCTGGCCGCCGAGAGCGGTTGGGTGGTTTCCAACGAACTCGACTGGTATGTGCCGACGCCTGTCGGCACGCAGGCGCTCTATGCCGGCGTCGATGCCGGGCGCGTGCGAGGGCCCGCTGCACAGTACCTGCTCGGCGAAACACTGGTCGGCGCCGTCGTCGGCGTGCGCGGCAATCTCGCACCGAAGAACGTGCTCGGTGCCGCACTGAATTACGACGTGTCGCTTGGGTTCCCCTTGTCGAAGCCCCAGGGCTTCAAGACGAGTTCGCCGACGCTGCTGTTCCAGGTCAGCACATTGTTCTAAGCGTGGCTGGGGTGGACCGAGCGGGGTGTCGATCTCGACTCGGTGTGTTGTTGATCGTCAATCAGAAGAAGGATGGACTATGCAGCGCCTGTACGAGAAGCATCGGCTTTTGCAAGCCGCGACGGCAACGTTTGCGGTGGTGGCAGCGATCGGGTTGAGCGCATGCGGTGGCGGTGACGACGGCGGTAGCGGTAGCAGCGCCGCATCAAATGGCGCGTCATCAACCGGAGCGCCGTCGGGGAGTGCGTCCTCGTCGTCGACGATTCGGGTGGAAGGGCAATCGCAATCGATCTCGAGCCAGGTTTCGACGGTCCGCATTCTGATGCCGCCCGCATCGTGGAACGGTGGACAGATGCCGAACGGGCATTTCACGCTCAGAGCCCTGTCCCAGCCGACCGCGACGCTCAAGGAGCAGGCACCGGGTGCCTATGTCGCGATTCCGTATGACTCGTCGGGCACGATCAAGGCCCTGACCAAAGGCATCGTGACGGACCTTGCTGGCAATGGCGCCATCGCAATCGGCCGCTGGGCTGACGGTGCGGATTCTTCGGGGGCTGCATATAACGCCAACCAGGGGCAAGTATGGGCAATTGGTGTGCCGGTTGCGATCGACACGACTTCGCCTGTGCAAATGCAATGCTCGCTGGCCTTCGCAACGCGTCCGACGTCGGCGGACGGCAATACGGCCCCGGGTTCGCTGAATGGCGCCACTGCGACGCTGACGACCGGTACCGATACCTTTAATCCGGCCATCAACTACACGCTGAATCTGCAGTACTCGATCGGTAGCGACCAGAACCAGTCGTTCGTCGGAACCTCTGCGATTGGTCTGACGGAGCTGAGCTCGAAGACCAAATCGACTCTGATGAGCACGGTCATGGGCACGGACGCGAAGCAGCCGTATCTGGTGGTGTCGTACGGCATCCCGGCCGCGACGACGGGCAACATCAACGGCTTGGTGGCACTGAGCTGCAAGTAACGTGAGTGGGGTCGGTCATTCGCGCGATGCGTGGACGGCCGGCCTGACATGCATTCAAGAATAAAACGATCATGAATTCCGGAATCTTTCGCTTGGTCTTCAGTGCCGTGCGCGGCATGCTGGTAGCGGTTGACGAATACGCATCGGCGCACGGGGGCGGTGAACGCGCTCGCGTGCGGCGAGTCACTCGACCACCTATGTCGGCGGATTCCGGGACCTCGATCTGGTTTGCGGCACGCGCAACTGCGTTTGCCGCACTCTGTACGTTCGGCATGCAGCCGCTCGTCGCCGAAGCGCAAGCAACACTGCCGCTCACACCCGATCGAAGCGGTCCGACCCATCCGGTCGTCGGCGTGTCGGCATCGGGCGTACCGCTCGTCAACATTACTGCACCGAAGAACGGCGTCTCGCTGAACAACTTCACGCAGTACAACGTCGGGACGAAGGGCGCGGTGCTGGTCAACAGCGGCCAGAATTCACAGACGCAGCTCGCGGGCTGGGTTCAAGGCAACCCATTCCTTGGCAACAACTCGGCGCGCGTGATCGTCAACCAGGTCACGTCGGGTAACCCTAGTCAACTGCTCGGGCCGACCGAGATCGCGGGCAATCGCGCGAATCTCGTGATCGCCAATCCGGCAGGCATCACCTGTGCGGGTTGCGGATTTCTGAATGTTCCGCGTGTGACGCTGACGACCGGCGTGCCGACTTTCAATCCGGACGGCACGTTGGCAGGTTTCAACGTGACGCGGGGGCAGATCGGCATCGCCGGTGCAGGGCTCGATGCGCATGGCAGCGCGATCGACCTGATCGCACGCGCGATGATGATCAACGGCCAGGTGTGGGCGGATTCGATCAACGCAGTGGCGGGTGCGAACCGGGTCGACTATGCGAGCAACACTGCGCAGGCTCAGACCGGCACCGGCGCAGCGCCGGGCGTCGCGATCGACGTGCAAGCGTTGGGTAGCATGTTTGCCAATAGCGTCCGGATGATCGGGACCGAGGCCGGCGTGGGGGTGCGAGATGCCGGTTCGGTCACGTCACTGACCGGCGATATTCAAGTCTCGAACAACGGCGATGTGACGATTGCGCCGACGGCGCGTCTTCAGTCGGCCGCGAACACCCGGATCGATGGCGCCAACGTCGCCCAGCAAGGCACGATTGTCAGTACGCAGAGCACCGATCTGAACGCGTCTCAGGCATTGTCGAACGCCGGAACGATTTCGTCGGGCGGCAACACGAACCTGACAGCCGCCACGTCGTTCAACAATAGCGGGCAGGCATACGCGGGGGCAGATTCCGCAGGCAATCTCGTCGGTGGTGGCTCGGTGACGGCGCGCGCTGCGAACGTGACGAGCAGCGGCACGCTGGCAGCGGGCGATAACGTCAATCTGTTCGCAACCGACGTCACGCTCGACCACGGGACCGTGAACGCGGCCAGCGCAGTCAACGTCACGACGAACGGCACGTTGTCGAACGTCGCCGGCACGATGAGCGGTCAGAATGTAACGCTGAGTACGGGGCGACTCGTTAACGACTCAGGCGTTATCAGTTCGCAGAACCTGGCGAACGTGACCGCGCAATCGGTTTCGAACCGGTCCGGTACGTTGGCGGCAGATGCGCTGTCCCTGAACTTGGCTGGCGCGCTTGACAATACGCAGGGGCACATGACTGCGCGCACGGCGCAGATCGCTGCAACCGACCTCACGAACGTGGCGGGCGAGATCGGCACCTCGACGGGCGCGTTGACATTGACGGCGACCGGGAACGTGTCGAACGACAACGGGAAGATCGCAGGCGGCAATGGTCTCACGCTGACGGCGAATACGGTTTCCAACGCACAGGGCCAAATCGGCTCCGTGGCGGGCGATACCTCGCTCGACGTCACGCAATCGCTGAGCAACGCAAACGGCAAGGTTGCATCCGGTAGCGACCTGTCGATTCACACGACCCATCTCGACAACTCGGCCGGATCGATCAGCGCACACGCCGCACAGATCACGGCGGCCGATGTCGTGAATACGAGCGGCAAGATCGGCGCCACTGACGCACTGACCGTGACGGCGACGGGGGCCGTCTCGAATCAGTCAGGCGCCATGGTCGGCGGCAATGGTCTGTCGGTGACGGCAAGCAGCATTGGCAACGCGGCAGGCACGATCGGATCGGCCTCCGGCGACACGACGCTGCGTGCGATGCAGTCCCTGACGAACACTGGCGGCACGGTGAGTTCGGCCAATGCACTCGTCGTTGCAAGTGACAGGATCGACAACTCGAACGGCAGTATGACGGCCGTTCGCGGTGCGCAAATCCAGACGGGCGATCTGGTCAATGCGGGCGGCCAGATCGGATCAACTTCGGATGCATTGTCGCTGACTGCCACGCGCTCACTGTCGAACGATAGCGGCAAGCTGGTGGGGGCAACCGGGCTGTCGGCAACTGCCGCGACGCTGAGCAACCGTGCAGGCCAGATCGGCACGTCCACCGGCGACATGGCGCTGACCGTCTCGCAGGCACTGGACAATACCCAGGGCAAGATTACCGCAGCTGGCGCGCTGAATACGCAGGCCGGTACGTTCGACAATTCGCAAGGCACGGTGTCGGCGAATACCGCGAAGGTCGATGTAGCAGGCGCATTGACGAATGCAGGCGGCACGATCGCGGCGACACACGATACGACCGCGGCGGCACTGACCATTACGAACCACGGTGGCACCATCGGCTCCGTCTCAGGTGCATTGTCGGTGACGACATCGGGCACGACGGATAACGCAGGCGGCAAGCTGCTGGCGTCGGGCGACACGACCCTGACCAATACGGGCTTGCTGAACTCGGGCGGTACGATCACGGGGGCGAACGTGACGCTCGCGTCCGGACAGGGTGCGATCGACAACACGCTCGGCAACGTGGCGGCGAACCAATCACTGACGACCCGTTCGGGGGTGTTCGATAACCGGTCGGGGTTGGTTCAGGCGACGGGAGCGGTCGATCTCGATACGCACGGCCAGACGTTCGACAACGGCGTACTGGCGGGGCAATCCACGGGTGGTCAGGTTCTCGGCAATGGCGTCACGCTGACAACGGGGGCGTTGCGCAACGCGGGTGGTGCGATCTCGTCGAGCGATGCGGCGACCGTCAACGCAGCATCCGTGACCAACGATGCGGGTTCGCTTGTGGCGGACGGCGCATTGACCGTACGGAGCGCCGGTACGGTGTCGAACGTGGCGGGCCAGATCGGCGGCAACAACGATGTAACGGTGTCCGGTACGACGGTCGATAACACACGCGGGGCCATGCACGCGAGCGGCACGCTGTCGGTGACGGGCGATACGATTCGCAATGCGCAGACTGCCAGTTCAATGTTGCCGACGACCGCAGGCGTGCCGGGGTTGACTGCAGGGATGGAAGGCGCAAGCGTTACCCTTAACGCCAACCAGGCGATCGACAATACGTCCGGCGCGATTCGAGCGGACAAGGATGCGAAGCTCACCGCGCAGACCATCAACAACACGTCGGGCAGCATCCAGTCGAAAGGCACGGCAACATTGACGGCGTCGAACACGCTGATCAACAGCCTGGGCGACATCAATGGCGGTCAGCAACTGGCGGTCTCGACAGGTACGCTCAACAACGACGGCAAGCTCCAATCGGCGGGCGACGTCAACGTAACGACGCAAGGCAATCTCACCAACAGTGGGCGGATCGTCGCGGGTCATGATCTGACGACGACTGCCAGCGGCGCGCTCGACAACAGCGGCACACTGTCGGCCGGCAACGTTGCCAACGTTAACGCCAATTCGATCCAGAACCGTGCGACGGGCGAGATTTTCGGTGGCAATGCCACTAACGTTCACGCGAACCAGTCGATTACGAACGAAGGTCTGATCGATGGCGGTACCACGACGGTGACGGCCGGGGACACCATCACGAATGCCGGTGGACGGATCTACGGCGATACGGTCGCGGTGGGCGCGAACACGGTTGTCAACGACCAGAACGCCCAGGGCGTCGGTGGCGTGATCGCTTCTCGCGGCGATCTCGACATTGGGGCGCAGACGCTCAAGAACCAGAACAACGCGCTGATTTACGCGAGCAACGACATTCGCGTTGGCGGCGCGCTGGATGCGAACCATCAGGCAACCGGTGCTGCGCAGACCGTGACGAATAACGGCGCGCAGATCGATGCCGGTCGCGACATCACGATTAGCGCAACCCGGTTCGAGAACCTGAATTCGAACTTCCAGACCTCGACGGTCACGACCGATAGTGGTAACCAGTTGTGGTACCAGGTGCCGGGGTCGACGGAAAAAATCGACCCGTCGACCGTTTACCTGTACCAGAAGAACAGCCAGGAAATCCATCCGGGCACGGACTACCAGTGGGCGCTGGACGACGACCAGAAATTCATTCTGCTGCCGTCGACCAAATATCCGTTCGCCAAGTACGCGAAGTACACGATGAACGGCGTCGCGGGCAAGATTGATAACACCGCGTATCCCGCAAACAATTTCAGCACAGAGGATGTGGCTTCTCAGACCGGCGCGTATCGGACGGTGCCAGCCGACATCTGGACGACGTTCGGCGTGACGCCGCCGCCTGATGCGAACCCGGCGTGGATCACGTCGGGTCCGTTTTCGATGTCCGCGCTCTCGGCCCTGCTTTCCGGTAGAAACGGTGTCGGGAGCAACTGGTTTTCCATCACTCCCCCCACTGAAGCCGACGTGACGGGCGTGAAACCGAAACCTTTTGGTCCGCCGAGCCCATCGTGTCTGACCTCGACCAATGCGGCTTGTGCGCCTTTCCAGCAGTGGTACAAGGCCACCGTTACTGCCTACCAGAACCTGAACCAGGCGCTTGTCGGCTATAACGGGGATGTGGCGAGTCGGCTCGTGCAGACCTATACCGTCTATACCGTCGACGTGAAATCGACCAAGGACGTGGCAACGGCTTCGCAACCCGGCACGATCACCGCTGGCCGTCATATCACGATCAACACGCCCTCCGGCGTCAATGACAAGAGCCAGATTGTGGCCGGTGACGGCAACAAACCGACGAACGTGCAGAACATCGGTGCGACCGGTACTGAAACGTTCACGGGCTCGGGCAAGGCGATCTATACCTGGGTCCAGTCGGGCGGCGCCTTCAGTGGTGACGAACGCGCGACCTCGACTACGAACTACTCGCCGGCCATTCCGTCACAAACGATCGATCTGCCGGTGGTGCTGACCGATCCGAGCAAACCGTCCAATCCGATCAAGAGCGTGGCGGCGGCGACGTCCGCTGCGCAGGGCGCAAGCGGTACGGGCGTGACGCCGGTGGCGGGCAAGGATGTTGGCGGGCAAGTGCTGATCGGCTCGGGCGTGTCGGGTGTCGGTGTGAGGAACGTATCGGCCGTGAAGGCGAACGTGGGCGATGTCGTCGTGCGCACGGTGACGCCGAACACGCGTTTGCCCAACAACGCGCTGTATCAGGTCACGAGTGACCCGGGCAGCCACTTCCTGATCGAGACGGACCCGCGCTTTACCGATTACCGGAAATGGTTGTCGAGCGACACGATGCTGGATGCGCTCAAGGTCGATCCCAATACGGTCCTCGAGCGCATCGGCGATGGCTTCTACGAGCAGCAACTGATTCAGCAACAGATCATTCAGACGACTGGCCAGCGTTTCATTGGCGACTACACGGACAACCAGAGCGAATACAAAGCGCTGATGGCGAATGGCGTGAAGGCGTCGCAGCAGTTCGGGCTGAACGTAGGCACGGCGCTGACCGACGCGCAAATGGCCGCGCTGACGAGCGACATCGTCTGGCTCGTGAATCAGACGGTGATGTTGCCGAATGGTAGTCAGCAGACGGTGCTGGTGCCGCAGGTGTATTTGCACGCGAACGCGGCGGACGTGACTGGCGAAGGCACAGTCATCTCCGGCAAGAATGTCACCATTGATTCGGATGGTGCGTACAAGAACTCGGGCACGATCGCCAGCCGCAACGTCACGATCATTCGTGCCGATTCGATCGACAATAGCGGTACGGTGTCGGGCGGAACCGTGCTCGCGAGTGCGAAGCAGGATCTCAATAATCTCGGTGGATTGATTCAAGGCAATGCGGTGGCGCTGTCGGCGGGGCGCGACCTCAACCTGACGAGCACGACCAGTTCTGCGAAAGCTGCGAATGGCAGTGCGACCGGCATCGATCGTGTATCGACGGTCAATGCGGGCACGCTTCAGGCTGTTGCCGGTCGAGACTTGAATGCCAATGCGGCTGTTATCGCGACGACCGGCAATGCGGTACTGGCAGCCAACAATGACTTGAATTTGAATGCGGTTCGCCAGAGCAGTCAGGACGCGGTGAAGTGGGACGCCCGCAATCACGCCGAACACTCGGCGTCGAGCGACACGGGCACGCAGATCGCAACGGGCGGCAATCTGGCGATTGTGGCCGGCCACGACGTGAACGCGACGGCAGCTTATGCGAATGCGCAGGGTGCGATTGGCATCAGCGCCGGGCACGATGTCAACCTGAAGGCCGGTGAACAGAGCGCGAGCGCGAACGACGAGCACTATCACAAGGAAAACGGCTTCCTGTTGTCGAAATCGACGCATACGATCGATTCGAGCAGTTACACCAATGCGGTCGGCACGACGTTGTCGGGCAGCACGGTTGCGGTACAGGCTGGCAACGACCTGACGGCGAAGGCCGCAACGATCGCTGCGACCAACGACGTGAGCCTTTCTGCTGGCCACGACCTGACGGTCACGACAGCGGACACAGCCTCGAGCGAGTATCACTACAAGGATGTGAAGAAGTCCGGCCTTGGCAGCGCGGGCGCCGGAATCTCGTATGGTACGAACCAGACGATCGATACCAGTCGCGATACGGTGAAGGGTTCGCAGGGCAGCCTGATCGGCAGCACGGACGGTAGCGTGTCGATGGTGGCTGGCAACAAGCTCCATGTGACAGGTTCCGACATCGTTGCCGGCAAGGATGTGACCGGCATCGCGAAGGAAGTGACGATCGATGCGTCGCAGACGGATCGTCATCACGAAGAAACCCACGAGGTAAAGAGTTCGGGTTTCACGCTGGCCGTGAAGTCACCGGTGATCGATGCGATTCAGAACGTGAACCAGCAGGCGCAGGGCGCGGGCGGCAGCCAGGACGGACGAGCGGCAGCGCTGCATGCGATTGCGGCGGCGGGCGGCATGGCCGATGTGGTCGGCGCAACGGGCAGCATGACGAATGCGCTGAACGATCCGAAGGGCAAGGTCGAGGCGAAGGTCGAATTGAGCTTCGGCTCGTCGTACAGCAAGTCGACGTTCACCGAGAACAGCACGCAGAACAACGGCAGCAGCGTGAAGGCCGGCGGTACTGCCGCGTTCGTCGCAACGGGTGACAAGAACGCCGGACAGGGCAACGTGACGATCCAGGGATCGGACTTGACCGCGAAGGATGTGTTGTTGCAGGCGACGAACAAGGTCAATCTGGTCAACAGCACGGATACCGACAGCACGCGCAGCACGAACGAGTCGAAGAGCGCGAGCGTGGGCGTGTCGTACGGCACGGGTGGCTTTGGTGTGTCGGCGTCAATGTCGCGCGCACACGGCGATGCGAACTCGGATGCGGCGACGCAGAACAACACGCGCGTCAACGCGAGTAACACGGCAACGATCATCAGCGGCGGCGACACCAATATCATCGGCGCGAACGTCAATGCGAACAAGGTGATTGCGGATGTAGGTGGCAACCTGAATCTCGCGTCGGTGCAGGATACGAGCCATAGCGAGGCGCACCAGAGCAGTTCTGGCGGTGGGTTCAGCGTCAGCCAGGGCGGCGGAAGCGCGAGTTTCAGCGCGCAGAGCGGTCATGCGAGCGGCAACTATGCCGGCGTGAACGAGCAGTCGGGTATCCAGGCCGGGGACGGTGGATTTGACGTGACGGTCAAGGGCAACACGGACCTGAAGGGAGCGTACATCGCGAGCACGGCGACGCCTGACAAGAACCAGCTGACGACCGGAACGCTGTCGTTCTCGGATATTCAGAACAGCTCGAGCTACAACGCGAGCAGCTTCGGGATTAGTGCTGGTGGCCGTGTTGGCGACGGTGGCAACAATTACGCTACACATGGGCAGACGAGCGGTAAGAATACGGGTGGTGCATTGCCGCTCTACGTGAGCGAGAGCGATAGCAGCAATGCAACCACGAAAAGCGCAATCAGTGCTGGCAACATCACGATCACGGACAAGGCGAACCAGAAGCAGGATGTGGCGACGCTGAACCGGGACACGACGAACCTGAATGGCACTGTCAGCAAGACGCCGGATCTGCAACAGGTGTTGAGCAACCAATCCGATCTGATCAACGCAGCGCAAGCGGCGTCGGAAGCGATCGCGAAGCAGATCGGAGCCTATGCGGACAAGAAACAGCGTGAAGCATTGACAGCCGCGGCAAACGAGACCGATCCGAAGCTTCAGGCGCAATATTTGCAGGATGCGAAGGACTGGGCCGAAGGCGGCGACAACCGCGTCGCGTTACATATCGCTGGTGGTGCATTGACGGGCGGATTGACTGGTGGGGGATTGGGAGCAGCTGGTGGAGCTGCGGGCGCTGGTGTGTCGGCGAAGCTCGCGCCACAGTTGAATGAGCTCGCTAAATCGATCAAGGACGCGGGGCCGACTGGTAACGCGAACGTCGACGAGCTGCTGGGGAACGTGACCCCGAATCTGCTGGCAGGCGGAGCTGGCGCGCTGGTTGGTGGCGGAACGGGGGCGTTGACCGGGGCGAGTGCAGATCGCTTCAATCGGCAACTGAGTCCGATGGAAATCGACAAGATTAAGGCGCTCGCTGGCAAGAATGTCGATCTCTACAATCGCTTGATTGCAGCTGCTTGCTCGCAAGTCGATTGTTCTGCGGAATTCGTGAAGGGTACGGCAGACTTCCGGCATTACGACGACATGCAGAAGCTTGGTGCGCAAGACGCTCAAGCACAGAAAATTCTGCGTGATGCTGAAGCGAGCGATCCGACGTTCCTCCAGTATTCCCTGACACAGAGGGCGTGGGATGCCGCGAAGCTCGCGAACAGCAAGGCCACGCAAGTTGCGTCTTGGGTCGGAACTGCTGCGTCGTCGGCTGCCAAAACGGTGGCCAACGGTGTCGTGCAGGGGGGGCTGCAAACGCTTGATGGATTGTCCGCTATTGGTGGCGGTGTCGGCGATCCTGTAAGCGAGGTCGGCCAATCGATTCAGCGGAACGGTGTGAAGCAAACCGCCGTGAATTCGGTGGCCGGGTTCTCGGATACGATGAAGGCCGTCGGCCAGGGTGATCCGACTGCTGTTGGGGCGTTGACTGGTAGTGCTGCGTTGGCGGTGCTTACTGACAGGGTTCTGGCAAGCAGCAAGCCGGGTATTAGCGTCGATATTGGCGAGGCGGTCGGCGGGCACAGTGTCCGAGATGTAAATTCGATCTATCCTTCCGATGGCCGAACGATGAATTGTGCGAACTGCGCCGTTGCCACAGACGCGACATTGGCCGGAAATCCGGCGAGCGCCTTGCCAGGACAGGTGACAAGCCCTGCGGATGTTGCAACGGCTTTCGGAAAAACGCCCTTCAATTGGATCGGTCGTACAGGTCCTGATGCGATCGCTCAGACTATGTCGAATTGGGGGGATGGCTCCAGAGCAGTTGTGTTCGGTGCTCGTGGAGATGAGGTAGGACACTTTAGTAACGTAGTAAATCAAGGCGGAACGATTCGTTTCCTAGATGGCCAAACTGGCAAGCCTACAAACCTGAGCGATGGGTACACGCAATGGTTTATTCTCAGGACAGACAAATAGGAGGAAGTATGGATATAACCAGGGATCAAGCGCTGCAACTTGTTCGAGAGTATCTTGATCAAATGGATTCAACCGAGTCCACCGGTGGCTATGCGGTGGTTGAGGGAAAGACGATCGAAAAGCAGTATGGGTGGGTGTTCGTATTCAATTCGAAAAAGTATTTGGAGACCGGAAACATTATATTTTCTCTAGGGGGAAATGGGCCAATTATTGTGGAGCGGGAGAACGGGCGGCTGCATCAATTGGGGTCGGCTTTGTCTCTGCAAGATTCTGTCAGGCAATTCGAGGAGGCCAACGGTTTCGATTGTCAGTGAAGAAAGATGAATAGCCTGATCTCTCAGGCGCGAATTTCATCAATGACAGATCTCGAAAAAATTCTAGGGCCAGCGACCCTTGACCTGCCCCCTACAAACAGGGCCAGCCGGAGTCTAGTCAAGTTCGTTTTCGGAGAAGAAGACGAACATGAAGAAGCGCTTTACGGAACAGCAAATCATCGGGTTTCTGAAGGAAGCTGAAGCCGGCATGCCGGTCAAGGAACTGTGCAGGAAGCACGGGTTCAGTGACGCGTCGTTCTACACGTGGCGCGCAAAGTTCGGCGGCATGGAAGTCTCGGAAGCCCGCCGGCTCAAGGACCTCGAGGTGGAGAATGCCCGGCTGAAGAAACTGCTGGCCGAAGCAATGCTCGATATGGAAGCGTTGAAGGTCGTCGTCAAGGGAAAGCCCTGAGCCCGCAAGCCAAACGCGAAGCAGTGTCGGCGATTCGGGAGAAGGTCAACATCTCCGAGCGCCGCGCCTGCCGGCTTGTCGGGCTTTCTCGCAGCGTGCTGCATTACGACGCGAAGCCGGACCACGAGAATGAGGTGTTAGCGGCGCGTCTGGTGGAGTTGGCGCACGAACGTCGTCGATTCGGCTATCGCCGACTGCACGCCCTGGTGGAACGCGAAGGCACGCACGCCAATCACAAGCGCATCTATCGTCTGTACCGTGAGGCAGGGCTGGCTGTGCGACGCCGTCGCAAGCGCCACGGCGTAATGATTGAACGCGAGCAACTGGCATTGCCGGGCGCGCCCAATGAGGTGTGGTCAATCGATTTCGTGATGGATGCGCTTTCCAACGGCCGGCGCGTGAAGTGCCTGACCGTCGTCGACGACTTCACGAAAGAGGCTGTCGACATCGTCGTCGACCATGGCATCTCAGGTTTGTATGTCGCTCGGGCATTGGACCGTGCAGCTCGCTTCCGTGGCTATCCCAAGGCGGTGCGAACAGACCAGGGACCCGAATTTACGAGCCGCGCGCTTGACCAGTGGGCGTATGCGAACGGCGTCACGCTGAAGTTGATTCAGGCGGGCAAGCCAACGCAGAATGCGTACATCGAATCGTTCAACGGCAAGTTCCGCGACGAATGCCTTAACGAGCACTGGTTCACGACGCTCGCGCACGCTCGGGCTGTCATCGCGGCATGGCGTCAGGACTACAACGAGCAAAGGCCGCACAGCGCACTGAACTACCTTGCGCCGTCAGAGTTTGCGGCGAAACATCGGGCAACCGCGGATGCTCCTGCCGCTTTCAAGGAGCTGGTTTAAAGGGACTTTGCTAGAAGCCCATCGGCCCTATTGAAGGGGGCAGGTCGGGGTGAACTGTTCGGGAAAGCCGCGTGAGTGCCCGCGATTCTTGAGCAAGAGGGCGTGGTAATCGAAGGCCAATACGCTGGGTATCAGCCGTGCACGTCACGTGCAGGCGCATTTTATGCGGCAGACAATGGATTAGTTGGTCGCTGGTGCTGGCCGGCAAGGTCAGATACCGCTATTGCGTGGGAGGTATCCGGAATTCCGTGTGTGAGGCGGGTTGAGATTCAGACTCCAATGTTGAATCGTTCCGGGTAAAGCAGTGCGAACTGCGTCATCGCGCTCTTCCAATCGTGCCGGGAGCCGGTCCACTTGGCCACGACGTTGCGTAGCGCCAGCCAGATCAGTTTGAGCGCGGCCTCGTCCGACGGGAAGTGGCCGCGCGCCTTGATGATCTTCCGAAGCTGCATGTGCAGCGACTCGATCGCGTTGGTCGTATATACAATTTTCCGGATGTCAGGCGCGAAGGCGTAGAACGGAATCACCTGATCCCAGGCTCGGCGCCAGAGCGCGGCAATCGGAGGGTATTTCGTACCCCACGGGCTCGTATCGAACGCGTCCAGCGCCACGGCGGCCGCTTCGGCCGACGCTGCCCGATAGACCTCCTTGAGCGCCGCCGCGACCGATTTCCTGTCTTTCCAGCTGGCGAAGTCCAGCGAGTTCCGGATCAGATGCACGATGCAGGTCTGGACCGTCGTTTCCGGGAACACCGTGTTGATCGCTTCCGGGAAGCCCTTCAGGCCGTCGACCACGGCAATCAGGATATCCTGCACGCCGCGCAGCTTAAGGTCGTTGACGACCCGCAGCCAGAACTTGGCCCCCTCGGTCTGCTCGATCCAAAGGCCCAACACGTCGCGTGTGCCGTCGCGGCGCACGCCCAGCGCCAGGTAGATCGCCTTGTTACGCACGACGCCTTCGTCGCGGATCTTGACTCGCAAGGCGTCGAAGAACACGACCGGGTACATCGGCTCGAGCGGCCGCTGTTGCCACTCGCGCACTTCATCGATCACCGCGTCGGTGACCGTGCTGATGAAGTCTGGTGACACCTCGATGCCGTACATCTCTTGCAGGAAGCCCTGAATCTCCCGCACGCTCATGCCGCGTGCGTACATCGCGATGATCTTGTCGTCGAAGCCGGTGAAGCGTCGCTCGCCCTTGGCGATCAGCACCGGATCGAAAGTGCCTTCGCGGTCGCGCGGAATCTCGACGTCGAGCAGGTCGTCGTCGGTCGTGATGCGCTTGCGGCTGGTGCCGTTGCGATGGTTCGTGCGGCCTGCCGGCTTGGCATCGCCCTTCTCGTAGCCGAGGTGGTGGGTCAGTTCGCCGCCCAGCGCGCGTTCGAAGATTGCCTTCTTGAGCGCCGCAAGCTGCTCGTTGATCGTCGCCCGATCCAGCGTGCCGGGTACCAGTTGCTTGATCAGTTCCGGGTCCAGGTTCAAACCCTTGCCCGGTTCAATCGTCACTTCTTCCTTGCGTTTGCGTGGCATAACGTGGCTCCTTGGCCATCAGTTTATGCCTCACACACAAACATTAGGATAGGCTCATTGCGTGCCTGTTTTACTGTCACGACCGCGTCACGACGACCCCATAAGGTTGCACGTTCCCGTCGTGACGTATGCATCCAATCAATATGGTGGCGTTCCCTCGATCAGGGAACGCTCAGTTCCTCGCGACGACGTGCCCGTGTCGCAAGCGGTCGGGCGCTTTCACTTTCATCATGCCTTCGCCCCGTTTCATTAAAGGACAGGATCGACGCCGATTCGAGCAGGATCGAGAACGATCAGGAGACCTGGACCATGTTGAGTCCGCATGAATTCTCGATGCTGCTGCGCATTGCGCGCGCGCCTGACAGCGTCGATCAATCGAATCAGGCCTTCGCCGTGCTGGTAGAAAAGCAACTGGTCGTCGATACGCAGGTGCGCATGAGCACGGTAGCCGCGCGCCCGGCGCTGACGCCGATCGGCCAGATGCTGCTGGCGCGCTTCGACGAAGCGGCCTGAGAGGAAGCGTCACGCCTTCATCGAGACGAAGGGCGTGACGCATCGAAACGCCGCCCCGCTTACTGCGCGACCGGCACCGTCACGTCGCTGCCGAACCAGTGCATCGAGATCTTCTTCAGCGTACCGTCCTTTTGCAGCGACTCCAGCGCGTTGTTGATCGCCTTCTCGAACTTCGGGTTGCCCTTGCGGAACGGGATCGCCATTTCCTGCTTGCCGCCGTTCAGCACCGCGCCCGCGCGCAGCGGCAGGTTCGACGTCTTGATCATGTACGGCAGCATCAGGCGATCGTCGAGCGTCGCCTCGATCCGGCCCGCGGCGAGGTCGCGCAGCTTCTCCGGCGCGCCCGGATACGTCTGCACCTCGATGCCCGGCACGGTGCGCGCCATCTGGTCGTAGTTGGTGCCGAGCGTCACGCCGAGCTTCTTGCCCTTGAAATCGTCGAGCGACTTGAAGTTGCGCGTGTCGTCCTTGCGCTGGATCAGCTGCGCGGCCGAGTACGTGTACGGCTGGCTGAAGTCGAGCACTTCCTTGCGCTGCGGCGTGATCGTGACCTGGTTGACGATCACGTCGAATTTGCCGGCCTGCAGGCCCGCGATGATGCCGCTCCATTCGGTCGGGATGAACTGCGTCTTCACGCCGAGCTTGCCGGCGACCGCGTTCGCGACGTCGACGTCGAAGCCTTCGAGTTGACCCGACGTGCCGCGCGAATTGAACGGCGGATACGTGCCTTCGAGGCCGACGCGCAGCACGCCGGCTTTCTTCACCGAATCGAGCAGGTCTTCCGCATGCGCGGTGACGGCCGTGAAGCCGAGGGCCGACGCGAGCAGCAGGCCCGACAGCAGGAACTTCGAACGTTTCATCGCAAATCTCCAGTGTTCAGTACGGTGTTGTGGTGAGCGCCAGGCGCCGGCCGGCCCCGGTGGGCCGCAACACGGACACGTAGACACTACTCGTAACCGCGCCGCGCCGAAAGTCGAATTGGCCCTGATTGCAATCGATTTCATGGGGAGAGGCGGCTGACTTCCTGTGGCGTGGACAGGAATCGGCTCGGCTGGGGGGGAGCAATTCGGTGAGCAGTCCCGCTCGGATATTTTCCGATTGCACTCGAAATGTTCTTTTAAATCAGGTCATATTTCGGGTTCGTGCTGTAATTTGTCTGTAAAATCGCGCGAGCTGAATCAAATGCCGGCGCCATCCGAGGGCGCGTCAAAAGAAGAAAAGGCCGTAGTCGTGAACATGCAGAACACAATTGCCGCGTTGCGCGGCGGGTTGCTTCAGCAGGACCGGCTGCTGAAGCTCGACACGCCGTTGGGGGCCAATGTCCTGACCGTGCAGCGGGTGGTCGGCCGTTCGCGCATCGGACGCTCGTACGAGTTCACGCTCGACGTGCTGTCGACCGATAGCGATCTAGAACTCAAAAAGCTGATCGCGCAGCCCGTCACGTTGTGGATTCAGCAGGGCGACCGCAGTTACCGGCCGATCAACGGATACGTGCATACCGCGCGCCGGCTGGGCGACGACGGCGGGCTCACGACATATCAGCTCGCGTTCGCCGATTTCACCCATTTCCTGAAGTTCCGCCGCGATCAGCGGCTCTGGAACGACGCGACCGTCGACCAGATCATCAGTGACGTGCTGAACAAGCATCCGCATAAAACAACGCCGCACATTAATGTGATTACGCCTGATGGTGATAGGCTTGATATCTTTGGTGAGCAAAAAAGCGTGCCCATTGAAGAGGAAATGAAATGAGTGAGTGGCAGGTTGACTTTGAAAAGGTGGCTGGCAAGATCGGCGGGAAGAAGGGTTTGTGGGTTAATCGAAAGTATGAGCTCGATGGCGAGCCTGCAAGCAGTGAGTTTTTTATAAAAAGAACGGAGGCTGGATTTAGAGCTGGGTTTGATGATTATTTCGATAAGTATGAGGGTGCTGTTGATCTGTATTTTGTTTACTTGAGGGCGAATTTTTCAGAATTGAGGCGTGCTGTCGAGTTTGCGTTGCGCGAAGGGTTTGTTGGTGTTGATGAATTGATGGGGTGATTGGGTTGTTTCTTAATATTGCTACTCAGTCTCAACGCCAGAGAGAGGGCGGTGGAAATTACGCAGCGGAGCGCCGTGTCGCATATTGGGCTCTTCAGTGAGCAGGTCTGTCAGAGAGCCAGACGCGTTGTCATATCATGCGGGGCGATGCGCACTTTGCCAACTTGGGCGTGACTGGTGATGCGCCGATCCGAATACCGGGAAATCGATGCAGTTCGACTGGGATGTGGTAGCGTGAACGGATGGATTGCGTAGGCGATGGTTCTGGAAATTATCAAAATATGTGCTCTGATTTAAAAGAATGATTTTGTTCGCTTGGAGGCGGAGGGAAACTTCGAATTGAGCGTGCCATCCGAAATAAAGGCTGGGATTTTGGAGTGCCTGGGAGGGAATTTTCCGAGTGAGAGCTACCTGGTGCGAATCGGAGTCCCAGGTGAAAATTATGTCCTCAATCATTCGGCCCTGTGCGAAATAAATCCAAGTTCACCGTCGGGTCGTGATAAGCGAATTCCAATTAATTTGATAGTCGACGGTGTCGAGAGCGACCTGACTCTGATTTTGCGTGCTCACAAGCGAGAGGAGGGTGATGAAGTCCGTATTTACGGTGCTCTCACGCTTTAGGCCGGCACGAGCCACGTGCGCGTGACCGACAAGCTCGAACGCCTGAATGTTGGTCTGGCACTACGAATATGACGAGCTGGGCAATCGTCGGCGGACTGTACGGCCCGACGGTCACGCGATCGACTGGTTGATGTAGGGATCAGGGCATGTGCACGGGATGCTGCTGGATGGCGGGGAGCGCATGCAGTTTGAGCGTGATGAGCTCCATCGCGAAACGCTAACGGTACCACTCGCGGAACGCCGCACTACCGCGCGAACCGGACTCAGGACAACGCGTCACTTGCCGGCACCTTAGGAAGCGAGACTGTAGTAGCTGCCTTCAACTCACTGAAGACTGCCGGGCTAAGCCCCAAGGCGGCTAAGTGTGCTGTCTTACGCGCACGAGGCTATTTCTCCAGCAATGGTGCAAATGCCGGTTCTGGGATGAGCACACCATCGAAACGAATGAGGCCGGAATGACGCCATTATTGAATGATCGGGCTTATAGAGTGATTTCCGAATTCCTTGGCGCACTCAACTCGATGGACAAGCATCTACTGGGGTCGACGTTCGGGGTCACCGAACCGATTCTCGATGAGATATGCGAATCGCTCGACGACTATTTTGGAAGAAAACCTAGTATCAGCTTAGCGCCGATTGAAGTGGCTTTCTCGGGAAAGAAAGGATCGAGACCATACATTGATCTCTTCGAGATGGACGACGGTCAATCCTGGGGCGCGGAATGCATCCTTTGGGTGGATGGGAAGGCACAGGAGCCCATTTTGCACGTCGAACTGAGCGGTAAGAGTGATGACCTGAACCTAAAATACAAATACATCGATTCGTAGGTGGAGCAGCCCCGTAAATCACCGGACACGCGGCAGTAGATGATCGCGGACGATGGCGCACGCGCCGTGACAGTTTTCGTGGCCGTTCAGTCCTCGCGAGAAAGCAGCCGAGCAGGCCGCGTCTGTATCGGAGTGGCCTCCGCATATCGTGACGCGGCGAGGCATCGTCAACGTGCCCTGCCCGGGCGAGCGGCGGAACCGTCAACGTTCGAAACGTCGAGTGTCGAATTTCGCGGTTCATTGGCATAATCACGGCCTTTGACGATACGGATGCGCTGGATGCCACTGTTTCGCGTTCCAGGTGCCGCAGGGCGATAGGACACATCCGACGAACCAGCAGGGATTCGTTGACGGCACCTGGGTGAAGCGTTCCCGTGCAGCGTGATTCGAATCGGCCGCCGCTTTTATCCGATGCCACGAACGTAATGCCTACCTCGACCGATACGGCGACTGCAGTCAGCCTGAAACAAGTCCTAGAAACCCCCGGCGATTTCTCCGGATGGCTCTGTCTGCCGCCGATGCCGTGGACGCTCGATACCGAGGGCGCCTTCTCCGAAGACACGAACGATACTGACGAAGGCGCGCTCCCCGTCATCGCAACCCAACCCGGCTGGCAGATCACATTGGACAGCTCAACGATCGAGGACATCGTGATCAACGCGCATGACCAGATCGACGAACCTACGCTTGCGCAGTTGTTCGATGCGTTCGTGTTCTACGTCGAAAACGACGCATTCATTCTTTTCTGACGACGCGCAACGAGCGAGCCGAAACAAAAAAAGGACCGCTCGGCGGTCCTTTTCCTCATGAGGCGACGCTCTCGCGAAGCACCCCTCAAGGCAACGAAATCGTCAAATTAGCCGACTCCGGCCCCACCTTGATCACCTGCGAATAAGGCGCGAGCGCTTGCAGCGTCTTGTCCTTCAGGTACGTGTTGAGCCCAAGGAACCCAAGCAACGCAACCAGCGCAAACACCGCCCCGATCGCCCAGACCGGCACCTCACGCTTCAACCGGTGCGCAATCTGATCCGGCAACGGCCAATGCGGCGCGAACGGCGCACGCTTGCCCTTCATATGCGCGATCTCGTCCCCCAGCCGCGCCGTCAGATAAGCGAGCTTCTCCGGCCCCTCGAGCAGATACTTCCCCTGGAACCCGAGCAGCAGGCACATATGAAACACCTCGAGCGACTGCAGCCGCGCCGCGCCTTGCGCACGACATTCCTCGAGATACTGGAAAAACTTTTCGCCCGCGAGCTGCTCGCCGAACAGCACGAGCTGCAGCGGCCGGCGCTCCCAGTCCGTGCGGATCTTGAACTGCGACGACAGCACCATCTCGTCGATGGCCGCACAGAACGCAAACTTTGCGGCGTACACATCCTCGGCGGCGATATTCAGCTTCTTCGCGCCGCGCTCGAAATCCGACAGGAATTCCTGGATCCGCGTGCTGAACTCGCTCGCGCTGTCCGGCTCGCGGCCGTTCTTGAGCAGGAACAGCATGAAGAAGCCGTCGTAAAGCAGGTCGAGCAGCGAACGGGCCTGGAACGCGGAGTCCGTCGACGCCGGGGTATGCATGGGTGCCGGCGCGTTGTCGCCGAACAGGGAAGGCGCGTAGCTCATGATGTGACCGCGATCAGTTCGAATTTCAGGTCATTGATGCCAGTCGGCGCGTAGATCATCGCGGACTGGGCCTGCAGCATGCGCTCGTACAGCGCGCCGCGCGAATCGAGCGCGAAGTAGCATGCGCCGGGCCGCACTGGAATCGCGGGCGGCACCTGCGGCGTGTACGACAGCCGCACGCCGGGCATCGCCGACAGCACGAGCTTGTCGACGTCGTCGGGCGCGCCGACCTTGAAGCGGGCCGGCACCGCATCGACGAGCTCGACGCTCGGCATGTCCGCGGACACCGCCAGGTAGAACTCGGTCTTGTCGTCGATCTTGCCCGAATCGAGGCGGCCGAGGTGGAACGACGGACGCACCTCGTCAAGCGTGATCGCGAAGTAGCGCGTCGAGATCACGGTGTCGAGCAGCTCGCGCAGCATCAGGTCCAGACGCGCAAAACTCGGCCCCGGATCGTCGTGGCGGTACACGGGCAGGTCGGCGAGCGTATAGCCTTTCGAGAACGTCATCAGCTGGCCCGCGAGGCGCAGCAGTTCCTGGAACAGGCGCTCCGGATGCAGCGCCGCGTGCTGGTGCAGGTGCGCGAGCGTCGCGAACGCGGCGTTCGCGGTATGCAGCAGCCAGAACGACGCGATGTCGCCCGAGCGGAATTCGATGATGTTCTTCGACGGCTCGCGGTGGAAGCCGTACAGCGCGTTCACCTTCGCCTGCAGCGCGTCGACCAGCTGGCGCAGCCGCTGGTGCAGGATCGGCGACGCGTCGATCGCGAGGCACGGCGGCACGAAGCTGTCGTCGATCTCGAAACCGGACGTCGCGGTGCGGCGCACGCGCACGAGCGGTACGGACAGCAACTGATCGCGCGGTTCGCTGTGCGCGATCAGCTTGACCTGCGTCTTCAGGAACGTGATGTCGGCTTCGGCGGCGTCGGTGAAGTTGTCGGCGACGCTCGTCTGCTCGCTGACGAAGCGCGTCATGAAGCCGGCGGCCGGATCGTCGCTATAGTTGGTGCCGTTCTCGCGCAGCGGGTGCAGCGCGAGATAGAACACGAATTCGTTGATGCCGTCGGGCAGCGTGTCCAGCGCGATCGGCGGCGGCAGGTCGTCGGCCTGCGGCGCGGCATACAGCGCGCCGTCCGGGAACACGAGCGCGAGATCGGCAACCCGCAGCACATTGCTGCCGAGTGCGTCGCGGTCGATGCGCACGGAGCGCACGCCCCAGTTGTACGGCTGGATCGCCTGGATGGACTCGAACAGGCGCGCCTCGTGGTACGCGTCCTGTCGCTGAAAGTGTTGAGGCCGGAGGAACAGCCCTTCCCCCCACAGCACCTTGGCCGAATAACTCATGTCAAATCCGGTTAATGTGGCGTTGCGATGTAATCGATTTGTTCGTGCCCGAATTAAATCGCCAATTGTTAACTCTTGTTAATTGACATTCGTGCGTCATGTTTAACCGCAGGACACCGAAGAAAGCATATTCAGCGGTTGTGAAGGCGCACCCTGTTGCGGTGCGATGACGGTGCCGTCGGTGACCGTCATCGCGCAATTATGCAGGCCGATGATTATGCCGGATTTCTCCGACTTCGCCGGATCGAACGTCAGTTTCCATCGTTGCAGTGCGGGATCGCGGAACAGCGCGACGATGCCGAATGCCTGCGCTTCGCGCGAGACTTTCTCGGTCGCCGTATAGCGCTGGCCCGGAATCAGCGTGATTTCACGCACATTCAGCAGGTCGGCGCCGAGCGCGGCCTTTTCCTTGGTCGGATCGGTGAACGCGTCGAACGGCGCCTGCTGGAACGACGTCGGATCCTTCAGCGCGTAGAGCCGCACGACGAGCGCGAGCGGCTTGTGGTCGGTCGCGGCATTCAGGTTCGGCGCCGCAGCGAGCGTGATCCCGAGATTGCGCGGCGGCTTCTGTGCGTCCGGCAGCTCGGGCTTGCCGATGCCGGCAGCCTGCATCACGGCGCTCGCGGCCGAGCCGAGCAGCGGGGCGGCCGCGCATCCGGCCAGAAGGGCGCAGGCGACCAGCGGCAGCGCGTAGCGAATCATGGACGATCTCATCGTGTTTCCGGCGTGCCGCCTTTATCCCTGTCAAAACTGCCGGGTATTTCCGCGTTAGCCGCGTATCCCCGACATTGAATCGCTCAACTATTAAGCACGCCTGCGTCGCGGCAAGCGTCCGGAAATTTTTTCCGCCACCCGGGCGGCGCGTCGTGCGGCCAGTAAAACTTGCGCATCCCGGCCGAAGGAAAAATCGCCGCGAGCCCGCAGCGAGAGGTCATTCGAGGGGGTGGCGCCCGGTTTTAAAAGGAATTACTCTTCACGCGACGATTGAATTATGAAAAATTGATCGGTACTATACCCGCGCGCTTCTTGCAAAGCAAAAGAACCAGATTCTCAACGATTTTAAAACTCACGCGCCGGTGGATATAACGATGAAAGACCGTCTCTTCGCAAAATTGTCTGGGGTAGTGCTGGCTTGCGGCGTGATCGCCGGCTGTGCGAGCCAGTCGACCACGCCGCCGAGCGCCGAGGTTTTCAACAAGTCGCTGGCCGATGCGGACGCCGTTGCGAAGTCGGGTGATCAGGACAAGGCCCTCGGCCTGTACCAGCAGCTCGCGAAGTCGGATCCGACGCGCGAGGAGCCGTGGTCGCGCATCGCGCAGATCCAGTTCGCACAGAACCACTACGGGCAGGCGATCGTCGCCGCCCAGGAAGCGCTGCAGCGCGACGCAACCGACCGGCAGGCGAAGAGCGTGCTGGCCGTCGCCGGCCTGCGGATCGCGACGCAGTCGCTCGGCGAATTGCGCCAGGATGCGTCGCTCGCGGGCGACGCGAAGTCGGATGCGCAGACGCTAGCGAAGCAGCTTCGCGACACGCTTGGCGAATCGGCGCTGTTCCCGCCGGAGCAGAAAACGCAAACGAAGAGGATCCGCCGCCCGATTCACCGTCCGAAGGTGGCAGCCGGCGCTGCGGCACCAGCGGACAGCGGCGCCACGACGCCGCCTCCGCCCCCGCCGACGTCGAGCGGCAGCGCGCCGCAGAAGGGCGGCGCCGACCCGTTCAGCGCGCTGCGCAACTGACGCGAAAGCAACTGACGCGAAAACCACAACTAACCTGGGAGCCGTCGATGGCCAAGAAAGAAAGCATTCAGAAAAGCTTGCAGAAAATACGGCCGCCGCGCGTCCAGCTGACCTACGAGGTCGAGAAGGGCGACGCGATCGAGGTGAAGGAACTGCCGTTCGTCGTCGGGGTCGTCGGCGATCTGGCGGGCCAGTCCGAAATCGAGCAGCCGAAGCTGCGCGACCGCAAGTTCGTCAATATTGACCGCGACAACTTCGACGACGTGATGAAGGCGATCGAGCCGCGTGCCGCGTTCCAGGTGGAAAACCGCCTGAGCCCGGAAGGCGGCAAGTTCGCGGTCGACCTGAAGTTCCGCTCGCTGTCGGATTTCAGCCCGGACGAAGTCGTCGAACAGGTCGAGCCGCTGCGCCGCCTGCTCGAGGCACGCTCGAAGCTCGCCGACCTGCGCAACAAGCTCGCCGGCAACGACAAGCTCGAGGATCTGCTGTCCGAGGTGCTGAAGAACACGCAGCAGCTGCAGGAGCTCGCGAAGGGCGCCGGCGGCGACAAAGACGGCGAATGACGACGGAGTGTTGAGATGAACCAGCAAACGGCTGCGGCCCAAGCCAGCGGCGCGGAATACGCCGCCGGGACCTCGTTGCTCGACGACATCGTCGAGAAGAGCAAGGTCGCGAAATCCGATTCCGAACATGCGCGTGCGAAGGACCTGATCGGCGAACTCGTGCACCAGGTGCTCGACGGCACGGTGATCGTGTCGGACAACCTGTCGGCCACGATCGACGCGCGCGTCGCGGAACTCGACCGCCTGATTTCCACGCAGCTTTCCGCGGTGATGCACGCGCCGGAATTCCAGCGCCTCGAAAGCACGTGGCGCGGGATGGATTACCTGGTCAAGGAAAGCAATACGGGCCAGACGATCAAGATCAAGGCGCTGCACGCACCGAAGCGCGACCTCGTGCGCGACTTCAAGGGCGCGAGCGAGTTCGACCAGAGCGCGTTGTTCAAGAAGGTCTACGAAGAAGAATTCGGCACGTTCGGCGGCTCGCCGTTCGGTGCGCTGATCGGCGATTACGAGATCTCGCGCCAGCCGGAAGACATGTACTTCATCGAGCAGATGTCGCACGTCGCGGCGGCCGCGCACGCGCCGTTCATCGCGTCGGCATCGCCCGAGCTGCTCGGCCTCGAGTCGTTCTCCGACCTCGGCAAGCCGCGCGATCTCGGCAAGGTGTTCGATACCGTCGAATACGCGAAGTGGAAGTCGTTCCGCGACGCCGAGGATTCGCGCTACGTCGGCCTGACGCTGCCGCGCTTCCTCGGCCGCCTGCCGTTCAATCCGAAGGACGGCCAGACCGCGGAGAACTTCAACTTCGTCGAGGACGTCGACGGCACCGATCACGACAAGTACCTGTGGTGCAACGCCGCGTGGGCGTTCGCTGCACGCCTGACGGCCGCGTTCGACGACTTCGGCTGGTGCGCGGCGATCCGCGGCGTCGAAGGCGGCGGCCTCGTCGAGGACCTGCCGACCCACACCTTCAAGACCGACGACGGCGAAGTCGCGCTGAAATGCCCGACCGAAATCGCGATCACCGATCGCCGCGAGAAGGAGCTGAGCGACCTCGGCTTCATCCCGCTCGTCCATTGCAAGAATTCAGATTACGCCGCGTTCTTCGCTGCGCAGTCGGTGCAGAAGCCGAAGAAGTACAGCACCGACAGCGCGAATGCGAACGCCGTCCTGTCCGCCCAGCTTCAGTACATCTTCTCGGTATCGCGCGTCGCGCACTACCTGAAGGCGATGATGCGGGACAAGATCGGCAGCTTCGCGTCGGCGCAGAACGTGGAGACTTTCCTCAACCGGTGGATTTCGCAGTACGTCCTGCTCGACGACAATGCCTCGCAGGAACAGAAAGCGCAATTTCCGCTGCGCGAGGCATCCATACAAGTGTCGGAGATTCCGGGCAAGCCGGGCTCGTATCGTTCGGTCGCGTTCCTGCGTCCGCACTTTCAGCTCGACGAACTCTCGATTTCTCTGCGACTTGTCGCTGATCTGCCCAAACCGGCAAATTCATAAGCGAGTAAATCGCCCGGGCGGGCCGCCTGGGTAGGACGTTAAAACCACCTCTTTGGGGAGTCGAAGGGCCATGTTACATATGCACTTGCAGTTTGGTAGTCCGGCGGTGAAGGGCGAATCCGCGGACAAAGACCATCAGGGCTGGATCGAACTGAAATCGTGGGATCACTCGATCGTTCAGCCGCGTTCGGCAACCGCATCGACCGCTGGCGGTCACACGATGACGCGTTGCGAGCACGGCGACATGATTTTCACGAAGGAAATCGATTCGTCGAGCCCGCTGCTGTACCAGCACGCTTCGGGCGGCACCACGTTCGACGAGGTGACGGTCCATTTCTCGCGCGCAGACGGTGAAGGCAAGCGCGTGCAGTATCTGGAAGTCAAGCTCAAGTACGTGATCATCTCGAGCATCGCCCCGAGCGTTCGCGAAGAAGGTCTGCCGCTCGAGACGTTCTCGCTGAAGTACGCGGCCGTGCAGTGGAAGCAAACCCAGCAGAAGATCGGCGGCAACCAGGGCGGCAACACGCAGGGCGCCTGGAGTCTGACGAAGAACGACAAGACCTACGCGGTCTAAGGTCGGTTGCGGCAACGGGGCGCACGGCGTCCCGTTGCCGTTTTCGTAGTTTATGCCGGCCGATGAAACGATTCGAACCCAGTTTTCTCGACAAGCTGTTCGACGACGAACCGCACCTGCCGGCCTCGGCAGCGATGCGGCAATTGTCGCTGGACGAGCTCAAGACCACGGTCGCCCGCGACGTCGAGGCGATTCTCAACACCCGTATCGCGCACACCGAGAACGAGCTGGCCGCGCTGCCGGAATGCCAGAAATCGGTGCTGACCTACGGGCTGAACGATTTCGCGGGGTTGAGCCTCGCGAGTCACTACGACCGCGCGTTCATCTGCAAGTCGATCCAGCAGGCCATCGCGCGCCATGAGCCGCGCCTGCAGCAGGTACAGGTGACGTTCGAGCTGAACGAGCAGGCGACCAACGCGCTCTACTTCGCGATCCAGGCGCTGCTCGTCGTGCACCCGGCCGAGGAGCCGGTGAATTTCGACGCGATGCTGCAGCCGTCGACGCTGCAGTATTCGGTCACGCGCGCACGCGCCGCGAGAATGCAGTAAATCAAGCCGCCGAGCGGGCCGGACCGCCCGGTGGTTGATCAGGTCCGGCAGGAAATATTGAGGTTCGGGGTCGTCGATGGAAGAATTGCTGCCGTATTACGAGCGCGAATTATCGTTTTTGCGGCGCTATTCGCGAGATTTCGCCGAACGCTATCCGAAGATCGCGGCGCGGCTCGCGTTGTCCGGCGAGCACTGCGAGGATCCGCACGTCGAGCGGATGATCGAGTCGTTCGCGCTGCTCGGCGCGCGCATCAACAAGAAGCTCGACGACGACTACCCCGAATTCACCGAAGCGCTGCTGGAAGTGCTGTATCCGCACTACCTGCGGCCATTCCCGTCGTGCTCGATCGCGCAGTTCACGCCGGCGTCGCCCGGTCAACAGACCGAGCCGGTCGTGATCGACCGCGGCACCGAGCTGAAGAGCCGCCCGATCCGCGGCGTGCAGTGCCGGTTCCGCACCGCCTACGACGTGACGCTCGCGCCGATCCGCATCTCGGAAGCCCGCTACACCCCGGTCGCGCTCGCGCCGAGCGCGACGGTGCTGCCGTCCAATGCGACGGGCGTGATCTCGATCACGTTCGAGTCGCTCGCCGCGCAGCTCGATCTCGGCGCGCTGAAGGTGCCGACGCTGCGCGCGCACCTGCACGGCGAGCAGTCGTTCGTCGCCGCGCTGACCGACTGCCTGTTCGTCAACGTGCTCGGCGCGTATGTCGAGCCCGAACGCAACGGCCGCTGGACCGCGCTGCGCAAGCTGCCGATCGAGCAGGCCGGCTTCGACGAAGACGATGCATTGATCGACTACCCGGCGAAATCGCATCCCGCGTATCGCCTGCTCACCGAATACTTCGCGTTCCCCGACAAGTTCGATTTCGTCGATTTCGACCTCGCGGCGATCGCGCGCGCGTCGGGCCGCTGCCAGCGCGCGACGCTGCATCTGGTGCTGCAGGACGTGCGCAGCGATTCGCACGTCGCACGGCTGCTCGAGCTGCTGACGCCAAGCCACTTCCGGCTGTTCTGCACGCCGATCGTCAACCTGTTCCGCCAGCACGGCGAACCGATCCGCATCACGCACCGCGCGGTGTCCTACCCGGTGATCGCCGAGGCGCGCCGCGCGTTCGCGTACGAGGTGTACTCGATCGATTCGGTGAAGCTCGTCAGGCAGCAGGCGCATGAAGAATCGGTGATCGAGTTCCGGCCGTTCTATTCGCTGCATCACGGCGAAGCAGCGCGGATCGGTCACTACTGGTTCGCGCGCCGCAACGACTGGGTCGCGCAGAAGAGCCCCGGTTACGAAACCGAGATCTCGATCGTCGACATCGACTTCGAGCCGACGTCGCCGCAGACCGACACGCTGAGCCTCGACCTCACCTGCACGAACCGCGACCTGCCGGCGATGCTCGCGTTCGGTCTCGAAGGCGGCGACCTGTTCCAGGAAGGCGGCGCGCAGACCAGCGGCATCTCGATGCTGCGCCGCCCGACGCAGAGCGTGCGCTTCGAGCGCGGCCGCGCCGCGCACTGGCGGCTCGTGTCGCACCTCGCGCTCAATCACGTGTCCCTGGTCGCGCACGGCCTCGCGCCGCTGAAGGAAATGCTGACGCTGTACGACCTGCGACGCACGGCCGTGTCGATGCGCCAGATCGACGGCCTCGCCGGCATCGAGCAGCGCGGCGCCGTGCAGTGGCTGCCCGGCAAGCCGTTCGCGACCTTCGTGCGCGGCATCGAGATCCGCCTGACGATCGACGAGGAGCACTTCGTCGGCGCGAGCCTCGCGTCGTTCGTGCGTGTGCTCGACAGCTTCTTCGGGCTTTACATCCACCTCAACAGTTTCGTTCAACTAGTCGTCGTGTCGAAACGCACCGGCGAGGAGATCATCCGATGCAAGCCCCGGACCGGCGAATCGATCCTGGCGTAGTCGACGCGCTGCTCGACGAACCGCACCGCTTCGAATTCTTCCAGGCGGTGCGCGTGCTCGAAGGGCTGTTCGCGCGGCAGGCGTCGGATGCCCCCGGCGCATGGCGGCAGGGCGATGTGGTCGCGCAGCGCATCGAATTCCGCAACACGCTGTCGCTCGGTTTTCCGCCGAGCGAGATCGAGGGCGTGCGCTCGTTTGGCGACGACGGCACGCTGCTCGACTCGGGCGAGCAGCGCGGCGCCGCGCTCGCGGCCGGCGAGCTCGGCCACGTCGAGCTGACGCCCGCGTTCTTCGGGCTGCTCGGCGGGCAGGGCGCGCTGCCGCTGCACTACACCGAGCAGATCGTCGCGCGCGAGCACCTGAGGCGCGACCACGCGGCGCGCGCGTTCTTCGACGTGTTCTCGAACCGTGCGACCGCGCTGTTCTATGCGGCGTGGAAGAAATACCGGCTGCCGTTCCATTACGAGCTCGATCGCGACGAGCGCTATTTGCCGCTGCTGCTCGCGATCGCGGGCGTGCCGAGCGACGAGGTGCGCGACAGCCTCGCGGCCGGCGCGGGCGGCGTGCTCGACGAAGCCGTTGCCGGCTACGCGCTGGCCGCGCGGCACCGGCCGATGTCGGCCGCGTACCTGCAGCGCACGCTGTCCGACTATTTCCGCGTGCCGGTGAAGATCGACCAGTTCGTCGGCAAGTGGTACGACGTGCCGCCCGACCAGTTGAGCGTGCTCGGCGAAGTCAACGCGGTGCTCGGCGCGACGGCGCTCGTCGGCGAACGCGTATGGCAGCGCGACATGCGCGCGCGGATCGTCGTCGGCCCGCTGTCCAAGCGCGACTACGAGGCGTTCCTGCCCGGCGGCGCGCAGGCCGTCGCGCTCGAACGGATGCTGACGCTGCTCGCCGGCGTCACGCTCGAATACGAGGTGAAGCTGGTGCTGAAGCGCACCGAGGTCGGTGCGAGCGTGCTCGGCGCGGGCTCGCGGCTCGGCTGGGACGCGTTCCTCTGCACGCGCGACGCGATCGAGGATCGCTCGGACGCCCGCTACGAACTGCACGTGATTCACTGATTCCGAACGACAACAAACACGCAATCGAACCTGAGATCGACGCCATGAGCACGCCTCTGAAGACCCTGATCACGAAACTGAACCCGCTGTGCCGGCACGCGGCCGAGCGCGCGGCGAGCGCATGCCTGGCGCGCGGCCACTACGAGGTCGATCTGGAGCACCTGTTCCTCGCGCTGCTCGAGGAGCCGGCGGGCGACCTGCCGCTCGCGCTGCGCGCGAGCCGCGTCGATCCGCATGCGCTGCGCGCGGACCTCGAGCGCGAGCTGACGCGCCTGAAGACCGGCAACACGCGTACGCCGGTGTTTTCGGTGCACCTGATCGCGCTGTTCGAACAGGCATGGCTGATCGCATCGCTCGATTCGCAGCTCGGCCGCATCCGTTCGGGGCACCTGCTGCTCGCGCTGCTGACCGCGCCGGATCTCGCGCAGTTCGCGCAGCGGATGTCGTCGCAGTTCGCGGAAGTGAACGTGACGGACCTGAAGCACAAGTTCGACGAGATCATGGCAGGGTCGAGCGAAGCCGAGCCGCGCCAGGCCGATATCGACGACGGCGGCGTGGCGCCGGCCGCCGACGGTGCCGCGCCTGCGGCCGGTCCGTCGAAGACGCCCGCGCTCGACACGTACACGACCAACCTCACGCAGCGCGCGCGCGACGGCAAGATCGATCCGGTGATCGGCCGCGAAGCCGAGATCCGCCAGGCGATCGACATCCTGATGCGCCGCCGCCAGAACAACCCGATCATGACCGGCGAGGCCGGTGTCGGCAAAACGGCGGTCGTCGAGGGCCTCGCGCTGCGGATCGCGGCCGACGACGTGCCGCCGCCGCTCTCCGGCGTCGCGCTGCACGTGCTCGACATGGGGCTGCTGCAGGCCGGTGCGAGCGTGAAGGGCGAGTTCGAGAACCGGCTGAAGAGCGTGATCGACGAAGTGAAGAAGAGCGCGCATCCGATCATCCTGTTCATCGACGAGGCGCACACGATCATCGGCGCGGGCGGCCAGGCCGGCCAGAACGATGCGGCGAACCTGCTGAAGCCGGCGCTCGCGCGCGGCGAGCTGCGCACGATCGCCGCGACGACGTGGAGCGAATACAAGAAGTACTTCGAGAAGGACGCGGCGCTCGCGCGGCGCTTCCAGGTCGTGAAGGTCGAGGAGCCGAGCGAGCCGCTCGCGGCCGCGATGCTGCGCGGCATGTCGGGCCTGATGGAGAAGCACTTCAACGTGCGGATCCTCGACGATGCGATCACCGAGGCCGTGCGCCTGTCGCACCGCTACATCAGCGGCCGCCAGCTTCCCGACAAGGCGATCAGCGTGCTCGACACCGCATGCGCGAAGGTCGCGCTCGCGCACAGTGCGACGCCGGCGGCGATCGACGACACGAAGAAGCGCATCGAGCGGATCGACGCGGAAATCGCGTCGCTGGAACGCGAGGCAGCGGGCGGCGCGCCGCACGACGAGCGTCTCGCCGAGCTGCGCGGTGCGCGCGACACGGCGCTGGAGCAACTCGCGAAGGACGAAGCGCGCTACGAAGCCGAGCGTGCGATCGTCGCCGAGATCACCGAATTGCGCGAAACGCTCGACAACGCGCGCGGCCCGTCCGAGGACGGCCAGCCGGTCGACGTGCAGGCGACGCGCGACAAGCTCGCGGAGCGCGTCGCGGCGCTGCACGCGCTGCAGGGCGGCGAGCCGATGGTGCCGCTGCAGGTCGACGGCCACGTCGTTGCCGAGATCGTCGCCGCATGGACGGGCATTCCGCTCGGCCGGATGGTGAAGGACGAGATCGACACGGTGCTGAACCTGCAGCCGCTGCTGACTGCGCGCGTGATCGGCCAGGACCACGCGCTCGACGCGATCGCGCAGCGCGTGCGCACCGCGACCGCGAACCTCGAGGATCCGAACAAGCCGCGCGGGGTGTTCATGTTCGTCGGGCCGTCGGGCGTCGGCAAGACCGAGACGGCGCTCGCGCTGGCCGACATCCTGTACGGCGGCGAGCGCAAGATGGTCACGATCAACATGAGCGAGTATCAGGAAGCGCACAGCGTGTCGGGCCTGAAGGGCTCGCCGCCCGGCTATGTCGGCTACGGCGAGGGCGGCGTGCTGACCGAGGCCGTGCGCCGCAACCCGTATTCCGTCGTGCTGCTCGACGAGGTCGAGAAGGCGCACCCCGACGTGCTCGAGATGTTCTTCCAGGTGTTCGACAAGGGCACGATGGACGACGCGGAAGGGCGCGAGATCGACTTCCGCAACACGCTGATCATCCTGACGTCGAACGTCGGCTCGGCCGCGGTGATGCAGGCGTGCCTGAACAAGCCGGCCGAGGAGCTGCCCGATCCGGACGCGCTCGCCGAGACGCTGCGCCCGCAGTTGTACAAGACGTTCAAGCCCGCGTTCCTCGGCCGGATGAAGGTCGTGCCGTACTATCCGATTTCCGACGACGTGCTGGCCGAGATCATCGAGCTGAAGCTCGAGCGGATCCGCCGCCGGATCGACGCGAACCACAAGGCCGCGTTCGAATGGGACGAGTCGCTCGTCGATGCGGTGCTCGCGCGCTGCACCGAGGTCGATTCGGGAGCCCGCAACGTCGACCATATCCTGAACGGCACGCTGCTGCCGGAGATCGCGGGCCACGTGCTCGGCCGGATCGCCGACGGCGCGGCCATCGCGCGCATCGCGGTGCGCGCGGACGAGGCCGGCGAATTCGCCTACACGGTCGAATGAGCGGTCGAATGAGCCCCCGCGCGCGACATCTGATGCATCAACGGATTCACTGAACCATGCCGATCAATCTCCCCGAGCTGCTGACGCCGATCAGCGATGCGTCGCCCAGCGGCGACGACCTGCTGTTCTCGAACGAATTCGATGCGATCCAGGACGCGCGGCGCTACGACGATCCGACGCTCGACCAGGGCGAATGGGTGACCGAGATCAAGGAGGCCGACTGGGGCTTCGTCGTCGACCATGCGGGCGAGCTGCTGCGTACGCGCACGAAGGACCTGCGGCTCGCCGTGTGGCTGACCGAGGCGCTCGCGCTCGAGGACGGCGTCACCGGCCTCACCGAAGGCTATGCGCTGCTCGAGGGCCTGTGCCGCGAGTTCTGGGACACCGTGCACCCGCTGCCCGAAGGCGACGACACCGAGTACCGGCTCGGCAACGTCGCGTGGCTGGCCGGCCGCACGGCCGAGCTGCTGCGCGCGGTGCCGTTGACGGACGGCGCGTCGAACGCGTTCAGCACGCTCGACTGGGAAGTGGCACAGCACGTCGCGCAGTCGATCAAGCGCGACCCCGAACACGCGGACGACATCGCGCGCGGCAAGCCGTCGATCGACCAGATCGATGCGTCGCGGCGCGTGACGCCGATCGCGTTCTACACGGCGCTGCTGGCGAATCTGAAGGCGTTCGAATTCGCGCTCGATGCGTTCGAGGAGCGGCTCGTCGAGCGGGCGGGCGATTCGGCGCCGAGCTTCCGGCAGGCGCGCGACGCGTTCGAGACCGTGTACCGGCTCGCCGAGCGCTTTGCGCGCGAGCAGGGCTATACGGGCAGCGCGCCGCACACGCAGCCGGCGCAGCAGGCGCAGCCCGAGCGTATCGAGCCGGTGTTCGGCAATTCGATCCAGACCGAGGAGACCCACGTGCAGTCGCAGACCGCTCCGCGTCCTCCGGTGACGCAGATGATCGCCGGCATCCAGAACCGTGCGCAGGCCGTCGACCAGTTGCGTGCGGTGGCGCGTTATTTCCGCCAGACCGAGCCGCACAGCCCGGTCGCGTACCTTGCCGACAAGGCGGCCGAATGGGCCGACATGCCGCTGCACAAGTGGCTCGAGAGCGTCGTGAAGGACGATGGCTCGTTGTCGCATATTCGCGAGCTGCTGGGGGTGAGGCCGGACGAGCAGTCGTAAACGCAAAACGGGCGGTGCATCGCTGCCGCCGCCCGTCGTGTGCCGTGCCGCTCCGCAAAGGCGCGGCCGGCCGGTCGATCCGTTACTGCCCCACCCGGAACTCGATCCGTCGATTCCGTGCCCTTCCATCCGCCGTATCATTCGGCGCGATCGGCTGATCCGGCCCGACGCCCGTCGTCGTCATCTGCTGCGGCGGGATGCTCTTCGTGATCAGGTAACCCTTCACCGCGTCCGCGCGCGCCTGGCTCAGCGCGATGTTCGAGGTCCGGTTCCCCGAGTTGTCGGTGTGGCCGATGATGTCGACCGTGCGGTTCTGCATCTTCGCGAGCGCGGCTGCCATCTGGTCGAGGATCAGCCTGCCCTGCGGCGTCAGCGTCGCGCTGCCCGTCTCGAACTCGATCGTCCGGTTCGCGAGCGTCTGGTCGAGCACACCCTGCTCGGACGCCGACACGCGCAGCCCGTTCTTGATCGTGTAGGTCGGGTTCAGCGTGTTCGCCATGTCGCTCGCGAGCTGCTGGCGCTGCGCCTCGTTGTGCACCTCGCCCTTCATCTCGATCTGCGTGCCGTTGATCTTCAACTGCCCCTTGCTGATCTGCTTGAGCTGCGCGCCGAGCAGCTTCTGCACGTTCGCGCTCCAGTTCGGCGGCGTCGCAACGTCGCCGACCTCGATCTGGTCGACGACGTTCGTCGCGCCGTAGGTATCGCGCAGCTTCTGCAGCACGGCGGCCTTGGTCGCCTCGTCGGGCACCTTGCCGCCGACGACGACCTGGCCGGGCGCCGCGTTCGCGGGCGGCGGCGTGATCGTGCCGGCCGTGCCGTGCACCACCGTGCCGGAAGCGGTCGCCGGCGCGGCGCCGGGGTTCGGGTTCGACGACGGCAGCGCGGTCGTCGCGACCGAGCCGTTGCCGACCGGCGTGACGGTCGCGCCGGTGTTCTGCGCGAAGGCTGCGCCGCTGGCAACGAGGCCGGCGGCGAAAAGAGCAAGGAGGGTGGAGCGGGCGGGCGAGAGCCGCGGGCGCCGGGCGTGAATCGTGCGATGCATCCCGTCAGCCTCCGATGAACGCTTCGCGGAACGCGTCGATGGCGACGCGCAGCGAGAGTTGCGGTTGGTCGAGGTAGCTGACGAGCTTGCTGATCTGGTGATCGTTTTGCGCATGGGCGTCGATCCACTCGGGATCGTCGATGTCGATGTTGTGGGCGGCGTAGGTCTGCGGATCGACGACGCTCAGCAGCGTCTTCGCCGACGCGCCGTTGAAGCCGATGATCAGGCGTTCGCGTTCGGCGATCGAGCCGATGAAGATCGCGAGCTCGAAGTCGGCCTGCGCGACGAACGGCGCGATCAGTTCGAGCCAGAACGCGGCGACGAGGCTGCGATAGAACGGATCGACCGGCAGCGGCAGCGTGAGGCCGCGCTCGATGTGCGACGAGCCGCTCTGCATCACCGGCCGCAGCAGCGAGCCGAGCGCGAGCATCGCGCCGCGCAGCCGCACGGGGTGGCCGCTTTCGAGCAGCATCTGCTGCAGGCCATACAGCGACTGGTGTTCGACGAAATCGTTGAAGGTGCCGTCATGCGACGTGCCGGGGCCGCCGACGTCGATCGGCACCTGCGTGTCGCCGAGCGCCTGCAGCGCGCCGGGCGGCTCTTCCTTGCCGAGCAGCGGCGGGATCTGCGTGGCGACGCGCGACCACAGCCGTGCGAACGCGAGCGGGCTGCGCGCGAGGAACGCGAGCGGCCGGTCGACCTCGAGCGCGGTTGCGCCGAGGAACGGGAAGCGGCGCATCGACACGTCGTGGCTCGCGACCATGTGGCCCGCGATCGCGAGCTTGCTGCGCGAGCCGAGGAACGCGAAATGCATCGGCTTCGCATCCTCGTAGACGAGCTTCCAGCGAGGGTCTTCCGCGAGCAGTTCGAGCGCCTGTGCGATCCAGCGATCGAGCGTCTGCAGCAACTGCGGATTGTGCGGGCTCTTCACGAAGTCGCCGCGCGACGGAATCTTGCCGAAGTAGGCGATTTGCGCCTGTACGGTTTGCGTCATTGCGCCCCCTGTGCATTCGTTGCGTTGGCGGCCGCGATGGCCGGCGCTGCGCCCGGCGTGCCCGTGCCGGACTGGGTCGCGTTCTGCGCGGCGCCCGCGCTCGCGTCGGCGACCGACGACGGCAGTTGCAGGCCGCGCAGGCTCTGCTGCTGCGGCTGGTCACCGCCGCCGCCTGTCGGCTGCGACGTGCTGATGATGCGCATCGTCACCGACACGTTCACGCTGCCCTGCACCCACGTCAGGTCGAAGGTGCCGTCCGGACGGCGCTTGCGCTGCGCCGAGTTGATCAGCTTCTCGAGGCCGTAGCGGCCCGGTTCGTTGACGAGCTGCACCGTGCGGCCGTCGAAGGTCGTCGCGGACAGCGTCGCGCCCGGCGAACCCTGCGGGTTCGGCCACACGAAGTTGGTCCACTGCGGTGGCGTGTTGCGGTAGCGCAGTTGCTGCCCGTCGATCGCGATCGTGTATTCCGTCGTGCCCGTGCTCGGCTGCGGCAGGATCTGGAACACCGTCTGCGGCTCGGACGCCGCGGCCGCGCCGCCTGCCGCCCCGCCCGCGAGCGGCGCGACCCAGCGCGCGAAGCCGTTCGTGAAGTCCGGCGTGAGCCCGATGCCCATGTCGCCCCACGTGCGGGCGGCGAGCGTGTCGCCGCGGCGCACCGCGAGCGGCCCGAGCGTCGTGCCGACGAACTTCGCGATCGAGCCGTCCGGACCGAACACCTGCGCGATCTCGCCGGCGCCGGCCTCGACCTTCGCACTGGCCGCGAACGGGTACTTCGTCGCGAGCGAGTTCTGGAACGGCTGGTAGACCTGCGCGTTCCACACCTTGTTGACTTCGGCGCTGGCCGGCTGGATCACGACCGCGAACGCCTGCATCAGCGGCCGCACGAGCAGCGGGCGCAGCGACTTGCGTTGCGAATCGGTGAGGCCCGTCAGCATCTGCTCGTCGACGAGCTTCAGCGACTCGGCGAGTTCCGAACCGTTGCCGTCGAGCGTCTGCTGCATCAGCTGGCGCGCGCCGGGGCCCGGGTCGCCCTGGTTCTTGATCACGTTGAAGCGGGTCCGGACCTTCGACAGCGAATCCATGTAGCCCTTGAGCATCGACGTGCCGTCATGCGTCGCGACGATCCGTGCGAGCCCGATGAACTCCTGGCCGACCGGACCCATCGGCACCTCGGCCGGATTGCCGTTGATGTCGATGTTGGCGGCCGCCACCTGGCCGGCCTGCGAGCGCGAGAACAGTTGCTTGACCCAGTTCATGACGCCCGTCTGCGCCTTCTTGATCGCCACGTTCGCGAGCGACGGGTTGTCCCACGACGTCTGGTCGTACGCGGTCTCGAGGATCTTGCGGATCGGCGAATCCTGCGGGTCGCCGAGGCGGTTCATCCCGTCGACGGCCTGGCCGAAGCTGCTGAAGCCCTGCACCGCGATGCCCTGCATGAACTTCTGCCAGTGCTGCGCGTACTCGGTCTTGTACATGCCGACCAGCGTCTTCTGGATCTGCTCGGGGCTGCCCTCGAGCGTCAGGTCGTCCTGCGTCGACGTGTTCAGCACCCAGTCCTTCGCCTGCAGTTCCTTGGTCGCCGCGTCGCGGATTGCCGGCTGCACGTAGTCGAACCACGCTTCGCGCGTGAACGTGCCCGGAATCGCGTAGCTGCCGGCCACCAGCCCCTGGTTGCCGTCGCCGACGATGCGCGCGATGGTCATCGGCGCGAAGCGGGTCGATGCGCGCGCCTTGATTTCCTCGTAGACGCGCTGGCGGGCCGGCATCCCGCGCACCACGCGGCGCAGGTTCTCGCGGGTCTGGTCGACGAGCGCGAGGTTCGCGTCGATCATCGGCCAGTCGTCGTCGTTCACGCGGGCGAGGTAGAACGAGATCATGCGCTCCGCGCTCTTGATCATCTCGTCACGCGGCATGTTGCCGCGATTCGTCTCGAGCCAGCCGCGCCAGAAGCGGGCGAGCTGGTCGGTCAGGTGCGCCTGCTCGACGTGGCGCTTGTCGGACAGCATCAGGTACGTCTTGAGCGCGTTGTACGCGTCCTGCACGTTGGTCGGCGACGCGTCGCTGTAGAGGCCGCCCTGCGGTGCGGCCGGCTGTTGCGGCGCGGCGGCCGGCGCGGTGCCGGACGCGGCCGGTGCGGCACTGGCCTGCGGTGCGGCGCCTGCCGGGTTCGTCGAGACGGGCATCGTGCCGCCCTGCACGGCACCCGATTCGGGCGGGCGGGTCATCGGCACGAGCTGTTCGGGGTGCGCGTTCACGTCCTTCATGAACGACGCGAGGTTCTGCGACACGGGGGCCAGCAGGATCTGGCGCACGCCGTTGTAGTACTCGGTCAGCAGGTGCTGCTCGAGACGGTCGCCCTGGTACAGGCCGAGCGACACCGACAGCGGCTTGTCGCGGCGGAACTGCTCGAGCTGCTCGATCCGGTCTTCCAGGATGTCCATCGCCTGCAGGCGCGACTGCAGGTCGTTGCGGCCCTGCTGCAGGCGCGTGACGTTGTCGAGGTCGGCCTGCACGTTCGAGACCAGTTGCTGGTTGCCGATCGTCGACCAGGTCCAGCCGCCGAGCGCGAGCGCGAGCGCCGCGACGAAGCCGAAGAAGGTCGCGTAGCGCAGCCGCGTCTTGGTCGGGCTGGCGAACTGGCGCACCGTCTGGCGGTCCGCGAAGATCACCTTCGAGAACAGGTCGCGCAGGAAGAAGCCGTTCTTCGAGAACGCGCTGTGCGGCTTCGGCAGCGCGCTCGCGTCGAGGCCGAAGCGGTGCGCGATGCGCTGCGCGGCCGCGCTGTTGGTTTCGCCTTCCTGCAGCGCGCTGGTGAAGTAGAAGCCGCGGAAGATCGGCTTGTACTGGAACGGGTTGTTCTCGAACAGCGTCGCGAGGAACGCGCGCAGCGACGGCTTGATCGTCGAGAATTCGAGCGGGAAGCTCAACTGGCCCGGCGACAGCTGGTTGCCGCGCGACAGCGACAGCTGCGCGACGCTGATCTCCTTCAGCCCTTCGTAGAGTTCCTCGAAGTGCGTGTCGAACTGCGCGACGACGTCGCGCTTGTCGTCGGGCTCGTAGGGCAGCGTGGCGCCCCACACGCGATCGTATTCGTGCTTGTCGCTGCTGCTGAAGAATTCGGTGAAGCCGGTGATCAGGTCGGCCTTGGTGAACATCACGTAGACCGGCGCGAACACCTCGAGCTTTTCCGTCAGCTCCTGAACGCGCTGGCGAAGGTTTTTCGCGAGGTTGATCGCGAATTCGGGGCGGTTGCCGGTGAGTTCGGCGATGCTCGCGGTGACGATGATGCCGTTGATCGGCGCCTTCGGGCGATAGCGCTTGAGCAGGCCGAGGAAGCCGAGCCACTCGCTGCGGTCTTCCTCGTGCACCGAATAGCGGCCGGCCGTGTCGAGCAGGATCCCTTCGGTCGTGAAGAACCAGTCGCAGTTGCGCGTACCGCCGATGCCGTGGATCACGGCGCTGTTCTTGTCCGCGAACGGGAACTGCAGGCCGGAATTGAGCACGGCGCTGCTCTTGCCCGCGGCCGGGTTGCCGATCACGATGTACCACGGCAGTTCGTACAGCGCGGAGCCGCCCGAGACCTGGCCGATCTTCGACGTCTTGATCGTCTTCACCGCGTCCGACAGGCGCGTGCGCAGCACGTCGAGGTCGGCCGTCTTCGCGTCGGGCGCGAGCGCTGCGGCGGCGGGTGCGGCGATCTTGCCGGTTTCCGCCTGCTCTTCCAGCACCTGGCCGAGCTGCTGGTTCGCGCGCTTCACGCGCCAGCGGCGCCACAGCGCGACGACGAGCCACAGCGCGAGGATCGCCGCAAAGGCGATCGCCGCCCACAGGAGCGGCAGCTGCAGCATGTCGGCAACGATGAAGAGGATGGCCGCTAGCGCGACGATCCCGACGATCGAGAGCGTACGCGGATGAGTCAGCACGTTGAGGATGCGTTGCATAGGACGTTCAGGTTCCGGTGCGATTCTGTGAGGCGACGCAGGCGCGCCGAGCGGCAAGGGTGGCGCCGCGATGTGTCGCCATGCTGTCAAACGGGATGAAGGGGGCTGGCATCAATGCGCCCGCGGCATCGGAGAAGGCGCGCGCATTAATGAAAGGACGCTGTGAGATTTAAAACGGAAGCGGCGGCCGCAAAAAATCGCGCACCGGAATGCCCGATTTTTTGCGTCGCCCGTATCGTTTCCTGCCGGGATATTAAAAAGCCCCATGCCGCCCTCATTATTTCCTGTCCGGCAGCCCTGGCTAGCTGCCGCGTCCCAGTTTAAAACCGGGTTTATGGTATTCCACGTGCCCGAGATCCATCATTTTCCAGCGGCCCCCCCAGGTCAGGCCGACTTGCTCGGCGACCTGGCCGTACAACTGGTAGCCGCGCATCGCCCACGGATCTTTCTCGGAAATGACCAGCTTGCCATCGCGCAGGAATGCGTTGTCGGCCGCCAGCCCGAATTGGTGATAACTCTGGAAGGCCGCCGCATTGGTCACGTTGCTGCCCATCTGCGCCAGCCGGTTTTGCCGTTCCGGGCTCCGGTAACCTTCCAGCAGCGCCATTTCATAACCATATTGTTCGTGCATGATCTTGTAGACCAGCAGCAAACGCGTACGGAAATCCGGGTCCAGCAGGTTCCAGTCGCGGCTCGCATCCTTCAGCGCCGGGCGCACCTGTTCGACTTCCCGGGTGGCGAAGACTTCCGGCGGCAGCGGCGGAGGCGGCACGAGCTGTTCGCCCTGCAGCAGCGCGGCGATCTTCTCGTCGGGCACGCGCGCCGTGTCGTCGTACTGGAACAATTGCCGGCCGCGTAACGCAATGGCGACCAATGGCGGCGTCGCAAGAATACCTGCCGATACCGTAATCATCAAGCGCCGCCGAACCAGTAAATTTTGCACATCGTTTAATGCGCCGCGCGTAGCGCTTGCCGATTTAACAATCTGACTCCGCGTACGTGCGGCGCGATCGTTCGCACGGCGCGTAAGACGGCCGTGAAACTGGGCGACGGATTCGAAAACGGTCGCGCGGATACCCGGTAAAAGCAACAGTGCCGCAACTGCGACGGCAAGGGCGAAATAGGCGACGAGTGCGACGGCAATCAACGAAATCCCCGGAAATTGGAATTGATTGTGTTTTGCAATGCTTGCTCTTAGAATCAGGCTGCTTTGAGAGGCCGGGCTATATTATCGCGGTGAATTAAACCAGGATTCAATGAGACGCTGAATGAGTGCGCCGGAAAATTCAAATTCGAAAACTCCACCCAGCCTGCTGTCCGATACTAAACCGGAAGGCAACGGAGGAGCTCAGCAGTCTCGCATTCTCGCGAATCTGGAAGGGCGTGTCACGCCGCCCGCCGAACCGGCGCGCCGTTCGCTGAAGGCGCCGATCGCGGCCGTCGTGGCATTGGTGGTTGCCGTCGGTGGCTGGGGCGCATGGCGCATGCAGCAGCATTCGGGCGAGCAGGCAGTCGCTGTCACGGCTGCAGTCGCGCCCGCAGCGGCCGAGCCGGCCAAGGCCGCGCCGGCCAGCGGTGCCGCCGTGCAGGTCGCGCAGAATGGCGCGTCCGCCGTGCAGCCGGCCACGATCGTCAACGACGATTCGGCTTCCCGGACCGTTGCATCCGCATCGTCCGCGTCCGGCGCGGACAACAGCCGCCTGTCGCGCGCGCTCGCCGATGGCGCCGACGACGCATCGGGCGCAGCCACGGCCGGCGCTGCCGCAGCCGCCACGGCCGCCGCGGCAGCGACGACGAAAACCGCGAAGGCCGACGCCGTGAAGAACGCGAAGGGCGACGCCGCGAAGAGCGCGAAGGTCGCGGCGCAGGGCAAGGCCGAGACGAAGGCCGAAGCCCGCAAGCATCGCAAGGAACAGGAGGCCGAACTCGCTCAGGCGAAGAAGCGCCGCGATGCGGCGTCGGCGCGTACCGCGAATGCGAAGGCGGCCGGGAAGGACGATCCGGATGCGGATCTGCTCGCGGCGCTCGTCGCGCGCACGAAGCCGGCCGACAAGAAACTCGCCGCGCAGAAGGCGCAGGCCGTGCCGACCAAGACGGCGGCGGCGACCGGTTCGCTTGGGGCGCGCGTGAAGGAGTGTTCGGAGCGCGGCTTCTTCGAGGATCAGTTGTGCCGCTGGCGCGTCTGCGACGGCCACTGGGGCAAGGACCCGGCATGCCCGAACGCCGCGCAGTCGGAGACGCGGCAGTAACGCGTCCTGCACATGCCGCGATGCCGTATCTGCGCCGCCCGTTGGGCGGCGCGTTGCTTTTGGGGCACGGAAGCTGCCGGTATCATGCGGCGTGACACTGTCACGAGTGCGTCACGCCCGTCGGGCATACGTCTCCTTTCTTTCCCGGCGCGGGCCCGCGACCCGCGATCTGCGGCGCGCCGCGCATCGCACGACTTTCGACACGATGGACCTGATCGTACAGACTTACGGCGCCGATACGTCCGGCATGGTGTGCGGCTTCCGCTTCGTTCCGGGCGGATCCGGCGCGACGCTCGACGCCGATGCGGCCGCCGCGTGGCTGCGTACGTGCCGCGAGCGCGACGCGGTCGCGTCGGACGATTTCGTCTGGCTGCACTTCAATCTCGCGCACGGCGCGAGCGAGCGCTGGATGCGCACGCATCTCGGGCTGCCGGACAGCTTCTTCGAATTCCTCCACGAAGGTTCGCGCTCGACGCGCATCGAGCAGGAAGACGGCGCGTTGCGTGCGATCGTCAACGACGTGATGTTCAACCTCGAGCTGACGCCGTCGGAGATCGCGACGCTGTTCGTCCACGTCGAGCAGCGCATCATGGTCACCGCGCGGCTCAAGCCGCTGCGCTCGGTCGACACGCTGCGCGCGTGCGTGCGCGACGGCGAGCAGTTCAGGTCGCCCGCGGAACTGCTCGTGCACCTGCTGCGCGACCAGGCCGACCTGCTGATCCAGATCATGCGGCGCACGAGCATCGACGTCGATCGCATAGAGGATCGCTTTTTGTCGCAGCGGCTCACGTCGAGCCGCATCGAGCTCGGTGCGATGCGCCGCACGCTGACGCGCCTGCAGCGCATGCTCGCGCCCGAGCCCGGGTCGATCTTCCGGCTGCTCGCGAAGCCGCCCGCGTGGCTGCACGCGGAAGACACGCAGGAGCTGCGCGAATCGACCGAAGAGTTCTCGCTGGTGCTCGGCGATCTGTCGGGGCTCAACGAGCGGATCAAGCTGTTGCAGGAAGAGATCGGGTCGCGTCTCGACGAGCAGAACAACCGGACGCTGTTCACGCTGACGCTCGTGACCGTGATCGCGCTGCCGATCAACATCGTCGCCGGCTTCTTCGGGATGAACGTCGGCGGCGTGCCGTTCTCGGAGAACAAGCACGGCTTCTGGCTGATGGTGCTGCTCGTCGCGGGCTTCACCGCGCTCGCCGCATGGTGGGCGTTCCGACGTCGCGACGATCGCTAGCGCCGGCGCCGTTTCGGCTCGTCAGCGCAGCAGCGCGATCGCGCGTTCGCCGATCACCATCCCGAGCAGGCCGACGAGCGCGACGAGCGGCGGGGCCGGCGAGCGCACGTGCAGCAGCGCATACAGCACGCCGACGCCGAGGCCCACTGCGAGCGAAGTCAGGTAATCCATCATGGCGGTCTCCCGTGCGGTCCGGCGTCAGGGCTTGAGAATGACGCGCTCGCGCGCACCGGCCAGCACCGCGCGATACGCGTCGTGCGCGCGTTCGAGCGGGTACACGTAGTCGTCGCCGATCGGGAACGGGCGCAGCGTGCCGTTGCCGAAGCCGGGTGCGAGCGTGTCGAGGATCTGCGCGACCGCGGCGCCGCCGAGCTGCAGCGAATCGATACCCACGTACGTATGCTGGCCGCGGTAGAACGCGAAGATGTCGAACGGCACGCTGCGGTCGATCGTCGAGATGAAGATCTGCCGCGCACCGATCGCCATCGATGCGTTCGCGGCTTCGAAATACGGGCTGCCGACCGTGTTGTAGACGATGTCCGCGCCGCGGCCGCCGGTCGCCGCGTGCACGGCATCGGCGACGGGCCAGCGCGACGCATCGATCATGTGCACGTCGCCCGATGCATGGCCGCGATAGCCGCCAGGGCCGCGCTCGACGCCGATCACGGTCGCGCCGCGCGCGGTCGCGAGCTGGATCGCGGCCTGGCCGACCTTGCCGTTCGCACCGAACACCAGCACGACGTCGTCGGCCGTCGGCATGCCGGCCCGGCGCAAACCCTCGTATGCGGTGACGAACGGCACGCCGACGCCGGCCGCTTCGTCGAGCGTCAGCACGGCCGGCTTGCGGCGCACCAGTGCCGCGTCGAGCACGAGCCATTCCGCATGCGAGCCGTCGCGCCCCACGCCGAGATCGCCGCCCGATCCCCACACGGGCGCGCCGATCCACTCGGCAGGGCCGCCGCGCACGATGCCGGCCCAGTCGCGCCCCGGCGTGCGCGGCCACACCGCGTGCGGCATGCGGCCGAGCGCGGCCTTCACGTCGCTCGGGTTGACGCCGGCCGCGCGCACCTCGATCAGCATCTGGCCGTCGGCCGGCACGGGTTGGTCGATTTCCCTGACGCGTGCGTCGAGCGACTCGATGTCGGCGGCGGGGGCGTCGAAACGGATGCTGCGCATGATGATCTCCGTGGCGGATGGCTGCCGCGCTGCCCGGCGGGCCGGCGCGTGCAACGGGTGGAAAGGATGAATGCAGTCTAGTCGGGGCGGTTTGACGCGGAAATATGCAAAGGTGGATGATTGTTTTGCGATTCACGCATAGCAAAACCCGAGGCCCCCTGAATGGACGACTTCCTTTCCCCGCATCTGGCGCTGTTCGTCGACGTGGTCGACCAGCAGAGCTTCTCGGCGGCCGCGCGCCGCCTCGGCGTCGCCGCGTCGTCGGTCACGCGGCGCATCGACCGGCTCGAGGCGCAGCTCGGCATTCGCCTCCTGCATCGCACCACGCACGCGCTGCGGCCGACCGAGGCCGGGCAGTTGCTGTACGGGCGCGCGCTGCGGATGCTGGCCGAGCTGCGCGGCCTGCAGGAAGACCTGCACAGCCAGCACGACGAGCCGAGCGGGCTGCTGCGCGTCGACTGCCCTGCGCCGTTCGGCAGGCTGCACCTGATGGCCGCGCTGGCCGCGTTCATGCAGCGTCATCCGGCGCTGCAGGTCGACCTGGTGCTGACCGACAGCATGGTCGACCTGCAGGGGGCGCGGCTCGGCTCCGACGTCGATCTCGCGGTGCGCATCGGCCCGCTCGAGGACACGCGCTTCGTCGCGACCGTACTGGCGCCGCAGCGGCGCGTGCTGTGCGCGAGCGCGGCCTACCTCGCGCGGCGCGGCGAGCCCGAATCGCCCGACGCGCTCGCCGGACACGACTGTCTCGCGTGGCATGGCGCGCCGCCGCCGGGCGCCTGGCGCTTCGGCGACCGCCGCCATGTGCCGGCGCAGCCGCGGTTTCGCAGCAATCATTCGGAAGCGTTGCTCGAAGCCGCGATCGACGGGCTCGGTCTCGCGCACCTGCCGACCTGGCTCGCCGGGGATGCATTGCGCGACGGACGATTGCGCGCGGTGCTGCCGCAGTATGCGGCGGCGCCCGAGCACGCGACGATCCACGTGTTGCGCCAGCAGGCGCGCGGCAGCGCGCGTGCATCGCGGCTCGTCGCGTTCCTGGCAACGTGGTTCGCGCAGCCGGCGTGGGATGCCGCGTGGGCGTGATCGCAAGAAGGGGCGTCGGGCGATAGCGCCGCGCCGAAAGAAAAAAGGGCCTCGCTCGCGAGGCCCGTCAAAGGTCGGGAGGAGGTGCGCCGGCCGGCGCCGCAGGCTGCGCGGCACCGGCCGGACGCGCACCGTTACTGCGTCACTACCTTGCGCGGCTTGAAGATGCCCTGGTACTGCAGGGCCGGGCGTTCCTTCGTCGCCGGCGCGATGCCGCCGAAGGTCGGCGTCTGGCGCAGCTTCATCGCGGCCGGCGAAGCGACCGAACCGATCGACGTCGAGCGCGAAGCCGGCGCGAGGTTGTTCGCGACCAGCAGCGCGGCCTCGCTCTTCAGGTTCGACAGCAGTACCGGATCGGACGAGCCGTTGACCTGCGTGAGCAACCCGCTCCAGGCCGCGTCGCTGTAGTTCACGACGTAGTAGTCGAGCCCGCTCGGGTCCGCGACCACGCCCGTGCAACCGTCGATCCGCGTTTGCGTCTGCGTGTCCTTCAGCGCGAGCGTCGTGCGTTTCGCGAGACCCTGGCCGTACGCGAGCGTGATCGGTACCGTCCACTGCAGGCCCGGATACGCGTTCTTGTTCGGGAACGGCTGCTGTTTCAGCGTGACGATCGTCTGGTTCTTCGTCATGTCGCACTGCGTGTCGAGCGAGATCAGCGGCACGCCGGTCTGGCGCACGTAGCTGTCGCCGATCGCGCCGACCGGCTGGCCGCTCGCCTTCGACAGCGCATCCCACAGGCGCCTCGGCGTGCCGTTGCCGAACGAGTAGTCGACCAGGTACTGCTGCAGACCCTGGCGCAGCGTCTGTTCGCCGAGATAGTTCTCGAGCGTCTTCAGCACGTGGCCGCCCTTGTCGTACGTGAACGCGCTGGCGCTCAGCACGAAGTCGTTCGACGCCCAGCCGTTGAAGTTCGGCGCGACCGGGAACGCGTTCGGGCCGATGTCACGATTGATCACGCGGTACTTGTTCTTCACCTGGTCGAGCCAGCTGAACTCGTCGGGGAAGAACTGGATCGTCGTCTTCGTCTCGAAGAACGTCGCGAACGATTCGTTGAGCCACACGTTGTCCCACCAGTCGGTCGTGACGAGGTCGCCGAACCACTGGTGCGCGACTTCGTGCGTCAGCACCTCGTTGCCGTAGCGCGACATCGGCTGGCCCGGCTGCGGCAGGATGTCGTCGGCGAACTCGAGGATCGACCCCCAGTTCTCCATCCCGCCGAAGTTCAGGTCCTTCTGCTCCTTGAACGCGTCGTTCGCGGCGACCGTGTCGAACTTCGTCAGCGGCAGCGCGATGCCCGTGTAGCGGTAGTAGTAGTCGAGCGCCTGCTTGGTGCGGTCCATCGCCGGCTTCGCCCAGTCTCTCATGCCCGGCGGCGTGAACACGCGCAGGTGCAGGCCGCCCTTGCCGCCCGGCAGCGGGCTCGTGAAGTCGTCCTCGTAGGTGTCGAACAGGCCGCCGCCGAAGAACAGCAGGTACGACGGCATCGGCGGGGTCTTCTCGAACTGCACGAGCTTGTAGCCGCCGCCGATGCCGGTCGACGGCTTCTCGGCCGCGTTCGACACGACACGCCAGTTCTGCGGCACTTCGGCCGTCACTTCATAGGTCGGGCGGAACGCCGGCTCGTCCCAGCCGGGGAACCATTGGCGCGACAGGTTGGTTTCGCCCTGCGTGAGGATGGCGCCGCTCGTCGTGCCGTCAGTGCTCTTCAGGTCGACGCGGAAGATGCCTTCCGCGGCCGAGCAGCCCGGATACGGATCGTCGCCGCAGCTGCCGCCCGTCTTCGCGACCGGATCGTCGTACGACTTGAAGTTGATGATGCCCGACCACTCCATGTGCAGCGAATAGTTGCCCGGCGAGATCGTGCCGCTCACGGGGCGCAGCTGGTAGAAGTCGCCCTTGTCCTGCGGCGTCGCGATCAGCTGGATGTTGCCTGGCTGCAGCGTGATGCGGCCGTTCGTGAACTTGATCCGGTGGCCGGCGATCACGATGTTGTTGACCGGCTTCAGCACCTTGATCTCGACGTCGGCGCGGCCGTCGAACGCGTTCAGCGCTTCGTTCGGGCGGAACCACAGGCGGTAGTTCACGGGTACGACGGTGTCCGGCAGCTCGACAGGCGATACGCTCTTGTCGACGTTGGATGCGCTTGGCGGCGCAGTGACGGCGGGCGACGAGCCCGAGTGCGGCGCGCCGGCGGAGCTGAGCGCGGAAGCCGAGCCCGCGCCGCCGTCGTCGCCGCCGCACCCGGCGAGCGCGAGTGCGGCGACGAGCGGCAGATAACGCATCTTGCGAATGTTGATCGACATGACTGAAACCTCGATTGATGAAAGAATCGTTCAGTGCTGTGAAAACGCCGGCAAAAGCAATCCCGTCGCCGTTAATCAACAGCGATGAAAATGCCAATGACGGATTATTCGAAAAAGACGGCGGCCGACTACGTGAAGGTAATCATGGTTTACTGCCCCCTCTGGATTTCCGGATGTCGGTTAACTTGCCGGTTCAAAATGGACGGGCGCGTGTTGTACTGAATTGATTTCGCGCGCACGACACGGGGCGGCACGCCCGGCACGGGCGCGCAATCCCTTTGAACCGACGACCTACGGGGCTGGCCGGGCCAGTCCACAGGACGGAAGGAAGGCGGGTCGCCGTTCCGTAAATTCGCCGTCATGCGGCTTCAAGGTTTGTCGGCCAGCTCGAAGGATGCGTAAATATACTTGATGGTTTTAGGTAAAGGAAACGAAAAATTTAGAAGATGCATCTATTGAATTTTTCCCGCTTCATTGAATGCTGGAAGTCATTAATGCGCTTTCCGTTTAGCTGATGTCTTCGTAGTTTTAATCTATTAACGATCTGGCGCGGCTGCGAAAACTACGAAACCCGGCGTGCGGCGGCATGCTCGGTACAATGCATCGACGACCCGTTCACCGATTGCCGCGAGGAGACTTTCCGATGCCACGAGCCCTGTTCCGTATCGCGCCACTGCGCGCCGTGCTGCTGCTGTTCGCCGCCGTGTTCCTGCTCTGCGGCTGCGCGGGGCTGACGCGCGACCCCGTGCGCGTGTCGGTCGCGGGGCTCGATCCGCTCGTCGGGCAGGGGCTCGAGATGCGTTTCAGCCTGAAGCTGCGCGTGCAGAACCCGAGCGATGCACCGATCGAGTATCACGGCATCTCGGTCGCGCTCGACCTGAACGGCACGCCGTTCGCGAGCGGCGTCAGCGATCGCTCGGGCACCGTGCCGCGTTTCGGCGAGGCCGTGCTCGACGTGCCGGTTTCCGTGTCGGCATTCGCCGCCGCGCGGCAGGCGTGGAACCTGCCCGGCGCGGCCGCGAACGGCGAGCTGCCGTATGCGCTGCGCGGCCGGCTCGCCGGCGGCGCGCTCGGCACCGTGCACTTCAACGACGCGGGCACGCTGCGCCTGCCCGCGATGCCGGGATGGGGCGGATAGCCCGCGCGCCGCGCGGATGCCGGCATCATGCCGGACGAAGCGGCGCGCGCGCCGGCCCTGACCATTTCTGACGATTGAATTGTGTCGACCTTGCATTTTCCCGTCGGGATCGCGCTTAAACTGGCCGGGTCCGGAGGGCCGGACGAACTTTCACCCGAGGGGATCCCAATGGCAGCGAAATTCGTCATCAAGAAAGCGAGCGACGGTCAGTTCCTGTTCCACCTGAAGGCCGGCAACGGCGAGATCATCCTGCGCAGCGAGCTCTACAAGACCAAGGCGTCGGCGGAGAACGGCGTCGCGTCGGTGCGCAAGAACGCGCCGGACGACGCGCGCTACGAGCGCAAGAGTGCGAGCAACGGCCAGTTCATGTTCAACCTGAAGGCCGGCAATCACGAGATCATCGGCACGAGCGAGCTGTACAAGGCCGAAGCGGGCCGCGAGAACGGCATCGCGTCGGTGAAGCAGAACGCGCCCGACGCGGCGCTCGACGACGAGACCTGACGCGCGCGTCCCGGGCGGCGGTGCGTGCCGCCGCCCGCGCTTTGCCGCGCGGGCAAAGCGCGGTATGGTGTGAGCCGCGCGGCGCGATGCCGCCGCCCGTTGAAGCCAACCGTAACCGAGTTCGCGTGACCGATTTCCCCGTTTTCCACTGGACCGGCGCCGACGGCGCCGATCATGCCGTGCGCTGGCGCTCCGAAGCCGGTGTGCAGCCGCCGAAGCGCGCGGTGCCCGCCGACGACAGCCTCACTGCCGACGCGGCCTACCGCCTTGCGTGCGAGGGCACCGCACTCGTCTGGCAGGGCGACTTCCAGAATGCGCGCCAGCTCGTGCAGGCGATGGCACGCCGCGTCGAGCGCAAGCCGAAGAAGGCGAAGGCCGCGGCCGGCGTCGACGCATTCAACCTGCATCGTCTCGCGCAGTCGCAGCGCGCCCGCACGCTCGGGATGCTGCTGATCCCGCTCGACGCCGATTACACGATCCCGCTGCGCCGCGCGCCCGACGTGCGCGCCGCGTGCGAGGAGGCGTACGGCCCCGGCGGCGCGCCGTCGGTCGTGTCGCTTCGCGAACTGCTCGGCCTCGTCGGCGCGCATGAATGGCGCAAGAAGGGCGTGCCGATCCCGGCGCTCGGCGGCGCGCCGATCCATCCGCACTACGGCGTGTTCTCGCCGGTGCGCGGCGAATATGTCGAACTCGTCGCGCGCGCGCCGCTGCCGGCGACGTCGCTCGCGTTCGACGTCGGCACGGGCACCGGCGTGCTCGCGGCCGTGCTCGCGTCGCGAGGCGTCGAGCGCGTCGTCGCGACCGACCAGGATCCGCGTGCGCTCGCCTGCGCGCGCGAGAACGTGGCGCGGCTCGGTCACGCGGATCGCGTCGACGTCGTCGAGGCCGACCTGTTTCCGGCCGGCCGTGCGCCGCTCGTGGTCTGCAACCCGCCCTGGGTGCCGGCCCGGCCGAGCGCGCCGATCGAATACGCGGTCTACGATCCCGACAGCCGCATGCTGCGCGGTTTCCTCGCGGGGCTCGCCGCGCATCTCGAGCCGGGCGGCGAGGGCTGGCTGATCCTGTCCGATTTCGCAGAGCACCTCGGCCTGCGGCCGCGCGACACGCTGCTGCAATGGATCGACGAGGCGGGCCTCGTCGTGCTCGGCCGCGACGACATCCGCCCCGCGCACCCGAAGTCGACCGACGCCGACGATCCGCTGCATGCGGCACGCCGCGCCGAGGTCACGTCGTTGTGGCGGCTCGGCGCCCGAGCCTGACCGCGCATTTTCGGTAAACTGTCGCTCTCCCTCACGAATTCCCGCCGCCGGGCCGTGGTCGACCGACCGTGGCCCGGCGCCGCATCACGATGTCGAACAAGACCCACGAAATCCGCCCGGAGCAGTCCGTCGAGCTGCTGAAGGAACTGCACATCCTCACCCGCGACGGGAAGCTGAACCAGGACAGCCGCCGCAAGCTGAAGCAGGTCTATCACCTGTTCCAGTTCATCGAGCCGCTGCTGGCCGGCGTGCAGGCCGACAAGGGCAGCGTGACGCTCGTCGATCACGGCGCCGGCAAGTCGTATCTCGGCTTCATCCTGTACGACCTGTTCTTCAAGCAGCAGCCGGGGCACGGCACGCCGGCGTTCGCATCGCACGTGTACGGGATCGAGACGCGCGAGGAGCTCGTCACGCGCTCGGCCGAGCTCGCCACGCGGCTCGGGTTCGGCGGCATGTCGTTCCTGAACCTGTCGGTCGCCGATTCGATCACGTCGCCGCAGCTGCCCGAAACGGTCGACGTCGTCACCGCGCTGCACGCGTGCGATACGGCGACCGACGACGCAATCCGCTTCGCGCTCGCGAAGCGCGCGCAGCACATCGTGCTGGTGCCGTGCTGCCAGGCGGAAGTCGCGGGCGTGCTGCGCAGGAACAAGGGCAAGTCGCTCGCGAACGCGCTGACCGAGGTGTGGCGTCATCCGCTGCATACGCGCGAATTCGGCAGCCAGATCACCAACGTGCTGCGCTGCCTGCAGCTCGAAGCGCACGGTTACCAGGTCAGCGTGACCGAGCTGGTCGGCTGGGAGCATTCGATGAAGAACGAGCTGATCATCGCGCAGTACAAGAACCTGCCGCGCCGGCGGCCCGGCGAGCGGCTGAACGAGATCCTCGGAATGTTCGGGCTCGCCGAACTGAACGAGCGCTTCTTCGTGCCGGAGGCCGCGGCAGCGGGCGGCGAGGCCGTCGAGCAGGCCGAAGGCTGACGCGCGAGCGGGCCGAACCGCGTAGCGGCCGGCGCGAGCGCGCGGCGCATCAGACGTCGTCGCCCGGCCGGCGCATCCATTCGCGCCAGCCGTCGTGGCCCAGGCGGCGCAGCGTTTCCTGATTCTTTTCGTAGATCGCGGACGCGTCCGGGAACGCGTCGACCGCGCGCGCGATGCTGTCTTCGCGCAGCAGGTGCAGGATCGGATACGGTGCGCGGTTCGTGTAGTTCTCGATGTCGTCGGGGGCGCTGCCTTCGAACCGGTATTGCGGATGGAAGCTCGCGATCTGCAGCACGCCGTCGAGCCGCAACTGCCGTACGAGCCGGTCGGCGAAGAACAGCGCATCGTTGTAGTCGACGAAGTCGGCGAACGCATGCGGGAAGATCACGAGCGTCGTGTCGACCTGCTGCGGGTCCGCCGCGTCGAGCGCGCGCAGCTCGGTTTCGAGCTCGGCGAGCGCGTCTTCCAGCGTCGTCGCTTCGCTGATCGCATAGCGCACCTGTTCCTTCACATAGACGCTTTTCGCGAACGGGCACAGATTGAGCCCGATCACCGCGCGCGCGAGCCAGTGCCGCGTGGCAGCGAGGATGTCGTCGTGCGATTCGGGGCGGGTGTCGGTCATCGTGAAACCAGTCGGGCGGTAAAGCGGAGAGGGCCGCATTGTAGCGGGCACGCCGGGTTCGGGCATGCACCGCCCGTCACGCGCATGCGGCCTCGATCAACTGCGTGACGAGCGCCGGCGCGATGCCGATCGGCGTTTCGCCGTGCCGGTAGGTCTGGCTCGCCGCATAGATGCCTTCGACCACCAGCGCGAGCGCATCGGCGAGCGCCTGCGGCTGCCGTGCGCCGGCGCCTTCGCACAGCGCGACGAGCCGCTTCATCAACTGTTCCTTGTTCTGCGCGACGCGCTCGCGCGCCGGGTGCGACGCATCCGGGAATTCCGCGGCGACGTTGACGAACGGACAGCCGCGATAGTCCTTCTGCGTCGCGCGCTCGGCAAGATCGGCGAAATACTGGATCAATTGCGCCTTCGGCTGGCCCGGATGCTTGGCGACGCTCGTCTCGAGACGCTCGAAGAAGCACGCGTCCATCCGCTCCAGGTACGCGAGGATCAGTTCGTCCTTCGACGAGAACTGGCGGTACAGGCTCATCTTGTTGACGCCCGCGCGCTCGACGACCGCCTCGACGCCGACCGTGCGAACGCCTTCCCTGTAAAACAGCTCCTCGGCGGCGCGCAGCAGGTGCTCGTGCGCGGTGGCCCCGTCGATCGGCCGGCGCGTGCGGCGCGCTAGCGGTTTGGCGGCTTCGATGCCGGACATGATGACCCTCGACTACGTGATGAATTGCTTGACATGTTACCGACTGGTAACTACGATCGCAACACAGTTGTGACCGGTCGGTAACAATGCTGGTCGGATCGACAGACAAATGCCAAGCATCGGCCCGGGTCAGCCGATGCAGTGTGCGGCGGAGGTGGCCTGGCTGGGTGGGGCGGAGCAGGTGCGATGGCGCTGGAGCCGCCAACTGGAGAACATGAAGATGAACTGGGCGGTGACACGAATCGGCGGACGCTTTCACTACGGATGGCTCGCGGCGGCGGTGGTATTCCTGATCCTGCTGGCGGCAGCCGGCACGCGCGCGACGCCGAGCGTGCTGATGGTGCCGCTCGAGCGCGAACTCGGCTGGAGCCGCGCGGCGATTTCGCTGGCGATCTCGGTGAACATCGCGCTGTACGGGCTGACGGGGCCGTTCGCGGCCGCCGCGATGCAGCGCTTCGGGCTGCGCCCGACGATCCTCACCGCGCTCGTGACGATGAGCGCGGGCGTCGCGCTGTCGTCGATGATGACGCAGAGCTGGCAGATGGTGGTGATCTGGGGCCTGATGGTCGGCTGCTCGACGGGCGTCGTCGCGCTGACGCTGTCCGCAACCTTCGTCACGCGCTGGTTCCATGCGCGGCGCGGCCTCGTGATGGGCATCCTGACCGCGAGCACGGCCACCGGCCAGCTCGTGTTCCTGCCGATGCTCGCGGCGATCGCGCAGCGTCATGGCTGGCGGCCGGTCGTGCTCGTCGTCGCGGTGGCGGCCGCGATCGTGATTCCGCTCGTCGCGTTCCTGCTGCCCGAACGGCCGACCGACGTGCAGTTGCGCCCGTACGGCGAGCCGGCCGATGCGCCGCCCGCGCCCGAAGCGACGAAGGAGAACCCGCTCGCGGTCGCGTTCCGCACGCTGCTGATGGCGAGCCGTTCGCGCGACTTCTGGCTGCTGTTCTTCAGCTTCTTCATCTGCGGCGCGAGCACCAACGGCTATGTCGGCACGCACCTGATCGCGATGTGCAGCGACTACGGGATGACCGAAGTGCAGGGCGCGTCGCTGCTCGCGGCGATGGGAGTGTTCGACCTGTTCGGCACGACGCTGTCGGGCTGGCTGTCCGACCGTTACGACAACCGCGTGCTGCTGTTCTGGTATTACGGGCTGCGCGGGCTGTCGCTGATCTACCTGCCGCATGCGTTCGGCATCGATTTCTTCGGGCTGCCGCTGTTCGCGATGTTCTACGGGCTCGACTGGATCGCGACCGTGCCGCCGACCGTGCGCCTCGCGACCGACGTGTTCGGCAAGGCCGCGGCGCCGGTCGTGTTCGGCTGGATCGTCGCCGGCCACCAGCTCGGCGCGGCATTCGCGGCGCTCGGCGCGGGGCTGCTGCGCGCGAGCCTCGGCACCTACACGATCGCGTCGATGATCTCGGGCGGGCTGTGCATCGTCGGTGCGCTGATCGTGCTGCGAATCAACCGCGGCCCGTCGCGCGCGGCAGCGCAGGCAGCCTGAGCACGCTGGCCCGGCCCGGCCGCACCGCATGGGGCCGGCCATTGCAGGTACGGTGATTTGCATAGCGCGGGGGGATCGGGCGCGCAAATGCTCAAGCGGGTATGCTTGCGGTTCGCCAGGCGTTCGCGCCCCTTCATCGATGTCAGCGAGGAACCGCATGTCCGTCAAACCTGCTCCCACCACTGTTTCGATTCACGATCTGATCGCGGGCCGCTGGAGCCCGCGTGCCTATTCGGATGAGCCCGTCAGCGCCGGCGATCTGCACGCGGTGCTGGAAGCCGCGCGCTGGGCGCCGTCCGCATACAACGCGCAGCCGTGGCGCTTCATCGTATTCGAGCGCACGCAGGACGAAGACGCATTCAAGCGCGCATTCGCGACGCTGGTGCCGTTCAATCAGGGCTGGAATGCGCCGGCGCCCGTGCTGATCGCGGTGACCGCGCATACGCTCACGCCGAAGGGTGAACCGGCGCCGACCGCGCTGTACGACGCAGGCGCCGCCGCGATGTCGCTGGTGCTGCAGGCGCACGCGCTCGGCCTCGCCGCGCACCAGATGAGCGGTTTCGACGTGAAGGCGTTCCGCGACGCGTTCGCGATTCCGTCCGACGTCGCGATCCTGTCGATCATCTCGCTCGGCCACTACGGCAACGTCGACAAGCTCGATCCCGTGCTGCGCGATCGCGAGAAGGCACCGCGTACGCGCCATGCGATCGGCGAGGTCGTGTATGCGGGCGCGTGGAAGAAGAGCTTCGACGCGGCAGCCTGACCTGCCGGGCGGGCGGCTGCATCGTGCACCCCGTCCGCGCGTATCCCCGGCGCGCCAGGCCGCGCGCCGTCGTCACCGAAGCCCGTTCCGCGGCACCGGTGGCGGGCCCCGGTTGTGATCCCGCGGGCTTCATGTTAAAAAGCCCGTCCTTTCCGTTTTCGCGCCGGCCCTGCTGCGGCAACTTCCCATGACTTACTGCGCGATCGATTTCGGCACGTCCAATTCCGCCGTGGCGCTGCCCGACGGCGACGGCATGCACCTCGCGCCCGTCGAGGGCGACCACCTGACGCTGCCCACCGCGATCTTCTTCAACAACGACGAGGAGACGGTCGAGTACGGCCGCGCGGCGCTGGCGTCCTATATCGACGGTTTCGACGGCCGGCTGATGCGTTCGATGAAGAGCATCCTCGGCTCCCCGCTTGCGGAAACGACGACCGATCTCGGCGACGGCAGCGCGATCGCGTACACCGAAATCATCGCGCGCTTCCTGACGCACCTGAAGCGCAAGGCCGAAGCGCGCGCGGGCGCGCCGATCGGCCGCGCGGTGCTCGGCCGGCCCGTGTTCTTCGTCGATGACGATCCGCGCGCCGACCGTCTCGCGCAGGATCAGCTCGAGGCGGCCGCGCGGTCGGTCGGCTTCGCGGACGTTCACTTCCAGTACGAACCGATTGCCGCCGCGTTCGATTACGAATCGCGCCAGCAGGCCGAACGCCTCGTGCTCGTCGCCGATATCGGCGGCGGCACGTCCGACTTCTCGCTGGTGCGCGTCGGGCCCGAGCGGATGGCGCGGCTCGAGCGCAAGGACGACGTGCTGGCTCACCACGGCGTGCACGTCGCGGGCACCGACTACGACCGGCGTGTCGAGCTGGCGGCGATCCTGCCCGCGTTCGGCTACCGTTCGCTCGACCCGGAAGGGCGCGAACTGCCGAACAAGATCTACTTCGATCTCGCGACCTGGCACCTGATCAACACGGTCTACACGCCGAAGCGGCTCGGCGAGCTGAAGCTGATGAGGCACCTGTACCAGGATGCGCAGCAGTACGATCGGCTCACGAGCGTGGTCGAGCAGCGGCTCGGGCATGCGCTGATGGCGCGCGCGGAAGAGGCGAAGATCGGTGTCGCGGCGGGCGGGGAGACGATGATCGACCTGAACGACGTGGAAGAAGACCTGCTGATCGCGTTCGACGCCGATCGTCTCGTCGATGCGAGCCGCGACGACACCGCCCGCATCGTCGACGCCGCGCGCGAGACGGTGCGGCTCGCGGGCGTTGCGCCGCGCGACGTCGGCGCACTGTATTTCACCGGCGGCTCGACGGGGCTCGCGTTCCTGTCGGGTGCGCTCGCGGGCGCATTCCCGGATGCGCAGCCGGTATTCGGCGACCGCCTCGCGAGTGTCGCGACGGGGCTCGGCATTCACGCGCAGCGGCTGTTCGGCTGAATGCAGGCAGCTGCATTCAGCCGTGCCGGATTGGCGTAGAAAAACAAAAAGCCCGCCGAAGCGGGGCTTTTTTACATCAAATCTCGCGCAGAACTTACAGCGGCTTGATGTTCGCTGCTTGCAGACCCTTCGGGCCCGTCTTCACTTCGAATTCGACCTTCTGGTTTTCTTGCAGCGTCTTGAAGCCTTCGGTGCGAATTTCCGAGAAGTGCGCGAACAGATCGTCGCCGCCGCCTTCCGGGGTGATGAAGCCGAAGCCCTTTGCGTCATTGAACCACTTGACGGTACCGGTTGCCATGTTACTTGTTCCTAAAAAGATAAAACGGGGCCGAAGCCCATGGGGTGCGGAAAATCAAGGAAGGGGTAATAGGACCAACCGGAGTACCGTTGATGGGCGAACTACGAAAGAACCAATTCACTCGCCGCTTGAAATCCTGCGAAGTCCTTTATACGGCTAATCGATCGTGTGGTCAACCGTATTTCCATGCTCTCAGGGTTATTGCGTATATCAGGTTTACAAAGCTTGCAGGCAATGCGAATTTTTTGTAGGGGCCGAACGATTTTGGCGCCACGTTCGAGGTGCAACCGTTAAACTACGCGCCGCGCGGACGGGTTGCCCCGATCGGATGACTCGTCCCCCCAAGAATGCGTGCGCGGTGCTGTCCGAGCCGATCCCGGACCGCGGGCCGACCATGCTTTTTGAGACACAGGAGAGGATGTGAAGAGTTCTATTCAACGGAACATCGGCCCGTTTGCATTGATGCTGACGGGGCTGGGTTCGATTATCGGCTCGGGCTGGCTGTTCGGCGCCTGGAAGGCCGCGAAGATTGCCGGCCCGGCGGCGATCTGTGCATGGATCATCGGCGCGGTCGTGATTCTTGCGATTGCACTGACTTACGCCGAACTGGGCGCGATGTTCCCCGAGTCGGGCGGCATGGTGCGCTACGCGCGCTACTCGCACGGTTCGCTGGTGGGCTTCATCAGCGCATGGGCCAACTGGATCGCGATCGTCTCCGTGATTCCGATCGAGGCCGAAGCGTCGATCCAGTATATGAGCACGTGGCCGTATCCGTGGGCGCACAGCCTGTTCGTGAACGGCGAGTTGACGACACCAGGGCTGCTGCTGTCGGCCGTGCTGGTCGTCATCTACTTCATGCTGAACTACTGGGGTGTGAAGGCCTTTGCGCGTGCGAACACCGCAATCACGATCTTCAAGTTCCTGATCCCCGGTCTCACGATCCTCGGCCTGATGCTGACGAGCTTCCATTCGGAGAACCTCGGCACTGCATCCAATGCAAGCTTTGCGCCGTACGGCTGGTCGGCGGTGCTGACCGCAGTCGCGACGAGCGGCATCGTGTTCGCGTTCAACGGCTTCCAGAGTCCCGTGAACCTCGCGGGCGAAGCGCGCAATCCGTCGCGCAGCGTGCCGTTCGCGGTGATCTCGTCGATCCTGATCGCGCTCGTGATCTACGTGCTGCTGCAGGTGGCCTACATCGGCTCGGTGAATCCGGCCGACGTCGCGCAGGGCTGGTCGCACTTCAACTTCTCGTCGCCGTTCGCGGAACTCGCGATCGCGCTGAACCTGAACTGGCTCGCGATCCTGCTGTACGTCGACGCGTTCATCAGCCCGAGCGGCACCGGCACGACCTACATGGCGACGACCACCCGGATGATCTACGCGATGGAGCGCAACAACACGATGCCGAAGATGTTCGGCAACGTGCACCCGCTCTACGGCGTGCCGCGCCAGGCGATGTGGTTCAACCTGCTGGTCTCGTTCATCTTCCTGTTCTTCTTCCGCGGCTGGAGCTCGCTCGCGGCGGTGATCTCGGTTGCGACGGTGATCTCGTACCTGACCGGCCCGATCAGCCTGATGGCGCTGCGCCGCGCGGCGACCGACATCGAGCGCCCGCTGTCGATTCCGCTGATGAAGCTGATCGCACCGTTCGCGTTCGTCTGCGCGTCGCTGATCCTGTACTGGGCAAAGTGGCCGCTGACGGGCGAAATCATCCTGCTGATGATCGTCGCGCTGCCGGTTTATTTCTACTTCCAGGCGAAGTCGGGCTGGACCGGCTGGGGTGCCGACCTGAAGGCCGCATGGTGGCTGGTCGCGTACCTGCCGACGATGGCCGTGCTGTCGCTGACCGGCAGCAAGGAATTCGGCGGTCACGGCTATCTGCCGTACGGCTGGGACATGCTGATCGTTGCCGCGATTTCGCTCGTGTTCTACTTCTGGGGCGTGAATACCGGCTACCGGACCCAGTATCTCGACGAGCGCGAGTCGCACGACGAGATCCTCGAAGGGGTCGGTGTCTGACGCGTGACCTGCCGCCGGATTCGGCGGCGGCAGGAAGCAGCGAAAAAAACCCGCCCGGGCAGTGCCCGGGCGGGTTTTTTGTTTGTCGTCGCCGGTTGTCTCGCGGAATTCAGGCGGCCGCGCTCGCGAACACGTAGTTCGTCATCGCGAGCACGCGCTGGTAGGTGCCGAGCGACTGGATGCCGAGCTGGTAGTCGTCGTCCGCCGCGCCGAGCGCCGTGAACACCGGCAGCAGATGTTCGTCGGTCGGATGCATCAGCGCCGCATGCGGTGCCTGCCGGCGGTAGTCGAGCAGCGCGTCGACGTCGCGCGCGGCGAGCTTCGCCTCGAACCAGTCGGTGAATTCCGCCACGCGCGGGTCCGCATCCTCGGGCGCCGCGCCGAAATCGGCGGCACGCAGGTTGTGCGTGATCTGGCCCGAGCCGATCACCATCACGCCTTCGTCGCGCAGCGGCCGCAGCGCGCGGCCGAGCGCGAAGTGATGGGCCGCGTCCGCGCGCGGCTGGATCGACAACTGCGCGACTGGCACGTCGGCCTCAGGGAACATCAGCAGCATCGGCACCCACGCGCCGTGGTCGAGCCCGTGCTCGGTCGTCGCGGTCGCGATGCCGGCCGCGTTCAGCAGCGCGGCCGCGCGCTCGGCGACCTCGGGGGCGCCCGGCGCCGGATAGCGGATCTCGTACAGCGCGCGCGGAAAACCGTAGAAGTCGTGGATCGTTTCCGGGTGCGCGGCGACGCTCGCAACCGGCTGTTGCGTGCCCCAGTGCGCGGACAGCATCAGCACCGCGCGCGGGCGCGGCAATTGGGCGCCGAGATGCGTGAACGCACCGGACGGCAGCGTCGGGTCGATCGGCAGCGTCGGCGCGCCGTGGGACAGGTACAGCGAAGGCAAGCGGTTCATGGCGGTGGCCTGCAAAAGGATTTGCCTGTGACTATAGGCGCGCACCGTGCATTGATAAATCCGCGTCGCGGAATTTGATTGATGCTTGTTTGTTGATAATCGTCGCGATGCAATGCGTTCTGGTTTGGGTAGACGTCAGTACGCGTGAAATCGAATGAGTTGTCGATTGAATCGGCGCAGATGCACGAAGAAGTAGGTGCGGCGATCGGCTTACTGCGCGTGCCGGATGCCGGCCCACGGCGTCGTCAGCGGTGCGCTGAGCGCGAACAGGTCGAGCACGCGGGCGACGGTCTGGTCGACGAGTTCCTCGATCGTCTTCGGCATCGCGTAGAACGCGGGCAACGGCGGAAAGACGATGCCGCCCATTTCGGTGACGGCGGTCATATTGCGCAGATGCGCGAGGTTGAACGGCGTTTCGCGCACCATCAGCACGAGACGGCGGCGTTCCTTAAGCGTGACGTCGGCCGCGCGCGTGATCAGGTTGTCGGACAGCCCGTGCGCGACGCTCGCGAGCGTCTTCATCGAGCAAGGTGCGATCACCATCCCGTCGGTCGCGAACGAGCCCGACGCGATCGTCGCGCCGACGTCGCGCACCGAATGCACGACGTCCGCACGGCTTTCGACATCGGCCTTCGGCAGCTTCAGTTCATGCTGGATGTTGAGCCAGCCGGCGTTCGAAATCAGCAGATGCGTTTCGACGCCGCCGGCGGCACGCAGCAGGTCGAGCAGCCGCACGCCGTAGATCGCGCCGGTGGCGCCGGTGATCGCAACGATCAGCCGGCGTGGCGGCGCGCTGGGAGATGCCATCGAAAGGGGGCGGGTGGGGCGTGGGTCGGGCGCGTTAAGCGGCGGCGAACAGTTGCTGCAACTCGCCCGACTGGTACATCTCCATCATGATGTCCGAGCCGCCGATGAATTCGCCCTTCACGTAGAGCTGCGGGATGGTCGGCCAGTTCGAGAATTCCTTGATGCCCTGGCGGATCTCGTCGTCCTCGAGCACGTTGACCGTCTTGAACTGGTCGACGCCGCAGGCCTTCAGCACCTGCACTGCGCGGCCCGAGAAGCCGCACATCGGGAATTGCGCGTTGCCCTTCATGAAGAGCACGACCTGGTTTTCGTCGACGATTTGCTTGATACGTTGTTGGGTGTCCATGACTGACCTTGCGTTTGCGGGGCGTTAGATCGAAATGATAGCGGATTTCAACCGGGCGGGCCGGGCATCAGCCCGTCAGGCGGCCGCCGGTCGTGCGTTCGATCGCAGCCAGATCGGCGAGCGATTCGACCGCGACGAAACCGTGCGACGACAGCGCCGCGCGGACGGCTTCGGCCTGGTCGTAGCCGTGCTCGATCCACAGCGTGCCGCCCGGCTTCAGGTAGGCGCCAGCGCCCGCGACGATCATTCGGATCGCGCTGAGGCCGTCGGCGTCGTCGGTAAGCGCGCCGCGCGGCTCGAAACGCAGGTCGCCCTGCGCGAGGTGCGGATCGTGCTGCGCGATGTACGGCGGGTTGCTGACGATCGTGTCGAATGCGAGCGCCGGATCGAGCGCTGCGTACCAGTCGCTCTGCAGCCAGTGCAGCAGGCCACCGGGGCGGTGCGCGTCGAGCAGCTTGTCGGCATTGCGTTGCGCGACTGCGAGCGCGGCCGGCGAACGGTCGAGCGCCCACACGCGTGCATCGGGACGCTCGGCGGCAATCGACACGGCGATCGCGCCGCTGCCGGTGCCGAGATCGAGCACGGCTGGATGCGGCAGCCCGTCGATCGCGTCGAGCGCGGCTTCGACGAGCAGTTCGGTTTCGGGGCGCGGGATCAGCACGTCCGGCGTCACGTCGAACGGCCGGCCGAAGAATTCGCGCATCCCGACGAGCTGCGCGACCGGCTCGCCGGCCACGCGGCGCGCTTCGAGCGCGCGATAGCGTTCGACCGCGGCAGCGTCGAGCGGCGCGTCGCCACGCGTGATCAGTTGCGTGCGGGTCCAGCCGAGCGCGTGCGCGAGCAGCACGCGCGCATCGACCGCGTCGAGCGGCGACGCGCGCAGCAGTTCGTCGGCGGTGGTGTCGGGCATCGCGGCCTCAGTCGGCGTCGCCGAGCGACGCGAGCAGTTCGGCCTGGTGCTCGCTGACGAGCACGCCGATCAGTTCATCGAGATCGCCGTCCATGATCGCCTCGAGCCGGTACAGCGTCAGGTTGATCCGGTGGTCGGTCATCCGGCCTTGCGGGAAGTTGTAGGTGCGGATCCGCTCCGAGCGGTCGCCGGAGCCGATCAGGCTCTTGCGCGTCGCCGCTTCCTTCGCGTGCTGCTCGTGATACTGCTTGTCCTTGATGCGCGCGGCGAGCACCTTCAGCGCGCGATCCTTGTTCTTGTGCTGCGAACGGTCGTCCTGGCACTCGACGACGATCCCGGTCGGGATGTGCGTGACGCGCACCGCCGAATCGGTCTTGTTGATGTGCTGGCCGCCCGCGCCGGACGCACGGAACGTATCGATCCGCAGGTCGGCCGGATTGATCTCGACCTCGCCGATCTCGTCGGCTTCCGGCATCACCGCAACCGTGCACGCGGACGTATGGATGCGCCCCTGCGTCTCGGTCGCCGGCACGCGCTGCACGCGATGGCCGCCCGATTCGAACTTCAGGCGCGAATACGCGCCCTGGCCCGCGATCCGCACGATCACTTCCTTGTAGCCGCCGAGATCCGACGCGCTCTCCGACATCATCTCGACCTGCCAGCGATGGCGTTCCGCGAAGCGCAGGTACATGCGCAGCAGGTCGCCCGCGAACAGCGCCGATTCGTCGCCGCCCGTGCCCGCGCGGATTTCGAGGAAGATGTTGCGATCGTCGTTCGGATCCTTCGGCAGCAGCATTTTCTGCAACTCGACCTCGAGGCGGCCCATGCTCTCTCGCGCGCTGCGGATCTCGTCCTCGGCGAAATCGCGCATCGACGGATCGGCGAGCAGCTCCTGCGCGGCCGTTTCGTCACTGCGCGACTGGCGCCACAGCGCGTACTGCTCGACGACCGGGCCGAGTTCCGCATGTTCGCGCGTCAGCTTGCGGTACTGATCGAGATCGGCCGTGACGTTTTCGCGGCTCAGCAGGTCGTTCAGTTCGGCCAGCCGTGTGGACAGCTGGTCGAGCTTGCGTTGCATGCTCGTCTTCATGGTGTGGAGCGGCGCTCCCGGGCAAGGGTATTCGAAAAGGATAGGCCGGCTCGCGGCCGGCGGCAGGGCGACCGGCCGGCGCTAGTGGCCGGACTGGTCGTTCGACCGCGGCGCGTGCTGGTAGAAGCCGCGCATCAGGTCGATCAGCGAATCGCGATCGGCGCCGTTCACGCGGTTGAGCGCGCTGGTCGGGCCGTGGATCAGCTTGTTGGTCAGCGCCTGCGACAGCGCTTCGAGCACGGCGGCCGGATCGTCGCCGCGCGCGAGCAGCTTCTGCGCCTTGTCGACTTCGGCACGGCGAAGCGCGTCGGCCTGCGTATGCATGTGACGAATCACCGGCACGACGCTGCGCGTGTCGAGCCATTGCATGAAGTTCTGCACGCGTGTCTCGATGATCGCTTCAGCCTGCGCGACCGCCGCCTGGCGCGATGCGTTGCCTTCGCGCACGATCGCGCCGAGATCGTCGACGGTATAGAGGAACACGTCCTTCAGCTTGCCGACTTCGGGCTCGATGTCGCGCGGCACCGCGAGGTCGACCATGAAGATCGGCCGGTGGCGGCGCGCCTTTACCGCACGCTCGACCGCGCCGAGGCCGATGATCGGCAGCGTTGACGCCGTACACGACACGATGATGTCGAATTCCTGCATGCGGGCCGGCAGATCCGCGAGCGGCATCGCGCGGCCATTGAAGCGTTCGGCGAGCCGCTGGCCGCGTTCGGCCGTACGGTTCGCGACGACGAGTTCGCGCGGGCCTTGCGCGGCGAAGTGCGTCGCGCACAGCTCGATCATCTCGCCGGCGCCGATGAACAGCACGCGCTGATCCGACACCTTTTCGAAGATCCGCTGTGCGAGGCGAACCGCGGCGGCGGCCATCGACACCGATTGCGTGCCGATCTCGGTCGTGCCGCGTACTTCCTTCGCCACCGCGAACGTGCGCTGGAACAGCTGGTTCAGATAGGTGCCGAGCGCGCCGGCTTCCGTCGCGGTGCGCACGGCGTCCTTCATCTGGCCCAGAATCTGCGTTTCGCCAAGCACCATCGAGTCGAGGCCGGATGCGACGCGGAATGCATGGCGGACCGCTTCCGACTGCGGCAGCGCATATACGTGCGGGGCGAGTTCGTCGACCGGAATCCGGTGATACTCCGACAGCCAGCGGAGCGCGCCTTCACGAGCCGCGCGATCGTCGGTCGCGCAATACAGTTCGGTGCGGTTGCAGGTGGAGAGGATCGCCGCTTCGGGCGTATTGGGCGCCTGGGGCCCGAGAAACACGTTCTTGAACGTGACGAGAGCTGGCTTGATCTGCTCGAGCGGAAACGCCACGCGTTCGCGCAGGGCGACAGGCGCAGTGTGGTGATTGATTCCGATCGTGAGGAGTTGCATATCGAGGGCTATCGTTTAGCCACATATTATAGCGTTTCAGCGATTTCCTCACTCACCGCATACCGGGCATCGGCGTGGTGCAACCGGGAATTTGGGGCTCGATCGGTACGCGGTCGAGCTGGTAGCCATAGCCGTAGAGCGGCAACAGGCGGTAGCCATGCTCCGGAAGCAACTGCAACTTGCTGCGCAGCCGGGACGCATGCGTATCGAGCGTGCGCGACTTCATGTCGCGGCGGCGGGCCCACACCGTTTCGAGGATATGGGCGCGCGACACGGGCCGCGACAGGTTCGCGAACAGCAATTGCGCGAAGCGGAACTCCTTGGGCGTGAGTGAAACGATTGCGTTGCCGAAGCGCACAAGGTAATGCGTCGCGTCGAATGCGTATTCGCCATACATTTCGCGCGAGCGGGTCGGCGGCCGGCGTACGCCGGCGCGCCGGCTCAGCGCGTTGACGCGCGCGAGCAGTTCGGGACCGCTCACGGGGCGCACGAGGCAATCGTCGGCGCCCGCGTGCAGGCACGATACGATTTCGCTTTCGCGCGGCAACTGCATCACGGCGATGGCCGGCAGCCCGGGCAGGATCGTCTGCGCGCGCGGTATGACTTCCTCGGCAGGCTGGTCGCCGGCCCAGTTGCCGGTGATCAGCATGTCGCAGGTGTCGGTGGCGAGCCATTCGAAGAACGCCGTGCTGGACGAAAACGCGTGGCACACGTGACCGCCTGCAAAGAGCAGGCGGTTCAGGAGTGCGGCATGGCGCGCCTCCGGATCGATCAGAGCGATTCGCATGAGAATTTCTTCAATACGGCAGCCGGTGCGCGCTTGCCATAACGTCGAGTCGGCCCCTACACTCGAACGTTCGCGGCGCCCGGCTGGTCTCGGGTTCGATGGATGAATCGATGCTAGCCGCTGGCAACGTTCACGCCTATTGGACGAATCCGAATTTATAGAAGGCGTTGAATGAACTGGTTTGGAATCCTTGTCCTGGGAGCGGCCGTCGGGCTGTTCGGCCGATGGCTGCACCCGATGCGGCGCACGGGCCGGCCGGCGTGGTGGATCGCGGTGCTCGTCGGCATCGTGGGTGCGGCTGCCGCCCGCATGGCCGGCAATCTCTCGGGACTGTTTTACGATGGCGAGACGCTCGAATGGCCGGTCTGCACCGGCGTCGCGTTCCTTGCCGTAGCCGTGACGGTCGCGCTGTCGGCCCGTCGCTGAATGCTCTCAGGTGAAATCATGAATGCCCGTCTTCCCGAAGTCTCGTCGGTGCCGGCTCGCCTCGCGCTGCTGCGCGGCGCCATGGCCCGCGAGGACCTGGCCGCCTATCTCGTGCCGTCCGCCGATCCCCATCTGTCCGAATACCTGCCCGAGCGCTGGCAGGCCCGCCGCTGGCTGTCCGGTTTCACGGGCTCGGTCGGCACGCTGGTCGTGACCGCGGATTTCGCGGGGCTGTGGGTCGACAGCCGCTACTGGGTGCAGGCCGATGCCGAACTGGCCGGCACGGGCGTGCAGTTGATGAAGATGACGGGCGGGCAGCAGAGCGCGCCGCATGTCGACTGGCTCGCGCAGAACGTGGCAGCGGGCGCGACGGTCGGCGTCGACGGCGCTGTGCTCGGCGTCGCGGCCGCGCGCGGGCTGACGGCCGCGCTGAGCGCGCGCGGCATCGCGCTGCGCACCGATCTCGATCTGCTCGACGCGATCTGGCCCGAGCGGCCGGGGCTGCCCGGCGACGCGGTGTTCGAGCACGCGGCGCCGCAGGCCGACACGACGCGCGCGAGCAAGCTGGCCGAAGTGCGCCGCGCGATGCACGCGCAGGGCGCGCAGTGGCATTTCGTGTCGACGCTCGACGATCTGGCCTGGCTGTTCAATCTGCGGGGCGCCGACGTCAACTTCAATCCCGTGTTCGTTGCGCACGCAATGATCGGCGCCGATCGCGCGACGCTGTTCGTCGCCGACGGCAAGGTGTCGCCGGCGCTGGCCGCGTCGCTCGCGCAGGACGGCGTCGACGTCCGTGCATACGATGCCGCACGCGCATCGCTCGCGGCGCTGCCCGACGGCGCGACGCTGCTGGTCGACCCGCGTCGCGTGACGTTCGGCACGCTCGGCGCTGTGCCGGCCGGCGTGAAGCTCGTCGAGGCCGTGAATCCGTCGACGTTCGCGAAGTCGCGCAAGACGTCCGCCGAGATCGAGCACGTGCGCGTGACGATGGAGCACGACGGCGCCGCGCTCGCTGAATTCTTCGCCTGGTTCGAGCAGGCAGTGAACTGCGAGACGATCACCGAACTGACGATCGAGGAGAAGCTCACGGCCGCGCGCGCACGGCGTCCCGGCTATGTGTCGCCGAGCTTCGCGACGATCGCCGGCTTCAACGCGAACGGCGCGATGCCGCATTACCACGCAACGCCCGAGTCGCACGCGACGATCGCCGGCGACGGGCTGCTGCTGATCGATTCGGGCGGCCAGTACGTGACGGGCACGACCGACATTACGCGCGTGGTGCCGGTCGGCACCGTCAGCGACCTGCAGCGGCGCGATTTCACGATCGTACTGAAATCGATGATGGCGCTGTCTCGCGCACGCTTCCCGCGCGGCATCCGCTCGCCGATGCTCGACGCGATCGCGCGCGCGCCGATGTGGGCGGCCGGGCTCGACTACGGCCACGGCACGGGGCATGGCGTCGGCTATTTCCTGAACGTGCACGAGGGCCCGCAGGTCATCTCGCACTACGCGCCGGCCGAGCCGTACACGGCGATGGAAGAGGGGATGATTACGTCGATCGAGCCGGGCGTGTACCGCCCCGGCCAGTGGGGCATCCGGATCGAGAACCTGGTCGTGAACCGCGCAGCCGGGAAGACCGAGTTCGGCGATTTCCTCGCGTTCGAGACGCTGACGCTGTGCCCGATCGACACGCGCTGCGTGCTGATCGAGATGCTGCACGACGAAGAGCGCGCGTGGCTGAACACGTATCACGCGACGGTGCGCGAGCGGGTCGGCCGGCACCTGAGCGGCGACGCGAAGGCGTGGCTCGACGCACGCACGCAGCCGCTCTGACGCGACGGCCGATTCCGGCCGGGCCGCGGCCGAACCACAACAGCGAGGGCAAAATATGGCGGACACCGCAGTGATCGTGGTCGACATGCAGCGAGGGCTGGTGGAGCGGGCGCAGCCCGCGTACCGGCTCGACGATGTGGTGTCGGGCATCAACCGGTTGACGGCGGCGGCACGCGCGGCGAACGCGCCCGTGTGCTTCGTGCAGCACGACGGCGATGCGGACGACGACATCGTGCCCGGCACGCCGGGCTGGGAACTGCATGCGGGGCTGGTCGTCGGGAGCGACGACTGGCGCGTGCGCAAGCAGGTGAGCGACTCGTTCCACGACACGCCGCTCGCGGCGCAGCTCGACCGCCACGGCATCCGCTCGGTGCTGATCTGCGGCTATGCGACCGAGTTCTGCGTCGATTCGGCCGCGCGCCGTGCTGCGCTGCTCGGCTACCGGACGACCGTCGTGTCCGACCTGCATACGACGAACGAGCGCGCGCACCTGTCGGCCGCGCAGATCGTCGCGCATCATCACTTCGTCTGGGCAAACAATTCGCTGTCGGGCAACGCGGTCACGCCGCGTCCGCTCGCCGACGTGCTCGCCGCGGAGTTCGCATGACGATCAAGGCCGTGGTGTTCGATTTCGGCGGCGTGCTGATCGACTGGAGCCCCGACTACCTTTACCGGCAACTGATTCCCGACGAGGCCGAGCGTCGCTGGTTCCTCACGCACGTCTGCGCGATGGACTGGGTGATTCGCCAGGACGGCGGGCAGACGATCGAGGAAGGCACGGCCGAACTCGTCGCGAAGTTTCCGGAGCACGAGATGCTGATCCGCGCGTTCTACGCACGCTGGCACGAGATGATCGGCGGCGTGCTCGACGAAGGCGCCGCGCTCGTCGACCGGCTCGACGCGCAGGGGATGCCGCTGTTCGGGCTGACGAACTGGTCCGCGCAGACGTTTCCGTATGCGTGGGACCACTTCCCGGTCCTGCGGCGGTTCAGGGACATCGTCGTGTCGGGGCGCGTGAAGCTCGTGAAACCCGATCCGGCGATCTACCGCGAGATGCATGCGCGGATCGCCCCGCACCTGCCGGGCATCGCGCCGCACGAGCTCGTGTTCATCGACGACAACGCGAACAACGCCGCGGCCGCGACGGCGCTCGGCTGGCACGGCATTCATCACACGAGTGCGGCTGCGACCGAGGCGCGGCTGCGCGAACTGGGCGCACTCGCGTAGGCGGCGGGCGAGCCGGTCGTCAGATGAAAAAAGCGGGCCACGGGCCCGCTTTTTCGTCTTGCCGATCCGGAAGGAAGCGACCACCTTCGGCATCCGGCCCCGCGTTGCCGCAGTGCCGGACACCCGGGCCGCGCCGCTCAGCGGCTGATCGGCTTGTAGCGCAGTCGGTGCGGCTTCGCGGCTTCCTCGCCGAGGCGCGCACGCTTGTCGGCTTCGTACTCCTGGTAGTTGCCGTCGAAGAAGGTGACCTGCGAGTCGCCTTCGAACGCGAGGATGTGCGTCGCGATCCGGTCGAGGAACCAGCGATCGTGCGAGATCACCATCACCGAGCCCGCGAATTCGAGCAGCGCGTCTTCCAGCGCGCGCAGCGTTTCGACGTCGAGGTCGTTCGACGGTTCGTCGAGCAGCAGCACGTTGCCGCCCGAGATCAGCGTCTTCGCGAGGTGCAGGCGACCGCGTTCGCCGCCGGACAGGTTGCCGACGATCTTCTGCTGGTCGCCGCCCTTGAAGTTGAAGCGGCCGATGTACGCGCGCGACGGCGTTTCGTACTTGCCGACCGTCAGCACGTCGGCGCCGCCCGAGATTTCCTCGAACACCGTCTTCGAGCCGTCGAGCGCATCGCGGCTCTGGTCGACATACGCGAGCTTCACCGTCGGGCCCATCACGACCTCGCCCGAATCCGGCTGCTCCTTGCCCGTCAGCATCCGGAACAGCGTCGACTTGCCGGCGCCGTTCGGGCCGATGATGCCGACGATCGCACCGGCCGGGATCTTCAGGTTCAGGTTGTCGATCAGCAGGCGGTCGCCGAACGCCTTGCTGACGTTCTTGAACTCGATCACTTCATTGCCGAGGCGGTCGCCGACCGGGATGAAGATTTCCTGCGTTTCGTTGCGCTTCTGGTATTCCTGGCTGTTCAGCTCCTCGAAGCGCGCGATACGCGCCTTCGACTTCGCCTGGCGGCCCTTCGGGTTCTGGCGCACCCACTCCAGTTCCTTCTTGATCGCCTTCTGGCGCGCCGATTCCGACGCTTCTTCCTGCTTCAGGCGCTCTTCCTTCTGGTCGAGCCAGCTGCTGTAGTTGCCCTTCCACGGAATGCCGTGGCCGCGGTCGAGTTCGAGAATCCACTCGGCCGCGTTGTCGAGGAAGTAGCGATCGTGCGTGACGGCGACGACGGTGCCGGGGAAGCGCACCAGGAACTGTTCGAGCCAGTCGACCGATTCGGCGTCGAGGTGGTTGGTCGGTTCGTCGAGCAGCAGCATGTCGGGCTTTTCGAGCAGCAGCTTGCACAGCGCGACGCGGCGCTTTTCACCGCCCGACAGGTGCTCGATCTTCGCGTCCCACGCCGGCAGGCGCAGCGCGTCGGCGGCCACTTCGAGCTGCTGCTCGGGGCTGCCGCCGTCGCTCGACGCGAGGATCGCCTCGTACTTCGCCTGTTCGGCCGCGAGCGCGTCGAAGTCGGCGTCCGGCTCGGCATACGCCGCGTAGATCTCTTCGAGCTTCTTGTTGGCCTGGAACAGGTCGCCGAGGCCTTCCTCGACGGCTTCGCGCACGGTCTTCGTCGGGTCGAGCTGCGGTTCCTGCGGCAGGTAGCCGATGTTCAGGTTCGGCATCGGCGTTGCTTCGCCTTCGATGTCCTTGTCGACGCCCGCCATGATGCGGATTAGCGTCGACTTGCCCGAGCCGTTCAGGCCGAGCACGCCGATCTTCGCGCCCGGAAAGAACGACAGCGAGATGTCCTTCAGGATCTGGCGCTTGGGCGGCACGATCTTGCCGACCCGGTTCATCGTGAAAACGTATTGGGCCATTTGGGTGTGAAAGTCAGAAGTTGAGACGGCCGCGCAGCGCGCTGGCATGGCGGCGTCGGGTGATTCGGTACGGAGCGTGCCGCGCAAGGCGCGGCGGCGTCGCCGCGTGGTGGCGGCGCGAGCGGCTATTGTACTTCGCCGCCGCGTGTCGCTGGCACGACGCAGGCATTCGGGCGCGCGGCGTTCACAGCCACGCGGCGACGCCGCCGTGCCCCGAGCACGTGCCGCGCCGGTGGCGGCTGAAGCTGTACGTGCCGTCGCGGCAGCGCGCGCTCGCGCCATCGGGCACGCGGCCCGATTTCGAATGTGCGGGCGCATGCACGGTTTCGCCGTCGCGGTTGCGATACGTGTCGTGACGGTCGAGATCGGCTTCGTTGCCGTAGCCGGGCGGTGCGCGGTACGCATGTGCGGAAGGAGGCTGGGCGGCGCATGCGACGAACAGCGCGATCGACAGCGTCGCAACGTGCGTCGCGCGGCGGAGCAGGGCAGGCATGGTCTCTCTCGGTCTGTTGTTATCGATGTCGGGCCGATGGCCTGCGCCGCATGTTAGCCGATCGGCGATGGATCGGCGCCGGCGCCTCGCGATGGAGCGACGTTACGCCGGGCCGGACATCGATGCCGCGCCGTCGGCCCGCGCGGCGTCGAGAATCCAACGGCGGAACGCGGCGACCTTCGGCCGTTCCGCGTGATGCGGCGGATAGACGAGGTAGTACGCGAAATCGTCGAGCCACGCGACGTCGGCGAGCTGCACGAGCCGGCCGCTTTCGAGCTCGCCGCGCACCATCGCGGCAGGCAGCAGCCCGGCGCCCTGGCCGGCGACGATCGCCTGCAGCAACAGGCCCGAATCGTCGAACGCGGGGCCGCGCGGCGGGCCGAAATCGTCGATACGCTGTGCGCCGAACCAGATGTGCCAGCCCTTGCGCTCGGCGTCGTGCAGGTGCGGCCAGCCGACGAGATCGGCCGGTGTCGCCGGCATGCCGAGCCGCGCGACGAGTTCGGGCGACGCGAGCGCAACGATTTCCACCGTCAGCAGGCGCTCGCTGCACAGCCCGATGTAGCGCCCGAGGCCGTGACGGATCGCGACGTCGACACCGTCGCGCGCGAAATCCGCGAGTGCATGGCTCGTGACGATCTGCAGGTCGACGTCCGGGCAGGCGTGCCGGAACTGCGCGAGGCGCGGCACGAGCCACGCGGACGCGAAGAACGGCGTGACGCTCACCGTCAGCACGCCGCTGTCGGCGGCGCCCGACACGCGCTGCGACGCATCGGCGATCTGCCGGAATGCGTTGCGCACCGGCGGCAGGTAGTCGCGGCCGGCGGCCGTCAGCAGGATGCCGCGGTTGACGCGCTCGAACAACTGCACACCGAGATGCGTCTCGAGCGTGCGGATCATCTGGCTCACCGCGCCGGGCGTGACCGACAGCTCCTCGGCCGCCGACTTCACCGACAGGTGACGGGCGGCCGCTTCGAATGCTCGCAGCGCGTTGAGCGGCGGCAGGCGGGAACGATTCATTCAGATTTTCTAAAGCGAAAGGCCGACGAAATATCGTTTGAGGCGATGCGTACGCGCGAGTACCGTTGTCGCATCGGATCGCATTCTTCAGGGCTGCGCTGCGGCGGCCGATGCGATCAACATAGATCAACTATATCCATGAGGCAATCCGGGTGCCGCGCGGCGTCCGGAGGGACCTGAGAGGAGCATCGTCATGAACCGCCCGCGCGCATCGCGCCTCTTCTACGGCTGGTACGTGGTCGCAGCCGCGTTCGCCGTCACGTTCGTCGGGTTCGGCAGCGCGTATACGTTCAGCGCGTTCGTCGAGTCGCTGCAGCACGATTTCGCCGCGTCGCGCGGGCAGATCTCGCTCGTGTTCTCGCTTGCCGGCTTCCTGTATTTCGGCTTCGGTATCGTCAGCGGGCCGCTTGCGGATCGCTTCGGCTCGCGGCGGCTCGCCGTCGCCGGCATGCTGCTGACGGGTGCCGGGCTTGCCGCCGCCGGTGCCGCGCACACGCTGCTGCAGGTCTATGTCGCGTACGGGCTCGGTGTCGGTCTCGGCGTCGGCTGCGCGTACGTGCCGGCTGTCGGGGCCGTGCAGCGCTGGTTCGTGCGGCGGCGCGGCTTCGCGTCGGGGCTCGCGGTCGCGGGGATCGGTGTCGGCACGCTCGCGATGCCGCCGCTTGCGGCCGAGTTGATCGCGCATGTCGGCTGGCGCGGTGCTTATTTCACGCTGGCAGCGATCGCGGTGGTCCTGGGGGCAGGCATGTCGCTGCTGATCGAGAACGATCCGCGCGGCCGCGGGTTGCTGCCGGATGGCGATGCGGCCGGCGACGGCGGCCGGAATACCGGTGCATCCGTAGCCGGCGCGGCTGCCACGACCGCGCACGCTGGCGCGACGGTGCGCGAGGCCGTCACGTCGCGGCCGTTCGCGAGCCTCTACGCCGCGTGTCTCGTATGCTCGTTCGGCGTATTCGTGCCGTTCGTCCACCTCGTGCCGTACGCGCTCGATCATGGCGTCGCGCCGTCGACGGCCGTGCTGCTGCTCGGTGCGATCGGCGTCGGCAGTACGGCCGGCCGCTTTTTCCTCGGCGGCCTCGCCGACCGCTTCGGCCGCCGCGCATCGCTGCTCGCGATGTTCGCGGGCATGGCCGCTGCGCTCGCTGCGTGGGCGGGCGCCGGTGCCGCCGCGACGCTTGCTGCGTTCGCACTCGTGTTCGGCGTGTTCTACGGCGGCTGGGTCGCCGTGCTGCCGGCGGTCGTGATGGACTACTTCGGCGGCCGCAACGTGAGCGCGATCATCGGCATCCTGTACACGAGCGTCGCGTTCGGCACGCTGATCGGGCCAGCCGCCGCCGGTTTCATCTACGACGCGGGGGGCGGCTATCTTGTGCCGATCCTCGCGAGCGCCGTCGCGAATGCGATCGCGTTCGCCATCGTCGCGACCACCGGACGTGCGCCGGTGTCCGCGCGCGCGGCCGGCGGATAGCGCACGCTGCTGGGCGTGCCGCGCGATTTCCGATAGGGTTGCCGGACCGTCAACCGTCGACCAACGGTCGGGGAGGCATCGTGACATTCGACGAAGTCCGGCAGATCGCGCTGTCGTGGCGCGGCGTCGAGGAAGGCACGTCGTACGGCACGCCCGCACTCAGGGTGAAGGGCAAGCTGCTCGCGCGGCTGCGCGAGGACGACGACACGCTGGTCGTGAAGGGCGTCGGCCCGACGAACGCGCGTGGCTGATCGAATCGGAACCCGACGTGTATTACGTGACCGATCACTATGCGGGCTGGCCGATCGTGCTGGTGCGCCTGTCGGCCGCGCATCCCGACGCCGTGAAAAACCTGCTTCTGCGAGAATGGCACGCCATCGTGCCTGCCAAATGGCGGGACGAAGCCCCGCGCGGCGGGAACTGAGCGTCCGCGCGCGACGCTGCCGGATTGCCTTTGACGGATGCGCCCTGACGGCGCACGAGCCGGTGCCGACCTGACCAGGCGTTGCATCGGTTCGCATCGATGCAACAAGTGGTCCCATCGAAATTCTTCAATTGGTTCTTAGTGAAGAACCGTTTGATGCTTACACTCCTTCGCTTCGAAGGCGGCTGACGAAAGCCGACGGAACGGGCGCACGCGATGCGCCGGCGCCTCGTGCGCCGCATCGCCCACGCAGCTTCGCAGACTGCGCGGCGCGTCCCACCGGAACGGCCCCGATCCGGCCTCGGGCCTGCATGCGACGCAGGCGCCGTGCCCGGCCCGGCTCAAGAACGACAACTCCCCGCGCCGCCTTCACGCGACACCCGGTCATACCGGAACCGATTTTTGGAGAGAGACAGATGAGTGGAAGCAACACAGGCCTCGGCACGGGCCTGAAGCAGCGTCACGTGACGATGATGTCGATTGCCGGTGTCATCGGCGCGGGCTTGTTCGTCGGCTCCGGCCACGCGATCGCGGAAGCCGGTCCGGCATCGATACTCGCGTATGCGATTGCGGGCGTGCTGGTCGTCCTGGTGATGCGCATGCTCGGCGAGATGGCCGTCGCGCATCCGGACAGCGGGTCGTTCTCGACCTATGCCGATCGCGCGATCGGCCACTGGGCCGGCTTCACGATCGGCTGGCTGTACTGGTGGTTCTGGGTGCTCGTGATCCCGATCGAGGCGACGGCTGCGGCAACCATCCTCAATGCATGGTTCCCGGGCATTGCGACCTGGATTTTCGCGCTCGGCATCACGCTGCTGCTCACCGTCACCAACCTCTTTTCCGTCAAGAACTACGGCGAATTCGAATTCTGGTTCGCGCTGATCAAGGTCGTCGCGATCGTCGTGTTCCTGTGCATCGGCGGCGCGGCGATCGTCGGGATCATTCCGGCGCCGGCCGTGTCGGGCGTGTCGAACCTGTTCGCGCATCAAGGCTTCATGCCGAACGGCGCCGGTGCGGTGCTGGCGGCGATGCTGACGACGATGTTCTCGTTCCTCGGCACCGAGATCGTGACGATCGCGGCCGCCGAATCGGACAACCCGCAGCGCCAGATCGTGCGTGCGACGAACTCGGTGATCTGGCGCATCACGCTGTTCTATCTCGGCTCGATTCTCGTCGTCGCGGCCATCGTGCCGTGGAACGACCCGCTGCTGCCGAAACACGGCTCGTATCAGCGCGCGATGGAATTGATCGGCATCCCGAACGCGAAGGCGATCATCGACGTGATCGTGCTCGTATCGGTCGCGAGCTGCCTGAATTCGGCGCTGTACACGGCGTCGCGGATGCTGTTCTCGCTGTCGAAGCGCAAGGACGCGCCTGCGTTTCTGCACCGCACCGATTCGACCGGCACGCCGCGTGCGGCCGTGCTCGCGTCGACCGCGTTCGGCTTCGTGACCGTGATCGCGAACTATCTGATGCCGGAGCAGGTGTTCGGCTTCCTGCTCGCGACGTCGGGCGCGATCGCGCTGCTCGTGTATCTCGTGATCGCGATCTCGCAGCTGCGGATGCGCAAGACGCTCGAATCGGGCGGCGCCGACCTGACGCTGCGGATGTGGATGTTCCCGTGGCTCACGTGGGCCGTGATCCTGTTCATCTGCGGCACGCTGACCGTGATGTTCGTCAGCGAGGATCACCGGATGGAAGTCGGTGCGACGGCCGTGCTGGCGTTGATCGTGCTGTTTGCGTCGTGGCTGAACAAGCGCGGCCGCGATGCGCAGGCGAGCGCGGGGCGGCGGGTGTCGGCGATGTGAGCCAGTGAAGTGACGGTACGACGGGGAAGGCCCGTCATAAAAAATGGCCCGATCGGCGTTTGCCGGTCGGGCCATTTGTCTTTCGTGCCTGAGCACGCGTTGCGCGATGCCGTGCATCGCACGGCATCGGCTGATGCGGGTGTCAGACGTTGAACAGGAAGTTCATCACATCCCCGTCGTGCACGACATATTCCTTCCCTTCCGCGCGCATCTTGCCGGCTTCCTTCGCGCCCTGTTCACCCTTGTACGTGATGAAATCGTCGAACGCGATCGTCTGCGCGCGGATGAAGCCGCGCTCGAAGTCGGTGTGGATCACGCCGGCCGCCTGCGGCGCCGTGTCGCCGGTATGGATCGTCCACGCGCGCACTTCCTTCACGCCCGCGGTGAAGTAGGTCTGCAGGCCGAGCAGCTTGAAGCCCGCGCGGATCACGCGGTCGAGGCCCGGCTCTTCCATGCCCATGTCGGCGAGGAATGCTTCCTTGTCCGCGTCGTCGAGATCGGCGATTTCCGCCTCGATCGCCGCGCACACGGCGACCACCGGCGCGTTCTCGCTTTCCGCGTACTTGCGCACCGCATCGAGGTGCGGATTGTTCTCGAAGCCGTCGTCCTTCACGTTGGCCACATACATCGCCGGCTTCGCGGTGATCAGGCAGAACGGCTTGAGCAGTGCCTCTTCGTCGTCCGACAGCGCGAGGCCGCGCACGGCCTTGCCCTGGTCGAGTTGCGCGCGCACCTTGTCGAGCACCGCGACGAGCTTGGCCGCTTCCTTGTCGTTGCCCGACTTCGCAGCCTTCGAATAGCGTGTGAGCGCCTTCTCGACGGTGCCGAGGTCGGCGAGCGCGAGTTCGGTGTTGATCACCTCGATGTCGTCGATCGGGCTGACCTTGCCGGCGACGTGAATGACGTTCTCGTCCTCGAAGCAGCGCACGACGTGCGTGATCGCATCGGTTTCGCGGATGTTCGCGAGGAACTGGTTGCCGAGGCCTTCACCCTTGCTCGCACCCGCGACGAGGCCGGCGATGTCGACGAATTCGACGACGGCCGGTACGACACGCTCCGGCTTGACGATCTCGGAGAGCGCCTTCAGGCGCGTATCGGGCACTTCGACGATGCCGACGTTCGGCTCGATCGTGCAGAACGGGTAGTTCTCGGCGGCGATGCCGGCCTTGGTCAGCGCATTGAACAGGGTGGACTTGCCGACGTTGGGCAAGCCGACGATGCCGCATTTGAGGCTCATGGAATCCTTCGAACGGGTAAAGCGGCGCGGCCGGACAGGGCACGGCGGCGCGGGAAAAAAGGGCGGCCTACGCTTGGGGCGCGGCGGGCCGACGGTCAAAGGCGCTATTGTACCGTGCCGACGCCCCGGATTCCGGGCTTGCGCCGAACGGCCGATGCGGCGAGCCGCCGCGCCGCATCGGCTGCCTGCGATTCTGCTGATTTCCCGCAAAGTCCGGCCGCGTAAGGGTTTGGCCCCGCGGCTATAATGCCCGCCATGACTGCCCACCATACCTTCGACGTCGCCGTGGTCGGCGGCGGGCTCGTCGGCAAGACGGCCGCGCTCGCGCTGACCCAGTCCGGCTACAAGACAGCCTTGCTCGCCCAGCCGGCCACGCCGCGCCCCGCCGATCTCGCGTTCGACACGCGCGTGTACGCGCTGTCTTCCAGCTCGCAGGCCTTGCTCGAGCGGCTGCGGGTCTGGCAGGCGCTCGACCACGGCCGGCTCGCGCCCGTCTACGACATGCGTGTGTACGGCGATGCACACGCCGAACTGCATTTCTCCGCGTACCAGGCCTCCGTGCCGCAACTTGCGTGGATCGCCGAATCGTCGCTGGTCGAGGCGTCGCTCGACGCCGCGCTGCGGTTCCAGCCGAACCTCACGTGGTTCGATGCGCGTGCGCAGGGCTTCGACGTGCGCGACGATGCGGCCGTGCTCACGCTGTCGTCGGGGCAGGTGCTCGAAGCGGACCTCGTCGTCGGCGCGGACGGCGCGCATTCGTGGGTACGGTCCCAAATAGGGGCCAAAGTCGAACGGCGCGATTACCGGCAGACGGGCGTCGTCGCGAACTTCAAGGCGTCGCTGCCGCACCGCGAGACGGCTTACCAGTGGTTCCACGAAGGCGAGATCGTCGCGCTGCTGCCGCTGCCGGACGGCCACGTGTCGCTCGTATGGTCCGCGCACACCGCGCATGCGGACGAACTGCTCGCCCTCGATCCGGCGCAGCTCGCGGCCGAGGTCGAGCGCGTGTCGCACGGCCAGGTCGGCACGCTCGAATGCGTGACGCCGGCCGCCGGCTTCCCGCTGGCGCTGCAGACGGTCGACAAGCTGATCGCGCCGCGCGTCGCGCTCGTCGGCGATGCCGCGCACCTGATCCACCCGCTCGCGGGGCAGGGGATGAACCTCGGGCTGCGCGACGTCGCGGCGCTCGCCGACGCGATTGCCGGCAAGGAAAGCTTCCGCAATCTCGGCGATACGGTGCTGCTGCGCCGCTACGAGCGTTCGCGCCGCGAGGACATCCGCGCGCTGATGGTCGCGACCGACGGCCTGCAACGGCTGTTCGCGGTGCCGGGTTCGCTCGCGAAGGCGGTACGCAACGCGGGCATGGCGTTCGTCGGGGCGCAGCCGCTCGTGAAGCGCTGGCTCGTGTCGGCCGCGCTCGGCTGATCGAACCTTCGGCCGCTTCACCGGTCGGACTCGGTTCCGTTACGGCGTACACTGTGCCGTGCATACCGATTGAGCTGAAGGAAGATTTCGATGAAAAAAACGATCCGCATCGCGTCGCTGGCGCTGGCCGTCACGATGGCGACGCTGGGCTGCACCGCGCAGGCCGACCAGACCACCGACAAGCTGAAAGCCACGCTGCAGGCCCGTCTCGGCAACGACGCGCCGATCAAGAGCGTGTCGAAATCGCCGGTCGCGGGCCTTTACGAAGTGAACCTCGGCTCGCAGATCATCTATAGCGACGCGGCCGGCGACTACGTGCTGCTCGGCGATCTCGTCGACACCAAGACGCACAAGAACCTGACCGACGCACGCCTGTCCGAAATCAACAAGATCGACTTCGCGAGCCTGCCGTTCGCGAATGCGATCAAGGTCGTCAAGGGCAACGGCGCACGCAAGATCGCGGTGTTCTCCGATCCGAACTGCCCGTACTGCAAGAAGCTCGAGACGACGCTGCAGTCGATCGACAACGTCACCGTCTACACGTTCCTGTACCCGGTGCTGTCGCCGGATTCGACCGCGAAGTCGAAGGCGATCTGGTGCGCGACCGACCGCGCGAAAACCTGGCAGGGCTGGATGCTCGATCACCGTGCGCCGTCCGGCGCCGGTACCTGCGATACCAGCGCGCTCGACAAGAACCTCGCGCTCGGCCGCGGGATGAACGTCACGGGCACGCCGACGATCTTCCTGCCGGACGGCCGCCGCCTGCCGGGCGCGGTATCGGCCGACCAGCTCAACCAGGCGCTCGCCTCGAGCAAGTAACCGACCGACACGCCGGGCCGCATGGCCCGGCCAGCGAGGGGCGCCCGCGTTATCAGCCGGCGCCTCTCTTCGTTTTCGCCGCCCCGACCGATTGCCACGATGACCCAGCCGATCCGCTATTCGATAGTCCCGAAAGATCTTGCCGCGCACCTGTTCGAAGTGTCGGTGACGGTCGCCGATCCCGATCCCGAAGGCCAGCGCTTCTCGCTGCCGGTGTGGATTCCGGGCAGCTACCTCGTGCGCGAGTTCGCGCGCAACATCGTGACGCTCGGTGCGTTCAACGCCGCGGGCCGCAAGGTGCGGATCGCGAAGACCGACAAGCACGCGTGGCAGGCCGCACCCGTGAGCGGCGCGCTGACGCTGCGCTACGACGTGTATGCGTGGGACTTGTCGGTGCGCTCCGCGTATCTCGACGAATCGGGCGGCTTCTTCAACGCGACGGCCGTGTTCCTGAGCGTCGCGGGCCGCGAGGACGCGCCGTGCGAAGTCGACATCGCGAAGCCGGCCGGCGCGGCATTCCGCGCGTGGCGCGTCGGCACCGCGCTGCCCGAGGCGCGCGGCACGAAGCGCTACGGCTTCGGTGCATATCGCGCAGCGAACTACGACGAGCTTTCCGACCATCCGGTGACGATCGGCGAATTCGCGCTTGCAACATTCGACGCGCACGGCGTGCCGCACGACGTCGTGGTCGCGGGGCGTGTGACGCAGCTCGACCTGGAGCGGCTGCGTACCGACCTGAAGCGCGTATGCGAAGCGCAGATCGCGCTGTTCGAGCCGAAATCGAAGAAGGCGCCGATGGACCGCTACGTGTTCATGACGCTCGCGGTCAGCGACGGCTACGGCGGCCTCGAGCATCGCGCATCGACCGCGCTGATCTGCAACCGCACCGACCTGCCGGTGAAGGGGCGGCCCGAGACGACGGAAGGCTATCGCACGTATCTCGGCCTTTGCAGCCACGAGTACTTCCACACCTGGAACGTGAAGCGCATCAAGCCGGCGGCGTTCGTGCCGTACGATCTGACGCGCGAGAACTACACGTCGCTGCTGTGGCTGTTCGAAGGCTTCACGTCGTATTACGACGACCTGATGCTGGTGCGCAGTGGGTTGATGTCGCAGGACGAATATTTCGCGGCGCTCGGCCGTACGATCGGCGGCGTGCTGCGCGGCACGGGCCGGCTCAAGCAGAGCGTCGCGGAAAGCTCCTTCGACGCGTGGATCAAGTACTACCGCCAGGACGAGAACGCGACCAACGCGATCGTCAGCTACTACACGAAGGGTTCGCTCGTGGCACTCGCGTTCGATCTCGCGATCCGCGCGCAGACGCGCAACCGGAAGTCGCTCGACGACGTGATGCGGCTGCTGTGGCAACGCTACGGTCGCGATTTCTATCGCGGCAAGCAGGCGGGCGTCGAGGAAGACGAAGTCGAGGCGCTGATCGAAGAAGCGACGGGCGTCGCGCTCGGCCGCCTGTTCGCCGACGCCGTGCACGGCACGCGCGACCTGCCGCTCGGCGAACTGCTCGCGCCGTTCGGCGTGACGCTCGCGCCCGATGTCGCGAGCGGCACGGCCGCGAAGCCGACGATCGGCGCGCGCCTGCGTGGCGGCGCGGACTGCACGTTCGCGGCTGTCTATGAAGGCGGCGCCGCGCATCGCGCGGGGCTGTCGGCCGGCGACACGCTGATCGCGGTCGACGGGCTGCGCGTCACGGGCACGAACCTCGACGCGCTGCTCGCGCGCTACCGGCCGGGCGACAAGGTCGAGGTTCACGCGTTCCGCCGCGACGAGCTCCGCACCGCGAAACTGAAGCTCGACGGCCCGGAGGTCACGCGCTACCGGCTGACGGCGGCAGCGAAGCCGGCCGCGGCATCGAAGGCCCGGGAAGCCTGGCTGAACGGCTGAGCGCACGGTAACGGCAATCGGGGCGCGATCGAGGATTGTTCTGCTGCTGCAACAATCCGTCGCCCTGAACCCGCTTTTTCGCGCTCATGCGGCCACGCACAATGGCGTCACTCGCGCTACCGAAGCGCAACCCAACCGGAGCCTGACATGACGACCATTCTGCAAATCAATTCCGCGGCGCGTTCGCAAGGCGCGCAATCCACGCTGCTGGCCAACGAACTGACGGCAAAGCTGCAACAATCGAACCCCGGCGCGAAGGTCGTGGTTCGCGACCTGCTGGCCGATGCGCTGCCGCACCTCGACGAATCGGTGCTCGGCGCGTTCTTCACGCCGGCCGATCAGCGCAATGCGGAGCAGAATGCGATCGTCGCGAAGAGCGATGCACTGATCGCGGAACTGCAAGCCGCCGACATCATCGTGATCGGCGCGCCGATGTACAACTTCGGCATCTCGTCGCAACTGAAGACGTACTTCGACTGGATCGCACGCGCAGGCGTCACGTTCCGCTATACCGAGAACGGTCCGGAAGGCCTGATCAAGGGCAAGAAGGTCCACGTGGTGACGGCCCGCGGCGGCAAGTACGCCGGTACGCCGAACGACAGCCAGACGCCGTACCTGCGCACGTTCCTCGGCTTCGTCGGCATGACCGACGTGAGCTTCATCTTCGCGGAAGGCCTGAACCTCGGCCCGGATGCGCAAAGCGCCGCGCTCGCCAGCGCACGCGAAGCGATCGCTGCCGCGTAAGGTTGATGCGGGTGCGACGCACCCGCTGCATCGTCCGAAAAAAACGCCGCGTCCCCGAAGGGGCGCGGCGTTTTTGCATCCCGGCCTGCGACAAGGCCGGCGCGGCCGTTACGCGAGCGTTTCGGCCACTTCCGGCAGGCGCCAGTCGATCGGTTCGCGGCCCGCTTCGACCAGATAGTCGTTCGCGAGCGTGAAATGGCGGCAGCCGAGGAAGCCGCGGTGCGCGGACAGCGGCGACGGATGCGGCGCCTCGAGCACGCAATGCGCGCTCGTGTCGAACAGCGCGCGCTTCGCCTGCGCGTGCGCGCCCCACAGCATGAAGACGAGCCCGCGGTGGCGGCCTGCGAGTTCACGGATCAGCGTGTCCGTGCATTGCTCCCAGCCGCGCTTCGCGTGGCTCGCGGCCGCGCCGCGCTCGACCGTCAGCACGGTGTTGAGCAGCAGCACGCCCTGTCGCGCCCACGTGTCCAGGCAGCCGTGGCGCGGCGTGTCGTGACCGAAGTTCGCGGCGATTTCCTTGAAGATGTTGCGCAGCGACGGCGGCGTGCGGACGGCAGGCGGCACCGAGAACGCGAGGCCGTGCGCCTGCGGCGTGCCGCGATCGTCACCGTGGTACGGGTCCTGGCCGAGGATCACGACCTTCACGTCGTCCGGGCTCGTCAGGCGCAGCGCGCGGAACACGTCGGTCGGGTAGACCGCCTTGCCGGCCGCACGCTCGTCGTCGACGAAGCGGCACAGCGGCGCGTACGCATCGCTGTCGATAAAGGGTTTCAGCACGTCGCGCCAGACGGCCGGCAGCGCGTCGAATTGCGCGGCGAGATGCGGGACGTCGGCGGCAACGGGCTGCGGCGCTGCGGAGGCCGGGGCCGCCGCGGCTTGCTTCGCGGGCTTGCGGCCCGCGGAGGGCGACGCGGAAGTCGGGGACGGAATATCGGCCGGTGCCGTTTCCGGCACGGGATCGTCGAACAGCGACGCCTGTTGCGGCGCGCGGGAAGTCTTGCGGGTTGCCATGCGTGATGCGTGTTTATTGCGTGCGCAGCCGGTAGCCGCGCTGCGCCTTGCTGATGTTTTCGGGAGCGAGGCCCGGCAGCGCCTGCTGCAGTTCGGCGGCGAGCGTCGCGAGCGCCGCTTCCGGGCCGTCGATCAGTTCGAGTTCGATTTCGCTGATCGGTTCGCGGCGCGTTTCGTGGTCCGCCTGGACGACGATCTCGCCGAGGTCCACCGCCGCTTCGACGGTTGCGCCGCCGATTGCGATGCGCCACAGCGTACGCGAAAAATCCGTGCGGAACAGTGCGCGCAGCGCGCTCGCCGCGTCATGCAGCGCAGCGGCGGCTTCCGGCACGTCGCAGGCCGCGACGAGCGCATCGATCTCGAGCGCGTCGCCGGCCACCGGCAGTTCCCATTCGTGGCGGCGATGCAGGCCGCCTTCCGCGCTGCCGACGGTCTTGAACGTCTGCAGCCAGCCTTGCGGCGCGCGGCGCACGCGCACGGCGCTCTTCGAGCGGGCCAGCGCGAGATCGGGCGTGTCGTAATAGACGTTCGCGAGCGTGATGTCGTGACCGGGTTCGCCGGTCAGCGTCTCGAAGAAGCGCCGCGCGGCCTCGGCCTGGCCGGCCGGCAGCGCGAGCTTGATTTCCTTTTCGATCGCCATCAGAAGAACATCCGCGCGAGTTCCTCGCCCGGCTGCTCGGCGCGCATGAACGCTTCGCCGACGAGGAACGTGTTCACATTCGCCGCGCGCATCGTGTCGACGTCGATGCGCGACAGGATGCCCGATTCGGTCACGACGATGCGGTCCGGCGGAATCATGTCGAGCATGTCGAGCGTGGTCTGGATCGACGTCTCGAACGTGCGCAGGTTGCGGTTGTTGATGCCGAGCAGCGGCGTCTTGAGCGTCAGCGCCTGCTCCATCTCGTTGCGGTCGTGCACTTCGACCAGCACCGCGAGGCCGAGCGAGTGCGCATACGCTTCGAGGTCCTGCATCAGCGGCGTGTCGAGCGCGGCGGCGATCAGCAGGATCGCGTCGGCGCCCATCGCGCGTGCTTCGAGGATCTGGTAAGCGTCGACGATGAAGTCCTTGCGCAGCACCGGCAGCGTGCAGGCTGCGCGCGCCTCTTCGAGGTAGCGGACGCTGCCCTGGAAGAACTGCTCGTCGGTCAGCACCGACAGGCATGCGGCGCCGTGCGCCGCATACGAGCGCGCGATGTCGGCCGGCACGAAATGCTCGCGCAGCACGCCCTTCGACGGGCTTGCCTTCTTGATTTCGGCGATCACGGCGGCGTCGCCGGCCGCGTGCTTCGCACGCAGCGCGCCGACGAAGTCGCGCAGGTCGCGCGCGGATGCATCCAGCTTCAGTGCCTCGAGCGGCGTGCTGCGCATGGCCGCCGCGACTTCTTCGCGCTTGACGGCGATGATTCGGTCGAGAATGTCGCTCATGTGGGTTCCTGCTTGAGTCGTAAGGGGAGTCAGCGCTTGAACTGCTGCGTGAAGCGCACGAGTTCGTCGACTTTCGCGCGCGCCTTGCCGCTCGCGATCGCTTCGCGGGCGAGCTGGATGCCGTCCGCGATCGATTCGGCGACGTTCGCCGCATAGAGCGCGGTGCCCGAGTTCAGCGTGACGATTTCGCGCGCGACGCCCGGCTGGTTGTCCAGTGCGCCGAGCAGCATCGCACGCGATTCGTCGGCATTTTCCACCTTCAGCGTGCGGTTCGACACCATCTGCAGGCCGAAGTCTTCCGGATGGATCTCGTATTCGTGCACCTTGCCGTCGCGCAATTCGCCGACGAGCGTCGCGGCGCCGAGCGACACCTCGTCCATCCCGTCCTTGCCGTACACGACGAGCACGTGCTGCGCGCCGAGACGCTGCATCACGCGCACCTGGATGCCGACGAGGTCGGGGTGGAACACGCCCATCAACTGGTTCGGCGCGCCGGCCGGATTGGTCAGCGGGCCGAGGATGTTGAAGATCGTGCGCACGCCGAGCTCACGGCGCACGGCCGCGATGTTCTTCATCGCCGGGTGATGGTTCGGCGCGAACATGAAGCCCATGCCCGTTTCGGCGATCGACGCGGCGACCTGGTCGGACTGCAGGTCGATGTTCACGCCGAGTGCCTCGAGCACGTCGGCGCTGCCGGACTTGCTCGACACGCCGCGGTTGCCGTGCTTCGCGACTTTCGCGCCGGCCGCCGCCGTGACGAACATCGACGCGGTCGAGATGTTGAACGTGTGCGAGCCGTCGCCGCCGGTGCCGACGATGTCGACGAAGTTGGAATTGTCCTGCACGTCGACGTGGTTCGCGAATTCGCGCATCACGGTCGCGGCGGCGGCGATCTCGCCGATCGTCTCCTTCTTCACGCGCAGCCCGGTGATGATCGCGGCGGCCATCACGGGCGACATGTCGCCGCGCATGATGAGCCGCATCAGGTGCAGCATCTCGTCGTGGAAGATCTCGCGGTGTTCGATCGTGCGCTGCAGCGCTTCCTGCGGGGTAATCGTCATCATGAGGCTCCCGTCAGGCGGCTTGCGCGGCCGCGGCGCGGGCCTGCTTCAGGAAATTCTCGAGCAGCGCGTGGCCATGCTCGGACAGGATCGATTCCGGGTGGAACTGCACGCCTTCGACCGGCAGCGTCTTGTGGCGCACACCCATGATTTCGCCGTCGTCGGTCCATGCGGACACCTCGAGGCAGTCGGGCAGCGATTCGCGCTCGATCGCGAGCGAGTGGTAGCGCGTGACGTCGAAATGTTTCGGCAGGTCGGCGAATACGCCGCGGCAGTCCGTTTCGATCCGGCTCACCTTGCCGTGCATGATGGTCTTCGCGCGCACGACGCGGCCGCCGAATACCTCGCCGATCGCCTGGTGGCCGAGGCAGACGCCGAGAATCGGCTTCTTGCCCGAAAATTCGCGCAGCACGTCGAGCGTGATGCCCGCGTGCTGCGGGTTGCTCGGGCCCGGCGACAGGCAGATCGCGTCGGGATTCAGGCGCGCGATCTCGTCGAGCGTGATTTCGTCGTTGCGGTACGTGTGCACGTCCTCGCCCAGTTCGCCGAAGTACTGGACCAGGTTGTAGGTGAACGAGTCGTAGTTGTCGATCATGAGCAGCATGGTCAGTCTCCGGTCAGAAGTCGCTATCGAGGCCGTCCTGGACCTGTTCGGCCGCACGCAGCACCGCGCGCGCCTTGTTCTCGGTCTCTTGCCATTCGGATTCGGGCACCGAATCCGCGACGACGCCTGCCGCCGCTTGCACATACAGGTTGCCGTTGTGGATCAGACCGGTGCGGATCGCGATCGCGAGATCCATCTCGCCCGAGAATGACAGGTAGCCCACCGCACCGCCGTACAGCCCGCGCTTGACCGGCTCGAGCTCGTCGATCAGCTCCATCGCGCGCACCTTCGGCGCGCCGGACAGCGTGCCGGCCGGGAATGTCGCGCGCAGCACGTCGTAGTTCGTCATGCCGGGTTTCAGCTTGCCTTCGACCGAGCTGACGATGTGCTGCACGTGCGAGTACTTTTCGATGACCATCTTGTCGGTTACCTGCACCGAGCCGATTTCCGCGATGCGGCCGACATCGTTGCGCGCGAGGTCGATCAGCATCACGTGCTCGGCGATCTCCTTCGGATCGTTGAGCAGCTCGGTCGCGAGTTCCGCATCGCGCTCGGGCGTGTTGCCGCGCGGGCGCGTGCCGGCGAGCGGGCGAATCGTGACGATCTGGTCTTCGCCGCGCTTTTCCTGGCGCACGAGGATTTCCGGCGATGCGCCGACCACGTGGAAATCGCCGAAGTTGTAGTAGTACATGTACGGCGACGGATTCAGCGAACGCAGCGCGCGATACAGCGACAGCGGATTGTCGCGGTACGGCTTGGTCAGCCGCTGGCCGACCTGGATCTGCATCAGTTCGCCGGCCGCGATGTATTCCTTCGCCTGGCGCACGGCGGCCAGATAGTCTTCCTTCTTGAACTCGCGGAATGTCTCGGTGCGCACGCTCGCCGACGTGACGGGCGGCTGCACGGTCGTGCGCAGGCGCTGCTTCAGTTCGCGCAGGCGCTGTTTCGCCTTTGCGTAGGCTTCCGGCTGGCCCGGGTCCGCATAGATGATCAGGTACAGCTTGCCGGCGAGGTTGTCGATCACCGCGACTTCCTCGGTCAGCAGCAACTGGATGTCGGGCAGGCCGAGATCGTCGCGCGGCGCGGTGTTCGCGAGCTTCTTCTCGATATAGCGCACTGCGTCGTAGCCGAAGTAGCCGGCGAGACCGCCGCAGAAGCGCGGCAGGCCCGGACGCTGCGCCACCTTGAAGCGCGCCTGGAACGATTCGATGAATTGGAACGGGTCGCCGTCATGCGTCTCGACGACCTGGCCGTCGTGTACGACTTCCGATACGCCGTTGCGGGTGCGCACGAGGGTGCGGGCGGGCAGGCCGATGAACGAGTAGCGGCCGAAGCGTTCGCCGCCGACCACCGATTCGAGCAGGAACGAGTTGGCGCCCGCGCGTTCGGGCTGGGCCAGCTTCAGGTAGAGGGACAGCGGCGTTTCGAGATCGGCGAGGGCTTCCGCGATCAGCGGGATGCGGTTGTAGCCTTCGTTCGCGAGCGATTGGAATTCGAGTTCGGTCATGTTCCGGTCCTGTTCGGGACGAGCGGCGCGTGCGCCAGGGATCACTTGACGCTGCGCGGGTTGCCGTCGGCGAAAGGGCGGTCGATCGAGAAGTGCCTGTTGCCGGCCGGCACTCCGGGCGTGAACGTCGCGAGCCTGCGGCCGATCCTGAACGCAAGCGTTCGGACGCGGTGGAACTCGAGGTGGTGCGACGATCGGCGCGCGGATGCGCAGCGAGATAAAAAACGGCGCTGAAGACGTGCTTCAGCGTACCTCATCGAAGAGGTTAGCGCGACCAGCGACGCCAGGGCCAGGCTCCCCGGTCGATGCTGCTCAGACTCCGTTTTTTATTCAGAAACATGCGGATGGAAGAAATAATCAGATGGTTGGCCGGCCGGCGTTGTGCGCGGTGATCGCGCGGGCTGCGACCAGCAACGAATCGACTATACCATCCGAATTTATCGTTTGTATAGCTTTGCCGTGGTTATAGCCGTACGGCACCGTCAGTGTCGCCATCCCGGCCGCACGGCCCGCCAGCGCATCGTTTTCCGAGTCGCCGATCGCGACCGCCGCGTCCGGCGCGACGCCGAGTGCGCCGCAGGCCGTCAGCATCGGCAGCGGGTCGGGCTTCTTGCGTGCGACGCTGTCGCCGCCGAGCACGATGCCGAAGCAATCGGCCAGCCGGTATTGTTCGAGCAGCTCGACCGCGAAGCGGTGCGGCTTGTTTGTCACGCACGCGAGCCGGATGCCGGCCGCGCGCAGCGCGTCAAGACCGGCGGCCACGTCCGGATAAAGGCGCGTATGGCGGCCGTTGATCTTCGCGTATTCGGTCTGGTAGATCGCCAGTGCGTCGTCGAAGCGCGCGTGCGCCTCGTCGGCCGGGAAGCGCGGCTTCAGCACGCTCCGGATCAGGTGTTCGGAGCCCTTGCCGACGTAGCCGATCACTTCGTCGCGCGACGTGGCCGGTGCGTCGAGCCGCGCAAGCATCCCGTTCAGGCCGGCCGTGAAATCGTCGGCCGTGTCGACCATCGTGCCGTCGAGATCGATCAGCGCCGCGTCGATGCGCGGCGCGGCGAAGCGGATCGGGGCGGCGTTCGTTGCGGCCCCGGCCGGCGCACGGCCGGCGAGCGACGATTCGGCCACGGCGTCAGCTCCGCTCGACGGTGGCGAGCGCGGCGCGCATCTCGTCGATCACCTTGCGGTAGTCGGGCTTGCCGAAGATCGCCGAACCGGCGACGAAGGTGTCGGCGCCGGCCGCCGCGATTTCCGCGATGTTGTCGGTCTTCACGCCGCCGTCGACCTCGAGCAGGATTTCGCGGCCCGTGCGCTCGGTGTACGCGTCGATACGTGCGCGTGCTTCGCGCAGCTTGTTCAGCGTTTCCGGAATGAACGACTGGCCGCCGAAGCCGGGGTTGACCGACATCAGCAACACGAAGTCGAGGCGATCCATCACGTGGTCGAGGTAGTTCAGCGGCGTGGCCGGGTTGAATACGAGGCCGGCCTTGCAGCCGTGGTCGCGGATCAGCGACAGCGTGCGGTCGATGTGATCGGAGCCCTCCGGGTGGAAGCTGATCAGGTTCGCACCGGCCTTCGCAAAATCGGGCACGATCCGGTCGACCGGGCGTACCATCAGGTGCACGTCGATCGGCACCTGCACGTGCGGGCGGATCGCTTCGCACACGAGCGGGCCGATCGTCAGGTTCGGCACATAATGGTTGTCCATCACGTCGAAGTGGATCCAGTCGGCGCCGGCGGCGACCACGTTGCGGACTTCTTCGCCGAGCCGTGCGAAATCGGCCGACAGGATGCTGGGAGCGATGCGGAATTGGGTCATGGCAGGGGGAGCGGGGACGTTGCGGCGCAAAAGCGACATTCTACCGTCCGGCGGCCGGCTCGCGGCGGCGGCCCGTTCGGTTGCGGCTCGATTCCGCATCAAGCAGAATGCCGAACCAAAGCGGCGCGTCCGCGGCCCCGTCGCCCATGCCGGCACGGACAGTCACCCTCCAGTGGAAACACCATGAGTCAGTATCAGTTCACCGTTTCGGTGAAAACCAGCTACTTGCCGGAACAATCCGACCCCGATCGCCGTCAATACGCATTCGCGTACACGCTGACGATCCGCAACACGGGGCAGGTCGCGGCGCAACTGATCGCGCGTCACTGGATCATCACGGACAGCGAGAGCCACGTGCAGGAAGTGAAGGGGCTCGGCGTCGTCGGGCACCAGCCGCTGCTGCAGCCGGGCGAGCAGTTCGAATATACGAGCTGGGCCGTGATCGCGACGCCGGTCGGCACGATGCGTGGCGCGTATTTTTGCGTGGCGGAGGACGGCGAGCGTTTCGAGGCGCCGGTCGACGAGTTTGCACTGCACATGCCGCGCACGCTGCATTGAGCGCGCAGAGCGCGTCAGCGCGGCTGGCGATCGTTGTTGCGGGCGTGCTTCTTTCTGCCCGACGACGTCCACATGACGATGAAGATCAGCAGGGCAAGCGCTACGAAAGCTTCGAGCGCGAAGATGAGCATCGGATATTGGTCGAGAAAATCTGACATGGCGGTTTCCATCAAGAACGGACATTGTATGTGGTTTGGGCCCCGGCTGGCCGGCTGGGTTGCGGCGGCCGCGGCGGCGGCGCTGCTTGCCGCGTGCGGCGGCGCGCCGACGCGAACGTCGGCGCTCAAGCCGCCGGCCGGCGCGGCGATCGTGCCGGGGCAGGTTGCCGCGAAGCGGCTCACGCCGGTTGCGTGGCAGCAGGTGCCGGGCTGGCAGGACGATTCGCTGCTCGGCGCGACGGCCGCGCTGCGGCAGAACTGCGCGCGGCTCGCGCGCCAGCCGGCCTGGCAGCGCGCTTGTGCGGCCGCCGACCGGCTCGACGAGCTGGACGTCGGCAGCGCCCGCACCTTCTTCGAAACGTATTTCACGCCGTTCCAGCTCGCGAACACCGACGGTACGCTCGACGGGCTCGTGACCGGCTATTACGAGCCGCTGCTGCATGGCTCGCGCGTACGCCGCGGCCCGTATCAGTACGCGCTCTATCGCTGGCCGGCCGGTTATCGCGCGGGCGCCGCACTGCCGGCGCGCGCGCAGCTCGAGCGCGCAGGCATCCTGAACGGCAACGAACTCGTATGGGTCGACGATCCGATCGAGGCATTCTTCCTGCAGGTGCAGGGTTCGGGGCGCGTGCTGCTCGACGATGGTTCGGTGATGCGGGTCGGCTTCGGCGGCACCAACAACCAGCCGTACCGCTCGATCGGCAAGTGGTTGCTCGATCGCGGCGAGCTGACGCCCGCACAGGCGACGATGCAGGGCATCAAGGCGTGGGCGAAGGCGAATCCGAACCGCGTCGACGCGTTGCTCGACACGAATCCGCGGTTCGTGTTCTTCCGTGACATGCCGATCAAGGAGGATGCGCCGCACGGCGGCGCGGACGGCCCGATCGGCGCACTCGGCGTGCCGCTGACGGCGGAGCGTTCGATCGCGGTCGATCCGTCGTCGATCCCGCTCGGCACGCCCGTGTTCCTGCAGACCACGCGTCCGCTGACGAATACGCCGATGAACCGGCTCGTGTTCGCGCAGGATACGGGCTCCGCGATCAAGGGCGGCGTGCGGGCCGACTATTTCTGGGGGCTCGGCGACGACGCAGGCGACCAGGCCGGCCGGATGAAGCAGGTCGGCCGGATGTGGCTGCTGTTCCCGAATTCGTGACGTGAGGCGGCGCCGGCTGCTCGGGGGCCGCCCGCGCATGAGGTGCGGCATTCGTGGGCGCGACGGTGCGCGTGGAGTACGTCGGTTTGAGAGCGGTGTACCCGCGTGGTTTCAGTTCGTGTGATGCGCCTGTCGCGTTGAACGATGTCGCGGAACACAATCAATAGCCCGATTGGCGTTGGCCGATCGGGCTATTTCTTTTGTTGCGCAACGGGATTGCCTCTCCGCGCGACGCACGCGCAGCGTCTGCCGTCAGCCCTTGCGCTTGTCGACGACGCGGCGCGCCTTGCCGACCGAGCGCTCGATCCCGTTCACGGGCAGCACGTTGATCACGGCCGTCACGCCGATCAGCGACTTGATGTCATGCGCGAGCGCCTGTTTCGCCGCGTGGATCGCCGCCGTATCCGGAGCGGTGTCGGGACAGGGCTCGACGTTGAGCGTCAGCACGTCGAGCGGGCCTTCCTTCGTCAGCACGATCTGATAGTGCGGTGCGAGCGCGCGCTGCTTGAGCAACTGTTCCTCGATTTGCGTCGGGAACACGTTGACGCCGCGTACGATCATCATGTCGTCCGAGCGGCCGGTGATCTTTTCCATCCGGCGCATCGTGCGAGCGGTGCCGGGCAGCAGGCGCGTGAGGTCGCGTGTCCGGTAGCGGATGATCGGCAGCGCCTCCTTCGTCAGCGACGTAAACACGAGCTCGCCGAGTTCGCCGTCCGGCAGCACTTCGCCGGTGTCCGGATCGATGATTTCCGGATAGAAGTGATCTTCCCAGATGGTCGGGCCGTCCTTGGTCTCGACGCATTCGGACGCGACACCGGGGCCCATCACTTCGGACAGTCCGTAGATGTCGACCGCGTCGATGCCCATCCGCTGCTCGATCGCGACGCGCATGTCGTTGGTCCATGGCTCCGCACCGAAGATGCCGATGCGCAGCGAGCTCTGCGCGGGATCGAGGCCCTGGCGCTCGATTTCGTCGGCGATCGACAACATGTAGCTCGGCGTCACCATGATGATGTCGGGCCGGAAATCCTGGATCAGTTGTACCTGCTTCTCGGTCTGGCCGCCGCCGAAGGGGATCACGGTCAGTCCTGCACGTTCGGCGCCGTAGTGCGCGCCGAGCCCGCCGGTAAACAAGCCGTACCCGTAGCTGACGTGTACCTTGTCGCCGCGGCGTGCACCCGCGGCGCGAATCGAGCGCGCGACGAGATTCGCCCACGTGTCGATGTCGCCGGCCGTATAGCCGACGACCGTCGGCTTGCCGGTCGTGCCCGATGACGCGTGGATGCGCGAGATCTGGTCCTGCGGCACGGCGAACATCCCGAACGGGTAACTGTCGCGCAGGTCGCCTTTCGTCGTGAACGGGAAGCGCGACAGGTCGGCGAGCGTCTTCAGGTCGTCGGGATGCACGCCCGCGTCGTCGAACTTGCGACGATAGACGGGGGAGTTGTCATACGCATGCCGGAGAGACCACTTGAGGCGTTCGAGCTGCAGCGCGGTCAGCTCGTCGCGTGAGGCGGTCTCGATCGGCTCGAGCGGTAGCGGGGTAGTCATGCATGTCTCCAGTGTTTGTTATGTGCGAGCCGTTGACGTCAGCGGTCTTCCGGGATGACCGTGCCCTTGATCTGGGCGGATTTGCCGCGAAACATCGCGACCGTGTCGCCTGTCTGGTTCGTGACGCGGATGTCGTAGATGCCTTGGCGGCCGGCGCGCGCCTGTTCGATCGCTTCGGCCGTCAGCACGTCGTCGCCGTGCACGGGGCGCAGGAATTCGATCGAGCAGCCGGCCGCGACCGTATTCAGGTTGTACGAGTTGCACGCGAACGCGAACGTCGAATCGGCGAGCGTGAAGATGATCCCACCGTGGCAGGTCCGATGCCCGTTCAGGAATTCGGGCCGCACGCGCATCTGCAGGCGTGCGTAGCCGGCGCGTACTTCCGCGATTTCCATGCCGAACGCGCGACTGCATGCATCGGCTTCGTACATGGCCTGCGCGGTGGCGCGGGCGAGAGAATCGGGATCGAGTGTGGCGGTGGCGGCCGTCATGTCAACGCCCCTCGAAGCGCGGAGCACGCTTCTCGATGAATGCCTTCACGCCTTCCGCGTAGTCGTGCGACTGGCCCAGCTTGCGCTGCAGGTCGCGTTCCAGGTCGAGCTGCTGGTCGAGCGTGTTCGTGACGCCGTCGCGCATCGATTGCTTGATCGATGCGATCGCGAGCGTCGGCAACTGCGCGAGCTGGGTCGCGAGCTGGCGGACTGATGCGGCGAGTGCGTCGTCGTCGACCGCGCGCCAGATCAGGCCCCATTGCTCGGCCTGTTCGGCACCGAGCTTGTCGCCGGTCAGCGCGAGCCCGAGCGCGCGTGCCATGCCGACGCGTTGCGGCAAGAACCACGTGCCGCCCGAATCGGGCACGAGCCCGATCTTGACGAAGGCCTGGATGAAACTGCTCGAGCGGGCGGCGAACACGAGATCGCATGCGAGTGCGAGATTCGCGCCGGCGCCGGCCGCCGTGCCGTTGACGGCGGCGATCACCGGCAGCGGCAGACGCTGCAGGCGGCGGATCAGCGGATTGAAGTGCTCGTCGATCAGCGTGCCGAGGTCGGTGGACGCGCCCGGCGTGAAGTCGAGGTCGGCCAGGTCCTGGCCCGCGCAGAAGCCGCGCCCCGCACCCGTCAGAATGAGCGCGCGTGCGCCGGCCGCTTCGACTTCATCGAGAGCCGACTGCAGTTCGCGATGCATCGCCCGTGTGAAGCTGTTCAGCTTGTCGGGGCGGTTGAGGGTGATCGTGGCCACGCGCGCGGCCTGATCGATATCCAGCTGAATCGCCTGATAGGACATGCAGTGTCTCCTTCATGACTTCGTTATAGGCGCGCGGCGCATCGGTTACACGCGTTCGATCGCGAGTGCGATGCCCTGGCCGACGCCGATGCACATCGTACAGAGCGCAAAGCGGCCGCCAGTACGCTCGAGTTGATGGAGCGCCGTGGTCACGAGCCGGGCCCCCGATGCGCCGAGCGGATGACCGAGTGCGATCGCACCGCCGTTCGGGTTCACGCGCGGATCGTCGTCGGCGACGCCGAGTATGCGCAGTACCGCGAGACCCTGCGACGCAAACGCCTCGTTCAACTCGATCACGTCGAACTGGTCGATGGTCATGCCGAGCTGGCGCAACAGTTTCTGCGTGGCCGGCGCGGGGCCGATGCCCATCACGCGCGGCTCGACGCCCGCCGTCGCCATGCCGACGACGCGCGCGCGGCGGCGCAGGCCGTACTGATCGGCTGCCTGCGCATTGGCGAGCAGCAGCGCGCACGCGCCGTCGTTGACGCCCGATGCATTGCCGGCCGTCACCGAGCCGTCCGGGCGCACGACGCCCTTCAGCTTCGCGAGGGTTTCGAGCGACGTCTCGCGCGGATGCTCGTCGCGCGACACCACGACCGGATCGCCCTTCTTCTGCGCAATCGTGACCGACACGATTTCCTCGGCGAGCGTGCCGTCCTGCTGCGCGCGTGCGGCCTTCTGCTGGCTGCGCAGCGCGAACAGGTCCTGGTCGGCGCGGCTGATGTTGTAGTCGACCGCGACGTTCTCGGCCGTCTCCGGCATCGAATCGACGCCGTGAAGCTGTTTCATCAGCGGATTGACGAAGCGCCAGCCGATCGTCGTATCGTAGATGTCGGCCTGGCGTGCGAACGCGCTCGCGGCCTTGCCCATCACGAACGGCGCGCGCGTCATGCTCTCGACGCCGCCCGCGACCATCAGCGCGGCCTCGCCCGACTTGATCGCGCGCGCGGCCGTGCCGACCGCGTCCATCCCGGAGCCGCACAGTCGGTTCAGCGTCGTACCCGGCACGGCGGTCGGCAGGCCCGCCAGCAGCGACGACATGCGCGCGACGTTGCGGTTGTCCTCGCCGGCCTGGTTCGCGCAGCCGTAGATCACGTCGTCGATCGCCGTCCAGTCGACGTTGCGATTGCGCTCGATCAGCGCCTTGAGCGGCACCGCGCCGAGATCGTCGGCACGGACATCTTTCAGGGCGCCGCCGTAGCGGCCGATGGGGGTGCGAATCGCGTCGCAGATGTAGGCGTCTGTCATGGGCGTATCGATGAGCAACGAACCCGCCGGGTGGCGGATTCGTTCATGGTAGAGAACGTGGCGGCGTTTGCACGTCGGCCATTCGGGTTATGCCGTTTGGCCAGCTTCCGCGGGTACCGACTTCGGGGCAACATGGACACGGCTTTGCACCACGCGGAACCGGTTGGCGACGAACGCCGGGTCGGCCAGCGCCGCGTTGGCTGCCGGGTTTGCCCCCGTGCCGTGAAAATCGGAGAACGCGGCCGACTGGTTGACGAATACGCCGCCCGTCAGGTTGATCGACAGCGCGACACCGCCGCGCACTGCTGCGTCGTGGGCGGCGTCGACGATTGCGTTGTCGGTGCTGTAGACGGAGAGGGTCAGCGCGCCATGTTCCGCCGCGATTTCACCGGCGAGATCGAGCGATTGCGCGGTCGAGTCGGTCGCGATCACGAACGAGATCGGGCCGAACCACTCCTGCGTGAATTTCTCGCGATCGGTCACGTCGAGTTGCAGCACGAGCGGTGTGCGCACGCGGGCATCGGGGAACGCGGGGTGCTGGAGGGACAGGCTGTCGGCGAGCACGCGGCCGAGGTGGCGGGCGTCGTCGATACGTGCGCTCACGCCATCGTTCTGGATTGCGCCGATCAGTTCGACCGAGCGTGCCGGGTCGCCGGTCAGTTTTTGCACGGCAACCGCGATGGCTTGCGCGACTTCATCGAAGCTCGCATGGCCGTCCGCCGTCCGGATGCCGTCGCGCGGCACGTAGATGTTCTGCGGCGCCGTGCACATCTGGCCGGAGTACAGCGCCAGCGAGAACGCGATGTTCTTGGCTGCGGCCTTCAGGTCGTCGGTCGAGTCGATCACGATCTGGTTGACGCCGGCCTTTTCGGTGTAGACCTGTGCCTGGTGGGCATGGCGTTCGAGCCACGTGCCGTTCTGCGTGCTGCCCGTGAAGTCGATCAGCTTGATCTCGGGGCGCAGCGCGAGGTCCTGAACGAGGGCGCCATCGTTGGGCTCGGTCGCAAGGAGCGTGACGACGTTCGGATCGAACCCGGCTTCGCGCAGCACGTCGCGGGCGATCCGGACCGTGATCGCGAGCGGCAGGATAGCGCCCGGATGCGGTTTGACGATCACGGTGTTACCGGTTGCCAGATCGGCGAACAGGCCCGGGTAGCCGTTCCAGGTCGGGAACGTGCAGCAGCCGAGCACGAGCCCCGTGCCGCGCGGGACGATCGTGTAGCGCTTGTGCATCGCGAGCGGCGGGTTCTTGCCTTGCGGCTTTTCCCAGTGAGCTTCGGCCGGGATGCGGCGCAGTTCGTCCCATGCATAGGCGACAGCCTCGAGCGCGCGATCCTGTGCGTGCGGGCCGCCGGCCTGGAACGCCATCATGAATGCCTGCCCGGTGGTGTGCATCACGCCGTAGGCGATCTCGAAGCTCGCGCGGTTCAGGCGCGCGAGGATTTCGAGGCTGACGCCGATCCAGGCGCTGGGGCCGGCTTCGCGCCACGTGCGTTGCGCGGCGGCTGCGGCGGCGATCAGTGCGTCGGGCGTCGACTTCGGATACCGGATGTCCAGCGCAATGCCGTACGGCGACCGCTCTGCGCCGACCGTGTCGCCGGACGCCGGCTGGTCGAGCGCGAACGTCTTGTCGAGGTGCGACTTGAACGCTGCTTCGCCGTCTGCGTTCGCGCTTTCCCCGTACACTTTGGGACTCGGCATTTCGGCGAACGGGCTCCAGTACCCGCGGCTCTCGATGGCGGCGAGTGCGTGCTTCAGCGTGTCTTCGTGCTTCGTGAACAGTGCATGGGTCATGGCGGCTGCCTGATGGACGGTGAGAGGGGTTGGATCGATTAATTAACCGACCGGTTGGTCGGAGAATGTTAGCATCAAACTATTCGCATGTGCGAGGCGTTTCTCATTTCATTGATCGAGGAGAAATAGATGGCTTACGAGAACATCCTGGCGGAGACCCGGGGGCGTGTCGGGCTGGTTACGCTGAACCGTCCGAAGGCGCTGAACGCGCTGAACGATGCACTGATGGATGAACTTGGCGACGCCCTGAAGGCGTTCGATGCGGACGACGGCATCGGTGCGATCGTCGTGACGGGAAGCGAGAAGGCGTTCGCGGCCGGCGCGGACATCGGCATGATGGCGACCTATTCCTATATGGATGTTTACCGGGGCGACTACATCACGCGCAACTGGGAGACGGTCCGCCAGATCCGCAAGCCAGTCATTGCCGCGGTGTCGGGTTTTGCGCTGGGCGGCGGCTGCGAGCTCGCGATGATGTGCGACATCGTCTTCGCGGCAGACACGGCCAAGTTCGGCCAGCCGGAGATCAAGCTGGGCATCATGCCGGGCGCGGGCGGCACGCAGCGTCTGCCGCGCGCGGTGTCGAAGGCGAAGGCGATGGACATGTGCCTGACCGCGCGCTTCATGGACGCCGTCGAAGCGGAGCGAGCCGGGCTCGTGTCGCGCGTGCTGCCGGCCGACAAGCTGCTCGACGAGGCGATTGCGGCCGCGGCGACGATCGCCGAGTTCTCGCTGCCGGCGGTCATGATGGTCAAGGAGTCGGTGAACCGCGCATACGAGACGACGCTGGCAGAGGGTGTCCACTTCGAGCGCCGGCTGTTCCATTCGCTGTTTGCGACTGAGGACCAGAAGGAAGGGATGGCGGCATTCGTCGAGAAGCGGAAGCCCGAGTTCAAGAACCGCTGATCGGATTGCACCGCGGCAGGTGTCTGGCAACAGGTTGACGCCGGTTGCAGGCGCGATCGCCCGGCCCGTCGAGCCCGAAGCCACCGTGCGCGTCAGCGCACGGTGGCTTTTTCAAAATAATTTCACAAAGGGGCTTGCGCGAAGGGTGCGGGGTGCATAGAATCACGCCTCTTTCGCGCTAACGGAAACGCGGCGCGGAAGAGGGGAAGCGAAGCCGGTGGTGTGCAGCAAGTTGGGTGCACGGCTGGCGCAGGAAGATGGGCCCCGCAGTCGCAACGAAGTGGTTGAAAAAGTTGTTGACGAGCTGCGAAACACGGTTCATAATCTCGCTTCTCTGCTGCTGAAAACGCAGCGCTGCTGAGAAACACGAAGTTTCTCGCAGAAATGCTCTTTAAAAATTAACAGCCGATAAGTGTGGGCGCTTGATGGAAGCGAGCTGATCCTCGGATCAGATAGCGAAAGTATCAAGAGTCTCACACTAAAGTAAGTCAGGTTTATGAAGCAATTCATATTCCTGTCAGCTTTGAGTGAGCGACCGGTTCGAAAGAACCGAAAACAGTAACAGGTTTAAACTGAAGAGTTTGATCCTGGCTCAGATTGAACGCTGGCGGCATGCCTTACACATGCAAGTCGAACGGCAGCACGGGTGCTTGCACCTGGTGGCGAGTGGCGAACGGGTGAGTAATACATCGGAACATGTCCTGTAGTGGGGGATAGCCCGGCGAAAGCCGGATTAATACCGCATACGATCTACGGATGAAAGCGGGGGACCTTCGGGCCTCGCGCTATAGGGTTGGCCGATGGCTGATTAGCTAGTTGGTGGGGTAAAGGCCTACCAAGGCGACGATCAGTAGCTGGTCTGAGAGGACGACCAGCCACACTGGGACTGAGACACGGCCCAGACTCCTACGGGAGGCAGCAGTGGGGAATTTTGGACAATGGGCGAAAGCCTGATCCAGCAATGCCGCGTGTGTGAAGAAGGCCTTCGGGTTGTAAAGCACTTTTGTCCGGAAAGAAATCCTTGGCTCTAATACAGTCGGGGGATGACGGTACCGGAAGAATAAGCACCGGCTAACTACGTGCCAGCAGCCGCGGTAATACGTAGGGTGCGAGCGTTAATCGGAATTACTGGGCGTAAAGCGTGCGCAGGCGGTTTGCTAAGACCGATGTGAAATCCCCGGGCTCAACCTGGGAACTGCATTGGTGACTGGCAGGCTAGAGTATGGCAGAGGGGGGTAGAATTCCACGTGTAGCAGTGAAATGCGTAGAGATGTGGAGGAATACCGATGGCGAAGGCAGCCCCCTGGGCCAATACTGACGCTCATGCACGAAAGCGTGGGGAGCAAACAGGATTAGATACCCTGGTAGTCCACGCCCTAAACGATGTCAACTAGTTGTTGGGGATTCATTTCCTTAGTAACGTAGCTAACGCGTGAAGTTGACCGCCTGGGGAGTACGGTCGCAAGATTAAAACTCAAAGGAATTGACGGGGACCCGCACAAGCGGTGGATGATGTGGATTAATTCGATGCAACGCGAAAAACCTTACCTACCCTTGACATGGTCGGAATCCTGCTGAGAGGCGGGAGTGCTCGAAAGAGAACCGGCGCACAGGTGCTGCATGGCTGTCGTCAGCTCGTGTCGTGAGATGTTGGGTTAAGTCCCGCAACGAGCGCAACCCTTGTCCTTAGTTGCTACGCAAGAGCACTCTAAGGAGACTGCCGGTGACAAACCGGAGGAAGGTGGGGATGACGTCAAGTCCTCATGGCCCTTATGGGTAGGGCTTCACACGTCATACAATGGTCGGAACAGAGGGTTGCCAACCCGCGAGGGGGAGCTAATCCCAGAAAACCGATCGTAGTCCGGATTGCACTCTGCAACTCGAGTGCATGAAGCTGGAATCGCTAGTAATCGCGGATCAGCATGCCGCGGTGAATACGTTCCCGGGTCTTGTACACACCGCCCGTCACACCATGGGAGTGGGTTTTACCAGAAGTGGCTAGTCTAACCGCAAGGAGGACGGTCACCACGGTAGGATTCATGACTGGGGTGAAGTCGTAACAAGGTAGCCGTATCGGAAGGTGCGGCTGGATCACCTCCTTTCCAGAGCTTCTCGCAAAATTGAGCGCTCACGCTTATCGGCTGTAAATTAAAGACAGACTCAGGGGTCTGTAGCTCAGTCGGTTAGAGCACCGTCTTGATAAGGCGGGGGTCGTTGGTTCGAATCCAACCAGACCCACCATTGTCTGGCGGTAGTACCCTGAAGTTCTCTGTATATGGGGGCATAGCTCAGCTGGGAGAGCACCTGCTTTGCAAGCAGGGGGTCGTCGGTTCGATCCCGTCTGCCTCCACCAATCACCAACGCTAAGGGCTTGGTTCAGAGACTGAACCGAGAATTTTGCATTGGCGATTGAGCCAGTCAGAGTGATACGTAGTAGGTATCGGCTGTCGTTCTTTAACAATCTGGAAGAAGTAAGTAATTTGGATAGCGGAAGCGTCTTGAGATGGACGTGGAAGTTATCCGGGTTGTGATTGTATCGATGTATCTCAAGATGATTCGAACTCTATGTTTGACTCAATTTGGAATACGGCACAACGCGAGAACTCAACCTGTAGCGACTGTCGACGAGACAGACTCGTTATAGGGTCAAGCGAACAAGTGCATGTGGTGGATGCCTTGGCGATCACAGGCGATGAAGGACGCGGTAGCCTGCGAAAAGCTACGGGGAGCTGGCAAACGAGCTTTGATCCGTAGATGTCCGAATGGGGAAACCCGGCCCTTTTGGGTCATCCTGGACTGAATACATAGGTCCAGTGAAGCGAACGCGGTGAACTGAAACATCTAAGTAACCGCAGGAAAAGAAATCAACCGAGATTCCCAAAGTAGTGGCGAGCGAAATGGGATGAGCCTTGCACTCTTTATTTGTATTGTTAGCCGAACGCTCTGGAAAGTGCGGCCATAGCAGGTGATAGCCCTGTAGGCGAAAACAGTATGAAAGAACTAGGTGTGCGACAAGTAGGGCGGGACACGTGAAATCCTGTCTGAAGATGGGGGGACCATCCTCCAAGGCTAAATACTCGTGATCGACCGATAGTGAACCAGTACCGTGAGGGAAAGGCGAAAAGAACCCCGGGAGGGGAGTGAAATAGATCCTGAAACCGCATGCATACAAACAGTCGGAGCCTCGTAAGGGGTGACGGCGTACCTTTTGTATAATGGGTCAGCGACTTACGTTCAGTAGCAAGCTTAACCGTATAGGGCAGGCGTAGCGAAAGCGAGTCCGAATAGGGCGTTCAGTTGCTGGGCGTAGACCCGAAACCAAGTGATCTATCCATGGCCAGGATGAAGGTGCGGTAACACGTACTGGAGGTCCGAACCCACTAACGTTGAAAAGTTAGGGGATGAGCTGTGGATAGGGGTGAAAGGCTAAACAAACTTGGAAATAGCTGGTTCTCTCCGAAAACTATTTAGGTAGTGCCTCGTGTCTCACCTTCGGGGGTAGAGCACTGTCATGGTTGGGGGGTCTATTGCAGATTACCCCGCCATAGCAAACTCCGAATACCGAAGAGTGCAATCACGGGAGACAGACATCGGGTGCTAACGTCCGGTGTCAAGAGGGAAACAACCCAGACCGCCAGCTAAGGTCCCCAAATATAGCTAAGTGGGAAACGAAGTGGGAAGGCTAAAACAGTCAGGAGGTTGGCTTAGAAGCAGCCACCCTTTAAAGAAAGCGTAATAGCTCACTGATCGAGTCGTCCTGCGCGGAAGATGTAACGGGGCTAAGCTATATACCGAAGCTGCGGATGCGTGCTTTGCACGCATGGTAGGAGAGCGTTCCGTAAGCCTGCGAAGGTGCGTTGAAAAGCGTGCTGGAGGTATCGGAAGTGCGAATGCTGACATGAGTAGCGATAAAGGGGGTGAAAGGCCCCCTCGCCGTAAGCCCAAGGTTTCCTACGCAACGTTCATCGGCGTAGGGTGAGTCGGCCCCTAAGGCGAGGCAGAAATGCGTAGCTGATGGGAAGCAGGTCAATATTCCTGCACCATTGTTAGATGCGATGGGGGGACGGATCGCGGAAGGTTGTCCGGGTGTTGGAAGTCCCGGTCGCTGCATTGGAGAAGGCGCTTAGGCAAATCCGGGCGCGTAATTCAAGGGTGTGGCGCGAGCTCCTTAGGGAGCGAAGCAATTGGAAGTGGTTCCAAGAAAAGCCTCTAAGCTTCAGTCTAACGATGACCGTACCGCAAACCGACACAGGTGGGCGAGATGAGTATTCTAAGGCGCTTGAGAGAACTCGGGAGAAGGAACTCGGCAAATTGGTACCGTAACTTCGGGATAAGGTACGCCCTTGTAGCTTGACTGGCCTGCGCCAGGAGGGTGAAGGGGTTGCAATAAACTGGTGGCTGCGACTGTTTAATAAAAACACAGCACTCTGCAAACACGAAAGTGGACGTATAGGGTGTGACGCCTGCCCGGTGCCGGAAGATTAAATGATGGGGTGCAAGCTCTTGATTGAAGTCCCGGTAAACGGCGGCCGTAACTATAACGGTCCTAAGGTAGCGAAATTCCTTGTCGGGTAAGTTCCGACCTGCACGAATGGCGTAACGATGGCCACACTGTCTCCTCCCGAGACTCAGCGAAGTTGAAGTGTTTGTGATGATGCAATCTACCCGCGGCTAGACGGAAAGACCCCATGAACCTTTACTGTAGCTTTGCATTGGACTTTGAACCGATCTGTGTAGGATAGGTGGGAGGCTATGAAACCGGAACGCTAGTTTCGGTGGAGCCGTCCTTGAAATACCACCCTGGTTTGTTTGAGGTTCTAACCTTGGCCCGTGATCCGGGTCGGGGACAGTGCATGGTAGGCAGTTTGACTGGGGCGGTCTCCTCCCAAAGCGTAACGGAGGAGTACGAAGGTACGCTAGGTACGGTCGGAAATCGTGCTGATAGTGCAATGGCATAAGCGTGCTTAACTGCGAGACCGACAAGTCGAGCAGGTGCGAAAGCAGGTCATAGTGATCCGGTGGTTCTGTATGGAAGGGCCATCGCTCAACGGATAAAAGGTACTCTGGGGATAACAGGCTGATACCGCCCAAGAGTTCATATCGACGGCGGTGTTTGGCACCTCGATGTCGGCTCATCTCATCCTGGGGCTGTAGCCGGTCCCAAGGGTATGGCTGTTCGCCATTTAAAGAGGTACGTGAGCTGGGTTTAAAACGTCGTGAGACAGTTTGGTCCCTATCTGCCGTGGGCGTTGGATATTTGAAGGGGGCTGCTCCTAGTACGAGAGGACCGGAGTGGACGAACCTCTGGTGTACCGGTTGTCACGCCAGTGGCATCGCCGGGTAGCTATGTTCGGAAGAGATAACCGCTGAAAGCATCTAAGCGGGAAACTCGCCTTAAGATGAGATATCCCTGGGGACTAGATCCCCTTGAAGGGTCGTTCGAGACCAGGACGTTGATAGGTCAGGTGTGTAAGCGCAGTAATGCGTTCAGCTAACTGATACTAATTGCCCGTAAGGCTTGATCCTATAACAAGTCTGCCTTGTAGATCGGCGCCGTGCGAAAGCACTGGCTGCAAGATCCAGAGCGACAAGTTGGATTCTCGTGTGTGATACACACAACCTAATTACTGCTTCTTCCCGATTGGTCGCGCTGCGAAGCAACGCGACAACCCTCTTTGCCTGATGACCATAGCGAGTCGGTCCCACCCCTTCCCATCCCGAACAGGACCGTGAAACGACTCTACGCCGATGATAGTGCGGATTCCCGTGTGAAAGTAGGTAATCGTCAGGCTCCCTAAGCCAGAAACCCCCGCCCAAAAGGCGGGGGTTTTTGCATTGGCGCGGCGCAAATGCGTGCCGCGTCCCGCAGGGGGTAGCGCGCCCCTTTCGTCGCATCAACAGCAACTCACCCACGGCCGTCGGTCGCCTCGGTTCTCTCGAGCGCGACACGGTGAGCCATATCGCTTCCCTCTCCCTCACCTATCTGGCGAGGGTTACATGATCTGCGATGCATGCCCGGCGACGATGCGCCAGCCGGCGCCCGATCGACGCCACAGGCGCGTATAGGCAAATGTGCCGTCGAACGCAGCGCCGTTAAAACGGCCGGCGAGCGCCGCCTTTGTCGTGGTCAGGATCATCTCGCCGATCGCGCGTGCATGCGTTTCATGGAAATCGAGTCCGTCGAGACGCAGCAGCTTCGCGCGATGCGTGGACAGATCGTCCTCCTTCGAGATGACCTGTCCGGTTGGAACGGTGAACACCAGTGAGGCCGGCCCAATTTCCACTTCCAAATGGGACAGTTTTGTGGGCTAGAGTCAATCGCTCTTCGGTTAAATAACCCAAGATCCGTACGAAATAAGCGCTTTATCCGGCGTGCCCACGTAAAATTTGCGAACCCCCATCTCTGCATTCAAAACGATGAACGCCGCCACACAGGTAGCCCGGGCCGTTTGCCCGCACGATTGTCCGGACACGTGCGCGATGCGTGTGACCGTCGAAAACGGCAAGGCGATCAAGGTCACGGGCGATCCCGACCATCCGCCGACGCAGGGCGTGTTGTGCACGAAGGTCAGCCGGTACGCCGATCGGGTTCATCATCCCGATCGCCTCACGGTCCCGCTCAAGCGTGTCGGCGCGAAGGGGGAAGGGCACTTCGTGCCGATTAGCTGGAGCGACGCGTTCGATGAGATCGGTCGCCGCCTCGGTGAAATCGCCGCGCGCGAGCCGGAAGCGATCGTGCCGTACAGCTACGCGGGGACGATGGGGCTCGTGCAGGGCGAGGGCATCGCCCAGCGGTTCTTCCACAAGCTCGGCGCGTCGCGGCTCGAGCGCACGATTTGCGCGGCGGCCGGTGCAGCGGGGCTGCGTTACACGTATGGCGGAAGCCTCGGCATGCACCTCGAGCATTTCGAGGAAAGCGAACTCATTCTGATCTGGGGCGCGAACCCGATCGCGTCGAGCCTGCACTTCTGGACGCGCGCGCAGGAAGCGAAGCGCCGTGGCGCCCGTCTTGTCGCGATCGACCCGTATCGTTCTCTGACAGCGGAGAAATGCCATCAGCACATCGCATTGAAGCCGGGTACCGACGGCGCATTTGCGCTCGGCATGATGCACGTGCTGATTACCGAAGACCTGCTCGATCACGACTACATCGCCAGCCATACGCTCGGCTTCGACGCGCTCAAGGCGCGGGCGATGTCCTATCCGCCGGAACGCGTCGCGCAGATCTGCGGCATCGACGCGTCGGAACTGATCGACCTTGCGCGTCGCTACGGCGCGACCCGCAGGGCGTCGATTCGCCTCAACTACGGCATGCAGCGCGTACGCGGCGGCGGCAACGCCGTGCGCGCGATCGCGAGCCTGCCGGCGCTGACGGGGGCCTGGCGGGATCGGGCTGGCGGGCTGTTGCTCTCATCGTCGGAATCCGCACCGGTCAACCAGACGGCGCTGCTGCGCCCGGATTTGATGCCGGGTTGGCCGCACAAGCTGCCGCGCATCATCAACATGAATGCGATCGGCGATGCGCTGTTGCACGCGGGTGATGCAACGTTCGGGCCGAAGGTCGAGGCGGTAATCGTGTACAACTCGAATCCGGTGGCAGTCGCGCCAGATTCTTCGAAGGTTGCCGCAGGGTTTGCGCGCGACGATCTGTTCACGGTTGTTCTCGAGCATTTCAAGACGGATACCGTCGATTTCGCCGACATAGTGCTGCCGGCGACCACGCAGCTGGAGCACCTGGATGTCCACAAATCGTACGGCCACACCTATGTGATGGCAAATCTGCCGTCGATTCCGCCGGTCGGAGACGCGCGGCCGAACACGGAGATCTTTCGCGGCATCGCGCGCAGCATGGGGCTCGACGAGCCCGCGCTTTATCATAGCGACGAAGAGGTCGCGCGCGCGGCGCTCCGGTGGGACGATCCGGCGCTCGACAGCGACTGGGACACGCTGAAACGGGAAGGCTGGCTGAAGCTGAAGCTGCCGGACGCGCCGTTCGCGAATGGCGGTTTCCGCACGCCGTCCGGCAAGTGCGAGTTCTACAGCCCGCGGCTCAAGCAGATGGGCATGGACCCCGTTCCCGATTACCTGCCGCCATTCGAATCGGCAGAGTCCGCGCCCGAACTCGCCGCACGCTATCCGCTCGCAATGATTTCACCGCCGGCGCGCCACTTCCTGAACAGCACGTTCGTGAACGTCGATAGCCTGCGTACCACGGAGGGCGAGCCGCACCTCGACATGCACCCGTCCGACGCCGATGCGCGCGGCATCGCGGAAGGTGACGTCGTACGCATCTTCAACGACCGCGGATCCATGCAGGCGCTCGCGAGAATTACCGATCGCGCACGTGCAGGGCTCGTTGTCGGGCTGTCGATCTGGTGGAAGAAGCTGTCACCGGACGGCAGGAACGCAAACGAAGTGACGAGCCAGGCGTTGACCGATCTCGGCAATTCGGCGACGTTTTACGACTGTCTCGTGGAGGTTGAGCGAATTTGATCGAATATTCCCGTATGATCAGACGATTTTCCGCGGAAGTTCGAAGTGGACATCTAACCCTGTTGTCTCGGGACGGGCGAGCCGTTACGATGCGTTTTAGCACGACCATTCGAAAATCTGTGAGGAGACGCGCAGTATGGAAAAAATTTGGCTGAAATCGTACCCGCCCGGCGTTCCAGCCGAAATTGACGCGTCTCCTTATCCCTCTGTCCCGGACCTCCTCGACGAAAGCTTCCGGCAGTATCGCGACCGCACGGCGTTCGTCTGCATGGGCAAGGGCATCACGTACGGCGAACTCGACACGCTGTCGCGCCAGTTCGGCGCGTGGCTGCAATCCCGTGGTCTCGCGCGCGGTGCGCGCGTCGCGATCATGATGCCGAACGTGCTGCAGTACCCGGTGACGATTGTCGCGGTACTGCGCGCCGGCTACACCGTCGTCAACGTCAATCCGCTCTACACGCCGCGCGAGCTCGAACATCAGTTGAAAGACAGCGGCGCCGAGGCGATCGTCATCCTCGAGAATTTCGCGTCGACGCTGCAGGCCGTCATTGCCAATACGGCCGTCAAGCATGTCGTCGTCGCGTCGATGGGCGACTTGCTGGGCATCAAGGGATGGCTCGTCAATTACGTCGTGCGCAACGTGAAGAAGATGGTGCCTGCATGGCAGTTGCCGTCGTTCACGCGCTTCAAGGCCGCGCTGTCGGAAGGTGCGCGGCAGGCGTTCAAGCCGCAGAAGATCGGCCCCGATGACGCCGCGTTCCTGCAATACACGGGCGGCACGACCGGCGTCGCGAAGGGCGCGACGCTGCTGCACCGGAATATCGTGTCGAACGTGCTGCAGGCCGGTGCCTGGCACCACCCGGCTCATGAGAAGTACCCGGAGGTGAAACAGTTCGTGACGGTTGTCGCGTTGCCGCTGTATCACGTGTTCGCGCTGACCGTCTGCGGTTTCCTGACGATGCGCACGGGCGGGATGGGCATCCTGATCCCGAACCCGCGCGACATCGCCGGGATGATCAAGGAGCTGAAGGGCTACCAGATCTCGACGATTCCGGCCGTCAATACGCTGTACAACGCACTGCTGAACCATCCCGAATTCAGTCAGCTCGACCTGTCGAAGCTCGTGATCGCCAACGGCGGCGGCATGGCGATCCAGGAGGGCGTCGCGAAACGCTGGTATGAAAAGACCCATACCGCGATCATCGAAGGATACGGGCTGTCCGAGACATCGCCGGTGGCGACCTGCAACCCGGTGACGGCGACCGAATACAGCGGGACGATCGGCTTGCCGCTGCCGTCGACCGAAGTGGCGATTCGCGACGACGCCGGCAACGACGTCGCGCTCGGCGAGCCCGGCGAGATCTGCATCCGCGGGCCGCAGGTGATGGCCGGCTACTGGAACCGGCCGGACGAGACCGCGAAGGTCATGTTCCCGGACGGCTTCTTCAAGACGGGCGACGTCGGCGTGATGGATGCGCGCGGTTACGTGAAGATCGTCGACCGGAAGAAGGACATGATTCTCGTGTCCGGCTTCAACGTGTATCCCAACGAAGTCGAGGACGTGGTGGCGTCGCATCCGGGCGTGTTCGAGGTGGCGGCGGTCGGCGTGCCGGACGAGCATTCCGGCGAAGCGGTGAAGCTGTTCATCGTGAAGAAGGACCCGGCGCTCACCGACAAGGACATCCTTGCCTACTGCAAGGAGCGGCTCACCGGTTACAAGCGGCCGAAACTGGTCGAGTTCCGCACGGAGCTGCCGAAAACGAACGTCGGCAAGATCCTGCGGCGCGAACTGCGCGACGGACGCGCGTAGCAGCGCGGTTGAACGGAAGAGCCCGGCCAGTGCCGGGCTTTTTTTGTTTGCGGCACGGATCGGAGAGGCGGTTTCCCGCAGCGGCGCCGTGGGTTTCCGCGCAGCGAACGGACACGGGGCTCCGGCGACGCGTGCAACGCGACCGGCGATCCGCCGCGCTCCGGTCTTGCCGCCGCGCCGGAAAAGAAAAAGGCGCCCGAAGGCGCCTTCAACATGCTGCGGCTTGTCAGGCAAGCTGATTAGAACTTGTGACGGATGCCGACGCGTGCCGCGACCTGGTTGCTGGTGCTCGAACCTGCGAGACCGTTGATCGCTGCCGTTGCCTGAACGACATCGCCTTTGGCGTCGAGCACGTTGCCCGATGCGTGCTGGTACACGCCGATCACGTAGACGTCGGTGCGCTTCGACAGGAAGTAGTCGACACCCAGCGAGCCCTGGTGGTACTTGGCTGCCGAGTTGCCGTCGATCTTGCTGCCCTGCGTGTAGTCGTACGCTGCGCCGAGAATCAGTGCCGGGGTCAGCTGATACTTGAAGTTGATTTCGCCGTTGTTGAACGTCGCGGTCTGGTTCACGAACGGACCGACCGAGAAGCCCTTGAACTTCGTGTTCGAGTACGTCGCGCCGATCGTCGCTGCGCCGAACGTGTAAGCGCCGCCTGCACCGATGACCTGGTACGTGTTCGCGTTGTTCGCGTATGCGCCGTAGACCGGCGACGATACTGCCGTCGTCGCGGCCGTCGAGCCGTTGTTGAACATGCCGCCGAAGTTGCCCGGCGTGCGTGCGTTCAAGTAGCCGACACCCAGGACCAGCGGGCCGTTGTTGTAGCCTGCGCCGAGCGACCAGACCTGGTTCTTCGAGAACTGGCCTGCCTGACCGCCGAAGCTGTACAAGCCGCCGAACGTGAAGCCGCCGAACGACTGGCTCGTAAACTTGACCGCGTTGTTCACGCGATAGGCGTTGTTGAAGTTGTCGAGGTCGCCCGGGTGAGCGGCGATGTAGCCGCCCCACTGGTCACCTGCCTCGAGCGGGCCGACGAAGTCGACGACGGAGTCGTACTGACGACCCAGCGTGACCGTACCGTACTGGCTCGACAGGCCGACGTAAGCCTGGCGGCCGAACATCAGGCCGCCCTGGCCGAGCTTGCCGCTGTTCACGTCGAAACCGTTTTCGAGGGTGAAGATCGCCTTCAGGCCGCCACCGAGGTCTTCGGTGCCGCGCAGGCCGAAGCGGCTGCCTTGCATCACGCCGCTGGCCATGCTGTACAGGTGCTTGCCACCCGCGTTGTTGTTGAAGAGCAGGCCTTCATCGATGATGCCGTACAGCGTCACGCTGCTTTGCGCATGAGCAGCGCCAGCGAACGCGCCCAGCGCGACGAGCGCGAGAAGCGACTTTTTCATTAACGGATCTCCAAGAATCACTGAATTTTTTTGGCGGGGCGGATAGTTATGTTCTGTTGACAAGCCCCATCAACTTCACAAGAAGTCGCACGTAATGTAGCAAAACCGTTTTTTGCCACAAAGCGAAATGCCGCAGCTCAAGGTCGCCATGTTTCCTTTATGCAACAATGGTTAAAATCACGGGTTAACCGCAATTTCCGCTGAATAATCAAGTCGGTTACGCAGCGGACTCGTGCCTTCGCCGCTCGCGGCGGCACACGCAGCCAGGAGAACAGGATGGTGTTGGATGAACTGATCAGCGAATTCGATCGCGGCCTGCGATCGCTGACCGGCATTAGCCGGATGAGCCGGCCGGTGCCCGCGCCGGCGGCCGCGCCGGACGTCGAGCTGACGCCCGCGGAGCGTACGCATGCGGCCGGGCTGATGCGCGTGAACCACGTCGGCGAAGTCTGCGCGCAGGCGCTCTACCAGGCGCAGAAGCTCACCGCGCGTACGGCGTCGGCGAAGGCGATGTTCGAGGAGGCCGCGCGCGAGGAAGAGGACCACCTCGCGTGGACCGCGCACCGCCTGAAAGAGCTCGATTCGCGTCCGAGCCTGCTGAACCCGCTGTGGTATGCCGGCGCGCTCGCGATCGGCGTGGCGGCCGGCACGCTTGGCGACAAGGTCAGCCTCGGTTTCATGGCCGAGACGGAGCGGCAGGTCGAGAGTCACCTGGAAGGCCATATGTCGGAACTGCCGGCGACCGATACGGCGTCGCGCGCGATCGTCGACCAGATGCGCATCGACGAGGTGAAGCACGGCAAGGCCGCGACCGACGCCGGCGGAATCGAACTGCCGCTGCCTGCGCGGATGCTGATGCGTGCCGCGTCGAAAGTCATGACGAGCACTGCATACTATCTCTGAGATTTGCGCCGGGCGACGCATGACGTCGCACCGGCTCACCGCCCCCGATCCCGCCCGTTTATTCCACGTTTTCCCGCCCCCGAAAGCACCGTCCGCACGCCCGTCTGGCCCGTCTTTCTCATGTATCACCTTCACATGTTGCACTAGCTCATTCATTTATAACGGTTTTTGGGATGAGGGGTCGCATGAGCATGTGCGCGTAAGTCCTTGTTCTAACTAACAAAATTCGTCAAAAAAGCGGGCCGCTCCCTTGACCGTGCCACACCCTTCCTCTAAAGTGGGAGACAGTGTGAGAAAGTGTATTTTTGTGTGATTTGGCAGGCTATTCCGGCTAAATTCTCAGCATTGGTCGGGTACTTCGGTGCCCTGAACGGGAGAGCGGAAAGTGTTCCAAGGGGCGTCGGCGCTGACGCTCGATGCGAAAGGGCGGATGTCGGTGCCGGCTCGCTATCGCGAAGCGCTGCAAGGACAGGCAGAAGGACGGGTGACTGTGACCAAGCACCCGGACGGCTGCCTGTTGCTGTTTCCGCGCCCCGAATGGGAAGTGTTCCGCGCCAAGATCGCCGCGCTGCCGATGGACGCGCACTGGTGGCGGCGAATTTTTCTCGGCAATGCGATGGATGTCGATCTCGACAGCGCGGGCCGGATTCTTGTATCGCCCGAGCTGCGCATGGCAGCCGGACTGGAAAAGGAAGTCATGTTGTTGGGAATGGGTAGTCACTTCGAGCTGTGGGATTCGCAGACCTACAACGCGAAGGAGCAGGCAGCGATGGCGCAGGGCATGCCCGATGCGCTGAAGAATTTCACGTTCTGATTGCGGTGACGGAGACGCCCGCGATGGGAAACGAATTGCAGCATCGGACAGTGCTGTTGGATGAAGCGGTCGAGTCGCTCGTGACGCGGCCGGACGGCGTTTATGTCGACGGCACGTTCGGGCGCGGCGGCCACAGCCGCGCGGTGCTCGCGAGGCTGGCGGCGGCCGGGCGGCTGATCGCGTTCGACAAGGATCCGAGGGCGATCGAGACGGCGCAGGGCATCGAGGATGCGCGCTTCTCGATCGTGCACGACAGCTTTGCTTCGATGCGCGACGCGCTTGCGGCGCGCGGCGTCGAGAAGGTGTCCGGTGTGTTGCTGGACCTGGGCGTGTCCTCGCCGCAGGTGGACGATCCGGCGCGCGGCTTCAGCTTCCGCGCCGATGGTCCGCTGGACATGCGAATGGATCCGACGCGTGGCGAGTCGGCGGCCGAATGGCTCGCGCGGGCTTCGGTGCAGGAATTGACGGAGGTGATACGAGATTATGGGGAAGAACGGTTTGCTTTTCAGATTGCAAAGGCGCTTGTTGCTCGCCGGGCAGAGTCCGACCGTCTTGGGCCTCTCGACACCACGGGCGAGCTTGCCCAAATCGTGGGTCACGTCGTCAAGACCCGTGAGAAGGGCAAGGATCCGGCAACCCGCACCTTTCAGGCTATACGGATTCACGTCAATCAAGAGCTTGCGGACCTGCAAGTCGCACTAGACGCTGCACTGTCGTTGCTGGAGCAAGGGGGGCGGCTGGTGGTCATCAGCTTTCATTCACTCGAGGACCGGATCGTCAAGCGATTCATGCAGGCGCACGCCAGTGCGCCTGCAGTCGATCGTCGCCTGCCGATCCGTGCCGTCGATCTCCCGAGCCCGCCGCTCAAGATCATCAGCCGCCAGTTTCCGAGTGAAGCGGAAGTCGCCGCGAATCCGCGCGCCCGGTCCGCCGTGATGCGCATTGCGGAGCGCGTCACGCCATGAGCCGCTTCAATATCTTCCTGCTGATCATCGTGATGGGCTGCGCGCTGTCGGTCGTCAACTCGACGAACCAGCAGCGCCAGATCTTCATCCAGCTGCAGCGCGCGCAGTCGCAGGAGCGCCAGCTCCAGCAGGATTACGCGCAGCTTCAATATCAGCAGAGCGCGCTGTCGAAGACGTCGCGCATCGAGCAGCTCGCGAACGATTCGCTGAAGATGCAGCCGATCACGACCGGCCGCACGCAATACCTGACGCTGCCGCCGGGCGCCGCCAAGGCAATCGACGCGCCGATCCCTGCTTCGGCCGACACGGCCGGCAAGGGCAAGGGGGGCGCGCGATGAAGCCGTCGCAAAAGCGCCAGAACGTGAAATTCACGTCGAGCCCCGTGCTGGGCGTGCATCTGCCGATGTGGCGCTCGAAGCTCGTCGTGTTCATGCTGTTCATGGCGTTCGTCGCGTTGGCCGCGCGGGCGTTCTGGATCCAGGGGCCCGGCAACGCGTTCTACCAGAAGCAGGGCGAAAGCCGCTACCAGCGCACGCTCGAGCTGCCCGCGACGCGCGGCAAGATCCTCGACCGTAACGGGCTCGTGCTCGCGACGAGCCTGCCCGTGCGCGCGATCTGGGCGATTCCCGACGCGGTGCCGGACGATCTCGACGCCGACAAGGTCAACCAGCTTGGCAAGCTCCTCGGCATGACGTCGAAGGAACTGCGCGTAAAGCTGTCGCAAGACAAGGGTTTCGTCTATGTAAAGCGTCAGGTGCCGATCGATATCGCGGACAAAGTCGCCGCGCTCGACATTCCGGGCATCTATCAGCGCAACGAATACAAGCGTTTCTATCCGGAAGGCGAGATCACTGCGCACCTGATCGGCTTCACGAACGTCGAGGACGAAGGGCAGGAGGGCGTCGAGCTCGGCGACCAGAAGATGCTGTCCGGCACGTCGGGCGTGCGCCGCGTGATCAAGGACCGGATGGGGCACATCGTCGAGGACGTCGCCGAGCAGATCCCGCCGCACAACGGAACCGACGTCGACCTGTCGATCGACAGCAAGATCCAGTACATCGCGTATGCGAACCTGAAGGCCGCCGTCGAGAAGTTCAAGGCGAAGGCCGGCGCAGCGATGGTCGTCGACGTGCGCACCGGCGAGGTGCTCGCGCTCGTCAACTACCCGACGTACAACCCGAACGACCGCTCGCGCATGACGGGCGAGCAGTTGCGCAACCGGATCATGACCGACGTGTTCGAGCCGGGTTCGATCATGAAGCCGTTCACGGTGTCGCTCGCGCTCGACCTGCATCGCGTGACGCCGAACACGCTCGTCGAGACGGGCAACGGGCATTTCGTGCTCGACGGCGCGCCGATCACCGACGACGCGGGTTTCGGCACGCTGACGGTCGGCGGCGTGATCCAGAAGTCGAGCAACATCGGCGCGACGAAGATCGCGATGACGATGCGGCCCGAGGAAATGTGGAATATGTATACCAGCATCGGTCTCGGCCAGGCGCCGAAGGTCGGCTTCCCGGGCGCGGTGGCCGGCCGCCTGCGGCCGTGGAAGAGCTGGCGCCGCATCGAGCAGGCGACGATGTCGTACGGCTATGGCCTGTCGGTGTCGCTGTTCCAGCTCGCGCGGGCGTACACGGCGATCGCGCATGACGGCGAACTGATGCCCGTGACCATTTTCAAGACCGACCCCAACCAGCAGGTCGCGGGCACGCAGGTGTTCAACCCGACCACCGCGCGCGAAGTGCGCGCGATGCTCGAGACGGTGGTCGCGCCGGGCGGCACGTCGCCGGATGCGGCCGTGCCGGGTTATCGCGTCGGCGGCAAGAGCGGTACCGCGTACAAGCATGAAGGCCATGGCTATACGCGCAAGTACCGCGCATCGTTCGTCGGCATGGCGCCGATGCCGAATCCGCGCATCGTCGTCGCGGTGTCGGTCGACGAGCCGACCGCCGGCAGCCACTTCGGCGGCCAGGTGTCCGGCCCCGTATTCTCGGCGATCGCCGGCGACACGATGCGTGCGCTGAACGTGCCGCCGAACATGCCGATCAAGCAACTGGTCGTGTCTGATGATTCGCCGGCAGCACCTTCCGCAACGGGGCCGCAAAAGCTGGCCGCGGGTGGCGGTGCGAAGCATATGATCGTGTCCAGCACGACGCGTAATTCACCAGGAGTTGTTCGATGAGCGCCGCCCGCAGTTCCCATCCGGCGCATCAGCAGATCGCAGCCGCGCTTGCGTGGCTGCGTCAGCATGTGGCCCCCGCGGCACAACTGCATGCCGACACGCGCAGCCTCAAGGCTGGCGACGTGTTTGTCGCGTATGCGGTCGACGGGGCAGACAACCGTGCCTTCATTGCCAATGCCGTCGCACGCGGTGCGGCCGCCGTGCTGTATCAGCCGGAAGGGCTGGCCGCTGCGCCGGCCGTGCCCGTCGCGCTCGCGGTGCCGGCGCTCGACCAGCTTGCCGGCGAGATCGCCAGCGGCTGGTATGGCGACCCGAGCGACAGCCTGCTTGCGGTGGGCGTGACCGGTACGAACGGCAAGACCTCGTGCACGCAGTGGATCGCCGCCGCGTTGACGGCGCTGCACCAGCCGTGCGCGGTGATCGGCACGCTCGGCAGTGGGATGCCCGGTCAACTCGTGCCGACGGGTTTTACGACACCCGACGCGCCGCAATTGCAGCGCAGCCTGGCGCAATTGCGCGACTCGGGTGCAAAGGCGGTGGCGATGGAAGTGTCGTCGCACGCGCTGCATCAGGGGCGCGTGAACGGTACGGCGTTCGACGTCGCGGTATTTACGAACCTCACGCAGGATCACCTCGACTATCACGGCACGTTCGACGCGTACGAGGCCGCGAAGGCGAAGCTGTTCGCATGGCGCGGCCTGCGCGCGGCGGTCGTCAACCGCGACGACGCAGCCGGCCAAAACCTGCTCGAGAAGCTGGCCGGCCGTGTGCGCACGATCGCGTACGGGATCGGCGACGCGCAGGCGCCCGACGCCGATCGCGAGCTGGTCGCGCTCGACGTGCGCGCCACCGCGACCGGCACGGCATTCCGCCTGCGTTCGTCGTGGGGCGACGCGGACGTCGAAGTCGGCACGCTGGGCACGTTCAACGTCAGCAACCTGCTCGCTGTGCTCGGCTCGCTGCTCGCGGCCGACGCGCCGTTCGACGCGGCACTCGCCGAGATCGAACGGCTCGAGTCCGTCAACGGCCGGATGCAGCGGCTCGGTGGCCGGCTGCAGAACGACGAACCGCTCGTCGTGATCGACTACGCGCACACGCCCGACGCGCTCGAGAAGACGCTCGACGCGCTGCGCCCGATCGCCGCGGCGCGCGGCGGCCGGCTCGTGTGCATGTTCGGCTGCGGCGGCGATCGCGATGCGACGAAGCGGCCGCTGATGGGCGCGATCGCGGAGCGGCTCGCCGACGAAATCGTCGTCACGAGCGACAACCCGCGCAGCGAAGATCCGCAGCGCATCATCGACCAGATCGTCGCGGGCATGACCGTGCCCGCTCGCGCACGCCGTATCGAGGATCGCGCGAGCGCGATCCTGCAGGCGGTGCGCGGCTCTGCACGCGAGGACGTCGTCGTGCTGGCCGGCAAGGGGCACGAAGCGACGCAGGAAATCATGGGCAAGAAACGTACGTTCTCCGATCAGGATCACGCGCGGCTCGCGCTGGCAGCGCGAGCGACGCACGGCAAGGGAGGCGGCGAATGACGATGCTCAGTCTCGACGAAGCCGCTCGCCTGATTCCCGGCGCAACCGTTCACGGCGACGCGGGCGTCACGTTCGAACGCGTGTCGACGGACAGCCGCACGGTCGGCCCGGGCGACCTGTTCGTCGCGCTGAAGGGCGAGCGCTTCGATGCGCACGACTTCCTCGGCGATGTCGCCGCGCGCGGTGCTGCCGCGGCGCTTGTCGCGCACGTGCCGGCGGGCCTCTCGATGCCGGCGATCGAGGGCGGCGAAACGCGTGCCGCGCTCGGCGCGCTCGCGCACGGCTGGCGCAAACGATTCGCGCTGCCGCTCGTCGCGGTGACGGGCAGCAACGGCAAGACGACCGTCAAGGAAATGATCGCGTCGATCTTCGCGGCGGCGGTCGGCGCCGACGCGCGGCTCGCAACCGCCGGCAACCTGAACAACGACGTCGGCCTGCCGCTGACGCTGCTGCGCCTGTCGGCCGCGCATCGCCTCGCGGTGATCGAACTCGGGATGAACCACCCGGGCGAGACCGAAATCCTCGCGCGCCTCACGGCGCCGACGGTCGCGCTCGTCAACAACGCGCAGCGCGAGCATCAGGAATTCATGGCGACGGTCGAAGCCGTCGCGCTCGAACACGCGGCCGTGATTCACGCGCTGCCGCCGGACGGCGTCGCGGTGTTCCCGGCCGACGATGCGTACGCGGGCATCTGGCGCGTCGCGGCGACGGGCAACCGGATCCTGGATTTTGCGCTGAACGATGCCGACCGGCAGACCGAAGCGCAGGTCACGGGCCGTCTGCACGGCGGCGAACTCGCGATCGACACGCCGGCCGGCGCCGTCACGGTGCGGCTGCGTGCGCTCGGCGAGCACAACGCGCGCAACGCGCTGGCCGCGACGGCCGCGGCGCTGGGCGCCGGCGTCGCGCTGTCGGCGATCAGGCAGGGCCTCGAATCGTTCGAACCGGTCAAGGGCCGGTTGCAGGTGAAGCAGGCGATCGCCGGCAGCCTCGCGGGCGCGACGGTCGTCGACGATACGTACAACGCGAACCCCGATTCGATGCGTGCCGCGATCGACGTGCTCGCCGCGCATCCGGCGCCGCGCGTGCTGGTGATCGGCGACATGGGCGAAGTCGGCGACGAAGGGCCGGCGTTCCATCGCGAGATCGGCGCCTATGCGCGCGAGCGCGGGATCGACGCGCTGTTCGCGCTCGGCGATGCATCGCGCGATGCCTGTACGGCATACGGCGACACGGCCCGCCATTTCGACGACGTCGGCGCGCTCGTATCGGCGCTGCTCGCGGCGGGCTACGGCGCGCAGGCGACGGTGCTCGTGAAGGGCTCGCGGTACATGAAGATGGAGCGCGTGGTCGACGCGCTGACGAACCAACCCGCAGCGGGCGCGACGCCCGCTGCCCACTGAGTAGAAGGAAGGAAGCATGCTGCTGGCGCTGGCGCAATGGCTGCAAGGAGACGCAAGCTTTTTGCGCTTGTTCACGTACCTCACGTTCCGGGCGGTGATGGCCACCATCACCGCGCTGGGGATCGGGCTCGTGTGCGGACCGTGGGTGATCCGCAAGCTGACGCAAATGAAGGTCGGGCAGGCAGTGCGCAAGGACGGCCCGCAGACGCACCTCGTCAAGTCCGGCACGCCGACGATGGGCGGCGTGCTGATCCTGATCGGCATCGCGGTCGCGACGCTGCTGTGGGGCGACCTGACGAACCGTTTCATCTGGATCGTGATGCTCGTCACGTTCGGTTTCGGCGTGATCGGCTGGGTCGACGATTACCGCAAGGTCGTCCACAAGGACCCGCGCGGGATGTCGTCGCGCGAGAAGTATTTCTGGCAGTCGGTGATCGGTCTGTTCGCGGCCGTCTATCTCGCCTTCAGCGTGTCCGAGGCGAACAACGTGCGCGTGTTCGACCTGTTCATGGCGTGGGTGCGCAGCGGGCTGTCGATGGGGCTGCCGGCACGCGCCGACCTGATGCTGCCGTTCCTGAAGTCGATCAGCTACCCGCTCGGCGTGTGGGGCTTCATCGTGCTGACCTACTTCGTGATCGTCGGCGCGAGCAACGCGGTGAACCTGACCGACGGCCTCGACGGCCTCGTGATCATGCCGGTCGTACTGGTCGGCGCGTCGCTCGGTGTGTTCGCGTACGTGATGGGCAGCGCGGTGTATTCAAAATACCTGCTGTTCCCGCACATCCCGGGCGCGGGCGAACTGCTGATCTTTTGTTCCGCGATGGGCGGGGCAGGGCTCGCGTTCCTCTGGTACAACACGCACCCCGCGCAGGTGTTCATGGGCGACGTGGGCGCGCTGGCGCTCGGCGGCGCGCTGGGCACGGTTGCGGTGATCGTGCGCCAGGAAATCGTGCTGTTCATCATGGGCGGCATCTTCGTCGCGGAAACGCTGTCGGTGATGCTGCAGGTTTCGTGGTTCAAGTACACGAAGAAGCGCTACGGAGAAGGGCGGCGCCTGCTGAAGATGGCGCCGCTGCATCACCATTTCGAATTGTCCGGCTGGAAGGAAACGCAGGTGGTGGTGCGTTTCTGGATCATCACGTTGATGCTGTGCCTGTTCGGTCTGACCACCCTCAAGCTGCGGTAAAGGAAAGGTAACAAGGATGTCTGGCGAGATGTTTGGAGATCGGCAACGGCCGATGGTGCTCGTACTGGGGCTCGGGGAATCGGGTCTCGCGATCGCGCGATGGTGCGCGAGGCACGGGTGCCGGCTGCGGATTGCCGATACCCGCGAGGCACCGCCCAACCTTGCCGCGCTGCAGGCCGAAGGCATCGATGCGGAATTCGTCGGCGGGCCGTTCGCGCCCACGCTGCTCGACGGCGGCGTCGAGATCGTCGGGTTGAGCCCCGGCCTGTCGCCGCTCGAACCGGCACTCGCAACGCTGGTCGCGGCCGCGAACGAGCGCGGGATCGCGGTGTGGGGCGAGCTGGAATTCTTCGCGCAGGCACTGCGTGCGCTCGGTACGAGCGGCTACCAGCCGAAGGTGCTCGCGATCACCGGCACCAACGGCAAGACCACGACGACGAGCCTCACGGGCCTGCTGTGCCAGCGCGCGGGCAAGAAGGTCGCCGTCGCAGGCAACATCAGCCCGGCGATGCTCGACCGGCTCGCGGGCGCGATCGACGAAACGGCGCTGCCCGACGTGTGGGTGCTCGAACTGTCGAGCTTCCAGCTCGAGACCGCGCGCACGTTCGCGCCCGATGCGGCCGCGATCCTCAACATCACGCAGGACCACCTCGACTGGCACGGCAGCTTCGACGCGTACGCGCACGCAAAGGGCCGGATCTTCGGCGCGACGACGACGCGCGTGCTGAATCGCGACGATGCGGCCGTGATGAAGTTCGCGCCGGCAGCGGGCGTGGCAGACGCGCCGCGCACGGTGACGTTCGGCCTGAACGAGCCGACCCAGGACGGCGACTACGGGCTGTCGCGCGACAACGGCATCGCATGGCTGGTGGAAGCCGTCGATCGCGACGCGCCGGATCAGGCGGCGCCGACCCGCCGGCGCAAGCGCGATGCCGCGCATACGCCCGACATCGCGCAGAAGCGCCTGATGCCGGCCGACGCGCTGCGCATTCGCGGGCTGCACAACGCGGCGAACGCGCTGGCCGCGTTCGCGCTCGCGCGTGCGATCGACCTGCCGGCTGCGCCGCTGCTGCACGCGCTGCGCGAATACCGCGGCGAAGCGCATCGCGTCGAAGTGATCGCGACGATCGACGACGTGGACTACGTCGACGACAGCAAGGGCACGAACGTCGGCGCGACGGTTGCCGCGCTCGACGGGCTCGCGCAGAAGATCGTGCTGATCGCCGGCGGCGACGGCAAGGGGCAGGATTTCGCGCCGCTGGTCGCGCCGGTCGCACGCTGGTGCCGCGCGGTGATGCTGATCGGCCGCGACGCGCCGGCGATCCGCGACACGCTCGCCGAAACGGGCGTGCCGCTCGCCGATCATGCGACGCTCGAAGGCGCGGTGCATGCAGCAGCCGACCTGGCGGAGCCGGGCGATGCGGTGCTGCTGTCGCCCGCGTGCGCGAGCCTCGACATGTTCAGGAACTACGCCCATCGCGCGGACGTGTTCCGCGCGGCGGTCGACGAAATCGCCATCGACAAAGGAGCGACGCCATGAGCTGGTCCGATCGCCTCGTCTCCCGTTTCAACGACCGGCGCGATGCCGGCGGCAACGCCGCGGGCGGTCGCGTCGCGTCGGCCACGCGCGCCGCGACGGGCGGCCTAGCGAGCGTCGTCAACGGTGTGCGGCCGAGCCGGTCGCGGATGCTCGACTTCGACTACTCGCTGCTGTGGGTGGCGATCGCGCTGCTCGGGCTCGGCGTCGTGATGGTGTACTCGGCGTCGATCGCGATGCCCGATTCGCCGAAATATGCGTCGTATCACGATTACGCGTTCCTGATGCGCCACTGCGTGTCGCTCGTCGTCGCGTTCGTCGCGGCGGTGATCGCGTTCCGCGTGCCGGTGTCGACGTGGGACAAGTACGCGCCGCATCTCTTCCTGATCGCGCTCGTCAGCCTCGTGATCGTGCTGATCCCGCACGTCGGCAAGGGCGTGAACGGCGCGCGCCGCTGGATTCCGCTCGGCATCACGAACATGCAGCCGTCGGAAGTCATGAAGCTCGCGGTGACGATCTATGCGGCGAACTACACGGTGCGCAAGCAGGAATACATGCAGAGCTTCGCGAAAGGCTTCCTGCCGATGGCGTGCGCGGTCGGCCTCGTCGGCGCGCTGCTGCTGCTCGAGCCGGACATGGGCGCGTTCATGGTGATCGCCGCGATCGCGATGGGCGTGCTGTTCCTCGGCGGCGTGAACGGCAAGCTGTTCGGCGGCCTCGTCGCGACGGCGGTCGGCACCTTCACGATGCTCGTGTGGCTTTCGCCGTGGCGTCGCGAGCGGATCTTCGCGTATCTCGATCCGTGGGACGAGCGCTACGCGCAGGGCAAGGCCTACCAGCTCACGCACTCGCTGATCGCGTTCGGCCGCGGCGAGTGGTTCGGCGTCGGCCTTGGCGGCAGCGTCGAGAAGCTGAACTACCTGCCCGAAGCGCATACCGACTTCATCCTCGCGGTGATCGGCGAGGAGCTCGGTTTCGTCGGCGTGATGGTCGTGATCCTGCTGTTCTACTGGATCGTGCGCCGCGCGTTCGAGATCGGCCGCCAGGCGCTCGCGCTCGACCGCACGTTCGCGGGGCTGACGGCGAAGGGCATCGGCATCTGGTTCGGCGCGCAGACGTTCATCAACATGGGCGTGAACCTCGGGCTGCTGCCGACCAAGGGCCTGACGCTGCCGCTGGTGAGCTACGGCGGGTCCGGCATTCTGCTGAACTGCGTCGCGCTCGCGGTGCTGCTGCGGGTCGACTACGAAAATCGCGTACTGATGCGCGGAGGGAAGGTATGACCGCGTCGCGACGCACGCTGATGGTGATGGCAGGCGGCACCGGGGGCCACGTGTTCCCGGGGCTCGCGGTCGCGCACCGGATGGAAGCGGCGGGCTGGCGCGTCGTGTGGCTCGGCAATCCGGCCGGGATGGAGGCGACGCTCGTGCCGAAGCACGGCATTCCGATGGAATACGTGCGGTTCGGCGGGCTGCGCGGCAAGGGCCTGACGACCAAGCTGACGCTGCCGTTCAACCTGCTGCGCGCATGCTGGCAGAGCCTTGGCGCGCTGCGCCGCGTGCGGCCCGACGTCGTGCTCGGGATGGGCGGCTACATCACGTTCCCCGCGGGCGTGATGACCGCGCTGTCGGGCCGTCCGCTCGTGCTGCACGAACAGAATTCGATCGCGGGCCTGACGAACAAGGTGCTCGCGAAATTCGCGAAACGCGTGCTCGTCGCGTTCCCCGGCGCACTGCCGCACGCGGAATGGACCGGCAACCCGATTCGCACGGAACTTGCGCGCACGGAAGCGCCCAAAGCACGCTATGCATCGCGCAGCGGCCCGCTGAACGTGCTGGTCGTCGGCGGCAGCCTCGGCGCGGCCGCGCTGAACGAAGTCGTGCCGCGCGCGCTGGCGCTGCTGGCGCCGGGAGAACGCCCGCGCATCGTGCACCAGGCCGGCGCGAAGCATATCGATGCGCTGAAGGCGAATTACGAAGCGGCTGGTTTCACGGCCGGCGAAGACGTGCGGCTCGTGCCGTTCATCGACGACATGGCGGCTGCGTATGCGGCGGCGGATCTCGTGATCTGCCGCTCGGGCGCGATGACGGTGTCGGAGATCGCGGCGGTGGGCGTGGCGGCGCTGTTCGTGCCGTTCCCTTACGCGGTCGACGATCACCAGACGACCAACGCCGCATTCCTCGCCGATGCGGGCGGGGCGGTGCTGGTGCAACAACGAGACCTGTCGGCGGATTTGCTCGCCGACTGGCTGCGCGGCCAGACGCGGGCGTCGCTCGCGGACATGGCGGAGCGTTCGCGCTCATTGGCGAAGCCCGAGGCCACCGATGAAGTCGCGCGCGTTTGCGCGAAGGTGGCCGGCGCGAACCTGGAAATATTGCAATGAAACACATCGTCAAACATATTCATTTCGTCGGGATCGGCGGTGCGGGCATGAGCGGCATCGCCGAAGTGCTCGTCAATCTCGGCTACGAGGTCAGCGGCTCGGACCTGTCGCGCAACGCGGTGACCGATCGTCTCCAGGCGCTTGGCGCGCGGATCGCGATCGGCCACGACGCGGCGAACATCGAGGGTGCGAACGCGGTCGTCGTGTCGACGGCCGTGCGCTCGGACAACCCCGAAGTGCTGGCCGCGCGCCATCAGCGCGTGCCGATCGTGCAGCGCGCGGTGATGCTCGCGGAGCTGATGCGCCTGAAGCAGGGGATCGCGATCGCCGGCACGCACGGCAAGACCACGACGACGAGCCTCGTCGCGAGCGTGCTCGCGGCAGGCGGCCTCGATCCGACCTTCGTGATCGGCGGGCGGCTGATCAGCGCCGGCGCGAACGCGCGGCTCGGCACGGGCGATTTCATCGTCGCCGAGGCCGACGAATCGGACGCGTCGTTCCTGAACCTGTATCCGGTGATCGAAGTCATCACGAACATCGACGCCGATCACATGGATACCTACGGCCACGATTTCGCGCGGCTCAAGCAGGCGTTCATCGAATTCACGCAGCGCCTGCCGTTCTACGGCAGCGCGGTCGTGTGCGTCGACGATCCGAACGTGCGGCAGATCATCCCGTTCATCTCGAAGCCGGTCGTGCGCTACGGCCTGTCGCCGGACGCGCAGGTGCGCGCGGAAGACATCGATGCGCGCGATGGCCGGATGTATTTCACGGTGATCCGCGAAGGGCGGGCGCCGCTCGCGGTCGTGCTGAACATGCCGGGCCTGCACAACGTGCAGAACGCGCTCGCGGCGATCGCGATCGCGACCGACCTCGGCGTGGCGGACGACGCGATCCAGCAGGCGCTGGCGGAATTCAACGGCGTCGGCCGGCGCTTCCAGCGTTACGGCGAAGTGCCGACCGCGGACGGCGGCCAGTACACGCTGATCGACGATTACGGCCATCACCCGGTCGAGATGGCGGCGACGATCGCGGCCGCGCGCGGCGCGTTCCCGGGCCGCCGCCTCGTGCTGGCGTTCCAGCCGCACCGCTACACGCGCACGCGCGACTGCTTCGACGATTTCGTCAACGTGCTGTCGACGGTCGATGCGCTGGTGCTGACGGAAGTCTACGCGGCCGGCGAGGCCATGATCGCGACGGCCAACGGCGACGCGCTGTCGCGCGAGCTGCGCGCGGTGGGGAAGGTTGACCCGGTGTTCGTCGCGACGGTCGACGACGTGCCGGACGCATTGGCGAAGGTCGCGCAGAACGGCGACGTGGTGATCACGATGGGTGCGGGTTCGATCGGCGGCGTGCCGGCGAAGCTCGTGCAACACACACAACAGAAGGCATGACATGAGCGGGATCGATCCGAAACGTTTCGGCAAGGTGGCGGTGTTGTTCGGCGGCGAATCCGCCGAGCGCGAGGTGTCGCTCACCTCGGGCCGCCTCGTGCTGCAGGGGCTGCGTGACGCGGGCGTCGATGCGCATCCGTTCGACCCGGCCGAGCGGCCGCTGTCGGCGCTGAAGGACGAAGGCTTCGTGCGCGCGTTCAACGCGCTGCACGGCGGCTACGGCGAGAACGGCCAGATCCAGGGCGCGCTCGATTTCTACGGGATCCGCTACACGGGCAGCGGCGTGCTCGGGTCGGCGCTTGGTCTCGACAAGTTCCGCACGAAGCTCGTGTGGCAGCAGACGGGCGTACCGACGCCGCCGTTCGAGACGGTGATGCGCGGCGACGATCTCGCGGCGCGTGCCACCGACATCGTCGCGAAGCTCGGCCTGCCGCTGTTCGTGAAGCCGGCGAGCGAGGGCTCGAGCGTCGCGGTGCTGAAGGTGAAGACGGCCGACGCGCTGCCGGCCGCGCTGGAGGAAGCCGCGACGCACGACAAGATCGTGATCGTCGAGAAGAGCATCGAGGGCGGCGGCGAATACACCGCATGCATCGCCGGCGATCTCGACCTGCCGCTGATCAAGATCGTGCCGGCGGGCGAGTTCTACGACTACCACGCGAAGTACGTCGCCGACGATACGCAGTACCTGATCCCGTGCGGCCTGCCGGCCGCACAGGAAGCGGAGCTGAAGCGCATCGCGCGCCGCGCGTTCGACGTGCTCGGCTGCACCGACTGGGGCCGCGCGGATTTCATGCTCGACGCGGCCGGCAATGCGTATTTCCTGGAAGTGAACACGGCCCCCGGGATGACCGACCACTCGCTGCCGCCGAAGGCCGCGCGCGCGGTCGGCATCAGCTATTCGGAGCTGGTCGTGAAGGTGCTGTCGCTCACGCTCAACGACTGACGCAGGAACGAAACGACGTATGTGGAACAACGTTCGCCAACTCAACCTTGCCGCCAGCGCGCTGTACGCGCTGCTGCTGCTCGTGTTGGCGGCGGCCGGCTGCTACTGGCTGATCCAGCGCCCGACGTTCGCGCTGCGGGAAATCCGGATCGACGGCGACACCGAGCACATCAACTCGCCGACGGTGCGCGCGGGCGTGGTCGGCCGGCTGAAGGGCAATTTCTTCACGGTCGATCTCGATACCGCGCGCGCCGCGTTCGAGCAGATGCCGTGGGTGCGGCACGCGAGCGTGCGCCGGGTGTGGCCGAATGCGCTGGCTGTCACGCTCGAGGAGTACAAACCGCTCGGGACCTGGGGCAGCGACCAGCTCGTGAGCGTCGACGGCGAGCTGTTCACCGCGAACCAGGGCGAACTGGACAAGGAACTGCCGGCGTTCGACGGCCCGGAGGGCAGTGCGAAGGAAGTCGTCACGCGGTATCGCGACTTCGGGAAATGGTTTGCGCCGCTGAAGGCGGCGCCGGAAGAAGTGACGCTGTCGGCGCGGTACGCGTGGACGGTGAAGCTGTCGAACGGCATGCAGGTCGAACTGGGCAAGGAGCGCAACAGCGACACGCTGCATGACCGGAGCCAGCGCCTTGTCGCGGCCTGGCCGGCCGTCACGGAGCGTTGGGGCAACGACATCGAGTACGCGGACCTGCGCTATCCGAACGGATTCGCGATTCGCGCGGCAGGCATGCGGTTCCTGACCGATACCGACAAGCGCAAGAAGTAACGAGAGATCACACGCAAGAGCACTTTATGAGCAAAGACTACAAGGATCTGCTGGTTTCCCTCGACATCGGCACGTCGAAGGTGGTGGCCATCGTCGCCGAGCTGAAAGGCGAGGGTCACTACGAGGTGATCGGCCTCGGCCAGAGCGAGTCGAAGGGTCTGAAGAAAGGTGTGGTGGTCAACATCGAGGCCACCGTGCAGTCGATCCAGCGCGCGCTCGAGGAAGCCGAGCTGATGGCCGACTGCAAGATCACCAACGTGTTCACGGGGATCGCGGGCAGCCACATCCGCAGCTTCAACTCGAGCGGGATGGTCGCGATCAAGGACAAGGAAGTCACGCAGACCGACGTCGCGCGCGTGATCGAGACCGCGAAGGCGATCAACATCCCGACCGACCAGCAGGTGCTGCACATCCTTACGCAGGAATTCATCATCGACGGCCAGGAAGACGTGCGCGAGCCGATCGGGATGAGCGGCATCCGGCTCGAGGTGAAGGTGCACATCGTGACGGGCGCGGTGAGCGCCGCGCAGAACATCGTCAAGTGCGTGCGCCGCTGCGGGCTCGAAGTGAACGACCTGATCCTGCAGCCGCTCGCGTCGTCGCTGGCCGTGCTGACGGAAGACGAGAAGGATCTCGGCGTGGTGCTGGTCGACGTCGGCGGCGGCACGACGGACATCGCGATCTTCGCCGAAGGCGCGATCCGCCATACCGCGGTGATTCCGATCGCCGGCGACCAGATCACGAGCGACATCGCGATGGCGCTGCGCACGCCGACGCCGGATGCGGAAGACATCAAGGTCGGCTACGGGATCGCGAAGCAGGCACTCGCCGATCCGGACGAGATGGTCGAAGTGCCGGGTCTCGGCGAACGCGGCCCGCGCACGCTGTCGCGCCAGGCGCTCGCGGCCGTGATCGAGCCGCGCGTCGAGGAGCTGTTCTCGCTCGTGCAGCAGGTCGTGCGCGAGTCGGGTTACGAAGAACTGCTGAGCTCCGGCGTGGTCATTACCGGCGGTGCCGCGATGATGCCGGGCATGGTCGAGCTCGGCGAAGATATTTTCCTGAAACCGGTGCGCATCGGCGCGCCGGAGTATGCAGGCGGCCTCTCCGACGTCGTGCGCAATCCGCGCTACTCGACGGCGATGGGGCTGCTCGTCGAAGGCAGTGCTCAGCGCATGCGCGGCCGCAAGGTCGCCGTGCAGTCCGGCAACGCGGGGCAGGTGTTCTCGCGGATGAAGGAATGGTTCCTGAGCAACTTCTGACGAACCGAATCGAAATTCGCGCCGGTGCCGGCGGCTGGCGCGCGACAGGGGGTTGCCCGATCTCCTGCCGAATAACGGCCGATTAGCAGTCATTCTCTTGACGGAGGCAACATGGAATTCGAAATGCTGGAAACCGAGACCAACGGCACCATCATCAAGGTGGTCGGCGTTGGCGGCGCTGGCGGCAATGCCGTCCAGCACATGATCAACCGCGGCGTGCAGGGCGTCGACTTCATCGTGATGAACACGGACGCCCAGGCGCTGTCGCGTTCGCGCGCATCGTCGGTGATCCAGCTTGGCAACACGGGCCTCGGCGCCGGTGCGAAGCCGGAAATGGGCCGTGCGGCAGCGGAAGAAGCGCGCGAGCGCATCGCCGATGCACTGCGCGGCGCACACATGGTGTTCATCACGGCCGGCATGGGCGGCGGTACGGGCACGGGCGCGGCGCCGGTGGTCGCGCAGATCGCGAAAGAGATGGGCATCCTGACGGTCGGTGTCGTCAGCAAGCCGTTCGAGTTCGAAGGCGGCAAGCGCATGCGCGTCGCCGAAGCAGGTTCGCAGCAACTGGAGGATCACGTCGACTCGCTGATCGTCGTGCTGAACGACAAGCTGTTCGACGTGATGGGCGACGACGCCGAGATGGACAAGTGCTTCCAGTGCGCGGACGACGTGTTGAACAACGCGGTCGCAGGCATCGCCGAAATCATCAACGTCGACGGCCTCGTGAACGTCGACTTCGAAGACGTGAAGACGGTGATGGGCGAGCAGGGCAAGGCGATGATGGGCACGGCGACGGTCGCCGGCGTCGATCGCGCACGCCTCGCGGCGGAACAGGCCGTGGCGAGCCCGCTGCTCGAAGGCGTCGATCTGTCGGGCGCGCGCGGCGTGCTGGTCAACATCACGTCGAGCCGTTCGCTGCGCCTGTCGGAAACGCGTGAAGTGATGAACACGATCAAGAGCTACGCGGCGGAAGATGCCACGGTGATCTTCGGTGCGGTGTACGACGACGCGATGGGCGATGCGTTGCGCGTGACGGTCGTGGCAACGGGTCTGGGCCGTGCGGCGAAGAAGCAGCAGTCGGCTCCGATGACGCTGCTGCGCACGGGTACGGACAACCAGCCGGTCAGCGCGGTGTCGCACGGCTATGCGCAGCCGCATCACGTCAGCACGGCCGACTACGGCGCGCTCGATACGCCGGCGGTGTGGCGCAATTCGCGCGAAACCGCGGCATCGCACGTGCAGGCGCTGCAGGAGAAGGGTGTCGACACGTACGACATCCCGGCTTTCCTGCGCAAGCAGGCTGACTGACGCAAACACAGGCGAAGCCGCGGCGGTATCGCCGCGGTATCGCCGGCGTGACGGATGCTGCGGACCACGACAGGCCGCGTCGGATGCGACGCCGGGCCGGGAAACGTGCCCTCTTCGCTTCGGCGGGGCGGGATGGGCCGTGCTGTCCGCAACACGCTGAAAAACCGTATCGCTATGAGGGACCAGCCATGATTCAAGTGGGCGACGCGCTGCCCGACGCGCAGTTGTTCGAGTTCATCGACGACGCGCGCGAAGGGTGCACGCTGGGGCCGAATGCCTTCAGTGTGCGCGACCAGGTTGCGGGAAAGCGGGTGGTGATCTTCGGATTGCCGGGCGCTTTCACGCCGACCTGCTCGGCGCAGCATGTACCGGGCTACGTCGAACACGCCGGGCAACTGCGCTCGGCGGGTATCGACGAGATCTGGTGCGTGTCCGTCAACGACGCATTCGTGATGGGCGCATGGGGACGTGATCTGCACACCGCGGGCAAGGTGCGCATGATGGCGGACGGCAGCGCGGCTTTCACTCATGCGCTGGGGCTGACGCAGGATTTGTCCGCGCGTGGCATGGGAATTCGTTCCCTGCGCTACGCGATGGTGATTGACGGCGGTGTGGTCAAGACGCTGGCCGTCGAGGCGCCGGGCAAATTCGAAGTGAGCGATGCGGCGAGTGTTCTCGCGACCTTGACGTCCTGATCGTGCGGTGCGCCGTTGCCTGCCGGCAACGCTGCTCACCGGCCCCAGGACAGTTGTAACACGGGCCGATGACCGGAAACGCCTCCGTTCCGGGCATCGGCCCGTCCCGTATCGGCGCGGGTAAACTGCCGAAACAGATTGATACGCAGTTTCAAACAGCGTTGAATAGGGAATTACGCTATAATCCCATCTATCGAATATAACTCCTGATTGATATCTTCAATCAAGACGAAGAACACCATGCTGAAGCAGCGCACCATCAAATCGATCGTGAAGACCGTGGGTATCGGTCTGCACTCGGGCCGCAAGGTCGAACTGACGCTCCGTCCGGCGGCGCCCGGCACGGGCATCGTCTTCTCGCGCGTCGACCTGCCCACGCCCGTCGATATTCCCGCATCGGCCATGTCGATCGGCGACACGCGGCTCGCGTCGGTGCTGCAGAAGGATGGCGCGCGCGTGTCGACCGTCGAGCACCTGATGTCGGCGTGCGCGGGGCTCGGCATCGACAACCTGTATGTCGACGTAACGGCCGAGGAAATCCCGATCATGGACGGCAGCGCTGCGTCCTTCGTGTTCCTGATCCAGTCCGCCGGCATCGAGGAGCAGAACGCGCCGAAGCGCTTCATCAAGGTGACGAAGCCGGTTGAAATCCGCGATGGCGACAAGTTCGCGCGTCTCGATCCGTTTTTCGGCTTCAAGCTGAAATTCACGATCGACTTCCGTCACCCGGCCGTCGACAAGACCGGCCAGGAGCTCGAGGTCGATTTCGCGAACACGTCGTACGTGCGCGAGATCGCTCGTGCACGCACGTTCGGGTTCGCCCATGAAGTCGAAATGATGCGCGAGCTCGGCCTGGCGCGCGGCGGCAGCATGGACAACGCGATCGTGCTCGACGAGTACCGGATCCTGAACAACGACGGGTTGCGCTACGACGACGAGTTCGTGAAGCACAAGATGCTCGACGCGATCGGCGACCTGTACGTGGTCGGCCATCCGCTGCTGGCGTCGTACACCGCGTACAAGTCGGGGCACGGGCTGAACAACGCGCTGCTGCGCGAGCTGCTCGCGCACGAAGATGCATACGAGATCGTCACGTTCGACGATCCGCAAGCCGCGCCGAGCGGCTTCGCATTCGACGCGCAGACTGCGTTCGCCTGACCGGCGTTCGGCATCGGCAATAAAAAAACGGCCTGCGGGCCGTTTTTTTATTGGCCGGCCGCCGCTGGCGGCGCGCTCAGCGCGGCGATTTCGCGCCGTGCCGTGCCGCCATCCTCGCGAGCGCGGCCTGCAGCGGCGACGGTTCGAGGTGGTCGGCGAGGTCGCGCAATGCGGCGGCACCGACCGAGGTCATCCGCGCCTGCTTCACGTGCGGCGGCTCGGGCGCGTCCTTCGGACGCACGCGCACGCGCAGCGTCGCGACGGGCCAGCCGCGCTTCTGGAGATCGCCGAGCAGCCGCGGTTCGACCTGCCGCAGCCGCGCGGCCAGCGCATTGTGCGCGGCAAAGAGGGTCAGGGTGCCGTCCTTGACGAAGCCCGGTTCGACATGATTCGCAAGATAGTCGGGCAGGAGCGCGGACAGATCGCGCTGCAGCGACGCGATTTGCTCGACGCCGGCGCGCAGCGCAGTGAACGCGTCGGTGCGGCCGAGCACTTCGGACACGGGTTGCGGGCGATGCGGGGCGAGTGGGCCGAAACGCTTGGAAAATCGGTTCATCGAGGCATTCTTCGGGCGCGCACGCGCGCGGACGTTGATGCCGATTGTACCCGCGCCGGCCCGTGCACGGGCGGCTTTCACCCCGCCCGCGCGGCCTCGGCACGCAATGCCCGTCCGGCCGAGACGCGGGCGCACGCGTCCCCGCGTGCTAAAATTCGTCGTTTGAGTCCACTAATTCGCTAAGCCGCCGAGGCTCGGGTGTCGGGGCGCGCAACACGCGCCGGGCGCCGGTGCTGCGACGCAGGATCCGATCCGATGACAACCGGTTTTCTCCAGAAAATTTTTGGCAGCCGCAACCAGCGGCTCGTCAAGCAATACCAAAAGACCGTCACGACGATCAATGCGCTCGAAACGCAGATCGAGAAGCTGACGGACGACCAGTTGCGCGGCAAGACGGATGAATTCCGCCAGCGGGTCGCGGCCGGCGAGTCGCTCGACAAACTGCTGCCCGAAGCGTTCGCGGTCTGCCGCGAGGCGAGCCGTCGCGTGCTGAAGATGCGGCACTTCGACGTGCAGTTGATCGGCGGCATGGTGCTCCACTACGGCAAGATCGCGGAAATGCGCACCGGCGAAGGCAAGACGCTCGTCGCGACGCTGCCCGTGTACCTGAATGCGCTGGCCGGCCGCGGCGTGCACGTCGTGACCGTCAACGACTATCTCGCGCAGCGCGACGCCGAATGGATGGCGCGCCTCTACAACTTCCTCGGTCTGTCGGTCGGCATCAACCTGTCCGGCATGGAGCACGACCAGAAGCAGCAAGCCTACGCGGCGGACATCACGTACGGTACGAACAACGAGTTCGGCTTCGACTACCTGCGCGACAACATGGTCTACGAGACCGACGCGCGCGTGCAGCGGGCACTGAACTTCGCGGTCGTCGACGAAGTGGACTCGATCCTGATCGACGAGGCGCGCACGCCGCTGATCATCTCGGGCCAGGCCGAGGACCACACCGAACTGTACGTGCGGATGAACGCGCTGCCGCCGCTGCTCGAGCGCCAGATCGGCGAGGAGAAGGCCGACGGCACGGGCGTCGAGAAGCCGGGCGACTACACGCTCGACGAGAAGTCGCGCCAGGTGTTCCTGACGGAATCGGGCCACGAGAAGGCCGAGCGGCTGCTCGCCGAATGGGGCTTGATCGGCGATGGCGAGAGCCTGTATGCGCCGCAGAACATCACGCTGATGCACCACGTGTACGCGGCGCTGCGCGCCCACACGCTGTTCCACAAGGACCAGCACTACGTCGTGCAGAACGGCGAGGTGGTCATCGTCGACGAATTCACGGGCCGCCTGATGGCCGGCCGCCGCTGGTCCGACGGCCTGCACCAGGCCGTCGAGGCGAAGGAACACGTGAAGATCCAGAGCGAGAACCAGACGCTCGCATCGATCACGTTCCAGAACTACTTCCGGATGTACGCGAAGCTCGCGGGCATGACGGGTACCGCGGACACCGAAGCGTACGAATTCAACGAGATCTACGGTCTCGAGACCGTCGTGATCCCGACCAACCGTCCGCCGAAGCGGATCGACAAGCAGGACCAGATCTACAAGACGGCCAAGGAGCGCTACGACGCGGTGATCCGCGACATTCGCGACTGCTACGAGCGCGGCCAGCCGGTGCTGGTCGGCACGACGTCGATCGAGAACTCCGAGCTGCTGTCGCACCTGCTGAAGCAGGCCGGGCTGCCGCACGAAGTGCTGAACGCGAAGCAGCACGAGCGTGAAGCCGCGATCGTCGCGGAGGCCGGGCGTCCGAAGCGCGTCACCATCGCGACCAACATGGCCGGCCGCGGCACCGACATCGTGCTCGGCGGCAACGCAGAGAAGCAGGCCGCTTTCATCGAGGCCGACGAAGCGATCCCGGCCGACGAAAAGGCGCGCCGCATCCAGCAGCTGCACGACGAGTGGGAAACGCTGCACGAGCAGGTGAAGGCCGCGGGCGGCCTGCACATCATCGGCACCGAGCGCCACGAATCGCGCCGGATCGACAACCAGCTGCGCGGCCGTGCGGGCCGCCAGGGCGATCCGGGCTCGTCGCGCTTCTACCTGTCGCTCGACGATCCGCTGCTGCGCATCTTCGCGGGCGATCGCGTGCGCTCGATCATGGATCGCCTGAAGATGCCGGAAGGCGAGGCGATCGAGGCCGGCATCGTCACGCGTTCGATCGAATCCGCGCAGCGCAAGGTCGAAGCGCGCAACTTCGACATCCGCAAGCAGCTGCTCGAATACGACGACGTGTCGAACGACCAGCGCAAGGTCATCTACCAGCAGCGCAACGAACTGCTCGAAGCACACGACATCACCGAGACGATCACCGCGATGCGCCACGGCGTGACTGCCGAAGTCGTCCGCCAGTTCGTGCCGGAAGGCAGCATCGAGGAGCAGTGGGACGTGCCCGAGCTCGAGGAAGCGCTGCGCAACGACTGGCAGCTCGACCTCGCGATCCAGGAAATGGTGAACGAGTCGACGTCGATCACGGCCGAGGAGATTCTCGACGCCGTGATGACGGCCGCCGACGAGCAGTACGACGCAAAGGTCGCGATGGTCGGCCGCGAATCGTTCAGCGCGTTCGAGCGTTCGGTGATGCTGCAGACGGTCGACCGCCTGTGGCGCGAACACCTCGCGGCGCTCGACCACCTGCGCCAGGGTATCCACCTGCGCGGCTATGCGCAGAAGAACCCGAAGCAGGAATACAAGCGTGAAGCGTTCGAGCTGTTCGCCGCGATGCTCGACGCGATCAAGCAGGAAGTCACGCGGATCGTGATGAACGTGCAGATCCAGTCGCCGGAGCAGCTCGAGGAAGCGGCCGAGCAGATCGAGGAGCGCAGCGGCCATCTCGAGAACGTCGAGTACCAGCACGCCGAGTTTGCCGAAGCCGCCGCACCGGTGGCCGGCGGGGCGGCCGTTGCGGCTGCTGCTGCGACGGCCGACATGGTCGGCAGCGCAATGGCCCACGGCGGCCCTGGCGGCGAGCTGCCGAAGGTCGGCCGCAACGATCCGTGCCCGTGCGGCAGCGGCAAGAAGTACAAGCACTGTCACGGGAAGCTGTCATGATCGACGGCGGCGCGCGTCACGCGCGCCGCTTCGTTCGCAGCTTCGAGTGCTGATGTGAGTTGCGGCGGCCCGCGCGTGCGGCCGCCGGTTCTTCCAATCGATGCCGGCGTGTGCCGGCATTTTCCATCCGGCAGGTGTGCCCCATGGCTGTCAATTTTCCGTCGATCGATCCCGCCCAACTGCATCCCGTCGCCGGCGTCACGCTCGGCTGGGCGGAAGCGAACATCCGCAAGCCGAATCGCAAGGACGTGCTGGTCATCTCCGTCGACGAAGGGGCGACGGTCGCGGGCGTGTTCACCGAAAACCGTTTCTGCGCCGCGCCGGTCACCGTCTGCCGCGAGCATCTGGCGAAGGTGCGCGCGGGCGGCGCGGGCATTCGCGCGCTCGTGGTGAATACGGGCAATGCGAACGCCGGCACCGGCGAGCCGGGCCTCGTGAACGCACGCGAGACCTGCACGGAACTCGCGCGCCTCGCGGGCATCGAGCCGGCGCAGGTGCTGCCGTTCTCGACCGGCGTGATCCTCGAGCCGCTGCCGATCGATCGCCTGAAGGCCGGCCTGCCGGCCGCGCTCGCGAACCGCAAGGCCGCGAACTGGTTTGACGCCGCGCAGGCGATCATGACGACCGACACGCTGCCGAAGGCTGCGTCGCGCCAGGTCGCGATCGACGGCCACACGGTCACGCTGACGGGCATCAGCAAGGGCGCCGGCATGATCAAGCCGAACATGGCGACGATGCTCGGCTTCCTCGCGTTCGATGCGAACGTCGCGCAGCCGGTGCTCGACACGCTCGTGAAGGAAGTCGCCGATCGCTCGTTCAACTGCATCACGATCGACGGCGACACGTCGACCAACGACTCGTTCATCCTGATCGCGTCGGGCAAGAGCACGCTGCCCGCGATCACGTCGACCGATTCGCCGGCCTATGCGGCGCTGCGCGATGCGGTGACGGAAGTCGCGCAGGTGCTGTCGCAACTGATCGTGCGCGACGGCGAAGGCGCGACGAAATTCATGACGGTGCAGGTCGAGGGCGGCAAGAGCGTTGCCGAATGCCGCCAGATCGCATACGCGATCGGCCATTCGCCGCTCGTGAAGACGGCCTTCTACGCATCCGACCCCAACCTCGGCCGGATTCTCGCGGCGATCGGCTATGCGGGCGTCGCGGATCTCGACGTCGGCAAGATCGACCTCTATCTCGACGACGTGCTCGTCGCGAAGGCGGGCGGCCGCAATCCGGCCTACCAGGAAGAGGATGGCCAGCGCGTGATGAAGCAGAGCGAAATCACGATTCGCGTGCTGCTCGGCCGCGGCGATGCGCAGGCCACCGTGTGGACGTGCGACCTGTCGCACGATTACGTGAGCATCAACGCGGATTACCGTTCCTGATCGGGAGCGTTCGAACGACATGGACAAGCTTGAACACTTTCTGACGCGCGCGGAAGCGCTGCTCGGCCGTCTCGAGGGGATGCTGCCGCCCGCGCCGGCGGCCGTCGACTGGACCGCCGCCCACGCGTTCCGCTGGCGCAAGCGCCAGGGGCGCGGCTACCTGCAGCCGGTGCCGGCCGTATCGTCGATCACGCTCGGCGACCTGCACAACATCGATCGCCAGAAAGGGCTGATCGAACAGAATACGCGGCAGTTCGTGCAGCAGAAGCCGGCCAACAACGTGCTGCTGACGGGCGCGCGCGGCACCGGCAAGTCGTCGCTGATCAAGGCGTGCCTGAACGCGTATGCGAAGGACGGGCTGCGTCTGATCGAAGTCGACAAGGACGACCTGCACGACCTCGGCGACATCGTCGAGCTGATCTCGCAGCGTCCCGAGCGGTTCATCGTGTTTTGCGACGACCTGTCGTTCGAGGAAGGCGAATCGGGCTACAAGGCGCTGAAAGTCGCGCTCGACGGCTCGATCGCCGCGCAGTCGGACAACGTGCTGATCTACGCGACGTCGAACCGCCGCCATTTGCTGCCCGAGTACATGAGCGACAACGAGTCGTACAAGCATCTCCCGGATGGCGAGATTCACCCCGGCGAAGTCGTCGAGGAGAAGATCTCTCTGTCGGAGCGCTTCGGCCTGTGGGTCAGCTTCTATCCGTTCAAGCAGGACGACTACCTCGGCATCGTTGCGCACTGGCTGCGTCATTTCGGCTGCGCGGATGCGGAGATCGAGTCCGCACGCGGTGACGCGCTCGTGTGGGCGCTCGAGCGCGGTTCGCGGTCGGGACGCGTTGCGTGGCAATTCGCGCGTGACTGGTCGGGTCGCAAGGAGCAGGCATGAGCACGGATCTCGCACAAGGCGCCGTGCGCGCGCCGGATGGCCGCAAGGTGACGGAAGTCGCGGTCGGGGTGATGGTGCAGCCGGATGGTAGTTACCTGCTCGCGCAGCGGCTGCAGGGCAAGCCGTATGAAGGCTACTGGGAGTTTCCGGGCGGCAAGCTGGAGGCCGGCGAGAGCGTCGAGGACGCGCTGGCGCGCGAACTGCACGAGGAACTCGGCGTCGTCGTCACGGCCAGCCACCGCTGGCACACGCTCGAGCACGATTATCCGCACGCGTACGTGCGGCTCTATTTCTGCAAGGTGACGGGCTGGACCGGCGAGCCGCACAGCAAGGAAGGGCAGGCGTTCGTGTGGCAGCAACTGCCGGTCGACGTCGCGCCGCTGCTGCCGGCGGCGCTGCCGGTGCTCGAGCTGCTCGAGAAGGAAGCGGCGTCGCAATGATGCCGCGGCGGCCTGCCTGAAAGGCGGGCCATATCGCCGGCGGGCGGTGCCGCGCGCCGCTCAGCTGTCGCGGCGGTCGTCCGTGCCGTCTTCTTCCGACGAAGGGCCTTCGTCGGACGTACCGCCGATCCGGTACTTTTCCGCAGCCCAGGCGCCGAGGTCGAGCTGCTTGCAGCGAGCCGAACAGAACGGGCGGAACTGATTTTCAGGGGCCCAGCGCACTTCGGCGCCGCAGGACGGGCATTTCACAACGGTAGTCATACGAAAGCGTCGATCCGGCACGCGGCCGTTACAGATTGCACAGTGTCAGATGGAACGGTACGTCGATGTCCACCGCGCGCGGCCGCACATCGCCGTCCTGCATGGTGAACCGTACCCACAGCATGTATTTGTTCGCGCTCGCTTCGGGAATGACGCGCAACTCCGGCGGCACGCGCACCTGCATCAACTGGTACGTGCGGCCGGACAGCATCTGCTGGTAGCTGCCCTGCATCGCCATGACCTTCGACGCCTGGCCCGATTCGCGCGCGAGGCGCAGTACGATAGACGCGGCGTCGCGCAGCGGCAGCATCGGCATGATCCACTTCGCAATGTCCTGGCGCCGCTGCTCGGCGGGCCATTGCTGCCACGCGTAGTACGACGGCAGGTCGAACTTGCAGGTGCCGCCGGGAATCACCGCGCGGCTGCGGATGCTGGCGAGCCACTCGTTGTCGATGAGGTGCTGCCCGGTCTTGCCCTGCATCTGCGCGAGATTCGCGAGCGTCTGCTCGATTTCGCCGAGCACGGCTTCGAGCGCGTTCTGCTCGATGCCCGGATTGCCGCGAAAGGGGGCGAGCGTCTGGCGCTGACGTTCGAGCTCCTTCATCAGATCCGATTTCAGGTCCGCGCGGCCGGTTACCTCGGCGATTTCGAACAGCGTCGTCAGCGCGACGTGGTGTTCACGCGGGTCCTCCTGAGCCAAAAAGAACGCGAAGCGCTCGAACAAGTCTTCGAGGCGCAGCAGCGTGCGAATTCGCTCGTTGAACGGATACTCGTAAAGAATCAAGCGCGCTCGCCTCTAGGGTAGGAGTTGAAACAATGCAGCACATTCTAATGCTCACTCTCTACCCTAGCAACGCACCAATTTCGTACACCATCACGCTCGCGCACGAGGGTCAGTGTGCGGCGGCCGCGAACCCGAGATAGCGTTGGTGCAGCGCATCGACCTGCGCGGCGAGCGCATCGGGCGTCGCCGCGTCGTTGACGATCACGTCGTCGGCCGCCGCGAGACGGGCTTCGCGCGTCGCCTGTCTTGCGATGATCGCCTCGACCTGCTCGCGCGTGAACCCGTTGCGCTGCATCACGCGTGCGATCTGCGTTTCGACCGGGCAGTCGACGACGAGCACGCGATCGCTGCGCGCCTTCCAGTTGCCCGACTCGACGAGCAGCGGCACGACGAACATCACGTACGGGCCCTGCGCTTCGCGCGCGTCGCGATCGGTTTCCGCGCGGATCAGCGGGTGCGTGATCGCTTCGAGGCGCCGGCGCGCGTCGTCGTCGCTGAAAATCAGTGCGCGCATCTTCGCGCGATCGAGCGAACCGTCCGCGGCAACGAAGCTGCGGCCGAATGCCTGTTCGATCGCAGGCATCGCGAGGCCGCCCGGCGCGGTGATGCGATGGGCGATCAGGTCGGTATCGACGAGCGATGCGCCGCGGGCACCGAACAGGTCCGCGACGGTCGTCTTGCCGCTGCCGATGCCGCCGGTGAGTCCTACTGCGAACATGTCAGCCTCCGAGCGCCGCGTAGAAAGGGGTGCCGAAAAACAGCGTCGCGACGCCGCCCGCCGCGAGGAACGGGCCGAACGGGATCGGCTCCTCGAAGCGCATGCGGCCGCGCCAGGTCGCGACGAGCCCGACGATCGCGCCTGTCACCGCGGCGAACAGCACGACCTGCGGCAGTGCGGCCCAGCCCATCCACGCACCGAGCGCGGCGAGCAGCTTCAGGTCGCCGAAGCCGATGCCCTCGATGCCGCGCAACCATTTGAACAGCCAGTAGATCGACCACAGGAACAGGTAGCCGGCCATTGCGCCGATCACGGCCGAGCGCAGCGACGTGAACGTGCCGCCGAGGTTCAGCGCGAGCCCGGCCCAGAGGAGCGGTAGCGTCATCGAATCGGGCAGGTAACCGGTGCGGATATCGATCGCGCTCATTGCCAGCAGCGCAGCGCACAGCGCGAAGGCGGCAAGCGCGGCGACGGTCGGGCCGAACGCCGCGAGCGAGCCGGCGGCGAGCAGTGCGCACGCGAGTTCGACGAGCGGATAACGGATGCCGATCGCGTGGCCGCAGCGGCGGCAGCGCCCGCGCAATATCAGGTAGCTGACGAACGGGATGTTTTCCCATGCGCGCAGCACGTGGCCGCAATGCGGGCATGCGCTGCGCGGGCGCCACAGATCGTAGCGCGGCGGATAACCGTCGTCGGGGGCGGTGCTGGCGTTGCCGGTCGCTTCGGCGATCTCGGCCTGCCACGCGCGCTGCATCATCACGGGCAGCCGGTGCACGACCACGTTCAGGAAGCTGCCGACACAAAGGCCGATGACGACCGCGAACGCATACTGCAACGCGGGCGGCAGCATCGCCAGCGCGAGCAGCGTGCTCTCGGGCGAATCGGGAACGGCGGACAGGGGCGCGGGCGTCATGAGGCTCAAGGTTCGGACTAAAAGGCGACAGAATCGGTTGCGATGCTACACCACGTTGCCGAGCTGAAGGATGGGCAGGTACATCGCGATCACGAGGCCGCCGACGAGTGCACCCAGTACGATGACGATCAGCGGTTCGCCGAGCGCCGCGAGCGTATCGAGACGCGCGTCGAGCTGTTGTTCGCACAGCGCGGCGAGGTCGGCGAGCATCGTGTCGAGCGTGCCGGTCTCCTCGGCGACGGCGATCGGCTGCACGACGTCGTCCGGAAAGCAGCCGGCCGACTGCATCGCATCGGCGAGACGCACGCCGCGCAGCACGCGTGCCGCGATATGCGCGGTGGCCTGCTGGAACACCGGATGGCCGGCCGTGCGCTCGAGCGTGGCGAAGGCATCGGTAAGCGGCACGCCGGCGCCGAGCAGCGTCGCAAGCGAGCGGCACCAGCGTGCGGCCGCGAACCGCGTGAGCGCGCTGCCTGCGAGCGGGGCGTGCAACAGGCGCCGCGCGAGCGCATGGCGCAGCGGCGCCGACCGCCGAAGTGCGTGATGGACGGCAAGCCCCGTTGCCGCGGCACCGGCCACGAGCACGCCGCCCCACGCCGACAGCGCGGAGGACAACGCAAGCAGTGCACGGGTCGGCGCCGGCAGCGCAGTGCCGAAACCGTCGAAGATCTGCCGGAACGTCGGCACGACCCACACCGTCAACGCAGCCGAGATCGCTAGCGCGAACAGGATGACGGCTGCCGGATACGCGAGCGCGGCACGCAGCTTGCGCCACTGCGCGTCCGCGCGCTCGCGGTGTTCCGCGACCCGTGTCAGCACGATGCCGAGCGAGCCGGACGCTTCGCCGACCTCGATCAGCTGGCGATACAGCGTGCCGAATTGCGCGGGATAGCGCGCGAGCGCATCGGCGAAGCGCTGCCCGCCGACGATCTCGCGGGCGAGGCCCGCGGCGATGCGCGGCACGCCGTCGCGCGTGCGCGTGCGCGCGAGCATTTCGAGCGACGGCGCGAGCGGCAGCCCTGCCTGCAGCAGGCTCGCGAGCTGGCGCGTGAAGCGCGTGATGTCGCGTGCGCCGGCCGTCGGCGGCCGGGCCGGCCCGCGGACGTCGAGCGACAGCACCGCGATGCCGTCGCGCGCGAGCGCGGTGCGCGCAGCCGCGGCGTCGAAGGCGATGACGGTCCCGCGGCGCGGCGTGCCGTCACGGCGGCGGCCGCGCCACGCGAAGCGGGTTTCGCGCGGCGGTGTGCGCATGCTCAGGCCGCCGGTGTCGCGGCGACGGCTTCAGCGATGCTCGTCGTGCCGTCGAGTACACGCGCGAAGGCCGCGTCGCGCAGATTGCGCACGCCTTCAGCCGCCGCGCATTGCGCAAGTTCGCCGACGCTCGCCCGCGCGACGATGCGTTCCGCCAGCGCGGGCGATACCGGCATCGTCTGATGCAGGCCGATGCGGCCGCGATAGCCGATACCGTGACATGCGGAACAGCCGCGCGCGACGAACGGCCGCCATCCGGCTGCCAGGGCCGCCGGGTCGCAGCCGGCTTCCCGCAGCACGCGTGCCGATGCGTCCGAGTGCACGCGGCAGGCGACGCACAAGCGCCGGACGAGGCGCTGCGCGGTGACGAGGTGCAGCGTGGCCGCGAGGTTGTACGGCGCGACGCCGATGTCGAGCAGCCGCGCGACGGCGGCCGGCGCGTCGTTCGTGTGCAGAGTCGACAGCACGAGATGGCCGGTCTGTGCCGCCTTGATCGCGACGTCGGCCGTCTCCGCATCGCGAATCTCGCCGACCATGATGATGTCCGGATCCTGTCGCAGCAGCGCGCGCAGCGCTGTCGCGAACGTGAGCCCTGCCTTTTCGGCGACACCGACCTGGCTGATCCCGTCGAGCTGGATCTCGGCGGGATCCTCGACCGTGCAGACGTTGTGCGCGTCGCGATCGAGCATCTGCAGCGCGCAGTAGAGCGACAGCGTTTTGCCGCTGCCGGTCGGGCCCGTGACGAGCACGAGGCCGTGCGGTGCGCGTATCGCGGCTTCCATCGCCGCTGCCTGCTGCGCGTCGAAGCCGAGGCGGGCGAGCGTGAGATCGGGCGGCAGCGTTTCGAGGCGACGCAGCACGAGCTTTTCGCCGAACAGCGTGGGCAGCGAACTGACGCGGTAGTCGCCGCGCGTGCCGCCGTCGATCGCGATGCGCAGCCTGCCGTCCTGCGGCAGCCGCCGCTCGGCGATATCCATGCGCGCGAGGACCTTGATCCGCGTAACGAGCGCGTCGCGCAGGTGTAACGGCGGCCGCGCATGTTCGTGCAGCACGCCGTCGATGCGCAGGCGGATGCGCCAGCCGGCTTCGAACGGTTCGACGTGGATGTCGGATGCGTCGCGCACGCGTGCCGCGTGAAGCGTGTCGGCCAGCAGCCGCACGGCCGGTGCGTCGTCGAGCTGGGCCGCGTCGAGCGCGTGTGGTGCGGCGGCGGGCGACGCATCGGAGTGGGCGGGCGGCGGCTGCGTGCGCAGCGGCGCCCCGGGAGGGGGGAAATGCATGTGAGCCGGCGCGTCGGCCGCCTGTTGAACGTGACCTGCAGATGGTCGCGCGTTGCGGGCGGCGCCGGCAGTCGGCCGTTCGGCTAGCGTAATGCGGTGGTGCGCGCAGTGCGCGTGCCGCGCGGCTTGAAGAGCTTGACGGTGCGCACGGCCTGGTCGTCGCTGCGCATCACCTCGAGCATCACGTCGCCGATTTTCAGGCACACGTCGTCTTCCGGAATTTCCTCGAGGGTTTCGAGAATCAGCCCGTTCAGCGTCTTCGGCCCGTCGGTCGGCAGCTTCAGGTGCAACCAGCGGTTCAGTTCGCGCAGCGGCATGCCGGCCGTGACGATGCATTCGCCGTTCTCGTCCCAGCCGCCCGCGCGTTCGCTGCGCGGCATCGACGTCGTGAATTCGCCGATCAGCTCCTCGATGATGTCTTCGGGCGTGACGAGCCCTTCGAGCTCGCCGTATTCGTTGACGACGAGCGCGGTACGCTGCCGGGTCTCCTGGAAATACTGGAGCTGCTGAACCACCGGCGTGCCCGACGGCACGTAGTACGGCTCGGCGAGCAGCGAGCGCAGCGTTTCGCGGTCGAACTCCTGGTTGTGCAGCGCGGTCAGCGTCTTGCGCACGTGCAGCACGCCGAGCACCTTGTCGATGTCGCCCTCGTAGACGACGAGCCGGTTGTGATAGCAGGTTTCGAGCTGGTGCAGGACGTCGTCGAGCGGCGCATAGAAGTTGAGCGACTCGATCTGGCGGCGCGGCACCATCACGTCGTCGACCGTGATGTTCTCGAGGTCGAACAGGTTGAGCAGGATGCTGCGGTGCTTGGTCGGCATGAAGCTGCTCGACTCGAGCACGATGGCCCGCAGCTCGTCGGCCGACATCCGCTGGTCGCGACCCTTCTTCGTGTTGATGCGCAGCACCCACAGCACGCCGTTCGCGAGCGCGTTGACGAACCAGACGACCGGCTTGAACACGCGCATCAGCGGCGCGATCACGAGGCTCGCGGGCAGGGCGATGCGTTCGGGGAAGGTCGCGCCGACGATCTTCGGCGCGATTTCCGCGAACACGATGATCAGGAACGCGACGATGCCGGTCGCGATCGACAGCGCGAGATTGTTGCGGCCGAACGTATGCAGCGCGAGCGACGTCGTCAGGACCGGGATGATCGTGTTGAACAGGTTGTTGCCGATCAGGATCACGCTGAGCAGCAGGTCAGTACGTGTGAGAAGCCCCTGGGTGGTCTTCGCGCCGAGTGCGCCCTGGCCGGCGAGATGCTTCAGCCGATGGCGATTGAGCGCCATCATCGCGGTCTCGGAAATGGAGAAGAAACTGGAACAGAGGAGAAGCAGGAAGACGGCGCCGATTTGCGCCCATAAGGGAATTTGGTCCACGCGTCGGAAAGGGCAGTGAAGGACAGGAATGGAGGGAATATAGCAGAGGCCGGCGACCGCGATGTGTCGTGCGCGACACGATGGGCCCGCAGCGGCCGGACGAAAAAAAAACCGTGCACGCAGTGCACGGTTTTTTAAAAATCTGGTCGGGGTGAGAGGATTCGAACCTCCGGCCTCTACGTCCCGAACGTAGCGCTCTACCAGGCTAAGCTACACCCCGATTTGGACTCTTCCGATTTCGCAGTCTTCTTCAAGACCGCTGCGTCGTCGAGCAAGAACATAACTATAACGACGTTTCTTCGAAAATGGAATACCTTGGTGAAGAAATTTTTCGAGACGGGGGAATCGCACCGTGTCGAACGTGCATCGTCGCCGCAGTGGTGACGATGCACGCAATGCGGTTACGACTGCCGCGACGTCGAGTACGAGCACAGCGCGAGCAGGCTCTCCTTATAGATTGAATCGGGGAACGCGGCGATCGCTGCCGCTGCCGCCTGCGCTTCCTGACGTGCGCATTCGAGCGTGTGATCCAGCGCGCCCGAACGCGTGATCGCTTCGAAAATCGTGTCGAAGCGATCGGTGCCGCCCTGTTCGATCGCCTCACGTGCGAGCGCCGACTGTTCCGGCGTGCCGCGTTCGATCAGATAGATGAGCGGCAGCGTCGGTTTGCCTTCGCGCAGGTCGTCGCCGGCATTCTTGCCCATCGCCTCGACGGTGCCTGCGTAGTCGAGCCAGTCGTCCATGATCTGGAACGCGGTGCCGATCCGGCGGCCGTATTCGGCGGCGGCGGCTTCGGTCGGCGCATCGGCGCCGGCGAGCACCGCGCCCAGGCGCGCCGACGCCTCGAACAGCTTGGCCGTCTTGTAGCGGATCACCTGCATGTAGCGCGTTTCGTCGACGTCCGCGTCGTGCATGTTGAGGAGCTGCAGCACCTCGCCTTCGGAAATGATCGTCGTCGCTTCGGACAGGATCTCCATCACGCGCATCTTGCCGACGCCGACCATCATTTCGAACGAGCGCGAATAGAGGTAATCGCCTACCAGCACGCTCGCCGCGTTGCCGAACAGCGCGTTGGCGGTCTGGCGGCCGCGGCGCAGCTCGGATTCGTCGACGACGTCGTCATGCAGCAGCGTGGCCGTATGGATGAACTCGACGACGGCGGCCAGCACGTGCCGCTGGTGCGACGTCTCGCCTAGCGCACCGGCGACGAGCAGCAGCAATGCCGGACGCAGCCGCTTGCCGCCCGCGCCGATGATGTACTCGGCGATCTGGTTGATCAGCAGCACGTCGGACGCGAGGCTTTGCCGGATAACGCGATTCACCTGCTCCATGTCGCTGGTGATCGGAGCGAGCAGGTGGGCGGCGCTGAGGGTGGGGGAGGCGGTGGACGACGACATGATGATGGAATTGGGTGATGCCGCGGATTATAAGTCGAATCCGAGATATCCCGGTCTGTCGGACGCGCTGCAGCCGCGATTTTGACCGTCCGGCCGAGGCCGGCGTACGGCAATCGTCGATCGGTTTTGACTTCGGTGCTAACCCCATGTATAATCACGTGTTTTCCGCGCGTGGTGTGCGGAAAAATTGGATCCAGAGTGAGGTTCTCAATGTACGCGGTCATAAAAACCGGCGGCAAGCAGTACAAGGTTGCCGTTGGCGAAAAACTCAAAGTAGAACAGATACCGGCTGACATTGACGCTGAAATCACGCTCGACCAGGTTCTCGCAGTGGGCGAAGGCGAATCGATTAAGTTCGGTACGCCGCTGGTCAGTGGGGCTTCCGTCAAGGCCACCGTTGTGTCGCACGGTCGTCACGCCAAGGTCACCATCTTCAAGATGCGTCGCCGGAAGCACTACCAAAAGCACGGCGGCCACCGCCAGAACTACACTGAGCTGCGCATCGACGCGATCAACGCGTAAGCGCCTCGGTTAAGGAGCAATCAGATGGCACACAAAAAGGCAGGCGGCTCTTCCCGGAACGGCCGCGACTCCGAGTCGAAACGTCTCGGCGTGAAAGTGTACGGCGGCCAGGCAATCAATGCCGGCGGCATCATTGTGCGTCAGCGCGGCACGCGCATGCACGCAGGCGAGAACGTCGGCATGGGCAAGGATCACACCCTGTTCGCGCTGGTCGACGGTCACGTGAAGTTCGCGACGAAGGGCGCGGACAAGAAGCATCTGGTCATCGTCGTCCCGGCGGCTGCCTAAGTTCAGGCACCCACGGGCTTCGAGCCGAAAGGCCCCGCAGTCTTCGCGGGGCCTTTTTTATTTGGCCGCCGGGCGCATGTGCGTTCCGGCGACCGTCGTGCAACCGGCGTACGATCGGCCGAACGGCAGATTGTTCAAGCGCACCGGCGCGCGGCACAATAGCGGAAATACTGGGCGGAGTGACGAATGAAGTTCATTGACGAAGCACGAATCGAAGTCATCGCCGGCGACGGAGGCGATGGCAGTGCGTCGATGCGCCGCGAGAAATTCGTCCCGTTCGGCGGGCCGGACGGCGGCGACGGCGGCCGGGGCGGTAGCGTCTACGCGATCGCCGACCGCAACATCAACACGCTGATCGACTATCGTTACGCGAAGAAGCACCTGGCGCGCAACGGCGAAAACGGTCGCGGCTCGGATTGCTACGGCAAGGGCGGCGATGACGTCACGCTGCGCATGCCGGTCGGTACGATCATCAGCGACATGGATACCGGCGAGCTGATTGCCGACCTGACCGAGCACGACCAGCAGGTGATGCTCGCGCAGGGCGGCGCCGGCGGCCTCGGCAACCTGCATTTCAAGTCGAGCACGAACCGCGCGCCGCGTCAGAAGACGGACGGCAAGCCCGGCGAGCGGCGCATGCTGAAGCTCGAGCTGAAGGTGCTCGCCGATGTCGGCCTGCTCGGCATGCCGAACGCGGGCAAGTCGACGTTCATCTCGTCGGTGTCGAACGCGAGGCCGAAGATTGCCGACTACCCGTTCACGACGCTCGCGCCGAATCTCGGCGTGGTGCGAGTCGGCCCGAGCAAGAGCTTCGTGATCGCCGACATCCCGGGGCTGATCGAGGGTGCGGCCGAAGGCGCGGGCCTTGGGCATCAGTTCCTGCGTCACCTGCAGCGCACCGGCGTGCTGCTGCATCTTGTCGATCTCGCCCCGTTCGACGAAAGCGTCGATCCGGTCGCGGAAGCGACCGCGATCGTCGGCGAGCTGCGCAAGTACGACGAGGCGCTCTACGAGAAGCCGCGCTGGCTCGTGCTCAACAAGCTCGACATGGTGCCGGAAGACGAGCGCGAGGCGCGCGTCGCGGATTTCCTCGACCGCTTCGGCTGGGACGGCCCCGTGTTCGAGATTTCCGCGCTGACGGGGCAGGGCTGCGAAGCGCTGTGCTACGCGATCTACGATTACCTGTCCGAGCATTCGGACGCGCATCGCGCGGCAGAGGCGGAAGATCTCGCGGCGGACGTGCGTTTCCGCGATGCGCCGCCCGCGAACGGCGGTGCAGTGCCGGGCGACGACGCCTGAGCGGTTCCGGAACGCGCCGGGCGTGCCGCCCGGCGTCGGCGCTCAATCGCGCATCAGATACAGGAGGCAGTGCAGGATGCGTTCGATCATCGCGGATTCGAAGCGATTGGTGGTGAAGGTGGGCTCCAGCCTCGTGACCAACGACGGCAAAGGGCTAGATCATGCTGCAATCGGCCGCTGGGCTGCCCAGATCGCCGCGCTGCGTGCTCAGGGCAAGGAAGTCGTGCTCGTCAGTTCGGGCGCGATTGCCGAAGGGATGCAGCGGCTCGGCTGGAGCAAGCGGCCGCGCGAAATCGACGAGCTGCAGGCCGCCGCCGCAGTCGGCCAGATGGGGCTCGCGCAGGTCTATGAGAGCCGTTTCACCGAACACGACATCCGCACCGCGCAGATCCTGCTCACGCACGCCGACCTGGCAGACCGCGAGCGTTACCTGAATGCGCGTTCGACGCTGCTCACGCTGCTGCGGCTCGGCGTCGTGCCGATCATCAACGAGAACGACACGGTCGTTACCGACGAAATCAAGTTCGGCGACAACGACACGCTCGGTGCGCTCGTCGCGAACCTGATCGAAGGCGATGCGCTGATCATCCTGACCGACCAGTCGGGGCTGTTCACGGCCGATCCGCGCAAGGATCCGAACGCGACGCTCGTCGCCGAGGCCAATGCGGGCGCGCCGGAACTCGAGGCGATGGCGGGCGGTGCGGGCTCGAGCCTCGGCCGCGGCGGGATGCTGACGAAGATTCTCGCGGCGAAGCGTGCGGCGCACAGCGGCGCGAACACCGTGATCGCGAGCGGCCGGGAGTCCGACGTGCTCGTGCGTCTGGCGGCCGGCGAGGCGATCGGCACGCAACTGATCGCACGTACCGCGCGGATGGCGGCGCGCAAGCAATGGATGGCCGACCACCTGCAGGTGCGCGGCCATGTCGTGATCGATGCGGGCGCGGTCGAGAAACTGACGGCCGGCGGCAAGAGCCTGCTGCCGATCGGCGTGACCGGCGTGCAGGGCGCGTTCGCGCGCGGCGAGGTGATCGCGTGCGTCGGCCCCGACGGGCGTGAAGTGGCGCGTGGGCTCACGAACTACAGCAGCGCCGAGACGAAACTGATCCAGCGCAAGCCGAGCGGCGAGATCGAGACCGTGCTCGGCTACATGCTGGAGCCTGAACTGATCCATCGCGATAACCTCGTGCTGGTGTGACTGTCCGCTCCGAATCCGGTAGCCAAATAAAAAGGTTCATCGCAGGAAACCGTGGAGCCTTGGAGAGCGATTGCGTAACCTGACGCCTGACTTTATGGAGGTCAGGAGGAAGAATTGCTCGATCGCAAGGCACTTCAGGCACTGGGTTGCTGGACAGGCTATCGGCTGGAGCGGGTGGAGTGGCCGGAGGGCGATAGCCGCACGCTGTCGCTGTACTTGAAGCCGGTCAGCAAGGTCATGTACTGCGAACAATGCGGAGCGCGTTGCCAGCAGACTCATGAAACGACGGTGCGGCGCGTGCGCGATCTGCCGCTGTTCGAGTACCGGGTGGTGTTGCATGTGCCTCGTCGCCGGGTCTGGTGCGAACGCTGCGGCGGGCCGAGGCTGGAGAAGCTGGACTGGCTGGGCCGCTACCAGCGGGTGACCGAGCGATTCGCCAAGGCCTGCGAGAAGCTGCTGCAAGCGGCCAGCGTGCAGGCGGTAGCGGCCTTCTACGACCTGGGCTGGCATACGGTCAAATCGATCGACAAGATGCGCTTACGCGCACGCGTGGCCGAGCCGGACTGGTCAACGATCCGCTATCTGGCGATGGACGAGTTCGCGCTCCATAAAGGCCATCGCTACGCCACGGTGGTGGTCGATCCGATCGGCCGGCAAGTGCTCTGGATCGGACAGGGGCGCTCTCGCGAGACGGCCAGGGCCTTCTTCGAACAACTTCCCGCAGGCGTCGCCGAGCGCATCGAAGCGGTCGCGATTGACATGACCACGGCCTACGAGCTGGAGATCAAGGCGCAGTGTCCGCAAGCCGAGGTGGTCTACGACCTGTTCCACGTCGTCGCCAAGTACGGGCGCGAGGTGATCGATCGGGTACGGGTGGATCAGGCCAATCAGCTACGCCATGACCGGCCGGCCCGGAAGGTTCTGAAGTCCAGTCGATGGCTGCTGCTGCGCAACCGCCGCAACCTGAAGCAGGAACAGGCCGTGCATCTGAAGGAACTGCTGGCCGCCAATCAGCCGTTGTTGTGCGTCTACCTGCTACGCGACGAACTCAAACGGCTCTGGTTCTACCAGAAGCCAGCTTGGGCGCAGAAAGCCTGGGAGCAATGGATCGAGCAAGCCCGGCAAAGCGGGATTGCCGCGCTGCAACTGTTTGCTCAGCGTCTGCAGGGTTATTGGCACGGCATCCTCGCCCGCTGCCGCCATCCGCTCAATACCAGCGTCGTCGAAGGCATCAACAACACCATCAAGGTCATCAAACGCAGGGCTTACGGGTACCGCGACGAGGAATACTTCTTCCTCAAGATCCGCGCCGCGTTCCCCGGTAATCCTCGATGAACCAATAAAAAGCCCGCATGATGCGGGCTTTTTGCATGGTGCGGGACGGGGCAGGCGGCCTGTGCCGCGTGCCGTCAGCGCAGCTGGCTCATCGCGGTGCGGTGAAACCGGATGTTCTCCAGGATTTGCTTGGTCGAGCCCTGCGGCATCTTGTTCGAGCAGAAGTAGTCCTGATAGAGCGACGAGTGGTACGCATTCAGTTCGCCGTTCTCGATGCGCCGCCAGTCGTTCTCGACCGTGCGGTCCCAGCCGTCGTGTTCCGCATTCAGGCCGGCGTACTGCCGCCATTCGTAGGTGTCGCAGCGGATGCCTTCGTAGTTCACATTGCGCGCGCCGGCCGGGCTCGTGATGACGACGGCGTAGCGCACGACGCCATCGGTGCCGACCGCGAGCGACTTCGCATCGACGAAGAACTTGAGCGGCGTGTTCTGCGATACGTTGAACGGCAGCAGGTCGCTCGTCTGCGGCAGCGGCGGCAGCGTGTCGACCGCGTTTTCTTTCCAGGTGCCCTGGCGGTCCAGCAGATACACGAACTCGCTGTCATCCTTGTTGGTCGGCGTCTTCGAATTCGCGCAGCCGGCCAGCATGGCCGCTGTGGCAATCGATGCGAGCGCGAGAGCAATCGCTTTCAATATGCATTCCTCGTAAAAAAAGGGCGCGACACCAAGGTCGCGCCCGGTCATGCAGTCCGACTCGTCATTTGCCGACGATCACGTGGGGCGGCATCTCGTCGAGCGTGCCCGCTTCCACTTCGATCTCCGAACAGACTACCGATGTGTCGACAATCGTCAACGTCTGCTGGGCCTGTGCGCCGATGACGCGCGGATAGCGCGACAGACGCGGCCCGCGCGGCTTCTCGGCTCGCTGCGCCGGGCGGCGCAGGAAGCGCGACAGTTCCGTCAGCGCCAACTGATAGACATCCCGCTTGAACTCGATTACCGCATCGAGCGGCACCCAGTACTCGTTCCAGCGCCACGCATCGAACTCCGGGTGATCGGTCGCGCGCAAGCAAATGTCGCAATCGCGTCCAACCATCCGCAGCAGGAACCAGATCTGCTTCTGGCCGCGGTAATGACCGCGTACTTCGCGTTTGATGAACTTGTCAGGCACCTCGTAACGCAACCAGTCGCGAGTGCGGCCGATTATCTTGACGTGTTCCGGATGCAGGCCCGTTTCCTCGTGCAGTTCCCGGTACATCGCCTGCATGGGGGTCTCGCCGTACTTGATCCCACCTTGAGGAAACTGCCAGGAGTGCTCGCGGAGCCGCTTGCCCCAAAACACCTCGTTGCGCGCGTTCAAGAGGATGATGCCGACGTTCGGGCGAAAGCCTTCACGATCCAGCATACAACCACCTTCGAATCCTTTAAAATTGCTTTGATTATAAACAGATAACGGGCGCTGCGCACCGTGACGGAGCGAATCCGCACGGGGCGCGCCGGCTGAATTGTCCCTGATTAGTCTGCTACGTCATCTGCGCCATCGTCGTTCGTCGCGCGCAGCTTTTTCACCTTGAAACTTTTTCGGGCGCCCCGCCTGGGGGCGCCGTTTTTGGAACCGTCCGCATGAAAGCTTCCCGTTTCTTTATCGGCACCCTGAAAGAAGCACCCGCCGACGCAGAGATCGTCAGCCACAAGCTGATGGTACGCGCCGGCATGATCCGTCGCGTCGCCGGCGGCATCTATAACTACCTGCCGGTCGGCCTGCGTTCGATTCGCAAGGTCGAGGCGATCGTGCGCGAGGAAATGAACAGGGCGGGCGCCATCGAGCTGCTGATGCCGGCCGTGCAGCCTGCCGAGCTGTGGCAGGAATCGGGCCGCTGGGAACAGTACGGCCCCGAGCTGCTGCGCTTCAAGGACCGCAAGGACAACGATTTCGTGATCGGGCCGACGCACGAGGAAGTCGTCACCGACATCGCGCGCAACCAGATCAAGAGCTACCGGCAGATGCCGGTGAACTTCTACCAGATCCAGACGAAGTTCCGCGACGAGATCCGTCCGCGCTTCGGAGTGATGCGCGGCCGCGAATTCATCATGAAGGACGCGTATTCGTTCGACAAGGATGCGGCCGGCCTGAACGAGTCGTATCGCAAGATGTACGACGCGTACGTGCGCATCTTCACGCGCCTCGGCCTCGAGTTCCGTGCGGTCGCGGCCGACAGCGGCTCGATCGGCGGCAACTTCTCGCACGAGTTCCACGTGATCGCCGACACCGGCGAGGACGCGATCGCCTACTGCCCGACGTCCGAGTTCGCGGCGAACATCGAGGCGGCCGAAGCGCTGCCGCTGATTGCCGAGCGCGCGGCGCCGGCAGAAGCGATGGAAAAGGTCGCGACGCCGGGCAAGGCGAAGTGCGAAGCCGTCGCCGAACTGCTGGCCATCCCGCTCGAGCGCACGATCAAGTCGATCGTGCTCGCGACCGACAACGAAGGCGCCGAGCCGACCATCTGGCTCGTGATGCTGCGCGGCGACCACGACCTGAACGAGATCAAGGTATCGAAGCTGCCGGGCCTGAAGAACCACCGCTTCGCGACCGAGCAGGAAATCGTCGAGTGGTTCGGCACGCCGCCGGGCTACCTCGGCCCGGTCGGCACGAAGAAGCCCGTGAAGGTGATCGCGGACCGCACGGTCGCGAACATGAGCGACTTCGTCGTCGGCGCGAACGAGATCGACTATCACATCGCGGGCGTGAACTGGGGCCGCGACTTGCCGGAGCCGGACGTCGCCGACGTGCGCAACGTGCAGAAGGGCGACCCGTCGCCGGACGGCAATGGCGTGATCGACATCTGCCGCGGCATCGAGGTCGGCCACGTGTTCCAGCTCGGCACCAAGTACTCGGAAGCGATGGGCGCGACGTTCCTCGACGAGTCGGGCAAGCCGCAACCGATGCTGATGGGCTGCTACGGCGTCGGTGTCACGCGTATTCTCGGCGCGGCGATCGAACAGAACTTCGACGATCGCGGCATCATCTGGCCGGAGTCGATCGCGCCGTTCGAGGTCGTGCTGTGTCCGATGGGTTATGACCGCAGCGAAATGGTGCGCGAGACCGCCGACAAGCTGTACACGGAACTCGCCGCGGCCGGCATCGACGTGATCCTCGACGATCGCGGCGAGCGCCCGGGCGTGATGTTCGCCGACTGGGAGCTGATCGGCGTGCCGCATCGCCTCGTGATCGGCGAGCGCGGCCTGAAGGAAGGCAAGATCGAGTACCAGGGCCGCCGCGACGCCGAAGCGACGTTGCTGCCGGCCGACGCGGCCGCGGCGACGGTCGCGGAGAAGATCCGCGCCGCGCTCGCGCACTAAGCGCGGCGACCGGGGGACACGATGGAATACACGTTCCTGTCGGCCACCGTGCTCCTCGTGCTGATCACCGATCCGCTCGGCAACATCCCGCTGTTCATTTCGGCGATGCGGGACGTGCCGCGCGAGCGGCGCGTGAAGCTGATCCTCCGTGAAGTGGGGATCGCGTTCGTGATCCTGCTGTTCTTCATGGTGGTCGGCGACCGCTTCCTGCGGATGATGAGCCTTACCGACCTGTCGTTGCGGCTCGGCGGCGGGATCGTGCTGTTCCTGATCGCACTGCGGATGATCTTCCCGCATCCGGACGGCGCGCTCGGCAGCGATCCGCGCGCGGGCGGCGAACCGTTCATCGTGCCGCTCGCGATTCCGGCACTCGCCGGGCCGTCGGCGCTTGCGACGGTGATGCTGCTGACGTCGCAGGCGCCGGGCAAGATGTTCGAATGGGTCGGTGCGCTGACGGTCACGATGCTCGTCTGCGCGGTCACGCTGGTATTGGCCGAACGGATCCAGCAGTGGCTCGGCGAGCGGACGGTCGCGGCGTTCGAGCGGCTGATGGGCCTCGTGCTCGTCGCGATTTCGGTCGAGATGCTGCTGGCCGGCATCCGCGCGTTCGTGCATCAGCTGTAGGGCGGCGCGCACACGAAAAAAGCGGCGCTCCGGGAAACCGGAGCGCCGCTTTCTATTTATATGGCGGGCAGGGCGGCGATCAGACGTTCGCGGTCAGCGCGCGGATCGTCGGCAGGTTGCGCCAGTAGCCCTTCGCGTCCATCCCGCAGCCGAACACGTAGCGGTCCGGCACCGAGAAGCCGCAGAAGTCGGGGTGCAGCGGTTTCGCCTTCGCGAGCGTCTTCTCGCACAGCACGGCCGACATGAAACGCTGCGCGCCCATGTCGAGGATGCGGTCGCGGATCGCGGCCATCGTTTCGCCTTCGTCGAGGATGTCGTCGAGCACGAGCACGATCCGGTCCTTCACCGACTCGCGCGGCGCGACGCGCCAGTGCATCTCCGGGCTGCCCTGTGTCGTGTTGCGGTAGCGGGTCAGGTGGATGTAGTCGAATTCGAGCGGGAAATCGAGATGCGGCAGCAGCATCCCGGTAAACACCGCGGCGCCGCCCATCACCGAGAGAACGAGCGGGAACGCATCGCCGATCTCGGCGCGGATCGCGTCGGCCATCCGGACGATCGACGCGTTGACGGCGTCGGCCGAGACGATCTCTTCGGAGTGGTCGAAAATATGGAGGGCTTCTTCGCGGTTCATGTGTTCTGGCGGGCAGTCGGTATACAAATAAGGATGAAGCAGAACGGGCGACGCGCGCTACAGCAGAAACCCGCGCGCCGGCCGACGGGCGGAATCAGCGCATGCCGGGCATCATGCCCTTCAGGCCGCGCATCATCTTCTGCATGTTGCCGCCCTTCAGCTTCTTCATCATGGTACGCATCTGGTCGTACTGGTTCAGCATCCGGTTGACTTCCTGCACCGGCACGCCCGCGCCGGCCGCAATGCGGCGCTTGCGCGTCGCCTTGATGATTTCGGGTTTCGCACGCTCGGCGGGCGTCATCGAGCTGATGATCCCTTCCATCCGGCGGATCTGCTTTTCGGCCTGGCCCATGTCGGCGCCGGCCGCCGCCTGCTGGAACTGCGCGGGCAGCTTGTCCATCAGCGACGACAGGCCGCCCATGTTCTTCATCTGCGAGATCTGCGCGCGGAAGTCGTTCAGGTCGAAGTCGCCGCCTTTCTTGACCTTGTCGGCGAGCTTCTGCGCGGCCTGCACGTCGACGCCGCGCTGCGCTTCCTCGACGAGCGCGAGGATGTCGCCCATGCCGAGGATCCGGTTCGCCATCCGGTCGGGGTGGAACACCTCGAGGCCGTCGAGCTTCTCGGCAACGCCGACGAACTTGATCGGCTTGCCCGTGATGTGGCGCACCGACAGCGCGGCGCCGCCGCGCGAATCGCCGTCGAGCTTGGTCAGCACGACGCCGGTGAGCGGCAGCGTGTCGTTGAACGCCTTCGCGGTGTTGACCGCGTCCTGGCCGAGCATCGCGTCGACGACGAACAGCGTTTCGGCCGGCTTCAGCGTGCCGTGCAGCGCGGCGATTTCCTGCATCATCGCCTCGTCGATGCCGAGGCGGCCGGCCGTGTCGACGATCAGCACGTCGTGGTAGTGGCGCTTCGCCCAGTCGACGGCCGCGAGCGCGATGTCGACGGGCTTCTGGTCCGGCGTCGACGGGAAGAAGTCGGCGCCGACCTGCTCGCTCACCGTTTTCAACTGCATGATGGCGGCCGGGCGATACACGTCGCACGACACGGTCAGCACCTTCTTCTTGTACTTCTCGCGCAGCAGCTTGGCGAGCTTGCCGACGGTCGTGGTCTTGCCCGCACCCTGCAGGCCGGCCATCAGGATCACGGCGGGCGGCGTGACCGCGAGATTCAGCTCGGCGGCCTTGCCTTCATAGTCGCCGCCGATCACGGCGGTCAGTTCCTTCTGGACCACGCCGACGAGCGCCTGACCCGGCGACAGGCTGCTGATCACTTCTTCGCCGAGCGCCTTTTCCTTGACCTTGGCGATGAATTCGCGGACGACCGGCAGCGACACGTCGGCTTCCAGCAGCGCGAGACGCACCTCGCGGAGCATCTCCTGCGTGTTTGCCTCGGTGAGCCGGGCCTCGCCGCGCAGCGTCTTGACGACGCGCGCCATCCGTTGAGTGAGATTGTCGAGCATGGGGAGCGATGGACAGTGGGGCCCGAAGGCGCGGCGGAACCGAACAAAGGGAGCCGTCGCGGGAAGGGGGCCTAGTGTAAACTTCGAACATGGATATTGTACTGTATGCCCTCACCGCATTCCTGTACGGCGGCCTCGCCGTCGCAGGCTGGCGCACGCACCGCCAGGGTGCGACGCCGCTCGTCGCGAGCGTGCCGGCCGTGCCGGTTCCCGCGTCTGCCGCGTCCGGGATGAGCGGGGCCGGCCGCGCGCTGCTGTTCGCCGCGCTCGTCGCGCACGGCGTGCTGCTCCACATGACGATTTTTCCGAACGACGCGATGGTGTTCGGCTTCGCGTTCGCGCTGTCCGCGATGTTCTGGCTCGGCGCCGGCATCTACTGGATCGAGAGCTTTTTCTTCCCGCTCGACAGCCTGCGCCTGCTGGTGCTGCCGCTCGCGTGCGGCGCGTCGCTGCTGCCGCTGGTGTTCGGCGGCGTGCGGGTGCTTCCTTATGCCGCAGCGCCGCTGTTCAAGCTGCACTTCCTGATCGCGAACATCGCGTACGGCCTGTTCGCGATCGCGGCGCTGCACGCGATCCTGATGCTGATGGTCGAGCGGCGCCTGCAGTCGCTGCGCAATGGCGGGCGCGACGGCTCGACGGGCTGGATCGCGAGCTGGCTCGAAACGCTGCCGCCGCTGCTCACGCTCGAGAAGCTGCTGTTCCGCCTGATCGGCGCCGGCTTCGTGCTGCTCACGCTGACGCTCGCGTCGGGCATCCTGTTCAGCGAGCAGGTCGACGCGCGCGCGCTGCGGCTTGATCACAAGACCGTGTTCGCGATCCTGTCGTGGCTGATGTTCGGCGGCCTGCTGGTCGCCCGCAAGACGTCGGGCTGGCGCGGGCGCGGCGCCGCGCGCTGGGTGCTCGTGTCGTTCGCCGCGCTGCTGCTCGCGTATGTCGGCAGCCGGTTCGTTTTCGAGGTGCTGCTGCACCGTTCCGTGGTTTGACCGCAGGTTTCCGATGCGACAGATTCTTCTCCTGATTCTTCTCTTCTTCGCTGGCTCGTGGCTCGCGCGCAAGCTGCGCCAGGCCCAGGAGCACGCGCAGGCGCGCACCGGCCGCGGCGCGGGTGACGGCGGCGCGCCGGGTGCCGGCGCTGCGCGTCCGAACGGCGACACGCGGTCGCTGCCCGAGCCGATGGTGCGCTGTGCCGAATGCGGCGTGCATGCGCCGAAGGGGGACGCCGTCGCCGCGGGCGGCGAATACTTCTGCAGCGCCGAGCACGCACAGCGCCACGCCGCGCGCGCGAGCGGTCACGACGCGCGATGAGCGACGCGCCGCCGTTGTCGGTCGACGCGAACGGCTGGGTGCGCGAAGCGCGCCATGCGCCGTCGCCGAACTTCGAGGCGCGGCCCGCGGGTGCGGTGCCGACGCTCGTGGTCGTCCACAACATCAGCCTGCCGCCCGGCGAATTCGGCGGCGACGCGATCGAGGCGCTGTTCCTGAATCGCCTCGACTGCGATGCGCACCCCTATTACCAGAGCCACCTGCGCGGCGTGCGCGTGTCCGCGCACTTCCTGATCCGCCGCGACGGCGAGCTCGTGCAGTTCGTGTCGTGCGACGAGCGCGCGTGGCACGCGGGCTCGTCCGAGTTCTTCGGCCGGGCGCGCTGCAACGATTTCTCGATCGGCATCGAGCTCGAAGGCGCGGACGACGTGCCGTTCGACGACGCGCAGTACGCGATGCTCGCCACGCTCTCGCGCGCGCTCGCCGCACGTTATCCGGTCGACGCATTCGCGGGGCACTCGGACGTCGCGCCGGGCCGCAAGACCGACCCGGGCCCGCATTTCGATTGGCAACGCTTCGCGAGCGATGCCGGTTTTTCCGCCGAATACTTTCCTTTCCGTCAGCACTGATCGCGGGGTTTTTTGACCGGAGAAAGTTTTTTCTCCGACCAATGCCTTGTCGTGTCGGCGCGTGGGCGATGTCAAGACCTCTATCGCAAATTATCCGTTTGGACGTCGTCCGAATGTCCACTATACTTGGTGCCAGTTGAGCAGTTCTGTACTAGATATAGTGTGTGTCGCAGGGAAAACCCGAGCGGCACCGGCCGGCGGGCAACGCCGGCGGACAGGGTTCTCAGGGCGGCGCGTCAGGCCGGGCGGTCAGGGCGTCGCGATCAGCGCAGCGAATTTCGACGGGGCAGGGTACACATGACGAAGCACACGACCGGCTCGGTTGTCGCGCATCGACCGACCCGGCTTCCCCGACGCATCGCTCGCCTCTTACCGCTCGCGCACCGCATTGCGCAGCGTTCGTTTTAATCCGCGGTTCTCTCCGCACCATCCAACACCAGGAGCTTTGCACATGCAAACCACCGACAACGCGACGTCCCAGTACGAGAGCGCCTCGAGCCGTCCGCTCGGCGGGACCGAACAGGGCGCGCAGGCGCTCGCGCCGCAAGCCACGTTCGCCGACTACAAGGTGATCCGCCGCAACGGCAGCGTGGTGTCGTTCGAGCCTTCGAAAATCGCGATCGCGGTGACCAAGGCTTTCCTGGCCGTCAACGGCGGACAGGGCGCGGCATCGGCGCGCGTGCGCGAGCAGGTCGAACAGCTGACGCACAACGTCGTGCGCGCGCTCGTGCGCAGCCGCCCGAACGGCGGTACGTTCCATATCGAAGACATCCAGGACCAGGTCGAACTCGCGCTGATGCGCGGCGGCGAGCACAACGTCGCGCGTGCGTACGTGCTGTATCGCGAGAAGCGTCACCTCGAGCGCCAGCATGCGGGCGAGGAAGCAGCGGCGGCAGGCGGCGAGTCGAGCACCGGCATCAATGTCGTCGACAACGGCGTTTCGCGTCCGCTCGACATGAACGCGCTGCGCGCGCTGATCGTGTCGGCGTGCGATGGCCTCGGCGCTGCGGTTAACCCTGAGCCGATCGTCGCGGAGACGGTGAAGAACCTGTACGACGGCGTGCCGATGAGCCAGGTCTACGACTCGGCGATCCTCGCTGCGCGCACGATGATCGAGAAGGACCCGGCATACAGCCAGGTCACGGCCCGCATCCTGCTGCACACGATCCGTCGCGAGATCCTCGGCGAGGAAGTGGTGCAGGCCGAGATGTCGGCCCGCTACGCGGAATATTTCCCGCAGTTCCTGAAGCGCGGCGTCGACGCCGGCCTGCTCGACGACAAGCTGCTGCAGTTCGACCTGAAGCGCCTCGGTGAAGCGCTCGACGCGAACCGCGACCTGCAGTTCGGCTACCTCGGCCTGCAGACGCTGTACGACCGCTACTTCCTGCACGTCGACGGCACCCGCATCGAAATGCCGCAGGCATTCTTCATGCGCGTCGCGATGGGCCTGTCGCTGAACGAGATCGACCGCGAAACGCGCGCGATCGAGTTCTACAACGTGCTGTCGAGCTTCGACTTCATGAGCTCGACGCCGACGCTGTTCAACTCGGGCACCCACCGCTCGCAACTGTCGTCGTGCTACCTGACGACGGTCGCGGACGATCTCGACGGCATCTATGAAGCATTGAAGGAAAACGCGCTGCTGTCGAAGTTCGCCGGCGGTCTCGGCAACGACTGGACGCGCGTGCGCGCACTCGGCTCGCATATCAAGGGCACGAACGGCAAGTCGCAAGGCGTGGTCCCGTTCCTGAAGGTCGTGAACGACACGGCCGTCGCGGTCAACCAGGGCGGCAAGCGCAAGGGCGCGGTCTGCGCGTACCTCGAATCCTGGCACCTCGACATCGAGGAATTCCTCGAGCTGCGCAAGAACACGGGCGACGATCGCCGCCGTACGCACGACATGAACACGGCGAACTGGATTCCCGACCTGTTCATGAAGCGCGTGATGGAAGGCGCCGACTGGACGCTGTTCTCGCCGTCGACCTGCCCGGACCTGCACGACAAGTTCGGCGCCGATTTCGAGAAGGCTTACACGGCTTACGAAGAGAAGGTCGCGCGCGGCGAGATCAAGCTGTTCAAGAAGATCCCGGCGCAGCAGCTCTGGCGCAAGATGCTCGGCATGCTGTTCGAGACGGGCCACCCGTGGATCACGTTCAAGGATCCGTGCAACATCCGCTCGCCGCAGCAGCACGTCGGCGTCGTCCACTCGTCGAACCTGTGCACGGAAATCACGCTGAACACGAGCGACACCGAAATCGCGGTGTGCAACCTCGGCTCCGTGAACCTGCTCGCGCACCTGGTGAAGCAGGCCGACGGCAGCTACGCGCTCGACCACGACAAGCTGAAGCGCACGATCAGCGTCGCGATGCGCATGCTCGACAACGTGATCGACATCAACTACTACGCGGTGCCGAAGGCGCGTAACTCGAACCTGAAGCACCGTCCGGTCGGCATGGGCATCATGGGCTTCCAGGACTGCCTGCACCTGCTGCGCACGCCGTACGCGTCGGAAGCGGCGGTCGAGTTCGCCGACCGTTCGATGGAAGCGGTCTGCTACTACGCGTACTACGCGTCGACCGAGCTGGCCGAAGAGCGCGGCCGCTACTCGAGCTACCGCGGCTCGCTGTGGGATCGCGGCATCCTCCCGCAGGACACGCTGAAGCTGCTGACGGAAGCGCGCGGCGGCTACGTCGAGGTCGACACGTCCGAGTCGCTCGACTGGACGACGCTGCGTTCGCGGATCGCCGCGCACGGCATGCGCAACTCGAACTGCGTCGCGATCGCGCCGACGGCGACGATCTCGAACATCATCGGCGTGTCGGCGTGCATCGAGCCGACCTTCCAGAACCTGTACGTGAAGTCGAACCTGTCGGGCGAATTCACGGTGGTGAACGAGTTCCTCGTTCGCGACCTGAAGGAACGCGGCCTGTGGGACGAAGTGATGGTCGCCGACCTGAAGTACTTCGACGGCATGCTGTCGCGCATCGACCGCATCCCGGCCGACCTGCGCGCGATCTATGCGACCGCGTTCGAAGTCGATCCGACGTGGCTGGTCGAAGCGGCATCGCGTCGCCAGAAGTGGATCGACCAGGCGCAGTCGCTGAACATCTACATGGGCGGCGCGTCGGGCAAGAAGCTCGACGAGGTCTACAAGCTCGCCTGGCTGCGCGGCCTGAAGACGACCTACTACCTCCGCACGATGGCGGCGACGCACGTCGAGAAGTCGACGGTCGCACACGGCGCGCTGAACGCGGTGCCGACGGGTGGTTCGAGCAGCGGCGGCGCGCAAGGCGCGGCAGGCGGCTTCGGTGCGGCAGGCGGCGATGCGTCGTCGGGCGCGCTCGGCGCAGCGGCGGCGCTCGCGCCGGTCGAGGCCGATGGTCCGGTGTGCACGATGCGTCCGGGCGATCCGGGCTTCGACGAATGCGAAGCGTGCCAGTAACGCAGCGCGCGTGACCTGAAGACGTGCCGGGCGGCGCGCACGACGACCGATCGAGGTTGAAGTGTGCGCCGCTCTCAACTAAAAAAATGATAAGGAATCTGTAACGCGGCACCTGCGTTGCAGGCAGTGACAAGCGATCGAAACATCCCCGACGACGTCGCGTTTCGATCAGCGTTCGATGCGTCGAGCGCACCTCGCGATACACGCGCGGCACACGTCGCGCTCTGCATGAACGACGATGCGTTGCTCAAAGTGTTGTATCGAGGTCGCAACGCGAATCGAAAAAAGGATTTTTCGTGAGCGAACCCTTTTATCGCTCAGGAAAAGATGGTACAAACCGTTCTAAATTGATGGTGAGAATTTATGCTCAACTGGGATGACGAGAAGACTGCCGTAACTCCCGCGAGCGGAGCGCAGCACAATGCGATGCGCGCCCCCGCAGGAGTGGCTGTCGGAATGCAGGCTGCGTCGCCTGCCACCCATCAGGTCCGCGACATTTTCGAAGGCGATCTTGCGGTGCCGCCGCAAGCATCGGCTGTTCCCGCCGGCGGTTCGGAAGCGCGGGTCAATGTCGCCGACAAGCGCATCATCAACGGCCAGACTGACGTCAATCAGCTGGTGCCGTTCAAGTACAAGTGGGCGTGGGAAAAGTATCTGGCCGGTTGCGCGAACCACTGGATGCCGCAGGAAATCAACATGTCCCGCGACATCGCTCTGTGGAAGGACCCGAACGGTCTGACCGAGGACGAGCGCCGCATCGTGAAGCGCAACCTCGGCTTCTTCGTGACGGCCGATTCGCTCGCGGCGAACAACATCGTGCTCGGCACGTACCGCCACATCACGGCGCCCGAGTGCCGGCAGTTCCTGCTGCGCCAGGCGTTCGAAGAGGCAATCCACACGCACGCATATCAATATATTGTCGAATCGCTCGGTCTCGACGAAGGCGAGATCTTCAACGCGTACCACGAGGTCGCGTCGATCCGCGCGAAGGACGAATTCCTGATCCCGTTCATCCACACGCTGACGGACCCGGCCTTCAAGACCGGCACGCTCGAAGCGGATCAGAAGCTGCTGAAGTCGCTGATCGTGTTCGCCTGCATCATGGAAGGCCTGTTCTTCTATGTCGGGTTCACGCAGATCCTCGCACTCGGCCGCCAGAACAAGATGACGGGTGCTGCAGAGCAATATCAGTACATCCTGCGCGACGAGTCGATGCACTGCAATTTCGGCATCGACCTGATCAACCAGATCAAGCTCGAGAACCCGCATCTCTGGACCGCGGAATTCCGCGCCGAGATTCGCGAGCTGTTCAAGCAGGCTGTCGAACTCGAATACCGCTACGCCGAGGACACGATGCCGCGCGGCGTGCTGGGTTTGAACGCGTCGATGTTCAAGAGCTATCTGCGCTTCATCAGCAACCGGCGTTGCCAGCAGATCGGCCTTGATCCGCTGTACCCGAACGAGGAAAACCCGTTCCCGTGGATGAGCGAGATGATCGACCTGAAGAAGGAGCGCAACTTCTTCGAGACGCGTGTGATCGAGTATCAGACGGGGGGCGCGCTGTCCTGGGAATAACCCGCAGCAGCGAACCCGTTACATGATGGAGCAGCCGGCGGCCTCTCGGCCGCGGCCCAAGGTTTAGGAGCAAGAACGCCTGATGCAAAGCATGCCCGGTGCCTTAACGGCCCAACGACACGACAGGCACTTTGCGAACCCTTCAGTGGGATGGGCAAACTTCCCTCCGGATAAAGCGGACGGCCGTGTGGCGGTCCGCTTGATCAAGCGATTAGGGGTAGCGGCGCGAGGTGCGCCGGCTACCGACTTGATTTGGCGCGCGAGGCCGGGCGGTCACGCGCGCCATACCGTATTCATTAGCGTAAGCGCGCGGTATCCGCGTACGCCGATGAATAGCCCGCTTCGAAGCGCACGTCCTGAACAGCGTCCGCGGGAAGCGGGTTTTGACGAAGGGTGTAGTTTGAACTGACTCTCATCTGAACCTGAAGGAGAACAACATGGCTACCGCCAAGAAGAAACCGGCTGCTAAGAAAGTTGCTGCCAAGAAGACCGTCGCGAAGAAGGCCGCTGCTCCGGCGAAGAAGGCCGCTGCAGTGAAGAAGGTTGCTGCGAAGAAGGTCGCGGTGAAGAAGGTTGCCGCGAAGAAGGCAGCACCGGCGAAGAAGGCCGCTGCGAAGAAGGTCGCGGCAAAGAAGGTCGCAACGAAGAAGGTTGCAGCCAAGAAGGTCGCAGCGAAGAAAGTCGCAGTGAAGAAGGTTGCTGCGAAGAAGGCAGCGCCGGCCAAGAAGGTCGCTGCGAAGAAGGTTGCAGCCAAGAAAGTCGCAGTGAAGAAGGTTGCTGCGAAGAAGGCCGCACCGGCCAAGAAGGCTGCTGCCAAGAAGGCCGCGCCTGCGAAGAAGGCTGCTGCCAAGAAGGCTGCGCCTGCGAAGAAGGCCGCTGCGAAGAAGGCTGCGCCCGCCAAGAAGGCTGCCCCTGCGAAGAAGGCTGCTGCTCCGGCGAAGAAGGCTGCTGCTCCGAAGAAGGCCGTCGTGAAGAAGGCTGCACCGGCAACGACCGCGTCGACCGCGTCGGTTGCGCCGGCATCGGGCGTGAAGACCGCGCTCAACCCGGCAGCGGCATGGCCGTTCCCGACCGGCAGCCGTCCGTAATCGCGGCTGACCAGCATCACCCGGGCACTCACGTGGTGTCCGTGGGTTGAGTAGCGCTACTCAATCAGTCCCGCCACCTGGCTCAGGTGGCGGGATTTTTTTCGTCCGTATTCGCCCATGTGCCGGCCGCGGCGAGTACGGACGAAAAAAAACGCATGTGCAGCTTCGCACATGCGTTCGACTGCGGCTTGCGCCGCATGCTGAGGTACCCGGTTAGTGCGTGACGCGCGTGACGCCGCCGCTCGACAGCAGCCGCACACGCTCGCCGGCGCGGAACGCTTCGCCGCTTGCTGCCTGCGTGATCGAGCGCAGGTCGCCGTTGTCGAGGCGCACGGTGATTTCGACACCGTTCGCCGTGCTGAGGTTTTCGCCGACCGCGTTGCCCGCGACCGCACCGACGAGACCGCCGGCGATTGCCGTCAGGATCGATCCCTTGCCGCCGCCGATCGCGCTGCCTGCGACCGCGCCGAGTGCGCCGCCGCCCAGCGTGCCGATCGCGCTGCCGCCGCCGTCGGACTGGATGCGCACTGCGCGGACGCTTTCGACCGTGCCCATGCGGACCGTCTGTTCGCGCTGCGCCTGGCCGACGCTATAGACATCTGCCGAACCGGGTGCCGTGAAGCAGCCGGCAAGGGTCAGTGTGGCCGTCAGCATGGCCGCGAGCGTGAGGTTTTTTTTCGTCAACATTTTGGCTCTCCCACAATATTCATTTGAGACTGTAACCGAATGCAGCCTCGAAGCGCGCGTCGATTTCGGCGCGCGTCAGTACGTAAGTCTGGGGCCCCTGGTGAGCGATCTTGATCGAACCCATCAGGCTCGCGAGGCGGCCCGTGGTTGCCCAGTCGAGGCCGTTCTCGATACCGTACAGCAGGCCGCCCCGGAAGGCATCGCCGCAGCCGGTCGGATCGACGACACGCTCGGCACCCACGACGGGAATCTGCTCTTCGCCGTTTTTGTGAAGAATGGTGGAGCCGTGCTCGCCGCGCGTGATGATCAACGCCTGAACCCGGCTGGCGATTTCCTGTTCGGACCAGCCCGTCTTGTCGCTGACGAGCTTGCCTTCGTAGTCGTTGACCGCGACGAAGGTCGCGAGTTCAATGATGCGGCGCAGCGTCGCGCCGTCGAACAGCGGCAGGCCCTGGCCCGGATCGAAGACGAACGGGATGCCGGCCTTCGCGAATTGCTCGGCGTGCTGGACCATCCCGTCGAAGCCGTCCGGCGCGACGATGCCGAGCTTCACGCCCGCCACTTCGTCCGCGCGGTTCAGGTGCGACTGCATCATCGCGCCCGGGTGGAATGCGGTGATCTGGTTGTTGTCGAGATCGGTCGTGATCATGGCCTGCGCGGTGTGCGTATTGGGCACCACGCGCACGCCAGCCTTCGACAGGCCGAGGCTGTCGAGGCGCTCGAGATAGCGGTCCGCGTCGTTCGCGCCGACCGTCGCCATGATGCGCGCGTCGCCGCCGAGCATGTGCAGCGCGTAAGCGATGTTCCCTGCGCAGCCGCCGAATTCGCGTCGCATCGTCGGCACGAGGAAGCTCACGTTGAGAAGGTGAACCTGGTCGGGCAGGATGTGCTCGCGGAACCGACCTTCGAAGGTCATGATGTTGTCGTAGGCGAGCGAGCCGCAAATCAGCGTAGTCAAGGCGTGCGTTCCTGTAGAGAGCAAAGGGATGCGGCCGCCCGGCCGGCGCGTGAACGGCCCCGTCGGGCCTCGCGCGGCAGGGCCGGGCGGCAGCGGGTTACTTCAGTGCGGCGAGCGCGGCGTCGTAGTTCGGCTCGTCCTTGATCTCGCCGACGAGTTCCGCGTGGATCACCTTGTCCTGCGCGTCGAGCACGACGACGGCACGTGCGGTCAGGCCGTTCAGCGGGCCGCTCGTCACGTCGACGCCGTATGCGTTCGCGAACGCGCGGCCGGTGCGGAACGTCGAAGCCGTCACGACGTTCGCGAGGCCTTCGGTCGTGCAGAAGCGCGTGGCGGCGAACGGCAGGTCGGCGGACACGACGACCACGACCGTGTTGTCGAGCGACGACGCGGCTTCGTTGAACTTGCGGGTCGACGTCGCGCAGGTCGGCGTGTCGAGGCTCGGCACGATGTTCAGCACCTTGCGCTTGCCGGCGAAGCTGGCGAGCGACAGGTCGGCGAGGTCCTTGCCGACCAGCTTGAAATCGGCGGCTTGGGCGCCGACGGCCGGGAACGTGCCGGCGAGATCGATCGGGTTGCCACCCAGCGTAACTTTGCTCATGTTCGTGCTCCGAAATAGCGCGCCGCTCGGGCGCGCGGGTTGAGACGGGCGCGCAGGCGCGCGCCGCGGCGCGTCACGGATAGAAGATCTGGACGCGGAAATTCGAGGCGGGCGTGCCGGTCGTTTCGACGCGGACGATCATTGTCTGCGTCTTGCCGGGCGGCAGCCCGGCGTCGATCGGCGTACCCGGGTGCACGTAGTCGCGCGGCGCGAGCACGCGGCGAACGGTCACGTGATTGGTGTCGTCGAGCAGCGTCAGTTCGAGTGACGGGTACGCGAGCGCGACGCGGTAGCGGTTCGTCAGCGGCACCTTCAGCTCGAGCACGCGCGGGCCGTCGAGCTGGCGCAGGTCGGTCGCGTCGAGCCGCAGGCCGTCAATCGCGCGCGGCGGCGCGACCGCGCAGCCGAGCGGCGCGCAGGCCTGACGGAACCAACCCTGCGTGACGGGCCAGTAGATCATCAGCGTCTCGCGCTGCCACCATGCGAGTTGCGCGACGAGCAGGAAGGCCAGTACCGCGGCGACGAGGCCGCCGAAAAAGCCGCCGAGCAACCCGCGCCGCTGCGGCGCGCGCGTCTCGCGCGTGACGGCGAAGTGCGGGCGATCGTCGTCGGTCGGTGCGGCGGGGAACGGTGCGGCGGGCGCGGCGGTGACCGCGGCCGGTGTTTTGTCGTACCGGGCAGCGGCGTCGGGTTCGGATCCGGTTTCGGGTGCGGTTATGGCCGGCGCCGGAGCGAACGCAAAACGCGGTTCGCGCGGAGCGCGCTCGTCGTCCGGTACGGCGAAGTGTGCGTGGCCCACGGGTTCGGTGTCGCCGGTAGCGGTTTCTGCTTCCGACGGAATGTGGGCGACGAAGCGGGGCTCACGCGGATCGTGCTCGACGGGGGCGACGACGGGCGCGGGCGATGCTTCGATTTCCCGTTCCGTCTGGGTCGAATGCGGTTCGGCCGGTTGCACGGCGTCGGCGGATGCATCGAGCTCGGTCGGGGACGGGAACGGCGCGGGCGTACCAGACAGGTGAACGATGCCGGCTTCGGTGGACGGGAGCGCGAGCGGTACCAGCGGCGCGGTGCGCACGGTCTGCACGTTGTGCTGCAGCGACGGATCGACGCCGGCGTCGAGCCACGGCGCCCACATGTCCCAGCCTTCGGGCTTGTAATCGGTATCGGACGGCAACCCGGCCGGCGCGTCGGCGGCGAACAGCCGTGCGGGCGCGGCCTGGTGGTGTGCGTCGCCGTTCTCCGGCGCGGCAGCCGTTTCGGTCAATGCCGGTTCGGGCTGCTGCGCGTGCTCGGGAACGAGCGATTCCGACGCGTTGAAGACCTCATGACAATGCCCGCAGCGCACGAGCCCTTCATGCAGCGAGAGCTGTTCCTGCTGCAGCCGGAAGACGGTTTCGCAATGGGGGCAGCGCGTCGCAAGAAGCATGTCGAGCCGGGCGGCCTGCTGGCCAGAGTAAAGGACAGCGCTATTCTAATGGCTTTCCCGCCGGGTTCCGGCAAGGCATACCCAACCTTCGTGTTCGCGCCAGACCGAGATGTCGATGTAGCGCGCATAGACGGCCGCGACTTCGTCCGCCTGGCGCGCGAGCACGCCCGACAGCGCGATGCGCCCGCCCGGTTTGACCTTCGACGCGAGCATCGATGCCATCAGCTTCAGCGGGTTCGACAGGATGTTCGCGACGACGATGTCGAATTCGCCGTCCGGGCATGCATCGGGCAGCCCGTACGTGACTTCCGCGCGGTTGCGCTCGCTGTTCTGCCGTGCCGATTCGACCGCCTGCGGATCGATGTCGATGCCGATGACGGGGTTCGCCCCGCATTTCTTCGCGAGGATCGCGAGAATGCCGGAGCCGCAGCCGTAGTCGAGCACCGACTGGCCGGGCTTGACCGACTGTTCGAGCCATTCCATGCAAAGGCGCGTGGTCGGGTGGCTGCCGGTGCCGAACGCGAGGCCGGGGTCGAGTTCGAGTACGAGCGCGTCGGGATCGGGCGCGTCGTGCCACGACGGCACGACCCAGATCCGTTCGCCGATCGGGATCGGCTCGAACTGCGATTGCGTGAGCCGTACCCAGTCCTGTTCCTCGACTTCGCGGACGTCGAATTTCGGCGTCCCGGCGAGGCCGATCTCGTTCGCGGCCGCCGTGAGCAGCACGGCCGGATCGTGGTCGGGCGACAGCAGCGCGACCACGCGCGAGTGCTGCCACGCGGTGCGATCGGGCACGAGGCCGGGCTCGCCGAAGAGCGGCTGCTCGTCGGGCGTGTCGGCGTCGGCGTCCTCGACGGACACCGACAGCGCGCCGAGGTCGAGCAGCGCGTCGGACAATGCCTCCGCGTGCTCACGGGCCAGTTCGACGACGAGTTCGCGATAGCTCATGCTTACGCTTCTTCCGGTGCGACCTGCTGCTTCTGCGCGAGCCGGTTTTCGAGGTAGTGGATGCTGGTGCCGCCTTCGACGAACTTCGAGTCGATCATCAGCTCGCGGTGCAGCGGGATGTTGGTCTGGATGCCTTCGACGACCATTTCCGACAGCGCGATGCGCATCCGGCTGATCGCCTGCTCGCGGGTCGCGCCGTAGGTGATCAGCTTGCCGATCATCGAATCATAGTTCGGCGGCACAAAATAACCATTGTAGGCGTGCGAGTCGACGCGCACGCCGGGGCCGCCCGGCGTATGCCACGACGTGATCCGGCCCGGCGACGGCGTGAACTTGAACGGATCTTCTGCGTTGATCCGGCATTCGATCGCATGTCCGCGGAACTGGATGTCGCGCTGGCGCAGTGCGAGCTTCTCGCCGGCCGCGATGCGGATCTGTTCCTGCACGATGTCGACGCCCGTGATCAGTTCCGACACCGGGTGCTCGACCTGCACGCGCGTGTTCATCTCGATGAAGTAGAACTCGCCGTTTTCGTACAGGAATTCGAACGTGCCCGCGCCGAGGTAGCCCATCTTCTTGCACGCGTCCGCGCAGCGGTCGCCGATGCGGTCGATCAGGCGGCGCGGAATGCCCGGTGCCGGCGCTTCCTCGATTACCTTCTGGTGGCGGCGCTGCATCGAGCAGTCGCGCTCGCCGAGCCAGATCGCGTTCTTGAACGCATCGGACAGCACCTGGATCTCGATGTGGCGCGGGTTCTCGAGGAACTTCTCCATGTACACCTGCGGGTTGCCGAACGCACGGCCGGCTTCCTCGCGGGTCATGTTGACCGCGTTGACGAGCGCGGCCTCGGTGTGCACGACGCGCATCCCGCGCCCGCCGCCGCCGCCCGCCGCCTTGATGATGACCGGATAGCCGATCGTGCGCGCAATCTTGACGATCTCCTTCGGATCGTCCGGCAACGCGCCTTCCGAGCCCGGCACGCACGGCACGCCGGTCTTGATCATCGTCTGCTTGGCGGTGACCTTGTCGCCCATCATGCGGATTGTTTCCGGGCGCGGGCCGATGAACGTGAAGCCCGACTGCTCGACGCGTTCCGCGAAATCGGCGTTTTCCGACAGGAAGCCGTAGCCGGGGTGGATCGCCTCGGCGTCGGTGACTTCCGCGGCGCTGATCAGCGCCGGCATGTTCAGGTAGCTCAGGTTCGACGGGGCCGGGCCGATACAGACGGCTTCGTCCGCGAGGCGCACGTACTTGGCTTCCTTGTCGGCTTCCGAGTAGACGACCACCGTCTTGACGCCGAGCTCGCGGCACGCGCGCTGGATGCGCAGCGCGATTTCACCGCGATTGGCAATGAGGATTTTTTCAAACATAGCGAGTATTCGTCTCTTCGAGGGGCGCGCGAACGGCGCCTGGCGAGCATCGGCGGCGCGCGGCTGGCTTAGCCGCGCGGCGGACTTAGCCGATCACGAAAAGCGGCTGGCCGTATTCGACTGCCTGGCCGTTCTCGACGAGGATTTCCTTGATCACACCGGCTTTGTCGGACTCGATCTCGTTGAGCAGCTTCATCGCTTCGATGATGCAGATCGTCTGGCCTTCCTTGACCGTGTCGCCGACCTGGACGAACGGGTCCGCGCCCGGCGACGGCGCGCGATAGAACGTGCCGACCATCGGCGACGTCACGACGTGGCCCTGCGGAACGGCCGGCGCGGCTGCTGCGCCGGCTGCCGGCGCAGCGGCACCGTCCGTCGGCAGCGCGACCGACGGCGCGGGCGCGCTGACCTGCGGGGCATACCCAGCCGTCGGCTGCACGTAGACCGGCGGTGCGTTCTTGACGATGCGCACCTTGCCTTCGCCTTCCGTCACTTCCAGCTCGGAGATGCCGGATTCGGAGACGAGGTCGATCAGAGTTTTCAGCTTACGAAGATCCATCGGGAATTCCCCTTTCAATACGTGAAAGCGCCGGTTAGGGGCCGGCGCTGAATCTAGATCGCGAATTCAGCCGCGCGACGTGCCTTGCAGCTTGTCCAGCGCGTACTCGAGCGCGTACAGATAACCTTTCCACCCGAGTCCGCAGATCACGCCTTCGGCCTGGTCGGAAAAGTAGGAGTGGTGCCTGAACGCTTCGCGGCGATGCACGTTCGACAAGTGAACCTCGACGAACGGGATGCCAACGCCGGCGATCGCGTCCCGGATCGCGACGCTCGTATGCGTATACGCGGCCGGATTGATCAGGATGAAATCGGTCTGTTCCTCCCGCGCGGCCTGGATGCGGTCGACCAGCGCACCTTCATGGTTGCTCTGGAACGACGACAGTTCGGCGCCGGCTTCCCGGGCGCGTGCGGCAAGCGCCTGATCGATCTGCGCCAGCGTGACGTGGCCGTACACCTCCGGTTCCCGGGTGCCGAGAAGGTTCAGGTTCGGGCCGTGCAGCACCAGCAATCGTGTCATGGTCGCTTCTATTTCTGCGGAATTGCGCGAACTTTAGCGCTATTTAGAGAAATTTGTCTAGTTTTGCCGAACGGCCGAGTTCGCCGGACCTGCAAGAATTACCGGTGTGGATGCAAAGTATTCGCGAATTCACGCGAAATTGCGGCGATCGACGGACAAATCGCTGCCAACGTGCTGGCCGGCGTTCGGGCAGGTTACAGCGCGTCGAGCGTCTTTTTCAGCTCGGCCGGCTGGATTTGTCCCAATTTTGTCTCGCGAATCTTGCCGGTTTCGTCGATGACGACCGTAAACGGCAACGCGCCAGCGGTATTTCCAAAATTACGGGCCAGATCTGCGCCCGCATAACCGCTGACGAAAACGGGATAGTCGACCTTCACTTTCTGCAGAAAGTTCTTCACGTTCTGCTCGGAATCGACGCCGATCCCGATGAAACGGATGCCTTTCTGTTTGTACTGGTGCGACAGCGCGACGAGCTCGGGCATCTCTTCGACGCACGGGCCGCACCATGACGCCCAGAAATTGATGACGACCTTCTGGCCCTTGAAGGCGGTCAGCGTGGCCGGCTTGCCGTCGACACCCGTCAGCGCCGCTGCCCACAACTGGTCGACCGGGCTGCCCGCTGCGGCGGGCGCGGCGACGGCGACACCGTCGTCGGCACTGCCGCGGAACCAATGGCCGGCGGCGATCCCGCCGGCGACGGCGGCGGCAGCGACCACCGCGAGCGCCAACATGCGTTTCATCATCATCGTTGAATCATTCAGGTTCGGAAGGGGCTTTGCCTGCTTCGACGAGCGCGCGGAGCACGGCGGCATCCGCGCGGGCGACCCGGCCGCGCGAGTCGGCCTTGACCGCGCCGCGCAGGTCGTCGCTCGCATAGAGCGCAAGGTGGATGCCGATCGCGTCCACGTCGCGCCGCGGGCGCCACAGGAAGCTCAGCGTCTCGACGTCGCCGCGGCCCGCGAAGTGCCGCGTCTCGGACACGTCGTACTGGATGTTCTGGTTCAGCAGGTAGATCGCGACGTCCTTCGGGTTGTCGGGGAATGCCTGCAGATGGATATCCGAATGCGCGTTTGCGGTGCCGTTCAGCACGGCGCCCGTCACATACGGACGGAACTCGGCGAGCCGACGCATCCAGTCGAGCGCGATCTCGCGCAGCAGGCGCAGTTCGTCCGGCTGCGTGTCGCTCTGGAACAGGGCGAGGTACTCGCGCAGTTCTTCCTCGATCTGATCGTTATCCGGCAGCCATTCGCCGGCAACGCGCGAATCGCCCAGCAACTGGCGCGCGGCCTTGCGTTTCGCGCCGGCATAGTCCAGCCCGTCCTCCGCGATCAGGCGGGCGGCGGACTGGGCGATTTCCTCGCGGACGCGCCGCGGGTCGACAAGAGGTTTGCGAGACATGATCCGGCAATCATACTAGATCGCCGCGGCGCCCGAACACGGGTGCGGCGGCCTGCCGCCCGGTGCGCCGGCGGCGTTCGCGCGCATCGTTCGGGCCGCCGGCCACGGCAGGCCGTCAGTTACAATACTGCTCTTTGTGTCGCGGCGACGAGCGCCGGTCGCACGGCCTGTCCGGCGCGCCGCAGACGCATCTTTTCCGAATCGACGGCGCCCGGCGGCGCGAAAGCATTCATCTATGCACATCCACATTCTTGGCATCTGCGGCACCTTCATGGGCGGTCTCGCCGTACTCGCGCGCGAGGCGGGCCACACGGTGACGGGTTGCGACGCGGGCGTCTATCCGCCGATGAGCACGCAGCTCGAGGCGCAGGGCATCACGCTGATCGAGGGCTACGGCGCCGAACAGATCGACCTGAAACCGGACCTGTTCGTGATCGGCAACGTCGTCACGCGCGGCAATCCGCTGATGGAGGCGATCCTCGATCGCGGCCTGCCGTACGTGTCGGGCCCGCAGTGGCTCGGCGAGCACGTGCTCGCCGGCAAATGGGTGCTCGCGGTCGCGGGCACGCACGGCAAGACGACCACGTCGTCGATGCTCGCGTGGCTGCTGGAAGACGCGGGCCTGAACCCGGGCTTCCTGATCGGCGGCGTGCCGCTGAACTTCGGCGTATCGGCGCGGCTCACCGATTCGAGCTTCTTCGTGATCGAGGCCGACGAATACGATACGGCGTTCTTCGACAAGCGCTCGAAGTTCGTCCATTACCGGCCGCGCACCGCGGTGCTGAACAACCTTGAATTCGATCACGCCGACATCTTCCCGGATCTCGCCGCGATCGAAACGCAATTCCATCACCTCGTGCGCACCGTGCCCGGTGTCGGCCGGATCGTTACGAACGGCCGCTCGGACGCGCTCGAGCGGGTGCTCGCGCGCGGCTGCTGGAGCGAGGTCGAGCGGTTCGGCGTCGATGGCGGCTGGCAGGCACTGCCGGCCGAGGACGGCGTGCCGGTCGACGAGCGCTTTGCCGTGTATTCGCACGCGGAGCGCGTCGGCGAAGTCGCGTGGCAGGTGCAGGGCGATCACAACCGGATGAACGCGCTCGCGGCGATCGCCGCCGCGCGCCACGTCGGCGTGCCGCCCGCGCAGGCCGCCGCCTCCCTCGCAGCGTTCCGCAACGTGAAGCGCCGCATGGAAGTGCGCGGCAGCGTGGACGGTGTGACCGTCTACGACGACTTCGCGCACCATCCGACCGCGATCGAAACCACGATCGCCGGCCTTCGTGCGCGCATCGGTAGCCGGAATGCCCGCATCCTCGCGGTACTCGAGCCGCGCTCGAACACGATGAAGCTGGGCGTGATGAAGGCGCAATTGCCCGCGAGCCTGGCCGATGCCGATCTCGTGTTCGGCTACGGCGCACCGGCGGGGCGCGATGCGCTCGGCTGGAATCTCGGCGAGGCGCTCGCGCCGCTCGGCGACAAAGCGCGCGCGTTCGACGATCTGCACCTGCTGGTGAAGGCCGTCACCGAGGCCGCGCGCCCGGGCGACCACGTGCTCGTGATGAGCAACGGCGGCTTCGGCGGCGTGCACCAGAAGCTGCTCGACGCGCTCGGGAGCCGCACGTGATCCTGTATCTGCACGGCTTCCGGTCGTCGCCGGAATCGCAGAAGTCGCGGCTGCTCGCCGCGCGCATGGCCGAACTCGGCCGCACGGCCGAGTGGCGGTGCCCGTCGCTGTCCGTGTCGCCGCTCGACGCGATCGCCGTCGCGGAAGCCGAGGTTGCCGGTGCGCGCGACGTGACCGTCATCGGCAGCTCGCTCGGCGGCTATTACGCCACGTGGCTGGCGGAAAAGCACGGCTGGAAGGCCGTGCTGCTGAATCCGGCCATCGTGCCGCAGCGCGATCTCGAGCAGCATCTGGGCGAACAGCCGCTGTGGCACGGCGGCGGCACGATCGTCGTCGAGCGCCGTCACCTGCACGAGCTCGACGCGCTGCGCGTGCCGGCGATCACGCGTGCCGAGCGCTACTATCTGTTCGCGGCGACCGGCGACGAAGTGCTCGACTACCGCGAGATGCTGGCCCATTACCCGGGCGCGAAAACGCGCGTGATCGAAGGCAGCGATCACGGAATCAGCGAATTTGCCGACTATGTCGACGACGTTCTCGCGTTTTGCGACGGAAAAGCGCGATAAACCGGCCGCGTGCCGATCGAATCCCCATCATCATGCGGCGCCGCCGATGCGGCGTCCGGCAGTCTGAACGAGAGTACTGAGTGAACGTTTTCTTCGAGGAATCGGGCAGTTTCAAGGCGGGCAGCGTGCTGTCGCGCCAGGGCGACGCATTTCAGGTCGAGTTGCCCGGCGGGCGGCGCGCGAAGGTGCGCGCGAAAGACGTGCTGATCGAATTCGACAAGCCGGCCGCGAGCGAACTGATGCAGGAGGCCGACACGGCCGCGCAGCAGATCGATCTGGATTTCCTGTGGGAATGCGCGCCGGCCGACGAGTTCGCCTATACGGCGCTGGCCGAGGAGTACTTCGGCGCGGCGTACGGCCCGGTCGAGCGCGCGGCGCTGGTGCTGCGGCTGCACGGCTCGCCCGTCTACTTCCGCCGCAAGGGGCGCGGCCAGTACCAGCGCGCGCCGGAAGAGCAGCTCAAGATGGCGCTCGCGTCGCTCGAGCGCAAGCGCCAGCAGGCGCTCGTCCAGGCGCAGTATGAAGAGGAACTGAAGGCCGGCAAGCTGCCGGAAGCGTTCGCGGGCAAGGTGCTCGGGCTGCTGACGCGGCCGGACAAGAACGCGATCGAATACAAGGCGCTGGAAGCGGCGGCCGGCGCGCGCGGCGTGTCGCCGGCGCGGCTGATGCTCGACTGCGGCGGCATCGCGTCGCCGCGTGCGCTGCACGAGGCGCGCTTCCTCGCGGAATTCTTCCCGCACGGCACGGGCTTTCCGCCCGTCACCGTCGGCGCGCTGCCGGACGACCTGCCGCGCGCGAACGTCGAGGCGTTCTCGATCGACGACATCACGACGACCGAAATCGACGATGCGTTCTCGGTCGAACACCTGTCCGACGGCCGCGTGCGGATCGGCGTGCACATCGCGGCGCCGGCGCTCGGCATCGTGCGCGGCGACGCGGTCGACGCGATCGCGCGCACGCGCCTGTCGACCGTCTATATGCCGGGCGACAAGATCACGATGCTGCCGGACGACGTCGTCGACGTGTTTACGCTGAAGGAGGGCGATTACCGTCCGGCGCTGTCGCTGTACATCATCGTCAACCGCGAAACGCAGGACATCGTCGCGAACGAGACGCGCGCCGAACTCGTGTTCGTGAAGAGCAACCTGCGTCACAACACGCTCGACGAGCTCGTCAACGAAGAGACGCTCGCGGCCGGCACCGGCGACTATCCGCACAAGGACGACATCGCCGTGCTGTGGCCGCTCGCGCAGGCGCTGTTCGAGAAGCGTCAGCTCGCGCGCGCGGGCTATGGCCTGAAGCGCGAAGTGCAGCGCAACACCGACTACAACTTCTATGTCGAAGGCGAGCACGTGTCGATCACGCCGCGCCGCCGCGGTTCGCCGCTCGACCTGATCGTGTCCGAGCTCGCGATCCTCGCGAACTCGACCTGGGGCGCGTTCCTGCACGACCACACGGTGCCCGGCATCTACCGCTCGCAGCGCGGCTTCGGCGCACCGGGCCCGAAGCGCACGCGGATGCAGACGACGGCCGCGCCGCACGAAGGTCTCGGCGTGCCGCAGTACGCATGGAGCACGTCGCCGCTGCGCCGCTACGTCGACCTCGTGAACCAGTGGCAATTGCTCGCATGCGTGCAGCATGGCGTCACCGCCAAGCTCGCCGCGCCGTTCAAGCCGAAGGACGCCGACCTGTACGCGGTCGTGCAGGGCTTCGACGACACCTACACCGCGTACGCCGACTACCAGCGCCGGATGGAATATTTCTGGTGCCTGCGCTGGCTCGCGCAGGAGCAGAAGAAGCAGGTCGTCGCGAGCGTCGTGAAGGGCGATCTCGTGCGCCTCGAGGAAATTCCGCTGCTGCTGCACGTGCCGGGGCTCGGCGTGCATGCGCGCGGCACGCGCGTGCTGCTCGACGTGATGTCGCTCGACGAGCTGACGATCGAGGCATCGGTGCGGCTGCTGAACGTGCTCGACGCGCCGACCGTGACCAGCGGCGACGCGGCCGAGGAAGAGGATGACGCCGAAAGCGGCGACGACACGCTGATCGACGCGGAAGACGCCACGGCGGAAACCGAGGCGGAAGCGCTGGCCGAAGCGGACGGCGCGGCGGCAGGTGCGGGTGGCGAAGGCGCGAGCGGCAACGACGGCGAACAGGGGCGCGCATCATGAACGCGGTTGCGTCGACGAGCGGCGCCGACCGCTACGTAGTGTTCGGCAACCCGGTGGCGCACAGCAAGTCGCCGTTCATCCACGCGCAGTTCGCCGCGCAGACCGGCGAGGCGATCGACTACGCGCACCGGCTCGCGCCGGTCGACGGTTTCGAAGCGGCCGTGCGGGCGTTCGTCGCCGAAGGCGGTCGCGGTGCGAACGTGACGGTGCCGTTCAAGCTCGAAGCGCATGCGCTCGCCGACACGCTGTCGCCGCGCGCGGCGGCGGCGGGCGCGGTGAACACGCTGCGCATCGACGCCGACGGAAGCATCTACGGCGACAACACCGATGGCGTCGGTCTCGTGCGCGACATCGAAGCGAACCTCGGCGTGTCGCTCGCGGGCGCACGCATCCTGCTGCTCGGCGCGGGCGGCGCCGCGCGTGGTGTCGTGCTGCCGCTGCTCGAGCGCGCGCCGCTGTCGATCACGATCGTGAACCGCACCGCAAGCAAGGCAGAGGCGCTCGTCGGCCAGTTCATGCAGGCCGCGCACGATGCGGGCTGCACGCTCGCGGGCGGCGGCCCCGACGTGGTACGCGCGGAGCCGTACGACGTGGTCATCAATGCGACGGCCGGCAGCCTCGACGCCGCGCTGCCGGAGTGCGACGCGGCCGCATTCGGCGCGGGCACGCTGGCGTACGACATGATGTACGGCGCGCAGCCGACCGTGTTCATGCAGCATGCGGCGTCGCTCGGCGCACGCACGGCCGACGGGCTCGGGATGCTCGTCGAGCAGGCCGCCGAATCGTTCTATATCTGGCGCGGCGTGCGGCCGGACGGCGCACCGGTGCTTGCCGCGCTGCGCCAGGCGCTCGCGGCGAGCTGAACGGAGCGCGGCACGTGGTGGCGGTAAGCGGCACGCAGCGCACGCGGACGGTGAGCCCGGCCCGCTGGATCGTCTACGCGGGTGCGGTGTTCGCGGGCGCGTGGCTCGCGACGCAGCTGTTCTATCTCGCGCAGATCGCGCTGTGGTCGTTCGTGAACCCGGGTTCGACCGCATTCATGCGCACCGACGCGTGGTGGCTGTCGCGCGACAAGCCGCCCGCGCAGATCCAGCACCAGTGGGTGCCGTACGACCAGATCTCGCGCAACCTGAAGCGCGCGCTGATCGCATCCGAAGACTCGACCTTCGCGACCAACAACGGCTACGACGTCGACGCGATCCTGCAGGCGTGGGAGAAGAACAAGGCGCGCGGCCGGATCGTCGCGGGCGGTTCGACGATCACGCAGCAGCTCGCGCGCAACCTGTTCCTGTCGCGCGAGAAGAGCTACATCCGCAAGGGGCAGGAGCTCATCATCACGTGGATGCTCGAAACGGTGCTCGACAAGGAGCGGATCTTCGAGATCTACCTGAATTCCGTGGAGTGGGGCCGCGGCGTGTACGGTGCCGAAGCGGCCGCGCGCTATTACTACAGGATTCCCGCGAGCCGGCTCGGCGCGTGGCAGTCGGCGCGGCTCGCGGTGATGCTGCCGAAGCCGCGCTGGTTCGACGCGCATCGCGGTTCGGCCTACCAGGCACAGCGTGCGGCAATCATCGCCCGCCGGATGGGTGCGGCTGCGCTTCCGCAATCGGAGTGAGCGGCGCGCCCGCGCCGCCGCATTGTCCGTTCTGCCGCCAATGCACCATTGGTGCGCCGCAGCGCATTCGTGTCGCGCGCATTTCGGGCCGCATCCTTTAGACGAATTCATCTATTTCGCTTTGCTGAGCAATGCCGGCGACTGCGCGATTTTGTTTGCCGATATCGCGCGAAATCCGTGCCTTTCCAGTGTTCCCGGGTAAACGCGAAAGGCGTTGAAAGCGGCGCGAAATGCAATGTTTCGCGAACCGAAGCATTCCTGAAAGGTGTGCGCCGCACCGGCCGCCGGCCAAATATTTCAAAATTTTTCAAAGCCGATGTGCTCGCGTATATTGGCCAGCGCCTCGGCTTATCGGCCGCAATCGAGGCGGGGGGCGGCTTATCCGGCTGCTCGACACAAAAAACATTCGAGAGAAGGAAAGCAACGATGCCAGCGAGCAAAGCGAAGCTGTTGTTGGGGGTGGTTTTTTCTTCGCTGATTCTGACGGCCTGCAACGACGACGTGACATCGTCCGCTGCTGCGAGCGCCGACAACTCAGCCGATCCCGCCAGTCAGGTGGACAGGGCGTACAACGATCCGAACAGTTATTCGTCGAGCGCGAACGCGTCGCTCGACGCATCCGCCGCGGTCGAAAAGGCCGCCGTCACGCATCATCAGATCACGCTGAACGGCAAGACGATCCGCTACACGGCCACGGCCGGCCACCTCGTCGCGCGCAATCCGCAGACTGGCGCGCCCGAAGCGTCGTTCTTCTATGTCGCCTACACGGCCGACAACCAGCCCGCGGCGAAGCGGCCCGTCACGTTCCTGTACAACGGCGGCCCCGGCTCGGCATCGGTGTGGCTGCACCTCGGCTCGTTCGGCCCGCGGCGGGTCCAGACGGGCGACCCGAACGCGAACGCGTCGACGTTCCCGTTCGTCGACAACCAGGAAAGCATGCTCGACACGACCGACCTCGTGTTCGTCGATGCGATCGGCACCGGCTTCTCCGAAGCGATCGCGCCGAACACGAACCAGACGTTCTGGGGCGTCGATCAGGACGCCGGCGCGTTCCGCGATTTCGTGACGCGCTACCTGAGCGTGAACCAGCGCAACGATTCGCCGAAATACCTGTTCGGCGAGTCGTACGGCACGCCGCGCACCGACGTGCTCGCGAACCTGCTCGAGACGGCCGGCGTGAAGCTTGCCGGCATCGTGCTGCAGTCGTCGATCCTGAACTACAACACGAACTGCGACATGGCGAGCGACTATGTCGGCAACTCGAACAACGGATCGAGCCCGGTGAGCTGCGCGGGCTTCGCGCCGTCCTACGGCACCGTCGGCGCGTACTACCAGCTCGACAATCCGAACCCGTCGAACCTGCCGCAGTATGCGGACCAGATGCGCCTGCTGACGGCCGGCAGCTACGCGCCCGCCGTGAACGCGTACCTGGCGAGCCATACGCCGCCTCCGCCGAATCTCGTCACGACGATGGCGAACTCGACCGGCGTGAAGCAGGCCCTGTGGAACGCGGACTTCAACGTGATTCCGACCTTCTTCGACAACAGCTTCCAGCTGTCGCTGATTCCGGGCACGCTGATCGGCCGCTACGACGCGCGCGTGAACGTTCCCGTGTCGAGCCCGCTGGCGGCGGACGGCGATCCGTCGAGCTCGTTCATCACGAAGCCGTTCACCGACACGATCGGCAGCTACCTGCCGAACGAGCTGAAGTACACCGCGCAGTCGGCCTACTCGTTGAGCAGCAATGCGATCAATACGTGGGACTGGACGCACGACGGCCTCGCGATGCCCGACACGATCCCCGATCTGGCCGCTGCGCTGACGTTGAATCCGTCGCTGAAGGTGCTGTCGCTGAACGGATATCACGACATCGCGACGCCGTTCTACCAGACCGAGCTCGACCTCGCGCGGCTCGGGACGCAACCGAACCTGACGATCAAGGACTATCAGGGCGGACACATGGTCTATCTCGACGATACGTCGCGTCCGCAGGAGAAAGCCGACCTCGTGACCTTCTACAACGCGGCCGCGCACTGATGCTGCGCCAGGCCGGCAACAGGCGCCCCTCACGGCGCCTCGCCTGCCGTCGACGACCTTATTCCTGACTGGAGCCTGATATGAAGAATCGTTTCATCGTCGTTGCCGCGGCGCTCGCATGCGTCGGCGCCGCAGCATCCGTATCCGCGTTCGCGCAGGCGAGCGACGCCGCCGCACCGGCGCGTGCGCGCCAGGCGCAGCTCGGCGATCCGTATGTGCCGCCGGCCGCGCGCAAGCCGACCGCCGGCACGCAGACGACGGGCGCCGCGCTGCATGCGCAGGTGGTGCGCAAGCTCGCGCGGCAGTTCGACTCGGCCGATACGCAGAGCACGGGTTCGATCACCGAGGCGCAGGCGCGCGCGGCCGGGCTCGGTTATGTCGCGAACCACTTCCGGCAGATCGATTCGGGCGGCAGCGGCCGCGTGTCGTTCGCCGACGTGCAGCGCTACATGCAGGCACGCAGCACGAGCCAGCAGTAAGCGCGGCGCGTGGTGAACAAACGGGGGCGGAACCTGCTGCGCGGCGGGTTCCGCCCCCGTGCACATGGCGCGGCCGTCGCGTCGCGCGCACAGCGTAACTCGCCTGAATTCTCATTATCTGGACAACGCATTCAAATATTGGAGACGAGTGCGTGCGCTCCTACAATCCGAAGCACATCGACAGCTTCGGACCCACGCATCGCGCGGCGCCCGACGCACACGGAGACACATTCCATGAAGTTCGCCGGGCGCCTTATTCGGTGCATCGACCGCCGCCACGCCGCAGCACCGGACGCAGTTCCGGCGCCGCGCGAGCGGCTTCTCCGATTCCGTTGAAGAAGCCCGCCCCCATGACCAAGATGCCCGTATCCCTTGCCCTCGATGCCCGGCGCGCGACGCCGGACGATGGGTCGCTGACCGATAGCATCGGCGCGACCAGCACGCCGCTCGATCTCGCCGCACAGCAGGCCGGCACGCAGACGCTGCTGCGCGGTCTCGCGATCCTCGAGGCGATCGCGAACGGCGCGCGCGACATGCGCGCGATCGGCGCCGCGCTCGGCACGACACGCAGCACGACGCACCGCCTCGTCAGCAGCCTCGTGCAGGCGCGCTACCTGCGCCAGGTACAGGGCGGCTACCTGCTCGGCCCGAAGCTGATCGAGCTCGGCACGATCGCGCTCGAGCAGATGCCGCTTACCGCGGTGGCGCGGCCGCATCTCGAAGCGCTCGCGGAAGCGACGCTCGACACGATCCATCTCGGCGTGCGCGACGGCGACGACGTGCTGTACATCGACAAGATTCCCGGCACGCGCGGCCTCGAGATGCGCTCGCGCGTCGGCCACCGGATGCCGCTCGCATCGACGGGCATCGGCAAGGCGATGATGCTCGACCTCGATCCCGACCTGTGGCGTTCGCTGTTCGAGGCCGCGCGACGCGCGCTGGCCGGCGTCAATTTCAAGCCCGACAACCGGCCGGAGACGAGCGCGTTCCTGCAGCGCATGGCCCATTACGCGGCCGGCGGCTATACGTTCGACCTCGAGGAGAACGAGGCGTCGATCCGCTGCGTGGCCGCGCCGATCCGCGACGCATCGGGCGCGATCGTCGCGGCCGTGTCGGTCGCGAGCACGATCCCGTACATGCCGCACGATCGGATGGACGAACTGATTCCGCTCGTGCAGCGCGAAGCGCGAGCCATTTCCGCGGAACTGGGCTGGAGCCCGCCGCAGGGTACCCGCAGGATCAAACGATGACGACTTCGACCCGGGCCGTTCCGGTTGCCAGCTCCGCTACCCCGTCGCTGATTGCGCTCGACTGGGGCACGACGTCGCTGCGCGCGTATCTGTACGACGTGCACGGCGCGCTCATCGACACGCGCAGCCGCGCGGCGGGCGTCATGCATGTGCCGGGCGGCGGCGCGCGCGCGTTCGACGCGGTGTTCGAGGACGCCTGCGGCGACTGGCTCGACCGCACGCCGGGGCTGCCGGTGCTCGCCGCCGGGATGGTCGGCAGCGCGCAGGGCTGGCGCGAGGCACCGTACGTTGCGGTGCCGGCCGGCGCCGACGCGCTTGCCGCGGGTCTGATTACAGTGACGACGTCGCGCGGCGCGACGGTATCGATCGTGCCGGGCGTGATCGCGACGGGCGAATTGCCCGACGTGATGCGCGGCGAAGAAACGCAGATATTCGGCGCGCTCGCGAGCGATCCCATGCTTGATGCCGATCGTTCAGGGCTACTGATCGGCTTGCCGGGCACTCATGCGAAATGGGCATGGGTGAAGGACGGGCTGATCGAGCGTTTCCAGACCTTCATGACGGGCGAGCTGTTCGCGGTGCTGCGCGACCACACGATCCTCGGCCGCACGATGCGCGCGGGCGCGTCGCCCGATCGCGCGGCGTTCGTGCGCGGCGTGTCGGTCGCGCGCGGCGCGCAGCGCACGGGGCTGCTGGCGACGATTTTCAGCACGCGCACGCTCGGCCTGACCGACCGGCTCGCGCCCGATGCGCAGGGCGACTACCTGTCCGGCCTGCTGATCGGCCATGAGCTCGATGCGCTCGACGCGATGCTCGCGGAGCGCGGCATCGCGCTCGCGGACCAGCCGCTGCTGCTGATCGGCGACGACGGCTTGTGTGCGCGCTATGTCGATGCGCTCCAGGTATTCGGCCATACGCACGCGCGGGTCGTCGCGCATGCGACCGAGCGCGGCCTGTGGCGGATCGCGTCGCGCGCCGGGCTCGTGCGCACGGACGGCGAGCCTGTCCTGGCCGATCAATGAAACGATTGCAGAGGAACCCAGTCATGCCGTCCGACCTTACGTTGCCCGCGCCGTACACGCCCCACGCTGCATTGATGCGCGCGTTCGATGCGTGCCCGCTGATCGCGATCCTGCGCGGGATCACGCCCGCCGACGCGGCCGACCACGGACATGCGCTGTACGAAGCCGGCTTCCGGATCGTCGAGGTGCCGCTCAACTCGCCGGATCCGTTCGACAGCATCGCGGCGCTGCGGCGCGCGCTGCCCGACGATGCGATCGTCGGCGCGGGCACCGTGCTGCGTGCCGAGTATGTCGATCGCGTGCAGGACGCGGGCGGTGCGCTGATCGTGATGCCGCACAGCGACGCGGCCGTGATCCGCCGCGCATGCGAGCGCGGCCTCGCGAGCGCACCGGGCGTCGCGACGCCGACCGAAGCGTTCGCGGCGCTCGCGAACGGTGCCGACGTGTTGAAGATGTTCCCGGCCGAGCAGCTCGGCGTGACGGTCGTGAAGGCATGGCGCGCGGTGATCGACCGCGCGGTGCCGCTGATTCCGGTCGGCGGAATTTCGCCCGACAACATGCAGCCGTTCCTCGCGGCCGGCGCGAACGGCTTCGGGCTCGGCTCGGCGCTGTACCGGCCCGGCCAGCCGGCCGACGCGACCGCGGCGAACGCGCGCGCGTTCCAGGCCGGACTGCGCGTCGCGCGCGGCGGAGCCGCATGATGGGCCGCCTCGTGGGCAAGGTCGCGATGGTGACGGGCGCGGGCCGCGGAATCGGCGCCGCGATCGCCCGTGCGTTCGCGCGCGAAGGCGCGGCCGTCGCGCTCGTCGATCTCGACTTCCCGCAGGCGCAGCACACGGCCGCCGCGATCGCGCACGACGTCGACGGCGCGCGCGTGCTGCCGCTGCAGGCCGACGTCGCGCGTCAGGATGCGGTGCGCGATGCGCTCGCGCAGGCCGAAGCGGCATTCGGCCCGCTCGACGTGCTGGTGAACAACGCGGGCATCAACGTGTTCGCCGACCCGCTGACGATGACCGACGACGACTGGCGCCGCTGCTTCGCGGTCGACCTCGACGGCGTGTGGCACGGCTGCCGTGCGGCGCTGGAAGGCATGGTCGAGCGCGGCCGCGGCAGCATCGTGAACATCGCATCGACGCACGCGTTCCGGATCATCCCGGGCTGCTTTCCGTACCCGGTCGCGAAGCATGGCGTGCTGGGTCTCACGCGCGCGCTCGGCATCGAATACGCGGCGCGCAACGTGCGCGTGAACGCGATCGCGCCGGGCTACATCGAGACGCAGCTCACGCGCGACTGGTGGGACGCGCAGCCCGACCCGGCCGCCGCGCGCGCGCAGACGCTCGCGCTGCAGCCGATGAAGCGGATCGGCCGGCCCGACGAGGTCGCGATGACGGCCGTGTTCCTGGCGTCAGACGAGGCGCCGTTCATCAATGCCGCGTGCATCACCGTCGACGGCGGGCGCGCGGCGCTGTATCACGACTGACGCATCGATTCGAAAGACCGCACGTGCGACGGCCGCGCGCACGCTGCGTCGAAACCAACAAGCGGCTGCATCCTGTTCGATGAAAACAAGGAGACACTGGAGATGAAACGCAGAACGTTCGTAACGCTGGCCGCGGCAGCCGCGGTGGTGATGGGTAGCCCGGTTGCGCACGCGGCCGACCCGGTCAAGATCGGCTTTCTGGTGAAGCAGCCTGAAGAACCGTGGTTCCAGGACGAGTGGAAGTTCGCCGAGATGGCCGCGAAGGAAAAGGGCTTCACGCTCGTGAAGATCGGCGCGCCGTCGGGCGAAAAGGTGATGAGCGCGATCGACAACCTGTCCGCGCAGAAGGCGCAGGGCTTCATCATCTGCACGCCCGACGTGAAGCTCGGGCCGGGCATCGTCGCGAAGGCGAAGTCGCACAACCTGAAGATGATGACGGTCGACGACCGCCTCGTCGACGGCGCGGGCAAGCCGATCGAGGCGGTGCCGCACATGGGGATCTCCGCGTACAACATCGGCAAGCAGGTCGGCGACGGCATCGCGGCCGAGATCAAGAAGCGCGGCTGGAACGTGAAGGACGTCGGCGCGATCGACATCACCTACGAGCAGCTGCCGACCGCGCACGACCGCACGAGCGGCGCGACCGACGCGCTGGTGGCCGCCGGCTTTCCGAAGGCGAACGTGATCGCGGCGCCGCAGGCGAAGACCGACACCGAGAACGCGTTCAACGCGGCGAACATCGCGCTCACGAAGAACCCGCAGTTCAAGCACTGGGTCGCGTACGGCCTGAACGACGAGGCCGTGCTCGGCGCGGTGCGCGCGGCCGAAGGGCGCGGCTTCAAGGCGGACAACATGATCGGCATCGGCATCGGCGGTTCCGATTCGGCGCTGAACGAGTTCAAGAAGCCGCAGCCGACGGGCTTCTACGGCACCGTGATCATCAGCCCGAAGCGCCACGGCGAGGAAACCTCGGACCTGATGTACTCGTGGATCACGCAGGGCAAGGCACCGCCGGCGCTGACGCTGACGACGGGCATGCTCGCGACGCGCGACAACGTGTCGAAGGTGCGCGAGGAGATGGGGCTCGCGTCGAAGTAAGCGGCCCGCCTGCTGCCGCGGCGACGCGGCGGCCGGCGGTCGATCGATTGGGAAGTGAGGAGACGACGTGTCAGCGGCACTGCGTTTTGACAATATCGGCAAGGTATTTCCCGGCGTGCGCGCACTCGACGGCATTTCGTTCGACGTGCATGCGGGCGAGGTGCATGGCCTGATGGGCGAGAACGGCGCGGGCAAGTCGACGCTGCTGAAGATTCTCGGCGGCGAATACCAGCCCGATGCGGGCAGCGTGCTGGTCGACGGCCGGCCCGTGCAGTTCGCGACTGCGGCGGCGTCGATCGCGGCCGGCATCGCGGTGATTCACCAGGAGCTGCAGTACGTACCCGACCTGACGGTCGCGGAAAACCTGCTGCTCGGCCGCCTGCCGAACGCGTTCGGCTGGGTGAGGAAGCGCGAGGCGAAGCGCTACGTGCGCGAGCGGCTCGCCGCGATGGGCGTCGACCTCGATCCCGACGCGAAGCTCGGGCGGCTGTCGATCGCGCAGCGGCAGATGGTCGAGATCTGCAAGGCGCTGATGCGCAATGCGCGCGTGATCGCGCTCGACGAACCGACGAGCTCGCTGTCGCATCGCGAGACCGAGGTGCTGTTCAAGCTCGTCGACGACCTGCGCGCGCAGGGCCGCGCGCTGATCTACATCTCGCACCGGATGGACGAGATCTACCGGCTGTGCGATGCATGCACGATCTTCCGCGACGGGCGCAAGATCGCGTCGCACGATGCGCTTGCCGACGTGCCGCGCGAGCGGCTCGTCGCCGAGATGGTCGGGCGCGAGATTTCGGACATCTACCATTACGCGCCGCGCGCGCTCGGCGACGTGCGGTTCTCCGCCGAAGGCGTCGACGGCCCGGCGCTGCGCGAACCCGCGAGTTTCTCGGTGCGCGCGGGCGAGATCGTCGGTTTCTTCGGGCTGGTCGGCGCGGGCCGCAGCGAACTGATGCGGCTCGTGTACGGCGCGGACCGCCGGCGCGCGGGCGTGCTGACGCTCGACGGCGCGCGCATCGACGTGAAGCGCACCGGCGACGCGATCCGCCACGGCATCGTGCTGTGCCCCGAGGACCGCAAGGAAGAAGGGATCATCGCGATCGCGTCGGTCGCGGAGAACATCAACATCAGCTGCCGCCGCCATTCGCTGCGCGCGGGGCTGTTCATCGACCGCAAGACCGAAAGCGAAACGGCCGACCGCTTCATCCAGCGGCTGAAGATCAAGACGCCGAACCGGCGGCAGAAGATCCGCTTCCTGTCCGGCGGCAACCAGCAGAAGGCGATCCTGTCGCGCTGGCTCGCGGAGCCCGACCTGAAGGTCGTGATCCTCGACGAGCCGACGCGCGGGATCGACGTCGGCGCGAAGCACGAGATCTACGACGTGATCTACAGGCTCGCGGAGCGCGGCTGCGCGATCGTGATGGTGTCGTCGGAACTGCCGGAAGTGCTCGGCGTGTCCGATCGCATCGTCGTGATGCGCGAAGGCCGGATCGCGGGCGAGCTGCCGCGCGAACAGGCGAACGAGCACGCGGTGCTGAACCTCGCGCTGCCGCAGACAAGTGCCGCCCAGGCGGCCTGACGCGGCGCACGACATTCGAATCGACCAGGCGCGGCGCGGGCCGCGCGATGCAGGAGCAGGAGACACAATCATGCAAGTCAGGGAAAACCTCGCCGGCGCAGCCGTGAAGCAGTCGGCCGACGCGCTGGTTCCGCAGCAAAGCGACCGGCAGAAGTGGTGGCAGCACCTCACCGAGTACAGCCTCATCGCGATCTTCGCGGTGATGTTCATCACGATGTCGCTGACGGTCGATCACTTCTTCTCGATCGACAACATGCTCGGCCTCGCGCTGTCGATCTCGCAGATCGGCATGGTCGCGTGCACGATGATGTTCTGTCTCGCGTCGCGCGATTTCGACCTGTCGATCGGCTCGACCGTCGCGTTCTCGGGCGTGCTGTGCGCGATGGTGCTGAACGCGACCGACAACACGTTCGTCGCGATCATTGCGGCGGTCGCGGCCGGCGCCGCGATCGGCTTCGTGAACGGCGCGGTGATCGCGTACCTGCGCATCAACGCGTTGATCACGACGCTCGCGACGATGGAGATCGTGCGCGGGCTCGGCTTCATCGTATCGAAGGGGCAGGCGGTCGGCGTGTCGTCGGACACGTTCATCGCGCTCGGCGGGCTGTCGCTGTTCGGCGTATCGCTGCCGATCTGGGTCACGCTGCTGTGCTTCATCGCGTTCGGCGTGCTGCTGAACCAGACCGTGTACGGCCGCAACACGCTCGCGATCGGCGGCAACCCCGAGGCGTCGCGGCTCGCGGGGATCAACGTCGAACGCACGCGCGTGTACATCTTCCTGATCCAGGGCGCGGTGACCGCGCTCGCGGGCGTGATCCTCGCGTCGCGCATCACGTCGGGCCAGCCGAACGCCGCGCAGGGCTTCGAGCTGAACGTGATCTCCGCGTGCGTGCTCGGCGGCGTGTCGCTGATGGGCGGCCGCGCGACGATCTCGGGCGTCGTGATCGGCGTGCTGATCATGGGCACCGTCGAGAACGTGATGAACCTGCTGAACATCGACGCGTTCTACCAGTACCTGGTGCGCGGCGCGATCCTGCTCGCGGCCGTGCTGCTCGACCAGCTGAAGAACCGCGGCGTACGCGACTGACCTGATTTCACGGAGACGAACCGCATGACCATCGACACTTCCGCGCTCGACCCGCACGCCGCGCGCCATGCGCGCTTTGCGCGATACCCGAGCCTCGAGGATCGCGCAGTGCTGATCACGGGCGGCGCGACCGGCATCGGCGCGTCGTTCGTCGAGCACTTCGTGCAGCAGGGCGCGCGCGTCGCGTTCGTCGACCTCGATGCGGCCGCCGGCACCGCGCTGGCGGAAACCCTCGCGCATGCGCCGCACGTACGCCACGCGCCGCTGTTCATCCAGTGCGACCTGACCGACATCGACGCGCTGCGCCATGCGATCGACGCGATCCGCGCGCGCATCGGCGCGATCGCAGTGCTCGTGAACAACGCGGCGAACGACACGCGCCACGCGATCGGCGACGTGACGCCCGAATCGTTCGACGCGGGCATCGCGGTGAACCTGCGCCACCAGTTCTTTGCCGCGCAGGCGGTGATCGACGACATGAAGCAGCAGGGCGGCGGCGCGATCATCAATCTCGGCTCGATCAGCTGGATGCTGAAAAACGGCGGCTATCCCGTCTACGTGATGGCGAAGGCGGCCGTGCAGGGCCTGACGCGCGGCCTCGCGCGCGACCTCGGCCCGTTCGGCATCCGCGTGAATTCGCTGGTGCCCGGCTGGGTGCTGACCGACAAGCAGCGCCGGCTGTGGCTCGACGACGCGGGCCGTGCGGCGATCAAGGCCGGCCAGTGCCTCGATGCCGAACTGCTGCCCGCCGATCTCGCGCGGATGGCGCTGTTCCTCGCGGCCGACGACAGCCGGATGATCACCGCGCAGGACGTGATCGTCGACGGCGGCTGGGCCTGACCGTTCGCACCGACCCGCATCGTTTCTTCGACGAAGGAAAGGAGCTCATCATGACCGCCACGTCCTCGCGCGCATCGTCGTCCACGAGCCAGTCGCGCCGTGCCCGCCTGGCCGCCGCCGCGCAGCCGGTCAGCCCCGGCCCGCAGACGGCCGCATTCGCGCAGGGCGTCGGCGCCGCGCATGCAGCGGCCGTCTCGCTGTCGAATGCGTCGCTGCGGCTCGACGTGCTGCCGCATCTGGGCGGCGGCATCGCGCGCTTCGACTGGCGCGGCGACAACGGTGCGCTGGTGCCGGTGTTTCGCCGCTGCGAGCATCCGGAGACGGCGACGGACCCGAACGAGCTCGCGTGCTATCCGCTGCTGCCTTACTCGAACCGGATCGGCGGCGCGCGCTTCGAATGCGACGGGCGCAAGGTCGCGGTGCCGCGCAACCGCCGCGACGAGCCGCTGCCGATCCACGGCGACGGCTGGCTCGCGCCGTGGCAGGTGGACGATGCGACCGACACGATGCTGCAGTTGTCGCTCGATCGTGCGAGCGGCGCGCCTTATGCGTTCCGCGCGATCCAGTCGCTCGAACTCGACGACACGACGCTGTCGATCGCATTGACGATCGAGAACGCGGGGCGCGCCCGGCTGCCGTTCGGGCTCGGCGTGCATCCGTTCCTCGTGCGCGACGCGGTGACCGAGCTGGCCGCGGCGGCCGGCGGGCTGTGGTTGTCGGGTGCCGATTTCCTGCCGGTGCGGCACGTGAGCGTGCCGCCAGCCTGGCAGTTCGGCGTCGCGTATCCGCTGCCGGGCGCGCTCGTCAATCACGCGTTCACCGGCTGGGGCGGCCACGCGACGGTGAGCTGGCCGCGCCGCGGGCTGTCGCTGACCGTCGCGGCCGACGCCGACGCGTACGTGCTCTATACGCCGCCCGGCGAGGATTTCTTCTGCTTCGAGCCGGTCGATCATCCGATCAATGCGGTGAACCTGCCGGGCGGCGCGGCCGCGCACGGGATGACGCTGCTCGCGCCGGGCGAGCGGCTCACGAGGCGTTTCGCGTTCACCGTCGAGCGCGCCGATGCGCGCGGCAATGCCGCGACACGCGAGGGACGCCGGCGACGCGGGTAAAATACGCGGTCTACCAACGGTTTGCCGCGAGTACCCGCCATGTCTTCCCCGCTTACTTTCATCGAATCGCTGCGCGCCGCGTGGCAGCGCACGAATTCGCTGCTGTGCGTCGGCCTCGATCCCGAGCCGTCGCGCTTTCCCGTGCAATTCGACGGCCAGCCCGACGCGATCTTCGAATTCTGCCGGCAGATCGTCGACGCGACCGCGCCGTACGCTAGCGCGTTCAAGCCGCAGATCGCCTATTTCGCCGCCCATCGCGCGGAAGACCAGCTCGAACGGCTGATCGCGCATATCCACCTCCAGCATCCGGGCCTGCCCGTGATCCTTGACGCGAAACGCGGCGACATCGGCAGCACGGCCGAGCAGTACGCGCGCGAAGCGTTCGAGCGCTATCGCGCGGACGCGGTCACGGTGAACCCGTACATGGGTTACGACTCGGTCGAGCCGTACTTCGAGCACGAAGGCAAGGGCGTGATCGTGCTGTGCCGCACGTCGAACCCGGGCGGCTCCGACCTGCAGTTTCTGGAAACGGGGGGGCGGCCGCTGTACCAGGTCGTCGCGGATCTCGCGGCGAACAAGTGGAACGCGAAGAACGGCCAGCTCGGCCTCGTGGTCGGCGCGACGTTCCCGAAGGAAATCGAGATCGTGCGCGGGATCGTCGGCGACATGCCGCTGCTGATCCCCGGCATCGGCGCGCAGGGCGGCGACGTGCAGGCGACCGTCAACGCCGGCCGCACGGCCGACGGCACGGGCATGATGATCAACTCGTCGCGCGCGATCCTGTATGCGAGCAACGGCGAGGATTTCGCCGAAGCCGCGGCGCTCGCCGCGCAAAAGACCCGCGATACGATCAACGCGCATCGCTAATCGCTCCGGCTGCCCGTCCGGGCGGCCGACTCCGGCAGGCCCGCGCCGGCGGGCCGGTGCCGCGTTCCCGCGCAACTTTCCCGCTTCCTCCGCCTGCCCGCTCAGCGCTCGCGCTCGTCGAGCAGTTTCAGCAGCCCGCGCAGCGCATGCACGGCCGCCTGCGTGCGGATCTGTTCGCGGTCGCCCTTGAACACGAGCGTTTCGACGTCGGTATGGAGCCGGTTGCTCCAGCCGAACGACACGGTGCCGACCGGCTTTTTCTCGCTGCCGCCCGCCGGGCCCGCGATGCCCGTGACGGACAGCGCGACCTGCGCGCGGCTGTTGCGCAGCGCGCCTTCGGCCATCGCGCGCGCGACGGGCTCGCTGACGGCGCCGTGCTTGTCGATCAGGTCGGGCGGCACGCCGATCATTTCGATCTTGGCCTGGTTCGAATACGTGACGAAGCCGCGCTCGAACCACTGGCTGCTGCCGGAGATGTCGGTGATCGCGGCGGCGATCATGCCGCCGGTGCAGGATTCGGCGGTGGCGAGCGTCAGGTGCTCGTCACGCAGCTTGTTGCCTGCGCGGATCGCAAGCTGGTGGACGACGGAATCGGTTGGCATGCGCGTCGGGAAACGGGAGTCGGGAAATCGGTCAGCCGACGACGGAGCGCCACAGGGCGATCACGAGCAGCGTCATGAACGCGGCGACCAGGTCGTCGATCATGATGCCGAGCCCGCCTTTCAGGCGACGGTCGAAATAGCGGATCGGCGGCGGCTTGAGCATGTCGAAGAAGCGGAACGCGACGAACGCCCACAACTGGCCGACGAAGGTCGCGGGCGTGACGAACAGCATCACGAGCCAGATCGCGACGATCTCGTCCCAGACGACGGCGCCCGGATCGGACGTGCCCATCTTCCTCGCGGTGAAACCGGTGATCCACGTGCCCGCAGCGAAGCCGGCCGCGATCAGCACCCACCATTCGGGTACCGTCAGATAGCGGCTCAGCACGACGAACGTGAGCCAGCCGAACAGCGAACCGAACGTGCCGGGCATGATCGGCGCGAGCCCGCTGCCGAAGCCGAGCGACACGAGATGCGCCGGGTGCGACAGCATGAAGCGCGCGCTCGCGCGCTTCGGCGCATTCCCGTTCGGTGCGGCGCCGGGTTCGGCCGCGGCGTGCGCGGGCGTCGGGTCAGTCTGCATGGAAGTGGTCGAAGCCGTGCAACGTGAGAGCCAGGGGCGCGCCGGCGGCGTCGCGCCACGCGATCGCGGGCCGTTCCGACGGCGCGGACAACGCGCGTATTGTACCGATTCGCGTGACCGGCACGCCGGCCGTCGCGCCGGCCGCTTCGACCGCCGCGCGGGCCGCGGCCGGGGCCGTGAAGCACAGCTCGTAGTCGTCGCCGCCCGCCAGCGTGCAGCGGCGCTGCACGTCGGGCGGCAGCGTCGCGAGCGCGGCCGAGCGCGGCACCGCGTCGGCGTCGATCTCGGCGCGCACGTTCGAGCGCGTCAGGATGTGCTGCAGGTCGCCCGCGAGGCCGTCGGAGATGTCGAGCGCCGCGTGCGCGACCCCCGCGAGCGCGAGGCCGAGCGCGATGCGCGGTTCGGGGCGCTCGAGCGCGCGCCGGAACGCGGCCGCTTCGTTCGCGCCGGCCGCCCATTCGCCGCGTGCGACGCCGAGGCCGGCGCGCGCGTCGCCGAGCGTGCCGGACACCCAGACGTCGTCGCCGTCGCGCGCGGCATCGCGCCGCAGCGCCGCGTCGGGCGCGACTTCGCCGAATACGGTCACGCACAGGTTCAGCGGCCCGCTCGTCGTGTCGCCGCCGATCAGCTCGCAGCCGAATCGCTCGGCGAGCGCGAACAGCCCGTTGCTGAACGCCTCGAGCCACGCCGCGTCGGCGCGCGGCAGCGCGCACGCGAGCGTGAATGCGCGCGGCTCGGCGCCCATTGCCGCGAGGTCGGACAGGTTGACCGCGAGCGTCTTGTGGCCGAGCGCGTCGGGTGCGACGTCGGGGAAGAAGTGGCGGCCTTCGACCAGCATGTCCGTCGAAATGGCCAGCAATTTCCCGGATCGAGGCGCGATCAGCGCACAATCGTCACCGATGCCGAGCGTCGACGCGCGTGCGCCCTGTGCCGCGCGGCGCGCGAAGAAGCGATCGATCAGCGAAAACTCGGAGAGGGCGGCTGGCACGGCGGGTGGATCCGATACGGTTCAGGGAACGGCATTGTACGAGGCGAACGGCGGCGTTCCTGCACCGTTCGGTTCATTTTTGTCGCGGCTGTTGCACCCGAATCGCCGGTCTGGCGGCCTTCGATTGGCGCTACAATGCCGTCGAACAGTTATTCTAATCCGCCCGTCACGAGACACATGTCCACCCAAGCCTCCTCCAAAGCCAAGCTCCGCGAAGCCGCGCTCGACTATCACGAATTCCCGACCCCCGGAAAGATCGCGATCGCCCCGACCAAGCAGATGATCAACCAGCGCGACCTTGCGCTCGCGTATTCGCCGGGCGTGGCGTATGCGTGCGAGGAGATCGTCGAGAACCCGCTCAACGCGGCGCGTTTCACCGCGCGCAGCAACCTGGTCGGCGTCGTCACGAACGGCACGGCGGTGCTCGGTCTCGGCAACATCGGCCCGCTCGCGTCGAAGCCGGTGATGGAAGGCAAGGCCGTGCTGTTCAAGAAGTTCGCCGGCATCGACGTGTTCGACATCGAGCTGAACGAGTCGGACCCGCACAAGCTCGTCGACGTGATCGCCGCGCTGGAGCCGACCTTCGGCGGGATCAACCTGGAAGACATCAAGGCGCCGGACTGCTTCATCGTCGAGCGCGAAGCGCGCAAGCGGATGAAGATCCCGGTGTTCCACGACGACCAGCACGGCACCGCGATCGTCGTGGCCGCGGCCGTCACGAACGGCCTGAAGGTCGTCGGCAAGGACATCAAGAAAGTGAAGCTCGTCGCGTCCGGCGCGGGCGCGGCCGCGCTTGCGTGCCTCGACCTGCTGGTCGACATCGGCCTGCCGATCGAGAACATCCTGGTGACCGACCTGGCCGGCGTGGTCTACAAGGGCCGCACCGAGCTGATGGACCCGGACAAGGAGCGCTTCGCACGCGAAACCGAAGCACGCACGCTGGCCGAAGTGATCGAAGGCGCGGACATCTTCCTCGGCCTGTCGGCCGCGGGCGTGCTGAAGCAGGAGATGGTGAAGGGCATGGCCGAGCGCCCGCTGATCCTCGCGCTCGCGAACCCGACGCCGGAAATCCTGCCGGAACTCGCGCTCGAAGTGCGCCCGGACGCGGTGCTGGCCACGGGCCGCACCGACTACCCGAACCAGGTCAACAACGTCCTGTGCTTCCCGTTCATCTTCCGCGGCGCGCTCGACGTCGGCGCGACGACGATCACGCGTGAAATGGAGATCGCAGCCGTCAATGCGATCGCCGAGCTCGCGCAGCAGGAACAGAGCGACATCGTCGCGACCGCGTACGGGATCCAGGACCTGTCGTTCGGCCCCGCATACCTGATTCCGAAGCCGTTCGACCCGCGCCTGATCGTGAAGATCGCACCGGCCGTCGCGCAGGCCGCGATGGACGGCGGCGTCGCGACGCGTCCGATCGAGGACATGGAGGCGTACCGCGTCCATCTGCAGCAGTTCGTGTATCACAGCGGCACGACGATGAAGCCGATCTTCCAGATCGCGCGCAGCGCGCCGGCGGAGAAGAAGCGCGTCGTGTTCGCGGAAGGCGAAGAAGAGCGCGTGTTGCGCGCCGTTCAGATCATCGTCGACGAAAAGCTCGCGACGCCGATCCTGATCGGCCGGCCGGCCGTGATCGAGCACCGTATCCAGCGCTACGGCCTGCGTCTGAACCCGGGCGTCGACTTCACTGTCGTCAACACCGAGCACGACGAGCGCTACCGCGACTTCTGGCAGACGTACCACAAGCTGATGGCGCGCAAGGGCATCAGCGAGCAGCTCGCGCGCGTCGAGATGCGCCGCCGCACGACGCTGATCGGCGCGATGCTGGTCAAGAAGGGCGAGGCGGACGGGATGATCTGCGGCACGATCAGCACGACGCACCGCCACCTGCACTTCATCGACCAGGTGATCGGCAAGCGCCCCGGCTGCAGCGTCTACGCGGCGATGAACGGCCTCGTGCTGCCGGGCCGCCAGATCTTCCTCGTCGATACGCACGTCAACGTCGATCCGACCCCGGCACAGCTTGCCGAGATCACGATCATGGCGGCTGAAGAAGTGCGCCGCTTCGGCATCGAGCCGAAAGTCGCGCTGCTGTCGCACTCGAATTTCGGCACGAGCAACGCGCCTTCGGCGCAGAAGATGCGCGATACGCTCGCGATCCTGCAGGAAACCGCGCCTGACCTGAAGGTCGACGGCGAGATGCACGGCGACGTCGCGCTCGACGCGGCGCTGCGCAAGGAAATCCTGCCGGAATCGACGCTGGAAGGCGACGCGAACCTGCTGATCCTGCCGAACATCGACGCCGCGAACATCGCGTACAACCTGCTGAAGACGGCTGCCGGCAACAACATCGCGATCGGGCCGATCCTGCTGGGTGCTGCCCAGCCGGTGCACGTGCTGACCGAATCGGCGACCGTTCGCCGCATCGTCAACATGGCGGCGCTGCTGGTCGCCGACGTGAACGCCGCGCGCTGAGCAAAACGAACGCGCCAGGCCGGTCGAATCGGCATGGCGCGTCGGGCGAAATTGTAAACAAACGCAAAAAGAGGCGTGCCCGCAATGGGCACGCCGCCGGGCAGGGCGCAAACGCGCTTCCCTCAAGCAACAGCAGCATCTCTCCACTCCAGCAGCGAGCGTGGCAAGGAGGCAGGGTCTTGCCATACGAAAGATGCCGCCCACATTTTATCTTATGAAAGATAAATGTAGTGTAAATTCGGTAAGAAATACGTACATCCACGCGTCGTCGAGCTTTCGATTCCCAAACGGACATTGATTCGCGCGGCCAATAACGCTACGCTAACGCCTTTGTTGGTCGTCAACTACTTGATTTAACAGCGGGAACCCTGGTTCATGGCACGCAAGTGGCTCCGCAACGGCGCGCTCGCGTCCGTCTTCGCGATGTTCGCGATGGGTATCGTCGGCACGCCGACGGGCAGTCTGGTTTCCGCCGCTTACGCACGGGAGGCCGTTTCGGCCGACGTGGCCGCCAGCGGGCTCGATACGATCCCGACCGCCCGTCTTCCGCGCGAGGCCGTGACCACGCTGGGCCTGATCGGCGCCGGCGGCCCCTATCCGTACGAGAAAGACGGCGTCGTGTTCGGCAACCGCGAGCGGATTTTGCCGAAGGCGAAGCGCGGCTACTACCATGAGTACACGGTGCCGACGCCGCGTGCCCGCAATCGCGGTGCGCGCCGGATCGTCTGTGGCGGGCCATTGCGCCGGATCGACAACTGTTATTACACGGGCGACCACTACAACAGTTTTAAACGTATTGTTGAATGACTTCGGGACGAATGGCATGAGCGACTCCATCTACGCGCACGACTCGGCGGCGGCGGAACTGTTCGCGGCCGGCGACGGCAATCTGTTTCAGCGCGTGATTCAACTGAACGCGGCGGCGCAGGCCGCCGGCGCGCCGGAGCAACAGGAAGCCGAGCCCGGGCTTTCATCGAACGAGGAGCCTATGAGCCTTTTCACGACCGTGCGACCCAATCTCGTGCAGTCGATCCGCGCGTTCCGCGTGCAGGATCTCGCCGACGAAGCCGGTCGGCTCGGCCAGCACTTCCTGTACGCGTATTGCGGCGCCGCGCAGTCGAAGCAGGAAGTGATGGAAACGATCGCGACGTCGTTCCTGTTCCCGAAGCATTTCGGGAAGAACTACGACGCGCTGTACGACTGCCTGACCGACCTCGTCGCGAAGGCCGGCGCGCAGCCCGGTTTCGTGATCGTCCTCGAAGGGCTGCCGATCGCGCAGAAATTCGACAAGGAAGGGCGCGAGACGCTGCTCGACGTGTTCCGCGAGGCGGCCGAGTTCTGGGCCGAGCGCAAGGTCGCGTTCCGCGTGTTCTACTCGTTCGCGTAAGGACGAATCGGCCCGCGGTTCTCCGCGGCCGGCACGGCGAAAAGCCCGCTTCGAGCGGGCTTTTTTGCGTGTGCGCGGCGCGTACAGGCCGGCGCGGCACGTCGTGCTCTGCCTCCACCTTTCATCGGGCACCTTTTTTCGAGACAATCTCGGTCGGCCTGGTTGCGGCAGCCGTCGCGAAGGGTGCGAATAACAAATCGTCGAGAGAGGGCTGTCTTCCCATGAATATTTGCCGTTCCGCACGCGCCGGCGCGCGTATCCCGTTTGCGCGTGCCGCCGTGCTGTCCCTGCTGGTTGCGGCGGGCGCCGCGCATGCCGCGCCGCTTACGCCCGAACGGACCGTCGACCTTTATATCGGCGCGTTCGTCAACGGCGACGCGTCGAAGGCCCGCGAGTTCAACGACGCGGTACGCCCGAGTTATGACGGGGAAGACGCGCTCAACGTCGGCGTCCTGTCGACGCTCGGCGAGTCGATGCGCAAGGACATGGCCGAAGGGATGCTGGCGCCGATGCCGCCGAAGGTGAGTGCCGCATTGCGTCCGTCGGTCGAGAGCATGGCCGCGGCGTATCAGCGCGCGGTCAATCGCTCGGAATGCAAGGCGACCGGGTCGTCGCAGCAACCGAACTCGGCCGTCGAGGGCCAGACGGTCGCGACGGTCGAATTCGCGTGCCGCGTCCCGGATGCCGGGCCTGGCGGGAAGGCGCTGGAGGCGAAGCTTGGCAACGGTCGCCTGAAGAATGACGCGGCACGGATTGCCGCGTTCAAGGCGATCTTCTCCGGCATGGCGCAGGTCTTGGACGCGGCGCCGGTGACGCGCCCCGTGACGGGCAAGATCGACCTCTACAGCCTGGACGGAGGCTGGGCAACCGGAAGCCCGCAAGACGTGCTGAGCCCGGTTCTCGATGCGTTGTCCGATTCGATGCCGCACGGATCGTCGAGCGACAGGCCGCGATAAGCCGCAGCGTGGAAACGCGCCGCATTCCTGCCGCGACGCCGGCCGCATAGCGCGCCGCGGCAGGGTGGCGTGCGGGCCGGGAAGTGTCGTGCCACCTCGCGGCGGCATGCCCATTTCGTCACCATCCGCCCCAGCGCGCTGCCAATGCCGCGAGCACGGCCGCGCCGGCCGTCTCGGTGCGCAGCACGCGGGGCCCAAGCGACAGCGCGGTGAAGCCGCGCGCGCGGGCCGCGTTTTCCTCGTCGGGCGACAGTCCGCCTTCGGGGCCGATCAGCAGCGTGACGGGCGCTCCGGGTGGCGTGTCGGGCAGCGACGCGAACGGGATGCTCGCGCGCGGCGACAGCAGCAGCCGCAGTTCGCCGCCGGCCGGTTCGGCCGGCAGCGCATCGAGCCACGCGTTGAAGCCGAGTACCGGTGCGACCTCGGGCAAGCGGTTGCGCCCGCACTGTTCGCACGACGCGCGCACGACGCCGCGCCAGTGCGCGACGCGCTTGTCCGCGCGTTCGCCGGAAAGCTTCACGACGCCGCGTGCGGTCGACAGCGGCACGATCGCCGCGACGCCGAGCTCGACGGCCTTCTCGATCACCCAGTCCATCTTGTCGCCGCCGGCGATCCCTTGCGCGAGCGTCACGCGATAGGGCGGCTCGGCCTCGGCCGGTTCGAACGCATCGATCTGCGCGAGCGCGCTGCGCTTGTCGATCTCGACGAGCCGCGCGCGGTATTGGCCGCCCGTGCCGTCGAACAGCGCGAGCACGTCGCCGGGCTGCAGGCGCAGCACCTGAGCGTGGCGCGCGACGTCGGCCGGCAGCGCGAGCGTGGCGTCGGTATGCAGTGCCGCGTCGACGAAAAAGCGCGGCACGGCCGCGGTGGTGGTGGCTTCGTTCATGCGTGTGACGGTTTCGCTCATGCGTCGAGATGGCGCGCGAGCGCCCAGCGGTAGCCGTCGAGATCCTCGATCTGCGCGAACCGATCGCCCCAGAACTGGTCCTGCGGCGCGCTCAGCGATTTCGCGCCCGCGTCCAGCGCGCGCTGCCAGGTTGCGTCGACATCGTCGACATACAGATAGAACGACTGCGGCGCGGTGGCGTGCGCGCTTTTCGGCGTGAGCGCGATCGAGCCGAATGCGCCTTCGGGTGCGAACATCACGATCAGCCGGCCGTGATAGGCCATCTCGACGTGCATGATCGCGCCGTCCTCGTCGTGCACGTCGCGCAGCTCGAAGCCGAATGCGGCCTTGAAGAAATCGATGGCCGCGCGCGCGTTGCGTACGGCCAGGTATGGCGTCAACCAAGGCACGTTGGCCGGACGTGGATCGGTCATCGGTAGTTCTCCTGCGTGGGGGAAAGCGGAACGGCTCGGTTGCCCGGACGCTCAGCGGCGAGCGCCCAGTGTATCGCGCAGCGCGTGCGGCAGGGCAAAGAGGGACGCATGCAGCCGCGCGTCGTAGTAGCGCAAGCCCTGGACGTGGCGCGCGGCGAGCCGTTCGTCGACGTCGTGCGCGAACAGCGCGGCCGCATCGAGCGTGTCGCTCGCGATCGCCATCAGCCACTGCGAACCGTACAGCGGCACGTGCGCGGACAGCGGATCGACGACCGCGAAGCTCGCGCGCAGGTCGTCGAGCAGCGCGGCGATGCGCGCGGCGTGGAACACCGGCGAGCCGAGATGCATCGAGATCGCGCCGCACGGCGTGAGGATCCGCTTGAGCCGCGCGTAGAACGCGCGCGTATAGAGGCCGGCCGCCGGCGAATCGGGCGGCGTGAGGTCGAACACGACGAGATCGAAATGCTCGATGGTCGACTCGACGAAATGCGCGGCGTCGCCGATCACGACCTCGACGCGCGGGTCGTCGAGCGCGCCCTGGTGCACGTCGTCGAGATAACGGCGCGCCATCCCGACCACCTCGTCGTCGAGCTCGGCGATCACGATCCGCTCGATGCATGCGTGCTTGAGCAACTGGCGCGCCGCGCCGCCGTCGCCGCCGCCGAGCACGAGCGCCTTTCTCGGCGACGGATGCGCGAGCGCGGCCGGGTGCGTCATGCACTCGTGATAGACGTATTCGTCGCCGACCGACGTCATCGGCCGGCCGTCCAGCGTGAACAGACGGCCGAGCTGCGGGGTTTCCCAGACTTCGATCTGCTGGTGCAGGGACGCGACGCGCGCGAGCCGCCGAGCATTCGGGAAGCCGTAGGTGGCATCGGGCGTGGGGTGGAAGAGTAGCGTGGTGCTCACGGGCGGGCCGCTAGGGGCAGTCGGTTCTGACGTCTGAATTATAGGAGGCGCGCGGTTTGGCGGAAAACCGTGCCGGAACACCGCGCGTCGACAAGGGAAATGTCGGCCCATCTGTTAAAATGACGAGCTTTGCAGCCCCGTCCGTAGGCTCCGTCCGCTTCGCGTCCGTCAGGCGCCGCACCGCGCGCCGGGAACGATTGACGCTCGAGCTTCCGGATGCCGCCGTGCCCCCGTTTCCTCGACTCGTTCTCCGGACTCGACATGACGACTTCGTCTCCCGCCTCTACCACCCTGATGGCCAACGCGATCCGTGCGCTCGCGATGGACGCCGTCCAGCAAGCGAACTCCGGCCACCCCGGCATGCCGATGGGCATGGCCGAAATCGGCGTCGCGCTCTGGTCGCGCCATCTGAAGCACAACCCGACGAACCCGCACTGGGCAGACCGCGACCGCTTCGTGCTGTCGAACGGCCATGGCTCGATGCTGCTGTACTCGCTGCTGCACCTGACCGGCTACGACCTGCCGATCGAAGAGCTGAAGAACTTCCGCCAGCTTCACTCGAAGACGCCGGGCCACCCGGAATACGGGATCACGCCGGGTGTCGAGACGACCACCGGCCCGCTCGGCCAGGGTCTCGCGAACGCGGTCGGCATGGCGCTCGGCGAAGCGCTGATGGCCGACGAGTTCAACCGCGACGGCGCGAAGATCGTCGATCACCACACGTACGTGTTCCTCGGCGACGGCTGCCTGATGGAAGGCATCTCGCACGAAGCCTGCTCGCTCGCGGGCACGCTGAAGCTGAACAAGCTGATCGCGCTGTACGACGACAACGGCATCTCGATCGACGGCGATGTCGTGAACTGGTTCCACGACGACACGCCGAAGCGCTTCGAAGCGTACGGCTGGAACGTGATCCCGAACGTGAACGGCCATGACGTCGACGCGGTCGACGCGGCAATCGCGAAGGCGAAGCTGTCGGACAAGCCGACGCTGATCTGCTGCAAGACGGTGATCGGCAAGGGTGCGGCGACCAAGGCCGGCGGCCACGACGTGCACGGCGCCGCGCTCGGCGCGGAAGAAATCGCGAAGACGCGCGAAGCGCTCGGCTGGAAGTGGGAGCCGTTCGTGATTCCGCAGGAAGTCTATGCGGCATGGGATGCGAAGGAAGCCGGCAAGCGCGCCGAGGCCGACTGGGGCGCGACGTTCGCGCAATATCGCGCGAAGTTCCCGGCAGAAGCCGCCGAATTCGAGCGCCGGATGGCTAACCAGCTGCCGGCCGACTGGGCCCAGAAGGCCGCGGCGATCATCGCCGGCGCGAACGAGCGCGCCGAGACGGTCGCGACCCGCAAGGCGTCGCAGCAGGCGATCGAAGGTCTGGCCGCCGCGCTGCCCGAACTGCTCGGCGGCTCGGCCGACCTGACCGGCTCGAACCTGACCAACTGGAAGGCATCGAAGGCGGTTCGCGCGAATCCGGAAGGCGCGGGCGTCGTGCTGGGCAACCACATCAACTACGGCGTGCGCGAATTCGGCATGAGCGCCGCGATCAACGGCCTCGCGCTGCACGGCGGCCACAAGCCGTTCGGCGGCACGTTCCTGACGTTCTCCGACTACAGCCGCAACGCGCTGCGCGTGGCCGCGCTGATGAAGGTGCCGTCGATCTTCGTGTTCACGCACGATTCGATCGGCCTCGGCGAAGACGGCCCGACGCACCAGTCGATCGAGCATGTGTCGAGCCTGCGCCTGATCCCGAACCACGACGTGTGGCGTCCGGCCGACACGGTCGAGACGGCCGTTGCCTGGACGCACGCGGTTGCCGCGGATCGTCCGTCGAGCCTGATCTTCAGCCGCCAGAACCTCGCGTTCAACCCGCGTACCGACGCGCAGATCGCCAACATCGAGAAGGGCGGTTACGTGCTGAAGGACTGGGACGAAGAAATCGTCGCGCGCAAGATCATCCTGATCGCGACGGGTTCGGAAGTCGAGCTCGCGATGAAGGCCGTCGAGCCGCTCGCGCAGCAGGGCATCGCGGCGCGCGTCGTGTCGATGCCGTCGACCAACGTGTTCGACCGCCAGGACGCCGAATACCGCGAACGCGTGCTGCCGCACGGCGTGCGCCGCGTCGCGATCGAAGCCGGCGTGACGGCCTTCTGGCACAAGTACGTCGGCCTCGAAGGCGGCGTCGTCGGGATCGACACGTTCGGCGAATCGGCGCCGGCCGGCGTGCTGTTCAAGTACTTCGGCTTCACCGTCGACAAGGTCGTCGAGACGGCCAAGGCCGTGCTGGCCTAAAAGCATTCGCGACGCGCGCCACCCGTTGCGCGCGTCGCACCGTGAAGCTGCACGAAACGAATTTTTTCAGCCATCAGGAGATAGACCATGACGATTCGCGTCGCAATCAACGGCTACGGCCGTATCGGCCGCAACACGCTGCGCGCGTTTTATGAAAACGGCAAGAAGCACGATCTCGAGATCGTCGCAATCAACGACCTGGGCGATGCGAAGACCAACGCGCACCTGACCCAGTACGACACCGCGCACGGCAAGTTCCCGGGCGAAGTGTCGGTCGACGGCGACTACCTCGTCGTGAACGGCGACAAGATCCGCGTGCTGGCGAACCGCAACCCGGCCGAACTGCCGTGGGGCGAGCTCGGCGTCGACGTCGTGATGGAATGCACGGGCTTCTTCACGACCAAGGAAAAGGCGAGCGCGCACCTGAAGGGTGGCGCGAAGAAGGTGATCATCTCGGCGCCGGGCGGCAAGGACGTGGATGCGACGATCGTCTACGGCGTGAATCACAACGTGCTGAAGGCCGAGCACACGGTCATCTCGAACGCATCGTGCACGACGAACTGCCTCGCGCCGCTCGTCAAGCCGCTGAACGACAAGATCGGCCTCGAAACCGGCCTGATGACGACGATCCACGCGTACACGAACGACCAGGTGCTGACGGACGTCTATCACGAAGACCTGCGTCGCGCGCGTTCGGCCACGCACAGCCAGATCCCGACGAAGACGGGCGCTGCTTCGGCCGTCGGCCTCGTGCTGCCGGAACTGAACGGCAAGCTCGACGGTTACGCGATCCGCGTCCCGACGATCAACGTGTCGATCGTCGACCTGTCGTTCATCGCGAAGCGCGACACGACGGTCGAGGAAGTCAACGCGATCATGAAGGAAGCATCGGAAGGCGCGCTGAAGGGCATCCTCGGCTACAACGACGCACCGCTGGTGTCGATCGACTTCAACCACAACCCGGCTTCGTCGACGTTCGACGCGACGCTGACCAAGGTGTCGGGCCGTCTCGTCAAGGTGTCGAGCTGGTACGACAACGAGTGGGGTTTCTCGAACCGCATGCTGGATACGGCTGTCGCGTTCGCGAACGCGAAGTAATCCCGCACGTTGCGCGGCCGCGGCAACGCGGCACGCGCGGCGAACGAGCCCGGCCCGGTTTTCCGGCCGGGCTTTTTTGTTGCCCCGACTGCGTCATCGCCTGTCCGCCGTCACCTGCTCGAGCGCGTCGACGAACGCACGCTTCAGCGGGCTGTCGAGGTCGGTCCACGCGAGGCCGATTCCGGTGCGGTAGCCGGCCAGGTCGAGCGGCCGCGCGAGCACGTTCGGCGGCAGCGCGCTGGCGGCCTCCGCCGGGATCAGCCCGATGCCCATCCCCGCCGCGACGAGCGCAAGCATCGTCGTGAATTCCCCGAACTCCTGCGCGAATTCGAGCGTCGTGCCCGCGCGGCTCAGCGCGAGCAGCATGTCGTCGTGAAAGCCGGGCGCGTAGCGGCGCGCGAGCACGAACGCGGGCTGGCCGCGCAGCGCGGTCGGTGGGATCGTGTCGTGCGCGGCGAGCGGATGGTCGAGCGGCAGCGCGACGACGAAGCCTTCTTCCAGCACCACGCGCGTGTCGATGCCCGCATATGCGGCCGGCAGCCGGATCATCCCGAAATCGATCCGCCGGTCGCGCAGCGCGGCGATCTGGTCGGGCGTCGGCATGTCCTTCAGTTCGAGCGCGATCAGCGGATAACGCTCGCGCATCGTGCGCAGCACGGCCGGCAGCAGAGCGGGCAGCACCGACGACACGAACGCGATCCGCAGCGTGCCGATCTCGCCGCGGCTCGACAGCCGCGCCATCTGTTCCGCGCGCGCGGCCTGCTGCAGCGTCGCGCGCGCTTCCGGCAGGAACACGCGCCCCGTGTCGCTCAGTTCGACCTTGTGGCGGTCGCGCTCGAACAGCCGCGCGCCGAGTTCTTCCTCGAGCGCCTTGATCTGCATGCTCAGCGCGGGCTGTACGATGAACAGGCGCTGCGCGGCGCGCCCGAAATGCAGCTCTTCCGCGAGCGTGACGAAGGCGCGCAATTGCTTGAGTTCCATGGGCGGGAGAGCGCGGTAATCAGATTTCATGATAACCGGATCAAAAAAGACCATTGGCGCGGCATCGGGCCGGCAGCCGAAGATACCGTCAACGCGAGACCGGCCGCGACGGGCAGCCGGCTCCACCGGCACGAGGAGACATGCATGACCAACGCACTTGAACGGTTCCGTCTCGACGGCCGCCGCGCACTGATCACGGGTTCCGGACGCGGGATCGGGCTGACGCTCGCCCGCGGGCTAGCGGAAGCCGGCGCGGCGATCGTCATCAACGATCGTAATGAAGAGAAGGCCGCGACGCTCGCGCGCCATTTGCGCGACGAAGGCTTTGCGGCCGACCACGCGGTGTTCGACGTCGCCGAGCATGCGCAGGTGCGCGCGGCGATCGACGACTTCGAGGCGCGCGTCGGCGCGATCGACATCCTCGTGAACAACGCGGGCATCCAGCGCCGCGCGCCGCTCGACGCATTCGAGCCCGACGACTGGCATGCGCTGATGCGCGTGAATCTCGACGGCGTGTTCAACGTCGCGCAAGCCGTTGCGCGTCACATGATCGCGCGCGGCCGCGGCAAGATCATCAACATCTGCTCGGTGCAGAGCGAACTCGCGCGGCCGACGATCGCGCCGTACGCGGCGTCGAAGGGCGCGGTGCGGATGCTGACGAAAGGGATGTGCGCCGACTGGGCGCGCCACGGCATCCAGGCGAACGGCCTCGCGCCCGGCTATTTCGAAACGGAGCTGAATCGCGCGCTGGTCGACGACGCGGCGTTCTCGGACTGGCTGTGCAAGCGCACGCCGGCCGGCCGCTGGGGGCGTGTCGATGAGCTGTGCGGCGCGGCGATTTTCCTTGCGTCGGCCGCATCCGATTTCGTCAACGGCCAGACGCTGTTCGTCGACGGCGGCTTGACCAGCGCCGTATAGGGAGGAAGGTCATGCGGATGCGTTGCATGTGTGTCGTGATCCACGGGCCGAACGACCTGCGGGTCGAGGAACAGGATGCGGGCGAGATCGGCCCGGGCCAGGTGCGCGTTGATGTCGCGATGGGCGGCATCTGCGGGTCCGACCTGCATTATTTCCGGCACGGCGGGTTCGGTGCGATCCGGCTGCAGCAGCCGATGGTGCTCGGCCACGAGGTTGCCGGCACGGTCGCGGCGGTCGCGCCGGACGTGACGTCGGTGAAGGTCGGCGATCGCGTCGCGGTCAATCCGAGCCGGCCGTGCGGGGCGTGCCGCTACTGCCTCGAAGGCTTGCCGAACCAGTGTCTGGATATGCGCTTCTACGGCAGTGCGATGCGGATGCCGCACGTGCAGGGTGCGTTTCGCAACGCGCTCGTGTGCGACGCGGCGCAGTGCGTGAAGGTCGCCGATCACGTGCCGCTGTCGCTCGCGGCGCTCGCCGAGCCGTTCGCGGTCGGGCTGCATGCGGTGTCGCGCGCGGGCCCGCTGATCGGCAAGCGCGTGCTCGTGTCGGGCTGCGGGCCGATCGGCGTGCTGGCGGTCGCGGCGGCGCGCGTGCACGGTGCGGCGGAGATCGTCGCGACCGATGTCGTCGAGGCGCCGCTGGAAGTGGCCCGCGCGCTCGGCGCCGACCGTACGATCAATGCGGCGGCCGATGCCGGATGGGTCGCGCGCTACGGCGCCGACAAGGGCACGTTCGACGTGATGATCGAGTGTTCGGGCAATGCGCGCGCGTTGCGCGACGGGCTGGACGTGATGCGTCCGCGCGGGGTCGTCGTGCAGCTCGGGCTCGGCGGCGATGTCAGCCTGCCGCAGAACGTCGTGGTCGCGAAGGAGTTGTCGATTTGCGGATCGTTCCGCTTCCATGCGGAGTTCGCGCTCGCGGTGCAACTGATCAACGCGGCGCGCGTCGACCTGCGGCCGGCCATCACGCGCGTGTTCCCGATGCGCGACGCGAACCTCGCGTTCGAACTGGCCGGCGACCGGCAGCGCGCGATGAAGGTGCTGATCGATTTCGCGGGCGAGGCCGCGTGATCGTCCGGCGGCAGCGCGTGCTTTTTTCGTGATCGACGCGAATCCGGTCGCAGCGGTGTGATGCTCGTGCGGCGCGCGCCGCACGGCCGTCAGGCGCCCGGCGTCGGGAAGAAGATGCCCGCGCGCTGCGCGGCGTTCGCGATGTGCGTTTCGATCGCGCTGCCCGCGGCGGCCGCATCGCGCGCGATCAGCGCATCGACGATCGCGCGATGCTCGTGCCACGTCGACAGCAGCAGCTCGCGCCGGTAGAACGGCATGCGCTGGCTTTCCTTCATGATGTCCGCGCTGCTGCGCAGGATCGATTCGATCGCCGCGTTGCCGGCGAGATGGATGATCCGCATATGGAAGTCGAAGTCGAGCTGCGACGCCTCGTCGAGCGCGCTTTCGGTCAGCGCGACGCGCAGGTCGGCGAGATTATCCTCGAACCACGCGATGTCATCGTCGCTGACCACGCGCGCGGCCATCCGCGCGGCGAACCCTTCGAGCGCGTAGCGCATCTGGTAGGTATCGGGCGGCGACGACTGCTCGGCAAACTGCCAGGCTTGCGCGGCCGTTGCCTGCGCGCTTTCGACGTATACGCCCTTGCCCGCGCGGATGCGCAGCATCCCGAGCGCCTCGAGCGTCGACAGCGCCTCGCGCAGCGACGCACGGCTGATCTCCAGCTCCTCGGAGAGCTGACGCTGGGCCGGCAGCAGGCTGCCGACCGGATAAACGCCTGCCTCGATCCGGTCGCGGATCGTCGCGATGGCGGCGTCGGTCACGGTATGCGGAACATTTTTCATGATGTGAGCGATGGCCGGTCTGACCGGCATTGTAATCCGCACGGGCGCAGTGCACGACCGCACTACGGGAAAGCCACGATCAGGCCCGCTTTCGGGCCCCGCCGGACGCATGCGAAGGGGAAGGGAAATCCCTATTTTGTCCGTCCTTGACGTCACTATATCGGCTTCCTACTATCCACCATAACATCACTGGTCTTACCAGTATGAACAGACGAAACTGCAACCGTTGGATCGGGAGAGCGCCGTGTCGAAATTCCTCAATTCGCTGTTTGGCCGGGTAGTCGTCGCATTGATCCTGGGGGTCGCGCTCGGCGCGTTCTTCCCGCATTTCGCCGAGTCGCTGCGACCGCTCGGCGACGGCTTCCTGAAGCTCATCAAGATGGTCATCGGCCCGATCGTGTTCTGCGTCGTGGTCAGCGGGATGGCCAACGCGGGCGACCTGAAGAAGGTCGGCCGGGTCGGCCTGAAGGCCGTCATCTACTTCGAGATCATGACGACGCTCGCGCTCGGCATCGGGCTCGTGCTCGCGTGGGTCACGCGCCCGGGCGTCGGGATGAACATCGACCTGCATTCGCTCGACGCGTCGTCGCTCGCGTCGTACGCGAAGAACGCCGAAAGCCTGAAGGACACCGCCGGCTACCTGATGAAGATCATCCCCGACACCGCGATCGACGCGTTCGCGAAGGGCGACATCCTGCAGATCCTCGTGTTCGCGGTGCTGTTCGGCTCCGCGCTGTCGCTGCTCGGCGACAACGCGCAGCGCGTCAACTCGCTGATCGAGGAACTGTCGCACGTGTTCTTCCGGATCATCGGCTTCATCATCAAGCTCGCGCCGCTCGGCGTGCTCGGCGCGATCGCGTTCACGACCGGCAAGTACGGCGTCGCGTCGCTCAAGCAGCTCGGCTACCTGGTCGCGGTGTTCTACCTGAGCTGCTTCGTGTTCGTCACGGTCGTGCTCGGCATCGTGATGCGGCTCGCGGGCTTCTCGGTGTTCAAGCTGATCCGCTACCTGCGCGAGGAACTGTCGATCGTGCTCGGCACGGCGTCGTCGGATGCGGTGCTGCCGCAGGTGATGCGCAAGCTCGAATACATGGGCGTCAAGGATTCGACGGTCGGCCTCGTGATCCCGACCGGCTATTCGTTCAACCTCGACGGCTTCTCGATCTACCTGACGCTCGCCGTGCTGTTCATCGCGCAGGCCACCAACACGCCGCTGTCGACGCATGACCTGATCGTCGTGCTGCTCGTGTCGCTCGTCACGTCGAAGGGCGCGCACGGGATTCCCGGTTCGGCGATCGTGATCCTCGCGGCGACGCTGTCGGCGATCCCGGCGATTCCGGTGCTCGGCCTCGTGCTGATCCTGCCGGTCGACTGGTTCGTCGGCATCGCCCGCGCGCTGACCAACCTGATCGGCAACTGCGTCGCGACGGTCGTCGTCGCGGTGTGGGAGAACGATATCGACAAGGTCCGCGCGAAGCGCGTGCTGAACCGCGAGCTGCGCTACGTGCCGGCCGAAGAGGAAGGCCGCGCGGCGCCGGTCGCCGGCGACCAGGCCCACGCGCTCTGAGCGCGGCTTGTCGCGCGGGGCGGCTTTGCCCCCGGTCGTCCCGCGCGATCGAATTACATGCGGCCGGCGCCTCGATGCGCCGGAACTCAATCAGAAATTGCTTTGCACGGGACGGGAGCAGGTGCTGAAGCGCCAACTCTCATCGACCGCGAAGCATGGGATGAGAGTAAGCGCTAAAGCGCCAACTCTCATCGACAGGAGACGACATGGCAGCCCCCATCCTCGATCCGAACGCGCCGGCCTTCACGCGGCGCTACATGAACCTCGCCGACCCGCGCCTCGGCGCGCAGGCATTGTTTGCGAGCGACGAATTCTTCGCGCCGAAAGAGCGCATGCTGAACCCCGAGCCGGCCGTGTTCATCCCCGGCAAGTACGACGACCACGGCAAGTGGATGGACGGCTGGGAAACGCGCCGCAAGCGCACGACCGGCCACGACTTCTGCGTGGTGCGGCTCGCGCGGCCGGGCGTGATTTTCGGCGTCGATCTCGATACGAGCCACTTCACCGGCAACTTCCCGCCGGCCGCGTCGATCGAGGCATGCGTCGCCGACGGCGACACGCCGCCCGACGATGCCGAATGGCGCACGATCGTCCCCGCGACGACGCTGCAGGGCAATTCGCATCACTACGTGAGCGTCGACGACGCGCAGCCGGTCACGCACCTGCGCGTGAACCTGTATCCGGACGGCGGGCTCGCGCGGCTGCGCGTGTACGGCCAGCCGCAGCGCGACTGGCGCCATGTGCCGGCCGGCGAACTCGTCGATCTCGCGGCGATCGAGAACGGCGGTTATCTGGTGGCCGCGAACAACCAGCACTTCGGCCCGGCTTCGCAGATGCTGATGCCGGGGCGCGGTGCGAACATGGGCGACGGTTGGGAAACTCGGCGTCGCCGCGAGCCCGGCAACGACTGGGCGATCGTCGCGCTCGCACGGCCGGGCATCATCCGGCGCATCGAAGTCGACACGGCGTTCTTCAAGGGCAACTTCCCCGACCGCTGTTCGCTGCAGGCCGCGCGGGTCGCGGGCGGCACCGACGATTCGCTGGTCACGCAGGCGATGTTCTGGGCCGAACTGCTCGGCGAGCAGAAGCTGTCGATGGACCACGTGCATACGTTCGACCAGCTCGCGGCGCTCGGTCCCGTCACGCACGTGCGTTTCAACATCTTCCCGGACGGCGGCGTGTCGCGCCTGCGTCTGTGGGGCGAGCCGGCTTGAAGGAGGGCGACGGCATGAGCGGACCCCATATCCTGCGCGTCGAGCGCCTGACCCGCGAAGCGTTCGCGCCGTTCGGCGACGTGATCGCGCTCGAAGGCGCGCGGCATTTCCCGATCAACGGGGGTACGACCGAGCGTTTCCACGATCTCGCGACGATCGACGTCTGTGCGGACGGCGGCCGGCCGCTCGTCAGCGTGTTTCGCGCGCAGCCGCGCGCGCTGCCGGTCGCGGTCACGCTGATGGAGCGCCATCCGCACGGCAGCCAGGCGTTCATCCCGCTCGCGGCCGTGTCGCGCTACGCGGTCGTCGTCGCGCCGGCCGGCGAATTCAGGCCCGAAGCGATGCGCGCGTTCCTGGCCGTCGGCTGGCAGGGCGTGAACTATGCGAAGGGCGTCTGGCACCATCCGCTGCTCGCGCTCGACGCGGTCAGCGATTTCGTGATCGTCGATCGCGGCGGCCCGCAGCCGAACTGCGACGAGATTCCGCTCGATCGTGCGTGGGCGCTCGAGTTCGAGCCGGCCTGCGCGAGCACGGCCTGACGCGGCGCGCAGCAGGTGCCCGGTTCCCGGCGCCGGTTTCGCGCGAGCGGCGAAGGGCTTTCGTAAGGTTCTCGAGCCGGCCTGCGCGCGGCGCGCGTCACGATCCCGAAAAAGAACACGGCCCGGGCGGCGAGATGCCGGCCGGGCCGTGCTTCGTGCGCGGGTGGCGCGATTCAGTGCTTGCGGTGCGGGCAGTTCTCGGTCGTGCAGGAACCGTACATCGCGAGCGAGTGCTCCTGGAGCCGGAAGCCGCGCTCCTTCGCGATCGCCTGCTGGCGGCCTTCGATCTCGGCATCGAAAAATTCCTCGACGCGGCCGCAATCGAGGCACACGAGGTGGTCGTGGTGCGAGCCTTCGTTCAGTTCGAACACGGCCTTGCCGGATTCGAAGTTGCTGCGCGTAAGCAGGCCGGCCTGCTCGAACTGCGTCAGCACGCGGTAGACGGTGGCGAGCCCGATGTCGAGCTGCTCGTTGAGCAGGTTCCGGTAGACGTCTTCGGCCGTCAGGTGGCGCACGGGGCTCTGCTGGAAGATCTCGAGAATCTTGAGGCGCGGTAGGGTGGCCTTTAGCCCGATATTCTTGAGATCCGTCGGATTGGTCATGGCTAGGCATCCCTAGAGTACAATGCAGGGCTTCAATGTTACCGGCTTTTCGCCGTTCCAGATATACGCGCGGCCTGCGACGCGGGCCAGCACGGTGAAGGAAATGATCCCAGAAACGCTTTCGCACTTTCAGAGGAGTCGCATGCGGAGTGCCATCATCGCTGCCGCCGCCGTTGCGGCGCTGGCTGGTTGTTCGTCGTACGACAGCGTGACGCAGCGCATCGCGCAGAGCATCACGCCCTATCGGATCACCGTCGTGCAGGGCAACTTCGTGTCGCAGGAGAAGGCCGCACAACTGCAGGTCGGCATGACGCGCGAGCAGGTGCGCGCGTTGCTCGGCACGCCGCTGCTGGCGGACATGTTCCACGCCGACCGCTGGGATTACCTCTTCTACTTCAAGCGCGGCTCGACGGCGATCGTCCAGCAGCGCGATCTCGTCGTGACCTTCTCGGGCGATCGCCTCGCGGGCTGGACCGGCGCCGAGAACCTGCCGTCCGAGCTCGACCTGCTGGCCGATATCGACGGCGATCGCGGCGGCAAGAAGGCGAAGGCGGCCGCGGCGGCGAAGGCCGCTTCCGAGGCGGCTGCCGCGCGCGCTGCGCAAGCGGCGAGCGCGCCTGCGGCGGAGGCTGTCGCCAGCCCGTCCGCCGTGCCGGCGTCCGGCGCGGTGGTCGACCAGGATGCGAACGCGCAGGCCGCACGCGCGGCGAACCGCGCGACCAACCAGGTGTCGGGTCAGGGCTCGAACGCGCGCCGCTTCACGCCGTCCACGCAGGCTTCCGGCGGTGCGCCGGTGCCGGGCGGCCAGCCGCCGGGCGCGGTGCCGGCGATCCAGCCGCAGTTCCAGTTCCATCGTCCGCCGCAGCCGAACGCGTCGAGCGAGGCGTCGCCGCCGGTCGGCCCGCAAGGCTCGGACACGCTGCAGAACCAGCCGCTCACCGCGCCGGCCCAGTCGCAGTAAGCGGCCGGCGTGCGGAAACGGGGCGGCTTGCGCCGCCCGCCTTTAGACCTGTCGTGTAGAAAGCCATGAAGATTGCGATTGCCGGCGCATCGGGCCGAATGGGCCGGATGCTGATCGAAGCCGTTCTCAACGATCCCGACGCACAGCTCGTCGGCGCGCTCGACCGCGCCGATTCGCCGTTCCTCGGCCAGGACGCCGGCGCGTTCCTCGGCAAGGAAACCGGGATCAAGCTGACCGACGACCTCGACGCCGTGTTCGCGCAGGCCGACTACCTGATCGATTTCACGCGCCCGGAAGGCACGATCGCGCACGTCGAGGCCGCGCTGCGCCACGACGTGAAGCTCGTGATCGGCACGACCGGCTTCACCGCCGAACAAAAGGCCGAACTGCAGGCCGCCGCGGCCAAGATCGGCATCGTGTTCGCGGCGAACATGAGCGTCGGCGTGAACGTCACGCTGAAGCTGCTCGAATTCGCGGCCAAGCATTTCTCGCACGGCTACGACATCGAGATCATCGAGGCGCACCACCGCCACAAGGTCGACGCGCCGTCGGGCACCGCGCTGATGATGGGCGAAGCCGTCGCCGGCGCGCTCGGGCGCTCGCTCGACGATTGCGCGGTGTACGGCCGCCACGGCGTGACGGGCGAACGCGATCCGTCGTCGATCGGCTTTGCCGCGGTGCGCGGCGGCGACATCGTCGGCGATCACACCGTGCTGTTCGCCGGGATCGGCGAGCGCATCGAGATCACGCACAAGTCGTCGAGCCGCGTGTCGTACGCGCAGGGCGCGCTGCGCGCGGTCCGCTTCCTGTCGGCGCGCGGCGCCGGCCTGTTCGACATGCAGGACGTGCTCGGCCTGCGCTGACACCCAACGGGGAAACTCCGATGGCGATTCCCACCGGCGTTGTCCACTACCTCGAAAGCGGCGATGCGATCACGCACGCCGTTGCCTATGTGCTGCTGGCGATGTCCGTCGCCAGCTGGTGCTTTCTCTTCATGAAAACCTGGCTGCTGGTCCGCGCGAAGCGGCAGGGGCCGCGCGCGCTCGCCGCGTTCTGGCGCGCGCCGTCGCTCGACGCGGGCATCGCCGCGCTTGCCGGCGCCGATCGCGAGCGCGTGTTCGCGCCGCTCGCCGAAGCCGCGCGCGATGCGGTCGACGACCACGATCCGGCCACGCTGGCCGCGCGCGTCGAGCGCAGCGAACGCGTGCTGCGCGCGTTGCGCCACGCGATGCTGCGCTCGCAGCGGCGTCTCGAATTCGGCCAGGTGCTGCTCGCGTCGATCGGCAGCACCGCGCCGTTCGTCGGGCTGCTCGGCACCGTGTGGGGCATCTACCACGCGCTCGGCAGCATCGCCGCGAGCGGGCAGGCGCAGATCGAGAACGTCGCGGGGCCGGTCGGCGAGGCGCTGATCATGACCGCATTCGGGCTCGTCGTCGCGATTCCGGCCGTGCTGGCCTACAACATCCTCGGGCGGCTCGTGCGGCAGCTCGCCGAGGAACTCGACGGCTTCGCGCGCGACCTGCACGTATTCGTGTGCGCGCAGGGCGCCTGACGCGCCGGCCCGGGAGGAACAACCATGGCATTCGGCGGACTCGAGCACCACAAGACCTCCGCGCCGATGGCGGAGATCAACATGACGCCGCTGATCGACGTGATGCTCGTGCTGCTCGTCATCTTCATCATTACCGCGCCGCTGATGACGCACGCGATCCGGCTCGACCTGCCGAAGGTCGCGGCCAGCGTCGCGCGCGACACGCCGCAATCCGTCACGCTGTCGATCGACGACGCGGGCAAGCTGTACTGGGACGACGCGCCGGTTGCGCTCGACGCGCTGCCCGCGCGCTTCCGGGCCGCCGCCGCGGGCGGCGCGCCGCCCGAGCTGCGGCTGCGTGCGTCGCGCGCGACGCGCTACGACGTGATCGCGCAGGTGATGGGTGCCGCGCAGGCCGCGGGCCTCACGCGGATCGGCTTCGTGACCGACGTGCCGCCGCAGGCGGGCGGTTCCGCCGTGCCGTCTGCCGTGCCGGCGAACCGCTGAGCGGTTCTTCCGGCCGGTCCGCGCCCGCCGCGGGATCGGCCGACCGCCGCGAGACCGGCCGAACGGGCCGGCGCGGGCGGTATAATCATCGTTTTTCCCGGTTGGCAGGCTTTTTCAGGTAACCCGGAATTTTCCAGGCTACCCGGGCATGCTGCGGGTTACCCGGAAAATGCCCGGAAACCGCGAACAGGTCCGGCAACAGCGAACCTGCAGGTCCGCCGGGCAAGCACGATTTTCGATCCACTCCTGCGCGCGAGCCGTCGCGCCGCTTAAAGCCTAGTCCGAACCACACCATGCACGAGAGATACGTACCCGCCGACGTCGAAGCCGCCGCCCAGGGCGACTGGCGCGCAGCCGATGCCTACAAGACGAAGGAAGATTCGCAGAAGCCGAAGTTCTACTGCGTGTCGATGCTGCCGTACCCGTCCGGCAAGCTGCACATGGGTCACGTGCGCAACTACACGATCAACGACGTGATGTACCGCTATCTGCGGATGAACGGCTACAACACGCTGATGCCGATGGGCTGGGATGCATTCGGGATGCCGGCCGAAAACGCCGCGATGGCGAACGGCGTGCCGCCCGCGAAGTGGACCTACGACAACATCGACTACATGAAGGGCCAGATGCAGTCGATGGGCCTCGCGATCGACTGGTCGCGCGAGATCGCAACGTGCAAGCCCGACTACTACAAGTGGAACCAGTGGCTGTTCCTGAAGATGCTCGAGAAGGGCATCGCGTACAAGAAGACGGGCACCGTGAACTGGGACCCGGTCGACCAGACCGTGCTCGCGAACGAGCAGGTGATCGACGGCCGCGGCTGGCGTTCGGGCGCGCTCGTCGAGAAGCGCGAGATCCCGATGTACTACCTGCGGATCACGCAGTACGCGGATGAGCTGCTGAACGATCTCGACGGCCTCGGCTGGCCCGAGCGCGTGAAGATCATGCAGCAGAACTGGATCGGCAAGAGCTTCGGCGTGAACTTCGGCTTCCCGTACGAACTCGACGGCGAGAAGAAGCTGCTGCGCGTGTTCACGACGCGCGCCGACACGATCATGGGCGTCACGTTCTGCGCGGTCGCGGCCGAGCACCCGCTCGCCACGCGCCTCGCACAGGACAAGCCCGAACTGCTGGCGTTCATCGACGAATGCAAGCGCGGCGGCGTCGCCGAGGCCGACGTCGCGACGATGGAGAAGAAGGGCGTCGCGACGGGCTTCTCGGTCACGCATCCGCTGACGGGCGAGCCCGTCGAGGTGTGGATCGGCAACTACGTGCTGATGAGCTATGGCGAAGGCGCGGTGATGGGCGTGCCCGCGCACGACGAGCGCGACTTCGCGTTCGCGAAGAAATACGATCTGCCGATCAAGCAGGTGATCGCGGCCGAAGGCCAGACGTACTCGCTCGACGCGTGGCAGGAGTGGTACGGCGACAAGGAAGTCGCGGTCTGCGTGAACAGCGGCAAGTACGACGGCCTCGCATACGGCGCGGCGGTCGACGCGATCGCGGCCGACCTGAAGGCCGGCGGCTTCGGCGACAAGCAGGTCACGTGGCGCCTGCGCGACTGGGGCGTATCGCGCCAGCGCTACTGGGGCACGCCGATCCCGATCATCCACTGCCCGTCGTGCGGCGACGTGCCGGTGCCGGAGAAAGATCTGCCCGTCGTGCTGCCGGAAGACCTCGTGCCGGACGGCTCGGGCAACCCGCTCGCGAAGTCGGAAGCGTTCCTGAACTGCACGTGCCCGAAGTGCGGCGCGGCCGCGAAGCGCGAAACCGACACGATGGATACCTTCGTCGATTCGTCGTGGTACTTCTCGCGCTACACGGCGCCGGACGCCGAGACGATGGTCGACGCGCGCACCGACTACTGGATGCCGATGGATCAATACATCGGCGGCATCGAGCACGCGATCCTGCACCTGCTGTATTCGCGCTTCTGGACCAAGGTGATGCGCGACCTCGGCCTCGTGAAGTTCGGCGAGCCGGCGAAGAACCTGCTCACGCAGGGGATGGTGCTGAACGAGACGTTCTACCGCGAAGACGCATCGGGCAAGAAGACCTGGTACAACCCGGCCGACGTGACGGTCACGCACGACGACAAGGGCCGCCCGGTCGGCGCGACGCTGGACGCGGACGGCCAGCCGGTCGTGCTCGGCGGCATCGAGAAGATGTCGAAGTCGAAGAACAACGGCGTCGATCCGCAGGTGCTGATCGACCTGTACGGCGCCGATACCGCGCGCCTGTTCACGATGTTCGCCGCACCGCCCGAGCAGCAGCTCGAGTGGTCGGGTGCCGGCGTCGAGGGCGCGAGCCGCTTCCTGCGCCGCGTATGGAGCTTCGGTTACGCAAACCGCGAAGCGCTCGCCGCGCGCGGGGGCTTCGATGCGGCCGCGCTCGGCGAAGCCGACAAGGCGCTGCGCCGCGAGATCTACAGCGTGCTGAAGCAGGCCGATTTCGACTACCAGCGCCTGCAGTACAACACGGTCGTGTCGGCCGCGATGAAGATGCTGAACGCGGTCGACGGCGCGAAGGGCGCGACGCCCGGCGTGCTGCGCGAAACGTACGGCGTGCTGCTGCGCGTGCTGTACCCGGTCGTGCCGCACGTCACGTTCGAGCTGTGGAAGGCGCTCGGCTACGCGGGCGAATTCGGCCCGCTGCTCGACGCACCGTGGCCGAAGGTCGACGAGGCCGCGCTCGAGCAGGCCGAGATCGAGCTCGTGCTGCAGGTGAACGGCAAGGTGCGCGGCGCGCTGAAGGTCGCGAAGGACGCAAGCCGCGAGGCGATCGAAGCCGCGGCGGTGGCCGACGACGCGTTCGCGAAGTTCAGCGACGGCAAGCCGGCGAAGAAGATCGTCGTCGTGCCGGGCCGCCTCGTGAACATCGTCGTCTGACGGCCGCCGGCCGTCGGACGTACCCAGAAGGAGCGAAGGTGATCCGCAGATCGTTTTTGATGCTCGTCGGCAGCGCGGTTGCGCTGTCGGCATGCGGCTTCCAGTTGCGGGGCCAGCAGGACTATGCGTTCAAGCACCTGCTGGTGGCCGGCGCGCCGGCGCCTGTCGAGGCGCGGCTCACGCGCCTCGTCGAGGCCGGCAGCGACACGAAGATCGTCAAGTCGGCGGATGACGCCGACGCCGTGCTGCGCATGTGGGAGTCGCGTGGCCAGAACACGCTGACGCTCAACAAGTACGGTTCGGCGCAGGAATACGCGCTGTTCTATACGCTGAACTACACGCTGACGAGCAAGGACGGCACCGTGCTGATCCCGCCGAGCGTGATCGCGCTGAACCGTGCGATGACGTACAGCGACCAGTACACGAACGCGAAGGCGCAGGAAGCCGACATCCTGTTCGGCGACATGCAGAACGATGCGGTCGACCAGTTGATGCGGCGTCTCGCGATCGTCCACTCGCTGACGCCGGCGCCGGAGGACGTGGTGCCGGGCGTCGCGCCGCGCGCGCCGCTGCCGCCGCCACCGCTCTGATCGACGGCGCACGCACCGATGCAATTGCGACTTGATGCGCTGGAGCCGCACCTCGCGAAGGGGTTGGCCGGGCTCTATACCGTCTACGGCGACGAGCCGCTGCTCGCGCAGGAAGCATGCGACCGCATTCGTGCGGCCGCGCGCGCGGCCGGCTTCACCGAGCGTTCGGTGCATACGGTCGAGCGCGGCTTCGACTGGAGCGTGCTGCTCGGCGCGACCCAGGCGATGTCGCTGTTCGGCGAGCGCCAGCTGATCGAGCTGCGCATTCCGTCGGGCAAGCCCGGCAAGGAAGGCGCCGACGCGCTGAAGACGCTCGCGGCCACCGCCAATCCCGATGCGCTGATGCTCGTCACGCTGCCGCGCCTTGACGCGGCCACGCAGAAATCCGCGTGGTTTACCGCGCTGCAGAACGGCGGCGTCGCGCTGAAGATCGATCCGGTCGACCGCGCGCAACTGCCGAACTGGATCGGTCAGCGCCTGTCGATGCAGGGTCAGCGCGTCGCGGCCGGCGACGACGGGCGGCGCGCACTGCAGTTCATCGCGGAGCGCGTCGAAGGCAACCTGCTCGCCGCGCACCAGGAAATCCAGAAGCTCGGGCTGCTGTATCCGCAGGGCGCGCTGTCGTTCGAGCAGGTGCACGATGCGGTGCTGAACGTCGCGCGCTACGACGTGTTCAAGCTGAACGAAGCGATGCTCGCCGGTGACGCCGCGCGGCTCGCGCGGATGATCGACGGGCTGAAGGGCGAGGGCGAGGCGATCGTGCTCGTGATGTGGGCCGTCGTCGAGGAGTTGCGCACGCTGCTGCGGATCAAGCGCGGCGCGACGGCCGGCAAGCCGCTGGCGACGCTGCTGCGCGAGAACCGCGTGTGGGGCCCGCGCGAGCGGCTGATCGGCCCCGCGCTGAACCGCGTGTCGGAACCCGTGCTCGAGAAGGCGCTCGCGTTCGCCGCGCAGCTCGACCGGCAGGTCAAGGGGCTCACGGCCGTCGTGCCGGGCCGCCGCACGCAGGACCAACCGCCGCCCGATCCGTGGGACGGGCTGTTCCAGCTCGCGATGACGGTCGCGGGCGCGCGCGGCGAGCGACCGCCGACCGCGGGTCGCGTGCGACGCTAAGTCCCGTTCGGGCCTTCAGCGCGCGCTGCGCAACCCGCTTACAATGCTTCGAAAGCCGGGGCGACCGTCCGCGGCGCGGCCTTCCGGCCGCCGCGCCCCACGGATGGCCACCCGCGGATGGCCGCCCCTCGCTTCCCCACGAATTCATGCCGCCCAGCGCGGCTTGCTTCTCGAGTCACACGATGGATATCGATCAGTACATGACCGACCTGGGCCGTCGCGCCCGGCACGCTTCCCGCGCGATGGCGCGCGCCAGCACGGCCGCGAAGAACGCGGCGCTCGACGCCGTGGCCCGCGCGATCGAACGCGATGCACAGGTGCTGAAGGACGCGAATGCGCGCGACGTCGGCCGCGCCCGCGAAAAAGGGCTCGATGCGGCGTTCGTCGACCGCCTGACACTGTCGGACAAGGCGCTGAAGACGATGGTCGAAGGCCTGCGCCAGGTCGCATCGCTGGCCGATCCGATCGGCGAGATCGGCAACCTCAAGTACCGCCCGAGCGGGATCCAGGTTGGCCAGATGCGCGTGCCGCTCGGCGTGATCGGCATCATCTACGAGTCGCGCCCGAACGTGACGATCGACGCGGCCGCGCTGTGCCTGAAGTCGGGCAACGCGACGATCCTGCGCGGCGGCTCCGAAGCGCTCGAATCGAACACGGCGCTCGCGAAGCTGATCGGCGAAGGGCTCGCGGCGGCCGGTCTGCCGCAGGACGCGGTGCAGGTCGTCGAAACCGCCGATCGCGCGGCGGTCGGCAAGCTGATCACGATGACCGAATACGTCGACGTGATCGTGCCGCGCGGCGGCAAGAGCCTGATCGAGCGCCTGATCAACGAGGCGCGCGTGCCGATGATCAAGCACCTCGACGGCATCTGCCACGTGTACGTCGACGATCGCGCCGATCTCGACAAAGCGCTGACCGTCTGCGACAACGCGAAGACGCACCGCTACGGCACCTGCAACACGATGGAAACCTTGCTCGTCGCGAGCGGCATCGCGGCGAAGCTGCTGCCGCCGCTCGGCAAGCTGTACCGCGACAAACAGGTCGAGCTGCGCGTCGACGCGGCCGCGCGCGCGGTGCTCGCCGACGCGGGCGTCGGCCCGCTCGTCGATGCGACCGAGGAAGACTGGCACACCGAATATCTCGCGCCGGTGCTCGCGATCAAGGTCGTCGACGGCCTCGACGCCGCGATCGAGCACATCAACCAATACGGCTCGCATCACACGGATGCGATCGTCACCGAGGATCACGACCGCGCGATGCGTTTCCTGCGCGAGGTCGATTCGGCGAGCGTGATGGTCAACGCGTCGACGCGCTTCGCGGACGGCTTCGAATTCGGCCTCGGCGCGGAAATCGGCATCTCGAACGACAAGCTGCACGCGCGCGGCCCCGTCGGCCTGGAAGGGCTGACGTCGCTGAAGTACGTCGTGCTCGGGCACGGCGAAGGCCGCCAGTAAAGCGAGGCGCACAAACCGATGGCAATGCTCTGGGTCAAGACGTTCCATATCGTTCTGATCGCTGCGTGGTTCGCGGGGCTGTTCTACCTGCCGCGCATCTACGTGAACCTGGCCATGGAAACCGATCCGGCCGCGGTGCGACGCCTGCTGCTGATGGCGCGCAAGCTGTTTCGCTTCATGACGATGATCGCGGTGCCGGCGCTGGCCTGCGGGCTGTGGCTCTGGCTCGCGATCGGCATCGGGCAGGGGCAGGGCTGGATCCATGCGAAGGTGACGGTCGTGCTGCTGCTCGTCATCTACCACGCGTACTGCGGGCACCTGCTGCGGGTGTTCGAGCGTGGCGAGAACCGCCGCACCGACAAGTGGTATCGCGTGTTCAACGAACTGCCGGTACTCGGCATGCTCGCGGCGGTCGCGCTGGTCGTGATCAAGCCGTTCTGAGCGGTGCGGCCGGCGAGGCTGCCGGCACCGATCCATGCGCAACGGCGCCCTTCGGGGCGCCGTTGTTCGTTTACGCGCGGTTCTGCGCGGTTTTTTCAATCCTTCGTGCCGTCGTCGATTCGCCGGCGCGTGATCGCTTCCTTCGCGCGGCCGACCCGTTCCATCAGCGCGGGGCCGCGCGACAGCGCGACGCCGACCGCGAGGATGTCGCCGATCGCGAGATGCGACATCCGCGATGTCATCGGCGAGAACACGTCCGTTTCCTCGGCGACGTTCGACGCGAGGCTCACCGTCGCGAGCTTCGCGAGCGGCGAATGGCTCTGCGTGATCGCAACGACTTTCGCGCCGCACGCGAGCGCGGAGCGCGCGGCGTCGACGATGTCGCGCGTGCGCCCGGTGTTCGAGATCGCGACGACCACGTCGTGCGGCCCGAGCAGCGCCGACGACATCGAGAACGTGTGCGGATCCGAATACGCGACGCTCGGCACGCCGAGCCGGAAGAACTTGTGCTGGATGTCCTGCGCGGCGATGCCCGAGCCGCCGGCGCCGTAGAACTCGATCCGCGACGCGTTCGACAGCAGCGCGATCGCATCGGCGACGCTGCCCGCGGACAGGCTGTTGCGCACCTCGATCAGCGCGCCGATCGTGCGGTCGAACACCTTGCCGATGATGCCGGGCGCCGGTTCGTCGGGCTCGACGTCGCGATACACCGACGACACGCCCGGCGCGACGCTCTGCGCGAGCCGGATCTTGAATTCGCGAAAGCCGCTGCAGCCGAGCGCCTGGCAGAAGCGCGCGATCGTCGGCTGGCTGACGCCCGCGCGCGTCGACAGCTCGGTCATCGCGAGATCGAGCACCTCGCGCGGCGCGGCGAGAATGTAGTCGGCGAGCTTGCGCTCGGACGGGCGCAGCTCGGCGCGGATCGCTTCAATGCGAGGCAGCATGGGGCAGTGGCTGGAAATCGGGTTCGGATGAGCGAGTGTATCGCAATCGAATTGTAGAAAATCTACATGGAAATACTAGCGTTATTGCAGTGCCTCTGGCGCGGTGGCGGTGAGTGTAATTAGGGTTTTCACTAGGCATCGTCTTGCTGGTGGCGGGAACGAGGGTTGCGAGTGAATCGATCCGCATTGCGTGCTTGTAGTTTTTCTACTAGACTTGCTTCGTTCAGTCGATGCACTCGACCGTCCCCACGATTCCAACCGCCGGTGTCGGCCGGCATACAGGAGCGCCCAGCATGACGTCGCTGCACCCCACTCTGGCGAAGGTCACCGAACGCGTGATCGCCCGCAGCCAATCGACCCGTTCCGCCTATCTGCACCGCATCGACGGCGCGCAGGGCAAGTTCCCGGCGCGCGGCGCGCTGTCCTGCGCGAACCTCGCGCACGGCTTCGCGGGCCTCGAGGGCAGCGACAAGTTCGCGATCAAGACGATCCGCGAGCCGAACATCGGCATCGTGTCCTCGTACAACGAGATGCTGTCCGCGCATGCGCCGTACAAGGATTTCCCCGACATCATCAAGGCCGCCGCGCGCGAGAACGGCGGGGTCGCGCAGTTCGCGGGCGGCGTGCCGGCGATGTGCGACGGCGTCACGCAGGGCAACCCGGGGATGGAGCTGTCGCTGTTCTCGCGCGAGGCGATCGCGATGGGCACGGCGATCGCGCTCACGCACAACATGTTCGACGCGGCGCTCTGCCTCGGCATCTGCGACAAGATCGTGCCGGGCCTCCTGATCGGCGCGCTGCAGTTCGGCCACCTGCCGACCATCTTCGTGCCGGCCGGCCCGATGACGAGCGGCCTGTCGAACGACGACAAGGCGAAGATCCGCCAGCAGTTCGCGACCGGCCAGGTCGGCCGCGACGCGCTGCTCGAAGCCGAATCGGCCGCGTATCACGGCCACGGCACCTGCACGTTCTACGGCACCGCGAACAGCAACCAGATGCTGATGGAGCTGATGGGCCTGCACCTGCCGGGTTCGGCGTTCGTCCATCCGCACACGCCGCTGCGCACCGCGCTGACGGCCGAGGCAGCGCGCCGCGTGCTCGACCTGACCGTCGAGCGCGGCCGCTACACGCCGATCGGCCATGTGATCGACGAGAAGGCGATCGTCAACGGGATCGTCGCGCTGCTCGCGACGGGCGGCTCGACCAACCACACGCTGCACCTCGTCGCGATCGCGCGCGCGGCCGGCATCCTGATCGACTGGAACGATTTCGACGAACTGTCGGCCGTCGTGCCGCTGCTCGCGAAGATCTACCCGAACGGCAAGGCCGACGTGAACCATTTCCACGCGGCGGGCGGCGTCGCGTTCCTGGTGCGCAACCTGCTCGAAGGCGGCCTGCTGCACGAGGACGTGACGACGGTTGCCGGCCGCGGGCTGTCGCACTATACGAAGGAGCCGAAGCTGATCGACGGCAAGCTCACGTGGGTCGATGGCGCGGCCGAGAGCCATGACACGAAGGTGCTGCGCGGCATCGGCGACCCGTTCCAGCCGGACGGCGGCCTGCGCCTGATGCAGGGCCGGCTCGGCCGCGGCGTGATCAAGATTTCGGCGGTCGCGCCCGAGCACCGCAAGGTGACGGCGCCCGCGATCGTGTTCGATTCGCAGGAAGCCGTGCAGGAAGCGTTCGATCGCGGCGAGCTGAAGCGCGACTTCGTCGCGGTCGTGCGCTTCCAGGGCGCGCGCGCGAACGGGATGCCCGAGCTGCACCGTTTGACGCCGCTGCTCGGCGTGCTGCAGGATCAGGGCTTCCACGTCGCGCTCGTCACCGACGGCCGCATGTCGGGCGCGTCGGGCAAGGTGCCGGCGGTGATCCACGTGTCGCCGGAAGCGCTGCTGGCCGGCCCGCTCGGCAAGGTGAAGACGGGCGATACGCTCGTGATCGACGCGGAAGCCGGCGTGCTCGACATCGAGGTCGACGACGCCGAGTGGCAGGCGCGTCCGGTCGCGCAGCCGCTGCACCAGGCCGAGAACGAGGTCGGTTTCGGGCGCGAACTGTTCGGCGTGTTCCGCGCGGCCGCGGCGCCGGCCGAGCAGGGCGCATCGGTTTTCGGGACGCTGGTCGGCGAAACGGCCGTCCGCGTCGACGCATGAATTTCAAGGAGCGAATTTGATGAAGACGATTGCTGAAATCGTGAAGCTGGGCCCGGTCATTCCGGTGCTCGCATTCGACTCGGTCGAGCAGGGCGAGCACGTGTCGCGCGCGCTGCACGCGGGCGGCGTGAAGGTACTCGAGATCACGCTGCGCACGCCGGCCGGCCTGGAGGCGATCCAGCGCGCGAGCCAGCTCGCGGACGACATCGTCGTCGGCGTCGGCACGATCACGAAGCCCGAGCACTGCGCGCAGGCGAAGAAGGCCGGCGCGAAGTTCGGCGTGTCGCCGGGCCTGACGAAGGACCTGCACCTCGCGTCGCTCGACGCGGGCCTGCCGCTGCTGCCGGGCGTGATGACGCCGAGCGACATCATCCAGGCGCTCGAATTCGGCTACGAGATCGTGAAGTTCTTCCCCGCGCAGCAGGCGGGCGGCGTGCCGATGCTGCAGGCGTTCCACGGCCCGTTCCCTGCGCTGAAGTTCTGCCCGACGGGCGGCATCACGGTCGACACCGCGCCGAATTTCCTGAAGCTGCCGAACGTCGTGTGCGTCGGCGGCTCGTGGCTCACGCCGAAGGCGGCGCTCGCCGCGCAGGACTGGGCCGAAGTCACGCGCCTCGCGCAAGCCGCGAGCCAGCTGCCCCGTTAAGACTTGTACGGAATGACGGTTTGACCCTCGGAAAGCAAGCGCTTAGTGCTTGTTTTACCGAGGGTTTTTGCTGATGGAACCGGTTCTATCCGCGGACCGTAAAGATAAGTAAAATTCAGCGTCCTGACGGTGGGGGTCTCCCCGCTGTTTCGGAGACCTGTACAGCCGGGCATACTCGCAACGATCCGCCCGGTTCGAATAATCCCAAGGAGGAGTCCACATGGGGGCTGTCCAAGGCAGCATGCTGCTCATCTATACCGTGATCGCGATCGTGGCGTTGATCGTGATGATCGCGCGGTTCAAGATCTATCCGTTCCTGGTGCTCATCATCGTGTCGCTCGGCCTCGGCCTGGTGGTCGGGATGCCGATGGACAAGATCGTCAAGTCGTTCGAGACGGGCAACGGCAATACGCTCGGCCACATCGCGATCGTCGTCGGCCTCGGCACGATGCTCGGCAAGATGATGGCCGAATCGGGCGGCGCCGAGCGGATCGCGACCACGCTGATCGACTGGTTCGGTGAAAAGAACATCCACTGGGCGATGATGTTCGTCGCGATCATCGTCGGCCTGCCGGTGTTCTTCGAAGTCGGCTTCGTGCTGCTGATCCCGATCGCGTTCAACGTCGCGAAGCGCACCGGCAAGTCGCTGCTCGTCGTCGGCCTGCCGATGGTGGCCGGCCTGTCGGTCGTGCACGGGCTGATCCCGCCGCACCCGGCAGCTCTGCTCGCGGTCCAGCAGTACGGCGCCGATATCGGCAAGACGATCGCATTCGGCCTGATCGTCGGCGTGCCGACCGCGATCGTCGCGGGTCCGCTGTTCGCGCTGACGATCTCGAAGTTCGTGAAGCTGCCGGAGAACAACCCGCTCGCCGCGCAATTCGTCGACACGCACACCGAAGGCAAGAAGCGCGAGCTGCCGGGCTTCGGCATCACGCTGTTCACGATCCTGCTGCCGGTGATCCTGATGCTGGTCGGCAGCTGGGCCGACCTGGTCTTCGCGCCGAAGACGCTGCCGAACAGCCTGCTGCGCTTTGCCGGCAACTCGGACGTCGCGCTGCTGATCGCCGTGCTCGTGAGCTTCTTCACGTTCGGCAAGCTGCAGGGCTTCAACCGCGATCAGATCCAGAAGTTCTGCGGCGAGTGCCTGGCACCGATCGCCGGGATCACGCTGATCGTCGGCGCGGGCGGCGGCTTTGGCGGTATCCTGCGTGATAGCGGGATCTCGCAACAGATCGTCGCAACCGCCACGCAGGCGCACCTGTCGCCGCTGCTGCTCGGCTGGTTCGTCGCCGCGCTGATTCGTCTGGCCACGGGCTCGGCAACGGTCGCGATGACGACGGCCTGCGGCATCGTCGCGCCGATCGCGGCGGCATCGGGCGCGGCGGTCCGTCCGGAACTGCTAGTGCTCGCAACGGGCTCGGGCTCGCTGATCTTCTCGCACGTGAACGACGGCGGCTTCTGGCTGATCAAGGAATATTTCGGGATGACGGTCGGCCAGACGTTCAAGACCTGGACGCTGCTCGAAACGATCATCTCGGTGCTCGGCCTGAGCTTCACGCTGCTGCTGAGCATGGTTTTGTAACAAGGGGTAGGCAATGATTCTGATCGCAATGGGCGTGTCGGGCGCGGGCAAGTCGCGAATCGGCGAAATGCTGGCGGAACGCCTGTCGTGCAGCTATACCGACGGCGACGCGTTTCACAGCGCGGCGAACAAGGAAAAGATGCACAACGGCATTCCGCTGACCGACGACGACCGCTGGCCGTGGCTGCGCTCGATCCGCGAGTCCATCGAGGAAAAGCAGCGCGCGGGCGAGACGGCCGTGTTCACGTGCTCGTCGCTGAAGCGTTCGTACCGCGACGTGCTGCGCGGCACCGACACCGACGTGCGGTTCGTGTATCTGCAGGGTTCGTTCGACGTATTGCGCGAGCGCCTGAAGACCCGCACCGGCCATTTCTTCGATCCGTCGCTGCTGAAGAGCCAGCTCGACACGCTCGAGGAGCCGGGCCCGGACGAAGCGATCGTGGTCAGCATCGAGCTGACGCCCGAACAGATCGTCGATCAGGTGATGGTGAAGATCGGCCTCGCGCAGCAGCACTGAGCGCGGTTCGCCGCAATCGTGATGAAAAAGGCGCCCTTCGGGGCGCCTTTTTCATTGGCGGCGCGCCAGCCGGTCAGGTTGCGTGCGCGCGCTTCGCGATGCCGTCGAGCAGCACGTCGAGCATCGTGTCGTGCACGATCTCCGGATCGAGCTGCGCATAGAGCGGGGCGGCCGACCTGACGAGCGGATGCTCGGTGTCCGACAGCGCGTTCATTTCCTCCAGCTCGACGTCGTTCGCGGGCCGCGTGAGACCGCCGGCCTCGGCGGCGGCGAGCCCGATCACGCTCGCATACCAGCCGACGCACACCGACGGCAGCGCCGCGCGCGGGATGCCGGCGTCGACCAGCGCGCGGTGCACGGCCTCGATGTGCGCGAGGTCGGCCGGCCCCGTGCTCATGTGGCGCTGCAGCAGCGCGAACGCGGCAGGGTGGCGCAGCGCGAGCGCGCGGTACTGGCGCGCGAGATCGCGCAGCCGCTCGCGCCACGGCTGCGCATCGTCGACCGGCACGAGCGAGCGCGACAGCGCGTTCGCGATCGCGCGGCTCAGGCCGTCCTTCGACTTGAAGTGATACAGCACGCTCATCGGGTCGCAGCCGACCGACTGCGCGAGCTTGCGGACGCTGAACGCGGCTTCGCCGACGTCTTCGAGCAGCGCGAGCGCGGCCGCGACGATCGCGTCCTTGTCGAGGCCGCGCGGGCCCTGGGCGGGTTTGTCTTTCATCGATGCGGGCTGGCGGCCGGAGCGGATCCGGCTGTAAACTTGACGAAAGTTTATTCTACACTGTAGAATTATTTCTGCGGTGTAGAAATTGGGTGTCCCGGCACTTTTCAATGCGTGCTTTCGCACGATCCGGGACCCAGGCGGCACGAACGTGTCCGCCGTCAACACGGGCCATCGCGCCCTTTATCTCGTTGACACCCAAGTGGAACCGGCTGCCCCACCCGCGAAGCCAGAAGGCTCTTCGACAGGCGGCCCAAGACCATGCAAGTGCAATCATGACTTCCAATCACCAACCCCTGATCCAGGGCGAATCGCGTTTCGAGCAAACGCAACTGAACATCGAAAAAGACAACTGGAACTGGTGCAACCCGGCCCGCTACGCCGGCGAGCGCCCGGCCAACTGGTACGAGGCGTCGCTGTCGCGCCACGCGAACGGCGCGCCGCTCGCGCACGACGTCGTGTGCGACGTGCTCGTGATCGGTGCGGGCCTGCTCGGCGCGTCGGCCGCGCTGCATCTCGCGGAAGCGGGCGTCGACACGATCCTCGTCGACAAGCATCACGTCGGCTCGGCCGCATCGGGCCGCAATGGCGGGCAGCTGACGCCCGGCCTCGCGCGCTGGGAAGCGGCCGACATGATCGACCACCTGTCGCACGACGATGCGAAGCGGCTGTGGCGCTTCGCGTCGACCGAATCGATGGACCTGATCGATGCGATCGGCGCGCGTTACGCGCTCGATCTCGACCGCAAGCGCGGCCACGTCACGGCGGCCGTCCACCCCGGCCACATGAGCGCGCTGCTCGACGGTGCGGATGCGCGCCGTCATCTCGGCGACGCGGGCGTGACGCTCGTCGGCCGCCATCAACTGCACGACGAATACGTGCGCTCGGGGCTGTACCACGGCGCGGCGATCGACGCGATCGGCGGGCAGATCCATCCGCTCGCGCTCGTGCGCGGCCTCGTGCACGGCTTCCGGCTGAACGGCGGTGCGTTGTTCGAGGGCACCGAGGTGCTCGAGCTCGACGAGACGCCTGCGGGCGTCGTCGCGACGACGCCGGGCGGCACGATCACCGCGCGCCGCGGCGTCGTGCTCGCGCTGCACAACACGACGTTCCGGCTGCTCGACGACGGTGCGGCGACGACCGTGCCGTTCTTCACGTACGTGAGCGTGACGGCGCCGCTCGACGTCGATGTCGCGACGCTGATGCCGGCCGGCATGCCCGTGTACGACACGCAGTTCCAGATCGACTACTACCGGCCGGTGCGCGGCAACCGGCTGCTGTTCGGCGGGCAGGGCACCGGCAGCTGCTGGGCGCAGCCCGACGTCAACGCGTATCTGCTGACGCGGCTGAACACGGTGTTTCCGCAGGCTGACGGCAGCTTCGCGCTCGACTACTGCTGGAGCGGCGTCAGCGACTTCACGCTGAACGGCGCCACCGACAGCCGCAAGACCGACGGCCGCGTGCCGATGTACATGGTGCAGGGCTGGAGCGGCCACGGCGTCGCGCAGACGGTGCGGATCGGCAAGGCGATCTGCGACGATTTCGTCGGCCGCAACGACGATTTCTCGATGCTGACCGGCATCGACCATCGCGAGATTCCGCTCGGCCGGCAGTTGTCGCCGATCGCGATTCCGGCTGCGAAGGCGGCGATGAGCGTGATGAGCGCGCTCAACCCGGGCCGGATGATTTCGTTCTGAGCGTCTGGAAAGGAAAAAGCCCGATGCGATTGCTCGCATCGGGCTTTTGTTCGTCCGGCGACGGCGGGCGCTTACGCGATCCGCTTCGCGAGTTCGACGGCCTTGCCGATGTACGACGCGGGCGTCATCGCGAGCAGGCGGTCCTTCGCGTCCTGCGGGATCGCGAGCGTGCCGACGAACTGCTGCAGCGCTTCGCGCGTGATGCCCTTGCCGCGCGTCAGTTCCTTCAGCTGCTCGTACGGATTCTCGATGCCGTAGCGGCGCATCACCGTCTGCACCGGCTCGGCGAGCACTTCCCAGCAGTTGTCGAGATCTTCGTTCAGGCGCTGCGGGTTCACCTCGAGCTTGTCGAGGCCGCGGATCAGCGAGTCGTACGCGAGCAGCGAGTAGCCGAGCGCGACGCCCATGTTGCGCAGCACCGTCGAGTCGGTCAGGTCGCGCTGCCAGCGCGACACCGGCAGCTTGTCGGCGAGGTGGCGCAGCGTCGCGTTCGCGAGGCCGAGGTTGCCTTCCGAGTTTTCGAAGTCGATCGGGTTGACCTTGTGCGGCATCGTCGACGAGCCGATTTCGCCGGCCTTCGTCTTCTGCTTGAAGTAGCCGACCGAGATGTAGCCCCACACGTCGCGGTCGAGGTCGAGCAGGATCGTGTTCGCACGTGCGACCGCGTCGAACAGCTCGGCCATGTAGTCGTGCGGCTCGATCTGGATCGTGTACGGGTTGAACGTGAGCTTCAGGCGGTTTTCGATCACGTCGCGCGAGAACGCTTCCCAGTCGAATTCCGGATACGCGGACAGGTGTGCGTTGAAGTTGCCGACCGCGCCGTTCATCTTGCCGAGGATCTCGACCTTCTCGATGCGTGCGATCGCACGCGCGAGACGCGCGGCGACGTTCGCGAGTTCCTTGCCGAGCGTCGTCGGGCTGGCCGGCTGGCCGTGCGTGCGCGACAGCATCGGCTGTTCGGCATGCGCGTGCGCGAGCGCGACGAGGCGCTGGTAGACCGTGCGCAGCGCCGGCACGATCACGTGTTCGCGCGCGCCGGCGAGCATCATCCCGTGCGACGTGTTGTTGATGTCCTCGGACGTGCACGCGAAGTGGATGAATTCGCTGGCCTTCTCGAGTTCGGCCTGGCCCTTCACCGATTCCTTCAGCCAGTATTCGACGGCCTTCACGTCGTGGTTCGTCACGCGCTCGATTTCCTTGATGCGCGCGGCGTCGTGCGCGGTGAAGCGCTCGGCGAGCTGCAGCAGGAACTGCTCGGATGCGTCGGAGAAGCGCGGGACTTCCGCGAAGCCGGCGCGCGACAGCGCGATCAGCCAGTGCACCTCGACGGTGACGCGGTGGCGCATGAAGGCGGCTTCGGAGAGCCAGTCGCGCAGCGCTTCGGTCTTGCTGGCGTAGCGGCCGTCGATGGGCGAGAGCGCGGTGAGGGCGAAAAGCGTATCGGGACGAGTGTCGGACATGATCGGGCGGGCCTTGGGGCCGGGTCGAGCGAGGGGAGGGAGAATCCGGTATTTTACCATCGGCGCGGGACGATCCCGGTCGCGCGCGGCCGGCAGGCGCTGCCGCGTGCCAATGCCGTGCCGGAGCGGGTGCGCAGCGGGCCGCCGGGCCGCGCGCGCCGCCGCCGGCCGGGCCCGCCCGCCGGTAGAATGCAGGCTTCTTCCCGACCGCCGCCCGCCGCGCCCGCCTGCATGGAACTGAAATGGCTCGAAGACTTCGTTTCGCTCGCGGAAACGCGCAGCTTTAGCCGGTCCGCCGAACTGCGGCACGTATCGCAGCCGGCGTTTTCGCGGCGCATCCAGGCGCTCGAAGCGTGGCTCGCGACCGAACTGATCGACCGTTCGGTCTATCCGACGCGGCTCACGCAGGCCGGGCAGATCTTCTACGAGCAGGCGCTGACGATGCTGTCGCAGGCGCACGAGGCGAGGACGCTGTTGCGCGGCCACGTCGGCGCGCCGGTGCCGACGATCGAGTTCGCGGTGCCGCACACGCTGTCGCTCACGTATTTCCCGCGCTGGCTGCAGCGGATCGAGGCGAAGATGGGCCAGGTCCACACGCGGCTGCGCGCGCTGAACGTGCACGATGCGGTGCTGTCGCTGGTCGAGGGCGGCTGCGATCTCGTGATGGGCTACCACCACCCGAGCCATCCGGTCGCGCTCGACCCGGCGCGCTACGACATGCTGATCCTCGGCAGCGAGCCGATCAGCCCGTTCTCGGCGCCAGGCCGCGCGGGCCGGCCGCGCTATACGCTGCCCGGCACGGCCGACGCGCGCGTGCCGTACCTGTCGTATACGCCGAACGCGTATCTCGGCCGGATGACGGAAGTCATCGTCGCGAACGCGCCGACGCGGCTGTTCCTCGATCGCGTCTACGAAACCGACATGGCCGAAGGGCTGAAGGCGATGGCGCTCGCGGGGCACGGCGTCGCGTTCCTGCCGCACAGCGCGGTCGAGGACGCGGTCGCGAGCGGCCGGCTGATCCGGCTCGACCGTGCGGCGCGCGGCGGTGCGCATCCGTTCACGCTGACGATGGAGATCCGGCTGTATTGCGACAAGCTCGCGCTGCAGGGCGACGATCCGCGGCAGAAGCTCGTGCGCGCGCTGTGGGAGGTCGTGCGCGACGAACTGCGCGAGACCGCCGGTTAGCAACTGGCTAGCAATCGGCGATTGCGCACGATCGACCGCGACCGGCTGACGGCGAGCTTGCCGCGCCTGTCGGACGGCTGTCCGGCGGCCGGCCCGCGCACGGGCAACGCGATTGTTCACAGACGCGATGCACGGCCGATCGCGTGCGTTCTTGCGCAAATCGACCGCGGATTTGCGAAAAATCGCGATCATGCAAGAAACGCATAATCGAATAAGCAAACGGCATTGGATAAAAAAAACGGGTTTTTCGACAATGTGCGCACCTGTTGACCGTTGGAGCATCCATGTCTTCGCAATTGCAGTCCATCCCGTCCTACCTGCACGCCGACGATCTCGGCCCGTGGGGCAACTATCTTCAGCAAGTCGATCGCGTCGCGCCGTACCTCGGCTCGCTGTCGCGCTGGCTCGAAACGCTGAAGCGCCCGAAGCGCATCCTGATCGTCGATGTGCCCATCGAGCTCGACAACGGTACCGTCGCGCACTTCGAGGGCTATCGCGTGCAGCACAACGTGTCGCGCGGCCCGGGCAAGGGCGGCGTGCGCTACCACCAGGACGTGACGCTGTCGGAAGTGATGGCGCTGTCCGCATGGATGTCGGTGAAGAACGCAGCCGTGAACGTGCCGTACGGCGGTGCGAAGGGCGGCATCCGCGTCGACCCGCGCAAGCTGTCGCGCGGTGAGCTCGAGCGCGTAACGCGCCGCTACACCAGCGAAATCGGCATCATCATCGGCCCGAACACCGACATTCCGGCGCCGGACGTCAACACCAACGAACAGGTGATGGCGTGGATGATGGACACCTTCTCGATGAACCAGGGCCAGACGTCGACCGGCGTCGTGACCGGCAAGCCGATCGCGCTCGGCGGTTCGCTCGGCCGCAAGGAAGCGACGGGCCGCGGCGTGTTCGTCGTCGGCTGCGAAGCGGCGAAGAAGAAGGGCCTCGAGATCGAAGGCGCGCGCATCGCGGTGCAGGGTTTCGGCAACGTCGGCGGCATCGCGGCGAAGCTGTTCCAGGAGGCGGGCGCGAAGGTGATCGCGGTGCAGGATCACACGGGCACGATCTACCGGCCGGCCGGCCTCGATTCGAACAAGCTGCTCGACCACGTCGCACGCACGGGCGGCGTCGCGGGCTTCGAAGGCGCGGAGCCGATGCCGAACGACGAGTTCTGGACGGTCGAAACCGACATCCTGATCCCGGCGGCACTGGAAAACCAGATCACCGAGAAGAACGCAGCGAAGATCCGCACGAAGATCGTCGTCGAAGGCGCGAACGGCCCGACGACGACGGCGGCGGACGACATCCTGAGCGCGAACGGCGTGCTCGTGATCCCCGACGTGATCGCGAATGCGGGCGGCGTGACCGTGTCGTACTTCGAGTGGGTGCAGGATTTCTCGAGCTTCTTCTGGACGGAAGACGAGATCAACCACCGCCTCGAGCGCGTGATGCGCGAAGCGTTCGCCGGCGTGTGGGCGGTCGCGGAAGAGCACAAGGTGACGGTGCGTACGGCGGCGTTCATCGTCGCGTGCACGCGCATCCTGATGGCGCGCGAAATGCGCGGCCTCTACCCCTGATCATTGACTATGATCCAGCCATGACGCAATCCACCCGGTTGCGTGCATGACCCCTCGCGGGCGGTGCCGAATCCGGTGCCGCCCGCGCGCGCATTGGGGCGCGCAAAGGGGGCCCGGAGCCGGGAGGAAGGCGCCGGACAGCGCGATTCGTAGTGCGGTAAACAACCAGTACTTTCAAAAATATTACTTTGATACACTGGCGCGGGTTTTAGCCAAGGAGATGACCAAAATGAAATACCACAAGGCAGTCCTGATGGTCGCGGCGCTCTGCGCGTTCGCAAGCGGCGCGCATGCTCAGGAGACGGGCACGCTGAAGAAGATCAAGGACACGGGCGTGATCGCGCTGGGCCACCGCGAATCGTCGATCCCTTTCTCCTACTACGACCAGAGCCAGCAGGTAGTCGGCTATTCGCGCGAATTCCAGCTGAAGGTGGTCGACGCGGTGAAGAAGAAGCTGAACCTGCCGAACCTGCAGGTGAAGAACATCCCGGTCACGTCGCAGAACCGCATTCCGCTGGTGCAGAACGGCACGGTCGACATCGAGTGCGGCTCGACGACCAACAATACCGAGCGTCAGCAGCAAGCTGCGTTCTCCGACACGATCTTCGTGATCGGCACGCGCCTGATGACGAAGAAGGATTCGGGCGTCAAGGATTTCGCGGACCTGAAGGGCAAGACGGTCGTGACCACCGCCGGCACGACGTCGGAGCGCCTGCTGCGCAAGATGAACAACGACAAGCAGCTCGGCATGAACATCATCAGCGCGAAGGATCACGGCGACTCGTTCAACACGCTGGAATCGGGCCGCGCGGTTGCGTTCATGATGGATGACGCATTGCTCGCGGGCGAGCGCGCGAAGGCGAAGCAGCCGGGCGAGTGGGTGATCGTCGGCACGCCGCAATCGGAAGAAGCGTACGGCTGCATGATGCGCAAGGGCGACGCGGACTTCAAGAAGGTCGTCGACGACGCGATCTCGCAAGTCGAGAAGTCGGGCGAAGCTGCGAAGATCTACGCGAAGTGGTTCGAGAACCCGATCCCGCCGAAGGGGCTGAACCTGAACTTCCCGCTGTCCGATTCGATGAAGAAGCTGTACGCGAACCCGAACGACAAGGCACTCGACTGACCGCGCGGCCGTTGATGCAGAAATGACGCTAATGAGACGGAAGAGGCCACGCTTCTTCCGTTTCTTTTTGCTGGAGTCTTGCCCATGTCTTACCACTGGAACTGGGGCATCTTCCTGAGCCCCGTGTCGACCGGCGAGCCGACGACTTATTTCGGATGGCTGATGTCCGGCTTCCGGGTGACGATCGAAGTGTCGCTCGCCGCCTGGGTCATCGCGCTGATCGTCGGTTCGCTGTTCGGCGTGCTGCGCACGGTGCCGAACAAATGGCTGTCCGCGATCGGTACCGCGTACGTGTCGATCTTCCGGAACATTCCGCTGATCGTGCAGTTCTTCGTCTGGTATCTCGTGATACCGGAACTGCTGCCCGCATCGATCGGCACCTGGATCAAGCAGTTGCCGCCCGGCACGCAGTTCTTTACCGCGTCGATCGTCTGTCTCGGCCTGTTCACGGGCGCGCGCGTGTGCGAACAGGTGCGCTCGGGGATCAACGCGCTGCCGAAGGGCCAGCGCGCCGCCGGCCTCGCGATGGGCTTCACGCAATGGCAGACGTATCGCTACGTGCTGCTGCCCGTTGCGTACCGGATCATCGTGCCGCCGCTCACGTCGGAATTCCTGAACATCTTCAAGAACTCCGCCGTCGCGTCGACGATCGGCCTGCTCGACCTGTCCGCGCAGGCGCGCCAGCTCGTCGACTACACCGCGCAGACCTATGAGTCGTTCATCGCGGTCACGCTCGCGTACGTGCTGATCAACCTCGTCGTGATGGCGCTCATGCGCTGGATCGAAGGCCGTACGCGGCTGCCCGGCTATATCGGAGGCAAGTGATGCATCAGTTCGACTGGAGTAGTATTCCCGGCGCGCTGCCGACGCTGTGGACGGGTGCGATCGTCACGCTGCAGATCACGCTGATCGCGATCGTCATCGGGATCGTGTGGGGCACGCTGCTGGCGCTGATGCGGCTGTCGGGCGTCAAGCCGCTCGCGTGGTTCGCGCAGGGCTACGTGACGGTGTTCCGCTCGATCCCGCTCGTGATGGTGCTGCTGTGGTTCTTCCTGATCGTGCCGCAGCTGCTGCAGGGCGTGCTCGGGTTGTCGCCGACGATCGACATCCGCCTCGCGTCGGCGATGGTCGCGTTCTCGCTGTTCGAAGCCGCGTATTATTCCGAGATCATCCGCGCCGGCATCCAGTCGGTGCCGCGCGGGCAGGTGAACGCCGCGTTCGCGCTCGGCATGAACTACTCGCACGCAATGCGCCTCGTGATCCTGCCGCAGGCGTTCCGCGCGATGGTGCCGCTGCTGCTCACGCAGGCGATCGTCCTGTTCCAGGATACGTCGCTCGTATACGTGATCAGTCTCGCGGACTTCTTCCGCACGGCCGCCAACGTCGGCGATCGCGACGGCACGACCGTCGAGATGGTCCTGTTCGCCGGCGCATGCTATTTCGTGATTTGCTCGTTGGCGTCTGTTCTCGTCAAGAGTCTCCAGAAAAAGGTCACACGATGATTTCCATCAAGAACGTTTCCAAGTGGTACGGCCAGTTTCAGGTTCTCACCGACTGCACGACCGAGGTCAAGAAAGGCGAAGTGGTCGTCGTGTGCGGCCCGTCGGGTTCCGGCAAGTCGACGCTGATCAAGACCGTCAACGGCCTCGAGCCGTTCCAGCAGGGCGAGATCCTCGTGAACGGCCAGTCGGTCGGCGACAAGAAGACGAACCTGTCGAAGCTGCGCTCGAAGGTCGGGATGGTGTTCCAGCATTTCGAGCTGTTCCCGCACCTGTCGATCACCGAGAACCTGACGCTCGCGCAGATCAAGGTGCTCGGCCGCGGCAAGGACGAAGCGACTGACAAGGGCATGAAGCTGCTCGATCGCGTCGGCCTGAAGGCGCACGCGCACAAGTATCCGGGCCAGCTGTCGGGCGGCCAGCAGCAGCGTGTCGCGATCGCGCGCGCGCTGTCGATGGACCCGATCGCGATGCTGTTCGACGAACCGACGTCCGCGCTCGATCCCGAGATGATCAACGAAGTGCTCGACGTGATGGTCGAACTCGCGCAGGAAGGGATGACGATGATGGTCGTCACGCACGAGATGGGCTTCGCGAAGAAGGTCGCGCATCGCGTGATCTTCATGGACAAGGGCGCGATCGTCGAGGACGACCGCAAGGACGATTTCTTCTCGAATCCGAAATCGGAACGCGCGAAGGACTTCCTCGCGAAAATCCTGCACTGAGCGCTCGCGCACTGCGTGCGCTTCGTGCGCGCCAATGCGAAACCGCCCGGCCGAGCGCCGGGCGTTTTTTTTCGTCCGCCGCTACCAGCTATACCGGTAGCCGACCTGCCCGACGATCCCGCGCCGGTACGCGCCGCCGATGTTGCGCGCGATCTTCGCGTTCGCGTACAGCTCGCCCGACTTGCCGAAGCCTGCGGTCACGCCGACGCCGAGCTCGTACCACGTGCGGCCGAGATGCGTCGCGAACGGCGTGCCGCCGACGACGGTCTGGCCCGGCGACAGGAAGTCGTGCAGCACGTCGGCCGTGAAGTACGGCGTCGCGGCGCCGCCGCCCGAGCCCGCCTCGAGGTTCGGCCGGAAGATGCGCACGCCGACGCGGCCGCGCAGCGCATGCGTCGTCGTGCCCGACACGGCCGACACGTTGTCGTTGAACCCGTTGAGCTTCAGGTACTGGTACATCAGTTGCGCCTGCGGCTCGATCGCGACCGGCGTGCCGCCGATGCCGAACGGCTTGCCGACCTCCTGCGACAGCGCGATGCCGAAGCCGTTCTGCGACGCCTCGTTGCCGTAGCTGTCGCGATAGCGGTTGCCGTAGTGCGTGACCTGCCCGACGCTGTCGAAGTACGTGCCGTCGGACAGGTAGCGCGTCCAGTAGCCGCCGACGCTCTGCGCATGCATCTCGACCGAGCCCGTCGACGTCGACAGGTTCGGCGAGTCGGCGCGCGCCATGTCGCTGAAGCCCGCGTTCGACACGCCGATGCCGGCCGTCACGCCCGCATGCGTGCTGCTGCCGCCGGGCGCCTCGTTGAGCGTCCAGTCCTTGCCGAACTGCGCGAAGAACGTGCGCTCGTCCGCCGTGAAGCGGCCCGCGTCCGCATCGAGGCTCTGGCCGCCGATGCGCCCCCACACGCCATCGCGGTTGCCGGGCTGCTGCTTGCCGAGGTTGTAGATGTCGCCGACGCGCTCGTGCAGCTTGCCGAGCGTCGAGAAGCCGTAGTCGGCGTTCAGCAGCGGCGTCAGCGCGTAGCCGGCGACGCCCGGACGATACGCGAGCGTGCCGCCGCTGCCATTTCCGTTGCCGCCGCCGGACGGGTGGATCGTCGGGTCGCCGGGGTCCGTCGGATCGAGCTGCGAGCGCAGGTACCAGCCGTTCGCGTCGCCCTGGCCGCTGCGATAGAGCCTGTATTCGTATGCGCCGGCCTGTACCGGGCCCGCGAGATGGAACGCCGACGCGGTGGTCGTGCCGCCGTTGGCCGTGACGACCACGGGGATCCCGTCGCCGGTCGTCTGCGCGCCGGTGCCGGCCGTGTTGGCGATCTTCAGGCCGGTCGTGCCGCTCGCGGTGCCGCCGTTCACGATCAGCCGGTCGGTCGGCGATGCATCGGCGCCGAGATACGTGTTGAGCGCGATCGTGCCGCCGTTGCCGACGTAGCTGCCGGTCGTCAGCGTCTTGTAGCTGCCCGTGAGCGTCGGCGAGCCGGCCGGCGCGGCGAACGCGACGAGGCCCGCGTTGTTCAGGCTGCTCAGCACCGAGCTGCCCGTCATGCGCCACGTGCTCGTGCCGTCGATCGTCAGCGCGACCGGGTCGATCATGCCGCTTAGCGTCGTGCCGTTCGCGAGGAACACGTTGCCGGTGCTCGACGCGTCGGAGACGATGTCGCCGGCGAGGTTCACCGCCGATGCGTTGAACGTCACGTTGCTGCCGTTCGTGAGGTTCAGCAGCGTGCCGTTGCCGGCCGTCACGACCGTGCCGTTGCGCACTGCGATGTCGGCCGTGCCGCCGCGCGCGGCGAATGCCGGCCCGGCGGCGGACGTCACGCTGCCGCCGTCGACGAGCACCGAGCTCGTCGAGCCGTTCGCGAGCGTGTCGGATGTCAGCACGCCGGCCGTCGCGCCCTTGAGCGTCGTGCCGGTCAACGCGAGCATGCCGCCGCTGTCCGCGGTCGCGCCGTTGCCGGCCGCGCTGGCGATCGCCGAACCCGTATCGCCGATGCGGCCGCCGATGCGCGCGACGACGCCGTCGGCCGCGACACCCGATGCGGTGATTTTCGCGCCCGACAACAGCGCCGTCGCACCGCCGTCCATGACGATCGCATGCGCGCCGGCGCCCGTCGTCGCAACGGTCGTGCCGTTGACCGCGAGCGTCGAATCCGCGCCCGATACGAACAGGCCGCGCGCGTGGGTGCCGGCGGTGCGGACGACCGTTGCCGCATCGGTCGCGATGCGCGCACCCGCGCCCGTCGATGCGACGCCGTCGGCGCCGTTGCCGGTAGTCGCGACCTGCGTACCGGACAACGCGATCGCCGTGTTCGTGCCGAGGTTGTGGATCCCGCTTCCCGAGCCGCCGGCCGCGATCGACGTCGCACCGGCCGCGAGTCCGCCGCTCGATACGGTCGAGTCGATCAGCACGCCGTCGGCGCTGCCGTACGCGACGACGGTGCCCGCGCCCGACAGCGCGACCGATGCGCCGGCACCCGTCAGGCGCACGCCTGCAATGCCGTCGTCGGCTTCGATCGAACCCGTATTGGCGAGCGTTGCCGACGCACCCTTCACGAGCGCGCCGGTGCCGTCGGCGACGCGGATCGTCGACGCGTTGTGCACCGTGCCGAGCGTGCCGGCCACGACGCCCGTCGAACCGGCGCCCGTCAGCAGCACCGTGTCGCGGTTCTCGAGCGTGCCGAGGTTTTGCGCGACGAAGCCCGTCACGCCGGCGGTCGACGACGCGACGGCGGCATCGTTGATCAGCGTCGTCGCGACCGGCGCGCCGGCATTCGCGCCGGCGAGGTCGTGCGCCTGGCCGTCGACGACGCCCGCGATCGCACCGGTCGCGTTCAGGTTGAGCGTCGCGCCCGCATCGATCGTGCCTTGCGCGCCGCCTTCGACCGTGATCGCGATGCCGTTCGCGCCGTTGACGTTGTAGATCGCGTTGCCCGTCGACAGCGTGGTGCCGGCGTCGGTCGCGAGCACGCCGTGCGCACGCTGGCCGTTGACGTCGGTCGTGACGGTGCCGGCCGCCGACGTGCCCGTGTAGGCCGCGCCGCCCGCGACGCGGAACAGCGTCGAGTCGTCGGTGTCGACGCTGAGGTGCCGCGCGGCGACGTTGATCTTCGAGCCCGCGCCATACGCGTAGAAGCCGATCTGGTTCGTGCCCGACATGAAGGCCGGCACCGCGTTGGCGCCGACGTCGATCGTCGCGCCCGAGCGCGCATGCACGCCGATCGCGCCGGTGCCCGTCAGGTTGAGCGCGCCGTCGAGCGTGGCCTTCGCGAGCGGCCCCTCGGCCCAGACGCCGTAGTTGCGCGCACCCGATGCCTGATCGAGGCCGCCGGCCACGTTGATCGTGCCGGTCGACGTCACGACCGTCGCTTTCGTGCCGGTCCCGACGACCATGATGCCGATGCCGTTCACGCCGTTCAGCGTGATCGTGCCCGTGTTGGTCACGGTCGCGGCGCTATCGGCCGCAAGCATGCCGACGTTCGCGAGCGGCGTGCCGGGCGCCGCGCCGTTGACGACGATCGAGCCCGAGTTGGTCAGCGTGCCGGACGACGAGCCGACGCTCGCCAGCGCGGCGCCGTTCTGCGTCTGCGAGCCGATCACGATCGTGCCGAGGTTGCTCGCGGTGCCCGATGCGCCGAGCAGGATGCCGTACGCGTGCGCGGACAGCGCGACGTCGTTCGCGGCCTCCGGCGACGCGGCGTCGTACTTGGCCGCGCGGCCGAGGTAGATCGTGCCGCCGGCTTCGTTCGTGAAGCTGCCGCCGGCGACGAGGCCGCCGATCACCTGGCTGTCGAGCGTCGTCGCGTTCACGCCGACGTTGATCGTACCGGCGTTCGACCCGCTCGCGCCGTCCGTCGCGGCCACCGCGTAGTTCTGCAGGTCGGGGCGGTTGCCGACGAGGTTCCACGCGCCGACGTTCATCACGCCGTTGTTGACGAACGTCGTGCCCGCGCCATTCGCGTATACGCCGTTTCCTTCCGTGTACGCGTTGAAGCCGAAATTACCCGGCTGCGTGCTGCCGCCCGTGCCGAAGTTGTCGCCGGACGCGTACCCGGACGAGATCGCGCCGTTGTTGACGCCGCTCGCGCCGGTCAGCAGGCGCACGAGCGTGAAGTCGCCCGACAGGCGGCCGTCGTTGACGAAGTGCGCACCGTTTTCAGCGAGGACCGCCGAGCTGGAGTCGATCGTATCGGTGCCGCGGAAGTCGATCTGGCCGTCCTTGCCGATGTGCAGCGTCGCATTCGCGCCGGTGCCGTGCATCACCGACAGGTGATCGATCGGCAGCGTGTTCTTGTCGCCCGCGGATACGTTGTTCGCGTACTGGAAGGTCTGCTGCGAGAACGTGACGGCCTGGCCGAACGCGCTGTCGTAGGCCGCTTGCGAGCCGAGCGCGCCGCTTTGCACCGAGCGCACGAGAAAGTTGTTGTAGGCGGCAAGCGAAGCGGCATCAGTGACGCTCCAGGCGCTGCCGTCGAACGCGGTGAACTTGCCCGCGTAGGCCGGCACGTCGAGCTGGATGCTGCCGACCGGGCCGCCGCTCGCGAGATAGTCGCCGGTGCCGAGCCAGATCTGGTTGCGCGAATTCCAGTTGACGACGCTTTTCGCCGAGCCCGTGCCGTCCGCGAACGTCAGGTCGGTCTGCTTCGGCGCGATCGAGATCGCGTTGCCGGCCGCGTCGGGTGCGTTCGCCGGATTGCCGATCGACACGTTCAGCGTGCCGCCGGAGGTGTCGACGGTGCCGATCCGCGTGTTGACGTACTGGTTGCCGTTCACGTCATGGTAGACGGGCACGTTGGTCGAGCCGGCCGTCGACGCGGAAAACGCGGACGAGTCGTAGGTGGCGACCGACGTCCGGGTGTCCGTGATCAAATCGGGCGTGCTGATGCTCTGCGTCTTGCCGCCGAGCGACAGCAGCGGCTGGTTCGGGTTGCCCGAGACGAGGGTCGCGTTGCCGATCGGCGTGAGGGTGTAGCCGGGGTCGCCGCCGACGCTGGTCCATGCACCCGTCACGCCGACCGTGTCGCCGCCCGACACGGTGGTTGCGCCGGCCAGGTTGTCGTTGACGGTCGGGCTGAAACTGCCGAGCGCGCAGGTGCCGCCGCTCGCGACGGCCGTGCCGCTGCCGCAGGTCGATGCGTACGCGGAGCCGGCCGACAGCGCGGCCAGCGCGGCGCCGAGCGCGGCGACGCGAAGCGGCGACCGGCGTGTTGCCGTGGGTGCAGCGCCGCGGCTTGCACCGGATTCGCCGCCCGAACGCTTGCCGCGCGCCCGTGCCGTTTCCGCAACCGCGACCCAGCAGCCGGCGGTTTCGCTCCATATCGATCGAAATGAGTGATTCACGACAAGCCCCTCTCTCTTTTTTTGAAGTGGTATTCACCGCGGTGCAGTGAAATCGCAATCCGCGGTGGAGTAATGGCCTGAATGGACGTGCAGCGGCCGTGGCCGTTTCTGCGCCAATCGTGATTCGTTACACCGAGGATGGGAGGAGTCTAATGACCGGAAGGGTGGTCGATTATCAAAAAAATAACGAATGTGGCAACAATGCCGATTTCATTCGATATTTTTTGATTGTGTGATGAATCGAACTGAAAGCCTTTGTGGATAAGGGTTCGGGTGATTTTGTCAGTGTGGGTGCGTGATTGCCGGATCGGTGGGGTGGCGCACGGTTCGCATCGGGGTGTTGCGTTAAAATGCGGGTTCCGGATTATATCTGTTGCAGATTGCCGGGTTTGTTTATTTCGGATTTGAGTTATTTTCGCTTGGAAATTAATAAAATCAAGCGAATGTTGTGTGGCGTTGATTCGATATGCCGTAATGTAGTCCGGATGAAACGAAACCGGCACGCGCAGGCGATTTTCCCCGGCGGTGAAAGCCGTGCGCACGAAATCGCCCGCCACGCCCGAACGTTGCGGACGACGGTCTTGCCGAGCGGGAATTGGAAAGCGGGAAGGGCGCCGGTGCGCGGCGCTCAGAAGTCGATCGCGTCGTCGGAATCGCCGTCGGCGGCGGTTGCGAGCGCTTCGCGTGCTTCGCGCGGTGCCGAGGCCGACGCGTCGAGCGCCGGATTGCGCAGCTTCTCGAGCACGCGTTCGGGCACCGGGATCTGCATCCGCGCGGCGACGTCGCCGCACTGGAACATGATCAGCTCGCCCGGCTCGAACGCGGTCCAGACCTCGTTGTCGGTGAGCGGCTGCGTCGCGATCACCGCGACGCGATCCTCGGGCGTCGTGTATTTCGCAAAGTCGATCGACAGGTCTTCGTCGACGAGATGCGCGGTCGAGAACGGCCAGCGCCGCACCAGGTAGTGCAGCCGCGTCGAGCAGTGCGCGAAGAGCGCCTGGCCGTTCGACATCAGGAAGTTGAACACGCCGTGATCGGTGATGCCGCGCGTGAGCTCGCCGACGCGCTCGAACAGTTCGGGCAGCGGCGGCTGCGCGCCGGGAAATGCCTCGCGCAGCCCCTGCATCAGCACGCAGAACGCCTGTTCGCTATCGGTCGTGCCGACCGGGTGGTAGACGCTGCCGTCCATGTTCGGCGCGTAGTCCTGCAGATCGCCGTTATGCGCGAAGATCCAGTGCCGGCCCCACAGCTCGCGCATGAACGGATGGCTGTTCTCGAGCAGGATGTGCCCTTGCGTTGCCTTGCGGATGTGCGCGATCGTGTTCTTGGACTTGATCGGGTAGCGCTTCACCATCTCGGCGATCGGCGAGGTGGCCGATGCCTGGTGATCGATGAACAGGCGGCAGGCCTTGTCTTCGAAGAACGCGATGCCCCAGCCGTCGGCATGGTGATCGGTGAGCCCGCCCCGGGCCGCGAAACCTGTGAAGGAGAATGTGACGTCCGTCGGCGCGGCGCAGTTCATTCCTAGGAGTTGGCACATTTTACGTGGGGCGGCAGGCTGAAGCGGGGGGTAACGAACCGGGCGAACCCCGGTACAATGCGGCTTCTAGCATATCACCGAGCCCTGAGCGGTAAAAAGCGGATTCCGCTGGCCAAAGGCCTCGTGTTGCGGTTTGCCGTCAGTCGGCCCGCGCACGCGTGTTCCGGCCCCGCTGATGGCCAGTCCGTTCCTCACGACGCCTCCTATGACTGCCTCGAACGCTTCTTCCCCGGCGACGCTTTCGCTCGCCCGTCCCGACGACTGGCACCTGCACCTGCGAGACGGCGACATGCTGGCCGCCGTGCTGCCGCACACCGCACGCCAGTTCGGCCGCGCAATCGTCATGCCGAACCTGAAGCCGCCGGTGACGACCACCGCACAGGCGCAGGCCTATCGCGAGCGCATCCTCGCCGCGCTGCCGGCCGGGATGACGTTCGAGCCGCTGATGACGCTGTACCTGACCGACAACACGCCGCCCGACGAAATTCGCCGCGCGCGCGAAAGCGGCTTCGTGCACGGCGTGAAGCTGTATCCGGCAGGAGCTACGACGAACTCCGACCACGGCGTCACCGATCTCGCGAAATGCGCGAAGACGCTCGAGGCGATGCAGGAAACGGGCATGCCGCTGCTCGTGCACGGCGAGGTGACCGATGCGTCGATCGACCTGTTCGACCGCGAGAAGGTTTTCATCGACCGTGTGATGACGCCGCTGCGCCGCGATTTCCCGGGCCTGAAGGTCGTGTTCGAGCACATCACGACGAAGGACGCGGCCGACTACGTGCGCGACGCCGATGCGGCGCCCGGCCTGCTCGGCGCGACGATCACCGCGCATCACCTGCTGTACAACCGCAACGCGCTGTTCGTCGGCGGGATTCGCCCGCATTACTACTGCCTGCCCGTGCTGAAGCGCGAGACGCATCGCGTCGCGCTGGTCGAGGCCGCGACGTCGGGCAACCCGCGTTTCTTCCTCGGTACCGACAGCGCGCCGCATGCGCGCGGCGCGAAGGAAACCGCGTGCGGCTGCGCAGGCTGCTATACGGCGCTGCACGCGCTCGAACTGTATGCGGAAGCGTTCGACCACGCCGGCGCGCTCGACAAGCTGGAAGGCTTTGCGAGCTTCTTCGGCGCCGATTTCTACGGGCTGCCGCGCAGCGCCGAGACGGTCACGCTGCGCCGCGAGGCATGGGAACTGCCGCGCGAGATCTTCGCGGGCGACACGCCGGTCGTGCCGCTGCGCGGCGGCGAGACGATCGGCTGGAAACTCGCGTGACCGGCGCGCCGCCGCGCGAAGCCGGCCACGCGGCCGGCAGCGGGGCGGCGGATTTCGCGCGGATCGACTGGTCCGCGCCGTGGCTTGCGCAGTACGTGGAGCCCGGCCGCGCCGCGCAGGCGGCCGCACGGGCGGGCGACGCCGCGCTGCTCGACGCGCTGAACGGTGCGCTCAACGGTGCGCTCAACGGCACGAACCGCGATGGCGGGCGCATCAGCGGTCGCGGCAGGCCGCTGCGGTTCGTGCCGCAGGCCGAACTGCCGCCCGGTGTCGCGTACGAGACCCATATCGCCGACACCGGCGGCGTGCCGACCCGCCACAATCTTCACGATTTCTTCAATGCGCTCGTCTGGTTCGCGTATCCGCGTATCAAGGCCGCGTTGAACGCGCGCCAGGCCGCCGCGATCGACGCGGCGGGCGGCGTCGGGCCCGTGCGCGGCACGCTGCGCGATGCGCTCACGCTGTTCGACGAGAATGCCGCGCTGTTCGTGACGGCCGACCGCGCGCTCGCCGATGCGCTGCGCGGCTTCGACTGGCCGCGGCTGCTGGTCGCCGCGCGCGATGCGTGGGGCACGGGCTGCGAAGCGCGGCTCGTCGGCCATGCGCTGCTCGAGAAGCTCGTCGCGCCTTACAAGTCCTGCACCGCGCACACGTGGATCGTCGAAGTGAGCGCGGACTATTTTTCGTGGTCCGACGCGCAGCGCAATGCGCATGTCGATGCGCGCGTCGCCGCCGAACTCGCGACGGGCGAGTTGACGAGTCGCGATTTCTCGCCGCTTCCGGTGCTCGGCGTACCGGGCTGGTGCGACGCGAATGCCGACGCCGCGTTCTACGACGATCCGGCCGTATTTCGCAGCGGCCGCCGTACGCGCGCAGCCGGCGGTGGCGCGCAGTGCTAGAATGCGCGTCGCAAAGCAGGCCAGGCAGTCGCGGCCTCGCCGCCTTCGGGCGCGCGGGGGCGAGGAAAGTCCGGACTCCACAGGGCAGGGTGATGGCTAACGGCCATCCGTGGCGACACGCGGAACAGGGCAACAGAAAGCAAACCGCCGATGGCCCGGCGCAAGCCGGGATCAGGTAAGGGTGAAACGGTGCGGTAAGAGCGCACCGCGGCGACGGCGACGTTCGCCGGCACGGTAACCTCCACCCGGAGCAATTCCAAGTAGGCAGGCGCGCATCTTCGGATGCAGGACGGGGCCCCCGTCTCGTCTGCGGGTAGGAAGCTTGAGCGCGTCAGCAATGGCGCGCCTAGAGGAATGGCTGCCACGCGCTGTGCGCTTCGGCGCGCAGCGTGCACAGAATCCGGCTTATCGGCCTGCTTTGCCGTTCGAATGCGAAAGGGCCGGCGTCTCCTTGCGGAGCGCCGGCCCTTTTTTCATGCACGCGCGCCGTGCGTTCAGGCGGCGACGATGTCGAACGAATGCGTGAGTTCGGCCGTCTTCGCGATCATGATCGACGCGGAGCAGTACTTGTCGTGCGACAGGTTGATCGCGCGTTCGACCGTGGCCGGGTTCAGGTTGCGGCCGGTGACGGTGAAGTGGAAGTGCACCTTCGTGAACACCTTCGGGTCTTCGCTCGCGCGTTCGGCCTTCAGCGTGACCGAGCAGCCGGTAACTTCCTGGCGGCTCTTCTTCAGGATCAGCACGACGTCATAGGCCGTGCAGCCGCCGGTGCCGAGCAGCACCATTTCCATCGGGCGCGGCGCGAGGTTGTGACCGCCGCCTTCGGGCGCGCCGTCCATCGTGACGAGATGCCCGCTTCCGGTCTGGGCGGAAAACGCCATGCCGTCCTGACCCATCCAGCTTACTTTGCATTCCATGCCTGCACTCCAGCGTTGCCTGATTCGGATTCGATCCGGCATTGTAGCCCGCGGCGCTGCGGTCGGCTGATGCGGTGCACGACGTGCGGCACCGAAGCCGCGCGTACAGCGCGCAACAGCGTGCCGAACGGCAATTTCCCTGCTGGCTTTAGGGGTTTTACTCTAGTCGGGGGCCATTCTTGCTCGCCCTGGTCGAGGTCAGGCATTTGATTTTAAAGGGGAAATTGATTTTTTTCGATCGATCTCCGGAAATTTCGCATTGTGGTGTTTGATTTCGCAATGCAAATTTTCTTGTGAAGCCGGCGGCACGTTCGTATAATGAGCATCATTGGTTGTCGCGCTGCGGCAACCTCCGAATGTCTCCTCCACCCTCCTCCTATGGTGGATTAAGCCCGAACCAGCCGTTCGGGCTTTTTTTCGTCCCATGCAAACATCGGCGCGCGGCTTGCGCGCCCCGGCATCCGTTACATTCGTTAGGCAGGCTGCCGTGCGGCCGGTTGCGATGTCGCGTCGGGCAGCGTGCCGCGCAAGCGTGCGTCGGGTGCCGGCGCGTGCACGGCCGACGCATGGCCGTGGCCGCGTGCGCAGAAGTGGCGGACGCGTTCGCGCACCGCACGCAGGCGGGCGACGCGATCCTCGGCATGGGCGGTCCGGGCTTCGGCAATGCGCGCATCGAGCGCGTCGAGCTTGGCTTCGCAGCCGGCCTGGGCGGCGACGGCAGGCGCTGCGGCGGCCAGCAGCGCGGCCGCGAAGAAGGGCGTAAGTCGTTGTTTCATCATGCTTGTTTGTTGTTTTCCGTATTCGGCCGGTCTGGCGCGGCAAGGTCATGTGCCGCGCGTCGATGGGTGCCTCCCCGGGCGCTCGGATCGCCTGGCTTGTCGGGGCACGACCGAATTTTGGCCCATTTTGGGCGCCGCGGACACGGGACGTGGATTCCCTTTGACCGCGTTGTTGGATTTCCTTTATAATTCAGGGCTTTTCCGCATTCATGCCCACGGAAAAAGAACAGGGAGAGCCTGCACCGCGCCTCGAAGCGCACACAGACAAGCAGGAAGAACACATCGGGCAAAGCATTTTTTTTGGATCGATCATGAAGACGTTTTCCGCAAAAGCCCATGAGGTGACGCGCGAATGGTACGTGATTGACGCGACGGATAAGGTTCTCGGCCGTGTTGCCAGCGAAGTGGCACGCCGTCTGCGCGGCAAGCACAAGCCTGAGTTCACTCCGCACGTCGACACTGGTGATTTCATCATCATCATCAACGCGAGCAAGTTGAAGGTCACGGGCAACAAGACGCTGGACAAGAAGTACTACCGTCACTCGGGCTACCCGGGCGGTATCTATGAAACGACGTTCGGCAAGATGCAGGAACGCTTCCCGGGCCGCGCGCTCGAGAAGGCGGTCAAGGGCATGCTGCCGAAGGGCCCGCTCGGCTACGCGATGATCAAGAAGCTGAAGGTCTACGCAGAAGCGACGCATCCGCACTCGGCTCAACAGCCGAAGGCGCTCGAGATCTAAGGGGACCCACATGATCGGTAACTGGAACTACGGTACGGGCCGCCGCAAGAGCGCAGTCGCACGTGTCTTCATCAAGGCTGGCAAGGGCGACATCATCGTCAACGGCAAGCCCATCGCTGACTACTTCTCGCGCGAAACGTCGCTGATGATCGTGCGTCAACCGCTGGAACTCACGAACCACGGCCAGACGTTCGACATCAAGGTGAACGTGAACGGCGGCGGTGAAACGGGTCAGGCAGGCGCAGTGCGCCACGGCATCACCCGTGCACTGATCGACTACGATGCGACGCTGAAGCCGTCGCTGTCGAGCGCAGGCTTCGTGACGCGCGATGCGCGTGAAGTCGAGCGTAAGAAGGTCGGTCTGCGCAAGGCACGCCGCGCCAAGCAGTTCTCGAAGCGTTAATTCCGCTTCATGGCCGCGCCGCTTTCGGGCGGCGTCTGCCGGAAAAACCGCCAGCTTTCGCGCTGGCGGTTTTTTTATGCCCGCTGCCAGGCCCCTGCTGCGGCGGCTCGCTCGGGCAGGTTTGATGAAATCGACAAGAACCTATTGATTTCATGGACTTCAGCACGATCTTCTGATCGGCCCTACAATAGCGGCTAAAGCTTTTTGGAGAGTTCGCAATGAACGCTGTTACCGAATCCGCAGCAACGACGACCGAAATGCCGCTTCCTTTCGTCTTCACCGACGCAGCGGCCGACAAGGTCAAGCAACTGATCGACGAAGAGGGCAATCCCGACCTGAAGCTGCGCGTGTTCGTGCAGGGTGGCGGCTGCTCCGGCTTCCAGTATGGCTTCACGTTCGACGAGGAAGTCAACGAAGACGACACCGTGATGAACAAGAACGGTGTCCAGCTCCTGATCGACTCGATGAGCTACCAGTACCTGGTCGGCGCCGAGATCGACTACAAGGACGACCTCAACGGCGCCCAGTTCGTGATCAAGAACCCGAATGCGACCACCACCTGCGGGTGCGGTTCGTCGTTCTCGGTCTGAGCGCACGACAGATCCGCTCCGGTTCGCCGGAATGAAAAACGGGGCTTCATGCCCCGTTTTTTTATGCCAGTGTGCGGCACCGGCCGTGCGGCAGGCTTGGCGTCAACCCGGATAGAGCGCGCCGAGTACGCGGTTGCCGGCCGCACCGGTGACCGTCGCGAGATTGCCGGGCTGGCGCGCGGTGAAGCGGTACGCGAGCCACGCGAACGCGAGCGCCTCGACCTGTTGCGGCGGCACGCCGAGCGCGGCCGTCGTATCGACCGTCGCCGGCACGCCGGCCTCGCGCAGCGCGTGCCGGAGCGCGTCGAGCAGCACCGGATTGCGCGCACCGCCGCCGCATACGAAGACGGCCTTGCAGCCGGGTGCGTGCTGCGCGATCTCGCGTGCGACCGAGACGGCGGTGAGCGCCGTGAGGGTCGCCTGCACGTCCTCCGGCGCGACCTGCGCGAACGCGGCGAGCTTCGCGTCGAGCCACGCGGGATTGAACAGGTCGCGTCCGGTGCTTTTCGGCGGCGGCGCGGCGAAATACGGTTCGTCTAGCAGCGCGTCGAGCAGCGGCGCGTGCACGGTGCCGCGCGCGGCGAACTTGCCGCTTTCGTCGTACGGCTTGCCGAGATGGCGGGTCGCCCACGCGTCGATCAGCGCATTCGCGGGGCCGCAGTCGAAGCCGCGGACGTCGCCGTCTTCGCCGGGCAGGATCGTGATGTTGCTGATCCCGCCGAGATTGCAGACGACGCGCGTCTCGCCGGGCGCACCGAACACCGTCGCATGGAACGCCGGTGCGAGCGGCGCGCCGTGGCCGCCGGCGGCCACGTCGCGGCTGCGGAAATCGGCGATCACGTCGACATGGGTCAGCTCGGCGAGCAGCGCCGGGTTGTTGAGTTGCCGCGTATAGCCGCGCTCGGGGCGATGGCGCACCGTCTGGCCGTGCACGCCGATCGCGCGGATCTCGTCGCGCGACAGCCCTGCGGTGCGCTGCAATTCGTGGCAGCACACCGCGTAGCGCGTGACGAGCGCGTTCGCCGCGAGCGATTCGCGGTCGATCTCGCTGTCGCCGGGCTGCTGCAGCGCGAACAGCGCGTCGCGCAGCGATTGCGCGAAACCGACGAATGCTTCCGCGAGCACGGCCGGCGCCTTGCCGGCCTCGAAGCGCACGGCGACACCGTCGACGCCGTCCATGCTGGTTCCCGACATCAGCCCGAAGTAGATGCCGTCGGCCGGATGGGCGTTTTGCGGCTGTCGTTGCGGCACGTTGGGTTCTCCTGGATCGTGCGGCGCGGGCCGGTGCCGCGCGCCTTGCGCCCGATTATCCGCGCAACGTGACGCGTCGTTAAGCGATGCGCGCGCAAGTTATGGGAAAATCCCTGTTTTTGCGACATTCTTCCTGGCCCCGATGAGCACCGAACCCAGTTCCAAGCCCGTTTTCCCGATCACCGATGAAGTCCGGCATGCGCTCGCCGTCACGAAGCGCGGCGTCGACGAGCTGCTGATCGAGGAAGAGTTCGCGCAGAAGCTCGCGCGCAGCGCGGCCACCGGCACGCCGCTGCGCATCAAGCTCGGCCTCGATCCGACCGCGCCCGACATCCACATTGGCCATACGGTCGTGCTGAACAAGATGCGTCAGCTGCAGGACCTCGGCCACACGGTGATCTTCCTGATCGGCGATTTCACGTCGCTGATCGGCGATCCGTCGGGCCGCAACGCGACGCGCCCGCCGCTCACGCGCGAGCAGATCGAGTCGAACGCGAAAACCTACTTCGAGCAGGCCGCACTCGTGCTCGACCGCGACAAGACCGAGATCCGCTACAACAGCGAATGGTCGATGCCGCTCGGCGCGGACGGGATGATCAAGCTCGCGTCGCGCTACACGGTCGCGCGGATCCTCGAGCGCGAGGACTTCACGAAGCGCTTCCAGAGCGGCGTGCCGATCTCGATCCACGAATTCCTGTACCCGCTGATGCAGGGCTACGATTCGGTCGCGCTGAACGCCGACCTCGAGCTGGGTGGCACCGACCAGAAGTTCAACCTGCTGGTCGGCCGCGAACTGCAGAAGCAGTACGGCCAGGAACAGCAGTGCATCCTGACGATGCCGCTGCTCGAAGGCCTCGACGGCGTCGAGAAGATGTCGAAGTCGAAGGGCAACTACGTCGGCATCAGCGAGAAGCCGACCGACATGTTCGGCAAGCTGATGAGCATTTCGGACACGCTGATGTGGCGTTACTTCGAACTGCTGTCGTTCCGCAGCCTCGACGAGATCGCCGGCTTCAAGCGCGAAGCCGAAGGCGGCCGCAACCCGCGCGACTTCAAGGTGCTGCTCGCGCAGGAAATCGTCGCGCGCTTCCATTCGCAGGCCGACGCCGAGCGTGCGCTCGAGGACTTCAATCACCGCGCGAAGGGCGGCGTGCCGGACGACATTCCGTCAGTCACGCTCGCCGGCGCGCCGCTGGCGATCGGCCAGTTGCTGAAGCAGGCCGGCCTCGTGCCGTCGACGAGCGAAGCACTGCGCAACATCGAGCAGGGCGGCGTGAAGATCGACGGCGCGACCGTGTCGGACAAGGGCCTGAAGGTCGAGGCCGGCGAGTTCGTCGTGCAGGTCGGCAAGCGCCGCTTCGCGCGTGTCACGCTGACCGCATGATCGCGCTGATCCAGCGCGTGAAGCGCGCCGACGTGCGCGTCGGCGACCGCACGACGGGCGAGATAGGCGCGGGCCTGCTCGCGCTGGTCTGCGCGGAGCGCGGCGATACCGACGCGGCGGCCGACAAGCTGCTGGCGAAAATGCTCGGCTACCGCGTGTTCAGCGACGCGGCCGGCAAGATGAATCTCCCGGTGTCGAATATCGACGGCGCGGGGCGCGCAGGCGGCCTGCTGCTCGTGTCGCAGTTCACGCTCGCGGCCGATACCAACAGCGGGCTGCGCCCGAGCTTCACGCCGGCTGCGCCGCCCGACGAAGGCGCGCGGCTGTTCGACTATTTCGTCGCGGCCGCGCGGGCGCGCCATCCGGTCGTCGAGACGGGCGAGTTCGGCGCCGACATGCAGGTGTCGCTCGTCAACGACGGCCCCGTGACGTTCTGGCTGCAAGTTCGGCCCTGATTCTTCCCCGGAGACGCGCCGCGATGGCCACCACGCAGATTCTTTTCATCCGTCATGGCGAGACGGCCTGGAACCGCATCAAGCGCATCCAGGGGCATATCGACATCCCGCTGGCCGATTCGGGGCTCGCGCAGGCGCAGCGGCTGGCCGCGCGGCTCGAGCGAGAGGCGCGCGAGGGCGCACGGATCGACGCGGTCTATTCGAGCGACCTGATGCGCGCGCAGCAGACCGCGCAACCCTTTGCCGATGCGCTCGGGCTGCCGCTGCTGCTGCGGGACGGGTTGCGCGAACGCTCGTACGGCGCGTTCCAGGGGCACGACAGCACCGAGATCGAGGCGTTGTTTCCGGACGCGTATGCGGCCTGGCAGACGCGCGATCCGGGCTTCGCACCGGAAGGCGGCGAGTCGCAGCGTGCGTTCTATCACCGCGTGCTGCATGCGCTCGAACCGATCGTCGCTGCGCATCCGGGCGGCCGGATCGCGTGCGTCGCGCATGGCGGCGTGCTCGACTGCGCGTACCGTTTTGCGAACGGTCTCGACCTGTCGGCGCCGCGCAACTACCCACTGCTCAATACGAGCATCAACGTCGTCGATTACGTGGATGGCCGCGCGCAGGTCGTGCAGTGGGCCGACGTGTCGCACCTGGACGCCGAGAGCGACGACGACGGCTATCGCAAGGTGCTCTGAGCACGTGGGGCCCGTCCGGCATGGCCGGCCGGGATCCCCCTTCTTTCTGCGCGACGCTTACTGCGGCAGCCCGTGGCGCGTCTTGTAGTCGAGCGCGTATGCGATCTTGCCGGGCTTGTCGGCCGTGATCGGCTGGCGCAGCTTGTCGAATTCCCCCTTGTTGTATTTCTTCCCGCCGTCGATCGCACCGGCGCGCCCGAGGTCGGCGCCCGTCTTGCCGTCGATCACGGGGTCCGTGGCCGCGCACGCGCTTTTCCATTTGCCCGGTTGCGGCGTGACGGCGGCGGGCGGCGCGGGCGTCGTCGTGGTGCCGCCGGACGGCGTTTGGGTGTCCGTGCGAGCAACGGCGGCAACATCGTCGCGTCCGCATGCAGAGTGGGCGAAGACGGCGGACAGGCCGGCGGCAAGGACGAAGCGGATCGGCAGGCGTGGCATCGCGGGCATCGGATGTCGGCCGGGGGCGGGACACCGCGCGAGTCACTCAAGGGCGGGGCGTGCGGCGTGTGCGACCGTGCGCGGGTGCGGGCCCGTCAGCTTGTCATAGGTATTTGAAGCGAAATTGAAATAATCGGAAGAAGCGAATCGTCAGGCGGGCGGGGCGCCATCGGAAGGGGAGGCGGTCGCGCGACGGCGCGCACGCTTCGACGCGCCGTTGACGAGCGCCCAGCGCAGCACGGGTGCGACGGCCCGTACGCCGGGCCGGACCACCGCGCGTCGCAACGGCGCGAACGTCGACACGCGGAGCATGCGCTGCGCCCACGGCGGCAGCAGGTCGATCCCGGCATGCATCATCAGCGACGCGGCCGGCCGCAGCGCGGGCTTCGCGACCGGCACATTCAGCAGGATGGCCATCACGTCGAAGGTATGCGGCCCGGCCTCGAGTTCGGGCTGCATGCGCGCGAGATACGCGGCGACCTCGGCGCGCGAACGCGGCACCTCGTGTGCGCCGAGCAGTTCGGCGATCAACGCCGTTTCGGCGTAATAGCGGTCCTGCAATTCGCCCGACAGCGCCGGATTCACGTAGCACAGATGCGCGGCGAGGAAGCTCGAGACTTCCGCGATATGCACCCAGGTCAGCAACGCCGGATCGTCGGCGCGGTACGGCCGACCGTCGGGCGCGATACCCGATACGCGCGAGTGGATCGTTTTCACGCGCTCGATCAGCGCGAGTGCGTCCGCGCGACTGCCGAACGTCGTGCCCGTGATGAACGTGGCGGTGCGCCGCAAGCGGCCGAGAATGTCGGTGCGAAACGACGAGTGATCCCAGACGCCTGCGAGCGCGAGCGGATGGAGCGCCTGCAGCAGCAGCGCGGCGATGCCGCCTGTCATCATCGACGTGAAGTCGGCATGCACGCGCCAGCAGACGGCATCGGGGCCGAACAGCCCGGGATCGCCGGGCGGCGAAGAGAGATCGAGCGACGGGCCGCCGCCGCCCGCGGTCAGGTGCGTGATGCCGGCCACGAGGCGCTTGCGGATCGGCTCGGCCCAGCGCGGGCCCGGTGCGGGTGCGGCGGGGTGGCGGCTAGGCGGCGTCGTCATGGCTGGCGTGGCTCGGGCGGCCGGTTACTTCCCGGCGGGCGTATCCCACATGCCGCGTTCGGCGCTGCCGGCGTCGGGCGCGGAGAGCCCGAAGTGGCGGTACGTAAGCAGCGTCGCGACGCGCCCGCGCGGCGTGCGCTGCAGGAAGCCCTGCTGGATCAGGTACGGCTCGAGCACGTCCTCGATCGTGTCGCGCTCCTCGCCGATCGCCGCTGCCAGGTTGTCGATGCCGACCGGGCCGCCGTCGAACTTGTACAGGATCGCCTCGAGCAGCTTGCGATCCATCAGGTCGAAGCCGACCGGATCGACGTCGAGCATCGCGAGCGCGGCATCGGCAACGGCTGCGGTGATCTGGCCGTCGGCCTTCACTTCCGCGAAGTCGCGCACGCGGCGCAGCAGCCGGTTCGCGATCCGCGGCGTGCCGCGCGAGCGCTTCGCGATTTCCAGCGCGCCGTTCGGATCGATCTGCGCGTTCAGCAGCGACGCCGAGCGCCGCACGATGCGCGACAGCTGATCGGCGTCGTAGAACTCGAGGCGCGAGACGATCCCGAAACGGTCGCGCAGCGGGTTGGTCAGCATCCCCGCGCGGGTGGTCGCGCCGACGAGCGTGAACGGCTGCAGGTCGAGCTTCACGCTGCGCGCGGCCGGACCTTCGCCGATCATGATGTCGATCTGGTAATCCTCGAGTGCCGGATACAGGATTTCCTCGACGACCGGCGACAGCCGGTGGATCTCGTCGATGAACAGCACGTCGTTCGCTTCGAGGTTCGTCAGCAGCGCGGCGAGATCGCCCGCGCGTTCGAGCACGGGACCCGACGTCTGGCGCAGGTTCACGCCCATCTCGCGCGCGATGATGTGCGCGAGCGTCGTCTTGCCGAGACCCGGCGGCCCGAACAGCAGCACGTGGTCGAGCGGCTCGGAGCGGCGCTTGGCGGCTTCGATGAAGATCTCGAGCTGGCCGCGCACCTTTTCCTGGCCGACGTAGTCGTCGAGCTGGCGCGGCCGCAGCGCGCGTTCGAACACCTCCTCGTGCGACGAGGTGGGCGTGGCGGCGATGATCCGCTGCTCGGTGGCGAGTTTGTCGGTTTCAATCATGCGGCCATTGTACCGCGCGCCGCTCGCGGTCCGAACTGGCCGGACGGCCGACTGGCGCGCGCCGCGCGGCGGCGCGACACTGCGTCCGACAGTCGGTTCTGGCGGGCGTTACGCCTTCGACAGCGCCTTCAGCGCGAGCTTGATGCCTTCGGACACGCCGGTGCCGGCCGGCACATTCTTGATCGCGGCGAGGCCTTCCTTCTCGGAGTAGCCGAGCGCGAGCAGCGCGTTGAGGATGTCGGTCGCGTGGTCGGACGCCGACGCGGCGCCGGCGAGCGCGCCGAGGTCGGCGCCGAGCTTGCCCTTCAGCTCGAGCAGCAGGCGCTCGGCCGTCTTCTTGCCGATGCCGGGCAGGCGCGTGAGGCGCGCGGCGTCCTGCATCGTCACGGCCTGCGCGAGCTCCTGCACGCTCATGCCGGACAGCACGGCGAGCGCCATGCGCGCGCCGATGCCGGTGATCTTCAGCAGCTCGCGGAAGGTCGTGCGCTCCTGCGGCGTCAGGAAGCCGTACAGCAGGTGCGCGTCCTCGCGGACGATCTGCTGCGTGAGCAGCACGACGCGCTCGCCCGTCTGCGGCAGGTTGTAGAAGGTGCTCATCGGCACGTCGATTTCGTAGCCGACGCCGTTGCAGTCGACGAGCAGGTGGGGCGGGTTCTTTTCGAGCAGGATGCCGGCGATGCGACCGATCATGGATGGCGGGATGCAAGGAAGAAAGCGCGAGTGTAGCGCACGCGCGGCGCAATGCCGATGGGCTTGGCCGTCAGGCCGAAGCGGTGCGTGTCATGTGTGCGTTGCGCACGGGCAAGACGGTTGGTCCGGTGGGCAGGGCGCCGGCGCGCGCCGGCATCAGCCGACCAGCCGCCCGCGCCGCACGCGCAGCCCTTTCTTCGCGAGCACCGGTGCGAGGCCGCCGAGCGTGCTGAGCGTGTTGCCGCCGTGCGCATGGCAGATCGCCATGCCGAGCGCGTCGGCCGCATCGGAGCCCGGTTGGCCGGAGAGGTTGAGCAGCCGCGTGACCATCTCCTGCATCTGCGTCTTGGTCGCGCGGCCGTAGCCCACTACGGCCTGCTTGAGCTGCAGCGCCGTGTATTCGGCGACCGGCAGCCCGCCCGCGACGAGGCCGCAGATCGCGGCGCCGCGCGCCTGGCCGAGCAGCAGCGTCGACTGCGGGTTCACGTTGACGAACACCTTTTCGATCGCGGCCTGGTCGGGCGCATGTTCGCGCACGATCGTCGACACGCCCTGGAAGATCGTGCCGAGCCGGGTGGCCAGGTCGGCCGTCGGCGTGCGGATCACGCCGCTCGTGACATAGGCGAGCCGGTGGCCGCTGACGTCGATGACGCCGAAGCCGGTGACGCGCAGGCCGGGGTCGATGCCGAGAATTCGCATGAGTGAGGAGAGATGCGTGATGCAGCGATACTACAACGAATGGTGCGGCGAGCCGGCCGCAAGGTCGCGCACGCCGGCGCCGCGCAATAAAAAACCCGGCGGGTGCTGCGTCGCCGGGTTTTCGTGTTGCAGCCGCGCGGGCCGCATGCGATCAGTGACGGAAGTGGCGCACGCCCGTCAGGATCATCGCGATGTTGTGTTCGTCGGCTGCCGCGATCACTTCGTCGTCGCGCACCGAGCCGCCCGGCTGGATCACGCAGGTCGCGCCGGCTGCCACGACGACGTCGAGGCCGTCGCGGAACGGGAAGAACGCATCCGACGCGACGGCCGAGCCGGCCAGCGTCAGGCCGGCATTCTGCGCCTTGATGCTCGCGATGCGCGCGGAATCGACGCGGCTCATCTGGCCTGCGCCGACGCCGAGCGTCATGCCGTTGCCGCAGAACACGATCGCGTTCGACTTCACGTACTTCGCAACGCGCCACGCGAACAGCAGGTCGTCCATTTCCTTCGGCGTCGGGTGGCGCTTCGTGACGACGCGCAGCTCGTGCGGCTGCACGTTCTTCGAATCGAGCGACTGCACGAGCAGGCCGCCGCCCACGCGCTTCAGGTCGAATGCGTTATGGCCGTCGCCGAGTGCGATTTCGAGCAGGCGCACGTTCTGCTTCGCGGCGAACACCTGCTTCGCGGCGTCGGAGAACGACGGCGCGATCAGCACTTCGACAAACTGCTTCGCGACGGCCTGCGCGGCCGCCTCGTCGACTTCGCGGTTGAACGCGATGATGCCGCCGAACGCGGAGGTCGGGTCGGTCTGGAACGCCTTCGCGTACGCGTCGGCCGAGTCGTTGCCGACCGCGACGCCGCACGGGTTCGCATGCTTGATGATCACGCAGGCCGGTGCGTCGAACGTCTTCACGCATTCCCACGCCGCGTCGGAATCCGCGATGTTGTTGTACGACAGTTCCTTGCCCTGCAGCTGGCGGTAGTTCGCGAGCGCGCCGGCCGGCGTCGAGATATCGCGGTAGAACGCTGCGCTCTGGTGCGGGTTCTCGCCGTAGCGCAGGTCCTGCACCTTGTCGAACGCCATGTTCAGCGTCGCCGGGTACGCATTGCGCGATGCGTGCTTCAGCTCGTCGGTCAGGCTCGTCAGGTAGTTCGTGATCGCGCCGTCGTATTGCGCGGTGTGCGCGAACACCTTCGTCGCGAGGCGGAAGTTGGTCGGGTAGCCGACCGTGTTGCCGTTCGCCTTCATTTCATCGAGCACGACCGCGTAGTCGGCCGGATCGACGACGACCGTCACGTCGCGGTGGTTCTTCGCAGCGGAGCGCAGCATCGTCGGGCCGCCGATGTCGATGTTCTCGATCGCATCGGCGAGCGTGCAGTCGTCCTTCGCGATCGTCGCGACGAACGGGTACAGGTTCACGACGAGCAGGTCGATCGTCGGGATGCCGTGCTGTTCCAGTGCCTGCATGTGCTCGGGCAGGTCGCGGCGTGCGAGGATGCCGCCGTGCACCTTCGGGTGCAGCGTCTTCACGCGCCCATCGAGCATTTCCGGAAAGCCGGTGTAGTCGGCCACTTCGGTAACGGGCAGGCCCGCGTCGGCGAGCAGTTTCGCGGTGCCGCCCGTCGACAGCAGCTTGACGCCGAGGTCGGACAGCGACTTCGCGAAGTCGACGATGCCGGTCTTGTCGGAAACGGAAATGAGCGCTTGCTTGATCATGATGGAACCACCAATAGCCAGGGAAACGGGGACGGGACGGCCGACTACAGCAGGCCGTGCTGCTGCAGCTTCTTGCGCAGCGTATTGCGATTGATGCCGAGGTACTCCGCGGCGAGCGACTGGTTGCCGCCCGCCTGTACGAGCACGACCTCGAGCATCGGCTTTTCGACGCAGGACATCACCATTTCATAGACGTCGTGCGGATTGGAGCCGTCTAGATCCCGGAAATACACGTCCAGGCTCTCGCGGACACATTGTTCGATGTTGTGCTTGCTCATGCTGCTAACTGGTTATGGTCGTCCGACTCGCCCTGGCCGTTTTCCTCTTCGTCATCGACGTAGACGAGATGGTCCGACAGCGCCTTTTGCGCGTCGAAGAATGCATTGACGGCGGCGAGTTGCTCGCGGGTGGAATCGAGCGTGTTCATCCTGTGCCGGAACCCGTTGGCACCGGAAAGGCCGCGAGTGTACCAGCCGATGTGCTTGCGCGCAGTACGGACCCCCGTGAATTCACCATAGAAAGCGTAGTGGTCTTCCAGGTGTTCGTTCATCACGTGCTGGATCTCGTCGATCAGCGGCGGGGGCAGCAGCTCGCCGGTTTGCAGGAAATGATCGATTTCGCGGAACAGCCAGGGCCGGCCTTGCGCGGCACGACCGATCATCAGCGCGTCGGCACCGGTTGCATCGAGCACGGCCTTCGCTTTTGCGGGCGACGTGATGTCGCCGTTCGCGACGACCGGAATCCGCACGGCCGCCTTCACGGCCGCGATGGTGTCGTATTCGGCGTCGCCGCGGTACAGGTCGGCGCGCGTGCGGCCGTGCACGGTGAGCATCGAGATGCCGGCGGCTTCGGCCAGGCGCGCGATCGTGATCGCGTTCTTGTGCTCGCGATCCCAGCCGGTGCGGATCTTCAGCGTGACGGGCACCGCATCGGGCCCGGTGCCGACCGCCGCGACGATGGCCTCGACGATCCGCTGCACGAGCGGCTCGTTCTGCAGCAGCGCGGAGCCGGCCGCGACGTTGCAGACCTTCTTCGCCGGGCAGCCCATGTTGATGTCGATGATCTGCGCGCCGTTGTCGACGTTGTAGCGGGCCGCTTCGGCCATCATCGCCGGGTCGGCGCCGGCGATCTGCACCGCGATCGGCTCCACTTCGCCTGCGTGGTTCGCGCGCCGCATCGTCTTCGCGCTTTTCCACAGCTGCGCGTTGGACGCGACCATCTCGGACACGGCGTAACCGGCCCCCAGCCGCTTGCACAGCTGGCGGAACGGACGATCCGTCACCCCGGCCATCGGGGCGACGAACAGGTTGTTACGCAATACGTGAGAGCCGATAACGGGCATCGCAATGGCACCGCCCGCGACCGGCGCGGGCATGAAAAGGGCGGAGGGAAAACGCGCATTTTACCGTATTCCCATGCCCCGCCGATTTGACCCGGTTTGTGTGGTCCGGCCGGGCGCATCGTACGGTGCGCCCGCGCGTCAGTTGCGCTGGCCGAACATCATCTGGCGCGCGATCGCCTTCTTGAGCGGCGGCACGAATTCGAGCGCGGTGAGCGCGGCGCCGCGCAGCAGCGGGAGCGGGCCCGTGTCGATCGTGAACAGGCGCGCCAGCGTGTCGGTCGCGCCGATCGTGAAGCGCCGGTCGAGCGCGCGGCGCGCGTTGAAGGTCGCAAGTGCGGTCGCTTCGAAGCCTTGCGCGGACAGCGCGTCGACGAGCGTATGCGCGTCGCGCAGCCCGAGGTTGAGCCCCTGGCCCGCGACGGGGTGCAGGGTTTGCGCGGCATTGCCGACGATCGCGACGCGGCCGCTGACGAGCGTCTGCGCGGCGTTCAGCCCGAGCGGGAACGACGCGCGGCCCGCGATTGCGACGAACCGGCCCATGCGTTCGCCGAACGCGCTGCCGAGCTCGCGCAGGAACGCGTCGTCGGGCAGCGCCGCGCGGCGCGCCGCGTCGTCGGGTGTGCAGCACCAGACGAGCGCGTAGTCGGCCTGGCGCGGCCCGCCGAGCGGCAGCAGCGCGAGCGGGCCTTCGTGCGTGAAGCGTTCCCATGCGACGTTCGGACGCGGCGCCGATACCGTGACCGTGCCGACGAGCGCGGTCTGCCCGTAGTCGCGGCGGTGCTTGCCGGCGTCGGCCTGCTGTTCGTGGAACAGCCCGCCTTCGGCGTTGATGACGATGCGCGCGCGCAGCGTGCGTTCGCCCTGCGGGCCGTCGAGCGTCAGCGTGACGCCGTCGGCGTCCTGCTGCGGCGCGCGCGCGGTGGTCGACGTGAGCCAGTCGACGCGCGTGCCGTGCACGGCGCCCGCGAGCGCCTGCACGAGCGAGCCGTAGCGCACGACATAGCCGAGCGCGGCGAGGTCGTGCTCGTCGCGGTCGATCAGCGTGCGGCCGAAATGGCCGCGCTGCGATACGTGGATATGTTCGATCGGCGTCGCGTCGGCAGGCCACGCGAGCGTGTCGAGCAGCACGCGGCTGCCGTGCGAGACGGCGATCGCGCGCGGGTCGTTCACGCTCGCGGCCGGTTCGCGCGCATCGATCAGCGCGATCGACGCGTGCTGCGTTGCGCTGCGGCGCGCGAGCCAGCCGGCGAGCGCAAGCCCGACGGGGCCCGCGCCGACGATGGCGAGGTCGTAGTCCGGCGTGGCCGGGGAGGAAGCGGTCGTCATCTTGATTCGTGAAACGGAGGTAACGGTCGGCAGCGGCCGGTCATGCGCCCGCGCGCATCAGCGCTTCGATCTCGGCGGCCTCGACAGGCACGCCGCGCGTGATCAGCTCGCAGCCGTGCTCGCGCACGATTGCGTCGTCCTCGATGCGAATGCCGATGTTCCAGTACTCGGGCGGCACGTCGTCGGCTGCGCGCACATACAGGCCGGGCTCGACCGTCAGCGTCATGCCGGGCTTCAGCGTGCGCCACGGCAGCGCGCCGTTGCCGTCGCGCTCGGCGAGCCGCTCGCGGTAGTCGCCGCAGTCGTGCACGTCCATGCCGATCCAGTGGCCCGTGCGATGCATGTAGAAGCGCGCGTACGCGCGCTCGGCGATCACGTCGTCGACGTTCGAGAAGCGCGCTTTCGGAATGATGCCGGTGTCGAGCAGCCCCTGCGCGAGCACGCGCACGGCCGCGTCGTGCGGCGCCTCGAACGGTACGCCCGCGCGCGTCGCATCGATCGCGGCCTGCTGCGCGGCGAGCACGATGTCGTACAGCGCGCGCTGCGCGGGCGAGAAGCGCCCGTTGGCCGGGAACGTGCGCGTGATGTCCGACGCGTAGCCGTCGAGTTCGCACGCGGCATCGATCAGGATCAGGTCGCCGTCCTGTGCGGCCGCGTTGCCGGCCGGGTAGTGCAGCACGCACGCGTTCGCACCGGCCGCGACGATCGAGCCGTACGCTGGCGCCTGCGCGCCGTGCTTGCGGAACGTATACAGCAGCTCGGCCTCGAGTTCGTACTCGCGGATGCCGGGGCGGCACGCCTGCATCGCGCGGCGGTGCGCGAGCGCGGAGATGTGCGCGGCTCGCATCATGATCGCGAGTTCGTGCTCGTCCTTCACGAGCCGCATGTCGTCGACGAGCGGCGTGAGGTCGAGCATCGCGTCCGGCGCGGCGACACCCGTGCGCGCGAGTGCGCGCACCGCGTCGAGCCAGCCCGCGAGCTGCCGGTCGAAATCGGCCGACGCGCCGAACCGGTAGTGCACGGTGCCCGCATCGGCGAGCAGGCGCGGCATCTCGGTGTCGATCACGTCGACCGCGAACGCCGCGTCGAAGCCGAACGCGTCGCGCGCGGCTTCGGGCCCGTAGTGGAAGCCTTCCCAGATCTCGCGGTCGACATTCTTGCCGCGGCAGAACAGGATCGACTCCGGCGCGCTGTGCGGTGCGGCCGCGTTCAGCACGAGCACGGCATCCGGTTCGGTGAAGCCCGTCAGGTAGTGGAAGTAGCTGTCGTACCGGTACGGGTAGGCCGTATCGCGGTTGCGCAGCAGTTCCGGCGCGGTGGGGACGATGGCGACGCCGCCGCCGGCGGCGCGCAGTGCGGCAAGCACGCGTTCACGGCGCTGGCGGTAGACGTCGACGGCGATGGCGGTATCGAGGGGCGCATTCATCACGCGATTGTAGCGCCGCGGGACGCGGCGCGTGAGAGAGGGGCGGGAAGCCGCGCCGGAAGGCCCGCGGCGGCGGCTGTTGCAAACCATCCACAGGCCGGCCGAGCGATTTTCTACCGCGCGACGCTGGCCGGTTATGATCGGCGACAACGTATACTCTCGGCGGTTCCCTTAAAAAGGCAGATGATGAAATTAATCGGTTCGCTCAGCAGCCCGTACGTCCGAAAGGCGCGGATCGTGCTCGCTGAAAAGAAGATCGACTACAAGCTGGAGCTCGAGAACGTGTGGGCGCCGGAGACGGATATTCATGCATCGAATCCGCTCGGCAAGGTCCCGTGCCTCGTGATGGAGGATGGTGCCGCGGTGTTCGATTCCCGCGTGATCTGCGAATACGTCGATACGCTGTCGCCGGTCGGCAAGCTGATTCCGCAGTCGGGCCGTGAGCGCGTCGAAGTGCGCTGCTGGGAAGCGCTGGGCGACGGCGTGCTCGACGCGGCGGTCGCGATTCGCATCGAACACACGATGCGCGACGAGGTGCAGCGCAGCGCGAGCTGGATCGCGCGCCAGCAGCGCAAGATCGACGACGGTCTCGTCGCGATGTCGCAGGGTCTCGGCGGCAAGACGTGGTGCGTCGGTAATCATTACTCGCTCGCCGACATCGCGCTCGGCTGCGCGCTCGGCTATCTCGACTTCCGGATGCCCGAGGTCAACTGGCGCGATCGCCACCCGAACCTCGACAAGCACTTCGTGAAGCTGCTGCAGCGGCAGTCGTTCGTCGACACGCTGCCGCAGAACTGAGCCGCTGCCGGCCACGCAGTCACACATTCGGCAGACGAAAGAAAAGCGCCCCGCGGGGCGCTTTTCTTTTTGCCGGGCCGCCCGGCAGCGGGGCGGTCGCGAGCGTCACTCGATCGACGCGTATACGGCCTCGCCAAGCGTGAACGAATCGCTGCGCGCAATCGGCCACCACTTGTCGTACAGCGAGAAGCCGCAATGGTTGCCGTCGAGCAGCGCGCCGGGCTTCAGGTACTTCAGCAACTGCGACATCAGCCGGACCTCGTGCGGCGTGATACGTTGCACGATATGATGCGCGCGCAGCTCGGACGGATGCGCGAGGCCGGCCGCCTGCACGAGTTCCTGCAGCGCGTGCAGCGTATTGCGGTGGAAGTTGTACACGCGGTCGGCCTTGTCGGGCACGACGAGCGCGCGCTGGCGCACCGGGTCCTGCGTCGCGACGCCGGTCGGGCAGCGGCCCGTGTGGCAGGTCTGCGCCTGGATGCAGCCGACCGCGAACATGAAGCCGCGCGCCGAGTTCACCCAGTCCGCGCCGATCGCGAGCGTGCGCGCGACGTCGAACGCGGTGATGATCTTGCCGCTCGCGCCGATCTTCACGCGGTCGCGCACGCCGATCCCGACGAGCGTGTTGTGCACGAGCAGCAGCCCTTCCTGCAGCGGCACGCCGACGTGGTCGGTGAATTCGAGCGGCGCCGCGCCCGTGCCGCCTTCCGCACCGTCGACGACGATGAAGTCCGGCACGATGCCGGTCTCGACCATCGCCTTCGCGATCCCGAAGAATTCCCACGGATGGCCGACGCACAGCTTGAAGCCGGTCGGCTTGCCGCCCGACAGCGTGCGCAGCCGTTCGACGAATTCGAGCAGCCCGCGCGGCGTCGAGAATTCGGAGTGCGTCGCGGGCGAGATGCAGTCCTTGCCCATCGGCACGCCGCGCGTCTCGGCGATCTCCGGCGTGATCTTCGCGGCCGGCAGCACGCCGCCATGGCCGGGCTTCGCACCCTGCGACAGCTTCACCTCGATCATCTTGACTTGCGGATCGGCGGCCTGCTTCGCGAACTTGTCCGGGTTGAACGTGCCGTCGTCGTTGCGGCAGCCGAAGTAGCCCGACGCGATTTCCCAGATGATGTCGCCGCCGTTCTCGCGGTGGTACTTCGACAGCGAGCCTTCGCCGGTGTCGTGCGCGAAACCGCCTTTCTTCGCGCCGAGGTTCAGCGAGCGGATCGCGTTCGCGGACAGCGAGCCGAAGCTCATCGCCGAGATGTTGAAGATCGAAATGTCATACGGTTGCGCGCGATTCGCGCCGACGCGGATGCGGAAATCGTGATTCGGCAGCTTCGTCGGCGCGAGCGAGTGGCTGATCCATTCGTGCGCGACGGCCTTCACGTTCAGCTCGGTGCCGTACGGGCGATTGTCGGCGACGTTCTTCGCGCGCTGGTAGACGAGGCTGCGCTGCGCGCGCGAGAACGGTTTCTCGTCGGTGTCGTCCTCGACGAAGTACTGGCGGATCTCGGGGCGGATGAACTCGAACAGGAAGCGGAAGTGGCCCCAGAGCGGGTAGTTGCGCAGGATCGCGTGGCGGTCCTGCCTCAGGTCGTACAGGCCGAGCGCGACGAGGGCGGCGGGGATCAGGATCCACAGCCACGCGATCGCGTGCCGCGCGGCGAGCGCCGCGACGGCCACGAACAGCAGGACCGCGCACCACATCGCGAGATAGCGTCGGGAAAACATGGGGACTCCATCGTAATTATTCGGATGGCCGCCGCTCGCGAGCGGTCGCCCGGCGGCTGGCAGGTCGGCGCCCGCAGCGTTGCGCCGGGCCGGCGGGCGTGGCGCCCGTACCGTGCCTGACCGCCGCCGGCGCCCACGATGGTCGAGAGTCTACTACGGGTCCCGTGAAGCTCGCGTTGCCGAGCCGCCGCCCGGCTTCCGGCGCCGGTGTGGCGGATGAACGGGCCGTAGGCGGGCGCGTTGCGCTTCAGCCGGACGCCGGCTTCGAAGTCCGCGTCGCGGTTGAACGGCACCTGCGGCCGCGCGTGCCAGTCGCCCAGCCGCGCACGGTAGTCCGTGAGCGCTGCGAGAGGCGCGCGTCGCGATCGCCGCGCGCATGCCGAGTACCGGCTGACGCCGGTGGAGACGCCCATGGCGCCCGACCGCCGGGCCGAGCGGCATTTCCCGGAGTTCGACGCGGCGCGCGAGCGCTACGATGCGGCCGTGCAGCGCATGCGTTGAAAAGGCGGGCGGCCGCAGCCGCTTGCAGTCGGCGCCCGCGGCGCGTCAGCGCGCGTCCGCGAGTGCGGGCGCGGGTGTGTCGAGCCCCTGCTGATCGCTGGCCGCGGCGCTTTCGATGATGCCGCCGCCGAGACAGATCTCGCCGTCGTACAGCACGGCCGACTGGCCGGGCGTGACGGCCCACTGCGCGTCGTCGAACGCGAGCGAGAAGCGCTCGCCGCCGGCACGTGCAAACACGCACGCGGCATCGGCCTGCCGGTAGCGCGTCTTCGCGCCGCACGCGAAGCCTTCCGCCGGCGGCTCGCCGGCGACCCAGCTCACGTTGCCGGCGACGAGCTGCCGCGACAGCAGCCACGGATGATCGTGGCCCTGCACGACATACAGCGTGTTCGACGCGATGTCCTTCGCGGCGACGAACCACGGCTCGCCGCTGCCGCTCTTGCTGCCGCCGAGGCCGATGCCCTTGCGCTGGCCGAACGTGTAGAACGCGAGCCCGATGTGCTCGCCGACGACCTTGCCGTCGGGCGTCTTCATCGGGCCGGGTTTCGTCGGCAGGTAGCGATTCAGGAAATCGCGGAACGGCCGTTCGCCGATGAAGCAGATGCCGGTCGAGTCCTTCTTCTTCGCGTTCGGCAGCCCGATCTGCGCGGCGATCTCGCGCACCTTCGTCTTCGGGATCTCGCCGAGCGGGAACATCGTCTTCGACAGTTGAGCCTGGTTCAGCCGGTGCAGGAAGTACGACTGGTCTTTCGTATGATCGAACGCCTTCAGCAGTTCGAAGCGTCCGTCGCGCTCGCGCACGCGCGCATAGTGGCCGGTCGCGATCATTTCCGCGTCGAGCGACATCGCGTGGTCGAGGAACGCCTTGAACTTGATCTCGGCGTTGCACAGCACGTCGGGGTTCGGCGTGCGGCCGGCCGAGTATTCGCGCAGGAACTCGGCGAACACGCGGTCCTTGTATTCCGCTGCGAAGTTGACGGCTTCCACGTCGATGCCGATCAGGTCGGCCACCGACACGACGTCGATCCAGTCCTGGCGCGTCGAGCAGTATTCGCCGTCGTCGTCGTCTTCCCAGTTCTTCATGAACAGGCCGACCACGTCGTAGCCCTGTTCCTTCAGCAGCCACGCGGTCACCGACGAATCGACGCCGCCCGACATGCCCACCACTACACGGCGCTTGCTCATTTGTTGACCGCCTGACGTTCGAATGCTTCGGGGCGCGGCGCGACCGAATGCGTGTGCACGAAATCGAGCGGAATGCGCCGCCCGGCGAGATAGTCGTCGACGCAGCGCATCACCGCGGGCGAACGGTGGCGCTCGCTGCATGCGCGCAGTTCGTCGGCCGTCATCCACAGCGTGCGGACGATGCCGTCGTCGAGCACGTGGCCCGCGACCGGTTCGCCGGCGGTGCCGCAGAACGTGAAGCGCAGGTAGGTCGCGCCGGCGGTGCCGGGGCGGTCGTAGTGCGCGAGATAGACGCCGACGAGCGCGTCGGGCGTGAACGGGTGCGCGGTTTCCTCGAGCGTCTCGCGGATCACGGCGTCGGCCAGCGTTTCGCCGGCTTCGAGATGGCCGGCCGGCTGGTTGATGCGCAGGCCCGTCGAGGTTTCTTCCTCGATCACGAGAAAGCGGCCGGCGTGCTCGACGAGCGCGGCGACCGTCACATGCGGGGTCCAGATTTCGGGTTTCATGGTTCGGCATTTTACCGGTTGCGCCCGAACGCTGCCCGGCGTCTCATTAGACCAATCCGACCCTTGCAAATCGTCCGTCCCGCCGATGCGTGGCGCTACGAGCCGGGTTAATGTCGCATTCGCGCACGATCGTGCGGAATGTGCTGGCGCAACCATCGCTTTCGGTTAAAGTGCAGCGTGAACGCCGTTGCCCGTGAGCCGGTAAGTCAGCCTGTCCGGCTCGTTGTGCAGTAAAAATCGCAAGAAAAGAAATACTGACAATGACTGGAGGAACTGACAATGCATATTGGAGTGCCTGCTGAAACGCGGGCGAACGAGGCGCGTGTGGCTGCGACGCCGGAAACCGTGAAGAAATACGCGGCTGCCGGCCATCGCGTCAGTATCGCGAAAGGGGCCGGCGTCGCAGCCAGTTATCCCGACCAGGCCTATGCGGCCGCCGGTGCCGAATTGACCGACCAGTCGGCCGCTTTTGATGCCGACATCGTATTGAAGGTCCAGGCGCCCACCGACGCGGAACTGCCTTCGCTGAAGCGCGGCTCCGTGCTGGTCGGCATGCTCGATCCGTTCAACGGCGAGCAGGCGGCGAAACTGGCCGCGGCCGGCGTGACGGCCTTCGCGCTCGAAGCCGCGCCGCGCACGACGCGTGCGCAGAGTCTCGACGTGCTGTCGTCGCAGGCGAACATCGCGGGCTACAAGGCCGTGCTCGTCGCCGCGGCGCTGTATCCGCGCTTCTTCCCGATGCTGATGACGGCCGCGGGCACGGTGAAGGCCGCGCGCGTGCTGATTCTCGGCGCGGGCGTCGCGGGCCTGCAGGCGATCGCGACCGCGAAGCGGCTGGGCGCCGTGATCGAGGCTTCCGACGTGCGGCCGGCCGTGAAGGAGCAGATCGAGTCGCTCGGTGCGAAATTCCTCGACGTCCCGTTCGAAACCGACGAAGAGCGCGAGGCCGCGCAGGGTGTCGGCGGTTATGCGCGCCCGATGCCGCCGTCATGGCTCGGCCGCCAGGCCGCGCTCGTGCACGAGCGCGCGAAGCAGGCCGACATCGTGATCACCACGGCACTGATTCCCGGGCGCCCGGCGCCGACGCTGATTTCGGTCGAAACCGCGCAGTCGATGAAGCCGGGCTCGGTGCTCGTCGATCTCGCGGCCGGCCGCGGCCCGGAATTCGACGGCAGGAAGAGCGGCAACTGCCCGCTGACGGTCGCCGACCAGGTGATCGTGCACAACGGCGTGACGATCGCCGGCTACACGAATCTTGCATCGATGGTCGCGTCGGACGCGTCGGCGCTGTACGCGCGCAACCTGCTCGACTTCATGAAGCTGATCGTCACGAAGGAAGGCACGCTGAACATCGACCTGACCGACGATATCGTCGCCGCGACGCTGTTGTGCCGCGACGGCGAGCTCACGCGCAAATAACGGGGGGACCATGGAAGTCATCAATCACACGGTGATCAACGTGATCATCTTCGTGCTGGCGGTGTACGTCGGCTACCACGTCGTCTGGAACGTCACGCCGGCGCTGCATACGCCGCTGATGGCCGTGACCAACGCGATCTCGGCGATCGTGATCGTCGGCGCGATGCTCGCGGCGGCGCTTACCGTCGGCGTGACCGGCAAGTTCTTCGGCACGCTCGCGGTCGCGCTCGCGGCCGTCAACGTGTTCGGCGGGTTTCTCGTGACGAGGCGAATGCTCGAGATGTTCCGCAAGAAGGAGCCCAAGCGTGTCGAGGGCGGCAAGGAGGGCGCGCGATGAGCATGAACGTCGTTACGCTGCTGTACCTCGTCGCTTCGGTGTGCTTCATCCAGGCGCTGAAAGGCCTGTCGAACCCGAAGAGCGCGCGGCGCGGCAACCTGTTCGGGATGGTCGGGATGGCCATCGCGATCCTCACGACGGTCGCGCTGATCGTCAAGCAGGCGGCCTGGCTCGGCGCGAACCTGCCGCTCGGCATCGCGCTGGTGCTCGGCGCGCTGATCGTCGGCGGCGGCGTCGGTGCGTTCGTCGCCGCGCGCGTCGAGATGACGAAGATGCCGGAACTCGTCGCGGCGATGCACTCGCTGATCGGTCTCGCGGCCGTGTGCATCGCGTACGCGGTAGTGTCGGAGCCGGAAGCGTTCGGGCTCGTGCCGCAGGACGCCGTCGCGTCGAACTTCATCCCGTACGGCAACCGCGTCGAGCTGTTCATCGGCACGTTCGTCGGCGCGATCACGTTCTCCGGTTCGGTGATCGCGTTCGGCAAGCTGTCGGGCAAGTACAAGTTCCGGCTGTTCCAGGGCGCGCCGGTCGTGTACGCGGGCCAGCACCTGATCAACCTGATGCTCGCGATCGCGATGCTCGGCTTCGGCATCCTGTTCGTCATCACGCAGGCGTGGCTGCCGTTCATCATCATGACGGCGATCGCGTTCGTGCTCGGCGTGCTGATCATCATCCCGATCGGCGGCGCGGACATGCCGGTGGTCGTGTCGATGCTGAACTCGTATTCGGGCTGGGCGGCGGCCGGCATCGGCTTCTCGCTGAACAACGCGATGCTGATCATCGCCGGGTCGCTCGTCGGCTCGTCGGGTGCGATCCTGTCGTACATCATGTGCCACGCGATGAACCGCTCGTTCTTCAACGTGATCCTCGGCGGCTTCGGCGGCGAGGCGGCGGCCGGCGGCGCGGCGGGCGCGCAGGAGCAGCGCCCGGTGAAGTCGGGTTCGGCCGACGACGCGGCGTTCATGCTCGGCAACGCGGAATCGGTCGTGATCGTGCCGGGCTACGGGCTGGCCGTCGCCCGCGCACAGCACGCGCTGAAGGAGCTGACCGACAAGCTGATCGAGAACGGCGTCGACGTGCGCTATGCGATCCATCCGGTTGCCGGGCGGATGCCGGGGCACATGAACGTGCTGCTCGCGGAAGCGGAAGTGCCGTACGACATCGTGTTCGAGATGGAGGACATCAACGGCGAGATGGGCCAGGCCGACGTGGTGCTGGTGCTCGGCGCGAACGACGTGGTGAATCCGGCCGCGAAGAACGATCCGAAATCGCCGATCGCGGGGATGCCGATCATCGAGGCATACAAGGCGCGCACGGTGATCGTCAACAAGCGATCGATGGCGGCCGGCTACGCGGGCCTCGACAACGATCTCTTCTACATGGACAAGACGATGATGGTCTTCGGCGATGCGAAGAAGGTCATCGAGGACATGGTGAAGGCCGTCGAGTAACGCACGCACCGGCAACGCGGGCGCCTGCTTCGATGCAGGGGCGGCCCGCCCGGACGGGTCCGACCGGCGTAAGCCGGCCGGGCCTTTTTTATCGCGCGACGAGGTTCGCGATGCACGCGGCGATCGCCGGATCGCGTCAGCGCATCGGCGCTTCCGCGATCCGCATGTAGTCGGCGATCCGCCGTCCTTCCATGTCCGGAAACTGCTCGTGCACGGTGATGTCGCCCATCCGCGCGATATCGAAAGTGCGGAAATCGTCGCGCAGCTCGCACCACGCGCCGATCGTCCAGCGCCCGCCCCAGTAGACGAGCCCGAGCGGCCACACGCGGCGTTGCGAATGCGCGCCGAGCCGGTCGCGGTAGCCGAAGCTGACGATATGGCGCGTGTCGATGGCCTGGTGGATCGCGTCGACCTTCGCGCAAAACGTCTCGTCGATGTGGAACGACGGCGCGAACACGGGCAGGCGGTCGAGCGCCGTGCGCTTGTCGGCGGGCATCGCGGACGCGATCTTCGCAAGCGCCGAGCGGGCGCCGCTCGCGAAGCGCGCACCGCCCCAGGTCTCGAGCATGCGCGCGCCGGTGGCGAGCGCCGCGAGCTCCTCGGCCGTGAACGTGAGCGGCGGCAGGCTCGCATTGCGGTTCAGCCGGTAGCCGATGCCGGCTTCGCCTTCGATCGGCACCCCTGACAGTTGCAGGTCGCGCACGTCGCGATAGACCGTGCGCGGCGACACCGACAGCCAGTCGGCAAGCTGCTGCGCGGTCGTGAGACGGCGCCCGCGCAACAGCTCGGCGATCTGGAACAGGCGGTCGGCACGGCGCGTCATGGCAGCACCTCGATTCCAACGGCTATGGGGACTTCGCGATGATAGCGCCGCGCCGGCCCGATGGCCGATGCGCTCAATGGCATTTCGGCGCGTGCAGGCCGACGCGGTTGCCTTCGGTATCGATCAGGTAGCCGATGTAGCCGTAGTTGTTCGGCAGCTCGACGACCGAGCCCTGCACGATGCCGCCCGCGCGCTTCGCGCGTTCCAACGCCGCGACGACCGAATCGCCGGCGTTCAGGTAGACGAGCACGCCGTTCGCGCTCGGCTTCATCTGCTGCGGATCGAACACGATGCTGCCGCCCGTGCTCGACGCCTCGTGATCGAACATCGCCATCGGCACGCCGCCGATCACTTCGCGCTGCAGCGTGGTTTGCAGCACGGTTTCATAAAAGCGGATCGCGCGGTCGAAATCGAGGGACGGAATGTCGAACCACGCGATCGCGCGTTCCAGGGTTGCGGTGGCAGTTGCGGACGTCATGACGAACTCCTTTGTTGCGTTGTTATTCGGGTTCTGTGTGGAAACCAGCGTTGCATTGCGCCGGGATTGCAGTGTGATCGCGGCCTGCTGACACCGTATTGTCAGTAGAGTTGTCATCCTTGACATGCAACTGTTTGGTTGCATAATAAAGCCATCGACCCGGGAGCGGCATGGATCTCGTTTTCAAGGCGCTGGCCGATGCCACGCGCCGTCAGTTGCTCGACCTGCTACATGCGAAAAGCGGCCAGACCCTGTCCGGCTTGTGCGACGGACTCGCGATGAGCCGGCAGGCCGTGAGCAAGCATCTCGCGCTCCTCGAGGCCGCGAATCTCGTCGCGACCGCATGGCGCGGCAGGGAGAAGCTGCATTACCTGAATCCGGTGCCGATCCACGACATCGCGGAACGCTGGATCGGCAAGTTCGAGCGTCAGCGTCTGCAGGCGCTGGCGGATCTCAAGCGCGGGCTGGAAGCGGCCCGCGGCACTGGAGACGACGATGGGTAATCCCGCCTTTGTGTACGTGACCTTCATCGCGGCGACGCCCGAGCGCGTGTTCGACACACTGACCAACGCCGAGCTGACGAAGGACTACTGGGTCCGGCATCGCAACGCGTCGTCCGACTGGCGGCCGGGATCGCGGTGGGAGCATCAGGACTACGACGATCCGTCGCGGGTCGACATCGTCGGCGAAGTGGTCGAGAACGATCCGCCGCACCGGCTGGTCGTCACGTGGCGTACGCCGTCGGGAGACGGCGAGGAGTCGCGCGTGACCTATCTCGTCGAGCCGCACGAGGGCGTCGTGAAGCTGACCGTCACGCACGACGGGCTCGTGGCCGGTTTGGAGATGGATCGCGGGATTCGCGGCGGGTGGCCGGTCGTGCTGTCGAGCCTGAAGACGCTGCTCGAGACGGGGCAGGCACTGCCGTTCACGATGGGGCGCTGGTCGAAGTCGAAGCACTGACGCGCGCCGGCGGGAAGAGCGCGCGGGCGCCGCGATGGCGCCCCGCGCGATGGTGTCGCTTACGCGTCGCCTTCCGGCGCGGCCGGGCGCGCCTTCACGCTGCCGGCGATCAGGTCGAAGCGGAACAACCGGCATTCGAGCGCGCCGTTGAACAGCGGCGTCTTCGCCGATTCGCGCAGCCGCAACTGGCCCGGCAGCGAACGGTCGGACGTCAGCAGGAAGGCCTGCCAGCCCGTGAAGCGCTGTTTCAGCGCATCGCCGAGCGCGTTGAAGAACTCGCTGTCCGGCGCGTCGGTGTGCGTGCGGCGGAACGCGTCGTCGTTGCCGCGGTTGCGGCCCGTCTCGCGCACGTCGCCGCGCGGGCCGCGGCCGCGCACTTCGATCCGCTCGCCGTACGGCGGGTTCGCGAGGATGATGCCCGGCGCATCGCACGGCGGCGTCATCCCGCGTGCGTCGACCTGCTTGAGCCACACCGACGGCACGCCCGCGCGCTCGAGGTTCGCGCGCGCCTTCTCGAGCATGTCGCCGGAAATGTCGCTGCCGTACACGCCGAGCGCGTCGCCGCGCTTGCCGCGCGCCGCGCGCTTCGCATCCAGCGCAGGGACCTTCAGCCCCTGCCACGCGGTGATGTCGTACTGCTTGAGCTTTTCGAAGCCGAACCGGCGTTCGACGCCCGGCGCCACGCCGAGCGCGATCTGCGCGGCTTCCGCGAGGAACGTGCCGCTGCCGCACATCGGGTCGTACAGCGGCGTGCCGGGCGTCCAGCCGGTCAGGCGCAGGATGCCGGCCGCGAGGTTCTCGCGCAGCGGCGCCGCGCCCTTGTCGAGGCGCCAGCCGCGCTTGAATAGCGGCTCGCCCGACGTGTCGAGGTACAGCGTGCATTCGTTGGCCGTCAGGAACGCGAACACGCGTACGTCCGGCGCACCCGTGTCGATGCTCGGACGCGCGCCGGTCTTGTCGCGCATCCGGTCGCAGATCGCGTCCTTCACGCGCAACGTCGCGAATTCGAGGCTTTTCAGCGGCGACTTGATCGCGGTGATGTCGACGCGCAGCGTCTGTGTCGCCGCGAACCAGCGCTCCCACGGCTGCTCGAGCGCGAGCGCATAGACATCCTGCTCGTTGCGGTACGCGCGGTGCGCGATCTTCAGCAGGATTCGGCTCGCGATCCGCGAATGGAGGTTCGCGGCCATGCCGGCGGCCCAGCCGCCGCTGAAATGGACGCCGCCCGGCACCTGCGCGCCCGCGGTGAACGGCGCGCCGTTCAGGTGGCGGCCGGCGATTTCGGCCAGCTCGGCGGCAAGCGCCGCTTCGAGGCCGCGCGGGCAGGGGGCGAAGAATTCGTACAGGGTGGGCGAGGACATAAAGGCGGGTGAGGACGTGCAAAAGTCCACCATTGTACGCGGCGCCGGCGACCGGGGCCGGCGTTTCGGCGCAGCGACGCAGGCGCGACGGCCGCGCTCGCGCGGGGAGGCCAGCGCGGCGGCGCCCGGCCGGGCGCCGCCGCGCCGCCGCAGGCTCAGTGCGCGCCAGGCTGGCCGGTGCGCGCGGCCTGGCCGCCGGCCGGCCAGAACAGCGCGAGCGGATTCGACAGCACCGTGCGCACGATCGCGGCGACGAGCGCGCGCACCTTGGTCGGGCGCAGGCTGCGCGAGCGCACGGCCATCGTGAACGCGAGCGCGAAGCTCACGAGCACGTTGAGGATCGCCATGCTGAGCACGCCGGCGCCGGCCCACCACAGCTCGGGCGTCCCTAGCGCATCCTTGCCCAGCACGCCGAGCGCGATTCCGATCGAGCCGGCCGACAGCGTCACGTGCCGCACCTCGAACGGGGACATGAGCACGGTGACGATCGCCGGAACGAGGCCGAGCATCAGGCCGAGGCCGACGTTCGCGACGACGCCCGCGACGTTCGACCGGCAGAAGTGCGCGAGCTTCGCGGCGCCGGCCGCGCCGAGCGTCAGGCGCAGCCGGCGGTTGTAGGTGAGCGCGTCGCCGACCCGGTGCAGCACGAACCAGTTGTCGGCCCAGCCCGCCAGCAGGCTCGACGCCCACAGCAGCACGCCCGTCAGCGCCGCGTAGAGCGGCGTCGGGCCGAGCAGCGAGAACGAGTGCAGCGTCGCATGCGCCTTCTCCGGCGAGATCAGGTTCGCGTGTAGCACGTTGCCCGCGAACAGCTGCACGAGCAGGCACACGGGCAGCACGACGAGCACGTTGCCGGAAATCGCGGCCGCCTGCGTGCGGATCAGCGAGATCACCGACGACACGAACGCCTTCACGCCCTCGTCGTGGCCGGTGTCGTCGAGTTCGCGCGCGAGCGTCGGCGCGGTCATCGCGGGCTGCTTGGTCGCGAGCGTGAAGTGCAGGAAGTGCATCAGCATGAAGCTGGCCGCGTAGTTGATGCCCGCGAGCAGCCCTTCGAGCATCGACTGCAGGTGCGCGCCCGTGATCGCGAACTTCACGCACACGGTCACGACCGTGACGAGGCCGCCGCCCGCGGCCATCCGCAGCATCTTCAGGTACTCGGTGCGGCCGCGCGAGATGTAGTGCTCGCCGGTGTCCGCGTTGGACTCGACGAGCTTGCGCGCGAACAGCGAGAAGTTGCTGCGCACGAGGTGCGTGACGCTCTGGCTGTTCTGGTTCGCGTCGACCAGCTCGGCCGTCAGGCGTGCCATCCCGTGCAGGTCGTCGCGTGCCATCCACGCGTTCAGCAGCGTTTCGGCGCGCAGGATGCGCATGCGCATCCGTTCGACCTGGAACACGATGTCGACCGACACGCCGTTGCGATACAGGTGCGAGAACACGTTGTCGACCGCGATCCGGCATTCGTCGAGCAGCACGCGCAGGTAGTTCACCTCGTGCAGCAGCTTGCTCGGATCGCCGCCGTCCTCGACGGCCGCGTGCGCGGTCTCGACCGCGAGCATCGCGCGGGTGAGGCGGTAGAACGGCTGTGTTTCGAGCGGCTGGCGCGCATCGTCGTCGGACAGCCGGCTGCGCACCGTCTGCGACAGGCCGGTCGAGCTGATCTGGCAGGTCAGGTTGTGCAGCGCGGCCAGCAGATCGCGCGAGAACGAGCCGGGCTCGTGGCGCTCTTCGTCGGTGACGTCGAACGAGAACAGCTCGGCGAGGCGCGCGAGCAGGTCGTCGGGCAGCGCGTCGATCCATTGCGCGTCCCCGGGTGCCGGGAACATCAGCGTGAACAGCGCCGACAGTTCGCGGCGGTTCGGCGCGGGCGGGATCAGCGACGAGTCGATCCGCTCGAACAGCGCGCCGAAGAAGCCCGAGTGCACGGGCATGCCGGCGTCGCACAGCAGCGAGATGCCGTCGCACTCGCGCAGGATGCCGCGCAGGATGCGCGCGGCATGCGATTTCCATGCGGGGTTGCGATCGAGCACGTGGAACAGATAGCGCAGCCGCGCATGGGCCGGATACGCGCGTGCGTCAGCGTCGCGCTCGGCCGGCGCGTCCTGCATCGTGCCGTTGCGGCGCAGCCAGTGCGCGAGCTCGATCAGCCATTCGCTGCGCTCGGCGTACGACGCATCGGCGTCGGCGTGCGCGAGCAGCGCGTCGAGCTGGTGACCGGCATTGCGCGACGCGCGCCACTTCTTGATCAGGGTCGTCAGGGAACGAAACATAAACGGAATAGCGAAAGCCCTGGACGGGCGGGTTCGGGATGCCGGCCGGGAACGCGGCACGGCGCCGGGGAGAACGGGTGAGACGGGGCCGGTTGCCGGACGATGCGCGGCGACCCGCGGTACGGCTGCCCCGCTGCGGTGCACGCCGATCGCGTGCGGGCGCCGGGAGGCACGGCAGCCGGGCCGAACGCGGCCCGGTGCCGCCGGCTCGCGCGCACGACGAGCGGCGCGAGCCTGAAAGTGCGTAGGATCGTCAATCGGGCCGGAAAACGCAAGCCGACTGCGTTGCATGGTGCCGGTTCCGGTCGACTTTGACAAACAATGCAAAGTTGCCGTTCGGCCGATGAAGCGCTGTGCGATCGGCGGCGGCAGTGTCTGCGTCATGCAAGCGGCTGCCGGCGGACGCGCCGCGTCGGACGAAGCAGCAAGCACCGGCGAACGCCGTTTCAGACGTCCGCCAGCGTGCTGCCCGCTTATGCGCCGGACTTGCCCGTCGCGCCGGCGTCGCCGCCGGACGTCGGGTTGGCCGGGCACGGCACGACCGGCGCGGCGGCCGTCTTGTTGCCGGCCGCGGGTGCTGCCGCGGGCGTCGTGCCGCGGCGTGCGGCCATCGCGCGCACGCCGGCCGCGGCCTGCGTGGCGATCACGTCGAGCGCGCGCCGGTGGCCGGCGACGAGCGCGTCGTAGCTGTCGGCGACCGGTTCCGCGACGCTCGTGCGGCAGGTCATCACGGCCTGCGTGCCGAGCGGGCGCACGCTCCACACGGCGTCGACCGCTGCGCGCTTGCCGGGCCACGACTCGAAGCGCTGCACGTTCACGCTGACGCGATACACGGGCACGCCGGGCGGGTACGCGGAATTCGCGACGTCGATCGTGCCGAGCTGCGCGGCGAGATCGTCCGACAGCGCGCGGCGGATCTCGTCGGCGGGCGGCGACGCCCAGCGTTCCTGCTCGAGCACGTCGACCTGCGCGGCGTTCTTCTGCACGACCAGCTGGTTCTTCGCGACCTGCTCGGGCACGCCGACGGACGGCACCTCGATCAGGAACGCCGGGTTGGCCGGCGCGGTGCGCACCGGGGCCGCGGCGTCGGCCGGGCTGAGCGTGTAGAACCGCGCGGGCGGCGAGCTGCACGCGGCGAGCGCGAGTGCGGCGAAGGCCGCCGCCGTGCCGCTCGCGAAACCGTTCACGCGTGTCGTCATTGTTTATCTCCTGGCTTGCCCTTGAGCAGCGATTCGGGGTGACGCTCCAGATAATCGGCGAGCGCGTTCAGCGACTGCAGCGTGCGCGTAAGCTCCTTCAGCGCGCCGCGCACGTCGGACTGCAGCGGCGAATCCTGCTGCAGCGTCGCCTCGGCGGTCGAGAAGGTCTGCTTCGCGGCCGACAGCGTGTCGCGCGCTTCCGGTGCGACCTGCGTGTCGAGCTGCTTGAACAGCTTGTCGGCGTTCGACAGCGCGCTGTTCAGGTTCGCGCCGATCTGGTCGAACGGCACCTTGTCGAGCTTCTTCGCGATGTCGGCGACCTGCAGTTGCAACTCGTCGAGCGTGTTCGGCACGGTGGGCAGCTCGAGCGGCTGGCGCGACGTATCGATCTTCACGACCGGCGCCTTCGGGAAGAAGTCGAGCGCGACGTAAAGCTGGCTCGTCAGCAGGTTGCCGGTGCGCAGCTGGCCGCGCAGCCCGTGCTGGACGAGCCGCTCGACGATCTCGCGGCGGGCCGGTTCGCCCTTGCTCTCGATCGTCTCGCGGAAGCGGCGGCCGAGACGTTCCGGATACACGTTCATCGTCACCGGCATCGTGAAGTTCTTCGCCTTCGGATCGTAGTCGATGCCGATGTTCGTCACTTCGCCGAGCACGATGCCGCGGAAGTCGACCGTCGCGCCGACGGCTAGCCCGCGCAGCGACTGGTTGAAGTTCATCACGACCTGCAGCGGCAGGCCGTCCGGGTCGCGCATCGCGTCGCCCTCGTCGGAGGCCAGTCGGAACGTCGTATTGTTCGGCGCCGTCGTGCCGCTGCCCTGGTTCGGCGGCGTCTGGAACGCGATGCCGCCGAGGATCACCGTCGCGAGCGACTGCGTGTTCAGCTTCAGGCCGCTCGAATCGAGCCGCAGGTCGACGCCGCTGGCCTGCCACCAGCGCGAGTTCACGCCGACATACTGGTCGTACGGCGCATTGACGAACACGTTGAACGTGACGCCCGTGCCGTCCTTGTCGAGCGAGAAGCCGACCACCTGGCCGACCTGCACGCGGCGGTAGTAAACGGGTGAGCCGATGTCGACCGAGCCGAGCGAATCGCCGCGCAGCACGTATTGCGTGCCTTTCTGGTCGCCCGTGACGGCCGGCGGCGTCTCGAGGCCCATGAAGTCGGTCAGCGTATCCTGCCCGTGGCCGGCGTCGACGCCGATATACGCGCCGGACAGCAGCGTGCCGAGCCCCGACACGCCGGTCGCGCCGACGCGCGGCCGCACGATCCAGAAGCGCGAGCCCTTGACCGCGAAATCCTCGGCTTCCTTCTTGAGCTGCACCTGGACGAGCACGCGCGACAGGTCTTTCGACAGCTTGATCGTCTTGACCATGCCGATCTCGACGTCCTTGTACTTGACCTGGGTCTTGCCGGGCTCGAGCCCTTCGGCGCTGTGGAAGCTGATCGTGATTTCCGGGCCGCGCTCGCGCACGGACTTGATCACGAGGCCGATGCCGATCAGTGCGGCGATCAGCGGCACGAGCCAGACGAGCGACGGCAGCCAGCCGCTTTTCGTCGAGATCGTCGGGTCGGGCGGCCGGGGCTGGTCGTGCTGCGGGCCTTGCGGACTATTCATGGTGATTCCCTGAGGTTTCGACTGGATCCCAGATCAGGCGGGGATCGAACTGCATCGATGCGAGCATCGTCAGGATCACGACCGAGCCGAACGCGAGCGCGCCGGGGCCGGCCGTGATGACGGCGAGCGAACGGAAATGGACGAGCGCGACGGTGAGCGTCACGACGAAGATGTCGAGCATCGACCAGCGGCCGATGCGCTCGACGATCCGGAACAGGCGCGTACGCTGCAGCGGCCGCCAGGTGGCGCGGCGCTGCGCGCTGATCACGAGGATCAACAGCACGCCGAGCTTGAGCATCGGCACGAGGATGCTCGCGACGAACACGACGACGGCGAGCGGCCAGTCGCCCGACACCCAGAAATAGATGACGCCGCTCATGATCGTGTCTTCCTGCGCGCCGACGAGCGACGCGGTGCGCATGATCGGCAGCAGGTTCGCAGGAATGTACAGGATCGCGGCCGCGAGCAGCAGCGCCCACGTGCGCATGATGCTGTTCGGAATGCGGAAATGCAGCGCGGTGCCGCAGCGCGCGCAGTGCGCATGCTGCCGGTCGAGCGTCTGCACGAGTCCGCACGTGTGGCAGCTCGCATAGCCCTCGCGGGCGGCGGTCGGCGTCGTCATCGGCGGGCGGCCTCGGGCGGCGGCGCGGCGGTGTCGGGTGGCTCCGGTTGTCCGGGCGGGCGCCCGGCGCGCAGGTCGTCGGCGATGTCCCACAGCGTGCGCGGATCGAACATCAGCACGACGGCGATCATCAGCGTGAGCGCGGCGAACGCGAACAGCGCGGCATCGGGAACGACACGTGCGAGGCTCACCATCTTCACGATCGTCACGACGATCCCGAGCATGAACACCTCGATCATGCCCCACGGCCGCACGAGCTCGATCGCGCGCAGCACCAGGTTGAAACCGGGCGGCACGACGCCGCGCCGGATCGGCAGCAGCAGGTACAGCAGCGCGGACATCTCGACGAGCGGGAACAGCACGGTCGAGCAGAACACCATCACGCCGACGGCCGCCATGTCCTGGCGCCACAGCGAGTCGATCGCGCCGATCAGCGTCGTCTGCACGCGGTTGCCGTTCACGTCCATTTCGAGGATCGGGAACGCCTGTGCGATCGTGAACGTGATCAGCGCCGCGAGCGCGAGCGCGCAGATCCGCTCGATCTGCGTGGTGCTGTCGCGATAGAGCAGTGCGCCGCAGCGCGGACAGCGCGCGATTTCGCGGTGGCCGAGGCGCGGTTTGTGCAACAGTGCGTCGCACTCGTGACAGGCAATCAGGTCGTTTCGTTGCATGGAAAAAGCGGTTGCGCGACGGCTGGAAAACGCGTCGACGGGGCCGAAACCCGCGCCAATCTTACCAAAACGCCTTTTTCGCGGTGTCAACGATCGTGTGTTCAGTGACCGATCGGTAACATGGCGGGAAGCGGGCAGCAGGCTGACATGCCTGTCCTCAGAGTCCGCGCGGGTCTAAAGGTTGCGGTAGCATGGCGCCCTTGACAAGCGTCGGACTCATGGCCGGCGCGGCTGTTCGCTGAACTGAGGAACCCAAGATGGCATCGAATTCGCTGCCGGCCAGGCCGGTACGCTATACGCAGAGCGCGATCGCGCTGCACTGGCTGATCGCGCTGCTGATCGTCTGCGCCTTCGCGCTGGGCTGGGTGATGACGGACATCCCCGGCTTCACGCCGACGAAGCTGAAGTACTTCTCGTGGCACAAGTGGCTCGGCGTGACGGTGTTCGCGCTGGCCGTGGTGCGCGTGCTGTGGCGTGCGACGCACGTGCCGCCGCCGCTGCCGGGCGGCACGCCGGCGTGGCAGCGTGCGGCGTCGCACGGCGTGCACATCCTGCTGTACGTGCTGATGCTGGCGATTCCGATCACGGGCTACCTGTACAGCTCGGCGTCGAACATCCCGGTCGTGTACCTCGGCATCGTGCCGCTGCCGCGGCTGATCGACCCCGATCCGGTGCTCAAGGAAACCTTCAAGACGCTCCACGTGTCTTTGAATTACATTCTGCTTGCGCTCGTCTCGCTGCACGTGCTCGCGGCGCTCAAGCACCAGTTGTTGGACCGCGACGGCCTGCTGTCGCGGATGCTTCCCTTTGCCAAATGAAGGATTCCATGAAAGTGTCTTTCTCCCGCTCCATGCTGACCGCGTTTGCCGCGGTGTCACTTGTCGCGTCGGGTGCGGCGCTCGCCGATGTCGATCTCGCGAAGAGCAAGGTGTCCGCCGTGTCGAAGCAGATGAACGTGCCGACCGAAGGCGCGTTCAAGAAGTTTTCCGCGCAGGTGAAGTTCGATCCGGCGAAGGCCGCGCAGGGCAGCGCGCAAATGACGATCGACGTCGCGAGTTATGACCTCGGCGACAAGATGTACAACGACCAGGTCGCCGGCAAGGACTGGTTCGACGCGAAGACGTATCCGCAGGCGACGTTCGTGTCGTCGGCGATCGCGCCGGCCGGCGGCAACAAGTACAACGTGACCGGCAAGCTGACGATCAAGGGCAAGTCCGAGGCCGTCACCGTGCCCGTCACGGTCACGCAGAGCGGCGCGACGCAGACCTTCGACGGCGTCCTGCCGATCAAGCGTTCGGTGTTCAACGTCGGCACCGGCGAATGGAAGGACACGTCGATCGTCGCGGACGAAGTGCAGATCAAGTTCCATCTGGTCGCCACGAAGTAAGCGGCGGCCTGTCGCATCACCGAATGCCGCGCGAGGGCGCGGCGCCGTTTCAAGGAGAATGAGTTGAAAAAGCATCTGATGATCGCCGCCGGCGCACTGGCCGCTTCGCTGTCGTTCTCGGCATTCGCCGACAGCGCGACCTACCAGTTCGACCCGAGCCACACGTACCCGAGCTTCGAGGCCGACCACTTCGGCGGCCTGTCGGTCTGGCGCGGCAAGTTCGACAAGTCGAAGGGCTCGGTGACGCTCGATCGCGCGGCGAAGACCGGCACGGTCGACGTGACGACCGAGGTCGGCTCGATCAGCACGGGCAGCACGAAGCTCGACGAGCACCTGCAGACGGCCGAGTTCTTCGACGCGTCGAAGTACCCGGAAGCGACCTACAAGGGCGCCATCAAGTTCGACGGCGACAAGCCGGTGTCGGTGGTCGGCAACCTGACGCTGCATGGCGTCACGAAGCCGCTGACGCTGAAGATCGATTCGTTCAAGTGCATGCCGCATCCGATGCTCAAGCGTGAAGTGTGCGGCGTCGACGCGGTCGGCGAATTCAGCCGCGACGATTTCGGCCTCGACTACGGCAAGCAGTACGGCTTCAAGATGAAGACGAAGCTGCTGATCACGGCCGAAGCCGTCAAGCAGCAGTAACGCTGCCGGCCGGGCCTGCCGCCGCGCCGGCCCGTCGCGTGCAAACCGCCGCGTTCCCGTCACCGGGGCGCGGCGGTATTTTTTTGCGCGCCTATAATCGCCCGAGCGCGGCCGCGGCCGCTGCGAACAGAACGTATAACGACAAGGAGATCGCCCGATGCATGCCGCCACGCAGTCCCGTTCCATTGCCTCGTCGCCGCGCGTGTGGCGCGCGGTGGTCGCCGCGTCGATCGGCAATGCGCTCGAGTGGTTCGATCTCGTCGTCTACGGCTTCTTCGCTGTGACGATCTCGAAGCTGTTCTTTCCGGCCGGCAACGACACCGTGTCGCTGCTGCTCACGCTCGGCACGTTCGGCGTGTCGTTCTTCATGCGGCCGCTCGGCGCGATCGTGCTCGGCGCGTATGCCGACCGCGCGGGCCGCAAGGCCGCGCTTACGCTGTCGATCCTGCTGATGATGGTCGGCACGCTGATCATCGCGGTGCTACCGACCTACGAGACGATCGGCGTCGCGGCGCCGGTGATCCTCGTCGCGGCGCGGCTGATGCAGGGCTTCTCGGCCGGCGGCGAATTCGGCAGCGCGACCGCGTTCCTCGCCGAACACGTGCCGGGCCGGCGCGGCTTCTTTGCGAGCTGGCAGGTCGCGAGCCAGGGGCTCACGACGCTGCTCGCCGCCGGCTTCGGCACCGTGCTGAACGCGCAGCTGTCAGCCGCGCAGATGGCTTCGTGGGGCTGGCGCGTGCCGTTCTTCTTCGGCCTGCTGCTCGGGCCCGTCGCGTACTACATCCGCACCAAGGTCGACGAGACGCCCGAATTCCTCGCGGCCGAAGGCACCGCGAACCCGCTGCGCGACACGTTCGCGTCGCACAAGGCGCGCCTGGTCGCCGCAATGGGCGTGGTCGTGCTCGGCACCGTCGCAACCTATCTCGTGCTGTTCATGCCGACCTACGGCGTGAAGCAGCTCGGCCTCGCACCGTCCGCCGCGTTCGCGGCGATCCTCGTCGTCGGCGTGATCCAGATGGCGTTCGCGCCGCTCGTCGGCCACTGGTCGGACCGTTACGGCCGTGTGCGGGTGATGATCGCGCCGGCCATCGGCATCCTCGTGCTGATCTATCCGGCATTCGCATATCTCGTCGCGCATCCGGGCTTCGGCACGCTGATCGCGCTGCAGGTGCTGCTCGCATTCCTGATGACCGGCTACTTCGCGGCGCTGCCGGGTCTGCTGTCCGAGGTGTTTCCGGTGCAGACGCGCACGACCGGGATGTCGCTCGCATATAACGTCGCGGTGACGATCTTCGGCGGCTTCGGGCCGTTCATCATCGCGTGGCTGATCCGCGCGACCGGGATGAAGACCGCGCCGAGCTTCTACCTGATGTTCGCGGCCGTGCTGAGCCTCGCGGCGCTGGTCGTGCTGCGCAGGCGATTCGGCTTCCGGTAGCAGGACGGGCGGCGGCGCGTCAGTTGCCGCCGCGTTCGCATACGGGCTGCGCGGGCATCAGTTGCGCCGGCGCGTCGACGGTCCGCACGGGGCGCCCCGCGAGCGCGGCGAGCGCCTGCTGCAACTGCCAGTCGTCGGCGGTGCCGAACGCGCGCTGCGGCAGCGCCGCGCTCTTCGACGTGTCGACCTTCGCGCGCACGCGCGCTTCGCGCAGCTTCTGCCGTTCCTTGCGCACGGGCGCGAACGGGTCGGGCGCCAGCCGGTCCGCATACGGCGCGCGTGAGAGATCGACCTCCCGGTACCACAGCAGCACGCCGTCGACGTCCGAGTCGCGGCGCGGCGGCACGAGCCAGTCCGGCACGACGCCGTAGCCGTCCATCGGGCAGCCGTTCGGCCGCAGATTGCGCGCGAACGTGAAATTCAGGCGCGTGCCGTCGATCAGGTCGACGCCGGTCTGCGCGAGCCCCTTCCCGTAGGTCGGCATGCCGAGCAGTGTCGCGCGGCCGAGATCCTTCAGCGCCGCCGCGGTTGCCTCGGCGGCCGACGCGCTCTGTCCGTCGACGAGCACGACGAGCGGCACGGTGTGCCACCAGTCGTCGGCCTGCAGCGGCGCGAGCGGATCCTGCCCGTGCATCACCGGCAGTTCGTAGTCGGGCCAGTTGGTCGTGTAGCGGCGGCGGTTGGCATCGCCGCGCTCGACCGTCACCATCGCGGTGCGGTCGCGTCCGGCGAACAGCGCGGCGATGCCGATCGCCGCATTGAGCGCGCCGCCGCCGTTGATGCGCAGGTCGAGAATCATCCCTTTCACCGGCGGGCCCGCGCGGCGCGCGGACTGCACCGCGTCGATGTAGTCGCCGACCGCCGGCTCCGGAAAGCTCGACAGCCGTGTGTACAGGATGTCGCCGTCGAGCCGCTTCGCGATCGCCGGATGCGGCTTGACGATCGCGCGCACGGGCGCGAAGCTCAGCACCGCATGCTTCGGGCCGCGCTGCACCGTGAGCTTCAGCGGGACGCCCGCGTCGCCCTTCGCGAGTTTCACGAGCTCGCCGCTGTCGATGCCGACGACGCTCCGGTCGTTCATCGCGACGACGAGATCGTCGGGACGCACGCCGGCCTTCTCGGCCGGTGCGTCGGGAATCACGTCGATGATGTGCAGCCCGTCGGGCCGCGTCTCGAACACGATCCCGATGCCGGGCGTGCCGTCGCGGGCGCGTCGCTCGTCGTCGCGCCGCTCCTGTTCCTCCTTTGCGTCGAAGAAGCGCGCGTACGGCAGCGTCTTGATCCCGGCGTGGACCGTCGCGTCGAGCAGCGCGCCGATGTCGACGTCGGTCAGATGCTGTCGCTTCAGCACTTCGACGGCGGCCTTGAGTTCGCAGATCTGCGGCTCCCAGTCGGGCGGGCAGGGCGACGGCGATGCGCCGGCAGGCTGGGAGGCCGGGGGAGCAGGCGGGGCGACGGGTTGTGAGACAGGCGGTGCGGCTGTTGGTGCGGATGCCGACTGTGCGCCGGCAGGGTGCGTGCACGGCAGCAACGCAGCCGCGACGGCTGCGCAGACGGCGAGGCGACGAACGACACACATCGGAGGCATCATCGGGACCGCATGTTCTGACGGGGGGCGAGGGTGCTTGCACGCCGGCGCGCGGCCGGCATGCAGCGGGGCAGGGCGGTGACGATTGTAGCCGACGCCCGTGACGGCGCCTGTCGGGCTGGCCGCGCGCCGCACGGCGGCGGCCCGCGCATGAAAAAAGGCCGGTCCAACAGGACCGGCCTTCTTGCTTTTGCCGAAACGGCGCGGCGCTTAAACCTGCGCGCCCGCGTTCGGATCGTCCGGATCGTGCGCGGTCTTCTTGTCCTTGATCAGGTCTTCGCGCTTGATGCCGAGCCACATCGCGAGCGAGCCCGCGACGAACACCGACGAGTAGATGCCGAACATGATGCCGACCGTCAGCGCGAGCGCGAAGTAGTGCAGCGTCGGGCCGCCGAAGAAGAACATCGACAGCACCATCATTTCCGTCGACGTGTGCGTGATGATCGTTCGCGACATCGTGGTCGTGATCGCGTGGTTGATCACTTCCTGCACGCTCATCTTGCGTTCGCGACGGAACGTCTCGCGGATCCGGTCGAAGATGACGACCGACTCGTTGACCGAGTAGCCGAGCACCGCGAGGATCGCCGCGAGCACCGCCAGCGAGAACTCCCACTGGAAGAACGCGAAGAAGCCGAGAATGATCACGACGTCGTGCAGGTTGGCGATGATGCCGGCGACCGCGTACTTCCATTCGAAGCGGAACGACAGGTAGATCATGATGCCGATCACGACGCACGCGAGCGCGAGCAGGCCGTCGGTCGCGAGCTCCCGGCCGACCTGCGGGCCGACGAACTCGACGCGCTGCAGCGCGACGTCCGGGCTCTGCGCCTTCAGCGCGGTCATCACCTGGTCGCTCTGCTGCGCGGACGTGAGGCCTTCCTTCAGCTGCAGCCGGATCAGCACGTTGCGCGACGTGCCGAAGTTCTGCACCTGCGCGTCGGCGTAGCCGAGCTTGCCGAGCGTCGCGCGCACGGGTTCGAGCTCCGCGGCCTGCTGGTACTGCACCTCGATCACCGTACCGCCGGTGAATTCGACGGACAGGTGCAGCCCGCGGTGGAACAGGAAGAACACGGCGGCGAGGAACGTGACCAGCGAGATCACGTTGAACACCAGCGCGTGCCGCATGAACGGAATGTCTTTACGGATGCGGAAAAATTCCATGGTCTCGTCTCCGGGGCCTTATTGGGTCGAGCCCGGTTTCTTCGGCGACACGCCTTGCTGCGCGCGGTTGCGCAGCTGCGGCTTGCCGGCGCGCGGCGCATTGCCCTTCGCGGGTGCGGCGAGCTTCGCGGCGCGCGCGGTGTCGGTCGATTCGTCCGCGTCGGTGAACGACGCGGCGGCTGCCGCGCCTTCCGGCCTCCACACCTGGCCGATCGCGAGCGACTTCAGCTTCTTGCGGCCGCCGTACCAGAGGTTGACGATCCCGCGCGAGAAGAACACTGCGGAGAACATCGACGTCAGGATACCGAGGCAGTGCACGATCGCGAATGCGCGAACCGGGCCCGAGCCGAACGCGAGCAGCGCAAGGCCGGCGATCAGCGTCGTGACGTTCGAGTCGAGAATCGTCGCCCACGCGTGCGCGTAGCCGGCCTGGATCGCGAGCTGCGGCGGCTGGCCCGCGCGCAGTTCTTCACGCACGCGTTCGTTGATCAGCACGTTCGAGTCGATCGCCATGCCGAGCGCGAGCGCGATTGCGGCGATGCCGGGCAGCGTCAGCGTGGCCTGCATCAGCGACAGCACGGCGACGAGCAGCAGCAGGTTCACCGACAGGCCGATCACCGACACCACGCCGAACAGCATGTAGTACGCGATCATGAACACGGCGATCGCGCAGAAGCCCCAGATCACCGAGTGGACGCCCATCTTGATGTTGTCGGCGCCGAGGCTCGGGCCGATCGTGCGTTCCTCGATGATGTCCATCGGTGCCGCGAGCGAACCGGCGCGCAGCAGCAGCGCGAGGTCGGCCGCGGCCTGCGGCGTCGGCTGGCCCGTGATCTGGAAGCGGTCGCCGAGTTCGGACTGGATCGTCGCGACCGTCAGCACTTCGCCCTTGCCCTTCTCGAACAGCACCATCGCCATCGGCTTGCCGATGTTGTCGCGCGACACCGTGCGCACCGCGCGGCCGCCGGCCGAGTCGAGGCGGATGTTGACCGACGGACGCTGGTGTTCGTCGAAGCCGGCCGAGGCATCGATGATGCGGTCGCCAGTGAAGATCACGTCCTTCTTCAGCAGCACGGGCGCCTGGATGCCCTGCGTGAACAGTTCCTCGCCCGGCGGTACCGGGTCGTTCGGGTTCGGGTGCGTGTTGATCGGGTCGGCGAGGCGTGCCTCGAGCGTCGCGGTGCGGCCGATGATGTCCTTCGCCTTCGCGGTGTCCTGCACGCCCGGCAGCTCGACGACGATGCGGTCGCTGCCTTGCTGCTGCAGGATCGGTTCCGACACGCCGAGTTCGTTCACGCGGTTGTGGAGCGTCGTCAGGTTCTGCTTGAGCGCGGCGTCCTCGACGGACTTCTGCACGGCCGGCGTGAACGTGCCGACGACCTGCGTGCCGCCGCCGCCGGGCTGGGTCGCCCATTGCAGTTCGGTGATCGACTGTGCGAGCACCTTGCGGGCGTCTTCAGCAGTCTGCGCATCGCTGAAATTGACGACGACGGACTGGTCGACGCGGCTCACGCCGCCGTCGCGGATGTTCTTGTCGCGCAGCAGCGAGCGCGCGTCGGATGCGTCGGAGTCGAGCTTCTTCGTGAGCGCGCCCGTCATGTCGACCTGGAGCAGGAAGTGGACACCGCCGCGCAGGTCGAGGCCGAGATACATCGGCAGCGCGTGCAGCGCAGTCAGCCAGCGCGGCGACGCGCTCTGCAGGTTCAGTGCGACGACGTACTGCGGATCGTTCGGGTCGGCGTTCAGCGACTTCTGCAGCAGGTCCTTGACGCGCAGCTGCGTATCGGTGTCCTTCAGGCGCACGCGGATGTTCGCGCTGGTCGCCGTGTTCTCGAAGGTGACGTCGTCCGGCGTGATCTGCGCGGATGCGAGCGCCGATTCGACCTGGGTCAGCGTGGTCGAGTCGAGCTTGACCGTGGCCTTGCCGCTCGACACCTGCACCGCCGGCGCTTCGCCGAAGAAGTTGGGCAATGTGTACAGAAGGCCGATGGCGAGCGCCACGACCATCACGACATATTTCCAGAGTGGGTAACGATTCATGAGGGGGCCGAACGGGTGGTTGGCGTGAAAGCGTCGCGTCCGGCGCCGCGGCGGCCCGCTCTCTCAGGCGGGCACGGCGCGGGGAGCCGGACGCTCGGTGAAGGGCTTACAGCGACTTGATCGTGCCCTTCGGCAGAATGGTCGTGACCGCAGCCTTCTGCACGGTGATTTCAGTGCCTTCGGCGATCTCGACGCCGATGTAGCCTTCGGTGACCTTCGTCACCTTGCCGACGAGGCCGCCGCTCGTGACGACTTCGTCGCCCTTGGCCATGGCCGCGAGCATGTTGCGGTGCTCCTTCTGACGCTTCATCTGCGGACGGATCATGATGAAGTAGAGCACGCCGAACATCAGGATGAGCGGCAGGAAGCTCATCAGGCTCGATTCGGCGCCACCGGCACCTTGAGCGAAGGCATTGGAAATGAACGGCACGTTGGTCTCTCCGTAGGGGAAGATCGAAAAATAAGCCGGTTATTCTACCACCGGCCCCATGCGCAAACGGCGCAGCAAATGCGCTTTCGGATCAAGCTGTTAAAGCGCGAACCGACGCCATTGCGACTTGTCTGGAAAGGCAATTGTAATATTTGGCGGTCGGGTCCGGCAGTGGGAGCGCGTTATTTAGTACACATTCCATGTGACGAACCGCCGCGCGGGCCGTCGGCCCGTCAGTCGACGCCTCTGGCGCGGTCCTCCGCGAAGCGCTGGCGGAACGCGTCGAACGTATGGGCCTCGATCGCGTCGCGGATCTCGCTCATCAACTGCAGGTAGTAGTGCAGGTTGTGGATCGTGTTGAGCTGCGCGCCGAGGATTTCGCCGACGCGGTGCAGGTGATGCAGGTAGCCGCGCGAGAAGTTCCGGCACGTGTAGCACGCGCAGCTTGCATCGAGCGGCTTCAGCGAGTTCTTGTGCGTCGCGTTGCGGATCTTCACGTCGCCGAAGCGCGTGAACAGCCAGCCGTTGCGCGCGTTGCGGGTCGGCATCACGCAGTCGAACATGTCGATGCCGTTGGCGACGCCCTCGACCAGATCCTCCGGCGTGCCGACGCCCATCAGGTAGTGCGGCTTGTTGGCCGGCAGCTTCGGGCCCACGTGCTGCAGCACGCGCATCATGTCTTCCTTCGGCTCGCCGACCGATAGCCCGCCGATCGCGAGGCCGTGGAAGCCGAGCTCCGACAGGCCTGCGAGCGATTCGTCGCGCAGGTCCTCGAACATCCCGCCCTGGACGATCCCGAACAGCGCATTCGGGTTGCCGAGCCGGTCGAACTCGTCGAGCGAGCGTTTCGCCCAGCGCAGCGACATGCGCATCGAGTCGGCCGCTTCCTTGTGCGTGGTCGGCACGCCGTCGGTTGCGTACGGCGTGCATTCGTCGAACTGCATCACGACGTCGGAGTTCAGCACCTTCTGGATCTGCATCGACACTTCCGGCGACAGGAACAGCTTGTCGCCGTTGATCGGCGACGCGAACGTGACGCCGTCCTCGGTGATCTTGCGCAGGTCGCCGAGCGAGAACACCTGGAAGCCGCCCGAGTCGGTCAGGATCGGCTTGTTCCAGCCCATGAAGCCGTGCAGGCCGCCGTGCGCGTCGATCGTGTCGAGGCCCGGGCGCAGCCACAGGTGGAACGTATTGCCGAGGATGATCTGGGCGTTGATCTCGTGCAGCTCGCGCGGCTGGATCGCCTTCACGGTGCCGTACGTGCCGACCGGCATGAAGATCGGCGTTTCGACCACGCCGTGGTTGAGCTTCACGCGGCCGCGGCGCGCGTGGCCGTCGGTCGTCAGCAGTTCGAATTCGAGCCCGTTGGCCGGGCGGTCGTGCACGGGGGCGTGCGTATCGTGGGATGAGCCTTCGGTCATCGTGTCGTGCTCCTTGCTACCGGAAAACAGTCCGGCGCATGTTGGAAACGCTGCCGGCGAGCCGGCAGCGGGGAAAAACGGGGTGCGCGCATCGTAGCGCGCGGCGGGCGAACGGCGGCCGCGCTGCGTGCGGGCCGTCGCGCCTGCCGCGCTTAAGCGCGCGGCGCCTCCGGCGTGTCGCGCCGCGTGAGCAGCATCGCGTCGCCGTAGCTGAAGAAGCGGTAGCGTTGGTCGATCGCGTGCCGGTACGCGGCGCGGATCGTCTCGACACCCGCGAACGCGGACACCAGCATCAGCAGCGTCGACTTCGGCAGGTGGAAGTTCGTGACGAGCCGGTCGACCACGCGAAAACGATAGCCGGGCGTGATGAAGATGTCGGTCTCGGCCTGCGTCGCCGCGAGCGGGCGGCCCGCTTCGTCGGCCGAGCGCGCGGCGGCTTCGAGCGCGCGCATCGACGTCGTGCCGACCGCGATCACGTTGCCGCCGCGCGCGCGGGTCGCGGCGATCTTGTCGACGAGCGATTGCGGCAGCTCGTACCACTCGCTGTGCATCTTGTGCTCGGCGATGTTGTCGACGCGCACCGGCTGGAACGTGCCGGCGCCGACGTGCAGCGTCAGCGTCGCGCGCTCGACGCCCATCGCGTCGAGCTTCTCGAGCATCGGCTGGTCGAAGTGCAGCCCGGCCGTAGGAGCTGCGACCGCGCCCGGATTGCTCGCGTAGACGGTCTGGTAGCGCGTTTCGTCGGTCGCGTCGGGATCGTGCTCGATATACGGCGGCAGCGGCAAGCGGCCGTACTGCTCGATCAGCGCGAGGCACGGCTCCGGGAAGTGCAGCGTGAAGAACGGCTCGACGCGCTCGCCGACCGTCACGTCGAACGCATCGGCGAGGCGCAGCGTCGTGCCGGCGCCCGGCGACTTGCTCGCGCGAATCTGCGCGAGCGCCGTGTGCGTGCCCGTCACGCGTTCGATCAGCACCTCGATCTTGCCGCCGCTGGCCTTCTGGCCGAAGAAACGCGCCTTCAGCACCTTGGTATCGTTGAAGACGAGCAGGTCGCCGGGCGCGATGCACGACGGCAGCTCGGCGAAACGGCGGTCGACGAGGCGCGCGGGCTCGACGGTGCGGTCGACCTCGAGCAGGCGGCTCGCGGTGCGGTCGGGCAGTGCGGTTTGCGCAATCAGCTCGGGCGGCAGATTGAAATCGAAATCGGAAAGCGTGAACATGCGGGCTGGTTCGAAGCGGCCGGCGGGCGTCGCCGGCAGGGCGGAAACGCGTAAATGGGGCGCGCGAGCCGCTATGATGACGGGATGCGCGGCCTGGCCGGCGTCGTTCGTTCGGACGACGTGAAAGCCGCTATTGTACTTGCCTTGCGAAGCACCCAGACGATCCGATGCCTGTGTCACCACGCCGTTCCACCGCCGCCGTTGCCGATTCCGCCGATCCGTTCGACACGGAGGATGTTGTGTTGCCCGCGCGTAGTGCGGGGGAGCGCGCGGAGGCGCGTGACGTGCGGGAGCCTGCCGCGCCCCGCCGCGCCGGCCCGAAGCGCGGCGCCGACGGGCGGCTCGCGCAGCCGGCCGCCGCCGCGCCCGATGCCGAAGGCGGCGCCGCGAGCGACGACGCGGGCGCAACCGGCACGAAGCGCAAGAAGAAGGCTGCCGCCGACAAACCCGTGAAGACCGTCGACAAGCTCGCGAAGCTCGGCCTTACGCGGTCGATCGATCTCGTGCTGCATCTGCCGATGCGCTATGAGGACGAAACCACGCTCACGCCGATCGGCGAACTGCTGCCGGGGGTATCGCGCAGACCGAAGGCGTCGTGTTCGACAACGAGGTCGCGTACCGGCCGCGCCGCCAGCTCGTCGTGAAGATCCAGGACGACGACGGCGAGCATCTCGTGCTGCGCTTCCTGAATTTCTACGGCTCGCAGGTCAAGCAGATGGCCGTCGGCCAGCGGCTGCGCGTGCGCGGCGACGTGCGCGGCGGCTTCTTCGGGATGGAGATGGTGCATCCGGCGGTGCGCGTCGTCGAAGCGGATGCGCCGCTGCCGCAGGTGCTCACGCCCGTCTATCCGAGCACGGCCGGCGTGTCGCAGGCCTATCTGCGCAAGGCGATCGAGAACGCGGTCGAGCGCACGCCGCTGCCCGAGCTGCTGCCGCCCGAGATCGAGCGCGACTACCTGAAGCCGCTCGGCGTGCCGTCGCTCGAGCAGGCCGTGCGCATCCTGCACCACCCGCGCGTCGATTCCGACGAAGCCGCGCTGATGGACGGCTCGCATCCGGCGTGGACGCGCATCAAGTTCGAGGAGCTGCTCGCGCAGCAACTGTCGCTCAAGCGCGCGCACGAGGAGCGCCGCACGCGCGCGGCGCCCGCGATGCCGCGCCGCACCGCGAGCGATGCCGATGCGCTGACGACGCGGCTCTACGCGGCGCTGCCGTTCACGCTGACCGGCGCGCAGTCGCGCGTCGTCGACGAGATCGCGCACGACCTCACGCTCGCGCACCCGATGCAGCGCCTGCTGCAGGGCGACGTCGGCAGCGGCAAGACGGTCGTCGCGGCGCTGGCCGCCACGCAGGCGATCGACGCCGGCTACCAGGCCGCGCTGATGGCGCCCACCGAAATCCTCGCGGAACAGCACGCGCGCAAGCTGCGCGCATGGCTCGAGCCGCTCGGCGTCACGGTCGCGTGGCTCGCGGGCAGCCTGAAGGCGAAGGAGAAGCGCGCGGCGATCGAGGCGGCCGCGCTCGGCACCGCGCAGCTCGTGATCGGCACGCACGCGATCATCCAGGACACGGTCGAATTCGCGCGGCTCGGCCTCGTGATCGTCGACGAGCAGCACCGCTTCGGCGTCGAGCAGCGTCTCGCGCTGCGCGCGAAGGCCGCGAACGCGGCCAACGGCGCGCGCGATTTCCAGCCGCACCAGTTGATGATGTCGGCCACGCCGATTCCGCGCACGCTCGCGATGACGTACTACGCCGATCTCGAAGTCTCGACGATCGACGAGCTGCCGCCGGGCCGCACGCCCGTGCTGACGCGCCTCGTCGGCGACGCGCGGCGCGAGGAGGTGATCGCCCGCGTGCGCGAGGCCGCGCTGACGGGGCGCCAGGTGTACTGGGTGTGCCCGCTGATCGAGGAAAGCGAGACGCTGCAGCTGCAGACGGCCGTCGAGACTTACGAGACGCTCGCCGCGGCGCTCCCCGAGCTGAAGGTCGGGCTCGTGCACGGCCGGCTGTCGCCGGCCGACAAGGCGGCCGTGATGGAAGCGTTCACGCGCAACGACGTGCAGCTGCTGGTCGCGACGACCGTGATCGAAGTCGGCGTCGACGTGCCGAACGCGTCGCTGATGGTGATCGAACACGCGGAGCGCTTCGGCCTCGCGCAGCTGCACCAGTTGCGCGGCCGCGTCGGGCGCGGCACCGCGGCGTCGGTGTGCGTGCTGCTGTACACGGGGCCGCTGTCGATTACCGGCCGCGAGCGGCTCAAGACGATGCGCGAGACGACCGACGGCTTCGAGATCGCGCGGCGCGATCTCGAAATCCGCGGTCCCGGCGAATTCCTCGGTGCGCGCCAGTCGGGCGCGGCAATGCTGCGCTTCGCGAACCTCGAGACCGACGGCTGGCTGATCGACCCGGCCCGCGAGGCCGCGACGCGGCTGATCGCCGCGTACCCCGACGTCGTCACGCAGCATCTCGCGCGCTGGCTCGGCGCTCGCGAGCAGTACCTGAAGGCCTGATCCACCGGTTCGGGGCCGGATCATGAGCCGCCAAAACCGTCGATCGACGCATCGCGATGCAGAGAAACTTGGCGAACCGGTGCCGGAGGGTGTATAAATTAAACCTATCGCATGTATATCTCTGATTGACCCACAATGACGCTGACTGAATTGAAATACATCGTCGCGGTCGCGCGCGAACGGCATTTCGGCCGCGCGGCCGAAGCATGCTTCGTGAGCCAGCCGACGCTGTCGGTGGCGATCAAGAAGCTCGAAGACGAGCTCAACGTGCAGATTTTCGAGCGCGGCGCGAGCGAAGTGAGCGTGACGCCGATCGGCGACCAGATCGTCACGCAGGCGCAGCGCGTGCTCGAGCAGACCTTCGCGATCAAGGAGATCGCGAAGCAGGGCAAGGACCCGCTCGTCGGCCCGTTCCGTCTCGGCGTGATCTACACGATCGGGCCGTACCTGCTGCCGACGCTCGTCAAGCAGATGATCCAGCGTGTCCCGCAGATGCCGCTGATGCTGCAGGAGAACTACACGCTGAAGCTGCTCGAACTGCTGAAGCAGGGCGAGATCGACGCCGCGATCATGGCGCTGCCGTTCCCGGAAACCGGCCTGATGGTGCGCCCGCTGTACGACGAGCCGTTCGTCGTCGCGCTGCCGGCCGGCCATCCGTGGGAGAAGCGCGAGGAAATCGACGCCGCGGACCTGAAGCAGGAAACCATGCTGCTGCTCGGCAACGGCCACTGCTTCCGCGATCACGTGCTCGGCGTGTGCCCGGAGCTGATGCGTTTCTCGCAGACGGCCGACGGCATCCAGAAGACCTTCGAGGGCTCGTCGCTCGAGACGATCCGCCATATGGTCGCGAGCGGCGTCGGCATCACCGTGCTGCCGCGGATGTCGGTCGCCGAGGTCGGCCCGCGCGCGAACGGCCCCGATGCCGAGTTGCTGTCGTATGTGCCGTTCAACGAGCCGGTGCCCGACCGCCGCGTGGTGCTCGTGTGGCGCAAGAGCTTCACGCGGATGCCCGCGATCGACGCGATCAGCGATGCGATTTCCGCCTGCGAACTGCCGGGCGTCGCGAAGCTCGACATGCCGGCGACGATGAACTGACCGAGCTGCGGCGTGCGTGACAACACGATGAACGGGGTCTTGCGACTCCGTTTATTTTTCCCTATCGCATAGATAAAATTAATCAAATTCAAATAATCGATAGATGTAAATAGAATCATTTACATGGATCGGCGTCATGTCGACGTTCGATTTGCACGCTGAATGCAAGCGCCAGAGGAGGATGTCATGATGCGGTCGGTATTGCAGCACGCGCAGCGGAACATCCCGTCGCGCGACGGGGTCGTACATCGCGCCAGGGTTGCGGTTCGCAGCCTGCGTCCGATTGCATTCGCGTACCTGGCGGACCGTGTGTACGGCGGATGAACGTTGCCGCATGCCGGTCCTGCGTGCCCCCGCTTCACCCGCCGTCAAGCCATGAGAGAGCATCGCATGTCCGAAAGCTGGAACACCACGCGCATCGCCGGCACGACGTCTGCCGGGGGCCGGTTCCCCGAGCGCCCCGCCTGCGGCGCGTCGCAGCGGGAACGCGCGGCAAAGGTCACGCACGACATCCCGTAGTACGACAGGAGGGACCCTACCTGTTCCGTTTCCCATCCCCGCAATGACACTCCACAGACAGCGCCCGGCATGCCGCCGGAGCGAGCAGGTGGAGGCATACGAGCAAGCCAAGGAGAAAACGCATGTCGACCGAAACGAAGTGCCCGTTCAACCACACCGCAGGCAGCGGCACGACGAACAAGGACTGGTGGCCGAATCAGCTGAACCTGAACATCCTGCACCGGCATTCGGCGCTGTCCGATCCGATGGACAAGGATTTCGACTATGCCGAGGCATTCAGGAAGCTGGACCTCGCGGCGGTGAAGAAGGACCTGCATGCGCTGATGACGATGTCGCAGGACTGGTGGCCGGCCGACTTCGGCCACTACGGCGGCCTGTTCATCCGCATGGCCTGGCATAGCGCCGGCACGTACCGCACGGCCGACGGCCGCGGCGGCGCGGGCGGCGGGCAGCAGCGCTTCGCGCCGCTCAACAGCTGGCCGGACAACGTGAGCCTCGACAAGGCGCGCCGGCTGCTGTGGCCGATCAAGCAGAAATACGGCCGCAACATCTCGTGGGCCGACCTGCTGATCCTGACCGGCAACGTCGCGCTCGAATCGATGGGCTTCAAGACCTTCGGCTTCGCCGGCGGCCGCGTCGACACGTGGGAGCCGGACGACGTCTACTGGGGCTCGGAAAAGATCTGGCTGGAACTGAGCGGCGGCCCGAACAGCCGTTACTCGGGCAAGCGCGACCTCGAAAGCCCGCTCGCCGCCGTGCAGATGGGCCTCATCTACGTGAACCCGGAAGGCCCGGACGGCAACCCCGACCCGGTTGCGGCCGCGCACGACATCCGTGAGACGTTCGCGCGGATGGCGATGAACGACGAAGAGACGGTCGCGCTGATCGCCGGCGGCCACACGTTCGGCAAGACGCACGGCGCCGGCCCGGCATCGAACGTCGGCCCCGAGCCGGAAGCCGCGGGCCTCGAGCAGCAAGGTCTCGGCTGGAAGAGCTCGTTCGGCACCGGCAAGGGCGCGGACGCGATCACGAGCGGCCTCGAAGTCACGTGGACGTCGACGCCGACGCAGTGGAGCAACGACTTCTTCAAGCACCTGTTCAGCTATGAGTGGGAGCTCACGAAGAGCCCGGCCGGCGCGCACCAGTGGGTCGCGAAGGACGCCGGCGACGTGATTCCGGATGCGTACGACCCGTCGAAGAAGCATCGCCCGACGATGCTCACGACCGACCTGTCGCTGCGTTTCGACCCGGCATACGAAAAGATCTCGCGCCGCTTCTACGAGAACCCGGCCGAGTTCGCCGACGCGTTCGCACGCGCGTGGTTCAAGCTCACGCACCGCGACATGGGGCCGCGCGCCCGCTATCTCGGCCCGGACGTGCCCGCGGAGCAGCTGCTGTGGCAGGACCCGATCCCGGCTGTCGACCACCCGCTGATCGACGATGCCGACGTCGCGGCACTGAAGGCGAAGGTGCTCGCATCGGGCCTGTCGGTGTCGCAGCTCGTGTCGACCGCATGGGCGTCGGCTGCGACGTTCCGCGGTTCGGACAAGCGCGGCGGCGCGAACGGTGCGCGCATCCGCCTCGCGCCGCAGAAGGACTGGGAAGTGAACCAGCCGGCTGAACTCGCGAAGGTGCTCGCGACGCTCGAAGGCGTGCAGAAGGCGTTCAACGATGCGCAGACGGGCGGCAAGAAGGTGTCGCTTGCCGACCTGATCGTGCTGGCCGGTGCGGCCGGTGTCGAGCAGGCGGCGAAGAATGCGGGCGTGGCGGTGACGGTGCCGTTCGCACCGGGCCGCGCGGATGCGTCGCCGGAGCAGACCGACATCGACGCGATGGCCGTGCTCGAGCCGCTGGCGGACGGCTTCCGCAACTTCCTGAAGCATGCGTACAAGACGCCGGCCGAGGCGCTGCTGGTCGACAAGGCGCAACTGCTGACGCTGAGCGCGCCCGAGATGACGGTGCTCGTCGGTGGCCTGCGCGTGCTCGGCACGAACGTCGGCGATGCGAAGCACGGTGTGTTCACCGACCGTCCGGAAACGCTGACGAACGACTTCTTCGTGAACCTGCTCGACATGGGCACGGAATGGAAGCCGGTGTCGGCCGCGAACGACGTGTTCGAAGGGCGCGATCGCGCGACGGGCAAGGTCAAGTGGACGGGCACGCGCGTCGACCTGATCTTCGGCTCGCACGCGCAACTGCGCGCGCTGGCCGAGGTGTACGGCAGCGCGGATGCGAAGGAGAAGTTCGCACGCGACTTCGTCGCGGCCTGGAACAAGGTGATGAACCTCGACCGCTTCGACCTCGCATGAACCTGGCCGCCGCGTAATGCGGCAGTGCGGTAACGCAGTAACGTGAAACGGCCGGTCGAACGATCGGCCGTTTTTTCTGGAACCGACGTCTTGTCGAAGGAGTGACGACCATGACGCAAATGATGCTGGACATGCGCGCCGCGTTCGCGGCCCCGGTGACGCGGGCGCCGGCCGCGGTGGTGCGGCGCTTCGTCGGCTTTGCGATCGCCGGCGGTGGCGCGGCCGTGCTGGTCGCGCAGGCGCTGCACGCGCTTGCGCCGGTTGCGGGCAACTGAGCGCGAAGTTTCGTGCGGGCCGAACCTGTCCCTTGATTTACGTGCATCGCCGCGCCGCCGTGTGCGGCGGGCCCCGGCGGCCCGGGCGCGTCCGCCGGCTGCCGGCTGCGGCCCGCGCCGACATGACGGGAAGCGCCGCTCGGCTCTAAAATGCCGGGATTATCTTCCCGGTGCTTCGCCATGCTTGCCCGCTTTCCCCTGTATCTGCGGCTCGTCCGGATGGACAAGCCGATCGGCAGCCTGCTGCTGCTCTGGCCGACGCTCAATGCGCTGTGGATCGCGTCGGATGGCCACCCGCGCTGGCCGCTGCTCGTGATCTTCACGCTCGGCACGCTGCTGATGCGTTCGGCCGGCTGTGCGATGAACGACTACGCCGACCGCGATTTCGACCGCCACGTGAAGCGCACGGCCGACCGGCCGCTGACGTCGGGCAAGATCCGCGCATGGGAAGCCGTCGCGATCGCGGTCGGGCTGTCGTTCATCGCGTTCCTGCTGATCCTGCCGCTGAACACGCTGACGAAGGAACTGTCCGTCGTCGCGCTGTTCGTCGCGGGCTCCTATCCGTTCATGAAGCGTTTCTTCGCGATTCCGCAGGCGTACCTCGGCATCGCGTTCGGCTTCGGCATTCCGATGGCGTTCGCGGCCGTGCAGGACACGGTGCCGGCGATCGCGTGGGTGATGCTGGTCGCGAACATTTTCTGGTCGGTCGCGTACGACACCGAATACGCGATGGTCGATCGCGACGACGACATCAAGATCGGCATCCGCACGTCCGCGCTGACGTTCGGCCGCTTCGACGTCGCGGCCGTGATGGCGTGTTATGCGGCGACGCTCGGCATCTACGTATGGATCGGCGTGACGCTCGGCTTCGGCCTGGCGTACTGGGCCGGCTGGGCGGCGGCGGTCGGCTGCGCGCTGTATCACTACACGCTGATCAAGGACCGCGAACGGATGCCGTGCTTCGCGGCGTTCCGGCACAACAACTGGCTCGGTGGCGTGCTGTTCGCGGGGATCGCCGCGCATTACCTGCTGGCCGGCAGCTGAACGAAGCCGCGCGTTCGCGCGGGTTGCCAATAAAAAAGCGGCCGCGGGGCCGCTTTTTTTCGTCCCGTGCCAGCGAAGCCGGCACCACGGGCGCGCTTACGCGCGGCCGAGCTCGTCGCCCATTTCCTTTGCGCGTGCCTCGGCCGCGAGCGCGCCGCGCACGATCGCTTCCTTCACGCCCTGCGCGTCGAACGACGCGAGCGCGGCGGCCGTCGTGCCGCCCTTCGACGTCACGCGTTCGCGCAGCACACTCGCCGGTTCGCCCGATTGCGCGGCGAGCTGCGCAGCGCCCGCGAACGTCGCGACTGCGAGCGCGCGGCCCTGTTCGTCATTCATGCCGAGGCGGCGCGCGGCTTCCTGCAGCGCTTCGATGAAATAGAACACGTATGCGGGGCCGCTGCCCGAAATGGCCGTGACGGCGTCGAGCTGCGATTCGTCGTCGAACCATACGATCTCGCCGACCGCGCCGAGCACGTTCGACGCGAGTTCGCGGCCCGCCGCGTCGACGCCCGGCAGCGCGGCGAGGCCCGTCACGCCCATGCCGACGAGCGCGGGCGTGTTCGGCATCGTGCGCACGACGCGGGCGTAGTCGCCGAGCCAGCGCGCGAGGTCCGTGCCGCGAATGCCGGCCGCGATGCTGATCACGAGCTGCGACTTCAGGTGCGGCGCGAGCGCCTTTGCGACGTCCTTCAGCACCTGCGGCTTCACCGCGAGCACGACCGCGTCGTAATCGGCGAGCGTCGCGTCGACGGCTGCACCGGTGCGCACGCCGAATTGCTGCGCGGCGCGCGCGCGGACGTCCTCGTTGATGTCGATGGCATACAGGCCGTCGGCGGCTACGCCGCGCTTGATCAGGCCGCCGATCAGGGCCGCGGCCATGTTGCCGCCGCCGATGAATGCGATTTTCATGATGTCCGATTGAGCGAGTGAGTGAACGGAAAGGCGGAAAGGGCGCGGCGCTCAGTGCGAATAATCGCGCGCACCGAAGATCGCGGTGCCGACGCGCACGATCGTCGCGCCTTCGAGCACGGCCGCATCGAGATCGGTGGACATGCCCATCGACAACGTATCGAGCGGCAGGCCGCCGGCACGCAATGCGTCGAACAGCGCGCGCAGCGCGCGATGCGGTGCGCGTTGCGCTTCGGTGTCGCCGGCCGGTTCGGGGATCGCCATCAGGCCGCGCAGCCGCAGCGACGGCAGCGCGGCGACCGCGCGCGCGACGTCGGCCACGTCGGCTGGCGCGACGCCGCTCTTCGACGCCTCGCCGCTGATGTTCACCTGCACGCACACGTTGAGCGGCGGCAGGTGCGCGGGGCGTTGTTCCGACAGGCGCTGCGCGATCTTCAGCCGGTCGACCGAATGGACCCAGTCGAAGCGCTCGGCGACCGGGCGCGTCTTGTTCGATTGCAGCGGCCCGATGAAATGCCATTCGAGCGACGCGCGCAGATCGGCGAGCGCGTCGATCTTGTCGATCGCTTCCTGCACGTAGTTTTCGCCGAATGCGTGTTGCCCGGCCGCGTGCGCGGCGCGTACGTCGTCGGCGGGAAACGTCTTCGAGACGGCGAGCAGCGACACGGTGGCGGGATCGCGGCCGGCCGCGCGGGCGGCGTCGGCGATGCGGCGATGAACGGATTCGAGACGGGCAGCGAGATCGGACATGACGGGCGCGAAGACAGGCACGGAAACAGGCATGAAGCCGATGCGCCGCGGCACGCGACGCATCGATCCGCCCATTATACGGACGCCGCGTGAACAGGCCCTAGCCGTACAGCAAATGCTCGACGAGCTGGATCCAGTGCACGACCGGAATCTGCGTGCCGCTCTGCAGGTGCGCGATGCAGCCGATATTGCCGGACACGATCATCTGAGGTTCGAGCGCCTGCAGCTTCAGCAGCTTCTGCTTGCGCAACCGGTACGACAGCGACGGCTGCGTCAGCGAATAGGTGCCGGCCGAGCCGCAGCACAGATGGCTGTCGGCCGGCAGCCGCACGTCGATGCCGAGCGTCTCGAGCAGGCGTTCGACCTTGCCGCGCGACTGCTGCCCATGCTGCAGCGTGCACGGCGGATGGTACGCGACGGTATGGATCGCGCGGCGCCGTGCGAGCGTCGCGAGTTCGGCCTCGAATGCGAGCAGCACGTCGGAGATGTCGCGCGTCAGCGAGACGATGCGATGCGCCCTCTCTGCGTAGGCCGGGTCGTCGCGCAGCAGGTGCGCGTATTCGAGCACCGTTGCGCCGCAGCCCGACGCGTTCATCACGATCGCCTCGGCGCCTTGTTCGACATGGGGCCACCATGCGTCGATGTTGCGGCGCGCGTCGTCGAGCGCCTCGTCGTGATAGTTCAGGTGCAGGCGGATCGCGCCGCAGCAGCCCGCGTCGGGCGCGACGACCGTTTCGATGCCGAGCGCGTCGAGCACGCGCGCGGTCGCGATGTTGATGTTCGGCAGCATCGACGGCTGCACGCAGCCGCCGAGCATCAGCATCTTGCGCGTATGCGTGCGGTTCGGCCATTCGAGCAGCCGCGTGCGCGGCGGCACCTTGTCGCGCAGCCGCTTCGGCAGCAGCGGCCGCACGTGCTGGCCGAGCCGCATCATCGGCGAAAACAGCGCGGCGTTCGGCACGAGGCTTGCGAGCACGCGGCGCACGAGACGCTGCTGCACGGGGCGCCGCACCTGCGCCTCGACGTGCTTGCGGCCGATCTCGACGAGCCGGCCGTACTGGACGCCGGACGGGCAGGTCGTCTCGCAACTGCGGCACGTGAGGCAGCGGTCGAGGTGCTGCTGCGTGCTGCGCGTGACGGTCGCGCCTTCGACCATCTGCTTGATCAGGTAGATGCGCCCGCGCGGGCCGTCGAGTTCGTCGCCGAGCAGTTGATAGGTCGGGCAGGTCGCGGTGCAGAACCCGCAATGCACGCACTTGCGCAGGATCGCGTCGGCCTCGTCGCCGTCGGGCGTGTTGCGGATGAAATCGGCGAGGTTCGTTTGCATCGTCAGAGATCGGGGTAGAGCCGGCCGCGGTTGAAGATGCGAGCGGGATCGAACGCGGCCTTCAGCCCGCGGTGGATTTTCATCATCGGCGCTGGCAGCGGCGTAAACACGCCCGCGCTGCGGTCGTACGCGTCGCCCGCGCGGAACAGCGTCGCGTGGCCGCCGGCCTGCTTCGCGCTCATGCGTACGGTCTGCGCATCGGCGTCGGTGATCCACCAGCGCTGCGCGCCGCCCCATTCCATCAGCTGGGTGCCGGGCAGGTGCATCGGCTCGGTGATCGACGGCAGTGCGAGGCGCCACAGTGCATAGCCGGGCGGGATGCCGTTGAAGAACGGGTCGGTATGCTCGCGCAGGCCGGCCCAGAAGCGCTCGGCTTCGACCGCGTCGACGACTTCGCCGCCGAGCAGCGCCTTCGCGGATTTCACGGCCGCTTCGGCGCCCGACAGGCGCAGCACGAGCGTGCCGTTGCGCCACGCGCTCGCGCTGACGGGCAGCGGATGGCCGCCCCATTCGTTGAGCTTGCGCACCGCGTCGATCGCGGTCATCTCGAACTTCAGCGTGACTTCGGCGACGGGCATCGGCAGCACCTTGATCGACAGGTCGAGCATCAGCCCGAGCGTGCCGAGCGAACCGGCCATCAGCCGCGACACGTCGTAGCCGGCGACGTTCTTCACGACCTGACCGCCGAAGCGCAGCACCTCGCCGCGGCCGTTCATCAGCGTGACGCCGAGCACGAAATCGCGCGGTGCGCCGCAGGTGGCGCGGCGCGGGCCTGCGAGGCCCGCCGCGATGCAGCCGCCGACGGTGGCCGCGCGGCCGAAGTGCGGCGGCTCGAACGGCAGCATCTGGCCGCACTCGGCGAGGACGGTTTCAAGCTGAGCGAGCGGCGTGCCCGCGCGGACCGTGACGACGAGTTCGGCCGGGTCGTACGACACGATGCCCTGAAACGCGCGCGTGTCGAGTATTTCGCCCTCGATCGCCTGGCCGTACCAGTCCTTGGTGCCGCCGCCGCGAATCCGCAGCGGCCGGCCGTCGGCGCTGGCCGCGCGGATGCGCTCGGCCCATCCGGCGACGATGTCGTCCTCTTCCATGTTCTGTTGCCGCCTCGACTTGTTGTTCGGTCGATTGTACCGGGGTGGCGCGATTCCACATCGCGACTATCCCTAAGCCCCGTATTGCAGGCCGCATGGCAGACCGCATGCCCGCGCCGCCGTGCGAATGGGCCGCGCGGGCACGGCAGCACGGCGCGGGCCGTGCCGCCGGCGCGCCCCGCGCCCCGGCGCGACGCTCAGAAGCGGGGCAGGTCGGGGTGCGGCAGCAGCCCGCCGCGCACGTGCTGGCGGCCGTACTCGGCGCAGCGCGCACGGGTCGGGATGCCCTTGTCGGGGTTCAGCAGCCCCGCGGGATCGAATGCGCGCTTGACCGCGAAGAACGCATCGCGCTCCTGCGGCGAGAACTGTACGCACATCGAATTGAGCTTCTCGATGCCGACGCCGTGCTCGCCCGTCACGCTGCCGCCGAATTCCACGCAGCATTCGAGGATTTCCGCGCCGAATTCCTCGGCGCGGTGCAGTTCGTCCGGATCGTTCGCGTTGTACAGGATCAGCGGATGCATGTTGCCGTCGCCCGCATGGAACACGTTGATGCAGCGCAGGCCGTAGCGCGTCTCGAGCTGTTCGATGCGCGCGAGCAGCGGGCCGATCGCGCGGCGCGGCACGGTGCCGTCCATGCAGTAATAGTCGGCGGAAATGCGGCCGGCGGCCGGGAACGCGTTCTTGCGGCCCGACCAGAAGCGCAGCCGCTCGTGTTCGTTGCGCGACACCTGGATGAGCGTCGCGCCGTGCTCGCGCAGCACGGCCGTCATCCGCACGATCTCTTCGGCGACTTCTTCCGGCGTGCCGTCCGATTCGCACAGCAGGATCGCCTTCGCGTCGAGGTCGTAGCCCGCATGCGTGAACGCCTCGACGGCCTGCGTGGCCGGCTTGTCCATCATCTCGAGCCCGGCCGGGATGATGCCCGACGCGATGATCGCCGCGACGGCTTCGCCGCCCTTGACCACGTCGTCGAAGCTCGCCATCACGAGTTGCGCGGTCTGCGGCTTCGGGATCAGCCGCACCGTGACTTCGGTGACGATCGCGAACATCCCTTCGCTGCCGATCATCACGGCGAGCAGGTCGAGGCCCGGCATGTCGAGCGCGAGCGAGCCGAACTCGACGATCTCGCCGTCGATCGTCACCGCGCGCACGCGCATCACGTTGTGCACGGTCAGCCCGTATTTCAGGCAATGGACGCCGCCGGAATTTTCCGCGACGTTGCCGCCGATCGTGCAGGCGATCTGCGACGACGGATCGGGCGCGTAATACAGGCCGTACGGCGCGGCGGCTTCCGAGATCGCGAGGTTGCGCACGCCGGGCTGCACGGTCGCCGTGCGCGCGTACGGGTCGACTTCGACGATGCGCGTGAAGCGCGCGAGCGACAGCACGACGCCGAGCGCGATCGGCAGCGCGCCGCCCGACAGGCTCGTGCCTGCGCCGCGCGGCACGATCGGCACGTCCATGCGGCGGCAGATCTGCACGATCCGCTGCACCTGCGATTCCGTTTCGGGCAGCGCGACCGCGAGCGGCAGGCGGCGGTAGGCGGACAGGCCGTCGCATTCGTACGGCGCCGTGTCTTCGTCGCGGTACAGCAGGCAGTGCGTCGGCAGCACGGCCATCAGGGCCTGCACGACTTCGCGCTGGCGCTGCGCGCGTGCTGCGCTCGACAGTTCGACGGGAGCGTTCATGGGGTCTCCTGCAGCAGGCGGTGCGACGTCGCGCCGCCGCGTCTCAGCACGTGAAAATCTTGCCGGGATTCATCAGGTTGCGCGGATCGAGCGCGAGCTTGATCGCGCGCATCGTGTCGATCGCGTTGTCGCCGTGCTCCTTCGGCAGGAAGCGCATCTTGTGCAGCCCGACGCCGTGCTCGCCCGTGCAGGTGCCGCCGAGGCGCAGCGCGCGCTCGACGATCCGGTCGTTGATGTGCTCGGCTTCGGCGATTTCCTCGGGCTTGTCGGGATCGATCAGGATCGCGACGTGGAAATTGCCGTCGCCGACGTGGCCGACGATCGGGCAGGGCAGCGACGATGCGCGCAGGTCGACTTCGGTTTCCTCGACGCACGCGGCGAGTTGCGAGATCGGCACGCAGACGTCGGTCGTCACCGCGCGGCAGCCCGGCTTCAATTGCAGCATCGCGAAGTACGCATTGTGGCGCGCGGCCCAGAGCCGGCTGCGGTCCTCGGGGCGGGTTGCCCATTCGAAGCCCTGGCCGTTGTTCTGGCCGGCGAGCGCCTGCACGAGTTCGGCCTGTTCCTTCACGCCGGCCTCGGTGCCGTGGAATTCGAAAAACAGTGTCGGCGCTTCGGTGAGCGTCAGGTTCGAGTGGCGGTTGATCGAGCGCACGGCGAGCGAATCGACGAATTCGACGCGCGCGATCGGCACGCCGATCTGGATCGTCTCGATCACGGTGCGCACCGCGTCGCCCATCGTCGGGAACGTGCAGATCGCGGCCGACACGGCTTCGGGCAGCGGGTGCAGGCGCAGCGTGATCTCGGTGATCACGCCGAGCGTGCCTTCGGAACCGACGAACAGGCGCGTGAGGTCGTAGCCGGCGGACGACTTGCGCGCGCGCGAACCCGTCTTCACGACGCGGCCGTCGGCGAGCACGGCGGTCAGGCCGAGCACGTTCTCGCGCATCGTGCCGTAGCGCACGGCGTTGGTGCCCGATGCGCGGGTCGCGGTCATCCCGCCGATGCTGGCGTCGGCGCCCGGGTCGATCGGGAAGAACAGGCCGGTGTCGCGCAGCGCTTCGTTGAGCGCCTTGCGCGTGATGCCCGGCTCGACCGTCACGGTCAGGTCTTCGGCGTTGATCGACAGCACGCGGTTCATTTCCGACAGGTCGACGGAGATGCCGCCGCGCACCGCGAGCAGGTGGCCTTCGAGCGACGAGCCGGCGCCGTACGGGATCAGCGGCACGCTGTAGAGCGAGCACAGCGACACGGCTTCGCGCACGTCGTCCGCGCTGCGCGCGAACACGACGGCATCGGGCAGTTGCGGATCGAACGGCGATTCGTCTCGGCCGTGGTGCTCGCGGACCGCGTCGGCGGTCGACACGCGCTCGCCGAAGGCGGCGCGCAGCGCATCGAGCATGGCGGGGGGCAGCGGGCGGCGCGTGGTGGCAGGCGGGCGGGGTGATTCACGAATGTCTCCTGACTGCTTGTCGAACTTTCGGTCCATTCTACGCTGTAACGCCTGCTGCGAGCCCCGCCGCGGGCTGCGATAATCGTGTTTCAACCCACCCGGGCCGCATCGCGGCCGCGTACGAGAGGACATTCGCATGGGCAACCGCTTGAGCAAGATCGCGACGCGCACGGGCGATGACGGCACCACCGGCCTCGGCGACGGACGGCGCATCGGCAAGGACGACGTGCGAATCGCGGCGATCGGCGACGTCGACGAACTGAACTCGAACCTCGGCGTGCTGCTCGCCGAGACGCTGCCGGACGACGTGCGCACCGCGCTCGTCACGATCCAGCACGACCTGTTCGATCTCGGCGGCGAACTGTGCATCCCCGGCCATGCGGTGCTCGACGACACGCATCTCGCGCGCCTCGACCGGTGGCTCGCCGACTACAACGCGACGCTGCAGCCGCTGCAGGAATTCATCCTGCCGGCCGGCTCGCGCGCGGCGTCGCTCGCGCACGTGTGCCGGACGGTGTGCCGCCGCGCGGAGCGCTCGATCGTCGCGCTCGGCCGCGACGAAACGCTCAACGATGCGCCGCGGCGATACGTGAACCGGCTATCGGACCTGCTGTTCGTGCTGGCGCGCGTACTGAACTGTGCCGACGGCGGGACGGACGTGCTGTGGGAGCGCGGGCGCGTCCGCTAGCGCGCCGTGGCGCTTTTGCGCACTGCGACAATTTGTCCGGGTGAGGCAGGTTTTTAAACATGTATCGTATGTGCATGTTTAACGGAGAACCGAACATGACCCAGATCACCGCTGACCAGATGGCTCGCGTGAAGGCCACTGCCCCTGTCCTCGCCGTGCACGGCGCGACGATCACGAAGCATTTCTACCAGCGCATGTTCGCGCGCCATCCGGAACTGAAAAACCTGTTCAACCAGACGCATCAGAAGACCGGCAGCCAGCCGGAAACGCTCGCGAAGGCGGTCTATGCGTATGCGGCGAACATCGACAATCTCGGCGCGCTCGGCGGTGCGGTGTCGCACATCGCGCACAAGCACGCGAGCCTGAACATCCGTCCCGAGCATTACCCGATCGTCGGCGAGAACCTGCTCGCGTCGATCGTCGAAGTGCTCGGCGACGCGGTCGATGCCGACACGCTCGAAGCCTGGCGCGTCGCGTACGGCCAGCTCGCGCAGATCCTGATCGGCGCCGAGGCCGACCTGTATGCGGGCGCGGCCTGGAGCGGCTTCCGTCCGTTCAAGGTGGCGCGCAAGGTGCGCGAGAGCGACGAGATCACGTCGTTCTACCTGAGCCCGGCCGACGGCGGTACGGCGCCGACCTTCGAGCCGGGCCAGTACGTCACGGTGAAGCGCTTCGTCGGCGATCTCGGCGTTGACCAGCCTCGCCAGTACAGCCTGTCCGACGCGCCGCACGGCAAGTGGCTGCGTATCTCGGTGAAGCGCGAGTCGGGCCAGCCCGAGGCGATCCCGGCCGGCAAGGTGTCGACGCTGATGCACGACGGCGTGGATGAGGGTGCGATCGTCGAAGTGACCGCGCCGATGGGCGAATTCTCGCTGAAGCGCGGCGTCGATACGCCGGTCGTGCTGATCTCCGGCGGCGTCGGCCTGACGCCGATGGTGTCGATGGCGTCGACGCTGGTGTCGGAAGGCAGCAAGCGCGACGTGCGCTTCGTCCATGCATGCCGTTCGGGTGCGGTGCACGCGTTCCGCGACTGGCTGAACGATACGGTGCGCGAGCATGCGAACTTCAAGCGCACGGTGCTGTACGAACTGGTCGGCCCGGACGACCGCGCCGGCATCGACCATGACCTCGAAGGGCGGCTCACGCCGGAACGCGTGAAGGAATTCGCGCTGGTGCCGGGCGCCGACTACTACATCTGCGGCCCGATTGCGTTCATGAAGGCGCAGCGCGATGCGCTGGTTGCGCTCGGCGTCGCGCCGGAACGCATCAATACCGAAATCTTCGGCTCGGGCGCGCTCGAGTGATGCGCTGACGGGTGGTCTCCGGCCAATAAAAAATGCCCGGCGCGAGCCGGGCATTTTCGTTGCGACGCCAGTGATCAGTTGCCGCTGCCGCGCGCCACGCGGCGCGCCTTGACCGATTCCGCGAGCCCTTCGAGCACCTTCACGCTGTCGTCCCACGCGATGCACGCATCGGTGATGCTCTGGCCGTAGGTCAGCGGGCAGCCTTCCTTCAGGTCCTGACGGCCTTCGACGAGATGCGACTCGATCATCACGCCGACGATCCGCTCGTCGCCCGCCGCGATCTGGCGGCCGATGTCCGCGCACACCGGGATCTGGTTCTCATGCTTCTTCGAGCTGTTCGCGTGGCTCGCGTCGATCATCAGGCGCGCGGCGAGGCCGGCCTTGCCGATGTCCGCGCACGCGGCGTTCACGCTGTCCGCGTCGTAGTTCGGCGTCTTGCCGCCGCGCAGGATCACGTGGCAGTCCTCGTTGCCGGCCGTCGACACGATCGCCGAGTGGCCGCCCTTCGTCACCGACAGGAAATGGTGCGGCTGCGACGCGGCCTTGATCGCGTCGACCGCGATCTTCACGTTGCCGTCGGTGCCGTTCTTGAAGCCGACCGGGCACGACAGCCCCGACGCGAGCTCGCGGTGCACCTGCGACTCGGTCGTGCGCGCGCCGATCGCGCCCCACGAGATCAGGTCGGCGATGTACTGCGGGCTGATCATGTCGAGGTATTCGGTCGCGGCCGGCAGCCCCATCTCGTTGATCTGCAGCAGCAGCTCGCGCGCGGTGCGCAGCCCTTCGTTGATCTTGAAGCTGTTGTCGAGGTGCGGATCGTTGATGAGCCCCTTCCAGCCGACCGTCGTGCGCGGCTTCTCGAAGTACACGCGCATCACGATTTCCAGTTCGCCCTTGAAGCGCTCGCGCTCCTTCACGAGCCGGCCCGCGTATTCGATCGCCGCCTTCGTATCGTGGATCGAGCACGGCCCGATCACGACGATCAGCCGGTCGTCCATCCCGTGCAGGATGCGGTGCATCGACTGGCGCGAGTTGTAGATCAGCTCGGACGCGGCTTCGGAGCACGCGAATTCGCGGATCAGGTGGGCGGGCGGCGTCAGTTCCTTGAGTTCGCGAATGCGGACGTCGTCGGTATTGTGCGGGGGCATGCTGTTTCTCCTGGTTTTGCGGGCGCCGTTCGGTCAGTGCGCGTGCGGCAGATTCATCAATTCAAGCGATTCAGTGGTTTCGGTCGGGGCCGCGGGACCGCTGCGGCGGCGACCGGGTGGCGAAGGGCGAAAAAAAAACCGCCGGGTTTGCCGGCGGTTTTTTCGGGAATTTCGGTTGCGCTTTACGCGCCATCAACCCTCTCGATCCGCCAGCGGTCTGAGATGCCAAAAAAAAGTAAAAATAAAACTTGGCGGACATGACGGAGATTCGGTTCGTCAAAAAAGTTGATTCGGAATTTATACCCCGTCGCCGGGCGGCTGGCAACCAGGAGGCGTCAAAAATGCGGACAATCCGCGCGTTTTCTTCAAAATACGCGGATTGTCTGCGCTGCGATGCGGTTATGCCGTACCGCCGACCGTCATCTTGTCGATTCGCAGGGTCGGCTGGCCGACGCCGACCGGCACGCTCTGGCCTTCCTTGCCGCACACGCCGACGCCCGTGTCGAGCGACATGTCGTTGCCGATCATGCTCACGTACTTCAGCGATTCGGGGCCGCTGCCGATCAGCGTCGCGCCCTTCACCGGATACGTGATCTTGCCGTTCTCGATCATGTACGCCTCGGACGCCGAGAACACGAACTTGCCGTTCGTGATGTCGACCTGGCCGCCGCCGAAGTTCACCGCGTACAGGCCGTTCTTCACTGACGCGATGATTTCCTGCGGATCCTTGTCGCCGTTCAGCATGTACGTGTTCGTCATGCGCGGCATCGGCAGCGCCGCGTACGACTCGCGCCGCGCGTTGCCCGTGACCGGCATCTTCATCAGGCGCGCGTTCAGCGTGTCCTGGATGTAGCCCTTCAGGATGCCGTCCTCGATCAGCGTCGTGCACTGCGTCGGGTTGCCTTCGTCGTCGATGTTCAGCGAGCCACGTCGGTTCGGCAGCGTGCCGTCGTCGACGACGGTCACGCCCTTCGCGGCGACCTGTTCGCCGATCCGGCCCGCGAATGCCGACGAGCCCTTGCGGTTGAAGTCGCCCTCGAGGCCGTGGCCGATCGCCTCGTGCAGCAGCACGCCCGGCCAGCCCGGCCCGAGCACGACCGTCATCGCGCCGGCCGGCGCGGGGCGGGCGTCGAGGTTCACGAGTGCCGCGTGCACGGCGTCGTCGACGTAGCGCGACAGCACTTCATCGGTGAAGTAGCCGTAGTCGAAGCGGCCGCCGCCGCCGCCGGAGCCGATCTCGCGGCGGCCGTTCTGTTCGGCGATCACCGTGACCGACACGCGCACGAGCGGGCGGATGTCGGCCGCGAGCGCGCCGTCGCTGCGCGCGACGAGCACGACGTCGTATTCGCCGGCGAGGCCCGCCATCACCTGCGTGACGCGCGGGTCGCGCCCGCGCGCCATCTGCTCGATGCGCTCGAGCAGCTTGACCTTGGCCGTCGCGTCGAGCGACGCGAGCGGATCGGACGGCAGGTACAGGTCGCGGCCCGAAATGCCCTTCAGCGACGTCGCCGCCTTGATCTTCTGCCGGCCGCCGCCGGCCGCCGCGATCGCCTTGGTGGCCGCGGCCGCCTGCGCGATCGCTTCCGGCGACAGGTCGTCGGAATACGCGAACGCGGTCCGGTCGCCCGCGACCGCGCGCACGCCGACGCCCTGGTCGATGCTGAAGCTGCCCGATTTGACGATGCCTTCCTCGAGGCTCCACGCTTCGCTGCGGGTCGCCTGGAAGTACAGGTCCGCATAGTCGACGCGATGCGTGAAGATGTCGGCGATCGTGCGCGTGAGCAGGCTTTCGTCGAGGCCGTACGGCGTGAGCAGGATGTCCTTCGCCAGCGCGAGGTTGCGGATGCCGGGTTCGATGATGTTCATGCGGATATCGGGGTTTCTCAAAAAGTTGTCGGGTGCTTCTGGGCAGATGGGTTGGCCGCGCGGCGTTTCAAGCGGTGCGGCGGATTCAGGTCAGCACGCGGTGCCGCCACGCGGGCAGGCTCTGGCGCACGTCGGCGATGCGCTGCGGATCGATCGCGCCGAGCACGACGCTTGCGCCCACGTCGCGGACCGCGACGACTTCGCCCCACGGGTCGATCAGCATGCTGTGGCCCCAGGTGCGCCGGCCGTTCTCGTGCTTGCCGCCCTGAGCGGCCGCGAGCACGTAGCACTGGTTCTCGACGGCCCGCGCGCGCAGCAGCGTTTCCCAGTGCGCGCGGCCCGTCGTATACGTAAACGCGGACGGTACGACGATCATCGCGCAGTCGCCCATCCTGCGATACAGCTCCGGAAAGCGCAGATCGTAACAGACCGACAGGCCGACCCGCCCGAACGGCGCATCGAACGTGACGACCGTATCGCCCGCGCGGATCGTGCGCGCCTCGTCGAACGACTCGTCGCCTTTCTCGAAGTTGAACAGGTGGATCTTGTCGTAGCGCGCGGCCTCGTTGCCGGACGGATCGAACACGAGCGTCGTGTTCAGCACGCGATCGGGCTCCGGCGCCTTCAGCGGCAGCGTGCCGCCGATCACCCAGATGCCGTGGCGGCGCGCGGCGTCCGCGAGGAAGCGCTGGATCGGGCCGTCCTGGTAGGGTTCGGCGAGCGCGAGCTTGTCGGTGTCGCGGTGGCCCATGAAGCAGAAATACTCGGGCAGCAGCACGAGCTGCGCGCCTTCGCCGGCCGCTTCCGCGATCAGGCGGCGGGCTTCGGCGAGATTGCGCGTGACGTCCGGCGTGCTCACCATCTGCAGCGCGGCGACCCGAAAGGGCGTGGCGGAACGGGTGTGGTCGGTCATCGCGGGATCGGTTGCGTCATAAATGGGGTGCGGCCCGGCAGCGCGCGGAACTCAATGGTTCGTTGCATCGGCCGGACCGTGATTCATCTTACCCTGATCGCCCCGCACCCGCTCGATGTGCGGGTGCGCCCACGAGCCCGTGATCGCGTAGTCGAGCGCGAACGCGTGCGACAGCGTTTCCGACAGCGCGTAGTTCGCGGCCAGCACGCCGACGCCGAGCAGCGGATTGACGATCGCGGCTGCGATCGCCGCCGTGCCGGCGCCGATCTTCGGGGCGACGTGCGCGTGCAGGTCCTGGGTTTCGGTGCCGAGGTCGACCGCGCCGCGCACCGTCACGTTCGCGGGCCCGGTCGTCATCGAGAAGTCGTCGGTGCGCGCGATCCCGTTCGAGATCCGGCCGGTGCCCGTGATCTTGTCGAACGGCAGCCCCTTGCCGACCACGTCGCGGAAATTCAGCGTCAGGAAGCGCGCGAGGCTCTGCAGGCTCAGCACCCCGAGCAGCTTCGCCGCGCCCGGATCGACCTTCAGGATCTGCCCGTGCTCGAGGTCGAGCGCGACCTGGCCGCCGAGCGACGGGAAGTCGACCGCGGTCGGGCCGCCGCGCCAGCCGACCTTGCCCGTTACCGTGCCGTGTCCGTCCGCGAGCGTGCGCGGCAGGCCGACGCGGTCGAGCAGCGCGCCCGCGTTGTCGATGTCGAGCTTGAAGTCGAACACGGTGCGGCGCGGCGCATCGTTTTCGTCGGCGCCGCGGGCGAGCGCGCTGCGCGACGTGCGCCAGTTGCCGGTCGCCGTCAGCTTCGCGGCCGGATTCGACAGCTCCAGCTTGTCGAGCTGCCACACGGGCGTGCCGTCTTCGTCGATGTTGCGCGCGTTGACGACGAGGCGGCCGATGTCGTGGTTGCGCGCGACGACCTGGTCGACGATCAGGTCGACCGACGGTATCGGGCGGTCGGTCGGCGTCGGCAGGTTCATCGCGCGGCCGACGAGGTCGTGCTGTGCGCTGTCCGGAATCACGAGCTTCGCGAGCCGCGCGTTCAGTACGCCCGCGCCGTTGTAGCCGCCGCCCGGCGCCCATGACAGGTAGCCCGATACCTGGTTCGACGCGATGTTGGCCTGCCACAGCTCGTCGACGTGCGATGCGCCGACGATCACGTTTTCCCAGTTGCGCTTGAGCAGCTTCAGCGTGCCGAAATGGAACGCGAAGCGTTTCGGCGCGAAGCTCGCGAGATCGACGCGCGGCGCGGCCTGCGGCTCCGGCGCGCGCGGCGTGTCGGGCTTCAGCGTGCGGGCGAGCGCGAGCCACGCGTCGGCATCGAGTTCGTCGACGTCGACGGCCGCGCTTACGCCGTCCTGCGGCATGTCGGGCATCCGGTGGATGCCCATCGCGCCGCGCACCGCGCGCAGCGGCTGGCCGCGCGTCGCGTCGAGCAGGTAGGTCGCGGACACGGGGCCGAGCGTCAGGTCGGCGTGTTCGAGGCGCTTGCCGTCCGCCTGCGGCGCCGGCTGCAGCGTGAAGCTGAACGGCATCGGCGTGCCGGCCGCCTTCGCGAACGGCGCCGGGAAGTCCAGCGCGACGCCGGTCAGGTCGGAGCGCGCGGTGACGTCGGGCAGGCGGCCCGGCACGCCGCGCACGGCGACCTTGTACGGCGCGTCGCCGATCACATGTTCGAGCAGCGCGGCAGCCGCGCCGTGCAGGTTCAGCCCGCGCGCGGCGTCGAGCGCGAGCCGGCCGTCGACGTCCACCGCGTACGGGCCGTGCGACCGGAAGCTGCCGTTCGCGTGTACCGGACCGCCGAGGAATCGGCCCGACAGCTCGTGCAGCGACGCGCCGGCATCGGTGAAGCGGACCTGGCCGCGCAGCGCGGACAGCGGCGGCACGCCGTCGGCCGACAGCGTGTTGCCGCCGAACGCGAGCGCGCCTTCGATGGCCGTGTGCTTGTGCGCGATGCGCTGCGGAATCGTCAGCTTGAGCGACAGCGCCGCGGGGCCCTGCGCGTCGAGCCGCTGCGCCGCGTGGCCGCTCATCGCGCCGAGCGAGCTGTTGTCCGCGTAGTCGAGCAGATCGGCGAGCGGGCCGTTCGCATGGCCTTCGATCACGAGCGGCGAATCGGCCGGGCGGCCGAGATCGTCGATGCGGCCCGCGACCTTCGTCAGCGCGACGCGCTTGTAGTGCGCGCGGTCGATGTCGAAGCGCAGCTTGTTCTGCGCGAGCTCGAACACGCCGTCGATCCCGTCGAGCGCCGGCCAGACGCTCGGCGTGCCGTTCGCGAGCTTGCGCGGCGGATACGGCGTCGGCTCGAAGCGGCCGCCGGTGAACGGCGCGACGATGTGGAATACGCCGGCGTCCGGCTCGTGTTCGAACGGGAATTTCTCGAGCGGGCCGCGGGCGACGATCGACGCGCCCTTGGTCACCTTGCCGTCCTGCAGCGCGTGGCCGAGATAGTTGCGCAGGTGCTCGGACATCCCGGTCGGCAGGTAGCGCGGAATGCGCGCCACCGACGCGCGCGCGAAATCGGCGCGCAGGTCGAGCGAGCCGCGGCCGTGGCCGGGGTTCGTGTACGAGCCCGACACCGCGATTTCTGCATCGGGGTTCGAGACGAGCAGGTCGGGCAGCGTCACGTCGACGCGCGCGTGCTTGTCGCCGGGCGCGGGCGTGACCACCCATTTGGCGTTGCCGCGCAGCCGGTCGAACGTCAGGCGCGGCTCGTCGAACTCGCCGGGCACCGTGACGGCCGCGTTGACCGTGTCGAAGTGCGCGGCGCCGCCCGTCTCGTTCGCATCGACGCGGCCCCACAGGTTCTCGACGCCCGGCCAGCCGGCACGCGGGTGGCCGCGCGGCGACAGGCCCGGCGGCGGCTCCTGCGCGGCGAAGCTGATGCCCTGCAGGTCGCCGAGGAAGCGGTAGCGGACGACCGGCGCGGCGCCGGTGCGCCGCTCCTCGTCGGCGAGTTCGGCCCGCGCGGGTTTCGCGCGCTCGACCTCGATGTGATAGTTCGACACCATCCCGCGCGGGTCGATCTTGATCAGCTCGTTGCGCAGTTGCGCCGGTAGCGGCAGCCCGCGGATGAATTCGCTGAGGATGCCGAGATCGACGCGGTCGCCGACGACGCTGATCAGCTGCCCCTGGCTGGCCGTCGGCACGCGGTAGCGGGCCGTCAGCGTCGACAGCGCGAGCGAGCGCGCGAGCGGCGTCCCGTCAGGCAGCGGCGGCTGGCCGAGTTCCGCGTTGAAGCGCGTCAGGTGCAGCGTGTAGTCGTGGCCGGCATCGAGCACCATGTCCCAGCCGAAGCCGACCGTCGGCACGTCGAGCCGCGGCTGCGTCGGACGCACGCGCAGCGCGACGTCGGCACCCTGCAGGTCGCCGCCGGCCGAGCGCAGGTGGCCGTCGCTGAAGGTCGCCCAGATCGCATTGTCGATCCGGCCCGCGTGGATCATGAGCGGTATGTCGAGGTAGCGGGCGAGCGTCTGCAGATCGACGGGGCCTGTCGACAAGTAGGCGTCGCCGGTCCAGTTCGACGGCTTGCCGACCGGCGCGAGCGCCTTGTGCGTGAAGCGCGCGCGGAAATCGAGCGGGCCGAGCAGCAGCGTGCCGTTCGCGGGCGCCTGCAGGGCGGCCTTGTGTACGCGACCGTCGTTGAGCACCGCGATCCGGATGCCCGACAGCGCGAGTTCCGGCGCGTCGTGCTGCGCGTCGCGCCAGCGCAGCGTGCCGCCGCGCAGCACGATCGCTTCCTGCTTCAGCAGCCACGTGCCGAACGTGTCGTTGCCGCCGTGGGTGGTCGCCACGCCGACGCCCGCGACGCTCAGCGAACCGTCGGCCGCGCGCGCGACGACGAGGTCGGGCTGGTCGACGATCAGGCTCGACAGCGCGGGCGACAGCCGCAACAGCGACATCCACGACAGCGCGGCCGTCGCGTGCGGCACCGACAGCGCGACCTTGCCGTCACGGCCGCGGATCGTCAGGTTCGTGAGTTCGACGCCCGGCTGCATGCCGGACCAGTTCGGGGAAAGCTTGCCGATCGAAAGCTGCGCGTGGAGCTTGTCGGACACGACGCGCTCGATGCGCGGGCGAAATTCGTCGATGCGGGGCAGCAGCACGTAGCGCAGCCCGAGGAACGCGCCGGCCGCAACGAAGTAAGTGCCGATCCCGACTGCCAGCGTCACCTTGAACACGCGACGCAGGACCGGATGATCGTGCTTCGGAGGTCCCGCTTCGGGCGCTGCTACGGCGGATTCCTGACGGTCGGGCATGCGGCGGACGGACGGCGATATGGTAGTTTTGCAGATTGACGTTGAAATGTATCACACGGGTTCGTGCCGGCGGCCGTTGCGGCAGCACGGCACGGGCTTTCCGGCGCGCGGTTTCGCGGCGGACGCTCGCGCGTCCCGCGATGCCGCGCCGAGTCCATGGGGCCGGCCGGCAGCGGGGCGCGCACGCGTTTGCCCGCGCCGGCCGGCCTTACCGCCAGGCCCGCTTCTCGATGACCGACGCTTCCGCCCTGATCAGCACGTCCTATTCCCGTTATATCGCGCGCGCGGCCGCCGCGCGGCCCGCGCTGGCCGAGCAGGTCGCCGCGTGGGCCGCCGCGCCGCTCGCCCGCGCGCAGCTCGATGCGCGCCTCACCGAACTGCTCGCGATGCCGGACGGCGCGGCCGCGCCGTCCGAGGAGCAACTGAAGCGCGCGCTGCGGCAACTGCGCGCCGAGGCGTTCGGCGCGGTCGCGGAGCGCGACCTGCGCGGGCTGGCGGACGTCGCCGAGGTGACGGGCGCGATGACCGATCTTGCCGAAGTGGCCGTGCAGCGCTCGCTGGCGCTGCTGTCGGCCGAACTCGAGGCGCAGTACGGCGAGCCGCGCGGCGCCGACGGCCAGCGCGTCGTACTCGGCGTGGTCGGGATGGGCAAGCTCGGCGGCCGCGAGCTGAACGTGTCGTCGGACATCGACCTGATCTTCGTGTACGAGGACGACGGCGAGACGACCGGCGGCGCGCGCGCGCCGTTGTCCACGCAGGAATACTTCACGCGGCTTGGCCGGCGCCTGATCGGCGTGCTGTCCGAGGTCACCGCCGACGGCTACGTGTTTCGCGTCGACATGCGGCTGCGCCCGAACGGCGATTCGGGGCCGCTCGTGTGCAGCATCGGGATGCTCGAGGAATATTTCTACGTGCAGGGGCGCGAGTGGGAGCGCTATGCATGGATCAAGGGGCGGCTCGTGTCGGAAGGCGACAGCGACGCGGCGCGGCGGCTGGCGTCGCAGCTCGAGTCGATCGTCAAGCCGTTCGTGTACCGCCGCTATCTCGATTTCGGCGTGATCGGCGCGATCCGTTCGCTGCACCAGCAGATTCGGCAGGAGGCCGCGCGCCGCGCGTCGATGCGCCCCGACAAGGCCGACGACATCAAGCTCGGCCGCGGCGGGATCCGCGAGATCGAGTTCAGCGCGCAGGTGTTCCAGTTGATCCGCGGCGGCCAGGATGCGGAGTTCCGCGTGCGGCCGACGCTCGCGGTGCTGCGCCATGCGCAGGCGCGCGGGCTGATCGGCGAGGACGTGTGCGCACGCCTGACCGACGCTTACACATTCCTGCGCACGCTCGAGCACCGGCTGCAGTACCGCAACGACGCGCAGACGCACGCGATGCCGGTCGAGCCCGACGAACGCGCGGCACTGGCCGCGTCGCTCGGCTTTGCCGACTATGCGGCGCTGATGACGGTGCTGGACGAGTACCGGAACTTCGTCGAGGCGCAGTTCGACCAGATCTTCGCCGACAAGGTGAACGGCGCGCCTTGCGGCGCAGGCGAAGAGACGGCCGCCGCGTGGATCTGGAGCGGCGCGCTCGCCGACGACGGCGAGGACGACGCGCTCGCGGCCCGCCTCGACGGCCTCGGCTTCGCCGATCCGGCGGCGGTGCTCGCGCGGCTGCGCGCGGTCTGGCAATCGTCGCGCTACACGGGCCTGCCGGAAAAGAGCCGGCACCGCTTCGACCGCGTTGCCCAACGCGCGCTGGAGGCCGCGCCGCGGATCGACGCCGCGCGCCGCGACGACACGATCGTGCGCCTGTTCGACCTGCTCGAGACGGTCAGCCGGCGCGGCGTCTATCTCGCGCTGCTGACCGAATATCCGGCCGCGCTCGACCGCGTGCTGTCGGTGCTCGGTGCGACGCGCTGGGGCGGCGGTTACCTGATCCGCCACCCGCAACTGCTCGACGAACTGCTCGACGACGAGGCGATCGCGAGCCCGTTCGACTGGCCCGCGTTCAAGGACGCGCTGCGCGCGCGCCTCGCGGCGGCCGACGGCCCCGAGCAACAGATGGACCTGCTGCGGCACGCGCAGCACGCCGAGGTGTTCCGGATCCTGCTGATCGATCTCGCCGGGCAGCTGTCGGTCGAGCATGTGAGCGACCGGCTGTCCGAGCTGGCCGATGCGGTGCTCGACGTGACGATCGAAGTCGTCTGGTCGCAGCTCGCGAAGCGCCATCGCGACGTGCCGAAATTCGCGGTGATCGCGTACGGCAAGCTAGGCGGCAAGGAGCTCGGCTACGCATCGGATCTCGACCTGATCTTCCTGTACGACGACCCCGACGAGCGCTCGGCGGACGTCTACACGACCTTCACGCGGCGGCTCATCACGTGGCTCACGACGGCGACGGGCGCGGGCGCGCTGTTCGACATCGATCTGCGGCTGCGGCCGAACGGCGAGGCCGGGCTGCTCGTCACCGATCTCGACGCGTTCCGCCGCTACCAGCTGCGCGAAGGCGACGCCGCGAATACCGCGTGGGTATGGAGCACCAGGCGCTGACGCGCGCCCGCTACAGCGCGGGCGACGCGCAGATCGGCGCGGACTTCGAGGCGATCCGCCAGCAGGTGCTGACGACGCCGCGCGACGGCGGCGTGCTCGCAAAGGAGATCGTCGACATGCGCGGCAAGGTGTTTGCCGGCCACCCGAACCAGACCGAGCTGTTCGACCTGAAGCACGATCGCGGCGGGATGGTCGACATCGAGTTCATCGTCCAGTACTGGGTGCTGCTGCACGCGTCGAGCGACGCCGAGCTGATCCGCAACACGGGCAACATCGCGCTGCTGCGCGAGGTCGCGCGCTTCGGGCTGATGGGCGAGGACGAGGCCGAACGCGTCGGCGCGGCCTACCGCAAGTACCGGAAGCTGCAGCACAAGCTGCGACTCGACGGGATGGAGAAGGCGCGCGTCGATCCTGCTGTGGTGGCAGACGAGCGGGCGGCCGTGACGGCGCTGTGGACGCGGGTGTTCGGGGCAGTCGAAACGGGCGTTTGAACGAAGGCGGGGCGGGTTGCGGGCGCTTCGTGCGCAGGCGCTCAGTGCTGAAAGCCGAACGGTGCGAGCCCGTTCGGCATGGACGGGGCAGCGGGACAGCCCGGCGGCCGCGTCAGGCCGCCAGCATTTCCTTCGCGTGCTTGCGGGTCGTCGCCGTGATCTCGAGCCCGCCGAGCATCCGCGCGACTTCCTCGATCCGGTTGGCGCGGTCGAGCGCGACGACCGTCGACACCGTGCCGCCGCGGTCGTCGGCGCCCTTCGCGACCTGGAAATGGTGGTCGCCGCGCGCGGCGACCTGCGGCAGGTGCGTCACGCACAGCACCTGGCGCTCGCGCCCGAGCTGGTGCAGCAGGCGGCCGACCACTTCGGCGACGCCGCCGCCGATCCCCGTATCGACTTCGTCGAAGATCAGCGTCGGCGTCGGGCTCGCCGCGCTCGCGATCACGGCGAGCGCGAGGCTGATCCGCGCGAGCTCGCCGCCCGACGCGACCTTCGCGAGCGGCCGCAGCGGCACGCCGGCGTGCCCGGCGACCCGGAACTCGACCTGCTCGAGCCCGTGCGGGCCGCCGTCGGCGAGCGGCACGAGCGCGACTTCGAAACTTCCGCCCGCCATCGACAGTTCCTGCATGCCGGCCGTCACGGCCGTGCCCAGTGCCTTGGCGGCCTGCGCGCGCGCCTTCGACAGGTGTTTCGCGTCGGCGAGATAGGCTTCGCGCGCCTTGGCCTGCACTGCCTCGAGCGCGCCGAGATCGGCGGCCGCGTCGAGCGCGGCGAGCTGCGCGCGGCGAGCCGCATGTTCTTCGTGCAGCGTGTCGGGCGGCAGCCGGAACTTGCGGGCGGTCGAGTGCAGCGCATCGAGACGCGTTTCGACCTGCGCGAGCCGCTCGGGATCGAGATCGACGCGCTGTGCATAGTGCGACAGCGAATAGACGGCTTCCTGCAGCTGGATTTCGGCCGGTTCGAGCGACGCGAGTGCGTCGCCGAGCGCGGTGTCGTAGTCGGCGAGGCTGCGCAGCTTCGACACGATCGCGCCGAGCTGCGCGAGCATCGCGTCGTCGGACTCCGACAGCGCGTTGAGCGCGCCGCGCACGCCTTCGATCAGGTTCGCCGAATGCGACAGGCGCTTGTGCTCGTTGCTGACTTCGTCCCATTCGCCGGCTTGCGGCGCGAGCTTGTCGAGCTCGGCGAGCTGCCACGCAAGCTTTTCGCGTTCGAGCTGCAGCTCGCGCTCGTGCGCCTTCGCGGCGTCGATCGCCTGCGTCGCGTCGCGCCAGACGCGCCATGCGCGCGCGACGTTCGCGGCATCGGCGACGAGCCCCGCATGCGTGTCGAACAGCTCGCGCTGCGCATCGGGCCGCATCAGCAGCTGGTGCGCGTGCTGGCCGTGGATGTCGACGAGCATCTCGCCGAGTTCGCGCAGTTGCGCGAGCGTCGCGCTGGTGCCGTTGATGAACGCGCGCGAACGGCCGTTCGCGTCGATCACGCGGCGCAGCATTACGGTGTCCTCGGCGTCGAACGCGTGTTCGTCGAGCCAGCGCGCGACGCGGTCGTGCGGCGTGAATTCGGCCGTGATGTCGGCGCGGCCGCAGCCGGTGCGCACGACGCTCGCGTCGGCACGTTCGCCGAGCGCGAGGGCGAGGGCATCGATCAGGATCGATTTCCCGGCGCCGGTTTCGCCGGAAAAGACGGAAAAGCCGCTGTCGAATTCGAGATCGAGCGCGGCCACGATGACGAAGTCGCGGATCGAGAGGTGGCGGAGCATGGTGTCGGGCGGTGGGGCGTCAGGACGCCGTGTCGTCGTCTTCGTTCGACGCGTGTTCGTTCCAGTGCAGCTTCTTGCGCAGCGTCGCGTAATAGCTGTAGCCGATCGGGTGCAGGAACGGCACCGTGTGCTTCGAGCGGCGCACCTCGATCGTGTCGTTCAGTTCGAGCGAGGTGAACGACTGCATGTCGAAGTTCACGTTGACGTCGCGACCGCCGACGATCTGGATCGCGATCTTGGAATCGTCGGGCAGCACGATCGGCCGGTTCGACAGCGCGTGCGGCGCGATCGGCACGAGCACGATGCCCTGAAGCTGCGGATGGAGGATCGGGCCGGCCGACGACAGCGCATACGCGGTCGAGCCCGTCGGCGTGGCGACGATCAGGCCGTCCGAACGCTGGTTGTACATGTACCGGCCGTCGACCGACGCGCGCAGCTCGACCATCCCGGAGAAACCGCTGCGGTTCACGACGACGTCGTTGAACGCGAGCGCGTGATAGATCGGTTCGCCGTCGCGCATGATCCTGGCCTCGAGCAGCGAGCGCTCCTCGCGCTCGAACTTGCCGGCCAGCATCACGGGGACGAGCGCGTGCATGTCGGCCGCCGCGATGTCCGTGATGAAGCCGAGCCGCCCGTGGTTGATCCCGATCAGCGGCGTCCGGTACGGCGCGAGTTGGCGGCCGATGCCGAGCATCGTGCCGTCGCCGCCCAGCACGACCGCCACGTCCGCACGCGCCCCGATTTCGGCCGGGGTGAGCGCCGGATAGCCGGTGATGCCGAACTCGCGCGCGGTATCGCCTTCGAAAACGACCTCGAAGCCCAGCTTTGCTAGGCTGGCAGCCAGTGTGGCGAGCGGCTCGGCGATGCCGGGCGTGTTGCTCCGGCCGACGAGCGCGACAGTATTGAACTGATTACCGGTTTTCATGCCGGCATTACACCATAGCTCGTTGACGAAAAGAACCGGCTGCGCGCGGACGGGGCCGGATCGTGCCGGCCCGCGCAACGGTGGCCGACGCCACTCGCCGCGGTCGCGCGGTTGCGCTAAAATTTTCCACCATGCTAGATCCTCGCGCACGAACCCTCCTGAAAACCCTGATCGAACGGTATATCGCCGACGGTCAGCCAGTCGGATCGCGCACGTTGTCCCGTTACTCCGGGCTCGAGCTGAGCCCGGCGACGATCCGCAACGTGATGTCCGACCTGGAGGAGCTCGGCCTCGTGTCGAGCCCGCACACGTCGGCCGGCCGCGTGCCGACGCCGCGCGGCTACAGGCTGTTCGTCGACACGATGCTGACGGTCGAGGTGCCGATCGACGCCGAGGCCGTCGCGCGGCAGGTGCAGAACACGCTGCAGGCCGGCGAGCCGCAGCAGCGCGTCGTGGCGGCCGCCGCGAGCGTGCTGTCGAACCTGTCGCAGTTCGCGGGCGTCGTGCTGACGCCGCGCCGCAGCCACGTGTTCAAGCAGATCGAGTTCATGCGCCTGTCGGACAAGCGCATCCTGCTGATCATCGTGACGCCCGAGGGCGACGTGCAGAACCGGATGCTCGCGACGCCGCGCGACTACTCGCCGTCGCAACTGACCGAGGCGTCCAACTACATCAACGCGCATTTCGCCGGGCTGTCGTTCGACGAGGTGCGCCGTCGCCTGCGCGACGAGATCGACCAGTTGCGCGGCGACATGACCACGCTGATGCATGCGGCCGTGACGGCCAGCACCGAGGTGCCCGACACCGAGGACACCGTGCTGATTTCCGGCGAACGCAACCTGCTCGAGGTGGCGGATCTGTCGTCCGACATGGCCCGGCTGCGCAAGCTGTTCGACGTATTCGACCAAAAGACGGGCCTCCTGCAACTGCTCGACGTGTCGAGCCACGCCCAGGGCGTGCAGATCTTCATCGGCGGCGAATCGACACTCGTGCCGATCGAGGAAATGAGCGTCGTTACCGCCCCTTACGAGGTGAACGGGCAGATCGTCGGCACGCTCGGCGTGATCGGCCCGACCCGCATGGCGTACAACCGCGTGATCCCGATCGTCGACATCACCGCGCGGCTGCTGTCGCTCACGCTGAGCCAGCAGTAGCCTGCGAGCGCCAGCCCGATCCCGCCCCGTCATCGTGCCGCGGCGCCGCGTGCGCCGACAGTCGGCCGAACGGCCAGCCGACCGGCGCGAGGCGGCCCGCTATAATTGAGAGCCGTCCGGTCCCGTGCCCCGAGCACGTTCTTGCCCATGCGTTTCGATCTTGAGCCGCCTTCGAGTATCGCGGCCGCCCATCGTATCGGTGTGCTGCTGATCAATCTCGGCACGCCCGATGCGCCCACGCCGCGTGCCGTGCGGCGCTATCTGGCCGAATTCCTGTCGGATCCGCGGGTCGTCGAGATTCCGCAGGCCGTCTGGCAGGTGCTGCTGCGCACGCTGATCCTGCCGCTGCGCGGCCGCGCGTCCGCGAAGAAATACGCGGCCGTCTGGATGCCCGAGGGCTCGCCGCTGCGCGTGCATACCGTGCGCCAGACCGACGGCGTGCGGCACCTGCTCGCGTCGAACGGTTATCACGTGCAGGTCGACTACGCGATGCGCTACGGCAGTCCGAACATCTCGCACGCGCTCGCGCAGTTCAAGCGCGCCGGCGTCGAGCGCGTGCTGCTGATGCCGATGTATCCGCAATACTCGGCGTCGACCACGGCCACCGCATTCGACGCCGCATTCGACGCGCTCTCGCGCATGCGCAACCAGCCGGAGGTGCGCACGATACGGCACTACGCCGACCATCCGGCCTATATCCACGCGCTGGCCGAGCAGGTGCGCCAGTATTGGGCGCAGCACGGCCGGCCGGATTTCGCGGCCGGCGACAAGCTCGTGCTGAGCTTTCACGGCGTGCCGAAGCGCACGCTCGACCTCGGCGACCCCTATCACGACCAGTGCCAGCAGACGGGCGCGCTGCTGATGGCCGCGCTCGGGTTGTCGACGACCGAGTGCCGCGTCACGTTCCAGTCGCGTTTCGGCAAGGCCGAATGGCTGCAGCCTTATACCGCGCCGACGCTGCGCGAGTTCGGCGAGGCCGGCGTACAGCGGGCCGACGTGTTCTGTCCCGGTTTCACGGCCGATTGCCTGGAGACGATCGAGGAGATCGGCATGGAGGTGCGCGACGAGTTCCTCGCCGGTGGCGGCAAGGCATTCCACCGGATTCCGTGCCTGAACGGCGCACCCGCGTGGATCGGCGCGCTCGGCGAGATCGTCGCCGAGAATCTGCAGGGCTGGCCGGTCAAGGCCGCGCAGCCCGAAACGGCGGGTGAGGTGCGATGAATTACAAGATTTCGACCGAACCGGGCGCGAAGCTGCGCATCGACAAATGGCTGTGGGCGGCCCGGTTCTTCAAGACGCGCTCGCTTGCGACCGATGCGGTCGACAAGGGGCACGTGAAGATCGGCGGGGCTGCAGTCAAGCCGGCGAAGGAAGTGCGCGTGGGCGACGAGGTCGAAATTGCGATCGACGGCATCGTCTGGCACATTGCCGTCCTCGGCGTGTGCGACGTGCGCGGGCCGGCGAGCGTCGCGCAGACGCTTTACGAGGAAACGGAAGCGGGGCGGGCCGCGCGGCTCGCCGAACTGGAGCGGCGCCGCACGTATCGCGAGCCGGCGGCCGAATTGCACGGCCGGCCGACGAAGCGCGACCGGCGCATCATCGACAGATTTTCTGGTGGGAGCTGAACATCTGGTCGAACGTCGCCCGCGCGCTCCCGTATTCGGTCGTGCGGTCGGTCACGGCTCCCGACAGGCAGATGGTGGTGGTGCCGGCAATGAGTACCAGCGCGACCACCGATATCGCAAAGGTCAGTTTCACGGTACTCCCCTCGAGAAGGGGTGAAAACGGCGCCAGGGGGTGGTTGTAAGGCGTCGGTCAGCTAAGGGTAAACACGCTTTTCCGACGCTTGAGTGGAGTGTAGTGCAGCGGGACTGTGCCAAGCTAGTACTTGCCAGGTAAGCGTTGTTACAGCCCGTTTCGCCTGCTTTGGCGGACTATGCGTGCGATGCACCGGTGCGACGCGCGGTTGTTTCGCGGCATTGGAGAATGCCGGCGAATAACCCTCTTGAAATCGCAGTTTTCACCCTTATTTGCACCAGCAATGTGCGGTGCCGCCGGGTATACGGTCCGGCGGTTGCCGATTTGGCTTCAACCTCTAATCGACTTTCAGCGACATGGAAAACACGCAAGAGAACCCGTCTACCCAATCGGCCGAAGATATCGGCAGCGAGAAGCAGGCGGCGCAAGGCGCTGCTCCCGCCGCCGAAGCAGCCGACGCGGCGCTCGCGGAGGCTCAAGCCAAGGTCGCCGAGCTGCAGGAGAGCTACCTGCGGGCGAAGGCCGAGACCGAGAACGTCCGCCGCCGCGCGCAGGACGACGTCTCGAAGGCGCACAAGTTCGCGATCGAGAGCTTCGCGGAGCACCTGCTGCCCGTGCTGGACAGCCTGGAAGCAGCCGTCAACGATACGTCCGGCGACATCGCGAAGGTGCGCGAAGGCGTCGAACTGACGCTGCGCCAGCTGACGAGCGCACTCGAGAAGGGCCGCGTCGTCGCGATCAACCCGGTCGGCGAGAAGTTCGATCCGCACCAGCACCAGGCGATCTCGATGGTGCCGGCCGAGCAGGAGCCGAACACCGTCGTTACGGTGCTGCAGAAGGGTTACACGATCGCCGACCGCGTGCTGCGTCCGGCGCTCGTCACCGTCGCGCAGCCGAAGTAAGGGCGTCGCGATGGGGCCCGCCGGCGTCGATCCGGCCGCATTTGACGCGTTCGACATGCAGGCGCTGGACGCCGGCACGTTCGACGCGGCGGTCGACGGCGCGGGAGACGCGCTTGCGGTGGTGTTCTTCTGGGGCGTCGACTGCTTCAACTGCGAGATCGCGAAGAAGGCGATGCTCGCCCAGCCCGACGCCATCCGCGCGCTGGGCTTGAAGTGGTTCCATTGCAACGTGTACGAACACCGCCAGCTGGGGCGCCGCTTCGGGCTGCACGGTGTGCCGACGTGGTTCTTCTTCCACCGCGGCAAGCGGCTCGGCCGCGCGACGGGCTGGCATGGCCTCGCGCAATTCCAGGCGGCCGTGTCGGCGGCGCGCGCGAAAATCGCAGCGGCGGGCAGCGATCCCCTAGCCGGCGGCGATTGAAAAAATTTAATATCCGCATCGCTCGGCGGGTCTTGAAAACGGATCGGCCGGACGCATTTCGGGAACAGAGTTGAATTCTGGCGCGCGAAACCGCCCCAAAACGCGGGGTTTTGCGCAGCAAACAAGCATTTCTGGAGATTAGGAAAAATGGGAAAGATCATCGGTATTGACCTCGGCACCACGAACTCGTGCGTTGCCATCATGGAAGGCAACCAGGTCAAGGTCATCGAGAACTCGGAAGGCACGCGCACCACGCCGTCGATCATCGCCTACATGGACGACAACGAAGTGCTCGTCGGCGCGCCGGCCAAGCGTCAATCGGTGACCAACCCGAAGAACACGCTGTTCGCGGTGAAGCGCCTGATCGGCCGCCGCTTCGAAGAGAAGGAAGTCCAGAAGGACATCGGCCTGATGCCTTACAGCATCATCAAGGCCGACAACGGCGATGCATGGGTCGAAGCGCACGGCGAAAAGCTCGCGCCGCCGCAGGTTTCGGCGGAAGTGCTGCGCAAGATGAAGAAGACGGCCGAAGACTACCTCGGCGAGCCGGTCACGGAAGCCGTGATCACGGTGCCGGCGTACTTCAACGACAGCCAGCGCCAGGCAACCAAGGATGCCGGCCGCATCGCGGGCCTCGAAGTCAAGCGGATCATCAACGAGCCGACCGCAGCCGCGCTCGCGTTCGGCCTCGACAAGGCCGAGAAGGGCGACCGCAAGATCGCCGTGTATGACCTCGGCGGCGGTACGTTCGACGTGTCGATCATCGAGATCGCGGACGTCGACGGCGAAATGCAGTTCGAAGTGCTGTCGACCAACGGCGACACGTTCCTCGGCGGCGAAGACTTCGACCAGCGCATCATCGATTACATCATCGGCGAGTTCAAGAAGGAGCAGGGCGTCGACCTGTCGAAGGACGTGCTCGCGCTGCAGCGCCTGAAGGAAGCCGCTGAAAAGGCGAAGATCGAGCTGTCGTCGAGCCAGCAGACCGAAATCAACCTGCCGTACATCACGGCGGACGCGTCGGGCCCGAAGCACTTGAACCTGAAGATCACCCGCGCGAAGCTGGAAGCGCTGGTGGAAGACCTCGTCGAGCGCACGATCGAACCGTGCCGCATCGCGATCAAGGACGCAGGCGTCAAGGTGTCGGACATCGACGACGTGATCCTGGTCGGCGGCCAGACGCGCATGCCGAAGGTCATGGAGAAGGTGAAGGAATTCTTCGGCAAGGATCCGCGCCGTGACGTGAACCCGGACGAAGCCGTCGCGGTTGGCGCGGCGATCCAGGGCCAGGTCCTGTCGGGCGACCGCAAGGACGTGCTGCTGCTCGACGTGACCCCGCTGTCGCTCGGTATCGAGACGCTCGGCGGCGTGATGACGAAGATGATCAGCAAGAACACGACGATCCCGACGAAGCACGCGCAAGTGTATTCGACGGCGGACGACAACCAGGGCGCCGTGACGATCAAGGTGTTCCAGGGCGAACGCGAAATGGCAGCAGGCAACAAGCTGCTCGGCGAGTTCAACCTCGAAGGCATCCCGCCCGCACCGCGTGGCGTGCCGCAGATCGAAGTGACCTTCGACATCGACGCGAACGGCATCCTGCACGTCGGCGCGAAGGACAAGGCGACCGGCAAGGAAAACAAGATCACGATCAAGGCGAACTCGGGTCTGTCCGAGGCTGAAATCGACCAGATGATCAAGGACGCGGAAGCGAACGCAGCGGAAGATCACAAGCTGCGCGAGCTGGCCGATTCGCGCAACCAGGGCGATGCGCTGGTCCACAGCACGAAGAAGGCGCTGACCGAGTACGGCGACAAGCTGGATGCGGGCGAGAAGGAAGCGATCGAAGCGTCGTTGAAGTCGCTCGAGGAAGTGCTGAAGGACACGTCGGCCGACAAGGCTGCGATCGACGCGAAGGTCGAGGAACTCGGCAAGGTTTCGCAGAAGCTCGGCGAAAAGATGTACGCCGACATGCAGGCCCAGCAAGCGGGTGCGGCCGGCGCAGCGGGTGCAGCGGAAGGTGCGGCCCACGCGGGCGGCGCGCAACAGGCTGCCGACGATGTCGTCGACGCCGAGTTCAAGGAAGTGAAGAAGGACTAAGCCGGGTTGCCCGGTGCCGCACGCCGCGCGCGCAACACGCGCGCGGCGCGGCTGACGGGCTGGCTGACAAGCGGTCTGTCTTTCCTTCCGGATGGCCGGATCGACTCCACGCCTGGCGGGCTTTGCGGCCCTCCGGGCACATTTGTTTTTTGGCGGGTGCTGCACGAGCCGTCCGCGGACGGGCGCAGCGCCAGACGAGTCGAGAGACTTTACTGCGGGCGAAAGGAGCCGCCGCGTGCGCGATGCGTGGCGGCACAGTGAATCGATATGGCGAAACGGGATTACTACGAGGTTCTGGGCGTCGCGAAGAATGCGAGCGACGACGAAATCAAGAAGGCATATCGCAAGCTTGCGATGAAGTATCACCCTGACCGCAATCCGGACAACAAGGATGCGGAAGAGCATTTCAAGGAGGTGAAGGAAGCCTACGAAATGCTCTCGGACAGCCAGAAGCGGGCCGCGTACGACCAGTACGGCCATGCGGGCGTCGATCCGAACATGGGCGGTGCGGGCGCACAGGGCTTCGGCGGCTTCGCGGATGCGTTCGGCGACATCTTCGGCGACATCTTCGGCCAGGCCGCGGGCGGCGCCGCGCGCGGCGGCCGTGGCGGCCCGCAGGTGTATCGCGGTGCCGACCTGCGCTACAGCATGGAAATCACGCTCGAGCAGGCCGCACACGGCTACGACACGCAGATCCGCGTGCCGAGCTGGGTGTCGTGCGAGGTCTGCCACGGGTCGGGTGCGAAGCCCGGCACGAAGCCGGAAACCTGCCCGACCTGTCATGGCCAGGGCACGGTGCGCATGTCGCAGGGTTTCTTCAGCATCCAGCAGACCTGCCCGAAGTGCCACGGCACGGGCACCTACATCCCCGAGCCGTGCGTGCACTGCCACGGGTCGGGCAAGGTGAAGGAAACCAAGACGCTCGAAGTGAAGATCCCGGCCGGGATCGACGACGGGATGCGCATCCGCTCGGCCGGCAATGGCGAGCCGGGCATCAACGGCGGGCCGCCGGGCGACCTGTACGTCGAGATCCACATCAAGCCGCACGCGGTGTTCGAGCGCGACGGCGACGATCTCCACTGCCAGATGCCGATCCCGTTCACGACCGCCGCGCTCGGCGGCGAGATCGAGGTGCCGACGCTGGCCGGCCGTGCATCGTTCCCGGTGCCGGAAGGCACGCAGTCGGGCAAGACGTTCCGGCTGCGCGGCAAGGGCATCAAGGGGCTGCGTTCGAGCATCGCGGGCGATCTGTACGTGCACGTGCAGGTCGAGACGCCCGTGAAGCTGACCGACAACCAGCGCGACCTGCTCAAGCAGTTCGAGAAGTCGCTGGCCGAGGGCGGCGCGCGTCACAGCCCGCAGAGCAAGAGCTGGTTCGATCGTGTGAAGAGCTTCTTCGAGTAACTCGAGTAACAGCATGACTGAAGGCAACGAGAGCGCGTCGTTCGCGCTCTTGGACGATTGCGACTCGACCGCGTCCGCGCGGTCGAGTCGTTTGTATTCGGGATTCGTGCGCGAACGCGTGTGCACGGATCCGGCGCGGCTCGACGCAGTCGATGCGGCGGTGGCGCAGGACCTGCGCGACGGGCTGCATGCGGTCGTCGTCGGCGATTACGAATTCGGACGTAACCTGCAAAAAGCGCAGCCGGGCCATGCCCCGCTGCGCTTTTTGCTGTATGCGCGCTGCGAACGCCTGTCGCGCGACGAAGTCGACGCGTGGCTCGCGCAGCAGGACGGCGGCAGCGACGCGCCGTCGATCGCGGGTGTCGCGCATGTCGCGAAGAGCGTATCGCGCGATGCGTTCGATGCGGCGATCGACGCGGTGCACGACGCGCTGCGCGCGGGCGATTCGTATCAGGTCAATTACACGTACCGGCTGAACTTCGACGTGTTCGGCACGCCGCTCGCGCTGTACCGGCGGCTGCGTGCGCGCCAGCCGGTGCGCTACGGCGCGCTGGTCGCGTTGCCCGACGGTGCGTGGGTCGTGTCGTGTTCGCCCGAGCTGTTCGTCGAGAAGCACGGCGACGTGCTGCGCGCGCGGCCGATGAAGGGCACCGCACCCCGTTCGGCCGACCCTCGCGACGATGCGGCGGCGGCCGCGTTCCTCGCGAACGATCCGAAGAACCGCGCGGAAAACGTGATGATCGTCGACCTGCTGCGCAACGACGTATCGCGGATCGCGCGCACCGGGACGGTTCGCGTGCCGGCGCTGTTCTCCGTCGAGCCGTATGCGTCGGTGTGGCAGATGACGTCGACGGTCGAGGCCGGCTGGCGTGCAGGGACGACGTTCGCGCAGATGCTGCGTGCGCTGTTTCCGTGCGGATCGATCACGGGCGCACCGAAGTACAAGACGATGCAGTTGATCGATGCGATCGAGTCGACGCCGCGCGGCCTCTATACGGGCGCGATCGGCTGGCTTGACGCCGCGAAGCAAGGCGCCGATTCCGACGTGCCGGGTGAGCGCCTGGCCGGTTGTGGCGATTTTTGCCTGTCGGTCGCGATCCGGACGCTGACGCTCGATGCTACCGGTGAAGGTGCGACCGGTGCCGAAGCACGCAATCCGGCAACGCCAATCGCCGGCCGGCGCCGTGGCACGATGGGGGTCGGCGCGGGCATCGTGCTCGACAGTGTCGCGGCCGACGAATATGCGGAGTGCGAATTGAAAGCACGATTCCTGACGGATGCCGATCCCGGCTTCCAGCTGTTCGAAACGACCGCCGCCACGCGTGCAGACGGTATCCGGCACCTCGATCGTCATCTCGCGCGGCTGCAGCGTAGCGCGGATGCGTTCGGCTTCCGCTTCGACCCCGAGGCGCTACGTCGCGAGATCGACGCGCGCTGTGCGGCGCTCGACGGCGACGACGCCTACCGGATGAAGCTCGCGCTCGCGAAGGACGGCACGATCGAGATCGTCGCGGCACCGCTCAAGCCGCTGCCTGCGGGGCCGGTCGGCGTGTTGCTGGCGTCCGCGCACGGCTTCGCATCGACCCGTGCGAGCGATGCGCTGCTGCTGCACAAGACAACACGCCGCGCCGAATACGATCGCGCGTGGCAGGCGGCGGAGGCGCTCGGGTGCTTCGACATGCTGTTCGTCAACGAGCGCGGCGAGGTGACGGAAGGCGGGCGCTCGAACCTGTTCGTGAAGCTCGATGGCCAGTGGGTAACGCCGCCGCTCGAATCCGGCGTGCTGCCGGGGGTGATGCGTGGCGTGTTGCTCGACGATCGGGTGTTCGGCGCGACGGAGCGGGTCGTGACCCGCGACGATCTCGCGCGTGCGGAGGCGCTGCTGCTGACCAACGCGCTGCGCGGCGCGCTCGACGCGGTACTGAAGTAACCGGCAGCCAGCAACTTGCAGCGTATGAAAGAAAAAGCGCAGCGCCCCACAAAGGGCGCCGCGCTTTTTTTACATCGAGGCATCGGCGCACGCACCGCAGGCCCCGCCACGGACGTCAGAACGAATGTTCCGGCCCAGGGAACGAACCATCCTTCACCGCGTGCACGTACGCTTCGACGGCCGCCTGAATGTTCGGCTGACCCTGCATGAAATCCTTCACGAAGCGCGGCCGCTTGCCGGGGAACACGCCGAGCATGTCGTGCAGCACGAGCACCTGGCCCGAGCAGTCGACGCCCGCGCCGATGCCGATCGTCGGAATCTTGAGCATGTGCGTGACTTCGGAGGCGACGAGCGTCGGCACGGCTTCGAGCACGACGAGCTGCGCGCCCGCATCCTCGATCGCGCGCGCGTCGCGCAGCAACTGGGCAGCACCGGCTTCGGTCTTGCCTTGCACCTTGAAGCCGCCGAACGCGTGCACCGATTGCGGCGTGAGGCCCACGTGCGCGCATACGGGCACCGCGCGCTCGACGAGGAAGCGGATCGTCTCGGCGAGCCATTCGCCGCCTTCGAGCTTGACCATCTGCGCGCCGGCACGCATCAGCTTGACGGCACTCGCGAACGCCTCGGCCGGCGTACCGTACGTGCCGAACGGCAGATCGGCGACGACCAGCGCGCGCGGCTGCGCGCGGGCGACACAGGCGGTGTGATACGCGATGTCGTCGAGCGACACGGGCAGCGTGGTCGTTTGGCCCTGCAGCACGTTGCCGAGCGAATCGCCGATCAGCAGCACGTCGACGCCCGAACGGTCGAGCAGTGCGGCAAAGCTCGCGTCGTAGCAGGTGAGCATCGCGATCTTCTCGCCGGCGACGCGCATTGCCTGCAGCTTGGGCACCGTGACGGCAGGCCGGCTCGATTCCTGGAGATAGGTCATGGGAAATCCGGTTCGGATGGGTAAGGAACGACAGGCGAGGACGCGTCAGCGCGTCGTCTCGCCCTTGACGAAGAATTCCTTGCGGCCGCGCATCGTCTCGATGCGCTCGACCAGCAGGGCGAGATCTTCGGGGGATTCCTGCGGGTTCAGGTGTTCCGCGGCGACCGTCAGCACCGGCGTGCGGTCGTAGTGGTAGAAGAATTCGTTGTACGCGTCGACGAGCGAGCGCAGGTACGCGTCGCTGATCTGCAGCTCCATCGGCAGCCCGCGCTTCTGGATGCGCGAGAACAGCACTTCGGGGCTCGCCTGCAGGTACACGACGAGGTCGGGCGACGGCGCCTGCGGCACGTCCACGTGCGTGGCGACCGAACGGTAGAGCTGCCACTCGTCTTCCGGCAGGTTCAGCCGCGCGAAGATGTCGTTTTTCTGCGGCATGAAATCGGCGATGACCGGGCGGCCCGTTTCGAGCGCACCGATCAGCTCGCGTGCCTGCTGCGCACGCTGCAGCGCGAACGACAGCTGCACGGGCAGCGCGTAGCGCGCGGTATCGCGATAGAAGCGTTCGAGGAACGGGTTGTCCTGCGGGCGCTCAAGCAGCGTCTGCATCGACCAGCGTTCGGCGAGCAGGCGCGCCAGCGTCGTCTTGCCGACGCCGATCGGGCCTTCGATCACGAGATAGCGGTGCGGGGCGCGCAGGTCGGGCGCAGTGACGGTGAGGGGTGTCGGGGTCATCGGCAGCGGTTCTTGTCGGCGTCTGCGCTGGCGGCGAGCGCCTTCTGCATCAGGCACTGGCAGGTCTGCACCTTCTCGACACGCTGATCCGCGACGGCGGCGAGGAAGGTATCGGCACGGCCGCGCGCGGGAATGTCGAGTGCGGGCTCGATCTCCACGAGCGGCACGAGCGCGAACGCGCGATCGGTGAGGCGCGGGTGCGGGACGATCAGGTCGGGTTCGTCGATCGAGTCGGCGCCGAACAGCAGGATGTCGAGGTCGAGCGTGCGCGGCGCGTTGCGATACGGGCGCTCGCGGCCGAAGTGATGTTCGATCTTCTGGCAGAGCGCGAGCAGCTCGCGCGCCGACAGCGTCGTGTCGAGCTTGACGACGCAGTTGTAGTAGTCGTCGCCGCCCGCTTCGAAGGGCGCCGTGCGATACAGGCTCGATTTGCCGAGGATCGAGATGGTGCGCTGCTGCGCGAGGCACACCACCGCGTCCTTCAGGGTCTGGCGCGCATCGCCGAGATTCGCCCCCAGTCCGATATATGCAACCGTCATGGCATCACTTCCTACGTCGTTCGCCGTCGTGCGCGTCAGTCGTCGGAACCGCCCGAGGTGTCCGGTGCCTGCTCGGCGGCACCTTCACCCGGCTTGCGGTTTCGCGCACCGCCGCGGCGGCGCCGCTTGCGGGGCGATTTTTCCTTCGAGCCGCCCTGCGTGAGCAATGCCTCGCGAGCGGCCGCGTCGCCTTCGATGAAATCCGTCCACCACTGTCCGACTTCCGCATCGAGCTCGCCGGATTCGCAGCGTAACAGGAGGAAATCATACCCCGCTCTAAACCTTTGGTGTTCCAGCAGCCTCATCGCGCTGCGGCCCGAGCGTTTCTCGAGGCGCAGCTGCAGGCCCCAGATCTCGCGCATGTCGGCCGAGTAGCGCTTGTGGATCGCGAGTTTCTCGGTCTGCATGTCGAGCACGTCGTCCATCGCGCGATGGAGCGCCGGCACCGGGATTTCGCCTTCGGCCGTGTATTGCTCGAAGCGCTGGCGCATGTCGTGCCACAGCAGCGTCGCGAACAGGAAGCCCGGGGAAACCGGCTTGCCGGCGCGCACGCGTGCATCGGTGTTGTTCAGCGCGAGCGTGATGAATTTCTCGCCCTGCGGCTGTTCGAGCACGACGTCGAGCAGCGGCAGCAGCCCGTGGTGCAGGCCTTCCTTGCGCAGCTGCTTCAGGCACGCGAGCGCGTGGCCCGACAGCAGCAGCTTCAGCATTTCGTCGAACAGGCGCGCGGCCGGCACGTTGTTGATCAGGTCGGCGAGCGCGTTGATCGGCTCGCGCGTGTGCGGCTCGATCTCGAAACCGAGCTTCGCCGCGAAGCGCACGACGCGCAGCATCCGCACCGGATCCTCGCGGAAACGCGTGGCCGGATCGCCGATCATCCGCAACAGGCGGGCGCGCACGTCGGCCATCCCGTCGTGGTAGTCGAGCACCGTCTGCGTCGACGGGTCGTAGTACATCGCGTTGATCGTGAAGTCGCGGCGTGCGGCGTCTTCGTGCTGCTCGCCCCACACGTTGTCGCGCAGCACGCGGCCGCTCGCGTCGACCGCATGGGTGCGGCGATCGAGTTCGTCGCGCTTCAGGCGCTTCGGCGGCTCGGCAGCGGCCGCCTCGGGCGGCGCATCGACCAGCGCGCGGAACGTCGACACCTCGATCAGCTCCTGGCCGAACTGCACGTGGACGATCTGGAAGCGGCGGCCGATCAGGCGCGCGCGGCGGAACAGGCGCTGCACCTCGGTGGGCGTCGCATCGGTCGCGACGTCGAAGTCCTTCGGCGCGATGCCGAGCAGCAGGTCGCGTACCGCACCGCCGACGATGAAGGCGCGGAAGCCCGCCTGCTGCAGCGTGTCGGTCACGCGCACGGCATTCTTCGAGATCAGCGCCGGGTTGATGCCGTGCACGCTGGCCGGCACGACGGTCGGCTCATGGTTGCTGCGCGGCTTTTTCGTGCCGCCGCGGGCGCCTTTCGGGGCACGCGGGGTAGCAGGGGCCGCTTCGTCGGCCGGAGCCGCTGCGGGAGAGGTTTGCTCGGTTTCGTCCTGGCCGAGCAGTTTGCGAATGAATTTTTTGATCACGACGTTCAGAAGAGATCGAGGATGCGCCAGCCGCGGTTGCTTGCATGCGCGCGCAGCGTGTCGTCAGGGTTGGTCGCGATCGGGTCGGTGACTTTCTCGAGCAACGGGATGTCGTTGTGCGAGTCGCTGTAGAAGTAGGTGTGCGTGAAGTCGCTCCATTGCTTGCCGAGCGACGCGAGCCACGCTTCGGTCCGCACGATCTTGCCTTCGCGATAGCTCGGCGTGCCGGTCGGCCGGCCCGTGTACGGCGAATCGGGATGCCCGTCGGTCGTCTCGACCTCGCAGGCGATCAGCGTGTCGACGCCGAACGCGGTGGCGATCGGGCGCGTGATGAATTCGTTGGTCGCCGTCACGACGCAGCACAGGTCGCCCGCATCGAGGTGCTTCCTCACGAGTTCGAGCGCGGCGGGCGTCATTGCGGGCCGGATCACCTCGTGCATGTACTGCTCGTGCCATTGCGCGAGCTGCGCACGCGAATACTTCGCGAGCGGCGTGAGCATCGCCGTGAGGTACGCGTGGATGTCGAGCTTGCCGGCCTTGTAGTCGGCGAAGAACTGGTCGTTCTGACGCGAGAAGCTTTCCGCGTCGACGATGCCGAGCTTCACCATGAAGCGGCCCCATTCGTGGTCGCTATCGGTCGGGATCAGCGTGTGATCGAGGTCAAAGAGTGCCAGATTAGTCATGGAAGCGCATTTTACTCGAAGCGGTTCGGGCCCGTGCCCGGTGGGGTGATGTCGTCGCCGGGACGCGCCAGCATGCGGCGCAGCAACGGCAGCGTGACGGCGCGTTTCTGCTCGAGCGAGAAGCGGTCGAGCGCGTCGAGCAGCGCCATCAGGCTCGGCATGTCGCGGCGGAAATGGGTCAGCAGATAGGCGGCGATGTCGTCGGTGAGCGCGATCCCGCGTTCCTTCGCCGCGAGCTTGAGCACGGCGATCTTGCCGGCATCGGACGGCGGCGACAGGTGGAACACGAGCCCCCAGCCGAGGCGCGTGCGGAGATCCTCGCGCACGTCGAGCGCGAGCGGCGCCGCGGGGCCCGCCGCGACGAACGCGCTCGACGGGTGCGCGCGCACTTCGTTGAACAGGTTGAACAGCGCGACCTGCTGGGTGTCGCTCATCCGGTCGCAGTCGTCGATCGCGTAGATGCCGATGCGCGGGTCGAACGTGAACGCGCCGAGCGGGCTTTGCGGTGTGAGATAACGCGCATAGCCGTACGAGGCGTCGCTCACGAGCGCCTGCAGCAGATGGGTGCGGCCGCATCCGGGCTCGCCCCAGATATAGAACGACCGGTCCGGCACGGGGCCCGCCGCGAGCGCGAGGTCGAGCTTCTGCAGGCGCGAGATGAGCTCGTCGTTCTCCTCGTTCATGATGAAGTTGTCGAACGTGGCGGGCGGCGGCGTGCCGAGATCGAGCGTCAGTTGACGGGACACAACAGTCACAATGCGGGTCGGTTGAAAATACGCGTGCCGTACGCCGGGCACGCGCCGGGAACTGCGCCTTCGCGGGCTTCACGCGCGCCCGCACGCACGGCGCCACGCCGGTTTCGGCGCGGTTCGCTCGGCGATGAAAACGGGGACGTGTTGACCAAGATGCAATCCCTGACGATTCGGTGCTGGGAATTCCGGCCAACGGGCCGGCTTCGGGTAAAATCGCATTTTACCGACCTTCTCGCATTCCCCCATGAATCCTCCGAAATCCGCTCCCGACGCCCAAGGTCTGTCCTATCGCGACGCAGGCGTCGACATCGACGCGGGCGACGCGCTCATCGACAAGATCAAGCCTTTTGCGAAGAAAACCCTGCGCGACGGCGTGCTCGGCGGCATCGGCGGGTTCGGCGCGCTGTTCGAAGTACCGAAGAAGTACAAGGAGCCCGTGCTCGTGTCGGGCACCGACGGCGTGGGCACCAAGCTCAAGCTGGCCTTTCATCTGAACAAACACGACACCGTCGGCCAGGATCTCGTCGCGATGAGCGTGAACGACATCCTCGTGCAGGGCGCCGAGCCGCTGTTCTTCCTCGACTACTTCGCGTGCGGCAAGCTCGACGTCGATACCGCGGCAACGGTCGTCAAGGGCATCGCGCAGGGTTGCGAACTGTCCGGCTGCGCGCTGATCGGCGGTGAAACGGCCGAAATGCCGGGCATGTACCCGGACGGCGAATACGACCTGGCCGGCTTCGCGGTCGGCGCGGTCGAGAAGAGCAAGATCATCGACGGCAGCACGATCGCCGAGGGCGACGTGGTGCTGGGCCTCGCATCGAGCGGCATCCACTCGAACGGCTTCTCGCTCGTGCGCAAGATCATCGAGCGCGCGAACCCCGACCTGTCGGCCGATTTCCACGGCCGCTCGCTCGCCGACGCGCTGATGGCACCCACGCGCATCTACGTGAAGCCGCTGCTCGCGCTGATGCAGAAGCTGTCGGTGAAGGGCATGGCGCACATCACCGGCGGCGGCCTCGTCGAGAACATTCCGCGCGTGCTGCGCGAAGGCCTCACCGCCGAGCTCGACCAGAACGCGTGGCCGCTGCCGCCGCTGTTCAAGTGGCTGCAGGAGCACGGCGGCGTTGCCGACGCGGAAATGCACCGCGTGTTCAACTGCGGGATCGGCATGGCCGTGATCGTTTCGGCGGCCGATGCCGACGCAGCGATCGCCGACCTGACCGCCGCCGGCGAACAGGTGTGGAAGATCGGCACCGTGCGTGCGACCCGCGAAGGCGAGGCGCAGACCGTCGTGGTCTGACGCACGGCCGCAGCAGATGCAGCAAGGAAAGCCGCCCGGAGTCGATCCGGGCGGCTTTTTTTTCGGGCGCCGCGCGGCGTACGGGCGCGCGCCGATGAAGGAGGAGCGACGATGACCGAAGACGAACGCGCGATCCGTGAGCTCGTGGACAACTGGTTCGTATCGAGCCGCCGCGGCGACCTGGCGACCGTGCTCGACCTGATCGCCGACGACGCGATCTTCATGGTGGCCGGCAGGCCGCCGTTCGACAAGGCGGCGTTTGCGGCCGCGTCGCGTGACGCGAACGCCGGGGGCGGGCCCGCGCCGACGATCGACGGCCGTTACCGGATCGACGAACTGCGCGTGCTGGGCGACTGGGCGTACATGCGCAATTTCATCGAGATCGAGGCGACTCCGCCGGGCGGCGAGACGATCCGCCGTTCGGGCCATACGCTGACGATCTTCCGCAAGGCCGACGGCCGCTGGCAGCTCGTCCGCGATGCCAATCTCGTGACGCTCGCGCATTGAGCATGGCGGCGGGCGTGACGGTGCCGGCCGGCGCTCAGGCGGACGGCCGCGCCGCGCCCGCTGGCCGGGCACCGGCCAGCAACGGCGGGACGAGCAGATAAAGCAGCGCGGCCGCGGCCCAGACGAGCCCCGGCCAGGTCGCGCGTGTCGCCGCATAGGTTGCGGTGACGACCAGCGGCCCCGCGACACCGATCAGGCTCGCCACGCTCGCGAGCGCGCCTTGCAGTTCACCCTGGCGCGCATCGTCGACCTGCCGCGCGAGCATCGCCTGCAGCGCCGGCAGCGCCGGCAGCGTCATGCCGCCCGCCGCGAACAGCGGCAGCAACGCGAACGGCACCCACGCGGCGGTCGCGAACGCAATCGCCACGAGCCCGAGCGCGTCGCCCGCGAGGCCCAGTGCGAGCGCGCGGCGCTCGCCGAGCCGCGCGATCAGCGGCCCGATCGCGAAAGCCTGCGCGAGCGCGTGACACGCACCGTAGCCCGCCAGCGACAGCCCCGCGATCGGTGTCGACCACCCGAAATGTTCCTGGCCGTACAGGATCCACAGCGTGGCGGGCGCCTGCGACACCAGCGCCACGATCACGTAAATGCCGATCAGCGGCACGAGCGCCGGTGAGCCGGTCAGCCGGCGCAGGCTGGCGAACGGGTTGAGCGCGCCGGCCGTTTGGCCTTCGCGGGCCGAACGCGGCCGCGATTCCGGTAGCGCGCGCCAGACGAGCACGAGGTTGAGCGCGTTGAGCACGGCGGCCGCGACGAACGGCGCGCGCACCTGCAGCGCGCCGAGCAGGCCGCCGATCAACGGGCCCGCGATGAAGCCGATGCCCATCATCGCGCCGAGCTGGCCGAAGCGTCGTGCGCGGTCGGGTTCGGCCGAGACGTCGGTGACGTATGCAGTCGCTACCGCGACGTTCGCGCCGGTGATGCCCGCGATCAGCCGCCCGACGTAGAGCCAGGCGAGCGTCGGCGCGAGCGCCATCAGCAGGTAGTCGAGCGCGGCGCCCGCGAGCGACACGAGCAGGACGGGCCGGCGGCCGACGCGGTCGCTCAGCGCGCCGAGCAGCGGTGCGCACAGGAACTGCGCGAACGCGTACAGCGCGAGCAGGACCCCGTAGTGGGTGTCGGTGCTGCTTGCATCGGCGAGCGAGCGCAGGAGCCCGGGGAGGATCGGCATCACGATCCCGACGCCGATCGCGTCGAGCAGGACCGTGGCCAGAATGGCAATCAGGGACGGATTCAAGAGTGTGACTCTATCGGTGATAGAGTGGCGATTATTCCACAGCTTTCCCTATCGGTGATAGAGATGAAGGACACAGGGGCGCGGCTGACGCGCGACACGGTACTGCGCGCGGCGCTCGACCTGCTCGATGAGGTCGGCATCGATGGGCTGTCGACGCGGCGGCTCGCCGAGCGGCTCGGCGTGCAGTCGCCGACGCTTTACTGGCATTTCCGGAACAAGGCCGAACTGCTCGACGCGATGGCCGAGGCGATCATGCTCGAGCGGCACGATGCGACGCTGCCGCGGCCGGGCGAGGCGTGGGATGCGTGGCTTCTCGACAACGCGCGCAGTTTCCGCCGCGCGCTGCTGGCTTATCGCGACGGCGCGCGCCTGCATGCCGGTACCCGGCCGCGGGCGCTGCATTTCAGCTCGATCGAACGCAAGGTCGCGCTGCTCGGCGAAGCGGGTTTCGCGCCGGACGAGGCGGTCGACGTGATGTATGCGCTGGGCCGCTTCGTGGTTGGATGGGTGCTGGAGGAACAGGCGGAACCCGAAGGCGAGGCCGATGCGCCCCTGCCGGACGCGGCCGAGTTCCCGTTGCTCGCCAAGGGCTGGGCCGCGCTGCGCGCTCGCGGCGGCGACGAAGCGTTCGAGCGCGGCGTCGCGCTGATCGTCGACGGCGCCCGCGCGCGCCTGACAGCACGCGCGCGCGGCTGACGGTCAGGCCGGCGTGCCGCCGTCGAGCACGCGTTCGAGCGCGTCGAGCGCGCGGGCCGTGGCGTCCGGCGCGATGCAGTCGACGACGATCCGCTCCGGCATCGCGCGCAGCCAGGTGATCTGGCGCTTGCAGAGCTGGCGCGTCGCGAAGATGCCCTTGTCGCGCATCGTCCGGTAGTCGGTGTCGCCGTCGAGGAATTCCCAAGCCTGCCGGTAGCCGACGCAGCGCATCGACGGCAAGTCGGGATGGAGGTCCTCGCGACGGCGCAGCCGCTCGACTTCGTCGATGAAGCCCGCGTCGAGCATCGCATCGAAGCGCTGCGCGATCCGGGCGTGCAGTACCGCGCGATCGGACGGCTCGAGCGCGACCGGCACGAAGCGGTAAGCGGCGGCCGCATCGTCGCTGCGTCGCGGGGCGGCGAGCAGTACCGACATCGGCTGCCCGCTCAGCATGAACACTTCGAGCGCCCGCTGGATCCGTTGCGAATCGTTCGGCGCGAGCCGCGCGGCCGTGTCGGGATCGACCTGCGCGAGTCGCGCGTGCAACGCGGGCCAGCCATCGCGCGCGGCTTCCGCATCGAGGGTCGCACGCACGTCCGGATCGGCGCCGGGCAGGTCGTTGAGCCCCTGCGTCAGTGCCTTGTAGTACAGCATCGTGCCGCCCGCGAGCAGCGGCGTGCGGCCGCGCGCGGCGATCTCGCCGATCAGGCGCAGCGTGTCGGCGCGGAAACTCGCGGCCGAATACGCGTCGGCCGGATCGATGATGTCGATCAGGTGGTGCGGCACGCTCGCGCGCTCTTCACGCGAAGGCTTCGCGGTGCCGATATCCATGTCGCGGTAGACGAGCGCCGAATCGACGCTGACGATCTCGATCGGGCGGCGCGCGGCGAGTGCCAGCGCCGCGGCCGTCTTGCCCGATGCGGTGGGGCCGAGCAGGCAGGCGATCGTCGTCGGAGAGGACTGAGGTGAAGCGCTCATTGTCCGCGCATGAACAGGCGGTCGAGATCGTTCAGCGTGAGCTGATACCACGTCGGCCGGCCGTGATTGCACTGGTCCGCGCGTTCGGTCGCCTCCATCTGCCGCAGCAGCGCGTTCATCTCGTCGAGCGTCAGCCGCCGGTTCGCGCGCACCGCGTGGTGGCAGGCGAGCGTGCCGAGCAGCTCGTGCTGGCGCTCGGTAAGCACGCGCGAGCCGCCGAACGCGTGCAGGTCGGCGAGCACCGCGCGCGCGAGCGACTGCAGGTCGGCATCCTTCAGCAGTGCCGGGACCGCGCGGATCGCGAGCGTCGTCGGCGACAGCACCGCCAGGTCGAAGCCGAGCGATTCGAGCGTGTCGCGCTCTTCCTCGACCGTGCCGATTTCGACCGGCGTGGCCGTCATCGAGATCGGCAGCAGCAGCGCCTGCACGGCGACCGAGCGGTCGGCGAGCGCGTTCTTGAACTGTTCGTACAGGATCCGCTCGTGTGCCGCGTGCATGTCGACGATCACGAGCCCGTGCGCGTTCTGCGCGAGCACGTAAATGCCGTGGATCTGGCCGAGCGCGAAGCCGAGCGGCTGCTCGTCGTGCGCGGTGGCGGCGATCGGCGATACGGTGAAGCCGGGCAGCGGTGCGAGCGGCGTATCGGCCGAGTCGCGCGCGATGGTGGTCGTGCCGTCCGGCGTGCCGGCGCCGCTATCCTTGCGGCCGAACATCGCGTCGTAGAGCGCGAGCGGCTGCGCGACGGGCAGCGTGCCCTGCGTCATCCGCGCCTGGCGCATCCAGGTGTTGCCTGCCGACGAGGACGACGGCGACGAGAAGCCGCTGCCGCCCGTGCCACCCATGCCGCCGGTCGCGTGGCCCTGGCTCTGCCCGAGCGGCGTGTCCAGGAACGACGACGGCCCGCGCGGAGCCGGTTCGATATGCGCAGCATGGCCGCCCGCCGTGGTTTCCGGCGACGCGCCCGCATGGCGCGCGAGCGCGCGCTGGACCGCATGGAACACGTACTGGTGGATCGAGCGCGAATCGCGGAAGCGTACCTCGATCTTCGACGGATGCACGTTCACGTCGACGGCCTCCGGCGGCAGGTCGAGAAACAGCACGTACGACGGGTAGCGGTCGCCGTGCAGCACGTCCTCATAGGCCGCGCGCACCGCGTGCGTCAGCAGCTTGTCGCGCACGAAGCGGCCGTTCACGAAGAAGTATTGCTGGTCGGCGCGCCCGCGGCTTGCGGTCGGCAGCCCGGCGCAGCCGTAGACGGCGAGCGGGCCGGCCTGCTCGTCGAGCGGCAGGTGCGCGGTCGCGAAGCCGTCGCCGAGGATCTTCGCGACGCGCTGCGCGGGCTCGGTCGCATTCCAGTGCTCGACGGCCTTGCCGTTGTGCAGCACCGAGATCGCGACGTCCGGCCGCGCGAGCGCCGCGCGGCGGATCATTTCCAGGCAGTGGCCGAACTCGGTCTGCTCGCTCTTCAGGAACTTGCGCCGCGCGGGCGTGTTGAAGTACAGCTCGCGCACCTCGATCGTCGTGCCGGTCGCGCCGGCGGCGGGCGACAGCACGCCCGTCTGCGCGTCGATCTTCATCGCATGCGCGGCATCGGCCGTCCGGCTCGTGATCGACATCTCGGCCACCGACGCGATCGACGCGAGCGCTTCGCCGCGGAAACCCAGCGTGGCAACCGCCTCGAGCTCCTCGAGCGAGCGGATCTTGCTGGTCGCATGGCGCATCAGCGCGAGCGCCAGCTCGTCGGGCGGAATCCCGCAGCCGTCGTCGGTGATCGAGATGCGCTTGACGCCGCCTTCTTCCAGCACGATGCGCAGCGTCGTGGCGCCGGCGTCCATCGCGTTCTCGAGCAGCTCCTTGACGACCGACGCCGGACGTTCGACGACCTCGCCGGCGGCGATCTGGCTGATCAGCTGGTCGGGCAGGGGCTGGATCGCGCGCAGCGGGCGCGGAGCAGGGGCGGGCGTGTCGCCCGCGGCCGTTTCGGTGATTTCGGACATGGCCGAATTATAGCGAGGCGGCGGATGCGTGCCGGGGCGGCGGAGCGTTACGTTTTTTCACGGAGCCTTAAGGTAGTTTCGGTATCATGGCTCCGTTTCGCGCGCCGCCTTGGCCGGCGGGCGCTTCCGCCAAGTCTGGCCTGTTTCGGCCGTTCCGGCCCTATCGCCTTCGAGGAATCGCATTTGGATACGCTGCTTCATTTCGTCAACCTTGTCCTGCATATCGACGCCTTCCTCGGCGATTTCATCCGGCAGTACGGCGCGTGGGTCTATCTCGTGCTGTTCCTGATCGTGTTCTGCGAGACGGGGCTCGTCGTGTTCCCGTTCCTGCCGGGCGATTCGCTGCTGTTCATCGGCGGCGCGTTCGCGGCGACGGGCGAAATGAACGTCGGCGCGCTGATCGTGCTGCTGCTCGTCGCGGCGATCGCCGGCAACACCGTGAACTACCTGATCGGCCGCTGGGTCGGCCCGAAGGTGTTCAATACGCATATCCCGGTGCTCGAGCGCTTCCTTGACCGCGCCGCGCTGCAGAAGACCCACTCGTTCTACGACAAGCACGGCGGCAAGACGATCGTGCTCGCGCGCTTCATCCCGGTCGTGCGTACGTTCGCGCCGTTCGTCGCGGGCGCGTCGTCGATGAGCGTCGCGCGCTTCCAGCTCTTCAACGTGATCGGCGCGCTGGTGTGGGTGCTGCTGCTCGTGCTGCTCGGGTATTTCTTCGGCAACATCCCGTTCATCCGCCAGTACCTGAACGTGATCGTGCTGGTCGGTATCGGTGCGGCGATCGTGCCGGTCGCGCTCGGCGCGGTGTGGAAGCTGGTGCGCGGGAAGCAGTCGGATAACGCGCAGAAGACGGGCGGGCGGTAAGCCCGGACGCTTCGGTTTCAGGCAATAAAAAAGCGTGGCGGGTGCCACGCTTTTTTTTCGTCCGGTGCCGCCGTCATGCGCTGCGATGCAAGAGCGGCGTTTCGGGCGTCGGGTATTGCGCGTCGCGGAACGTCTCGAGGATCACGCGGTTGGTGTCGCAGTACACCTGCCAGTAGTTTTCCGGTTGCGTGGACGGGCGCACGAACAGCAGCGGGCCTTCCGGCGTGAACTGCAGCACGCCGACGTCCGGCGCCGGGCTGGTCAGCACGTTCGGGATCTGCTGGATCGACGCTTTCAGGCGGTTGATCGCGTCGACCGCATCGACGCCGTTCGCGATCTTCGCGGTCAGGTCGACGCGACGATACGACGTTGCGCTGTAGTTGGCGATGTTGTCCGAGAAGATCTTGTTGTTGCCGACGATCGTCACGATGTTGTCCGGCGTGACGATCGTCGTGCCGAACAGGCCGAGCTCCTTGACCGTGCCCGTGACGCCGCCCGCGCTGATCACGTCGCCGATCTTGAACGGACGCAGCACCTGCATGAACACGCCTGCGGCGAAATGCGCGAGCAGGCCGCCCCAGGCGGTACCGATCGCGAGGCCAAGGCCGGCGAGCAGCGCGGCGAACGAGGTGGTCTGCACGCCGAAGATCTGCAGGATCGCGAGGATCAGCAGGATCGTCAGCAGCACGCCGACGACGGAGGTCAGGTAGTCGGTGAGTGTCGGGTCGACCTTGCCGCTGCGGCGCACGACCTTGCCGAGCAGGCGGGTACCGATGCGGATCGCCCAGCGGCCGACGAACCACAAGACGATCGCGGCGAGGAGGTTGAGGCCGAAGTCGAGGCCGCGGGTCATCAGGAATTGCTGGGCGGTGGCGAGATCGATCATGCGTTCTCCGGGGGAAGGGGCGCGGCCGGCGAGCCGCGGCTGGTTCGTTTCTTATATCTGACTGGAGCGGAGGGAGCAACGGTCCGGGAGACAGGTGTTCGCAACGCGGCATTCCCGAGATCGTACATTGCCAGGCCGGGCGCGCGACGCTACCGTGCGATGCTCGTTCGTCGAGGTGTCCTGCCTATCGCGATCGCCTCCTCTTACGAAAATGATTCCGTGCATGGCGATTGCCGAGCGAAGGCCGGACGGTCGTCGCCCTACATGCGCTGGAAATGCTGTCGGCAACGCCAGTGGAAATGAATCAGTGCGTTGCGGGTCCAGCGAATCGCCTTCAGTAACGGGCGTACGCGGTTGCCTCGAACCTGTTCCAGCGGGCGGCCCGCGGCTTTGGCGATCTGTCTGCAAATGGCCTCCGGAGTCGTGAAGCGTCGCAGATGCCAATCCCAATACAGCGGATAGCGCAACAGCGCGCCGGCCGTCAGCATGTCGAGAGACAAGGTGCGCTCGCGCCACGGCAGCGGCGCGAGCGCGTCATGCGTGAGCCCCCAGCCGGCGTAGAACGGCAGACCGTAAGTAAATACCGCCTTGCCGCGCAAGAGTGCTTCGAAGCCGGACAGGGACGACAACGTATGGACTTCGTCGGCGTGTTCGATCAGCGAAATCAGATCGGCATCGGCGTCGACGATGTCGGCGAATCGTGCCGCGTCGATGAGGCCGTTACGATTGCCTGACAGGACGTCGGGATGCGGCTTGTATACGACGAACGCATCGGGCCGAAGCCGCCGAACTTCCTGAAGCAGCATCTCGACCGTGTTGATCGCCTGGGTACCGAGGCGGATGGACGCGTCGTCAGCCACTTGACCCGGCACGAGGACGACTCGTTTGCCGCCCGGAGCCTGCCATGTCGGTGCGCGCCGGCCAAGGTTGTACTTCGTGAGGCCGAGTTCCGCGATGAGGGTGCGCAACGCGGTCGCGCGCGTGAGTTCGGCTGCATCAAACGTCGTGTCGTTCAGTATGGCCGTCAGATCGTTCGGACGACTTGCATCGAAATAAAGGCCTTGATGATCGATGACCTGACTGCACGGCGCCATCATGTCGGACCCGAGACCGATCGAATGGAGAAAGCCGTCCTCGATCCTGACGACTTGAACGCCGGACGGAATCTCTGTTGCGTCGCGCCCGCCCCATACGACGGCCTGTTCGTCCGGTCGCAGTTGCCGGGGGAGATCGGTCCAACGCAACGAGCCGCCACCTGCTGTCAGATAGGGGGTGGCGAATGGCCGTTTCCACCATTGGAAACGCAGGGCGGCAACGCATTTGAGCCGCGAAAAGCGCGAGGCCACGGATCGTTGCAGCTCAACGCTTTCCAGTACGGACGCCAGTGTCCCGGGCTGGTGCGTTGCGGGATCCAGATACCGGACGTGGCGAAGGAATGCTACGTCGAAAAATGCAGGAAGTGTCGGGCGAGCCATTCGTTCCGGAAATTCGAGCGCGTCGTGCGTGAGGCCCCATCCTGCGTAGTACGGCTTGCCGAACACATGCGTAGGGACATCGGCCAATAGCCCGCCGACACCTTCCGACGCACCAACGACGTACAGATGATCGGCTGCACTGAGCACTTCTCTGAGTGAATACGGTTCGTGAAGCCGGCGAATGTCGCTGGGCAGCGCCGTATCGGACGACAGCCAGGCACCGCTCCCGGGGTCGCTGGAGCGCGCGAGCCAGAACTCGGCGTCGGGATGGGCCGATCGTGCATTTTGCAGCATGGCGCGAAATGCGCGACGTCGAGCACGTTCAGGTGAACCGGGATTGGTTGCGGAATGCGATCGTTCGTCGACGAGGACGACACGTGAACGAGGCGAGTGAGATTCGAAGATCCGTTGCGGGACCGTCAATTGGTTCGCCGGGTGCAATGCATCGGTTTCGAGTACCCGTTGCATCAGCGACAGGATGTCGGGCGTCTGGCAACCGGATTGCGCGGTCAGCAGCATGTTGTTCATGCTGTCGGTCAGCGAGCGCATTGCATCGTGCGTGGTGAGCGGCGCGGCAAACCACGAGAGGGGTGGAATACCCCAGTCTCGACAGGATGCAACCGGGCCCGGCCATGCGGCCAGGGTTTTCGGCGAGGATGTGCGTGCCAATCGTTGCACCAGCGTCCCGGCCATCCTGCGGTCGACCCAATGATAGGGCGATTTGCCGAGCAACCAGCTCAGCGTGCGTCGCCCTGGGGTGATTTCGTGCAGCTTCAAGGTCCAAGTGTGCCCGGATTCTCGAGGTGAATCGCTCATTGTGGCGCGGACATTCAATCCAGTTCTTCCAGGAAGCGGTCGACCCGGGCGAAATGCTCGGTCCACGTGGGCGGGCCAAACTGTGCGATTCGAACCAGCTGGCTGTCACGTTCGGGGCTCGGTGCCTGCGAATAGGCGCGGATCCGGGCCATCCAGCCTGGGCCATCGAGCGGGTCCAGGTAGTCGGGAACGTCACCCGCCACCTCCCGGAATACGCCCAGGTCGCTGGCGATGACGGGGACCTGCATCGTCAGTGCTTCGACGAGCGGCATACCGTAGCCCTCCACGAACGAAGGAAACAGAAGGGCGCGCGCGTGTTGCAGCCACACCTGCAGATCGCGATCGGAGCAGTTGGACTGTTCCACCACGGCGCCCTTCAGGCTCTCGCACCGCTCGAGCATGTCGACGACGTTCTCACATTCCCAGCCGCGCCGACCGATAACGACGAGCTTCGGCGCATTGCCGCCTGATTCCTCCACGATTCGACGCCACACATGCAACATGAACCAATGGTTCTTGCGCGGTTCTATGGTGCCAAGCATGACGAAATAAGGCGTATCGAGAGGGGCGCGAGAGTCCGTCGTCGGTCGATCGATTCCGGGCGCCAGCCGGGCGACGACGCTGCGTGGCAGTGTCATCCTGGCACGATGCGCCTCGTCGGTGAGGGAATCCAGCGTGAAGCTGGAATTGGCTATGACACCTGCCGCATGTTCGAGAACGGTATGAATGCGTCGTCTATGCGTTTCACGAACACCTTCGCGACAATATTCGGCATGAGTCAGCGGAATCAGGTCATGCACCATGAAGACGGTGCGGACGCCCAGTTTGCGCATTGCCCGCGGGTATCGCGCGAACTCCATTCCTGAGTGACTGGTGTGCAACAGGACGCCGCCTGGAACCGGCGTTTTTTTCCATGCAGCTAGGAGCGCCTTGGCACCGAGCATCCGCATCGCGGCGACTCTACTGAAATCCTGCTCCAGCAAGGTCCGGAACACGAGGGCGGAATCGCTTTCCGACAACACGGCGTGAAAACCCTGTTCGCTCAGCACGGCACGAGCTCGTGGCGCGTAGTGGCGAATGTATTCGAGGCCGACGCGGTCCACTCCGGTTGGGAGCATGCGTTTGCAGAGGCGGGTCTGCAAACGCGTCACGTCTAATAAAATTCTTTGCACAGGTCAGCTGGATGATGGGGAATATTCGCTGGGAGCCCGTGGCGGGGCGGCTTCATATTCTAACCGTTACATGTGATAATCGACGCCGCGAATTCGCCGGCGCGGCGGAGTGTCGAATGTGCGGATGTCATTGAACGGGATGCACGCACGTTGGTTGTAATCTTCGGGCGACGCGCAGGGAGCTCCACGACCGTCTTCAGATAGGTGCAACGATTCCCGCCACGGCTTCGTTGCTGCACTACGCGACGAGGCAAGGCCCAGTGGACGACGTCGATGCACGGTCGACCGTACTGCGGTGCCGCCCGGGCGGAGGAATCTACATCCGGTGATGGGCCGCGATGGTGATCTTTGAATTTGAGCTGGGGAGAACGAGTGAATATCGTTGACACGAATATTCCGGACTTGAAGATTATCGAACCGAGAGTTTTCGGTGATGAGCGCGGTTTCTTCTTTGAGAGTTTCAATCAGAAAAAGTTTGTCGAGGCAATTGGTCGCGACGTGGAATTCGTGCAAGACAACCATTCCAAATCGGCGAAGAATGTGCTGCGTGGCCTTCACTACCAGATACAACATACTCAGGCTAAACTCGTTCGCGTGGTTTCCGGTGAGGTATTCGACGTCGCAGTCGATTTGCGGCGCTCATCACCTACGTTCGGTCAATGGGTGGGGGTGACGCTCTCTGCCGAAAATAATCGGCAGTTCTGGATTCCCGAGGGATTTGCCCACGGATTCGTGGTGACCTCCAGTTCGGCGGAATTCCTGTACAAGACGACGGACTACTGGTATCCCGAGTACGAAAAAACGATCCTCTGGAATGATCCGCAATTGAATATCGACTGGCCGCTGGGCGACGCGCCCATCGTTTCTGCCAAGGATCAGCAAGGCGTTCCGTTCGCAACGGCCGATCTGTTCTGAAGACCGGTCATGCCCCGGTCTTCCGCGGCAACGGAGCAGCGACAACGATCGTGTGCCGCTCCGTTTTTGCGCCGCGCGCGGTTATCGAATAGTTTCCAGAACCAGAACACCGGCAAGATCGAGCTGGTTTTCACGGCGAGATTCGCGCGATGCATCATGGAATCCGTCGAACGTGAACATCTGCCCCGACGGCGGCGCCAGCCTGGTGTGTAGCGCAATGGTTCCCGTTTCGGGTATTGCAGTCAGCCGGCTGGGATTGTTCTCCATGAGAAGCGGAATGCTTGAGTAGATGAATTTTCCTTCCGGAATGTCTTGATATCGGGTCGAGAGTGCGACGAGTCTCGCATCGTGCTCCAGTTCGGCGTACCAATGAGCGTTGCTCGATGCGAGTGACACGGCGATCGGAATGCCGGAAACAGGGATGGCAAGCCGTTCACCGGTCATCAGCGTCAGACAATCCGCTTTTACATGCCGATTTTCGATTCGCCCGAGCTTGCTTTCCGTACCGGTTTTCGCCGCGATTTCTTTCGCGGAAACAAAGCGGGGCTTCAGGAGTGCCTGTGTGCCGGGGACGGAAATGGGGCGAGCCAGTTCGCCGAGCTTCGGGCCCCGTTGCCATAGCGCGTTGACACGTTCGGCCAGCAACGTGCCGATCATCGCGACCGTGCAGCCGCGGTGGTAGTGCGCTTCATCCGAGTAGACGAAAGGCGGAATTGGCCAACCGAACGTATCGAAGAACCACGAGCGCGTGTCGACGAACGAAATCCCGCGATCCCGATACCATGCAATTTCAGCATCGTAGATCTGGTTATGAATGTCGGTCCTGTAGAACGGCTGGGCGGACAGGATGAGCGGCACGATGGTCGCGTCCGGGAAGCGCTCCGCCGCGGCGTTGAGGAGAATCTCCAGGAACAGGCGTTTCAGTTCCGCTCCGTCGGGGCGATGATTGAGGTGCCCCGTATCGTTCAGCGAATATTCGAGGACGACGACATCGGGTACCTCGGTAATTTCCTGAAGGCGGCCGATGGAGGTGAGCGACGTGGTGCCGCCTACAGAAATGTTGTCTAGCGTTACCTCGTGGCCCGAAATGGCAGTAAGGTGGCTGGCGAACCTGCCGGTGTATCCGTTGGCTATGACTGAGTTGGATCCGCCAATGATGGCTACGCGCATATTGCCTCGAAGAGTGAGCCGGTCGTTATCGGCGATCGAGGCCTCTGCAGCACGATCGCCATTGTGTGCAATCTGCCGGGTTCCACGCATGCTGCAACGATCGGCACCCGGCGACAATGTTGGTATCTTAGCCGGATCGGCTGCCGTGCAATCGAAAGAAAAACGCGATGTATACCCCGGCTGGCACAAATGTGGTGCGTGGCCGCCGGGGTTGCGGGGGATTCTGGTTAGCGGATTTGCTCTTTCAGGATGTTTTTCAGGTACTGGCCGTAGCCGTTCTTGCTGAGCGGTGCGGCAAGGCGGAGCAACTGCTCGGAATCGATGTAGCCGAGGCGATACGCGATTTCTTCAATGCACGCCACTTTCAGTCCCTGCCGGTGTTCCATCGTGGCGATGAAGTGGCTGGCCTCGAGCATCGAGTCGTGCGTACCCGTGTCGAGCCACGCGTAGCCGCGTCCCATTGTCTTGACGTCGAGCAGGCCTTCGCGCAGGTAGGTCGCATTGACATCGGTAATCTCGAGTTCGCCACGAGCCGACGGTTTGATCGATTTGGCGATGTCGACGACCTTGCTGTCGTAGAAATACAGACCGGTAACGGCGTAGTGCGATTTCGGTTGAGCTGGCTTTTCCTCGATGCTGATTGCGCGACCGTCCTGGTCGAACTCGACCACCCCATATCGCTCAGGATCGTTGACGCGATAGGCAAACACACTGGCGCCGGTTTCCTTGCGCGCGGCCTCGTGCAGGAGCGGCACAAATTCGTGGCCGTGGAAAATGTTGTCGCCGAGCACGAGTGCGGAGCGATCTCCCGCGAGGAACGATTCGGCAAGGATGAACGCTTGCGCCAGTCCGTCGGGGCTCTGTTGAACCGTGTATTGAAGATCGAGCCCCCACTGATGACCGTCACCGAGCAGTTGCTCGAAGCGCGGCGTATCCTGAGGCGTCGAGATGATCAGAATGTCGCGGATGCCTGCCAACATCAACGTGCTGAGCGGGTAGTAGATCATCGGCTTGTCGTAGATCGGCAGCAATTGCTTGCTCACTGCCTGCGTTGCAGGATACAGACGGGTTCCCGAACCACCCGCGAGGATAATGCCCTTTCGTTTCATGATGTTGGTCTGCTCTCGGTTTCAATGTTGTAGTTGGGCGAATACATGATCGATGCCGTATTGCCAGGGTTGCATGTGCAAGTCGAATGTATTGGCGAGCTTGCTGCAATTCAGCCGTGAATTCGCGGGGCGTGTCGCGGCTGTCGGATAGGCACTGGTGGGGACGGCCTGAATCGCGTCCTGCTTCAGTTTCAATGCGATGCCGGATTCTTCGGCAAGCTGAACGATACGGCGCGCGTAGTCATGCCACGTCGTTTCGCCGGCGGCGGCCAGGTGGTACGTTCCCCAATCGCTGAACGACGGGGACAGCGCGCGGGCGAGCACGTGGGCGGTCACGTCGGCGATGAAGGAAGCCGTGGTCGGCGCACCGACTTGATCGGCGACGACATTGAGCTGCTCGCGCTCTTGTGCCAGCCTGAGAATCGTCTTGAGAAAATTCTTCCCGTGTGCGCCGACAACCCAGCTCGTACGCAAGATCAGATGACGGCTGCAGGCTGCGCGAACCGCCGTTTCACCTGCCAGCTTGCTCTGCCCGTAGACCGACAAAGGATGCGTGATGTCTTCTTCGAGATACGGTTCGGCCTTCGTGCCGTCGAATACGTAATCCGTCGAATAGTGAATGAACGGGACCTTCCTGCTTGCCGCCCATGACGCCATAACGCCAGGCGCATCGGCGTTGATCGCATGCGCCAGTGCGGACTGGCTTTCCGCAAGGTCCACTGCCGTATAGGCGGCCGGATTGACGATGACGTCCGGTTGCAATGTGGTGAGCCGCTCGGCGAGCGTGCCGACATCGGAAAGATCCAGGTCTTTTCGTTTCGGCACCAGCAGCTCGCCGAGCGGCGCCAATGCACGCTCGAGTTCGAAGCCGACCTGACCGCTGGAGCCGGTGATCAGGATGCGCGGCATGCATCCGCTCCATAATGCAGGTCGATCCAGTTGCGATAGCTGCCGGACGTGACGTTCTGCACCCACGCCTGGTTGTCGAGGTACCAGCGCACCGTTTTCCGGATGCCGCCTTCGAACGTCTCCGCGGGTTTCCAGTTCAGCTCCTGCTCCAGCTTGCGCGCATCGATTGCGTATCGGCGATCATGCCCGGGGCGATCCTGAACGAAACTGATCTGGCTTGCGTACGACTGCTTGTCGCTGCGAGGCTGAAGCTCGTCAAGAATCGAGCAGATCGTTCGGACAACGTCGAGATTCGTACATTCGTTCCAGCCGCCCACGTTATAGGTTTCGCCGACGCTCCCTTGTTGCAGGACACGCCGGATGGCGGAGCAGTGATCCTTTACGTAGAGCCAGTCGCGGATCTGCTGGCCGTCGCCGTAGATCGGCAGGGGCTTGCCGGCCAGCGCGTTCAGAATGACGAGCGGAATGAGCTTTTCCGGGAAATGGTAGGGACCGTAGTTGTTGGAGCAGTTGGTGGTCAGTACCGGCATGCCGTAAGTGTGGTGCCATGCGCGGACGAGATGATCCGACGCGGCCTTGCTTGCGGAATAGGGGCTGTTGGGCTCGTAGCGGTTCGTTTCCGCGAAGGCCGGATCGTTGGGGCCGAGCGTGCCGTAGACTTCGTCGGTCGACACGTGAAGAAAGCGGAACGCCTCACGCTCTGCGTCCGGAAGCTCGCTCCAATAGCCTCGCACCGATTCGAGTAGGTTGAAGGTGCCGACCACGTTGGTTTGAATGAAATCGCCGGGGCTGGAAATGGACCGGTCAACATGGGATTCAGCCGCGAAGTTGATGACCGCACGCGGGCGATGCTGTTTCAGAAGGCCTGCGACCAGTTCCCGGTCACCGATGTCGCCGCGGACGAACGTGTGTCGAGGGTTGTCGGCAAGCGATGCAAGCGTGTCGAGATTGCCCGCATAGGTCAGTTTGTCCAGATTGATGACGGACTCGTCGGAGCCGGCAATCCAGTCCAGAACGAAGTTGGCGCCAATGAAACCTGCACCGCCGGTGATTAGCAACATAATGGTCTCGACAATAAATATGAATAAATTGGACAGCGTGCTTCGATGAGATCAAATATTCGAAATCCATATGCGCTTTCGTAAATCGGAAAAGCATCGGCGCGCATACTCGTCTTCCGCTTTGCCGCGGCGGAGCACATCGAAGGATTTGCCGCACGAATCGAATCGTGCGGCGGGATATTTAGGTATGGATTACCGGAAAGTCGTAACCGTCGTCATGACGGGGTAAGCCACGGAGAAGATCACATTGAGGAATTTCTGCAGTTCCGCAATTGGCGCATTGGATACGTAGACAACATCCTTGTTGTCCATCATGAAGCTTTGCGCGACGAAGAAACTGTTGGGATCCTTCAAGTTAACTCGATAAACGACCGGAACCAGGCCGTTGGGTGCCGTCTTGACCGGCTGGAGCGGCCATTGGAGCGCATTTGCCTTCTCAAACCGGAAGATGAAGACGCCTTGGGCGTCGGAGCGCGAGTCGTTCAGACCGCCCATGCGGCCGAGTGCCTGGGCCAGCGTAATGCCCTGCGCTTCGAAGTTGATTTCCTCGTTTTTGCCGGTCGCGCCGAGCGCCGTGAAACTGTTCGGCTGATACAGCGCCGTCACGACGTCGCCGGGCTGAAGCGGAACGTTCTGGCGCGGATCCCGGATGATCGTTTCCAGCGGCAGCGATTGCACGGTTTTGCCGCGCGTAACCTGCAGCGTCATTTTTTCGATCGGCTGCCGCACGCCGCCCGCGCTGGCGAGCGCGTCGAGGATGCGCTCGCCGCTAGGCGTCAGCGGCATGCGTTTGCTGGAATTGACGTCGCCGACGATCGTGACGTAGGAGGTCGTGTTTTGTACCAGCCTGACCAGCGTCTGGGGCTGATTGGCTTTGCCCTTCAGTCTCTCGGTGATCGCCATCCCGAGTTCCTCGGGCGTGCGTCCGGCGGCCCTGATCGGCCCGACGAATGGGATACGCACATTGCCGTTGCTGTCGATCGTCTGATCCGGTAGCGCCGTTACGCGCGCATTGGAGGTGGTGTTGGGGCGCCCGTCCGTCGACGACGTGCCGAACAGCAAAGCAGGCGGAGCCTCCCAGATCGACACCTCGATGACGTCGCCGGCGCCCAACTGCTGTGACGTCGTCGCGTGTTCGCCGAGCGTTTTCGAAAAATCGCCGGCCAGTTGCAGGGAGAGCAGGCGCCGGGCCACGTCGTCATTGACGTCGACCACCTGAATGCCGATCGAGCTCGGATTGGCCGGTGCTTGCGTGACGGCCGACGTGCTCGGTCCGGACGTGGGGATGGACGAGCAGGCCGTGAGGGCCATTCCGCACAGGAGGGGCAACGTATAGGTCAGAGAGTGTATGCGACGCATGTTACGAGTATCTAAAATTTTAGGCTGAGCGTTTGAGATCACTGCTTCTGAATAAACCTGCAGCGGTCCCGGAAAAGGGGCGCGATGTGTTTCGGTCAAGCAGCTCGTATCCAATCGATCGTCGTCGGATGAGGAGCGGGGGCCGGGTACATGCCGCACGGCCTCCGCCGGCCGCAAAACATCCGCTCTCGGCGGGAGGGCGGCCGGTTTTGCGTTGCACGTGAATTGCGACATGTAGCAGGTTGAGCCATTCAAATATGCCCGGTTTGGTTCGAAAAACACCAGTGCTTGCCGGAAATTCAACAGGCACCATTTTAAACAATACCGTACTCGGAAATACGTATTGATCCGGTGCGGTGGGAGCGACTGGATCTATCTCCCGATTCCTGCTTTCCCGGCTGATATCGCACCGAGAAAACGTTCCCATTGCGGCAGGATGTGCTTTGGCTGATACCGGGTTGCCATTTCGCGTCCCAGTGCCTTCAATTCGGAACGTCGCAATTCAGCGCCGTCGTCATAGGCGACGCGACCAATCGCATCCGCCAGGCTCCGCGTGCAGTGCGGATCAAAGTATTCGGTTGCGTCACCGTAGACCTCGCGGTGGACCGCGATGTCGGATGACACCACGACCCCGCCGCTGGCCATGGATTCCAGGCCGGAATAGTCGAAACCCTCCGCGAGGCTCGGGCAGACTGTCGCTACAGCGTGCCGATACAACGTACACAGATCTTCGGCGGGGACCCCGGACAGGACGAACAGGGCGCCTGTATCGATCCACGCGCGCATTTCCTGAGTCAGCACCTCGCTCCCCCAGCCAGCGTTTCCGACAAAAACGAGCTTGATCGATGGATCGCGATCCGCCATGAGAGTCGACCACGCTGCCAAGAGTCGAGCGTGATTCTTGCGCGGTTCGATCGTCGAAACCATCAGTAGATACTTGAACGGTTGCCGATCCAGTGCGTCGGCGTAAAAGCGCTCTCTCGATTCGGTCGTGGAAAAGGTCGGATTCAGCGGGCCGACCGGGGTAACGCGAAGCCTTATGATCTGCTTGACCCGATCGGCCGGTGCGTTGGTTTCGCGGAAATCGGCCGAGATCATGTTGTGAATCGTGACCGACCGATCGCGAACCTCGGGAAGCAACGCGATCAGGCCCTGTCGGGTCGTTTCGGACACGCAGGCGAAATACGCGCCGGATTTTGCATTGCTGACCAACGCATGCATGTGCGTGGCTTGATGGCGGACCTTGTTGGCGATCGTGTCAGGCATCATGATCGGGAAGGCGTCGTGATAACGCACGACGAACGCCACATCGTTGGGAATTCTGCCGGGATACGGCGTCTGTGCAATGAAGACGCCGGCCCGATCCAGCGCGAGGCGCGGATAGATTGCCTCACGCCGGAATTTCAAGGTTAGAAGTCCCGCACTCTGCAACACGTTCCAGGGAACCGTGCAGACACGTAGATCGCGTGCGGTGACGATCTTGAAATCGTCTGCCGGCAGGGTCTTCTCGAACAGGCGGCGCCAGACGAATTCCTCGAAGCCGCGGGGCGCGAAGCGAGTGAGTCGCACGTGAGCACGCGCGGGACGCAACAGCGCGGACAGCGCCAGCGTGTATGCGGTTCTGCGGGAGCGGATATAGGTACGAGCCGTCGCCCAAATGCCTTTGGGTCGCGGTTTGTCCATCGATACGACAACCCGCGTGCGTTCACGCACTGCGGCGAGCGTCATGTCCGGTGCACGAGCCGGCTCGTCTGCGGCGCCCGGCGCAAGAAACGCGAGCGAGGTTTGGAGTAGCCCTTCGACCTCGATCGACGGGCACTCGCACAAGCCTCGAAACAGTAATCTCGTTTCCTGCGGAATGCCGGCGTGGCCGTCGAGGGCGGGCCGCATTTCCAGAAGAACGCTGAAAGTTCGGTTGTTTGTCATGACGGGATCAGGTTTCTTCCCTGTTCGAGTAGCCAACCGGATCGGAAGACGGTCGATCTTCGAATGTCGCGCGCGGATGTGCCGGCACGGAGCCGGCCTTCCTGATAACACCCAGACCCGCTCTCGGCGGCCACGCGATCTGGCACTGAGCCCGATCCAGCGTCAGATTCCGGCTATAGGCCGGATCGTCCGCCATGAAGTCGGCCCAATGTTGCCGCATGTACGCAACCTCGCCATCCGAGCGCCGCTTTTTTTCCGGCGTATTGTCTTCACCTCGGGTTGCCGATTCGTGATGATAGAGTTCGGCAAACGGCGTCCAGATGATTCGATATCCTGCGCTCCTGATGCGCAAGCAAAAGTCGATGTCGTTGAAAGCGACGGGCAGTGACGCTTCGTTGAGGCCGCCGATTTCGACATAGAGCGATTTTCTGACGACGAGGCAGGCAGCCGTGACGGCAGAAAGGGATTGGACGACTGCCGCTCGAGCCTGATAGCCCGGATCGTGCCTTTGCAGCCCGCGGTGGATATGATCCGCGGCGCCGCTGAGGCCGAGGATGACACCGGCGTGCTGAACGGTGTCGTCCGAATACAGAAGTTTTGCGCCGACTGCACCGACTTCGGGCCGCGTTGCCTGTCCCAGCATTTCTTCCAGCCAGTCCGGGCTGATGACCTCGATGTCGTTGTTGACGAGGGCAATATAGTCTCCGCGCGCGCGCGCGCAAGCGCGGTTGTTGAGCGCGGAATAGTTGAACGGCCGGTCGTCGCGAACGATCTCGATGCGTTCATGCGTCGACAGCGCGGCGAGGTAATCCAGCGTCTCGCGCTCGTCGGAGCCGTTGTCGACGACGATGATCTCGTAGTTCGAATAAGTCGTCCGGCGCAGAATGGACTCGATGCATTGGCGCAGCAGCGACAGCCCATTTCTGGTGGGAATGATGATGCTGACCATCGGGCACGGCTCTGGCAGCCGATAACGAACCCTGTAGCCGTGAGCCGTAATGCGCGCATCGGCTGCGATTCCGCTGCGCTGCAGATAGTTCGCGAGTGCCAGGTATCCGGCTTGCTTGTCAGCATCCGTGGCCGTGTCGAACTGATCCTGGGCACTGGTGCGAGCGTGGTAGAGGATGCTCGGAATATGCACGATGCCATCCGGTCGGGCTGTTTCGATGCACCGCAGCGTGAGATCGTAACCGGACGCGAAGCCCGGGCGCGGATCCCAGCCGCCCACGGCCTCGAACAGGCGAGCATGGCAGGCGCTCAAATGCGAGATCGTGCCGCGAGAAAGGCACAGATCTTCGTTCCAGTCGCATTTGAAGTGCGGATCCTTGCGTGATCCGTCTTCGTCAATCCGATCCTCGTCGGAATATATCAACTCCGCGTGCGGCGCTGCATCGACGGTTTCGCAAATGGCAAACAGCGCGTGCCGGGGCAGCAGATCGTGCTGGCCGAGCATGGCGATCCACGATCCGGATCGAAGCAACGCGCGGGTCAGTTCGCCCTGGGGAGTCGCGTGATTGCCTGGCTGCTGGATTCTCACGCGGCTGTCGCTCAGTGCGTGATGTTCGAGCAAGTTCAGAATCTCTGGATCCACCGTGGCGGGAGCGACGATATGAAGCGCCCAGTACGGGTAGATCTGCGCCTTCACATGCTGAATGGTTGTGTTCAGCCAGGCAGCATTCGGCCTGGACAACGCCATCGCCAGCGCAACGGTGGGGCGATCACGGAATGAATCGATGCGACGGCTCATCCGGGCAAGTGCGTCGCCGCTCGGTGTGTCGAAGCACTCGACCCAGTCCAAATAATCGACGAGCGCATCTGGGTTTTCGAAGAGCTGGCAGTAGTCGTGCCATATGTCTCGCTCAGGCCTGGCGTTCGCCTGCCGGGTTGAAGACGAGCCGAATGCGTCGGGTTTGTACATCGGGTGCAGCGCGCTCAGCTTTCGATGCATGCGCGAGCGTGCGAACCGGCCCGTTACGCGAGCCAACTTGAATTGCGTGACTTCGTCGTCCGGGTGCGCGGATTCCATGTGCAAACTGACGCTCCCGCGCGACGACAGGCGAATGAGCCGTTTGCTGACGTGTCTCGTGCTCGTCGTTACCGAGAACGATTCGGTTTCGCCGCCTTCCGGGACGGTGACGACACGCACCTTGACGCTGGGGGCGGCGGCATGAGCCCGGAGCTCCAGCATGTACCACCCCGCCTTCACGTGAGTGCATACCGCATAGGACTTGCATGGCCGCGAGTTCATCGGCTGATCGGTGTCGTCCGGAAGACGTCGCAGGTGCGACATGTTCCAGCTCAAGCGAAAGAACTCCAGATCGATCATAGATGACACGGTAATGCGCTACGTCATGACGGGAGGCAGATTGCCGAACCGACGACAGACTCGTATTTCGGGACCTGCATTCACATGACGGGAACGATACGTCCCCGTCATGGCAGGGCAGGCGCGGGTCGATCTCGCGAGGAGAGCGGAAGATCGAATCGCGTCCTGTAATGCCGGTAGCGTCGATGAAACTTCGGTTACGCCAGTTTCCGCAGCGCGTCGCAGACGTGATCGACTTCGGCGTCGCTCAGGTATTCACCCATCGGCAAGCTCAGGACGGATTGACTGAGGCGGTGCGCGACCGGCGTTGCCTGGCTGTAGTGCTGCATGTCGGCGTAGCAGGTTTGCTCGGTAGGAATCGTCGGGTAGTGGATGCCGACGCCGACCCCGGCCTCCGTCAGCTGTCGCTGAACGGTATCGCGATCCCGGCAGACGATTACGTAGTTGTGCCAGACCGATTGCAGACCGAAGTCGAGCAATCGGAAGACCGGAGCGGACTCGTCGGCGTTGCCGATGGCCTGATCGTAGCGTGCGGCGATAGCCCGTCGCTTCTCGATGATGCGATCGAGATCCTTGATCTTCAGGGACAGGAAACCGGCCTGGATCGGATCGAGGCGGCTGTTGAAACCGATGGAATCGTGACGATACTTGACCGAGCTGCCGTAGTTGCCAAGCTCGCGCACGCGCTGTGCGAGGGCGATCGAGTTGGTGACCACGCATCCGGCATCGCCGACCGCACCGAGGTTCTTAGACGGGTAGAAGCTGAACGTCGCGATATCACCGAACGTGCCGACCTTGCGGTCGAAGCGGATATCGCCGTGAGCCTGGGCGGCATCCTCGATGACGTATAGGCCGTGACGCTTGGCGATCTCGTTGATGCGCGCCATGTCCGCGGTCGCGCCATACAGATGGACGACGATGATCGCCTTGGTACGCGGCGTAATCGCGGCTTCGATCAGGTCCGGATCGAGGTTGGCCGTTCGCGGCTCGACGTCGACCGGGACATTGACCGCGCCGACGTGCGTCACGGCAAGCCAGGTCGCAACGAACGTCTGCGCCGGAACGATGACTTCGTCACCCGGGGCGATGCCGAGCGCCTTCAGGGCGAGAGTGATGGCGTCGAGCCCGTTGCCGACACCGACGCAATGCTCGGTGCCGCAATATTCAGCGAATTCGCGTTCGAATTGGCTAACGAGTCCACCGCCGATGAACGTGCCGTCGTCGAAAAGCTTCGACGCGACGCCGAGAAATTCCGCCTTGTAAGGCGCATTCAGGCGACCAAGATCCAAAAAAGGTACATTCACAGCACGTTCTCCCGCGGCGATTTTACTGTTTTGAGATATTGATGAAAGTCGTCATAGTTCCTCAGATAGTCCGACTCGCTATATTGCTCACTTGCGAGCACGGCACATACGGCGCCGGACGTGAAACTGTCGACGACGCGCCAGATGTGAGGGCAGACGTAGAATGGCTTGTTCGGTTGATTGATCAATACCGTCCGCTTGTTCGTGCCGTCGTCGAGGTGCAGCTCGTAACAGCCGGCGAACGCGAAAAATACTTGATGCAGATTCTTGTGCGCGTGCCCCGCGCGTTCGACGCCGAACGGCACGTCGTACAGAAAGTAGAATCGCTTGACGTCAAATGGCAGCGCGCCTCCATTTTCAATGAACGACAGGTTCCCGCGGCGATCCGAGAACTGCGGAAGGTCGATGAATCGACACATGTCAACTGAGTATGTCATGTTTGATGGCGTCGGCGACGTGTTGAAAATTGCCGTAGATGACCGGCGGTGCATTCTCAAGATCTAGAAAATGCGTCTCAAAAAAAGAATTGCTGCGCTGCCCGGTAGAAAGCAGGTAAAACGGAAGTGCCGCTGCTACGGATGCTGACCAGTCACTCTCGGTGTCGCCGACGTAGCAGCAGGCGCGGTGATGTACGAGGCGCTGTGCTTTTGAATTGCTGACCCCGCCCAGCGGCGAGACCGTTTCCCAGATCGGAAAGAACTTCAATAGATCCAGCGACACGAGTTGCCGTTCGAGCAACGCGGCATTGCGGCGCGCGGACAGCAGCATCAGGTCGGCCGATGCGGCCAAACCGCGAAGCGCGTCGGCAACGTCCGGCAGCAGTCTGTCGTGCTCGCTGGCCTGTTCGCTCTCGACGATGTCGATCCAAGCCGCCGCGATCTTGCTCGCCTGCACCTCATCCACACCCGTCGCCGTCAGCGCCTTGAGCGTGGAAGATCCATTGCGTTTCAGGTCCCAGAACGTGTCGTGGGCATCGTAGGCGACGTGATGCAGCTTTGACGCTTCATCGAGCGCATACAGTTGCTTCTCTTTGCACGAAACGAGCGTGCCGTCGAAATCGAGGGCGACTAGCGGGCGATGTGGCTTCATGACGAGAAGGTCACAATTTCTTCGTAATGGCGGCAGACGATCGCTTCACCCCCTTGGGCCAGCCGGAGCTCACATGCGCTTTTGAATTCCGATGCTTCTTGGAGATCCAGAAGCGCGGCGAAATGCCATTGAAGCAGCGGAAATCCTGCTGCGACGGAAAGTGCCGTACCGCCGCCGCAACGGGGATTAATGTCGATGATTTTCAGGTCGCCGCTTTCGATGTCGCCGATAACCTGGAAACAGAACAGCCCCTGGAGTTCGAACACGTCCGCAATGCGGCGAGCGAGCGCGTCGGTGTTCGGGTGCACGGAGACGCGCGCCTTCGTGCATACCCCCGCCTTGGTTTCGAGACGCTCGCGTGTGACGGAAATCAGGTCGGAGCCGACACGAAGGACATCGATCGTATATTCGTCGCCGACGCAGGGCTGTTGATACACGATGGAATCGGTCAAATCCGCCTGGCGCTCCAGCTCGTCGAAGTTTGTCACCCGGCGAACGCCGACGCTTCCTACGCCGGATCGCGGCTTGCGAATCAATGCCTTATAACGTTCGATATCGCTCGACTGCAGCTTCGATCCTGGAATCGTATCGGGAACGGGGAGGCCTGCCTCGCGGCAGATATCGAAATTCAGCAGCTTGTCGTTCGAATTTCGCACGCTGTCGGGCGACAGGGCCGGCAGCCGCACGTGCGCGGGAAATCGGGTTCGATGGGCGGTGACGGCAAGAATTTCAGCATCGTGGATCGGATAGATCGCATCGACGCCTTCCTTTTCGCAGATTGCCGTCAACGCCGAGACGAAGGCATCGGTATTGCTCGCGAGCGGTACCTGATAGTGCGTGGTGTCCCAGCGAGCGGGAGCCGCAATCATGTGGCGCTCGTTGCTGTCCGTCGTCACGATCCTGACGCCGGAAATCTGCGACAGGCTCTTGATGACATTGACTGCCGTGGCAGTACCGGCGGCAGTGACAAGGACGCACTTCTGAATATTGGTTGGCATATCGACTTTTGCGCTCACAACGCTTCACCCAATCATCGGACGTGCTTGATAGAACGACCGATGTCTTTCTTCCATGAACTTGAACAATTTGTCCATCAGGCCATGATCCAGGTGCTGATCGGCTGCAATTCCGAATCCGCATGGATGGTCGCCGGTCTTTTCCGTGTCGAATACCACGACGCGATGTTCGTGAGTCGCAGACAGGAATGAATCATAGGACTTCAATTGTTCAACCTGAGTTTCCGAGCATGCATACAGGTAGGGCAAATCGACGGACGAGAAGTCGATATGCGCACCGTCCTGGAAGCAACCTTCTTCGATCAGCGCCGTGACGAGGGGCGACATTGCGTCATGAGCCGGAACGAGATACGGCACACCGCTGTTGTCTCGCAGCAGATGCGCCGAACTGACCTTTCTCAACGCAAGTGCCTTGCGCAGCAGGCCGAGCGCCCGTACGGTCCTGATCCGCATGGCGTTGACTTCCTGCAAACGCTCCGTTTCCCACATGCTGATGCGTTCGAGGACTGCAGCGTGCAGCATAGCGATGCCGGAGCAGTAACCGGTGACCATCGTCAGGCTGTGGTCGAGCACGCGAACGAACTCGATTCGCCGGTCCGAATCGTTGTTCAGGCCTGCATAGAAATGCTCGAAACGGCTGCTCATCAGTACCCGCATCAGCGTCATGAGCAACTCGTACTCGCTCTGCAGCCGCATTTGCGAGCCCGAGCTCAGATTGTTGTTGTGCAACCGGTACGAGCATGTGATCTGCTTGGTGAACACGAAACGGCCGTGCAGCAATAAATTGAGCCACAGCTCGTAATCCTGCAGACGCTCGTTCGACGCGCCCCAGTACGAGATGTCGAAGAACTCGCGGCGGAACATGGACGCGGGTGCGCAGAGGAAATTCCCTGCCGTCAGTTTGGCAAGCAGCGTCTCATGACCATCTTCGTCAATGCGGCCGTGATTGAACACGGTAGCGACCATCGGCTTGCTTTGCGCATCGATATAGGTGACGCCGGCGAAGGCCGCGCTCGCGTCCGGATTGTTGTCCAGCGCGGCGCAGAGCGCCGACAGGTGATCGGGCGCCCATACGTCGTCCTGGCCGATCTGCGCGATATAGCGTCCACGTGCGAGCCGCGATGCGTCAACGAGTGCCGCGCATACGCCCAAATTGACCGGCTTGCGCAACCGCCGGACGGAGAGAGCGTGACCGCTCATCCACGACGTCAATAGATCCCAGCTTCCATCGGTTGACCCGTCGTCGACGACGATCAATTCGAAATCGGTCAGGTTCTGCGAAGCAATGGACTCCAGCATTTCCTGCAGGTAGGCCTGTCCGTTGTAGACCGGCAAGAGGATGCTGACTGTCGGATTGAAACTGTTCTTGTTCATTTGTAGCGTGCTTCCATCAAACGACCAGCAGATATGATGCCGTGCGGCTCTTGTTCATTCTCGGTGCTCGCTTGGAGCTCAGGATGCCGATGTTCTGCGCCGTCAGCCTGGCGAATTCGGCAGGACTGAGTCTGTCGTCGATCGTTTCCAGCACCGGAACGTTGTTCAGGTGACGCGAGACGCTGTCGTGGAACCGGCTGTCCCGAGGAAGCTTTTGTCGCGGCACGATGAGGCATTTTCCGGTGATGAAGTCGTCGAGGTAAGCCAGCGGGACGTTGGACAGCGCGACGAGTAGCGGATGGTCTCCCCGGCCCATCTGATGTTCCGAAATGGCGGTCATGCGGTGCGTATAGACGTCGAAGCGCGAGCAAATCAGCTTTGCCAGCTGCTTCCGATCCTGCGCCGACGCAGTAGGATATCGGTATCGAACGAGATAGCGTGCTTCTTCGTCGAGCTCGATGTTCGCCAACGGATCCAGATCGCGGTAGAGGGCCTTGGCAATCTCGATCCGTTCACCGTCGGCAAGTGGCTTCTGGCCCAGGCTCTTGGCCGTACTGTCGTCATGAACCCGCCAGCCGTAGCTGGGGTAGGGCATGTATTTGCTGGAAATCGATAGCGAGCCGAAGTGCCGGACATAGCCGAGGGCCAGCCAGATGTCGAAGCAGCTGCGATACTTTTTGACGGCATCGGGTTCCTTGTCGATCAGTTCCTTGCAAATCGACGTGCGGAACAGCGTGATGTGATGCATATAGAAGTAATGCATCGAACTCAGCGGATCGAATGTCGGCTTGGAAAAGTGGACATTCACCCCCTGCCCGAATCGCACTTCGTCGGTATAGATGAGGTCGTGACGCTCCCCGACCTCGTTCAAGTGCGCGACGATCGGCGCGAGATCCACCTCGTCGTCATGGTCGAGAATGGCGACGTACGGCGTGGTGGCGGCGTTGATGCCGCTGGTGTAGGAGGTAAAGATTCCCTGGTTGACGTCGTGCCTGACGTACCTGACGTTCGGGAAGCACGATTGCATCCTGTCGATGAACGACTCGACATGCGGTACGCCAGGGGAGTCGTTGACGACGACCCATTCGATCGAGTCACGCACGGTCCAGAGTGACGTCGCCAACCGTTCCAGGTAATAGAGCGACGTCTTGTAGAGCGGCGTGATCACGGAAATGAGCGGGGCATCCGCCCTGGCCGGCCCACGCATGACGGGGTGGTGATGGTCGCCGAGGGCATGAGGCAGCCTCGTCAGCGACGCGTGCAGGCTCGAGATTTGCTCGTTGGTCGCCGTCGCGACGCGCGAGAGTGCATGCAGCGAATTTTCCAGATCATTCAGTTTCCGGTCCCGATCCTTGCGACGTCGCGTCCAAGGTGCCGTGAAGCTGAAAATTTGCTTGAGCTTGGTCGCACGAATGGCGCGGTCCAGTCCGCTCATGTCGATCGAGCGCGTGCGGGCTTCCTTCGAATTCCTCAGCTGTCCGAGAATATGAAGCTTTCCGATCCCGTTGCGGATACGGCGCAGATAGTATGCATGACCCTCCTGATCGGCTTCCCTACCCAATACCGTCCGATATGCAGCAAGCACGAATGCTTCGTCATCCAGGCCGAGCAGCTCGTCCAATGTAGCAGGATGAACCGTGTGCGAATAAGGGGGTGAACTGACAGTCATTGGTAAACCTACCTCAATTTTTCTTGCGATGTATTTTGCTTCGGTGGTGTGGCAGGGAATCTTGGCGCTCTCCCGCCGCCTGCCATTCAGTCAATTCATCCTGCCTCGCTATCTGGCAGGGATAATCCAGCGTCCTATTCGTCGTAAGGGCGAAGTGAATTTCCACGAGGCGCTTGCCTTGATCCGCCCCAGTTCATTGCGGGTTGCCCGCAGGTCCTGTTCGAGCATGTGGATCCGCGCATCGGTTGCACTGCACTGCGCCTGGTATTCCGTCGCTTCCATCTGATGCTGCCGATCGCGAGCCTGCAGTTCACGTCGCGCCTCTTCGACATCCGATTGAAGCGCTTTCACTTCATCGTGAAACTGCGCTTCGCGCGCGATGCGCTTGTCGTCGGCGCCGCGCAGTGCTGCTTGCGATTCGTGCAGCTGGCCGGTGAGCGTCTGGGTTTTCAGCAGGGCCGCGGCCAGGGCGGCTTCCGATTTTTCTTGGAGAAAGGTCAATTGCAGGCGATGCCCGTCGCGTTGTTCGTCGAGCGCTTGTTGCCACTGAAGTTCTCGACGCGCGTCAGCTTCGACGGAGATGCGTTTCTCGGCGACCAGGCTACCGAGATTTTGCTGGGCGGTTTCGACCGCAGCGATCAATGATTCCCGCTCACGGGAAAATTCTATCTCGAGTGCGCGGATCTGCTGATTGTGAGTGGTTTCTCGAACCAGTGCTTCCTGGTTCCAGGTCAATTCGCTTGCAGCATGCTCCGCAGTGACGCGGCTCACGGCAGCTTCGCTCAATTGGAGCGCCTGCGACAATGCGTCGATTCGAAGCGTTGCATTATGCGCGTCCGCCCTCGACTGTCGTTCGAGCTCCGTAATTTTGTCTTCGAGCAAGCGGCACAGATCCCTTTGTCGAGCGAACTCTCCGCCATTCTGCATCGCAGTCTGGTAATAGAGGTCGACCTGAGCCGAAAGCGCGTCAATCAACCGAAGGGTGGGCTGCATGCCCGTGAGAGCGTGGCTCCAGGCGATGCATCGCTGCCGCAATTCGGGATCGTCCAGATCGTGCTCCTGGAGAGCGCATGCTCTGAGTGCCATGTAAGCATCCCGAACCATGGTCGGACACATGGGTTCGAGATCGAAGTCTGCGTTCGAGAAAACCGTGTGCCGCAGCGAACGGTCCAGAAACTCGGTTTCGTATGCTGCCAGACGTTGCGGATCAATCGTCAGGCCGAAACGCATTGCGCACAAATCGATATAGGGCTGAGGCGCTTCCAGAAAGGCGTCGTAATCCACAATGCATCTGGATGCGCCGTTGGTCTGAATGAGCCCCGGCAGGACGTGCTGAAGCCACAGAAGGTAACTTTTTCCGGGAATGAAGCCGTTGCGTTCCTTGAGTGAACGAGCGACGCTCACCGGATTGCGCAAGGTGATCAGATAGTGCGTCTCGACCTGGCAATGCGCGAAGACTTGTTGCCAGAAGGGGAGCAATTTGGATACCCGCGGATCCTTGAATCCGAATACATCCGTATCGCGGATTTTCTTTTGCAGCAGGTCGACTGCTTGTCCGAAAAAGCCCTTGCGCCGCAACGTGTCAAAATCGATTTCTTCGAGCGACGTCAGATGATGCCAGTCATTTTCCACCGCACCGAGCATGGCGATGTTGAGCGCATTGAGGTCGCTGTCTTCGAAGAATCCTTTTGCGTTGTTTCCTTCAATGCCAGGAAGTAATGCGTCACCAAGCTGCACGCCCAGTACGGGGAGCATATTGGTGATTGCACTCGAGCCGCTGCGATGCATCGCAAGAACGACGATCAGTTTCTGACGGTAAGTTGCCACTCAAATACCCTTGCGCTCGCGCGCGTCACTCTATTCGATATCTGTTGATAATCGACCAGTAGAATTCGACGGTCGATTGAGTTTCGGCCCGATTTTCCGGAATATCTTTACATCAGACAAATTGCCCGCGTCATACGGCGATGCGGGCTCAAGCGGTGCTGGCCTGATAAAAATCGTACGCCTGGCCAACGTCCGCGAAATTATGAAGCTTTCCCTGCACCAGCACGGCTGCGCGGTCGCAGTGCTGTCGAACATAGGCGACATCGTGGCTGACGATAATGAGTGCTCGATCCCGTCGTTTTTCGAACAGCTCGTGATGGCATTTCGCGTGAAAGCGACTGTCGCCCACCGCGATAATCTCGTCGATCAGGAAGCAATCAAATTCGATCGCCATCGAAATTGCGAACGCCAAGCGCGCCCGCATGCCGGAAGAATACGTCTTCACCGGTTCTCGAAGGTAGCTGCCCAGCTCCGAAAACTCTTGCACGAACGGCTCTGCGCGCTTCGCATCCGCACCGTACACCCGGCATACGAAACGCAGGTTATCCATTCCGGTCAGACTGCCCTGGAAGGCGCCACCGAAGGCGAGTGGCCAAGAGACGCTCATGTCGCGCGTAATACGCCCGGCCGTCGGAGGTTCTGCGCCGCTGATCATCCGGATCAACGTCGACTTCCCGGCACCGTTGCGTCCGAGAATGCCGACACGTTCGCCTTTGTTTACGGTCAGCGAAATGTCATCGAGTACCGTGCGTCGGCCGGTCCGGGTGTGATAAGCCTTGCTCAGGCCTTTGAGTGCAATCATTCCGGCTCCACGTGCTTGCTGGCTTCGCGGACGAGGCACAGACCGATGAGTAGAAGAACCAAGTCGAAGGTCACCATATAACCGATGTCGTAATGTGCCTTGACGAGAGGGCCGAAATAACCGGACCGGATCATTTCTACGCCATGCACCATTGGCAGAAGCAAAACGAATTTCTGCGCATACTGAGGCATCCAGTCCACCATGAATACCGCGCCCGACAACGGAAACAACAGGTAGGCAATCGTGTGCCAGACCCGCTCGACGGTTTCGCTGCGCTCGCTCAGTGCGCCAAGCGTGAACCCTAAGCCGCAAGCGAGCGTCGCAATATGAATCCATCCGCCGAGGATCAGGGCGATGTTGTGCGGCGGCGCCATCATGCCGATCCCGATGAAGAGCACGCTCAATACGAAAAACGACATCGTCGCGCCGGAAATCTCGAGCACCAGGCGGGCCATCAGTAGATCGATCACCCTGACGTTGCGATGGTAGAGCAGGCTCTGATTCGGCTGGATCGCGAGCGAGCAGCGGCCTGCGCAATTGCGCCATAGCAGCACCGTCGAATATCCGGTGACGGCAAATGCCGTGATCGGCAACGTCGAACCGTGAGTCGCCTTGGTGACGGTCCACAGGGCCGTGACGCCGAGCGTAAACATCATCGGTTCGCACATGATCCACAGGAAGCCCACGTTGTGGCGACCATAGCGCGTGATGATTTCACGCATCAGCAGCGCGCCGACGACGCGGAACTGGATGTGCAACGAGCGAAAGAAGGGCGTGTCGTGATGCACGGCGTGCCGATTAGTCATAGTGCTCTCGGACGCCGGCCAGCAACAGGCTCAAGATGCCCCAGACGATCATGCTCAACGCGAAAGTCTCGAAGATCGACTTCAGACGTCGCGGCTCGATTGCGATGTCTGGGGTGTTGGGCTCGACAAGCCGCTCGAGATAGAGCTGCTTGCGCTGCAATTCGGCACGCGCGTTTTCCATGCCCGTCATCGCGGAAGCCAACTGCTTGTCCGCAAACTGCGACTCCAGTTGCAGGCGTGCGTATTGCGCGGCCTTGTCCGACAGGGAGCCGGCTCGGCCGGCGACACCGCTGGTGGCTGCCTCGATTTGACGCTGAAGCGTCGAAATGTTCGTTTTCAGCGTCGCGACCTGCGGGTTTGCCGGCGCGGTGGACTGCAGCTGGATCAGTTGGCTCTGCGCTGTCAGCAACTGCGATTGCAGGCTGCTGACTTGCTGCAGTTCCAGCGCGGATTGCTTGTCGGGATCGAAAACCGTGTGCGTATTCCGGTATGAGGCCAGCGCTGCGGCTGCATCCTTGGCCTTTGCGGTTGCCTGGTCGACCTGCTTCTGCGCGAATCGCACGGTATCGTTCGCGGCGCGATCATTCATGCGATTGACGAGGCCTTCGCTCAGCTCCAGCAGTGATTCGTTGATCTTTTCAGCATCCTGCGCAGTGTAGGCGCGGATCTGAAGGGTCGTAATGGCGGAGGCGGAGTCGAAGTCAACCGAGATGACATGCTTGCGATAGTATTTCAGCAAGGCTTCAAAGCTGTTGTCGAACGACTTCGAGAACCGGCTGACGAAGTCGCCGTGGTCGCCGTATGCGTTGGCAATATAGTCCGCCTTGTTCAGCTCACGTAGCGCATCGCGGGACTGGATATAGTCGACCACCGCGTAGGTGTCGTCCTGCGCGCGCGAGAAGCCGGAGCCTTGCAGCAATGCGCCCACGAAGCTCGTTTGCATTTGCCGCTGTGGGCTGCGTACAACGAAGCGCGATTCCGAGACGTAGACATCGGATGCGATGAGACCGAAGTAGGCGACGGCGATCGCGGTCGGGACGATGACGGTGCATGCGAAGAGGCGGTTGATTCCCTTGATGCGCTCCATCAGGGGCTTCTTGCCGTTGTTGGGTGGTACAGTCGCTTCGTTGCTAGATGTGGTTTCCAACGCAATTCCCAGACTAAATATTTTTCCCATCCCGTAGCAACGGGCTTGCGAATTCCGACGAGCGGAGGCAGGGAAGCGCAACGACCGGTGCGGCGGTGCATCCCCTCTCGGCTGACAAACGTCGGAGGCGTTGCCTGCCGCATCTGGCATGCGCCGCCCATGCCAGCTTTCGCGTGAGCGAGGCGGCGAACGCAGTAGGTTTTTAAAACGAGCCGCCGATTATAGCTACGTGGAGTGACTAGCGCTATCGCTCGCTGTGACAGCGTGCATGTTGCGAAATCGCTGATGTTTATATTTTCACAAAGGTACTGTATTCTCTGCCGGTTCTGGAGCACCGGTTTGCTTATTAAAACTACTGCTTAAAACTGCTGCTGGCCTGGCCGTGGGGGGGTCCTTCGGCGGGATCGTGCGGCCTTGATGCTTTCACATGCAACGCTCCTTTCTTGTCCTGCAGGGTACGGCTTCCCCTTTTTTTGGCAGGCTGGCTGCCGCGCTGCGCGAGCGCGGACACTGGGTTCGTAGGGTCAATTTTTGTGGTGGGGATCTGATTTATTCGGGTTCGAAGGGAAGCTGGAACTACTCGGACCCGGTCGAGCATTTGCTGGAATGGTACGGCGACATTGTAAAGTCGGGTAATTTTACTGATATCGTCATGTTCGGCGATTGTAGGGAAATTCATCGCCCCATCCATCCAATCGCCGAGGCGAGCGGCCTCGGGGTCCATGTGTTCGAGGAGGGATACGTCCGTCCTCATTGGCTGACGCTCGAGTGCGGCGGCGTGAATGGCCGGTCGTCGTTGCCGAAGGATCCGGCCGTTTACTACGCGGCGCGCGGCTCGATGCCCTCGGCCGGGGTCGGCCGCCCAACGGGGTACAACCTGTATGAGCGCGCGTTTCATGACATCCGCTACCGTGCGGCCAATGCGTTCCTCAGTGCCCGATTCCCTCACTATCGGAGTCACCGTCCGAAGAACGGCCTGTTTGAATACGCGGGACTGGCGTCGCGGGCGCTACTGCAGCGGCTTCACCAAGGCGAGGCCGAGCGTGTGACCGCCGAGCTTCTGGCGAAAGGTCGGGATTTTTATCTTTTCCCGCTGCAATTGAATTCGGACGCGCAAATTATTGTCCATTCACCATTTGATGGGGTCCGAGACGCGATCGACCGTGTAATGCAATCGTTTGCGGCATACTCTGAACCGGATTCATTGCTGGTAATTAAGAATCATCCTCTTGATACGGGATTGATCGAATATCGGCGGTATACCGAAAGGCTGGCTCACGAGTTGCGCGTGGCCGACCGGGTTCGCTTTATCGACGCCGGGCATTTGCCGACGCTTCTCGATCATGCGAAGGGCGTGGTCGTGGTGAACAGCACGGTGGGCTTGTCGGCGCTGCATCATCGGCGGCCGCTGATCACGCTGGGCGACGCCATCTACTCAATTCCCGGGTTGACCTGGCAGGGAACGCTGGATGAATTCTGGGGGCAAGGGAGCGAGCCGGACATGGATCTTTATCAAGCCTTCCTAGACTACATCATGCATTACACGCAGATCAACGGCGATTTCTACACGCGTACCGGCATCGAGATGGCGGTAAAGGGATCGGTCGACCGCCTGGATCGCGCGCATGCGTAGTCAAGGGCCGGCCCACGTCGTCGTTACCGGAGCCAGCGCCGGCCTCGGTCAAGCCATTGCATTTGCCTACGCACGGCCCGGGGCCGTGCTGGGTCTGATCGGTCGCGATCGCGAGCGGATCGATGCGACCGCTGCGGTCTGCTGCGCGCGCGGGGCCACGGTTGAAACAGGCGTCATCGACGTGCGTGAGGCGACGGCCGTGGCTGCGTGGCTCGACGATTTCGACACCCGGCATCCAATCGACCTGTTGATCGCGAATGCCGGTGTAGCAAGCACGATCGCATCGGCTTCGGATTGGGAGGGGTTGGAGCGCACCGCGGACGTTATCGATACCAACCTTTACGGCATGCTTAACACGGTCCTGCCCGTCGTCGAGCGGATGGGCACGCGCGGGCATGGCCGCGTTGCAATGGTCAGCTCGCTCGCCGCGCTGCGCGGCATGGCGATCTCGCCTGCCTATTGCGCGAGCAAATCTGCGATCAAGGCCTATGGAGACTCGGTGCGGCCGCTGCTGGCCCGCCGCGGGGTGGGGGTCACGGTGATCCTTCCCGGGTTCGTGGAGACGGCGATGAGCGACGTGTTCCCCGGCGACAAGCCATTTCTGTGGAGCGCCGAGCGTGCTGCGGCCTACATTCGCCGCCGGCTCGATGCGGGGCGCAGCGAGATCGCGTTTCCGGGCTTGCTCGCGCTGGGCATGCGCCTGCTGTCGGTTTTGCCCGCTGGGCTGGCCGATGCGATTCTCGGCCGCTTGTCGTATCTGCCGTCGAAGGGCCGGGTCAATTGAGCGGGGGCCATACGTGGGCGCTTACGGCCACCGTTGCGTTGTCGTTCGCGTTCGATGCGGTAGCCGTTCCGCGCGCGCCGTTGCGGCGACCGTTGCTGTCGTCAGCACTTCACATTCTTTCTGTATTTTTTTTATTTGATCTGCTGGTCGCCGTCACGTTACGGCCGCTCTTTTCGGCTTGCGCGACGCTCGCGCTCGTTGGTCTTGTCGCTGCAGTCAGCAATGCCAAGTACGAGTCGTTGCGCGAGCCGTTCGTATTTACCGATCTTAGTCTCTTCAGTCAGTTGTTTTCGCATCCCCGCCTCTACCTGCCGTTCTTGAGCGTGGGCAAAGTCGCCGCGATTGGAATAGGCATCGTACTTGTGATCACGGGCTTCGTCGTCGAGCGGCCCGTATCTTCAGGTTCTCCCGCAATGACCTGGCTTGCGGTGGTGTTGCCGTTCGCGCTTGCCGTATCCGTCTCCGCTCGCCTGCCGCTCACGCTTGATCCGCACGTCGACCAACGGCGCCACGGTTTCTTTGCCGTGTTTGTCGCCTATCTGCTCAACGGCCTGCGTCCTGCCACATTCCGGCGGTTCCGTGAAGTCGTGGCGGCTGGACCTTTCGCCATTGGCGAGCCGCGGCGGCGTCCTGACGTGATCGTGATCCAGAGTGAATCGTTCTTCGACGCACGTCGGCTTGGCGACACGATTGAGCCCGGACTCTTCAGGCGCTTCGACGAGGCGCGTCGCGAGGCGGTCTGGCATGGCGAGATGACCGTGCCTGCCTGGGGCGCGAATACCATGCGCACGGAATTTGCCGTGCTGACCGGCACGGAATCCTTTGCGCTTGGCTATGCGCGCTTTTATCCGTATGCCTTTGTAAGACGTCGAATCGCGTCACTTGCATCCTTGCTGGGACGTGGCGGCTACGATACAACCGCAATACACCCCTATTACGCGGATTTTTTCGGGCGGAACCGGGTATTTCCGTTGCTCGGCTTTGCGCATTTCCTCGATATCAGTCATTTTGCTTCAGCGCCGCGTGCCGGTCCGTACGTGGCGGATGCAGCTGTTTCCGAAGCAATTATTTCGAGGCTGAGAGCGGCGAACCGTGACCGCCCGCAGTTCGTCTTCGCAATGACAATGGAGAACCACGGCCCGTTGCACCTTGAGCAGGTTTTGCCCGGGGAATCGACTTCGAGGCATACTCTCGGCGAAGACGCGTCCTGGCGCGACCTGACAGCGTATCTGAGGCACATCGAAAATGCGGACACAATGATCGGGCGCTTGCTCGATTACTTGCGCGTCAGCGATCGTGAAACGGTCGTTTGTTTCTATGGCGACCACGTTCCCGCTTTGCCCCATGTGTTCCAAAAGCTGGGCGTTTCCCCGCAGCAAAGCGATTACTTCATTTGGCGAAATTACGGCACAGATACTCCGGAATGTCGAAATTTGGCCGCCGAAGAGCTCGGGGCGGCACTGCTGCATGTGGTACAAGATGACGGAAACCGCACGCAACAACCGTGCGCATCCGAGAAAGCGACATAAAAGATGAACAGTAAGATTGCAATAATTGGGGTGGCTTGTCGGTTTCCCGGGGGCGCTAACGATCTTGGCGACTTCTGGCAACTGCTGCGCGACGAACGCGACGCAGTGACCGAAATCCCCGCCGACCGCTTCGGCACCGATTTCTACCAGCACCCGTCCAAGCGCGAACCGGGCAAGAGCTACACGTTCTCGGCCGGCGTCGTCGACAACGTCGCCGGCTTCGATGCCGCGTTCTTCGGCATTTCCCCGCGCGAAGCGGCCCAGATGGATCCCCAGCAGCGCCTGCTGCTCGAACTCGCATGGGAAGCGTTCGAGGACGCGGGCGTGCGCCCGGCCGACATGCGCGGCAGCAACTGCGGCGTCTTCGTCGGCGCCGCCAGCATGGATTACGGCAACCGCAACATGGACGATCTGAACGTGATCGATCCGTATTCGGCGACCGGCAACACCCTGAGTATCGCGTCGAACCGCGTGTCCTACCTGTTCGACCTGCGCGGCCCGAGCATGTCCGTCGACACGGCCTGCTCGTCGTCGCTCGTCGCGCTCCACCAGGCCGTCAAGGCGCTGCAATCCGGCGAAGCCGACGTGGCGCTCGCGGGCGGCGTCAACCTGCTGCTGCATCCGTTCGGTTTCGTCAGCTTCTCCAAGGCGTCGATGTTGTCGCCGCGCGGCCGTTGCCGCGCGTTCGATGCGACCGGCGACGGTTATGTCCGCTCGGAAGGCGGCGCGTTCGTGCTGCTCAAGCCGCTCGATCGCGCGCTCGCCGACGGCGACACGATCCATGCGGTGATCGCCGGCTCCGGCGTGAACTCGGTCGGCCACTCGCCGGGCGGTATCAGCGTGCCGAGCGCGGCCGCGCAAGCATCGCTGCTGCGCAGCGTCTACGCGCGAGCGGGCATCGATCCGCAGTCCCTGGCGTATCTCGAGGCGCACGGCACCGGCACGGCGGTCGGCGATCCGATCGAGGCGCGTGCGCTGATCGACGTCGTGTCGGGCGAGCGCCCGGCCGATCGTCCGCTGCTCATCGGTTCGGTGAAGACCAACATCGGTCACCTCGAGACGGCATCCGGCATGGCCGGGCTGCTGAAAGCCGTGCTGTGCCTGAAGCATCGCGCGGTACCGCGCTCGCTGCATTTCGTCACGCCCAATCCGGGCATCGATTTCGACGGCGGGCGTCTGCGTGTCGTCGATCGCTTCATGCCGCTCGACGCGGGCGACGCGCCGCTGACGGTCGGCGTCAACTCGTTCGGCTTCGGCGGGACGAACGCACACGTCGTGCTGACCGAGGCGCCGGCTGCAAACCAGACGTCGGCGGCCGCGCCCGAGCCGACTCACGCGCAGTTGTCTCCGCTCGTCCTGACCGCGCGCAGCGCGAATGCACTCGGCGCGCTCGCGGGCCGCTATCTGTCGATGCTCGACAACGGCGGCGACTGGCAGGCGCTTGCCGCCGCGGCCGCACGTCGTCGCCAATGGCTCGAGCATCGCGCGATCGTCGCGCCGGCCGACGCGGCCGAAGGCCGTGCGGCACTCGCGGCGCTGGCCCAGCCGGCACCGGAAGGGTTGCCCGCGTGCGTAGCGACCGGCCAGTCCCCGGCCGACACGCCGCGCACCGCGCTCGTCTTCTCGGGCAACGGCTGCCAGTGGGTCGGGATGGGCAATGAGCTTTATGCCGAGAACGCCGTCTTCCGCGCGGCGCTCGACGAAGTCGACGCGCTGTGGTGCGCCGACGGCAGCCCGTCGCTGGTCGACGTGATGCGCGGTGGCCCGAGCGCGGAATGGCTGGCCGGCCAGGGCGCCGAATGGCTCGCCGCGACGGAGAACGCGCAGCCGCTGCTGTTCGCGATCCAGGTCGGCATGATTCGCGTGATCGATGCGAGCGGGATGCGTTACGACGCGGCGATCGGCCATAGCGTCGGCGAGATTGCGGCTGCGTGGGTGACGGGCGCGCTGTCGCTCGCCGACGCGGTGCGCGTGATCAAGATCCGCAGCCGCGCGCAGGCGATGACGCGCGGCAGCGGCCGGATGGCGGCCGTCGGCATCGGCGATGCAGCGGCGCGCGAACTGATCGCGCGCCACGGGCTCGCGCGCCGTGTCGAGATCGCCGGCATCAACAGCCCCGATGCGGTGACGCTCGCGGGCGAGCTGCAGGGTCTGCAGGCACTGGAGGCGGCGCTGCGCGGCAGCGGCAAGTTCTTCCAGATGCTGGATCTCGACTACGCGTTCCACAGCAGCCACATGGATCGCATCGAACCGGTCGTGCTGGCGGAACTGGCGAGCCTGCGGCCGCAGTTGGGAAACGGCACGTACGTGTCGACCGTGACCGGCGGCGCGCTTGCCGGCACCGAGCTCGACGCGCGCTACTGGTGGCGCAATATCCGTGAGCCGGTGCGCTTCGGCGACGGCATCGCGCATCTGATCGAGCAGGGCGTGCGCCTGTTCGTCGAGGTTTCGCCGCATTCGATCCTGCGTACGTACGTAAAGCAGGCGCTCACGGCCGCCGGCGCAACCGGCATGGCGCTGCCGACGCTCAAGCGCGGTCATGGCAGCGCGGCGACGCTGCGGCAGGCGATTCTCGCGGCGATCGCGCACGGCGCGAGCGTCGATCCCGACCGCTTCGCGCCGGGCGAATCGCGCGCCGCGTTGCCGTTCTATCCGTGGCAGCGCGACCGCTTCTGGCTGACGCCTACCGTCGAAGGGTACGGCCTCGTCAATCGCCGTCGCGAGCATCCGCTGCTCGGCTATCGCCTGCATGAGCACGCATTCGCGTGGGAAAACCAGCTCGATCCGGCGAAGCTGCCGATGCTGGCCGATCACGTCGTCGACGGCGGCGTGGCGTTCCCGGGCGCGGGTTACGTGGAAATGGCCCTTGCCGCGGCACGGACCTTCTTCGATACGCCGGATGCAGCACTCGAAAACGTCGAGATCCGCACGCCGGTCGTATTCCAGCCGCAGCAGGCGAAACTGTTCCGGCTCGTGATCGAGCCGCGCACCGCGACCTTCACGATCGAGACGCGCGACCGGATGTCCGACAGCGCGTGGACGCTGAACGTAACCGGGCGGATGCTGGAAAGCGGCAACGCGCTCGGCGAGACGAGCGTCGTGCCGTCCGCCGCGCTCGATCGTCTGCTCGCGCTGCCCGCAGCCGACGGCGACACGCTGTACGCAAACACCGCGGCCATCGGCCTCGGCTACGGGCCGGCGTTCCGCTGGGTTCGCACCGTGCGGGTTGCCGCGAGTGACGGCGCGGCGCTGGCGGACGTCGCCGCGCCGGCCGCATGCGGCGATGCGCGGGCCTTGTCCGCGTATCTGCTGCATCCGGCGCTGATGGACAGCGGGTTTCATCCGCTGTTCGCCTTGCTGGCGGCGCACGCACGCGAAGGCGAGCATCCGGCTTACGTGCCGGTGCAGATCGGCCGGGTCGACTATCTGCGCGGCGACACGGTCGAGCGGGTGCTTGTGCAGATCGACCGGCACAGCCCGCATTCGATCGTCGCGCATTTCGAATTCCTCGACGCACGGGGCGCGATCGTCGCGCGGCTCGGCGGTTGCCGGTTCCGGCGCGTCGATCTCGTCGGCCGTCGGCAGAACCTGCCTGCACGCTTCGTCTATCGCCTTGAAGACATGCCGCTGCCGGGCGACGTCGATGCAGCCGGTTTGCCGGCCCCCGACGCGTTGCTCGCGCAGGCCGTCGCGCGGCTGGACGCAACCGGTAACGACGTCCGCCGGACGCAGCATCTGACCGAAATCCTGCCGCTGCTCGACGTGCTGGCGAGCCTCTATGCGCTCCGCGCGTTCGATGCGCTCGGCGCATTCGCCGGCACGTGGCAGCCGGCGGCCGGGCATGCGGCGCTGGCCGCGCGTCTTGCCGACATGCTGGTCGAGGATGGTCTCGCTCATCGCGACGGCGCGCTGCTCGTGCGCGATGACGCAGCGTGTGCGGCGTTGCCGCCGCTCGACGAGCTATGGCGCGGGCTGCTGGCCGAATCGCCGGGGCACGTGGCCGAACTGACGCTGCTCGCGCATTGCGGCGCGGCGTTGCCCGACGTGCTGGGCGGCGCGAAGGATGGCGCGCGCTTGCTGTCGCCGACCGGGCACAGCCTGGTCGAGCAGCTCCTTGCCGCGTCGCCGACGTGGCAGCACGTGCACGCGTTGCTGACCGCAAGCGTCGAGCAGGCGGTCGATGCATGGCAGCCGGCGCGCCGGCTACGCGTGCTCGAACTGGGCGCGACGGACGGCGACGTGCTGCAGACGCTCGGCATGCATCTCGCTGCCGCGCGCTGCGACCACACGATCGCGGCGACGGCCGGCCAGCTGGCCGGGTTCGACACGGATGCGGAAGCGGCGGTGCGCACGGTGGCACTGCAGTCGGGCGAGCGGCTGTCGCTGTCGGCCGATGACGCCGGGCCTTACGACCTGATCGTCGCGAACCGCGCGCTGAGCGATCGTCATGATGTGGTCGATGCACTGAATGCGATGCGGTCGTGGCTGGCGCCGGGCGGACTGCTGCTGCTGGCCGAGTCGCGCCACGGCCGCTTCTCCGACATCGTGTTCGCCTCGCAGGCAACGTCGACGGAAGCCGCTGCCCCCGCGCCGCTAGCGCCGGCGGATCTCGAGGCAGCCCTCGCACGCGCGGGTTACGTCGACGTCGTGCGGCACGTCGAGCAATCGCTCGATCTGGACGGTACGCCGACGTTCGTCATCGCGCGCTACCCCGCGAGCGCCGCTGCTGCGCAACGCACCGACGACCCGAGCGATCTCGATACGCTCGCACGCAACGAACAATGGCTCGTGATGCACGCGCCGGGTGCCGCCGGCGGTTTCGGCGGGCAGCTGGCCGATGCGCTGGCGCGCGCGGGTTATCCGGCCGACATCGTGGACATCACGCATGCGGTCGACGCGATCGCGTCGTTGCCGGCCGGGCAGCCGGCGCACGTCGTGTTCTGCGCACCGGAAACGCCGCTGGCCGAATCGGCGACGGGCGACGGCCTGATGGCTGCGCAGCGTTACGGCGCGATCGCGCTGGCCGCGCTCGTCCGCGCGCTCGGCGCGCAGCCGAACGCGGCCACGCGCTTGACCGTCGTCACGCGCGGCGGTGCGCCGTTCGCCGGGGCCGCGAATGCGCATCCGGAACAGGCAACGCTGTGGGGCCTCGGTCGCGTGCTGGCGAACGAGCATCCCGAACTCGCGTGCCGCCTGATCGACGTCGATCGCGCGGTGGACGGGATTTCCGACGCACTGATTCGCGAGCTGACCGGCTCGGCGGTCGAGGAAGAAGTCGTCCTGGGCGCACACGGGCGTCTGGTGCCTCGCATGCTGACGGCCGCGCAGGCCGCGGCCCGCAGCGATGGCGCGATTGCGCGCGCGGCCGTGCTCGCGTTCGATGCACCGGGCTCGTTGCGCAATCTCGAATGGTTCGCGTTGCCGGAAAGTGAGCTGGGCGCGGACGAGGTGGAGATCGAGCCGGTTGCGACCGGCCTCAATTTCCGCGACGTGATGTATGCGATGGGGCTCTTGTCCGATGAGGCGGTCGAGACCGGCTTCGCGGGCGCGACGATCGGCATGGAATTGTCCGGCCGCGTCGTCCGGGTGGGCGGCGCCGTGACGGCATTCGCGCCGGGCGATGCGATTCTCGGCTTCGCGCCGGCCTCGTTCGCGACGCGCGTCAGGACGCGCGCGCAAGCGATCGCGCTGAAACCCGAGCGTCTGACGTTCGAGGAAGCGGCGACCGTGCCGACCACGTTCTTCACCGCGTATTACGCACTCGTCGAACTCGCGCGGCTGCGTCGCGGCGAGCGCGTGCTCGTGCACGGCGGCGCGGGCGGCGTCGGGATCGCCGCGATCCAGCTTGCGCGCCACTTCGGCGCGGAAGTGTTCGCGACGGCCGGCAGCGACGAGAAGCGCGAGTTCGTGCGCCTGCTTGGTGCCGACCACGTGCTCGATTCGCGCAGCCTCGCGTTCGCAGACGACATTCGCGTGCTGACGGGCGGGCAGGGCATCGACATCGTGCTGAATTCGCTCGCCGGCGAAGCCATGGTGCGCAGCATCGACACGCTGCGTCCGTTCGGTCGATTCCTCGAGCTCGGCAAGCGCGATTTCTACGAAAACAGCCATATTGGGCTGCGGCCGTTCCGCAACAACATCAGCTATTTCGGCATCGATGCCGACCAGTTGATGGGTGCGTTGCCGGAGCTGACCGAACGCCTGTTCGGCGAAGTGATGGCGCTGTTCGCGGCAGGTGTGCTGCATCCGCTGCCGTATCGCGCGTTCCCCGCTGAACGGGCCGAAGATGCGTTCCGCTACATGCAGCAGGCGCGCCAGATCGGCAAGGTACTCGTGACCTATCCGTCCGGCACGCCGGCCCCGACGCGCGGCGTCACGCGCACGGGCTCGCTCGCGCTCGATCCGCATGGCACGTATCTGGTGGTCGGCGGCACGGGCGGGCTCGGGTTTGCGAGCGCGCGCTGGATGGTCGAGCGCGGCGCTCGCCGGCTGACGCTGGCGAGCCGTTCCGGCGAGCTTGCCGGTGCGGCCCGCGAGGAGGTCGAGCGCTGGCGCGCGACGCTCGGCGTCACGGTCGATGTCGTCTCGTGCGATGTGACCGATGCCGCGGCGGTCGATGCGATGATTGCCGCGATCGCGCGGCGCGGCAGCCCGCTCAAGGGCGTGCTGCATTCCGCGATGTCGATCGACGACGGCCTCGTGCGCAATCTCGACGATGCGCGGATGGCCGCGGTGCTCGCCCCGAAGGTGGCCGGCGCGTGGAACCTGCATCGCGCGACACGTGCGCTGCCGCTCGACCTGTTCGTCGTCTATTCGTCGGCGACGACCTATCTCGGCAATCCGGGGCAGTCGAACTACGTCGCGGCCAACACTTTCCTCGAGGCGCTCGTCGAACATCGCCGCGCGGCCGGGTTGCCCGGCACGTTCATGGCGTGGGGCCCGCTCGAGGACGTCGGCTTCCTCGCGCGCCACGCGGATACGCGCGAGGCGTTGCAGTCGCGGATCGGCGGTGCATCGATCACGTCCGACGAAGCGATGGCCGCGCTCGAGCGCGCGCTGGTCGCGGGTGCGGCCGGCGAAGCCGTGGTCCGGCTCGACTGGCATGCCGTGGCGCGCGGGATGCCCGCCGCGAAGGCACGCCGGTATTCGCTGCTGCAATCGCATGCGAAGGGCGGCGATGCGCGCGACGGCGGCACGCAGTTGCGGGAAGAAGTGCTGGCCTTGCCGCGCGACGAAGCGATCGCGCTGGTTGCCCGGACGCTGCAGGCGCAGATCGCGCGGATCCTGCACATGACGCCGGATCGCATCGCGCTCGACAAGTCGGTGCTCGACATGGGCATGGATTCGCTGATGGGGATGGAGCTTGGCCTGGCGGTCGAGGAAGCGTTCGAGGTCAAGCTGTCGGTGATGGCGATTGCCGAGGGCGCGTCGGTGACGACGCTGGCCGGACGCATCGTCGATTCGATCGGCGCGTCGGCCGATGCGTCCGACGCCGGGGCGGCGACCGATGCCGCTCAGGAAGCCGTCGCGGCGCTTGCCGCGAAACACGCGATCGAAGGCGAAGCGCGCGCGATGCTCGATACGCGGCCGGCGCCCGTGGCGGGCCAGGTGTCCCCGACGCTGGAGGTCGCGCGATGAGCGCGCCGTCCGGCTGGGCGACGCGTCAGGGCACGCTGGCAGGTCCGCTGGCGATCGACGGTCACGGGCTGCACACGGGGCGCCGGGTGGGTGTGCGGATCCTGCCCGCGCGGCCGGAAGACGGCGTGACGGGAATCGTGTTTCGTCGCGTCGCGCAGGGGCGCACGCTCGCGACGCTGCCGGTCGATCCCGCGCTGCGCCGCGCCCAGCCGCTCTGCACGATGCTGCGCAATGCCGACGGCGTCGGCGTTCGCACGATCGAGCATCTGCTCGCGTCGCTGCTCGCGTGCGAGATCGATCACGCGATCGTCGAGATCGACGCCGAGGAAGTGCCGATTCTCGACGGCAGCGCCACGCCGTGGGTGGATGCCATCCGCGCGTGCGGCCGGGTCGCGCTCGATGCGCCGAAACGCTTCATCCGCGTGCTGCGGCCCGTCGTCGTCACGGACGGCGAGGGCGACCAGCGGCGCGAAATGCGGGTCGAGCCGGCACCGCGTTACGAACTGAGCGTGCGCAACGACCTGCGCGGCTTCGGCGACATGCATTGGGACGGTGCGCTGACGCCGGCCGCGTTCGAAACCGAAATCGCGCCGTCGCGCTCGTACGGGCGCGTGAAATGGGCCGTGCCGGCGATCGTCGCCGGCTATCTGCGCGGCGTGCCGATCCTGCGCGGCGCGCGGCCGTCGTGCACCGCGTCCATCGTCGGCAGCCGCGTGCTGGGCGGGATGCGCTTGCCGGATGAATTCGTCCGGCACCGCGTGCTCGACCTGGTCGGCGATCTCGCGCTGGCCGGCGCGCCGCTGCTGGCGCGCGTGAGCGCGTTGCGGCCGAGCCACGAGATGAATTTCCGGCTGGTCGACGCGCTGCTGGCCGCACCCGACGCGTGGCAGTGGGCCGAGTTTTCCGACGCGTGACACCACGTCTTTTTCATGACGCGCGGCGTAACATAGCGTCTTTTCGAGATTAAGCGAAGGAAGCAATGGCACTGGGAGAGCATCTTCGCCAGCAACTGGCGGCGAAAGCGCTGAAACGGCAGCTGGAGCGCGCGACGGATGCTGCGCGGCACCGGGCGTGCCCGGCACGCAGGCAGCGCAGACCGCATCGGCGCGCAGCCGCTTCGAATCGATGCCGCAGTATCAGCAGGTCCGGATCATGCGCGAGATGGGCGAGAAGCTGCGCGTCGACTCGCCGTTTTTCCGCGTGCACGACGGCGTCGCCGGTGCGACGACGCAGATCGGCGGGCGCGAATACCTGAACTTCGCGAACTACAACTACCTCGGCCTGGCTGGCGATCCGGACGTGTCCGCGCGCGCGAAGGCCGCGATCGACCGGTACGGCACGTCGGCATCGGCGAGCCGGATGGTCGCGGGCGAACGCCCGGTGCAGCGCGATCTCGAACGCGCGTTGGCCACGTTCTACGAAACCGACGACTGCGTCGCGTTCGTGAGCGGCCACGCGACGAACGTGACCGTGATCGGCGCACTGTTCGGACCGGGAGACCTGATCGTCCACGATGCGCTCGCGCACAACAGCATCGTGCAGGGCGCGCAGCTGAGCGGCGCGAAGCGGCTGAGTTTCGCGCACAACGACTGGCAGGCGCTCGACGAGCTGCTCGCGCGCGTACGCCGCGAATACCGGCACGTGCTGATCGCGATCGAAGGGCTGTACAGCATGGACGGCGATTTCCCCGACCTGCAGCGCTTCGTCGACGTGAAAACGCGCCACGGTGCATTCCTGCTGGTCGACGAGGCGCATTCGCTCGGCGTGCTCGGTGCGACCGGCAAGGCATCCGCGAGCATTGCGGCGTCGCGCCCGACCAGGTCGACATGTGGATGGGCACGATGAGCAAGACGCTGGCCGGCTGCGGCGGCTTCATCGCCGGCTGCCAGCCGCTCGTCGACATGCTGCGCCATCTGGCGCCGGGCTTCCTGTACAGCGTCGGGCTGGCGCCGACGCTCGCCGAAGCGTCGCTGCCGCGCTCGAGCGCCTGCAGGCCGAGCCGGAGCGCGTCGCGCGACTGCAGGCGCGCGGGCGGCAGTTCCTGAACGAAGCGCGCGCTGCCGGCTGAATACCGGCACGAGTGCCGGGTTCGCGGTCGTGCGGTGATCACGGGGAGCTCGCTGAAGGCCGCGCAATGGGCCAATGCGATGTTCGACGAAGGGATCAACGTGCAGCCGATCTTCTATCCGGCCGTCGAGGAAAAGGCTGCGCGCCTGCGCTTCTTCATCTGCTCGACGCACGAGCCGGAACAGATCAGCCGGACGGTTGCCCGTGTTGTCGCGACTCGCGGGGCGCAGCGGATGACGCTGGCCGGTGCGTTCGCGCAAGCGGCTCCGCGTGCCGGCGAGCGCGTGCGGTTTCGTGCGGCCGAGGCGGACGACGCGGCGTCGTGCGGGCCGCTCGTGTTTGCGTCCGGTGTGGCGGAATTCGGATTTTTTCTCGGCGAAAGCGATGCGCGCTGCATCGCTTTCCTGCAGCAGGCATTCCGGTCGCGCCATGGGCGCTTCTCGTGGCGCCGGCATCGCGTCGCGGTCGCTGACGACGGCACCGTGCTCGCCGTGATGGCGATTCACGACGGGCAACGGGACGATGTTCGACGACGTGCATGTCGTGTGGGCACTGGCGCGCTTCTTCGGCGTGCGCCGCACGATTGGGCAGCTGTTGCGCGGGCTGATTCTCGAAACGGAAATTCCGGCGCCGAAGCGTTCGCAGATTCTCGTCGCGCATTGCCGCAACCGACGAGCGACAGCGCGGCACGGGGAATCTTCAGTGCGTTGTTCCGCGACGCGCTGGACGCGGGGCATTGCCGGCCGACGGCAGCCGCGATGTCGTCCTCGACGTGCTGACCCGCAACGCGAGGGCCCGCGCGCTGTACGAACGGCTCGGGTTCACCGCACTGCCGCGGCCGCGCGCCCGTTCGCGCCGGCTGCCCACCGGACTTGATTCGGTTCGAATGCGGTTTTCGCGCCGCGCCTGACGCGATTTGTGCCGTGGACTGAACGGCCGCCGGTGTACATCGGCACCAATGCGCGGACACGATCGTCATTTGTTCGGCGGCGCGCCGGAAACCAAGGGACGGCGGCTGACTCCGATGATGTCAGTCGTTCAGCGGCAGTTTCCGGATGATCGCATCCACGCACTCCGACGGATCTGTCTCGGCCGTCTTGACGTGTACGTCGGGGAGTGCGGCCGCTCGTACACGGAATCGATGCCGGTGAACTGGCGAATGCTTCCTTGCCGGCCAATGCATACAATCCCTTCGGGTCACGCGCCTCGGCGACCTCCAATGCAGCGTCGACAAAGACTTCGACGAACGTGCCTTCGTCAAAGCGCGCGCGGGCCTTGTCACGCGCTGCCTGAAATGGCGAGATCAATGCGCGATGACAATGAATTCGGCATCCACCAGCAGCCTGGCCACTTCGGCGGTTCGCCGGATATTTTCGTGGCGATCGGCATCGCTGAACCCTAGATCACGGTTCAGCCCCTCGCGCAAGCGGTCGGCGTCCAGCAGATAGGTGCGAAGTCCGCGTGCATCGAGCTGTTCCTTCAGCAGGTTCGCCAGTGTCGATTTGCCGGCGCCGGAGATCCCGGTCAGCCACACCACGAAGGCTCGATTCTGTTTCACACGAGGACGTGCCGGTTCGCAGTCCGTCGGCCTGACGGGTGGCCAATTCTTGGAATCTTGGGTCATTTCCGATTAGAGGTGCGGACGATCACACAGTTACTTTGTACGGAGTCTCGTCGACTTTCCGTTGACAATTGTAACGTGCCGGTATGTTTGTAATCCGTTATTTTCCGGGCGTATTTCGTACTTCCGCATACGTTTGGCATCCCCTTACGAAGCCTTCAATGGTGCCGCCTGCTACTTGTGTCGCGGCGCGAACGGCCGCTGCTGCACATCAGCACCCTGCGCGACGATCGCCATGCTCTCCGGCACTTCCTCCCACGCGCTGCGCAGGTCGACGAGCGGCTCGGACACGACCATGAACGCGTCGTCGCCGGCTTCGGCGATGCGCGGGTTGTGCGGATACAGCTTCATGGAGGTGCTTGAACGACGTGCTGTGGAACAGCGAACGCGACTGCCGTTCGCTCGAATAACGCACCGCGATGATCCGCTCGCCGTCGGTCGCGCAGATCGTCATGTTGAGCGGTTCGGCTACGCGGTGCCGCGCGGCCGTTTCCTCGACCATGCCGACCATCCGCTCGAGCGCGGGCAGCGGCATCTGCTCGAGGCCGTAGGTCAGCGCGAGGCGGAACATCAGTTCGGAGTCGGTCGAGCCTTCGAGCGTCGGGAACAGCGCGGGATCGACCTTCATCGTCAGGTCGCGGCGCAGCTTGTGGAAGTCGCGGATCAGCCCGTTGTGCGCGAACAGCCAGCGGCCGTGGCGGAACGGGTG